>CAWACW010000014.1:0-384367 GCA_963780635.1 Candidatus Melainabacteria bacterium
CCCTGCGCGCCGCCAGACCTCGACGACCTCGCGCACCGAGGCGGAGCGCCAGGAGACGCGCGAGTCCAGCGGCCGCAGCGCGAGCTCGAACCGCCCGGACTCAGCTGCTCCAGCTCCGTGACGAGCGCGTGGAAACGGCGGCCGCGCTTGTCCACCAGCACGATGTCGCCCGCGCCGATGCCCTTCGACGTCGTGCGCCGCGATGCCTTGGAGGGCTCGACTTCGAGCAGCGTGGCTGCGCCTCGGACACGCCCGAACGCTATGTGGCCGCCCGGACGGACTCCCAGACGCGCGGTGCAGTGCCACGTTCTCCTCGCGGTCGGTGCGCACGCAGACGATCGTCGTCCGCTCGGCGGCCAGCGCTCCGGCCAGCGCGCGGCGGAAGTTCTCCACGTCGGCCGCCCGCTCCCAGCCGACGCCGTACAGCGCGGCGGCGTGCGCGAAGTCCAGCCCGTGCGGCGTGGCCACGTGGTCGACGAACTCGTGCCCCTCCGCCGGCGACCGGCAGGAAGTGGAAGATCCCGCCGCCGTCGTTGTCGATCAGGACGATCGTCAGCTTCGTGCCCGTCGCGACGCGGCCAGCAGCCCACCGACGTCGTGGGCCAGCGCCACGTCGCCGATCAGCAGCACGGCCGGGCCAGACGCCGCCGCGGCGACGCCGAACGCCGTCGAGACCGTGCCGTCGATGCCGTTCGCGCCCCGGTTCGACAGCACCCGGAACGGCTCCGCGGCCGCACCGGGAAGAACGTCTCGACGTCGCGCACCGGCATCGAGGAGGCGACGACGAGCGTGGCGTCCTCTGGCAGCCCGGCGCCCAGCTCCGCGGCGACCCGCGGCTCGTTCAGCCCCGCCGGGCCGACGACCGCGGCGATCGCGCCCGCCGCCGCCCGGTCGGCGCGGTGCCAGGCCTCCAGCCAGCCGCGGTCGCGCAGCTTGACCTTCTTGCCAGCGCGTCGAGCACGGCGCGCGGGTCGGCGGCCACGATCGTGCCGACCGAGCCCGCCGGGTCCTGCCAGGCCGCCTCGGGGTCGAACGCCACCTGCAGCGCGTCCAGCGAGGCCAGCCAGGTCCGCAGCGGCTTGGACGTCGGCAGGTCGCCCACCCGCAGCACCAGGTCCGGCGCGTGGGCCGCGCCCCACTCGGCCGAGCGCAGCAGCGCGTCGTAGTGCGCCACCGCCGCCGGACCGCGGCGCGCGCCGGACAGCGGATCGGCCAGCAGCGGGTAGCCCGCGCGCTCGCAGAACGCGGCCAGCGCGGCGCCCAGCGCCGGGTCGCGCTCGGAGCGTCCGGCGACGATCACCGTGCGCGGTCGCTCAGCGCCGCACTGAGCCCGTCGAGCAGCGCGTCCCCGGCCTCCACCCGCGTCCGCGGCCGGGTCACCCACGGCCGCCCGCCGTCCCGCCCCGCGGCGATCGCCGCATCGGGCAGCCCGCCGGCGTCCGGCACGAGCGGCTCACGGAACGCGAAGTTCAGGTGCACCGGGCCGGGCCGCCCCTCGACCGCCGTCCAGAACGCCCGGCAGGCCAGCTGGCGCAGCCAGCGCACGCGGGCCGGCGACGCCGGGTGGTCGTCGACCTCGAGGTACCACTTGGCGGCGGAGCCGTAGAGCTTGACCTGGTCGATCGTCTGCCCCGCGCCGATCTCGCGCAGCTCCGGCGGCCGGTCGGCGGTCAGCACGAGCAGCGGCACGCGCGCTAAAAAAAAAGACCACGACCGTGTGCGGCGTCAGCGCCGCCTCCAGCCCTTCGGCGAGCGCCTCGCCCGGCTCGATCCGCGTGCGCGGGCGCGTGACCCACGGCCGCCCGCCGTCCCGCCCCGGCGCGATGTGGGCGGCGGGCAACCCGCCGGCGTCCGGCACGAGCGGCTCGCGGAAGGCGAAGTTCAGGTGCACCGGCCCCGGCCGCCCCTCGACGGCCGTCCAGAACGCCCGGCAGGCCAGCTGGCGCAGCCAGCGCACGCGGGCCGGCGACGCCGGGTGGTCGTCGACCTCGAAGAACCACTTCGCCGCCGCGCCGTAGAGCTTGACCTGGTCGATCGTCTGCCCGGCGCCGATCTCGCGCAGCTCCGGCGGCCGGTCCGCGGTCAGCACGAGCAGCGGCACGCGCGCCTCGTGCGCCTCGATCACCGCCGGCGCGTAGTTCGCCGCCGCCGTCCCGCTTGTGCACGTCACGACCGCCGGGACGATGGCCGCCGCCGTCCCGCTCGTGCAGGCCAGCACCGCCGGGAGCCCCGACGCCTTCGCCACGCCCAGCGCGAAGAACGCCCCGCAGCGCTCGTCGATGTGCGACGTGGTGCGCAGCCGCGGCTCGCGCGCCAGCGTCAGCGCCAGCGGCGTGTTGCGCGACCCCGGCGACGTGCACGCCTGGCGCAGCCCGCAGCGGACGAGCTCGTCGACGAAGGCGCGCAGGCCGATGTAGGTGTCGGTTCCGGGCATGATTGTCCGCGGTGCCCCCGGCGCTCGTCCTCCTCCACGGCTTCACGCAGACCCGCCAGAGCTGGCGGCGGACGGTGCGGGCGCTCGCGCCGGGACGCTATCGCGCGCTGGTCCCGGACCTCCCGGGACACGGCCAGGCGGCGCTGCGGACGCCGAGCTTCGACGCGTCACGGCCTACGTCCGCGCGCTGGCGCCGGAGCGGTTCACGCTGGCCGGCTACAGCCTGGGCGGCCGGGTCGCGCTGCACGCCGCGCTGCACGCTGCGCGGCCCGAGCGGCTGGTCCTGATCGGCGCCAGCCCGGGCCTCGCGGACGCGCAGGAGCGCGCGGAGCGCAGCACGCGGCCGACGACGCCCTGGCCGACCGCATCGAGGCGATCGGCGTCGAGGCGTTCGCCGCCGAATGGGCCGCCCAGCCGCTGTTCGCCGGCCAGCCGGAGCGCGTGGCCGCCGCGGCCAACGCCGACCGCCTGCGCAACACGCCGCCGGCCTGGCGAACGCCCTGCGCGGCCTCGGCACAGGGCCGGATGGAGCCGCTGTGGGAGCGGCTCCGGAGAGCTGACGATGCCCGTCACGCTGTGGCCGGCGAGCGCGACGAGAAGTTCCGCGCGATCGCGGAGCGGATGCTGGAGCGCCTACCGGACGCCCGGCTGGCGGTCGTGCGGGCGCCGGCCACGCGGCGCACCTCGAGCAGCCCGAGGCGGTCGCCTACCAGTTGGGGTCGCCCTCCTCGTCCGCCTCGGCGTAGTCGTCGAAGTCGAAGTTGTCGTCCAGGTCGTCGAACCCGGTGTCCCGCAGGATCGGGTTCGGTGCTGTGGTAGTCGCCGTGCTCGGCGTGTCTCGATGAGGTCCGCCTCGGCGAGGTCGAACCCCTCGTCCTCGCCCTCACCGGCTTCGATGAGTGGAGCGAGCGCGGGATCGACGGGATCGTCCGGCGTCTCAGGCCATTCGGCGTGCCATGTGGCGAAATGTAACGCCAGGGCGCAAACGGACAGATCAGGCGGCGCCCGGCGGCGCCGCGGGGATCTCGCTGAGCGGGATCTCGGCGCCCTGCCGGCGGGTCGGCGCGCCCAGCACGTAGAACAGCAGCCCGAGCCCGATCAGCACCGCGAGCGGGATGAACTGCGACAGCTCGTACGCGCCGCGCTGGCCGGCCCAGCCGTCCGGCAGCGAGTCGTCGGGCGTAGCTGGTGCGGAAGCCCGGGATACAGCAGCGCGACGGTGGCCAGCGCCGACCAGAACGTGCACAGCCCGCCGGCGATCCACACGCCGGCCATCCCGCCGGGCACGTGGTAGGGCCGCGGCACGTGGCCGTGGGAGTAGCGCAGCTTGATCACGGCCGGGAACACGACGAGGTAGGAGATCGTCGTGGTGGAGATGGCCAGGCCGAGCACCGCGGTGAAGTACTTGTCGGCGCTGCCGGTGAGCTGGAAGGCCAGGACCATGACGATGGTCGAGAACAGGCCGGAGAGCAGGTTGACCGTGATCGGGCGTGCCGAAGCGCGAGGAGAAGTGCCCGAACGAGCGCGGCGCGGCGCCGTCGAAGCCCGCGACCGCCTGCGAGCGGTCGGCGCCCATGATCCACGTGGTGCCGCTGGAGAGCAGCGCGAGGATGAAGCCGATCGCCGAGAGCGAGCCCAGGACTTGCCCGCGCCGGTCAGCGTCGCGGTCACCGTGCCGTCCTTGGCCGTGTCGACGTGGCCGCCGTAGACCGTGAAGACCGTCTTCGTGGCGTCCAGGAAGCCGCCGAGGCTCGTGACCTGGCTGAGCGGCAGCACGAGCAGGATGGCCAGGATCGGGAGCGCCGTAGAGCAGCACGGTGCCGCCCGCCGAGCGCAGCACGGCGAACGGGACGTCCTTCTGCGGGTCCTTCATCTCGTCGCCCGCCGCGTTGGGCAGCTCGAAGCCGACGTAGTTGAAGAACAGCACCGGCACGGCGGCGATGAACACGGCCCAGGTGGGCTTGAAGTCGCCCGCGCCCACGCCGTGGACGCCGTTGGAGGCCGCGTAGATGATCACCGTGAGCGTGAACGCGGCGAGCACGACGACGCGCACGAACGCGCCGATCGTCGGGATCCACTTGCCGATCGAGAAGCTCAGGATCGCCGCCCACACGGCGATCCAGATGAACGCCAGCGCGAAGATGTACTTGCCGACGCCGCCGAGGTTGAACAGGAAGTCGTTCCAGGTCGTGACCGCGGTGATGGTCAGCGAGCCGCCGAGCCAGATCGGGTTCGAGAGCCAGTACAGGACCGACTGGATCGCGGCGACGAAGCGCCCGAACGCGAGCTTGACCCAGATGTAGGAGCCGCCCTCCTCGGTGAACGTCGAGCCGAGCTCCGCGGTCAGCAGCGCGTAGGGGACGAAGAAGAAGATGGCCAGGAAGATCAGCCAGGTGAAGCCCTGCGCGCCGTTGGACGCGACGGCGCCCAGCGTGTCCAGCCCGACGAGCGTGCAGAGCAGGAAGAAGAGCATGTCGAAGCGGCCGAAGTGCTTCTGGAGCTTCGCCTTCTCCTCGACCGCCGCAGCGGTGGTGTGGTCGACGGCGGTGGCGGTCATGGCGGCATCGTATGCGCGAATCCGGTGAGACCTAGATGAAAGGCACGCGCAGCACGCCATTTTGCGGCGTCGGCCCCTCGACGCCGGCGGCCAGCCCGCACGCCCGCGTGACCCGCAGCGCGGCCGCGGCGTGCACGCGCGGCGGCGATCCCACGGCGGCCCGTCGTAGGTCGAGGCGAGGTAGACGTCGCTGCCCGCGGCGCGCGCCAGCGCGGCGTCCGCGCAGCACCGCCGGTGATGCCGCCGCGGCGTGATCTTCAGGCACACGAGCGTCGGCGGCGCCGGAGCCGGGCGCGTGCGGTCTCGTCCATCGCGATCGGGACCGGCGACTCGCTCGCGCACCGCGCGCAGCGCCTCCACGCCGTGGACCGGCTCCTCGCACAGCTCGAGGCCCAGCGGCTCCAGCGCGCGCAGGTTGCGCGAGCGCCTCCTCGCGGCGTCCGCCAGGCGCCGTTGGCGTCGACGCGCAGCGCGACGTCGCGGCCGACGGCGGCGCGGATCGCGGCGAGCCGGCCGGCGTCGTCGCCCACGCCGACCTTGACCTTCAGCGTCGTGAAGCCGTCGCGCGACGCGCCGGCGGCGGCCTGCGGCGGCGGCGCTCGCGCGGTCCTCGGCGCCGATCGTCGCGTTGACGCGCACGCGCGTCGAGCGCGCCGGGGTGCGATCAGCCGCGCGACCGGCGTGCCGGCGCGCCGCGACTCGCGGTCCCACAGCGCGAGGTCGATCGCCGCGAGCGCCTGGGGGAGGTCGCGCTCGCGCGCGGCAGCGCCTCGAGCGGTCGGCTCGGGTCGTCGCGCGAGCACCTCGCGCGTAGGCGTCCAGCGCCGCCCGCACGGCGCGCCAGCGAGACGCCGTCGTAGGGCTCCAGCGGCGCGGCCTCGCCCTCGCCGCCAGTCGCCGTCGCCGAACTCCAGCCGCACGAGCAGCAGCTCGCGCACGTGCAGCTCGCCCCAGGCGGTCCGCAGCGGCACGCGCAGCTCGTAGCGCACCGGGCGGACGACAGCGCATGCCTCAGTTCGACAGCAGCAGGCCGGCCGACAGCAGCACGCAGAACGCGAGCTGGAGCATCCCCGTGCGGGCGAGCGCGCCGTTGAGCGACGGCCCGTCGACCTTGTTGCGCACGATCCGCACGATCGGCGCGGCGAGCGGCAGCGCCAGCCAGCGGCAGCAGCAGCCACGGCGTCGAGGCCGTCGCCGCCGAGCAGCCAGGCGAGCGGCGCGGTGGCGAACGCGAGGTAGACCATCAGCGCGTAGAGCACGCGCGCGCGTCGCCGCCCGAGCCGCACCGCGAGCGTCCGCTTGCCCGCCCGCCGGTCGGTCTCCAGGTCGCGGACGTTGTTGACGATCAGCATCGCGGCGGCCAGCAGCCCGACCGGGACGGCGAGCACGAACGACTCCCAGGTCAGCTCCTCGCGCTGGCAGAAGTACGAGCCGGTGACGGCGACGACGCCGAAGAACAGGAACACGAACACCTCGCCGAGCCCCTCGTAGCCGTACGGCCGCGGGCCGCCGGTGTAGAGGACGCCGGCGAGGATCGACGCGACGCCGACGAGCAGCAGCTGCCAGCCGGCGGTCGACGATCAGGTAGACGCCGACGAGCACGGCGAGCCCGAACGCGACGTAGGTCGCGATCAGCACCTGGCGCGGCGGGACGAGCCCGCCGGCCGTGACGCGCACGGGCCCGAGCCGGTCCTCGGTGTCGGCGCCGCGGCGGGCGTCGGAGTAGTCGTTGGAGAGGTTCGTCCCGATCTGGATGAACAGCGCGCCGAGCAGCGCGGCGACGAAGCGTCAGCGGCTTGAACGTGCCGAGCGTGGCCGCGAGCGCGGTGCCGACGAGCACGGGCGCCGCCGCCGCGGGCAGCGTCCGCGGCCGCGCGGCCATCAGCCAGATGTGCAGCGGGCTCAAGGCCGCTTCGGGGAACTGCGCGAAGTCGGGCTTGCGCTTGGCCTTGTAGGCCTCGCGGCCCTCCTTCGCCTCGTCGCTGGCGTAGAAGAGGAGGTTCGCGTCGTGCGCGAGCTGCTGGATGCCGCCGAACCCGTCCTCGTCGGCGTGGAAGCTCGCCTTCATCAGCCGCAGCGCGAAGGGGGAGAGCTGCGAGCATCTCGCGGCACCACTGGACGGTCTCGTCCTCGAGCTCGCTCGAGCGGCACGACGGTGTTGACCAGGCCCATGTCGAGCGCCTGCTTCGCGCGCCGTACTGGCGGCACAGGAACCAGATCTCCTTGGCCTTCTTGGGCCCGACGAGGCCGCGCGAGCAGGCTCGCGCCGTAGCCGCCGTCGAACGAGCCGACCGCGGGCCGACCTGGCCGAAGCGCGCGTTGTCGGCGGCGATCGTGAGGTCGCAGCACGAGGTGCAGCACGTGGCCGCCGCCGATCGCGTAGCCGGCCACCATCGCGACGATCGGCTTCGGGCAGCCGGCGCATCTGCAGGTGCAGGTCGGTGACGTGGAAGCGCCCGACCGCGTGCGCCCTCGGCGACGTAGCCGGTGTCGCCGCGCACGCGCTGGTCGCCGCCCGAGCAGAACGCGTCCGGGCCCTCGCCGGTGAGGATGATCACGCCGACGCGTCGTGTCGTCGCGCGCGCCGCTCGAGCGCGTCGGAGACCTCGATCAGCGTCTCCGGCCGGAACGCGTTGCGCACCTCGGGCCGGTCGATCGTGATCTTCGCGATGCCGTCGCCGGACAGCTCGTAGCGGATGTCCTCGTACTCGCCGGCGGCGGTCCAGGTCACTGGTCACGGGCGCGTGAGGCTAGCGTCATGGCCGCGAATGTCGTGGCTGGAGGACGCGCCGCCCGGACGCCGTCGCGCGTCGAGACCGCGGACGGCGCGCTGACCTACGCCGAGCTGCTCGCCGCGCCCGCGCGGCGCGGCCGGCCTGCCGCGCGGCGGGCCGCGTGGCGATCGCGCTGCCCGCCGGGCTCGACTTCGCCGTCGCGCTGCACGCCTGCCTGCTCGCGGGCGCGGCGGCGATGCCGGTCGACCTGCGCCTGGCCGAGCCGGAGCGGGCGGCGATGCTCGCGCGGCGCGGACGCGGTGATCGACGCGCCGCCGCGCGCGCCGTCGCGGCGGCCGCTCCGCGCCGGCCAGCCGCGCTTCGCCGCTCGGCGACTCCGGCGCGCTCGTCGTCCACACCTCCGGCACCACCGGCGCGCCGCGGCCGGTCGCGCTCACGCTCGGCAACATCCTGGCCAACGCGCTCGGCTGCGCGCTCGCGCTCGGCCACGACCGCGACGAGCGCTGGCTGTGCCCGCTGCCGCTCAGCCACGTCGGCGGCCTGATGGTGCTGCTGCGCTCGGCCATCCACGGCACGACCGCCGTGCTCGGACCACGCCGGCCGCGACGACGTCACGATCGCCTCGCTCGTCCCGACGCAGCTCGCGCCGGCTGCTGGAGGCCGGCGCGCGCCCGGGCCGGACCTGCGCGTGGTCATGCTCGGCGGCGCGCCCGCCGACCCGACGCTGCTCGTCCGCGCGCGCGACGCCGGCTGGCCGGTCGCGCCGACCTACGGGCTGACCCAGGCGTGCTCGGCGGTCACGGTCGCGCGAGCCGGCGACGTCGAGACGTCCGGCCGCCCGCTCCCCGGCCTGCGACGTCGACGATCGCGCCCGACGGCGAGATCCTCGTCGCAGGGCCCGACGCGTCGCGGGCGGCGGCGTCCTGCGCACCGGCGACCTCGGCCGCCTCGACGAGCGCGGCCGGCTCGATCGTCTCCGGCCGCAAGGTCGACACGATCGTCTCCGGCGGCGAGAACGTCATGCCCGCCGAGGTCGAGGCCGCGCTGCTCGCGCACCCCGCGGTCGCCGAGGCCGGCGTCTACGGCCGCCCGGACCCCGAGTGGGGCGAGGCGGTCACCGCCGCCGTCGTCCTCCGCGCCGCCGCGGACGCCGAGGAGCTGCGCGCCCACTGCGCGGCCCGCGGCTCGCGCGCTTCAAGGTGCCCAAGGAGATCGAGATCCGCGACGCGCTGCCCCGCAACCCCGTCCGGCAAGCTGCTGCGAAGAGATCTCGCCGCGCCAAGATAAAGGGGTCAGTCCCCTTTATGTTCGCGCCGACCCAGCGGCCGATCTCGCGGTCGTCGGTGTAGCCGGCGGCGCGCCACAGCGCCTCGGCGGCGAGATCGCCGCGGCCGACGAGCGCGGTGACGCGGACGGCGCCGCGCTCGCGCAGGGACGCGTGGCCGGCGGCTGACCAGCGCCGCGGCGAGCCCGCGGCGGCGGATACGCCGGCTCCACGGCCGGCGCGGTACATGTTCCCGCGCCAGCCGTCGAACGCCGCGATCAGCGCGCCGAGCACGGCGCCGTCGACGACGGCGACGAAGCAGGGAGTCCAGCGCGATGAGCGCGCTCGACGCGCCTCGACGGGGTCGGGCGTGGACGCATGGGCGCTGCGCGCCTGCCCCACAGGGCGAGCACCGCGGACGCCTCTTCGGCACGAGCCGAGGTCGGATCACTCGTCGTAGGCTGGCAGCCATGGCACTCGAGAGCAGGGACCGCTGGTCGCGCGCGGCCGCGGGCTGGGCGGCGCGGGCGGACTGGTTCCGCGAGCAGACGATGCCCGTGAGCGCGTGGATGGTCGACGCGATCGACCCGCAGCCCGGGCAGACGATCCTCGACCTCGCGGCGGGGATCGGCGACACGGGGTTCCTCGCCGCCGAGCTGATCGCGCCCGGCGGCGAGCTGATCAGCGGCGACTTCGTCGCCCGAGATGCTGACCGCCGCCCAGCGAGCGCGCGCGAGCGCTCGGGCATCGCCAACGTCCGCTTCCGCCAGATGGACGCCAACGTCCCGCTCGACCAGCCGGCCGCGTAGCCTCGACGGCGTCCTCTGCCGCTGGGGCTACATGCTGTTCAACGACGGCGAGGCCGCGCTGCGCGAGACGCGGCGCATCCTCAAGCCCGGCGCGAGCGTCGCGCTCGCCGCCTGGACCGGCGCCGGAGGACAACCTGTGGTCCAGCGCGCGCCGGCCGCGCGCTCGTCGAGCGCGGCCTGATGGAGCGCCCGGAGCCCGGCGAGCCCGGCCAGTTCGCCTGGGCCGACCGCGACGTGATCCACGGAGCACATGGAGGCCGCGGGGTTCGTCGAGCCGCGAGATCGAGGCCGTCGACTTCGCCATCCGCTACGCGCGACTTCGACGACTGGTGGGACGCGCTGACCAAGACCTCCACGGCGCATGGCGGACGCCGACGAGCGGATGGACCACGCCACCCGCAGCGACGTCCTCGCCGAGCTGGAGCGAGGCGGCGGAGCCGTTCGAGCAGCCCGACGGCACGCTCGTGATCCCCGCCCGGACGTGGGTCGCGGCGGCGACCGCATAGGCTGCCCGCCATGTTCTACGACGACGACGCAGATCTCGACCTGCTGAAGGGCAAGACCGTGGCCATCCTCGGCTACGGCTCCCAGGGCCACGCCCACGCGCGCAACCTGAAGGACTCCGGGGTCGACGTCGTCGTAGGCCTCCGCGCCGGACTCGAAGTCGGTCGAGCACGCCAAGGCCGCCGGCCTCGAGGTCGCGGACATCGCCGACGCCGCCTCGCCGCGGCGACATCGTCGATGGTCCTGCTCCCCGACGAGAAGCACCACGACGTCTGGAGGAGTCGATCCGCGACGGGATCGCGCCCGGCAACCTGCTGATGTTCGGCCACGGCTTCTCGATCCACTACGGCGAGATCGAGCCGCCGCCGGAGGTCGACGTCGCGCTCGTCGCGCCCAAGGGCCCGGGCCACCTCGTCCGCCGCCAGTACCTCGAGGGCTCGGGCGTGCCGTGCCTCGTCGCGGTCCAGCAGGACGCCTCCGGCAACGCGCTGCAGCTCGCGCTCGCCTACGCCAAGGGCATCGGCGGCACCCGCGGCGGCGTGATCGAGACGACGTTCAAGGACGAGACCGAGACCGACCTGTTCGGCGAGCAGGCCGTGCTCTGCGGCGGCGTGTCCGAGCTCGTCAGCGCCGGCTACGAGACGCTCGTCGACGCCGGCTACGACCCGAAGCTCGCCTACTTCGAGTGCCTGCACGAGCTGAAGCTGATCGTCGACCTGATGTACGAGAAGGGCATCACCGGGATGCGCCACTCGATCTCCAACACGGCCGAGTACGGCGACCTCACGCGCGGCAAGCGGATCATCTCCGACGACGACGCGCCAGGCGATGAAGGACGTGCTGGGCGAGATCCAGGACGGCACGTTCGCGCGCGAGTGGATCGCCGAGAACCGCGCCGGCCAGGAGAACTTCCAGCGCATGCGCGCGGAGGAGCAAGGGCCACCAGATCGAGCGCGAGGGCAAGGAGCTGCGCTCGATGATGGACTGGATCGACACGGAGTTCGAAGAGGGCTGAGCTACTACCCTCACCGACGGCCCTCCCCGACCGTCAGGAACCCTCCATGGCGCCGAATCCGTACGTGAAGCAGTACCTGATGACCGCGGGCCCGACGCCCGTGCCCGCCCGCCGTCTCCCAGGCGATGGCGACGCCGATGCTCTACCACCGCGCCCCCGCGTTCGTGGAGCTCTACGAGCGGGTGCTCGGCGAAGCTGCCGAAGGTCTTCCAGACGTCCAACGACGTGCTGACGTTCGCCGCCAGCGGCTCGGGCGCGATGGACTCCGCCGCCGCGAACCTCGTCCGCCCGGGCACGAAGGTGCTGGCGTGCGCGGCGGGCAAGTTCGGCGAGCGCTGGATCCAGCTCGCCGAGGCCTACGGCGCCGAGCTCGTCAAGTACGAGCCCGGCTGGGGCGAGCGCCTGGACCCCGCCGAGATCGACCGCCTGCTGACCGAAACGACGGCATCGAGGTCGTGTTCGCGACGCTGAGCGAGACCTCGACCGGCATCGTCCACGACATCCAGGCGATCGCCGAGGTGGTCAACCGCCACGGCGCGATCCTCGCCGTCGACGCCGTCTCCGGCCTCGGCGCGGCGGAGATCAAGCAGGACGAGTGGGGCGTCGACGTCGTCGTCGCCGGCTCGCAGAAGGCGCTGATGATCCCGCCCGGGCTGGCGTTCGCGTCGGTCTCCCAGAAGGCGCTGGACTTCGTCGAAGCGACGTCCCGGCGGCCGCTACTACTTCGACTGGGTCAAGACGGCCAAGTCCCAGCGCAAGGGCGACTCGCCGTTCACGCCCGGCGGTGCCGCTGTTCCAGGGCCTCGACGTCTCGCTGGACATGATCGAGGAAGAGGGCCTGGACAACGTCTTCGCCCGCCACGACCTGCTCGCCCGCGCCACCCGCGCCGGCGTCGCCGCGCTCGGGCTCGAGCTCTACGGCAACCCGGACGAGCGCTCCACGGTCGTGACGGCGCTCGAGCTGCCGGACGACATCGACGGCGGCAAGGTCCCCGGCGCGCTGCGCAAGCTCGGGATCACCGCCAACGGCGGCCAGGACCACCTGAAGGGCAAGATCCTGCGGGTCGCCCACTGCGGCTACTTCGGCGCGTTCGACATCCTGACGTCGCTGAGCGGCATCGAGATGGTGCTCGCCCAGCTCGGCCACGAGGTCGAGCACGGCGCGGGCGTCGGCGCGGCGCAGCAGGTGTTCGTCGAGGCCGGGCGTCCCCGCCGCGGCATGACCCTCACCGAGCCGTTCCGCGTCCTGGTCGCGGAGAAGATCGCCGCCACCGGCGTCGACATGCTGCGCGAGCGCTTCGACGTGGACCTCGGCACCGACTGGAGCCGCGACGAGCTGCTGGAGCGCATCGGCAGCTACCACGGCATGCTGATCCGCTCGGCCACCAAGGCCGACGCGGAGCTGATCGAGCGCGCCGACAACCTGCGCGTGATCGGCCGCGCCGGCGTCGGCGTGGACAACGTCGACGTCCCGGCGGCCAGCAAGCGCGGGATCATCGTCGCCAACGCGCCCGAGGCCAACACGGTCGCCGCCGCCGAGCACACGGTCGCGCTGATGCTCGCGCTCGCCCGCAACATCCCGCAGGCGCACGCGAGCCTCACCTCCGGCAAGTGGGAGCGCTCGAAGTTCGGCGGCACCGAGGTCGACGGCAAGACGCTCGGCGTGCTCGGCTTCGGCCGCATCGGCCAGCTCGTGGCCATCCGCGCCCGCGCGTTCGGGATGCACGTCGTCGCCTACGACCCGTTCGTCAGCTCCGAGCGCTTCCGCGAGCTCGGCGTGGAGCAGCGCCGAGACGCCGCAGGACGTGCTCGCCCAGGGCGACTTCATCACGCTCCACCTGCCCAAGACGCCGGAGACCCAGGGCTTCATCAACACAGGAGACGCTCGCCCAGTGCAAGGACGGCGTGCGGATCATCAACGTCGCCCGCGGCCCGCTCGTGGTCGACGAGGACCTGAAGGCGGCGATCGACTCCGGCAAGGTCGCCGGCGCCGCGCTGGACGTGTTCGCCCAGGAGCCGATCACCGACCACCCGCTGTTCGGCTACCCCAACGTCGTCGTCACGCCGCACCTCGGCGCCTCGACGGCCGAGGCGCAGGACCGCGCCGGCGTCCAGACGGCCGAGCAGGTCGTGGCCGCGCTGACCGGCGGCGTCGTCTCCACCGCCGTCAACATCCCCGCGGTCAGCGCCGAGGACATGGAGGCGCTCGGCCCGTTCGTCCCGCTCTGCCAGCGGCTGGGGCGGATCGCCGCCGCGCTGGCCGAGGGCGTCGAGCGCGTCGAGGTCGAGTACCTGGGCCGGATCGCCGAGCGCGACACGCGCCTGCTCACGCTGTCCGTGCTCAACGGCCTGCTGGCCGGGCGCACCGAGGAGGACGTCAACCTCGTCAACGCGCCCGCGCTGGCCGAGGAGCGCGGGATCGGCGTCTCAGAGCGCCGCGAGTCCATCGCGCGCGACTACGAGGCGCTCGTGCGCGTGACGATCTCGGCGACGAGCCGCGTCGTCGGCACCACGCTCGGCCGGATGCACCGCCCGCACCTGCTCGAGGCCTGGGGCCAGCGCTTCAACCTGCAGATCGACGACCCGCACCTGGCGCTGTTCCGCTACTCGGACGTGCCCGGCATGGTCGGCCGCGTCGGCACGCGGCTGGGCGAGCACGGGATCAACATCTCCGCCGCCGCCGTGGGCCGCCAGGCGCCCGGCGAGGGCGATCACCTCGCGGTGATGGCGGTGACGACCGACGTCGCAGGTGCCCGGCGGCCGTGCTGGCGGAGATCGCCGGCTCGGACGGGTTCGTCAGCGGGCGGTCCGTGCCTTTGAGCTAGGCCGCTGCGCGCGGAGCCGGCGCGGGGGAGAGGTCGGCCACGAAGGCCGGCGCCGCGTTCGGGCAGCCGAGCTTGCGGGCCAGCGCCTCGACCACGACCTGGTCGTAGGCGTGCGCCTCCTCGCGCAGCAGCGCGAAGGCGCGCTCCGGCGTCCAGGCCGGGCGGTACACGCGGTCGGAGACCAGCGCGTCGTACACGTCGCAGACGGCGAGGATGCGGGTCTCGACCGGCAGCTGCTCGGCGGTCAGCCCGGCGCGGGTAGCCGCGGCCGTCGAGGCGCTCGTGGTGGTCGGAGACCAGCCGGCGGACCTCGACGGGGAAGCCGCCGAGCTCCTCCAGCAGCCGGCGCCCGTCGACCGGGATGGCGCTTGATCGCCGCGAACTCCTCGTCGGTCAGCGAGGCCGGCTTCTGCAGGATCTCCAGCGGCACGGCGAGCTTGCCGATGTCGTGCAGCAGGCCGCCGATCGCGAGGTGGCGGCGCGAGGTGGCGGAGAGCTTGAGCTCGTCGGCCACGGTGGCGGCGAGCATGGCCACGCGGCGCGTGTGCTCGCCGGTGGAGGTGTCGCGGTGCCTCGAGGCGGACCAGCAGCGCGCGCACGCGCGGCCCGAGGTAGGCCTCCTGCGGAGGCGACGAGCTCCTGGGCGGTGAGGTCGCCGACCAGCGGGCGCGAGGCGCCGGCGCGGCGGATGTCCAGCGCGGCCGGGATGCTCACGAGCGCGACGGCGGCGATCTCCAGGAAGTGGCCGACGTAGAAGCCGACGCGTGCCGCACGCCGATGCACGAGGTTCGCGTACAGCGCGGCGCCGAGCCAGGCGCAGCCGACGGCGATCGCCAGGTCGGCGGCGCGGCGCGTCAGCAGCGCGGTGCGCACCGCGCGGAAGATCAAGCAGCAGCGAGGCAGGCGCGCCGGCGGCGAGCAGCGCGACCGCCGGCGCGGACCTGGGCGCGGGGACGCTCGGCACGTCGGCGGGGTGCGTCAGGCCGAAGAGCCCGAGCGCGAGCACGCCGACGAAGAGCGCGGCCTGGGCGGCGAGCAGCGGCTTGACGCTGCCCGGGCGGCGCAGCGAGGGCAGCGCGGTCAGCCCGAGCACGAACGCGCCGGCCGGGATCGAGAGCCCGCCGGCGAGCGAGATCACGCCGTTCATGCCGACGAGGAAGCCCGGGCGTGGCGAGCGCGTGGACGGTGAACAGCGCCGTCATCGTCGAGAACGCGGTGGCCATCAGCACCGTGCGGCCGTCGCGGGCGCGGGCGCCGGCCAGCGACAGCGCGACGGAGGCGCCGCGAGGTCAGCGCGGCGACGGCGCTGACCAGCCCGAAGTGCAGCAGCGCCGGCATCGCCAGCGGGCGCGCGCCGACGCGAGCACGAACACGGCCGGGGCGGCGGCGGCCAGCAGCGTGCACAGCAGGACGAGCCGTGTCCGGGACATGCCCGGGTTATCGGCCGCCGGCGCCGGGTTTGAGCCGGTCGAGCTCAGCCCGCGAGCGCGTCGGCCACGGTGCCGTAGGCGGCGTGCGCGCGGTCGAGCCCGGTGAGCTTGAGCATGCGGCGCGACCGGCGAGCCGTCGGCGATCACGAGCCGCAGCTCGAGCTGGCGCGCCCGCAGCTCCTCGCCGAGCCGGAACAGCAGGTTGATCCCGGCGCTGTCGAGGTAGCGCGTGGGGGAGAGGTCGACCACCAGGTCGGTCGAGCGGTTCGTGACCAGCGCGCGCAGGTCGCCGCCGACCTCGCCCGCGTTGGAGGCGTCGACCTCGCCGTCGATGGCGGCGACCGGCACGTCGCCGTGCCAGTCCACGCGCACGACGGCCAGCGGCTTCACGCCGCCGCCCGGGTCAGCGTGCGCCGGAGCACGACCGTCGTGCCGTCCTCGGCCTGCTGCACGTCCACGTCTCCATCAGGGCCCGCATCATGCTCAACCCGCGCCCGCGGTGCGTGCCGCGCGGCGCGCGCCAGCGCCCGCGGTCGCGGATCACCACGGTGACGACGCCGCCGGCGTGGTCGGCGTCGACCTCGAACTCGGCGCCGCCGGGCGCGTAGGCGTGCTCGATCGCGTTCGCCGAGGCCTCCTGCACGGCCACGACGATGTCGTAGATCTCGTCCGGCCCGGCGCCGAGCCGGCCGAGCCAGCGGCGCAGCAGCGGGCGCATCCGGGCGAGCGCGTCGCTGTCGGCCGGCCAGCGCGTGCGCAGCGCCTCCGGCAGCGGCTCCAGCCGGGCGGCGATCACCGCCACGTCGTCGGACGCGGGCGTGCCGCGCACGTCCCCGCGCGCGACGGCCTCGCACGACGCGCTCGAGGTCGTCCTCGGCCGCCAGCAGCCGCGCGCAGCCGCTCCAGGCCGTCGTCGATCGCCTCGCCGCGCACCTCGACGGCGCCGTCGGTGACCAGCAGGATCGTGCTCGCCGGCGGGCAGCTCGAACTCCTGCGCCGTGTAGCGCGTGCCGTGGCCGACGCCCAGCGGCAGGCCGCCCTCGACGGGCAGGTAGCGCGTCTCCCCGTCCGGCGGCCGGAGCGCCGGCGGGAGGTGGCCGGCGTTGACCACCGCGATGCGCTCGCGGTCGAGGTCGACGGCCACGTAGGCGAGCGTGGTCATCTGGCTGTCGCTCAGCGAGAGCGCGAGCCGGTTGAGCTCCTCCACGACCTTCGCCGGCGGGTGGCCCTCCTGCGCGTAGGCGCGCAGGCCGGTGCGGATCTGGGCCATCATCGTCGCCGCGCGCGATGCCGTGGCCCATCACGTCGCCGATCACGAGCGCGACCTCGCCGCGCGGCAGCTCGAACAGGTCGTACCAGTCGCCGCCGATGCTGCCGCGCACGGCGGCCGGGCGGTAGCGGGCGGCCACCTCCAGGCCGGCGACGGCGGGCAGGCGCTCCGGGACGATCGAGCGGTGCAGCGCCTCCACGACGCGCCGCTGGTGGAACAGCCGGGCGTGCTCGATCGCCATGGCCGCGCGGTCGGCCGCGAGCTGGAGGAGGTCGCGGTCGGCGGTCGGTGAACTTGCGCGGGGTGAGGGTGCCGACGTGCAGGACGCCGGTGACCTCGCCCTCGACGAGCAGGGGGACGCCGAGCAGGCTGCGGATGCCCTTCTCGCGCAGGATCGGGTTGAGGATGTCGGCGTGGTCGACGTCCTCGATGATCACCGGGCGCTTGTCGGCGGCGATGCGGCCGGCGAAGCCGCGGCCGAGCGGGATGCCGGACGCCCTGCTCGACCTCCTCCTCGATGCCCTTGGCCGCGCGGGCGACGAGCTCGCCGGCGGCCTCGTCGAGCAGCAGGAACGCCGCGGTGTCGGCGTGCAGGATCTCGGCGATCCGGTCCAGCAGCTCGGCCAGCAGCTCGTCCAGCGGCAGGTAGGCGAGCGCGGCGTCCGTCACGCGCTGGACGCGCCGCTGAGCGTGCGCGCCGTCGCGCGCTCCTGCTCGAACGCGCGGGCGTGCTCGATGCCCAGCGCCGCGCGGTCGGCGACGAGCTGGAGGAGGTCGCGGTCGGCGTCGGTGAACCGGCGCGGGGTGAGGGTGCCGACGTGCAGGACGCCGGTGACCTCGCCCTCGACGAGCAGGGGGACGCCGAGCAGGCTGCGGATGCCCTTCTCGCGCAGGATCGGGTTGTAGGATGTCGGCGTGGTCGACGTCCTCGATGGTCACGGGGCGGCTTGTCGGCGGCGATGCGGCCGGCGAAGCCGCGGCCGAGGGGGATCCGGACGCCCTGCTCGACCTCCTCCTCGATCCCCTTGGCCGCGCGGGCGACGAGCTCGCCGGCTTCCTCGTCGAGCAGCAGGAACGCCGCGGTGTCGGCGTGCAGGATCTCGGCGATCCGCTCCAGCAGCTCGGCCAGCAGCTCGTCCAGCGCCAGGTGGGCGAGCGCCGCGTCGGTGACGCGCTGCATCGGCGAGCAGGACGTCGGCGACTGGCCGGGGGCGGTCACTGCGGGCGATGATAGGACGGGGTTGGCTAAGCGGCGGCGGTCTCGACGCGCGCCGCGTCGCGCTTGGACAGCGCGCGCTGGACGAGCACGTTGACGCCCATCAGGGCCAGCACGGCGATCAGCAGCATCGTCGCGAGCACGTTGACCTCGGCCGGGACGCCCTGGCGGGTGGCGCCGAAGATGAACAGCGGGAACGTCTGCGTCTGGCCGGCGTTGAACGACGTGATCACGTAGTCGTCGATCGACAGCGCGGCCGCGAGCATGGCCGCGGCGGCCACGCCGGGCGCGATCATCGGCAGCGTGATCTTGCGGAACGTGACCCACTCCGTCGCCCCGAGGTCCATCGCCGCCTCCTCGATGTGGCGGTCCATGCCCTCCAATCGCGCCTTCACCGTGACCACGACGTAGGAGACGCAGAACATCACGTGGGCGATCACGATCGTCACGAAGCCGGTGTTGACGTTCAGCGTCAGGAACAGCGCGAGCAGCGCCGCGCCGAGCACGACCTCGGGCGAGGCGAGCGGCATGAACACGAAGAAGTCGACCGTGCCGCGGCCGCGGAAGCGGTAGCGGACGAGCGCCATCGCCATGAACGTCCCCAGCGCCGTGGCGATGAACGTGGCGATGACGGCGACCTCCAGCGACGTCGTCAGCGCCTTCGCCAGGTCCGCGTCGGCGAACGGGTGCGCCCAGTGGCGCAGCGTGAAGCCCTGCCAGGTGAAGTTGAAGCGGCCCTTGTTGTCGTTGAACGAGAACAGGACGACGATGAAGACCGGGATGAACAGGTAGAGCAGGGCGAGCGCCGACCAGATGCCGAGCGCCCAGTTGCGCACGCCGTCGCCGCGTCCGCCGCCGCCCCGGCGGGTGAGCTGCGGATTCCTCGCGCAGGATCTCGCCGACGGCCGGCGATGCCTCGACGGCCATCTAGATCGCCGCCTCGGTCAGGTTGCGCGTGCCCAGCGCGCGGGCGTACAGGAAGATCCCGACCAGGATGAACAGCATCAGCGTGAAGGACAGCGCCGCGGCCGTCGGGTAGTCGAGGATGTTCAGGAACTTCGCCTGGATGACGTTGCCGATCATGTACTGGCGCGGCGTGCCGAGCAGCGCGGCGTTGATGAAGTCGCCGCAGGCCGGGATGAACGTCAGCAGCGAGCCGGCGAAGATGCCGGGCACCGCCAGCGGCAGCGTGATGCGCCGGAACGCGGTCGTCCGGCTGGCGTAGAGGTCGGTCGCCGCCTCGATCAGCCGCCGGTCGATCTTCTCCAGCGAGACGTAGAGCGGCAGCACCATGAACGGCAGGAAGTTGTAGGTGATGCCGGCGATCACGGCCGTGCTGGACGCCAGCAGGCGCCCGTTCTCGCCCAGGATGCCGACGTCGCGCAGGCGCGAGACGACCCAGCCGTTGTCGGACAGGATCAGCTGCCAGGCCACGGTCCGCAGCACGTAGGACATGAAGAACGGCAGGATGACCAGCAGCAGCATCAGCGCCTTGAACCGGCCCGCCTTGAACGCGATGAAGTAGGCGAGCGGGAAGCCGATGATCAGGCAGAGGATCGTGGCGATCCCGGCGTAGAGGATCGAGCGGGCGAACTGGGTCTTGTAGGTCGAGATCGCGTCGTAGTAGGTGTGGAACGCCCAGGTCAGCGTGTAGCCGTGGTCGGGGTCGCCGGTCATCAGCGACACCGCGAACTGGTTGATCAGCGGGTAGGCGAAGAAGATCAGCAGCCACAGCAGGCCGGGGCCGAGGAACAGCCACGGCAGCAGGCGGCGGCGTGTGGTCAGCGACAGCATCAGGCCCCGGTCACCTCCGCCATGGCCTCCTTCATCGTCCGCTCGTCGGCGTCCGACAGGGCGGGGTAGGGATGCAGCTTGGCCAGGATCTCGTCCGGCGGGAACACGAGCGGGTTGTTGGCGAGGTCCGGGTCCTGCTTCTCCACGAGCGCCTTCACGCCCTTGACGGGCGAGAGGTAGTTGACGTACAGCGCGATCTTTGCAGCGATCTCCGGCTCATAGACGAAGTTCATCATCGTCTCTGCCGCGAATGGGTGCTCGGCGTGCGCCGGGATCATCATGTTGTCGGTGAAGAACATCGCGCCCTCGTCGGGGTAGGCGAACTTCAGGTCCGGGTTGTCGGACTGCAGCTGGACGAGGTCACCGGAATAGGCGAGCGCCACCCACACGTTGCCCTTGGTGAGGTCGGTGGCGTAGTCGTTGCCGGTGAAGCGGCGGAACTGGCCGGCGTCGTTGGCCTGCTTGATCTTCTCGATCGCCTTCAGGATCTGGTCGATCGTCGCGTGGGTGGGGTCGATCCCCATGCCCAGCAGGACGCTGCACGCGGAGTCGTAGGGCTCCGAGAGCATCGTCACGCGGCCCTTGAACGCCGGGTCGAACACGTCGTTGATCGAGTGCAGCTCGCGGCCGGTGTTCTTCGGGTTGTAGCCGAGGCCCGTCGGCGCCCGACTGCCACGGCACGGTGAACTGGCGCTTGGGGTCGAACGGGGCGTGGCGCTGGTTGTCCACCAGGTTCTTCACCACGTTCGGGATGTTGTTCTTGTCCAGCGCGGTCACATAGTGGTTGCGCACCCACTTCGTGGCCATGTAATCCGTCAAGGTGACGATGTCGCGCCCGATCGGCTTGTTGGCCTGCAGCTGCTGGCGGACCTTGCCGTAGAACTCGTCGTTGTCGTTGATGTCCTCGACGTACTTGACGTGGCCGCCGTAGCGCTTGTCGAAGGTCTTCAAGACCTTCTTGTCGATGTACAGCGGCCAGTTGGAGAACGTCCAGTCGCCGATCGGCACCTTCGGGTGGTGCACCGTCGGGATCGGCGTCGCGTTCTGCTGCGCGCGCTGGAGCGTGCCCTCGATGCCGCAGCCGGCGAGCGAGCTCGCGAGCGCCAGCGAACCCGCGCGCCCGAGGAAGCGGCGCCGGGTGTACGGCTCAGCCACGGCCCACCACGAACGTGTGCTCCGGGCCGCCAGGCGAGCTGGACGGCGCGGCCCGCGCCGAGCGACTCCGGCTCCGAGCCGTCGGTGTTCTGCGCGAACACGTTGAGCTCCTCGCCGCCGGCCGCCTTGACGACGTACTGGATGGAGATGCCGAGGAACGCGGCCACGACGACCGTGCCGCGCAGGACGTTGGAGCCGTCGGGCACCGGCGTCGCCGTCGGGCAGCAGCGTGATCTTCTCCGGCCGCACGCCGGCGCGCACGGCGTCGGTCGTGTTCGGGCCGCAGCGCTCGGACGGGACGTGCAGCGTGGCGCCGTCGTGGGTCTCGAGCTGCGTCAGCCCGTTGTCGCGGGCGCTGATCTTCGCGTCCACGAGGTTGGAGACGCCGAGGAAGTTGGCCACGAACTCGGTCTGCGGGCGCTCGTAGAGGTCGGCCGCGCCGCCGGCCTGCTCGATCCGGCCGCCGTTCATCACCGCGATGGTGTCGGCCATGGACATGGCCTCCTCCTGGTCGTGCGTGACGTGCACGAACGTGATGCCGACGTCGCGCTGGATGCGCTTGAGCTCGATCTGCAGCTGCTTGCGCAGGCGCAGGTCGAGCGCGCCGAGCGGCTCGTCCAGGAGCAGCGCGCGCGGGTGGTTGACCAGCGCGCGGGCCAGCGCGACGCGCTGCTGCTGGCCGCCGGAGAGCTGCGACGGCTTGCGCTTGGCCAGGTGGCCGAGCTGCACGAGCTCCAGCGACTCGCCGACGCGGCGGCGGACCTCGTCCTTGGCCGACCTTCTTGCGCTCGAGGCCGAACGCGACGTTCTTCTCCACGCTCAGGTGGGGGAACAGCGCATAGGACTGGAAGACGGTGTTGACATCCCGTCTATAGGGCGGGAGGTGCGTGACCTCGTTGCCGCCGAGGAAGACCTGGCCCTCCGTCGGGTCCTCGAAGCCGCCGATCATGCGCAGCGTCGTGGTCTTGCCGCAGCCCGACGGGCCCGAGCAGGGCGTAGAAGCGCCGCGCGGGATCGACATCGTCAGGTCGTCCACCGCGGTGGTGTCGGCGAAGCGCTTGGTGACGCGCTCCAGATGGATGTCGGCCTCGCTCACGCCGGGGACCCTTCCGCGTGACAACGCACTCCGCAATGGACGATCGGTCGGATGTTGCGCGATGATGGTTGACGAACCGTCATGCTGAGCTCTCGAAGCCGTCCTCGACCTGCCCGTCGTGCGGCGCGCGCTGCCCCAGGTCGTCACGGGCGAGGGCGGCGCTCGCGCCGCGACATCCGCTGGGCGCACGTGATCGAGATGCCGGACCCCGACGATCTGCTCAAGGGCGGCGAGCTCGTGCTCACCACGGGTCTCGGCGCGGGGCTGCGACGCGGCGCACCAGACGGCCTGGGCGACGTCGCTGGTCGACCAGGGGCTGGCGGCGCTGGCCGTCGAGCTGGGGACGAGCTGGCGCGAGGTGCCGGCGCCGGTGGTGGCGGCGTGCGCGGCCGCGGAGGTCCCGGTCGTGGCGTTCCACCGCGCCGTGCGGTTCATCGAGATCACCGAGGCGGTGCACGGCGCGGTCCTGCACGCGCAGTTCGAGCTGCTGCGGCGCGGCGAGGAGATCCACCGGCGCTTCACGGAGCTGATCCTCCAGGGCCGCGGCGTGCCCGGAGATCATGGCCGAGCTGGCCGCGGCCGTCCGCAACCCGGTCGTGCTCGAGGACGCGGGCGGCTCGCTCGTCTACTACGTCTCCGGCCCGCCGGGCGACGACCTCGCGCTCGCCGCGTGGGCCGACCTGCACCGCGCCGAGGCGCGCGGCGAGGCGCCGGAGGGCTTCGCGGCGGTCGACGTGCGGCTGATGGAGTCGTCCTGGGGGCGGCTGCTGGCCGTCGCGCTCGAGACGCCGCTGGACGAGTTCGACCGCGTGGCGCTGGAGCGCGCGGCGCTGGCCGTGGCGGTCGACCTGCTGGGCCAGCAGCACGAGGAGCAGCTGCGCGCCCGCTCGCGCGGCGCGTTCCTGTCCGACCTCGCCGACGGGCGCGTGGAGGAGGGCGACGCCCGCCGCCGCGCCGAGGCGCTGGGCTTCCCGGGCGGGGCCGGGCGCGCGCTGCTCCCTGCTGCCGGTCGGCGGCGCAGCTGGCGCTGCGCCGCGCGCGGCGATGGCGCGCGCCGACGGCATCACCTGGACGCGGCTCGCCGGCGACCTGCGCGCCGCGCTCGTCCTCGACCGGCTTCTCCGTCCTGCTCGGCCCGCGCGACGTCGACCTGCTGGTGCTGCTCGCGCTCGGCCCGCGCGACTACGACGCGGCGCTGGCCGAGCACGTCGCCGCACCTCTTCCACGGCGCGCTCGACCGCCACGGGCTCGGCCCGGCCGACGCCGCGCTGGCGATCGGCGCGCCCGCGGACACGTGGCTCGGCCGCCGGGCCGGCGCCTGCGGCGCGTCCGGCGCTCGGCCGGCGCCGCGACGGCGCTGCCCGGTCGCCCGCTGGCACGACGCCCGCCGCCCCGGCGTGGCCGACCTCCTGCACGACCTGCGCGACGAGCCGGCGCTCGACGCGTTCGTGAGTCGAGCAGCTCGGCCCGCTGCTGCTCGACGGCTCGCCGCGCACGCGCACGCTGCTGGCCACGCTCGAGGCCTACCTGCCTGCGGCGGCCGCAAGGCCGAGGCGGCCCGCGCGCTGCACCTCGAGCGCCAGTCGCTCTACCTGCGCCTGCGCCGGATCGAGGAGCTGCTCGGCGTCTCGCTCGACGACGAGGACGCCGTGCTCGGCCTGCACCTCGCCGTCCGCGCCCGCCGCTTCCGGCCGCGAACTTAAAGGGGTCAGACCCCTCTGCATTGACGGTCCGTCGGCGCATGAGCGCGTGAACGCGACACTCCGCCCATTGCCGCGCGCGCGGGGCGAGGGCCAGCATGGCGGGCATGACAGTCGCCGACACCGTCGGGTCCGAGGCGCTGCAGGAGCAGGCGCACCGGCACCTGCTGATGCACTTCACCCGCAACGGGGCGTTCGGCCCGGGCGGGAAGCCGCTGCTCGTGCTCGAGCGCGGCGAGGGCGCGTACGTCTTCGACACCGAGGGCAAGCGCTACTTCGACGGGCTCTCGTCGCTGTTCTGCTGCCAGATCGGCTACTCGTTCGGCGAGGAGATGGCGGCGGTCGCGTCCGAGCAGCTCTCCACGCTCGCGTTCAACACGAACTGGGCGACCGCGCACCCGCCGGCGATCCGGCTCGCCGCCGCGCTGGCCGACCGCGCGCCCGGCGACCTCAACCGCGTGTTCTTCACCAACGGCGGCTCTGAGTCGGTCGAGGCCGCCTGGAAGATCGTCCGCCAGCACTACCTGGCCAAGGGCGAGCCGCAGCGGGTGAAGGCGATCGCGCGCGAGACGGCCTACCACGGCGTCACGCTCGGCGCGCTCTCGTTCACCGGCGTGCGCACGTACAAGGAGCCGTTCGGGGCGGCGCCGATCCCGGTCGTGCGCATCTCCAACACGAACCGCTTCCGCGACCCCGACGGCGGCGACGACGCCGCGCTGTGCGCGCGGCTGCTGGACGAGGTGGAGCGCACGATCCTGGAGGCCGGGCCGGAGACCGTGGCGATGCTGATCGCCGAGCCGGTGCAGAACGCCGGCGGCTGCCTGACGCCGCCCGAGGGCTACTGGCCGGGGCTGCGCGAGATCTGCGACCGCTACGGGATCGCGCTCGTGGCCGACGAGGTGATCACGGGCTTCGGGCGCATCGGCGAGTGGTTCGCCTCCGCCCGCTACGGCGTGGCGCCGGACCTCATCACCTGCGCCAAGGGCATCACGTCCGCCTACGCGCCGATGGGCGCCGTGCTGGTGTCCGACCGGATCGCCGAGCCGCTGTACGAGGACGGCCGGATGCTGATGCACGGCATCACGTTCGCCGGGCACCCGGTGGCGGCGGCGATCGCCGAGCGCAACATCGAGATCTTCGAGCGCGAGGGCGTGCTGGAGAACGTGCGCGCGCAGGAGGGCTACGTCCGGGAGCTCCTGGAGGGCATCAAGGAGCGGCTGCCGATCGTCGGCGACGTCCGCGGCGCCGGGCTTCTTCTGGGCGCTCGAGCTGGTGCGCGACGCCGACGGGCGGGCGCTTCTCCGCCGAGGAGCGCGAGAAGATGCTGCGCGGGTTCCTCACCGGCCGGCTGCTCGAGGAGGGCCTGATCGCCCGCCCGGACGACCGCGGCGACGCCGTGCTGCACCTCGCGCCCCCGCTGATCTCGACCCGCGAGGAGCTCGAGGAGATGGCGGCCAAGACCGAGGCCGTGCTGGCCGACGCGTCCGCGCGGTTCTACGTGGGGTAACGATGCGCCACACCGCCCACGGCTACTGGCTCGAGGAGGCCGGGGCGGTCGCGGCTGCCCCGCCGCTCGCCGGCGACGTCACGGCCGACGTGGTCGTGATCGGCGGCGGCTACGCGGGGCTGTGGACGGCGTGGCAGCTGCGCGAGCGCGGGCGCGTCCGTCGTGCTGCTGGAGGCCGAGCTGTGCGGCCACGGGCCGAGCGGGCGCAACGGCGGCTTCTGCGAGACGCTGTGGTCGCACATCCCGTCGCTCGTCGAGCGCTTCGGGCACGAGCGGGCGCTCGAGGTCTGCCACGCCTCCTCGGAGAGCGTGGGGCAGATCGGCGCCTGGTGCGAGGACCAGGGCGTCGACGCCTGGTTCACCCGCGCCGGGTTCCTGATGGCCTCCACGGCGGCCGCCCACGACGCCGTGCTGGACGAGATCCTGGCCGCGGCGCCGCGGGACAAGGTGGTCGCGCTGGACGACGCGGAGCTGCGCGCGCGCTGCGACTCGCCGCGCTTCCGCCGCGGGATCTACGTGCCCGACGACGCCACGGTCCAGCCGGCGCGGCTCGCGCTCGGCCTGCGCGACCGGGTGATGGCGCGGCGGGCGCGGGTGTTCGAGCACTCGCGGGTGCGCGCGCTGCGGGTGGGCGGCGACGTCGTCGCCGAGACCGCCGCGCGGGAGCGTCCGCGCCGGCTCCGCCGTGCTGGCCGTCAACGCCGCCACGCGCGGCTTCCGCGCCGCTGCGCGGGCGCATCTCGGTCACCTCGTCGCACATCGTGCTCACCGAGCCGGTGCCGGACGTGGTCGCGGAGCTGAACTGGACCGGGGGAGAGTCGATCACCGACGCCCGCACGTTCGTGCACTACTTCCGCACCACGCCGGACGGCCGGATCGCGTTCGGCTGGGGCGGCGGCCGCCCCGCGCCGGGCGCGCGGCTGGGCGGGCGCACCGAGGTCGACGCCGCCGTGGCCGCCGAGACCCACGAGCACCTCGTCGAGACGTTCCCGCAGGTGCGCGGACGCGCGATCACCCACGCCTGGGGCGGCCCGATCGACGTCTCGCCGTCGCACCTGCCGCAGATCGGCACGCTCGACGGCGCGCCCGTCCACTACGCGTTCGGGTTCACCGGCAACGGCGTCGGCCCCTGCCACCTGGCCGGCCGCATCCTGGGCGCGCTGGCGGTGGGCGAGCCGGCGCCGCTCGCGCTCGTCGACCCGACGCCCGGCGCTCGTCCCGCCCGAGCCGCGTCGCCTGGGCGGGCGGCATGCTCGTCCGGCGCGCGTTCCTGCGCAAGGAGCGCCTCGAGGAGCAGGGCCGCGCCGTCGACCCGCTGACCCGCGCCGTCGCCGCCGCGCCGCGGGCGCTGGGCATCCACGTCGGTCGTTAGGTACGCTTCGTCGCAATGGCGTTCCGCGGCCTGTCCCTCCTTCTTCTCCTCCCCCTTCGGGGGGAATAACGCGTGGCGGCCGCGCAGCCGCAAACTCACACCGGAGAAGAAGCAGGACAGACTTGAGAAAAGGAGCCGCGCCATGGACCCCGACCGGGTCATCATCTTCGACACGACGCTGAGGGACGGCGAGCAGTCGCCGGGCATCTCGCTGAACGCCGCCGAGAAGCTGGAGATCGCCCAGCAGCTCGCTCGTCTGGGGGTGGACGTCATCGAGGCGGGCTTCCCCATCGCCTCGCCGGGGGACTTCCAGGCGGTACGGACCATCGCCCGTGAGGTCCACGGCCCGGTGATCGCCGGCCTGGCGCGCGCTCACGCGGCGGACATCGAGCGCGCCGCCGAGGCAGTGCGCGACAGCGAGCGCCCGCGCGTGCACACGTTCATCTCGACGTCGGACATCCACATCCAGCACCAGCTGCAGTCCACCCGCGAGGACGTGCTGGGCCAGGCGCGGGCCGCGGTGGCGCACGCGCGCTCGCTGTGCGAGGACGTCGAGTTCAGCCCGATGGACGCGACGCGCGCCGACGTCGAGTTCACCGCCGAGGTGCTGCAGGCCGCGCTGGACGAGGGCGCGACCACGATCAACGTCCCGGACACCGTCGGCTACGCGATGCCGGACGAGTACGCGGCGTTCCTGACGCCGGCTGTACGAGCTGGTGCCGGACCTGCGCAACGTCGTGCTGTCGGTCCACTGCCACGACGACCTGGGCCTGGCCGTGGCCAACTCGTTCGCCGGCGTGCAGGCGGGCGCGCGGCAGATCGAGTGCGCGATCAACGGCATCGGCGAGCGCGCGGGCAACGCGTCGCTGGAGGAGATCGTGATGCTGCTGCGCACCCGCGAGGCGGACATCGGCCTCAAGACCGGCATCAACACGCGCGAGATCGCCCGCGCGAGCCGCATGGTGTCCCGCCTGACCGGCTACGCGGTGCAGCCGAACAAGGCCATCGTGGGGCGCAACGCGTTCCAGCACGAGTCCGGCATCCACCAGGACGGCGTGCTGAAGGACCGCTCGACCTACGAGATCATGTCCGCCGAGTCCGTCGGCGTGGAGGACGCGCAGACGCTGGTGCTGGGCAAGCACTCCGGCCGCCACGCGCTGCAGTCGGCGCTGGAGGAGCTGGGCTACACGGTCTCCGGCCACACGCTGAACCAGGCGTTCAAGCGCTTCAAGGAGATCGCGGACAAGAAGAAGACCGTGACCTCGCTGGACCTGGAGGCGCTGGTCACCGACGAGCTCCGCGACGACGCCTACGCGTACACGCTCGAGTGGTTCGACGTCGAGGCCTCCACGCGCCGCCCGCCGCACGCCACCGTCTCGATCCGCACGCCGGACGGCGAGAGCGTGCGCGGCGACTTCACCGGCGACGGCCCGATCGACGCGATCTTCCGCGCGATCAACGCCGCCACGCGGCGCGAGGCGCGTCTCAGGGAGTTCCGCATCGACGCCGTCACCGGCGGCCAGGACGCGCTCGGCGAGGCGGTCGTGAACCTCGAGCTCTCGGGCTCGACGGCCAGCGGCCAGGGCGTCTCGACGGACATCATCGAGGCCGCCGCGCTCGCCTACGTCCGCGCGCTGGGCAACGTCGAGCGCAAGGTGATCGTGGCCGCCGAGGAGAACCCCGAGCAGCGGCTCGAGCTCAGCTCGACGCCGTAGCCATCCTGCGGCCCTGCCGGTAGCCCGCCGCCGCGACCGGCTCGCGGCGGCGGTGGTCCATCAGGCTCGGCCCGAACGCCTCGATCGTGGCCTCGTCCGGGGCGACGAGCTCGACCTCGGCGCCCTTGGCCTTGAGCGCCAGCGCCTCGGTGGCCGCGACGGCGGCGCTGGCCTTGCGGGCGGCGGCGATCGCGTAGCCGGCGGTGGGGACGAGGCAGAGCACGCGCGCGCCCTTGGAGGCGGGCGCGGCGTCGAGGTTCGTCGGGCTCCACACGCCGCCGTCGACGTACTCGCGGCCGCCGATCTCGACCGGCGCGAAGATCCACGGCACGGCGCACGAGGCGAGCACGGCCTGGGGGACGGCGGCCTCCGGCGCGTCGGGCGCGCCGAGCATCACCCGCCGCCCGCTCGCGCGGTCCACGACGGCGATCCGCAGCCGCCCGTCGAAGCGCCCGCCCAGCGACTCGAGGTGCTCGCCGAGGCCGCGGGAGCATCCGCTTCGGCCGCGGCATGCCCTCGCAGCAGCGCGGCGCGCGCCCAGCGGCCGGCGGGCGCGGTGCCGGCGAGCGCGAGGGGAGTGAGCGGCGTGGCCGCGGCGACGCCCGCGCGGCCGGCGCCGCGGCGCCAGGCGCGGTGCCGCAGATTGCCGCGAGGGCTCGGCCGGCGGCTCCTCCGCCGCGGCCTCGCGCCCACTCGGCCGCCGCCCGCTCGCCCGCGTCCGGCCGCCGGCCCGCGGCCAGCGTCGCCGCCACGATCGAGCCGGCCGACGTGCCCACGAAGTACTCGCACTGCACGAAAGTCGATGTCCGACTCCGCCTCGATCCCGCCCAGCACCCCGCGCAGCCACGCCTCGCCGAGCGTCCCGCCGGCGCCGAGGACGAGGACGTCGGGGCGTTGCATCGCGGTTCAGGCTAGCCGGAGGGAGGCCCTCTCCGGGGTGGGAAGCGGCCAGGGGACACTGGCCGGTCCGGATCGGGCCTCCCCCCTGGCGCGCACATCGGCCCCGAGCCACGAGCGCTTGAAAGGCGCGCGGGCGCTCGGCCGACGTTTGCCCGTCACAAGGTAGGGGAATCCGGAGCAATGCGTCTCACCCGGTCGGGAAGCGGCTGAGTCGTGAACCAGAAGGAGGCCGAAGCCGGGGAACACGGCGACGGCCACGTTCACGAAGGAGCCCCCGTGCTCGCGAATCTCCGTTGTCACTGGCGCAACCGCCGCCCGCGGTGCCAGCCGCGCTGACCTCGCGCGGACGCCGCCCGGACGCGTACGTGATAACGTACAAGCGTAATGGCGGCTGCCGCCGATCCCACCGTCGCGGCCGTCGGGCCGCGGGTCAAGGCGCTGCGGGAGGCGATGGACCTCTCGCTGCGCGACCTCTCAGAGCGCTCCGGCGTCTCGGCGCCGATGCTCTCGCAGGTCGAGCGCGGGCGAGACCAGCCCGACGCTCCAGGTGGCCTCGCGGATCGCCGCGGGCCTCGAGCTGCGGCTCTCCCAGCTGCTGCGCCTCGACGAGGAGAGCACGGTCTCGGTCGTCCGGCGCGGCGAGGGCCGCCGCGGCGGCGCCGGCGGCCACGCCTATGAGGTCCTGACGCCGCCGCTCCCCGGCCTGCGGGCCGAGGTCACCCGCCACACGCTCGCGCCGCACGCCGTCACCGGCGGCCCGGGCGACCCGCCGCGCCACGAGCCCGGCGCGCGCGAGACCGCGTTCATCGAGGACGGCGCGCGTCACGCTGCACGTCGACGGCACCGAGCACGAGCTGCACGCCGGCGACTGCGTGACGTTCGACGCCGACCTGCCCCATCACTTCGCCAACCACTCCGAGGAGGAGGCCGTCCTGCTGGCCATCGTGTCCGCCGGCCTGCGCCGCTCATGACCCCCACCACGCTGTTCGAGAAGATCTGGTCCGCCCACGAGATCGCCCCCGGGCTGATCTACATCGACCTCCACCTGGTCCACGAGGTGACGAGCCCGCAGGCGTTCGAGGGCCTGCGGCTGGCCGGCCGGGAGGTCCGCCGGCCCGACCGCACGCTCGCCACCGCCGACCACAACGTGCCCACCGACGGCACGCCGGTGTCCGCGAAGATCCACGACGCGCTCTCGCGCCGCCAGGTCGAGGCGCTCGAGGCCAACTGCGACGAGTTCGGCATCCCGCTGTACTCGCTCGGCTCCGACCGCCAGGGGATCGTCCACATCATCGGGCCCGGAGCTGGGCGTCACCCAGCCGGGCATGACGATCGTCTGCGGCGACTCCCACACGGCCACGCACGGCGCGTTCGGCGCGCTGGCGTTCGGGATCGGCACGAGCGAGGTCGAGCACGTGCTCGCCACCCAGACGCTCGCCCAGCCCAAGCCGAAGGCGATGCGGATCAACTACACCGGCAGCCTCGGCCGCGGCGTGACCGCGAAGGACCTGATCCTCGGCACGATCGGCCAGATGGGCACCGGCGGCGCCGCCGGCCACGCGGTGGAGTACGCCGGCGAGGTCATCAAGGGCCTCTCGATGGAGCAGCGGATGACGATCTGCAACATGACCATCGAGGGCGGCGGCCGCGCCGGGCATGATCGCGCCGGACGAGACCACGTTCGAGTGGGTCGAAGGCCGCCCGGGCGCGCCCGCAGGACTTCGAGGAGGCGGTCGCCGCACTGGCGCACGCTCCACACCGACGACGGCGCGACGTTCGACCGCGAGATCACGGTCGAGGCCGACGCAGCTCTCGCCGCTCGTCACCTGGGGGACGAACCCCGGCCAGGTCGTCGCCGTCACCGGCGCCGTCCCGGAGCCGCAGGACCGAGACCGACGAGCGCTCGCTCGTCTACATGGACCTCAAGGCCGGCACGCCGATGCAGGAGGTCGCGCTCGACCGCGTGTTCATCGGCTCGTGCACGAACGCCCGGATCGGCGACCTGCGCGCCGCCGCCGAGATGGTCAAGGGCCGCAAGGTGGCCGCGAACGTCGAGGCGATGGTCGTCCCCGGCTCCCAGCAGGTGCGCGCGCAGGCCGAGAAGGAGGGCCTCGACGAGGTCTTCCGCGCCGCCGGCTTCGACTGGCGCACGGCCGGCTGCTCGATGTGCCTGGGCATGAACCCGGACATCCTCGAGCCCGGGCAGCGCTGCGCCTCCACCTCGAACCGCAACTTCGAGGGCCGCCAGGGCCGCGGCGGGCGCACGCACCTCGTGTCGCCCGCAGATGGCCGCCGCGGCCGCCATCGAGGGCCACTTCGTCGACATCAGGGAGTGGAGCTAGATGGACGCCGTCAAGACGGTCAAGGGCGGCGTCACCGCGCTCAAGCGCGCCGACGTCGACACCGACCAGATCATCCCCAAGCAGTTCCTGAAGCGGATCGAGCGCACGGGCTTCGGCGAGTTCCTGTTCTACGACTGGGCCCAGGAGCCCGGCTGGAGCCTGCCGAAGAACCCGATCCTGGCCACCGGCCCGAACTTCGGCTGCGGCTCGAGCCGCGAGCACGCGCCGTGGGCGCTGCAGGACTACGGCTTCAAGGCGGTCGTGGCCGAGAGCTTCGCCGACATCTTCTTCTCCAACTGCACGAAGATCGGCCTGCTGCCCGTGGCGATCCCCGACGAGGACGTCAAGGCGCTGATGGAGGCGGGGGAGGGGGAGATCGACCTCGAGGCCTGCGAGGTGCGCTTCGCCGGCCGCGCCGTGCCCTTCGAGCTCGACGAGGACCGCCGCCACCGCCTGCTCAACGGCCTGGACGACATCGACCTGACGCTGCAGAAGGCCGACGACATCTCCGCGTACGAGAGCACGCGCGAGCGCCCCGGACCCGTCACCCTGAACCTCTAGATGCCCACCATCGCCCTCCTCCCCGGCGACGGGATCGGCCCTGAGGTCGCCGCCGCGGCCGTCCAGGTGCTCGACGCCGTCGCCGGCGACCTCAGCTACGACGAGCACCTGGCCGGCGGCGCGTCGATCGACGCCCACGGCACCGCGCTCACCGACGAGGCGCTCGCCGCCTGCCAGGCCTCCGACGCCGTGCTGCTCGGCGCGCTCGGCGGCCCCAAGTGGGACACCAACGAGTCCGGCGCCGTGCGGCCCGGAGCAGGGCCTGTTCCGGCTGCGCGCCGAGCTCGGCCTGTACGCCAACCTGCGCCCCGTCAAGCCGCTGCGCGCGCTGTACGACGCCAGCCCGCTCAAGCGCGAGCTGATCGAGGGCGTCGACCTGCTCGTCGTCCGCGAGCTGACCGGCGGCCTGTACTACGGCGAGCGGGGCACGGAGGACGGCCGCGCCTTCGACACGATGGTCTACACGGTGGCGGAGATCGAGCGGATCGCCCGCACCGGCTTCCAGGCCGCGAAGTCCCGCGTGACCAGCGTCGACAAGGCCAACGTGCTCGACACGAGCCGCCTGTGGCGCTCGGTGGTCACCCGGATCCACGCCGAGGAGTTCCCGCACATCGAGCTCGAGCACCTGCTCGTGGACGCCGCCGCCATGCGGCTCGTGGCCGCCCCGCGCCACTTCGAGGTGATCGTCACCGAGAACATGTTCGGCGACATCCTCAGCGACGAGGCGTCGATGCTCACGGGCTCGCTGGGCATGCTCCCGAGCGCGTCGCTGGGCGACGGCGGGCCCGGGCCTGTTCGAGCCCGTGCACGGCACGGCGCCGGACATCGCCGGCCAGGGGATCGCCAACCCGCTCGGGATGATCCTGTCCGGCGCGCTGCTGCTGCGCCACGGGCTGGGCCGGGAGGACCAGGCGGCTGCCGTAGAATCGGCCGTCGACCGGGCCCTGGTGGGAGGCGTGCGCCCCCGCGACCTGGGCGGCAACGCGACCACCGCCGAGACGACCGAGGCGGTGCTGAGGGAGCTTCAGTGAGCCAAGCGGACCTGATCTGGATGAACGGGGAGCTGATCGCCTACGAGGACGCGAAGGTCCACGTGCTCACGCACGCCCTGCACTACGGGACCAGCGTGTTCGAGGGCGTCCGCGCGTACGAGACGCCGGACGGCGGCACCGCGGTCTTCCGCCACCAGGACCACATCGACCGGCTGTTCCGCAGCGCCCGCATGTACCACATGGAGATCCCGTACTCGAAGGAGGAGATCCGCTCCGCCACCTTCGAGACGATCACCCGCAACGGCCTGAAGTCCTGCTACATCCGGCCGCTGGTGTTCCGCGGCGCCGGGCCGATGGGCCTGTATCCGCTCGACTGCCCGGTCGAGGTGATGATCGCCGTCTGGGAGTGGGGCTCCTACCTCGGCGACGAGGGCAAGCGCAACGGCGTGCGCGCGAAGGTCTCGAGCTGGCGGCGGATCCCGTCGGACAGCCTGATCCCCACGGCCAAGGCCGGCGGGCCAGTACCTGAACTCCGTGCTGGCGAAGATCGAGGCCGACAAGGCCGGCTACGAGGAGGCGATCCTCCTGGACAGCAACGGCTACGTCTGCGAGGGCACCGGAGAGAACCTTTTTGTCGTAAAGGACGGTCTTATCAGCACGCCCGGCTTCGCCAACGACATCCTTGCGGGCATCAACCGGCTGTGCGCGATCCAGATCGCGCAGGACCTGGGCTACAAGCTCGTGGAGCGCAACATCGCCCGCGGCGAGCTGTACACGGCCGACGAGATCTTCATGACCGGCACGGCGGCCGAGCTGACGCCGATCCGGGAGATCGACGACCTGCAGATCGGCGAGGGCACGCGCGGCCCGGTCACCACGGAGATCCAGGCGATCTTCGAGGACGCGCTGCACGGGCGCTCGGAGCGCTACGCCGACTGGCTGGACCGGGTGCCGGCGCCGCCGTCTCGTGAGCAGTCACCGTCTACGACACCACGCTGCGCGACGGCATGCAGGGCGAGGGCATGTCGCTCTCGGTCGAGGAGAAGGTGCGCGTCGCGCGCATCCTCGACGAGCTCGGCGTGCCGATGATCGAGGCCGGCTTCCCGACCTCGAATCCGAAGGAGCTCGAGCTGTTCGACCGGCTGCGCGACGCCGGCCTGCGCGCCGACGTGTGCGCGTTCGGGATGACCCGCCGGCGCGACGTCCCGGCCGAGGAGGACGCGGCCCTGCGCGTGCTGGCGGAGTCCTGGACGCCGGTCTCCACGCTGGTCGGCAAGACCTGGGGGCTGCACCTGGAGAAGGTCGTGCGCGTCGGCCGCGAGGAGAACCTCCGGATGATCGGCGAGTCGGTGGCCTTCCTCGTGGCCGCCGGCAAGCGCGTCGATCTACGACGCCGAGCACTTCTTCGACGGCTACCGCGACGACGCGCCGTACGCCATCGAGTGCCTGCGCGCGGCGCTGGACGCCGGCGCCGAGAACCTGACCCTGTGCGACACCAACGGCGCCTCGCTGCCGCACGAGATCGCCGCGGCGATGCACGTCGTGCGGCGCGCGCTGCCGGACGCCGCGCTCGGCATCCACACGCACAACGACGCGGAGTGCGCCGTGGCCAACGCGCTCGCGGGGGTCGCCGAGGGGGCGACGCTCGTCCAGGGCACGATGAACGGCTACGGCGAGCGCTGCGGCAACGCGAACCTCATCTCGATCATCCCGAGCCTGCAGCTGAAGATGGGCTACCGCCTGCCTGCCGTCGCTGGAAGGGCTCACCGAGGCCTCGCACCTGCGTGGCCGACATGCTCAACCTCCAGCCCGACCCGAACCAGGCCTACGTGGGCCGCAACGCGTTCGCCCACAAGGGCGGGATGCACGTGGCCGGCGTCAACGCCGACCCGTCGACGTTCGAGCACATCGACCCCGGCGAGGTGGGCAACGCGCCGCGAGGTGCTGGTGTCCGAGCTCTCCGGCAAGGGCACGGTGATCGCCCACGCGGGCGGCGACCTCGACGACGCCACCGCCTCCCGCGTGGTCGAGCGCGTGAAGGAGCTCGAGCACCGCGGCTTCCAGTTCGAGGCCGCCGACGGCTCGTTCGACCTGCTGATCCGGCGCGAGACGGGCGAGTACGAGCCCTTGTTCCGCCTGGAGTCCTGGCGCGTCATGGCCTCCAAGAGCGAGGACGGGCGGGTGGAGACCGAGGCCACGATCAAGCTCTGGGTCGACGGCAAGCGCTACGTCCGCACGGCCGAGGGCAACGGCCCCGTGCACGCGCTGGACCGGGCGCTGCGCGAGGCGATCGGCGAGCGCTTCCCGCACCTGCGCGACATCAAGCTCGTCAACTACAAGGTCCGCATCCTGGACGAGTGGAAGGCCACCGGCGCGACCACGCGCGTGCTGCTGGACGCGTCGGACGGCGACGCACACCTGGGGCGCGATCGGCGTCCACGAGAACGTCATCGAGGCCAGCTGGGACGCGCTGGTGGACTCGCTGGAGGCGGGGATGCTGCGTTCCCGCGCGGCGACGACGTGACGATCCCGCTCGCCCGCCCGGTCCTCGGGGAAGCCGAGGAGCGGGCCGTGATCGACGTGCTCCGGACCGGCCAGCTGTCGCTCGGGCCGAAGGGCCCGGAGTTCGAGGCGGCGTTCGCGCAGCGCGTCGGCGCCCGGCACGCCTCCGCCGTCTCCTCCGGCACCGCGGCGCTGCACCTGGCGCTGCGGGCCGTCGGCGTGACGGACGGCGACGAGGTGATCACGTCGCCGTTCTCGTTCGTGGCGAGCGCCAACGCCATCGTCTACGAGCGCGCGCGGCCGGTGTTCGCCGACATCGACCCGCGCACGCTGAACCTCGACCCCGACGCCGCGGCGGCGGCCATCACCGGCCGCACGAAAGCCCTGCTTCCGGTGCACATCTTCGGCTACCCGGCCGATCTCGCCGGCGCTGGAGCGCCACGGGCTGCCGATCGTCGAGGACGCCTGCGAGGCGCTCGGCGCGCACTACGCCGACGGCACGCCGGTCGGCGGCCGCGGCCATCCGGCGACGTTCGCGTTCTACGCCAACAAGCAGCTCACCACCGGCGAGGGCGGGATGCTCACGCTGGGCTCGGCCGAGCACAAGGAGCGCGTGGACTCCGAGCGCAACCAGGGCCGCGCGCCGGACATGGGCTGGCTCGACCACGACCGGCTGGGCTTCAACTACCGGCTCACCGACATCGCCTGCGCGCTCGGCCTGGCCCAGCTCGAGCACCTCGACGACATGCTGGCCGCCCGCGCGCGCGTCGCCGGCTGGTACCGCGAGGCGCTGGGCGGCTTCGAGGGCTGGAGCTGCCCTGCGAGGACGCCGGCGGCGAGGTCCGCGGCTGGTTCGTGTTCGTCGTCCAGCTCCCGCACGGCGTGGGCCGCGACGACACGATCCGCGCGCTGGCCGCCCGCGGCGTGCAGTCCAAGCCCTACCTGCCGGCGATCCACCTGATGTCCTACTACCGCGAGGCGTTCGGCCACCGCGAGGGCGAGTTCCCGGTCTGCGAGGACGTCGCCGCGCGCTCGATCGCGCTGCCGTTCTTCCCGGCGCTGACCGAGGGCGAGGTCGCCCAGGTCGCCGAGGCGCTGGAAGCGGTGATCTACGCGACCTTGAAGTAGCTCACGAAGCCCGGCCCGCCGACGGCGCGGGCCGTCCGCTCGTCGGCCGCGCGGCGCACGTCGTGCTCGGCGAACCCGTAGGCGCGGTAGAGCGCCCGGGCGGGCTCGTTCGCCAGCCCCGTGTCCAGCGCCAGCCCGCGCAGCCCGGCGCGGGCGGCCTCGCGCTCGGCGTCGGCCAGCAGGAGCTCGCGCGACGCCCCGGCGCCGCCACGCGGGGTCGACGGCGAGCGCGTCGACGTAGAACGCGTTGACCGGCGGGTGGGGGGAGAGCGTGCCGGCCGCGCGCAGGTGGCGCAGCGTGCCCGGCCAGCGCCACGGCGGCAGCCGCGGCACCGTGAGCGCCACGAAGCGCCGGGCCAGCCGGTCCCCGTCCGGCACGGGGAAGCCGGCGAGCACGCCGACGAGCGTCCCCTCGGCGACCGCGACCCGGCACAGCTCCCAGCTCGCGGCGTGCCCGGGGCGCGGGAAGACGGAGCGCAGCAGCCGCAGCGCGCGCGCCTCGCCGCCCGCGTAGGCGTCGTAGTACGGCTTGGAGGAGGCGTACAGCAGCGGGACGCATGGGTCCTGCTGGCGCGGCCGGGCGGACGACGAGCTCCATCGATCAGGCATGATGGCGAGCCGTGTCGCGCTTCTCGCTGCCGCCGGACCCGGTCTTCTGGGCGCTCAACTCCTCGATCTCCTTCGACTGGCGGCTCGGGCCGTACGACGTGGAGCAGTCGCGCGCCCACGCCCGCATGCTCGCGGCCGCCGGGATCATCACCGAGGCCGACCGCGACGCGCTGCTCGGCGGGCTGGACCGCGTGGCCGAGGAGCTGGACGCCGGCGAGTTCCCGTTCCAGGAGTCCGACGAGGACATCCACATGGCCGTGGAGCGGCGGCTGACGGAGATCGTCGGCGCGGTCGGCGGCAAGCTGCACACGGCGCGCTCGCGCAACGACCAGGTGGCCACGGACATGGCGATGTTCACCCGCGCGCACGCGCTGCGGGCGATCCAGTCGCTGCAGGACCTGCAGACGGTCGTCCTGGGCGTGGCCGAGGCCCACCTGGACTGGGCGATGCCGGGCTACACGCACCTGCAGCGCGCGCAGCCCGTCTACCTCTCCCACCACCTGCTGGCCTACTTCTGGATGTTCGCCGCGCGACGCGCGGCGCTTCGAGGCGGTGCTCGGCGGGACGAGCGAGCTGCCGCTGGGCGCGGGCGCGCTGGCCGGCGTGAACTACCCGACCGACCGCCGGATGGTGGCCGAGGACCTCGGCTTCGCGGCGGTCGTGCCGAACTCGATCGACGCGGTCTCCAACCGCGACTTCGTGCTCGACTTCCTGGCCGCGGCGGCCACCTGCGCGACCCATCTCTCGCGCCTGGGCGCCGAGATCGTGCTGTGGTCCTCGGAGGAGTTCGGCTTCTGCGAGGTGGCGGACGCCTGGGCCTCGGCTCCTCGATCATGCCGCAGAAGAAGAACCCGGACGCGGCGGAGCTGCTGCGCGCCAAGGCGCCGCGGGTGGTGGCGCACCTGGCGGCGCTGCACGGCGTGATGCACGGCCTCCCGCTGACCTACAACAAGGACATGCAGGAGGACAAGGAGCACCTGTTCGACGCCGTCGACACGCTCGAGATGTGCCTGCAGGCGGCGCGCGGGATGCTCGGCGGGATCGAGTTCAAGCGCGAGCGGCTGTCCGCGGCGGCGACCGACGAGATGATCGCCGCCGTCGACGTCGCCGACATGCTCGTCGCGCCGCGGCGTGCCGTTCCGGCAGTCGCACGGCGATCGTCGCCGGGCTCGTGCGCGAGGCGGTCGACTCCGGGCGCACGCTGTCCCAGCTGACGCGCGAGGAGCTGGCGCGCGCACTCCGACGTGCTCGACGACGAGTACTACGCCGTGCTCTCGCAGCGGCGTGGCTGGAGTCCAAGGTGACCGAGGGCGGGACGGCGCTGGACCGCGTGCGCGAGCAGCTGGCCCACGCGCGCGCGGCGCTCGACGAGCTGGCGGGTTGAGGCGCGGAGTTCTACGACCGGCCGGTGCTCGAGGTCGGCGCCGGACCTGCTCGGCTGCGTCGTCGCCCACGGCGACACGCGCGGCGTGATCGTGGAGACCGAGGCCTACCACTTCTCCGAGCCGGCCTGCCACGCCTTCGTCGGGCGTGACGCCGCGCACGATCGTGCTGCACGGCGCGCCCGGGCACGGCCTACGTCTACCGCTCCTACGGCATCCACGCGCTGCTGAACGCGGTCTGCGAGCCCGAGGGGGTGGGCGCGGCGGTGCTGATCCGGGCGCTGGAGCCGCTGGACGGCGTGCGGAGATGATCGCGCGGCGGCGCGGCGCGACGAGTCGAGCTGTGCAACGGCCCGGGCAAGCTCACCCAGGCGCTGGGGATCGGGCTGGAGCTGAACGGCACGTCGCTGCTCGCGGGCCGGTCGCGGATCCTGCCGGGCGCGCCGCGTTGCCGTACGTGGCGGGCCCGCGGATCGGGATCACCAAGGCCGCCGAGCTGCCGTGGCGGTTCTGCGCTGCCGGCTGCCGCTGCGTCTCGCGGCCGTGGCCCGTCGTACGGGTCGCGCCGCGTCGAGCCGGCGCGCGGCTCGCGCGACACTCGGCCGCGAGCGGACCGGTCGCGGCGCCGCCCGTCCCAGCGGCGTTCGCCGCTAGCCGGCGGTGCCGGCGCGCCGGCGGCGCGGCGTCGGCGCGGGCGGCGCGTCGCGTCGGCGCGGCGGTCGGCGCCGGCGGCGCCGTGGTCGGCGCGGCGTCGCCGTGGGCTGCGGGGCCGTCGCCCGCCGGTCGACGGCGGGGTGGTGGCGGTCGGCGGCGCGGTGGTGGCGCTCGGCGGCGGCACGACCCCGCCCGCGCCCGGCGTCGGCGACGGCGAGATGGCCGTCCCGTCGCCGCCCTCGTCCTGGGGCAGCGGGTACATCTTCAGCAGCGACATCATGAACGTGCGCCAGATCTCGCCGGGAAGGTGCCGCCGGCCACCGGCGTCGCCGCGGAACTCGGTCTTCATCGGCTTGAACTTGTCCGGATAGCCGACCCAGACGGCGACGGTGTAGTCCTTCGTCCAGCCCACGAACCAGGCGTCGCCGTAGTCCTCGGTGGTGCCGGTCTTGCCCGGCGATCGCGACGCCCGGGATCTTCGCCGCGGTGCCGGTGCCGTTCTGGCATGACGGTCTGGAGGATCGAGTCGACTCGTTGGCGACCGCCTGCTTGATCACCGTCGCCGGCTGCGTGCGGTTGACGAGCTTCTCGTCGCCGTTGAGCACCGACCGGCTTGCGCTCTTGTCGGTGATCTCGTCGATGCCGACCGGGCCCGGGGCCGGGCAGCGCGCTTGGTGCGCTCGCCGGGCGAGAGCGTGCCGTAGGTCAGCCGCCCCCGGTCGGCGAACGTCTCGTAGGCGTGCGCCATGTCCAGCGGCGTCACGCCCTGGCGAGGCCGCCGAGCGCGATCGCCAGGTTGTGGGAGACCGGCGTGCGGATGCCCATCCGGCGCGCCAGCTTGGCGATCCTCGGCGGGCCCGACCTTCGGCCGACCGGCGCGTAGACCGAGTTGTCGGAGTACGTCGTGGCCGCGGCCAGCGTGCGCACGCCCGCGTACGCGTCGTCGTAGTTGTTGACGGTGAAGCGCTCGCCGCCCTTGAGGATGTAGGTGTGCTTCGCCGACGACCAGGTGGAGCCGGGGCTGATGCCCTGCTCGGCCAACCCGGCGCGGTGCGCGGGCCTGCTGCTGGCGATGCCGGGCTGGTCCGGTGCCGCGGCGGCCTCACCAGGCGCGGTCACGGCCGGTCTGGGGGCTGCCCGGGTGGATGCCGAGGGCCTGACCGCGGCCATCGCGACGGCCACCCGGGACGTGCCCGCGTGGCTGGGCGCCGAGCTGACGCGGGCGTGGCGGCGGGCGGGCGTGGACCTGGCACCGTCACTGCGGGTGGCGGTGCACCGCGCGGCGCCCACGCCGGAACTGCTGCGCACGATCACCGCCCCGGCCGGCGTCGTGGGCTGCGCCGGCGACCCGGTGCACCCGGCCGAGGTCGCGAGGGACTGGGCAGCGGCCCTGCCGCGGGCGGCGCTGCGCACGATCACGTTCACCCAGTTGGGTGACGACCGGGCCGCGCTGGGCAGGGCGGCGCTAGCGGCGCTCGCCGCCGGGATACAGGATCAGATCGGTGATCACGACGCCGACGACGACAGCCGCGGTGACCGCGGCCAGCGCCAGCGGTGCCACGATCGCGCCGACCGGGACGAGCGCGGCGAGCGCGACCAGGGCGATCAGCCGCGACCATGACAGGTTGCCGAACACCGCGTGTTTGAACAGCAGGTGCCCGAACAGGAACAGCGCCGGACCACCCAGGACGGTCGCGGTGACCGCGGCCGAGCCGGGCCCGGTCGGCTCGGCGATGACCTGCTCCTCGGCGACGGCCGTGACGATCACGCCGGCGACCATCGGCAGGTGGAAGTACGTGTACGCGGACCGGCCGAGCCTGCCGGGGTCCGGCGAGGACGCGATCGCCTTGCTGCTGTCCTCCGCGCTCTGGTCGAAATAGACCCACCACAACGCCACGGTGGCCAGGAATGCCAGCAGGAAGGCGGTGATCCGGCCTGCCGTGAACGAGGCGGCGCCCACCGTCGTGCCGATGTCCAGAATGGACTCGCCGAGAACGATGATCATGAACAGCTGGCACCGCTCCGCGAGGTGCTCGCCCGCGATGTTCCAGTCGGCCGTGGTGGACCGGCCGAGTCCCGGCACCGCGAACCCGGCGGCGGGTGCGGCGGAGTCGACGGCGACGGCGGCCAGCCAGAGCACGTCCCTGCTGGTGCCGGACACGAAACCGCCTGCCAGCCAGCAGGCGCCGGACACCACCAGCCACAGGGCGATCCGCTCGAAGTTGCGCCGCAGCGCGGGTTCGCGCAGCAACGCGATCACCACGAAACAGGTGCGGCCCAGTTGCATCACCACGTAGGTCGCCGCGAACAGCAGGCCACGGTCGCCGAACGCGTCGGGTATCGCGGCGGACACGATGAGGCTGGCCAGCATGACGGCGAGCAGCGCTGCCCGGACCACGCGCGCGTCCGGATGCAGCCAGTTGGTCACCCAGGCCGTGTAGATCCAGGCCCACCACAGCGCGAACAGCAGGATCAGCGCGTGCAACCCACCGAGCCAGTCCAGGTGCTCGCTGAGGAACTTCGTGGTCTGGGTGACCGCGAACACGAACACCAGGTCGAAGAACAGCTCCATGTTCGTGACCCGCTGCGCGGCCTTACGATGCTGCCGCAGCAGCCGGCTGCGCGGCCTGCCGCCGGTCACCGCCGCCCGGACACCATCTCGACTCGCCACGCCGGACAGTATCGGGCCTGCTCGGCGCGGCCATCGACGCGACTCAGCCGCTCGGCCAGCCCTCTTCGGTCTTGGCCTGCTCGACGTGCTGGGCGATCTCGCTGGGCAGCTCGATCGGCAGCGGCGTGCGGACCGGCATCGGCTGGTCGCCGCGCACGACCACGGTGCCGCGCACGATGTCGCGCAGCTCCTCCGCTGCCGGGGCCGAGGCCTCCTTGGTGCTGGCTGCCACCGCGCGCAGCATCCAGCGTGGCCCGTCGACGCCGACGAAGCGCAGCAGCGCGTCGTTGACGAAGGCGACCAGCTCGGAGCCCCACTCGCCGTTCTCCCGGCGCACCCGGGCGCCGTCGCTGTGCAGCTGCTCTGCCAGTTCCCGGCTGATGTCCGGCCACAGGTCACCGGAGCGTGGGGCCGCGTAGGCACCGATCGTGTACTGGCCGTTGGGCGTGAGCACGTGCACGGCTTTGACCGGGCCCTGCGGGTCGACCTCGACCTGGATCTGCGACTCGGGCGGCAGCGGCAGCCGGACCGAGCCGAGGTCCAGCCGGGCGAACCCGTCGTCGGGTGCCTCGGCCTCGTCGAACGGGCCGAACACGTCGTCGTCGAAGTCCTCGTCCGGGCCGTCTGCCGCGTCGTCGTCGGCGTCGTAGCCGTCGTCGTACTCGACGAAGTCGTCCTTCGACCTGACCGGTTCCTCGTCCGGGATGCGTTGACCCCGTCTGAACAACGCCACCTAGTCCTCCGTCCCGAACGTGCCGGACACCAGCGTGGCATGCCCGCCGGTCGAGCCGTAGCCACCGGCGCCGCGCACGCTGGCCGGCAGGGCGGTCACGTCATCGACCTCACGGAACACGGCGTGCTCGACGCGCTGCACCACCAGTTGGGCGATCCGGTCGCCGCGGTGCAGGGTGATCGGCGCGCGCAGGTCGTGGTTGACCAGGCAGACCTTGATCTCGCCCCGGTAGCCGGAGTCGATGGTGCCCGGAGTGTTCACCACGGACAGCCCGACGCGGGCGGCCAGCCCGGAGCGCGGGTGGACGAATCCCGCGTAGCCGTCGGGCAGCGCGATCGCGACACCGGTGCCGACGACGGCCCGCTCGCCGGGCTCGATGACGGCGTCCGCGGTCGTCACCAGGTCGACCCCGGCGTCACCCGGCTGGGCGTATGCGGGCAACGGGACTCCCGGGTCGATCCGGGAGAGCAACACCTCGACGCTGGACACGGGCGGCGAGACTACCCTGAGCGCGTGACTGACAGTGCGAGTGCGGCCGCAAGCGGCGCGGACACGACCGAGAGCGTGCCGAGCCCTGCCGCGCCGACGTTTCGCGAACGCCTGTACCTGCCCTGGTGGCACTGGATCCTGCCGCTGTTCGCGGCGGGCCTGCTGGCCGCCGAGGTGAACATGGGCTACCCGGGAGTGCGTGCCTGGCTGCCGTACGTCATCACGATCCCGTTGACCCTGCTGCTGTTGTGGCGGTTCAGCAGCGCGACGGTCGTGGTGCGCGACGGTGAGCTGCACGTCGGCGAGGCGCACCTGCCGCTGGAGTTCGCCGGTGAGACACAGATCATTCCCGGCAGGCTGAAGCGTCAGGTGCTCGGCCCGGCCTTCGACCCGGCGGCGTTCGCGCTGCACCGCAGCTGGATCGGCCCGATGGTGTGGATCCACGTCGCCGACGAGGAAGACCCGACGCCGTACTGGCTGATCAGCACCCGCCACCCCGACGAGCTGGTGGCGGCCATGCGCGCGGGCGCGCCGACGACCGACCACGAGTCGCGGCCGAGCGAGGACTGACACCCTCTGGATACGGGACTGGGCACCCCCGGAGACCGGTGGGTGCCCAGTGAATTGGTTGTTTTGTTTGGTCGGTCCGGCGTGGGCAGCCCAGAGATCAGGCTGCCGAAGCGCTCAAGCGCAGTCGCGGCAGACGTACTGACCGTGGCGTTCCTCGGCCAGCCTGCTGCGGTGATGCACCAGAAAACACTTCGAACAGGTGAACTCGTCGGCCTGCTTGGGCAGCACCCTGACGGTCAACTCTTCACTGGACAGCCCGGACAGGTCCGCGCCGGGCAGTTCGAAGTTCTCGTCGGGAGCGTCCGTGTCCACGTCGACGACACCTGACTGGGTCTCGTTGCGCCGGGCCTTGAGCTCTTCGAGGGAATCCTCAGCCAGCTCATCGGCCTCGCTGCGGCGCGGAGCGTCGTAGTCGGTCGCCATTTTCCTCACCCCTGCGGTCACACGGAGACTTGTGTTGTGCGCTGCTCAACGTCTCAGCACAGCGATTTGTGCCCGCCGCTGAAAGTGACGGAGGTCTCGCTGCAGATCACCGCCGATCCCCCTTCCCCCGGAATCGATCCGGGACAAGCCATCGACGTGTGGAGCGGGCAGAGGATAGCCCGCTCGCGCGATTCGCACACCTCGTGTCACCCAGTTGGGCGTATCGCGGCGAATCGAGTGTGACGCCGGCCCTGTTCGAGCAACGCAGCATCGGTTGCCGACGTCCTTCATCGCGTGGTGCGATGGCCGTGACCGCTCACTCAGCGCGCCAGTTCAGTCGCGACCAGCGACGATGACATGGGGACAGCACGAGCACGCCTCAACGGGTGATCCATGTGCACCCGGTCGAGGTGAAACGCCTAGGCTGATCAGCGGCGACAAGCAGGTTGAGGCATGCAGTGCCGGCATACGTGGCACCCGCGTAGTGCACGCACACGACGCCAGGGGAGGACGGGCAGTGGTCTCCGGAGGCTTCACACGGGAGCGCCAGAAGGCGCTGTACCGCAGGCGGAAGCCGATCCCTGCCGTCATCATCGTGCTCGTGCTGGGCCTGGCCGCCGTATTCGTGTGGACGAAGGTGATCCAGAAGGCGTCGGATGTGAACGCCGCGGTCGCCTGCACCCCGTCGGTCCAGTCGACGGTGCAAGCCGGCCAGCCGAAGGCGAAGCCCAAGACGCCGCCCAAGACGCCCCCCACGACCACCGCTCTGCCGTACGACGCCCTGGACAAGATCGCTCCGGAGCCCGCGGCGGACGTGCAGGTGCAGGTGCTGAACGCGAGCACGGAGCGCGGCGCCGCGACCCAGGCCTCGAACCAGCTGGTCCAGGCCGGTCTCCGGGTGGCCGACCCGACGAACGACCCGCTGTACCCGAAGCAGGACATGAAGTGCCGGGGCCAGATCCGGTTCGGCGCGAACGGCGAGGCCGCCGCCAGGACCGTCAGCCTGCTGATCCCCTGCACGCAACTGGTGAGGGACAACCGCCAGGACGCCACGGTCGATGTGGCCATCGGCTCGGACTTCAGTGGCGTGACCCCCAACACGCAAGCTCAGCAGGCCATGCACCAACTGGCCCAGTGGGCCGCCAAGCACCCGGCCCCCCAGGGCGGTCAGCAAGCCCAGGCGGCCCTGCACCCCCAGCTCGACGCCACCCTCCTGGCCCAGGCCCACTCCAGCGAGTGCTGACCAGCCGCCGACGCTGAGAACCGGCAGCCGCGGGGCGCACGCACCCACACGACCCGTAGCGCTCCAGGGCACCCGCGCGGCAACCGGCACCGCGACCGCCGGCGGGACTAAATCGCCCCAGCCCCGCTCTCGACCAACGCATCGAGCAACGACGAGGCGACGCCGGGCGACGCCACGAACACGGCGTCGGCACCCAGCCCCGGCACCGCAACCGGCCGGCGAGACTAAATCGCCCCGGCCCCGCTCTCGACCAACGCATCGAGCAACGACGAGGCGATGCCAGGCGACGCCACGAACAGGGCGTCGGCACCCAGCCCGTCGGACGACGAAGAACCGGGCAACCGGACCACAGCCCCGGCTTCGGCGGCGATGAGCGCACCAGCGGCCCAGTCCCACCGATGCAGTCCGTGCTCCAGATACGCGTCCACCCACCCGGCCGCCACCGCACACAGATCCAGCGACGCGGCCCCGGCACGGCGAATGTCCCGCACCCGGGGCAGCATCCGGCTCCACACGGCGGCCTGCCGGGTCCGTCGCTGCACCGAGTAGTTGAACCCGGTCGCGACGAGCGAGAGATCGAGCCGCGACGCCGAGGACACCCGCAGCGGCTGCCCGTTCAACCAGGCCCCTTGCCCGCGTGACGCCGCCCACACCCGGCGCGTCGCGGGTTCGGTGATCACGCCGGCCACGGACACGCCATCGATCTGGGCCGCGATGGAGACGGAGTACCAGGGGTAGCCGTAGAGATAGTTGACGGTGCCGTCGATCGGGTCGACCACCCAGCACAGTCCGTGCTCGGGCATCGTGCCGCCCTCCTCCTCGCCGATCACCGGCACGCCCGGCCACAGCTGTCCGAGGCGTTCCCGGACGAGCGCTTCGGCGGCCCGGTCACTAGCGGTGACCACGTCGGTCTCGGAGCTCTTGGTCGACACGTCGGTGACGCCGGTCGTCCTCGACTCGACGACGAGGGCGGCCGCCTCGGCGGCGACGCGGACTGCCTGGGCGCGAAGCTCGCGCAGGTCGTACTCGGAGAACTGCTCGCTGGAGGTAGGCACATCACTATCGGACCACAACCCGCTATGGTCGGTCGGAACAAGCTGAATCGAGTAGGAAGGGTCCACGGATGGGGACTACCCGCGGCTTCGGGATCGACGTCGGTGGATCCGGCATCAAGGGCTGTGTGGTCGATCTCGAGGCGGGTGCGCTGGCCGGTGAGCGGCTCCGGATCCCCACGCCGCAGCCCTCCAGCCCGGACGCGGTCGCCGACGTCGTGGCGGACATCGTGAAGCACTTCGGCTGGGACGGCCCGATCGGCATCACCCTTCCTTGTGTCATCAAGAAGGGCACCGCGCTGACCGCAGCGAACGTGGACAAGAAGTGGGTCGGCACGAACGCGGCCGCGTTGTTCGCCGAGCGGCTGGGCCGGGATGCCGGGCAGGTGACGGTGCTCAACGACGCGGACGCCGCCGGTATGGCCGAGATGCGCTTCGGCCTGGGCGCGGGCCGCGACGGCGTGGTCGTGCTCCTGACGTTCGGCACCGGTATCGGCAGTGCCCTGTTCCTGGACGGCAAGCTCGTGCCGAACACCGAGTTCGGGCACCTCGAGGTCGACGGGCACGACGCGGAGAAGCGCGCGGCGGCCTCCGTGAAGGACGACAAGAACCTCTCGTGGGAGGAGTGGACACATCGGGTGTCCAAGTACCTGCGGACCCTGGAGGGACTGATCTGGCCCGATCTGGTGATCGCGGGCGGCGGCGTCAGCAAGAAGGCCGACCACTGGCTGCCGTTGCTGGACGTGCGCACCGAGGTCGTCGCGGCGGCACTGAAGAACGACGCGGGCATCGTGGGCGCCGCTGCCGCGGCGGTCGAGGGCATCGCGCACTGACTCGCCGAATCCGGCATAAGCGCAGGCCAGATCGATCAAGTGGCGGTTGTGGACCGCCGGGCGGAAATTGAATTCCGGGGAAATGTAGGACCGTGAGCGCGGGACTCGCACGAGTACCCGGATCACGTCGTTACAATGGAACACGTGCCCGCCGAGAAGACCCGGTAGGCACGTCCCCCGAACTGAAGGCACCGAGGTCCGCTCCGCCTCGGCGGCCAGATGGACCGTTGAAAGGGCGTACGTGGCAGCCGCAGACACCGCAACCCGACGCTCCAGCGCCGCCGTGAGCGACGCCCAGCCGACCAGTGGTGCCGCTGGCACCGAAGACCCGGCTGCGGCGGACGCGAACGACGTCACCCTCGACGGCGTTGCCGACACCGCGATTCCGATCAAGAAGACGGCGACCAAGAAGCCGGCCGCGAAGAAGCCGGCTGCCAAGAAGCCGGCCGCGAAGAAGGACGGCGCTCCGGGCAAGCCCGGCAAGGATGGCGACGAGGCCGAGGTCGATCCGGAGGGCGAGGTCTCGCCCGAGGATGTCGATCTCGAGGAAGTCGAGGTCGACCTCGCCGAGGACGTCGTGGAGGACGTTCCCGTCGAAGAGGTCGCCCCCAAGGACGCCAAGGAAGGCGACTTCGTCTGGGACGAAGAGGAGTCCGAGGCGCTTCGGCAGGCCCGCAAGGACGCCGAGCTCACCGCCTCCGCCGACTCGGTCCGCGCGTACCTCAAGCAGATCGGCAAGGTCGCGCTGCTCAACGCCGAGGAGGAGGTCGAACTCGCGAAGCGGATCGAGGCCGGCCTCTACGCGGCCGAGCGCACCCGCAAGGCCGAAGAGGAGACCGAGAAGCTCACCACCCAGATGCGCCGCGACCTGCGGTGGATCATCCGGGACGGCGAGCGCGCCAAGAACCACCTGCTCGAGGCCAACCTCCGCCTGGTGGTGTCGCTGGCCAAGCGCTACACCGGCCGCGGCATGGCGTTCCTGGACCTGATCCAGGAGGGCAACCTGGGCCTGATCCGCGCGGTCGAGAAGTTCGACTACACCAAGGGCTACAAGTTCTCCACGTACGCCACCTGGTGGATCCGGCAGGCGATCACCCGGGCGATGGCCGACCAGGCCCGCACCATCCGTATCCCGGTGCACATGGTCGAGGTGATCAACAAGCTCGGTCGCATCCAGCGCGAGCTGCTCCAGGATCTCGGGCGCGAGCCCACCCCGGAGGAGCTGGCCAAGGAAATGGACATCACCCCGGAGAAGGTGCTGGAGATCCAGCAGTACGCCCGGGAGCCCATCTCGCTGGACCAGACGATCGGCGACGAGGGCGACTCGCAGCTCGGTGACTTCATCGAGGACTCCGAGGCCGTGGTGGCCGTGGACGCGGTGTCGTTCACACTGCTGCAGGACCAGCTCCAGTCCGTGCTCGCGACGCTGTCCGAGCGCGAGGCCGGCGTGGTGCGACTGCGGTTCGGTCTCACCGACGGCCAGCCCAGGACGCTGGACGAGATCGGTCAGGTGTACGGGGTGACCCGTGAGCGCATCCGGCAGATCGAGTCGAAGACGATGTCGAAACTGCGCCACCCGTCGCGTTCCCAGGTGCTGCGCGACTACCTCGACTAGTCCCACGAAGTGAGACAAACGCCGCCCCGGCTCTCGGCCGGGGCGGCGTTCTCTGTCGGCGAACACGGGCCCTCAGTGACCCAGGTCACGGGTGACCAGCGGCCATTCGTGGCATAACCCCTGGTCGTGGCTACTGAGTGAAACGATCAGTGGATGTTGCTGCGACATCCGGGTAGACCGTGACGTGACGGCCGTCGCAACGGCGCGGGAACACTTGCGTAGCTCCAAGCGTCTGAGAGAGTGGAACCAGCGAACACGACGGACGAGGTCCGGAAGTGATCGTGGCCGGAGGTGGCACCGGGGAACCGGTGCCGGGACGGAGGGAGAACTCCATGGAAACAACGCTCGCCCGCCCCGAATTGACCGCTGCCGACCGTTGCGACCGTTGTGGCGCAGCCGCCCGGGTACGGGCTGTGCTCGCATCGGGCGGCGAACTGCTGTTCTGTCAGCACCACGCCCGTGAACACGAGAGCAGGCTTCGCGAGATCGCGGCGCAACTGCAGCAAGAGCAAGACTGACCGGCCACTGTCGGCGACATACCGAAACTGAGGGCGGGACCGCGAGGTCCCGCCCTCAGTGTTTGCCGGGCCAGGCTCGTTGCCGGGCCAGGATCGGCCGTTGCCGGATCAGGCGTCGTTTGCCAGGTCAGGCGTCGTTGCCGGGCCAGCCGTCGTCTCCCGGATCAGGCTCGTTGCCGGGCCAGCCGTCGTCTGCCGGGCCAGGCTCGTTGCCGGGCCAGGCTCGTTGCCAGGTCAGGCTCGTTGCCGGATCAGGCGTCGTCTGCCGGGTCAGTTCTGCTCTCAGCGCGTGGTGGCGTCGGGTGTGCGGGCCTCGGTGCGGCTCGGGGTGGCTTCCGCGAGGCCCAGATTCGCCAGGACCGGCTCGAAGGCCAGTTCCGCGGCACCGAGCAGCTTCGCGTCCGAACCGAGCGAGGACGTGACGATGCGGGTGCCGCCCAGGGCCCTGCTCACCAGGCTGCGTTCGCGCACCAGGTCACCGACGTGCTCCACCAGCACCGTCGGCAGGGCCGTGAACAGGTCGCCGAGCACCACCAGCTGCGGACACAGCAGGTTCACCACGTTGCACAGGCCCACGGCCAGCCAGTCACCGAACTCGCCCAGCTGGTCGAGCACCTGGTCCGGTTTGGCGGCCAGGGTGCGCAGCTCGGCGACGATGGCCCCGCGCGGGGTGTCCTCCGGAATGCCCAGCGCCCGGGACAGCGCCCGCTCCCCCACCTCGGTCTCCCAGCAGCCCTGGCAGCCGCAGTAGCACTGCCTGCCGTCATGCCGGACGACCATGTGGCCGATCTCGCCGACGTAGCCGCCGCTGCCGCGCAGCGAGACACCGCTGGAGATGACGCCGCCGCCGATACCGACGTCGGCGGCCACGTACACGACGTCGGAGGCGTTACGGGCCGCGCCGCGCAGGTGTTCGGCCAGCGCTCCCAGCTCGGCGTCGTTGCCGACGTGCACAGGCCTGCGCAGCGCCCTGGCCAGCCACTCCCCCAGCGGCACGTCCGTCCAGTGCAGGTTCGGCGCCTCGTGCACGAACCCGTCGGCGCGGCGGACCACCGCGGGCAGTGACACGCCCACGGCGACGGCCTGCACGGCCAGTTCGTCCATCAGCAGCACACTGCTGTCCACGATCTTCGTGAACACCTCGCGTGGCAGCCTGCTGGAGGGTCGCAGACTCCAGCTGCACCGGCCGAGGATCTCGCCGCCGATGCCGACGAGCGCGACGGAGACCTGCTCGACCCGGATGTCGACGGCGAGCACGACGGCCGCGTGCGGCTGCGGCAGCACGAGCAGCGATGGCCTTCCGGCACCGCTGCGCTGGGCGGGCACCCGCTCCGCGACGACCCCGTCCTCGGCCAGGGCGTCCACCAGGGTCTTGATGGTGCTGCGGTTGAGTCCCAGTTCGATGGCCAGATCGGCCCGGGTACACGGACCATCCACGTGCAGACGGCGCAGCAGGGCGGCCCGGTTGTGCCTGCGAACCTCGTCGGGTCGAGTGCCCGCAGTCGGCGAACTGGTCAACCTGGGCCGCCCCCCTGCTGGTTCCGCGGTCAGTGGACCGTCCCTCAGCGGGATTGGGCTCGGCGACGCGACAATGCGTCCACAGTAGCCGCGATCAACAGCACCAGACCGGTGATGATGTTCACCTGCGCGGCCTGGAAACCGAGCAGCCCCAGTCCGTTCTGCACGATCGCGAGCACGGCGCCACCGAGGACAGCGTCCCGAATCCGGCCTCTGCCACCGAACAACGACGTACCGCCGATAACGGCAGCACCGATGGCGAACAGCAACGTGTTGCCGTTACCGGCATTGCCGTCGACCTCACCGATCTTCGAGCTGTAGACGATCGCGCCGACGGCCGCCACCGAGGAGCACATCACGAACACGCTCATCCGGATCTTGTCCACGTTGATGCCGGCCCGGCGGGCAGCCTCACGGTTGCCGCCGACGGCATAGATGTGCCGCCCGTAGCGGGTGCGGTCGAGCACGAACGTGCCGGCGACCAGCAGTACCAGGATGATCGGCACCACGAACGGCACGCCCGCGATGGTGGTCAGTGTCGGGTTCGGCGACCGGTTCAGCGTCAACAGATAGGTGGCCACGGCACCGAAGATCACCACCGCGAGGACCTTGAACGCGATGATCGTGGTCGGCTGGGCCACGAGGCCCTTGCGCAGCCGGCTGAAGTGCCGCGAGATCACCACCGCCCCGTAACCGCCTGCCGCGACGACGAACATGATCCAGCTGCCGAGTGTGTTCAGGTTGCCGTTCGCGACGTCGAACAGGACGGAACTCTGCCGAATGGACAGTTCGCCCTGATCACCGATCAACAACAGGATCACGCCGTACCAGGCGATGAACAGTGCCAGTGTCACCACAAAGGACGGCATACCGATCTTGGACACCAGCGCACCGGTGAGACTGCCGATGCCGGTGCCGACGAAGACCGCCAGCAGCATCTCGATCCACGGGTTCGGGCCGAGACCGAGGATCATGATCAGCGCGGCACCGAAGGAGAACAGCGCACCGATCCAGATCCGCTGCCACGCCGACAATGCTGCCGCGACCAGCAGGATGATGATGAATCCGTAGAAGACGGTGTTACCCATCGCCAGCTGCATGCCGCCGGGAGCGCCCGCCTTGTTCAGGTGCAGCGCCAGCACGGCGGCGGTCAGACCGGACGCGGTACCCGCGGACAGGTCGACCTCGCCGAGCAGCAGGACCGGCACGATGCCCATCGCGATGATCGTCTCGCCCGCGCCCTGGGAGAGCAGGTTGGCGATGTTGTTCAGCGTGAAGAAGTTGCCCGAGAGCGCGGTGAAGATGATCAGCAGAACGACGATGCCGAGCAGTGCGGGCAGCGGGCCGAGCTCGCCGCCGCGGATCCGGCGACCGTAGTTGCGGATCGACTCGCTGGTGGACAGCGACGTGGTGTCGATGCCGAAGTCGGTGATGGACGAAGCGTCCGGGGGTGCCGAACCGAGACCGGCCTGCGGCCGTTCGGTCGGAGTGGTCGAGCTGTCAGTCATGGTGGTTCCTCGTGCTGGTTGACCGGACAGGTGCGGGAGCGGGGCCGGTGCGGCCCGTCGCGGGACTGCCGTGCATCAGACGGCTGCGACGTCGGGCCGCGCCAGGCCCAGGTCACCGGAACGGCCGGAGGTGATCAGCTCGACCACCTGGCTGTTCGTGAGTTCCTTGGTAGGCAGCTCCGCCGCCATCCGGCCCAGGAACAGCGTCGCGACCCGGTCGGACACCTCGAACACGTCGTTCATGTTGTGGCTGATCAGCACGACGCCCAGGCCCTGCTCGGCCAGCCTGCGGACCAGGTCGAGCACCTGGCGGGTCTGCGCGACGCCCAGGGCGGCGGTCGGCTCGTCGAGGAGCACGACCTTGCTGTCCCACAGCACCGACTTGGCGATGGCCACGGTCTGCCGCTGACCACCGGACAACGAGGACACGAGGGTTCGCACCGACGTCACGGTCCGGACGGACAGCGACGCCAACGTCTTGCGGGCGGCCAACTCCATCGCGGCCTCGTCCAGCAGCCCGTTGTGGGTGCGTTCCCGGCCCAGGAACATGTTCTGCACGATGTCCAGGTTCTCGGCCAGCGCCAGGTCCTGGTAGACGACCTCGATGCCGAGGTCGGCCGCTTCACTCGGGTTGTGCACGTGCACCGGTTTGCCCTCGAACAGGACCTCACCGCTGTCGATGCTGTGGATCCCCGCGATGCACTTGACCAGCGTGGACTTGCCGGCGCCGTTGTCACCGACGAGTGCGGTCACCTCACCGGCCCGGACGACCAGATCCACGTCATGCAGGACGTGGACCGGGCCGAAGCTCTTGTTGATGCCGCGTAGCTCGAGAATCGGCTCGTTCACGGCGCACCTCCACGGAAATTTGGGTCACGCTGTCCTCGGTCGCACGCTGACAGCGTTGTCATCCTGCCATTGGGATGCCGTGGCGGGGCCCGGTGCGGTCGGGGCCCCGCCACGGCGGGCGATAGACCGGCTCCCCGGACAGCATCAGGGGAGCCGGTGGCGTGCTACTTGATGCCGAGCTGGGTGCAGACCGCCGCTGCCTTGCCGACGCAGACATCGCTGGCCTTGACGTAGCCCAGGTCGATGACCGACTTGACGTTGTCCTTGGTGATGGACACCGGCGTGAGCAGCACCGACTTGACGTTGCGGTGACCGGTCGGGTCGACCGACGTCTGGCCCGCGATCTGGTTGGCCACGGCGGTGTTGCCCTTGGCCAGGGCCAGTGCCAACTCGGCCGAGGAGTCAGCCTCCTGCTTCTCCGGCTTGAAGACGGTCGAGTACTGGTCGCCGTCGAGCACCGCGGTCAGACCGGCTGCCGTGGCGTCCTGGCCGGTGACCGGGACCTTGCCGTTCAGGCCGTTCTTCTGCAGGACCGTGATGATCGCGCCGGCGAGGCCGTCGTTCGCGGAGAGGACGCCGTCCACCTTGCCGCCGTTGGCGGTCAGGAACTGCTCGAAGGTCTGGCCACCCTTCTGGTTGTCCCAGTTGTCGATCCGCTGGGCCTTGACCAGCTTGAGCTGACCGCAGTTGTAGAGCGGCTGGAGCACCTGGGTCGAGCCCTGCTGGAACAGGGTCGCGTTGTTGTCGGTCGGCGAGCCCTGGATCGAGATGACCTGGGCGCCGTTCTTGCCCTTCAGCGCGTTGGCCATCGCGATGCCCTGCAGCTGCCCGACGCGCACGTTGTCGAAGCTGACGTAGTAGTCGGCGCTGCCACCCAGGTTCAGGCGGTCGTAGTCGATGACCGGAACGCCCTGCGCCTTGGCCTTCTGCTCCATCGTGGCACCGGCGGCACCGTCCGGCGCACCGGCGATGATCACCTTGACGTGCTGGCTGAGCATGCCGTCCGCGATCTGGGCGAACTTCTGGTCGTCGCCCTGAGCGTTCTGGATCAGGACGTCGAAGCCTTCGGCCTTGAGCGACGCCGTCAGGAAGGGCTGGTCGAAGTCGGCCCACCGTGCGGAGGTCGCGGTCTCCGGAAGGATGACACCGACCTTCGTGCCGTTGGCACTGCCGAGCTGACTGACGATGCTCTGCGGCGTCACAGTGCTGCTCGCAGCAGCCGGGGCAGTGGAGAGTCCGGCCCCGATGGCAGGGCACGACGACCCTCCCGCTGCGGCGGGCTGGTTGCTGGCCGTACTTCCGCCGGAGCTGTTGTTCCCGCACGCCGCAAGGCCCAAAGCAAGGGTCCCACTTACGGCGATCAGGGCGAGGGTGGTCTTGCGCATCCGCGTCCCCTTCATCCTTGTCTGCGTGGTTCCGGCCAAACCGGAACCGAAAATGTTGTGGGCGACAACATAAGAATGTTGTGGCCGACAACATATGCCACGGACGCCCACGACTGAAGCAGTCTCGATCGATTCAGTACCGGACTGGGTGGACACAATCCGGCAACGGCGATGTCACTACGGTGTCACCCAACACCGTTGGTGACTACCGGTACTACCCAGAGTCAGAGAACCTGAGAGGAATCCCGACTTCACGCGCGGTCCACCAGGTAAGGGACAGAGCCGCCAGTGATCGCCCGACACACCGACGACACGCCGGAACACCCGGGTTCTGGGCACTTCAAGATCGGTGACAGCCGGAGGGCGGTCCGGATAGCCGGTCCCACTCGGCAGCGGTCAACTGAGAGCGACATCGGCAGGCAGGCAGAACCGAACAAATCGCCTCGTATGGCATAGTTCGGATAACCTGGCCAAGGTCATCTCAAACGGACAGTGAGACCGGTCGCCGAGCCCGCCGAGCCACCCGACAACCAGCGACCGCCCAGCAAGCACCTTGAGACCGGCACCCGCCGAGCCGAGGCCGACCACCGCGAGACTCCCGGCACCAACCCCACCCGACCACCGCGAGCGAGACCCCCGGCACCAACCCACCCGACGACCGCCGGCCGACCAAGACCACCCTGCCGCCCCGTAGCGGTTCACAGGGCACCCGCTCGCTCGCCCACAGCCGCTCTTGACGCCAGGTTGGCGGTGTCCAGAGGGAGCCGTGCCAGCGGGTTCTCGCGCAGTCTCGCGCGGCGCGGCGACGGCGAAGCCGCTCCGTACTGCGACGTCGAACACTCGACGGCGAGGGAGCGGGCGGTCCGCTCGGCCGAGGCCCCCCGGCACCCAGACCCCGACCAAACTCCCCGAGCCGCGATCGACGCTCCGCATCCTCGGGTGCCCGCCGGTGTTGGGCGATCGCTGGCGCAAGTGGCTGCTGGACAAGCAAATCCCGCGCTTGAGTCGCACGCTCCCCCGGGCGTTGCGGGAAACATCCGGTATGGACAGTCACCAGGAGCGGAGGGTCGCGATCCGTTCTTCCAGGTGCTCCACCGATGCCATGGCCGTTGGCGGCCCGCCGCACATGCGGCGCAGCTCCCCGTGAATCTGGCCGTGGGTCTTGCCCGAGCGGTGGTGGTACACCGAGACGAGGGTGTTCAGCTCCTTGCGCAGCTCGGTCAACCGCTCCCCCACCGACACCGAGCGCCGAACCAGTGGCTCGACCGGTTCCGCCTTGGCGGCGCGTTCGGATGCTGCCGTGAGTTGCCTGTCCTGACGTTGCCGAAGCAGGGCGCGGACCTGGTCCGGTTCGAGCAGGCCGGGTAGGCCGAGGTACTCCTGCTCCTCGGCCGTGCCGGCGAGCGCCGTGGTGCCGAACGAGGAACCGTCGTAGATCACCTGGTCCAGCTCCGCCGACGCGCCGAGCGACGTGAAGGCCGACTCCTCTTCGCCCAGCTCGTCCTTCGTCCGGTTGGCGTCCGCGAGCAGCTCGTCGTCCCAGCCGTCCTTCTCCCGATGCGGCTTGCCGAGTACGTGGTCGCGCTCGGCCTCCATCTGGCTGGCCAGTTCGAGCAGTACCGGGACGCTGGGCAGGAACACGCTGGCCGTCTCGCCGGCCCGCCTTGCCCGGACGAACCGGCCGACCGCCTGGGCGAAGAACAGCGGTGTCGACGGCGCTGGTCGCGTACACGCCCGACCGCCAGCCGTGGCACGTCGACGCCCTCGCTGACCATCCGGACCGCGACCAGCCAGCGCTCCGTCGTGGCCGCGAACTCGGCGATCCGGCCGGATGCCTTCGGGTCGTCGGAGAGCACGACCGTCGGCTGCTGGCCGCTGATCTCGGCGATCAGTTTCGCGTACGCCCTGGCCGTCTCGTGGTCGGTCGCGATCACCAGGCCGCCCGCGTCCGTGATGCCCGCGGTGCGGAGCTGGGTCAGCCGGGTGTCGGCGGCGCCGCAGCACTGCGGGCATCCACTCGCCCACCGGGTCCAGCGCGGTGCGCCACGCCCTGGCCGTCTGCTCCGCGGTCAACGGCTCACCCAGCCGGGCGCTGAACTCCTCGCCCGCACTGGTCCGCCAGCTCGCCTCGCCCGAGTAGGCCAGGAAGATCACCGGCCGCACCACGCCGTCGGCCAGGGCCTCGCGCGTAGCCGTACGAGTGGTCCGCCCGGCTGCGCTGGAAGCCCGCCGGGTCCGGCTCGTAGGTGACGAACGGGATCGGCGAGTCGTCGCTGCGGAACGGGGTGCCGGTCAGTGCCAGCCGGCGAGCCGCCGGCATGAACGCCTCACGGATCGCGTCGCCCCAGGACTTGGCGTCGCCGCCGTGGTGGATCTCGTCCAGGATGACCAGCGTCTTGCGGTTCTCGGTACGCACCCGGTGCAGCGCGGGATGGGCCGCGACCTGGGCATAGGTCGACCGCGACACCCAGGTAGTCGCGCGAGGTCGGCGCCAGGGGCGTTGCGGAAGTTCGAGTCGATGCGGGATGCCGACCTCGCGCGCGGCGACCGCCCACTGGTGCTTGAGGTGCTCGGTGGGGGTCACGATCGTGATCGTCTCGACGATCCGGTCGGCCAGCAGCTCGGCGGCCACCCGCAGCCCGAACGTGGTCTTCCCGGCGCCGGGCGTCGCGACGGCCAGGAAGTCCTTGGGACTGGTGGCCAGATAACGGGTCAGCGCCCTGCGCTGCCAGTCGCGCAGCGGCCGGGACAGAGCCTGAGGCCGCTCGGGAACGCCAAGGGAGTCGGGCTGTGCCACGGACTCCCCTTCCTGCGCGACGATCAACGAGCCCCAATTCTAACCGGTCGACGGCACGCGGGCCCCGCGTGCGACGCGAGCATCCGGGGCATGGACCATGCTTACCTGCATCATGAGTGCACAGCCGCCATGATGACAGCCCGCCGAGGGAGCCGGCCCCGCAGCGCAAGGGCGCGTGGCCCCTCGTCAAGCGGACCCTGGCCAAGGCGTGGCACGGCAACATCTTCTCCGAGGCCGCCGAGGCCGCTACTGGCAGACGCTGTCGCTACCACCGCTGCTGCTGGGCCTGCTCGGCTGCTGGGCTTTCTCGGTGACTGGTTCGGGCACTCCCTGGTCGTGTCCGTGCAGGAGCGGATCATCGCGTTCACCCGGACCGTGTTCAGCACGAACGTCGTCGACACGATCATCCAGCCGACCGTGGCCGACATCCTCACCAAGGCCCAGGCCGAGGTCGCCTCGGTCGGCTTCATCATCTCGCTGTGGGCCGGCTCGTCGGCGATGGCGTCGTTCGTGGACGCGATCACCGTCGCCTACGGTCAGTACGGCGTCCGCCACGACGTGCTGGCAGCGGCTGTTCGCCCTGGTGCTCTACCTCGTGGGCCTGGTGCTCGCGGTGATCGGCCTGCCGGTGCTCGCGCTGGGGCCCGAACCTGCTGCCGAAGGTCTTCCCGACGTCGTGGCGGGACAACATCGCCGACCTCATCGGGATCTTCTACTACCCGGTGGTCGGTCGTGCTGCTGGTCGTCGCGCTGGCCACGCTCTACAAAGTCGCGCTGCCACGCAAACCCCCGTGGTACCGAGGGCTGCCCGGTGCCGCACTGGCCATGGTGGTGTTCCTGCTGGCCAGCGTCGGCATCCGGGTCTACCTGATCGCGATCGGCCGCACCGGCTACACCTACGGCGCGCTCGCCGCACCGATCGCGTTCCTGCTGTTCACGTTCTTCATCGGCCTGGCCATCGTGATCGGCGCGCACTTCAACAGCGCGATCCAGGAGATGTGGCCCGCCCGGCTCAGCCCCCGCCGCCGCTGGTTCCGGCTGGAGAAGAAGGACAAGAAGCCGGCCGAGCCCGAGCCTGAGCGCAGTGAGTCCGGGCAGGACGAGCCGTCGTCACCGAAGGACGGTCAGAACGGCACCGGCAACGGCGGTGACGACGGCAACGACAAAGGTCAGTCCTTGCCGGGCGGCATCGACTCGTAGATCCGCTTGCAGTCCGGGCACACGGGTGCACCCGGCTTGGGCGACTTGGTGACCGGGAAGACCTCGCCACACAATGCCACCACGTGCGTGCCCATCACGGCACTTTCCGCGATCTTGTTCTTGCGCACGTAGTGGAACATCTTCGGCGCGTCGTCGCCGGTGGTTTCGGTGCCTTCCGGCTTGGTGTCCACCTCGGGCAGCGTCTGCGTACTCACGCCGTACATGATGCCATCGTGACGACACGAGTATCGGAGGAAGTGGCCGACGCACTGGCCGAGGGCAGGGCCGTGGTGGCCCTGGAGAGCACACTGCTGGCCCACGGGCTGCCGCCGGGCCGCAACCAGCAGGTGGGCGAGCGGCTGGAGCGCACCATCCGGGCAGGCGGCGCGGTGCCCGCGACCATCGCCGTGCTGGACGGCAAGCCGATCATCGGACTGTCCGCCGACGAGCTGGCCCGGGTGTGCGACCCGGCCGCCGAGCTGGTCAAGCTGTCCCGCCGGGATCTGGGCCCGGCCGCCGCGCTGGGCGGCAGCGGTGCCACGACCGTCGCCGCGACGTCCGCGCTGGCCGCGTCGGTGGGCATCCGGCTGTTCGCCACGGGCGGGCTCGGCGGCGTGCACCGCGGGGCGCGGGACACCTGGGACGTGTCGGCCGACCTGGACGTGCTCGCGAGTACCCCGGTGCTGGTGGTGTGCTCGGGTGTCAAGTCGGTGCTGGACATCGGCGCCACGCTGGAGCTGCTGGAGACCCGCTCGGTGCCGGTGCTGGGCTACCGCACCGACCGGTTCCCCGCCTTCTACCTACGGGAGTCCGATTTCGACGTGCCGTGGCGGGTGGACCGGCCCTCGGACGCGGCCCGCGTGTTCGCGGCGCACCGGGCGCTGCCCGCCGGTGGCGGCGGCATGGTGCTGGCCAACCCGGTGCCCGCCGAGTACGAGCTGGACCACGACCTGCACGACCGGCTGCTGACCGGTGGACTCGCGCAGCTGGCCGCGGACGACGTACGCGGCAAGGACGTGACACCCGTGCTGCTGGAGCACTTCCACACCGCGAGCGAGGGCGCGAGCCTGACCGCGAACGAGGAACTGGTCGTGTCCAACGCGGCGCTGGCGGCGGAGGTGGCGGTCGCGCTGAGCGGCCCGGCGGCGTGACGCCGTCGATTGTCGTGGTCGGCGACGCCGCGCTGGACGTGCTGGCCCGCTACGACGGTCCGGTCGTGTCCGGCGGGGACCACCAGGCCGACGTGCGGACCACGCTGGGCGGTGCCGGCGCGAACCGGCCGCGTGGCTGGCCAGGCGCGGGCGCCCGGCCGGTGCTGGTCGGCCGGATCGGTGACGATCCAGCAGGCCGGGAGGTGGTGGCCGGGCTGACCGCGGCGGGCGTGACCTGCGCGCTGACCGTCGACCCGTCGAGAGCACGTGCTGTGTGGTCGTGCTGGTCGACGGGCACGGGCAGCGGACCATGCTGTCCGACCGGGGAGCCGGCCGCGCACTGCTGCCCACCGACCTCACACCCGAGCACCTGCATGGGGCCGCGCACCTGCACCTGTCCGGCTACGTGCTGCTGGACGAGCGGTCCCGTCCGGCCGGGGTGGCCATGCTGGCGGCCGCGCGCTCGGCCGGTCTCACGACATCGGTGGACCCACAGGCAGTCGGGCCGGTCACGGACCCGGCGGAGTTCCTCGGGCTGGTCGCCGGTGTCGACCTGTTGCTGCCCAACACCGACGAACTGGCCGCGCTGACCGGTTCGCGGGCACCGGAGTCGGCGGTCGCGCTGCTGGACACCGTCGGGGCCGTCGCGGTCACCCGGGGCGCTGCCGGGGCGTCGTGGGTGGATCGGGCCGGGATGGTCGTGGTGCCGGCCGAGCGCGTCGACACCGTGGACACGACGGGTGCCGGCGATGCGTTCAACGCGGCCACGCTGGCGGCCTGGCTGGCCGGTGCCGCACCGGCGGACGCTGTGCTCGCGGGCGTGCGGGCAGGCAGCAGAGCGGTGCGCGAGTTCGGGGCGCAGCCCAGGGTCAGCCGTCGATGACGGTGTGCTCGGTGCGCTCCAGTTCGGGCACGGTGCTCCGGCGCTGGTACCAGTGCGGGTGCTCCGACTTGCGCGGCGGCCGGTCGTTCGCGATCAGCACCGCGATCCACGGCAGTGGGATGGAGATGACCACGAGGATCACCGAGATCCACCACACGTGCTGCACGAAGAGTCCGGCCACGATCAGCAGCGGGATGCGGCACAGCATCATGATGATGTAGCGACGTTTGCGGCTGGCCTGCTGGTCGTCGTTCGAGGGGGCGGCTTCGGTGATCAACACCGGGGTGTTGTCCCACTCGGAACCCTTCACGACACCACCTCCGCTCTCATCGTCTCACCGTACTCAGGGGATTGACAGGAACTTCACGCCCTAACCGCGCCCGTCCGTCTCGGCAGCCGGCAGGTCCCGCCACACGACGACGGCCCTGGCCGCTGCCGAGCGGATCTCGCCCGCGTCCAGCTCGGTGTAGGTCTCCGGGATCGCCTCGGCGGGCCAGTCCGCGACCAGCGTCAGCCGGCCCTTCGGCGGCAGCGGCCACAGGTAGAACTCCCAGTGCCGGTGGAAGCGACCACCGCCGCCGATCGTCGGGCGCAGCACGAGGCCGTCGGTGCCGCGGGCGGGGGTTCGCCGATCCGGCGGGAACTCGCCGACCGCGACCCGCCGCCGGTCCGCGTACTGCACGCCGAACCGGAACGACCAGTCGGCGTCGGGCTGCCCGTCGCGGCGCGGCCGGCCGAACTTCCGGGTCCGGCACAACAGGTGCACGTCCAGGGAGACACCGTCCGGCCAGCAGCGCAGCCCGACGAGCGCGATCCGGGCGTTGGGCGAGCGGCCCAGTTCGCGGACCGAGGGCAGCACGGTGGGCAGTACCCAGCCGGCGGGTGGGCCGAATTTCGCGGGCCGGATGGTCTGCACTTCCGGAGTGAGCGGACGGGCATCGGTCACCAGAACGTCGTCGAAAAACCCCATCGCGTCCCTCCCGCATTACACGATCGGGTGACAGCCTGGCACGTCGAGTGACAACCGGGAACAGGCGGTCAACTCTGCGCAAGCGTGCGAGCATGATCGCCATGCGTGCCGTCGTCGCCCGGGTTCTGCGAGCCACTGTCACTGTCGACGGCGAATCCGTCGGCGCGATCGACGAACCGGGGCTACTGGTGCTGCTGGGTGTGCACACGAACGACACGCATCGAGCACGCCGAGACCATGGCGCGCAAGGTGCACGAACTGCGCATCCTGCGCGACGAGCAGTCCAGCGCGACCACGGGAGCCCCCATTGTGGTGGTCAGCCAGTTCACCTTGTACGGCGACACCAGGAAAGGGCGCCGTCCATCGTGGACGGCAGCGGCCCGGCCGGAGATCGCGGAACCGTTGGTGGACGAGGTCGTGGCGCGGCTGCGGGGCCGCGGTGCCGTCGTAACGACAGGCAGGTTCGGCGCGACGATGTTGGTGGAGAGCGTGAACGACGGACCGTTCACAGTGCTCGTAGAGGTGTGACCCACCGCTCGAAACAGCGTTTGGTGACAACCGTGGCCGGGTACCTGAGGCGTCGGATCAGGCTCCCGCTCCCCCGACCGGGAGCTCTCTCAGCGAAAGCTCAGGTTTGATCGAGCAACCGGTGTGACAGCCGCGACGTCATCACCTGTAGAAGCCCGGGAACGAAATCACCATCGTACTCGTTTCCAAGAGTGTCAGGCCGAACAGCGAAGCACCCCGGAACCGAAAGCAGGGGTCGCGGAGCTTCAGGCGCGCCGCGCATCGTCGCTCGGCGTGACGCGCAGCCCGCAAGACAAGGGGGAGGGAGCACCATGACCGTCCCGCAGACCATGGAACGCGAAGTTCCGGACTTCGCCGCCGAGGCAGACCTCGACGCGCAGAGCCCGGCCGCCGATCTGGTTCGGGTCTACCTCAACGGTATCGGCAAAACCGCTTTGCTGACCGCCGCTCAGGAAGTCGAACTCGCCAAGCGCATCGAGGCAGGCGTGTTCGCCCAACACATGCTGGAGACCGCGAAGAGGTTGCAGCCCAAGCGCCGCGAGGAGCTCTCGGCGCTGGTGCGCGACGGTCGCGTCGCCAAGAACCATCTGCTGGAGGCCAACCTCCGGCTCGTGGTGTCGCTCGCCAAGCGCTACACGGGCAGGGGTATGCCACTGCTCGACCTCATCCAGGAGGGGAACCTGGGCCTGATCCGCGCGGTCGAGAAGTTCGACTACGCCAAGGGCTACAAGTTCTCCACGTACGCCACCTGGTGGATCCGGCAGGCCATCACCCGCGGCATGGCGGATCAGAGTCGCACCATCCGGCTGCCCGTCCACCTGGTCGAACAGGTGAACAAGCTGGCCAGGATCAAGCGCGACCTGCACCAGCAGCTCGGCCGCGAGGCCACCAACGAGGAGCTGGGCAAGGAGGTCGGCCTGACCCCGGAGAAGGTCGCCGACCTGCTCGACCACGCCCGCGACCCGGTGAGCCTGGACATGCCGGTCGGCAGCGACGAGGACGCCCCGCTGGGCGACTTCATCGAGGACGGCGAGGCCACCGACGCGGAGAGCGCCGTGATCTCGGGTCTGCTGCAGGACGACCTGCGCCGCGTGCTGGCCACCCTGGACGACCGCGAGCAGTTGGTGATCCGGCTGCGCTACGGCCTCGACGACGGCCAGCCCCGCACGCTGGACCAGATCGGCCGCCAGTTCGGGCTGTCCCGCGAGCGGGTCCGCCAGATCGAGCGTGAGGTCATGTCGAAGCTGCGCCAGGGCGATCGGGCGGAGCGTCTGCGGGCCTACGCCAGCTGAACCGCGGCGGGCCAGGTTGGGGAACAGGGCCCGCCCACCGGCACACCGGAGCCGGATCGGATACGTACGACCGTCACCCGATCCGGCTGCTCGTGCCCCGCATTAGGCGGCATTCAGGGCACAACGGCGGAGGACGTCGAATCGGAACCGAGAAAGCACCCGATCGCGCCGTTGACTTGTGATTTGAGTCACGACAATCTGTTAGCAGACCACATGACTTCGCGGCGAGTACGAACTCGCCGTTACCAAGGAAGGTCGGGGCGGCGGACGGCCACCCCGGCCTTCCTACGTCCGAACCCGCCGATCCCGGCGTGCCTGCATCTGAACCGGCCTGGCCCCGTGCCGGGGCCTGCGGCGCGCCGGCGGTCCCGCGCCGCTCCCGCGGTTGCCGGTCAGTGGCGGGCCTTCGGGGTGCGCAGCGGTCCCGCGGGGGTGCGAGAACGGCCCAGGTAACGTCATCCCCCGTGACCGCCGCCAAAATGATCCCCGCGTTCCAGCACACGGATGTGCTCCCGCTCGGCCCGGACAACCACACCGAGTACCGGTTGGTGACCACGGACGGCGTCGGCGTGGCGCACGCCGCGGGTCGCGAGTTCCTCACGGTCGAGCCCGCCACGCTCACCCGGCTGGCGCACGAGGCGATCCGGGACATCCAGCACCTGCTGCGGCCCGGTCACCTGGCGCAGCTGCGGGCGATCATCGATGACCCCGAGGCCAGTGCGAACGACCGGTTCGTCGCGACGGACCTGCTGCGCAACGCGTGCGTGTCGGCCGGTGGCGTGCTGCCGATGTGCCAGGACACCGGCACCGCGATCGTGATCGGCAAGCGCACCGAGAACGTGCTCACCGGCGGCACCGACGAGGCCGCGCTCTCCCAGGGCATCTTCGACGCCTACCAGCAGCTCAACCTGCGGTACTCGCAGATGGCGCCGTTGAACTTCTGGGAGGAGCGCAACACCGGCACGAACCTGCCGGCGCAGGTCGAGCTGTACAACGCGCCGGGTACCGACCCGCGCTACGAGTTCCTCTTCATGGCCAAGGGCGGCGGCAGCGCCAACAAGACGTTCCTGTACCAGGAGACGAAGGCCCTGCTCAACCCGACGCGGCTGGCCCGCTTCCTGGACGAGAAGCTGCGCAGCCTCGGCACGTCGGCCTGTCCCCCGTACCACCTGGCGATCGTGGTCGGTGGCACGTCGGCGGAGTTCAACCTCAAGGTCGCCAAGCTGGCCTCGGCCCGCTACCTGGACACGCTGCCCGTCGAGGGCTCGGCGCTCGGCCACGCCATCCGGGACGTGGACCTGGAGCAGCAGGTGCTGGAGATGACCCGGCAGTTCGGCATCGGCGCGCAGTTCGGCGGCAAGTACTTCTGCCACGACGTCCGGGTGATCCGGCTGCCCCGGCACGGCGCGTCCTGCCCGGTCGGGATCGCGGTGTCGTGCTCGGCCGACCGCCAGGCCAAGGCGAAGATCACCCCGGACGGCGTGTTCCTGGAACAGTTGGAGGCGCGATCCGGCGCGCTACCTGCCGGACGTGACCGACGAGGCCCTGTCCGAGCAGGTCGTGCACGTCGACCTGAACCGGCCGATGGCCGAGATCCGCGCGACGCTGGCCGCGCTGCCGGTGAAGACCCGGCTGTCGCTGTCCGGGCCGCTCGTGGTGGCCAGGGACATCGCGCACGCCAAGATCAAGGAGCGGCTGGACGCGGGCGAGCCGATGCCGCAGTACCTGCGCGACCACCCGGTCTACTACGCGGGCCCGGCCAAGACCCCGGACGGTTACGCGTCCGGCTCGTTCGGGCCGACCACGGCAGGCCGGATGGACTCCTATGTCGCCCAGTTCCAGCAGGCCGGTGGGTCGCTGGTGATGCTGGCCAAGGGCAACCGGTCCCAGCAGGTCACCGACGCGTGCCAGGCCAACGGCGGCTTCTACCTCGGCTCGATCGGCGGCCCGGCGGCCCGGCTGGCGCAGGACTGCATCCGCAAGGTCGACGTACTGGAGTACGCGGAGCTGGGCATGGAAGCGGTCTGGAAGATCGAGGTCGAGGACTTCCCGGCGTTCGTCGTGGTCGACGACAAGGGCAACGACTTCTTCGCGGGCACGTCCCAGCCGACCCTGCAGATCTCGTTCCACCGGTAGCGAACAGCGGCCCACGGCGGGGCCGAGTTGCCATAGAACTGCCCGCATGGATTTCGTCCTCGTGCACGGCACCACGCAGTCCCCCGCCGCCTGGGAGCGCGTCAGCGCCTCGCTGGCCGCGCGCGGCCACCGGGCGTTCGCGGTCGACCTGCCCGTCGACCAGCCGGACCTGCTCGCCGACGACTACGCCCGCATCGCCGCCGGCCAGGTCGCCGACGACGTGCGCGAACCGGTCGTGGTCGCGCACTCGGGCGGCGGGCTGGTGGCCACGGCACTGGGCAGGCGGCTGCGCGCCCGGCACCTGGTGTGGCTGGCGGCCGTGATCCCGGACTTCGCCGGCGGGCGCAGCCTGCTCGACCAGATCAAAGCCGACCAGACCGGGATGTTCGGCACGGAGTGGCCGCAGTGGGACGGCGACGACCCGGCCGAGGCCGCGTACTTCCTGTTCCACAGCTGCGATCTGGCCACCCTGCGCTGGGCGCTGGGCACACTGCGGACGTGGCGCCCGGCCGCCGCCTACGACGAGACCCCGGGCCCGGCACCGGACGTGCCCTCGACGTACGTGCTGCCCCGCGAGGACCGCACGCTCACGCCGACCTGGATGCGGGCCGCGTCCCGGGACCGGCTGAGCGTCGATGCCGTGGAGGTGGCGGGCGACCATTGCCCGCACGTGGCGTATTCGGACATGGTCGCCGCGCTGCTGACGGGGCTCAGTTCCCGGAGCTGATCGCCTGCACGTGCTCGAACACGACGTGCCTGCTGCCCAGGGGCGAGCTCAGCGGCACCGTGAGCGGCACCAGGCGGACGATCATCGGGCACACCTGGCCGCCATGGTTCACGATCGTCGTCCGCACCTGGATGGTCACGGCCGCCGTCGTCTGGCCGCTCAGCGCGGCCGTCACGTGCTCGCAACCGGACTGGGCGGCGTTGAACACCACGAACCTGCCGTCCTTGGTGACGGAAACGGCATTCGGCGGTGGCTGCACATTCGCGGTCTGGATCTGGCCGGCGGGCACCGGTGAGCGCGGCTGCGACGGCACCGGCTGCGTGGTGGTGTTGACCGGCGGCGGCGTGGTGATGGGCACTGGTGTCGTAGCGGGCGGGGCGACGGTCAGGCTAGCGCCTCCCGTGCCGCCGCTGCCGGTGGAGACGGCCTGCGACCCGCAGGCCGCCACGGTCGCGAGTACGAAACAGCCTGCGGCGAGCAGCTTTCCGGTCCTGGTCATGGTCACCCTCGGATGGTCGACATCAGCAGTTGGACCTCGCGGTCACCCAGTGGCTTGGCGAGTGTGACGGTCATCGGCTTGTAGCGGACGAACATGGGGCAGGCGCGCTCGCCGGTGCCCGGTGCCTGCTGGATGAGCCGCACGGTCACCTGGGTGGCGGTCTGCTTGTCCACGACCACGCGGGACGTGAAGCAGCCGCCCACCTCGCCGATGACGCCCAGCACGGTGCCGCCCTGCTCGGTCCACACCGTGTGCGGGAAGCCACCGGGCAACGAACGGGCATCCACCTTGCCACCTGCCACCGGCACGGCACCCGGCGGCAGCGCGGGTGCGCCGACGGGCGGCCCGGGGACCTTCGTGACGGTCGCCGGCGTCGTCGCGGGGATCGGGGGCGGGCTGACCAGGGTCGGCGAGCCGGCTGTCGAGGTGTGCAGTGAGCCGCCGCCGGCCGCCGAGCCGGTCTGCTGGGCGCAGCCGGCCACGAGGACCAACAGGATTCCCGTTCCGATCGCGGTTCCCAGGTGTCTCATAAGTGGAGGACGGAACCCGGTGCCCTCCTGGTTGCACGGCTCAGAGTTGACCGGCGAGCACGGTGTCCAGTTTGGCGAGGGTGGCCTCGATGCCCTTGGTGTTGCGATCGAGGAAGCCCAACGCCCCGTAGGCGACGCCACCGGGCGCGGTGGACCAGTCGAAGGTCTCGGAGACCTCGGTGGTCTGCTCGTCGATCGGCTTGAGCTCCCAGCGCCAGCGGTGGCCGCCGAAGTGCCGCCAGGTGATCAGCCGGTTCCGCTCGTACTCGACGACCCTGTTCGTGACGGCGTAGGGCACACCCATCTTCATGTTCATGCCGAACCTGGAGCCCAGCTCCAGCCGCTCGGGGCAGCCGCCCTTGGTGGCCCGCACAGTGCCCGAACCGTCGATCAACGGGTGCTTGGTGGGGTCGGTCAGCAGGTCGAAGACCTGCGCGGCGGGCGCGTGCACCACGACGGTCCTGGTGATCCTCTTGTCAGTCACACCGGTCACTGTAGGACTACTCGCCGGTAGCAGGCCGGTACAGCGGTCAGGTTGCCGGTAGGCCGTAGACGCCCGCCAGGCCGTCGAACAGGGCCTGCAGGCCGACGTCGAAGCGGCGGTTCATGCTCTCGTCGCCGAAGACCTCCAGCCAGCCGCCACCCTGTTCGGTCAGTTCGAACAGCTCGGTGGTGATCGGGAAGTCACCGGTGGCCAGTTGCGCCTTGCCGAACTCCAGCGCGGCCTCGGCCTCATCGGTGGTGGCCGCCGCGCTGCGTGTGTGCACCTCCTGGGAGCGCAGCAGGAAGCCGTGCACGTAGTCGTCCATGATCGCCAGGATCTCGATCTTGGGCGCGAAGCCCAGGTCCACCGAGCGCAGCGCCTGCAGCGACTGCTCGAAGTGCCGCATCGCGTTCGGCCCCAGCCGGGCGTCCCGCAGCGACACCAGGGCCCACGGGTGCCTGCCGATCGCCTCCCGCGTGCGGTGCGCGATCAGGGTCAGCGCGGCCCGCCAGCCAGTGGGCAGTTGGCCGTCGGGCACCAGGGCGTCGGCCATCAGCACGTCGTCCATCAGCGCGACGAGTTCGTCCTTCGTGCGCACGTAGTGGTACAGCGTCATCGTGCCCGCGCCGAGTTCGGTGGCCAGCCGGCGCATCGAGACCGCGTCGAACCCCTCGGCGTCCGCGATGGCCAGCGCGGCCGCCGCGATCCGCTCCCGGCTGAAGCGTGGCCGCCGGGAGCCCGGTTCGGGTCGCGCCCAGATGGGCGTGTTGTCACGCGGTTGCGGCACGCGTACACCGTACCTACAGGCGCCGATCAGGTGCTGCCGGCGAGCGAGCGCAGTTGACGGGGCACCGAGTCCGGGCGCGCCGGGGGCGGGCCGAGCACGATCCGGGCGCTGGCCACGGCCGTCCCGGCGGTCAGGGCGAGCACCGGGTCCAGGGCCAGCCAGCGCAGCGGCGGCAGGTCCTCGGACATCGCGGCCACGCGCAGCACGAGGTCGGCCAGCGCGGCCAGGTCCACCGGCTCGGCGCCCTGGTAGCCGGCCAGCAGCGGGGCCGACCGGGGGGCGCGGACCAGCCGGGCGGCGTCGGAGTCGGTCAGCGGCACCGCACTGTAGGCACGGTCGCCGAGCAGATCGCTGACCACGCCGGACAGCCCGAAGTACACGAGCGAGCCGAACGAGGGGTCGTCCTGCAGCCCGATCACGCACGACATGCCACGCTCGGCCATCCGCTGGACGATGACCTCGTCCACTCCGGACACCGTGCGCACGTCGCGATAGGCGGCCCGGGCGGCGTCATCGGCGACCACGTCCAGCCGCACGCCGACGAGATCGTTGCGGTGCCGCAGTTTCTCGCTGGTCGACTTGACGGCCACCGGGTAGCCCAGCGCGTTCGCGGCGGCCACCGCCTCGTCCTCGGTGGCGGCGTGGCGGGACGGGACGACCTGGATGCCGTAGCACTCCAGCAGCCGCAGCGACTCCGCGTCCGACAGCACCCGCTCCGATCCGTCCTGGGTGGCCAGCGCGGCCGCGACGAAAGCCCTGGCGCGGTCGGTGTCGATGTCATCGGGCCGGCCGAACCTGCCCTGCGGTGCGGACCGCCAGCGGGCGTAGCGCACGGCCCTGGCCAGCGCCTGCACGGCCCGTTCCGGGCTCGCGTAGGAGGGCACCGAGCCGTAGCCGGGCGTGCCGTCCGGACCCGGCACGGCCAGTTCGGCCGGCACACCCTCGACGGCCAGGAACGTCGACACGACCGGTTTGCGGGCGCCGTCGGAGTCGACCACAGCCCGCAGAGCGCTCGCGTAGGCGGCTTCGGGGACGGCCAGCGGTGGCACGAACACGATCACCACGGCGTCCACGTCGTCGCGCCGCAGTACGTCCCGCACGGCGGCGGCGAACTCGTCCGGCGAGGCCTCGGAGCCGGTGTCCACGGGCTCGGCGACCAGCCGCAGATGCTGCGCCAGCACGGTGTCCGCGGCCAGCAGCCCGATGGCGGTCGAGTTGCCGACGACGGCGACCCGCTCGCCCTTGGGCAGCGGCTGGTTGGCCAGCAGCAGCGCGGTGTCGAACAGGTCGGCCAGGGTGTCCACCCGGATCACGCCGGACTGCTCGAACAGCGCACGCACGCTCTCGTCGTCGACCGGCACCGATGTGGCGGCAAGGCCGGGCCGTACGGCGTTGCGGCCGGACTTCACCACGACGATCGGCTTGTGCCGGGCGAGTCGGCGAGCCAGCCGGGCGAACTTGCGGGGGTTGCCGAACGACTCGAGGTAGAGCAGCACGACCGTGGTGGCCGCGTCGGTCTCCCAGTACTGCAGCAGGTCGTTGCCGGACACGTCGGCGCGATTGCCCGCGGACACGAACGTCGACAGGCCAAGGCCGCGGGTGGCAGCGTCAGCGAGGATGCCGATGCCCAGCGCACCCGACTGGCAGAAGAACCCGGCCTGGCCGGACCCGGGCAGCCGGGGAGCCAGCGTGGCGTTCAGCCGCACGGCCGGGTCGGTGTTCACCACGCCCAGCGCGTTCGGCCCGACCACTCGCATGCCGTGCGCCCTGGCCTCGGTCACCAGCCTGCGTTCGGCACCCCGGCCGTCCTCACCGACGTCGGCGAACCCGGAGGACAGCACCACGAGCGTCCGCACGCCCTTCGCCAGGCAGCCGTCCAGCACGTCGTCCATGCCGGCGGCCGGGACGGCGACCACGGCCAGGTCCACCGCATCCGGGATGTCCAGCACCGACGGGTAGGCGCGCACACCGCGCACCGAGTGGCGCTCGGAGTTGACCGGGTACACGGTGCCCGCGAAACCGGCGGACAGCAGGTTGGCGAGCACGACGTGGCCGACCTTGCCGCTGTCGCTGGAGGCACCGATCACCGCGACCGAGCGCGGGTGCAGCAGGTTGTGCACGCTGCGCGCCTCGGCGGCCTGCTCGCGCGCCCTGGCCACCTCCACGGATGCCTCGGTCGGGTCGATGTCGAACTCCAGGTGCAGCACGCCCTCCTCGATGGCCCTGCTGACCCGGTAGCCGGCATCCCGGAACACCCGCACCATCTGGCCGTTCTCGCCGAGAACTTCGGCGACGAACCGGGTCAGGCCGCGTTCGCGGGCGGCGGCGGCCAGGTGTTCCAGCAGGATCGAGCCCAGTCCCCTGCCCTGATGGGCGTCCTCCACCACGAAGGCGACCTCGGCGGAGCCGGTGTCGCCGAGCCGCTCGTAGCGGCCCACGGCGATCAACTGGTGACCGAGGAACGCGCCGAACGCGACCCTGCCGTGGTGGTCGACGACGCTGAACCGCTTGAGGTCCCGTTCGGACATGTGCGGATACGGTGAGAAGTAGCGGAAGTAGCGGGTCCGCTCGGACAGCCTGCCGTGCAGCGCGAGGATCCGGTCGGCATCAGTGGGGATGATCGGTCGCAAGTGGACTGTGCCGCCATCGGTGAGGACGAGGTCGGCTTCCCAGTGCTTGGGGTAGTCGAACGGGTCCGGCTGCGCTGCCGTGGTCACCGTCAGTCCCTGGGATCGTCCGGGTCGAGCCCGTGCAGCGGGAACACGGCCCGGCGGACGTCCTGGATGGCCTGGTCGACCTGGTCGTCCACGCCGCCACCCCACGGTTCGAAGTCGGTGTCCGCACCGTCGCTCATCGACGCGGGCAGCATGATGCGCCGGGGCACCAGACTCACGATGGAGTCCATCCACTCGGCGGGCAGCGGGGTGTCCGGGTCGACGTCGCGGTCCAGCGCTGTGGCCAGCAGGTGCGTCCACGATCGCGGCACGACCCTGACCAGGTCGTATCCCCCGCCGCCCAGGGCGAGCCACTTGCCGCCCGCGTAGCGCCGGGCGAGGTCGCGCACCTGCCGGTAGATGGCGCGGTGGCCGTCGACGGTGAGCGAGAGGTCGGCCAGCGGGTCGTTGCGGTGGCTGTCCACTCCGCACTGACTGACCAGCAATTGTGGCCGGAACCGGGCGAGCAGGCTGGGCACGACGGCGTTGAAGGCGCGCAGCCAGGGGCCGTCCGTGGTGCCGGGCGGCAGCGGCACGTTGACCGACATGCCCTCGGCCGCGCCCACGCCGAGTTCGTGCGGGTAGCCGGTGCCCGGCCAGAGGGTGCGCGGGTGCTGGTGCAGCGAGATCGTGAGGACGCGCGGGTCGTCGTAGAAAGCCGCCTGCACGCCGTCGCCGTGGTGCACGTCGGTGTCGAGGTAGGCGATCCGGTCGAAGCCGTGGTCCAGCAGCCAGGAGATGGCGACGGCGCAGTCGTTGTAGACGCAGAAACCGGCCGCGTGGCTGGGCATCGCGTGGTGCAGCCCGCCGGCGATGCTGACGGCCCGGTCCACGGTGCCGCCCGCGATCAGCTCGGCGGCCAGCACGGAACCACCCACGACCAGGGCGGATGCCTCGTGCATGTGCGGGAAGACCGGGTTGTCCGCGGTACCGAGGCCGTGGTCGACGTCCCACGGGCTGTCCGGCGCGGCCCGCACCGCGGCCAGATAGCCGGCGTCGTGCACGCGCTCGATCAGCTCGTCGCCGGCCTGTTCGGGTTTGCGGATCGGCACGTCGTCCAGGACGCCGAGGGCGGTGGCCAGGCGCATGGTGAGCTGGAGGCGGACCGGATTGAGCGGATGGTCGGCGCCCATGTCGTAGCCGAGCAGCGCCTCGTCCCACACGACCTCTGCCGGAACGGTCATGGCCCGACCCTAGCCGCTCACCGGCTCGTCGCCGGTGGCCGCGGGGCGCGCCGGATCGGCCGACCAGTTCGACCACGATCCGGCGTACAGCGCGGCGGCAGGCGTGCCGGCCAGTTCGAGGGCGAGGACGACCGAGGACGCGGTGACGCCCGAACCGCAGTAGGCCCCGACCGGGGTGCCGTCGGCGACGCCGAGTTCGGCGAACCGGGCGGCCAGTTCGGCCGGTGAGCGCCAGCGGCCGTCCGGACCGATGTGCCCGGCGAAGGGCGCGTTACGAGCGCCGGGCACGTGGCCGGCGCGCGGGTCGACCGGTTCGACGTCGCCCCGGTAGCGCTCGGGTGCCCGTGCGTCCAGCAGTACGCCGTCGGTGGCCAGGGCGGCGGCCTGGTCGGCGTCGAGCACCGGGAGGTGACCGGGGGTCACGGTGATGTCGCCGGGCTCGGGGGCCGGGACAGCGGCGGTCGTCGGCCTGCCTTCCTCGGTCCACGCGGCGTAGCCACCGTCGAGCACGGCGACGTCGGCGTGGCCTGCCCAGCGCAGCAGCCACCAGGCGCGGGCTGCGACGGAGCCGTCCCGGTCGTCGTAGACGACGACGGTGTCGCCCGCGTTGATGCCCGCCGCGCGCAGGGTCGCCCGCAGCGCGGCCGGCTCCGGCAGCGGGTGCCGCCCGGCAGGGCCGGGAGGGGCGGCGAGTTCGGTGTCCAGGTCCACGAAGACGGCCCCGGGCACGTGCCCGAGCGCGTAATCGTCGCGGCCGGGCGGGCCGGCAAGGCGCCATCGGACGTCCAGCACGACGGGTGGGGTGGGCAGGCCCAGGGATGCGGCCAGTTCCTCGGTGGACACGAGTGGTCGGGCAAGTCGCGGCACGGGGTCATTTTGCCCGGTGGGCGATTCGCCCGCGAGGCGCCGCTGTGTCCGTGACAGCGACTACCATTGTCAAACGACGAAGGGGAATGGTGTGAACGACCTCATCGACACCACCGAGATGTACCTCCGGACGATTTATGAGCTGGAGGAGGAGGGCGTGGTGCCGCTGCGCGCGAGGATCGCCGAGCGCCTGGAGCAGAGCGGGCCGACCGTCAGCCAGACCGTGGGCCGGATGGAGCGGGACGGCCTGGTGGTCGTCGCCGACGATCGGCACCTGCAGCTCACCGATCACGGTCGGTCACTGGCGATCGCCGTGATGCGCAAGCACCGGCTGGCCGAGCGGCTGCTGGTCGACATCATCGGCCTGGAGTGGGAGCAGGTGCACAGCGAGGCGTGCCGGTGGGAGCACGTGATGAGCGAGGCCGTGGAGCGCAAGCTGGTCCGGTTGCTGGACCACCCCACCACGTCGCCCTACGGCAACCCGATCCCGGGCCTTGACCAGCTGGGCGACGGTGACCCGGCGCCGCCGGTCGACCCGGACCTGATGCGAGTGGACGAGGTGGCCCGCCGCGGCGGCGGCATGGTCGAGGTCCGCCGGATCGCCGAGCACGTACAGCTGGACACCGTGGTACTGGGCGAGCTGAAGGCCGTCGGCATCGTCCCGGGTGGCACGGTCGAGGTGTGCCCGATGGGCGAGCGCGGCGGCGGCGTCGAAGTGAAGGGCGCCGGCAACGCGGCCAAGATCGGCCAGGCCATAGCGCACGCGGTGCTGGTCCACGCGCGGTGACCTCGCCCGAACGAGCGGCGAAGCCAACGGCGGCCGCCGAACGAGCGGCGGCGACAGTGATGCCGCCGAACGAGCGGCCGGACCAGTGACGCCCACCGAAGGAGCGGCCACAGTGGAGGCGCCGGCCGAGCGCGCGGCGGCGGCATTCCGGGATCTGCACGGCAAGGCACCGACCGGCGTCTGGTCCGCACCGGGCCGGGTGAACCTGATCGGTGAGCACACCGACTACAACGACGGCCTGGTGCTGCCTTTCGCACTCCCCCACCGCACAGCTGTGGCGGCGGCGGCGAGACCGGACGGCCAACTGACGCTGACCACCGTCGGCGACGACGGCCGCCCCCAGCACGCCGGTCCGCTGGCCGTAGCCGAGCTGGCACCCGGCGCCGTCACCGGTTGGGCTGCCTACCCGGCCGGGGTCGCGTGGGTGCTGCGCGATGAGGGCTACGACAGCGGTGCCGATCTCGTCATCGCGGGCAACGTCCCGGCCGGTGCCGGCCTGTCCTCGTCGGCCGCGCTGGAGTGCGCGGTGCTGCTGGCCCTGTTGGGCATCGCGGGCCACGAGGCCGAGCCCGGCGAGCGTCCCCGGCTGGCCAGTTGGGCGCAGCGCGCCGAGAACGAGTTCGCAGGCGTGCCGAGCGGCATACTCGACCAGATGGCGTCGCTGTGCTGCCAGGACAAGCACGTGCTGTACCTGGACGTGCGGACGGGCCGGCAGCAACAGGTCGCGTTCCCCGCAGCGGCCGAGAACCTGGAGGTCCTGGTGATCGACACCAGGGCCGGCCACAAGCTGGGCGACTCGGCGGGCTACGGCAACCGACGCAGGGATTGCGAGCGCGCGGCGGAATTGCTCGGCGTCCCCGCACTGCGTGATGTGCGGTTGGCCGAGCTACCGACGGCGGCAGGCACCCTCCCACCCGAGCTGTTCCGGTTGATCCGGCACGTGGTGACGGAGAACGCCAGGGTGCGCGAGGTGGTGCACCTGTTGCGCCACAACAGTTTGCCCCAGATCGGCCCGGCCCTGACGGTCTCGCACGAGAGCCTGCGCGACGATTACCAGGTGTCGTGCGCCGAACTGGACGTGGCCGTCGACGCCGCCCTGGCGGCCGGTGCGCTGGGCGCGCGCATGACCGGAGCGGGCTTCGGCGGCTCAGCCATCGCCCTGGTCCCCGCCGAGGACCGCCCGGACGTGGCCCAAGCGGTGGTGACGGCTTTCGACGACCGCTCCTGGCCCACCCCACGCCTGTTCACCGCCCTCCCGTCCGCAGGCGCGGCCCGAGAAGCCTGACCCCGGTTCTCGCCGAGGTTCAGCTCAGCTCGTGCCCCTTCCCGCCCATGAGCGCCACAGCCAGGAAGCCGGGACCTAGCCGGTCGGCGACCCGCCGGTCCCGGCCAACGCCGCCGAACCCGGCCAACTCCCAACCCACGGGCCAAGCCGGAACCCGACCAACACCAGCCGACCTCGCTCAGCACCGCCCAACCAGCCAACGCCGCCGAACCCGACCAACTCGCCCGATCCCGACCCGCCGGCCAAGCCGGAACCCGACCAACACCAGCCGACCTCGCTCAGCACCGCCCAACCAGCCAACGCCGCCGAACCCGACCAACTCGCCCGATCCCGAGTTGCGCCAGCCGATCCTGCGAGCCAGTGAGCCGCTGAGTCCCAGCGAGCCCAGCGAGCCCAGCGTTGACCAGCGAGCCCAGCGTTGACCAGCGTTGACCGGCGTGCGGACCGCTGCTGAGGTCGAGATGCTCGCGGCCGCGACACGGGTGGCCGACGCTGAGCAGAGCGCCGCCGACGAACGTGGACTGCGGGCGGCCGCCGGAGCAGCCGATCCCGGCAGGCGCCGCCCAACCCGGCCGGCTTCGGCTCGCGATCCAGCCGGGTTCCAGCTCTCGTTCGGTCGGGAACGTCGGCGCGGCGACCGTCCGTCGTTGCCTGGTTCGGGCAGCTCGGTCCGGCTCGGGTGCCCCGGCGGGGTGCGGCGGGGCGGCCACGGCACACTGGGCTGTCCGTTTGATGTCGTAGGTGCCTCCGGGAAGGTGTTGAACGCGGTGAGGTTGCTGGTGACCGGCGGTGCCGGGTACGTCGGGAGCGTGTGCGCGGCGCGGTTGATCGAGGCCGGTCACGAGGTGGTCGTGGTGGACGACCTGTCCACCGGACACGCCGACGCGGTGCCCGAGGGCGCCCGCTTCGTCGAGGGCGACATCGCCGAGGTGGCCGACACGCTGCTCGCCGAGCACTTCGACGGCGTCCTGCACTACGCGGCCAAGTCGCTGGTGGCCGAGTCCATGCGGGAGCCGGGCAAGTACTGGCAGGGCAACGTCGTGACGTCGATCCGGCTGCTGGAGGCGATCCGCAAGCACGGCACGCCGAGGCTGGTGTTCTCCTCGACCGCCGCCACCTACGGCGAGCCGACGGAGGTCCCCATCGAAGAGACCGCCGAGACCCGCCCGACCAACACGTACGGCGCGACCAAGCTGGCCATCGACCACGCCATCACGTCCTACGCGGCCGCTCACGGGATCGCCGCGGTGAGCCTGCGCTATTTCAACGTGGCAGGCGCACATGGCAGGTTCGGCGAGCGCCACGCCACCGAGACGCACCTCATCCCCATCGTGTTGCAGGTCGCCCTCGGCCAGCGGGACGCGGTGCAGGTCTACGGCGAGGACTACCCCACCCCGGACGGCAGCTGCGTCCGCGACTACATCCACGTCACCGACCTGGCCGACGCCCACCTGCTCGCGGTGGAGCAGGCCGTGCCCGGATCGCACCGGATCTACAACCTGGGCAGCGGCACCGGCTTCTCGGTCAAGCAGGTGATCGACGCGTGCCGCACCGCCACCGGCCACGCGATCCCGGCGATCGTCGCCGAACGCCGCCCCGGCGACCCCGCGGTGCTGGTGGCGTCCAGCGAGCTGGCCCGCGACGAACTCGGCTGGCAGCCGAGCCGCACCGACCTGGCCACCATCGTCGACGACGCGTGGACCTTCACCACCGCCCGAGCCCAGCACGCCTGACCACCGGCCGCCCGGTCACATCGACACTCGCCGGCGTGACCGGGCGGTTCGGCCGCGCATGGTCGTGCCCCGACCGGTCGACCGCGCGGCCGATCAGCGCGGCCGATCAGCACAGCACCGACGGGTCTGCCACGCCCGCACACGGTCGACCCGCCAGCCGACACGGCGGATCGCGCCGGCAAGTCTGACCAAGCGATGACTCGGACCAGTTCACCGATACGAGCACGACCGGGCCGGTGGCGCGCCGGTGACATGCACGGCGAGGGCCGGAGGCGAACCGCGCGGCTCGGCTGAGCCGGCACCCGTACTCGCACCGGTTGTCGGACGAGCGTCCTGGCGGTCGGGTCGGGCCGTCACTGCGGCTGCTCTGTCAGGGCTTGACGGGCGCAGATCGCTGCTCTGATGCCTGCCATGCGCAGTTTGTCCGGGGGTAGGCCGATCGACAGGGCCCCTCTGAGCAGGCCCGAGAGGCGGTGGCCCGGGTCGGCTTCTTCAGCCTGGTCCAGGGCTATGCCCGCCAGTACTCCGTCACCCCTCGCGTACGCCGAGAACGCCAGTAGGCATGCCGGTTCGGCTCGTTCCGGCGGCGGGGTCGCCTTCGCGAGCGCCGTCCACAGGCGCTCTGCCGCGCCGATGTCGGGTAGCGCGTCGAAGTCCAGGCACACGTCCCTGATCCGGTGGTCGGCCAGTGCGGTGGCGAGCGCGACGACGGTCTCGTCGGACAGGTCGGGCGATGTCGTGGCCGCGGCTCGGATGGCCGCTTCGACGAAGGCCAGCCGAGCTGGGGGCGAGTCCGGTGCCGGCTCGGCTTCGCTGGACTTGTCCAGGGATGCCGATCTGCGTGCGAGCACGTCCGGCGGGTCGGGCGTGAGGGTTTCGACGATGTCCTCCCGCCTGCTGTAGACGGTCAGGCCGGCGTCGGACGCCGCCGACGCCAGGCGGGTGCCGCCGGGGTCGGGCAGCACGCCCGTGCAGTCGGACTCGTCGTAGCAGCGCCACCGGCACCCGGTCTCCGTGGACGCCGTCCACAGCTGGTGGACGACCGGAATACCGTTGTCCACGAACGTCGCCTCGCAGCGCGCCACGACTTCCCGGTGCGGTGGGTTCTCATCCGGCGACGGGCCGCCGACGACGACCAGCGCTATCCCGACCGCGCCCTGCTGCACGAGTGGCAGCAGCAAGCACCGCGCCAGTTCCTCCGCCCTGGACGGCGGTGGCAGGTCGGATCGCAGCACCAGAGCCAGTTCCGTGGCTCTCGGGCCGCGCAGGCCGAACACGATCAGCGAGTCGGCCGGGTGGAAACCCAGTAGTGGCGGGATCGAGGCAAGCAGGTCGCTGGGGTTCTCCAGGGTGATGTGCGGTCGTTCGGTTGTCGTCATGAGTCCACGATCGACCGATTCGCCACATCGCGCCGCAACGAATTCGTCGCCTGTGGACAGATTGATCCCTTGTGGACAACTCGGCGGTCCGGGAGCGGTTCTGTCGGGGGTCTCTGCTACGGCCCGCTACACCTGGAGGTGGAGACCCGGCCCATCCCCGGGTCGATGACACGACCGGCACGATGCAGCATCCTGGCACCATGAGTGAGGTGAACCGTGCCGCCCACGCCGCGGAGACGTTCTTCGCGCATCGGAGTTGGTGGCGGTTCCTGCCGTTCCCGCTCACGGCCGCCACCCTCCTGATCTACCGAGGCCCCTACGACGTCCCCGGCGGCCCGGTGACCGCGTACGTCGCGGGCGGCATCGTCCTGGTCACGAGCGTGCTGTTGGTGGTGCCCGCAGACCGCAAGACCAGGCGGAGTCTGGCCGTCCTGGTCGTGATGTGCCTCGCGGGCGGTGTGCTGTCGGTCGCGGTGCCGCAGAGCTGGACGGTGGCGCTGCCCTACGTGCTCGCGACTGCCGCCGTTCGCGGTTACCGGCCACGCGCCGCCGCCTGGGTGGTGGCAGCGGCAGTCGCCGCGATCGTCGTCAACCAGACCGGTCATGGCGGCAGCGCGTTGAGCATCGTCGCCGCGCTGGCCATCCTGGCCGCGCTGAGCATGGGCTCCCTCGCCCGCCGCAGCCGCGCCGACCGGCTTGACCAGGCCGAACTCGCCCTGGCCAGGGAGCAGGCCGCGCGCGAGGAGCACGAGCGCGCCGCGATGCTGGCCGAGCGGGCCAGAATCGCCCGCGAGGTGCACGACGTGCTGGCGCACTCGCTGTCCGCCCTCTCGCTGAACCTGCAGGGTGCCCGGCTGATGCTGGCCGACGAGGGTGCCAGCGAGCAGGCCCAGGAGCAGGTCCGGCGGGCTCAGCGGCTGGCCGGCGAAGGCCTGACCGAGGCCCGCCGTGCCGTCGCCGCGCTGCGCGACGACCCCGTGCCCGCCGCGCGGGCCGTCGCCGACCTGGTCACCAGCGCCCGGCTGGAGACTGGCACGCCGGCCGAGTTCAGGATCGACGGCACCCCGCGTGAGCTGCCCGGACCCGCCGAGGACACGCTCTACCGGACCGCCCAGGAGGCGTTGAGCAACGCCCGCAAGCACGCCTCCGGCGCGCCCGTGGAGGTCGTGCTCGCCTACCTCGACGGCACGACGGAACTGACCGTCACCGACCACCAGGGCCACCGCCCGGCGGAGCCCACGACGGGCGGATACGGTCTGATCGGGATGCGGGAGCGGGCCGAGCTGATCGGCGGCGAGCTGCGGACCGGACCGACGGACGACGGCTGGCAGGTACGCCTGGTGGTGCCGGCCTGACCAGTCAGGGCATGGTGTCGGCATGACTGATCACGGCTCGCTGCGGGTGGTGCTGGCCGACGACCAGACGGTCGTCCGGGAAGGCCTGGTGACGCTCCTGGGGCTGCTGCCGGGCGTCGAGGTGGTGGGCGCGGCCGGGGACGGTATCGAAGCCGTCCGTCTGGTCGAGGAGCACCGGCCGGACGTGCTGCTGGTGGACCTGCGGATGCCGCGTTGCGATGGCGTGGCAGCCACCCGCCGGGTGCGCGCCGAGCATCCGGAAACCGAGGTCGTCGTGCTGACCACCTACGCCGACGACGAGTCGGTACTGGCGGCCCTGCAGGCCGGTGCACGGGGGTTCCTGACCAAGGATGCCGACGCGGAGGCCATCGCCGGGGCCCTGCATGCCGCCGCCGCCGGCCTGTCCACCGTGGACGGCGAGGTCCAGCGGCGGCTCATCGAGGCCGCCACCAGGGGCAGGCCTCAGCAGGTCGCAGCGACCACCGAGCTGGTGGAAGGCCTGACGACCCGCGAGATCGAGGTGCTCCGGCTGATCGCCGCGGGGCTGTCCAACACCGAGATCGCGAGGCGGCTCGTGGTCAGTGAGGCGACCGTCAAAACACACGTCAACCACGTGTTCGCCAAGGCCAACCTGCGCGACAGAGCACAGGCCGTCGCCTACGCGTACCGCACCGGACTCGTGGCCGAGTGAGGAACAAGTCAGAACGCGGCCGGATGGCCCTCACCACTTCTGGCGCTGGTGAACAACAATGTCACCTATGACCGAAGCGAACATCCCGGCGGCCGACGACCCGCACCGGTGGCTGGAGGACGTGACCGGCTCGACCGCGCTGGACTGGGTGAAGGAGCGCAACGCCGAGACCGTCGGCGAGCTCACCGGCGGTGAGCGATTCGAGCAGCTGCGCACGGAGATCCGTGAAGTGCTGGACTCCGACGACCGCATCCCCATGGTGTCCCGGCGCGGCGAACTGCTCTACAACTTCTGGCAGGACTCGGCGCACCCTCGCGGCCTGTGGCGGCGCACCACGCTCGCCGAGTACCGCACGGCGCAGCCGGCCTGGGAGATCCTGCTGGACATCGACGCGCTGGCCACGGCCGAAGGTGAGAACTGGGTGTGGCAGGGCGCGGCCGTGCTGCGGCCGGAGCTGCGGTTCGCGCTGGTGGAGCTGTCGCGCGGTGGTGCCGACGCGTCCGTCGTACGCGAGTTCGACCTGGTCGAGCGGCAGTTCGTCGAGGGCGGTTACTCGCTGCCCGAGGCCAAGAGCCGGGTCGGCTGGATCGACCACGACCACGTGTACGTCGGCACCGACTTCGGTCCGGACTCGCTGACGACATCGGGGTACCCGCGGCTGGTCAAGCAGTGGGAGCGGGGCACCCCGCTGACCGACGCCCAGCTGGTCTACGAGGGCAAGCCGGAGGACGTATCGGCCATCGCGGGCCACGACCCGACGGTCGGGTTCGAGCGGGACTTCGTGTCGCGCAACGTCGACTTCTGGCGCACCGAGGAGTACCTGCGCCGAGGTGACGAGCTGGTCCGGATCGATGTGCCCGAGGACGCGCTGGTCGAGGCGCACCGCGAGTGGCTGGTGATCCGGACCCGGTCCGCCTGGCAGGTCGACGGCACGACGTATCCGGCGGGTGCGCTGCTGGCGGCCAAGTTCGACGACTACCTGGCGGGCAGTCGCGACCTCACCGTGCTGTTCCAGCCGGACGCCCACAACCACCTGACCTACTACGACTGGACGCAGCACCACCTGATCCTGCACACCCTGTCCGACGTGCACAGTCGGTTGACGGTGCTGACGCCCGGTGACGACGGCTGGACGAGCACACCGCTGTCGGGCGTGCCCGAGGACGGCTACACCGACCTGGCCGACACCGAGTCGGACACCGACGACGCCTACCTGCTGATGTCCAGCGGGTTCACCGAACCGGCGACGCTGCGGCGGGGCGTGGTCGGCAGCGACGAGGTCGAGGTGCTCAAGCAGGCCCCGGCGTTCTTCGACGCGGACGGCATGACGGTCCAGCAGTTCACCACGACGTCCGACGACGGCACCACGATCCCGTACTTCGTGGTGACACCGCCGAACGCGGAGGGCGGCCCGACCCTGCTGCACGGCTACGGCGGCTTCGAGATCCCGATGACGCCTGCGTACAACGGCGGTATCGGCCGGGGCTGGCTGGCGCGCGGCGGCACGTACGTCGAGGCGAACATCCGCGGTGGCGGCGAGTACGGGCCGGAGTGGCACACCCAGTCGCTGAAGGAGAACCGGCACCTCGTCTACGAGGATTTCGCCGCTGTGGCACGGGATCTGGTCGCGCGCGGCATCACGACGCCGGACCGGCTGGGCATCCGCGGTGGTAGCAACGGCGGCCTGCTGATGGGCGTCATGCTGACGCGGTACCCGACGTTGTTCGGCGCGATCGTGTGCGAGGTGCCGCTGCTGGACATGTACCGGTACCACGAGTTGCTCGCGGGCGCGTCGTGGATGGCCGAATACGGCGACCCGCGCGAGGAAGCCGAGTGGGACTTCATCCGGAAGTACTCGCCGTACCACAACGTGCGCACCGACCAGCCCTACCCGCCGACGCTGTTCGTGACCTCGACGCGGGACGACCGGGTGCACCCCGGGCACGCCCGCAAGATGGTGGCGCGACTGCGGGAGTTCGGTTACCACGTCGAGTACTACGAGAACGTCGAGGGTGGACACGGGGCCGCCGCTGACAACCAGCAGCGTGCGTTCAACTCGGCGCTGGTGTACGAGTTCCTGTGGCGGAAACTGGGCGACTGACAGTACACATCGGACGGTCAGGAGAACGTTCGCAGCACCTGCCGGATCCGGCCCGTGAGGTCCCATCGGGCGTTGCCGAAGTGCGCGAGGAGACTGAGCAGCTCCCGCAGGTGCAGTAGTGGCATGCGGTCCCGCCAGCCGGGGTCCAACGGGCGGATCTCGGCGTAGGCGGAGTAGAACCGGTCGGGCGGTCGGCTGTGCGGGGCTTGCAGGCCGAGGCAGTAGATCATGCTCAGGTCGACATCGGGCCACATCCAGCTGACCGCCGGATCGATCAGCGCGGGTCGTTCGCCGTCGGCGAGGATGTTGCTGCGCGCCAGATCGCCGTGCGTCAGGCTGGGCGGTGCGGGCGGCACGAGGTCGGGTAGGCGGTGGCAGAGCCGTTCCAGGCCGGTGCGGTCGTCGGCGTCCAACTCGGCGGCCACGGTCGGTTCACCCAGCCACCGCAGGATCCTGTTGGTGGCGAAGAACTCGTAGCCGTCGTCGTGCCACGTGTTGTGCTGCCGTAATCGGCCCAGCCAGCCGTCGTGCGACCAGCCGTACCGCGGGCCGAGCACGCCGTGCATGATCGCCAGCGACCGTCCGGCCCGAGCCCAGAACCTGGCGTCGTCGTCCGGCGCGGTCGTGAGCAGTTCGAGTACGAGCGCGCCTGCCGTCACGCCGAGCACGTCAGGTGTGCGCACGCCGCCGATGGTGCGCAACGCGACCAGACCTGCCGCCTCGACGTCGTAGAGCCCGGCGGGGGCCGGGGCGAGGCCGTCGGCAACGCTGCCGAAGGTCTTGACGATGACCGTGCGACTGCCGCAGGTCACCCGCCACGCGGTGCTGATGTCCCCACCGGCGATCACCTGCGCGTCGACGGGCTCGCCCGCCAGACCGGCGGCGGCGAGCGCGTCCCGCAGGACGGTGGGCTCCGTCATGCAGCCATGGTGCGGGGTTCGCGGCACGGTCGCGGTGTGACGTTCAGTCCCATGCGCCCAACTCCTCGCACGTCAATCCTGACCCCCCGTCGCATACCTCGACGGACGACGCTACGCCGATGGCGGGGTTATCGGCACCCGGCAAGCGGCCGAGTGGCTACGCCAAGAACGGGTTCAGCAGCCGGACTCCGGTGCCGGAGACGTCGGCACCATTGCGCGTCACCAGCGTCCAGTCGTGCACGATCGCCGTCGCGGCCAGCAGACCGTCGACGACCGGGACGGGGTCGGGAACGTTGATTCTCCCCCAGATCCGGGCGATGTCTGCTGTCACGGGCACGATGCGGTCCGCGTAGCTGTCGAGAAGGTGGTCGAGCCAGGCTTCGAACACCTTGGCCTGCCCGGGATCGCGGCGAGCCAGGCGTTCGATGCCCTGCCGGATCTCGCCGACGACGAGCACGCTGAGGTAGAGGTCCTGAGCCCGGACAGTGGCGAACCACGCTGCCACGGCGGCGTTCGGGGTCTTCTTGCGAATCTCGGAGAGGACGTTCGTGTCGAGGAGAAGACTCACGCTCCCTCACCCAGGTCGACCGCGCGAGCCGGTGTCGAGGCTCGGTCGATCTCCAGCTCATCCAGGTCGGGTGCCGAGCGGAGGAACTGCTTGAAATCCACGTCGCTACCGCTCAGGCGCCGGTACTCGGCGATGTCGATCACGACGGCGACCTCCTCGCCGTGCCTGGTGACAACCTGAGGCCCTTCGGTCGCCACCGACCTGATCAACTCGCTGAATCGCTGCTTCGCGTCCTGCAACTGCCAGGGGCCATGCATGGCGCACCTCCGTCTAGACAGACTAGACAGAATCAGTGCCGGTGTCGAGCACAGGGCGGGCATGACACTCGACAGTGCGCACAGGTCTCGGACGTATTTTCGCCGAGATCAACTACCGTGCGACCAGAACCGCTGCAGCGTGGCGATCGCGTCTGCCCTGGTCATCGCCGCCACCTCCGGCTCAGCCAAGCCCACCTTCGAGAGCAGCAGATGAACAAGCTCGGCCGGCAAAGCATCGCGCGGCGGTGTCGGCGTTCCGCGCTGAGGTTTGACGCCGTCCTGCACACACGACCAGAAGACCGCGTCATCCACGTCGAGTTGATCGCGAAGGATGTGCCGCCACAGAGTCGGGCCATCGTCGCTTCGATCCACAGGGTGCGAGATCCGGGTACGCAGGATCCGAGCATCCGGGAGTTCGAGTTCGCAGGTGACGTGATGCGTGCCCGACCGGCCGCCGGCGTCGCGTACTCGTCGCCAGTGCTCGACCTGGCAGAACGTGTCGTGATCCTTGCGGGTCGGCTGCGGCCAACTCACCGCGTGACTCCGACCAACCAGTCGCGCAACTGCTCGTCGTCACTGAGGCTGATGAGCTGAACCAAGCCCCAGTTCTCCCGATGATTCGGCGAGTCCAGCAGGCGCTCCTGCCAGTCGTCCGCGTAGTCACGCAAGGCGTCGACGGTCTCGATCACCGCCTCGTCGAACGTCGCACCATCAGCCGCGATGGGCAGGCCCGGGAAGACGACGGACCATCCCCCAGCTTCCGGCACGACTGCCGCTCGCGACGGGATCAGCGCGGCCAGGAAGTGCCGCAACCGCTCGACATCGACGACAGCCGTCGTGGCGGAGTCACGCCGAACCGTTGCCACACGGCCTTTCTCGGCCGCATCCAACAGATCCTTCAGATGCGCCCGGGCATCCGTACAGCTGTCGTAGTGGACGAATGACATGACGCGGCCTCCAGCGCTGGTCTACCAGGACCAGCCTCCGCGCAACCTGGAAGTACGTCACGTACGTCACGTACGTCGCGTACGTCCAGGCAGTCTGCTCTGCGTGCGGATGGGACCTCGACATCGCCGGCACGCGGCGGGGGCCGTGACCAAGTGGCCCCCGCCGAGCCGGTCATGCTGCTTCTCTTACCGCAGTTGCTCGTTCTCAGCTGCAGCCGGAGGTGGAGCCGCAGCCTTCGCAGACGTAGCAGGAGCCGGCCGGACGCATCTTCGTGCCGCACGTGAGGCACAGCGGGGCGTCGGCTGCCTTGCCCAGTTGCAGTTCCATCAGTTCGATCGAGCTGCCCGCTCGTTGCGTGCTCACCTGGGTGGCGGGCCGCTGGACCGGCTCGGCGTGGGGTTCCGGGCTGGCGTCCACGCCGGTGCGCAGGCCCTCCAGGTCGACGCTCTCCACTGCCCGCGTGTCGTACGAGTCGGCTACCTGGGCCGAGCGCTCCTCCGCGGTGAACACACCGAGTTCGGCTCGCTTGTCGTACGGCAAGTGATCCAGGGCCAGCCTGCGGAACAGGTAATCCAAGACGCTGGTGGCGATCCGGACGTCCGGGTCGTCGGTCATGCCCGCCGGCTCGAAGCGCAGGTTCATGAACTTCGAGACGTAGAACTCCAGCGGGATGCCGTACTGCAGACCGACCGAGATGGACATGGAGAACGCGTCCATCACGCCGGCCAGCGTCGAACCCTGCTTGCCCAGCTTCACGAAGATCTCGCCGAGACCGTCGTCCGGGTACGAGCCCGCGTGCAGGTAGCCCTCGGCGCCGCCCACGGTGAACGACACGGTCTGGCTCGGACGCTTCTTGGGCAGGCGCTTGCGGATCGGGCGGTACTCGATCTCGACGGCCTTCTCCGCCTTGGCCGAACCGGACTTCGAGGCGGACAGCGGCTGGCCGACCTTGCAGTTGTCACGGTAGATCGCGAGCGCCTTCAGGCCCAGCTTCCAGCCCTCGTAGTAGATCTCCTCGACGTCCTCGACGGTCGCCGCTTCCGGCATGTTGACCGTCTTGGAGATCGAGCCGGACACGAACGGCTGGATCGCGGCCATCATCCGCACGTGGCCCATCGGCGCGATGGACCGCTCGCCCATCGCGCAGTCGAACACCTCGTAGTGCTCGGGCCGCAGGCCGGGCGCGTCCACGACGTGGCCGTGCTCGGACACGTACTCGACGATCGCCTCGATCTGCTCCTGCTGGTAGCCCAACGTCTGCAGGGCCCGCGGCACCGTCTGGTTGACGATCTGCATCGAGCCGCCGCCGACCAGCTTCTTGAACTTGACCAGCGCCAGGTCCGGCTCCACACCGGTGGTGTCGCAGTCCATCATGAAGCCGATGGTGCCGGTCGGGGCCAGCACGGACGCCTGGGCGTTGCGCCAGCCGTTCGCCGCACCGGTCGTGAGGCACCGCTGCCATTCCGCGGTGGCCAGCCGGTGGACCGCCGCGTCATTCGCCTCGTACGTACGGACCAGGTCGTTGGCCGCCGCGTGCTTGCGCATGATGCGCTGGTGGGCGTCGATGTTGCGCGCGTAGCCGTCGTACGGACCGACCACACCCGCCAGCTCGGCCGACCGCCGGTAGGCGGTGCCGTTCATCAGCGACGTGATCGACGCGGCCAGCGCGCGGCCGCCGTCGGAGTCGTACGCGTGGCCGGTGGCCATCAGCAGCGCACCCAGGTTCGCGTAGCCGATGCCCAGCTGACGGAACTTGCGGGTGGTGTCGCCGATCGCCTCGGTCGGGAAGTCGGCGAAGCAGATCGAGATGTCCATCGCCGTGATGACCAGCTCGACCACCTTTGCGAACTTCGGCGCGTCGAACCTGCCGTCGTCGCCGAGGAACTTCATCAGGTTCAGCGATGCGAGGTTGCAGCTGGAGTTGTCCAGGTGCAGGTACTCACTGCACGGGTTCGACGCGGTGATCCGGCCCGACTCGGGGCAGGTGTGCCAGTCGTTGATCGTGTCGTCGTACTGCAGGCCCGGGTCGGCGCAGTCCCACGCGGCCTTCGCCAGCTTGCGGAACAGCGACTTCGCGTCGACGCGGTCGATGACCGTGCCGGTCCGCCGCTCACGCAGGCCGAACTCGCCGCCCGCCTCGACGGCGTGCATGAACTCGTCCGACACGCGGACCGAGTTGTTCGCGTTCTGGTATTGGACGGACGACATGTCCTTGCCGCCCAGGTCCATGTCGTAGCCGGCGTCGCGCAGGACGCGGATCTTCTCCTCCTCGCGCGCCTTCGTCTCGACGAACTCCTCGATGTCGGGGTGGTCGACGTCGAGGATGACCATCTTCGCGGCACGCCGGGTCGCGCCACCGGACTTGATGGTGCCCGCGGACGCGTCGGCGCCGCGCATGAACGACACCGGACCGGACGCGGTGCCACCCGAGGACAGCAATTCCTTCGACGACCGGATGCGGGAGAGGTTCACACCGGAGCCGGAGCCGCCCTTGAAGATCAGCCCCTCTTCCTTGTACCAGTTGAGAATCGACTCCATCGTGTCGTCCACGGCAAGGATGAAGCAGGCCGACACCTGCTGCGGCGACGCGGTGCCGACGTTGAACCACACCGGCGAGTTGAAGCTGAACACCTGGTGCACCAGCATCCAGATCAGCTCGTGCTCGAAGATCGTGGCGTCCTCGTCGGTCGCGAAGTAGCCGTTCTCCCGGCCACTGTCGACATAGGTCCGGACGACCCGGGTGATCAGCTGCTTGAGGCTGGACTCACGCTGCGGCGTGCCTGCCGCGCCCCGGAAGTACTTGCTGGTCACGATGTTGACCGCGTTGACGGACCAGAAGTCGGGGAATTCGACCCCACGCTGCTCGAAGTTCACCGTGCCGTCGCGCCAGTTGGTCATCACGACGTCGCGGTGCTCCCAGGTGACCTGGTCGTACGGGTGCACTCCCTCGCTCGTGTAGACGCGAGACACCCGCAGACCCTGCCTGCCCGACTCCCCCGACTCTGTGTTCATCGGTGTCCCGACGGTTTCCGTCATGAGCGGTCCCTCTCCCTTGTTGCTAGCGCCGGCCCCGTCCGGGCTCCCCGTCCGCTGCGGTCGTTTCCTGGGCTTGCGTTTCGTCGACTCAGTCGTCACGTGTCCTGTTCGGCCTTCTCAGCTATCGCGGTGCGCAGGTCGGCGATCTCCTTCTCGAAGTCCTCGATGGAGGAGAACGAGCGGTAGACGCTGGCGAAGCGCAGGTAGGCGACCTCGTCCAGCTCGCGTAGTGGGCCGAGGATGGCGAGGCCGACCTCGTGGCTGGGGATCTCGGCGGACCCGGTCGCCCGGATCGCCTCCTCGACCTTCTGGGCGAGTTGGGCGAGCGCGTCCTCGTCGACCGGCCGACCCTGGCACGCCCTACTGACACCCCGGGCGACCTTCTCCCGGCTGAACGGCTCGGTCACGCCGGAGCGCTTGACCACCGCCAGCACCGCCTCCTCGACGGTGGTGAACCGCCGGTTGCACTGCAAGCACGAACGGCGACGACGGATCGCCTGGCCGTCGTCGACCTCCCGGGAATCCACCACCCGCGAGTCAGAACTACGACAAAATGGACAGCGCACTCCAACTCACCCTTCCCGCCTGCACGCCTGTGGCGTCACGGACAGCCCAACCTGGTGATCAATCTGTGGATCGCCGGTGGATAACCTGCCGCGACGTGAACCCAACCTGTGGACTAACCACACTACTGTAACTACTACATGTTGGGGTCGACGCTATGCCGACGCCGCTCATTTCGCAAGCTGACACGGGCCGAACCGCCAGTTTGAGGGACATCACTCACCGGGGTATCAGGGCCACCACGGCGGGTAGCGGCCAGGCGGGGTTCGCCGCCCTGATTCGAGCCGACGGACGCACGGACAGCCGAGCTCGCGGCTCGTCGGGACGGCATGGTCGGCCGACAGCTCCGCACACGGACGGGTGCCCGAGCCACCGGAGAACCAGCAAGGCTGCGACTGAGCGGACCAGACCGGCACAGCCGAGAGCGGACGAACAGCGCGGCGTCCGCAGGAATCCAGGCGGCCGGTGGGCGGCTGCGCGAGCGCGGCGGCCACCACGACATGCCGCCCGGCGCGCTCGGAGCCGAGGTGCGGGGCTCAGCGCCGGAGGGCGCCTGCCTCGGCCGCGGCATCGGCGGTCAGGGCGGTGGGGACGCGGAGTAACTCGCCCGGGTAGAGGACCGAGTCGATGTCGAGGCCGTTGAGCTGACGGATCTTGGCGACCGCTTCCCGCGGGGCGGCGGCCGGGGCCATGCGGTGGGCGACGCTCCACAGTGTCTCGCCCTGGCGGACCTGGACCGTGACCGACCTAGTGGGTACCGACGCTGCCGGCTGACCGCCCATGGTCCAGCCGATCGCCAGCACCACAACGAAAGCGAGCACACCGACCAGCACCAGCCAGCCGACCGAGCCGCTGGCCGGGCGCGGCTCACACTCCTGCGCCGCGGGACGGAAGGGCGCCGCTGCGAGGCGGGCCGGGCGCCTGCCGTCGGACGGGACGAGGGCGCGCCTGCGCGCGGGGCGGACCACCTCCGGCCGAGCGGCGCCTGGCGAGCGGGGCGACAGGTTGAACCCGACGTGCGTGACAACCGCCATCCGACACCATCCCTGGTCGCGTCCGCCGTGCCAGCGGCCTGCAGAAACACTTTCATGATCGAACGAATGTTCGATCGAACCGCTGTGCGAATGTCTACCACCGACCACCGACAAAATCGAGCACAACCCGGCGTGTCCTTCGAACAGGTGTTTGATCTGACCGCGTGTTCGGACTAGCGTCGAGGACGAAGATCGCGGTCGGCCAAATGGCAGGCCGGGCAAGGGAGGCGACAGTGGTACGCAGGAGCTCCGGCACGCCCACCACCGACGGTGACAGTGGTGGCCGCGGCGGGGAGACCGCCGGGGACGGTGCCGGGGCGGAGATCCGTGCGTTCCCGGACCGTGCCGAGAGCACCGAAGGCCCTGGCCTCACCGAGCGGCAGCGCCGCGTCCTGGAAGTGATCCGCGACTGGCTGGACCGCTTCGGCTACCCGCCGAGCGTCCGCGAGATCGGCGAAGCGGTGGGCCTCACGTCCACGTCGTCCGTCGCGCACCAGCTGCGTGCCTTGGAGCGCAAGGGTTATCTGCGCCGCGACCCGAACCGGCCGCGCGCCGTCGGCGTCCTCCCGCCCGACGCCGATGGCGAGGATCTCTCCGTCAGCCGCCCGCCGCCCGACCTACGTGCCCGTCGTCGGCCGCATCGCCGCCGGTGGGCCGATCCTGGCCGAGCAAGCAGTGGAGGACGTGTTCCCGCTGCCGAAGGAGATCGTCGGCGAGGGCTCACTCTTCCTGTTGAAGGTGGTCGGCGACTCGATGATCGACGCGGCCATCACGGACGGCGACTGGGTCGTGGTCCGGCAGCAGCCGACCGCCGAGAACGGGGACATCGTCGCCGCCATGATCGACGGCGACGCCACGGTGAAGACGTTCAAGCGGCGCGACGACCACATCTGGCTGATGCCGCACAACGCCGCCTACGAACCGATCCCCGGCGACGAGGCCACCGTGCTCGGCCGGGTCGTCGCGGTCCTGCGGCGGCTCTAGCGGACAAGCAGTGAACGGCCGGCTCGGGCAGCAGCCCGAAGCCGCGCCGTTCTGTGTCCTGGACCGGGTCCGCAACAGCCCGAGCCGGCCGTTCTGTGTCCTGGACCGGGTCGCCATGGCACAAGGAAGAGCGGACCCGCGAACCGGGCCGAGACAGGAGTTGACGTCCTGTCTCGGCTCTAACGCGAGATCAGCGGTCGGCGACCGGAGCGGCGACCGGAGTCGCCTGAACTGGTGGGACCGCGTCCTGCACCGGTACCGCGTCCTGCACGGGCAGGGCGTCCTGGAACGGATCGGCGGCCGGAGCGCTCGCGGCCTGGACAGCGGGAGTCGCAGGCTCTGCCGTGTCGGTCGCCGTGGCGAACGGGGCCGAGGCAGTGGCAACCGGACCGGCGGCTGCAGCCGCGCCGTCCTCCTGAGCACCCTGCATTTCGGCCTTGAAGATGCGCATCGACCTACCTAGGCCACGGGCCGCGTCCGGCAACTTCTTACTGCCGAACAACAAGCCGAAGATCAACAGAACGATGATCCAGTGCCACGGGCTGAGTTCGCCCATCAGAGATCCTCCTGGCCAGCGGTATCTGCCGGGTCAACAGTACCTCTGGCCAGGAGGGCCTGCCTACAACCGACCTGAGGGGTTCGTAACGAACTGCTCCAGCGCGGCGGCCAGGTCCGGGAACACCTTGGCGCGCAGCCGCGTGCCGTGTTCGGTGTGTTCCTTCGTGGTCACTTCACCCTCGGCGTGTACCCGCGCCACGAGATCGCTGCGGGTGTAGGGCACGAGGACGTCGAGCGCGACCGACGGGTGCGGCAGCGTGGCCGCGATCCGGTCGCGCAGTTCGGTGATGCCGGTGCCGTTGCGGGCGGACACGAACACCGCGCCGGGCATCAGGTTGCGCAGCCGGGCCAGGGTGAAGTGGTCGGCGGCGTCGGTCTTGTTGACCACCAGCAGCTCGGGCGGCATGGCCTCGCCCCGTTCCTCGACGACCTGGGCCAGTACCTCCCGCACGGCCGCGACCTGGCTTTCGGGCATCGAGTCGGACGCGTCGACCACGTGCAGCACGAGATCGGCCTCGGCGACCTCCTCCAGCGTCGACCGGAACGCCTCGATCAGCTGGTGCGGCAGGTGCCGCACGAAGCCGACCGTGTCGGTGAGCGTGTAGGTCATGCCGTCCGGGGTCTCGCTGCGCCGGGTGGTCGGGTCGAGGGTCGCGAACAGCGCGTCCTGGACCAGCACGCCCGCGCCGGTGATGGCGTTGAGCAGGCTCGACTTGCCCGAGTTGGTGTAGCCGGCGATGGCGACGCTGGGCACCTCGTTGGCGACCCGGCGGCCGCGCTTGGTGGCCCGGACCTGGTCCATGTCGCCGATCTGGCGGCGCAGTTTGGCCATCCGCCTGCCGATACTCCGCCGGTCGCTCTCCAGCTTCGTCTCACCGGGACCACGCAGACCGACACCGCCGTTGCCGCCGCCGGCACGACCACCGGCCTGCCGGGACAGCGCGTCACCCCAACCACGCAGGCGCGGCAGCAGGTACTGCAGCTGAGCCAGCTCGACCTGTGCCTTGCCCTCCTTGGAGCTGGCGTGCTGGGCGAAGATGTCCAGGATCAGCGCGGTCCGGTCGATGACCTTGACCCGCACCTTGCCCTCCAGCTGGCGCAGTTGGCCGGGCGACAGCTCACCGTCGCAGATCACGGTGTCCGCGCCGACCGCGGTGACGATGCGTGCCAGTTCGTGGCCTTGCCGGAACCGATGTAGGTGGCGGCGTCCGGGCCGGCTGCGCCGCTGGACCAGGCCTTCCAGCACCAGCGAGCCCGCGGTCTCGGCCAGGCGGGCCAGCTCGGCGAGGGAGGCCTCGGCCTCCTCGGCCGTGCCGTCGGTCCACACCCCGACCAGGACGACGCGCTCCAGGCGCAGCTGCCGGTACTCGACCTCGGTGATGTCGGCGAGTTCGGTGGACAGCCCGGCGACGCGGCGTAGCGCGGCGCGGTCGGACAGGGCCAGGTCGCCGGTGGACACCAGCTCGGGGGCCTGGGAATCGTCGGAGCGTCGGCCAGACCGGTCGGTTCGCTGGTCTCGATCGGGTCGACACTGGCCTCGGATGCGTGCAGGTAGTCAGTCATGCTCCTTCCATGGTGGCACGGCTGCGCGACTACCAGAGTCAATTTCCGCGTGACCTCAGCTGCTCGGGTACCACGCGACGTAGACACCGACGTCCTGGCCACGGGGATCGCGTCGGCCGGGCGTGGCCAGGTCCTCCAGCAGTTCTGGACATCCGCGCGGTGAACTCGGCGAGGTCTGCCTCATCCAGTTGGGCGACCATCCGGTGCTGCCTGACCTCGCCGATCCCGACGTCGGCGACCTCCTGCAGGAACGCGGCGAGCACGGCCTGGCCGATCTCCTCCTCGAAGCCGGGTTTGGCGGTCAGTCGCCAGGACAGGCCGGTGCCCAGGTAGGGGATCTCCTTGGCGCCGCGGGCGCCGGTCCGCGTGCGGCTGTGCGACCAGGAAACCCGCCGCGACGAGTTTGCGCACGTGGTAGAGGGTGGTGGCCGGGTCCTTGCCCAGACGCTGCGCGATCTCCTTGTTGGTCAGCGCGTGCCGGACGGTGAGCCGGATGATCCGCAGCCGGACGGCGGACGCGAGGGCAGCCGCCTCTGCCCGGCTGGCCGGCCTGCGCCCGGGCCGGGGCGATGCGGCATCGGTCATGCCATGATCGTAGGCGAAACTGATTGACAGATTCCAACCAGTTGGCCACGGTATTCGCGTGGCGACGACCTCACTGTGGCGGCACGGGGACTTCCGGTTGCTGTGGCTGGGCGACACGGGCAGCCAGTTCGGCGAGATGATCACGAACACGGCCGCTCCCTGCTGGCCGCGCTGGTGCTGGCCGCGACGCCGTTCCAGATGGGCGTGCTCAACGCGGCGGACACGGCGGCATTTCTGCTGATCGGGCTGCCCGCAGGTGCCTGGGTCGACCGGATGCGGCGGCGGCCGCTGATGCTGGGGGCGAACGTCGGCCGGGCGGTGCTGCTGGCCAGCGTGCCCGTGGCGTGGTGGCTCGGCGTGCTGACGCTGACCCAGCTGATCCTGGTGGGCCTGGTCGTCGGTGGGCTGAGCGTGTTCTTCGACGTGGCCTATCAGTCGTACCTGCCTGCCCTGGTCACGCGGGACCAGTTGCTGGAGGGGAACTCGAAGCTGCAGGCCAGCGCGTCGGTGGCACAGGTGTCCGGGCCGGCCCTGGCCGGTGGGCTGACGCAGTGGGCCGGCGGTGCGAACGCGATCGGCGTGAACGCGCTGACCTACGTGTGGTCGATCGTGTGCCTGTGGCGCATCCGCGCCCCGGAACCGAAGGTGGAGCGCGGCCTGGATCGCAACCTGCGCAGGGAGATCGCCGAGGGCCTGCGGTTCGTGTTCGGCAATCGCTCGCTGGTCGGCATCGTGAGCTGTACGAGCATGTCGAACCTGTGCAGCGGCATCGTCGGGGCGGTCGGCATCCTGGTGCTGACCAGGCAACTGCACGCGTCGGCGGGCGTGGTCGGTCTGCTGTTGACCGGCGGCGGTGTCGGCGGTGTGATCGGCGCGCTGCTGGCCGGGCGGATCGCGATCCGGTTCGGGCAGGCGCGCACGATCTGGCTGAGCCTGGTGGCCACCCAGCCGTTCGTGCTGCTGATCCCGCTGGCCGGGCACGGCTGGCTGCTCTCGCTGTACGCGATCGGCTGGCTGGCGTACGGCTTCGGCGGGGTGGTCTACAACATCGCGCAGGTGTCGTTCCGCCAGGCCATCTGCCCCGACCGTTTGCTGGGCCGGATGAACGCGAGCGTGCGGTTCCTGGTGTGGGGCACGATCCCGCTCGGCTCGCTGCTGGGCGGCGTACTGGGTACCGCGATCGGGGTGCGCGACGCGCTGTGGGTGGGCGCCGCGGGCATCGTGCTGGCTCCGGTGTTCGTCTTGCTGTCGCCGCTGCGTGGGCTGCGTGACCTGCCGACCGGTGACCAGCAGGCTACTTCGCGGCCTCCTGCCACCAGTCCGAACTGAGCTCGCCGCTCGCGACGAGCACGGCGGGGCCGGTGAGCGTGCTGTCGTCCGAGTCCACGGTGACGACGACCTGGCCACCGGGTACCAGCACGGTTCGCTCGCCCTCGGTCTCACCGGCCAGGTGCAGCGCGGCGGCGACCACGGCGACCGTGCCGGTGCCGCAGGACCGGGTCTCCCCCACGCCCCGCTCGTGCACGCGCATCCGCAGCGTGCCGGGCGTCAGGTCGTTGACGAACTCGACGTTGACGCCGTGCGGGAACACCGCCGTGTCGTGGCCGGGTGTCTCGCGCAGGTCCAGTTCGGTGATGTCCACGGTGGCCGGGTCGAACACGCAGGCCAGGTGGGGGTTGCCGACGTCGACGACCAGGCCGGGGAAGATCCGGCCGGCCAGGGTCGCGGTCGAGTGGCCGGTGACAACGGCCCTGCCCATGCCGACGGTGACCGTGCCCGCCGGGTCGTGCGCGGGCACGATGACGGCCTTGTCGCCCGCGCGCGTCGCCACGCCGAACTCGCCCGCACCGGCCAGCCCTGCCGTGACGAGGTAGCGCGCGAACACGCGGACGCCGTTGCCGCACATCTCGGCGATCGAGCCGTCGGCGTTGCGGTAGTCCATGAACCAGTCCGCGGCCGAACCGGACACGTCCACATCGGGCAGCAGCTCGGCCACGCGGTCGACGGGCAGCACACGCAGCACGCCGTCGGCACCCAGGCCGCGGTGCCGGTCGCACAGCGCGCGGACCCGCTCGCCGGTCAGGTCGAGGCGGGCGCCGGGGTCGGGCAGCAGCACGAAGTCGTTCTCCGTGCCGTGCCCCTTGACGAAATCGACCACGACCCCAGCCTACGAGACGACCAGATCGGCTACGGCGTCGAGCAGGTCGGGGCGGCCCGCGTCCAGCCACGTCGTCCGCTGGTCCCGGCGGAACCAGGACCGCTGCCTGCGGACGAACCGGCGGGTCGCCCTGATGGTCTCGGCGCGGGCTGTTGCCTCGTCGTCGGGGGTGGCCAGCACCTGCTGGTAGCCCAGCGCTCGCGAGGCCGTCCTGCCCTCCGGCAGGCCGAGCGGGATCAGCCGCCGTACCTCCGCGACCAGGCCACGCTCGAACATGAGGTCGACCCGGGTGGCGACGCGCTCGTCCAGTTCGCCGACGGCGCGGTCCAGACCGATCAGGACGGTCCCGTAGCGCGCGGGGCCCGGTTTCGGCAGCGTCGCGGAGAACGGTCTGCCGGTCAGCTCGATGACCTCCAGCGCGCGGACGATGCGGCGGCCGTTGCCGGGCAGGATCGCGAGCGCGGCTGCCGGGTCCAGGCCGGCGAGCCGCCCGTGCAGCGCGGCGGCCCCGACCTCGGTCAGCTCGGACTCCAGCCGGGCGCGGATCTGCGGTGACGTGCCGGGGAACTCCAGGTCGTCCAGCAGCGCGCTCACGTACAGGCCGGAACCGCCGACGACGACCGGCACCCGGCCGGCCGCCAGCAGGTCCTCCACGATGGCGCGGGCATGCCGCTGGTAGGCAGCCACGGACGCGGTCTCGGTGACGTCGAGAACGTCCAGCAGGTGGTGTGGCACGCCCTGGCGTTGCGCCGCGGTCAGCTTCGCGGTGCCGACGTCCATGCCCCGGTAGAGCTGCATGGCGTCGGCGTTGACGACCTCGCCGCCCACTCGGCGGGCCAGCCACACGCCCAGGTCGGACTTACCGGTCGCGGTCGGGCCGACAACGGCGATGGGTCGCACGGTCACAGCAGGTCAGCCTATGACCGGCGGATCCCAGACGGCGACGTGGTACCCGACGCCGAAGGGCTGGCCGGCATACAGGGAGTGCCCCCGCCACGTGCCGCCGACGGCCCGCACGGCTCCGGCGAGCACCTGCCAGGCCGCGCGACCGGTCACGTTCAGCTCGGCGGCGGCATCCGGATCGAGGGCCAGCAGTGCGTCCGGGTCGGCCGCGGCCAGGGCAGCCGCGACGGCCTCGTCGAACGGTCCGGCGCGCTCGTCCGGGCGGACCGGCGCGTCCTCGCCATGCCGGTTGGAGCCGTCGCCGAGCACGAGCAGCCCGATCGGATACGGGCCGGCCAGGTCGTCGGCCAGCTCGGCCCCCTCACGGCGACAGTCCTCCACCGGCAGGCTCGGTTCGATCAGTCGCACCCGGACCCGCCGCGCACCGCCCTGCTCGCGCAGCCAGCCGGCCACCAACGCGGGCAGCGGCAGCATCGGGTCGGGGCGGACGTCCCGGGTCGGGTCGAGGGCGACGCGCACGTCGACGCCGTAACCCGCGAACGTGCCGCGCGCGCCCGCCGGCAGCGTTACGGGTCCACTCGGGTCGGCCGCGACGGCGACCCAGTCACGGGCCGCTGCGGCCAGTTCCTGGGCCGCGGTCACGGAGGCGGCACGGACCGGTTCGGTGCGTGTCCGCTTGTTACCGACGAGTTCTGGCACCAGAAGGGGTGGATGCGGGAGGATTGCCGCCCGAATGATCACGGTATCGCAGGCTACCTGGCCCTTGGAGTACCCAATCGGCCGCTGACCTGTTTCAATGCGCGCGTGGTACACGGCCCCGTGGTTGGGCGGGGCGTCCGGGTAACGACACTGTCGCCCGGACAGATGAGGCGGGCGAAGGAGGAGCCGTGATGGCGGATCACGACACGGCCGACGCGACGGCAGAGCTGACGCAGACGACGGACCTGACCGAGCAGAGCGAGCAGCAGAGCCAGGATCAGCAGGAACCGGAAGTCGTGGTGACGGCTGAAGTCGTCGTCGCGGCAGCGCCTGCGGTCGCGGAACAGCACCCGGATCGGTGGGGCCGCGTCGACGCGGACGGCACCGTGTACGTCCGGACAGCCGACGGCGAGCGTGCCGTGGGTTCCTGGCAGGCCGGTGAACCGGCCGAGGGACTCGTCCACTTCGCTCGTCGCTTCGACGACTTGCGGACTGAAGCCGAACTGTTGTACTCGCGACTGGAATCGGGCAGCGGCGATCCGAAACAGGCGCTGACATCGGCCAAGCACCTGCGCGACTCGCTCGCCGAGGCAGCCGTCGTCGGCGACATCGCCGGCCTGGTGGCCCGCTGCGAGTACGTGATCGCCCGCGCGGAGCTGGCGGTGATCGCGGCCAAGCAGGCCAGGGAGGCCGCGCGCGCCGAAGCGATCACCCACAAGCAGACGCTGGTCACCGAGGCCGAGACACTCGCGGCCGAGGCCACGCAGTGGAAGACCGCCGGGGACCGGCTGCGCGAGATCCTGGACGAGTGGAAGGCGGTCAAGGGCGTCGACCGCAAGACCGACGAGCAGCTGTGGAAGCGGTTCGCCAAGGCGCGGGACACCTTCAACCGCCGTCGCGGTTCGCACTTCGCCGAACTGGACCGGACCCGCGCCACGGCCCGGGCCCGTAAGCAGGAGCTGGTGGACGAGGCCGAAGGCCTGGTCAGCTCGAACGACTGGGCCCCCACCGCCAACCGCTACAAGCAGCTGATGGTGGAGTGGAAGGCGGCCGGCCGGGCGCCCAAGGACGCCGATGACGCTCTGTGGCAACGGTTCCGGGCCGCGCAGGACGAGTTCTTCGCGCGCCGGTCGGCGGTGTTCGACGAGCGCGACGCCGAGTTCGTGACGAACGCCAAGCTCAAGGAGGAGCTGCTCGCCGAGGCCGAGGCGATCGATCCGGGCAAGTCCGGGTTGGAGGCCGCGCGGGCCGCGCTGCACAAGATCCAGGACCAGTGGGAACAGGTCGGCAAGGTGCCGCGCGAGCGGGTACGCGACCTTGAGGGCAAGCTGCGCTCCATCGAGGAGCGAGTCCGGACCGCGGCCGACGCGCAATGGCGGAAGGCCGACCCCGAGGCAGAGGCACGGGCGGCGCAGTTCCGGGAGCGGGTCGAACTGTTCGAGGCGCAGGCGGCGAAGGCACGTGCGGCCGGCGACAAGCGGCGGGCCGAGCAGGCTGAGGCACAGGCGGCGCAGTGGCGCGAGTGGCTGGCGGCGGCCGAGCAGGCAGTGGCGAGCAGGTAGGGCCTGAGCAGCGTTCCGTGGGCTTGCGCCGAGCGAGCGGGTATCGGCGGCTGCTGTAGGTGTGCCGACCCGCGGACGGTCGGCTCACGTGTGTTGACCTGCGTGCGGTCAACCCACCGTGTTGACCTGAGAGCGGTCAACCCAGGCGAGTTGACCCACCAAAGGTCGACTCGTCTGGGTTGACCCGCCAGGGATCAACTCACACGAGATGTGCCGGCAACGGTCGATTCAGCAGAGTTGACCTGGCAGGGGCCCACCCAGACGAGGTGATCCAGCAGCGGTCAACTCACACGTCTTGACCCGGCAACAGCCGAGTCGGACGTGTTGCCCCGCCAGGGGTCGACTCACGCGTGTTGACCTGGCAAGGGTCGACTCGCGCGTGTTGACCCGGCGAAGGTCGGCCTGCGCGTGTCGACCCGGCAAGGTCGACCCGCACGTGTTGCCCCGCCAAGGGTCGACCCACACGTGTTGCCCGCCAAGGGTCGAGTCAGAAGAGTTGACCTGGCAGGGGCCCACCCAAACGAGGTGATCCAGCAGCGGTCAACTCACACGTCTTGACCCGGCAACAGCCGAGTCGGACGTGTTGCCCCGCCAGGGGTCGACTCACGCGTGTTGACCCGGCAAGGGTCGACTCGCGCGTGTTGACCCGGCAACAGTCGACTCGCGCGTGTTGACCCGGCAACAGTCGACTCGCGCGTGTTGACCCGGCAACAGTCGACTCGCGCGTGTTGACCCGGCAACAGTCGACTCGCGCGTGTTGACCCGGCAACAGTCGACTCGCGCGTGTTGACCCGGCAACAGTCGACTCGCGCGTGTTGACCCGGCAAGGGTCGACTCGCGCGTGTTGATCGGGGAGCGGTCGACTCATACGAGATGGCCCGAGCCGTCCACTCCAGTGAGATGACCCGGCGAGGGTCGACCCGCGCGTGTTGACCCGGCGGGGGTCGACTCGGACAAGTTGGCCTGGCAGCGGTCGACTCATGCGAAATGGCCACAGAGTGGTCGACTCACCTGAGATGACCGGCCAGGGGTCGACTCACCAAGATGATCCGCCAGGTGTCGACTCGACCGAGACGACCCGGCAAGCGTCGACTCGGATGTGTTGATCTGGCAGGGGTCGACTCAAACGAGATGACCGCGCAGGGGTCGACTCATCCGACGTGATTCGGCTGTTGAACGGTTGTGTCGACCTCTGAGCGGTCGAGTGGACTCCGTGTGGCTGGGCCGCGGAGACGACCAATCACCCTGCGCGCCGAGAGGCGGTCTGGGCAGCACCTTTCTAGGGCTCGATCGGCTTTCTAGGGCTCGATCGTTCGCCTTTCTAGGGCTCGATCGTCCGGCCCGGGGTGGCCACTTCGGTGTGGCCCGCGTAGGCGGACGCAGCCAGTGCCACCGCTGGGTCTGTGCCCGGCCACAGGTGCGTGAGCACGAGCCTGCCCACACCTGCCCGCGTCGCGTACTCGCCTGCCTGGCGGGCGGTCGACAGGAATCGGGCGTTGCCCGGCGGGCGCACGTGCTCCGGAAATGTCGCCTCCGCCAGCAGGATGTCCGCATCGCGCGCCAGGGCGATGACGTCCGCGCTCGGCCCGGTGTCGCCCGTGTACGCCAACGTCGTGCCACCAGCCGTCACCCTCAACCCCGCGTTGGGCACGAAGTGCGGCAGCGCCCACGTAGCCACGTCGAACGGCCCGATGCCGAACCGCTCCCCCGCGTCGAAATCCCGCAACGCGTACGAGCCGTCCAGCATCGACCCGTCCAGCGTCAGCACCGCGTCCAGTGAGTGGGGTAGCGCGAACACCGGCAGCGCGGCAGGCGGCTCATCGGCGAGCGCTCTGGCCCGCAGCAACGGGTTCAGGTCCGCGCAGTGGTCGGGATGGCCGTGGCTGACCAGTACGGCGTCGATCGCGGCGGCGGGCACGATCGACAGCAGTGCGGGCACCGTGGCGTAGCCGGGGTCGACGAGTAGCCGGTAGCCGTCGTGCTCCACGAGGTAGCCGGAACACCCGCCGCCATCGGGAAAAGCTCCCACACCACCCAGAACCGTCAGCCGCATGGCCCTAAGGTATGCCCGTGAGGGACTGGCCGGCCTGGCACCACGCCTACGACGAACCTGACTCCGGTCTGTCGCGCCGGCTGCTCGCCGTGCAGCGCCGAATCCGCCAAGCGCTCGACGGTCTCCCGCCCGGCCCGATCCGTGCGATCAGCATGTGCGCCGGCCAGGGCCGCGACCTGCTCGGCGTGCTCGCCGACCACCCCCGTACGCCGGACGTGACCGCCAGGCTGGTCGAACTGGACCCGACCCTGGCCCAGCACGCTCGCCGCGACGCGCCGCCGGGCGTCGAGGTCGTGATCGGCGACGCAGCGCATGCGGCCGCCTACACCGGACTGGTGCCCGCCGATCTCGTGCTGGTGTGCGGGGTCTTCGGCAACATGTCCGACGCCGACGTCGAGCACACCGTGGCCAACCTGCCGCGCTTCTGCCGGACCGGCGGCACGGTCGTGTGGACCCGGCACATCGACCCGCCCGACCTCACGCCGGAGATCCGGGAATGGTTCGGCGACAACGGGTTCCGTGAGATCGGCTTCGACACCGAGGACGGCAGGACGTTCGGTGTCGGTGCACACGTGCTCACCGGGCCGGAGCTGCCGTTCGACGCGGACCTCAAGCTGTTCGAGTTCTACTGAACCCGGGCCAGGATCGCACGAGTGTCCACACCGGACGGCAGTGTGCCGAACGCGACGCCCCAGTCACCGCCCAGCCGCGACGCGCAGAACGCGTCCGCCACCGCGGGATCGCCATAGCGGACCAGCAGGGCGCCCTGCAGGCACAGCGCCAGCCGCTCGACCAGCCGCCGCGCCCGGAACTGGGCGTCCTCCAGGTCGGTCAGCTCCTTGCGCAACGCGATCACGGCCTCGTCCAGCCGCATGTCGGCGCCGGCTGCCGCGTCCAGTTCCGCGAATACCGCCTCGACGGCCAACGGGGTGGTGGCCAGCGCACGCAACACGTCCAGTGCGGCGACGTTGCCCGAACCCTCCCAGATGGACAGCAGCGGCATCTCCCGGTACAGCTTCGGCATCCCGGATTCCTCGACATAACCGTTGCCGCCCAAGCACTCCAGGGCTTCGGCCGCGTGCGCGGGGCCACGCTTGCACACCCAGTACTTCGTCGCGGCCAGACCCAGCCTGCGGAAGAGCGTCTCCTGCTCGTCGCCGCGCACTGCCCGGTCCACGGCACCAGCCAGCCGCATCGCCACGACGAGTGCCGCTTCGGCCTCGACGGCCAGGTCTGCCAGCACGTTGACCATCGCGGGCTGCTCGATCAGCGGCGCACCGAAGGCCGAGCGGTAACTCGCGTGGTGCACCGCCTGGCGCAGCCCGGCGAGCATCCCGCTGGTGGTGCCCAGCACGCAGTCCAGCCGGGTCATGTTGACCATGTCGATGATGGTCCGCACACCCCGGCCCTCGTCGCCGACCAGCCAGCCGGTCGCCTCGTCGTACTCGATCTCCGCCGACGCGTTGGACCTGTTGCCCAGCTTGTCCTTCAGCCGCTGCAACCGGATCGGGTTACGCGTGCCGTCGGCCAGCACCCTGGGCAGCAGGAAACACGACAGGCCGCCGGGCGCCTGCGCGAGAGTGAGGAAGAAGTCCGACATCGGCGCGGACGTGAACCACTTGTGGCCGACGATCCGGTAGCCGCCGTCGATGGGCGTCGCGGTCGTGGTGTTGGCGCGGACGTCCGAGCCGCCCTGCTTCTCGGTCATCGACATGCCGGCGATCAGGCCGCGCTTCGTGCTCGGCTCGCGCAGGCCGAAGTCGTACTCGCCGCTGGTCAGCAGCGGCTCGAAGCGAGCGGCGAGATCAGGCTGGTTGCGCAGGGCGGGCACGACGGCGTACGTCATCGAGATCGGGCAGGTGTGGCCGGGGTCGGTCTGGCTCCACGCGACCATCCGGGCGGCGCGGGCCACGTGCGCGCCGGGCCGGTCGTCGGCCCACGGCGCCGCGTGCACGCCGCGCGCGACGGCCGTACGCATCAGGTCGTGGTAGGTCGGCGTGTACTCGACCTCGTCGACGCGGTGACCCCAGCGGTCATGCGTGTGCAGGATCGGTTCGGTGGCCTCGGCCAGCCGCGCCCACTCCTGGACCTGCTGCGAACCCGCGAGCCTGCCCAGGTCGCGCACGTCGTCCTCGGCCCAGCCCGCGCCTTCCCGGCGCAGCCCCTCCACCAGTGCGGGGTGTGCCGCGGTGTCGAAGTCGACCAGGGGAGGGACCTGGTTGGTGACCTCATGCGTCGGTGGCATGCGAGCCTCCCAGTGCTCGGAGGGTGAAGGTGACGAGGGCGGGCACGGTGTCCGGTTCGGGTTCGACGGCCGACAGCGGGCCGACCAGGACTTCGCCGAGTGCGCCGACCAGCGCTGCGGCGGTGATCCGGGCGTCCTGCGGCGGCAACGCGCCGGTCCGGACCCCGTCGGCGACGACACCCGCGATGATGTCCTGGTAGGCGCGGCGGAACTCCAGCCGCTTGGCGTCCACCTCGGCGGCGACGGGTTCGGCGAGCAGTGCGTAGGCCAGCCGGGGCACCTTGAGCGCGCGCCCGGCGAACGTCTCCAGCACGGCGACCACGCGCTCGGCGGGCGCGCCGGGGATCGCGGCAGCGGCTGCGACCGCGGCCACCTCACCGCTGACGACCCGCTCGAACACCTCGCCGACCAGTTCGGCCTTGCTGGCGAAGTGCTTGTAGACAGTGCCGGTGGCGACGCCGGCGCGGGCCGCGACGGCGGCGACCGAGCAGCCGCGGTAGCCGTGCTCGGTCAGCACGGCGATCGCGGCTGCCACGATGGCGTCGCGCTGGGCGTCGATCCGTGCCTGGATGGCAGGGGTCGTGCGGTAGGGCACGATAGTAGTGAAGCAGCGATTCATACCTTCACGCAAGGAGCTGGCGGATGTCGGTGACGAGTGAGCGGGTCGGCCCGGTGACCACGGTCGTGCTGTCCCGGCCGGAGGTGCGCAACGCGGTCGACCGGGCGACCGCGCAGGCACTGGTCGACGCGTTCCGCGAGTTCGAGGCGAGCGACGCGGCCGTGGCCGTGCTCTACGGCGACGGCGGCACGTTCTGCGCGGGCGCGGACCTGAAGGCGGTCGCCGAAGGACGGCCCAACCGTGTCGAGGCCGATGGTGACGGACCGATGGGGCCGACCCGGCTGCGGCTGACCAAACCGGTGATCGCGGCCGTGGCCGGGCACGCGGTGGCGGGCGGGCTGGAACTCGCACTGTGGTGCGACCTGCGGGTCGCCGAGCAGGACGCGGTGTTCGGTGTGTTCTGCCGACGCTGGGGCGTGCCGCTGATCGACGGCGGGACCGTGCGGCTGCCGCGGCTGATCGGCACCGGCAGGGCGATGGACCTGATTCTCACCGGTCGCCCGGTGGACGCGGCGGAGGCACTGGCGATCGGCCTGGTCAACCGCGTGGTGCCGCGCGGCGAGGTGCGCGACGCCGCGGAGGCGCTGGCGGCCGAGCTGGCCGCGTTCCCGCAGACGTGCCTGCGCGGGGACCGGCTGTCCGTGCTGGAACAGGAGGGACTGACCGAGGCGGACGCGCTGGCGGGCGAGTACCGGCACGGCCTGGTGTCACTGGCGGCCGACTCGGTCGCCGGAGCGGGCCGGTTCGCGGCCGGTGCGGGCCGGCACGGCGACTTCACGCGGCCGAGCTAGGCGGATCCTCGGCAGGCGCCGGCGCGGGCTCGGGTCGTTCGGGCGGTCTGGGTGGTCGGCTCAGCAGTACGTCCGCCCAGCCGGCTCTCGGGTCGACGTCCACGAACAACGCCTTGCACAGCAGCGTCGCGGGGATCGCCAGGATCGCGCCGATCGGGCCGAGCAGCCACGCCCAGAACACCAGCGCGAGCACGGTCACCATCGTGGACAGACCCAGCGAGTCGGCCACGAACTGCGGCTGGATCAACGACTGCACCACGAAGTTCAGCACGCAGTAGATGGCGACGACGATCAGCGCCTTGGGCCAGCCGCCGATCAGCAGGGCCACCAGTGCCGGTGGGATGACACCGATGACGAACCCGACATTCGGGATGTAGTTGGTGACGAACGCCAGCAGCCCCCACAGGACCGCCCCGGGCACCCCGACGATGAACAGCCCGACGGAGTCGAGCACGGACACGATGAAGCCGAAGACCGTCGTGACGATCATGTACTTGCGCGTGCCACGGGAGAAGCGGCCGAGTGCGTCGGTGATCCAGGGCCGGTCGCCGCCGATGGCCGCCAGCCTGCCCTCCGCCCACGTGGCCTCGATGCTCAGGAACAACAGCAGGATCAGCAGGAAGAACACGTTGCTGACCAGGCCGCCGATGCCCGCGACCAGTTTCCCGGCGAGCGAGACGAGCTTGCCTATGTCCAGCGACGACGCGATGGACTTCAGCTGCTGCTGCCCGACGCCCGCGTCGCCGAGTGCGTTGACGGCCTTCTGCACGGAGACGTTCGCCTGCGCTGCGTACTGCGGCAGGACCGTGACCAGTTCGCCGACCGAGATGATCACGACGGCGAACAGGCCGAGCAGCACGACGTAGACGACGATCATCAGCACGAGAGCGGCCGCCCACCGGGGCCAGCCGTGCCTGCGTAGCCAGGTCTGGACCGGGTTGGCGGTGATCACGATGATCAGCGCGAGAAACACCGGACCGATCAGCCACGCGACGGAGCGCACGCCGGCCAGCGCGACCACGCCCGCAGCCGCGCCGATGAGGATGACCAGCGCTCTGGGCACGCCACCCCGCAGGCCACGGCCCTCGTCCGGGATGTGCGCCGCGGGCTCGACTGGTGACTTCCGACCGCGCCTCATGGGAGCCCTCCTCGCACCGGCTCGATCACCTTGGGGCAGCCGTCGTGCCCGCGCGTCGCCCGGGAGGGGTGAAAGCCTGGCCGGATGATGACCGAGCATCGTGGTGAGCGGCCGGTCGTCCCGGAGTCGGCCTACGTGGCACCGTCGGCTGTGCTGTGCGCCGCGGTGGTGCTCGGCGAGCGGGCGAGAGTGCCGCACCGTGCCGTGCCGGCGGCGGAGAATGGCACGATCCGGACCGGTACCGACGTCGTCGTCATGAAGAACGCGCTGGTCCGCGGCCAGGTGCGTCGCTGTTTCCCGGGTCGGTCGCGGGCACCGGCGCCGAGCCGCGAAGCAACAGCGTGCCGCACGTGGTCGTGCCGATCAGGTCGATCGCCGCCGGTGACCCGGCCCGGCTGTTCTCCCCCGATCGCCGGCCGGGTGAGTCAGTCGGTGGCGTGGTCGAACACGCCGCCCGGCCGTGACCACACGACCCGCACCCACACGATCACCAGCGCCAACATGGTCAGCACCGCCAGGATCAGCCCCGGACCGGGGCCGGGACCGGCGAGGTGGCTCGTCGTGGTCTGCTGCGACCAGATCGACACCAGGCCCAGCACGGTGACCAGGCCACAACCGAACGTCGAGATCCACGCGATGCCCCACCGGCGCGAGCCCAGCGAGACACCCGAGCCGATGAAACCGAAGACGAACACACCGATCGCGAACACCCTGGGCAGGATGTCCACCTTGTCGGCGCCGCTGCCCTCGTCGAGCAGCACCTGCCAGCCTGCCGTGCCGGCCACCCATGGCAGTGCGCCGCAGATGGCCAGGATCAGCACTCCGACAGCGATGACCATGGCCCGCGGGCCGGGTTCGATCCGGCTCAGCATCCCGTTGGCCACCTGGTCGACCTGCGCGCGCAGGGCCTCCATGTCCGCCTGGTCCCGCCGCTCCTGGTCCCGCTGCTCCTGGTCCCGTTGGCCCTGGGACTCCTCGCTCATGAGACCGCGCATCCTTCCGTGCTCGCCGGAGTGGTGGCAGGGGCACCGAAGGACGGCAGCCCGAGACTCACCCCGGAGGTCGTGGGCCGCACACCGTCGGCCCAGTTGTCGCCGGCCCGGGTCCGCCGGTGTTCGATGACGGGAGCGTCCGCGACCAGGTGGTGCGGCGCCCCGTAGGTCACTGTGGTGGTGACGATGTCGCCGGGCCGGATCCGCGCGCCGCCCGGGGCGAAGTGCACGAGCCTGCCGTCCCGGGCCCGGCCGCTCATCCGGTGCGTCGCCGCGTCCTTGCGGCCCTCGCCCTCGGCGACGAGCAGTTCGACCTCGGTGCCGACCAGTGCCCGGTTCAGGTCCCAGGAGACCTCCTCCTGCACGGCGACGAGCCGGTCGTAGCGCTCCTGCACGACCTGCTTGGGCACCTGGCCGGGCATGTCGGCGGCGGGCGTGCCGGGCCGCTTGGAGTACTGGAACGTGAACGCGCTGGCGAACCTGGCCTCGCGCACCACGTCCAGCGTCGCATCGAAGTCGGCCTCGGTCTCGCCGGGGAAACCGACGATGATGTCGGTGGTGATGGCCGCGTCGGGCATCGCGGCCCGCACATCGGACAGGATGCCCAGGTAACGCCCGGACCGGTAGGACCGGCGCATCGCGCGCAGCACACTGTCCGAACCGGACTGCAGCGGCATGTGCAGCTGGTGGCACACCGACGGTGTCTCGGCCATCGCCGCGATCACGTCCGCCGTGAAGTCCTTGGGGTGCGGCGAGGTGAACCGGACGCGCTCCAGGCCGTCGATCTGGCCGCACGCCCGCAGCAGCTTGCCGAACGCGAGCCGGTCGCCGAACTCGACGCCGTAGGAGTTCACGTTCTGGCCCAGCAGCGTGACTTCCAGCACGCCCTCGGCGACCAGAGCCCCAACCTCGGCGAGCACCTCGCCGGGCCGCCGGTCGGCTTCCTTGCCGCGCAACGAGGGCACGATGCAGAACGTGCAGGTGTTGTTGCAGCCCACGGAGATCGACACCCAGCCCGAGTACGCGGAGTCGCGGCGGGCGGGCAGCGTGGACGGGAAGACCTCCAGCGACTCGAGGATCTCCACCTCGGCCCGCGCGTTGTGCCGGGCGCGGTCGAGCAGCGTGGGCAGCGAGCCGATGTTGTGGGTGCCGAACACGACGTCCACCCACGGGGCCCGCTTGACGATCTCGCCGCGGTCCTTCTGCGCGAGGCAGCCGCCGACCGCGATCTGCATGTCCGGGTTGGCCTGTTTCACCGGGTAGAGATGACCGAGGTTGCCGTACAGCTTGTTGTCCGCGTTCTCCCGGACAGCGCAGGTGTTGAACACCACGACGTCGGCCGGACCGTCGCCGTCGGCGGGCGTGTACCCCGCGCTCTCCAGCAGCCCGGCCAGCCGTTCGGAGTCGTGCACGTTCATCTGACATCCGAACGTGCGGATCTCGTAGCTCTTGGCAGCCGTCTCACCCACGCCTGACAGGGTAGTCCGCCGCCGATGATCCGAATCAGGCCAGGTGACGACACGATTACTGGCAGGATGAGTCGATGCGCCGCTGGGTGAGGCCCGTTGCCGTCGCGTTGGCCCTGCTGACCCTCTCCGCGGCGGTCGCGGGCTGCCAGAGCCGGTTCGCCGGCCTGCGGCTGACCATGGCCACCGGCAGCACAGACGGCGTCTACTACCAGCTCGGCTCACAGCTGGCAGGCATCTGGTCGGGTCAGCTCGGCATCACCCATCCCAGGGTGCTGATGACGGCCGGTAGCGGGGCGAACATCCAGCGGCTGCGCGACGGTACGGCCGACATCGCGTTCAGCAGCGCGGACGCGGTCAGCGACCCCGAGCAGGGCCCGCGCAAGCTGCGCGCGCTGGCCCGCATCTACGACGACTACATCCAGATCGTGGTGCCCGCGAACGGCCCGATCCAGAGCCTGGGCGACCTGGCGGGCAAGCGGGTGGCCATCGGCCCGGCGAAGTCCCAGGTGCGCCTGGTCGCGGAGCGCATTCTGGCCAAAGCGAACATACCGCGGGTGCACGGCCTGGACCTGAACCTGAACGAGTCGATCAGCGCGCTGCGGGCAGGCCGGATCGACGCCTTCTTCTGGTCCGGCGGGCTGCCCACGGACAGCATCAACCAACTGGCCGGGACCACCCCGGTCCGGCTGCTGGACCTGGCCAACGACCCGTCCGGCATCCTGCAGGCGATGCTCGCCAAGTACCCGGTGTACGGGGCAGCGCTGGTGCCCGCGGGCACCTACGGGGTGGCGAACCCGTCGGTCACCACACTCACCGTGCCGAACTTCCTGCTGGTCACCGATCGGATGAGCAACGACGTGGCGCAGGCTCTGGTGGCCTCACTGTTCGGCTCGACCCGTCGCCTGGTCGGGGTGAACGCGGCGGCGCTGGGCATCGACATCCACTCGGCGATCTTCACCCAGCCGGTGCCGCTGCATCCGGGTGCGCAGGCCTACTACAGATCGGCCAAGCTCTGACCCCGAGTCGCCACGACGGCTGCTTGGCGCTACCCGGCCGACCCGAGCCAGTCGTAGGCACAGTTCGCGGTGGTCGACCTCGATCGTGGCGTGGTCGTCGTCGGGCAGGAAGTGGTAGTCGACACCGGGGATGTGCTCGGCCAGCCAGTGGCCGTGTGCCGGTGGCACGTTCCGGTCACGGCCGCCCTGCCACAGTTGGACCGGTATCCGGATCGTGCTCGGGTCGAAGCCCCACGGGCGGTGGATCGCGTTGTAGTCGTCCCACCAGCCCTGGTCGCCGTGGGCCATGGCAGCCCGCTGCTCGCCGGCCAGGTGCTCGGCCAGCTGACGACTGTGCGCATCGTCCGTTTCGGCCGCGTCGCCCCACACGCCCAGCCAGCCATCGACGGTCATCAGCCGGGCGAACAGCGCCTCGTGGTCCGCGGTGAAGGCGGCACGCTCGTACTCCGGACCCAGCCGGATCTCCGGGGACGGCGACGCGAAGACGCAACATTTCCGGACCAGGTCGGGCAACAAGGCGGCGCAGGCCAACGCGTACGGGCCGCCGCCGGAGAAGCCGTACACCGCCAGGCGCGTGATGCCCAGCGCGTCGGCGATCGCCTGGGTCGCGGCAGCTCCATCCACAATGGACCTGCCGGGCCGCGGTGGTGAGTCGCCGTAGCCGGGCCGGTCGTAACTGATCAGCCGCAGGCCGCGCGCGTGAGCCTGGGCGACCGCGGGTGCGTACATGCTCCGCGAGCCGGGACTGCCCGCGTGCACGAGGACCGGATATCCGTCGTCGGTCCGCATCCGGCTGACATACAGTGATCCGACGACCGTCGTGGCGATCTCCACGACCGGCAGCGTAGGCCGCAGCGCGGGCACGCACGATCGAAATACCGGAGGGGCACATGGTCTGGACCGCGCCGCGGATCGAGCGCGACGACGAGCCGTTGGTCGGCGACGAGTGGACCGTGACGCTCGGCCGATTGGAACGCAACCGGCTGACGTTCCTGCACAAGTGCGCCGGCCTGACCGGGGAACAGCTGGCGCAGCAGGCCGTGCCGCCGTCGAACCTGTCGCTGCTCGGCCTGATCCGCCACCTGACCGAAACCGAACGCGGCTGGTTCCGCAGGCGTTTCCACGGCGAGGACGCGCCCCGGATCATCCCGGCCGGACCTGACTTCGACGACGTGGACCCAGCGCGCGCCGAACAGGAGTACGCGCAACTGCTCGCCGAGACCGAGTTGTGCCGCCAGGCCGTCGTCGGCGCCTCGATGGACGACACGCTCGTGCACGAGCGCTGGGGCGAGATGTCGCTGCGCTTCCTCTACGGCCACCTGATCGAGGAGTACGCCCGGCACAACGGCCACGCCGACCTGCTGCGCGAACGCATCGACGGCGTGACCGGCGGCTGACTCAGATCGCGGCGGACACCTCGCGCACCAGGACCTCGACGTCGTCGCCCCAGTGCGACGCGATCACCAGGTCCCGCTCCGGGTCGACCCACAGCAGGTGCCGCCCGCCGTTGCCGTGCGCACACCGCCCTGTGGTCGGCGCCGACGGGAACACCGCGCCGGAATCGTTGAGCCACCAGAGGAATCCGTACTCCGGCCGAAGCTCGCCCGGCCGCCAACTCCAGTCGATCCACTCGGCCGACAGCAACCCCGGCCGCAGGAGCACCTCCCCGACCAGGGCGAGGTCCGGCGCCGACATCCACAGGCCGCCACCCCAGTGCGCGCCGCCGCTCACCACCGGGACCGCCTCACCGTCGATGCCCACGAACGAGTCCCGGTAGCCGTGCCACGACCAGGACGGCGACGTGTCCAGCGGGTCGAGCAGGTACTCACCGAGCAGATCGGGCAGTGACCGCCCGCACAGCACGGTCAACGCCAGGCACAGCAGGTTCACCCGGACGTCGTTGTCCGACCACGCCGAACCGGGCGGCCCGCCGAGTTGAGCGCTCTGCGCGTCGGCGCTGGTCGGCTTGCCCCACAGCTCGCCGTCCCACTGGCTGGTCTGCTGCAACAGGTGCCGCCAGGTGATCGCGCGCCCGTACGGGGTGGCCAGCGCGGGCAGATCGGCGCGCCACACGACGGGCTCGTCCACGTCCGGCAGCAGGCCCCGATCGTGGGCCAGGCCCGCGACGATCGAGACGAACGACTTCGTCGCACTGAACAGCATGTCCGCCTGCCCGGTGTCGCCCCAGGTCGCGACCACCTCGCCGCCGTGCCTGATCACCCCGCTCGCACCGGTCCCGTCGCGCAGCGGACCGGTCACCTCGGTGGGCGACTCGTCGGCGACCTGCTGACGCAGGTACACGGCCATGTCGTCGATGCCCGCGGTGCCCCGAGTGCTCTGCTCGCGCACCGCCGCCCGGATCGCCGCGAGGTCCACCGCGTCACTCCTTCCGGCGTTACGGCTTGACAGCCGTCACCAGGGTCGTCGCCATCCACGGCCCGGTCCACCAGCCGCGCCAGCCCAGCGGCCGCCGCTGCGGTGCCAAGCCCAGTTCGGTCAGTTTCCTCTGGTACTGCGCTGTCTGCTGGATGTCGGCGATCGCGAGCTTGCCGCCGGGCCGCAGCACGCGGACGGCCTCGGCGAGCGCCGCGTCCCGATCGTCGGCCTGCCTGATGTTGTGGATCGCCAGATTGGCCAGCACGACGTCGAAGCTGCGGTCTTTGAACGGCAGCTTCCTGATGTCCCCGGTGTGCAGTTCGACCCGGTCGGCCACGCCCTCCAGTTCGGCGTTGCGCCGGGTCACGTCCTCGGCGTTGCCCGACTGGTCCATCGACCGCCAGATGTCGATCCCGACCGCCCGCCCGGTGGTCAGCGCGCCGGCAGCCATGATCAGCACCGCTCCCCTGCCGCAGCCGAGGTCCAGCACCTGTTCACTGCCCGACAGCCCCAGCCCGCCCAGGATGCCGCGCCACAGCACGAACTTCCCGCGCCGCGTCGCGTACAGGTACAGCATGGCGCCGGCGAGCAGGATCACGCCGACCACCAGTGGCAGCAGCCCCGCCTGCACGCCGACCCACGCGAAGCCGAAGCCCGCTCCGATCAGGCACGCGATGCCACCGAGCAACCAACCGAACGGCACATAGGGCGCGTCGATCCCGTAACTGCCGCGCATGGGCACCCCCCTCAGGGCACGGCCGGGAGCTCGATCCGCACCAGCAGACCGCCACCCTCCGGTGTGGACACCTCGACGGTACCGGACACGCGCTCCACGATCCGCCGGACGATGGCCAGACCCAGACCGGTGCCATCGACGTTCTGGTGTTCCTGGCTCCGCCAGAACCGGTCCGTCGCCCTGGCCAGCTCCTCGGCGCCGAGCCCCGGCCCGTGGTCGCGCACGGACAGCGCGACCACGCCGTCGGGCCTGCGCACCTCGACCTGCACGGGCGTGCCCGGCTCGGTGTACTTCACCGCGTTCTCCAGCAGCGCGTCCAGGACGGCCTCCAGCCCGCGCGGCGGCGCCATCGCCCGGCCGCCCGGTTCGCCGGCCAGCACCAGCGACACGTTGCGCTGCGCCGCGATGGCCTGCCAGCTGGCCACCCGCTGCTTCACCACCTGGTCCACGTCGACCTCGACCGGTGCTACCGCGCCGGATTCGGCCCGTGCCATCGCCAGCAGCTCGTCCAGGATGCGGCCCAGGCGGTCGGCCTCGGCGATGGCGGCCGCGTGGTGCTCCTCGGCGTCGGCGGGCAGGTGTCCGGACAGGTTGGCCAGCCGCAGCCGCAGCGCGGTCAGCGGGTTGCGCAGCTGGTGCGACGCGTCGGCCACGAACGCCCGTTGCGCCGCGAGCGTCCCGGTGACCGTGGTGGCGAGCCGGTCGAAGGACTGGGACAGTCTGCGCAGTTCGGGCGGCCCGCCGTGGATGCCCGCCGGGTCGACGTCCTCGCCCCTGACCACGGCCGCGCCCAGCTGTGCTGTCGCGTCGTCGAGCTGCCGCAGTGGCCGCAGCACCCAGCGCACCACCGGCAGCGCGGCCATCACCGCCAGTGCCATCGCGATGATCGCGCCCGCGGTCAGCGCGCTCCACCACCCCAGGATCACGTTCCGGACGTGTTCGGTCGCCGACACCGTGACCGCGACGCCCTCCCGTTCGCCGGACAGCAGCACCGGCTCGGCCACCACCAGCGGCGTGGTGTCCCACGGCAGCAGCGTCGGGCCCGCGTGCGGTGCCTGCCCGGCGAGTGCGGCCTGGATGACCTGCTGCACCTCGGAGTCGCCGAGGTCGACCGGTGCGGGCGAATGCGCCTTGATCCGCTCACTCGTGTCCACGACGAAGGCCTGGATGCCGTAGACCTGCTCGTAACGTGTCAGCTCGCCGCCCAGGGCGGTGAAGTCGTCGGACGAGAAGGCCTGCTGGGCCGTGGACGCGAAGTTCTCGGTGTCGGTGAGCCGGTCCAGGAACAGCTGCTGTCCCTCGGTGCCCGCCACGCTCAACGCCAGTGGTGCGCCGAGCCCGAGCACGACGAGTACCACCAGCGATGTGACGACGGCCAGCAGCCGGGTGCGCATGTCCGGCCCTCAGCGCACCGGTGCGGCGGGCGGTCTGCCGAGCCGGTAGCCGACGTCGTGCACGGTCTCCATCACCCACGGCCTGCCGACCACGGCCCGCAGCAACACCACCAGCTCGTCCAGTTCGTCGTCCCGGCCGTTCGCGTAGTCCTGCCACACCTCGGCCTTCACACGCTCCCGCGTGCACACCGCGCCACCGGCCTCCGCGACCAGCGCGAGCAACTGGAACTGTTTACGCGACAACGCCACCCGCTCACCGGCCACGACCACCTCGTGCCTGCCCAGGTGGATCTCCACGTCGCCGACGGAGATCAGCTCGCCGTCCGTGCCCACCGGTGGATGGGCGGGGCCGCCGCGCCGCGACACCGCGTACACGCGGGCCACCAGCTCACCGTCGTCGAACGGCTTGGTGAGGTAGTCGTCGGCACCGGCGTGCAGGCCGAGAATCCGGTGCGACACGTCCGTGTACGCGGACACCACGATGATCGGCACATCGCTGATCGCCCTGATCCGCCGGCACAGATCGAAGTCGTCGCCGACGGGGACATCGGGCAGCTTCAGGTCCAGCAGCACCACGTCGACGCCGACCAGCCGGTCGAGCACGTGCTGGGCGGCCGCGAGCCGCTCCACGGCGAACCCGCGTTCCCGCAGTTTGGGCACCAACGCCTCGACCACATGGTCGTCGTCCTCGACGAGCAGCAACCGCACAGTCGGTATCCTCCCCCGAACGCCGCGTCATGTCCTGCATAGCAGCCGGACGCGGCGTCCGGGTAGGAATCCCGGCTACTTGCCCCGGCGGAACAGCCGCGTCAGCGGGTCGTACTTGCGGTCCACGACGCGCTCCTTCATCGGGATGAGCGCGTTGTCGGTGATGTGGATGCCCTCGGGGCACACCTCGGTGCAGCACTTGGTGATGTTGCAGAACCCGAGGCCGTGCTCCTCCTGGGCCTCCTGGATGCGGTCGCCCGTGTCCAGGGGGTGCATCTCCAGCTCGGAGATGCGCATCAGGAACCGCGGTCCGGCGAAGTGTTCCTTGTTCTCCTCGTGGTCGCGCATGACGTGGCAGGTGTTGTTGCACAGGAAGCACTCGATGCACTTCCGGAACTCCTGCGACCGCTCCACGTCGACCTGCTGCATCCGGTACTCACCGGGCTTGAGGTCCTTCGGCGGCTGGAACGAGGGGATCTCCCTGGCCTTGACGTAGTTGAACGACACGTCCGTGACCAGGTCCCGGATCACCGGGAACGTCCGCATCGGCGTCACCGTGATGGTCTCTTCCTCGGTGAACGTCGACATCCGCGTCATGCACATCAGCCGCGGCCTGCCGTTGACCTCGGCCGAGCACGAACCGCACTTGCCCGCCTTGCAGTTCCAGCGCACGGCCAGATCGGGCGCCTGGGTGGCCTGCAGCCGGTGGATGATGTCGAGGATGACCTCGCCCTCGTTCACCTCGACGGTGTAGTCCTGCAGGTCGCCCTTGTCGGAGTCGCCGCGCCAGACGCGGAACTTCGCCTGATACGCCATCAGCCCTTGTCTCCCTTGTGCCCGGTCAGCTCGGCCGGAGTGAAGTATTTGGCCAGCTCGTCGAACTCGAAGAGGTCGAGCAGGTCCTGTCGCATCGGCACCTGGTCCTCGTGGAACAGCCGGATGCCGTCGCCGTCGGCCTCGCACACCAGCAGCTGCTTGCGCCAGTCGGCTTCCATCCGCGGGTGGTCCTCGCGGGTGTGACCGCCGCGGCTCTCGGTCCGCTCCAGGGCCGCCTTCGCGACGCACTCACTCACCAGCAGCATGTTGCGCAGGTCCAGCGCCAGGTGCCAACCGGGGTTGAACTGCCGGTGACCCTCGACGATGACCTTCTGCGCCCGCACCTTGAGCTGCTCCAGTCGGGTGATCGCCTCCGCGACCTCGCCCTCCCGCCGGATGATGCCGACCAGGTCGTTCATCATCTGCTGCAGCTCGGCGTGCACCGCGTAGGGGTTCTCCAGCCCCTCCTCGGCCTCGGCCTCGGCCGCACCGTCGAACGGCGTGACCGCCTTGCGGGCGGCCTCGTCGACGTCGGCGTCGGTGATCGCCGGCCGGTTCGCCAGGCCCTGCACGTACGCGACGGCACCGGCACCGGCCCGGCGGCCGAACACCAGCAGGTCGGACAGCGAGTTGCCACCCAGCCGGTTGGAGCCGTGCATGCCACCGGCCACCTCACCGGCCGCGAACAGGCCGGCCACGTTCACCGCGGCCGCGGTGTCCGGCTCGACCTCGACGCCACCCATCACGTAGTGGCAGGTCGGCCCGACCTCCATGGCCTCCGCGGTGATGTCGACGTCGGCCAGTTCCTTGAACTGGTGGTACATCGACGGCAGCCGGCGCTTGATCTCCTCGGCGGGCATGCGGCTGGCGATGTCCAGGAACACGCCGCCGTGGGGTGATCCCCGGCCTGCCTTGACCTCCGAGTTGATCGCCCTGGCGACCTCGTCGCGAGGCAGCAGGTCGGGCGTGCGGCGGTTGTTGTCCGGGTCGGTGTACCAGGCGTCGGCCTCTTCCTCGGTCTCCGCGTACTGCCCCTTGAAGACATCGGGGACGTACTCGAACATGAACCGCTTGCCCTCGGAGTTGCGCAGCACACCACCGTCGCCGCGCACGCCCTCGGTGACCAGGATGCCCTTGACGCTGGGCGGCCAGACCATGCCGGTCGGGTGGAACTGGACGAACTCCATGTTGATCAGGCGGCTGCCCGCGCGCAGTGCGAGCGCGTGGCCGTCGCCGGTGTACTCCCAGGAGTTCGACGTGACCTTGAAGGACTTGCCGATGCCACCCGTCGCCAGGATGATCGCCGGCGCCTCGAACAGCACGAACCGGCCGGACTCGCGCCAGTACGCGAACGCGCCCGCGATCCGGTCGGAGTCGTCCTTGAGCAGGTCGGTGACCGTGCACTCGGCGTAGACCTTGAGGTTGGCCTCGTAGTCGCCGGTCGCCTTGTGGTCGTCCTGCTGCAGCGACACGATCTTCTGCTGCATCGTGCGGATCAGCTCCAGGCCGGTCCGGTCACCCACGTGCGCCAGGCGCGGGTAGGTGTGACCGCCGAAGTTGCGCTGGCTGATCTTGCCGTCCTTGGTGCGGTCGAACAGCGCACCGTAGGTCTCCAGCTCCCAGACACGGTCCGGGGCCTCCTGCGCGTGCAGCTCGGCCATCCGCCAGTTGTTCAGGAACTTCCCGCCACGCATGGTGTCGCGGAAGTGCACCATCCAGTTGTCATTGGAGTTGGCGTTGCCCATCGACGCCGCGCAGCCGCCCTCGGCCATCACCGTGTGGGCCTTGCCGAACAGCGACTTGCAGATCACGGCGACGCGCAGACCCTGCTGCCGGGCCTCGATCGCGGCCCGCAGGCCGGACCCGCCGGCCCCGATCACCAGCACGTCGTAGGCGTGCCGCTCGACCTCAGTCATCGACTCTCATCCCTCAATCAGAAGAAACGCACGTCCGTGATCCACCCGGCGGCCACCAGCCTGATGTACAGGTCGGTCAGCGAGATCCACACCAGCGACGCCCAGGCCAGCTGCATGTGGTAGCCGTTGAGGAAGGAAACCTGCTGCCAGAACTTGTAGCGCAGCGGGTGCTTCGAGAAGTGCTTCAGCTTGCCACCCATGATGTGCCTGCACGAGTGGCACGACAATGTGTACGCCCAGATCAGCGCGATGTTGACGAGCATCACCAGGGTGCCCATGCCGGCATGACCCCAGGCCCCGCTGTGGTCGCGGAAGCTGATCACCAGGTCGTAGGTCAGGATGCCGGCGAAGACCACCGCGATGTACCAGAAGTACCGGTGGATGTTCTGCATGATCAGCGGGAACCGCGTCTCACCGGTGTACTTCTTGTGCGGCTCGGCGACCGCGCACGCCTGCGGCGAGCCCCAGAAGGCCCGGTAGTACGCCTTCCGGTAGTAGTAGCAGGTCAGCCGGAAGCCCATCGGGAAGATGATGATGATCAGGCCCGGCGTGACCGGCGCGATGCTCGGGAACCAGCCCCAGCCGCTGCCCGCCACACAGTTGCCCGTGAGGCACGGCGAGTAGAGCGGCGAGATGTAGGGCTCGTAGAAGTAGTCCTTGTTGATCAACACGGCCCACGTCAGGTAGACGACGCACACCAGCAGGACGCCGGCCTGGATCGCCGGCGACAACCACCAGCGGTCGGTCCGCAACGTCTTCGCATCGATACGCGCCCGGCCGGGTGCGCCCACACCAGTGACGGTCATGTTCTCCTCGTTCTCGTGATGACCACCATTGTTGTGGCCTCACGAGACGAGCACCCCACCGGGACCTAGTGGTGGTGGCGTACGCCTCCGACGCCCTCGTCGTCGGCGCCGAGCCACAGCGCCGGGTCGTATGGTGTGTCTGGGACCACAACAACCTCGGGTTTACCACCCGAGGGCCCTCGCGGTTTCGGCGGGGTAGGCCGTCCGGCGAGGTCAGCGGCATCGATGTCCAGCCGCTCCACGTCGTTGACCAGGCGACGCACCTCGGCGGAGTCCCCGTACCGCGCCCGCAGCCCGCCGACGCATTCCCGCAGTTCGGCAATGGCCCGGTTGAGCGCGACGAGATCGGACTCCGCCATGAGTCACCTCCACCGGCGTGGCGGCCGATGGCCCATCGTCCGGTCCGCGCCCCGTTGTTGCGTGGTCAGCCACGACCGAGAGTGCCCTGCTTTGTCCTTTGTGACAAGTCACACAAGCGATTTCGTGCACACAACGGCGATCACGAGCCCGTGATCAGCACAAACGCGGCGGTATACACCCCGACCAGGCAATTCCGTTGACGCGGATCGAACGGCGTTCACGATCGCACATGGATCCTGTGATCAAGGAAACAATCATCAACAACCGTAGGCGGCGAGAGCTTCCGCGATCGAATCCGCCACCGGAACACCGCTCGATTCCAGCGCCGACCGGCTCGTCACGCCGGTCGTGACGAGCGCGCAGCGCACCCCGGCGGCGGCCGCCGCCGCCGCGTCGTCGAGCACGTCGCCGACCAGCAGCACGCTGTCCGGATCGACGTTCAGGGCCGTCAGGTGCTCGATAAGATGATCACGCTTGCCGTGCCCGCCGACGTCCACCCGCAGCCCGTCGATCCGCTCGAACAGCGCTGCCAGCCCCAGCTCGGTGACCAGGCCGACGAGCTCGTCGTGGAACCACATCGAGAGCAGCGACTGGCTCCCGCCCGACTCCTGCCAGCGCCGCAATTCGTCCGGGATGCCGGGACTGAGGCGAGTCGTGGACAGCAGCGCTCGGTACGCCTGGTGGTACGTGCGGTCGATCCGAACCCAGTCCTCGGTGGTGAGGTCGCGGCGGAGCAGGTCGCGGTAGCAGTCCCGCAGTGGCCTGCGGTAGATCGACCGCAAGTGGGCCAGGTCGATCGCCTGCCGCCCGAACGCGGTGCAGACCGTGTTCACGGCGGCCACCACCGCGTCGTTGTCGTCCAGGATCGTGCCGTTCCAGTCCCACACGACGTGCCGGATCCGTTCGTTGCTCACCGAACCACCATAGGTTTCGTGGGATTCCCGGGACCAGCGGGTTTCCCGGATCCGGGAACCCACTTGCGATCATGCTGCGTATCGTCCGTCACGGAAAGGATTCGGATGAGCACGCAGAGCAGTCCCACCCTACGCAGGCGACGGCTGGCCAGGCGGCTGCGGCAGATGCGCGAGACCGCCGGGTTGACGCTGACCGAGGCCGCACCCAGGTTGCAGAAGACCAAGAGCGCACTGGGCCGGATCGAGAAGGGCGAGACCGTCGCCGACGTGCATGTCGTGCGCAGCATGATGGATCTCTACGACCAGTACGACGAGACCATGGAAGCGATGGTCCGAGCCGCGATGGTCCCCGGCTGGTGGGTCGCCTACGGCATCAAGGATCGCGGCTTCATCGGCCTGGAAACCGAAGCCCAGACCGTATTGACATCGCAGCTCGTCTACATCCCGGGCCTGTTGCAGATCGAGGACTACATCCGGGCGATCTTCAACTAGGCAGATCGGCGCACCGAAAGGGTTGGAGAACGGGATTGCCGCCCGGCTGATCCGCCAGCGACGCCTCACCAGCGAGGAATCGCCCGCTCACATTGGCCGCGGTCATCGACGAGTCCGCGTTGCGTAAGCCAATCGGCGGCATCGAGGTGATGCGCGCCCAACTACTCCATCTGACTGAAGCCGCTGAGCTCGGAAACTGTGAGCATGCAGATGGTGCCGAACGAGGTCGGCGCGCATCATGGCATGGACGGCTCGTTCACCGTGCTCGGATTCCAGGACCCGGAGGATCCGAGCCTGCTCTACGCGGAATATCCGACCGGCGCGGTGCACATGGAAAAGCCGAACGAGGTCAATGCGGCCAGGCTTGCTCTTCGAGCGAGTGTGCTCGGTAGCACTGCTCAGCCAAAGCGACTCGGTAGCCTTCATGCAGCGGCTGGCCAATGAGCTGTACGGCGGTTGAGGGAGACGATTTCGGTGAACCTGATGTGGCGCAAGAGCAGTCGCAGCGGCAACGGCAGTAACGGCGACTGCGTCGAGGTGGCGTTCGCCGGGCCGAGGGTCGCTGTGCGCGACTCGAAGAATCCAGTGGCCAGGCTCGCGATCCCGCGTTCGGCGTGGGATGCGTTCGTGGTCGCGGGCCGCTGAGCGACCCGCGACCACTTCGCTAGGCCGGTACCGGGAACGCGGTGAAGCAGTTCGGCGACTGGGCGTGCGCCGGGTCGAGCGCGTTGAGCACGTCGCGGATCGTGACCTGGTCGTAGGCCAGGTCGGCGTGGTCCACGGTGTCGTTGAAGCACTGGCTCTGCACGTACATGTTCGTCACGCCCGGCTCGCGGATGAACGACGAACCGATGGGCGTCACCACTGTCTCGTCGAGCGTCTCGATGACGGTGTAGTCGACGCCGGCCTGGGCGATCGGGCCGGAGTCCAGCGGCTTGAGGAACGCCGAGCCGGTCTCCTGGTCGACGCAGGCCGAGCAGAGCGCGCCCACGACGCTGTTCGCGCCGGGGAAGAACGTGGCCAGGTTCGTGAGACCGTCCAGCGTGGTGCCGTGGGTGGTCGGCGAGAGACCGACGTACGTATGCACGTTCGCCGCGCCGCCGAGCACCTTGAGGTAGTACTCGCCGAGCAGGCCGCCCTGCGAGTGGCCGACCAGGTCCACCTTGCTGACGCCGGTGGCCTGCTTGACCTTCGTGACGAGCGCGGCCACCTGTTGCGCCGAGGTCGCCGCCGGGCCGATGGCCTGGACCAGTTGGCCTGAGGTACCGCCGTAGTTGAGGCTGAAGACGCAGTAGCCGTTGTTCGCCAGAATCGGGGCCAGGGCGCCGAAATCGTCCTCCATCACGGAGAACGTGCCGGGAATGAGCACCACCGGATCGGGGTGCGCGGCGGTCGGTTTACAGGCGAAGTTGTTCGTGCCGGGTGGCGATTGTTCGGGGTTGTGCGCCGCGGCGAGTGCGCCTGCGACGATGTTCGGCTGTACCGGAAATGTCGCCGCCGCGGCGGGCGACGCCATCGTGCCCAGCAGGAGTGCGGACGCGGCCAGCACTGCACCGGCCGCAACCGCCCTGACCAGGGACGATCGTCGGATGCGCAACAGAGCCTCCTCGACGCTGAGGTGGTTGGCACGAAGGTTACTCGCGCGTAGATCAAGAGTAAGTTACGCGTGAGTAACCCGTCAATCCCTGACCTTTGACGGACCGCTCCCTTACCAGGACACAGGACTAGGGCCGTACGGACCATTCCGCAGCAGGGACTGCCGCTGCCGGCGGTTGATCTTCACGATAATCGTCACGGCCAGCACGGCGGCGATCGCTTGGCACACCAGAGCAACGATCAAGAGCACCCCGTTGATGGCGACATCACCTGGGCGGCGCGGCCAGAGGCCGAAAAGGATCAGGCTGGCCAACATCGGCGGCCACCAACAGATGACCAGCGCCGCATGCCGACGGCGCGAACTCGCCCGATAGATGTCGGCCAGCACCTGGGCGGGGAACCACAGCGAGACGACCGGGCACCACCAGCCCCAGAACGTCCAGCCACGGCTCAACGACTGGGAACCCGGACCACCGAGCGCCTCGGCGTTGGAACGCGCCCGCCACTGCCAGATCCAGAAGACGATGCCGGCGAGCAGATAGCCGAACATGACCAGCACCGCTACCCCGAACTGGCCATCGGCGACCGACGAGGCGTCCAGCCCGGTGTCCTCCACCCGCTCGGACACAACTAGGAGCGCGCTGCCCGCGACAACGAGGATGATCAGCACGATCGTCGCGACGCCGATGCCATTGACACCGCGGAACCGCACCGGGCCCTGTTGCAGTTGGTTCATCGGATAGGGCTGAAACGAGAACGGCTCATTCATCGCGCGTTCACCAGGAAAGCGTTTCCGGCATGAAGCGTCCCGGTCCGGACACGCCCCGCCGTTGCCAATCACTGACCCGATGGACAATCACCGACAACAGCGTCGCCGAGCCTGCGAGCAGCACCAGAATGACGATGACGGAGACCATGAGGGGGCGCAGCAGTTGGTCGGGTGTGCTGGCCTCGCCGACCAGGACGAACACGATCTCGGGGACGATGACACAACACAGCGATATCACCCACCAGGCGATGACGATTCCGGTGCCGCGGGGCTCGCGGGTCGCGCTGACGCGGTAGATGTCGATCATGATCTGACAGGGGAACCAGAAGTTGACAAGTGGGCACAGCCAGCCCCAGAACGTCCAGCCACGGCTCAGTTCCTGCGACGCGAGACCGCCGAGCGCCTCGGCGTTGGACCGGGCCCGCCAACTCCACACCCAGTACACGATGCCCGCCGCGAGATAGAGCAGCGACACGAGCGCGAAGGTGAGGCCGAATGCGGCACCGGCACCGGCGACGTCGGCCTGGTTCGCGGGCACGTCGTCGGCGTTGGTCCGATTGACGACATCGATGAACCGCCACGTCGTCACGATGAGACCGACCAACCCCAGCATGGCGACCCAGATCAGCACGATGGCCGCGGTGCCCATTGCGCGCACCGGTCGAAATGTGCGCACGTCGAAGTACCGTGGGTCGGTCACGACGATCCCCTCAGCGAATGTAAATGACCCTGACAGATGCCGGAGGGACAGTACGCGGTGAGGGTATCGGTTGGGAAGAACGGTTTCCAGTTGTAATCAGCGAGTAAGCCACACACGCCACAATGCTGCCGGATCGGACAGCGGATCGCCGTGCACCAGGCTGAAATGCGCTGGTTGCCCGATGGCCAGCCGGCCGGCGTGCGGCACGCCGAGCAGGTCGCCCCCACGCCAGGTGGCGGCCGCCAACGCGGTGCTGGGCTCAAGACCGGCGAGCACCATCGACTCGATCTCCCACACCAACTGGTTGGCGCGCAACGATCCGCCGCCGAAGTCCGACCCGGCGGCGATCGCGACACCGGCCCGGTCGGCGGTGCGGACGCTCTCCTGCGCGACTTCGAGCCGCTCGTCGATGCGCTGCCGCATGGCGGGATCGGTGAACCGGGGCACGGTGGACGTGGTGCCGAACGTGAGCCAGGAGTGCATGACGGCCAGCGTCGACACGAGTGTCACGTTGTTGTCCACCATGAGTTTCGCGGTGTCGGCGTCGATCTGGTAGCCGTGTTCGAGGCTGTCGACGCCGGCTTCGGCGCCGACGCGGTTGCCGGCCAGCCCGGTGGCGTGGGCGGCCACCTTCGCGCCGCGGTCGTGGGCCTCGCGGACAGCGGCGGCGACCTCGGCGGTGGTGAACGGCGCGGTCAGCGGGTCGGGCCCGTCGAGATAGAGCTTGACGAGGTCGGCGCCCTCATCGAGCTGCTTGCGGACGGCGGCGGGCAGGTCGGCACCGTGCTCGACCTCGATGCCCAGCCCGGGCGGCAGCGAGCCGGGCAGCAGCAGCCAGGTACCGGCGGCGCGGATGTAAGGCCGGTCGGCCAGCCCGTGCCAGCGATCCCGCAGCATGAGGCTGGCGGCGCGCTCGGTGCCGTGCTCGGGATCGAGCCGGCGAGGCGAGCCGACGTCCCGAGCCCAGCGGATACCGGCCCGCACCATCAGCTCACCGTTCTCCTCACCGACGGCAAGCAGACTGTCCAGCGGGTCGAACCCGTGGTTCACCCAGTCGGCACCGCCGGGCATCGACAGGTGGGAATGCGAGTCGACCATGCCGGGCACGATCGTGGCGCCGAGCCCGTCGATCTCGGTGATCCCGGCCCGGTCGGGCAGCTCGGGCTGCTCGCCACCGGTCCAGAGCCCGACGACGATGCCGTGGTCCACATAGAGCGACACGTCCCGCACGAGAGTGTCCGAAGTGCCGTCGGCGAACGCGGCACCGGTCACCAGTACCCGCTCACCCTGCAGTCGAGACCCGCTGTCCACCATGCTGCCGAACGCTAGTCGGTGGGTGACGGGGTTCCGTCGTACGGTCGGGTGATGACGACGTGGCAGGAGTTCACCGAAGCGGCGCCGAAGATCGCGACTGTGTTCACCCGGCGACACGCTGCCACCGGCAACCTGTGTCTGCTGGCCACGATCCGCTCGGACGGCTTCCCCAGGATCAGCCCGCTGGAGCCGTGCATGTTCGAGGGCCAACTGTGGCTGGTCGGGATGCCGGGCACGACGAAGTTCCACGACCTGGCGCGCGACCCCCGGTTCTGCCTGCACACCGCCACCGTCGACCCGCAGGTGAGCGATGGTGACGCGAAGTTGTGGGGTGTGGTGCGGGACGTGACCGATGAGGCGGTGCAGCAGCGCTTCGCGGCGGACCTGTTCGAGCGGACCGGCTTCGACATCCGGGGCGAGGCGTTCGACCACTTCTACGCGGCCGACATCACGTCGGCATCGGCGGTCGAGGCGGGCGGCGGGCACCTGGACATCACCATCTGGCAGCCGGGCGAGCCCGAACGAGTGGTCCGCAAGCACTAGCGCCGATGCGCGTAGTCAATGGCTGGGGTTCGTTGTCAAGCTGGTCGCAGACGCCCGGACAAGCTGTCGACGATCACTCTGGGTGTCGATTGCCGGATCGGTGATCGGCACCCGGAGATGTCGATGCGGTCGCCGAGGGACCCTTGACAAGGCCACCGGATCCTTGACTACGTGATTGTCACTAGCGCCGCACTTGGGCCGGCAACAGCTATGCGTCGACACCCGTGACGACGACGGTCACCCCGGCACCCCACCCGTGGTGCGCATGCGTTTGCGGACCAGGTCCCGGGCTCCCGTCTCCTCGACTCTCGGCATCCAGACCCGAGCCCATGGTCTCGCCGACCACCGCCGTCAGACTCGGCGGTGGCGGTGGCGGTGGCGGTGGCGGTGGCGGTGGCGGTGGCAGTCGGCACAGCTCAGTCCGGGAGCGCGCCGTCCAGCAGCTCGGCGTCCGAGCCTGCCGCGCGCAGCTCGTCGCGCACTATCCGGTAGGCCAGGCCTTCCGGGTAGCCCTTGCGGGCCAGCATCCCGACCAAGCGGCGGATCGCCGTGGTTTCGGGTACCACGCCTGCGGTGCGCATGCGTTTGCGGACCAGGTCGCGAGCTCTCGTCTCCTCCGCTTCGGTGTCCAGTGTGGACACCGCTTCGGCGGCGAGGTCGGGGTCCACGCCTTTGCGGCGTAGCTCGGCGGACAGCGCTCGGCGGGCGATGCCCTGGTAGGTGTGGCGGGACCGGACCCACTGCTCGGCGAACGCCGCGTCGTCGACCAGGCCGACCTCGTCCAGGCGGTTGAGCACCTGGTCGGCGACCGGTTCCTCGATGCCACGGCGGAGCAGCTGCGTGCGCAGCTCGGCCTTGGTCCGCGCTCGCACGGTCAGCAGGTTCAGGCAGATCTCCCTGGCCTTGGCGACCGGATCGACCGGCTTGCCATCGGCGGCACCGCGCCCGGCGGCACCGCGCCCGGTCGAGCACCTGCGCTCGGTCGAGGTGCCCTCGGTCGAGGTGCCCTCGGCGCCACCGCCGCGAGGGTTCCGCCTGCCCCCGCGACGACCGTTGAACTCAGCCATCCTTGATCAGAAGTCCACCGGGCCCGGAGCTTCCTCGGCGACGGCAGCGTCCAGCTTGGCGCCGATGCCGAGCTTCTCCTTGATGCGCTTCTCGATCTCGTTGGCCACGTCCGGGTTCTCCTTGAGGAACCGGCGCGCGTTCTCCTTGCCCTGACCGAGCTGGTCACCCTCGTACGTGTACCAGGCACCGGACTTGCGCAGGATGGACTGCTCGACGCCCATGTCGATCAGCGAGCCCTCGCGGCTGATGCCGTGGCCGTACAGGATGTCGAACTCGGCCTGCTTGAACGGCGGGGCCACCTTGTTCTTGACGACCTTCACCCGGGTGCGGTTGCCGACCGCGTCGCCGCCGTCCTTCATGGTCTCGATGCGGCGGACGTCCAGCCGGACCGAGGCGTAGAACTTCAGCGCCTTGCCACCGGTGGTGGTCTCGGGCGAGCCGAACATGACGCCGATCTTCTCGCGCAGCTGGTTGATGAAGATCGCGGTGGTGCCGGAGTTGCTCAGCGCGCCGGTGATCTTGCGCAGGGCCTGGCTCATCAACCGGGCCTGCAGACCGACGTGGCTGTCGCCCATCTCGCCCTCGATCTCGGCGCGGGGCACCAGGGCGGCCACCGAGTCGATGACCAGGACGTCCAGCGCGCCGGAGCGGACCAGCATGTCGGCGATCTCCAGCGCCTGCTCGCCGGTGTCGGGCTGGGACACCAGCAGCGCGTCGGTGTCGACGCCGAGGGCCTTCGCGTAGTCGGGGTCCAGCGCGTGCTCGGCGTCGATGAAGGCGGCGATACCGCCTGCGGCCTGCGCGTTGGCGACCGCGTGCAGGGCCACCGTGGTCTTACCGGAGGACTCCGGACCGTAGATCTCCACGACCCGGCCCCTGGGCAGGCCGCCGATGCCCAGCGCCACGTCCAGCGCGATCGAACCGGTGGGGATGACCTCGATCGGGGCGCGCCCTTCCTCGCCGAGGCGCATCACCGAGCCCTTGCCGAATTGCTTGTCGATCTGGGCAAGGGCAAGTTCGAGTGCCTTACCCCTGTCGGGTGCTGCTGGCATCTGGAAGTCCACCTCTGGAAGTCGGGTTCTCGTTGGTGCCGACGCTACGAGATCACGCCGACGATTTCCGGCCGGAGTCCGCAGCTGTGGATAACCGACCTGGTTGTGGACAGCACTGTAGCCGAACAGGTGTTCGAGTCCAGAACTGACACGCCGATCGGGTATGATCAACATTTTTGCACTCGTCAGCGCCGTTCGGCGGGCACCTCGTAGGCGTCGCAGACGGCCTGCCAGATCTGCTGCGGGGCCAGTCCGGCGGCCAGGGCCTCGTCCGCGGTGCGGCCACCCAGCTCGGCGAACACGTGGTCCCGGGCGATGCTGGCGGCGCGCGACCCGCCGAACTCGTCGGTCATCAGGGTGCGGAAAGCAGTGGTACGCATCGCCACCAGCCTAGGCCCGCACCTGGGCGGTAGCCTCGGGGTGTGCTGGTGCTCGCCGCGGCCGACCCGACGGGACTGTCCTCGCCGCTCGGTCAGATCGCGATCATCGCGGTCCTGCTCGCCGCGCTGGTCACGGGCGTTCGCGCGCTCTGGCAGCGCCGAAACCGCAGGTAGGCGGGACTGTCGGTGGGGCGAGGCATCATGGGTGGGTGGTAGCTGCCGCACTGAGCCGTTTCGCCCCCGCGACCAGGGACTGGTTCGCCGGGGCGTTCGCCGCGCCCACCGACGCCCAGCGCGGTGCGTGGCAGGCGATCGCGGCCGGTGACCACGCCCTGGTCGTCGCGCCGACCGGGTCCGGCAAGACACTGGCCGCCTTCCTGTCCGCGCTGGACAAGCTGGCCACCGAGCCGCGGCCGGCCGAGCCGAAGCACCGCTGCCGGGTGCTCTACGTATCACCGTTGAAGGCGCTCGCCGTCGACGTGGAGCGCAACCTGCGCGCGCCACTGGCCGGTATCAAGGCACGCCGCCCACCGGCTGGGCGCGCCGGAACCGGACATCACGGTCGGCATGCGCACCGGCGACACGCCCGCCGAGGCCCGCAGGGCGTTCGCCACGCACCCCGCCGGACATCCTGGTGACCACGCCGGAGTCGCTGTTCCTGCTGCTCACCTCGGCTGCCCGCGAGTCGCTGCGCGGCGTGCAGACGGTCATCGTCGACGAGGTGCACGCCGTGGCGGGCACCAAGCGCGGTGCCCACCTCGCGCTGTCGCCTGGAGCGGCTGGACGCGCTGCTGGAGCGGCCCGCCCAGCGGATCGGGCTGTCCGCGACGGTCCGGCCGGTCGAGGAGGTCAGCACGTTCCTGGCCGGCGGGCGGCCGGTGCAGGTCGTGCAGCCGAAGAACACGAAGACCGTGCGAGGTCAGCGTCGAGGTGCCGGTCGAGGACATGTCCACACTCGGCGAACCGGTCAACCCGGAGGGCGCGGGCGAGGTGTCCGGGAACGCGGCCGGGCCGGAGCGCCGGACGTCGATCTGGCCCGCCGTCGAGGAACGGATCCTCGACCTGGTCCGGGCGCACCGCTCGACCATCGTGTTCGCCAACTCGCGGCGGCTGGCCGAGCGGCTGACCGCGCGGCTCAACGAACTGGCGGCCGAACCGGAACAGGTCCTCGACCTGGACAGCTTCCCCGCCGAGGCCATCGGCGGCTCGGGCATCTCCTTCGGTGCCCCGCCGGTGCTGGCCAGGGCGCACCACGGGTCGATGTCCCGCGAGCAGCGCACCAGCGTCGAGGAGGACCTCAAGTCGGGGCGGCTGCCGTGCGTGGTGGCCACGTCGTCGCTGGAACTGGGCATCGACATGGGTGCTGTCGACCTGGTGATCCAGGTCGAGGCGCCGCCGACGGTGGCGTCCGGGCTGCAGCGGGTCGGCCGGGCCGGGCACCAGGTCGGCGCGATCTCCAAGGGCGTGGTGTTCCCCAAGTTCCGCGGTGACCTGGTGTCGTGCGCCGTGGTCGCCGAGCGGATGGCCAGCGGCGCGATCGAGGCGTTGCGCTATCCGCGCAACCCGCTGGACGTGCTCGCCCAGCAGATCGTCGCGATGGTGGCGATCGAGCCGTGGCAGGTCACCGAACTGGTGAACCTGGTGCGGCGCGCGGCGCCGTTCGCGCGCGCTGCCCGAATCCGCGCTCGACGCGGTGCTGGACATGCTGGCCGGCCGCTACCCGAGCGAGGAGTTCGGCGAGCTGCGGCCACGGATCACCTGGGACCGGGTCACCGGCGAGCTGCGCGGCCGCCCTGGTGCGCAGCGGCTCGCGGTGACTTCCGGCGGCACGATCCCCGATCGGGGCCTGTTCACCGTGATGACCCCGCCGGACGAGAGCGGCCACGGGTCGCGGGTCGGCGAGCTGGACGAGGAGATGGTGTACGAGTCGCGGGTCGGCGACGTGTTCCTGCTGGGCACGTCGTCCTGGCGCGTCGAGGACATCACGCACGACCGGGTGATCGTGACGCCGGCACCCGGCCAGGCCGGCGCGGATGCCGTTCTGGAAGGGCGATGCGGTCGGCAGGCCGCTGGAACTGGGCCGGGCCCTGGGCAAGTTCGTCCGGGAGCTGGGTTCGGTGTCCGAGGAGAAGGCGAGGGCGCGGGCGGCGACGGCGGGCCTGGACGAGTGGGCCACCGACAACCTGCTCGGCTACCTCGCCGAGCAGCGGGCCGCGACCCGTCAGGTGCCCGACGACCGCACGATCGTGGTCGAGCGGTTCCGCGACGAACTGGGCGACTGGCGGCTGGTCGTGCACTCGCCGTTCGGCGCCCAGGTCAACGGCCCGTGGGCGCTGGCAGTGTCGGCCCGGCTGCAGGAGCGGCGCGGGATGGACGTGCAGGTGGCCCACTCCGACGACGGGATCGTCGTGCGGCTGCCCGACACGCTCGACGAGCAGGGCGCGCAGTTGCCGCCCACCGCGGAGGACGTGCTGCTCGACCCGGACGAGGTCGAGCAGGTGGTGGTCGCCGAGGTCAGCGGATCGGCGCTGTTCGCGGCCCGGTTCCGCGAGTGTGCTGCCAGGTCGCTGCTGCTCCCCCGCCGTGACCCGCGGCGGCGGACCCCGTTGTGGCAGCAGCGCCAGCGATCCGCGCAACTGCTGTCGGTGGCCAGCAAGTACGAGCGGTTCCCCGTCGTGCTGGAGGCGATGCGGGAGTGCATCCAGGACGTCTACGACGTGCCGGGGCTGCGCGAGCTGATGTCCGACGTGCGAGCCCGCAAGGTGCGCGTGGTCGAGGTGGAGACGCAGCAGGCGTCGCCGTTCGCGCGCAGCCTGCTGTTCGGCTACGTCGCGATGTTCCTCTACGAGGCCGACACGCCGCTGGCCGAGCGGCGCTCCGCCGCGCTGTCGCTGGACTCGGCGTCTGCTGGCCGAACTGCTCGGCGCGGAGGCGATCCGCGAGCTGATCGACCCGGAGGTGCTGGCCGAGGTCGAGGCCGACCTGCAACGGCTGTCCCAGGGCAGGCGGGTCCGCGACCTGGAGGGCGCCGCGGATCTGTTGCGGTTCCTGGGCGATCTCACCGTCGAGGAGGCGCAGGCCAGGGGCGTGGCGCCGGAGTGGCTCACCGAGCTGTCGGCGCAGCGCAGGGCGATCGAGGTGCGGATCGCGGGCCAGGACAGGTGGGTCGCCGTCGAGGACGCGGGCCGGTTGCGCGACGCGCTGGGCACGGCCCTGCCCGTCGGCCTGCCGGACGCGTTCGTGGAACCGGTCGCCGACCCGTTGGGTGAGCTGCTCATCCGGTATGCGCGCGCTCGCGGGCCGTTCGCGGCCAGTGAGGCAGCGGCACGGTTCGGGATCGGTGTGGCCGTGGTGACGTCGGTGCTGGAACGGATGGCAGGCACCGGGCGACTGGTGCGCGGCGAGCTGCGGCCCACTCCGAGCACCGACGCGATGGAGTACTGCGACTCCGGTGTGCTGCGGCGGCTGCGGCGAGCGTCGCTGGCGCGGTTGCGGGCCGAGGTCGAGCCGGTGGAGAAGGCGGCGCTGGGCCGGTTCCTGCCGTCGTGGCACGGTGTCGGGCCACGATCGGGGCGGCTGTTCTCGGCGCCGACACCGGACGACGTGCTGAGCGTGGTGGAGCAGTTGGCCGGTGCGCCGCTGCCGGCGAGCGCGATCGAGTCGCTGATCCTGCCTGCCCGGTTGCCCGGCTACTCCCCCGCGCTGCTGGACGAGCTGACCACGGCGGGCGAGGTCACGTGGACCGGGTGCGGTGCGCTGGCGGGCGGCGACGGCTGGGTGGCGCTGGCCCCGACCGATGTGGCGGAACTGTTGCTGCCGGATGTGGAGAACGTGCCGGAGAGCCCGCTGCACACGGCGCTCGTGGCGACGCTGGACGGTGGGGCGCTGTTCTTCCGGCAGCTGGCCGACCGGGTCGGGCAGGCGATGGTCGCCGAGGGCGGGACACCGCCGACCGACGACGCGGTGGTCGCGGCGCTGTGGGAACTGGTGTGGGCAGGGCTGGCCACCAACGACACGCTGGCACCGCTGCGATCTCTGGTGTCCGGGCGCGGCGCGACGCACCGGCCGCGCAGGTCGGCACCGCGTGGCCGGTACGCGCGGCTGCGGGCGGGGTCGGCGCGGATGCCGAGCCGGACAGGTCCGCCCACGGTGGCGGGCCGATGGTCGCTGGTGCTGCCGAGGGAGGCCGAACCGACCCGGCGGGCGCACGCGCGGGCGGAGGCGTTCCTGGAGCGGCACGGCGTGTTGACGCGCGGGGCGTTGGACACCGAGCGGGTGACCGGCGGGTTCAGCGGCGTCTACAAGGTGTTGCGGGCCATGGAGGAGTCCGGGCAGGTGGTGCGCGGGTACGTGGTCGAGGGCCTGGGTGCGGCGCAGTTCGCGGCGCGGGGTGCGGTCGACCGGTTGCGGGCGATGTCGCGGTCCGGTGACCCGGAGCCCGGTCAGGACGTGCCGGTCGTGGTGCTGGCCGCGGCCGACCCGGCGCAACCGTACGGCGCGGCGCTCGACTGGCCGGCGGCGATCGGCGACACGAAACACCGGCCGGGCCGCAAGGCCGGAGCGCTCGTCGTGCTGGTCGACGGGCGGCCGGTGCTCTATGTGGAGCGTGGCGGGCGGTCGCTGCTGTCGTTCAGTGAGGACGAGGAAGCGTTGCGCATGGCGGCGGAGGCGTTGGCCAGGGCGGTGCACGACGGGTGGCTGGGCAGCCTTGCGGTGCAACGGGCCGACGGTGCTGCGGCGTTGACGTCCCGATTGGCCGAGGTGCTCAGGGACGCCGGTTTCCGGGCGACGCCGGGAGGTCTGCGGCTGCGGGCGTAATCACCATTGCCCAGTCGCGTCAGGCCTGCGAGCGTGCACGTATGCAGCTTCCGACGATGACCGATGTCCTGCGTGCCCGGCGAGTGCTGGCGGAGCACCTGACGCCGACGCCGATGTGGTCCTATCCGGCACTGAACGCGACGACCGGTGCGACCACGTTCGTCAAGCACGAGCACACGCAGCCGACCGGGGCGTTCAAGGTGCGAGGCGGGATCACCCTGTTGAGCGCCATGAGCGAGGAGCAGCGCGCGGCCGGTGTGCTCGGCTACTCGACCGGCAACCACGCGCAGTCGCTGGCATACGCGGCGTCGTTGTTCGGCGTGCCGTGCACGATCGTCATGCCGGAGAACCCGAACCCGCTGAAGGCGGTGGCGGTCCGCGGGTGGGGCGCGGAGCTGGTCGAGTTCGGTGCCGAGTTCGACGAGGCCAGGGAACACGCGGAGGAGTTGGCCAAGCGAAGCGGGGCGCGGCTGGTGAGTTCCGGGGACGAGCCGGAACTGATCGCGGGCGTCGCGACGGCGTACCTGGAGATCTTCGAGCGCCAGCCGGATCTGGACGTGGTGTTCGTGCCCATCGGCGGCGGCAGCGGCGGCGCGGGTGCGTGTCTGGTCGCCGGGGCGGTGGCGCCGGGTTGCCGGGTCATCGGGGTGCAGTCGGCCGCGTCTCCCGCGGCGCACGACTCGTGGGAGGCGGGCGAGTTGGTGCGGCGGCCCAACCTGACCCGGGCCGAGGGGCTGTCGACGGGATCGGGTTTCGAGCTGCCGCAACGGATTCTGCGGGAACGGCTGGCCGAGTTCGTGTTGGTGTCGGATGAGGACATTCGTGCCGCGCAGCGTCTGCTGATGCAGCAGGCGCACACGGTGGTGGAGGCGGCCGGGGCGGCGGCCTTGGCCGGCTTGCTGGCCAACAAGTCCAGGTTCGCCGGGCAGCGGGTGGCGGTCATGTGCAGCGGAGGGAATGTCAGCGAGACCGAACTGCTCGCGTGCTTGACCGAGTAGCTTTCGTCGTGGTCGAGCGACACGGGTATCGGCGACCGGCCCGAAGGCGGCCGCCGATACCCCGTCACATCAGGCCTACGTCCGGTACCGGAAGAGGATCCGGCCGCGGGCGAGGTCATACGGGCTGAGCTCCACGAGCACCCGGTCATACGGCAAGATCTTGATGTAGTTCTTGCGGATCTTGCCGCTGATGTGGGCGAGCACCTTGTGCCCGTTCTCGAGTTCCACTCTGAAGGTGGCGTTGCGCAGGCACTCGACGACAGTGCCCTCGATTTCGATGCCCTTTGCTGTTCGTGTCATGTTCGCGGTTCTCCTGTCGGTGGCCGTGAGGTCGTCAGCGGCGGATCAGCTCCAGATTGCTGCTCGTACGCCGGGCACCGACGCCCTCGAACAGCGCGATGGCCGCCTCGTTGGATTCGGTCACCTCGGCCGATGCGGTGTCGATCCCGGAGCGGTGCAGCCAGCCGAGCACGTAGGCCAGCAGCGCACGGGCGATGCCACGGCGTTGCTCGTCGGCCCGGACCGCGAGCAATCCGATTCGCGGCAGCCGGGTCACCTGCACCACCCGGACCAGGCCCACGTATCGATCGGCTTGTGCTGCCACCGCATACCTCGCCGGGTCCAGCACGGTGGTCCCGGCCGGGCGGACCAACACCTCGGCCGGCATCGCCTGCCAGCCGACGGTGGCCTCGACCTCCTCGCGGATCGCGTGGTCCACTTCGCGCAGCGGGCTCTCCCGCGCGGCACCGAAGGGCACGATCGTCACGCCCTCCGGTGGCAGCGCCGAGTCGAGCCCGGTGACCAGCGGGTCGGTGGGCACGAGGTACTCCCACTCGCGGCGGCGGGCCGTGAAGCCGGCCCGCTCCCAACAGGACACCAGGTCGATGTCAGCCTCGTCGACCACCGTGTACAGCGGCATCGGCAGGTCGGCCAGCATCGTCTCGGCGAGTAGGTCGAAGACCGCGTCGTGCCACGCGTCGATGCTGAGGAAGAGCCGCCCGTCGGGCCTGGGTGAGGCGGCGCCGCGGCCGACCGTCAGGTCGTCCTCGACGGCGTGCCAGTGTCTCTCCGCGACCCGCGTGATCACCACCGTGGGCTTGTCCGTGCCCGACGGGAAATGCGCAGAATTCATAGGTTGTTGCCTTTCGGGAGTGCCTTGCCGAAGCGCGCTCCCGGCGACACCTACGTCGATCGCCCGACCGTGACGACGAGGGGGAGCACCCACATCGATACATTCATGGGTCTCACCTCCTCGCGTGATGTCACGGTCTCCCGGACGCTAGCAGCCCGACCGTCGTCCCGCCCAGCCATTTTCCCGCCCACTCGGCAAGCGACCCGGGGCCGGTGTGGCGGCGATCACGGGTGACACTGGACGTGTGGCACGAGTCCGGGATCTGACGCCCTACGTCGAGCTCGACCGCGACGAGTGGCGCGAGCTGCGCGCGACGACTCCGCTGCCGCTGACCGACACCGAACTGGACAACCTGCGCGGGCTCGGCGAGCCGATCTCGCTCGACGAGGTCGCCGACATCTACTGGCCGCTGTCCCGGCTGGTCAATCTCCAGGTCGCCGCCCGCCAGCGCCTGCACGCCGCGACGACCACGTTCCTCGGTGAGCGCGGTGAGAGCGTGCCGTTCGTGATCGGCATCGCGGGTAGCGTCGCGGTCGGCAAGTCGACCACGGCCCGTGTGCTGCGCACGCTGCTGTCCCGCTGGCCCAACCACCCCGGCGTCGACCTCATCACGACCGACGGCTTCCTCTGGCCGAGCGCCGAACTGGAACGCCGGGGCCTGATGAACCGCAAGGGTTTCCCGGAGAGCTACGACCGCCGTTCCCTCGTCCGCTTCGTCGCCGAGGTCAAGGCAGGCCACCCCGAGGTGCACGCCCCGGTCTACTCGCACCTGAGCTACGACATCGTGCCCGGCGCCCAGCAGACCGTCCGCAAACCAGACATCCTGATCATCGAGGGCCTCAACGTGCTGCAGGCCGGCCCTCGCCTGATGGTGTCCGATCTGTTCGACTTCTCCATCTACGTCGACGGCCACATCGAGGACATCCGCCGCTGGTACGTCTCGCGCTTCCTCACGCTGCGCGGCACCGCGTTCGCCGATCCGGCCTCGTTCTTCCACCGCTACGCCGCCCTGGACGACGACCAGGCCGTGGCCCGCGCGAACGAACTGTGGAGCGACATCAACGCGCCGAACCTGCTGCAGAACATCCTGCCGACTCGGGCCCGGGCCGATCTCGTCCTGCAGAAAGGTCCGGACCACGCGATCAACCGGCTCCGGCTGCGGAAGATCTAGTGGCGCGTCCAGTAACCCTCACCGGGTAATTCCGGCCCCAGGCAGGCACCTCGCGGCGTTGTCGTCTTGCGATGCGCCCACCTGGAACCGGAATTCCACCGGCTGGTTACCGGACACACCACTAGTCCCTAGGACTGCCGTCCCATTTCCAGTCGGTGCGCCGGGCCAGCCCCGGCAGCGTCGCACGGCCGGTGGCCCACAGCAGGGTCTGCCACGGGTCGGTATCCGTGGGCGCCTCCGGGAACAGGCGCGCCAGGGTCAGCGCGCACAGGTCCGCCGGTGGTGTCCAGGGCGGGCCGAGCACGTCGTGCGTGTGCACGAACGTCTCCACGATGCCCATCGCGGTGAACCCCTCGGTGTCGGACGGGCCGTACGTGTGCAGTGCGGGCGTGCGCGGCGGGGTGGTCCGGGCGACGGCGACCTGGATCGCCGCGCACGCCTCCACTACTTCCAGCAGCCCGGCAGGGCCGGACTTCCGGTCGGCGTAGATCGCGTTCCCGGGTGCACCCGGGAAGCGCTCCTCGGCGGCGAACGGAACGTAGTGGTCCTGCGGCGGGGTGCGTGGCGCGAGCTGGCCCGCGTAGGAGAACAGGGCGTCCGCGAGGTGCTCGATGGTGACCCAGTTGTCCCAGTCGAGCGAGCCTGCCTTGTCGTCCCACGCCTCGGCCGGCAACTCCTTCAGCGCGGCCAGCGCCACGGACACCGCGCGGTCGAGATCGTCAGGGGTGACGGGTGTGCGTGCCATGCGGGCGACCGTAGCGCCAGTCACCGTCAGCGGGTGGCCAATCGCAACAACGCCCAGAGTTGGGCTATCGCGTCGAAGTTGCCTTCCCGGTCCAGGATCCGGTCCGGCAACCGGCCCCACAGCCACAGGTAGACCTGGGCGGGCGAGCCGGACACGGTGGCGTCGGGCGTGAGGTCGGCGTCCACCGGGTCGCCGGGGCGGATCGTGTAGGTGCGCTCGGTACCGGCTCTGGCCAGCCATTCCAGGCCGCCCGCCCGGATGGACACCAACTGGTCGCGGGTGCCGGACACGCCGAGTACCGCGAGTTTGTGCAGGAACCACAGGGTGAGGATCTCGTCGATGCCGTCCAGCGCGACGTCGTCGGAGATCGGGGCGGGCGCCAGGCCTGCCGCGCCCTGCACGTCGTGGCGGTGCACTGTGGACTCGTGGGCCATCCGCCGCCGCCAGAACCCGTAGTTGCGTTCCGCGGGCCACCACGTCGGGCATGGCTCGTCCGGGTCGTGCGCCGCCAACTCGGCCAGTAGTGGCAGGGCCCCGTCCTGGACGTAGTCGCCCAGGTCCTCGTCCGGGGCCGGTGCCCGTTGCCACTCTCCCGGTTGCCGGCCGTCGCGCAGCCACTGCCGGAGCATCCGGTACTGGCTGCCCACGTGCCGGGCGGTCTCGCCGAGGGTGAGGCCGGGGCAGCCGGGGATGACCGACTCGATCCGGGCGCCGCGCACCGACGTGGCCAGCAGGGCCGACTCGGTGCTCAGGACTTCGAGCAGCCTGCCGTGGTCGACGAAGGTGCGGTCAGTCACGACCGGGCCCGCGTGTCTCGTGCGCCGCGACGGCGCCGGCGACGATGTCGGCGAACTGGGCGGCCTGGCGGACCAGGTCGTCGGCGGTGCGCTGGGTGACGTGACTGGTCACCCCGGCGAGGATGGCGGCCCGGGTGGCCGAGCAGGACGCGAAGAACGCGGCCCACTCGGTGAGTTCGGGGGCGAGCCGGGTGAGCAGCGCCCACGCGCTGGCCGGCCGGGCCCGGCCCCGGTGTGGGCGGCCGCGCAGGGCCAGCATGGCGGCGGCGGCACGCAGTGCGGCCAGGTACGCGGTGGCGAAGCGCTGGGCAGCATCGACCTCGTGCTGCGCCTCGACCACACCTGCCCTGGCCTGGCGGATGAGCCCGGCAGCGGAGCCGACACCGGTGTGTGCCAGGGGTGCCGGCCGGTGCAGCCGGCCGAGCGGGAAGTCGATCAATGCGGACATCGCGGCCTCCTCGGCGTCGGAAACGTCGTGTGACGAGACCGCCGTGGGGAAGCCGGCGGAACTCGGTGGCGAGGCGCTTCCCCCGCCCCACCACCGAGCTACAACCGATCGAACACATGTTCGAACGACTTCAGCATAACCTGGAACCCTGACACTCTCAACACTCCCGCTGACCTGCCGGAAATCGTTTCGCAGGCCGTGATCTGATGAGAGGGTCGGGGACGACACGAGCGGAAGGTCACCAGGCCGATGGCGAACGAGCGGGAGCATCCCAGCGTCCGGAAGGTCCTCGCCGCGTTGGCCGAGGCGGGTCTCCCGGACTCGGCGGCCGGCGTCCGGATCCTGTCCGACGAGGTCCGCACGGCAGCCCTCGCGGCGGCCGCCCTGGGCATCGAGGTCGGGGCCATCGCCAACAGCCTGGTGTTCCAGGCCGTGCGCGGCACCGAGGTCTTCCCGCTGCTGGCCATGACGTCCGGGGCGCACCGGGCCGACCAGCGGGTGCTGGCCGAGCTGGCCGGTGCCGACCGGGTGGAGCGGGCGGACGCCGAGTTCGTCCGCACGCACACCGGGCAGGCCATCGGCGGTGTCGCGCCGATCGGCCATCCGGCGCCGATCCGCACCCTGGTGGACACGGCGCTGCGCCGCTACCCGGTGGTCTGGGCGGCCGCGGGGCACCCGAAGTCGGTTTTCCCGATCACGTTCACCGAACTGGTCGAGCTGACATCGGGCACCGCCGCGCACGTCTCCGGCAAGGAGGATGATCAGTAGTCGTGGCAACGGCCGAACACCTCCCCCACGACCGGTTCGTCGAGCTCACCGTCGACGAGTTGCGTGCCCGGCTGCCGGAGGCACTGGACATCTACGTGAGCGCGATGCGCTACCCGCCGGGCACAGCCGAGCAGCGCGCCCCGATGTGGCTGGCCCACATGCTGCGCCAGGACTGGCGGTGCGTCGCCGCGGTGGACGAGGACGGTGGGCTGCAGGGCATCAGTTACGGCTACCGCGGCGCCCCCGGCCAGTGGTGGTTCGAGCAGGTACGTCGCGGTGTGCTCACCGCGACGGGCACGGCCGCGGTGGACTCCTGGATGACCGACAGCTTCGAACTGACCGAGTTGCACGTCCGGCCGGCCGCGCAGGGTCGCGGGCTGGGTGAGGGCCTGCTGCGGCATCTGCTGGGCGGGGTCCGCGCCCAGACCACGCTGCTGTCCACGCCGGAGGGGCCGTCGCGCGCGTGGAAGCTGTACCGGCGGGTGGGTTTCCAGGACGTGCTGCGCGACTACCTGTTCGCGGGCGACCCGCGGCCGTTCGCGGTGCTGGGCCGCAGGCTGCCACTGGACGGCTGACTCGGCCGCTCACCGACGAAAGCCCGGGCAGAGCGCCGAACCACCAGCACTCCGCCCGGGTACGGGCCCGCCGAGTCAGAGCGCGGCGAGTCGTTCCCGCAGGGTGTCCAGGCCCATCGAGCCCATCTCCAGGGCCCGCTGGTGGAACGCCCTGAGGTCGAAGTTCTCCGGGTCGCGCCGCCGTGCGTCGTCGCGCGCGGCCAGCCAGTAGCGCTCGCCGAGCTTGTAGGAGGGGGCCTGGCCCGGCCAGCCCAGGTACCGGTCCACCTCGTCGGGCAGCTGCCCGGGGTCGGTGATCGTCCGGTTGATCATGAACTCCAGGCCCAGCTCGGGCGTCCACCGCTCGCCCTCGTGGAAGCCGGTGCCCTTCGGGATCTCCAGCTCCAGGTGCATGCCCAGGTCGATGATCACCCGGCCGGCGCGGAAGAGGTGCGCGTCCAGCATGCCCATCAGGTCGCCGTCGTCGGACAGGTAGCCCAGCTCGCGCATCAGCCGCTCCGCGTACAGCGCCCAGCCCTCGGCGTGCCCGGACGTGCCCGCGATCAGCCGCTGGAACCGGTTGAGCGTCTCGGCCTGGTAGACGGCGGTGGCGATCTGCAGGTGATGCCCCGGTACGCCCTCGTGGTAGACGGTGGTCTTCTCCCGCCAGGTGGAGAAGTCCTCCTGACCGGGCACCAGCGACCACCACATCCGGCCCGGCCGGGTGAACTCGGCGTTCGGGCCGGTGTAGTAGGCGCCCGCCCCACCGCCGGGCGGCGCGATCCGGCACTCCAGGTTCAGCAGCGCGTCGGGCAGGTTGAAGTGCTTGCCGCGCAACGCTTGCAGCGCCTCGTCGGACAGTCCCTGCATCCACTGCTGGAGGGCGTCGGCGCCGGCCAGCCGGTAGCGCGGGTCGGCGTCCAGCGCTGCGGCGGCCTCGGCCAGGGTCGAGCCCGGCTTGATCCGCTCGGCGATCTGCTTCATCTCGGTCTCGATGCGGAAGAACTCGTCCCAGCCCCACTGGTACAGCTCTGCCAGGTCCACCGTCGCACCGGTGAAGTACTTCAGCCGCAACGGATAAACCTGCGACCCGACCGCGTCCTTGGTCGGCGCCTTCGGGGCCAGTTCGGTGCTCAGGAAGTCACTGAGGTCGCCGTAGGCGGTCGCGGCGGCGACCGCACCGGCCTCGAGTTCGGTGCGCAGCGCGCCGGTCACGCCCGGCACGTCCCGCGCGCCCGCGATCAGCGTGGCGAAGAACGAGGGCTCACCGGCGGTCCGGCCGGCCCAGGTCGCGCACTGGTCGGCCGTCTTGGTCACCTGGCGCAGCGCGGCCACCCGGCCCCGGTCGCTGCCGTACGCGAGAGCGGCGCGGATGCCGGCCACCGTGTCGGGCACCTTCGCCAGCCGGGTCGCGATCAGCGCCCAGTCGTCGGCGGTCTCCGTGGCCATCAGGTCGAACACCATCCTGGTGTCCTGCACCGGACTCTCGATCACGTTCAGGTCCGCGACGATCAGGTCCGCGTCGTAGAGGGCCAGCTCGGCATGGCCACGCTCGGCGAACACGGCCTGCGCGACACGCTCGGCGTCGTCGGCGGGCGTCAGCGCCTCGATCTCGCGGACCGCTGTGGCCAGCAGCTCGCCCCGCTCGCCCGCCGCGTCCGGGGTGAAGTCGGTCAGCTGGTCCTCGTAGCCGTCGATGCCGATGTAGGTCGCACCGATCGGATTGAGGCGCGCGAGGTCGTCGACGTACCTGTCACTGATCTCGTGGATCCGGGAGTGGGGTGGCATGCGAGCACGCTACCGTGATCTCGACAGGCCGCCGCCCGATATGTCACCGCTCCGTTGTCTGGACCTGGCAGGATGACCGCGTGCCCAAGGCAAGTCCGCATCGAAGCGGCTCCCGACTGCTGGCCGTGACGGCCTCCCTCATCGCTGTCGGCCTGCTCGCCTCCGGGTGCGTGCGGGTCCACACCGCACTCACCGTCTCCTCATCGGACCTGGTGACGGGCGACGTGCTCATCGCCGCCCTGCCGACCGCCGAGAACCCCAAGGGTCCGCTGCCCAACATCCCGAGCACGATGGCCGGCCGCGCGACGATCAAGGCGTACTCGCAGGACAACTACGTCGGCAACGACGTGCGCTTCCACGACCTGTCGTTCGAGGAGCTCAGCGCGCTCGCCTCGTCGATCAGCAACGAGAACGCGGCCTATCACATCGCGTTCGCACGTTCGGGTGATCTGGTCACGATGTCCGGCTCGGTCGACCTCAGCCAGCTCCCTGCGACCGGTGTCGACGTGCAGCTCAAGGTCGACTTCCCCGGCCCGGTCACGCACTCGGACGGCACGCTGGACGACGACACCGTGAGCTGGACGATGAAGCCGGGCGGTGTCACCTCGTTCACCGCGACCGACCAGTACGCGCTGGGCAACAGCCGCGGCTGGCAGTTCTGGGCGTGGTCGCTGGGCGGCGGCATCGCGGTGATCTCGGCGTTCCTCGTGCTGCTGGCGCTGCTGGCGCGGCGACGCTACCTGCGCAAGGAACGCGCCTACCTCGCGGCGATCGGCGCCTGAGCGGTCAGCGCGCGCTACGCAGCGGCACCAGGCCCAGCCGGTGCACCACCTCGGTGGTCGCCTGGGCCCGGTTGAAGGTGTAGAAGTGCAGGTCCGGCACGCCCTCGGCGAGCAACCGGGCACCCAGCTCGGTGGCCACGTCGATGCCGGCGGCACGGAACGCGGCCGGGTCGTCCGCCAGCGGCTCCAGCCGGTCGGTCAGCCACCGCGGTGCCGCCGAGCCGGACAGCTCGATCGTCTTGGCCAGGGTGCGCGGGGTGGTCAGCGGCATCAGGCCGGGCAGCAGCACCGACTCGCAGCCGGTCGCCGCGACCCGGTCGCGCAGCCGCAGGAAGTCGTCGGCCTCGAAGAACAGCTGGGCGATGGCGAAGTCGGCGCCGGCGCGCAGCTTGCGCACCAGGTACCGGGTGTCGATGTCCAGGTCGGCCGACCGCGGGTGGCCGTAGGGGAACGCGGCCACGCCGACGCAGAAGTCGCCGAGCTCCCGGACCAGCTTGACCAGTTCCTCGGCGTAGGTGAGGCCGTCGGATCGGGGCAGCCAGTCACCGTTGGGGTCGCCCTGCGGGTCACCGCGCACCGCGAGGATGTTGCGCACGCCGATCGCGGCGTACCAGCCGATCACGTTGCGCAGTTCGGCCACCGAGTGGTCGACGGCGGTCAGGTGGGCCATCGGGACGAGCGTGGTCTCCCGCGCGAGGCGGCTGGTGGTGCGGACCGTGCGCTCCCGGGTGGAGCCGCCCGCACCGTAGGTGACCGACACGAAGGCCGGGTCCAGCGGTTCCAGCCTGCGGGCCGACCGCCACAGGACCCGCTCCTCGGCCTCGTCCCTCGGCGGGCAGAACTCCACCGAGAACACGGGTCGCTCGGAGCCCAGTCGTTGCACCACGGTCGTCACGCAACCCAGGGTAGTCAGCCAATCCCGCCGAACGGAACGTGAGCGGCCCGGACCATCCACTGGTTGGGACGGGACGTCCGGTTCGTCACCCTCGCAACAGGACCGGGTCGCCACGGTGACCGGGTCGTGAGCGGGCCAGGGCAGACTGGGGACGCCGACGCGCGGACGGCAGGCTGGAGTAGGGGATGAATCGGGCGAGCCGGTCAGCCGTGCGGCTATTCGTACTGCTGCCGTTGCTCCTGTTCGCCGCCGCGTGCGCCGATTCGATGGGCGGCACGCCGAGCGCGCAGCCGGTGCCGGTGCTGTCGGCCACGCAGGTCGTCGGGCAGTCCCTGGTGGACCTGGGCGAGGCCGGTGTCCTGCACTACCGGGGCACGCTGGTGAACCCGGACGGCAAGCAGCTGGGCCTGGACGTCAGCGTCACCGCGACCGGCGAGGCGGGCGGCACGATCACGGTCGGTGGCCAGCACGGCTCGCTGGTGGTCGTCGACGGGGCCCTCTACGTGGACGCACCCGCGCAGTTCTGGTCGCGGCTGTCCGACGATCCGGGCAGCGAGGCCGAGGCCGAGGACAGCAGGTGGGTCAAGGTGCCGTCGGTGACGATCGGCATCGACGTGGGCGCGCTGCTCCGGCCCGGCGCGTTCGGCCGGACGCTGGCCCAGCTGGTCGACACGGGCCGCAGGCAGCGGCTGGCCGCGGAGCCGACGGCCACGGACGACGGCACCAAGGCGGCACGGGTCGGCATCGGCGCGGGCAGCGTCGACGTGGCCGAGGGCGGCACGCACGGCGTGCTGCACGTGTCGCTGCCCACCGGGCTGGGCAGCGCGAAGGACGTCTCGCTGGACGTTGCCGACGTGTCGCCGAGCGAGGCGGGCGTCTACCAGGGCCTCTCGCAGCAGGCGAAGCAGCTGAGCACGGCCGTGGACACCGGGATCGACATCGAGCAGGGTGGCCAGCACTGGGGTGGCTGCGCCGCGACCGCGTGCTCGGTGGTGGTGACCTTCGAAAACGCCAGCTCGGTCGCGACGAAGGTCGTGGTGTCGGGTGACTTCCTGGGCGACCACCAGCCGACCGGCGGCTGCCAGGTCGTGGTCGGCCCTGTGGCCGCTGGCAAGTCGGCGGCGGCGACCTGCACCAACGACACTCCACAGTGGACGTCCTTCTTCGACCGGGCACACTCGACACCCGGCGAGCATCCGTACGAAGTGGACTGGACAGCGGAGGCCCTTGCTTCACCACCGGATCTGGCCACACTGGCCGGTGAGGCGGGTGCGGCGGCGACCACACCGCCCGCCGATCCGCGGCACACCTCGGGCCAGGCGTTCGTGTACGAGATCGACTACCAGACCGCATCGGCCCGGCAGCAGGTGTGGAAGTACGGCGTGACCAACAGCGGCGCGTGGCGCCCGGTCGCGGCGGCGCAGCTGGCCGCGTGCCGCTCGGTCAGCCGGACGTCCTGCGCGGCGGAACTGGTCACGTCGACGCCCAACCGGCCATCGGCCGACGCGCTGATCGCGTCCCTGGTCGCGAAGGCTGCCGCGCCGGACGGGTGCCCACCGGGACAGTGGGTGGACTGCACCCGGTCGGCGACGGGCTGACTCCCTCGCCGCCGCGACCACCTCGCAAGCCGCGATCTACCGCACCATCACCGCGCCCACGCCCTCCCGGTCAGCCGCGGGCCGACTCCCTCGCCGCCGCGACCACCCTCGCCACCTCGGAAGCCGCGATCTACCGCACCATGACCGCGCCCACGCCCACCCGGTCACCGACGGGCCGACTCCCTCGCCGCCGCGACCGCCTCGGAGGCCGCGATGTACCGCTCCATCGCCGCGTCCACGCCCTCCCGGTCACCGGTGGCCAGCAGATCCAGCAGCAGGCCGCGGGTCACGGCGACACCGAGGCGGGCATCGGCCCTGGCCTCGGCGGGCGGGCTGCCGTGGCGCAGGGTGAACTCGGTGAGCGGGCCGACCATCGACTCCACGATGTTGTCCAGGAAGGGTGTGGTGCCGTCGCGGCCCTGCAGTGCCTGGCCGTACAGCTCGTAGAACAGCCGTTCCGCCGGCCACATCGCCGGATCGGACACCCGCAGCCAGTACCGGCGGATCAGCTCGCTCACGCCGAGTGCCGGGTCGGCGGCCAGTTCGGTCTCCAGCTCGGCGATCGAGACCAGCTGGCGGCGTTCCATCTCGCGCACGACCTCGATCAGCAGGCCCGTCTTGGACCCGAAGTGGTAGATCAGCATCCGGTGGCTGGTGCCGATCGCGGCCGCGAGCCCGCGCAGGCTCTCCTCGCCGAGGCCGTGCTCGGTCAGCCGGTCGATCACCGCGGCCAGCAGCCGGGACTTCGCTTCGGTCACCACGTTCCCATCATGCCGGACCGCATGTACCATCTGGTACATGGGACTGCTGGAGGTGGACGTCCGGGTGCCGACCACGGCCCGCCCGGAAGCTGTGTACGCCCTGCTGCGCGACGGCGCGAGCTGGCCGGTGTGGTCGCCGATCGGCTCGTTCGAGCTGGGCCGGCCCGCCGCCGACGAGCCGGAAGGCATCGGGGCAATCAGGATCTTCCGGACCGGACGGCACACCAGTGTCGAACGGATCGTCGAGCTCGTACCGGGCCGGCGGCTGAGCTACGCGCTGGTGCGCGGCCTGGCCCTGCGTGGCTACCGGGCGGACGTCGACCTGGAACCGGACGGCGACACCACCTACATCCACTGGCACTCCTCGTTCACCGCGAAGGTGCCCGGCACGGGGTGGATATACCAGCGCAGTCTCACTGATTTCGTGCGCCGCTGCGCCGAGGGCCTCGCCGCCCACGCCGTAACAGGCAGGTCAGCGCGAAGTCGTTAATGCGGATCGGTTAAAAAGGGGCAACGCTGTGGCATCCCCGTGCCTGTGACACGATGGCCCTCACGATGACCTTCGTCCCCAGAGCCATCGGGTCTGGCACGGACGGACAGCCGGCCGCCGCGATCACCGACCGGCTTCCAGCCGGAGCGCCTCCCGACTACCTGCCCGTACCGCTGCGCACCATCGCGACGGGCATGCTCGGCACTGTCCTGATCGCCGCTGGGGCCGTCGGTGCGGCGTTCGGCACGGACCCGAATCCGGTACTGGACACGACCGGGTTCAGCTGGCTGGGCTACGGCCACGGCAAGCAGATGGCCCTGGCGGTCGTCTACGTCGGCATCGCGTTGCTGGTGTGGTCGTGGGTCCGGCTCGGGCGTGACGCCAAGGCCGGCGTGGTGGACCGCAGGGGGATGCTGTTCGCGGTCGGCGCGTGGGTGCTGCCGCTGCTGGTCGCTCCCCCACTGTTCAGCCACGACCTGTTCACCTACCTCGCCCAGGGCGACCTCGCGCTGCACGGGCTCAACCCGTACCACTACGGCGTCTCGGTGCTGGGCGACCACCTGTCCGCCGACGTCGACCCGACGTGGCAGAACACGCCCACCCCGTACGGGCCGCTGTTCATCCTGATCGCCAAGTCGGTCGTGCTGGTCACCGGCCAGAGCGTGATCGTCGGCGTCATCACGATGCGGATCACGCTGGGCATGGGCATGGTGCTGCTGTGCTGGGCGATGCCGAAACTGGCGGAGCGGCTGGGCGGCTCCCCCACGATGGCGCTGTGGCTGGTCGCCGCGAACCCGCTGGTACTGACGTATCTGGTCGGTGGTGGGCACAACGACCTGCTGATGATCGGCCTGCTGGCCGCGGGCACCGTGCTGGTGCTCGACGGCCGCTACCGGCGTGGGCTGCTGCTGGTCACCCTCGCGTTCGCGATCAAGGCCACGGCCGGTGTGCTGCTGCCGTTCCTGGTGTGGATCTGGGCGTCCCGGCTGGACGGGTCGCTGGGCAAGCGGCTGGCCAGGACATCCGTGCACAGCCTGGCCGTGGTGGTGCCGACGTTCGCCGTGTGCACGCTGCTGGCCGGCGTGAACCTGGGCTGGATCCCGGCACTGAGCACGTCGAACCTGGTCGTCGAGTGGCTGTCCATGCCGACCGCGGTGGGGCAGCTCAGCTTCCTCATCGGCGGTCTGTTCGGCACCCCGGACCTGCAGAGCATCCTGCAGGTCACCCGGGCCATCGGCTGGCTGGTGCTGCTCGTGCTGGTCGTGCGGCAGTGGTGGCTGGCCAGGGACCGCGAGCCGAGCGAGGTGCTGCGGCGCGCCGCCCTGGCGATGCTGGCGGTCGCGCTGTTCTCGCCCGCGACGCTGCCGTGGTACTTCAGCTGGCCGCTGGTGGCCGCCGCCGGGCTGGTCTGGTCGCGACGCGCCCTGGTGGCCACGGTGTTCGGTTCGGTGCTCGTCGTGCTGATGACCTATCCGGACGGCTCGTTCGGCCTCTACGACGCCGCCTATCTGGCGACCGCAGCATTGGCCGCCGGGCTGGCCGCGCTGTCGTTCGTGCGACCCGATCCCCTGCGGCTGTCGGTGTGGTGGTCCCTCGACCGGCGGGCCAGCACCACGGAGACGGCGACGAACGCGAGCCCGACACCGGCCAGTCCGGCGCCGACCAGGTTGGGCGACGCGTAGCCCAGCCCCGCGGCGATCACCACGCCGCCCAGATAGGCGCCCATCGAGTTGGCCGTGTTGAACGCCGACTGCAGCGCGGCCGAGGCCAGCGTCGGGGCGTGCGGGGCCTGCGCCATGATCCGCATCTGCAGCGGGTTGGTCACGATGAACCCGGCCACGCCCAGCAGGAACAGCGTGATCGGGGCAGCGATCGGCGAGTGCGCGGTGAACAGGAACACCAGCAGCACGGCGCCCAGCGCCACCAGGCCGCCGACCAGCGTCCTGCCGTGGTCGTGGTCGGCCAGCCGCGCGCCGATCACGTTGCCGACCGTCATACCCAGACCGAACAGGGCCAGCAGGAACGTGACCGCGCCCGGCCGGAACCCGGCCAGATCGATCATCATCGGCGTGATGTAGCTGAACGACGCGAACACGCCCGCGAAGCCGAACACGCAGATCGCCAGCGACAACCAGACCTGCGGGTTGGCGAACGCCGCGAACTCGGCGCGCAACTGCCCGCCGGAACGGCGGGCGTCCTGGTGCGGCACCGCGAACAGCACGGCGGCCATCGACACCACGCCGATCACCGCGACCACCCAGAACGCCGCCCGCCAGCCGAAATGCTGGCCGACGAGTGTCGCGGCGGGCACACCGACGATGTTGGCGACGGTCAGGCCGAGGAACATCCGCGAGATCGCCCGCGCCTTGCGGCCCGCGTCCACCAGCGAGGCGGCGACCAGCGCACCGGCGCCGAAGAACGCGCCGTGCGGCAGGCCGGCGAACACCCTGGCCGCGAACAGCAGGCCGTAGTCGGGGGCCAGCGCGGACAGCACGTTGCCCACCACGAACCAGCCCAGGAACAGCAGCAGTGCGGCCTTGCGCGGCATCCGGCTCGCGGCGATCGTCAGCAGCGGCGCGCCGAGCACGACGCCCAGCGCGTAGGCGGAGATCAGCCCGCCCGCGGTCGGGATGGACACGCCGACGTCGCCCGCCACGTTCGGCAGCAGACCCATGATGACGAACTCGTTCGTGCCCACGGCGAACGCGCCGATGGCCAGCGCGAACAAAGCGAACCGCATGCCACCTCCCCTCCTGGTCGACAGCCGACCAGAGGTCCACGGTGACACCGGTGCTGTCCGAACGATTCCCTGAATCGATAACGCCGCCAGAGCGCGGCGTCATCCACCGCCGCGCGTGAAATAGAGCACGCGCGGACGAACGGCAGCCGTCAGCGACCCGCCGGGCAGGACAGAGGGGTGTGGCGCTAGAAGGCCAAGGCCTGTGCCCGTCGCTTCACTTCGCGGCCCCGGTTGGTGCGCAGGGCCTCGATCGGGGCGCCCGGCAGCGTGTCGTCCACGGTGAACAGCCAGCGCAGCATCTCCTCATGGGAGAAGCCTGCGTCGCGCAGCACCGTCAACGTGCCGGCGAGGCCCTTGACGACGCCTTCGCCGTTCAGGAACAAAGCGGGGACGACCATGACCCCGTCCCTGCGGATGGCCACCAGGTGGCCGTCCCGCACCATTTGCTGCACCCGAGTGACCGGCTGGCCGACCGACTGGGCAACCTCGGGCAACGTCAGTACCTCGTACGACCGGTCGAGGACGTCCTCGGCGGTGGGTATCGCACTCACGGGAGCCACCATGCCACAACAGGGCGGCGCGCGCCCTGCGCCAGTCGAGGGATGTTTACCTTTTCGCCTCCGTACCATCAGCAAACGTGGAAGCCAATGGCGGAGCAGTGCTCGGAGCGGTCCTCGAGGGCCGCTACCGGGTCGACACGCCCCTCGCCCGCGGCGGCATGTCCAGCGTGTATTCCGGGCTTGACCTGCGGTTGGACCGACCTGTCGCGATCAAGGTGATGGAGTCGGCGTTCGCGCAGGACCAGTCGTTCATCGACAGGTTCGAACTGGAGGCACGGGCCGCCGCCCGGTTGCATCATCCGAATGTGGTGGCCGTGCATGACCAGGGGGTTGACGGAGAGTACGTCTACCTCGTGATGGAGCTGGTCTCCGGGGGCACCCTGCGTGACCTGCTGCGCGAGCACCGGGTGCTGCCGGTGCCGCTGGCGTTGAGCGTGCTCAACCCGGTGCTGTCCGCGCTGAGCTCGGCGCACCACGCCGGCCTCGTGCACCGGGACGTGAAGCCGGAGAACGTGCTGATCGGCCGGGGCGGCGTGGTCAAGGTCGCCGACTTCGGGCTGGTCCGCGCGCTCGCCACGGCGGGCATCACCAGTGACAGCACGATCCTGGGCACCGTGGCGTACCTGTCGCCGGAACAGGTCGAGACCGGTACCGCCGACACGCGCAGCGACGTCTACTCGGCGGGCATCGTCTGCTACGAGTTGCTCACCGGCTCGCCGCCCTACCTCGGGGACACGCCGATCTCGGTGGCGTACCGGCACGTGAACGACGACGTGCCGCCGCCCAGCGAGAAGGTGCCCGGGATCCCGGCCGCGCTGGACGACCTGGTGCTGCGCGCGACCCGGCGGGACCCGGCGCTGCGACCCGCCGACGCCGCCGCGTTCCTGGACGAGCTGGTGCGCACCTGCAACTCGCTGGGCCTGCACCGCGTCCAGGTGCCCGTGCCGACGCCCCCAGCCGCCCCCGTCGAGCCCGCGGCGGCGCCGATGCCGGCACCGCTGGGGTCGGCACCACTGGGGCCGGCACCGCTCGGGTCGGCACCGCTGGGGCCGACACCGCCGCGCGGCCGGCACCGCGCCGACGACAGCACTGTGATGGCGGTGCCGCCGCCCGACGCCACCGAGAAGGTCGACCAGGCGGCCATGGCGACCCAGTACGTGACGCCGGTGCGCACCAGCGACCCGCTGGGCACCACCGTGCGGACGCCACCCGTGCAGCCGGGGCCGATCGGCCCGCAGGGCACCCGGGCGCTGTCCAGGCAGGAGTTCGCCGACGCCCAGGCGCAGGCGCAGCACGGCGGACCGCCCATCGGCGTCGGCACGGTCGACCCGAGGATGGCGTACGGCGGGAAACCGCACCAGCCGCCCCGCAACCCGTACCAGACGCAGCGGCAGCGCGGCAGACGCACGATGCTGATCTGGGTGGCCGTGGTCCTGGTGCTGGCCGCTGTGCTCGGCGTTGCCGCGTGGTGGTTCGGCAGCGGCCGGTGGACGGCGGTACCCAGGATCGGCGGCCTCGACCCGACGACGGCCGAGCGGACCCTGCAGGACTCGGACCTCAGCGGTGCCATCACGCAGGAGCACAGCAACACGGTGCCCGCGGGCCGCGTGGTGAACACCAACCCGCGGATCGGCCAGCGCGCGTTACGGGGCTCCACCATCACGGTGGTCATCTCCGAGGGCAAGCCGATCGTCCCGGACATCACGCCGGGGGCGTCGCCGGACGCGGTGGAGCAGGCCGTGAAGGCAGCCCAGCTGACACCACGGCTGGATCCGAACCAGAACGCCTACAGCGCGACCGTGCCGACCGGTGCGGTCGTGACGCTGAACCCCGGCCCGGGCACCCAGCTCGACATCGGCTCGCCGGTGGTCGTGGTGGTGAGCAAGGGCCCGCCGCCCAACCCGGTGCCCAACGTCGTCGGCCAGCCACACGACCAGGCGTTCGCCGCGCTGCAGCAGGCCGGGTTCCAGCCCTTCGACGAGGCAGCGGCCTTCGACCCGAACACGCCGGGTGGCTCGGTCATCAAGACCGATCCGGGCGCGGGCGCCACCGGCCCGGCGGGCAACAAGGTCGGGGTCGTGGTGTCCAACGCGGTCACCGTGCCCGCGCTGACCGGCCAGCCGGCCCCGCAGGCGCAACAGACGCTGCAGTCCATGGGCCTGCAGGTGCAGATCCAGGCGCTCGCCAACGACCCGAACGGCGCGGTGTTCACGCAGACCCCGGCGGCCAACACACTCGTCGCGCCCGGCACCACTGTCGTGCTCGGCGTCTTCCCGTAAGCCGGCCGTGCTCGGCGTCATCCCATAAGCCGGCCGTGCTCGGCGTCTTCCCATAAGCCGGCCGTGCTCGGCGTCATCCCATAAGCCGGCCGTGCTCGGCGTCATCCCGTAAGAGGGCCGTGCTCGGCGTCTTCCCATAAGCCGGCCGTGCTCGGCGTCTTCCCGCAAGGCGGCGCGGGGGCCGCGGGCCCCCGCGCGTCGTGCGCTGCCAGGTTCCCGATGGCGCAACCGATGCTGCCCGAACGACTGCCTCGCAGTGCGGTTCGGGCCGCCCGAATGCTCCCTAACCTGCTCTCACGCCGAGCAACAGGGAGTGGCACATGTCGAGCCTGGACGAGCTGTGGTCGTGGGTGGCCACACCACTGCGGGAACTCACCGAGCAACGAGCCGGCAACCCGGACCAGTCGTGGGACGAGCTGCGCGACTTCTTCGTGCGGCAGGCGGGGCTGAGCCAGCCGTCGGACCACCCGCTGGTCGAGGAGACCGTGCGGCAACTGGACGACCTGTCCGAGGACGACCGGACCAGGCTGCTGGCCGACCCCGACCGGCTCAACGCGCTGGTGTACGGCATCGCGCAGGAGCACGCCGACGCACCGGAAGCCGACGCGGCCGCCGAACCCGCCGCCTACGACGAGGGCGGGTGGCAGCAGTTCCTCGTGACGAACGGCGCCCAGTGGGCCGGTGACGAGGCGTCCTGGCCGGGGTTCCGGGACTGGTTGAGCTACTACGCCAACGAAGGCGGCTTCGAGCAGCCCGCCACCGCCCTGCTGACCTACCTGGACGGCCAGCCCGCGCCGGAGCGGATCGCGACGTTCGCCCAGTACGGCGTGACCATCCAGCCACCGGTGCCCGCCGAGGCCGCCGAGGAGCAGGCAGCGCCGCAGGCCGGGCAGGGAGCAGGGCAGCCGGAGGAGCAGCCCGTCCGGCTGTCCGAGGACGACGTGCAGACGCTGCTCGGCTCGCACCCGGAGTTCGACGACATTCCCGAGGACCGCCGCCGCGAGCTGATCGACCAGGTACTGGCCGGCATGAACCAGTAGAAGGGACACGGACACATGCAGGGCACGGGCGAGGAGAAGGAACTCGAGTACGCCAGAGTGGTCGAGGCCGAGCTGACGAAACTGTTCGGCGACGCGCGGATGCCGGAGAAGGTGAAGCAGCAGGAGGCCCCGTTCCGGGCGCGGGAACACGGAAGCGAGGGGGATGACGTAGCGACCAAGGGGGACTTCGAACACGACGCGGTGGCGGGGGCTCCGCTACGGCTCAACTCGGCCTGGCAGAACCGCTCCCTCCAGGGTGTGGACCACCCACCGCTGGTGCCGGGCGTGAAGTACCTCTGGGTGATCAACAACGACGGCGACCTGATCCTCGGCGTCGAGGACCCGAGCCAGGCAGCCACCGCATTCCCGGACACCGAGCATCCGGAGCGGCATCAGTCCACGAGCGACGGTCTCGGTCACCCGACCTTGGCGGCTGCGTTCACCGGCATGGGTGTGGCGGTACCCGGCGCGGGCCGCATCGGCGGGGAGCTGATGTTCGAGGGCGGCGCGTGGCTGATCAACGACTCGTCCGGCCGGTACAGCAAGAACCGCGGCGACACCGAACCGCTGTTGCGCAACGCCGCACAGCTGTTCCAGGTGCTGGGCATGGACGTGCGGTTCATCCAGCGCAAGGGCCAGCCTCCCGTCCCCGTCGGGTGAACCGGCACCGGTCCGGCGGAGCACCCGGCTCCGCCGGACCGGCGTCGGCTACTGGACGCGCTATCAGGAGCGGAGCATCTCCGCGACCAGGAACGCCAACTCCAGGGACTGCTGCGTGTTGAGCCTCGGGTCGCACGCGGTCTCGTAGCGGCCGGCGAGGTCGGAGTCGGAGATCTCCTGGGCGCCGCCGAGGCATTCCGTGACGTCCTCGCCGGTCAGCTCGATGTGGATGCCGCCAGGGTGCGTGCCCAGCTTGCGGTGCACCTCGAAGAAGCCCTGGACCTCGTCCACGATCCGGTCGAAGTGCCGGGTCTTGTAGCCGGTCGAGGACTCGTGGGTGTTGCCGTGCATCGGGTCGCACTGCCAGATCACCTGGTGGCCGGACGCGGTCACCTTCTCCACGATGGGCGGCAGCACCTCGCGGACCTTGTGGTTGCCCATCCGGCTGACCAGGGTGAGCCGGCCGGGGATGTTGCGCGGGTTGAGCCGCTCTACGTACTCGACGGCCTGCTCCGCGCTGGTCGTCGGGCCGATCTTGAGGCCGAGCGGGTTGGACAGCAGCTCGGCGAACGCGATGTGCGCGCCGTCCAGCTGCCGGGTGCGCTCGCCGATCCACACGAAGTGCGCCGACAGGTCGTAGAGCCGCGCGGTGTCCTCACGCGTGTCCATCCGCAGCATCGCGCGCTCGTAGTCGAGCACCAGCGCCTCGTGGCTGGCGAAGATCTCGGTCGCGGTCAGGCTGCTGTCCGACACACCGCAGGCGGACATGAACCGCAGCGCCCTGTCGATCTCGGCGGCCAGCGCGTCGTACCGCTCGCCCGCGCGGGAGGTCAGCACGAAGTCCTTGTTCCAGTCGTGCACGCGGTGCAGGTCGGCCATCCCGCCACTGGTCAGCGCGCGCAGCAGGTTCATCGTGGCGCCGGAGTTCGCGTACGCGCGGATCATCCGGGACGGGTCGGGCACGCGGGCCTCGGGCGTCGCGGTCAGCGAGTTGACCACGTCACCGCGATAGGAGGGCAGGCCCAGCGCGTCCACTTCGGCCGAGCGCGGCTTGGCGAACTGGCCGGCGATCCGGCCGACCTTGACCACCGGCAGGCTCGCGCCGTAGGTGAGCACGACGGCCATCTGCAGCAGGGTCCGCACGTTGCCGCGGATGTGCGGCTCGGTGTTGCTGGCGAAGGTCTCGGCGCAGTCGCCACCCTGCAAGAGGAACGCCTGCCCCTGGGCGACCGCGGCAAGCTGCTCGCGCAGCCGGTCGATCTCGGTGGGCACGGTGATCGGCGGGACGCTCTCGAGCACGGTGCGCACCTTGCGCACCTGCTCGGGGTCCGGCCAGCGAGGTTGTTGGGCGGCGGGGCGGGCAAGCGCTTCGTCGAGCTTGCGGCGGAGCTCGGGAGGCAGTGGCGGCAGCTCAGGCAGCTCGTCCACCGGCACGTCGACGGTCCAGTTCACGTTCCCCAGGGTATGCGGCTGTCCAGGGTCGCCGGCCGGTGGCCGGTTTGCCCGCTATGACGTGAGTAATCTCATGATCACCATCAAATTGGTCCGCCGGGAGTATCGGAAACGTTGTCGAAGGCGAGGGCACCGGGCATGATGACCCATCGTGACCACCCGATTGGATGACAGTGACGCACATCGTCTGCTGAACACCGCGGTGGCGAACGTCCAACGTGACTATCCGGTGCACTGGACACACTTCGTTCACTCGGCCGATGACCTCGTGCCGCAACGAACCCGCCACCCCGTCTTCGCCGGTTCGTACGACTGGCACTCCTGCGTCCACCAGACCTGGTTGATCGTGCGGCTGTTGCGCCTGCGGCCCGACCTGCCGGACGCCGCCGAGGCCGCCGCCGTGCTGGATCGGCTGGTCACCGTCGAAGGCTGCGAGACCGAGGCCGAGTTCTTCCGCGGCCCGGACGGCGGTCAGTGGGAACGTCCGTACGGCTGGGCCTGGCTGTTGCTGCTGGACGCGGAATTGCGCGCGTGGGCCACGGCCGACCCGTCGGCCCACGCCGCCGGCTGGTCGAAGAACCTGGCCCCGCTGGTGGAAGCGCTGCGGCTGCGGTGGCTGGGCTGGCTCGGCGCCGCCGGCCACCCGATCCGAGTGGGCACGCACCCGAACAGCGCGTTCGCGCTCGGCCTGGTGCTGGACGCGGCCCGCGCGGGCCAGGACACCGAACTGGCCGACTCGTGTGCCGCCGCGGCCCGCAGGTGGTTCACCGACGACACCCGCTACGGCGGCTACGAGCCCGACGCCGCCGACTTCCTCTCCCCCGCGCTCATCGAGGCCGACCTGATGCGCCGGGTGTTGCCGCCCGCCGAGTTCGCGGCCTGGTTCGACGAGTTCCTGCCGGACCTGGACGGCCCGCGCTGGGCCAGGTTGCGCCAACCGATCCCGGTGGACGACCCGACCGACCCGCAGGGCTCGCACCTGTCCGGGCTGGCCCTGTCGCGGGCATGGTGCTGGGCCGCGATCGGTGCGGCACTGCCCGCCGGACACCGCTACCGCGACCTCGCCGCCGACGCGGCGCGGCTGCATCGCGAGGCGGGCTGGCGCTACGTGTTCGGCTACGGCTACGCGGCCGAACACTGGCTCGGCACCTTCGCCAGCTACCTCGACCTCGGCGCACTCACGGCCTGAACGCAGTCGCCGCCGGTGACCCCGAGGGACACCGGCGGCGAAGACAGCTCGATCGAACCAGGGCCCCGGCCCTCGAACTCAGCCGAAGAAGACCTCGGCCTCCTCGTAGCGCTCGGCCGGCACCGTCTTCAGCTCGGCCGTGGCCTGGGCCAGCTTGACCCGGACGATGTCCGTGCCGCGCAGCGCGACCATCACGCCGAAGTCGCCGTCGGCCACCGCGTCCACGGCGTGCAGGCCGAACCGGGTGGCGAGCACGCGGTCGTACGCGGTCGGCGTGCCGCCACGCTGGACGTGGCCGAGCACGACGGCCCTCGACTCCTTGCCGGTCGCGGTCGCGATCTCCTTGGCCAGCCAATCGCCGACGCCACCGAGCTGCGCGTGCCCGAAGGCGTCCGTCGCGCCGGTGAGCAGCACGTTCTCGCCGCCCTCCGGCGTCGCGCCCTCGGCCACCACGATGATCGGGGCGTACTGCCGCTCGAACCGCCGCTGCACCCAGTCGATCACCTCGGGCAGTTTGAACGGCCGCTCCGGCACCAGGATGACGTTCGCGCCGCCCGCCAGGCCCGAGTGCAGCGCGATCCAGCCCGCGTGCCTGCCCATGACCTCGACCACCAGCGCGCGGTGGTGCGACTCGGCGGTGGTGCGCAACCGGTCGATCGCCTCGGTCGCGATGTGCACCGCGGTGTCGAAGCCGAACGTGTAGTCGGTGGCGTTGAGGTCGTTGTCGATGGTCTTCGGCACGCCGACGACGCCGATGCCCTCGTCGGTCAGCCGCTTGGCGACGCCGAGGGTGTCCTCGCCGCCGATCGCCACCAGCGCGTCCACACCGTTGTCGGCCAGCACCTTGCGGATCCGCTCGACGCCGCCGTCGATCTTGAACGGGTTGGTCCGGGACGACCCGAGGATCGTGCCGCCGCGCGCCAGGATGTCCTCGACGTCGTCCAGGCCGATGGGGCGCATCAGGCCTTCGACCGGCCCCTGCCACCCGTTGCGGAACCCGACGATGTCCCAGCCGTGTGCCTCGATCCCCTTGCGGGCGACAGCGCGGATCACCGCGTTGAGGCCCGGGCAGTCACCACCGCCGGTGAGCACACCGATGCGCATCTCATTCGCTCCTCGATCAGCCGGCCAGGCGCCGGCGTGGGTGTCGGTACGCAAAGAGTGTCACGAACTGGATCGGTGCAGCAAGCTGGTCCCGCTCACTCGACCGGGAAGCCGAGACGGCTGCGTTCGGCCTCGATCACGTGCCAGCGCACCAGGTTCTGCCGGGCGTCGGCCAGGGCGTCGTGCGCGTCGGCGGGCGGTTGCGGCAGCCGTGGCCGCCCGACGTCCTCCCAGCGTTGCCGCAGGTCCCGGGTGAACCGGGGCAGCGCCCTGGGCAGTGCGGGCATCGCGCCCCACAGCTGGGCGAGCGCGACGTGGTCGTAGGCCGCGATCCACGCCCACAGCTCCATCTCGCACCGATCGGCCGGCGCGACACCGAGGAACGCCAGCAGGTCCTCGCGGATGCGCGAGCGCGAGCGCCACGCCGGATCGGAGGGCGGCGGCAGCTTGGGCAGCACGTTCTGCCGCACCCACGGGCCGGCCTTCTCGGGGTCGAACTCGGTGGACACGGCGTAGAACTCGCGGCCTTCGGAGTCCACGACACCGATCGACACCAGGTCGATCGTGACGCCGTCCTCGATGAACTCGCAGTCGTAGAAGTACCGCACCCGGCGACACTAACGGTCAGCTCAGGAGCCGATCCGCCCGGTTCAGCCCACCCGGGTCTCGGGCGCGCGGTCGGTCTCCACGGCCGGGGCCGGACGGGGCCCGACGGGGACCGAGACGGTCGACACGGGTTTGGCGACCCGGTCCAGGTCCTCCTTGACCTTGGCCGCGTAGAGATCGACGTACTCCTGGCCGGACAGCTCCATCAGCGCGTACATGATCTCGTCGGTGACCGAGCGCTCCACGAACCGGTCGCCGACCAGGCCCTCGTAGCGGGAGAAGTCCAGCGGCTTGCCGATCTTGATCCGGATCGGGTAGGGCCGCCACATCTTCGACCCGATCGGGTTGGCCTTGTCGGTGCCACCATGGCGACCGGGATCACCGGCACGCCGGCCTGCAGCACCATCCTGGCCAGCCCGGTCTTGCCCTTGTAGAGCCGGCCGTCCGGCGAGCGGGTGCCCTCCGGGTAGATGCCCAGCAGCGAGCCCTCGGTGAGCAGGCGGACGCCGGTGTCCAGCGCGGCCCGCGCGGCGACGGCGCTGGACCGGTCGATCGGCACCTGGCCGACCCCGGCGAAGAACCAGCGCTTCAGCAGGCCCTTGAGGCCAGGGGCGGTGAAGTACTCGCGCTTGGCCGAGGAACGTGACCCGGCGCGACACCATCAGCGGCAGGAAGAACGAGTCGGCCACGGCGAGGTGATTGCTGGCGAGCACCGCACCACCAGTGGTGGGGATGTGCTCGGCCCCCTCTATCCGAGGCCGGAAGAACAATCGAAGCAGCGGACCCAGCAACACGTGCTTCATCAGCCAGTACATCACCCTGTGGCCAGCCTCCTCACCGTCCGCACTCCATCGTGCACGCAACGGACACAGTGCGCCACGCCACCGGTCAGCGGCCGAAGCGCGCCATGCCCACCACAGCGAGCTGCCCCACGTGGTGTGACGACAAACTGTCGTCACGACCGACCACGTCGTCAACTGCTGTGCCCACCGGGCACCCGTCCGTGCGACGATTGGCAGGCCACTACCGAACCACCCCAGGGACGGTCACAGTGCCCATCCTGCCTGGCGCAGAACCGTTCGGCCACGACGGATCGACGGATATCGGCGTGTTGCTGTGCCACGGCTTCACCGGCTCCCCGCAGAGCATGGCGCCGTGGGGAGCGCGGCTGGCCGAGCAGGGCTGGACGACGCGCTGCCCGCTGCTGCCCGGCCACGGCACGGTGTGGCAGGACATGAACCGCACGGGCTGGCCGGAGTGGTACCAGACGGTGGACGAGGCGTTCCGCGAGCTGACCCAGCGGTGTACGTCCGTGTTCGTGTTCGGCCTGTCCATGGGCGGCACGCTGGCACTGCGACTGGCCGAGCGGCACGGGGCCGACGTGACCGGGTTGGTGCTGGTCAACCCGTCGGTGACCACCGAACGCAAGGACGCGGCGCTGCTGCCGTTGCTGTCCAGGATCGTGCCCGCGATGCCGGGCATCTCCAACGACATCAAGCGCGCAGGTCAGACCGAGCTGGCGTACCGGAAGCTGCCATTGCGCGCGGCGGCGAGCGTGAGCAAGCTGTGGTTGCAGGTGCGGCGCGATCTCGGCGGTATCGACCAGCCGTTGCTGCTGTTCCGGTCGGCCGTCGACCACGTGGTGGAACCGGTGAACGCCAGGATCATCCTGGATGGTGTGCGGAGTGCGGACCGCCGGGAGGTCGTGCTCCCGGACAGTTATCACGTGGCCACGCTGGACAACGACGCGGCGACGATCTTCGACGGCAGCATCGACTTCACGAAGCGGGTGCACGAGCAGCGGGTCGGCGAGCAGTCGGCGACGCGGCCGAGGGAGGGGACGTGACCAGGCGGCCGGGCGGTTCGGACGGGCCGGAGGACGTCGATGCGGCGTTCGCCGAAATCGTCGCCGACCTCGAACGCGAGGGCGTGGGTGCCACGCTGTTCGATGACGACGAACTGGAGCGCGAACTGCGCTCCACCGAGCCCACGAGCCCGGTCGTGCAGCCGGAGCCCGCACCCGACCCGCCGGGCACGGATGTCGCCAAGCCACCCGGCTGGCGTACCCCGGACACCGAATGGGACCCGGACGCCGTCGCCGAGGACGAGCATTTCGTCCCGCCGGAACCGCCCCCGCTGCCCCGGCTGCGCGCCGGCACCGTCTTCGGCATCGTGTTGCTGGCGATCGGCATCTTCCTGCTCGCCGGCCCGAGCGTGATCGGCCTGGAACCGAGGATCGCCACCCCACTGGCGTTGATCTCGATGGCCGCGGGCATCGGCTGGCTGGTGCTGCGCATGCGCCAGGGTCCGCCACCCGACTCCGGTTGGGACGACGGGGCGCAGCTCTGAGCACGATCACACCGTGCTGACCACGGGGCGGGTAGCGGCGTTGCGCGACGTGGACGACGCCACCGGTAGCGGACCGGCCCGAATTGGGATCCCACAATCGCACCGTGTGATCGCTGCTTCCGCTAGCGATCAGAACCCTGCCATCCGGCAATGCCACCTCACACAGTGCCTGCACCCGATCCTGGCGACCAACCATGGGATCTCCGACAGAGTGAGGCGATCAACCGCTTCGGCCTGGGCACCCTGAGCTACCCCGTGGTGGTGGCAACAGGCGGATGTTGATCCTGTACGCGGCCCCGACCGCTTTCTACACGGTCGAGCAAACGGCGATACTCCCCGCGGGACCGGAACAGCGACAAAGCAACCGCCGCCGCCCGCAACAGACGCGAAATCAACCAACCTGGGGCGGCCGGACCCGCCGGGAAGCCTTGACCCGGCCGGCGATCAGAGTAGGCCGCCGCAACACGCCCAACGACTCGGCAGCCAAAGCGGCCGCCCCCACGATCGCCGAATCATCCCCCAGCTGAGCGGGCCGAATCCGAGCCAACGGCCGATGCCCGGCACCCGTGATCATGGTCGCGTAATGTTCCCGAGCCTCATCCAGAAACAACGGCGACGACTCCGAGACCCCACCACCGATGACGACGACCTCAGGGTCGTAGATATCGGCGATGAGGGCCAGGCCCCGCCCCAACCACCGGGAGAGCTCCGCCATGGCCCGCTCGGCCAACGGGTCCCCGTCCCGGGCGGCGGCAGCCACCCGCCGCCCGGTAACGGCACGCGAATCAGCGGCCGCCTCCCGCGCGAGCAGGGTGGAAATCCCGGGATAACGAGCGAGCAACTCGATCGCGGTGGTGGCCAACGCGGTGCCGCTGCAATAACGCTCCCAGCACCCCTTCTTGCCACACGGACAAGGCCGCCCGTCCGGCACCAAAGTGATGTGCCCAAGCTCGGGCGCGACACCGTGCGCCCCCCGGAACAGCTTCCCGTCCAGCAACAGCGCACCACCGATCCCAGTGCCCAAAGCGACCAGCACGGCGACACCGGTCCCCCGGGCGGCGCCGAACCGGTGCTCGGCCACGGCAGCCGCGTTGGCGTCGTGCTCCAGCAGCACGGGCAGTCCGACGCGGGTGGAGATCCGGTCGGCGACCGGCGCCTGGCGCCACGCCAGGTGAGGCGCGAACCGCACGGTCCGGCGGTCCTCCGCGACGAACCCGGCGACCGCGAGGCCCACTCCGCTGACCCGGTGCCGGGCGGTCAGCTCGCAGATCACCTCGGTGATCACGTCCTCCAGCGCGGCCTCACCGCTGGGCGTACCCGCCCGGGTGAGGTCGACCACCTCTCCGTGTGAGTCGACGACGCCGGCGCGGACGCTGGTGCCGCCGACGTCGACCCCGACGGTCAGCACTCGCCGTCAGCGCCCGGATCGCGCCTGCGCACCGTGATGTGCTGCACCCGCTCGGGCTCGGGCTGCCCGTCGGGCGGCGGTGCCGTGGCCGGCTCGGCGAGCGCGGAGCGCAGCACGGCCAGCAGTCCCGCCGCGTGCTCGGCGGCGCGCACGGCCAGCTCGGGCCGGTCCCCGCGCAGCACGGCCAGGCCGGCGCACAGCGGGCACCAACCGCAGGTCGCGGGGTTGTGCTCACCCTGCTCGTCGACGGTGGCGAGCCGGTTGAGCATCGGCTCGGCGCGCTCGGCCAGGGCGTCCAGCAGCAGCCGGAGTTCCTCGGCCAGCCGCGCGCCGGGTAGCGGATGCTCGTCGGTCGCGCTGGTGCCGTTCCGCGGGGTGGTCATCTCCCGATTATCACCGGGGTCGGCGTGGGGCGACCGATCAGCCCCGCGGCCACAGGGCCGGATCGGGTCGGAAGTGCACGAGCATGCCGTCCTCGGCCACGTCGGCGGCGGTCACCTCGCAGCGGCGCAGCAGCGGGGGCAGCGCGATGAGCCTGCGCCTGCCGTCCACGGTCAGCGCCAGCTCGTCGCCCACCCTGGCCAGGTCGATGTCGGCGTCCTCGCCCAGTGGCACCGCGATCCGCAGCTCGTACCGGCCGTCCAGACCCTGGCCACCACCGGAAACCGACAGCAGTCGCGCCGGCTCGGCAGCGTCGTCGCGGAGCGGATCGTCCTCGCCGTAGAGCTGATCGGCCAGCTCCAGCAGGGCGGGCACGCCGATCGGCTCGGTGGGCAGGTGCGGCACGGTGCGGGTGGGTACGTCGGTGGCTGCCGCCAGCTCGGACAGCACGGCCTGCTGCTCGGCGCGGCGGGTGTGCAGCCACTCCGCGGACGGTCCGCGACGCGGACCGAACACCGGGACCAGCCGGTTGGCCACCAATCCGTCCACCCGGATGCCCTGCACGGCCAGCGCGGTCAGCGTCCGGCGGGTCTCGGCGGTAACCACCCGTTCGGGTGTCGTGACGAGACGGACGGAGGTGCGGGAGCGATCGGCGAGCGCGGCCCGCAGCGTGTCGACGTGCTCGGCGAGCCTGCCCAGTGCGTCGGCCGCGGCGTCCCAGCTGGCCACCTGGCGAGTGCCCGCGATGCCGGCGAGCAGCCCGCGGACCACCCGGCGGTGGGTCGGGAACAGCCGCTCCAGGTAACCGGACAGGGCCTCGGGCAACGCGACCAGCCGCAGGGTCTCCGCGGTCGGGCCGCAGTCGACCACCACGACCTCCCACGGTCCGACCTCGGCCAGCCGGTAGACCTCGGAGAGCGCGAGCAGTTCCTCGACGCCGGGCAGCACGGTCAGTTCCTCGGCGGCCAGGTCGTCGACACCGGCACCGGCGAGCAGGGTCCGCAGGTGGGTGCGCAGCTGCTGCCAGTTGCCGTCCACGAGCGCGCGCACGTCGAGTTGGCTGGCGAACAGGCCGTCGGCCGGTTCGGTGGGTTCGCCGGACAGGTGCACACCGAGGGCATCGCCCAGCGAGTGCGCGGGATCGGTGGACACGACCAGGGTCTTGCGGCCTGCCGCGGCGAGCCGGGCGGCCGTGGCGGCAGCGAGTGTCGTCTTCCCGACACCGCCCTTGCCGGTGAACAGTACGACGCGCATGTCAGCCGCCGCCGTTCTCCACCCGCCGTTTGAGTTCCTTCAGCGCCGTGTCCATGACCACCTTCTCCGCCTTGCGGCGTAGCAGGCCCAGCAGCGGGATGGCCAGTTGCACGGCGAGCGTGTAGGTGACCTTCGTGCTCTCACCCTCGGGATCGAGCACGTAGCTGCCGACCTGGGATTTCTGCATCTGACCTTTGACCAGCTTCCACCGCATACCCCGATCGGCGGGCAGCCACTCATAAGCCAGCGTGTAGACGTCCTTGATCGGGCCCGCGTCCAGGGTGAACTGCACCTGCTCCGCCCGGCCGTCGGCCCCTTCGGTGAGCACCTCGGTCTGCTTGACCGCATTGGTCCACTCGGGATACGCGGCGAAGTCCGCGATCACCGCCATGATCCGCTCCGGCGGGGCGTCGATGACGATGGACTGGGTGGACTCGTCGGCCATGACGGGAGGCTACCGTCAATCCCGGCACGACTGGTCAGCGCCGCACGGGCGTACTCACCAACGCAGCACGTACGGACGACCGGTTCGCTTGAAATGGCCCACGTTCACGCATTCCGTCCGGCCCAGCCGCAGTCGCGGCGCGAGCGGCTGGTGCACGTGGCCGAACAGCGACCACCTCGGCCGGTAGGAGTGGATCACGTCCAGCAGCGCGGTGGACGCCTGCTCCGGCCGCCGGGCCACCACGTCGTAGCAGAGTTCGGGCACCGAGGGCGGGATGTGCGTGCACAGCACGTCGACCGGGCCGAGCGCGGCGACGCCCGCGTCGAACTCCTCCCGTGGCCGCAGATACGGCACCCACACACCGGTGCGGCGCAACGTCGCCCCGGGAGCGAGCAGCGCTCCCCCGACGAACCCGAACCGCAGCCCGCCGATCCGCGCCGTCTCGCCGTCCAGCATCCGGATGCCGTCGCCGGTGTACTCCGGCCACAGCGCGGGCACGTCGACGTTGCCGGGGGTCGCGTAGGTCGGTGCGGTCATCGCGGCGAACAGTTTCGTGTACTGGTCGCGGATGGCCTCCTCGACCACGTCGGCCGCGTTCTCCAGATCCGACCACAGCGACCGCGCGTAGGCGGCCAGGTTCGCGGGCTGCCGCGCGCGGCGCAGCTCGGCGAACACGGCGACCTTCTCCGGGCCGAACACCGCGCCGAGGATGCCCTGTGCGTGATCGTGGTAGTCGACGAAGTCCAGCAGGTCGCCCAGCACGATCAGCGCGTCGGCGCCCTCGCCGGCTCTGGCCAGCGCGTCCGCATTGCCGTGTACGTCGGACACCACGTGCACCCGCATACCGACGACCCTACGGGGCGGGCGGGCAGCCAGGGGCCCGCCCGTCTTCGAGTAGTGACTTCAACCCCAGTGCGATCCGCTTGGCGGCCAGTTGCCTGCGACGGCGTTCCCGGTCGGCCTGGCGCCGGGTGAGCGACTCCGGTGCTTCGGCGCGCAGGAAGTAGTGCAGCAGCGTGCCGTCCAGCACCGGTTGCAGCCAGACCTCCATCGTGCCGACGAGCGCGCCCCGCACGGTCCACCGGATGCCCTCGGCGCCACGATCGGCGTAGACGGCGAGGGTGAGATCCGGCCAGTAGCGCGGCCAGGACGCAGGATCGGCGAACACCGCGGCTATGGTCTCCGGCGGCGCTACCAGGAACGTCTCGTCCACGATGTCCACAGCTGGCACGCGGTGCAGAATGCCATGAGGGGGCCGGGCTGGTGGCGCCCACCACAAGCGCGCTAAGTTTCCCATCGGTAACATCCGATGGCACGGAGGTTGACGTGCACGAAGTCACCGTCCAGGCAGCAAGTGCTGTCACTGACGAGGAAAACCTCACCGACATGGTGTGGGCCAACGCCGAGCGGTTCGGCGACGCGGTGAGCTTCCAGCGCCATGTCGACGGCACCTGGGTGGACCTGACCGCGAGAGACTTCGCCGCCCACGTGCTGGCCGTCGCCAAGGGCCTGATCGCGACGGGCATCGAGCCGGGCGACCGCGTGTGCCTGATGTCCAAGACGCGCTACGAGTGGACGCTGCTGGACTTCGCCATCTGGGCGGCAGGCGGCGTGACGGTCCCGGTGTACGAGACGTCCTCGGCCGAGCAGGTCGAGTGGATCGTGTCCGACTCCGGTGCCCGTGCCGTGATCGTCGAGACGGCAGCGCACCGCAGCGTCGTCGACGGCGTGGTGGACCGCCTCGGCGAGGTGCGGCACATCTGGCAGATCGACGGCCCGGCCGCCAGCGACACCCCCGGGGCGGTGGACGAGCTGACCGCCCTGGGTGCCGCCGTCACCGACCAGCGGGTGCACGAGCGCAGGCACTCGGTGACCGCCGAGCAGACCGCCACCATCGTCTACACGTCGGGCACCACGGGCCGGCCCAAGGGCTGTGTGCTCACGCACCGCAACCTGCTGGCCGAGGTGCGCGCCGACGTGGGAGCGTTCCCGGAGATGATGCAGCCGGGCAACTCGCTGCTGCTGTTCCTGCCGCTGGCCCACGTGCTGGCCAGGGCGATCGCGCTGACCAGCGTGTACGCCCGGCTCACCATCGGGCACACCGCGGACGTGAAGAACCTGGTCGCGGACCTCGCCACGTTCCGGCCGACGTTCGTCGTCGCCGTGCCGCGCGTGTTCGAGAAGGTCTACAACGGCGCCAAGCAGAAGGCGCACAGCGAGGGCAAGGGCAGGATCTTCGACTTGTCCGAGGCCACCGCCGTCGCGTACAGCGAGTCGCTGGACCACGGCGGTCCGAGTGTCGGCCTGCGGCTGCGGCACCTGCTGTTCGACCGGCTCGTCTACAGCAAGCTGCGCGCGGCGCTCGGTGGCCGCTGCACGGCAGCGGTGTCCGGCGGCGCGCCGCTGGGCGAGCGGATGGCGCACTTCTTCCGCGGCGTCGGCGTGCCGGTGCTGGAGGGCTACGGCCTGACCGAGACCAGCGCGGCCGCGTGCGTGAACACCCAGGGCGCGTTGCGGGTGGGCACGGTCGGCAGGCCCATCGCGGGCACGTCCGTACGGATCGCCGACGACGGCGAGATCCAGGTCAGCGGTGACGTCGTGTTCACGCAGTACTGGAACAACGAGACCGCCACCAAGGAGTCGCTGGACGGCGGCTGGTTCCACACCGGCGACCTCGGCTCACTGGACGCGGACGGCTTCCTGCGGATCACCGGCCGCAAGAAGGAGATCATCGTCACCGCAGGCGGGAAGAACGTCTCCCCCGCCGTCCTGGAGGACCGGCTGCGGGCACACCCGCTGATCAGCCAGTGCATGGTGGTCGGCGACCAGCAGCCGTTCATCGCCGTCCTGGTCACCATCGACGACGAGTTCTTCCCGACGTGGAAGGCCCAGCACCAGAAGCCGGCGTCGGCCACCGTGGCCGACCTGTCCGCCGATCCCGACCTGCTGGCCGAGATCCAGGCGGCGATCGACGACGCGAACCTGGCGGTGTCCAAGGCCGAGTCGATCCGCAAGTTCCGGATCCTGCCCAGGGACTTCACCGAGGAGAACGGCGAGATCACGCCGAGCCTCAAGCTGCGCAGGTCGATCGTCGCGAAGTCCTACGCGGCCGACATCGCGGCGATCTACGGCTGACCCACGTCAGTGTGAGCGGCGACCCGGCCGGGACAGGGCGAACATCAGGAACAGCAGCGGGAACAGCGGGTAGAGGATCACCGCGCCCACCGTCGTCCAGACGACGACCTGGGCGATCAGCATCACCACGAGCAGGGCCACGCCCGCACCCATCGCACCGTGGCCCTGCCGGGCGGGCGGCAGCGACCGCTGGTCGGTCGGGAACGAGTGCAGCGCCCAGGGCGGCAGGTCGGGCACCGGGAACGGCTCCTGCCACGGCGCAGCCGCGGGAGCGAGCGGGTCGACGGGCAGGTCGTCGGTGAGTTTGCGCAGCTCACCTACCGTTTTCGCGTCGTAAGCCAGGCCGCTGCGTTCCTCGAACTCCTCAAGCGTCAGCCGGCCTTCGCCGACCTGCTCCTGCAGGGCCTGCACGACGCGCTCCCGCTCAGCATTGGAAGCACGCATCGCGTCAGCGCTCGCCATGGCCGCACCCCTTCACACTGGACGACACCCTCCATGGTGCGCCTAACCAGCCATGTGCGCATCAACCCACGGTTCGTTACGGGCATACATCGAGGGATGTAGTTACCAGAGGGAACGTACGTCGGCGATCGTCTGTTCCCCGCCGGGGCGCTGCGAGGCGGCCGCAGAGCAGGTCCGAATCAGCCGTCCAGCAGGGCACGAAGGCGGTCGGCGAGCTCCGGCCATGCCCATGCCTCGGTCGCCCACTGGCGGCCCGCCTGGCCCAGTTTGGCGGCCCGTTCGGGGTCTGCCAGCAAACCCGCGAGCACGTCGGCCAGTTCGTCGACCTGCCTGCCGTCCACCACGTAGCCGGTCACCCCGTCGCGCACGGTCTCCGGCGCACCACCCGACCGGCCTGCCACCACGGGCAGGCCCGTCGCGGACGCCTCCAGATAGACCAGGCCGAACGCCTCCACGTCCAGGCCGCCACCCCGGGTGCGGCTGGGCATCGCGTACACGTCGCCTGCCGCGTAGTGCGCGGCCAGTTCGGCGATCGGCACCGAGCCGGTGAGGACCACGTGCTCGGCCACGCCCACCCCCGTCGCGAGCTTGGTCAGCCGGTCGCGGTCCGGGCCGCCGCCGACGAGCAGCAGCACCGCGTCCGGCACGGTCCGCCGGATGAGCGGCAGCGCACGCACCAGCATGTCCTGGCCCTTGCGCGGCACCAGCCGGGAGACGCACACCACGGTCGGCCGGTCGCCGAGGTGATACCGCTCACGCAGTTGCGCACGGGCGGCCGGATCGGGCCGGAACCGGTCCGTGTCGACCCCGGGCGGCAGGTACTCCAGCGCGGCCAGCGGTCCGAACGCGGCGGCGAACCGGGAGCGCGTGTAGCGGCTGACGAACGTGAGCACGTCGACGGTCGACCCGATGCGGCGCAACGCCTGGCGCGCGCCGGGCAGCATCGACCAGCCGACCTCGTGGCCGTGCGTGCTGGCCACCACGCGCGTCGCGCCGGCGCGCCGCAGCCGCGGGGTCAGCAGCGCCAGCGGTGCCGACGCGCCGAACCAGACCGCCTGGCACCGCTCGGTGCGCAGGATGTCGATCGCGCGGCGAGCCACGTCCGGCGTCGGCAGCATCAGCGAGGTCGGGTGCCGGTACACCGGGAACGGCTGGCGCGCGTCGAACTCGGGATGCGATTCGCCGCCGTGCCAGGCCGGCGCGTAGACGACGAGATCGTCGGCGGGCAGGTGACTTGCCAGGGTGTGCAGGTAGTTCTGGATGCCACCCGGCCGCGGCGGAAAATCGTTGGTCACCAACAGGGTCCGACGCACCAGACCACGGTATCCGGCACCGGGACAGGCGAAACGACCGGCACCCGTCTGGGTACCGGTCGCTTCTGGCGTTCACGAGGTGGGGCCGGGACTCCGGCCGCACGCTCGCGAATGGCCTGGTGCCAGCTCTGGATGCTCGCTGGCTCGCAGCACGTCAGCCGAGTCGGCGAGCGCCGCTGTAATCGCTGAACAGCGGCTGCACCTTCACGTCTTCACCGAAGTTCGGCGCGTTGACCATCAGCCCGTTGCCCACGTAGATGCCCACGTGGTGCACCGGGTCACCGAAGAACACCAGGTCGCCGGGCTGCAGATCGGCCCGCGAGATCGCGGTGCCCATCGTGGCCAGCACCTGACTGGAGTGCGGCAGACCGGGCATGCCCGCCAGCTTGTAGGAGTAGATGACCAGCCCGGAGCAGTCGAAGGTGCTCGGCCCGGCGGCGGCCCAGATATAGGGCTTGCCGCGCTGGTCCAGCGCGATCTCCATGGCCTGGCCACGGATGCCGGGCGGCGGGATGAAGACGCCGTCCACGCCCTTGTTGGCCAACTGCGCCAGCTCGGACGGGCTCAGCTCGCTCTTGGCCGCGACCAGCGTGGCGATCTGGGTCTGCAACTGCTTGCCCTGCGACGCCAGCTGGTTCTTCAGGTTCTCCGCGGTGGCCGTGGCGTCCTGCGCGGTCTTCAGGTCCTGCTCGGCACGCTGCTCGGCGCCCTTGGCCGCGTTCACCGCGCCGGCGAACTTGCTCAGCGTGGTGAAGTTGTCGGCCGCCAGGTCCTGCAGATCGGTGGCCCGATTGAGGAAGTCCTTCGCCGACGTGCCGGTGAGCAGGGCCGACAGCTGGTTGAGCCGGGCACCCTCGAACGAGGCGTCGGTCAGCTTGTCGACCTGGTCCATGTAGGTGTTCTCACGGGCCAGCGCGGCCTGCTCGGCCTTCTTGGCGACGGCCACATCGGCACTGGCCTTCTTGGCGACGGCCTGCTGCTTGGCGATGTTGACGTTCGCCGTGTCCATCTTCTCGTTCAGGGTGTCAGCCTGCTGCGAGAGCTTGGTGTACTGGGCGATCGGGTCGTTGCCTGCCGGCGGTGCGGAACCCGGATCGGCGGTCGCGGTGGCCGGGGTGAGGCTCACCGCAGCTGCCGCGGCTACGGCTGTGGCTGCCAGGGCCCCACGCATAGCGCGCTTGAGTCGATGCGACGCCACTTCGGCGCGTGTCTCCTTCGTCTCACCCGCCGATCGGGGAGATCATCCAGCGAACCCGGGCCGCACGACACCCAGGAGTGTCGCGAGCACGGCAGGAAATCTCCCGAATCACGGTCCGGTCCCCCGACGGGCCGATCCGGCGGTGATCTCGCGTCGCCGTCCTCCGTGGACGACAGGCCGCCGCGAGATCTCGGACAGGTTACGGAATGTGAGGCACTGCGTCTACCAGGGGCACCGGGGAACGGTCCTCGATACGCCGGATGCACGAACGGACCAGTGGTGGGCGCATCTGGTGATCGGCCTGGTAGGTGTCAGCTGACCTGGCGACGATGCCGTCCGACGTAAGGAAAGGACCGTTCGGCGCTTGCCTGTTCGGCCGTTGGCGTGTCGACCGATTCGTCCCGAACGTGCTGCGGGACGTCGCCGGCCGAGCCGATCGGGACCAGCCGCAGCTTGGGCACCAGGCCCGCGTCGCCGAGGGCGTTGATGGCCCGCAGCTCGGGGTCGGTCAGCTCGACGGTGCCTGGCGCGTTCAGCAGCACGCTGACCACGCAGTCAGAGCAGCCGACGCCGCGAATGGCGCACTTGTCGCAGTCGATGATCACGAGCTCTCCGTCACGTCGAAGGTGTCCCTTTGACCGGTCACCACGCACGATAGCCAGCACCACCGACACTATTCGAATGTATGTTCGAACGCGCAGCGGGGTACTCAGACGCGACTGATGCGCGCGATCAGCACGGCCGAGGGCACCGGATGCGCGCCCCGCCTGCGCACCGAGTCGGCCACCGCGCGGTCGGAGGTGACCACGACCACCGGCCTGCCCTCCGGCTCCGCGGTCACCAGGGCGCGGATCACGTCGTCGGCCAGCACACCCGGATCGGAGAACAGCACACGCACGCCCCTGGGCGCCGCACTGGGCACGGACACCACACCCGCGCCGTCGAACACGACGGTCACCTCGGCGCCGGTGCGGGCCGCGAGGGCAGCCAGCTGGTAGACCAGCCGCTCCCGCTGGTCGACCAGGGGCAGCTCCGGATAACCGGTCTTCGTGACGTTGTAGCCGTCCACCACGAGGTGCACGGTCGGCAGCGCGAGCAACCGGTCCAGCGCGGCCGGATCGGCCACCCGGCCCACCGTGGCCTGACCGGTGCTGGCGCCCCGGACGAGATCGGCGGGCCGCGGCCCGGAGCCACCCAGCGCCAGTTCCCGGCGCAGCCCGGTGACGGCCCCGTCGAGCGTGTCGACGAGCAGTTCCAGGCGGACCTCGTCGGCCTGGCGGGCCTCCCGAGCGGCTTGCCGGGCCGCCTGGGCATCCGCCTCGGCGCGCCGGGCCTTGACCCGCTCCGCGTCGGCCCGTTCCCGTTCCCGGTCCCGTTCCGCGGTCAGCGACTTGCGCTCCAGTTCGGTGTGCACGCGCAGGTGCTCCGCGTCCGCCCGCGCGGCGGCGGCCTCGTCCTTGGCGTCGCGCAGCCGCACGCCCTGCTCGCGCAACCGCTTGAGCAGCTTCCCCAGTTCGGCCTCGCGCTCGTCGACGGCCTGTCCGGCACTGCCCTGCGCGCGCTCCAGCTCCTCGCGCACCCGGGCCAGTTCGGCCGCCAGCCTGCCTGCCCGCGACACCGCGGCATCGCGTTCGGCGCGCAGCGCGGCGTCACCGGAGCGCAGCCGGACCAGCTCCAGGTAGTGCGGCGCGGTGCTGTCGCCGAGCAGCAGCGCCGCGGTGCACGCCATCGTCGGATCGGGGGCGGTGAGATCGAGCACGGCAGGCCGGTGCTCGCGGGCCCATTCCGTGACGGACGCACGGAAGCCGGCGTTAGCGCGCAGTGCGGTGAGCAGCTGGGTCGCGCCGAGGCGGGCCCGTTTCGCGCGGGCGAACTTGGCCACCGGGCGCACCGGGGCCGGGATGTCGACGGCCGGGATCTCCCCCACCGCGTCGGCCGCGATCTCGGCCAGCCTGACCCGGACGGCGTCGGGCAGGCTGGTCCAGTCGGCCGTCTCGTCCGGCGAGTCGGGGGCGTCAACCACTGCCGGACCGGATAGCTCCTGGTCCGGTTCCCGGTGGGCCGACGTCATCTCTACAGGCTAATGCCAGTCGGGCTCCGGCAACCGCACGGATTGGTCTGCTCGCGCGCCGTGGCCGGACTGTCGGTGGCCCGACATACGGTCGGTACCGATGACCACGACCAATGCCGAGACGGCGGTCGGCACCGCTGCCAGTGCCCAGCTCGCCTTCGACGAGCTGGGCACACCGTTGCGACACGTCACTTTCGTCGTGTTCGACCTGGAGACCACCGGCGGCAGCGCCGAGGACGACGCGGTCACCGAGATCGGCGCGGTGAAGGTGTGCGGCGGCGAGGTGATCGGCGAGTTCGGCACCCTGGTCGACCCTGGCCGGGGTATCCCGCCGCAGATCGTGTCGCTCACGGGTATCACCGAACTGATGGTCACCGGCGCGCCGCCGATGTCGGAGGTGCTCCCCGCGTTCCTGGAGTTCGCCAAGGGCGCGGTGCTGGTCGCGCACAACTCGGGTTTCGACGTCGGCTTCATGAAGGCGGCCTGCCGCCGCCACGGCTACGCGTGGCCACGGCCACCGGTCGTGTGCACGGTGAAGCTGTCCCGCCGGGTGCTGGGCGAGAACGAGACCCTCAGCCACCGGCTGTCCGCGCTGGCCGTGCTGTTCAAGGCGACCACCCAGCCCAACCACCGGGCGCTGGCCGACGCGCGGGCCACCGTGGACGTGCTGCACGGGCTGCTGGAACGGGTCGGCTCGGTCGGTGTGCAGTCGCTGGAGGAATTGCTGGACTACGCGCCGGAGGTGACGTCGGCGCAGCGGCGCAAGCGCGGCATGGCCGCCGATCTGCCCACCGACCCCGGCGTCTACCTGTTCCGCGGCCCGTCCGACGAGGTGCTCTACGTGGGCACCGCGTCGAACCTGCGCAGACGGGTCCGGCAGTACTTCACGGCCAGCGAGACCCGGCCGCGGCTGCGCGAGATGGTCGGCCTGGCCGTCCGCGTGGACCACGTCACGTGCGCGCACGCGCTGGAGGCCCAGGTGCGCGAGCTGCGGCTGATCGCGGCGCACAAGCCTGCCTACAACCGGCGCTCGCGCAACCGGCACCCGGACTGGTGGGCCGTGCTCACCGACGAGGCGTTCCCGCGGCTGTCCGTGGTCCGGACACCGCGTGCGGGTGCGCTCGGGCCGTTCCGGACGGCGGCGGCGGCCAAGGCGGCCGTCGAGGCCGTGCAGGACGCGGTGCGGATCCGGCCGTGCACCCAGCGGATCCCGGCCCGTGATCCGCACGGCACGCCGTGCGTGCTCGCCGAGCTCGGCCGGTGCGCGGCACCGTGCGCGGGCAGGCAGAGCGTCGAGGAGTACGCGCCCGCGGTCGTCGCGGTCCGCGACCTGGTGGCGGGCCGGGACAACTCGGTGCTGCGCGCGGCCACCGAGACCGTTGCGGAACTGGCGCAGCGGCAGCGGTTCGAGACGGCCAGAGCGCGGCGGGACCGGCTGGTCTCGCTCGTCCGTGGCCTGGACCGAGGGCAACGGCTGGCCGCGCTGGCCGCCGTGCCCGAACTCGTGGCCGCACAGCCCGACCCGCGCGGCGGCTGGGCGCTGGCCGTGATCCGGCACGGCAGGCTGGCGTCGGCCGGAATGGTCGAGCGTGGCGTGCGGGCGCAGCCGGTGGTCGACCTGCTCATCGCGGCGGCAGAGACGGTGGTGCCCGGCGACGGGCCGCTGTTCGGCGCCGCGCCGGAGGAGACGGCGCTGCTGAGCAGGTGGCTGGCGAAGCCGGGCACCAGGCTGGGCCGGGTGTCGGCACCGTGGACGGAGCCGGCCGGTGCGGCGGCCGCGCTGCGCGAATGGGCGGAGCGGGCGGTGGCCGCCCAGCCGGGCCGATCGGACTAAGATCGGCCCATCGTTCCCGAGGTGAGGAGTTGTCCGTGATCACCGCGATCGTGTTGATCCAGGCCGAGGCGGACATCATTCCCGAGGCCGCGCAGAGCATCGCGGACATCGCGGGAGTCACCGCGGTGTACTCGTGCGCGGGCGACGTGGACCTGATCGCGATGGTCCGGGTGGCCGCCCACGAGGACCTGGCCGACCTGGTGCCCGGCCGGATCAGCAAAGTGGCGGGCGTGCTGAACACCGACACCCACATCGCGTTCCGCTCGTACTCCCGCACGGACACCGAGGGCACGTTCAGCATCGGCATGCAGAACAGCGACTGACCCACTGAGCGGTCGGCCACCGTGAGTCGCCGCTGAATGCCAGATCGTCTGTTGGCCGCTCAGTGGCCAGATCCCGTGTTGACCGTTGCATAGCCAGTTCGAATGCGAGCCGACCACTGGATGGCCGGATCGCTGGTTGACCGTCGGACGGCCCACCGCATGTCGACCATCGCGTGGCCAGTTCGGCCGCGAGTCGACCCCCGAAGGGCTTGATCGTTTGTTCGCCGTTGGGTGGCCGGATTGCCTGTCGACCACTCGGTGGTGAGTTCGGACGCGAGTCGATCGCTGGACCGCAAGACCGTGTCGGCCACTGAACGGCCAGACCGCCAGTTCACCGCTACGTGGTCGGTTCGGACGCGAGCCGACCACTAGATGGCCAGATCGCTTGCTGACCGCCGAGTGGCCAGATCGCCAGTCGACGGTTGCATGGTCAGTTCGGTTGCGAGCCGACCACTGCATGGCCAGATCGCCAGTCGACGGTTGCATGGCCCGTTCGGTCGCGAGCCGACCACTGCATGGCCAGACCGTGTCGGCCACTGAACGGCCAGACCGCCAGTTCGCTGCGCAGTCGGTTCGGACGCGAGCCGACCACTGGATGGCCAGATCGCTTGCTGACCATTGGGCGGCCCGACCGTCCGTAGAGCGCGGGTGGTCAGTGCGAATGTGAGTCGGCCGTTGGGTGGCCGGACCGTCTGTCGACTGGTGCGTGGCCAGTTCGGCTGTCAATCGGCCACTCAAGGGGTGGATCGTGGCGAGCCGGCCGCTCAAGGGACCGACGATGGCGAGTCGGACGTCAAGGGCGCGACTGGTTGGGCTTGGGCGTGAGGGTCGGCTTCGGCTGCGCCACTTCGCCGGCGGTTCCCGGGCCACCGATCAGGCCGTCGGGCGGCGTCAGCGGCGTTGAGCGGATCCGCACGTCACAAGCCGCGGCCGGCGAAAAGGAGTTTCGCCACCTCGCTGTCGGTCGCCTTGCCGTCGGCGTAGCCGCCGTGGCCGTTGAGGCTGTTCATCACCGCGAGTGTGTACCGCTGCCCCGGCCCTGCCCAGCCGACGGTGTTCATCACCCAGCCGGTGTCCTCCAGCGACCAACCGTCCTTGTTGCCCGGCAGTGCCGCCGACCCTGCTCCCCAGACACCCCACTGCTGGTCGTCGTCGACATGCATCAACTGGTCGACGATGTAGTCGCGGGTGCTCTCGGGCAGCTTGGTCAACACATAGTCGACCAGCCGGTCCAGGTCGTCCGGCGTGCACTTCTGGAAACCCCAGTACGGGAAATAGTGCGTATATCCCCTTTTGGGCGACAACGACGTCATGCCGTACTTCGGGAAATCGTCGTTGAACGTCAGGTGGTCGGCGCCCGCGTACTTGAACCACAACGAGTCGGCGGCGTCGTCGTCCGAACTGTGCAGCATCCGCTGGATCAGGTCCCGGTCGCCCGTGGTCAGCGAGATCGTGCCCGCGCGGTCGCGGGTGAACAGGTCGACGGTCATCGCCAGCTTGATGGTGGACGCGGTCCACACCATCGTGTTCGCGTACTCGTTGCGCCACACTGCCCCGGTCCTGCGATCGCGCACCACGATGCCCACCGTGCCCGGCCTGGTCCGCACGTACGCCTGCGCGGCGGCGAACCGGCGTTGGAAGTCGCAGTCGAAGCCCGACGCGGGGTACGGGCACGCGGCCGGGCCGGCAGTGGTCGTGGGCGGCACGGTGGTGGGCGGCACAGTAGTGGTCGTCGTGGGCGCGGCCGTGGTCGGCGGTGGCAGCGGCGCTGCCGCCTGTGCGACCGGGTGCGACACCGGGACGGCGCAGCCTGCCAGACCGAGCAACAGGACAACGGTCAGCAGCACCAGGACCCGCGTCATCCGGGCAGGCTACCGAGCCGCCCGGAACGGGGATCAGTTCGCCTGGTGATAGGCGTCCAGCACCTCGGCCGAGATCCGGCCGCGCTCCGACACCTTCAAGCCGCGTTTTCTGGCCCACTCGCGGATGGCCTGATTCTGTTCGCGATCCACCACCGCCGAACGGCCGTGCGCTACCGCTGCCGCGACACGCCGACGAGCACCGGATCGCCGGGCATGCGCAACATAATCACCCAGCAGATCGCGAATTTTTTCCGCATTGACCATAGACAGGTCAATCTGGTACGAGACGCCGTCAAGTCCAAATTCGACGGTCTCCTCAGCGACCGAACCATCGAGGTCATCGACGAGTTGGACCGTGACCTTCTGTGCCACGTAGGTACCCCTTCGTCCCGCTGAAACCCACCATTCACGAGATTACACGAATACAGCCTATGCCACCAAGAAGAAGGCCAATTGTCCTCACCGGTTTGTACTAACGCGCGTGCGCCCTTCACGGACGGTAAATGCCCATCCGAGCCGGATCAGACGATCGGCACTGCGTGTCCGGTTACCCTGACCTGGGGTGCGGCCGGATCCACGTCGATCCTCAGTTCACTCGGTCGGCCCAGGTCAACGCCCTGATGGACGGTCAGCCGGGCGGGTCGGACAATGTGCCCGACATCCTTGAGGTAACCGCCGAAAGCCATGGCCGCCGCCCCGGTCGCGGGATCTTCCACGACGCCGCCGACCGGAAACGGATCCCGCGCGTGGAACACCGAGTCGCTCTCCGGCCAGAACAGATGGACCGTGATCCAGCCCTGCCGGGTCATCAACTCGGCCAGTGCGGTGAAGTCGTAGTCGAGTTCCGCGAGGCGTTGGCGGGACACCGCCGGGACTATCAGGTGTTGCGCACCACCAAATCCGACCAGTGGCCGGAATTGCGGATGCAGATCGCCTGGTGACCAGCGCAGGGCCGTGAGTGCGGCGGCGAGTACGTCGTCGGCCACTTCCGACGTGCGCGTGGCCACGCTGGTCATCGTGGCCGCCGGAATGCCGTCCACCAGACCCGTGTGCACTGCGATTTCTCCGGCAGGCGTGTCGAACAACAGCGGACCACTCCCGGTGCGCTGCGCGAGCATGACGGACGTGGCGATCGTGGCATGGCCGCAGAACGGCACCTCGACCAACGGGCTGAAATAGCGGAGCCGATAACGCCTGCCGGCTGCGTCGCTCTCGGTGATGAACGCGGTCTCGGAGTAACCGACCTCGGCCGCGACGCGCAGCATGTCGGCGTCGGTCAGACCGCCCGCGTCCGGCACGATGCCGGCCGGATTGCCCCCGGACGGATCCCGGGTGAACGCGGCGTACCGAACGACCTCGACCATGTGATCAATCCCTCCGAGAACAGCACAGCGCCCCGGACGGCTGCCCGGGGCGCTGTGTGGTTACCGACGTCAGTCGACCGGCAACTGCGGGTGTTCGCCGGACTCCAGAGCCTCTTCGGCCTCGTGGTCCGCCGCGTGCTGCTCGGCCCGAGCCTCGTCCAGCGCCCGGGTCTCGTTCTGCGGGTCGGGCGAGAACACACTGCCGGGCAGCGACCTGCCCGACGCGCCGAGCTTGTTCATCCGTTTCGGCACCGGGGCGCCCTGGTACTCCAGCGCCTCCGGGTGGCCGTGCTCGTCCACGGGGGCCAGCGGCTGGTGCACCTCGATGAACTCGCCGTGCGGCAGACGCTTGATGATGCCCGTCTCGATGCCGTGCTCCAGCACCTCGCGGTCGGCCCGCTGCAGACCCAGGCACATCCGGTACGCCACGTAGTACGCCAGCGGCGGCAGCACCAGGATGCCTATCCGGCCGCCCCACGTCATCGCGTTCAGCGAGATGTCGAACTTGTCCGCGATGATGTCGTTGCCGCAGGAGATGGTGCCGACGACGAAGAACGCCACACCCATCGCGCCGAGGCTGGTGCGCACCGGCGCGTCCCTCGGTCGTTGCAGCAGGTTGTGGTGCGCGTTGTCCTTGGTGAGCTTGCGCTCCAGGAACGGGTACACCAGCAGCACGCTGAGGATCGCGCCGATCGCCATCAGGGGGAAGAACGCCGCCGGGATCAGATATCGATGCCCGAAGTTGATCTCCCAGTCGGGCCACAGCCGCAGCAGGCCGTCCGTCCAGGCCATGTACCAGTCCGGCTGCGAACCCGCGGACACCTGAGCCGGCGTGTAGGGCCCGAAGTTCCAGATCGGGTTGATCTGGAACAGGCCAGCGACCACCACCAGCACGCCGACCACGACCGCGAAGAAGCCACCGGCCTTGACGGCGAACACCGGCATGATGCGCACGCCGACGACGTTGGTCTCCTTGCGCCGCACGCCGGGGAACTGGGTGTGTTTCTGGTACCACACGAGTCCCACGTGCACCGCGATCAACCCGAGAATGATCGCCGGCACGAGCAGGATGTGCAACGTGTAGAACCGCGGGATGATCACGGTCCCGGGGAACTCACCGCCGAAGATCAGCCAGTGCAGCCAGGTGCCGATCACCGGGGTGGCCAGCACGCCGCCGGACATCGCGGCCCGGATACCGGTACCGGACAGCAGGTCGTCGGGCAGCGAGTAGCCGGTGAAGCCCTCCAGGCCGCCCAGCACCAGCAGCAGCACGCCGAGCACCCAGTTCGTCTCGCGCGGCTTGCGGAAGGCACCGGTGAAGAACACGCGCAGCATGTGCACGGCCATCGAGGCCATGAACAGGTTCGCCGCCCAGTGGTGCAGCTGCCGGACGAACAGGCCGCCGCGGACGTCGAAGCTGATGTTCAGCGAGGACTCGTACGCCCGCGACATGAACACGCCACGCAGGTTGTCGAACACGCCGTTGTACTTGACGTCGACCATCGACGGGTCGAAGAACAGCGCCAGGTACGTGCCCGAGAGCAGCAGCACGATGAAGCTGTACATCGCGATCTCGCCGAACAGGAACGACCAGTGCGTCGGGAAGACCTTGTTCAGCTGCCTGCGCAGCCCGCCTGCCGGGTGGTACCGGTCGTCGGCGTCGTCCAGAGCCGTCCCGAGCAGCTTCATGACCGGGTTGGTCGGCTTCGTCGGTGTGACGATCGATCGAGTCATGCCCCACGCTCCCAGTAGCCGGGCCCAACCGGCTCGATGAAGTCATGCACAGCGTAGAAGTAGCCGGTTTCCGGGTCCACTTTGATCGGCAGCTGGGCCAGCGCCCTGGCCGCGGGACCGAAGATCGGCTTGCAGTACTCCAGCGCGTTGAACTGGGACTGGTGGCACGGGCAGAGGAACCGGTTCGTCTGCTGCTCGTACAGCGAGACCGGGCAGCCGAGGTGGCTGCAGATCTTCGTGTACGCGTAGTAGTCGCCGTAGTTGAAGTCCACCTGGCCCTGGCGCTTGATGACCTTGGTCGCGTCCGCGGGCCGGAACCGGATGAGCATGACCGGGTTGTCGATCCGGGTCAGGGCGGCACGCAGGGCGTCGGGGTCGTTGCGCTCCGCCTCGCGGAACGGGAACACCGTCTGCAGGCCACCCGCGTCCATGTCGCCCGGCTTGACCAGCGCGACCTCGCTCGGGTCACCGGTGTCCCGGCGCAGGAAGACCTTGGCCGCGTCACCCGGCGGCTGGTACCAGCCGGTGTGCGCCAGGGTGTCCTCCGGCGGCTGCGACTTGCTCCACGGGTTCTTGATCAGCCCGCCGAGCGGGAAGACGACCAGGCCGAGGCCCATGATGCTGCCGGCGGCGATCGCCGAGCGCTTGATCATCGACCGCCGGGCGATCGTGGCGCGGTTGCCCGCGTCGAACAGCTCGGCGAGGATCGTCTGCCGGTCCACCTCGGGAGAGCGCCCGTCGTGGCGCTGCTGAACGGCCAGCTCGTGCGGGATGAACTTCTTCACGTAGGTCAGCGCGCCGATGCCCAGGCCGAGGATCGTCAGACCGAGCGTGACGCCCAGCAACGGCGTGTAGAGCGCGTACATGCCCTGGTGGCCCGGCGCCTGGTACTGCCACGGCCACGCGATGAAGATCACGATGAAGGCCACGGCGGCGAGCGCCCCGAGGATGAACCAGAACGCCACCACGCGCTCGGCGCGCTTCTCGGCCCGCGTGCCCTTGACCGGCCACGGGTCGTGGTAGTCGATCATCTCGACGCCGTCGAGCTGCAGACCGAGCTCGACCAGCTCGTCCCGGCTCAGTTCGGCCAGCTGCTCCGGCGTCGGGCGAGCGACCTCGCCGTGCGCGCCATCGGTTGGCTCAGTCATGCCTTCGCTCCGATCCACAAAGTCACGCCGATCAGCGCGGCGATGCCGACCACCCACGCGATGAAGCCCTCCGAGATCGGGCCGAGACCGCCGAGGCCGTTACCGCCCGGGTCGTTCTGGCCGTGCTGGACGGACGTGACGTAAGCGATCACGTTCTGCTTCTCCTGGGGCGTCAGCTGCCGGTCGGAGAACTTCGGCATGTTGCCCGGGCCGGACAGCATGGCGGTGTAAAGCGTCCGCTGGTCCGCGTCCTGCAGCGACGGTGCGGCCTTGCCCGACGACAGCGCGCCACCCTGGCCGGTGAAGTTGTGGCAGGAGGCGCAGTTGAGGCGGAACAGCTCGCCACCCTGGGCGGGGTTGCCGTCGGCGAGGTTGGCGTCGGCGGGCGGGGTCTGCGGGCCGCCACCGTGTGCCTGGATGTACGCGCCGAGCGCGTCGATCTGCTGCGGCGTGAAGACGACCTGCTTCTGAATCGCTTCCGGACCCTGACCGGCCAGCGGCATGCGGCCGGTCGACACCTGGAAGTAGACGGCAGCCGAGCCGACGCCGATCAGCGACGGGCCGCGGTCGTTGACGCCCTGCAGGTTCGCGCCGTGGCACGTGATGCACGTGTTGTCGAACAGCTGCTGGCCCTGACCGACCAGCGCCGTGTCGCTGGCCAGCGAGGCATGCGCCGTCTGTGGCTGCGGCACCAGGACGCTGTACAGCGCGCCGGCGCCGACGAGCGCCAGTCCCAGGGCCAGGAAGCCCGAGACGCGGCGGCGCAGCTTGGAACGGGACCGGGTCCGGCGGACCGCGGCCGGGGTGCCGGCCGGCGTCACGTCGAGGCCGGCTGCGGCATCGAGGCCACCGGCGGCGTCGACGTCACCGGTGGTGTCGTCGTCACGCCCGGATGGGTTCGTGGTGGTCATGTGTTTCGGCAACCCTTGCTGTGGAAGGTCCGGCGACTATTTCAGCAGCTCGACGCAGGTGAACAAGCCGATCCAGACGATGTCGACGAAGTGCCAGTAGTACGAGACGACGATCGTCGCGGTGGCCTGCGCCGGGGTGAACTTGCTCATCTTCGTTCGGGTCATGAGGATGATGAACGCCACGAGCCCGCCCGCCACGTGCAACCCGTGGAAGCCGGTGGCGATGAAGAACACCGATCCCCACGCCGACGACGAGATCGTCGTGTGGTGCTCGGTGACCAGGCCGTAGTACTCGTACGCCTGGCCGGCCAGGAAGATCAGGCCCATCACGAACGTGATGCCGTACCACCGGCGCAGGCCGAAGACGTCACCCCGCTCCGCGGCGAAGACGCCCATCTGACAGGTGATCGAAGAGAGCACCAGGATGATCGTCGCCGGGATGGAGACCTTGTAGTCGAGCTCGACCGGTGGGGGTGGCCAGACCGGGGAGCTGCTCTGGGCCTTCACCGTGAAGAACATGGCGAAGAGGCCGGCGAAGAACATGAGCTCGCTGGACAGCCAGATAATCGTCCCGACACTGACCATGTTGGGACGGTTCAGCGTGTGAACCCGCTGGCCGATCGTGGGCGCTGCCGTTGTCACGCGTCGCATTATTGCCTGTTGTCAGGGTGCGGGCCGCATGGGGTCGACGGTCGGGTCCGTCACACGATCAGTTGGGTACTAAGGTCATTGCTGGACAACCCCTGCTGCATTGCCGGAGGACGGTCGGATGAGCCCGCAGACGACATCTGCGCTGAGGATCCTGGTCTTCAGCCACCGCCCGGAGATTCGCGAGGCGATCATCACAGCGGTGGGTTATCGCCCCGCCGCTGACCTGGGACGCGTCGACTATCTCGAGGCCGGCGCCATCGCGGATGTGCTGTTCGTGGTCGACAACGAGCACATCGATCTGGCCATCCTGGACGGTGAGGCGCAGCCCACCGGTGGCATGGGCCTGTCCCGCCAGCTGAAGAACGAGATCACCGACTGCCCGCCGATCGTGGTGTCGGTGCGCCGCCGGGACGACCGTTGGCTGGCCACGTGGTCCCAGGCCGACGCGGTCATCGTGCACCCGCTGGACCCGTTGGCCGCCGCAGAGACCATCGCCGAGGTCCTACGGGCACACCGGTTGCCCGTCGTATCCGGCTGACACCCCCGAGGGGACACCAGCGGATGTCGACGCAGACGTGGCCCGCGTTGCTGGGCAGGCTCATCGCCGGACACGACCTGGCCGAGGAGGACTCTGCCTGGGCGATGGACCAGGTGATGTCCGGCGCGGCCACCTCGGTGCAGATCGCCGGCCTGGCAGTGGCGCTGCGCGCCAAGGGCGAGACACCGGCCGAGATCGACGGCATGGCGAACATGATGCTCACGCACGCGAGGCAGCGGATCACGCTGCGCGGCCGTGCGGTGGACGTCGTCGGTACCGGCGGTGACCAGACGGGCACCGTGAACATCTCCACAATGGCCGCGATCGTGACGGCGGCGGCGGGGATTCCGGTGGCCAAGCACGGTGCCCGGTCCGCGTCGTCGAAGGCGGGCGCCGCCGACGTGCTCGAAGCGCTCGGTGTCGCCATCTCGCTGCCCGCGGACGCCGTACTGACCTGTATCGACGAGGTGGGCATCGGGTTCTGCTTCGCCCCGCTGTACCACCCGGCGCTGCGGAACGCGGCCGAGGCGCGCAGCGAGCTGAACATCCCTACGCCGTTCAACTTTCTCGGTCCGCTGACGAACCCGGCCCAGCCGGACGCGGGTCTGGTCGGCTGCTGGAGCACGACGATGGCGTCGGTGCTGGCGGAGGTGTTCGCACGGCGCGGCAAGACCGCGCTGGTGGTGCGCGGCGACGACGGCTTGGACGAGCTGACCACGACGACCACCAGCACCGTGTGGGTGGCCCACGGCGGCACCGTCCGGATGGAACAGGTCGACCCGGCGGTGCTGGGCATCCGGGCCGCGACGGCCGCGGAGCTGCGTGGCGGCGACGCGGAGGACAACGCCGAGGTGGTGCGCGAACTGGTCAGCGGCAAGCCCGGCCCGGTGCGCGATGCCGTGCTGCTGAACGCGGCCGGGGCCGTCGCCGCGTTCCGGGGCCCGTCCGATCGTGGCCTGCACGCCGATCTGGCGGACGGCCTCGCGGTTGTGGGCACCGCCATCGACTCCGGTGCCGCGGCGAGCCTGCTGGACCACTGGCGGGCCAGGAGCACCGAACTGGCTGCTGCCGCGGGCTGACGACCACCCACGGCGGCGCTGTACGACAGTGCTGGCTGTACGGCGGCGCTGTACGGCAGTGCTGGCTGTACGGCAGCGCTGTACGACAACGGGGCCCCACCACACCGAACCGGCCGATCCGCGCAGGCGGATCGGCCGGTGTCGTCAGTATGGGAACTCAGTCGTGGTTGGGTCCGATGTGGTACTCGAACACGAAACCACCGACCATCAGCAGCACGAACACCGCGCCGACCACGAGCAGCCACACCAGCCAGAACGCCAGCGCGACACCGACCAGCGCGGCGGACATCGCCAGCGCGATCGGCCAGTAGCTGCCGGGGCTGAAGAAGCCGACCTCGCCGGCACCGTCGCTGACCTCGGCCTGCGGGTTGTCCTCGGGCCTGGGCTGTTCGAGCCTGCGGGACACGAACTCGAAGAACGTCCCGACGAGCAAGCACAGGCCACCGGTCAGGATCAGGCCGATGAAACCGATCGGCTCGATGCGGTGATCAAAGCTGCCCAGCCGCGCCCACACGGCGTACACGATCGCCATGAGGAAGGCGAACGCGGAGATGTAGAGGAAGATCCGGCCTTCGACCTTCATGGTGTCCTCACTACCTCACTGCTTCTGCGCGTCAACGGTCGGTCGGGTGGGCGGTCAGCCCGTGGAGGCCTGGCGGGCGGTCGTGTTGGTGTCGAACGGATGCGTGCTCAACGCGAGCGGCGCGCACAGCTGACCGCAGCTGGGTATGTCCTGACCGGTCTTCGTCAGAGCCTCCGACACCGTGTACGGCACGTTGGTCTGCGGGTTGATCTGTGAGCGCAGCTGCATGTAGTGATTGAAGATGTCCTGCGGCACGGAGCGCACCTCGAAGTTCATCATCGAGTGGTACGTGCCACACAGTTCCGCGCATCGGCCGACGAACCAACCGGTCCGGTCGATGCTGTTCTGGAAGGACGAGTCCTGGTTGTTCTTGCTGGGGTCCGGGAAGACGTCGCGCTTGAAGTTGAACGCGGGCACGAAGAACGAGTGGATGACATCGGTCGACAGCAGGTCGTACTCGATGGTCTCGTTCGTCGGCAGCACCAGGACCGGGATCTCCGCCGAGCTGCCGATCGTCTTCACGGTCTGCCCGTCGGGCGTCTTGTAGCCCTGGTAGTCGAACTCCCAGTTCCACTGGAACGCGATGACGCTGACCTTCAGATTCGGGTTCGGGATCTTCTTCAGCACGAAGTCCTGGGTGCTGAGGGTGAAGTAGAAGAGCACCGACACGATCACCAGCGGCACGACCACCAGGATGAACTCCAGCGAACCGCTGTACTGGAACTGCCTGGGCAGTGCGTCGTCACGCCCCTTGCGCTTGCGGTGGAACGCCACCGTCCAGATCGTCAGACCCCAGACGATGACACCGACCGCGAGCGACGCGAACGCTGCCCACATCCAGAAATCACGCATCCGGGTGCCCTGCGGCGTGATAGCCGCGGGCCAACCGAAGTGGAGTCCCTGGTCCGCGTTACAAGCGGACGCGGCCAGCGCCACGAGACCCATCAGACCGATGAGTTTCACCAACCGGCCTGGCCGGGTGCCCTGCTTGCGGCCCACTGATCGACGCCTCCTCGCCCGACGAGAACGACATTGAACGACAACTATTGAACGCACACCACACGGTCCGGTCGTCGGACCCACCGGCCGAACGGAGCGTAGCCCAGCAAGTCGGAGGTCGCCCTGGTGGGGTGACCTGCGCGCCGTGCGCCGAAGATCACACAAGAGCGAGGTCGGACGGCCCGCGCAGGGCAGCGGATGGGCCCCGGCATACTGAGCTGTCCCCTGGCGGTGCAGCTGTCGATCCGAACACGAGAGGTGAGCGACAACCGTGTGCGGTCTGATTGGCCTGGTGTGTCCCTCCGAAGTGGACGCGGAAGCCTCGCGTCCCGCCGTGCACGCGGCGATGCGCTGTATGCGACACCGTGGTCCCGACGAAACCGGGACCTGGCAGAACCAGGAAGTCGTGTTCGGCTTCAACCGGCTGTCCATCATCGACCTGGAGCACTCGCAGCAGCCGCTGCACTGGGGTCCGCCCGAGTCGCCGCAGCGCTACACCATCCTGCACAACGGTGAGATCTACAACTACCTGGAGTTGCGTGCCGAGCTGATGCAGCGGCACGGTGCCCGCTTCTACACCGACGGTGACGCCGAGGCCATCGTGGCCGCGTACCACTACTACGGTCCGCACGCGGTGAGCAGGCTGCGCGGCATGTTCGCGTTCGTCATCTGGGACTCCGAGCGCGGCCTTGCCTTCGGTGCCCGCGACCCGTTCGGCATCAAGCCGCTGTTCTACGCGTCGGGTCCGCACGGCACGGCGTTCGCCAGCGAGAAGAAGAGCCTGCTGGAGCTGTCCAGCACCCTGGGCATCAACCCGCGGCTGGACCGCAAGGCATTGCAGCACTACCTGGTGCTGCAGTACGTCCCGGAGCCGGAGACGATGCACGACCGCATCCGGCGCATCGAGTCGGGCACGTCGTTCACTGTGGCGCCGAACGGCCAGGTGGCCACGCACCGCTACTTCAACCCCGCGTTCCGGCCACGGCCGGTGAACGGCGAGGCGGACGCCGAGCGGTTGTACGACGAGATCGCCGATGTCTTGCGCGACTCGGTCGCCAAGCACATGCGGGCCGACGTGACGGTGGGTGCGTTCCTGTCCGGCGGCATCGACTCGACCGCCACGGCCGCACTGGCCAAACTGCACAATCCGGACCTCGTCACGTTCACCACGGGCTTCGAGCGGCAGGGCTACTCCGAGGTGGACGTGGCCGCGGAGACGGCGGCGGCGATCGGTGTGAAGCACGTCGTGAGGACCGTGTCCGCCGACGAGATGATGGCCGCCCTGCCGCTGATCATCTGGTACCTGGACGATCCGGTGGCCGACCCCGCACTGGTGCCGCTGTGGTTCATCGCCCGCGAGGCGCGCAACTACGTGAAGGTCGTGCTGTCCGGCGAGGGTGCCGACGAGCTGTTCGGCGGCTACACGATCTACCGCGAGCCGCTGTCGCTGGCGCCGTTCGAGCGCGTGCCGGGTGCGCTGCGCAAGGCGATGGGCCGCGTCTCCACCCACATCCCGGACGGGGTGCGCGGCAAGGACCTGCTGCGTCGCGGCGCGCTGTCGCTGGAGGAGCGCTACTACGGCAACGCGCGGATCTTCCGGGACGACCAGCTGCGTGGTGTGCTGCGCACGTTCGATGACCGGATCGGCCACCGGGACGCGACCGCGGAGCCGTACCGGATCTCACAGGGCTGGGACCCGGTGGCGCGGATGCAGCACGTCGACCTGTTCACCTGGCTGCGCGGCGACATCCTGGTCAAGGCCGACAAGATGACGATGGCCAACTCGCTGGAGCTGCGGGTGCCGTTCCTGGACGCCGAGGTGTTCCGGGTGGCCAGCCAGATCCCGCTGGGCGAGAAGATCACCAGCCAGACCACGAAGCACGCGCTGCGCAGGGCGTTGCGCGACATCGTGCCGCCGCACGTGCTGAACCGGCGGAAGCTGGGCTTTCCGGTGCCGATCCGGCACTGGCTGCGCGCGGAGATGTACGACTGGGCGCGGGAGATCGTGCTGCGGTCGCACACCGACGAGCTGATCGACCGCAACGCCGTGCTGCGGCTGCTGGAGGAGCACCGCGCCGGCACGCTGGACCACAGCCGCCGGATCTGGGCGCTGGTCGTGTTCATGATCTGGCACGGCATCTTCGTCGAGCGCACGATCCGGCCGCGGATCCCCGAGCCGCACTACCCGGTGCGCCTCTAGCCGACCCGCGTCGCGTCGACGGTCCGGCCGGGGCCGACGAGCTCTGGGCCGACGACGGGGCCGACGGTCCCCCGGTACTGCTGCTGCACCCCGGTATCGCCGACTCGCGCGTCCGGGACCCGGTGCTGCCGCTGCCGGCCGGTTACCGGGTCCTCCGCTGGGACTTCGTACGCCCGAGGCGGTCGGCGACCGTCCGGGCGCTGTCGGCCACCGCCTAATTCCGAGCCGACCAGCCGGTTCGCCGCTAGATTGCGACCCATGAGCCGTGCGGAGTCGATGGTCAGGATCGGGGCCGACCAGGTCTGGGCCGACGACGGGGGCGACGGTCCCCCGGTACTGCTGCTGCACCCCGGTATCGGCGACTCGCGCGTCTGGGACCCGGTGCTGCCGCTGCTGGCCGGTTACCGGGTCCTCCGCTACGACTGCCGCGGCTACCACCGGTCGCCCGCGTCGACGGAGTCCTACGGGTATCTCGCCGACGCGGTCGCGGTGCTCGACCACTTCGGCCTGAGCAGCGCGACCCTGGTGGGCTGCAGCATGGGCGGCGGCACGGCGGCCGGTCTTGCTCTGGCGGAGGCCTCCCGGGTCGCCGGGCTGGTCCTGCTCTGCCCCGGCATTCCCGGCTACGAGTCGCCGCTAGAGCCCGAGTTGGCAGCCGAGTACGCCGAAATCGAGGAGTCCAGGGATCTGGAGCGGCTGGTCCAGGTCGGCCTACGGGAGTGGTCGGCAACCGGCGTCGACGAGACGACCACCGACTTGATGCGGGAAGCCGTGGCCGCGTGGGTCGCCGAGGAGCACAACCTGACGGAGGCGGCTCCGGTGTTCGACCGGCTCGGCGAGATCACCACGCCGAGCGTGCTGCTGGTCGGCGACCGGGACCGGCAGGCCCTGATCACCGCCAACAAGCAGGCGGCCGCGACGATCCCCGGCTGCCGGCTCGACGTGCTGCCCGGTGTCGACCACTACCTGCCGCTGCGCGCACCCGAAGCGGTCGCGGCAGCGGTCCGCGAGGTCAACCCGGTCTAGGGGCGCGTCCAGCAACCCTCACCGGGTAGTTCCGGCCCAGGCAGGCACCTCGCGGCGTTGTCGTCGGCCCAGTTACAACAGAGGCTCCGTCTTGCGATGCGCCCACCTGGAACCGGAATTCCACCGGCATGGTTACCGGACACCACCAGCGATCAGGCCGGGAGGGTGGCTTCGATCTCGGCTGCCGCGTCCGGGCCGTAGGCCTCGGACAACCGGCGCACGGCGGTGGTCCGGTCGAAGGTCCACTCCTGGGTGCCGACGGTCTCCAGCACGAGCACCGCGATCAGCGAGCCGAGCTGCGCCGCGCGCTCCAGACCGAGGCCGCGGCTCACGCCGGCGAGGAAGCCCGCCCGGAAGCCGTCACCGACGCCGGTCGGGTCGGCCTTGAGCAGTTCGGGCACCGCCTGGACCTGGAGCTCCTCGCCGCCGCGGGTGACGATCTCGACACCCTTCTCGCCCAGCGTCGTGATCCGCATGCCCACCGTCGCGAGCACGTCGGCCTCGGTCCAGCCGGTCTTCTGCAGCAGCAGCCGCCACTCGTAGTCGTTGGTGAACAGGTAGTCGGCACCGGCGACGAACTCGCGCACCTGGTCGCCGGACATCCGGGCCAGCTGCTGCGACGGGTCGACGGCGAACGCGTAGCCTCGCTGCCTGCACTCCTGGGCGTGCCGGACCATCGCCCTCGGGGTCGTCCGGGCTGATCATGACCAGCTCCAGCGCTCCGAGCCGCTGCACGAGCGGGGAGATCTCGATCTGCCGGGACTCGGACATCGCACCCGCGTAGAACGAGGCGATCTGGCACATGTCCTGGTCGGTCGTGCAGACGAACCGGGCGGTCTGCGCGACCTCGGACACGTGCACGCCGGAGGTGTCCACGCCGTGCCGTTCCAGCCAGGAGCGGTAGTCGGCGAAGTCGTCGCCCACCGCGCCGACGAGCACCGGCTGACAGCCCAGTACGCCCATGCCGAACGCGATGTTCGCGCCGATCCCGCCACGGCGGACGACGAGGTCGTCGACGAGGAAGCTGAGCGACAGGCGATGGATCTGGTCGGCGACGATCTGTTCGCCGAACTTTCCCGGGAAGCTCATCAGATGGTCGGTGGCGATGCTGCCACTTACCGCAACGGGCACGGTGGGTCTCCCTGTCGGGCTCGGTTGCGTCGGCTGGGCCGCCACACCGGTCCGGCCCAGCTCGGCAAGTCACCTGGCCGGGTGGTTGCCGAACATCGCCACACACTACCGAGTAGTACGCCTGTCCGTTGTTCTCAGGTCAATCTACGTTCACAGGCGTGACCACTCCCGAAGCGGACTCGATCGACGAACTGATCGCGGACTGCGCCGACATTCCGGCTGGTGTGCGCACCGCGGCCGCGGTGATCCCGGGACCGCGGGGGGCGACCGGCTGGACGGTGCCGGACGCGTGCGTCGACCAGGCCCGGCAGCTGGACGACTACCTCTGAGCTACCGCCCGGACAGCAGCTCGATGACGGGCGCGAAGGCCGTCATCGCCATGCCGTTGACCGTGATGTAGGACACGCCGAACTGGTCTCGGCGGCGCAGCAGCACGTCCGCCATCTCGGCAGGCGAGCCGTTGAGCGCGGCGATCAGCTTGTTGTCCACGGCCTGGGACAGGTCCAACCCGAACGCACCGGCCATCCACGGCGGCACTGTGCTGTCGCCCGCCGCGAAGACGTTGACGCTCAACTCCAGGTCGTCGAACCGGTCACCGGCCTGCTCCCGCACGATGGCGATCTTCTCCGCCAGCTCGGTCTCGCCCGCGCCGCCTGCCACGCCCAGCGCGACGATGTCCGCCTGCCGCGCGGCGACGCCCAGCAGGGACCGGCCGCTACCGGCCACCATCACCTTCGGGGCGGGCCGCTGCTCAGGCCGCAGCCAGCCCGCCGGTGCGGGCCGGCCGCCTGCCTGGTCGGCCGCCGCGAAGCTGTCCGCGAAGAGCGTGCGGACCTGGGTGATCGTGTCGCTGACCTGCCGCACCCTGGCCTTGGGCGAGAGCCACGGCACGCCGAGGAGCGCGGCCTCGGCCTCCGCGTCCGGCCTGCCCGCACCGATGCCCAGCTCGAACCGCCCGCCGGACAACCGGTCGAGGCTCGCCGTCTCCCACGCGACCATGCCCGGCGTGCGCATCGGTGCGGCCAGCACGAACGTGCCCAGCCGCAGCCGCGTGGTCACGGCGGCCGCGGCGGGCAGCGAGACGAACGGCGAGCCCACGTTCGGGGTGTCCGGCGACAGCAGGATGTCGTAACCCGCGTCCGCCACCCAGGTCGCCGTCTTGGCCCAGTCGGCCATGTCCCCGGCCAGCGCCGCCACCACGCCGAACCGGAACGCCCGATCACTCATCCCCAGCCTCCACTCATCGCCGATTCCCCGGTCACATTCGATCATCGCCCGGGCGGCGGCGCGGCGCATCCGCCGGAGGGCGGCACGTCGGATACGCGTCGGGACGTACCCCGAGCAGCCGTTGTACCGAAACTGCCACCCTCCGTATACGTGCCGTGGCGCGTTCCGTAGCCTGCCCCGGTGGCGTCGCACACACTGAAGCGCACGATGCGCGGAGCACTCGCAGCAAGCGCGGTCATCGCCGCGGTAGGCATGACCTCGGCACCGGCGACAGCCGCTCCACCAGCGGATCCGATGCAGCAGTTCCAGCAGTTGTCCAAGCAGGCGGACATGCTCAACGAGCAGATCAACAACGCCAAGGTCGCCCTGCAGAACAAGAACACGCAGGTGGCCAAGGCGAACGCCGACATCGCGGCGGCGCAGCGGGCCGAGCGGGCCGCGCTGGCGCAGGAGAACCAGTTCCGCGGCCAGGTCGACCAGCTCACCGACGCCTCCTTCGAGGGTGCCCGGCTCAACCAGCTGTCCGCACTGCTCACCGGCACCTCGGCGAAGGACTTCCTGCAGCGGGCCACCGACCTGCAGGACCTGGCCGCCGACCAGTTCACGACGCTGGACAAGTTCGCCAAGGCCGTGGCCGCTGCCAAGACGGCCGAGCAGCGCGGCCTGCAGGACAAGCAGGCGGCGCAGACCGCGGCGGCCGCCGCGAAGGCGCTGGTCACGCAGCTCGACACCAAGCACGCCCAGCTCGAGGCGCAGATCCAGAAGGTGGACCAGGCGCTGCACCAGCTGTCCGCGCAGCAGCAGGAGAGCCTGAACACCGACACTGGCCCGTCGGGCACGTTCGTCGCGCCGCCGGGCGTCGCGGGCTCTGCCATGCAGTTCGCGCTGGAGCAGCGCGGCAAGCCCTACGAGTACGGCGGCTCCGGCCCCAGCTCGTTCGACTGCTCCGGCCTGGTCGACTACGCCTACATGCTGGCGGGCATGGGCGGTCTGCCGCACTCGGCCGCGGCCCTGCAGGGCATGGGCGTCGCCGTGTCACGGGCCGACTTACGGCCCGGTGACCTGGTGTTCTTCGGCAGCCCGGCTTATCACGTCGGCATCTACGTGGGCAACAACGAGATGGTCAACGCCCCGGACAGCGGCTCGGTGGTGCGCGTGGAGACGATCTTCAGCGGCTACAGCGGCGCCCGTCGGCTCGGCAGCTGACCTCAAGGACGCCGAACGCCCCCGCCGATGGAAATCGGCGGGGGCGTTCGCGCTTACGGAGCGAAGTGATTCGCCCGGAGCGTCACCCTTCGGGCGACAGACGCGTCAGTGGAACGAGTCGCCACAGGCGCAGGAGCCCTGCGCGTTCGGGTTGTCGATCGTGAAGCCCTGCTTCTCGATGGTGTCCACGAAGTCGATGACGGCGCCCTGCAGGTACGGCGCGCTCATCCGGTCGACCGCTACCTTGAGGCCGTTGTACTCGCGGACCAGGTCGCCATCCAGCGTGCGTTCATCGAAGAACAGCTGGTAACGCAGGCCGGAGCAGCCGCCGGGCTGAACGGCGATGCGCAAGTGCATGTCGTCCCGACCCTCCTGGTCGAGCAGCGCCTTCGCCTTGGCGGCGGCCGTGTCGCTCAGCTCGACACCATGGGTCTGGACGGGCGCCGTGCTGGCGGTCGTGGTCTCGGCAGTCATGACTCTCCCTCGGATCGTGGGCCTGGCCCGTGGGCCGTACGTCCTGTTGCAACGACCAACCTGCGCACCCACGGGTTTGTTCCCGCTCTCCATGGTGGCACACACTCGGCCATGGCCCGTACCGGCGGGCCCGCCGCTGCCTTACCCTGGTCATGTGAAGTTCCCGCGCCTGCGTACCGCTGACAGCCCCGCCGACGAGGCCGAGGGTACTGAGGCGGTCGTCACAGAAACCGTCCCCAGCCCTCGCCTCACCCCCGCGAAGGGCAAGCCCACGCCCAAGCGGCGCGAGGCCGAGGCCCGTCGCCGCGGGCCGGTCGCGCCGCCGCCACGGACGCAGCGGGAGGCGGCCAAGCGGGCGCGCGGCAACAAGGAACAGCGCCGCAGCGACGCCTCGACGCGCCGGGAGCGGATGGCGGCCGGCGACGACCGCTACCTGATGCCCAGGGACAAGGGCCCGGTGCGGGCCTACGTGCGCGACATCGTCGACTCCCGCAGGCACCTGGCCGGCCTGTTCATGCCACTGGCGCTGCTGGTGCTGATCGCGATGATCTCGCCGGTCCCCACCATCCAGGCCTACGCGGCGCCCGGCACGCTGGTGATCCTGGTGCTGATCGTGGTCGAGGGCATCTACACGGCGCGGACCGTCATCAAGCGGGCGCGGGCGAAGTTCCCGGACGCCACGGACAGCTCGATGTCGCTCGGCTGGTACTCGTTCGTGCGGGCCAGCCAGGTGCGCAAGCTGCGGGTGCCCAAGCCCAAGGTGAAGCCCGGCGACTCGGTGCTGTGACACCTGTGAGGTCGTTCGTCGGCGGTTAGCAGCGCGAACTAGCCGTCGATAGGGTGACGGCATGGAGTTCCGTCGACTTGGCCGTAGCGGCCTCTCGGTCAGTGAAATCTCGTACGGCAACTGGCTCACCCACGGTTCGCAGGTCGAGGAGGAGCAGGCCCAGGCGTGCGTACAGGCCGCCCTGGACGCCGGCATCACCACTTTCGACACCGCCGACGTCTACGCGGGCACCCGTGCCGAGTCGGTGCTCGGCCGCGCCCTCAACGGGCAGCGCCGGGAGAGCCTGGAGATCTTCACGAAGGTCTACTGGCCCACCGGCACCGGCCCCAACGACCGCGGCCTGAGCCGCAAGCACATCATCGAGTCGGCGCACGCGTCGCTGCGCCGGCTGCAGACCGACTACGTCGACCTCTACCAGGCGCACCGGTTCGACCGGTCCACGCCGCTGGAGGAGACGTTCCTCGCGTTCGCCGACCTGGTCCGGGCAGGCAAGATCCTCTACGTCGGCGTCTCGGAGTGGACGGCGGACGAGATCACCCGCGGTGCCGCGCTGGCCCGTGAGCTGCACGTGCCGCTGATCTCCAACCAGCCCCAGTACTCGATGCTGTGGCGCGTGATCGAGTCGCAGGTCGTGCCCGCCGCCGAGCGCGAGGGCATGAGCCAGATCGTGTGGTCGCCGATCGCCCAGGGCGTGCTGACCGGCAAGTACCAGCCGGGCGCGGAGCCGCCCGCCGGTTCCCGGGCCACCGACGACAAGGGCGGCGCCAACATGATCTCCCGCTTCCTGCGGGACGACGTGCTGACGCGGGTCCAGGCGCTGCGGCCGATCGCCGATGACCTGGGTCTGTCGATGGCCCAGTTGGCGGTCGCGTGGGTGCTGCAGAACCCGAACGTGGCGTCCGCGATCATCGGCGCGTCCCGGCCGGAGCAGGTCGGCGAGAACGTCAAGGCGGCGGGCGTGACGCTGTCGCAGGACGTGCTCACCAAGATCGACGACGTGCTCGGCGACGTCGTCGAGACCGACCCCCGGCGCACCCAGAGCCCGTGATCGAGCGAGCCCGTGATCGAGCCCTGCACCCGGCCGGGTGCGGGCTCATCGGGCCGTAGACCTCGGCCTCACCGTGCAGCAGCGTGACTCGATCTATCCCCTGTTCCAACAGCTCCGACCACCGCTCGCCGAACCACGTCTGGGCGTCGGCCTGATCCCCGAACCGCACGTCCGGGCCCGTGATCGAGCCTCGCACCCGGCCACTCAGCCGGCCGGGTGCAGGCTCATCGGGCCGTAGACCTCGGCCTCACCGTGCAGCAGCGTGACCTGATCTATCCCCTGTTCCAGCAGCTCCGACCACCGCTCGCCGAACCACGTCTCGGCGTCGGCCTGATCCCCGAACCGCACGTCCGGGCCCGTGATCTCGCGGCCGGTCTGGTCCTGGTAACGCCAGCGATACTCCACCATTGGACCAGTCAACCTCGCTTCGCGCGGTGGCCGAAACCCGAGGAGCAGGAGCTGCCTGTGACACATCGCACGCTGGTGCTGGGCGGCACGCGGTCCGGCAAGTCGGCGCACGCGGAGGGCCTGCTGCCCGCCGACCGGCCCGTCACCTACGTCGCGACCGCGCGCCGCGACCCGGAGGACGCCGAGTGGACAGCGCGGATCGCCGCGCACACGGCCCGCAGGCCGCCCGCGTGGCGGACCGTCGAGCCCGCGACTCCGAGTGCGCTGGCCGGGTTGATCACCGCAGCGCGGCCCGATGATCCGCCGCTGCTGGTGGACGACCTCGCGACCTGGCTCACCGGCGTGCTGGACGACGCGGGTGCGTGGACCGGCGGGGCCGCTGAGCTGGCCGGAGTGGCCCGGTCATCGGCCGACCTCGTGGCCGCCGTCACCGGTTGTGCTGCCCGATTGGTGCTGGTCTCGGCTGAGGTCGGGCTCGGTGTGGTGCCGGAAACCCGATCTGGCAGGCTTTTCCGGGACGAGCTCGGCTCGCTGAACGCGAGCCTGGCCGTGGCGTGCGACGAGGTGCTGCTGCTCGTCGCCGGCATTCCGGTGCCGTTGAAGCAGCCCGAGTCGGAGGTAGACGGATGACCACCAGCGAGGACGCCGGCACGTTTCCCCAGGTGCCCGCGCCGGACGAACAGGCTCACCGGCAGGCGGTGGCACGCCAGGCGCAGTTGACCAAGCCCGCCGGTTCGCTCGGCAGGCTGGAGGAACTGGGCGTGTGGATCGCGTCCTGCCAGGGCGTGTGTCCGCCGCGACCGTTCTCCCGGCCCAGGGTCGTGGTGTTCGCCGGTGACCACGGCATCGCCGGCGCCGGTGTCTCGGCGTACCCGAGCGAGGTCACCGGCCAGATGATCGCCAACTTCCTGGTCGGCGGTGCCGCGGTGAACGTGCTGGCGGCCGCGGCCGGTGCGACCGTGCGGGTCGTCGACATGGCGGTCGCGGGTGACACCCAGGACCGGATCGCGCAGTTCAAGGTCCGCGAGGGTTCCGGGTCCATCGACCACGAGGACGCACTCACCGAGGAACAGACCAGCCAGGCCATCGCGGCAGGCCGCAAGATCGCCGACGAGGAGATCGACCGGGGCGCCGACCTGCTGGTCGCGGGCGACATGGGCATCGGCAACACCACCCCGTCCGCCGTGCTCATCGCGGCCCTGACCGGCACCGAGCCGGTCGCCGTCGTCGGTCGCGGCACCGGTATCGACGACCACGCCTGGATGCGCAAGGCCGCCGCGATCCGGGACGCGCTGCGCCGCACGCGAGTGGCGATCGGCAACCCGAGGCTGCTGCTGCAGGTCGCCGGTGGTGCCGACATCGCCGCGATGGCCGGGTTCCTGGCGCAGGCAAGCGTGCGGAAGACCCCGGTCATCCTGGACGGCCTGGTCGTGGGCGCGGCCGCCGCGGTCGCCGACCAGTTGGCCCCCGGAGCGCGGCAGTGGTGGGTGGCCGGTCACCGGTCGGTCGAGCCCGCCCACTCCATCGTGCTGGACCTGTTGCAGCTCAAGCCGTTGCTGGATCTGGACATGCGGTTGGGCGAGGGCTCCGGCGCGCTCGCCGCGCTGCCGCTGGTGATGATGGCCGCACGGGTGCTCGCCGAGATGGCCACGTTCGAGGACGCGGGTGTCGCAGGTCCCAACGGCGCCGAGGTCACTACTGCCTAGAGGTGCCGACACCATGGCGTTCGATCAGGGAACGGCGGCCGGGTGCGCCGGCCGCAAGGCGACACCGCTGTGGCTCCGGCGACGACAACGCCGCGGATGGTGTGGCCGGGGGCCGCGAGCCGAACGGGTCTCGTGTCGGTAGCTGCTGGCCGCGGGCTACGCCTGGCGCTGTCGTGGCTGACCGTGCTGCCGGTGCCCGCACCGGACGTGGACCGGCGGGTTGCCGGTGCCGCGATCACAGTGGCGCCTCTGGTCGGGCTGCTGCTCGGCGGTGTCGCCACCGGCGTGCTGGCTGGTCTGGACCTGCTGCGGTGTCCGCCGTTGCTGGCCGGGCTCGTCGTGGTGGGCCTGCTGGCCCTGGGCACCCGGGGCATGCACCTGGACGGGCTGGCCGACACGGCCGACGGGCTCGGCTGCTACGGGCCACCGGAGCGGGCGCTGGCCGTGATGAAGGACGGCGGGGTCGGGCCGTTCGGCGTGGTGACGTTGTTCGTGGTGCTCGGGATCCAGGTGGTCGGGCTGGCCTCGGTGGACCATCGGTGGTGGGTGCCGCCGCTGGCGTTCGCGGTCAGCCGGGGCGCGTTCGCGGTGTGCTGCCGCCGGGGCGTGCCTGCCGCCCGATCCGAGGGGTTGGGCGCGCTGGTCGCCGGTTCCCAGCCCGGGTGGGCGATCGCGGGCTGGTGGCTGGTGTTCGCCGGGGCGGCCGTCTTCGTCGGATCGACGTGGTGGCAGGGGCCGGTCGTGGTGCTCGTCGCGGGTGCGGTCGTGGCGCTGCTGGTGTGGCATGTCGGGCGGCGGTTCGGCGGGATCACCGGGGACGTGCTGGGGGCGTGCGCCGAACTGGTGGCGGCCGTGGTGATCGGCGGGCTGGCACTGTCCTGAGAGGCGCCCACGGCTCCAGGCCCGGAACGCACTCGTGGCCCGGATCCGCTCCGGGCCACGAGTGGTCGCGATGTCAGATCAGGCTGGTCATCCAGCCGCCGGGGTCGGGTGCGGTGCCGTTCTGGACGGCGGTCAGGCGCTCGCGCAGCCGCATCGTCACCGGGCCGGGTTGGCCGCCGCTGATGGCGAACTCACCCTCCGGGGACTTGGCGCTGCCGACCGGCGTGATCACGGCGGCCGTGCCGCAGGCGAAGACCTCGGTCAGCTCACCTGTCGCCGCCTTCTTCTCCCACTCCGCCACCGAGATCCGCCGTTCCTCGACCGGGTAGCCGAACTCCCCGGCCAACTCGATCAGCGACGCCCGCGTGACGCCGGGCAGCAGCGAGCCGGACAGTTCCGGGGTGACCAGCCGGGCGTCGTCACCGGAGCCGAGCACGAAGAACAGGTTCATGCCACCCATTTCCTCGACCCAGCTGTGCTCGATGGCGTCCAGCCACACGACCTGGTCGCAGCCCTCGTCGACGGCCTGGGCCTGCGCGAGGAAGGCCGCGGCGTAGTTGCCGCCGCACTTGGCGAACCCGGTGCCGCCGGGGGCAGCGCGCACGTAGTCGGTGGACAGCCACACCTTCACCGGCTGCACGCCACCCGCGAAGTACGGGCCGGCCGGCGAGGCGATGACGATGAACTTGTACTCGTCCGACGGCGAGTTGACGCCGAGACCGACGCTCGTCGCGATCATGAACGGCCGCAGGTAGAGCGACTCGTCGGCATGGCTGGGCACCCACCGCTCGTCGACGGTGATCAGCTCGCGCAGAGCCTCGACGAACAGCTCGTCGGGCAGTTCCGGCATCGCCAGCCTGGCCGCTGAGCTGCGAAACCGCGCGGCGTTGACCTCGGGGCGGAACGAGGCAACCGAACCGTCCGGCTGCCGGTAGGCCTTCAGGCCCTCGAAGATCTCCTGCGCGTAGTGCAGGACCGATGTGGCCGGGTCGAGCTCGATCGGGCGGTACGGACCCACCGTCGCGTCGTGCCAACCTTGGTCCGAGCTCCAGTCGATGGTCACCATGTGATCGGTGAAGTACTTACCGAAGCCCGGCGCGGCCAATACCTCCGCAACCCGCTCCGGGGTCGCCGGGGTCGGGTTGGGAGTCCTGGTGAAAGGCAGCGCTCGTGTCATATTGGCACCGTAACCCCTGGTGACACGCGGGGGAAACTGCCTTCCCGGTGGTTGGACGACCGACTATCCACAGGACGAACGAGCACCCCTCGTCACCGCGTGTGCAATTCCACGAACGGCGGCTTCACGACCTCGCAGGGCAGGCCCCTGCCGCGCACGTCCACGGTCACCTCGGCACCCGGTTCGATGCCCGCGTCGGTGTCCAGCAGGGCCAGCGCGATGCCGGTGCGCAGCGTCGGCGAGAAGGTGCCGGACGTGGTCACGCCGACCCGCCGGCCGTCGGCGAGCACCGGCATGCCGTCCCTGGGCACGCCCTTGCCCCTGGCGAGCAGGCCACGCAGCCTGCGGGCCGGGCCCGCCGCGCGTTCGGCCGTCAGCGCGTCCCTGCCCCAGAACGCGGGCTTCTTCCAGCCGACCGCCCAGCCCGCGCCTGCCTGCACCGGGCTGATCTCCAGGGACAGTTCGTGGCCGTGCAGCGGGTAGCCCATTTCGGTGCGCAGCGTGTCGCGCGCGCCGAGGCCCGCGGCCCGGCCGCCGAGCGAGGTCGCGGCGGCCAGCAGCGCGTCCCACAGCGCGGGCGCGTCGGCCCAGCGGGGCAGCAGCTCGTAGCCGTGCTCACCGGTGTAACCCGTGCGGCACACCCGAACCGGCATGCCCTGCCAGTCGGTGTCGGTGAACGACACATAGTCCATGCCGGACGGCAGGCCGACCGCGTCCAGCGTCTCGGCCGAGCGCGGGCCCTGCACGGCGAGCACCGCGAAGTCGCTGTGCCGGTCGGTCACGGTGATCCCGGCCGGGACCTCGGCGGCCAGACGCCGGGCCACCTCGGCGTTGTTGGCCGCGTTGGGCACCAGGAACATCTCGTCCTGGCTCACGTAGTAGGCCAGCAGGTCGTCCACGACACCGCCGGACTCGGTGCAGCACAACGTGTACTGCGACTGCCCCGGCTTGATCTTGCCCAGGTCGCCGGTCAGGCAGGAGTTCACGAACCCGGCGGCGCCCGGCCCGGTGACGGCGGTCTTGCCAAGGTGTGACACGTCGAACACGGCGACCGCGGTACGGGCGGCGGTGTGCTCGGCGACCACTCCGCCGTCGGCGTAGTTCAGGGGCATCTCCCAGCCGCTGAACGGGCCGAACTTGGCCCCGAGCGCGGTGTGGGCGGCGTGCAGCGGGCCGTGGTTGAGGGAGTCCGAGGCAGTCACGGGGATCACGCTACCGGCGGCGTGAGCTGCCCAGCGCGACCAGGGGACCGGCCAGGCCGGCCACGACCGTCACGCCCAGCGCGATGGCCAGATCGACCGGCGGCATGGTCATCCCGATCAGCACGGTCACGCCGAGACCGAAACACGCCGTGCGGGCCGGCCACACGCGTTCGTCGCGGCCCAGCAGCCGGGCCGAGGCGTTGGTGAAGGCGTAGTAGAACAACGCGCAGGTCGCCGCCAGTTCGATGGCCTGTGCCGGACCGGCGACCAGCACGCCGACCGCCGCTCCCCCGGCCACCAGCACCCGGGCGACCGTGCCGAGCACGGGCAGGTCACCGCTGTCTGCCATCGCGGTCGCGGTGCGCGTACCGCCGCCGATCACCAGCAGCAGCCCGACGGCGGTCGCCACGAGCGCGCCGATCGTGACCACCGGGTCGAGCGCCGAGGCGTCGGCCGCGTCCAGCGCGTCGCGCAGCGGCACGACGGACACGGCCAGCCGGGTCGGCCCGAGCTGGCGGAGCACGGCGAACGACACGAGCAGATAGGTGCCCAGCGCGATCACCACGAGCACCGGGATCACCACGCGCCGCCTGTTGGCCGGCAGACCGGTGGCCGTGACGTGCTCGAAGCCGACGAACGCGAAGAACAACACGCCGGCGGCCGTCAGCAGATTGCCCGGCTGGTCCAGACCGGGCGTGCCGGGCGGCAGCGCGATGCCGATAGGCGGTGGCGGTGCGATCGCGAAACAGGCGGCGACGACCAGGGCCAGCACCACGAGCACGCCGATCGTCAGGACCTTGCTCAGCTGGGTGGACAGCCGGAACCTGCACGCGTCGGCGACGACGACCACGACCAGGACCGCCAGCGCGGGCAGTGCGGGCCTCGCGGGATCGACGTAGTCGCCGAAGCAGCCTGCCAGCGCGGCCGCGGCGGCTCCCCGGCTCACCAGGTAGAGCGCGCCGGCCATCCGACCGGGCCAGCGGCCCAGCTGTTCGCGCGTGTAGCGGTAGCCGCCGCCGGGACCGGGGAACACGCCCGCCTGGTCACCGGCCGAGCAGCAGGACAACACCGCGGGCACGGCCGCGATCACGAGTGCGACGGGCAGCCAGCCACCCACGAGTGCGGACGCCGGGGCCAATCCGGCAAACAGCCCGGCACCCATCATCGCGCCGAGCCCGGCAACGACAGGGCCGGCAATCGCGGGTCGTTCCACCACCATCCGGGTCACGGCCCTATACGGTGCCAGACCATTCGGCGTAGCCGATAGCAACCTACCGGGGGAAACTCGTTAGCATGAGTCACAATCCGCGAGCGGCCCGACAAGGAGAACCGTGACCACACCCAAGCTCAGCCTGACCGGCAACGAACCCGCCGAGCTGACCGCTCTCGCGGCGGACACTCTGGTCATCGGCACCGTCCAGGGATCCGACGGGCCGACACTGGCGCCGGGAGCGGCTGCCGTGGACGCGGCCTTCGACGGCACGCTGCTCGACCTGCTGGTGACGCTGGGTGCGTCCGGCAAGGCCGACGAGGTCGTCAAGCTGCCGACGCTGGGCAAACTGGCGGCACCGGTCGTGCTCGCGGCGGGCCTGGGCAAGCCCGGAGCGGACGGCTCGGTAACGGCAGAGCAGGTGCGCCGCGCATCGGGTGCGGCGGCCAGGGCGCTGACCGGGACCAAGCGCGCGGCGAGCGTGCTGTCCACGATCGACCTGGGCGCGGCGATCGAGGGCACGGTGCTGGGTGCCTACCGGTTCGACGCGTACAAGTCGAAGGCCGACGACCAGCCGCTGCGCCGGGTCGACTTCGTGTCGCCGGAAGACGGTTCGGCCAAGGACCACCGCACCACGCTGAAGGCCGCGACCGCCATCGCCGAGGCCGTCACGTTCACCCGTGACCTCATCAACACGCCGCCCAACGACCTGTACCCGGCCACTTTCGCCGAGCGCGCGGCCGCGGCCGCGACCGAGGCGGGCCTTGAGGTCGAGGTGCTCGACGAGAAGGCGCTGCGCAAGGCGGGCTACGGCGGCGTGCTGGGTGTCGGCAGCGGTTCCACCAGGCCGCCGAGGGTGGTCCGGCTGCGCTACAAGGGCCCGAAGCCGAAGGCCAAGGTCGCGCTGGTCGGCAAGGGCATCACGTTCGACACCGGCGGCATCTCGCTGAAGCCGCCGCCCGGCATGGACCACATGACGTCGGACATGTCCGGCGCGGCCGCGGTCATCGCGACGGTCATCCTGGCGGCCAAGCTGCGCTACCCGCTGGAGGTCGTCGCCACGGTCCCGATGGCCGAGAACATGCCGTCGGGCTCGGCGTACCGCCCGGGTGACGTGCTCACCATGTTCGGCGGCAAGACGGTCGAAGTACTCAACACGGACGCCGAGGGCAGGCTGATCCTGGCCGACGCCATCGTCCGCGCCTGCCAGGACGACCCCGACTACCTCATCGAGACGTCCACGCTGACCGGCGCCCAGATGGTCGCTCTCGGCAACCGCACGGCAGGCATCATGGGCTCGGACGAGTTCCGCGACCGCGTGGCCACCATCGCCAGGGCCAGCGGTGAAGGTGGCTGGGCCATGCCGCTGCCCGACGAGCTGCGCGCCGACATCGACTCGAAGCTGGCGGATCTGGCGAACGTCTCGGGCCAGCGCTGGGGCGGCATGCTCGTAGCGGGCACGTTCCTGCGCGAGTTCGTGGCGGACGGCGTCCAGTGGGCCCACGTAGACGTGGCGGGCCCGGCGTACAACACGGGCGCCGCGTGGGGCTACACGGCAAAGGGCGGCACCGGCGTCCCGGTCCGCACGATGGCGGCGGTCCTGGCGGACATCGCCGAGCAGGGCTGACAAACAGCCGAGCAGATGGCCGGGCCCACCCAGGGCCCGGCCATTGTCAGCTCTGAGCGAACACGGGCACAGAGCACCCACATCAACGGACAAAGAGGACCAGACAACCGCACGCCGGGAGACAGCCGGCGCCCGAAGTCGCGGGCCGACGGCCCGCTTGGCGCGACGTGAGCCGGCGCCACCACTGGGCAGTCGAGCCGGCGACGCCTGAGCCGGCAGGCGAAGTTCGCGCGCAACCGGGGTTTCGGGCCGGCAAGTGAGGTTGCCGGTGTCAGGTTCCCGATCGGCAACCGGAGAACAAACCCAACACCACTACCCAACAGCCCCGAAACAACCACCCAACGGCAAGATCAAACAACGCCCGAGGCGTCCGGACCTCTCCCCCACCCCGACACGAAGCAGCTCGCGCGGCGGCTGTGCCGGGTCGCAGCTCGCGCGGCCGTGCCGGGTCGCAGCTCGCGCGGCGGCCGTGCCGGGTCGCAGCTCGCGCGGCGGCCGTGCCGGGTCAGGCGTGTGGCGAGGCCGCTCTTGGCGCGACACTGATCTGCGTGCCGGCACGGAGAAGTCGGGGTGCCAAGCGGGAACGAGCACAAGACGGCCCCCCAGGGCCGGCGAGCCGACGGCAACAGGAACTAAGCCTCGCGAGCCATCCGAGCCGTGTAATCACGCATCCGCTGCGGATACCCCACCTTCCGCACGTCGTAGATCGGCACCCCGCCCAGCCGCTTCCCGAGATCGCGCGCTCCGGCCTCGGTGATCCGCCGCCGGGTCCATTCACCGTCATGTGCGACCAACACCACGGTGGTTTCCGTCACGGTCGTCCGAGGCTCGACGAATGCCTCGACGCCACGCCGCCGCGCCGCCCAGTCCGCCAGATAAGCGCTGTTCCGAGGGTCCTGCCTGCGATCACCGCCGGCCCGGCGGCGGCGCCGGGACCGCCGGAACAGCCGGTCGAACAAGCCCATGTCCACACCTCCTCGCCTCCCGCTGACCGCCTCTCCCCTTCCATGCTGCCCGGACTTGGCCGTCGCGGTCGGCCCTCGTCGCAAGGATGCCCGAGGTAGTGACAAGATGGCGTGTGTTGCCGCGCCCGACCGGCGCGAACAGCACCCCAACGAACTGCTGATGTTTCCTTGCGAGGGAGTTTCCGTGACCGACGCCGACCTGGTGATCCTCGGTGGCGGGTCTGGTGGCTATGCGTGCGCGTTCCGCGCTGCGGAGCTGGGCCTGTCCGTCATTCTCGTCGAGAAGGACAAGCTCGGCGGTACCTGTCTGCACCGCGGCTGCATCCCGACGAAGGCGCTGCTGCACGCGGCCGAGGTCGCGGACTACGCGCGCGAGGGCGACAAGCTCGGCGTCAAGTCCTCTCTGGAGGGCGTCGACATCGCCGGCGTCAACTCCTACAAGGACCGCGTCGTCAACCAGATGTACAAGGGCCTGCAGGGCCTGTTCAAGGCCAACAAGGTCCAGGTGGTCGAGGGCACCGGCCGGTTCGTCGCGCCGAACGCCGTCGAGGTCGACGGCCGGACGATCACCGGCACGAACGTCGTGCTCGCCAGTGGCTCGTACTCCAAGTCGCTGCCCGGTCTGGAGATCGGCGGCCGGATCATCACCAGTGAGCAGGCGCTGAACCTCGACTACATGCCCGAGCGCGTGATCGTGCTCGGCGGCGGCGTGATCGGCGTCGAGTTCGCGAGCGTGTGGAAGTCCTTCGGCGCCGACGTGACCATTGTGGAGGCCCTGCCCCGCCTGGTGCCGCTGGAGGACGAGTCCTCGTCGAAGCTGCTGGAGCGCGCGTTCCGCAAGCGCAACATCGCCTTCAAGACCGGCGTCCGGTTCACCGGTGCCACCCAGTCCGACACCGGTGTCACGGTGAGCCTGGAGTCCGGCGAGCAACTGCAGGCGGACCTGCTGCTGGTGGCCGTGGGTCGCGGCCCGAACACGGCCGAGATGGGCTACGAGGAAGCCGGCGTCACCATGGAGCGCGGTTTCGTGCTCACCGACGAGCGGCTGCGCACCAACCTGCCCAACGTCTACGCGGTCGGCGACATCGTGCCCGGCCTGCAGCTGGCCCACCGGGGCTTCGCGCAGGGCATCTTCGTGGCCGAGCAGATCAAGGGCCTGGAGCCGCGGGTCATCGAGGAGAGCGGCATCCCGCGCGTCACGTACTGCAACCCCGAGGTCGCGTCGGTCGGACTGACCGAGGCCGCCGCGAAGGAGCGCTACGGCGCGGACGTCACCACGTACAACTACAGCCTGGCCGGCAACGGCCGGTCCGTGATCCTGGGCACCCAGGGCGCGGTGAAGCTGGTCAAGGCCCCCGACGGGCCGGTGGTCGGGGTACACATCGTCGGCGAGCGGGTCGGTGAGCTGATCGCGGAGGCCCAGTTGATCGTCAACTGGGAGGCGTTCCCGGAGGACGTGGCCCCGCTGATCCACCCGCACCCGACGCAGACCGAGGCCATCGGTGAGGCGCATCTCGCCCTGGCCGGCAAGCCGCTGCACGTGCACGGCTGAGGAATTACTAGAGGCACGAGCACGAGGAGTCAGCGACACCATGGCCTTCTCCGTCCAGATGCCGGCGCTCGGCGAGAGCGTCACTGAGGGCACCGTCACCCGGTGGCTCAAGCAGGAGGGCGAGTCCGTCGAGGTCGACGAACCGCTGTTGGAGGTGTCCACCGACAAGGTGGACACCGAGATCCCCTCTCCTGCGACCGGCATCCTGCAGCGGATCGTCGTGAGCGAGGACGAGACCGTCGAGGTCGGCGCCGAGCTCGCGGTGATCGGAGACAGCTCCGACGGCGACGCGAGCAGCCCGCAGCCCGCCCAGCAGCAGGCAGCGCCCGAGGCGCAGCCCGAGCCGGAGCAGCCCGCGCAGGCAGCCGAGCAGCCGCCCCAGCGCGACGAGCCCGAGGCGGCACCCGCTCCGGCGGCCGAGGACAAGCCCTCGACGTCCGGCGGCACGCCGGTGACCATGCCCGCGCTCGGTGAGAGCGTCACCGAGGGCACCGTCACCCGCTGGCTCAAGCAGGTCGGCGACCACGTCGACGCCGACGAACCGCTGCTGGAGGTGTCCACCGACAAGGTCGACACCGAGATCCCGTCGCCGGTGGCAGGCACGGTGCTGGCGATCACCGCGGCCGAGGACAGCACGGTCGAGGTCGGCGGTCAGCTCGCGGTGATCGGCAGTGCGGACAGCGCACCCGCGCAGCAGCCGCCGACGCCCACCCCGGCACCGGAACCCGCGCGGCCGGCAGCGGCCGCGCAGCCCGCGGCACCGGCCCCGGCGCCGGCACAACCCCCGGCACCTCGGGCCCAGCCACCGGCACCGGCCCCGGCCGCACCGGCTCAGCCCGCGCAGCAGGCCTGGCCGACGCAGCAGCAGGGCCAGGAGCAGACCAACGGCGAGCACGCGGCCGACGACAGCTCCCCGTACGTGACGCCGCTGGTGCGCAAGCTCGCCGGTGAGAACTCGATCGACCTGGGCCAGGTGAAGGGCACCGGCGTCGGTGGCCGGATCCGCAAGCAGGACGTGCTCGCGGCCGTCGAGGAGCGGGAGAAGGCGAAGGCGGCCGCTCCGGCCGCCGCTGCCCCGTCCCGGCCCGCGGCGGCGTCGGCCCCCGCACCGGCCGCCGGTGACGACGCGTCGCTGCGCGGGACCACGCAGAAGCTGTCCCGGCTGCGCCAGATCGTGGCGCAGCGCACCCGGGAGTCGCTGCAGGGTTCGGCCCAGCTGACCCAGGTGGTCGAGGTCGACGTGACCCGGATCGCGAAGCTGCGCAACCGGGCCAAGGCGGAGTTCGAGCACCGCGAGGGCGTGAAGCTGACGTTCCTGCCGTTCTTCGCGAAGGCCACCGTCGAGGCGCTCAAGCAGCACCCGAAGCTGAACGCGTCCATCGACGAGGAGGCCAAGGAGGTCACCTACCACGGCGCCGAGCACCTGGGCATCGCGATCGACACCGAGCGCGGCCTGCTCAACGCGGTGATCCACGACGCGGGTGACCTCAACCTGGCCGGTCTCGCGCACAAGATCGCCGACCTGGCGAACCGTGCGCGGACCAGCAAGATCGGCCCGGAGGAGCTGTCCGGCGGCACGTTCTCGCTGACCAACCTGGGCAGCAACGGCGCGCTGTTCGACACGCCGATCATCCAGCAGCCGCAGGTCGGCATCCTCGGGGTCGGCGTCGTCGTGAAGCGGCCCGTGGTCGTGTCCGGCGAGGACGACGACGAGACCATCGCGATCCGCTCGATGGTCTACCTGTCGCTCACCTACGACCACCGCCTGGTCGACGGTGCCGACGCCGGCCGGTTCCTGACCACCGTGAAGCACCGTCTGCAGGACGGCGAGTTCGCGGCGGATCTCGGCCTGTAGCAACGATTCATCCTTCGGCCCCGGCGGTTTCCGCCGGGGCCGAAGCGTTGTCCGGATCACGTAACCCGGCCGCCGGCTCGCGTCCGCGCCGCCTGTGGACCACGATCGACTCATGCGCGTCGTGATCGCAGGTTCGTCCGGACTCATCGGCACCGCGCTGGTCGCGTCACTGCGCGGCGCGGGGCACGACGTCACCAGATTGGTCCGCCGCCCGCCCGCCGCGGCCGACGAGCGACGCTGGGACCCGCCTGCCGGTGTCATCGAGCCGGACGCGCTGTCCGGTGTGGGTGCCGTGGTCAACCTCTGCGGTGTCGGGATCGGTGACCGGCGGTGGACCGCGGAACGCAAGCAGGCCATCAAGGACAGCCGGTTCACACCGACGGAGGTGCTCGCCGGAGCCGTCGCGGAGCATGGCATCGGCACGCTGGTGAACGCCTCCGCGGTCGGCTTCTACGGCGACACCGGGGACACCGAGGTCGACGAGACCGTACCCGTGGGCGAGGGATTCCTGGCCGGGCTGTGCCAGACCTGGGAGCGGTCGACCGGGGCGGCAGCGGCGGCCGGTGCGCGGACCGTGCTGGTGCGCAGCGGGCTCGTACTGTCATCGCACGGCGGTCTGCTGTCCCGGCTCAAGCCGCTGTTCTCGCTGTATGCGGGCGGCAAACTGGGCAGTGGCAGGCAGTACATGCCCTGGATCTCGCTGGCCGACGAGGTCGCCGCGCTCCGGTTCGCCGTCGAGCAGGACACGCTGAGTGGTCCGGTGAACCTGACCGCGCCGACGCCGGTGACGAACGCGGAGTTCACCAGCACGCTGGCGGCCGCGCTCAACCGGCCGGCGCCGTGGGTGGTGCCCGGTTTCGCGTTGCGGCTGGTGGTGGGCGAGTTCGCCGACGAGGGCGTGCTGATCGGGCAGCGCGCGGTACCCGAGGCGTTGCGGCGCGCCGGTTTCGGGTTCGGCCACGAGACGCTGCGCGACGCTCTGGCCGCGGTTGTCTGACGTCGGCGTAATGTCAGATTCGTGACTGACACAGAGCGCGCAGCGGCCCGGCGGACGTCGTGCCGCGCGGCCGGGGAGCCGGTGGAAGTTCGGCTGCTCGGCACCGTCGACTACGCGGCGACCTGGGACACGCAGCGCGAGCTGGCCACGGCCCGCGCTGACGGCGGTCGCGACACGCTGCTGCTGCTGGAGCACCACCCCGTCTACACGGCGGGCAGGCGGACCGAACCCGAGGACCGGCCGCGCGACGGCAGCCCGGTGATCGACGTGGATCGTGGCGGCAAGATCACCTGGCACGGTCCCGGCCAGCTCGTCGGCTACCCCATCGTCATGCTCGCGGATCCGATCGACGTGGTGAACTACGTGCGCCGCCTCGAGGAGGCGCTGATCGCGGTGTGCGACGCGTTCGGGTTGACGGAGGCGGGCCGGGTGGAGGGCCGCAGCGGCGTGTGGCTGCCCGCCGACGGCGAGCGCATCGAGCGCAAGATCGCCGCGATCGGCATCCGCGTGCAGCGCGACGTCACCATGCACGGCTTCGAGATCAACTGCAACGCCGACCTGGCGTCGTTCGACAACATCATCCCGTGCGGCATCCGGGACGTCGGCACCACGTCGCTGTCGCTGGAGCTGGGCAGGCAGGTCACGGTCGCCGAGGTGCTGCCGGTGGCCAGGGACGCCGTGCTCGCCGCATTGGACGGCTCGCTGCCGGTGTCCGAGCGGCCGATCCGCAGGCAGCAGCCCGACGTCCCCGGGGTCACCTTCGAGCTGGCCAACTAGAGCGGTTTTCCTCAGCCTCGGAGGAGGCCGAGGAACCACGCCCTAGCCCAGCTGCGGTGCCACGTCACTGGCCACCAGCTCGATGTGGTCCAGATCGGCGAGGTCCAGCACCTGCAGGTAGGCCGTGCCGATGCCGGTGCGTTCGCGCCACGCGCCCAGTTTGTCGACGACCTCGGCGGGCGTGCCCGCGAAGCCGTTGGTGCGGATCTCCTCCACCTGCCGACCGATCGCCGCCGCGCGCCGGGCCACTTCGGCATCGTCGCGGCCGACGCAGAGCGTGAGCGCCACCGACCGGCGCAGCGACTTCGGGTCCCTGCCGATCGCCTCGCAGGCCTGGTCGACCCGGCCGAACTGGGTGACCGCGGTGTCCAGGTCGCCGAACGCGATGTTGAACTCGTCGGCGAAGCGAGCGGCCAGCGCGGGGGTGCGCTTGGGGCCGAAGCCACCGATGATCACCGGGGGCATCGGCTTCTGCGCCGGCTTGGGCAGCGCGGGCGAGTCGACGACTTGGTAGTGCTTGCCCTGGAAGGAGAACTTCTCCTCGGCAGGTGTGCGCCACAGGCCGGTGATGATCTCCAGTTGCTCGGCGAACCGCTCGAACCGCTCCCCCACCGCCGGGAACGGCACCCCGTACGCGGTGTGCTCGGCGGCGTACCAGCCGGCGCCGAAACCGAACTCGACCCGGCCGCCGGACATCTGGTCGACCTGCGCGACCTCGATCGCCAGCGGCCCCGGGTAGCGGAACGTGGCCGACGTGACCAGGGTGCCCAGCCGGATGGTGTCGGTGTCCCTGGCCAGGCCGGCCAGCGACGCCCACGCGTCGGTCGGGCCGGGCTGCCCGTCACCGGCACCCATGGTGAGGAAGTGGTCGGAGCGGAAGAACGCGTCGTAGCCGGCCTGCTCGGCACACCTGGCCACTCGCAACTGGTCGACGTAGCTGGCACCGAGCTGCGGCTCGGTGAAGATCCTGAGCTGGAAGGTGTCCACGGAGGCCTAATGTATCCAGTCCGGGCAGGGGTCAGCGGTGCCGGTCCCGGTGTGCCCGGCCCTCCGGCTTCGCCGGCTGGGCATCAGGCCCGCGCAGGCATGTATCCAGTCCCGGCAGGAGTCAGCGGTGCCGGTCCCGGTGTGCCCGGCCCTCCGGCTTCGCCGGCTGGGCATCAGGCCCGCGCAGGCATGTATCCAGTCCCGGCAGGAGTCAGCGGTGCCGGTCCCGGTGTGCCCGGCCCTCCGGCTTCGCCGGCTGGGCATCAGGCCCGCGCAGGCGTTCCAGCATCCGGATGATCGTCGTGGACACCTCGGCGCTCGCCCGTTTCGGCTCGGCGGACCGGGCGATCGTGGTGGCACCGGCGGTCAGCGCGCCGAACAGCAGGCGGGCCGTCGTCTCCACCGGCAGGTCGTCGATCTCGCCGGCGTCGATGAGCGCCTGGATGCCGGTGCGGACGACGCCGAAGCTGAAGTGGTCCTCGGCCTCGCGCCAGCGTTCCCAGCCCATCACGACGGGCGCCTCGTGCACCACGATGCGCTGGTAGGACGGGTCGAGGCAGATCTGGATGTAGTGCCGGATGCCGTTCATGGCCCGGTCCCAGGGGTCGCCGGGACCACCGACGATCTCGGCGAGGCGTGTCATCACGCTGGTCTCGACCGCGTCGAAGGCGGCCTCGAACAGTGCCTGCTTGCCACTGAAGTGGTGGTACAGCGCGCCTTTGGTCACCCTGGCCCGCTTGGCCACCTCGTCGAGCGACGTGCCGGCGTACCCGCGCTTGGTGAACAGGTCCACCGCGCTGTCCACCAGGGCGTCCCTCGTGGACTCCGAGTACTCCAGCCGACGCGACCGCACTGTCACCACCGACACACTTTACGACATACCGCCGGTACGTACCCGTGGTATGTTGCTGTCCATACCGAGAGTATGGCGCAGACCAGCGGTATGACAGGGCGCACGGAGGGACTGCCATGAGTTGGGCGGATTTTTACCGGCGGCGGGACGCGATCGACCTCGTGCTCACGCGAGCGCAGCGGGACGAGGCGTTCGACGACATCGCACGCGAGGTCTTCGGCGGCAGCGACGAGCTCGCGCTCGCCCTGCAGTACAAGTGGTCCCAGCAGGTACACGGCCGGCTGGCCGTGGCGCTGGCCGAGGCGGGCCACGCCCCGGATGTCGACCACGTGGCGGCCGTCGCGGCGGCGTGGCGGACCACGGCACGCGAGTACCCGGCGTTGCGCCGGGTACTGGACGAGCACGTCTCGATGGGCGACGGGTTCGCCGAGGCGGTCCGCGCCGAGCAGCGAATGCTCGCCCTGGCGGCGGGCCTGGCCGACGCGAGTGAACCGCCCGAGGAGACGGCCCGGATCGGCGCGGCATTCCAGGCGTTGATCCGCACCACACCGGACCGCCGGCACCGCCGCACCAACCCGGTCGAGCAGCTCTTCCGCCGCCTGGTCGCCAGCTCCTGACACCAGGCGGCGCTCAGCCAGGCGGGTGTCAGGCGGCGGTGCTCATCAGGAAGAAGACCGAGCCGTGCGGGTCGGCGCACATGGCCATCCGGCCGTAGGGCGTGTCCTTGGGCTCGCCGAGTACCGAACCGCCCGCCGCGCGCACGCGCGCCGCGGCGGCGTCGGTGTCCGCGGCGGCGAAGTAGCTGTTCCAGGCGGCCGGTCTGCCCTCGTCGGACTTGCCGATGCCGGCGACGTCCCGGCCGCGGACCTGGATCGTCGTGTAGTCGAAGTCGGGCGACATCGGCGGGCTGATCCCCACGCCGAAGACGGCCGAGTAGAAGGCCCGCGCGGTCGCCGGGTCCGGGGTCATCAGCTCGTTCCAGATCTGCGCGCCCGGCTCGTTGGCCACTTCGGCGCCACCGTGACCCTGCGACTCGATGATGCCGAACTGGCCACCGGTCGGGTCCGCCGCGAGAGCGATCCGCAGGCCCGCGCCGGGCACCTCGATCGCACCTGTCTGTGACACGCCGCCGTTGGCCACTACCGCGGCCAGCACCGGATCCAGGCCGTCGGCCGCGAGGTAGGTCACCCAGATCATGTCCGGCGTCCCGGGCGGGGTGACCATGCCGGCCACGTTCTTGCCCCTGATCAGCGCTTCCGTGTAGAAGTGCTGTTCTTCGGGGGCGACGCGGTAGTCCCAGTCGAAGACACTGGTGTAGAAGTCCATCGACTTCTGCCGGTCGGGCGTCCACAGGTCCAGCCAGCACGGCGTGCCCTGGAGGTATTCGGCGATCTCAGGCATGTCGAGAGCCTCCCACCGCCGGCCGACAGGGGCACCCTGGCGCGACCCCGTACCCAGGAGTAGTCATTGACCATGCCACGCTGGTCCGAACAGGACATCCCACATCAGGCCGGACGAACCGCACTGATCACCGGCGCGAACTCCGGCCTCGGCCTGCGGACCGCGCAGGTCCTCGCCGAGCACGGCGCCCGCGTGCTGCTCGCGTGCCGGTCGGCTGACCGCGGCGCCGACGCGCTGCGCACGGTCAACGACGCCGCTCGCGCCGCCGGTGTCGACGCGACCGCCGAACTGGTCGTGCTCGACCTGGCCGACCTGCGGTCCGTGCGCGCGGTCGCCGAACAGGTCAGGGCCCTGACCGGCGACCAGCTCGACCTGCTGGTGAACAACGCCGGCGTGATGATGACGCCGCACCGGACCACCGTCGACGGGTTCGAGCTGCAGTTCGGCACCAACCACCTCGGCCATGCCGCGCTGACGTGGCTGCTGATGCCCGCCCTGCGTGCCCGGCCCGCCGCCCGGGTGGTGACGCTGTCCAGTACCGCGGCCCGCGGCGGCCGGATCCGGACCGCCGACCTGAACTTCGAGCACCGCACCTATCAGCCGATGGCCGCCTACGGCCAGGCGAAGCTGGCCAACCTGATGTTCGCGCAGGAGCTGGACCGGCATGCCAGGACGGCGGGCATGGACCTGATCAGCGTCGCCGCGCATCCCGGCTACACGGCCACCGATCTGGTCAGCAACATGGCCGGCTCCCGGGGCAGTGGCCCGATCGCCGGTGCCATCGAGTTCTTCGGCGAGCTGGGTGCCCGGTTCGTGGCCCAGAGCGTCGAGCAGGGCTCGCTGCCGACGCTGTACGCGGCGACCGCGCCGCACGTGCGCGGCGGCGAGTACTTCGGCCCGGACGGCATGTTCGAGATCCGCGGCTGGCCGGGACACGCGCGGGCGCCGAAGGCCGCCGAGGACACCGATGTGGCCGCGCGGCTGTGGGAGGCGACCGCGCACCTGACCGGCGTCACCCCCGATCCCGCGTGACCCTGCTCACGGGTGGCGCCAGCGTAAAGTTTGGCCTGTGACGGTTGCGCCGGACGGGCGGAAGCTGCTGCGGCTGGAAGTCCGCAACAGTGAGACACCCATCGAGAAGAAGCCATCGTGGATCAAGACCCGGGCCAGGATGGGTCCCGAGTACACCGAGCTCAAAAAGCTGGTGCACCGGGAAGGCCTGCATACGGTGTGCGAGGAGGCGGGCTGTCCCAACATCTACGAGTGCTGGGAGGACCGCGAGGCCACGTTCCTCATCGGTGGCGATCAGTGCACCCGGCGGTGTGACTTCTGCCAGATCGACACCGGCAGGCCCGCCGAGGAGGACCGCACCGAGCCGCGCAAGGTGGCCGAGTCGGTGCAGGCCATGGGGCTGCGCTATGCGACGGTCACCGGCGTCGCCCGCGACGACCTGCCCGACGGCGGCGCGTGGCTGTACGCGGAGACGGTTCGCCAGATCCACCGGCTCAACCCGGGTACCGGCGTCGAACTGCTGATCCCGGACTTCAACGCGGACCCCGCGCAGCTGGCCGAGGTGTTCGGCTCGGCCCCGGAGGTGCTCGCGCACAACCTGGAGACGGTGCCGCGCATCTTCAAGCGCATCCGCCCCGGTTTCCGCTACGAGCGCTCACTGGCGGTGCTGACCGCGGCCCGCGAGGCCGGCCTGGTCACCAAGTCGAACCTGATCCTGGGCATGGGCGAGACGCCGGACGAGGTCACCGAGGCGATGCGGCAGCTGCACGACGCGGGCTGCGAGATCCTCACGATCACGCAGTACCTGCGCCCGTCCGTGCGGCACCACCCGGTGAACCGGTGGGTGAAGCCGGAGGAGTTCGTCGAGCACCAGCAGGCCGCCGAGCGCATCGGTTTCTCCGGTGTGATGGCGGGCCCGCTGGTCCGGTCGTCCTACCGGGCCGGCCGGCTGTACGCGCAGGCCATGACGCACCGCGGCGAGACCGTGCCGGACAACCTGGCCCACCTCGCGCAGGCAGGCCCGGCGGCCCAGGAAGCCAGCTCGCTACTCGCCCGCTGAGCCCGCCGGGTCGGACGGGTCACGCGGGTCCGACGGATCCACGGGGTCCGTCGGGTCCACCCGGTCGGCTTCCGGCGGCATGTTGCCCAGCCGCACGCCGTCCAGTCCGGCGACGAACTCCGCGCCGAACGCGCTGGACGGCGTGTGCGCACCGGGGGTGACCTCGCCCGCGACCAGCTTCGCGACGCCCCGCACGACCGCGTCGGCGGTCAGCGCGTAGGCGGCGGGGGTGGTCAGCGAGCCGGTCACCACGTGGCCGTCCGGGTGCTTGACCCGGCCCCACACCTCGGCCCGGGCAGCCGCCTGCCGGTCCTGGCTGGGGCCCTTGATCAGCCGGTCGACCAGCGCGGCACCGGCCTTCTGCACGGACGGCATCTTCAACAGCGGCGTGAGGTACTGCTGGCTGCGGCCGAGCAGGTCGCCACCGGGCACCACGGTGTACGTCGTGATCGTGGGGATCGACGTCGACCGGTAGGCGGAACTGATGTCGCCCCACGGGATCGCGGTGACCCGCTTGGGGCCGGACGGGAACTCCGCGACCACGGTCTGGTGGGCCAGCGCGACCGTGCGCAGCTCGCCGTCCACCCGGGCCCGGCCGCCCGAACCGGCCCCCTCGATGGCCGTCTTGATGGTGCCGCCGCTGATCCCGCCGCCCAGCGTGAACGCCAGCTCCAGTTCGCTCGCCCCGGGCAGCCGCTGCGCGAGCATCGCGGCCAGGCAGTCGGTCGGCACGACGTCGAAGCCACCGCCGGGCAACAGCACGACACCGGCCTGCCCGGCTTCGTCGTGGCGGGCGTAGATGGCCTCGAACACGTCGATCTCGCCGCTGATGTCCAGGTAGTGCGTGCCGGTGTCCAGGCAGGCGTCCACCATGTCCCGGGACGTGCGGGAGAACGGGCCCGCACAGTGCGCGACGACCTGCACGTCGGCCAGCGCTTTGCGCAGCCCAGCGGGGTTGTCCAGACTGACGGTCACGTGCGGCAGGCCCAGTCGCTCGGCTATCGGGGCCAGCTTCTGCTCGGACCGCCCGGCCAGCACCGGTGTCTCGCCGCGCTCGACCGCCAGCTTCGCGATCAGCTCACCGGTGTAGCCGTTCGCCCCATAGACCATCCACGTCATACCCGTGAGTATGGCCTGCCAGCAGTCGCTCTGCGATCGCCACGTCGTACGGGTAGGTGATCTTCATGTTCCGCTCGTCACCGGGGATGCACAGCGTCGGCAGGTCCGAGTAGCGCGCCATGCAGGCCGCCGTGTCGGTGCCGGCGAAACCCTCTGCGCAGGCCTGCTCGTAGGCGGCCAGCAGCGGTGCGGCCCGGTAGCCCTGCGGGGTCTGCACGGCGACGAGCCTGCCGAGATCGGCGTCGGCGACGGACTCGTCCGCGCCGACGCGGGCCAGGTCCTCCCTGGGCAGCCCCGGAATCGCGCCACCGGACTCGCGCGCGGCCCGCAGCACGGCACCGGCCAGTTCCGGCGTGACCAGTGGCCGCGCCGCGTCGTGGATGAGCACGGTGTCCACCGCACCGGCCGTGATGCGGTCGGCCAGGTGGCGCAACGCCATCAGCTCGGACTCCTGCCGGCTCGCGCCGCCCGGCACGACCTCGACGGGCACGTCCAGTTCCGCGAGCACCTCGCCGGCGAGTGCCGCGTCCTGCGGCCGGATCACCAGCACGAGCACGCCGACGTCCGCCACCCGGCTCAACGCTGCCAGCGACCAGCCGACGACCCGGTGACCGGCGAGCGGCAGGTAGACCTTGTTCAGCTCGCCGCCGACCCTGGTGCCGGAGCCGCTGGCCAGCACGACACCGGCGGCAACCGAAACGCGTTCGGTACATTCGGGCTGGGCCACGCGCTGATGATAGGTGCGACCGAACGGCTGTCGGGTCTCGGATATCCGAAGCAGGTTTCGGTCGGCGGCGCCCCACTTTTCGACTGGTCTGGCACACTGGCCGGGTACTCGGGCATGCGGCCTACGGGCCGCCCAAGCCCCCGGCTGATCCCCCAACAGCCGGGTCGGAGCCCCCGGCCGACCTCCCCCCAGCGGCCGGGGGCTCTTCCCGTCCACGATGGACCGATCACGTGGATGTGCGGCAGGATCGCTCCGTGACCGACGAATCGTTCGAGCCACGGCGGGCCGCCGTGCTCGCCCTGCACTGGCAGGTCAACGTCATCAAGCCGGAGGGCTTCTTCGGCGGCACGCTCGGCGCACCCGTCGCGGCCAGCGGCGTGGTGGACAGGGCAGCGCGGTTCCACGAGGCCGCCAGGGCCGCCGGTGTGCCCGTGGTGTTCACCCGGTTCACCGTGCCCGCGGGTGAGGGCGGCCTGGTCCGCAACACGGACATCCTGCGTGCCGTGGCCGACGCGCAGGAGTCGTTCCGGCCGGACGCGCCCGGTGCCGCGCTGATCGACGAGATGCTGCCGCTCGGATCGGCCGACCACGTGGTGGACAACCAGCGACTGTCCGGTTTGGCCGGCAACGACCTCCCCGCGTGGTTGGCCGGGCGCGGCATCGACACGCTGTTCGTCACGGGCGTCGCGACGAACCTGACGGTCGAGCAGACGGCCCGGCACGGCACCGATCTCGGCCTCACGGTGTATCCGGTCAGCGACTGCGTCACGGCGGCGACGGCGGACGTGCACGCTGCCTCGCTGGCCAATCTCGACCTGACCACGGCAGGCTGCCGCACCGCTGCCCAGGTACTGGCTCAGCTGTCGTAGTCGACGGCCAGCCACTCCGGCACCCGGCGGGCAGCAGGCTGTCACCGACGTAGATCGTCAGCTGTCCTAGTCGACGGCCAGCCACTCCGCACCCGGCGAGCAGCAGGCTGTCACCGTAGATCGTCAGCTGTCCTAGTCGACGGCCAGCCACTCCGACACCCGGCGAGCAGCAGGCCGTCACCGACGTAGATCGTCAGCCGTCCTAGTCGACGGCCAGCCACTCCGACACCCGGCGAGCAGCAGGCCATCACCGACGTAGATCGTCAGCTGTCGTAGTCGACGGTCAGCCGCTCCGACACCGGCAACGACTGGCACGTCAGCACGAACCCGGCAGCGACCTCCGCGTCCTCCAACGCGAAGTTCCGCCGCATCGTCACCTCACCCGACGTCACCCGCGCCCGGCACGTGCCACACACGCCGCCCTTGCACGCGAAGGGCAGGTCCGTCCGCACCCGCTGGGCGCCGTCCAGCACCGGGGTGTCGCGCGCCAGCGCCAGCGTGGTCGACCGGCCGTCCAGCACGATCGTCACCTCGCTGGTGACACCGGTGAGGGCGACCTCCTCGTGCCGCACCGGCTCCGGCGGTACATCGTCCACATAGAACAGTTCCCTGTGGATCCGATCGGCGGGCACGCCGGCGCGCGTCAGTACGTCGCGCGCCTCGGTCACCATGCCGAACGGTCCGCACAGCCACCAGTGGTCGACAGCGTCGACCGGCGGCAGCAGCGGGAACAGGGCGGTCAGCTTGGCTCCGTCGAGCCGGCCGGTGAACAGTTCGGCCTCCCTGGGCTCGCGGGAGAGCACGTGCACCAGATTCAGCCGGGCGGGGCGGCGGTCCTTCAGGTCGGCCAGCTCGTCGGCGAACATCACCGTGTCCGTGCGGCGGTTGCCGTACAGCAGCGTCACCTCACTGGCCTCGTCACGCAGCAACGACGCGGCGATCGACAGCACCGGCGTGATGCCCGATCCCGCCGCGATCAGCACGTGCCTGCCGGGTACCGCCAGGTCGGGGGTGAACGCGCCGGTGGGCGTGGCCACCTCGATCTCGTCGCCGGGCCGCACATCGTGCACCAGCCAGCCGGAGAACAGCCCGTCCGGCACCTCGCGCACCCCGATGCGCGGCGCGTCACCCGCCGCGGCGCAGATCGAGTACGACCGGCGCTCCTCGCGCCCGTCGATGATGCGCCGCAGCGTCAGCGACTGCCCCGGCCGGAACGCGTAGTCGGCGGCCAGCTCACCGGGCACGTCGAAGGTCACCGCGACGGCGTCCGCGCACAGCCGGGTCACGGCCGACACGGTCAGCGGGTGGAAGCCGACCCGCGTACGCACACTCGTGGTCACCTCAGATCTCCTTCACGTACTCGAACGGCTCCGCGCACGCCCGGCACCGCCACAGCGACCGGCACGCCGTGGCACCGAACCGCGAGGTCTCCCGGGTGTCCGGCGACCCGCACCGAGGGCACGACACGGTCCGCCGGACAGTGCCCAGGTTCAACAGGACCGGCCCGCTGGGTGCCGGTCCGGGCGGCGCGATGCCCGCGTCGGCCAGGGCCTGCCTGCCGTGCTCGCTGATCCAGTCGCTGCTCCACGCCGGGTGCAGCACCGTGCGGACCTCGACGTCGGCGTAACCGGCCGCGCCGAGCGCGTGCACCAGGTCGTCGCGCATGGTGTCCATCGCCGGGCACCCCGTGTAGGTCGGCGTGATCGACACCGTGACGTGCCCGTCGGTCTCCACGACATCGCGCAGCACGCCGAGATCGGCCAGCGTCAGCATCGGCAGCTCGGGATCGGTCACGGCTGCCGCGACGGACCGCGCGCTCACCACGTCGCCCCAGGGTGGGCCCGCGCCACGCTCTGCAGTTCCGCGAGCAGGAAGCCCATCCGCTCGGTGTGCACGCCGTCCCGGCCGGCGCGACCGCCGACCGCGGCGACCGACGACACCTCGGGCAGTTCGAGCGTGGCGGCAGTCAGCACCCGCGCGACGACCTCGTCGAACTCCGCGCGCACGGTCGACGGGTCGACACCGACCGCCAGCTCGACCGGATGCGCGTCGAACAGCTCGGCCACGTAGTGCCACGTGTCGGCAAGGCCCTCGCGCATCCGCTCGTGCGACAGCCCGGTGCCGTCGCCGAGCCGGACCACCCAGGCCGCCGCGTAGTCGCGGTGGTAGGCCAGCTCCTTGACGCCCTTGGCCGCGATCGCGGCCAGTACCGGGTCGGGCGAGTCGGCCAGCCGCTGGCACAGCGCGAGCCGCCAGGTGCTGAACACCAGTAGCCGCGCCATCAGGTGACCGAAGTGCCCGCCGTCCACCTCGGCCAGCCGCACGTTGCGGAACTCCCGCTCGCCGCGGCCGAACGCGTAGTGGTCCTCTCCCCTGCCGCTGCCGTCCGCGCTACCGGCCCTGGTCAGCAGCAGGCGGGCCTGGCCGAGCAGGTCGAGGCCGATGTTGGCGACGGCGACCTCGTCCTCCAGCTCGGGGCAACGCGTGCACCACTCCTGCAGCCGGTGCGACATGATCAGCGCGTCGTCGCCGAGCATCAGGCAGTACGCGGCGAGGTCCTCGCCGCGCATGCCGTCCGGCACCGAGGTGTCCACACCGGACAGTGGATCCGCGAACCCGGTGCCGAAAGCCCAATGCGAGTCGTCGGTCTCCTCGGTGATGGCCTCGTAGACGTTGTCGAAGGACATGGCGGTTCCTCAGATGTGCGGGACGTCGTCGGGGATCTCGTAGAACGTGGGGTGCCGGTAGACCTTGTCGCCGCTGGGCGCGAAGAACGGATCCTTCTCGTCCGGGCTGGACGCCGTGATGTCCGCCGCCGCGACCACCCAGATGCTGACGCCCTCGTTGCGCCTGGTGTAGAGGTCACGGGCGTGGTGCAGGGCCATCTCGTCGTCGGCCGCGTGCAGCGATCCGACGTGCACGTGGTTGAGGCCACGCTTGCCGCGCACGAACACCTCGTACAACGGCCACCCGCTTCGCTCGCCCATCACCGCACCTCCTGCTTGGCCGCGTGTGCCGAGGCGGCCTCGCGCACCCAGGCGCCGTCCTCGTGCGACCGGCGACGACGCCGCACCCGCACCGCGTTGCACGGACCGTTGCCGCGCAGGACGTTCTTGAACTCGTCCCAGTCGACGGCACCGAAGTCGTGCTGCCCGCGCTCGGCGTTCCAGCGCAGGTCCGGGTCCGGCAGCGTGACGCCGAGCGCGTCGGCCTGCGGCACCGTCATGTCCACGAACCGCTGCCGCAGCTCGTCGTTGGTGTGCCGCTTGACCTTCCACGCCATCGACTGCTCGGTGTTGGGCGACTCGGCGTCCGGCGGGCCGAACATCATCAGCGACGGCCACCACCAGCGGTCCACCGCGTCCTGCACCATCTCCCGCTGGTCGCTCGTGCCGCGCATCATCGTCATCAGCAGTTCGAAGCCCTGCCGCTGATGGAAGGACTCCTCCTTGCAGATGCGGATCATGGCCCGCGCGTACGGGCCGTAGGAGCTGCGGCACAGCGGCACCTGGTTGCAGATGGCCGCGCCGTCCACCAGCCAGCCGACCACGCCGACGTCGGCGAAGGTCAGCGTCGGGTAGTTGAAGATCGACGAGTACTTCTGGCGACCGGTGATCAGCTTCGCGGTCAGGTCGGCGCGGTCGGCACCGAGCGTCTCGGCGGCCGAGTACAGGTACAGCCCGTGGCCTGCCTCGTCCTGCACCTTGGCCAGCAGGATCGCCTTGCGCCGCAGCGAGGGCGCGCGGGTGATCCAGTTGCCCTCCGGCTGCATCCCGATGATCTCGGAATGGGCGTGCTGGGCGATCTGCCGGATCATGGTCGCGCGGTACGCGTCGGGCACCCAGTCCCGTGGCTCGATCCGCTGGTCCCGTTCGATGGTGTGCTCGAAGTACTCTTCGAGCCCCGCTGCGGGTGCCGTGGTGGTCACGGCGGCCTCCTTGAATTACTGACCGAACGTTCAGGAAGTTATGATACCGTCCTGGCGAGCCGGGCGAAAGACGTGCGGAGGTGGGCGTGAGCAACGCGGCACAGTCGATGTTCGATGCCGACTCCGCGTCCCGTGAGCTGGGCATCGAGCTGGTCGAGGCGGCGGACGGCCGGGCCGTGGCCCGGATGCGGGTCACCCGCTCGATGATCAACGGCCACGAGATCGCGCACGGCGGCTACGTCTTCCTGCTCGCCGACACCGCGTTCGCCTGCGCGTGCAACAGCTTCGGCCCGGTCACCGTGGCCTCCGGCGCGGAGATCTCGTTCGTCGCCAGCGCCAAGCTGGACGACGTGCTCGTGGCGACCGCCGAGCAGCGCACCGGCTACGGCCGCAACGGCATCTACGACGTCACCGTCCGCCGGGACGGCCCGGACGGCGCCGTGATCGCCGAGTTCCGCGGCCGGAGCCGCACGATCGGCCGCTGACCGCCCCACCGCTGATCCGCGCTGTCACGTCCTGTGCTACCAAAGCGATGTCAGCGAGCAACAGGCAACCATGACACTGCTGGGATGGTGGGGCGTGGCCGTTCCCAAGACCGGACGTGGTGAGCAGGACCGCCCGAGCGGTCGGTTACCGGGCGACTTACCACTCGACGCCGAGGTCACCGAGTTACGGGTGCACGGTGTCGGCGGCACCACCCCGGAGGCGCTGCTGGACGACCTCGCCCCGGAACAGGTGGGCGGCGACCGGCTGGCCGGCTTCTACCGGACCGCCGACCTGCGCCGACCCGGATCGGTCCGGCACATCGAGGGGTACTCCTGGGGTGGTCTGACGTCCCGGTCGGCGATGCGGGTGCTGTGGCTGGTGCTGCTGCCGTTCATGCTGGCCAACATCGCGGGCTGGATGTACCGGGGCGCCATCCGCCACCGCGATGGCGCCGACGGCGACCACGCGCTGGACGGGACGCGGTTCGCCTGCCACCGCGTGGCGAGCAGTCTGGTGAGCCTCGCGCTGACCGTGAACACCGTGCTCGTCGGCATCCTGATCGCCCCCGATCTACTCGCCTACCAGGCCAGCAGGGCCGGTCAGCAGGGGCACTGGTGGCTGTGGCCACTGAGCTGGACGTGGGTGCACGGCCACGGCGAGCGGCCGCTGTTCATCGGGTACCTGGCCGTGGCGATCGTCATCGGGCTGCTCGCGGTGCTCGGTTTCCGCAGCCAGGACCGCTACGAGCGGGTCCGCCCGCCGTGGCGGATCGACCCGCGGCGCACGTCGCCCGACCGGCCGGTCACGTCCGCGGCCGACCGAGGGCTGACCGACCGGGGTTTCTGGGACTCCGCGCTCGCGGTGCGCAGGCTGACGTCCGCGCATCTCGCGGCAGCGGGCGGTTTCCTCGCGATCGTCTTCGCCATCACGGCCAGAGCCGCCGCCGGTGGGCCGCCGCGTGGGCTCGCCTGGTGGTGGCTGGCGATGGTGATCGGCGGTTTTGCCGTCGCCGTCGCGGTGGCCATCGTCGTCACCGACCACTGGGCCGACCGGATCTGGCCCCACCTGGACCTGTCCAGCGGCGCGCCGCGGATCGCCCTGCAGTGCGTCGCGCCCGTCGCCGTGCTGTGCGCGACCGTTTTCGCGTTCCTGCAGCCGACCATGCGGATCGTGCCCGGCTCCTTGCCCGGCCTCAACGCGATCACCGCCGCCACGTACATCGCGATCGGCGTGACCCTGCTGGCCATGATGCTGGTCGACGCCGCCGGGCTGGTCGACCGGCAGGCCGACGCGCGGGACAAGGCCGCGGGCGGCGGTCTGTTCGCCGGACCCGCCGTGGTCCTGCTGCTGGCGACCGGGTTGCTCAACTCGATGCTGCTCGGCCTGCTGTTCACCGCCGGGAACGCCACGTGCTCGCGGTGTTTCGAGGCCCAGTCCGGTGCCCAGGCGATCACCGTGCCCAGCCAGCTCGCCTGGGCGGGCCCGGTGCTCGGCGCGACCTTCGTCGTCGGCCTCGTGGTGTTCGGGATCGCGGAGCTGGTCCGGATGCGGACCGGCCGGGGCGTATCGGCCGGCGAGGTGAACGACGACCTGAAGGCCTACGGCGAGCAGCTCCCGGCGAACTGGCCGAAGGACACCCCGGACAGCACCTGGGTGGTGGCCGAGGTCGACCCGCCCGAGGGCACACCGGCCGACCAGGCACCGCTGCCCGACGACGCGCACACCCGGCGAGCCTGGCAACGGCAGGTGCGGCGGTCGTACTGGATCGGCGACATCCGTTCGGTGGCCGGCCCGATGTTGTACCTGCTCACCGGCCTGCAGGTGGTGAGCACCCTCGTGATCGTCATCGTGCGCCCGCCCGTGCCCGACGCCGGTTACAGCCCGCAGGGTGCCCTGGCCCAGGCGTTCGTGCTCGCGGCGACAGCGGTGTTCGCGGGCGTGGTGTGGCTGGTGTGGTCGGGCTGGCGGGACTCGTCGGAGCGCAAGCGGATCAGCATGCTGTGGGACGTCGGCACGTTCTGGCCGCGCTCCTACCACCCGCTGGCGCCGCCGTGTTACGCCGAGCGGGCAGTGCCCGACCTGCAGCGGCGGATCTGGCGGCTCAACGATCACGGCAGCCCGGTGCTGCTGGTCGCGCACAGCCAGGGCACCATCCTCGCGGCAGCGGCGTTGCTGCAGCAGGAGTGCCGGGCCGAGCGGGGCCGCATCGGTGTCGCCATGTTCGGCTCGCCACTGTCGCGGCTCTACGGCTGGGCGTTCCCCGCGTACTTCAACACCGAGGTGCGGCAGGCGGTCGGCGAACAGCGGCCGGACCGCGCGAAGGTCGTGCGGTGGCAGAACTTCTACTATCCGACGGACCCGATCGGCGGCAAGATCACCGACAGCCCGGATGGAGCGCCAGGCTGCCCGTCGGACACGCGGCTGCTCGACCCGGCCGTCGCGTGGCGCATCTACGGCAACCCGGTTCCCACGCCCGGTGGCCACTCCGGCTACTGGACGGACGCCCGCGTGTGGACCGACATCGACGCGATCGACGACGAGATTCGTTAGGGCCTGCCGCGAGCTAGTGGTGTGACGGGCCAATCGACACGGTCATTCCCAGGTCTCGGGCCGCGCTGCCGCGACGAGCTGCCCCAGACCGACACCGATGCACACGCTCACCCGGATCAGCCCGTCCAGCCGCTCCGGGTCCAACAGCACGAGCGTCAGCACGGGGCATCGACCGGGCCGGCCCGGTCCGCCGGGCCCCGACCAATGCCCTGTCCCGGCATGAACGGGATCGTCGCGCACTCCCCCGCGCGGCAACTCCGTAGCGCTACCGAGGAAGGGTCACGACTTTGTCAGGGTCCGGGGCGACGATGGAGAGGTGACGGCAGAGGGACCGATTCTGCATGCCGACCTGGACGCGTTCTACGCGTCGGTCGAGCAACGGGACGACCCCGGACTGCGGGGCAAGCCGGTGCTGGTCGGCGGTGGGGTGGTGCTGGCGGCCAGCTACGAGGCGAAGGCGTGTGGCGTGCGGACCGCGATGTCGGGCGGACAGGCGCGGCGGCTGTGCCCGCAGGCGATCGTGGTGCCGCCGAGGATGTCGGCGTACTCGCAGGCCAGCAAGGCCGTGTTCCGGGTGTTCGAGCAGACCACGCCGTTGGTCGAGGGGCTGTCCATCGACGAGGCGTTCCTCGACGTCGGCGGCCTGCTGAAGGTGTCGGGCACGCCGAGCCAGATCGCGGCGACCTTGCGCCGGGAGGTGCTGGCGCAGGTGGGCCTGCCGATCACGGTCGGCGTGGCGCGGACCAAGTTCCTGGCGAAGGTGGCCAGCGGCGTGGCGAAGCCGGACGGGCTGCTGGTGGTGCCGCACGACGGCGAGCTGGCGTTCCTGCACCCCCTGCCGGTGGAACGGGTGTGGGGCGTCGGGCGGGTCACCGCGGCCAAACTGCACGAACGCGGCATTCGCACCGTGGGTCAGATCGCCGAGCTGGACGTGGCGGAGCTGGTGTCGTTCCTGGGCAGGGCGAGCGGTCGCCATCTGCATGCGTTGGCACACAACGACGACCCGCGCCGGGTCAGGGTCGGCACGCGGAGACGGTCGATCGGGTCGCAGCGGGCGCTGGGCAGGCGACGGCGGCCGCAGGAGGAGTTGGACGCCATCCTCGCGGGCCTGGTCGACCGGGTCGCCCGCAGGCTGCGCGGCGCGCGCCGAGTGTGCCGGACGGTCACGCTGCGCATGCGCTTCGCGGATTTCACCAGGGCCACCCGGTCGCACACGATCTTCGAGGCGACCGACCACACGGAGACCATTCTGGATACCGGTCGGCAACTGCTCGCCGCGTCGATGCCGATGATCCTGTCCGACGGGCTGACGCTGATCGGCGTCGCACTATCCAATTTGGACAACGCGGATGCCGTACAGCTGGCTTTGCCGTTCGACACCAACGAGACCAGTGCCCTGGACACCGCCCTGGACTCGGTCCGCGACAAGTTCGGCTCCGCGGCCGTCACCCGAGCCGCGCTGCTGCGGCACGGCGAGGGCCTCGCCGTGCCGCTACTCCCGGACTGACGTCCAGATCAGACAGTCGTGCCACTCGTCGGCGATCGGATCGCGTAGTCCTCGTTCAGCACTGGGTAGAAGATCGGCTGATCGGGCAGCCGAGGTGGCCAGGCCCGCCAGCGCAGCTCGCGGACCAGGTCCAGTTCCTTCGGCCCCGTCGGACGCCACAACGTGGTCGTCGCCCGCGGTGTGGTCATGCGTCCTCCAGGACTACGGCAGCAGGACGATCTTGCCGCGTGTGTGGCCTCGCTCCAACTCGGTGAACGCCTCGCGGACCTCGGTCAGCGGGTAGGTCGCGGCGATCGGGACCTCCAGTTCGCCCCGCACGACGAGCTCCGCGAGTTCGGCCATCACCTCGGCACTCGCGCCCGCCATATTGCCCTCCGCCTGCACGCCGTACTCCTGCACAGCGGCGAAGTCGGCGATCGTGTCGATGCGCGACGGGTCGACGCCCAGGTCGACGGCCAGCTTCACATAGCCGTCGCCGTGGGTGTCGATGAACGCGTCCAGCTTGACGTCGCGCAGCCGCTCGGCCAGGTCGTCGCCATACGCCACCGGCCGCACGCCGTGCGCCCTGAGCCACTCGTCGTTGGCCGGTCCCGCGATACCGATGACCTCGGCACCCGCGCGCCTGACCAGCTGCACCGCCAGCGACCCGACGCCCCCGGCCGCACCGGACACCGCCACCGTGTCGCCCTGCCGCGGCGCGACCGCGCGCACCGCCGCCCACGCCGTCGCACCCGCGACGAACAGCGAGCCGGCGACCTCCCAGGACAGCCCGGCCGGCTTCCTGGTGAGGTGGTCGGCGGGCACGACCACATACTCGGCCTGGCTGGCGCGTTCGTGGGTGAACCCGATGACCTCGTCACCGGCCGCGAACCCTGTCACCCCGTCGCCGGCCCGCTCGACGACACCGGCCAGGTCGCTGCCCTGTCCGGACGGGAACGTCGCGGGCCACCGCTCGTGCAGCAGGCCCTCGCGGATCTTCGCCTCACCCGGGTTGATCGACGCCGCCCGCACCCTGATCAGCGCCTGCCCCACACCGGGCTCGGGCACCGGTACGTCCTCCACCCGCAGGACGCCGATGCCGCCGTACTCGCCGAACCGCACTGCCTTGGCCATGCTCCGCTCCCCTGTCCATCGGACTCCTGCCCGCTCCAACGCGAGCAGTCGGCCGCATATGCCAGGAACCGGTCACCCTTTCAGGTCGCGCTCCCGACCGGGCAGGACGCACCCGGCCACTGCGCATCCGCCGGGACCGGGGACATCGGGGTTTCAGCCCCGCCGGCGCGTCCGCACGGCGTCGGCCAGCTCGTCCAGTAGTTCCGCGGTGGTGTCCCAGTCCAGGCAGGCGTCGGTGACGGACTGACCCCGGGTCATCGTCGGACCGAAGTCCTGCCTGCCCGCGACCAGGAAGCTCTCCATCATCAGGCCCACGACGCCACGCTCGCCACCCGCGATCCGTGCGGCCAGATCCCGCACGACGACCGGCTGCCGGGTGTGGTCCTTGCCACTGTTGCCGTGGCTGGCATCCACCACGAGCCGTTCGGGCAGACCCGCGTCCCGCAACCGGCCCAGTACCGCCGCGACGTGCTCGGCGGAGTAGTTCGGGCCGTTGCTGCCGCCGCGCAGCACCACATGACAGTCGGGATTGCCGGTGGTGGACACGAGCGCGGCCAGGCCGTCGGCGTTGATGCCCATGAACACGTGACCGGCGGCGGCGGCGCGAATCCCGTCGACCGCGTCGGCGACGTCGCCCGAGGTCGCGTTCTTGATGCCGACCGGCATGGACAGCGCGCTGCACAGCTGCCGGTGCGTCTGGCTGGCCGCGGTGCGGGCACCGATCGAACCCCAGCTGACGATGTCCGCGATGAACTGCGGGGTGATCGGGTCGAGGAACTCACAGCCGACGGGCAGGCCGAGCGCGGACACGTCGAGCAGCAGCCTGCGGGCCAGCCGCAGCCCGGTGTTCACCTGGAACCCGCCGTCCAGGCCGGGATCGTTGATCAGGCCTTTCCAGCCGACGGTGGTGCGCGGCTTCTCGAAGTAGGCGCGCATCACGATCCGCAGCTCGTCACCGACAGTGGCCGCGTGCGCGGCGAGCTTGCCCGCGTACTCGCGGGCGGCGTCGGGATCGTGGATCGAACAGGGGCCGACGACGACCAGCAATCGGTCGTCGAGTCCGTCCAGGATGTCCACGACGTCCGCGCGGGCCTGGGTGACGGTGGCGACGACCGCGTCGTCGACGGGTAGTTCCTCACGCAGCAGGGCAGGCGAGATCAGCGGGCTGATGCCGGTGATCCGGTGATTGTCCAGTGCGGGCGGGGCAGCGACGGCCATGACGTTCGGGCGTCCTCTCGTGAGCGAGCCGCCCGGTCCACAATCCGAGCCGGCTCAAGATCCGACTCGGGTGGTTGGTCAGCGCAGCGGTTCGCCCGCCGACCCAACCCGGGTCGGGGGTGTAAACCAATACTGCGTCGCCATGAGCCGAACCCTAGCACGGCGCAGGATGACCACGCGTCGAACATCCATCCGTGCAGCGGTTCGGGCGGCACGTCCCCGAACGGCTCCGCCTCCGGCAGGCCGCTCCCCGCGACGAACCGTCCAGCGATGCCGCGATGCCGCAGATCAGCTCACCCGTGCGCCGGGCGTAGTGGCCGTCACCGGCGCTCGCCGAGGAAATCCTGCAGCGCGATGACGGTCCGCTCGGGTGCTTCCTCGGCGAGGAAGTGGCCGGCGGGCAGGGCTTGCCCGCTCACATCCGAGCCGTACTGCCGCCACACGTCCAGTACCGCGTAATGCCTGCCGACGAATCCGTGTTCACCCCAGAGCACGAGGGTCGGGCAGCCGAGCCGCTGGCCTGCCGCCGCGGTCGCGTCGTCGTGTTCGAGGTCGATCCCGGCGGCTGCGCGATAGTCCGAGCAGGTCGCGGCAATCGCGCGCGGGTCGGCGAAGCACCGGACGTACTCGGCGAACGACTCCGGGTCGAAGTCCGTGCCGGACTGTTGCAGCGGCCTGGCGAACGACCGCAACCAGAACTCGGGGTCGCTGCCGATGAGACGTTCCGGGATTCCGTTGCGCAGGGCCAGGAAAAACCAGTGGAAGTAGGCGGTCGCCATCGCGCGGTCGACCGTGGCGAACACGTGCCGCGTCGGCACGATGTCCAATACCGCGAGCCGGTCGACAGCGGCGGGCGTGTCGAGCGCGAGCCGATGCCCGACACGCGCGCCCCGGTCGTGGCCGACGAGGTCGAACCTGTCGAAACCGAGACTGGCCATCACCCCGACCTGATCGCGCGCCATGGCCCGCTTGGCGTAGTTGGCGTCGTCCGCCGCGGGCGCGGGCTTGTCGCTGTCGCCGTAACCACGCAGATCGGCGAGCACCACGGTGTGGTCGCGCGCGAGCGCCGGAGCGACGTCCCGCCACATCACGTGCGTCTGCGGATAACCGTGCAACATCAGCACAGGCGGCCCGTCACCGCCCACGAGCGTGTGGATCCGGACGCCGTCGACATCCACGTCGTGCGCACGGAACGTGTCCGGCAACAGCGCCATCGCCTGCCACCTCCTCGGCTCGGCGATCACTCTAGTGGTGTCCAGTAACCATGCCGGTGGAATTCTGGTTCCAGGTGGGCGCACCGCAAGACGGAGGAGGCCCAGGTATCTCTCTGTGGTAGCCGGGCCGACGACAACGCCGCGCGGTGTCCGCCTGGGCGGAATTGCCCGGCGAGGGTTACCGGACGCGCCACTAATCGGCGGCCTGCTCCTTGGTCTGCTGCTGTTCCTTGTCCTTCGGGTGCAGCGCGGTCGCGACGAGCCAGGACGCCGCGGACGCGAGGACGGCCGCGGGGATGGCGTCGAATCCGTTGGTGCCGACCAGGATGAGTGCGAACAGCACCGGTGCGAACAGCAGCCGGGACGTCGCCGCCATGCCCGCGGCCGTGCCGATCGCGACCGAGAGCGTCGGGGACATGTGGAACACCAGCTCGGCCACCGACGACAGCGCGATCCCGATGAAGATCGCCGGGAACACCGGGCCGCCGCGGAACCCGCAGCCGAGACACACGCCGTAGGCCAGCGCCTTCGCGACCAGCAGCACCAGCACGATCTTCAGCGACTGCTGCGCCACCAGGGCCGGCACGGCGGCCTGTCCGGAGAACAGCACGTCCTGCGTGTTCGCGCCCAGTGCCCGCGCCGCCAGCGCGAGCAGCCCGGTCGCGACGGCACCGGCGGCGAGCAGGAGTTCCATCCGTACCTTGCTGCTCTCGATACGCGCGCCCAGCCACCGGACGCCCGCGATGACCAGTGCTGCCGCGATGCCGACCCCGATGGCGATCAGCAGGTCGCCAAAGTGGTCCCCGTGGTAGGCGGGGAGGTTGGGCACCTTCAGAATCGTGTGCGGCAGCCCACCCCAGTTGCCGAGCCCGATGAAGATCAGGTAGCCGATGGCCGCGGCCACCAGGCCGGGCAGCAGGGCCGGGATCAACGCGGCCCCTCGGCCGATGCCGGCCTCCACGAGCAGCATCCCGGCCACCAGCGGGCCGCCGAACAGCGCCGACACCGCCGAGAAGGACCCCGCGGTGGCCACGACCGCCTGCCCCTGCTTGTCGTCGCGCAACAGCGGGGCCAGCGTCATCCCGACGACGGACCCGAGCGCGATCAGCGGTGCCTCCGGCCCCAGGACCGCGCCCATGACGAGAGTGCCGAGCGCGGCCAGCGCGATGCCTGGTCCGTGCTTGAGCGGGGTCGGTGCCCCGCCGAACCCGGCCAGCGGCGACTCCCCGCCGTCGCCGGGCAGGAGCAACCGCACGGCGATGACGACGCCCGCACCCACCACCGGCAACCCGAGCACCAGGTACCAGGGCGGCGAGGACTGGCCCAGCTCGCGCGGCAGGTCGGTCCACAGCAGCTCGGTCAGCCACCGCACGACGGCCAGGAACAGCGCGGCCACGAACGCGGCCGGGATGCCGACGAGCGCGGCCAGCCCGATGAGCCGCAGGTAGCCGGCGGCACCTCGCTTGTCGCCGTCCGTGTGTCCCGCCGTGGCCACGTCGTGTCTCCCGCGCTCGACCGCTCCGGCCACCAACATCCGCCCCACGAGCCCGGCGGGGTCCATCCGCTGCGGGTGAGATCGCGGCGGCCCCGGCCGGGTGCCCCGGCCGGCGCCGCCCTACGTGCGGATCAGGGCAGGAAGTACATCGGGTTGGGCAGCTTGACCGCCCGGTCCTCGTGCCCCATCGACAGGTCGCTGAGCTGGTCGCCGACGTTGAGCACGATGTCGAAGCCCTCGGCCTGGATGTGCGCCCTGGTCTGCGACTTGTACTGGTCGGTGGTGCAGGTCGTGCCGCAACTGAGGTACGCGGGCGGCGGCGTGCCCGCCTCGGCCTTCATGAACAGCGTCACCGGCTGCGGGTAGCCGTCGTCGGTGATCAGGTCGGTCAGGGTCGCGGCCCGCTGGTGTTCGGGCCTGCCGGTCAGGAAGAAGACGGCCACGTGGTGCGCCGCGGCCCACTTGGCCAGCGCCAACGTGGGCTGGATGGCCGGGAACTGGTCGGCGTCGATGGCCGCCTCGTTGGAGGCCGCGTTGAACGCGAACTGGTTGTCCACCTCCCAGCCGAACGTCACCTCGGACGTGTCGTCCACGTCGAGCACGATCGCCGGGTGGTGCACGCCTCGGTGCAGCCGCTGGTCGAGGTAGTGCTGCGCGCTCGCGATCCGGGCCGAGACCTCCGCCCCCAGTCGCTGTCGGCCGACGCGTGGTGATGGCCGGCGGCGTCGACGGTGTTGCCGTAGAACGCCTCGACCTGCTGCTCGACCTGCCCGACGTTCGGCGGCTCCTGGTGAGCTGACGCCGACCCGCCCGACGGCGCGGCGAGCGCCGTGGCACCCCCGGCCAATACGGCGGCCACCGCAGCCGCGGCCGCCGCCCGTAACACGCCACCCCGAGTTCGCCAGATATTCACTCGTTGATCCTTTCGGCAGTGCTCCAGATGTGGTGGACAGCAGACCACGTCCGAGCCCGGCGTGGCACCCCTTTCCGTCGGGACGTCGGGATCAGCCCGCCGACACCGTGACCGGCTCCGTCACCGTCGTCTCGTCGATGTCCGACGTGCGCACGGTGATCGCCAGCTGCCACGTGCCCGCGATCGGGAGGTCCGCGTCGGCCGAGCGGTACGTGCCCATGCCCATGCCGGTGCGCCGCATGGGGAACCGCAGCGGCCCGATGTCGCGTGCGGTCAGCGTGAGTGCCACGTCCAGCTCCGGCACGTCGACCCGCATGCCCGCCGAGTCGAGCACGGTGACGGAGATGATGTTCGGACCGGTGGTCAGCGGCAGCACGTGCACCGTCAACGTCCCGGCACCACCCGGGCCGCCGGTGTCGTACCCGATCGTCCGGCCGTCTGATGTGGACTGTGCGACGGTCGCCAGCGGTGCGGTGCGCGGTGGATCCGAATTGACCAGCGCCGCCGTCGCAGCGAGCACGACCACCGCGCCGAACGTCTCGACGAGCACCGATCGGCGTAGCGATCCGGCCCGGATGCGGACCCAGCGCCGCGAGAACCAGGCCGCGCCGAGGATCACCAGCACGGCGGCGATCTTCAGCAGCAGCAGCCTGCCGTACTCAGTGCCGGGAAACGCGGCCCAGCTGCCCAGTTGCCGCCAGCTCTGGTAGGTCCCGGTGACCACGAGCACGACCACACAGACGACCGCCACCTGCGAGAACCGCGCCACGGCCGCCGCGGGCGGCCGAGCCCGCCACAGCACGACCAGACCGCCCAGCCACAGGCCCATCGAGGCCAGGTGCAGCAGGTCGGCGGGCAGTGCCAGCCGGGCCTGGAAACCGGTCGCCGCGTGCCCGGAGATCGACCAGGTCACGGCCAGCCCGCCGCACAGCACGGCCGCCGGCCAGCCGAGCACGGCACGCCGCCTGCCGGCCAGCAGTTCGTTGAGCAGCGGCACCGCCACGGCCAGCAGGGACACGCGCAGCGCGAGCCCGGTGCCCAGCGGCAGCGCCATCGTGGCCGCGAGCAGGTTGCCATCGAACAGGTGACCGAGCCCGACCCCGGCGCCGTACGGGCCCTGCAGCAGCCCGTCGGCGACGGTCGTCAGCAGCAACACCGGCCACGCACCCCAGACGAGCCGCCGGACGCGCCGGTCCGCCGCGCCCTCCGGCCAGCACAGCAGCACGAAGCCGAGCGCACCGACCAGCAGGGCGAACCCGGCGTAGCCGGCGACCCGGCTCGACCAGTAGAGCACGGTGACCACCGCGCTACCGGATCGTTGCGGCACAACGGCTGCCGTGCTCGACGGATGCCCGACGGAGAAGGTGAACGCCCCCGACACCGGATGCGAGTCGGCCGACACCACGTGCCAGGACACGGTGTAGGTGCCCTGGGCCGTCGAGGTGAGCGCGACGCCGACGGTGTCCCCGCGACCGGTGAGGTGGCCCGCCTTGCCGTCATCCGCCCGCGACCCGTTCGGCGCCAGCACCTGCACGCCGTCGGCGGTGACCTGCACCTGCTCGCCGAAGGTCAGCGTCACCTGCCCGGGTGGCGAGGCCAGTGCCGAGAGGGAGCCTGGCTGGGTGGAGATCAGCGCAGCGTGCGCCGATGCCGGGCCGGCGCTGCAGAGCAACGCCAGGAGAACGCCGGCCAGCACCAGCAGTACGGGTCTCATCGGGACCTGCGGGTGCGCCACAACGCGAGCGACGCCAGCGCGAGCGCGACCAGGCCGATGACGAGGCCGACGAGCACGCCTGCCACCCCGAACCCCGAGTCCGAGGCGGCCGCCACCGACGTGATCGACGCGGTACGCACCGGATCGGCCGCGCGCACCGTCACCGTCGGTGCCGGGTGCTCCGGTTCGGCACCACCGGGTGTGGACGTGTCGATCCAGCGGACCACGTCGCCGTTGTCGTAGGTCTGGACCGCCTTGAACACCAGCCGATCGGTGCCGGTGGGCACCGGGTCCAGCGACACGGCGAAGTCCGCGAAGGTGTCCGGTGCGATGGCGCCGCCGGACCAGGTGATCGTCGAGACCGCCTCGGTGACCGGCCCGTCGTCGGAGTCCATCGGCCGGGCCAGTTCGACCTTGTCGATCGTGATGTGCCAGCCGGGCATCGCCTGCGCGGTGACCGATGCGATCGGGTGGTCGGCCGGGAAGGTGACCTGGAGTTTCGTCGTGGAGGCGGATTCCTCCTCGTCGGGCACGTGGAAGGCGATCTCCGCGTCGCTGCCCTGCGGCACGGTGCCCGGCGTCGCGATCACGTGCGCGGCCGCGGTGCCGGTGCTGGTCAGCAGGCCGCCGACCAGCACCGCACCGACGATGATCAGTCGTCGCATCGTGGCTACTTCACCGGGATGTAGGGACGCATCATCTCGTTGTCCTCGTGGTCGAGGATGTGGCAGTGCCACACGTAACCGGGTCCGGTCGTCGGGTCGAACGGGAACAGGTTGACGCCCGGCCGCGCGTCGGCGATCGCGGTCTCGGCCGGTGCCCAGCGGATCAGCACGCGGTTGACCGAGTGCGGGTTGACCTTGAACGTGTCCTTCCAGCCCGCCTCGTTGGGGTCGGGCGGCACGCTGGGGCCGGTGATGAACGGTGAGACAGCCGGGTTGCCGCCGAGGGCACCGTCCGAGTTCGGGGTGTGGTAATCGGCGGGCGGGCCATAGCCGGGGATGATCTGGCCCGCCGGATAGTCGGTGGTGCCGAATGTGCCGTCGCACTGCTGCCCGGCGTAGGTGCCGCCGGGGAACGCGGCCGCCCAGGCGGCCAGGTAGCCGTCGTTGTCGATCGGCTGCCGGTTGAGCACCTGGAACTGGATGAGGTGGACGTGGATCGGGTGGGCGTCCTCGGTGGTGTTGATCAGCTCCCACACCTCGGTCGCGCCGACCCTGGGCAGCTCGGTCAGATAGATGCCCTGGCCGGACGAGTCGGGCTGTGAGCCGGGGATCGGCGTGGACGTCCCGTCCCGCATGCCCATCCACTTGCTGTTGTTGAGGAACGCCTCCAGCGGGCCGTCACTGCGGTCGGACTCGGCGCAGTCGACGGTCTCCTGCTCGTAGATCACCATCTGGCGGGTGACCGATGGCCTGACCCCCGCGGCGATGGTGCCGGTGGCCGGGTCGGCGAGCCGCACGATCTGCCGGGGCTGACCGGGACCGCCGCGCAGCGCGGCCCCACCGGCCGGGTCGAACGTGTGGTCCACGCCGGACACCTGCGTCCCGACGTCGAAGCGCATGAGCTGGCCGTCGAGGTTCGGATCGACCGAACCACCGCTGGGGTAAGGGAAGAGCCCGTCGTTGGTGAGCACGAGCGAGCGGCCGCGCAGGCCGCTGAAGTCGATGATCACGTCGGCGCGTTCGGACGGGGCGAGGAACAGTTTGAGCGCGTCGGCCTGGTTCGGGTCGTTGAGCCGGACCGGCCGGTCCAGCAGTCCCCCGTCGGTACCGATCTGCCAGAACGGCACCGCCGATGGCGGTGTCGCCGAGGCGGCGTCCGCCACGCCGGTGAGGTTCATCCGGAGGAACCGCGCGTTGCAGGCGTTGACGAACCGGAAGCGGTAGCGGCGTGGTTCCACGCTCAGCCGCGGCCAGGTACGACCGTTGACGACCATCGCGTCGCCGAAGAACTCCGGAATCCAGAAGGGATGCGCCAACGGGTTGCTCGGCGGGCCGTTGAGGTCGGCGTCGGTGTTCGAGCCGTCCGGGAAGCGCAGCTGGCCGTTGGTGTCGAACAGCCGGTCCTGGATGAGCAGCTCGATCTCCTGGTCGCCGGCCGGCAACCGCAACGGGTTGTCCGCCTTGCCGGTGTCGAACTCGTCGCGCACCAGATAGCAGGCGGCCAGGCCGGAGTAGACGTTGATCCGGGTGATGCCCAGCGCGTGGTCGTGGAACCACAGCGTGGTCGCGGGTTGGCTGTTCGGGTAGCGGTAGACGATGGAGTTCGCGGGCACCGGGCGCAGGCTGTCGTAGGCGGGGCCGTGGCGGCCGTCGGGCGTCATCCACGCGGCGGGGGCGCCGTCGTACGACGAGGGAACCTCGGCACCGTGCAGGTGGGCGACCGTCGGGATCGGTCCGCGATAGGGCTGGTCGGAACCCATCGCGCCCAGCGGGTCCGCCCAGTGGATCGTCTGGTCGATGGTCAGCAGCGGCTCGACCCGGGAGTGGTTCGCGTCGGCGGGCAGGGAGTTGACGTAGGTGATCGTCGTGGGCCTGTGTCTGAGTGCCTCGACGCTGAATCCCGGCCAGGACGGCGGGCGGCTGTCCACCTGGTAGCCCCACAGCCACGTGCCTTCGCGGTGGCTCACCGGGTACATCGACGCGGGCAGCACCTGCTGCGGGAACTCGACCATCCGGGTCGTGAAGTCGGTCGCGGAGACCCTGCTGCCGCCGAACGTCTGCAGCGGGGTCACGTACTTGGGAATCCGGGCGCTGGGCAGCGGAATCTGCTTGGTGGAGACCGATCCGGGTGTCGCCGTGGCGGCGCCGGCCAGGCCTCGGGCGAGCGGGAACGCCGACACCCCGACGGCCGCGCCGGCGATCAGCACCTGCCGCCGAGTGATCCTGTTACGCATGAGTGCACCTTCTGTCTGGGTAGTCCCCTTGGTGTTCTACTCAGCTGTAAATTACCTTTTGGATCTTTGCGACAATATGGCCAAATCGAGGGGTGCAATACTCCCGAATATGGTGGTTGCCGGAAATGCGACCACTGGTTGTCAATCAACCATTTGGGCGGTCAACCGATTCAGGCGGTGATCCAGGACAACGCGGCGGCGATGGGTGCTTCCCGGTCGCCGTCGGCGGTCCGCTCGTCGACCGGGATGGGGCCCGTGATGCGACGGCGTTCGTGGTCGGCGTAGTACGAGCCGGTGACGCGCATGCGGGTGCCGTCGGGCAGGGCGTGAGCAAGGTTGGCGGTCGTCAGGCCGGCAGTCGGGGCACCGATCAGGCGGACCCGGGGATGCGCGGTGAAGGCCAGGGCTACGGCCTCCCCCGCGCTCGCTGTGTGCTTCGACAGCAGCACGGCCGTCGGCACGACCCCACCCGGTGCGAGCGGGCCGGAGGACCGGGCCATCTGCCTGCCGTCCAGCCGGACGCGACCGCGATCCACCGACCAGGCCTGATAGCGGCTGTCGGGAAATTCGAAGTGGCCCAGCACGCCATCGGGCAGCAACGGCGCCGCGACGGCGAGCATCGGCCACATGTTGCCGCCGACGTTCGCGCGCAGATCGACGATCCAGCCGCCGGGACGTGCGGCGGCCAGTTCGGCGAGCACCTGCCCGCCGGTGCGGACGTAGCCGCGTACGGCCCGCGGGCCGCCGGACTGGCGGGGCACTCGCAGGTAACCGACCGCGTCGACGACGCGGCCGGTGGGCAGCGCCGGGCCGAGCGCGGCGATCACCGTGGCGCTGAGGGTGTGCCCGGGCGGTGTCAGCCCGCTGTGCCTGCCGCCTGCCCGCTTGAGCACATCGGTCAGGAACTCGTGGGTGTCGGCGCAGGAATCAGCCGCCACCAGGACTTTCTCGGCATCGCCGCGCACGGCGTCCCAGTCCACGGAGTCCCTGAACAGCGCGGTGCGCTCGACCAGGTCGAGCGCGTCCGTCAGGTACGCGCGCACTCTCCGGTCCCCGCCCATGGGGACAATCGTGGCATTTCGGTACGGCAGCGGTCACTGCGGCCGGTAGACGTCGCGTTCGATCATCAGCTTGCGCTGGCGTTCGATGACCTGGTCGTGGAACTCCTGGTGGTTGAACGGCGCGCGGTCGGCGTACAGGTTCTTGGGGTAGATCGGCTGCTCGTAGACGAGCTGGAAGATCTCGGTGCGCAGGTCCTTCGCCCAGTTGTCCAACTGCGCGTGGGTGCGGAAGTGCCGCAGGGCACCGATGTCGATCGTGCCCGCCACGTAGGACGAGGTCGCGCCGTACAGGTGCTGCCCGACCGTTCGCCCCTTGTAGTCGATGACCATGGAGCGGCCACCGAAGGTGTCGATCGGGTCGGTCGACTCGGGCGTCAGGTAGTAGGCGGCCAGGTTCGGCGCGACGACGTAGACGTTGTTGTCCAGCGCGCGGGCGCGGCTCTGGATCTCGAAGAACTCGTTGCCGGTGTGCGGATGCGGATAGGACGCGCGGTAGAGCACCTCGGCGCCGTTGAGCGCGAGGCCGCGCGCGTTCTCCGGATAGGAGCCCTCGTTGGCCATCATGACGCCGAGCCGGCCGATCTCGGTGTCCGCCACCGGGAAGAACGCGTCCAGGTTCCGGCCGTACAGCTCGATCCAGCGGTCCCACACGTCGTGTGGCGTGACGGAGTGCTCGACCGGGTAGAGCGTGACGAGCTTGTAGTGCTTCAGCACGATCTCGCCGCGCGGATCCAGCACGAAGCCGACATTGAAGTAGCGGTCCGGGAACTCCGGATGCGTGGCCTTCGCCTGCGCCATCACATAAGTGTCGTACTCGCGGGCCAGGTCACCGAGATAGCGCGTCTCCGGGCCGGGAATGTCGATAGCGCACTCCCGCGCGAACGTGACGTGGTCGAGGTCGAGCACCTCGTCGTTGAACGCCTGCAGGGCGCCTTCCGGTACTGCCACCAGCCGTACCGGCAGATCCAGCGACGACAGCCAGAAAGCGGCCTTGAACAGATGCGAAAGGTGTTCGAGGTTGCGGCCGATGTCGGCCCGAGTGCGAATACCCCGCACGACCGGAACGAGCCCGACGGCCGTGTAAGGCTGGATCGGCGCGGTAGCCATCCCGGGAGTGTGGCACCGCCGACGCGGCCGGTGCCGTAACGCGCATCAGCTGCGCGGTCCCAGGTTCTGTGTTGCCCTTGTTGGCAGACGGACGGTTCACCCGGCCGGGTGGCAGGCGTGCGGCAGTGTGTCCGCCGCCATCCGATCCATTCGGGCACTCGATCCGTATCCGTTGGTAGTGGTCGCCGCGCATACGTGCGTGTGGACGGCGGCCGGAGAGCGACAAACTGAACGAAAGCGGCGTCGGAGGAGGCAATATGGCTACGAGCAGCACCGTGGGAGCATCCACCACCGCGCGCTCGAACGTTGCGGTGATGTGGACCCTGCGGATTGTGGGTGCGGCCCTACTGGTGGGTATGGCATACATCCACTTCCACCTGTACGTCGCCGGCTACCACCTGACGGCGGTGGGTCCGGCCTTCATCGTGAACGCGGTGCTCGGCATCGTCGCCGCGATCGCGGTCCTGGCGATGCCCAACAAGATGCTCGGCATCACGGCAGCCCTGTCGTCCCTGCTCGAACTGGGCACGTTCGCGGCCCTGCTGATCAGCATCTACGGCAGCCTGTTCGGCTACCAGGAGTCGACGAGTGCCCCGCTGCTGAAGACCACCTACATCGTGGAGATCGCCGGCTTCGTCGTGCTGGCGGTCCTGGCGGTACTGGCGATTCGTCGCCACGGCTTGTGGAACTGGCTCCCCAACCGCTGAGCGGCGCCACCCGAGGACAGGTGCGACGCAGCGCCGCGTCGCACCGCTCCGGCGACAGTCGAGGCCCGAGTTCCCGTTCCGGGCGCCGCCGTTCACCACGGCAGCCGGGCCACCCCGAGTTCCGGCCGGCCGGACCAGCCGCACCCGCCGGACAGGCGCACCACCAGGTACTACGGCAGCCAACACAGCGCCGCCCCGCACGTCGAATACGTGCGGGGCGGCTCCGAACCGGGATGGGGTGGTAACCGGCCACCCCATCCCGGCGGGGTTACTTGTTGCTGAACACCGCCACTGTCGATCCGCCCCTACTGGACTGCACGAACACCGTGCTGCCGGTCGGAGGCACGGCACTGCCCCGGATCCGCACGTCGAACGTGCCATCGAGCGGGTCGGCCTGAGCCGAACCGATCAACGCGCCGCCGGCATTCGTACCCAGGAACACGCTGACGACGTTGTTGTCCAGCAGCGTCGTGTTGCCGTCGATCCGCCACTGCGCCTGGTCGGCCCGGTACTCGGCCCGGGTGACCGTCAGCGAGTCCAGCTGGGCCGTGATGCTGACCTGGTCGGACGCGGTGCCGCCAGGACCGTTCACGGTCACCTTGAACACGAGTGGCGCCGCGGTCGTCGGCATCGTGAACGACGCCCGCGCGGTGTTCGGATTGGTCAGGTCCGCGTGCGTGCCGGAGACCTGGGTCCAGGCGAACGTGGCGGCACCGGTGGATCCTCCCGCGTCCAGCAACACCGTGTTGCCCACCAGGACACCCGTCTGATCGGGACCGGCGTCGGCCACCGGCGCGGTGACCGGCTCGACCGTGACCAGGATGTCGTCGGTCGACGACCCGCCCGTACCGCTCGCGACGAGCTGGAAGCCCAGCGTCGCCGCCCCGGTCGGCGCGCTGAACGTCGCGACCGCCTTGTTCGCGTTGGTCAGCGTGACCGCGGGGCCCGAGGTCTGGGTCCAGGCGAACGTGGTGGCGTTGATCGACGCACTGCCGTCCAGGGTGACCTGCTGACCCTGCTGCACGGACTGGTCGGCACCGGCGTCCGCGGTGATCGGGTCGGAGGCGAATGCCGTGCCGATGTCGCGCACCCGCGAGGACGAGCTGCCGCCGGCCGCTGACGTCACCGTGATCGTCTCCGGTGGCGCCGCGACTCCGGTGAACGTCGTGGTGCCCACGCTCACGTTGCCGGTCAACGCCGGTTCGGTGACAGTCGTGCCGGTGTCGGGTATGGCAGGCGACAGCGTCTCGGTGCCCGGTTTGAGTGCCCCGAATCCGGGGGCCGTCAGTGTGGGCGGTATCGCCTGGTCACTCGATGCCGCCGTGACGGTCAGCGTCTGCGCGTCGCTGTCGTAGGTGGCGTCGGTGATGGTCACCAGGTCGGTGACCTTCGGATGCGCCACCGCCGCCGGTTTGTCCGTCAGGTTCTCCACCATGACGGACGCCGGTGGTGTCCCGCCGTTGAACGGCAGTCGGGCGACGTAGCTGCCGTCAGCCGCACCGCGCAGCGTGGTGATGGTGCCGCCGGGCAGCTGTGCCTTGATCGACTTGCCCGGATCGCTGCCGGCCTGCACGTCGACGAACCCGCTGTCGTCGCTGGACCGGCTGTAGGTCGGGTGACCAGGGTCCACACCGGAATTGGTGTCGATCCTGCCGACCACGGTGAACAGGTTCTGGGTGATCGTGTTGATGCCGGGACCACCGATGTCCGGACCGTCGATCCGGAAGAAGTTCGTACCGAACGGGCTGCCGGTCACGGCGTGGGCTGTCGCCGGGTCACCGACGTACATGTGCCCGTCCGGGCCGGCGATCGGGCCGGTGTCCCACTGCAGGAACGTGCCGACGCGCCCACCGAGCACGCCGTCGAACGTGTTGGCCGCGACGCCGATGTCCTCGGTGAAGTTGATCGTCCGGTCGCCGGCGACCGCCACGTCGAACTCGTCGACGCCGTACGGGGTGGTGACGGAGTAGTGCCCGGCGTCCGGCGTGTCGATCCGCAGCCGCAACCGGTTCAGCCCAGCGCGCTGTCCCGGTGCGACCTCGCCGCCGAAGTCCGCTTCCACTGACCCGTCATACGTCGCCTTCCCGCCACCGGGCAGGTTGATGACCGCTTGGGAGAGGAAGTAGAACGATTCGTCGGGGAAGTTGTCCGGGAAGGAAACCGGCGCACTGGGATCCGGCAGCGGACTTTCCGCGCCGCCACACAGTGCTGAACCGTCGAAGCAGTGCGAGAGCCGTAGGCCGTTGCTGTCCTGGAAGTAAGTCGGATAACCGGTGACCGGGTCCAACGGACCGGCTTTGGTCAGGAATGCGGTCTGTGTGCTCGTCTCGTCCGCCTGACCGACTGTCGGGAGGAATCCGATGACGACCGCGACAGCGCCGAGAACGGCGAGCGATCTGGTGGAAAGACGTGTCCAGTTACCGCGTCTGGAGAGTCTTCGCTGTGTCCTTTGCGGACTTTTTAGTGACAGTTTCATTGATGTATGTCCGTTCGACGAATGGGCCTGGTGAGCCAGACCAGGGTGAACGGCAGGAGAATAAGAGATTAACCCTGGGGAAACCTTGGATTTTTCTCGGACGCTGTTCCGATCGGAGAATTGACCCGACAATCGGCGCAGTCAGGCGGACTCCAATAGCACCAGAAGATCCGGCCAGTTCGCCTGCGGGACTTGCCCATTAGGGCAGCAAATAGTGCATCTACACCATTGCGATGTCGGCTCGGCGCGACCACCCGAGTGAGGCCCACGTCACACCACAGCCGATATGTCGAGTTACCCGCAAAGGTCTGGGCACGCCGTAGCGCTTACCGGTGCTGCCGCACGACCACGACCGGGCACGGTGCCTTGTCGATGACGCCCTGCGATGTGGTGCCGAGGAACAGTTCGGCCAGCTTGCTGTGCGAGTGACCGCCGATGACCACGGCGCGCGCGGCGCGCTCCACCGCCAGCCGGACCAGCGTCTCGGCAGGCGACATCGAGTCGGCGACGGCGAGACCCGTGGCCTTCATACCCGCGTTGGTCGCCAGCGCAGCGCCCACCTCGGCCAGTCGCTGGGCGGCGTCGTGCGACTCCTGGTCGGCCTCGTACGCCGTACCCAGGTCGAGGTCCACCACCGGGTTGTCCAGGGGCTCCGCCCGTAGCTCCGCCACCTCGAACGCCTTGCCCGCCTCCCAGACCACCACGACGAGCACCTCCTGGCCGGCCAGCAGTGGTCCGGTTTCGGCGATGGCGTGCTGCGCGGCGGTGCTGCCGTCGAACCCGATGAGCACCGGACCTGGGCGTGCGGTCGTCACGACAGTGCCTGCTCACGTCCGGCGCTGCACACCATGGTCAGCCCTTCGCTCGCGCTGCCCGCTGGAGTCGCGACAGCGTTGTGGCCACCTCGGCGAGGTACGCGACGAACGTAACGCCTGATCGGTCCCGGCGCGCGTTGTCCGTCGGCTTCGCCCGCCTTCCGCCGCGCGCGGGAAGCCCGTCAGTTCGCCGTGCCGACGAGGCCGCGTTTGATGTCCGCCAGCGCCGCCGCCGGGTAGCAGCTCCCGGCACGCACTACGCCCGCGATGTCGTGCAGGTTGGCGACCGACGCGGTGGGGTCGGCGTTGAGCAGCACGAGGTCGGCAGGCCTGCCGACCTCGACGGTCCCACCGTCCCTGTCGAGGAACCGGGCTGCGTTGAGGATCGTCGACTGCAGGATGCGCAGCGGCGAGACGCCTGCCTTCGCCTGAGGTCGAACTCGCGGTGCGGCGCCGAGCCACGGACCACCCACGCCGCGCCGACCGCATCGGTGCCCGCCGGCATCGGCACGCCCTCGTCGACGAAGATCGTGACGAGCCGCTGCTGCAACCGATAAACGGCTGCGAGAACTGCCCTGCGCGCGTAGGCGAATAAGGGTCGGGTGGTGGTCTTTCCGTCACCTGGTCGGGCCAACGCTCCCTCACCCACGGCCACGCCACCACGTTTGGGCCAGCGCACCGGGTGGCACCTGCGGTCCAGCAACACAGCAGGGGGCTGAGGGAACATGGACGCGGTGGACGTGGTGAAGGCGCTGGGTTCCGCCGCGCCGTGGCTGATCACAGCGATTGTCCTTTTCTTGGCAATGATCCTCGCGACCGCATTCCGTCAGGGACGGTCGATCCAGATCTGGCCGCCGCAGATCGGCGCCCGGCCGGAACGATCCATTGCCGCGCCGGAGCCGGCTCCCCAGACCACGCCAGGTGTCGACCGAGAATACGGAGTCGACCGAGCAAGGGACTTCTACGGTGAGATCGCGCGCAACTACGACCTCCGCAATTCCGGCAACCTGGTGTCGACGCATTTGGCCACCGTCGCGGAGTTGCAGTCGATCCGGCGGGGACTGTCCGGTATGCGAGTACTCGACCTCGGCGGTGGCACCGGAAAGCTGATCGCGGTGCACTTCTTCAACGACGTCGACGTGTCGTGGACCTACGTGGACTTCTGTCCCGAGATGGCGGCCGAGCTGAGGCGAAACCTGGCAGGCCATCCGTTGAGCCGGCACATGAAGATCATCGTCGATGACATCGACAGCGCGCTCGCGGAACTGCCCTCCGCGTCCTACGACGTCATCATGCTCTCACTGGTGCTCTCGTCCATGCCTGCGCTGCCGAACTTCGACGCCATCGCCCGGGTGCTCGCGCCTGGCGGTTCGCTGATCGTCACCGACATCAGTCCCAGCTACACCTTCGCCAAGCCCCTCTACCGAGTCCCGATCGGCAGCGACCAGGTCGCCCTGCGCACCAGATCGATCGATCCGTACGAGGTCATCCGCCGGGCCAAGATCGTCGGCCTCGGCGTCACCAACAACCTGCCACTCGGCGACGGGAACACCTACTACTCGTTCCTCACCACGTTCACCCCGGTCCACCAGAAGATCCACGACGGGCCGATCGTCGTCCCCACTGCCGCCGGGTAGCGTTGGCGCCATGACGTGAGAACGGGCCGGGGTGGGGCCCTGGACATGTCCAGTCCAGGGCCCCGGTGGCCCGCCCAATTGCGCACACCAGCACGTTCAAGAGGATGGATCAGTATCAGGTCGCCGCGCTCTTCCGTTGAGCTACGGCCGCAAGTGGAGCGGCCAGCGGGATTTGAACCCGCATCTCGACGAGTCTCGTCCGTCCTCGGGCGATCTGGTGTTCGGCGGAAATACTGAAGCTGGAGCGAGAGTCTGAGATTGAAGCCGGCTGCCTCTGCCAGTTGGGCTATCCCGGCACGATGGTGCCGGGAGAGGGACTCGAACCCCCACTTCGGACCGGTTGGTTCAGGCTGACGTTTCAGTTTCAGCTTCACGCCCCGTCGCCGGGGCGCACCCCCGCGCTCCCGCGGGGGAGTCTGTGCCGCTACCCGAACAGGTAGCCGAAAACCGCGTCACCGAGGTGCTGGTCGGTGATCTCCACGGCATTGGCCTCCTCGCGGGCGAACTTGACCGAGTCCTGCAACTTCTCCACCCGGTCCAGCAGTTCGTTGACCCGCCGAGCAGGCAACGCGCCGGAGAACTTCACCGTGGTCCAGTAACCCACCGCGATGTCCTCGTAGTACACCTCGACCTGCGCCGGGTGCTTCTCGGTGGCCTCGGCCTTGACGTGGTTGCGCGGGACCTTCTTGGTACGGATGGTCCGGACCTGCTCGGTGCGCCAGTAGTCGGCGGACTCCTCGAAGTTCCAGTCCTCTGCGGTGTCCAGCAGCGGCAGCTTCTTGACGAAGGTGTGCAGATCGGTGAGCTGCTTCTCCAGGAAGAGCAGGTACGACACCGGAACGTCACTGAGCAGGGTCCGGCCGTCGACCACGACATCGGCCTTCGCCCCGCAGTTGGCCCAGTCCTTGGTCGCGGTGACGTCGAACAGCCGGGTCAGCACGGCGGCCGTCTTGCGCAGGACGTCCTCCGTCTTGACCTGCACGCGCGTGGACTCCGACGGCAACTGCTCGCCGTCCTCGTCCTTCGGCTGGTACGTCCGGGAAATACCGGCCAGCAGCGCCGGCTTCTGCAGCACGTGATGTGCGTCGGTCAGTTCGCGGAGCGAGCCGCTCTTGACGCTCTTCTCCACCGCGATGATCTGATTCAGCTTCGTCATGATGTGCCCCGTTGATCTGAGGCACTCCATCGACCCGCCGAGCGCGAACGCACGCGGTTTTCGATCACCGTTCAGTAGCTCGGCGGGGTCACCGAGAGGATGAACTCGGCAGGCTCGGTGTGCGGGTTGACATAGCGGTGCGGCAGGCGCGAGTCGAACTGGCTGCTGTCGCCGACACCGAGCGGGTACTCGTTGCCCGCCACCTCGACGACCAGCCGGCCAACCGTCACCAGCACGCACTCCTCGCTGGGATGCGACCACGGTTCCGTGGCGGACGCGCCGCCCGGCGACAGCACGCCGTGTAGCACCTCCAGCCTGCCCCGGCCCGCGGAGATGCGGGAGTACGCGATGCCGCCCGGCGACTGGACCGTCATCCGGCGGTCATGGCGGACAATGGCGACGTCCTCGTCGTCGTCCTCCTCGAACAGGCTGAACAACGGGATGTCCAGGGCACGCGCGATCTTGCGGACGGTCGCGAGGCTGGGGTCGGCCAGTTCCCGCTCGACCTGGCTGATCAGGCCGGTGGACACCTCGGCCCGCCGGGCCAGCTCGGTGACCGTCATACCGCGCGCGGTCCGCAGCGCCCGGATTCTGGAGCCAACCACCTGGTCATCCTCGCACGTGACCGCTCGACCCGGACGCAACCTCGGTGACCGGCAGTTCGCGGGCAGGCATGCCGACGGCGACCGCTTCCCGATCGGGTGGCCGGGTCGCCAGACTCACCAGCACGGTCACCACGACGTTGAGGATCAGCGCGGGCAGCCCGGCCACCGTGCCCGCCGGGAACACCGACAGCAGGGCCGTGGTCAACGGCGACACCACGATGGCCAGCGCACCCACGATCACCCCGCACAGCACGCCGGCCGACGTGACGCGCCGCCACAGCAGGGACAGGAACAGCGCGGGCGCGAGCTGGCTGATCGCGTTGTAGACGTTCACCAGGATGTTGACCAACGCGTCGTTCTGCGTCGCCGTGATGCCCACCGCGATCGCCGTGATCACCACGACGGCCACGCGGCTCACCCGCAGCTGCTCCCGGTCGCCCACCGTGCCGCGCAGCAGCGGGTAGACGTTGCGGGTGAACAGGCTGCTGCACGTCAGCAGCAGCACCGCGGTCGGCACCAGCGCGACCAGGATGGCGGCACCCGCGAGCAGGCCGACCAGCCAGGCCGGGAAGTCGTCCCGCACGAACACCAACAGCGAGCCGTTCGCCCGCGACCCGGTCAGGCCGGGCACGGCGAGCAGCGCGGCGAGCGCGATCACCACGATCAGCACGTAGAACAGCGAGTACAGCGGCTGCACGATCTGGTTGCGCCGGATCGTGGTCACGTCCTTGGCGCTGAAGGACACCTGGAACGAGTGCGGCAGCACGTAGGCGCCCAGCGGGGTGAGCAACAGGAAGCTCATCCACCACCAGCTGTTGCTCGCCGTGCCGCCGGTGATGCCGGGCAGCGTGGCCGCGGCGGGGTGCTTCCTGCCGACCGCGTCGAAGATGCCGCCCCAACCGTCCACATGGGCCGCCCGGGACGCGCCGATCGCGATGACGAGCAGCACGACGATGAGCAGCAGGTCCTTGACGACCGCGCCGAAGGCGGCACTGCGCATCCCGCCGGTGAGGACGAAGGCGATCACGGCCACCCCCGCGATCACCACATACCAGGTGGCGCCGATGCTCGTGCCGAACAGCGTCTGCAGGATCAGCGACAGTCCGGTCAGCTGGACCTCGGAGTAGAGCAGCAGGCCCACGATGCCGAACAGGCCGAGCACCGCGCCCAGCCACGGAGCGTCGAACCGGCGGGTGAAGTAGTCCCCTTCGGTCATCAGGTCGTGACGTTTGCCCGCGCGCCAGATCTTCGGCACCACCCAGTAACCGACCGCCGTGGTGAGGACGACCGTGCCGAGAACGTAGTAGCCGGGCGCCCCGTCCGCGTACACCGTCTGCGATGCGCCCAGCAACGCGAACGTGGTGAACGTTTCGCCGGCCAGCACGAACCAGAACAGAAAACCACCGAAGCGGCGGCCACCGACCGTCCATTCCGCCACGTCGACCCGGCGGCCTCTGGCGGCGAGCACGGAACCGGCCACAATGGACCCGACGGCGATGACAAGTGCGATGAGGTATGCCATCGGTCCTCCTACGCCTCGTCCAGTTCGCCACGGTGGCGGTCGATGAGGTAAACCGTGGCGATCGCGGCGCTGCCGACCAACACCCCGGCCACCATCCACACCAACAGGAACGGCACGTGCCCGAACGCGTAGGGCACCGTGCCTGCCCATGGGATGACAGCGATGCACCAGACGAAGGGCACCACCAGCAACAACCGGTGCCAGCGACGGCCAGTCGGCCGATCGGGCACCGCCGCGGACGATGTGGTCGAGGTTGCAGCCATTCCTGGCCTCCACTGCTCGGGCTCCGGCGTGGTGGCCAAGAGTGCACGGGACGTTCCGGACATGTCAATACGGTTGAACGATGTTGACCCAGGTTGAAACCGAACCTATTCTCGGTGCCGAGCCTGTGCGACGGAGGTTGGATGAGCGAGACCATCCTGGTCAGCGGTGACCGGCTGCTGCCCGACGCGGACGCGACCATGATCGACGGCGGTGCCGTCCTCGTAACGGACGGACGGATCGAGGCGATCGGGCGGCGTGCCGAACTGGCGTCGGCCGCCGAGCAGCGGGGCGCCCGCGACGTCGAACTCGGCGACGTGACTCTCCTGCCCGGCCTGGTCGACTGTCACGTGCACCTGGCGATGGACGCCAGCGCGTCGGCCACCGGCAGCGAACTGACGGCGCCGGACGCCGAACTGGCCTGCCGCATGGTGAACAGCGCGCGCAGGCTGCTCGACGCGGGCGTCACGACGGCGCGTGACCTGGGCTGCCGGGGCACGGTGGCCGTCGCCGTACGGGACGCGGTGCGCGATGGCCTGGTACCGGGTCCTCGGCTGCGGGTCGCCAACGCGCCCATCACCGTGACCGGCGGGCATGCCTGGCGGATGGGCGGCGAGGCGGACGGCGAACCGGCGGTCGTCCAGCAGGTCAGGCAGCACGCCAAGGAGGGCGCCGATCTCATCAAGATCATGGCGACCGGCGGCTTCATGACAGCGGGCAGCAGGCCGTGGCACGCGCGCTACACCGTGGCCGAGCTGCGGGCGTGTGTCGAGGAAGCCCACCGGCTCGGCCTGCCTGTCACCACGCACGCCCTGGGCGTCGAGGGCATCCGGCGGGTCGTCGAGGCCGGTGTGGACATGATCGAGCACTGCGGCTGGGTCACCGAGGCGGGCACCCGGTTCGACCCGGAGATCGCCGGGCGCATCGCCGCGGCCGGTATCGCGGTGTGCCCCACGACGAACACCGCATGCCTGGCGGACCCGTACTTCTGCCCGTGGGACGAGCGCGACGCGCTGCTGCGCAACCTGCGCGCCATGTGGGAGGCGGGCGTGACACTGGTCGCGGGCACGGACGCCGGCATCGGCCTGGTGCCCTTCGAGAACTACGCGGACGGCCTGGACGTGCTCGCCGACGCGGGCATGACGCCGAGGGAGGTCATCGCGGCGGCGACCCATCGTGCCGCCGCGGCCTGCGGGCTGGCCGACGTGACCGGCAGGCTCGCGGTCGGGCTCGCCGCCGACATCGTCGCCGTGCCGGGCGATCCCACGGCCGACCTGGGTGTGTTGCACCGGCCGGTCAGCGTGTTCGCCGCGGGCCGGCAGCACCAGTGCCCGACGCCGGCCGACGACGACCGCGCGGCGACGCGGGCGGCGGCAGCGGACATTCACCGGACACTGACGGTCGGATCGGGAAGGCGGGGTTGATGGAGGCGACAGTGAACACGGAACTCGCGGCGGGCATCCGGCACCGGTTCCCGATCTTCGAGCACCGGGTCTACCTGAACAGCTGCTCGCAGGGTGCGCTGTCGGACTCGGTGCGCGCGGCGTACGAGTCGTACCTGGGGGGCCTGGAGTCGGAGGGCTCGCTGTGGGGCCACTGGGTGGAGCGGACCGAGCGGCTGCGCGGCGCGTTCGGTCGCCTGCTGCACACCGATGCGGACGCCGTCGCCGTCACCACGTCCACGTCGGCCGCTGTGGACGCGGTGGCCTCGGCGCTGGACTTCGGTGCACGGGACACCGTGGTCACGACGGACCTGGAGTTCCCGACCATCGGCCAGATCTGGCACGCCCAGGAACGGCGCGGCGCGCGGGTCGTGCACCTGGCGTCCGACGAGGACAACACGCTGCCCGCAGAACGGATCGCCGCCGCCATCGACGACCGCACCGCGATCGTGTCGATCACGCACGTCTGCTTCCGCAACGGCAGCCTGCTCGACGTCGCCGAGATCACCCGGCTGGCCCACGAACGCGGTGCACTGGTGCTGCTCGACGCCTACCAGTCGGCGGGAGCGGTGCCGATCGACGTCACCGCGCTCGGCGTCGACTTCGTGGTGGGCGGCGCGCTGAAGTACCTGCTGGCCTCCCCCGGCGTCGGCTACCTCTACGCCAACCCGGCGACGACGAGCCACCTGGTCCCGACGAGCACCGGCTGGTTCGCCGACCAGAACATCTTCGACATGCAGATCAACCGATACCGGCCGGCTCCCGAAGCCCGCCGCTTCGAAACCGGCACGCCGCCGATCCCGTCCGTGTACGCGGCCACCGCGGGCGTGGAACTGCTGCTGGAGATCGGTGTCGAGCGCACCGCGAAGCACGTGGCCGGGCTGAACGATCGGCTCATCGACGAGGTCGAGGCGATGGGCGGCGTGCTGGCCACCCCCAAGGACCCGGGCCGCCGCGGCCCGCTCATCGCGATCCGGTCCACGGACGCAGAACGACTGGTCGACCTGCTCGGCGAGGACGGCATCGTCACGTCATCGCGCGACGGCAACCTGCGGGTGTCACCCCACTGCTACAACAACGACGCCGACATCGACACCTTGCTCACGGCATTGCGCAGGCACAGGACCCTGCTGCGCGACCGGTGATCGCCGTGCCCCGGAGCCGAAGCCACGCTCGACGGCGCCGATCGGGCCGCGCCCGTCATCAACAGTCAGTCCCGGCCTGCTCAGCGCAGGCACAAGACCCTGCTGCGCGACCGGTGATCGCCGTGCCCCGGAGCCGAAGCCACGCCCGACGGCGCCGATCGGGCCGCGCCCGTCATCAACAGTCAGTCCCGGCCCGCGCCGTCGCAGTCCGGTCAGCCGAACTGGCCGGGCTGGTAGTGGCCTGCGGGCTGCTGGATGATGACGTTCACCCGGTTGTAGAAGTTGATGACGGCGATGACCGATACCAAGGCGGCGAGCTGGTCCGCGTCGTAGTGCTTGGCGGCGTTGCGCCACACCTCGTCCGGGACACCACCGGCCGCGTCGGCGATGCGGGTGCCCTCCTCCGCCAGCTCCAGGGCAGCGCGCTCGGCCTCGGTGAAGACCGTGGCCTCCCGCCAGGTCGCGACCAGGTTGAGGCGCACCGAGGTCTCCCCTGCGTGCGCTGCGTCCTTGGTGTGCATGTCGGTGCAGAAGGCGCAACCGTTGATCTGGCTGGCGCGCAGCTTCACCAGTTCCTGCGTCGCGGCAGGCAGTGTCGAGCCCGCGAGCACCTTGCCCGCCGAGGTGATGTGCTTCATGATCTCGAGTGCGTCCGGGCTGGCGAAGATGTTCAACCGAGCGTCCACTGTGGCTCCCCTGTCGTTCTGGTGGTTACACAGCTGTGACGGCACAGCTCGGCGAGATGTGACGGGCACGGATGTGACGCGCATCTCCCTGCCACCCCACGTGCGGTAACCGTGAGTCGGGCACTCAATCAGTGCCAAGGCCGAGCGGGGCGACATCGGCGAACAGGGCACCGGCGGCGATGTCGCCGCCGCGATCTGGGCGCTGCGGGGCGTCATCGACACCAGCGGCGAGGTCACGCCCGCAGCGCCACCTCACCGACGTCCTCACCGGTTTCCGCGCCCCGGTCGATCATTGCGCGGCGACCCTCACCACCGAGCAGCTCGCCGCCGCGGTGGCCGCGTCACGCCGCGCCGACCGAACCCGGTGACCCGGCCCGGCTATCGGCTCGGCAGCGATCGAGGCAGACCGAACCATGGGAGCACGCTGTTCTCGAAACGGGTCATGGCGCGGATCCGGTCGCCGGCGAGGGTGATGACGAACAGGCCGGTGCCGTGGCGGATGCCGGTCGGGTCGCTCAGGTAGGCCCCGAACGCGGGCTGACCGTTGGCCCGGGTCCGCACGAGGTCGAACCCCCTGCCCGAGCCGAAGATGCCCGCACAGAAACTGGCCACGAGGTCCCGGCCCTCGTATTCGAGTGGCATCGGCGGCATCGACATGAAGACGTCGTCGGTCAGCAGGGCCACCAGCGCGTCGAGATCGGCCGACTCGTACGCACTGACGAACTTCGCCACGATCGCGTCCTCCGATGCCGAGCCGGCGGCGGGAGGCGGCTCGCGGTCGGTGGTCAGCGGCCAGCGGCGCCGCAGACCGGCGCGCGCCCGTTTGAGGGCGCTGGTGACCGACTCGACCGTCGAGTCCAGCATGCCTGCCACCTCGTTCGCGTGGAATCCGAGGACGTCACGCAAGATCAGGACGGCGAGCTGCCGGGGCGGCAGGACCTGAAGGGCGGTCACGAAGGCCAGCGAGATGGATTCGGTCCGCTCGTAGCGGGCCTCCGGGCCGAGCGGCGCGTCCATCGCACCCGCCAGCAGCGCGTCCGGGAACGGCTCAAGCCAGACGACCTCGCCGAGCCGGGTCGGCTCGGGTGGTTCGACCCCTGGAATGTCCCACTCCTTGGCGGGTCGCCGGCCGGCCGAGCGACGCGCGTTGAGGCAACGGTTGGAGGCGATCCGGTAGAGCCAGGTCCGCAGCGAGGCGCGTCCCTCGAACCCGTCGAGCCCTTGCCAGGCCGCCAGCAGCGTGTCCTGGAGAGCGTCCTCGGCATCCTGGAACGATCCGAGCATCCGGTAGCAGTGCACCCGCAGCTCACGCAGGTGCGGCTCGGTCACCTCACGGAACGCGTCGCCGTCCCCGGCCCGCGCCCGTGAGATCAGGTCGGCTGTCACCACACTCACCCCAGCGTCACCTTCTTCCGCCCTGGTCACCCCTCCATCGGTACAGACACCAGCCGAGGGGCGAACTGGGCGGTCGCCGTCGCTTTTCCCGGCATCCCTACTTGAGCAGCATGACCCGGCCGACCAGCCGGACGTGCGCTCGCATCGCGCTGGCTGCCTTGCGGCCGTCGCGGGCGGCGATGGCGTCGGCGATGCGCCGGTGGCTCTCCAGCGACCTGGGCGGGCGGCCAGGCTGGGTGAGCGACTCGATCCTGGTCTCGCTGATCAGGTCGGACAGATGCGCCATGATGTCGACCAGCAACTGGTTGTGCGCGGCGGTCGCCACGGCCGCGTGGAACCGGGCGTCGCCCTGCACGCCGTACCCGCCTGCCGCGATGTCATCGGCCATCCGGTCGAGCGCCCTGGTGATGGCCGCCAGGTCGCTGTCCGTGCGTCGCGCCGCGGCCAGTTCGGCGATCTTGACCTCCAGCGCCTCGCGGGCCTCCAGGACGTCCGGCAGGCGCTGGCGCCGTTTGCGCAGGGCCGCGACCGTGTCGTCGCGGTCCGGGCTGACCAGGAACGTTCCGCCGCCGTGCCGTCTCCCGACCACGCCCTGCACTTCGAGTGCGACGAGCGCCTGCCGCACCGAGGTACGGCTCACCCCCAGCCGCGTCGCCAGCTCGCGCTCGGATGGCAACTGCTGTCCGGGGACCAGCCCGGCCTCCTCGATGTGGTCGAGCAGACGCCGAACCAACTGCTCGTATAGGGGGTACCGCTCGACAGGCCGCAGAGCCGGCTCCGGCTTACCGGCATCGTCCGGCGACGCGTCCACCATCTGTCATCCCCTCGTGCTGTCGCGAGTCCACCCCCGTCCTGCCGGCAGCCGTCGGCAGGACTCCCACTGTCCGTCCGGATCAGTGGGTGAGCCAATTGTCGTCCTCCGGGCCGGAGCGCACACCAGATCCCCGGCCCGGATGGTGGCACGTCCTCCGGCTCACGTGCCGGGCAGGGCGACAGCGCCACCCGCTCGGACCTTGACATGGCCACCACGGGATCGAGAGTCTGGCAACAGGTCCAGTAGTCCAGTGGCTAGACCACTGAGCCACTGGGCGGCGGTCCTGCCGGCCGCCACTCGGGACAGCCAGTGCCCCTCTACCTCCCATCGAAGCGAGGTAACCGCACCATGACAGGAAACCGCCGGAAAGCCATCTGGTTAGCCTTGGTAGCCGTGGTCGCCGCATCAGGCACCGTGTTGATCACTCCCATGTTCGCGTCCGCGAAGTCCCCCGGGCACGCCAACCCACCGAACGCAGGCTGGTACACGTCCTGGGCGCAGTCGCAGCAGCAGCCGGCGACGACCGCGCTGAACGACCAGTCGGTACGCATGATCACGCATCTGAGCCAGGGCGGGGATGCGGTGCGCATCCGGATCCAGAACCAGTTCGGCACGACGCCGCTCAAGGTCGATGCCGCAGCGGTAGCCCTGACGCAGGGGCAAGGGCCCGCCGAGGTACCGGGAACCAGCCGGGCCGTGACCTTCGGCAACGGCCACTCGTCGGTCAGCGTGCCGGTCGGTGGCCAGGCGTGGAGCGACCCGGTCAAGCTGGGCACCCGGCCGCAGGACAACGTCGCGGTCAGCCTGTTCGTGCCGGACGTCGAGCAGCCCGGCCAGCACAACTCCGCACTGCGTAACAACTATCTCACCGCACCGGGCACCGGGAACCAGGTCGGCGACGTTTCCGGCGCCGCCTACACCCAGACCGTCACCTCCACCTACCTCGTCAGCGCGGTCGACGTCCACAATCCCAGGCTGACCGGCACGATCGTCGCCTACGGCAGCTCGATCGTGGACGGCACCGGCAGCACCAACTGCGGTCCGGGCTGCACCATCACCGGCAACAACCAGCGGTGGGCCGACGACCTGGCCCGCCGGATCGTCACCGAACTTCCCGCCGACCAACAGCTTGCGGTCGCCAACGAAGGCATCGGCGGCACCACCAGCGCCGTCGGCTGTCCTGACGAGCCGGACAGCGTGAAGGGACTGGAGGCAGGCCCTCGGCTCACCCGTGACGTGCTCGAACTCCACGGTGTCACCGGAGTGATCTTCTACTACGGCACCAACGACCTGCAGGACAACTGCACGTCGGCGCAGATCCTGGCCAGCTACGGTCCCGTCTTCCAGCGGCTGCACGCGGCCGGACTGAAGGTGTACGTCGTCGCCACGACGCCGCGACCCATCTACAACGACCAGATGAACCAGTTCCGGTGGGACGTGGACAACTTCACCATGAACCAGAACGACTGCGGCGGTGCCTGCGACGGCGTCATCGACTTCAGCCAGGTCATCGAGCAACCGCTCAACCCGAACGCGATCAACCTCGCCTACGACAACGGTGACGGCATCCACGTCAACATCGCCGGTCAGGCGGCGGAAGCCAACACCCTCTCACTCGCGATGCTCGTGTCGTCGACCAGGACGGGCCGGTAACCGACGACGGCCCCACGACCGTGTCACCGGCCCTTCCCACGGCGAGACATCCGCCGCAGGCAGGGCCGGTGACACGGTAGGCATGCCGCGACAGGCGTGGGGTCGACGAGCAACCAGCTGCGCCGTCCCGAAACGGCTCCGCGGATCGGCGGTCCGGAGGGGCGCGAACTCCGGACGTCCGGGCCGAGTGTCCTCAGTGGTGGTGAGAGCAGGACCTGGCCGGGGCGATCATCCCGATCAGGTCAGTTCCAGCAGGGGGAAAGCACGGCTGCGGCGTGGTGGGGTCAGGAAGTTCTGGCGGCGCGTCGCGGTGAGGAAGCGCTCCAGGCCGTTGTCGAGCGGGTTCACCGCGAAGGCGGCCTGCAGGTCCAGTGCGGCCTGGTCGGTGCGGATGGTCGCGAGGAAGTCCGCTGTCGGCACGAAGGTCGTGAACTGCAACTTGGGCACGTTGCCGCTGTTGCCCGGCACGACCAGTGTCGACGGGATATCGACGTTGTCCATGCCGGGACCGTCCATCCGGATGTGCAGCGGGGTCCCGTCCGCCGCCCGGGAGAACCGCTGCAACGCCGAGACGTGGCCGATGCGGTGCGCGTTGTTCAGGGTGTCGATGCCCTGCGCGTTCTGGGAGGCGTCGGAGATGCCCCGGAAGTCGTTGGGCAGGAAGGCAGGGCCACCGCCGTTGAGGAACGGATCGCTGCCGTTGCCCAGCGAGGGTGGCGGGTTCGAGCGGAACATGTACTGGACCCGCTCCAGATAGGTCTCGTCCTCGACCGCGCCTGCCTCGCCCGCCCGTGCGTAGTACGCCTCCAGGTCCAGGATCACGTGCGAGAGGTTCTGGATCGCGCCGTTGTCGAAATAGCTCCCCGGCGCCGCGGTGGTCAGATGCGAGGACGCGTTCCCGGCGAAGGTCACCGCCTGGGCAGGGCCGCTGCTGTTGACCTGCTGGTCGGCGAAACCCATCCACATCGGCGATTCCGGGTTGATGCGGTCCTGGTAGTACAGGCCGTCCTGCTCCGCCACCAGCTTCGGCATGCCCTGCTGGGCGAACTGCACCCGCCGCCCGGTGAACAGCCACGGCAGCACCGGCGAGGGAATCGCCTCACCGGCGAGGGTGTTGCTGCCCTTCAGCCAGTCCAGCGCGTCGGCGGCGTTGGCGCGGGTGTCACTGCGCGCGGTGATCAGGATGTCCGTGCCACCCAACTCGGGTGTGAAGTCGAACTTGCGCTTGACGATGCCGGCCTGACCGGCATCGGTGGGGGCGGGCACCGCCTCCTCCAGCGCGAAGCGGTTGTTGTTCAAGGCGAGGCGCGGAATGTTGTTGAACGACACCGAACCCGCGCCCAGCGCGCCGGGCAGCGTACCGAAGTACCCCAGGCCGTAGGAGACGATCAGCATCACGCCCGATGGGCTGAACGGATATGCGGCCTCGATGGTCGCCAGCGCGTTGGCGAAGATCGTCTGCTCCGCCTTCGTCGGCAGCCGCTTCAGGTCGATCAACTGGAAGAGCGTGAACACGGGCTGGAACTGCACCATCACCCCGTCGACGCTGGTGGCGGGGGCGATGTAGGCGCCGAGATCGAACTGGATGTCGGGCAGGGCCGTCGCGGCCACCGCGGGCCGCAACGGGCTCCAGGCGACCTCGTCCAACATGGCCAGGAACGCGGCGGCTGTGCCGACCGCCCCGGCCTTGAGCATCGTGCGACGGCCATACCGTCTCGGTGGCCGTGCGGTTAATCGCTCCTGTGCCATGATTGCTCTCCTCGGCCAGTCGGCAGCGGGTCGGCTCCATCGGCTCGGGTCCCGCGACGCGGGTTATTTACTGACGCGCAGCAAAGTAGCCCCAAATCGGACTGTCCGTCTAGAAGTCATCCGCGTGCTTTGTGGTGTGAATCACCCCCAAAATGCGGTAGGTAAACGTCCTGTTGCCAGGCATGGCTGACGGCCACTCGCGGCGGCAAGTCTGCCCGCTGGCGGGAATTCTGCCTGGACGCCACCTGCGGCACCACGTTCTCCACCATGGGAGCGCGACCGGCCAACGAGGTCCATGCATGGGAGAATCTATTTGCGCAGATCAGCACTGAAACGGTGGGCCGAGATAAGTCGTATCATTTGGTGGACCACCCTGGTATCAAAATCTTGGGATAATCTTGAATTAACGGCTACGGCCGTTGTCCCGGGTTCGCGCCCGCTTTCTTTTCACCGGATTCCCGTAGCGGTGGTGCGCCGGCGTTGGCGGGTAATGGCGCGTGTCGACCCGGGCGGTCTCCCCGTCGGCAGCCGACGGTGGGGGCTGTGCCGCGGGTGCAGTCACCGGCTCGCGTCGGATGGGCCGGCGATCTCTCGCTGTGTCTTGGCGGTTGTCAGGGGCGGCGGGGTTTGCCGTGCCTGCCGGTGCGCTGCTGTTTCGGGGCGGGCTTGCGCGCGGCGGCCGGGCGTTCGGGCTGGGCAGGCGCGGGCGCACGGCCACGGGTGCTGTTCACGGTCCGACCTCGGACGATCCCGATGAACTGCTCCACCAAGTCGCTGGTCTCCGGCTCCGACGGCCAGACCAGCGCGACGCCCGACCGCACCGCGTCGGTGACCGGCCGGTAGGTGAGGTCCTTGCGCTGGTGGAGCCGGGCCAGCGACTGCGGGACCAGCAGCAGCCCCACCTCGGCGGCCACCATGCCGACGGCATGCGCCGTCATTGCCGGCCGTTCGGCCGCGGGCAGGCCGGGCGGCTGCGCCCAGTCCAGGACATCGCCGTGCGGGTGCAGCACGACCTCCTCGGCCAGATCGGCGACGGTCACCTCGTCAGCCGCCGCTACCCAGTGCTGCTTCGGCACCACCACCACCGTCGTCTCGGTGTAGAGCGGGATCGCGTGCAGACCACTTCGGTCGATCGGCAGCCGCAGCAACGCGGCGTCCACGTCGCCATCCCGGACCAGGCCGACCACCTCGTCGTCGACCATCTGGACCAGGGTGAACGGCACCTCGGGCAGCCGCTCCGCCCAGATCCGCAGCCACTTCGACGGCGTCACGCCCGGGACGTAGCCGAGCCTGAACGAGGAGCCGACGCCCGAGCCTGTCATCACACCAGGTTATCCGGCGTGCTCGGGCCGGATGCTCGGCGCTCGGTACCCTGGACGCATGACGTCGCACCAGACCTCCCAGACGATGAAGCCCGCGACCGCGGCGAAGAAGCTGGGTGTGTACCTCGAAGCCACGCCCGCGGAGTTCCAGCAGGGCGTGGTCTCGCGCGACGAGTTGAACGCCCTGCAGGCCGACGCGCCCGAGTGGCTGCGGGAGCTGCGCCGCAACGGCCCGCACCCGCGGCAGGTGGTGGCGGCGAAACTCGGCATCTCCATCGGCGGCCTGACCCGCGCCGGGATCACCGAGGCGCTGACCAACGACCAAATCAGCGCCATCAAGGCCGAAAACCCCGACTGGCTGCAACAGGAACGCGCCACCCAGGCCGAGTTCCGCCGCGAAACCGCCCGCCTCAAGGAATCCCGTCGCACTCCGTGACCGGCCGTCGACGGTGACTGCTTCCCGCCTCAGTCCGGATTCGGTCACCGCCACGCCATCGGCGGCGGTGGCGGTGGCGATGGATTGTGCGGCGGCATGGCGTCAGGTGGTGTGTGCTGTGGCACCGCTCCAGCCGCAGTGCGCCGGTGTCCGGTCAAGCCTCGATATCCGCTGACCCGGTCGATACCGGGCCAGGAGGGTATGCCGCCGGTGGGCGGCGTCACAGGCCGGCGAACGCCCGCACTCCCGCGGCGTCCGGGTTGTCGCTGACCAGGTAGTCCTCCCATGCGGCGACGTAGTCGTCGCGGGTGATCCGGCCGTCGTGATCGCGGTCGAGAGCGTCGAACGCGGCGTCGACGTCGCGGCTCGGCTCGCCCATCGCCGACAGCAGGTGGGCGAACTCGGTCCGGGTGATCACGCCGTGGTCCCGGTCGGCGAACTCGGCCGCACGCATACCACTGAGCGTGACCAGTGTGCTCGCGACCTCGTCCGGACCGGACCTGCCCTCCCGGTTCGCGTCCAGCTCGCCGAGCACCAGCTGGCAGGTCTCGCGATAACGCTCCAGTAGGCAGATGGCCTTCGCCGCGGACTCGTCGACGCCGAAGGCTTCGACGATCGCCAGTGCCGTCTGCTCGAAGTCCCGCGTCGTGACGTAGCCGTCGTGGTCGAGGTGCTGGAAGGTGCGTTCCGCACCATCCGGACGTGCAACCACCGGCGCTCACCTCTTCGTTCCGGGGACCACCGTCGAAGCACAGTGGACAGACAATGGCCGTGCACACCCACTCTTACCAAAAGCTCGGCCGGGTAGAAACAGGAGCCACCTGTTCGAGTGGTTCGCACTGGTCCACGGTGGTGCGTCCGGCGCGTCAGCGGTTCCTGCCGATGGCGGCCTCGGCGTAGCCGCGCAGCCTGTCGCGGCTCGGGGTGGCCGGGAGGGCGCGCAGGGCATCGATCGCGAACCGCGAGTAGTGCCGAGCGCAGCTGGCGGCCGCGGTGACGGCGTCGGTTCGGCACAGCACATCGAGCAGGTCGGCTCGCGCCGTCGCCGGGTCGCCGGCACCGGACAGCGCTGCCTCGATCGCCGCGCGGTCGGCGGCGTCCCCCGCCTCGTGGGCGATGATCACCGGCAGGGTGATCCTGCCGTTGCGCACGTCGCTCGTGTCCGGCTTGCCGACCACGCCCGCCGAGCCGGTGTAGGGCAGCAGGTCGTCGCGGATCTGGAAGGCGACGCCGAGGTGCTGGGCGTAGCGGCGCAGCGCGACGACCTGCCGGGGCTCACCGCCGGCCAGCAGCGCCCCGCACTCGCAGGCCGCGCGGAACAGCGCTGCTGTCTTCAGCCGCACCATGTGCAGGTATGTCTGGCGGTCGAACCGGCCGCTCGCGCACAACTCCGCCTCAAGGCCCTGCCCTCGGCACAGGTCGGTGCCGCAGCGCGCCACCACGGCGAGCGCGGCGACGACCCGGTCGGCCGGGGCGCCGGTGCCTTGACACTCGGCGAGCCCGGCGAACAAGTCGAAGATCAGGGCGTCGCCCGCGACGATCGCTTCGCCGACGCCGAAAGCGGCGTGCACGGCGGGCCTGCCGCGGCGCGTGTCGTCGCCGTCGATGATGTCGTCGTGCACCAGGCTCGCGACGTGACCGGACTCCGCGCCGACAGCAGCGGGCAACACCCGGCGCGGATCGCCGCCCACCGCGAGCGCCGACTCGAGCAGCAGGACCGGCCGGAACAGCTTGCCCGCCGGGTTGAGCGCATGCGCGCACATCCTGGCCAGCAGTGACGGCTCGCCCGCCCAGCGCCCGGCGAGCCGGTCCCCCACCTCCCCGACGAGCCCGGTGAGTTCCTGGCTGCCGGCGATCATGCCTGCCAGCTCGGCCTTACCCGACGGGGCTTCCTCGGTCACCTGCACGGACATCGCTTCGGCTCCTCGCCTGGGGGATCGGACGGTCGGGCAGCCGGCGGACCTGCTGCTCTGGCTTGCCCATGTAGTAGACGACCTCCTCGTGGTTGGTAGATGGCAGGAAGTTCTCGGCGCCCGCCTTGTAGTAGAGCGTGGTGGTCACCGGCCGCACGGCGGCCTCGTGCGGCTCATCCCTGCGCAGTGCCCGGACCACGGCCGGTACGTCACACGCGAGCGAAACGTCGCGCAGTACGTGGTGCGGTTCGTCGTCGACGTCGACGACCGGTAGCTGCTCATGGGCGTAGCGGCGCGAGGGCGCCCGGCCCGGCGCTGTGTAGGCGGGCAGCGTGAGCAGGTCGTAGTCGACGACCGCGTCGAGCACGTCGTGGTGGTGGGGCGGGACGAGCGGTCGCAGCGAGGTGCGCCACCACCGGCGCAGCAGGTCCTTCGCCTCGTCGGTGCCGTAGACGTGGACGAGCGCCGGGGACAGCACGTCGGAGTCGGTGAACGAGTTGACCATGGCGACGCGCAGCGGTTCGCCTGCCGGGTCGTCGTCCTGGGCGAGCCAGTCCATGAGTGAGCGGATCGCGGCGGACTGGGTGATGCCGCCCAGCACCCGCAGCGGGGTCCACAGGTGCCGGAACACCGGGTTCTCCGCCACCAGCCGGGACACGAAGATGAATCGGTGCATGTAGCGGTTGTCGCTGGGCGACATCGTGTCGTGCGAGATCAGGTACTCGAAGTCGTCGGTGTTGCCGCGCACGGTCACCAGACCGAACCGCTTCTTGTCCTGGTGGTAGGTGGTGTTGGGCAGGATCAGCATCGGGTACACCGCGACGCGGGAGACGTGCTGGGCGAGCCGGTCGTAGCCCTTCATGAACGACTCGACGGTCTCGCCCGGCGCTCCCCAGATGAGCTCGGCGTAGCAGTCGAGGCCCTCGTAGCTGAGCCCGGCTGCCAGGTCCTCCCAGTCGTTGACCTTCATGTTGCGCCGGTTCATCAGGTCGAGGGTGTGGTCGTCGAGAGTCTGCAGCGCCAGGGTGAACGAGCTGTGCAGCCCGACCTCTTTCATGGTCCGGACGATCTCGAAGAACACCTTGGACTTGTTCTTCGCCCAGGACGCCTCGATGCTTCGAGGGAAGCCGTACTGTTCGCGGAGGGCGACGACGTCGGCGACGAAATCCTTGTCCCCCGGCAGCATGCCGAAGTTGGCGTCGCACAGCACCAGCGTGTGCACCCGGTGCTGGGCGAACAGCTCGACCTCCGCGCGCAACCGCTCGCGGGAGAACGCGCGGACCTTCTGCCCCACGGCGCCACCCCAGTAGCAGAACGAGCAGTGGTAGGGGCAGCCGCGGTTGGTCTCCAGCAGCGCGACGTCGTAGGGAAAGCGGCCGTGCGCGTCGGTCATCGGGATTGCGCCCGTGAGGAACGGCGATGGGATCTCGTCGAGGTCATCGACCCGCGGCCGGTCCATTGTGGTCACAGCCTCGCCCACTTTGCCACGGAAGGTGATGCCCGCGATGTCGTGCAGCTCACGCTGGCCCAAGCCCGCGAGCCGGGCGCGCAGCAGGTCGCGGAAGGTGAACTCGCCCTCGCCGTTCACCACGACGTCGACGCACGGGTTGGCGGCGAGCACCCGGTCACCCTGGCCGGAGACGTGGTTGCCGCCGAACACCACCCAGCCTGCCGGGTTGATCTGCTTGAACGTCTCGGCGAGGGCTGTGAACTCGCGGTAGTTCCAGCCGAGCACCGAGAACGCCAGCACGTCGGGCGCACCGTCGTGGAACAGCGCGTTGGCCATGCCGAAGAGGGTGGCGCCACCGTCGAAGTTGTGGATGGCGATCTCCGCGCCCGCCGCGATCGCCGGGTCGGCGAGCGCGGTCGCCTTGAGGTAGGCGGAGGCGAGCGGCATGGATTCCAGCGACATGGCCCAGACGCCCTGCTGCACCAGCCAGACGCGCATCGCGTCCGTCCCGGTCACCACGTCACCGGCAGGGCGGCGGGCCCGTCGTCGAACGGGGCCCCGGTCCACTGCACGTCCTCCGGCGCGCAGGCGAGGGCGAGGCCGGGCAGCCGGGTGGCGAGTGCGGTGATCGCGGCGGCGAGCTGCGTCGTCGCGATCGCGGCGCCGACGCACCGGTGCGGGCCGTGGCCGAACCGCAGGTTCCGGTTGGGAGCGCGGGTGCGGTCGAACCGATCCGGGTCGGCGAAGCGGGCCGGATCTCTGTTGGCAGCCTCGAGCCGGACGATCACCATGTCGCCGGCTGTGATGCGGTGCCCCTCGATGTCCACATCGGACTGCGCCCAGCGGGGATATGTCTCCCCGCTCACGCCCGCCTGGTGGCGCAGGATCTCCTCCGCGGCGGCGGCGGCCGCGGTCTCGTCGTCCAGACCGCGCAGCCCACCGGTGGTGAGCAGCTTGACGATGCCGATGGACAGGGCGTTGGCACTGGTGAGCTGGCCGCCGGCGAGGAGTGCGGCGCCCGCGAGCACGAGCTGCCGCTCGGTGAGGCCCTCCGCGGCAAGTGCGCTGAGCAGATCGGGCCCGGGTTCGGCACGGCGTGCTGCGACGAGTTCGCCGAGAAAGGCGAGCAGGTCGGCCCAGCCGTCGGCCGCGGCACCGTCCTGTTCGGCGACGACCGTGGAGATGGCTCGTGCCCAGGCCGTGAACCTGTCCCGATCGACGATGTCGACGCCGAGCAGGTCGGCGATGACGGCCCGAGCGAGTGGCAGGGCGACGAGCGCGACCAGGTCGGCGGGTGGCCCGGCGGCGGCGAGGTCGGCGACGTGCGCGTCGGCGAGTTCGCGGATGCGCGGCCGCAGCCGGTCGATGGCCCGCGCGGAGAACGCCCGGGAGATCACGCTGCGCAGCCTGGTGTGTGCGGCGCCGTCGCAGAGCAGTGAGTCGGTTTCCGCATACTCGCCCGGCCCGACGATCCCGAACCGGGCGTCGGTGAGCACCCGCTGGGCCAGGTCGGCGCCGAGCACCAGCCACACCGGGCGCCCCAGCCCGTCGACCGTGCGCACCAGCGGGCTGTCCTTGCGCAGATCGGCGAACGCGGGCGGCGGGTCGTAGGGCGATGGCCGCTCGTAGGGCAGCGAAAGCGAATGCAAGTCCATGGTTACCCCACCCGCACAGTGTCGAGGAAGCGCAGCACGGCCGTGCTGAAGGTGTCCGGCTGCTCGAGGTTGAGCATGTGGCCTGCCATCGGGACCCGGCGCGACTCGGCGCCGGGCACCGCGACCACGACCCGCTCGGCCATCTCGTGGACGTCCGGGCAGTCCAGCTCCCCGGTGAGGACGAGGAGCGGGGCGGTGATGTCCGGCAGGCGCTCCCACGATCCGGCGACACGACCGGGCAGGACCGGGTCGGGCCGGGCGTGCCGGGTGGCGGTGGTCATGGCCATGGTCCGGCAGAGCTCCCGGATCCCGGCGGGCACCTCGTCCGGCCTCCTGGTCGGGCCGTCGACCCACATGCGCAGGAAGATCTCGACGTACTCGGCCGTGTCCCGGCGCTGCGCCGCTTGGAGCTGGCGCTGCAGCAGGTCGACGATGAACTCGCCGCGCCAGTACTGCTGGGAGGTGCCGCAGCTGCCGGCCACGATCCCGGTGACCCGGTCCGGGTGGTCGAGGGCGGTGTCCAGCGCGGTGGTGCCGCCCATCGATTGCCCGACGAGGAACGCGGCCGGCAGATCGAGATGGTCGAGCAGGGCGATCACGTCGTCGGCGCGCTGGTAGGACCGCGTCGGAGTGGCGGAGTCGCCGTGCCCGCGCGCGTCCAGGACGAGCAGCCGGTAGCCGGGGAAGCAGGCGAGCTGCGGCCCCCACACCCTGCGGTCCAGGGTGCCGTCGTGCAGCAGCACCACCGGCGGGCCACTGCCGATGTCGTCGTAGGCGAGGTGCCCGTCAGCGGTGTCGACCCGGTTCATCGCGTGCCGCCCACGGTCGCGAGCGCGGGCTCGGCCGGTCCGGCGAGCCTGCCGAGCAATGCGGACCGCACCGCGGGGCGGCTCGCGACCACGAGCGTGAACAGCGCTTCCCGTGCCAGGCGCTGCGCCGGGTGGCCGGCGAGCAGGGCCGCCCCACCGCCCGCGACGACGAGGGCGGTGCAGGCCCGCTGGGCGAGTTCGGAGCACGCGGCCCGGAGGTCGGGCAGCCGGTCCGGCTCGCCGAGGGCCGCGTCGAAGCGGTCGCGCAGTTCGTCCTGCGCGCCGCGCAGCGCGTCGGCCACCGCCGGGTCCGCTACGGCCAGCAGGCGTACGGCCCGTCCGGTGACGCCGAGGGCGAGCGCGCTGTCGACCCGCAGCCCGAGGGCGAGGCCCGCGAGGAACGCCGACCGGTCGGTGCGGGCGGTGACCTGCTCGTCGGGCAGCACGAGGCCGCGCAGTTCCAGCGAGACGGTCTTGGTGCCCTGACCTGCCACCAGGGTCAGCGGCTCGACGGCGGCGATCCCCGGACCGGGGCGGGCGTCGATGAGACCGCTCACCACCTGGCCGGTGGTCTCGTCGTGGGCGGACACGTGCAGCAGGTCGACGATGCCCCAGCCGCTGACGAACGGCACTCGCCCGCTGACCGACCAGCCGCCGGGGCAGCGGGTGGCGCGCACCGGGGGCGGGGTGTGCACGACCCCGGAGAAGGCGCCGCCGCCGCGCACCTCGCCGCGCACGGCGGCGCCGAGCAACCGGGCACGCAGCGCCGCGTTCGGCGTGGTGAGCAGGGCCATCACGATCCCGTGGTGCTGTAGCCAGGTGAACGTGGTGGTGAGGCAGCCGCCCGCGAGGGTCTCGATGACGCGCAGCGCCTCGGTGAACTCCAGGCCCGGCCCGCCTGCCTCGGGTGGCGCGAAGAGTCCGTAGAAGCCCTCGGCGGCGAGCCGTGCGAAGTGGCTGTCCGGGATGACGCCGGTCCGGTCGACCCCGGCGGCGGCCGGGAACAGCACCTCGTCGGCGACCTCGACGGCAGCGGCGAGCACGCGGGTGCCGGTCATGCGGCGGCCCCGAGTTCCAGCAGGTGCAGGTGCCACTGCGCGTGGTGATCACCGGCCGTGACGTCAGGGGGCAGCGCGCGGGCCAAGGCGGCAGGCACCTCGGCCATGGTCGTCCGGTGCAGCTCGCGTACGGCGAGGCCTGCGTCCGCGGCGAGCTCGCCGATCAGGGCCGGCCTGCCGAGCGCTTCGCCGAACCACAGGTAGATACGCCCGGTCGGGGTGAGCAGGCGCGCGCCTTCGGCGAGGAAGCGGCGCAGCTTGCCGTAGTCGGGGTCGAACATCGTCTCGTGCCACAGCGAGCCGTCGAGGCGGTCGGCGGGCGCGTCGAGGAACGGCGGGTTCCAGTAGATCCCGTCGAACCGCTCACCCCGCGCTACGGCGGCGTAGAGGTCGCTCACTCTGGCCTCGACCCGGTCGGCGACACCGTGCCTGCCGGCGTTGCGCAGGGTGTTCTCGACGGCCGCCGGGTTGAGGTCGAGGGCGAGGACCCGGCGGCAGCCCGCCAGCGCGGCGAGCACGGACATGATCCCGGTACCGCTGCCCATCTCGAGGAACGAGGCCATCGCGCCGAACGGGATCAGGTCGGCGTGCAGCTCGCCGCCCGGTGAGTAGGCGGGTGGCCACACGTCGTCGAGTAGATCCCACTGGCGGCCGAGCAGCTCGAACACCTCGGTGCGGTCGGTGTCGGCGCGGTAGCCGTCGATGATCGTCTGACCTATGCGTAGCTCAAGTTCCCTGGTGTCCATTGAGGTCCCGTGGCATCGTCGTGTCCTCTGGTCACCTCAGGGAACGCCGCAGCCCGGTCCGCTGGCAATCAGACTGGTCGAACACCGGCCGCTTCGGGCGGTGACCAGCCGACCAGGGTGTCCAGCGACCGGCGGGACACGGCCTCCGGCAGCAGCCCGCCGAGCCAGGTGCCCGTGTTGCGGGCGGCGACCGCGACCGGCCCGGCCACCTCGACGACGCGGCCGGTCCAGCGGGAGATCCGGGCGAGCCGGTCGACGCGCGGGCGCCGGGCCCGGTCGTAGTCGTCGAGTGCCGCGCGCAGCGCGGTGAAGCCGATACCGAAGTCGGCGGTGAAGTCGATGGCGCCGCCGAGATGGTGCGCCAGCTCGACGGCGTCCTCCAGGGCGACGTTGGCCAGGCCCACGTTGGGGGCCATGGGGTGCGCCGCGTCGCCGACCAGCACGACCCTGCCCGCGCCGAGCGCGGGTAGCGGGGCGGCGAGTTCCTCGATGCGGTCCAGATGCACCTCGGTCTCGGCGGCGCGGGCCAGCAGGGTCGGGATGGGGTCGTGCCAGCGGCCGAACAAGGTGCCGAGATCGGCGCCGCCGCGGGCGGCATCCGTTGCCAGCGCGGAGAAGTGGACGCGACCGGCGGGCAGGGGCAGGATCGACAGGCGCAGACCCGCGCCCCAGGTCTCGGCGGGCACCAGGGTGAGGTCGGCCGCGGGCACGACGGTCCGCCAGCTCGCCGAGCCGCAGTCGCGCAGGCCGGGGTGGTCCGGGTAGAGAGCGGCGCGCATCGCGGACCGGATCCCGTCGGCCGCGACGACCAGGTCGCTGGGCACGGTGTCCGCGCCGACGCGCAGCAGCGCGGGGCCGTCCGCGCCACCGGGTGCGACAAGCGCCGCGGTGAGTCCGTACTGGACTGTTCCGGGCGGCAGGGCCGCGGCGAGGACGGCGACGAGGTCGCGGCGCAGCAGCGCGCGCACGTGCTCGCCGTAGCGGCGGCGCACGAACGCGAGGTCGCTGCGGGCGAGCCAGCGGCCGCTCGGGGTGCGTACCCCGCCCTCGACCTGCACCACCGACCGCGCGCACACCGCCGCGCCGACGCCGAGCCGGTGCAGGGCGTGCACCCCGTTGGGGGTCAGACCGATCCCGCCGCCACGGGCAGTCGGTGCCGCGGCGCGCTCGATGACCCGCACCGGCAGGCCCGCCGCACGCAGCGCGAGCGCGCTCGAGAGCCCGGCGATCCCCGCCCCGACGACGTGGATCACGATGGCTCCCTGCGGACGCGCGGCACGGTGCCAGCATGGCGTGCCGGCACGCGAACAGCGAGCCGGTGACCCGGATCGGGTTACCGTGCCGCACATGTCACCGTTGTGGACCCGCATCCTGGTGCACGCGGAGGCGTGCCGACCGGACACCCTGTTCTACGCGGGCACGGTCGGCCTGTCCGGCGCCGTACTGACCGATGTGGACGCCCCGGTGCGACTGCTCCTGCTGGCCTGGGCGGTACCGACGCTGGCCTGGATCGCCTCCATCTACGGGGGCGACTACTTCGACCGCGACCTGGACCGGCTCACCAAACCGCACCGGCCGATACCGTCCGGCCGCCTCAGGCCGGCAACCGCTCGCGCGATCATGGTGGCCGGCATCGGAGCGGGTGGTCTGATCGCCGTGCTGGTGAACCCGCTCACGGCTGGACTCGCCGCGGTGGCGTGCGTCTTCGGCATCGCCTACGCCAGTGTCCTCAAAGGCCGCGGTCTGTGGGGCAACGTCGCGCGCGGGCTGCCGTCGGCGCTCACCCTGCTGTGGGGCTCGATGGTCGTGCAGCCGCTGCCGGAGCCGCGACTCGTGCCGCTCGCCGTGGTTTTCTGGCTGCACGACTCGGGTTCCAATCTGCTCGGCGCGCTGGGCGACCGGGACGGCGACCGCCGTGGCGGCTACCGCACCTACCCGGTGCTGCGCGGCGACGAGGCCACCGTGCGAGGCCTGGTGAACTTCCTCCTCGCCTGGGTGGCGCTCGCCGCGCTGTGGCCGCCGGTGCTCGGCACCGGGATGTCGTTGCCGGTCTACTACGCGGGTCTCGCCGCCACGGCTCTCGCGAACGGCGTGTCGGTGGCGCTCGTGGCCCGCGCGCCGCGGCCGATCCCGCGCTCGGTCTGCCTGCGCGCGCACGAGATCGTCGTCGCCGAGCGGATCGTGCTCGGCACGTTCCTGCCTGCCGCCGCCGGCAGGCTGGACGTCGCCCTGCTGGTCGGCGGCTCCTCGCTCGCCGCGACGCTGGTCGCCCGCGGCATGATGCGGCGGCGCTACGAACCGGTCAGGGCGTGACGCGGGTGGCCGCCCTTGTAGAGCCCGAGGACGAGCTCGTGCGAGTAGCCGAGCAGTTCGAGCAGTTCCACGTCGAGGCCCGCGGCGCGCGCGGGTGGGACGCTGAGCGTCCCGTTCTCCACCTGGCGCAACCACGCGACCTGGAAACCCATCGAGAAGATGTGCCGGACCGCGTCGCCGGTGCTGTTGGCGCCGCCGGCGTGGAAGGTGTCCGCGCGAAACAGCAGGGCGTCGCCGCGCTCCAGTTCGACCTGCACGGCCGTCGACCAGTCCGGCGCCGGGTCGTCGGCCGGTCCGCCGTGGCTGTCCAGGACCACCCAGGTCGCGCCGTTGGCGGCGGTGAACCGCGACATCGCGGCCATCACGGTGAGCGCGATCGGGTGCCTGCCACCCGGCACGTGCCGCCAGGAGAACGTGTCGCGGTGCAGCTCCTGCCGGGGTGCGCCGGGGTGACGCGCCATGTACTCGGCGACCGTCAGCAGGACCGTGTCCGACAACGGGCGCAGGACCCGGCGGGCGCAGCCGACGATGTCGCGCTGCAGCACCAGGTCCGGCGCGCAGTCGATGGCGCCGACGAGCCCGTGCAGGGTGGTCGTCGTCTCGCCCTGGAAGCCGCCGAGCACCGACTGTGCGGCGTACTCGGTCTCCTCGGGGTGCGCCCGGAGGTAGTCATCGACCTGGGTGAGGAACGTCGAGCACAGCTCGGGCGGGTAGGCGCCCACGAGGACGGCGGCCCCCCGGTCGCGGACGGCGGCGTCCAGTTCGCCGGGGTCGTAGGGCGGTTCGAGTCGTGGCACTGTCGGTCCCATGGGCATTCCTCTCACCAGGCGACGGGCAGGGTCTCGATGGCAACGTCCATGCCCTGCGCGCTCCACCGCACCGCATCGGGCGGGACGGCGAGGTGCAGGCCGGGCAGCCCGGTACGCAGCGCGTCGAGCGCGACGGTGAGCTCCATCCGGGCGAGGGCGGCGCCGAGGCAGTGGTGGATGCCGTGGCCGAACGCGAGGTGCGGCCCCCGCTCGGCGCTCGGGTCGAACTCGTCCGGGGCACGGTAGACCGACGGGTCCCGGTTGGCCCCGGAGCGGGCGGCGATCACCGTCTCCCCCGCCGTGACCCGCACCCCGCACAGGTCCACGTCGTACCGGGCGACCCGGTGCACGCCGATCTCCTCGTCCTGCAACCGCAGCAGCTCCTCGACGACGCGTCCGGTGTCGACGGTGCCCGCCCGCAGCGTGTCGAGGGCGCCGGGTGTGGTGAACAGGCGCAGCATCCCGTGGGCGATGGCCGATGCGGTGGTGACGTACCCGGCCATCAGCAGGCCGAGTGCCATGGCGGCGATCTCCAGCCGGCTCAGGCCGTCCGGCTCGCGGACCAGGTCGCTGAGCAGGTCCGGGCCGTCCGGTTTGGCGTCGACCAGGTCCACGATGAAATGCTGCAGGTCACTGAACGCGGCGGCGAAGTCGCCCGCCACGCCGGCCGGGCGCAGCACGATGTCGGCCCAGCCACGGAACCGGGCCCGGTCCGGATCCGGGATGCCGAGCAGCTCGGCGGTGACCGCGATCGGCAGCGGGAACGCGAACTCCGCCTGCAGGTCGAGCACCGGGCCGGTGTCGCGCATCGCCGCGACCAGGTCGTCGGCGATCACTGTGGCCCGCTGCCCCAGTTCGGTGACCCGGCGGGCGGTGAACGCGCGGGCGACGCTGCGCCGCAGCCTGGTGTGCTCGGGTGGGTCGTGCAGGAACATGAAGCCGGTGGCGAGGTCGTCCGCACTGGTCGGCACCGTGCCGGGGTACCCCGTGCCGAACGCGGGCGAGGACAGTAGCTCCCGCACATCCGCGTGCCGGGTCACCAGCCACGCCTCACCAGCCGCGGTGCGCACCCGGTGGATCGGCCCCCCGGCCCGCAGTTCGGCGAGCTCGGGCGCCGGGTCGAGGGTGACCGTCCTGGTGAACGGGTAGGCGGGCAGCGTGTCCTGGTCGGTCGTCATCGCGCTCCTTCACAGGCCATGGCGTGTTCGACGGCGTCGGCGAACTCGGCACCGGGGCGGCCGCCGGTGAGCCGGGTGCGCAGCCCGGCGAGCCGGGCGGCGATCTTCGGGTCGGTCGCGACGGCCCGCAGTTGCTCGGCCACGGTCGCCGGGGTGAACGGTTCGCGCAGCCGCACGCCGACGCCGAGGGCCTCGACCCGGTCGGCCACAGCGCACTGCTCGCCGATCTGCGGCACGATGGCCACCGGCACCCCGTGGGCGAGCGCCTCGACCGTGCTGGTCAGCCCGCCGTGGGAGACCAGCACAGCGGCGTTGCGCAGGGTGTCGATCATCGGCAGCCGCCTGCGCAGCACGACGCGGTCGGACACCGGCCCGATGTCCGAATGGGACAGAGTCGGCCCCAGGGCCACCGCGGCACGCCAGCCGAGCCGGTCGATGCCTGCCACGCTGGTGCGGAAGAACTCGGCGTTGCCGGTGAACACGGTCCCGAGCGTGACGGCGGCGAGCGGACCGTCGCCGCGCAGCCAGGACAGGTCGCCGGACTCCTCCGGCGGCCGGATGCACGGGCGGACGAAGGTGAACCGCTCGTCGAAGGTGTCCCCGTGCGGCTGCAGTTCGCGCGGGTAGAGGGCGATGTTGTGGTCGGCCTCGTTGTCGAAGAAGCGCTCCGGCGACACCGACGGCAGACCGACCTCGGCGAGGAAGTCCGCGACGGCCGCGAAGAACCCCGCGGTCGACTCGGCGTCGTCGGTCCGCGACGCGTAGTCGGTGTGCAGGGAGAACTCGCTGTTGGAGGCGAACACCGGCCACACCCGCACGAGCGGCAGCCCGGTGGCCTCGGCGAGCAGCCAGCCCGCCATCGACAGGACGTCCGCGACGATCACGCTCGGTCGCTGCGCGGCGGCCAGCGCCGCGAACGCCGCCCGCGCCTCGGCGAGCAGCAGCGGCAGGACCCGGCCCATGTCCGCGAGGTCGACGGGGTCGTCCGGGCAGTCCATCGGCGAGTCGTAGCCGACCGGCTCGACGCGACGGGCGATCTCCCGCGCGAAGCTCGCCGAGGCGAGCATCCGGACCCGGTGGCCGCGCCTGCCCAGCTCGGCCAGTCCGGGCAGCACCGGGTAGGTGTGGCCCCAGGCCGGGATCGACGCGTACAGCACGTTCACGCGGCGCCTCCGTCGATCGAGATCAGCAGCCGTTCGGGGAACCGGTCGCCGAGCATGTTCACCCGCCACGGCACCTCGTCCCAGCCCTCCACCATGTGGGCGCGCAGCCCCGACTCGACGACCGCGGCGACGGCGCAGCGCAGCTCCAGCCGGGCTAGGTTGGCGCCCAGGCAGCGGTGCATGCCGAACCCGAACGCGAGGTGCCTGGCCAGGTCGGCGCGATCCGGGTCGAACGCGTCGGCGTCGGCGAAGAGCTCCTCGTCCCGGTTCGCCGCGACGAGGGGCGCCACCACCATGTCGCCCCTGCCGATGGGCGTCCCGCCGACCACCACGTCGCGCGTGGCGAAGCGGGGCATCGATTCGCCGTTGTCGCCGGACTGGACTCGCAGCACCTCCTCGACGAACCGCTCGGCGAGGTCGGTGTTCCCGGAGCGGAGCCGGTCCAGCCAGCCGCCATCGAGCAGGTGCTCGAACGCGACGGCGATGGCGTTGGCGGTGCTGACGTAACCGGCGACCGGCAGGCCGAGCACCATCGTGACCAGCTCGACGTCGGTGAGCGAGGTGTCCTCGCGCTGGGCGCGGATGAGGTGGGCGATGAGGTCGTCCGCCTGCCCGGCCCCGGCGCGCCGCGCGGCGACGAGCGCCAGCACGTAGTCGTTGAACTGGCGCCACCCGGCGAGCGCCACAGCGCCCTGCGCCTCCGACAGCGGTACGAGCAACTGGTCGGACAGCCGCTGCGCCATCGCCCGGTCCGGCTCGGGTATGCCGACGATGTCCGCGATCACGTTCATGGTCAGCGGCTTGGCGAACGCGGACATGACGTCCACCGGCCCGGTCGCGCCCGTCATCGCGGCGAGGAGCTCGTCGGCCTTGGCCCTGATCGCGGGTGTGTACCGGCCGACCCGGCCGACGGCGAACGGCCCGGCGACCAGACCGCGCAGCCGGGTGTGCTCCGGCGGGTCCTGGAAGATCGACTCGTTCGCCTCGGCCGTGCCGTGACCGCGTTCGATGTCGACGGGTGACACGCTGAACGCCGGGTCGCCGAGGATCGCGCGAACGTCGGAGTAGCGGGTGACGAGCCAGGCGCCCGCGCCGTCCCCGGTCGTCGTCCGCGACACCGGGCAGCCCGCCCGCAGGGCGCGCCAGTCCCGGTCGAGGTCGGCAGGCCGGAACCGTTCGACCGGTGGGGGTTCACGCGAGGTCACTGCTGCCTCCCGGCGGCCAGCGGCAGGGTCACCGGACCCCGCACGAGCGATCCGCTCTTCCACCGCGGCCTCTCGGCGCCCAGCCGCAGCTCGGGCAGGGTCGCGACGAGCACGTCGAGCGCGACCCGCAGCTCCAGCCGGGCGAGCGGCGCGCCGAGACAGAAGTGCGCGCCGATGCCGAACCCGAGGTGCGGGTTGGGGTCGCGGGCCAGGTCGAGCCGCGCCGGCTCGGCGAACACCCGGGGGTCCCGGTTGGCCGCGACCGTCGCCGCGACCACCGGCGCGCCCGCCGGGATCCGGGTGCCGCTCAGCACGACGTCGACCTTGGCGTAGCGCGGCGACGCGCCGTTGGCCTCCAGCGGTGCGAACCGCAGCAACTCCTCGACGGCGGTGCCGACGAGCTTGGGGTTTGTAGCGAGTCCCTCCCACCGGTCCCGCTCGGACAGCAGCAGGTAGAGGAAGTTGGGCAGTTGCGTCGACGTGGTCTCGTAACCCGCGACGAGTGCGGTCATCACGATGACCACGAGCTCTTCGTCGCGCACTCCGCGCTCCCCCGCGGCGAGCATGGCCGAGATCAGGTCGGCGGCGGGCTCCCGCCTGCGCCGGGCGACCAGATCGGCGATGTACTCCCACATGCACCCGGTGGCAGCGATTCGCTCGGCCTCGGTGATGGCGGTGGTGGCCAGACCTGCCTCCGCCCAGCCGCGGAACCGGTCGCTGTCGGCGTAGGGCACGCCGAGCAGCTCGCAGATCATCCGCAGCGTGTACGGGACGGCGAGGTCCGCGACGGCGTCGAAGTTCTCCCGGCAGGCGGCGGCGTCGACCAGCTCGCGCGCGAGCGCCGCGGCGCGGTCTCGCAGCCGGGCGACCTCCCGCGCGGTGAACGCGTGCCGGCAGGTCGCACGCAGGCGGGTGTGCTCCGGCGGGTCCATGGCGACGATGCCGCCCGCGAAGTTGACCTCGGTGACCCGGGGGACGTCCCGGCACAGCGACTCGGCGCGGGAGAACCTCGGGTCGGCGAGCACGGTCCGGGCATCGGCGTGCCGGGTGACCAGCCAGGCGGGCTCGCCGTACGGGAAGCGGACCCGGCAGATCGGCTCGTCACGCTGCAGGCGCAGGTACTCCGGCTCGATGTCGAGCGCGCGTGCAGGCGGGAAGGGGAACGTGAGCACGGCTCAGCCACCCCCGTCGAGCAGGTGGTTGGCGACGACGCGGGCCGCGGCGCCGCGGTGCGGCAGCAGCATCGGGCCCTTGGGCCGGACCCACTCGGCGGCGGGCCGGTCCGGTTCCAGGCGCGCCGAGCGCAGCACGGCGGCGGCGACCGTGCGCATCTCGACCATGGCGAGCGACGCGCCGAGGCAGCGATGACTGCCCGCACCGAACGGCAGGAAGTCAGGCCCCGGCACCGGGCAGCGGTCGAGGTCGTAGCGCTCCGGGTCGGGGTACGCGCTCGGCGAGCGGTGCAGCAGCCCGAGGGAGACGGCGACCAGCGTGCCCGCCGGGATCCGGTAGCCGTCGGCGTCCCACGGCTCGACCGCGTAGCGACCGAGGTCCATTGTGGTCGGCCGGACCCGGACCACCTCGTTGATGGCCGCGTCGAGGACCTGCGGGTCACCGCCGAGCGCGGCGGCCGTGACGGCGCGCACCGCGTCGGGGCAGCGCAGCACCCGTTCGAAGAACCAGGCGAGCTGGGTGGCGGTGGTCTCCTGCCCGACCGCGAGCAGCGTCACCAGGTGGTCGCGCAGTTCGCTGTCGGTCATCGGCTCCGCGCCCGCGAGCAGCACCGAGACGACGTCCGGGCCGGGGCGCGGCACCGCCCTGCGCTCGGCCAGCTCGGCGTGGATGATCCCGTCGACCTCGCAGAGCAGCGCCTGCAGCCGCGCCCACGGGCCGTGGCCACCGAAGTGCCTGCGTGCGGCGGGCACCAGGATCAGCAGCGGGTTGATGGCGAGCAGCCGAGGCACCAGTACCCGCAACCGGGCCAGCCGGGCGGAGTCGGTGATGCCGAAGACGGCCTGCATCATCACCTCAAGGGTGATCCGCTGGCAGCTGTCGAGCAGCCGCACGGTCGAGCCGATCCGCCAGCCACGCACCTCGCGCGCCACGATCGACTCCATGAGCGCCACGTACTGCGCCACGTTGGCACCGTGCAGCGGTCCCATCAGGTCCCGCCTGCGCGCGGCGTGCGCCGCGCCCGTGGACAGCAGCAACGAGTGCCTGCCGACGACGAAGCCGATGGCGTTGTTGGCTTTGGCCGCGTCGAAGCGGTGCGCCTCGGTCCGCAGCACCCGGCGGACGGTGTCCGGCGCGCACACGTGCACCACAGGGCCGTAGCCGACGATCCGGGCGGTGAACAAAGGCCCGTAGCGGCGCAGGCAGAACCGGGCGAACTCGACCGGCGCCAGCACCCACACCAGCGTCTGCACCAGTGCGGGCCAGCGCGGGCCGGGTGGCAGCCCGTCCGCGCGCGCGGCCCTCCGCCGGTGCAGCGGTCCGGTGGCGATCATCGGGCGCGGTTCGGGTCGGTGACCCGCAGGAAGCGCCCGAGCGCGCGCAGGGCGAACGTGTGCGCGATGAGGTCGTCGGTGTAGCAGAGGTCGTCGAAGTACAGGCCGACGTTGCTGGGCCGCCAGGTGCCCCGGTCGTCCTGCCGCTCGACCAGCCAGTCGACCGCCCGCAGGACCTCGGGGGCGGCCGGGTCGTGCCCGGCGTGCAGCAGCGCGAACAGCGCCCACGCTGTCTCCTCGACGGTCGTGCCCTCCGGTGGGAGCTCGTGGTGCCGCGGCCAGCCGCCATCGTCGGCCTGTTCGGCGACCAGCCAGTCGCGGGCGGCGCGTGCGGCGGGCGCGGGGGCGTTGCGGGTGGCGGTGAACGCCTCGAGCAGCCGGGAGGTGCCGTGGGTGCTGTCCCGGAACCACACCGACGCGATCGAGCCGTCGGCCTGCCGGTGCCCGTCCAGGTACGACAGCCCTCGTGCGATCGCGGAATCCGGTGCGCAGGACACGCCGAAGCGCCGTAGGGCGAGGACGGCGTGCGCGGTGACCCCGGCGCACGGCCGGTCGTTCATGATCGTGCTGTTGCGCACCCATTCCGACCACGAGCCGTCCTTGTTCTGCATGCGCAGCAGCCACCGGATGCCGAGTTCGACGGCGGGGTGGCCGCGCGGCACGCCGAGATCGGCGAGGACCCCGAGCACGACGGCGGTGTCCTCGGATTCCGGCCAGCCCGACGGGTTCGCCCATGCCCAGCCACCCGAGGGCAGGCCGAGCGGGGCGAACGGCCGGTTCCACTGGGAGTCCAGCAGCCAGTCGCGGGTGCGCCGCAGTTGCCGCTCGGCCGCGACGTCACCGAACTCGGCGAGCGCCATGACCGCGTAGGCGGTCACCGAGATCTCCAGGTCGCGGTCGATGGCCCACGACCCGTCGGGCCGCTGGGTGCCGAGCAGGTAGCGCAGCGATGCCAGCCGCAGGTCGCGCCCCACGCCCGCGGCGCCCAGCCCCAGGCACACGAACCCGGCGATCATCGGGCACTCCTCGATGCCGCCGTTGGTGCCGGACACCTCGCGCAGCCAGTCGAGCGCCTTCGGCACGGCGACGCGGCCGGTCACCCCACGCAGCGGGTTACGCGGCAGGGTGCGGGCCTGCATGACGCCGAGCGCGAGGATCACCGGCAGCGCGATCGACACCTTGTTGCGCAGCCGGGCAGGCAGCAGCACCGCCTCGACCGGCTGGTCGGGCTGCTCACGCGGGTCGCGCAGCCCCACGAGGCCCCAGATCGTGGGCAGCGCGGCCGGCCAGGTCCTGGGCGCCGCACCGCGCAGGCCGGGGATGACGTTCTCGGCGTCGTTGGCGTCGAGGAACGCCCAGCCGCGGTCCAGCGCGGTGCGGGAGGCGACCGGGTCGATCTCGTGCAGGGCGGCGATGGCGAACGCGGTCATGCCGGGGCTGCTCGGCGGCTCCGCATCGGCCATGCTCCAACCGCCGTCGGCCCGCTGGTTGGTGCGCAGCCACCGCACGGCGGCCGCGATCCGGTCCCGGTGTCCTTGCGGGTCGGCGCGGTTGAGCGAGAGCGCGCCGAGCGCGGTGGCGACGGTCGACGAGGACAGCCGGTCCACCCAGGACCCGTTCTCCCGCTGCCGATCCCACAGGTGGACCAGGCCCCTGTCGGCCGCCTTCTCCGCTCGGCTGCGCACTGCGACCAGGTCCACGCGTGCCTCCCGTTCAGGTGTGGGCGGCCCGACGGTAACCGCGGGACCCGCCGTTCGACGGTGCGGCGAGGCCGCCGGCGACCATCACCGCGGCGATCGTGCGGTCGAGACCGGCACCGAGCGGGACGGCGGGCCGGAAGCCGAGCCGGGTGCGCAGCAGGCTCGCGTCGCAGTGCTGCCGGTCGAGCGCACTGGCCGGTGGGCCTGCGACAACCGCGTAGCCGTTGGCGGCGATCGCCGCGGCGCGGTCCGGGTCGGCCGGCTGGCAGGCCGCGCTGCTGCGCGCGACGATCTCCTCGACCAGTGCGCGGGTGGTGCGGTGCGCCGTGCCGGCCATGTTGAACACCCCACCGCCGGCGCGAGGGTCGAACCCGACGGTGACCAGCGCGCGCACCACGTCGTCGACGAACACGTAGTCGCGGCCGTGGCCGAGCGATCCCGAGTAGAGCAGCGGCGGCAGCGGCCCGCCCGGACCGAAGATCCGGCTCAGCGACCGGGGCACCACCCGGCTCGCCGTGTGCGGATCACCAGGACCGAAGACGTTGCACAGCCGCAGGACCGCCACCGGCAGGCCGAGCTCGGTGCCGTAGAGGCGGGTGATCGTGTCGGCCGACTGCTTGCCGACGTCGTAGACACCGCGGGCGGCGAGCGGGGAGTCCTCGGTGTAGGCGTCGGTCCGCAGCTCGCCGTAGACCTTGTCGGTCGACGCGAGCACGAACCGGGTCCCACCCGCGACCGCGCGCGTGGCCTCCAGCATGGCGAGGGTGCCGGAGATGTTGGTTTCCAACGAGCCCTGTGGGTCGGCGAACGCGGCATCGATCGTGGCCGCCGCCGCGAGGTGATAGACGACGGCAGGCCGCACCGACCGCACCAGGTCACGGCAACCCCTGGCGTCGGTGACGTCGAGGCGCACCACGCGCACCCCGGAATCGGCGCCGGTCCAGCCGGCCCGGTCGGCGACGACGACCGGCAGCCCGCGCGCCGCGAGGTGGCCCGCGAGGTGGGTGCCGATGAACCCACAGCCGCCGGTGATCAGGACTGGGTCGCCGCGCCCGCGCACTTCGCGTCTCCGACTGTGCCGACATCACCGCGGGCATCCGAGCGGGTGCGTTGCCTCGGCAGCACCGGATCGCCCGCCAGTTCGGCGAGCCGGTCGCCGAAGCGGTTCCAGCAGTCCGCGTTGTGCCGGGCGAGGACGGCGACGGCGCCCGCGCAGTGCGGCGGGAGGTCGCCGATCACGGCGGTGGCGGCACGATCGTCCACCGCGTGCAGGCCCAGCCAGCGCAGCAGGGCGCGGCCACTCTCGGTGAACCGCAGCACCGGGTCGTTGCGCAGTGCGTCGAGTACCTCGACCGGGTCGACGTCGACGTCCGGCGCGCGGCCGGTGTCGGGCCGCCGGGTCGTCGTGCGGCCCCGCGGCAGCGGGTCGCCACCGGACCGCAGCCGGTTGCGGACGTCGAGCGCCGTCGACGGGGCGATGCCCGCGGCGCGGGCGATCTCCCGCAGCGACCGGCCGGGGTCGGCGCGCATCAGCTCGGCGGCGAGCAACCGGCCGCCGCTGCCGTCGACCGGCCGGACCCTGCCGTCCCGGCCGATTCTCCTGTTCGACTGTCCATCCGGCACGGTCGAACACCGGCGGATCGCGCCGACAGTGGTCGCGGCGAGCCCGGTGACGCTGCCGATCCAGTGGTCCGAGCGGGTCCGGTGGGTCATGAGGATCCGGGCGGCTGCCGCCCTGCGGTCCGCTGTGGACAGCGGCAGGCCGGTAGCCGTGTTCGCCGCGACGGCCACCACGAACGCGTCGTCGGAGTGGCCGTCGAACCAGCGCACCTCGACCTCGGGACGGGCCAGTAGGGCCGCGGCCCGCAGCCGGTGCATGCCGTCGATCACCCGCATGGTCTGCCGGTGCACCACGATCGGCGAAAACGGCAGCCCGGACGCCACGAGGGCACGAACGTGGTCCGGGCACTCGCCCGCCAGCCGCGGCGACTCGCCCGACCGCAGGGCGGTGATCGGGACCAGTTCGACCGTGCCGGTGGCCGGCTGGGGTGGCGTCCCGCGGTACCCGTCCTGCGGATACGGCTCTTCGGTGGGCGACATGGTGCTCCTCCGTAGTCGTGTCCCCAGCAGTCTCACCACAGCGGGGCATATGGCGCCGCACACGCCGCGCATATAGTCGATCACGTGACGTACTCGGTGGTGAAGTTCCGGGTGCTCGGACCGGTCGAGATGCGGGTGGCCGACAGGCCGGTGTCGCTCGGTGGCCCCCGCCAGCGCGCCGTGCTCAGCGCGCTGCTGCTGCACGCCAACGCCGAGGTGGGCGTCCAGGCGCTGCTGCGTCTGGTGTGGACGGACACACCGAACTCGGCCGGCTCGAACCTGCGCACCTACCTGACCCGGCTGCGGCGCGCGCTGCACGTACCCGGCGAGCCGGAGTCCCGGCTGCGCAGCGGTGCCGACGGCTACGCGGTGACCGTGCGCCAGGGCGAGCTCGACCTCGCCGACTTCACCGCGCACGCGGCGGCGGGCGAACGAGCCGCCGACGCCGAGATCGCCAGCACCCACCTTGCCAGGGCGCTCGCGATGTGGCGCGGGCCCGCACTCGCCGACGTCGCCACCGGTCCACTGCTGGACACCGAGGTGCCCCGGCTGGAGGCACGCCGGGAGTACGTCCGCGAGCGGCTGCTGCGGGCGCGGTTCGCGCTCGGCGAGGACGCCGAGCTGGTGCCCGAGCTGCGGGCGCTGCTCGCGGCCGATCCGCTCGCCGAGGACAAGGGGGCCTTGCTCATGCTCGCCCTGCACCGGTGTGGCAGGCGAGCCGAGGCGCTCGAGCTCTACCGGCGGACGCGCGCCGCGCTCGTCGACGCGACCGGCCTCGAGCCCGGTCTCGAGCTGCGTGAGCTGCACGCGCGGCTGCTGGCCGACGACCGGGTGCCCGCCGTTGTGCCTGCCGTGCCGCCTGCCCAACTGCCCGCCGACCCGGAGCCGTTCGCCGGGCGCGCGGCCGAACTGGCCGTGCTCGTCGCAGCGCACCGGACCGTCGTGGTCGACGGGATGGTGGGGGTCGGCAAGACCGCGCTGGTGGTGCACGCGGCACACCGGCTCGCGCCGGACCACCCGGACGGCCTGCTGTTCCTCGACCTGCACGGCTCGACCCCGGGCAGGCCCCCGCTGCCCGCCGCGGAGGCGCTGACCCACCTGTTGCGCTCGCTCGACGTGCCCGCGGCGGCGATCCCCGGGGACACCCAGGCGCGGACCGCGCTGTGGCGCTCGACGGTGGCGAACAGGCGGGTGGTCGTCGTGCTCGACGACGCGCACAGCGCCGACCAGGTCGAGCCGCTGCTGCCCGGAGCGGGCGCGAGCCGCGTACTGATCACCAGCAGGCGCAGGCTGCCCCGGCTCGGCCAGGCGTGCCCGCTGTCGCTCGACGTGCCGCCCTGGCACGACGCCGCGGCCCTCTTCGCCGCGGTGAGCGGCAGGCATGCCGAACCGGACACGCAGGTGGCCGCCGTCGTCGGGCTGTGCGGCGGGCTGCCGCTCGCGGTGCGTGCCGCGGCCGACCGGCTGCGCGACCGTCCCACGTGGTCGATCGGGCACCTGCTGCGCAGGCTCGCCGACGAGCGCCGGTTGCTCAGCGAGCTGGGCCGGGGAGCACCGACGCTTCTCGCCGCGTTGGCGGCGTCCCGGGCGGCGCTGTGCGAGGATCAGCGCCGGATGCTCGATCTGCTGGGTCTGCACCTCGGCAACGACGTCGCGCTGCCCGCCGCGGCAGCGCTCGCCGAGGTGAGCGTCCCGACGGCCGACCGGCTGCTCGAGGACCTCGTCGACGCCCGCCTGCTGCGGCAGACCGCCCCGGGGCACTACCAGCTGCACGTCCTGGTCCGGGCCTACGTCCGGAGCAGTGCCTGCCGGCTGGACCGCCCGTCACTGCGGCGCGCTCTGCACCGCCTGCTCGACCACTACCTCGCACAGACGGGCTGACCGCGTGGCCAGGGCGTCCACACCGGACTCCACGAGGCTGGCATGCGCGGGCACGGTCGAGACATTATCGTCCTAACGCGATCACGGTGGAGCTGGTGAGGTCGACGTCAGGAGTTCTCCGATGAGCGATGGTGTTCCCGCCTACCCATTCCCTATGCCTGATGCGCTCAGCCCGCCGCCGGAATGGGCACGGCTGCGGGCGAACGAGCCCGTGGCGCCGGTGCGGTTGCCCAGCGGGGACCAGGCACTGCTGCTGACCCGGTACGACGACGTCCGGCGGGTGCTCGCCGACCCCCGATTCACCCGGCACCCCGACACTGCCGGCGCCGCGCGGGTCACCGCGAACGCGGAAGGCGGCGTGTTCGGCGAGAAGCTGACGGAGGACGAACTGCACCAGCGCTGGCGGCAGGTCATCAGCAGGGCGTTCGCTCCGAAACGCGTACTGGCCATGCAGCCCCGGATCGAGGCGATGACCGAGTCGCTCGTCACGGAGATGGTCGAGTACGGCGCACCGGTGGACCTGTTGCAGGCCCTGGGTTTCCCGCTGCCCGCATGGGTGATCTGCGACCAACTCGGGGTGCGGGCACCCGACCGGGACCGGTTCGCACACTGGTCGGACACCATGCTGAGCATGGACCGGTTCACCCAGGAGGAAATCGACGTCGCACAGGCGGAGTTCGGCGAGTACTTCGCCGCGCACATCGCCGCCAAACGGGTCGAGCCCGGCGACGACCTGATCAGCGAGTTCATCCGGTTCACCGACGAGTTCGACGGGCAGTTGTCCGAGGAGATGCTCATCGCCACCAGCCAGGGCCTGCTGGTGGCCGGGTACGAGACAACAGCCAGCATGATCGGCAAGATGGTCGCGCTGCTGCTCGCCGAGCCGGACCGGTGGGCGCGGTTGCGCGCCGATCCCGGCCTGGTGAGCATCGCCGTCGACGAGGTGCTGCGCTTCGATCCCAACCCGGGCTTCGGGATCCCGCGCTACCTCACCGCCGACATCGATGTCGCCGACCGCACATTGACCCGAGGCACGATGGTCGTGTGCAGCATCGGCGCCGCCAACCGGGACGACCGCATGTTCGCGGACGCCGACCGGATGGACGTGTGCCGCCGCCCGAACCCGCACCTGACGTTCGGCATGGGTCCGCAGTCCTGCGTCGGCCAGGCACTCGCTCGCGTCGAGCTGCAGTGCGTGCTGGAGGTATTGCTGCGCCGGCTGCCCACGCTCGAACTGGCAGAGCCGCAGGCCGCGTTGGCGATCCAGGAGGGCCTGATGGTCGGCGGGCTGGCAAAGGTGCTCGTGCGCTGGTGACGGTGCCGCGTTCGCGGACCTCTGACCTCTGACCTCTGACCTCTGACCTCTGACCTCTGACCTCTGACCTCTGACCTCTGACCTCTGACCGACAGGAAGCGCGATCGTCGGCACGTACGTCAACCGTTCGTGACGGAAGACGTACGTGCCGACGCGATCAATGCACTCGTCCGGCTGCCGCAGTCCGCGCTACGACTGGAGGAACTCGTTGATGCCGCTGACGAACTCGTCCCTCGAAATCGACTGGTTCCCGTCGCGGTCCATCGCGTCAAAGCCGTACATCGCGTCGGATTCGTTGATCTGCCAGACGCCGGTGAAGTAGCGCGTGAGTTCTTCCCTGCTGATCTCGCCGTCGCCATCGGCGTCGATGAGGTCGAAGATCACGTTACCGCCGGTCTCGGTGACGTTGAGCCGGCTCGTGTCAGCCGAGGCCCGACGGGTCGCGGTGACGAACTGGTCCTTCGACAGGCGATCCCCGTCGACACCGGCGTGGCGCAGCAGCTCCAGCCAGTGCATTTGGTAGAACGCCCGAAGCGCCCTGATCCGACGGTCGTCCTCGCCGGCGCGTGCCGTCTTCTTGTAGCGACCGACAACGTCCTCGTAGTCCGACCAGTCGAGGTAGCCGTCGTGGTTGTGATCCAGCTTGTTGAACTCCGCTTCGATCTTCGACTTGACAGAATCCGATGTTCTGCTGGCCATGTCACAATCTCCCGTAAGTCGTGAGCGGTGAATGGATTGCCAAATCAGGTTGCGAGCTGCGGAGAATCGGCACAAGTGCTGTCACCCGCCAGCACATGACGTCCACTCGATGGGGTAGCCATTCCTCTCCGTGTTCATCGACGAGGGAAAACAAGGTCCCGAACACACAAGAATGAGCTCCCGATGGGCGGTGTGCGCCGATATGCACGCGCAGTTCGCGAAAACCCGGCCAGGACCACGAATGCCACCCACACGGAACCCACCAACCACACGAATTAACCGTCCGTCCTCCATGGACCGCAAGCGGAGTTCGCGTGACTCTCCTTGATTGCAGTGCGAGGTCACCGTGAGCAGCCAGACTGGTGACTCAGCGTCGCCGCCGGCTACCAAGCGTGGGCGGAGTGGACACGGCGCTCTCCAGACCCCCGCCGTATTCAGGTCTCCGGCCGTTGAGCGCGAGCGACCTGCCACAGCCGCGGCACCGCGAGTTGTTCGCCGGTGAGCAGTTCGGTACGCACAGATCCACATACGCGATAATTTCTTGAATCTGGAGCCAAGTGGCAGTCGTGCGCCCACGGATGGCGGGGCAGTGCCGCCCGCGCCGACGAACGTCGACATCACAGCGTGGGGCTGCGGTCGTGACTGCCGGGTACCGGCAATGGGATCATCTTCGGTATGACAGCGGCCATTCCCGCTCGGCAGATCCGGGCCGATCACACCGACCACACGATCACCGTCTACCAGGCGTACTCACCTGGCATCGCCGATGCCGCGCTGGGCGCGGGGACGTTCGTGGCGCCGTTCAAGCGTGACCGGATGACGTGGATCAAGCCGTCGTTCCTGTGGATGGCCTACCGTTGCGGCTGGGCCACCAAACCCGGCCAGGAGCGGGTGCTCGCGGTGCGGATCAGCCGGGATGGGTTCGCCTGGGCGCTGGCGCACTCCTGCCTGAGCCACTACGAACGCGATCTGTACCCGGACCACGACGCCTGGTCGCAACGGGTGCGTGAGTCGCCGGTGCGCATCCAGTGGGACCCGGAACGCGGCCTGCACCACGAGGCCCTCGACCACCGCGCCATCCAGATCGGGCTGCGGGGCGAGGCGGTGGATCGCTACGTCGACGAATGGATCGTCTCCATCACCGACGTCACGCCGCTGACCACACGGGTCGCCGAGCTGGTGCGCGGCGGGCAATTGGCCGAGGCCCGCGCGGCACTCCCCGCCGAACCGCCCTACCCGATCCCCGACGAACTCGCCACGATCATCGGTGCCACACCGATCGCAGATCGCACCTGACCAGACCCGGCCAGCCCAAACAGATCGCCACACAGGTCGCCGAACTGGTGCGCGGCAGGCAGCCGGCCAAAGCCCGCGCGGCACTCCCCGCCGAACCGCCCTACCCGATCCCCGACGAACTCGCCACGATCATCGGTGCCACACCGATCGCGAATCGCACCTGACCAGCCCGGCCAGCCGAAACAGATCGCCTCACGGGTCGACGACGACCTCGCGCGCCCCGGCCGCGCGCAGCAACCACTCCAGGGAGGCGACCGGGGCCGGCCAGGTGTCCACCTCGATCCACACCCGCAGGCCGGTGGTACTGGTGACCTCGACCTCCCACCAGTACCAGTGGCGGTCTTCGGGATAGAACCAGAAGATCCAGTCACTGACCGCCCACGGCTTCTGCCGGGCCGCCTCGGCCCGCCGTTCCTCGGGGGACATCGCCTCCCAGTGTGCCCGGTACTCATCGACCTCGGCCGGGGTCTGCTCCGGCGCGGACACGGCCACGAACCACGCCGGCAACAGGTCCCGCCACCGCTCGTCAGATGGCCACTCGCCGTCGGAGTTGTCGAGCACGACCGTCAACACCTCGCGGCACCGGGCCAGCAACTGGTCGGCGTCGTCGCACACCACGTCCACCGCGACGAGCGACCCGTCCGGCTCCTCGTCCGGCGACGGCCCGTCCAGCAGCCGGCGCCGCTCATCGACAGTCATGTGATCCTCACTCGTTCTCGGGCACGAACCCCGGCCAGATCTTGCCGCTGCCCGGGATGATGTTGTTGCGCAGGTCGGGCAGCATGTTCGGGCGAATACCGAACTGGTCGTCCGCCTTGGTCGGGTCCGCGATCACCGGGCGGGTCCTGCCGGGGTCGAGCTTCTTGATGTCCGCTTCGCTGACGGCCTGGTTCCTGATGTCGTCGACGTAGCTGCTGGGCACCTCGAACGACTTGATCTTCGCGAGCGGGGCGCCCTGGTCGAAGCGCTTCTGCAGATACTCGTTGGCCCGAGCGGCCGAACCGAAGTTCAGATAGGTCATCTTGTTCTGGATCTTGACATTGCCCGAGTTGTCGATGTCGAGCAGGATATTGCCTTCCTTGCCCCGAACCTTCTTGCCGTCCGGGCCGAACACCGGGGGCACCTCGACCCGGTACACCGTGGTCTTCTTCTGTGGACAGTCGGGCGACAAGCCGTTCGGGTCGATCCAGGCGGTCGGATTCGGCACATACGCCTGGGGATTCGGGCTGGGCGTCAGCCCGAGGGGGTCCATTGAGGCGTACCGGCCGGCCACCGGGTCGTAGTACCGCTGCAGGTTGTAGTGCAGGCCGGTCTCCGGGTCGTGATACTGCCCGGGGAAGCGCAACGGCGTGTGGTCCACCCCGGCCGCCGGTGCGCCCCACAATGTCTGCCGGGCCTGGACGGACAGGTTGCCCTCGGCGTCGACCAGTTCGGTCGGCGTGCCGACCAGGTCGGTGACGATGGCGTAGAACTGCTCGTCCACCCACTGCTGCGGGGCGTCCCGCACCGCGGTGCGCTCGACCTGGCTGACCGCACGGTAGTTGCCCGGATCCCAGTCCCACACCACGGCCCGGGTCTGGTTGTGCACCTGCTCGACCAGTTCGATGCCGTCCCAGCTGAAGTCGACCTGCTCCAGCACGCCCACCCTGTCCGGAGCGAGCCGCTGTTTGGCGATCCGCCTGCCGAACGCGTCGTAGCGGTATCGCCACTGCTGCCCGTCCGGTGTGCGCACCGCGACCAGCCGGTGCTGCGAGTTCCAGGTGTAGCGCCAGGTCTGCGGACGGGCGGACAGGGTTTTCCGCTGCCGCAGCACGATCCGGCCCTCGGCGTCGTGCTCGTAACGCACGGTGCCGGCGCGGCGGATCAGCGTGCCGGTGTACTCGCGCTGGCCGAGGTCGTCCGGTTCAGGGGCAGGCCAGTCCGCGCCGACCATGTTGCCGGCCTGGTCGTAGCTGTAGTGCTCCGCCCAGCCCGCACCGCGCACGGCCGTGACCCTGCCGACCGGGTCGAGCTCGTAGCGGCGCGGGCCGCTGATTTGGTCGTCCACTTCGGACAGAAAGCCGGCGGGCAGGTACCGGTAGGCGCGGCGCGCCGCCGATCGGCCGCTGACGAGCACGGACTGCGCGGTCAGCCGGTCGTTGGCGTCCCAGGCCTGCGCCAGCAGCACGCTCGCGCCGAGGTGCCGCTCGATCTCCCGGCCGGCCGCGTCGTAACCGAACCGGATGGTCCGGCCCGCCGAGTGCAGCGCCGTCGGCCTGCTGTTCGCGTCGTACTCCCACGCGCTCTGCGCGCCGGACGGCGTGCGGCGGCCGATGCGGCGGCCCACCAGGTCGTAGGCTGAGGCGACCACTCGCCCGTTGATCGTCTCGGTCAGCGGGCGGCCTGCCTGGTCGTAGCTGTACACGACCTCGGCGTCGGCGTTGCGAGCCACCAGGACGCGGCCGGTCGGGTCGTAGCCGAACGTGCTGATCTCGTCGCTGGACTCGCGGCGCGCCAGCCGCCCCAGCGCGTCGTAGGAGAAGCGGGTGGTCTGCCCGGTGCCGTCGGTCTGCTCGACCAACTGCCCGGCCGCGTCGTGGCGGTAGCCACGGGTGCGGCCGTTGAAGTCGGTCTCGGCCACCAGATTGCCGGCGGCGTCGTACTCGTAGCGCCAGACCAGGCCCTGCTCGTTGGTGACCGAGGCCAGCCGCAGTTCCGTGTCGTAGCCCAGCGTCAGCGTGCTGCCGTCCGGACGGATCTCGGTCACCGGCTTGTCGAAGTGCCCGACATCGGTGCGCGTGACGTTGCCCTGCGGGTCGACCGTTTCCCGCAGGTTGCCCTCACCGTCGTAGTTCCACCGCTCGACGGCCCCGTCCGGCAGCACCCGGCTCAACGGCTTGCCTTCCACCGTCCAGAACATGGTGGTGACCCCACCGAGCGGATCGGTGACCTTGGTCATCCGGCCGAACCGGTCGTAGGCGTAGCGGGTGGTGTTGCCCGTCGGGTCGGTGACCGCCAGCGGCAGGCCGGCCGGATTGACCTCGATCCGCGTGGTGTGGCCCAACGCGTCGGTGACAGAGGTGAGATAGCCGGCGTCACTGTAGGCGTAGGTCGTGCGCGCACCGGTCGGGTCGACCTCCGCGAGCATCCGGTCCGCCTGGTCGAACTCGCGCCGCCACACCGCGCCGTCCTCGTTGACCACGGTGACCGGTCGCCGGTTGCGGTTGTACTCGACCAGTACCTGGGTGCCGTCCGGGTTGGTGGTCGTGACCAGGTCGCCGTATTCGTTGTAGCGGAACCCGGTCACCCGGCCCAGCGGATCGGTGGTGGCCGCCAGCCTGCCGTTCTCGTCCCAGGTGGAGCGGGTGGTGTTGCCCAGCGGGTCGGTCCGCGCGATCACCCGCGACTGCTCGTCCAGCTGGTATTCGACGACCCCGCCGAGCGAGTTGGTCACCCGCGTCCGGCGGTTGTCCGTGTCGTAGTCGAACTCGCAGTTGAGATAGCCGTCCTTGCCCTCGCTGCGTACGCAGCGCCCGCTGGCGTCGAACTCGTAGCGGTACCACATGCCGTTGCGGTCGTCCCAGCGCACGATGCGGTCGGCTTCGTCGTACTCGAAACGCAGCGGCTGACCGGTGGAGTTGACCACCTCGACCAGCCGGCGGCGCTCGTCGTATCGGTAGCGGGCGAGGACGACCCCGTCCTCGCCGTCGTCCAGCGACAGCGAGCGGACCAGCCGGTCCGCACTGTGCACGGTGATCCGGTAGCCCGAGGAGTGCCTGATGGCCGTCGGTGTGCCCGCCGCGTCCCGGTCGATGTCCACCCGGTCGCCGTTGCCGTCGAGGATCGCACTGATCGGCAGCTCGGCCGTGCCGTTCGGACCGAAGTGCCACACCTGGTCCAACTCGTGGTTGACGACGGCGTACCCGCCGTTCCCGTCCGGGTACAGCGGCAGGCGCGGCCCGGTCAGCGGCAGCACGCCGTCGTCGGTCACCGGCGCCGGGTAGGACAGCAGCATGCCGTCCTCGGCGGCGAAGTGCACGGCGTCCGCATCGACCTCGACCCGTTGGTCCAGTGTGGACGCCCAGCCGGCACCGAAGGACCGGCCGAGCCGGTAGTGGGAGAGGTGGGTGCGTGACACCACGAGTGCCAGCGACGCGGGGAGATCGACATCGGTCTGTTGCAACAGCATCCGGCCGGTGGCGATGTCCACCGGGTCGCCCTCGGTCGGCGCGTCCTTGGTGGGCTTGTCGTTCTGGTGCGGGTCCGAGTTCTCGTCGCCGATCTTCTTCGGCTGGTCACCGTCGTCGTTGAAACCGCCCTGGTGCGAACCGGAGCCGCTTTCCGAATCGCCGGACGAGCCCTTGGCGAGAACCGCCGGACTTCCCGCCGCCGCCGCCGGACGTACCGGAATCGCCACCGGACACGGACTTGGGCTTCGCATGTGAATCGGCGGGCTTGTCGTGCAGGCCACGGAACGCGCTGGTCTGCGCCTCCTCGTTGGCGGTGTGCGCGCTGGCGTTCGAGTGCAGCCGTTTGCCGGCCGCGCCGGCGACCCTGCCGCCCTCGCTGAACACCTTGCCGGCCACCTCGGTGCCCTTGCCCAGCGCGTCAGCGATCACCTTGCCGACGCCGGACTTGTCGCTGCCGGCATGGGAGATCAGGTCCTGGCCGATGGTCTGCAGCTTGGCGCCGCCCTGCGCGACCTGGTTGCCGAAGTTCTCCAGGGTGGAGCCGGACCCGTGCAGGTCATCGGGCTGGATCTTGAATCCGGAACCGGTCACGCCGTCGCTCCGTGTGTCACGCCGACCATCCCGTCCTGTGTAGGTTCACAACCGCCCGAGTCGCCGGAGCCGTCCGAGCCGCTCTGGCCGCTACCGCCCAGGCCGACGACGGAACCCGGCTTCCTGACCTCGCTGGTCACGCCGTATGGCAGGCCCCTGCCACCTCTCCGCTTCAGACGGCCCTGCCCGCCCGGTGGTTCCTCTCCGCGCCGACGAATAACGACTGGAACCTACCCGTTAGACCGTTTGCGGGTGAGAGTGCGTGTCCTCTGGTCAGGTCCGAGCGCAGGCCACCGTTCCCATCCGGCCGGTCACGTTGCCTCCGCGCTGAGGGCGCCGGCGAGACTCCGCCGTGCCGCGGCACGGGCGGGCACCGCGGTGAGCACCGCGACCGTGACCAGGGTGCCGAGCGCGATGGCGAGCAGCCGAGGCAGCGCCAGATCGATCTGTGCGTTGGGGGCGGCGAGCAGTTCGATCACGCTGACACCCAGGCCGACGCCGAGGATCGCGCCGGGTACGGCGGGCAGCAGTTGGGTGACGGACAGTCCGGCGGCGACCTGGCCCGGGGTCGCGCCGAGCGTGCGGGCGATGGCCGATGCGCGTTGCGCGTCCAGTGCGGCGCTCCAGGACGCGATCAGGATGTTCAGCACTGCCAGCGCGACCCCCAGGCCCGCGACGGCGAACGCGACATGGTGCCCCTCGTCGGCCCCCAGGTTGGGGAGGCTGGTCGCCCCGAGGTCGAAGAGCCTGACGGGTTCGTCCTCGTAGACCAGCAGGGCGGTCACGATGGTGAGCGTGGCCGCGATGCTGGCCAGCTGCACGACAGCGCGGCCGGGGCGGCGGCCGATCAGCAGCAGACCGAACAGCAGGGAGGTCGGCAACGCCGAGGCCAGCGGCACCCGGAACGGCGCACGGCGCACGGTACCGCCGAGGGCGTGCACGGTGTCGGTGCGCAGCGCCCGGACGGCCGGGCCGAGGGCGGTCAGGACTGCCACGGCGAGCACCAGCACGATGACCCATGCAGCGGCGCTGATCGGCAGCGTGTGGGCGGTGAGCAGGCTGGCGCTCGGATTGTCCAGGTACGGGCAGATCGCCCACGCGACAGCCAGGCCCGCCACGGCGGCGAGCAGTCCCAGTGCGAGATACTCCGCCAGCAGGACAGCGGCGATCATGCCGGGCGCAGCGCCTGCCGCCTTCAGCAGGCCCGCCCTGCGGGTCTGCTGCGAGCTTCGCGTCGCGACCAGGCCCGCGACGCCACTGATGGCGAGAAAGCCGAGCAGCCAGCTCCCGACGTTCAGGGCGTTCGAGCTGTCCCGCAGCAGCACCGCGTCCTGGCGGCCGTTCAACTGCCAGGTCTGGAAGTAGAGCGTCGTCGCGTGGTAGTGGTGCACGAACGCATCGGTGGCGGCGGGATCGGCCAGCGTGAGGTCCAGGACATAGCCGTCGGCAGTGCCGAGCGCCTGGACCTCCTGGGTCGTCAGCCAGATCCGGCCGCTGGAGTCGTTGGGGCCGGGGCCCACCTCGGCCCAGGGGTAGGCACCGTCGGCGGCGGTCACGGCGATGCCGACCACGGGGATGGCGCGTCCCGCGATCGTGACCCGGTCACCGACGTGCACGCCGATCGCCTCGGCGAAGCCGCGTTCCACCACGACACCGCCGGTACGCACCCAGTGACCCGAGGTCACCAGTGGACGGTCGACGGGGCCCGGCGTCGTCGCCGCACCCTCCGCCGTCGCGCGGACCGTGCGGCCGTGTGCGGTCAGCATCGTGGTCACCGCCGGGTAGGGACCGGAGTGGCCGACGACGCCGGGCCCGTGGTCCAGTGCCGCCAGCGCCCTGGCATCGTCGGGACTCAGGTCCGGTGCGAAGGCGACCACGTCCGGTCCCGCCGTCGCCGCCCTGGTCAGCCCATAGAGCGAGCCGGTGACGCCGTCGACGGTCAGGCCCACCGCCACCGTCGTGCTGGCCGCGACGAGGGCGAGCAGGAAGATCACGGCTTGACGGGGGTGCCTGCGCAGGTCCGCGACGACCAGGCGGCGGATCAGCACGAACCAGCCCACGCCGTCAGCCTTCCAGCCCGATCAGGCGGCCCAACTCGACCGTCGGACCGTCGGAGAGTCTGGTGTCGTCGACGAACATGCCGTCGCGCATGGAGATCAACCGGTCGGTGGTGGCCGCGACCCGCTCGTCGTGGGTGACGATCACCAGCGTCTGGCCCGCCGCACGCAGCTCCTCGAACAACCGCAGCACGCCCAACGTCGCCGCGGTGTCCAGGTTCCCGGTCGGTTCGTCGGCCAGCAAAACCACCGGTTCGTTGACCAGGGCACGGGCGATGGCGACCCGCTGCCGCTGGCCGCCCGACAACTCCGAGGGCAGGTAACGCGCCCGGGGAGCGAGTCCGACTCGTTCCAGCAGCTGCGCGGCACGCCGTTTGGCCGTTCCCGGCGAACGGCCGGCCAGCAGCGCAGGCAGTTCCACGTTCTCCGCCGCCGTCAGCTCGTCCATCAGATGGAATGCCTGGAATACGAACCCGACCGTCCGGCGCCGCATCCGGGCCAGCGCGCGCTCGCTCATCGTGTCGACGCGCTCGCCCGCCACCCACAGCTCGCCGCCGGTGGGCCGCTCCAGACCACCCAGCAAGTGCAGCAAAGTGGACTTCCCGCAGCCGCTCGGCCCCATCACGGCGAGCATCTCCCCCGCGGCCACGTCGAGGTCGACCTCGTCGACAGCGCGGACCAGCGCTCGCCCGGCGCCGTGCGCCTTGGACAGACGACACGCCTGCAGCACACCGTCGTCGCTCATGCGTCCTCGGATTCGTCGCCGGCCCGCACCCAGGTGAGCTCACACGCTTGCAGCCAGCGCAGATCGGCCTGCAGTCGCAGCACGAGCCCCTCCAGCAGCAAGCCGGGCAACGAGCCGTCCGGCTCGGCCAGCGCGGCCCGCTGCGCGTCGCGCAGGCGGCGCAACAGTTCGCGTCGCTGTGCGTCCACCAACTGCACCGGGTCGGCGATCCCGGCCGCTGCGGAAGCCGCCAGCTTCAGGTGGAACTCGGCCAGGTCCGGTTTGGCCCACCCGACCTCGGTCAGCCAGGCCGCCACCCGCTCCTGCCCGGCGGGCGTGAGCGCGTAGATCTTCCGATCCGGCCGGTCCGGCAGCCCCTCCGCGCGCTGGCAGGACACCAGGCCCGCCTTCTCCAGCCGGGCCAGCGTGACGTAGATCTGGCCCGCGTTCATCGAGTCGCCGAGCGCACCCAAGGCCGCTCGCAGGCGTACGCGCAGGTGGTAGCCGTGCGACGGCTCTTTGGCGAGCATCGCGAGCACGACATCCTGCATCGGCCACCCCCTAACGGTTAGCCAATGTATAGCGGTTAGCCATGCCGGTGGGCAAGCCTGCCCCAGACGATCGGAATCGCACGTCTTCCGGCTCAACAGCGGCGCCGGAGCAGGTTCGACTTACCGCGCAAAGAATTGACGTCAGTTCCGGGCCGTTGTCGCCGCGCAGCAGCTCAAGAGCTACGGGACATGATATTCAGCACAGCCACGCCGCCAACTGGAAACGAGCCCGGGGTCCGGCTTCCCCCAAGAAAGCCGGACCCCGAACCGCCTTCAGTTGGCCCTGGTCAGGCCGACCGGAATCTTGACCGTCAGCAATGCGTCGTCGTCCGAGGTCGGCGGCAGCCAGGTGTAGTCGACCTCATTCCTCCACTTGCCGGTGTCGTCCCGGATTTGCGAGCGGACCGGCAGGTAGGTCGTGGAGTTCACCCAGAACCGTTGCGACTGCGCCGTGGCGTTCTTCGTGCCTTGCTCGTCCTTGGGCACCAGGTCGCCGGTGAGCTCGATCGTGGACTGGCCGTCGATCTGCTGGTTCCGCGCGGTGATCGACAGTTTCCCGGCCGCCATGGCCTGCCGGATCTCGTCCGCGGTGAATGTGCCGTGCGGCAGCTCGGGATGTTGTTGTTCGGCCGGCCACGTCAGATAACGATGCCGTGGGTAGTCGATGACGGTGAACTCGCCGGGCGCGGACAGGCCCGACTCGAAGTCGGGCCGGCCGTCGATGTCCTCGACAGTGCGAATCTGGCCGGTACGCATCGACACCCACGTCTTGCTCGTGCCGTGCTGGTTGTCGGCGATGGGCTCGCCGAGCGCCGGAGCCTGGGCGGTCGTGGTCTCCACCAGGATGTCCTGGCTCGCGCCGGTCAGCGCCTTGCTGATCTGCGCGGTCACGTACGCCGCGTCGTGCACCACAAGCGGTGACGAGACCGTCGGCCGTGCCTGCGGGAGGGACGAGCCGGGCGGCATCGCCGTGACGACGACGCCGACCGCGACGACCAGTGTGACTGGAATGGCCGCGTAGCCGGCGCGGCGCAGTACGACCCGGCGGGCATAGCGGCGGCGCAGGTCGGGCAGCAGGGACGGCGGCGGGCTCAGCTCGGGCACGCTCGCGCGCAGTCCGACGACCAGATCGGCGAAGGGTTCCTCGCCGGGAGTGGGCTCAGTGGACATGGGATGCCTCCGTGTTCTCGTCGGGAGCGCGGTCACCGAGGAATCGGCGGAGTTGTTGCAGCGCCCTGCTGGTGTAGGACTTCACCGTGCCCTCCGAGGTGTGCATGATCGCCGCGGTATCCGCGACCGAGAGGTCCTCGAAGTAGCGCAGTGCCAATACCTCCCGCTGCCGCTGGGACAGCGTGGCAAGGCCGGCGGCCAACAACTGATTGTCGACGACGGTGTCCGCGTGGTCTTGATGGAGCGCTAGCGCGGGGGGCAAGTCGTCCATCAATTGCTCCGCCGGACGGCGTTTCAGGCGTCGCCAACGGTCTCTGGCCAGATTCACCAGCACCTGCCGCGCGTAGGCGTCAGGTTCACCCTGCACGCCACGCCATTTCAGCGCTGTCCGCAGCAGCGCGGTCTGCAACAGGTCCTCTGCTTCGGCCTGGTCACCGATCAGCATGAACGCCGTACGGAGCAGCGTTGCCGACCGGTTGACCACGAACTGCTCGAAGGCCGCATCCAGGTGCTTGCCGCCGTTTCGGTTGACCACACCTGCCTAGACGACACCGGGGTCGGCCGCGTTGCCATCGGTGTCCGATTTCTTCAGCAGATCGTCGAGGGCGACTTCGGCGATGGCCACGGCGTTGTGGTCGGACAGGTCGACAGTATGCTGGGCGCACAGATACTTGGAGTCCGCAGTGATCAGTGGTGTGGATCAGGTGATCATCTCTGCGGGGGACCCGGCGAGTGGGTTGCGATCGTTTCTGGACGCCTGGGGCAGGCGGTGGCCGGACATGCGGACGGCGATCGACGGGGTCCGAGATTCGGAATTCTTCCGTTGGTCTGACGGACGGCCGGACCTTCCCTCGCACCGCGGCGAGATTCTTGTAGCGCGCGATCCAGCGATGAACGAGGACTGGGACGCGCACGGATACCGGCTGGGCGCCGACGGCGAGGGACCGTTTTACATTTTGTATCGGCGGGCGCCGAACGACTCGCTGCCGATCCGGGTATTGCGGGATCCGTTCGAGAACGATCATTCTGACGGGTTCGAGCCGTATGACGCGCAATTGGTGGGCGGGGGTCTGTCGCTGGTCACGGTCGTGCTGCCGGACGCGGACAGCGAGTTCAGTCAGACGGTGTTGCGGGCTGTGTCCGACAGCTTGCTGAGAAGCTGACAGGGATTGCTCCAACCAGCGCCGGTGCTCGCCTTGCCTGCTGCGTCCCGGCGGTGCGTGTCCTGCCGCGACGCTTCTGCGGCGCCAAAAACGATGTTGAGCAGGGAAACGCGCTTGACCAATGGAGTCTCTTGAGGACGTGAGCCTCAAGGTGGGGGTATGAATTCACTGTCGAGCACGGCAACGGCGACGGGGGCTTCAAACCCAACCCCGGCACGGTCGCCAACGGCTGGTGATCGAAGTCGTCGCCGGAATCGCTACGCCACGGCCGACCGTCCAAGTGGTCCCAGCCCTCCCGTCCGCGCTGCCGTGCGGACGGGAGGGCTGCGATTCGCCGGTCCCAGGGAGATGATCAGAACGCTGGTCGGTTGTCGGCCTGTGTTGGTGACCCAGGCATGCCGACTATCCGCCCGCTGTGGCTTTCAGCTGCCAGATGGTCACGTCGGGCAGGCCGAGCCTGCGGGTCGCGAGAGCATCCAGTGCGTCGGTATCCGCTGCGTGGCCGCCTCGGTCGGCGACCAGCCAGCGGACGCCCTGCCGGTACAGGTCGTTCAGCAGCGCCGGCGTCGGATGGGTGAACGCCGAGATTTCCTGGTCGAGCCGTTGCGGGTCCCAGAAAGGCTGATTGGCATACCAGAGACTGGTGCTCCACGCGCTGTCCAGATTGCGCGGCGCGTACGCCCAACCGCCGACATCGGTGTCGCGGCCGGAGATCGCGGAGATCGTGAAGTCCTTCGCTGTACACGGCGGCGTCGCACTGGCGGGTTGGATGCAGGTGCGATTCACGGCGAGCACATCGTCCGGGGCACTGTGGGCGGCAAGCCAGCGGCCCGCAGTGAGTTCGTCACGCGTGGTCGCGGCCGTGCCCGACGCCGAACTCACCTGAGCCTCGTTGTAGCTGGGCGCCACAGCCTTGGTCAGATACAGGCCGGTGCTCAACAGACCGGTACCCAGGACCGCCGATGCCAGTGCGGCTGCGGCGATCCGGTGCCCGCTCCGTCGCCCGATGACCCACGCCAGCACCCCGAATACCGCCAACGCCGCGATCAGCAGCACCACCGGCGCGGCCCACCCCAGAATCTGCCGGACTCGTCCGACCTGATCGACGCCCGGCGCGTGGCCGTTCGGCACGACCCACGAGGTCCGACCTGCCGCGGTGCCGGAGACCGCCGCGATCGCCACGGTGAACACGAAACCGGCTGCCACCCCGATACCGGTCGCCACGCGGCGGACACGCGTCGCAGGCACGAGCACCAGACCCCACGCCGAACCTGCCAATGCGATCGGGTAGGCGGCGGACACGAAGAGGATCTCGCTGCTGCCAGGCTGCCGGTAGGCCAGCGTGGCACCGAAACCGGCCAGTGTCGTGCCGAGGATGAACCACAGAATCGGATCGCTTGCCCGGTGGCGCATCAACGGGATCAGGCCGACCAGGCGTGGCAGTAGCGGCAGCAGCCAGAGCAGGAACACGGCGGCCAATACCAGTTTGGGTACCTGTGGCGTCGTCATGTACAAGCCCGTCGAGGGCCGCGTGACCAGGTGGGGAAACATCGAGGCGGCGCGATTGGCCAGGCCGGCCAATGGCACGAAGTGCAGGCCGTAGGCCGTGCCGCCGTACAGCGTGTTCTTCGCCACCAGCAGGCCGACACCGATGAGCACCGTCCCGGCCAGCGCGGGAATTACCCGGTGCCGGTTCACCAGAGTGACAATCAGCGCGGCGCCGCAGCCGACGACGAGCACCGCCAGGTCCGCCGATTTCGCCCCGGCCGCAAGAATCGTCAGGGGAATCAGCAACGCGCGGGGGACCGCGCCGTCGGCAGGGCCGTCGCGGATGATCGCGATCACACAGCCCGCCACTGCCAGAGTCGCCAGCCACCCGAACGTCGTGGTCAGGCTGGACGCCCAGTACGTTCCCACGATCGGCTGGGTCTGCCCGTCCGTGGTCCACACCGTGGCGACGGTGGTGCCGGTGACCGCGAACAAGGCGGCCGCCAGCGGGCCGGCCCACACGCGCCCGGCTATCCGGCGTGCCACCACGGCCAGCAGCAGGATCACGGCCGGCACCAGGGTGACGGCGGTCAGCCGCACGACCGCGTCGAACGGGTCCACACCGCTGCCGGTAAGCAGGTGGGCCAGGACAGCGTGCAGGAACCAGTGATAGGCGAAGGGCTGCCCGTGCACGAGCGGGTACCGCGACACCAGCGAATGTTTCAGCTCACCGACGACAGCCAGCTGGAAGATCGTGTCCGGGTAGTAGACATGTCCGGCCGAGCCCGGATCCGCCGGGTTGAACCGCAGGTAGTCCGTCGTCATCCACGCGACCGCGATTCCCATGCAGCCCGCCAGCGCCAACTGCGGTCGCAGGCCCCAGCCGGGGGCCGGTCGAGCCATGATCCGGGCCCGGGTCCGAGGTGCGATCAAGGTGATCGCGGCCACCAGAGGTCCCCACAGCCACGGCGGCGGTGACCACGGGAGAACCACATCGACGAACCAGCCGGCCAGCGCGACCACACTGCCCGCCGCGGTGCCCCAGGCCAGATCCTCCACAAGCGGCGCGACCGCCGGCCGGACAGCACGGACCAGAGCGACACCAGGCAGCAGCACCCCGAGTGCGATCATCGCGAGCCAAGCGAGTACGTCCCGCACCGGCGAACCCGTCACCACGACTGTGACCAACCAAGTCGCACCGACGACGGTCCACGCCAGCCACACCCATGGGTGCGAGCGTCGGCCGGTGATGACCGGAAGTGGGGTGGTCGCAGCAGCGGACATGTCGATCGTGGTCAAGCCCGCTCCTGTGGGTCGTGCCGTCGCGTGGGGAGTCTACGTACTCGGCCTCGGCCCGAACGACCCGGGCGCACGAGCGAGAACCTCACTGCCTCCAACGACATATCACCCGCGCGATCTTGATGCCGCCGTCCAAGCTGCGCCCTGTAATCGGAGCCACGTAGGGCAATGAACGTCCCGTGAACCTCCCACGCGGCCAGAGAACTCACCCGCGCAAGGGTTGTCCGCGTACGCGTGGTCGCCGCAAACGCCACGCAGCGACACGTGCGTTCTACTTAGGAACGTGATTTCAGGACGTCGAGAATCAGATCGAAGAGTCGTTCCATCTGCCCTGCAGTGTCGTTCTTGGTCATCGACAGGAAGACGCCCAGCAGCAGCCTGGTGACGTCCTCCGGCTCGACGGTCGCCCTGAAGACGCCGTCACGAACGCCGACGGCCAGGATCCGGGAAATCTCGGCGGTCACGCGTTCCCGCGCTCCAGGTGTGGTCGATCGACCGGATGCTCGTGAGGCGCGGAGAGTCTCAAGCATGCCGAGCTTCGTTCGGACGAAGTCCGCGTACCCGTCCAGCCACATCCGAAGGGCCACGTCGGGCGGAAATCGGTCGAGCAGCGTCTCCGCGCTGGAGGTGACTTTCCCCAGTTCTGCGGCGTAGACGGCCTCGACCAACGATTCCCGGGTGGGGAAGTTGCGGTACAGGGTTGCGATACCGACGCCGGCGTCGCGCGCGATGTCCTCGAGGGGCACCTGGTCATCGGCCGCGGTGAACGCCACCCGGGCAGCCTCGACGATCTTGAGTCGGTTGCGCACCGCATCCGCGCGCAGCGGTCGGTCGGCCTCGACGCCGCCAACGGCCACCCTGTGCGACGAAGACAAGTGAAGGAACCTCCACTTAGTGGTATGTTCGCGAAGTGGAGGAACCTCCACTTCACCTATCATCTCACAAGGAAGTACACACTGTGCGCCAACCCGGATCGCTCGACGGCAAGCCACCGTCCCTTCGACCCCAACCTGGAGGGCCGGCGATCCTGGCGGGCAGGACGGTGTCCCGCATCGGTTACGGTGCGATGCAGCTGCCTCGCCTGAAAGACGAACCGGCGCAAGCCCATGCCCTCATTCGCCATGCCGTCGACATCGGTATCGACCACTTCGACACGGCCCAGTTCTACGGCAACGGTCTCGTCAACGAGCTCCTCGGCCGAGCGCTACGGGCCGATGACGATGTCCTCATCTCGAGCAAGGTCGGTGCGGACGCGAATCCGGCTGGTCCGATGCACATCCGCCTGGCCCAGCGGCCCGAGCAATTGCGTGCCAGCGTCGAGGACAACCTCCAGACCTTGGGGGTGACGCGGATCCACATCGTGAACCTTCGCCGCCCCGATGACCGGCCCGGATTGCGCGCGGAGGCAGATCAACGTGTCGACCTCGATGATCAACTCGCTGAACTGATGACACTGCGCGACGAGGGCAAGATCGGTGGGGTCGGGCTGAGCAACGTCACTCTCGACGAAGTCGAACAAGCGCTCCCCAGTGGTCTGGCCTGTGTCCAGAACGCCTACAGCCTCCTCGCCCGAAGTGACGACGATGTTCTGGCGCTCTGCGAGGCGGAGGGCATCGCCTGGGTGCCCTTCTTCCCTCTCGGTAGCGCGGCGCCGCACCTGCCAAAGGTCACGGATGTGCCCGCGGTCCAGGACATCGCAACCGCTCTCGGCCGGACCCCTGCTCAGATCGGCCTCGCATGGCTGCTCCACCGCTCCCCGAACATCTTCCTCATCCCAGGCACGGCTGATGTCAGACACCTCGACACCAACGCGGCAGCAGGCTCGATCGAGTTCACCGACGCTCAGCTGGCTAGCCTCGACATCACCTCCACAACCTGATGCCGGGCCCGCCCGTGCCAGGCGCGGACGTGCCTCAGCCGACGCGGGCGTCGTAGGCGGCGCGGTGGCCAAGCACGCCGTCGCGGTGCAATTGGGCAAAGCCCTTGCGGCCACGCATCATCAGATACAGGGTGCGCTCCATGAGTTGATCGCCTTCGGTACACGGTGTTCGTTTGTGCGTCCGCGCTGCGTGTCTCGGTTCCGTCCGAGTCCGCCGTGCCGCGGCTGGTCGGTCCGCCAGACGAGGGATCGGGCGGCGATGTCCTCGCCTCCCGGGACCGGCGACGACGGGCATGAGATGGTCGGCGATCTGTGCGGCCCGGTGCAGCTCGGCCGGTTTGCCACGATGGGCGACCAACGTGTGGCCCTCGATTTCTGTCTTCATCGGTCGCCGATCATCGGATCGCCCCGACGAGTCGTCCGCGGAGCCGGAGCCGCGGCATCTCATGCGTGTTCGCGACCTCGTCGAGCGGGAGCGTCAGCTGCTGCCACGGCCGCCCGTGAGCTCCCTCGAGTTCAAGCAGTGCCCGCTTGCGGGCCAGGCCGCAGGCATAGCCGGTCAGGTCGCCGTCGGCCGCGACTACGCGGTGGCACGGGAGGAGGATGCACAGCGGATTGCGCCCGATCAGCTTTCCGACATCCCGCGCGGTGATCGGCAGGCCGAGTTCGCGAGCCAGCGCACCGTAGGTGGTCGTGTGACCGTACGGAATACGGGACAACACACGCCATACCGCGACCTGCTCGCAGGTGCCGGCCAGCAGCATCGACAGCTTGAAGCTCTGCCGCTGACCCGCGAAGTACTCGGCCAGTTGATTGATGACCGCGTCGAAACCGTCATCGACGCGCGGTCCGAAGCTGGAGGGTGGCGGCCGGTACCAGTGATGCTCGAAGTAGAGACCGGCGAGCTTTTCGCCCTCGCGGACCAACGTCAACTCACCCAACGGGCTCTCGACCTTAGAGCTGCTAACACAATAACTGTTCGGCTCGCGTCGTCCAGGCACGCCATCTGCGGCGTTGTCGTCGGCCCCGGTACAACAGCGGTACCGGGGCCTCCTCCGCCTTGCAGCCGGCGCACCTGGACGTCGCTCCCTGATCGAACGCCATTGTGTTAGCAGCTCTTGTATGGACCCGACCAGCGCCGAACGATCCAGACATCTCCAACCACCTTCTCTCTACGTGCTCGGCGATCGTCGAGCATCACTGGGAAGACGCTGGCTGTCGTTGGAATGTGAGGTCGCCGGCCGGCCCTCTTGGCTCACTCACGTGGCAGGTGACCGTGGAGGCGACGGGTTGATCTCCTGTCTGAGATCCTTTCGTAAGGGTGTTGGGGTGGGGGTCCAGTCAATGCGGTCCGGTGACTCGCATGGTGATGTTGACGCGCCCGCTCCGCAGGCCGGCAGCGGGGTTACCTGTTCCAAGGTGGATCTTCGGCACGCCGTGGTAGGCGAAGCGCGACTCGCGGCCGAACACGAACGCGTCGCCGGAGGCGAGGCCAATGTCGGTGTAGGGCTTGCTCCGGTTCTCGGTGTTCCCGACCGGAACAAGCACGTGTCGCCCACACTGAGCGATACGACGGGTTCGTCGACGACCTCGTCCTTGTCCTGGTGCATGCTGAGCCACGCGCTGTCGTCGTAGAAGTTGACTAGAGCGACGTCGGGGTGCCAGCGGTCGGATCGTAGGCGTCGGCGAGTACCGATCGCCCCAGGCAGATCAGCCATTCGGGCAGCGGCAGTACACGTTGGCCATTCACGTCGCGTGCGGTCCTCGTGTACTTGCAGGGCTGCCAGTGTCAGCCGAGGCAGACCGTCTTGACCGACATCCGGTGACCGCGGGGCAGCGACGCAGCGCGGATCGGGACGGGGCCGCCGGCCCACTCGTGGAAGGACTGGACCAGCACGCGCTGTCGGGTGTCGTCGAGTCGGCCGGGCAAATGGACCGCTCCCGGGCCGCGACCGTGACGGTCGCGGCGGGGCGTCGGGAACAGCGTCATGGGATCACCGCGCCTGCCTGGTCGCGGAACAGGACGCCATGCCCGACGCACCAGGTTCCGCCTGTTTCGGTGGCGCCTCTCATTCCGCTCAGGACCCCGGCGCCGGTGAGCGCGGCCGCGTCGGGGCTGCTCAGGGAGGCGGTGCCGAAGGTTCGCGTCGCGGTCCAGTTCTCCTGTTCGGCCAGGCGAATGGCGAGTTGCGCGCACCCGGCAGGGTTGTCGATGATCACCCACGCGTCGGGATGGGTGCTGACCAGCCGCCGGGCCGACTTGAGCCAGGACGCCGCATCGGCGGGCCAGTCCACTGTGCCCAGGACGGTTCGGCCGAGGCCACGCCAGGCGTCGGACACCGCGATCGCTGTTTCGCGTGAGGTCGTGTGGCGGCCGTGACCGATGGCGATGGTTGATGCGCCGGCGGCGCCCAGCAGGTCGACGAGCGTCGAGATCTCCTGCGCCGTGTGTGGCGCCGGTGTCCGGGTGGATTGCGGGTGTTCGGCGAATAGCCGGTCCGGGATCCGCCGAGCGGCGATTGGTCTGCCGCCGATGGGGTCGCGTGTGGTGGTCATGGGTTTCCCACTTCCGGTAGGCGTCGGGCAGGCAGACGGCGCAGGGCCGGTAGCCGGCGGCGATGGCAGTTGCTTCGTCGGCGAAGAAGACCCGTTGCTTGACGTGGCCGCCGGCAGCGATCGCGCGCAGCGCGGCTGGACAGTCGCGCCGGCCGTGGATCTTCCCTCACCCGTGGCCGCCGTCGTGCTCAGGTAGGGGTGGCCGTCGGGGCCGAGCACCACGTACTTCGTGTTGCCCGGCCCCAACGGCCTCTGTTGCACCGCGTCGATCGCATTGCGGTGTGCGATTGTCACCAGGCGGCTCTGAGCCCCCTGCGATCAAGCCCGAGCTGGCGCAGAACCGACACGCCATCGTCAAGACCGACCTCCTCGGTGATCAGCCCGTTCTCGACCTTGAGGACCGTGGTCCCGGTGAACCGCATCGTCTTGCCGGTGTTCGCCACCTGTAGGCCGCCGAGCGGCAGGTCGGTCATAGGGTCGCCGGTGTGCGTGCCACCGCCGATCCACTGACCGACGACGTAGTCGCCCTCCGCGATCAGGTCCGCGGTGCCACCGAACGCGAGGTCCGGGAACGCCGCGCGGAACTTGGTCGCGAACTCGCGCACGGCGTCGCGACCGCGCAGCGGCGCGTGCAGCGAATACTCGAACCGGATGTCCGGGGCCGCGAGTTCGTCGATGACGGCCTGATTGAAGTCCGGTCCCCAGAACTCCGTGAACCAGCGCCCGACGATGGCCTTGTTCTCCTCAACCGACATGGACCCGTCCTTTCGCAACTGTGCTGGCCGCTCCCGTCCGAGGCGGCTCCCTGGGTAGACGTTCGGGCGCGTCGGAACGTGAGGACCGGGATCGACAAATTTCTCGGCGATGTCGCCACGATCACGCGTTCCCGTGCCACGCTGAGAATGCGCATCACCACCCGCCCGCGGCGGCCCGCAAGTTGGCGGCGGGGTAGGGACGTCAGGACTCGGCAACGCGATTCACGAGCCTGACATCGGCGGAGCCGGGAGCACGTTGAAGGACAGGATCCAGCTCCAGCGCCGGTCTCAACTAGACAACCGGGTCGGGTCGGAAGGCAGTGGTGGACACACGGTCCTCCCCTGCCGAATCGCGCAGCGCATGGTGGGACAGGAACGACCGCGCCGGGCCATCGGTCACCGACCACCCGGCCCACGCACCCCCGCTACACGACCGGACGCAGCCAGACGTCCACGTCCAGGATCCCGTCCGGCACGGTCGCGCCCACTCGATCATCTCCGGCACGCCCAAGCGAGTCGAACATCGAGTGGGGGTTGGCCGTCGGCTGCGCTGGCCCCGCTCTGCGTCGGCCCGATCTCCCACTCCGGCTCCCGCCAGACCCTCAGGACGTCGTCGTAGGCGACCTGCGAGGGAGCGGTCATGATGCCGAAGCCGGACCTGAGTGTGTGCGTCATGGAACTGATGGTCGTTTCGACGATCAGACGATCAGCGGCGTCGCCGTGACGGGTCGAGCAGGGCAGGCGGAGTGTCGAACTTCTCGTCCGCGGCGAGGTCGACGCCGGGCGGGACGATCGCGTCGATCGCGTCGAGGACGTCGGCGGTGAGCGCGGTGTCTGCGGCGGCGAGCTGGGAGTGCAGGTGCTCCAGCGTGCGGGGTCCGATGATCGCGCTGGTCACTCCCGGGTGCGCGGTGACGAAGCCGAGCGCGAGCTGGATCATCGTCAGACCCGCCTCGTCGGCGACCTTGGCCAGCTTTTCGACGGCGTCGACCTTGGCCCGGTTGGCCGGGATGGAGGTGTCGAAGCGCTCCGGCATCAGCGTTGAGCGGCTGGTGGTGACGTCCCGGCCGTCGCGGATCGCGCCGGACAGCCAGCCTGACGCCAACGGACTCCACGCCAGCACGCCGAGTCCGTACTCCTCGGTCACGGGCAGCACGTGGGTTTCGATTGCGCGTTGCAGGATCGAGTAACCGGGCTGTTCGGTGACGTACCGGCCGAGGTGGTTTTCCTTGGCGGCCCACTGGGCTTGCACGATGCGGTACGCGGGGAAGGTGGAAGACCCGAAGTAGCGGATCTTTCCCGCGCGCTGTAGGTCGGTCAACGCCGACAACGTCTCCTCGTCGCTGGTGGTCGGGTCCCACCGGTGCATCTGGTAGAGATCGACGTGATCGACGTCCAGGCGGCGCAGGCTGTTGTCCAGCTCAGTGACCAGCCAGCGCCGCGAACTGCCCCGGTGGTTGGGTTCCTCGCCCATCGGCAGGTGCGCCTTCGTGGCGAGCACGACGTCGTCGCGGCGGCCTGCGATGGCCTTGCCGACCATCTCTTCGGACTCGCCTTGGCTGTAGATGTCGGCGGTGTCGATGAGGTTGATGCCGGCAGCGAGCGCGGCGTCGACGATGGCGGTGGCCTCGTCCTGGGTGGTGCGGCCGATGGCGCCGAAGTTCATCGCGCCGAGCACGAGCGTGCTGACTTCGACGCCGGTGCGGCCGAGAGTGCGGTACTGCATGAGAAGTGTTCCTCCGTATCGGGTGGAGCATGAGGACGGTCCGGGGTGGGGAGCCGGCCTCCTTGGCCCGGTATCCGGACGCCTCGCACCGGGCCCGCAGGACGTCGGCGGAGGCGACCTGCGGGGCGCCGGTCATCGCTGCCGAAGCCGACTTGCGGGCCGGCGCGAGGGGTTGGCTACTTCGAGTCGATCGTGCCCAGCGGGTCGCTGGTCGCGGTCAGGGTTGCCCGGGCGGTCGGCCACGCGTCGTTGTCCAGGCCCAGCGCGGTACGGAGACGGTCGGGGTCGGCGAGTCGATGCCGGTCTCGGCCGATGTGGTGTCGCTCATGGGATAGCTACTTTCTTGGTGGGCGTGATGGCCCGCACCGCACGACGATCTGGCATGATGGCAATACGGAGCCGCGTTCCACTTCACCATACGGAACCTCGCTCCGCTTTGCAACTGGAGGTGCTCACGATGTCCACGGCCAACACGCCGCCGGTCAACAGCGGCCGGCACAAGCGATCCGACGTCCGCCGAAACGAGCGGGCGCTCCTGGACGCCGCCGCCACCGTGTTCGTCCGGTCAGGGGTGGATGCTCCGGTGCGGGAGATCGCCGCCGAAGCGGGCCTCGGTATGGGCACCATCTACCGGCACTTCCCCACCCGGGCCGACCTCGTTGTCGCGGTCTTCCGTCACCAGCTCGACGCGCTCGCCGCCACCACGATCACGCCCCCTGCCGCCGAAACGCCGTACGAGGTCTTGCGGTCATGGGTTGACCGGTTTGCCGATTTCCTGGTCACCAAGCACGGCCTGGCCGAGGCACTGCACTCCGACCAAGCCGGGTTCGAGAGCCTGCACGCCGAGTTCGTCGAGCGCCTGCTCCCCGTGCTCGACCAGTTGTTGAGAGCGTCCGCCGCCGCCGGCTACACACGCGCGGACATCCGGGCTTACGATTTCATGCTCGCCATCGGCAACCTCTGCATCGGCGTCGAGACCTTCCCCGACTACCAGGCCCGCCGCATGATCGACCTACTGCTCGCCGGCCTTGCCCAGCCCACCCAGGCACCGACAGCGGATGAGCCCACATAGGCCCCCGCTACCCGCACACCTGCGAAGGCCGCTGTCGCAGACGAACTGCTGTGGATCCTGGCGAACGCTCCTGACCGATGCCGGCCTGACGACCTCTACCCCGGATCCTGATCGTTTCCACCCTGCTTGGTGGCTCCAGCGAGGATGAACGGCCGGCCATCGCTTCAACTAACCATCGACTCAGGACACTCGGCGCTGGCGGGTCTGTTTTGTGCGAAAGTCTGCATCCAGCCACGATCCACCTTGCCGCCCGCAGCCGCGCCGGGACGCGACCGACCCTCACCGGGGAGGCGGACTAAGAGCTGCTAACACGATGGCGTTCGGTCAGGGAGCGGCGTCCAGGTGCGCCGGCTGCAAGGCGGAGGAGGTCCCGGTACCGCTGTTGTACCGGGGCCGACGACAACGCCGCAGATGGCGTGCCTGGACGACGCGAGCCGAACAGTTATTGTGTTAGCAGCTCTAATACCGCTGCGCGTACCAGGTCGGTGGCTCGCCGAACATGCTCTTGAAGTCGCGGATGAAGTGGCCCTGGTCGGCGTAGCCGAGGTCCGCCGCCAGCGCGGCCCAGTCGATCGCCCCGCCGGCGGCCATGCGTGCGGTCACCTCGTGCAGGCGGTAGCGGCGGATCACCCACTTGGGCCCGATGCCGACATACTCCGCGAACAGCCGTTGCAGCCTCCGCACGCTCAGCCCCAACTCGCCGGCGAGGTGTTCGACCCTGGTCACGGCCTTGTCCTTGGCGATCAGCTCGACCGCGGCCACCGCCTGGCGCACCCGGGGGTCGTCGTCGGGCAGGTGTTTGCGCAGGAACGCATCCACGGTCGGCACGTCGAGCGTCATAGGCAGGTCCGGGCCGAACACCTCGGTCGCCGCCACGACGCGGTCGGTGATCGTCGAGACGGAGGTACCGAGGAACGGGCGGAAGCAGCCCGGCCGGAACGTGACGCCGAAGACGTGGTCGCGGCCCTCGAGGACCTTGAGCTGGTAGCCGCTGCACACACCGTTGACCTCGGCGCGGCCACCTCCGAACGACAGGTGCACGTTCGGGTACGGCACGATCTTCTGCCGGTAGGGCTCGGCGTAGTCCCAGCGAGCCTCCCAGTACCGCTCCACCCATGGCGCGAGCGCCGGCGACGGGCCGTGGAACGCGTGGCGCTGATACCTCGTCCACGCACTCCGCAGCTCACGAACGTCCCGCCCCACACGGCAGAGTGTATGTCGCCTTTGTTCAATACCCCCGCGGCCCGGGCCGCCTAGCGTCGCCGCCATGTCACACGTGTCCAACGCGGCCGAGGCCATGGCCGCAGTCGCCCGCACCATCACCGACGACCAGCTCGCCAACAAGACCCCGTGCACGGAGTACGACGTGCGGGCACTGGTCAACCACCTCCTGTTCTGGGGCCCGTCGCTCGCCGGCGCCGGCCGTAAGGAGTCCGTTCCGCAGCCGGCGGCCGCCGAGTCCGATGTGGACCTGGCGGCCGGCGACTGGCGTGGCCGCCTGCTCGCCCTGCTGGGCGACATCACGTCGTCGTGGGCGCCGCCGAACGCCTGGGAGGGCGAGACGAGCATGGGCACGCCGCACATGCTGCCCGCGCCCGTCATGGGCGACATGATCGTCGGCGAGCTGGCCGTGCACGGCTGGGACCTGGCGGTCGCGACCGGACAGCGGCTGCAACTGCCCGCCGACCTGCTGGCGCATCTGCACGACACGGTGCTCGCCGGCGTGGAGCAGGGGCGGGAGATGGGCCTGTACGGACCGGAGGTCACGATGCCGGCCGACGCACCCACCTTGGACCGCATCCTCGGCCTGACCGGCCGTGATCCCGCCTGGGCGTAGCCACCGACTGGTGATGCCGGTCATATCTGTCGCGAGCTGTCGAAGCGTGGTTCGGTGGCTTCGACGTCCCGGCCGACAGTCACCGCGCAAGGAGACAACCAAGTAGTACATGATCATGCACGACGCCTCCCAGGCCGACATCGACACGATGGCCGGCAAGGGAGACCGCGGCCGGCCCGGCGTGGACGCCCGAGGAAGTCCGCGCGATGGGCGAGTTCATGGGCAGGCGGACGGACGAGTTGGTGGAGTCCGGCGAGTTCGTCGACGCCGCCGGGTTGGCCGCGCCGGTGCTTATCTGGACTTCGACTGGCTGGGCGCTCGGGGGTGCGGCATGACCGACACGGCACGGGTCGCTTCGATGTGATCTTGCTGTATAACGCCGCAGATCCCGGCCACCTTCGCTAGTACGTGTGGTATTCCACGTCGGGCAGCCTATAGAGGACTCGCTATTCCAGGAGGCTGGGTGCCGCCGTCCGCTCATCCATTCAGTTGGCAGCCTGGATGTCAGCAGCCTAACGATCGAACGTCTGCTCGTGCCTCGAGTCGTGCGCTCATCTGCCGATGACCATGTGTCTGGCATGGGCCGTGCGCCGCTGGTCGGGTCCATCGATCAGCGAACCAATTCGAACTATGCTGGGCAACAAGTCCGCACTTGACCTGGCGTCAAGGGGTCGTCTTACCCATGCCGATGGAGATCATCGCCGGACCGATTCCACCTACGATACGTCCGGAATATGTCCGTAAGCAGATCGCGTGGCTCGGCGCGTTCCGGGTCCGGGCCAACTGGCAGCTGTCCGGGAGTAGGTATCCATGAAACTGAGAACGCGTCGGCACCGTTGTTGACTTCGCCACCAACCCGGTCCGTTGATTTGTCGATACGGTACGAGCCATGGCCGACAACTCAGCCCAGACGGGGGGCTGGCTGCTGCACCGCCACCGCGATTTCCGGCTCCTGTTCGTCGGCTCGACGATCGGCAAGCTCGGTGATTCGATCGCCGCCATCGCAATGCCCTTGGTGGCCGTGTCCACGCTGCACGCCACGGCGTTCGAGGTCGGTCTGCTGGAGGCGGCGGCCTGGCTGGCGTGGCTGGTGATCGGCCTGCCGGTCGGTGCGTGGGTGGACCGGTGGCGGCGCCGGCCGATCATGGTGATCGCGTCCGCCGCGTCGTTCCTGATCTTCGTTAGCGTGCCGATCGCGGCATGGCTGCATCTGCTCAGCATCGGCCTGCTGCTCGTCGTCGCCCTGCTGTCCGGCTGCGCCTCGGTGTTCTTCCAGACCTCGTACTTCCCCTACTTGCCGACGATCCTGCGGCCGGCCGACCGACCGTCCGGAAACTCGTTGCTGGAGGGGGGTTCGGCGGCGGCGGGCATCCTCGGCCAGGGTGCCGGCGGTCTCATCGCCCAACTGGCCGGCGCGGTCAACGGCATGCTGGCCGACGCCATCACGTTCCTGGTGTCCATCGCGTGCGTCCTGGGGATCCGGCAGCCGGAGCAGCCGCCGGAGCGACCCGGTGAGCCGACCACGATCGTGGCCGAGATCCGCGGCGGCATGGCCTTCATTTTCGGCGACGAGTGGCTGCGCCCGATGATGCTCTTCGGCATCGTCGCCAACTTCGCGATCGTCGGCTACGAGGCCATCCAGGTGGTGTTCCTGGTCCGCACGGTGGGGTTGTCGTCCGGCTCGGTCGGCGCGCTCGTCGCGCTCAGCAGTATCGGCGGCATCGTGGGCGCCTTTGTGGCCGGCACAGTGTCCAAGCGGCTGGGCAGTGCCCGAGCGCAACTGGCGTTCGTGGCCGGCACGGTGGTCGTGCTGCTGACGCCGCTGACGTTCGGCGGCCCCGGCGTGCTGCTGTTCTTGGTCGGCGGCTTCAGCGTGTCGATGGGCGTCGCAGGCTCCAACGTCGTCGTCGCCGTGTTCGGGCAAAGCTATGTGCCGCAACACATGCTCGGCAGGCTCAACGCGTGCGGCTCGTTCCTCGGTTACGGTGCCATCCCGCTGGGTGCCCTGGCCGGGGGTGCCCTGGCCAATGTGCTGGGTCCGCGCGGGGGCATGTTGGTGATGACCGTCCTGGTGCCGCTGTCCGGCCTGTTCCTGCTGCTCTCGCCGGTGCGTACCGTCCGCGACCTGCCGGCACGACCCGAACCAGACATCGCGACCGAGGCGGCGTCGTCGAAAAACTGACGGAGTTGTTGAGAGTCCGGGCTCTCGATCAAGGCAGGCCAATGGCTGAGCGAGGCGGACCAGGCTCGTCGCGGGTCCACTCACCCTGGCGCTGACCTGTGCGGCGACAGCCTGCGTGGCATCGCTGGTGCGACTGCCGCGCAGGCTGCTCCGCTGGACGTGTGCCGCTATGGCAACGAGAGTTCGGCGAACCGCAGGTAGTGGTCGCCCACCGTGCGTTCGTTCTCGGGGTCGTCGAACACGATCGGCCTGCCGGCGGGTGGCCGGATCGGGGTGCGGAGTCCGGCGCAGCGGAAAACCGCGGTGGACAGACGCGGACCGTGTGCCGGGGTGAGCACCCGATGCGGACAGGCGCGCAACCGGCCGGAGGTGACCCGTTCGGCCAATGTGCCGAATATGACCAGCACGGCGTCGGGTGTCGGGTCGACGGTGCACCACTCGCCGTCGTGGCCCCGCACTTGGAGGCAGCCCGCTTCGCCCTGCTCGGTGAGCAATGTGGCGAAGCTGGCGTCGCGATGGCTGACGTAGGACAGGCTGTCAGCCGGGTCGGCCATCGGTCGAGGTTGGTAGCGGGTCAGGCTGAGATTGGTGTACTCGGCACCGACGGTGTCGAACACCGATGACGGCAGGCCCAGTTCCGGGCAGACGGCCACCAGCAGGTCGTGGCACAGTTGGTCGGCCGCCGCGCGGAAGCGCTTTACCAGCTCCTGGAAGTCGGGGTTCGGCCACACGTTGACGTGGTCGAACAGCGCCGCGTGCGACTGGGACGCGCCGGCCCGGATCGCGTCGGCCGCGCCGTCGAACTGGGCGAAGCTCAGCCGATCGAACGTGCGGCGACCGGCGTCGTCCTGATAGCTGTTCCACCCGCGGTGCGCCGAACCGGTAGGGCTGCGCAACTGGGCCAGGCGCTCGTCGGGCAGGTTGAAGATCGCATCGGTGAGGTCCAACACCCGCACCGATAGCGCGGCCAGCTCCGCCGCACCGGTCACCTGGAGTGCGCCCGCGGTGTTACCGGCGGCCAGCACCGCCTCGGCGACCAGCTGACGGTCGGCGCCGGCATCGACTCTGGGAATTGTCGTCATCATGGCATGCACCTTCTGGTAGGGCTGTGGACGGCACACGGAAATCGACGCAGATAGGGTGTCGCCGAACGGCTCGGTGCCGCGGCGATATCATCGTGCGCCAGAAAAGGCCGGCAACCCGTGATACCGGCCGGCCTTCTTGGCACTTAGAGCTGCTAACACAATGGCGTTCGGTCAGGGAGCGGCGTCCAGGTGCGCCGGCTGCAAGGCGGAGGAGGTTCCGGTACCGCTGTTGTACCGGGGCCGACGACAGCGCCGCAGCTGGCGTGGCTGGACGACGCGAGCCGAACAGTATTGTGTTAGTAGCTCTTAGAGCTGCTAACACAATGGCGTTCGGTCAGGGAGCGGCGTCCAGGTGCGCCGGCTGCAAGGCGGAGGAGGTCCCGGTACCGCTGTTGTACCGGGGCCGACGACAACGCCACAGAAGGCGTGCCTGGGCGACGCGAGCCGAACAGTTATTGTGTTAGTAGCTCTTATATTGTCGCGCTGTCCATCAGCCATTCGCCCTGTCGCATCAGGGTGCGTCCCTGGATCTCGTTGACCTCACGCCAAGCCTGGATACGGTCGGGCTTGACCTGGTAGAAGCCGAAGGGCTGGCTCTCCTCGCGGGCGTCCCAGACCTTGGTGGCGAAGACGTTCCCGATGTCCTCGGGTACCGAGCCCGCCGGATGGTACGTCGCATGGCCGTCCATCAGGACCACGTCCCGTGTGGCACCGAAGGCGAGTCGGATCAGACCACCACGGGCCAGGTTGCGACCCGTGGGGCTGTCCTGCGGGGTGGCCAGGACGACGTGCCCCTGGAACCAGGCGAAGGACAGCGGAGTCAGTCGCGGCTCCCCGTTCTCGTCGGTGGTTGCCACCCACACATCCTCATCCGAGTCCAGCAGGCGCAACGTGTCGGCCTTGCGTCGTTCCAAGCTGCGGGGCACATCCACTGTACGACCTCTCGTCTCTGCCAGCGGGGCATCCGAACAACGGGAGCATCTCAGTCTCAGACCACGGCATCAACTGTGCGGGCGAGGTTGCCGATGCCGTAATCAGCGATAACGGATTCCAGGTGGCTCTTGTACCATTTCGGATTGTGAAACACCGAGGCGAGTAAATTGCAGTTACTTCGCCATAGGCCCCACGAGCTTCCGAACGCCACGGCGCCGTCGAACAGCGCCTGGAGCGTCGCCGCGGTCATCTCAACGTATCGGGTGTCATTCGTGCCGTCACCCCACGGCACCTGCGTAACCTCGGCCACGCGGCTCGCGGCCGGATCGATGACGAAATCGCTTGTCGAGCCTGTGTCGTCGTGCAGGGCCACCAGGTAGCGGCGGCCGCGGGTCAGGGAGTCGTTCCACTCCTCGGAGCCGATGAATTCGTTCGCCAGGCGCTCGACCAGCTCATGAGATGGGTCGCGCTGGGCACCGACCGTGTCCTTCTGCGGGCTGAAACCTGGGATTCGGGTGTCAGGTCGTAAGGTGACTCCGTCATCGGCCGCTCGTATCTCGGCCATGTTCGCGCTGCCCGGCAGATGGGATACCCCCGTGGGCTCGCCTCCGCTCACCTCGAACACCGTACCCGCAACGGACAGTTCGGAAAGCAGGCCGGCGTCCCGCAGACGGGTACACGCCTGAACCGGAGTCCACGGGTACATGACAGCGTTACACCAGCCGAAGTCGCCATCCGTCGAGGACACATGCCACCCTGACGCGAACGGCACGGTCAGGCGAGCGCCCAGGGTGCTCCAATATCGGTCGAAGTTCAGGATCGAGCGTCGGGTCGCTTCGGCATACGGCGCACGCAGGGTGCGCTCTGTCAACACTCCCGGTGGCACATAGGTGTGCGCCGGAACGAGACCGAGGCTGACGCGCAGTGCGGGTCGGCCGGTGAACCATTCCCATGTCTCGGGATGGAGTACGGCGTCGGCGCACATCATCACCGAGTCCTTGCCCGACCGAACCAGCAGGCTCATCTCCGGGAACGGGACCCGGGACTTGAAGGACTGCACGGAAGCGGCGCCGAGCTCAAACGCCGCACCAGGTTCGATCGGGCGGAACGTGGAGTACCCGAGCGCACGGAGGGTCAGCGGGATGGGGAGATGCCCCATGCCCGAAGTGCCGGGCCGCGGGATGCCCTGTTCGGGGAAGATGATCGGGGTCTCCCGGGCCCAGTCGTCACCCAGCCGCGCGCGAAGCAGATCGAGGCTGGGATAGTGGAGATGATCGCAGTGATGATGGGTGAGCACCACGTAATCAATGCCTTTGTCGATCTCGTCCCAGACGGCATCGGGAAACATGATGTTACGTTCCCAGAAGCGATCCAGTCGGCGTGTCAGCCACGGATCGACCAGGATGCGGGTGTTCTCCACTGTGACGAGCGCGGTCGCGTGTCCCAGTGAGGTGAGGGTGATCATGACTCCGGCTCCAAGTCGTATGCGCAGCGAAATCCAACTTCGTTGTGTCGGTCGGTGAGCAGGTCCCGACCCCGGTAGCTCGTTGCCAGGCACACCGGCGGCGACGTCCAGGTTCCACCTCGCAGCACGTGGAACGCATCCTTGCGGTTCATGAACTCGGTCGGCGACCGGTGGCGGAAGAACGGGTCCATGTCCTGCTTGGTGTAGTAGTTCGTACCGGTGATCTCCCAGACGTTCCCCGCCATCTGAAGCGCGCCGTACGGGCTAGCGCCCTCGGCGAGCGCATAGGCCGACACGAGGGGGATTTCCGGTGTCTTGTGCGAGTCGCAGGTGAGCAGGATCTCCTCCAACTCAGCCAGGTCGGCCGGCTCCTGATGCATCGAACGTCCGATGTAGTTGGCGCGATCGGGGTGCCATTCGTTGCCCCACGGGTAAAGTCGTTCGTCGTCACCGCGTGCCGCTTTTTCCCACTCGTCTTCCGTAGGCAGGCGTCCCCCGGCCCACCGCGCGAAGGCCCAGGCGTCGTACCAGTTGATGCCGACGACGGGGAAATCCGGCTGGTTGAATCGAGGGTCGTGCCGGTGCGAGGGCACATGATCGACCCCGACCGGCTGGTCAGGGTGATCCCATCGGGTGTCGTCGCCGATGTCCTGGAGAAACTGCTCGTATCGAGTATTGGTGACCGCCACCCGGTCGATGTAAAAGCTCTTGAGGTGGACCGCACGGCGAGGGTTGTCCCGCTGTTCCATCGCGAACTGGCCCACCTCGGTAACATCGACCCCGGCTGTGAAAGGCCCATCAGGGACGAGGATGACGTCCTGCTCGGTCCGCTGCCGTTTCCGTTGGACGATGGCGGCGCGCAGCGGGGCGAACATGTCGTCCTCGAGAAGGCGGAGCCGTGCCGGATCGCGGCTGCCGAAGATCTCGATCAGCGTCGACTTCGCGAACGCCGCGCCGCAGCCGACAGGCTTACGAGCGTGGCCCGATTGGGTGAAATTGCTGGGCCAGCCGCAGATCTGGATCACGTCGCGGGCGGCATCGGTCATCCGATGTAGCCGGATCAGCGTCAGCGCGGCGAACGCGACCCAGTCGACATCGTCGTGTGATGCGCTCGCCACGACCGTGCGGATCTCGTCGTCATCCGGGAAGAGTTCGACGGCGCATTCCAGGGCGAGGCGGCGTACAGCCCATTCCGGATGGTATAGCGTCAGCCGCCGAAGCCGCTGCTTGTTGCTTTCACTGGCTCCGGCGCTACGGAGACAGTCCGATATTCCCTGGACGCTCGACCAGAACTCCTTGTCGCTGGCGTGATTCACGGGAAAATCTGCCAACAGGGACGTGTCTAAATCGCTCATTAGTGGCATCCATTATGTGAGTGGGGATATCTGTGTGCTGAGGAAACGCCCCGCCCGCCCGGCCGCGGCGAGACGAGCGGAGCGTTCGACTACTTGACGGTTACCACTTCACGGGGCCATCGTCGTCGTCCCTGGAGTCCAGAAAAACCTCGTCAGTGCTCACTATTGCCACCTCCTTCGTCACATTCATTGCTATCCCTGACTTAGCGAGTTTCTTTGGCGCGCGGATTATTGTCAAGGTTGTCGTCCAGCCTTTCCGGTGGGCCTTGACTGGAATGTCTCAATGCACGCGGGGGCGATGCCGAGTGTGAGGTATTGGCCCATGGCCAGGCCGGCGTTGCGCACGGGCGACTGGCGCTTTTCCTCAGTTGCCGTCGGCCATGCCTACCCGGCGTCGTCTGTGGACCATTCCGGTCGCGGGCGTTCGGTCCGCCAGTAGCGGCCGGTACCGGGAAGGGTTGAGCACGTCGTGCAATTGCCACAGCAGGACATACGCCTTCGACTGAGGAATTTCCTCAGTCGCGCCACCGTGTTTCGTCGAGCTGTGCGCGCCCGGGTCAGCCTGTCTGGCCTGGTGAACCGCACGTGGCGTCGTTCTTGTGTCGGGCCTCCAGCTTCTCGGCAATGGCCTGACAGGTCCGCGCACAGGTGTGCATGGCCTCGGCCAGGGCTTGGATGCAGTGCGGCGGCAGGTTGCCGATCAGCTGGTCCGCGTTGTGATCCCATGGCACGGACGCACCGAGCAGTTGCAGAAATGCCCGGCCACCGTCGGTGAATCGCAGGGATGGGTCGTTGCGCAGTGTGCGAAGAATCTCGCCCGGCATCGCCGCAGCGGGTAGCCCGGGATGGCTACCCGGCGGCCGCTGGGCATGGCGGGCCATCTGCTGCTTCTGTTCGTCGTCGGTGAACCTGCGGCGCGCGTTGCGGGCGCTTCGGATCGACAATCCGGTGGCCTGCGCGACGTCCTCCGTAGTGGCTTCGGGGTGCCTGGCCAGATACTGCCTGGCAAGTCGATGACCTGTTCGGTGATCGATCGGCCGGACTCGGCCATCAAGTCCGACGCGTGTCGTGGGTACCTCGACGTCAGAAGTGGACCTGGGTCGGAGGCTACCGACGGTTTTCGGTGACAGGCCGGTAGTCCTGGCGATGGCGCGGTCGGACCATTCCGGATGGATCTCGATGATCCGCTGGGCGGCAAACCTACGATCGGCCCGCGTTAGCGGCAGTCCATGTGTGGTGTTCTGCTTGACGGACAGCACATAGGCTTCGTTCTCGTCACCGTCGAAGAACGTGGCTCCGACTGTCGTGTCACCGCGTAATCGTGCTGCTCCGAGTCGGTGAATTCCGTCAATCACCCGCATGGTCGCACGGTGTACGACGATCGGCGGTAGGGCCGAGATCGACTCGGCGAGGAGCTCGACGTGGCCCTGATCTTCCCCCGAAAGCCGCGGTGATCCGTCGACCACAAGTAGATCGATGGACACCCGCACAGCATCTGACAATTCCACAGCGTCGGTGCGGTCATCGGCCCGCGACCGCGCTCCGGTTCGCTGGATGGCCGAATTGATTCGTCTTGGGCTCGTGGACACGCACAACCCCTTTGGTTCACAGAGATTAATGTTCGATGCCGGCGACGATGTCCAGGTCTTTCAGAATTGTGAAACGTGCTGGTCGCGGCACCCGGTGCCCGGTCACCCTATGCCGGGCCAGAAGGTGGTCGGTCCTGGTGGTATACGGCGGTTCAGGCTGAAGTGCCAGGTGAGGGTGGTTGCGTTTACGGATGCGAACGGCGGCTGACAGCACGAACGAAGCTGCCATTTGTTTTGACCAAAGCAGAAGCTGCTTTCCTAGGGCGAACACCCGTTTGCACAGCACAATTTGCACGGGACGGCCTGCGCGTGCATTACAGGGCGAGCGGTCAATCACTGGCGACAGCACCGGCCGTCGATACATTCCTCGGAGGCCCGGGCCACCGAGCGGTGTCGAGCGCGGATCGAATGTCTGATCATCCCTGGCCGCCACCGAACAGCGAAACCTCGAGACCTCCCTCGGCGGCACCGGTGAGCAAACCACGCTTGTTGGCGCGCACGAAGAGCTCCTTCGTCAGCTGATACCGCCACTCAATTGGCCGTGCTCGCCACACGCTGCCCGCGTCACCTTCCCGGAACCTTCCGCGAACCTTGAATCCGCTGACCGGACCTGCTAGACCTGCACAAGTCCGAGCCGAGAGGGCGGCGGCTGTGCAGTTTCGCGTGCTGGGCGTCGTCGACGCCGTCAGTGCCGACGGTCAGGTGAACCTCGGCCACGCCCGTGTGCGGTGCGTGCTGGCGGTCCTGCTGGTCGAGGCCAATCATTTCGTATCCGTTGACCAACTCATGGAGCGGGTGTGGGGTGACCAGCCTCCACAGCGTGGCCGGAGTGTTCTGTACAGCTACGTGTCGCGCCTGAGAGCGGCTCTCTCGACCGACCACGGCGTGCTGATCGAGCGGCGCTCGGGCGCCTACGCACTCACCGTCGATGAGGAGTCCGTTGACCTACAGCGGTTTCGGCACCTGATCAACGATGCGCGGCTGGCGAGCGAGGACGCCAGGGCGCTGGCTCTGTTCGATCAAGCCCTGCGGTTGTGGCGCGGCGCCCCTTTCGCCGATCTGGACACGCCCTGGCTGGCCTCGATCCGCGCGGCGTTGGAAGTCGAACGAGAGGCAGCCGAACTCGACCGCACCGACGTCGCCCTTCGGTGCGGACAGCACGCAGAACTCCTGGCCGATCTGAGCACCCGCGCGGCACAGCAACCCTTCGACGAGCGCATCGCCGGCCAATGGATGCTCGCCCTGGCCGGCACCGGCCGCCAAGCCGAAGCCCTGGCCGTCTACCAACGCACCCGCACGGTGCTGCTCGACCAACTCGGCTTGGAACCCGGCCCCGAACTTCGCGACCTACACGAGCGCATCCTCGCCGGCAATGCCCACCACGTCACCCCGGCTCCCACTACACCGCTCGTCGCACGGTCGGAGGTCGTGACACCCCACCAGTTGCCGGCGGCCGTACGACACTTCATTGGTCGGCAGACCGAACTGGACGAGCTCGCGGGCCTCCTGGAGTCGCCCGACGCCGTCGGCGGAACGGTGGTGATCACGGCGATCGACGGTATGGCCGGCATCGGCAAGACCGCGTTGGCCGTCCACGCCGCCCACCGCGTTGCCGACCGATTCCCTGACGGTGTCCTATTCACCGACCTGCACGGCTTCACTCCCGAGGCCGACCCCACTGCACCCGAGCAAGTCCTGGACCAGCTGCTACGCGGACTCGGTGTCCCAGGGCCGCGGATTCCCCCCGATCTGGAGGCCCGGGCGGGCCTGTATCGCAGCGTACTGGCCGATCGCCGAGTGTTGATCGTGCTGGACAACGCCGCCGACGAAACCCAACTCCAGCCGCTGCTGCCCGCCACAACGGGTTGCCGAGTCATCGTGACCTCCCGCCGGCACCTGGCCGGACTGGACGACGCCACCCGCCTCACCCTGCCCGTCCTGGACCCGGCCGATGCCGCCGGGCTGTTCTGCGGTCTCGCCGGCGACCGCGCTACGTCGGCCGACCAGCCCACCATCGACCGGATCGTCGCCCTGTGCGGCCGGCTACCGTTGGCCATCCGCATCGCCGCAGCCCGCCTGCGGCTGGACCCCACCGGCGGCCCGGACACACTGTGCGCCGAACTGGCCGACGCACTCGGCGCCGGGCAAGGACTGGAGTGGCTGACCGACGGGCACCGGGCCGTCGGCGCCGCGCTGGCCATGTCCTTTCGGCATCTCACCGTCGACCAGCAACACGTTTTCCGACTTGCCGGCGTGCATCCCGGTCCTGATGTCGAGCCTTACTCCATGGCGGCCCTCGCGGACACCACCGTGCAGGATGCCCGGCGGCTCCTGCAGGACATGTACGCAGCCAGCCTGATCGACCAGCCGACGCACCACCGCTACACCCTGCACGACCTGGTCGCCGCCTACGCCACAACACTCGCCGCCAACCTGCCCGAACCCGACCGGCACGCCGCCCTGAACCGGCTGTACGACCACTACGCGGCCACCACCTCGCACGCCATGAACCTCACCCGCCCGTGGGAGACCAACCAACGACCCCACCCGCCAACCACCGCTACCGCACGCGCCCTGGCCGACCGGGAACAAGCACAGGCATGGCTGGACGCTGAAACCGACAACCTGCTGGCCGCCGCACACCATGCCCCCACCCAGCAGCGGGCCGACCACACCCTGCGCCAGTCGGCCACCCTCCGCCACTATCTCCATGCCCGTGGCGACTACAGCCGGGCAGCGCTGCTGCACGAGCAAGCACTGACCAGCGCCCGCAGGACGGAAAACCACATGGCCGAACCGGACGCGCTCAACGGTCTCGGCACAGTCCGGCGCCTCCAGGGCCGGTACGGTCTGGCCGCCGACTGTTTCGAGCAGGCGCTGGCCGGGGCCCACCAGATCGGTGATCACACCGCCGAGCAGGACGCACTGAACGGTCTCGGGGCACGTCACTACGTGCAAGGCCGGTACGGGCCGGCCGCCGACTGTCACGGGCAGGCACTCACCAATGCCCGCCAAACCGACAATCACACCGCGGAACAGAATGCGCTGGACGGTCTCGGCCTCGTCCACTGCGCGCAGGGACAGCTGGGGCCGGCCGCCGACTATTTCCAGCAGGCACTCACCAACGCCCGCCAGACCGGCGACCACGCCACCGAACAGGTCGCGCTACGAGGTGTCGGCGCCGTCCACCTCATGCTGGGCCAGTACGAATCGGCCGCCGAGTATTTCCAGCAGGCACTCACCAGCGCTCGCCAGACCGACAACCCTCACGTCGAACAGGACGCGCTGAGCGGTCTCGGTCACGTCCACTACGTGCAGGGCCGATATGAACCGGCCGCCGACTACTTCCAGCAGGCACTCACCAGTGCCCGCCGCACCGGCCATCATGCTGCCGAGCAGGACGCGCTGAGCGGTCTCGGTCAGGTCCACTACGTGCAGGGCCGGTATGGGCCGGCCGCCGACTGTTTCGAACGTGCACTGGCCAATGCCCGCCATTCGGGCAATCGGAACGAGCAGTTCGAGGCCCACCAGGGCATCGGCCGGGTCCACCACGCCACCGGCAACCATCACGACGCCTTGCTCCACCACCAGACCTCGTTGCAACTGGCCGACGATCTCGACCAACCCACCGACCAAGCCCGCGCCCACGACGGCCTAGCCCACATCCACCTGGCCCAGGACGATCCCGGTCAAGCCCGCCACCACTGGCAGGCCGCCCTGCAGTTGCTCACCAAGATGGGCACTGACCACACCGACGAACCCGGCGTCACCTCCGCGACCGTCCGCGGCCACCTGCTCGACCTGGACAACCCGGCCACGACCGAATAGGGAAACACCGCACCGCGCCTGGTTTGCCGAGCAACTGCGCGATCGGATCGACCACACGACCTGCAACATGGTCACGCTGCTACTCGAACTCGGGATGGCTCCGCACATCGCCCGGCACGGAGGCTTGGAGATCACCATGCAGGTCTACGCGCACGCGAACAGAAAGGCCATGCGGGAAGCGATGCGCCAGTTCGGCGAGCAGTTCCTATGACCACTGCTACACGACTCGCTACAAATCGGCCCCGGGAAGATCGCTCCCGGGGCTGTTCTGACGGGTGGTCGTCCTTGAGGCCCTTTCAAGCCCATCGACTTTCCCCGCGCGTAGGCTTCTAGAGCTGGCAGGCGGCTGGCCAGCGAGTTTGCCGGAGGAGGAACCTCGCCCCGCTCCTCATTAGCTGCCTGGCCGCCCACAATAGCCAGTGTGATCTCAGTTAGCGTACTGAGTCCGTCAGAATCGGGAGGCCGAAAAGCCCGCCGTCTTCACCGTGGTCGGTGAGGCGTTGCGGTAGGACGAAGACTTCGACGAGGGTGCCGTCGGGTAGTTTCCTTGGGGGTTTCGTCGCCGTTGAGGGTGACGATGTATTGGAAACCCTCGACGTCTGCGTATTCGGCTCCCAGTTGCGGCAGAGCTGATGCGCGTTGGCGTTCGTCGACGCCGTCGAAGAGGTGGCTGTCGTGGACCAGGAAACCGGGTCCGCTTTTTTGCGGGACCAAAGGGTGATCGGGTGCTCGGGGTCGATCATCTCGACACCTTGCGCTCGACCGCCACTTTGGCGCCACTTCAGACAATCCGATCAGGCATCGACGAGGTCAGTGAGATGTGACGGCAAGACGGCGTCACCACGTCCACCGCAGGTGAACCGCGTGCCGAGCACCGTCAGCAGCAATTCGGCCGCGGTGACCCATCCCGGTTCGTACTGACGAATACGGAACGTCGTCAGCGGAGGGCCGAACGCGTCGGCGAAGCGCCTGTCGTTGAATCCGGCGACGGCCATGTCCTGTGGGCTGCCCAGGCCATGCTGCCTCAGCACCCGCGGCACGCCCAGTGTGATCAGGCCATCTCGAGTTGAGTGGCATGGAGTTCTCGAGTCGCGGTGGGCTCATGGCTAACGAGCCGGGACCCCCAACGCGTCAGCGATGCCCGGCGAGCGCATGCGTGCGGACGGGGACGCTCTCGAAGCCGCGCAGCACGAGCAGCGGCCGCCGGGCCGGCGATCCCGGCCAGCTCGAGCGCCGGGTACCGGCGGGTGAGCTCCTCGACCGCGATGCGGCCCTCGAGGCGGGCGAGCGCGCGCGCCGAGGCAGTGGTGGATCCCGAGCGAGAACGCCAGGTGCCGCGAGGCGTTCGGCCGGTCGATCCTGAGCGCGGTCCGGGCTCGTCGAACACGTCGGGATCACGGTTGGCGCCGCCGATGGCCACGATGACCGACGCGCCCTTCGCGATCACCGTGCCGCCGATGTCCACGTCCTCGGTCGCGATCCGCGAGGTCATCTGGACCGGGCTGTCGTAGCGCAGCAGTTCCTCGACCGCCGCGGGGACCAGCGACGGGTCCTCCGCCCAGGCGCCGCCACTGCTTCTGCCGGGCCTGCGCCGAGCAGGGCGACGGTGCCGTTCCCGATCAGGTTGACGGTCGTCTCGAAACCCGGCAACGAGCAGCAGCAGCGCCGTGCTGACGAGCTCGCCGGAACTCAGCCGGTCGCCCTCCTCCTCGACCGCCACGAGGGCGGACAGGAGGCTGTCGTCGGGATCGGCGCGGCGCTTGGCCACCAGGTCCCGCAGGTACGCGGTCAGGGCCAGCTCCGACGGCACGGGACCGGCTCTCGGCGGCCGGAGTGGTCTGCGGTTCGAGGGTGCGTGGCGACGTCGTGGCCCCAGGCCCGGAAGCTGGCCTGGTCCTCGCGCCGGGACGCCGAGCAGGTGGCAGATCACCGCGATCGGAAGCGGGAAAGCCAGCGCGTCGATGAGGTCGAAGCCCGCCGCGGCATCGGCCTGCGTCCAGCAGCCGGCCGGTGGGGTCGCGGATCCACGGCTCGAGGCCGGCTATCGCCTTCGGCGTGAACGCGCCGGACACGAGCCGCCGGATGCGGGTGTGGTCGGGCGGGTCGATCGTGAGCAGGTCGGCGGCGGGAAGCTCGGCGCGAGGATCGCCGTGCCGGGTAGGCGGGCGGCCGGTAACCGGGCTGGTGCACGGGCGAGGAGCTGAACCGCCGGTCCCGCAGGATGCTCCGATGCCGTGCCGTGGCTCGCCGTCACCCAGGTCCCGAGCGAGCTGCGGCCGAGGCCGCGCCGGCGAAGGTCGGCGTACAGCGGGTAGGGGTCGGCCTTGGCCGCGGGCCGCAGCCACCGGGCAACGGGGTCGCCACGCCACTGGTAGTAGCGCAGCGCCGCGGGCTCCACGACGCGGCGCATCACCTGCTCCGGAGGCTCATATCCGCCCTCCCCTGCCGAGCGCCGCATCTGGGCCTCGCGGCCAGTTAATATACCAACGGTATCTAGAGTCCAATGGGATATCAAGGGTCTCGTGTGGCAGCATTGGCTCGATGGCCAGGATGACGAGGGAGACCTCGAAGGCGAGGACGCGGGAGCGGGTGCTCGGCGAGGCCCAGCGGCTCTTCCGGGAGCGTGGCTACGCCGCGACCTCGCTGGAGCAGATCGCCGAGGCGGCCGACGTGACCAAAGGCGCCATCTACGGGCACTTCGCCAGCAAGGAAGACCTGCTGATCAGCGCGATCGAAGATAGCGCCGATGCCGGTCTGGGGCGCGCGACTGAACGACCAGTCCCTGCCGCTGCGGGAGCGGCTGGCGGAGTTCGGCCGCGCCATGGCCAAGGACAAGGCGTTCCAGGACAAGGCCGGGCTGGCGGTGAGCCTCGAGTTCGTCGCGGCGCTGCTGCGCAGCCCGGACGCGCTGCGGCGCTTCAGCGCCGTCCGGGCGGCGGCTGGCGGGACTGGCCGAGGACGACGCCGAGCAGCCGCGCCTGGGATCACGCCCGTCGAAGCCTGGGCCATCGGCCACGCCTTGCTCTCGGCCTGCAGATCTACCAGAACATCGCGCCGGACATCCTCACGCCCGCGGTGTTCGAGCGCGCCTACGAACTGCTCGCCGGCCTGTATCCCGAGGACTGAGCTGCCCGCCGGTGCTCAGCCGAACCAGTGGGCGAGTGCGGATTCGAGTGGTTGCTCGTCGACGTCGGCCCAGGCGATGTAGCCGTCCGGGCGGATCAGGACGGCGCGGATGTCTTCCTCGGTCTCGCCGTGACGTCGGTCGGCCCAGGCGTCGATCGAGCGTGGGGTGTGGCCGGTACGCACCGTCACGTGGGTATACGCCAGGTCGTCGTGCGTGATGTGAACAGCCCTCACTTTGTGGGTCTGGTCCTTCGAACCGGGTCGGGCGCGCAAGCCGCACTGTCCGCCGAAGTCACCCACGTCCATCCGGACGGCGTGGCAGGTGCGGGTCGCATCCGGGCTCGGGTCGAGCATGCGTTGGCGCAGATGAAAGTCCCGGAACATCCTGCGCAACTGACGACGAAGAGGCAGGGTGCCTGGTACGCCACCAGAGGCACCGGCGCAGACGCGCAATCTCCGCCATGATGTACTGATCTACCAGCACGCGCCGCCGGGCTGGCCACCATCTCCGCACCTCCCAACCCCTTCACACCATTACGGACAGCCTTTAGCGACCGTCCGTTCGTAACGACACGAACGATGCCGCGCGCTACCTCAGCCGTCACCACCGAGGCCAAGTGCTGGCAGCATGTCGCCGAGGCCAAGCCGCTTCACATCCACTACGACGTGGAAGATGAAGGACAACAATCCGGCCGACGTATCTGACCATCGCCCTGGCGCGCTCCATAGGTGAGCAGTGAAGATCGATCCAACACGCCAGCCGTCTCCTGTCTTGCGAATCTGTACAGCGCCAACTTCCTCGAATGACACGGAGGAGAACGCGAAGTTCCCACCAGGCTCAGCTCTGGCGGTCATCCATTGAGCGAGCGCACGTGCAAGCTCGAGGATCGGAAACGCGCACTCCTCATAGATCAAAATGTCGCCATCACGGATCTGCAAGTCCGCCTCAACGTTCACCAGCAAGTCTGGCACCGTGTTGCTGTTCAGATCGCTCACGTTGATCGCGCCGTAGGTTATCTCCACCAACCTCATCCAATGTTAATAAGGAAATGCATTGATTACGCGCCCGTCGTTTGAGACCTTCGACCGAATCCCAATTTGCCAACGAGTCCCCACCGATCTTCCTAGTTTTTCGGTCGACGTCATCTGGCGAAGTCTGGACCGGCCAATGCGACAAGCGTGTGTCCGCTGAGCGCTGTGCCGGCGCAGACTCGCTACTACACAGGGCGAAATGGCCAGTTCAGAGAGCTCACAACCTCCAGGCCGGGTGTCGCTGAGATCGCCTGGAGCGGTGACACATCGGGGCAGGTTCAGACGGTCGTAGCATGTGATCTTGGTGTTCGGTGGGGAAGGATTCCCTGTCGTGCGTCGGATGCTGACTAGGTTGACCGGGAAGAAATCTCCCGCGGCCTGGCAGAGTCGTTGCAGTACAAAGAGATCGCAGCCCAGATCGGCCGTGATCCGTCGGTCGTGTCCCGTGAAGTCGCTCGCCATGGCGGACCGGACAACTACCGTGCGACCCTCGCCGGTGTCGAGGCGACCCGGTCACGCTCCCGTCCCAAGCGCCTGGCGGTCGACCGCCATCCAGGCCTATCGGCCCTGGTCACACGGTTACTGCGTACTGGCTGGTCACCGGCGTCGATCGCGGGCTCAGTAGCCCGACACAGGCCGTTGGGGGACGCTGTGGCAGTGAGCCACGAAGCCATCTACCAGTGGGTCTACGCCCACCCTGTCGCCACGCTGCGCCGGGAGTTGATCGCCCTGCGCACCGGTCGTACCCGCCGCAGCGGTCCCCGTCCGGCGCCGGCTCCCCGCATTCGGGAGCCCCGCTACCTCGATGAGCGACCCACCCAAGTCGCGGGGCGGGCGGTGGCCGGGCACTGGGAAGGGGACCTCGTGATCGGCAAGGCCGGCAAGACCGCGGTGGCCACCCTGGTGGAACGCACCAGCCGATTCCTCATCCTGGTGCCCCTGACCGGACGGGACTCGCTGACCGTCACCCACGCGATCATCGCTGCGGTGGGTGGCCTGCCCGCCTCGATCACCCGGTCCCTGACGTGGGACTGTGGATCGGAAATGGCTCTGCACAAGGACGTGACGGCTACCGGACTGCCGGTGTACTTCGCGCATCCACACTCGCCGTGGGAGTGGGGCAGCAACGAGAACCTCAACCGGATCGTGCGGGAGTACCTACCCAAGGGCGTCACGATCACCACTCCTGCGGTAGATCAGCGGCCCGGTCTGCGGTCTCCCGGAAGTTACGGGCACCGGCCAACACCGCGAACACCATTACTGCCAGCACCGCGCCGATCCGGTACCGGATTCCTCGGGGATCACGCGGATCGGTAATCCCGTCGAGCATGTCCACCAGTTTGCGTACTGCGGCCACGCCAGGATCCGGTGATTGATCGGCGTGAACGGTGGGCGTCAGACACGGTGAGACGGCATGGGACACTGGCACTGGTGGCCTCTGGTCTCTGCGATATGCATGGTGTAGGAACCCGCATTATCCCAGGCAGGAGGCCACCACCTATGCCCGGTGTCGCGCCAGGAGCAAGTCCTTGACGGACCTCACACCAAGATCACAGACCTTGACGTTCCCCTGGCTCTACACCTGTATTACCAACCCACGACAACCTCCGTTCGCCGCCATCGACCGCCCGAACGACTCGCGCCCATGAGCGCGGCAGGAGATCTCGCCTACTCCCGTAGACTTCGTCAAGCATCACGAATTACCACCAAGAAGTCCTGCGAATTCTTCTAGGAAAACGATCTTATCCAGGCAGGGCCGTTGTGCTGCGTGTTCCATGATCACGACTTCTGAATAGCACTCAGCGGTCCGTTGCGCCTGTCCGCTCAGGCGGTTCAATGCCGCCGCGTAGAACGGACTCCCAATGAGTGTGTCCGAGTCGGCGGCGAGCTCGAACTTCAACTCCATGGCACCTTGGACCATCGCTTGCGACTCGACAAGACTCCCGAACTCGACTAGCTCCGAGATCAGACCGGGGTTCCATCCAAGGAAGATGACATGCTCGGCATGAGGTATCTACGATCCGGACGATACGTGCGGTGTCCAGCTTCGCACACAGCCAACAGCGTGGATACCTTTTAGTCTGGAACGTATCACACGATGCGTCACTGATCAGCCTCGTCGCGCGTTGCCGCCCTTCTTGACCGCGAAGCTATGAGACCTCTTCCTCGCTCATTGATTATGTCCACATCAACAATAGGCTCCATATGAGGGCCGAAGAACTCGAGAATCGTGCGTGCCTCAACAAAAGAAATCTTGAGCTCTTCTTGAAAAATCCTAAGAAGTCAGATAGGACGAAGATGATCGAACTCCTGGGACGTATACTCGATGATCTCCATGAAGGATGCCCCTCCGTCGACCAGACTTCGGAGCGAATCCGCCCGGCCAGACACAATAACCTCCTACCCTGTCGGCCGCGAGAACCTGGTGGTACGTCGTTGTCAACGTGGCCGTAGCCGCCCGCGCTGAGGTCGCCAGCATCGTCACCGCCTCGGCAACGCCCGCGATCAAGGCGACAGCCACTCGACCCGACGATGGCGCCGACAACGCCTTTTTGTAGCACCTGTTCGCTGCTACTACCGTTACAGTCAATAACTGCCGTCCAACACCGCAATGGCCAGTGCGAATCTCCAGTAGGCGGCTACACAGTCACGGCCAATTATGAGAAACCTCGACTATACGAGCACGAATTTCGGCAATTGCGCCAACGTCCGAAATTCCAACAGCCACATCACGGCAGCCCATAAAACGACCCGCAGGTCGGTCGCCAAATACCAGTCTGACAATGTCGCCAACGCGGTCGAATCCAAGTCGCTCTTCACACTCGACGATGTCAGCCTCGGGTCCAACTGCGAGCGGCGATGACTCCCACTCGGAGGTGTCCATGGCGGGGGTAGTTGATTCGCCTGACAGCGAAATTTCTAACCAGCTCTCGTCGAGTGGAACCGGCGGGAGGTCGATCACGGTAACTTGGAGGAGGGATCCATTCTCTCGTGAAATTTTCAACTCTACAAAGCCGCCCGTGGACCCGGTTATCGAAAGATGAAGCTGCAATCCAGGCGGCCTGGTCTCCCAGGTCACCGTGCATGGAATCCACTGATCAGACTCGGCATAGGCCCCAGCACATGGCACCCCACCGATCACATTGGGTATCAACCCGACTCCTTACCCCGTGAATCGCGCATGCTCGGTGCCGCCGTGTCCTCATCCCCCGCCTTCGGCTGCGCCGGGGCACCCTCACCCTCATCAGCGAACGACCCGCTCGCCTCACCCGCGACCGCACCAAACGCCGCCCCACCACTGGCCGCCTCCGCCAGACCACCGAACGAACGATGGTTTCACCATCGCACTCGACTCCGCCGACAAGCAGCAGCTGCATGACGTGACCAAAGTGCGGCCGCCCTACCAGGAACCACTCACATAATCGATAATGGCCACCATGACACGTAAGCTTACCTCAATATCGAATGGCATCACATATGCATCACCGTCTGGCCTAATGCGAATTTCACATACTAGATCTCCCGAGGAAACCTCTCGACACTCCACGAACGAGTCTTCTTCATGAATACTCTCAACGCGAAACAGTCGATAGTCCGTCTCGCCAATTCTCATGACAGTCACGGTGCAAGGAACCCTTCGAACGTTAGTCCACCCCCGCGCATGCTCCAACGCGCACCCCAGCCATCTGGATGCCACAGGTCGCGAATCACTCCACCATAGTGGGCCGATGCGGAACTGACCGAGTCTGTAGTTCCAGGGTTCGTCCGCCAGTCACGCCTCGCAGCCCACGAAGCGTGAAGAGTGGTATCCGGACGGCTTGGCCTTTTGCCCAGATATCAGCGCTACGATCGCCCCCAGCAGTCTGACCACGTCATTCGGGGTTGGGGTGATCCGCCGCCCTTCAGGCCTTCCTCTAGCCAGGAGACAAGCCTCTTGACGAGCGATGACCGACTCGCTCGCCGGAACCGTTGTACGTGACCGGTACCTCGTCTATATATTACCCGACCACCGACGGACCCACACCCAAGATCATGTTCTCAATCGCCTCAGGCATTGCGGAGAAACTGGCCAGCGAGTCTGCCACGAGGTACACCGTCGCTGTCTCGTCTATGCCGAGAAAAAATCTGCCATGGTCAAATTCACCGACCGGCGAGAGACTCTTGCCGATCCGCTGACTCCACGCGATGAATCTGTCGGACTCGCCGCGGCAGAGTGCCGGATCAAATTCGAACGGCTCGCGTGCACGGTTGACCCCTGGCCCACCGATCTCAATCACCAGACCACCGAACTCAGCCAGAAACCGATTCGCCGCCTCATGAACAGGGAATCCCTCTTCATCCATGAACGCAACCCAGTACGCCGTATCAATATTCCTATCGGGGCCCCAACCAGCGGCTCGTAGCACGAGATCAACATCCGGCACGAACGAAGCCATCAGGCCCCACCCGCCAGAAATTGAAGGGCGTAGGCATCGACAACTGGTGCGCAGCTCCCACAAGGACCGATAGGCAACCGTGCTTCGGATTGGCCATCGAGCCCCGGACAAGAACCGCCGCTGCATTCCAGCCGGTCGGGTCGTTACCGTCAGTCAACGCCTGCGACATGCAGACGGCCAGTCCACAGCTGCCGTGGCCCACCCCACGCTCCTCTTCGGGGATCCTGTCTAGGATTGACTGGATATCGGGATGCAAAGACGGTGCTCCTCTCCTGACACTCCCACTCGAGTAGGTAATCGATCCATCAGCTGATTGTATGGCCTCCGCCACCGCCGGGCGCACATCACCAGGCCTGATCGATGAGGCCATGTCCGCCTGAGCGCGGGCGGCCGCCAATGCGCCGTTACCACAATTGTGGACCAGGACCGGGGCGTTCCCAGCTTCGACATAGTAGGTATGGAGCCCGTCGATCGTGAGGTCGTAGGTGGTCGCCGTGGCGTGGAACAGGCGCGTTGACGTGACCTGGGCTGTGGCGCCGTTGGTGGACTGCAGCTCGTCGCCGGGCTGGAGGTGGTCGGCGTCCACGAACGCGGACTGGGTGATGTCGTAGAACGGGTGGTGGAACGTCGTCGTCACCGTCGCCGTAGCCGCCTGCGCCGGGCTGGCCAGCATCGTCACCGCCGCAGCCGCCACCGCCACGCCCGCCGCTGCCTTGCCCACTCTCGGCGACCAGACGAGACTTGACCGTGACCTGCACAAAGTCGTGGTCGGTCTTCGTCACGATCACCCGACCGACCGTGTGCGTCTCCGCCTTCGACGACCCCGGCACCGCATCGGCGATCCGGTCACCCACCTTGATCTGACTGATCGGCTTCGTCTTACCGTCCGCCAACAACACTGCCGTCGACCCAACGAAGCTGTGCGGCACCGTGCAACCCGGCGCCGCGGTGTCCTCATCCCCCGCCCTCGGCTGCGCCGGCGCAGCACCCTCACCCTCACCAGCCAACGACCCACTCGCCGCACCCGCGACCGCACCAAAAGCAGCCCCACCGCTGGCAGCCCCCGCCAGACCACCGAACGAACAACCCGACCTCGTCTGCCCACACGACAACCCGTACGTGGCAGCCGACGTCCCCGCACCTATCGCCGCACCACCGCCGCACCAGACAAACCCGCCACAGCAACCTCAGGCAACACACCATCGAACGCCTGACTGGCCAACCGACCCGCAACGCACCAACTCACCCAAACCACCACCCAGCGCGCCCGTCGCAGCGCCCAGGCCGACCGCCTCGATCGCGCCCCCCACACTGCAGCCGTCATCAGACTGACCACAGTCCATGCCATAGGACACCGCGTTCCCGACCGCACCAGCCAACGCGGCACACCCGATCGAGCCGATACCCCAGGTGAGAGCCTCGCAGCCCACGAAGGTGGCCGCGCCAGCCGCGAACGAGGGGATCGCCGACGCATGATGCTGCACGAACGTCGCCGTCGCCGTCGCAGCCTTCTTGGCCACATGCGCCACCGTCTTCACGGTCTTGACCACGGCCTTCGCCACCGCGTGGACCGCCTTCGTCGCCGCCTTCTTCACCGCGTGATACGCCGTCGAGACGACGTGGACCGCGGCTCTGGCCACTGTCCTGACCCGCGCGTACCACCCTGTGTACCGTGCGTTTCACCACCCGCACCGCAGCGCGATACACATCCGCCACCTTGTGCACCACCGTCTTCACCGCGTGCACGATCGGCTTGACAACCTTCTTCACCGCACGCACAACCGGCTTGATGATCCGCTTGTTCACAACGTGCGCCACAGGCTTCACCACATGCTTGGCGACCCAGTGAAACGCACTGCAGAACCACCCGTGCCCACTCGGGTCAGTGCCGGTCATCGGATTGTCGTCGACATAGGCGAACGGATCGGCCTCCGCCGAATTCGGCACCGGATTGTTGCTCGCCGTGTCGCGATTCATGAACTGCCGGTCGCAGGGTTGTACCAACCGGCGGCCATGTTCACCTTGCCCGTGGCCTGGTCGGTCCACCCCGACTGGTAACCCAGCGAACCGGCCTGACTCGATGTCGCCGTCACATTGCCCAACGGGTCGTACGACGTGGACCCGGTCAGCGCCGCAGAACCGGCGCCGAAGTCGCCGACCACATCCCGGTGCTGGTCCACATAGGCCAGCACACCTGTGCCGGCCATCGTACCACCGCCTGCCGCCGCGACTCCGATCCCCACCAGGCCGTCGGCCGGGTCATAGCTGTAGGTGGAGTTCCCGTCGGACGCGACCGTGTTGGCCGTACCCGAGTACGAGAAGTTGATCGGCGATCCGCCGCCCTGAGCGCTGTCGCCGATCGTGCGGCCGAGGGCGTCGTACGTGTAGTTCTGCAAACTCTCGGTGATCATCTGGCCGAAGGCATCCGAGCTGAACGCCATCGACCCCGAGCTGGACACCTGCCCGGACATGGTGCCCCGCGCCGTGTAGCTGTAGGTGTTCACTGACCGCGGTGGATTGATCCCGACGAACGTCGATCTTCACCAAACCGGCATCAAGCGCAACAAACGAGGCGCCAATTATTACAAGCGTGGGGTCTCTAAGCGCTGTGCCGGTGCAGATTGGCTGGTACTCAGCCGAAAACGGCCAGTTGGCGAGCCCACACGCACCAGGCCGGGTGTCACTGCAACGACTTGGCGCGGTAACACATCGGGTTTACGCTGGTCAGGACAGTGAAGGTGGGCGCAGTAGGTTTCGAACCTACGACCCCCGGCTTGTAAGGCGTAACCCCACCAGCGCTGTGCCGATCAGGACAATCACAGGCTATCAACGAGCGCAAGCCGTACAGTTGTGGGCTCTCTAAACGATCTTCTTGGGGCTCTGCGTCCGCAAAGGGACGCAGGTCGAAGTCCAACGCCTCGCTAAGTTTAGCGTGTGCCCGGGGTGTAGCCGTCGATCGCGACGCGGTACCTCAATCTTCCCACGACGATCCACTCGTTCGAGCCGCACCATGCGGCCCATGCCTACCCAGGCACGTGATCATCACCCTGGGCGGCGACGTCGTTGTGCCGCACGGCTGTCACGCCCTAACGCGCTCTTAGGATGTCAAACTTCGCACGAAGTCATTCGTGTCGGCTTTGATTGCGAAATAAGCTTCGTACAATGCGTCGAATGCGGAACTGAGGGAGTCCTGCAAGGCGAAACCCACCGCTGCCGAAGCGCGCGCCTGAGCAAAGGCGGTTTCGTACTCATGCTTGCTTGCTCCCCCGTTTTCGACGCGCTCCTGAAGGTCCCAAGCTATATCGTCCAACTGGCCAGTCAAATTATCGACTTGGCCAACCAAGGACGTATTTGTGAACTCGTTGTGTGCAAGTGAATCGATAGCTTCAGCAATCCTTGCATCCACCAAACCGGAACGATCAACGGCCTGCACGCAAGCCCTTTCGATCATTCTGCGGCGAGCATCCGGAGTTGACCGCCTAAGCATCTCCACCAAATTGGGAGAGATCCGCGCTAGTCCCGGCTGATTCATTTCAATGGACTCCCCGCTTCGCCACCAGCTTCTTCGATAGCCGCAGCACAAGCGGGGCAGATCGGCCGGCCTGCCGCTATCTCGCCAGGTGTAATGTTGTTAGCCTTCATGTAGTCAAGAATGCTAGTTTCCGCATGTCCATCACTAGTTGCTGTCTCCTCCCCGGATTGGATCATGTCACGAACACCTGGCCGCAAGTACCCTCCAGGCTCACTGGTGCCGACGATTCGGCGAGCTGCGCCGCTCGCATCGACCCCGTCACCAACACCCATCGTGACACGCCCCTTCGACGCGTCTGGCAACGCGTCTTGCAATTCGGAGGCTCGCTCGGCAGGCGTGCCTTGCCCACAGTTGTGCACGAGAACTGCCGCTGACGGGCATCAACATAGTACGTGTGAAGTGTATCGATGGTCAGGTTGTAGGTGACCATTGTAGTCGTGTAGCTGTGCAGCGCCACGATGACCGTCTGGCCGCCACTTGTGGACTGGAGGTGGCCGCCGATGCGCAGCTGCCGCGCCTGCGTCCACGTGTGCGTGGTGGCGTCCCAGTACAGGTGGTAGGCGGTGCCGGTGATGGTGGCTTGACCGCTGCCGGTACGCACCGTGACATCGGTGTACGCCCGGTCGTCGTGCGTGACGTGAACAGCCGTCACCTTGTGGGTCTGGTCCTTCGAGCCGGGTCGGGCACCGGGTGGGGCGTTGTCGACTGTGTCGCCGACATGAATCTGGTCGATCGGCTTCGTGGTGCCGTCGGCCATCAGGACCAGCGTGCTGCCCTGGAAGCTGTTTTTGCACGACGCGGCGTCCTCCGGTGCGGACTCGTCGGCGGGGGCGGCGGTCGACTCCTCTGCGGTCTCCGCGTCGTCCCGGCGAACTCTGCGATGTCCGCGGCGGCGGCTTCCTTGTCGAGATAGCCGGCTCCCGCGTCCGCGGCGATGTCCAATCCGGGTACGACTTCCACGGCGGCTGCGGCGAGGTCGGCGGCGCCGGCTGCGAGGTTGAGCAAGGCCAGGTTGAAGATGGAGTGCCGTCTGGCGGACGCCCGTTGTGCGGCTACCTCCGCGGCTCGGCGCCTGGCCTGCTCGACCGCGGCGTGTGCGGCCGCTACGCGTTCCTGCAGGATGGTGATCGCGTGGTTCCGTTCGCGGACGTACTCGCGCTCTCGGGCCGTCGCGAAATAGCGGCGGATAGAGAGCAGTGCGTAGTGCTGTGTCTTGGTGTCGCCTGGCCGTGCGCTGACGAACGCGTTGAGACCCGGGATCGTGTCGTCTACCCGGTCGCCGGTCGGGTCGGAATGGACAACCGGGTTCTCGTCCGCGTAGGTGTAGCCGTTGAGCGACTGTGGATCACTGGCGTCCGGATCCGGGTCGAGGGAGATGAACTGACCGATTGTCGGGTCGTATTCGGTCTCCAATGGTGGTCAGGCCGTCGACGCCGTCCACGGGGTCGCCTAAGAATCCGTTCTGGTCTGGCCAGGTCGCGGGCGTCGATCCGCGCGGTGCGCCGTATGGGCTGAACTGTCGCCAGGTCGGGTTCTGGCCGGTGTTGTCCAGCATGAGTGTGCTGGTGCCGTGCTGGTCGTCGATCTCGTAGCGGTAGTTGGTGCCCGCGCCGCACTCGGCGGGACGTCACCCTCACGCTCAATGTCGGCCGATTCCCGTAACGCTCGACGGTCATCGACCGAACCATCCATCAACCGGACGTTCCCGCCATCACAAGGTTGGCCATGACACGCATCCCTCTGCTGGTGGCCGCCGGGATGCTGGCCGCACTCGTGGCATGCGCCCCGGCGACACCGGCAGCACCAACATCGAGCATCGTTCCGGCACCCACCACGACCAGCCAGGCGACACCACCGACCTCGGCGACACCATCGCCCACCGACCGCACGACCCCGGCGGCACCGACCACGACGCCCTCAACCACGACGCGAACCCCATCACCCACCACTACCCACAGGAAGCCCACCACGCACAGCAGGGCAGCCTGCCTACGTGACGAGCACGAATGCTACGAGCCAGGCACGAACCACCGGTGTGAGACCGGTAGCTGTGTCGACGCCGCTCGCGGGATCACTCCGGGCGAGAAGGACGACGCCACCGAGAAATGGCTGAAGGAACATCCCGGTTACTGCGCCGTCGGAACGCAAGGCGCGGTCGCGCCCTGCGAAAGGTAGGCGTCACCGCCGGTCCTGCCGTCGATGTCGACGGCAGGACGACGGAGCTGGGCTAGACAGCGCGGCCGCGCTGCTCGCGCGAACATGCCACGTCGCCATCACATCGGTTGAGATCACCCGCCGGAGTGGCGCCCATCGCGGCGACATCCGCACCAGTGATCTGCGCATCCGAGCGCAATAGATTGATCACGGTGCGCGTCGATCTCCACCAAGCCAGCATCGGGTGCAATAAGGGAGCCGCGAATGAGTGCAAGCGTGGGGTCTCTGAGCGCTGTGCCGACACAGATTCGCTGGTACACAGCCAAAACGACCAGTTCAGCGAACCCACAAGCGCCAGGCCAGGTGTCTCTGAGACCGCTTGGAGCGGTGACACATCGGGTTTACGCTGGTCAAAGTGGTGAAGGTGGGCGCAGTAGGTTTCGAACCTACGACCCCCGGCTTGTAAGGCGTAACCCCACCAGCGCTGTACCGATTAGGACATTCGCAGGCTATCAACGAGCGCAAGCCCTACAGTTGTGGGCTTTCTAAACGATCTTCTTCAATGCTCTGGGTCCGCGAAGAACCGCAGGTCGAAGGTGCAACACCTGACAGTCTAGCGGGAGTCCGGGGTAGAGCCCATCGATCGCGACGCGGTACCTCGACCTTCGTACGACGATCCACTCGTCTGAGCCGCAGGTAGCGGCCCACGTCTACTCTCCGTGTCGACGCAGGGCCTCGCACCCCTGGTGCGCCAACGCCCGATTGCTGCCCCAGCCGCAGCCCACCCTCGAATACGACGTCAAATTAGACCGACGGTCATTCCAGCGGCGGACAATTTGATGTGTAACTTCAGACGACTACGAAAATGCTGAATAAGGTCCCGGTGGTGGTTCAGTGAGCCCTGAATTTGGCAGCCCAGTCGGCGTTGACGTGATCGGCCTGTCTACGCGAGCCGCCTGGCCCAGGACGGACTTGACCTGATCGAAGGTGAGGCCACTTCACCGGGCCGAAGACGATCGAGATCGCCCTGACGAGCGGCGGGACACGGCATTTCAGCGGCTCGGTGTTCGTCATCGACGCCGGCACCCGGCCCAGGCCACTCACGGTCAGCGGCATCGGCGACGTTCGCGTGCTGGATTCCACGTCGATCATGGAGCTGGACGAGCTTCCTGAGCACCTGATCATCCTGGGCGGGGGCTATATCGGCCTGGAGTTCGGCAGATGTTTCGCCGGTTCGGCAGCGAGGTCACCATCAGCCAACGAGCCGAGCGGCTCCTGACCGTCGAGGACGAGGACGTCGCGGACGAGGTCGCCGCCATCCTGCGGGACGAGGGCATCACGGTGCTGACGTCCTCGACGCCGGCCCGGATCGAGCCGGCCGACGGTGGTCGTCTTCGGCTGACCGTACGCACGGCGGACGGCGAGCGACAGATCGACGGCTCCCACCTGCTCTCGGCCATCGGCCGGGTCCCGAACACGGACGCGCTCGCCCCTGACGCGGCCGGCATCCGCCTGGACCATCAGGGCTTCATCGAGGTGGACGAGTACCTCGAGACCAGCGCTCCCGGCATCTACGCGATGGGCGACGTCAAGGGCGGCCCAGCCTTCACCCATCTGTCCTACGACGACTACCGGATCCTGCACGCCAACCTGATCGAGCGGGAGAAGGTGAGCACCCGCGACCGGATCGTGCCATACACGGTGTTCATCGACCCGCAACTCGGCCGCGTCGGGATGACCGAGCGCGCCGCCATCGCACAAGGACGCGCCATCCGCGTCGCCAAGCTCCCGATGGGCGCGGTCATCCGGGCCATCGAGACCGGCGACACGGGCGGCTTCATGAAGGCCGTCATCGACGCCGACAACGGGCAGATCCTGGGATGCGCCGTGCTCGGCAGCGAGGGCGGCGAGATCATGAGCACGATCCAGGTCGCCATGCTGGGCAAGCTCACCCACACCGACATGGCGAACGCGATCTTCACCCACCCACTGGTGGCGGAAGCCTCAACACGCTCTTCGCGATGTTCGAGGACTAGTCGACATCCAAGTCAGGAGCGAGCAGACCTGACCGACGCGCAGTGCGGGCGGGGTGCCAAGGTCGAGCGTGAGACACGATGACCTCCGGCTGCGGGTGAGCGGACGCCGACCAGACTTTCCGGCTCACCAGCCGTCAACTTACCCGGCCGCATCCATGGGCCCACCCGCCGAAGCCGCGGGGGCACGCAGCGGTGCCGTGGCGAACTCGCGCACGCCTTCGCCGAAGGAGATGGCCGAGCGAAAGCCCAAGCGGCGCCACGCCTTCGCCGGGTCGGCCACGACGTGCCGGACGTCACCCGGGCGGGCACCCCCCACGACACGCGGCGCGGGGCCGTTCATCGCCGTCGCCAGCGCACCGGCCAGCTCGCCGATCGTGTGCGGGTCGCCCGAGCAGACGTTGACCGGCTCGCAGGTGCTGTCGGGTGCAGGTGTCTTGAGCGCGAGGACATTGGCTCGTGCGACGTCGTGGACGTGCACGAAGTCCCTGCGTTGCCCACCGTCCTCCAGGACCGTCGGCTCCCGGCCCGCCTCCAGTGCGGATCGGAAAATGGACGCGACACCGGCATAGGGGGTGTCCCGTGGCATGCGGGGGCCGTACACGTTGTGGTACCGCAACGCCCACACGCCGCCACCGGTCTGGCGGGCCCAGGCCGCGGCGAGATGTTCCTGGGCGAGCTTGGTCGCCGCATAGGTGCTACGCGGGTCCAGCGGTGCGTCCTCGGGCACCAGACCGTCCACGAGGGACGCACCGCAGACCGGACACGGTGGGTCGTACCGACCGGCGTCGATGTCGGGGCGGCGTCGTGGCCCGGCGCGCACGACCCCGTGCTCCGCACAGTGGTACCGGCCCTCGCCGTAGACGACCATCGAACTGGCCAGGGTGAGCCTGCCGATACCGTGTGTGTGCATCGCCGCGAGCAGGACGGCGGTGGCGAGATCGTTGTGCGCGGCGTATTCCGGCGCGTCGGACGGGTCGACGCCGTGCCCGACCATCGCGGCCTGATGGCACACGGCATCGATCCCGGGCAGCACCCGGTCCAGTACGCTACGGTCGCGCACATCGCCCCGGACGAACTCGTGGCGTCGCGTCCACTCCGGCGGCTCTGCGCCACCGTGCGCCTGCGGCAGCAGAGCGTCCAGCACGACGACCTCGTCGCCCTGGTCGGCCAGCAGATCGGCGACGTGGGACCCGACGAACCCGGCAGCACCGGTGACCAGCACACGCATCAGCCCACCCTAGAGCAGCGGCATTCCTCGCACCGGACACCACCATGACAACCTCTGTCACCACCGAACGCCCTGGCGCACGTCGCCGATTCCCCTACGCCGATGTTGCCGGCGCAATGCTGGCGATGGCACTGGTCGCGGCGTCCACTCTGGTCATCGTCCGTGGCCACTGGTACTCCTACCTGCGGATCTACACGTGGGCGCCGCCGCTGTTCGGGTACTGGCACCCCCACCTCGGACCGGGAACACCTGCCGCGATCGTGATCGGTCTCGCCGGCGTCCGCTACGGGCCTGGCCTGGCGATGCGGTGGCGATGGCGGACGCTCACGATCGTGTCCTATGTGGTGGGCGTCGCGTGGACCATCGCCGTGCATCTCGTGGACGGCTGGCAACGCGGTGTGCCCGGACGGCTGGCCACCGGGGACGAATACCTCGTCGACGTGCCGCGGATCCTGCACTCCCCCGGCTTCCTACGGGAGTTCACCAGCCACATTCTCGCCGGCAGGGCAGGATCGTGGGCTGTGCACGTGTCCGGCCACCCACCGGGCGCGACCCTGGTGTTCGTGTGGCTCGCACGGATGGGGCTGACGGGGCCTGTGCCTGCGGCATTGGCGTGCGTGCTGATCGGCGGGCTGGCCACGGTAGCGGTGCCGGCGACCATCCGGGCCCTGGGCGACGAGCGGGTGGCCCGGGCCGTCGTGCCGTTCCTGGCACTGTTTCCGGGCGCGGCCATCGCTGGAGTGTCCGCGGACTGGCTGTTCACGGGCGTGACATCGACCGGCGTCGCACTGCTCGCGGCCGGTGCGACGCGGCTGCGTGCGACATCACCGCGCTGGGCCCTGCGCCCCGCGCTGACCTGCGCCGCCGCCGGGCTGGTACTCGGGTATTCGCTGTTCCTGTCCTACGGGCTGGTGGTGTTCGGCTTGGTGCCGCTCGCCGTGGTGTGCTCAGCGCGAAGCGTGCGGGCCGTGCTGCCCGCCGTGCTCGGCGTCGCCGTCGTCGTCGGGGTGTTCGCCGTGTCCGGCTTCTGGTGGTTGGACGGCTACCAGCTGGTCGTCCTGCGCTACTACCAGGACGTCGGCCGTACTCGACCGTATGACTACTGGGTCTGGGCGAACATCGCCGCGTTGGCGTTGACCGCCGGACCTGCCACCGCGGTGGGCGTGCGTCGCGCCGCTGTCCGGCTGATCGCCGCGATACGCGACCGCACGTGGCCACGTCACCTGATCGTGCTGGCTGTGACGGTCGCCGCGTCGGTCGCCGTGGCGATCGCGGACGAGTCAGGTCTGTCCAAAGCGGAAACCGAACGCATCTGGCTGCCATTCGCGGTGTGGCTCGTCGCCGCCACGAGCCTGATCCCGCCGCGGTATCGGCGCTGGTGGCTGGCCGCACAGGTCGTCACCGCGCTCGTGGTGAGGCACCTGCTGTGGGTCCAGTGGTGACTCACATCTCATCGGCCGGTCGGTAAGAAGTCCGTCTCGCGCGACACTCACGTTGAGTCGAATTCTGTGCCCGGCAGGCCAGCGAAGCCCGTTAGATTTCGGTAAGCCACTTCGAGTTGCCGCTCGTTCGTTCACGCTCCTAGGGTCGCATTCGTGACCGACGGAAGTACCATTGTGGACATCGTGCTGCCCTGTCTCGACGAAGCCGCGGCGCTGCCCCAGGTGTTGCGAGCTCTGCCCCCAGGGTACCGGGCGATCGTCGTGGACAACGGTTCGACCGACGGCTCCGCGGCCGTCGCCGCGAGTCACGGGGCCGTCGTCGTGCACGAATCCCGCCGCGGCTACGGCGCCGCCGTCCACACCGGAATCGAAGTGGCGAGCAGCTCCGTCGTCTGTGTACTCGACGCGGACGGGTCGGTGTCGCCTACCGTGCTGCCCGCGATGGTCGATCCGGTCCTGTCCGGACAGGCCGACCTCGTCGTGGGCCGCCGGGTGCCCACAACGCGCGACGCCTGGCCATGGCACGCGCGAGCCGCGAACGCCACACTGGCAGCGCTGATGCGACGAAAGGGCCTGCCGGTGCACGACATCGGCGCGGTCCGCGTCTTCCGCAGGGCCGCGATGCTCGCGCTCGAGGTGCGCGATCGTGGTTTCGGCTACCCCCTCGAGGTGCTGCTGCGCGCCCAGGCTGCCGGGTGGCGGGTGGCCGAACTGGACGTGCCCTACGGCCCTCGCGCCGAGGGCACGAAGTCCAAAGTGACCGGGTCGGCGCGGGGCACGGCTCGCGCGATCCGCGACATGGCCGGAGTGCTGCGGTGACGCCGTTCTGCCTGCTGGTCGTGGCGAAGGCACCGGTACCGGGGTACGCCAAGACACGGCTGTCCCCTCCTGCCACCACGGAACAGGCCGCGGCGATCGCCGCGGCCGCGCTGCTGGACACGCTCTCAGTGGTCGACCAGCTCCGCGGCGCCGCCCCTGTCCTCGCACTGACAGGTGATCTTCAGCTCGCGTCGGACGCGCCACGACTCCGCTCGGCCCTCGCCTCGTGGCCGGTCATCCGGCAGCGTGGCACGGGCCTGGGTGACCGGCTGGCCAACGCTCACGTGGACGCCTCGGCGCTGTGCGACGGCCTGCCGGTCGTCCAGATCGGCATGGACACCCCACAGGTGACTACCGAAGTCCTGACCGCGATGGCCGTCGGCCTTACCGGTCACGACGTGGTGCTCGGCCCCGCCGCGGACGGCGGCTGGTGGGGTCTGGGGCTGCGCGAACCGGCCAAGGCCGCGGCACTGCGGGCAGTACGGATGTCCCGCGCGGACACCGCCGTCCATACGCTGGCCGCACTGACCCACGACGGATCCCGGGCGAGCCTGGCCGCGACACTGTCGGACGTCGACACCATGGCCGACGCCCTGGACGTGGCCGCGATGATCCCGGGGAGCCGGTTCGCCGCCGCGGTCGCCCAGGTCGGCGAGGGAGTGTCCGGATGAACGGCACCGCGGTAGCCGACATCCGCCCGTTCGATGCTGCCCTGCGTGGCGCTGTCTGCGTCCTGGAACTGGCCGACGGCGAGCGACTCGAACTGCCCGTGAGCCGCTGGCACGACGCACCGGACGCCTTCGACCGGCTGCTGCTGTCCCGGTGCGCCGGGCGGACCCTGGACATCGGCTGCGGCCCGGGCCGCCTGACCGCGGCGCTGGCCGGGCAGGGCCTCCCGGCGCTCGGCGTCGATGTCTCCCGGGTCGCCGTCGAGCTCACCCGCCTGCGCGGTGGGCGAGCGATCCGATGCGACGTGTTCGGGGACGTCCCCGGTGCCGGGCGGTGGGACCGGGTGCTGCTGGCCGACGGGAACATCGGCATCGGCGGCGATCCTGTCGCGATGCTGCGTAGGGTCGCCCAGTTCCTCACCGGCGGTGGAACCGCGCTCGTCGAACTGGACGCACCGGGGACCGGCGTGCGCACCGGGCCTGCCCGGCTGGCCGGTCAGGCGGGCTGGTTCCCGTGGGCGAGGGCGGGCGTCGACGCGGCCCACGAGCTGACCCGCCGGACCGGTCTCACGGTCCGTTCGGTGACCTGCCTGGACGGCCGCTGGTGCGCCGAGCTGGTAAAGGAGGCAGACCGGTGAGGCGCATCGCGCCGCGGAACCTGATCTCCGCACTGCCACCCCCGCTGCGCACGCCGCCGGAGGAGTCCGACTTCCGGTCCGCCGCACACCACCGCTCCGTCACCGCGCGGGTCGGCCGATGGCTGGGCATCGCGTTCGCGGTGTGCTTCGTCACCGGGCTGCTCAGCCACGGCATCCAGCATCCGCCATCGTGGTTCTTCTGGCCGAGCAGGCCGGTCAACCTCTACCGGTTCACGCAGGGCCTGCACGTCACCACCGGCATCGCCTGCATCCCGCTGCTGCTGGCGAAACTGTGGACGGTCTTCCCGAAACTGTTCAGCCGCCCGCGCGTGCGATCGCTGCCCCATGCCGTCGAACGAGGGTCGATCCTCGTCCTGTCCGGCGCGGCGTTCTTCGAGCTGGTCACCGGTTTGTTCAACATGTTCCAGAACTATCCGTGGCCGTTCTTCTTCCCGACGATCCACTACGCGATCGCGTGGGTGGCGATCGGCTCGATCCTCGTCCACGTCGCCGTGAAGCTCCCCATCATCCGCGCCGGCCTCGGCGAGCTACCCACGACCGGTCCGAACGTCGATGGCGGTCTGTCGCGACGGGGCTTCCTGCGGGCCACCTGGGTGACGACGGGCGCGGCGGTCCTGGCCACGGTCGGCGGCACCGTCCCGTTCCTGCGTCCGGTGTCGGTGCTCGCCACCCGGTCTGCCGCAGGCACCCCGCAGGGGGTACCGGTGAACCGCACCGCCGCACACGCCCACGTCATCGCCTCGGCCACGGATCCGACCTGGCGATTGCGGCTGCGCACCACGACCGCGGAACACAGGTTCGCCCTGGCCGACCTGCACGCCATGCGGCAGGTCACCGCGTCCCTGCCCATCGCCTGCGTCGAGGGCTGGAGCGCATCGGCCACCTGGACCGGAGTGCCGATCACCGACCTGCTCCGGGCGGTCGGCGTAGCGGCGGGCACACCGATCCGCGTGCACTCGCTGGAACAGGGCTCGATCTACTCCACCAGCACACTCCCCGGCGAGCACACCGCCGACCCCCTCAGCCTCCTCGCGCTGGCACTCAACGGGCAACCGCTCGACCTCGACCACGGATACCCCGCCCGGATCATCGCACCCAGCCGACCCGGCGTCCTGCAGACCAAGTGGGTGTCCCGGATCGAGGTGATCGGCCAGTGAAAACTCGCCTGGCGCTGGCCTTGCCCGGTCTCGTGGCACTGGCCTGGGGTGCCCTCCTGGCGGTGCGATTCGCCGTGCACTCATGGCGCAACGGCCAGGCCGCGCTGCTGTTCTTCCTCGGTGGCGCCATCGGACACGACCTGATCATCGCCCCCGCCGTCGGCGTTGTGGGCCTGCTGATCAGCAACCGTGTACCAGTGGCGTGGCGCACGCCGATCCGCGTGGGATCCGCCGTCTCCGGTGTACTGGGTCTGATCGCGATCCCGGCGCTGTGGCGCACCTACGCCGGCCTGCCCAACCCCGGCCTGGACGACCGGCCCTACGGGCTGGGCCTACTGCTCGCCCTGGCCACGGTATGGCTGCTCACCCTGGCCGGCGGACTGATCCGCCGACACAGAATCGCGGCCCGACACCGACCCGGCGGATCCCGGGGCCGGTGAGCGGAGCGGTGGCGATCTCACCGTCACCAGTACCAACCGCACTTCTTGCCGACGTGGCCGACGTGGCGTTCGATCAGCTCATGGACCACGCCCCGGCGCTCGTCGACCAGAACGCGGAACTCGGAGCCGTGCTGCGAGATGCGGACTGGTCGACGCCGGTACCGACCTGCCCCGGATGGACGCTGACTCAACTGCTTCGCCATGTCGGCAGAGGTGACCGGTGGGCCGCGCAGATCATCACCGACCGAGCCGACAGCAGCCTGGATCCGCGTCTGGTCAGAGACGGCAAACCTCCCGCGGGTGCCGCTGACGCGATCCACTGGCTGGCCGACGGCCCCCGAACGCTGCTGACCGCGGTGAGCGACATCGGGCCGGACACCACCGTCGCCACGTTTCTGGGCCCTCGTCCAGCGTCGTGGTGGGTCCGCCGTCGGCTGCACGAGGCGACCATCCACCGCGCCGACGCGGCTCTCGCCATGCACACCGAGTACACGCTCACGACCGACCTGGCCACCGACGGCATCTCGGAATGGCTTGACCGCCTGGTCGCCGACCAATCACCCGAACGTCCTGCACCGCTACCCACGGGGGCACGACTTGCCCTGCATGCCGTCGACTCGGCCGACGTCTGGGCCGTGGAAGGCACGGCTGACGGCATGACCTGGACCGAAGCGATGCCCAAAGCAGATGTCCGCCTGGAAGGACCGGCAACGGATCTCCTGCTGGCCCTTGTTCGGCGGAAACCGGTGGCGCAGACGGCGATCCGCTTGGACGACGACCGCCGGCTGTGGCAAGGGTGGCTGGACTCGACTCCACTGTGACTCATCCCGACCGATGCGCCATCGGCGAAGGAGCACGGCGGGTCATCCGGCCCCGCATGTCCGGTGGCGAGCCCGACCGCCCATCTGGTCGGTGTGCCGTCCGGCTGCAGTGGTCAGATCCAGTCGTCGCGTTGTTCCTCGACCGATGGCTCGCCGCCCGCTTCGGTGAACGACTCGAGCGCTTCGATCAGTTGGGTCCGTCGTTGTACGGGCATTCTGGCGACGATGCGGGCGATCTCCCGGCGGCGTTGCTGCGTGACGCGCGTGACAATGCGCCGGCCTATGTCGGTCAGGTCGAGGACGACCTCACGGCGGGAGTCGGGGTTGGGCTGGCGGTCGACCAGGCCGGCGGCGATCAGCCGCTCGACCATCCGGTTGATTGTCGACGGGTTCACGCCCAGGTGCTCGGCAAGGACCGCCTGCTTCATCGCGCCCCGGGTGCGTAGCACGACGAGCAGCCGGAACTGAGGGATCGTGATCGTCTCGTCCACCGCGGCGATGGAGCTGGCCGAGACCGCGATGAGTAGCCGTGAGGCGGTCAGCACCGCGTCGGCGACCGCGTCGGCGTCAGTGGCGTGTACGGACTGCGGACCTCGCGACCTCGTCATGTTGATGATTTCTACCGGATTCAGATGCGTCGTGGTTGCCAGATGCTGCGGGCTGGGCCAGGGCGGCGACGGTCGGAAGTCGTGCGTTCGGCCTCGACCAGCCGCACTGTGTGGCTCGGGCATGTCTGAATCCATCTACCGGGTCGATGACGTAGCGGCAGCTGCGAGGTCGCTGCGCGTGGTCGTGGTGGAGGTGGTGGTGCTCAGCCGGCCGCCGAGCATGGCCAGCAGCCAGCCGACGAGCACCAGGTTGACGCCGAGGATGATCGGGCCGCCGATACCGATGGCCTGGACGTCGCCGCTGAGTGTCTGCTGGATCTCCTGGCAGACCTCCTCACAGTCGGTGTGAGTGTGACCGGCCGCAGCGGCTGTAGGGGCGGCAGTGCCCGCGGCGCCGGTCCCGGTGAGTCCGTTGGCGCCGGGAAGCCCCGCGTCGTGGTCGTGGGTCGGGCCGGTGGCCTGCAGCTCGTTGGACTGCAGGTAGTAGTCATAGCCGCCGCTGGCCACCAGGGCCGCGATACCGGCAACGCTGCCGATCAGCCCGATCAGCAGGCCCGCCGCCAGTACCCGCTTGGGTGAGCGCAGCTCCGACCCGATACGCCGGTGGGCGATCCGGAAGGCGAGCAGCACGGCCAGCAGGAACACCGGGACCAGCACCGTGGAATCGATCAGCCAGCTCGAGAAGGGGCTCTGAACCCGGGCGATGGAGCCGGTCGCACCCTTGATCACGGTGATGACGGCGCCGTCGGCGTAGGCGAGCACGATGGTCAGCAACGCCACCGTCGACCAGCGGGCGGGCCGGGGATTGAGGAAGGCGCCGATACGGCGGAAGAAGGATGCGAGGGACATGGTGATCTCCCTGGTCAACCGAAAGACTCAACGACTGGAAGCACGCACTGGACAGGAACCTCGATGCGGCGGGCCACCCGCCGGTGGCGATCCGGTTGACCAGGCCGGATCGCCACCAGCAGCGCGGCACCGCCGCTGAGGGTGAATCAAACTGCTAGTGCGACCGCTACACGATCGACCACGGGAACATCATGGCGTGGTCCTCGTGCATCAGGTTGTGGCAGTGCGCCACGTACGGCCCGGTGAAGTCCCGGAACCCGCGGTAGACGATCACCGATTCGCTCGGGTCCAGCGCGGTGAGGTCTTCCTTGGAGACGTCGTCGGGGTGGCCGGGGTCGCCACCACCGGTGACGTCCTTGCCGTTACGCATGACGACCCGGTGTTCCTCCATGTGCAGGTGCACCGGGTGCACCCAGCCGCCGCCGCCGTTGCGGATCTCCCACAGGTTGAAGCTGCCCTTGGGCTGCGCGGACAGCGGCGTGTTGCCCGCCGGGTTCTTCAAACTGGGCAGCAGGTTGAGCGGGTCGAACTGCTTGCCGTTGATCAGCCACTCGATCTCGCCACCGGCACTACCGCGCTCCACCTCCCAGATCGAGCGGTTGTCCAGCAGGTCCTGCCAGTTGGACGGCAGCGGCGGCAGATCCCGCATGTGCACCGGGATCTGGCTGTTGTCCGCGACCGTCGCGCCGACCACGAACTTGATCATCGGGATCAAGTACTTCGGGTCCGGCGAGAACCTGGTCGAGTTCGACCACATCCGGCCATCAGGCATCTTCATGACGTTGGTCAGGTAGATGACATCACCGGTCTGGGTGGGCGAGCCGTCCATGTACTTGGTGAAGTCGACGATGAACTCGCGGCGCTTGGCCGGCCACAACTCGAACGAGTCACGGATGATCGGCGCCGGGAGCAGACCACCGTCGGTGGCGATCTGAGTGAACTGCATGCACTGCTGGGCATCCTGGATGCGGTACTGGCCCTGCAGTTCCGTGCCGCCATAACCCAGCGAGACGGCCGACTTCGGGCCCTGGGTCGAGGTCATCAGCTTGAACTCGTAGATCCGCGAGATCGAGCAGTCCAGGAAACGGAAGCGGTACTTGCGCCGCTTGACCTCCAACATCGGGTACGCGGTGCCGTTGACGGTGAAGATGTCGCCGACGAAACCGTGGTTGGGGAAGTGACGGAAGAACGTCTTACCCCACCACTCCGGGTGCGTGCGCGGGTTACCCGCGGCCGGGTACTCCGCGTCGTGGAAGTCGTGGTGCAGCGTGACACCGTCATCGAGGATGGTGTCATAGAACGCCAACGGCATATCGTACTCGACGTCGAACGTCCCGTCGGGGTTGTTGGTGCGCACACCCGGCAGCCGCAGACCGGTGGTCTCGTCGCCGTCGTCCGTGCCGTTGGTCGGGTCGTAGAGCGGGTACAGACCGACCATGCCCTTGTAGACGTTGGCACCGGTGTGGTCCATACGGTGATCATGGAACCAGAAGAAGCTCTGCTTCTCCCGCTCGTCGAAACCCGCGGGGAAGTTGAGGTACAGATTGTCCACCGACGTCTGCACGTTGTAGCCCTCGTGCTTCGGGCCCGCGATCATCGAGTAATGCGGGTTACCGTCGCTCTCCGGCGCGGTGTGTGCGTTGTGCAGGTGGGTCAGGAACGAAGCGTCCGGCGCACCGAAGTCCTGCCGGTCGAGGTTCATCGGGTTGAGGTCGAGCTGGTTGTCGAACCGCACCAGCACCGGCTTGCCGTACTCGGCGTTGATCATCGGGCCGGGGAACGTGCCGTCGAAGCCGTAGATCGTGCTGTCCGGCAACGTCCGCGTGGTACCCGCGGCGAAGGTGTTGCCCGCCGAGTCGAACGACTGGGTCGGCTTGCCCTGCACATCGATCGGCAGCACCGTCGAGGTGGTGAACGACTTCGGCCGCACCAGCAGCGGGAAGTGATAGACGATCGGGTCGGGCAGACCGATGTCGCTCGTCCAGATCTGGTGGGTCTCATTGCCCAGCGAGTTCTGCTGACCGATGCCCGGACCGGGCGGCTTGGGCAGCGCGGCGACCTCCTGCGCCGACAGCGGCGTAGCCGCCTTCGGCACCAGCAGCTCGTCGATGAACGGGTTGAGGATCAGCGGGCTGGTCGGGAACACCTCGGTGTAGATCGAGTCGGAGACAGCATCCGAGGCGGCATCGAAAATGCCATCGCCATTGGCCATGCCCTGCCGGCCGAGTTTGGGCATCACCATCGCCCGCCCGACACCCACGGCGACCGCGGCAGCGCCTGTGGCACCAAGCCGAAGCGCCCAACGCCGGCTCAGCTGCTGCCGAACCCCTGGCACCTCAGGACCATCGGTTCCATCAGGTTTCATCGCGGCTCCGTCGGACGTTTCCGCACGTTCGTCAGACATTGTGGTCGTCCTTCCATCGGCCGACAGTCGCAGCTCTGCCGCCGGGCCGATCGCTTGTCCAATGCAAACCTATTGCTTGCACCGGGCAAGGATGCTGCCTAACCGCCGTGGAGGCACCCCGCAAGTGGGGGGGTTGACACCCCAAAATGTGAGCACTCGGAGCGAGCAACAGTGCCCCACAACGCATCTCGATGTCCAATACGGCCGTTAAGCACACAGTCGGGTTTGACTCTGAAGAATGCGATCATGTTTCTTCATTTTCCCACGGCAATGGCCCGGGTGGGTGTAGAGCCAGGGCCGCGCCGACCTGCCGTGGTCACGCGCCAATGTCGGGTCCGAGCAGGTCACATGCCGTTGACAGCCTCGGTTGCGCACGCGGCCACCTGGGCTGACGCTGTCCGGCACTCTGATTCCCGGACAACACGTAACAAGACCACCAAGGCCGGCAGTCGGCGCCCGACGCTCAGATGCGCCATCAACCGCGACGGCTCCGGCCACGACTCGATCGGACCGGAACGTCGCTGCCAATCGAGACCGATCGCCACCGGCTCCATTGCATCATGCAAGATTCATGGGTACAACATACCTATGGGACGAGGGAGCACCACGTATCCGAGCACGGTCGGCGGCTCAGTCAGCGCCACCGCGGTGAACGACGCCGTGTCGATGGCGTCCCAGCTCCTGGTCGCCGTGTCCGCCCGCTCCATCGAATCCGTCGATGAATCCATCACGCTGTCCCGGTTCCGGATGCTGGTCATACTGGGCACTCGAGGACCACTGAACCTGTCAGAACTGTCCGAAAACCTCGGCGTGACGCCGGCGACCGTGACCAGGACGATCACCAGACTCGCCGGCGCCGGCCTCGTGAACAAGCGGCCGAACCCGACACGCAGGCGAGAGGTCGTGATCGGCCTGACAGCGGCAGGCGCCGCTCTCGTTGCCAGGGTCACCGAGCTGCGGCACGAGGAGATCACCCGCATCGTCGCGAGAATGCCCGAGCAGAGCCAACGGGAACTGGTCACCGCGTTGAAGGCGTTCAACGAAGCGGGCAGCGAGGCAACTGACCTGGACAGTCTTTACGCCGACACCGACGAGTTGTGAGACGCCGCCGCCACGGCACACCGACATCGACGCGACGAGGCGGTTCACACGCCTGGGTCACAACGCTGATCCAGCAAGGTCTCGTTGACGTCGAACGCCACCACCGCCCTCATGCTCCCCAAGTGGCGGCAGGCCGACGTCATCCGCCGTCCCACGAGCACCGCCCTCGGGGATGCCGTCCGCATGGCCGGCGCCCCCGAGGGCGGACTTGTCAGGCGTGTGTCAGGTCTGCTCGACCAGTGCCCGCCACGCAGTCGGGTCGACGGCCACTTCGCCGGCCAGGGCTGCCCTGGCGCGGCGCGCGATAACGGAGCTGACCGGATCGATGTTGTCCACCGTGTGTTCGCTGTGATGTTCGGGGCCCGCATGGATGCGACGCAGCACGGTGACCAGTTCCTTCCAGGCGTGCTGCCTGCCGAGTTCGCTGAGGGCCTCATCGACCAGGTCGGCGAGATCGTCGTCGGCGTCCGGCTCGGCGGCGGCCACCAGTGCCGAGATGATCGGCTCCCAGGCCGCCACCGATTCCTGGATCGTGGAGTCACGCAGCTCAGCGGTCAGCCGTACGACCTCGTCGAGGGCGGCCTGGCCGCTCTCGCCACGGTCGGGCAGCAGTGCGAACAGTTCAGCGAACCTGACCTCGGGTAGACCGTCCAGCATCAGGCACAGGTCGTTGAACGACAGTGGTGACTGCACCGTCGTCGCGTCCCGGCCGATCAGTTTGCCGATCGACTGCAGCGACGTCGTGAGGCGAGGGCTGCCGGTCTGGTAGCGGATCACCCCGGCCGCGAGGCGGTGCGCCCACACGGCCCGCATGCTCTGGCCTGCCTTGATCAGGTAGTTGGCCAGGTTGTAGTGGCTGACCGCGATCGCCTCCGGGTCCCGGCCCCGGTACTTCAGTCGTAATGCGTCGGCCTCCTGCTCGACGGCGAGGTCGCGGTGGCCCAGGTGGCTGTCCGCGTCGGCCAGCGCCGACAGCGTGTTGCCCATCATGGTGATGTCCTCGGCCCTGGCGAAGGTCGCGCGGCACTTGTACAGCAGTTCACGTGCCTCCTGCCCGCGGCCCAGGTGCAACAGGGGACCATAGTCGTTGAACCAGGTCACAGCCCGTTCCACCTCGTCGGCATGGCGGTCCTCCTGCGACCGCAGGACAGCGGTGTTGAATTCCAGTGCCTCAGCCCACCGACCGAGGTCGTATGCGGCGAGGACGCCGACACCCAGGATCGACTCGCGAACACCCGCAGCGGCCGCGGTCTCTCCGGCGTCCTCGGTCTCGGCCAGGGTCGCCATGCTCGCTCGGCACTCCTCCACCGAGGCCAAGACCTCGTCGAGGCGCCCCAGTTCGTACAGCTTGTGCAACTGGTCGCATTCAGCCGCCAGACGTGCCCACGGTCCCGTCCCGACCAGCGTGTCGTGCTCAGTCACCTTCTCCGCCATCGCCATAGCGTCCTCCGATCGGCCGGCAGCCCGGTACATTGTGTACAGATCATTCGCCACCGCGGTCGCGGTAGCGAGGTCCTCTCCTGCCGCCGCGGTGTCCAGCAGCCGGTGCAATGCGGGTTCCGCCGCACCAGGGTCCACCACGGACAGTGCGGCGGCGTGAGCACGTGCCATCGACAGTTCGTCGCCGGTGCCCCGAGTGGCCACGACGCCCGCGGTGAGCATCGGGAGCAGGGTCGCGGCAGTCACGGCCGAGTCCTCCTGAGACAGCGAACGCGTCGTGGCAGCGGCCAGGTCCGCCCAGCGGCGCAGCCGCGTCAGGTACGGCGCCGCCGATCGCGCCGACCGCGACACCAGCCACCCCCGTCCTTCGGCCGCCGGTCGGCCTGCCGCGTCCTGCTGGGTGGCGAGCCAGCTGTCACAGACCACCGTCGCCACGGCGTCGGCGAATTCGTCGGTCACCCGGCGCCGGCCGCAGTCGGCCACGGCAGGCTGGATCCAGTACGACTCCAACCGGCCGGAGTCGGGTGCGATGTCGACCTCGACCAGCCCCTGCTCGACCAGCAGGATGGCCGTCTCGTCGAGGTCGGGCACGCCGGACTCGAATCGGGAACGCCAGATCACCGGCCAGGTACTGGCGACGACCGGCACGATCCGGTCGTCGGGTCGCAGGCAGCACAGGAACTCGAACAACAGGGCGGCGTCGTCGGGCAGTGCCGACACGACGCCGTCGACCCAGCCCGAGAGCACAGCCAGGTGGTCGGCAGCCGCGCCGGCCGGGTCGGCGCCGGACAGGAACGCCCGCATCGGCACGCCGCGATCGCGCCACGTCCGGTCGGCGTCGGACACCCGCCCCGCCAGCACATCGGCGTCGGCCGCATCACCCTGAGCCAGTTCCAGCAGCGTCGGGTGGCCCTGTACGGCGGCCACCACGTCGGTGACCAGCGAGCGGGCTTGCTCGTCGACTGCGTTCAGCTCGCGCAGCGATGTCCACTGCCACGTCAGGACAATCGTCTCTGCCAGCGACAACGCGGGCACCGGCTCGACGGCGACGGTCTCCGGTAGGCCGGCCGGCCTCCGGCGTGACGTGATGACAGTCCTGGCCGGGCCGTCGTGCGCGGTCAGCGCCCGCACGAACAGCTCCCACCGCTCGTCCCGCCACCGTCCGCCGTCGGTGAGCAGCGAGTCGACGTTGTCCAGCACGACCAGCACCCGCCACCGCGCCAGGCCCTCGGTCAGCTCCGGCAGCGCCGCCCGCCAGGTGGCCAGGTCGTGCACGAGGTGCGCCAGCCCCAGGCCGGGGATCTGCCGTTCCATGGCCAACGCGCAGTCGGCCAGCGCAGCAGCCGGGTCTGTCGCTGTCCCGTCCCGTGGTGCGGAATACCAGGCCAATGCGGCGAACGAGTCCTGATGCGTGTAGGCCAGCTCCACGGCGCACGCGGTCGCGCCGACACCGGGCAGGCCGTGCAGCACGACGCCGGTCCGGCCACTCCGCTCGGCCAGCGGTACCGCCGCCCGCGCCAGCAGCGACGCCCTGCCGACGAATCGCACCGGCTGCGGCGGAAACTCGGTCAACCGCTGGCGCTCGGCCTGGAACACGACCGGATAACCGGACGGCACGGCCACGGGCTCGGCCGCCCGGACACCGAAGATCGCCAGCTCGCCCACCGACAGCGGTGGTACCGCAGCCGTGGGCGAACCGCCCGCGACCTGCGTCAACGCCACCGGCACCGCGTCGGCGACGGCGTGACCGGTGCCCAACACCATCGTGTAGAACTGATCGGCCAACTGCACCGCGAACTCGTCACTCACCGGATGACGTACGGCCACCGCGGCACAATCCAGCCGCCGGGCCATCTCCGCCGCCATCGCGGGAACCGACCCGGTGTCCGGTACCGGCTGGGAGACGGACAGTCCGAGGGCGTGGCCGATTTCCGCCGCGGTGGCTCTCGCCGACTCGGCGGCGGTCAGCAGCACCAACTTGACCCGCCTGCCCGCCGGCTCCAGCAGATCGATCAGCTCCGTGCCGGTGATCACGTCCGGCCGGCCCGCCTCGTCGGTCAGCACGAGCCCGGCTGCCAGCTTCGGAGCGGACACGTGCACGACGTCCCAGCCCTCGGCGTCCTGCAACACCTCGCGCAGCCGGTCCCGGGTGGTGCCGTACTGCAGCACCCGCAGCTCGATGGCCTTGCCGTTCGCCGATGCGATCCAGTGCACCTGCCGGGCCAGCGTGAACCGCTCCCCGCGTGGGTGCAGCTCATCCGTGCCGTCAGGTACTCCGAACACCGCCAGCATCCGCAGCCGCTCCCCCACCGGTGCCTTCCCGGCGACGGTGGCGGCCTGATTCGGCCGCGCGTCGACGACGAAACTCACCCGGCAGGCGACCAGCGGCCGCTCATCCACCATCGCCAGTTCCCACGGACGGTAGGCCAGCTCGGCCGCCTCCTGCGGCACATCCAGCAGGACCGGGCCACCGGCCCGCGCCAGTTCCAGGGCCACCTGACCCAGCACCCGCTCACTCAGCCAGGCCCCGACGCCGACCACCAGCTCGGCTTCGTGTGTCAGCCGACGGTCCGGGTCGGCGTTGGCCCGCAGATAGCCGTGCAGGTCGGTGAACGCGATCGTCTGCCATTCCTGCTCGTCCAGGTCCACGTCGTGCTCGGCCAGGAGCTCCCCCTGGGCGCCGGTCAACCGCCATCGCCACCGGGTAGGACCCGCGTAGTCCACAACCTCGAGCCGCAACACCAGCGTCCTCCCGCATGTCACACATTTCGTCGGTAGCCAATTGATTCGGGCCCGGCCGTCAGGTCACGGAAGTACTCCGCCGACGAGGACGCAGTGCCGCGTAGAGCACCCCGCCCAGCACGGCGATGGCGATCACGACCCACACCCAGAACGGCACGGTCCCACCACCGGTCCCCGCCACCGCCGCGGCGCTCACCGGCGTGCCCTTGCCCGCCTTGGTCAGTTGGAATGTGATGCTCCCCGACACGGGGTGGGAATCGGCTGAGACGATGTGATAGGTGGCCGTGTACATGCCGACCGGACCGAGCGGCGCCAGCTGGGTCGCCGCCGAGTCGCCCAGCACGGACGCGTGCGAGGTGCGTTCCCAGTGCTTGCCGTCCGGGCCGATCACCACGATGGTGTCGTTGCCGAACTGGACGGGCGCGTCGAAGTTGAACCGGATCAGCGGCGGACCGGCGGTCAGCTTCGCGCCCGCTGCGGGTACCGAACCGATCAGTACGTCGTGCGCCGACGCCGGTGTGGCGAGGCCGACGAGCGCCAGCCCGGCCATGAGTGCGCAGACGACAGCGAGACCGAGACGTCTCATGATAGTTGTCCCCTCCTGACGGGGCATGAAGGCCGTCTGAGGAAGACGGCGGCCACGCGCGACTATGCGGCTCCCGAGCGTCGGCAGTGACACCGATGCGCGCGCCTCGTCAGCCGGTGTGCCACGGAGGCTCACTCCGCTGCACACCGGCAGGACAACCCGGCCAACGCCCGTTTGCAGCTCGCAGCCTAAACGATTGCACAGGACAACCAAACCCCCCAAATTTGAGTTGCCCTGTGCAACTATGCATCCTTGCCCAATACAACTATGCATAATTGCACTAGGCAAGGATCATTGACTCCCGCCGAGAAGTCATCACACGACACAAGCCGACTCTTCCGAGCCCCGTTCAACCAAGATCGACGGGTCCGCCGGCCAACCGCCCAGTCCGCAACACACCAACGGGATCCGATCGGCGCCACTACGGTAGCGCGCGGAAACCTGCAGCTCAGCGCGATTCTGAACCGCTACTGTCCAGCCAAGGTTGATCGGACTTCTCCTCGCCGACCACTGGGACAGTGGACCAAAGACAGGTGATCGGCAAGAATTTCGACCTCGTCACGTTCGTTTTCGGCAGTGCGAGTCCCCTCAAATTGAGGGTGTGTGCTTCGCCGTCTCCGAGGCATCCTTGCACGGTGCAATGTTGTCCTGTGCAATCTTAACTGAATTCGCAGGTCGTCGCCACGACGCGACCCACAGAAGGAAGCGTAAATTATGCCTGAATTGCCGGACCTGCCCGACAAACAGCCTGATGAACCGAAAGAACGAAACGCCAAGAGCGGGTTGTCCCGCCGCATGGTGTTGCGGGTCGGTGCCGCCGGCACGGCTGCCGCTGCCATCGGGGTCGGGCGGGCGATGGTCATGCCGAGGTTGCGTGACCGGGGCCTCAACAACGCTGATGGCCTGATCGACGCGGCGTCGATCGAGCTCACCGACTCGTTGTACACCGAGGTGTTCACGACCACGCCGCTGATCCTCAACCCGTTCACCGACCCGATGCTGGTGCCGAAGGCACTCGCCCCGATCCCGGTCAGTGAGCTGGATCCGCCGCCGGGGCCGGGTGTGGGCCAGCAGAACTCCTTCGGCAACGAGACCCACCAGTTGTGGACCAGCGACATCGGCTCCCCCGACCCCATCTTCTACCGGATCAAGTGGGAGTCGAACACCCACAACTTCACCTCCTCGCAAGTGCTGCCCATCGATTCGAGCGGCAAGCCGACGCAGTCGTTCGACTCCACCGGCAAGACCTACCCGGCCGGCACCGTGCGGACCCTGCCGCCCGCGGTGATCTGGGGCAACAACGGCCAACTGCCCGGTCCGATGATCAACGCCGAGTACGGCAAACCGGTGCTGGTCCGGTTCGAGAACCACATCGAGGAGAACCCGCAGAACCTGGACTACCAGGACTTCGGCGCGCCCGACGGCTCGGTGCTGATCCACCTGCACAACGGCCACACGGCGCCGGAGAGCGACGGCAACCCGCACTACGCGATGACCGCGGGCCCCAAGCACCGCGGCTTCCCGCCCGGCTCGTACGTCGACCAGCTGTACCTGAACTTCCCGGCCGGCTTCGACGACCGCGAGAAGGTCAGCTTCTGGTGGTACCACGACCACACCATGGACCACACCTCGGCCAACGTCTACAAAGGCCTGTTCGGGTTGTACCCGTTCTACGACCCGACCGACAACCGGGACGACGGTGACGAGACCACCGGCCTACGCCTGCCCGGCGTCCGCACGAACAACCCCGACGGGTCGTTCGACGTCGAGTACGACATTCCGCTGGCCTTCTACGACACCAGGCTGGAAGACGGCGTCACGCTGCACAACGACTTCCACGACCCGGAATTCCCCGCCGCGGGCAACCCGCGGAACCACCCCGAGTGGTGGGGCCAGATGTTCTTCCGCCACTTCCCCAACCACGGCTTCGTCGGCGACCTGTTCACCGTCAACGGCACCGCCTTCCCGGTGCTGGAGGTCAAGCGGCGCAAGTACCGCTTCCGCTTCCTGGACGCCTCGATCTCCCGGATCTACGACTTCCAGCTGATGACCTCCACCCAGGGCCCGAAATCCGCCGTGTCGCTGGGCTACGGCGGCGACGAACTGCAGGGCCAGTACCGCATCCAGGACGCCCAGCAATGCATGCAGTTCACCGAGATCGCGACCGACGGCGGCCTGCTGCCACTGCCGATCGTCCGCAACGACTTCGAGCTGTGGCCGGCCAAGCGGCGTGAGGTCATCATCGACTTCACGAAGTACCAGGACGGCTCGCCGACCACCAAGGGCGACGAGATCTTCCTGACCAACGTCATGAAGATGACGACCGGCCGGATGTGGGACGCGTCCCTGCGCTTCTCGCCCGACCCGAACTACAAGATCCCGATGCTCAAGTTCGTGGTCGGCGACGACGCCGTCGACAACAGCCTCATCCCGACCACCCCGATGCGGGAACTCCCGCCCGTCCCGTCCAACGTCGATGACCTGATCGACAACCGGCTGATCTTCGAAGTCCAGCGGGGCAGCGCGGGCGGCGAACTCGAGTGGCTGATCAACGGCAAGCCGTTCGACCCGTTCACCATCCTCGACAGCCTGAAGAACCCGGCGGGCAACACCCTGCCGGCCACGCCGAAGAAGGACAGCTTCAACGTCTGGGAGATCCGCAACGGCGGCGGCGGCTGGGTCCACCCGGTCCACCTGCACATGGAAGAACACCGGGTCGTCAACCGCAACGGCAAGTCCGTCCTGCCGAACTCGCCCGACCCGGGCCACCCGGACGACATCTCGATGGAAGACCTCACGGCACTCGACCCGAGCGAGTCGGTGATGATCTACCGCGGGTTCCGCAACTTCACCGGACCCTATGTCGTGCACTGCCACAACCTGATGCACGAGGACCACGCCATGATGTTCGCCTGGAGCATCATCCCGTGACCCGACAGCGTGGTGGCGCCCCGACCGGGGCGCCGCCACGCTCCCACGATCACTTGTCCGCCCAAGAATCCCGCGGGCGGCGGAGAGAAGCGAGACCACCATGGCGACGACCGAGCCAGCCATCGAGCCGACCACGGAGCAGGCCGCAGAGCCGACCATCGAGCCGACCGCCAAGCCGACGAGGACCTTCACCGATCGCCTGCGTGCGTTTCTCGACCCGCGGCCCGCCCGGTGGCGCACGGTCGTCGTGATAGCGGTCATCCTGGCCTACGCCGACGGCTACGTACTGGTGGCGCTGACCGGGGCCGTCGGAGCCATCCAGCGCACCGACCACCCCTTCCCCGCGTGGCTGGAGGAATCCGCAGTCCTGGTGCCGCTGTTCATCCTGGCCGAGCTACTGATGCTGCGCCACGTCCGACGCCGAACGGGGTCGGTGCTGCCGTCCCGCAAAGCACTGGTCGTCTCGGCACTGCTGCTGGCGGTCGGCGGCACGGTCGTCGGCGTCCTCGGGGTGAGCGTGAGCGCCGCCTACGACTACCACCTCCAGACCGATCTGATCGACTTCTCTGCCCGGTTCAGCGACCAGAACGGCGACCCGTTGATCACGGCAGGCAGTACCGTAGCGCGCGGCAACTGCAACAGCATGATCTGCAACGAGCAGCGCTTCTCCCTGGCCACCGACGTGCGCGGCGTCGCGTTCTCCGTACCGATCCTGCTGGGCATCAACATCGTGCTCATCGCCTGGATCCTCGCCGCGTTCGGCGGCCGGCTAGGTGTGCCCGAGCGCCGCACCGACACGGTGCCCAACCCGTCCGGCGACAAAGTGTGACCAATTTCGTGATGCGCCGAACAACCCTGTGAGGAGTCTTGCGGTGAACCGGAGAACGGCAACCCTGGCATCGCCCCCCATCGCCACGGAACCGGTCGTCGACCGGCGGCCGCGGTTCGTGCTGCTGGTCGTGCTCGCGGGAGGTGTCATCGCCGGCGCGCTCCTCGCCCTGGCGATCACCGCGACGGCGACCGCGGGCGAAGTGACCTCAGGACCGCTGGTCGCGGCCGGTCTAGCACTGTCGCGGTCCGTCCTCGACGGCGCGGCCGTGGTCACCGTCGGGATGAGCTTCCTGCCGAGGTTCCTCGTCCCCGAACAGGCGGGTGAGGCAGCGGGGCCGCTCGCCTCGGCGCGGCTGATCGCCGTGGTCAGCTCGGCCGTCTGGCTGGTCGCGGGGCTGGCGACCATGATGCTGGAAGTCGTGGACATCAACGTCGGCGAGCCGTTCACGCTCGCCGCGGTCGGGCAGTACGTGCGCGGTGCCGGCGCGGGACAAGCACACGTGGTCCTGGCCTGCGCTGCGCTCGTGTACCTGATGATCGCCGTGCTCGCACTGCGCAAGGGCGAGCAGGTCCCCGCCGAAATGCGGATCGCCATCGCCCTGTTCGCCCTGCTTCCTCTCTCCTCAGCCGGGCACGCCGCGTTCGGCGCGCAGAGCCTGCGGAATCTCGCCCTGGTCTCCATCGAGCTGCACGTGCTCTCCGCCGTGTCCTGGACCGGCGGGCTGCTCGCGGTCATGCTGCTACTCGGCCTGGACCGCAACCTGCTCGCCGTCGGACTGCCACGGTTCTCCAGACTGGCCACCGGCTGTGTGTTCCTCGTCGGGTTCACCGGCCTGTTCAACGGCTGGTACGAGCTGTACAGCACGCCCGGCATCCATTGGTACGCCGCCCTGTTCACCACCCGCTACGGCTGGGTCCTGATCGCCAAGGGGCTCTGCGTCGTGGCAGCCGGTGTGCTCGGCGGGTACACCCGCTTCCGGCTCCTGCCGAAGATCATCGAGCGGCGACCGACCGCCGTGCTCAGCTGGACGACCATCGAAATCGGCATCCTCGCCGTGGCCTTCGGACTGGCCGCCGTCCTGGTCAGAGCGCCAGTCGTGTCCGGGTAGCGCGCCACTTCGTCCACCGTCCCGTCGCCCGACCCACCACCGATCATCTGAAGGGATGAGCCATGGCCGCCACCGCGACGCCACTGCCGGCCGTCTGGACCAGCGTGCCTCGTTCGACCATGGTCGCCGCGACCGCCTTCGCACTCGCGGGGGTGCTGCGGCTGACCACGGCTATCGAGCAAGTTGGCTTGGACGTCGGTTTCACCGTTCTGTTCTTCGTGGTCGCCGCAGCGCAGATCGGCTTCGGCCTCCTGCTGGGCGTGGGCAACCGCCGGGCGGCGACCACACCTGTCCTCGTCACCGCGATGGTGATCACGCTCGCGTTCGTCGCGTTGTGGCTGGTCGCCACGACGGCCACCGTGCCGTTGTACCCGCTGTTGAACGGCCCGTACCCGGTAGACGTGCTCGATCTCGGTGCCGCCATCCTGGAGGTGACCAGCGTCGTCGTCCTCTGCCGATCGCTACCGGACGGGCTGCGCCGCCGCGTGGTGTGGGGCCTGGTCGGGCTCGTCGCCGCCGCGTGGCTGGTGTGGGTGGTCATCGTCACCATGTCCGGACTCTCAGACTGATTCCGGATCTGAGGAGCTCGCCATGAGCGCAGCGCGCGATGCGGGACCGCCGCCGAACCCTGCCCGTAGTGGCGAACCGGCGAGGGCTGGGGTCGTAGCCGAGCCGACGATGCCAGCCGGGCAGGTCAGTCGCCGCAGGTGGATGCGGACCGCGGCGGTCGCGGGCACCGTGGTCGCGGCAGGAACGGGCCTTGCGGCATGCAGCACGCCCACGCCGAACGCGTCCGGCCCCGCCCGCAGGCCCACACGTGGCTCCCCGCCCGCGACCACGCCCTCGACCGAGGCGGCAACCACGCCACCGGTCACGTCGGCGACCACATCTGCGGTCACCTCCACGACCAGGTCTTCGGCCACGCCGGAACCCCCGTCCCTCACGGTCGGTGCGGTATCCGCGGTCCCGGTCGGTGGCGGCGTGATCTATCCGACTCACGGTGTCGTGGTCACCCAGCCGACGTCCGGCACCTTCAAGTGCTTCAGCTCGTCGTGTACGCATCAGGGCTGCACCGTCAACAAGGTCGCGGCCGGGCTGATCCGGTGCCCGTGTCACGGCGCCAAGTTCAGCATCGTCGACGGGTCGGTCAAGGCCGGCCCCGCGCCGCGGCCGTTGACCGTGCAGGAGTTCACGATCGTGGACGGCGAGGTCGTCCTCGACTGACCGGGCTCAGCTGCGCGACCAGGCCACCAGCCCAGGGTCGCCATGGGTCGGGGCGGTCATGTCAGGCTCCTGCGGTCGAGGAGTCCGGGACGTCGGCCACGTCCCAGATCCGACCGGTCTCGTCCCGGCCGATGCGGTCCATCAGAGCGCGTGCCGACTCGGCCGCGGTGATGAGGGCGCCGGCCTCGTGTGAGGCGACGAATCGTTCGACGAGACCACCGCCGACCCGCTGCGGATCCTGGGCGCGGATCCAGCCCTGCATGGCCGTGTCGACCCGGCCTGGCCGGTACACGTTCACGGTGACGCCGGTGCCGTCGAGCTCGGCGGCGAGGTTGATGCTGTGCGCCTCGAGCGCCGCCTTGGTGGCCGCGTAGACGTTGCCACCGACCATGCCGGCCGGATTGGCGACGATTCCGCTGGACACGTTCACGACCCGGCCCCACCGGCGTCGCCGCATACCGGGGACTACCGCCGCGGTCAGCAGGACCGGTGTCACGACGTTGAGATGGAACGCGGCGACGACATCGGCCGTAGGCAGGCTCTCCGTCGGGCCCAGCGGCGCGACCGTGCCGGCGTTGTTGACCAGGATGTCGACGGCGCCCAGACCCTCCTCGACCCGGCGGACCAGATCAGCCAGCGCGCCGTGCTCGGCAGCGTCGAGGGCGACCGGCAGGGCACGGCCACCGACGCCGCCGACGCCGGCCGCGGTCTCGGCGAGCTGATCGGCGCTTCGAGCGACTACCGCGACAGCGGCCCCCGCTCGGGCGAGGTCGACGGCGAGCGCCCGGCCGATCCCCCGCCCGGCGCCGGTGACTATCGCCACACGACCGGTCAGGTCGGGAAACATCGGCTGGTTCACAGGAGACATGACTGATCTGTGACGGCGTGGCCGACAGTCTTACCCCACAGGTGCCGCTGATCACCATGTCGCTCGGGACACCGGCGCCGCTGATCACCATGTCGCTCGGGACACCGGCGCCGCGGGTGGGACACGACGCCTCCCTGTCGGTCGGTCCGCCGTCAGATCCATTCATCGCGTGGCTCGGCCAAGGGCTCGCCGCCCGCCTCGGTGAACGCCTCGAGCGCCTCCACCAGTTGCGTCCGGTGCTCCAACGGCATGCGCGCCACGATCCGCGAGATCTCGCGCCGCCGCTGCTGCGTCACCCGCGTCACGATGCGACTGCCGGTACCGGTCAGGTCCAGCACCACCTCCCGGCGCGAGTCCGGGTTGGTCTGGCGATCCACCAACCCGGCAACGAGCAACCGCTCGACCATGCGATTGATCGTCGACGGATTGACACCCAAGTGGTCAGCGAGCATGGACTGCTTCATCGCACCGCGCGTCCGCAACACCACCAGCAGCCGAAACTGCGGAATCGTGATCGACTCGTCCACCGCCGCGAGCGAACCGGCCGACACCGCGATCAGCAACCGCGACGCGGTGACCACCGCATCGGCGACCGTGTCAGCACCGCCACCTCGCACCGGGTGTTCGAATCGCGCCCTCGCCATACCTTGAATTTGTACCGGATTGGGACGCCGATCGCCTGGTAGCGCCCGCTCGCCACACGAGTCCATCACGCAGTGTCGTCATGCCTGGTCAAGGCATCACGACGAGCGCCCGGGCGACTACGCCCGCCCAGGCCCGACGTCGCGGCACGTCGAACCCTGCCGCGACGTGCGGGGCGGCTGGATACGGCGGCCGCCGGCGGTGATCCCGCTGACCAGGCAGGATCACCGCCGGCGGTGCCGCTGGGACGGGACGGAACCCCGTGCACGATCGACCAGGCGGACATCTACGCATGGCTCACATGCACCAGGCTGTGGCAGCGTGCCACCTCCGGACCGTGACATCACGGCAGCTCGACAGGAGGACTCACTGACTCCGCGGAGAGCCAGGTTCGTCCGGTGGGCGTCGCCAGGGCGACGTGCGGGGTCCGGGTGACAGCCGTACAGGCGCACAGCCGGTAGTCCCATGTGGACATTCGACCGTGTCCGACGCCTCAGACATGCTCGTCGTCCCTTGTCACCGACCTTGAACCGGCCACAGCGAGTACCGTCGGCCGATCGCTTGTCCACTGCAAGCGTATTCCTTGCACTGGACAAGAATGGGCCCGATTGCCACAGGGCACACCCCGCGATTTGGGGGGTCGACGCCCCAAAAAATGGGGGTCCACATCCAGTGGTGATGCACTATTCGTCCACTGACGTCCGATAACGTCGATTTTGCCGGAGTCTTGCCTCGCGTAGCACCGTTGCATAATGCAAGGTTTGTGAGTACAACATATACATGGCACGAGGAAGCGGTACTCGCTCGGGCACTGGAGATGGCGCGGTAACCGCCACCGCTGTGAACGACGCGGTGTCGACAGCGTCGAAATTGCTGGTCGCCGTGTCCGCTCGATCCATTGAGTCGGTCGACGAGTCGATGACACTCGCCCGGTTCCGCATGCTGGTCATGCTGAGCGTGCGGGGTCCACTCATCCCTTCGGTACTTGCCAACCATCTCGACGTAACCGCAGCGACGGTGACGCGAATGATCAACAAGCTGGTCACCGCAGGCTTGGTGAACAAACAACCCAATCCCCTGTGCCGGCGAGAGGTGGTCGTCGGACTCACGGCGGCCGGCGCCGGCGTCGTCGCCAGGGTTACCGAACGACGACACCACGAAATCACTCGAATCGTCGGCAGAATGCCGGCGCGAAGCAGGCGGGACCTCGTCACGGTACTGAAGGCGTTCAACGAGGCGGGCGAACAGATGCCCGCCAGCGCCACCGCCGGATCTGCCGAGGTAGACGGATCCGAAGAATCGGGCTCGCTGTCCACATCGGATGCTCTGGTCGAGGCTGTGCGCTGACCGACCTGGGTTCACCCATCGTCACTGGTCTCCGGTGATGTGAACAACGGGCTGACGGCGGTGTCCGTATCGGACTCGGTGAGCAGCAGTACCTCGTCGCCGGCCTGCAGTGGCGTCGACCCGGTCGGCGGGACCAGTGCGCCGTCGCGGTTGATCATGCTGATCCACGCGCCCTCCCCCAGCCCCAGATCGGCGAGCGTCGTACCGTCGGCCGGGGAACCGGTGGCGACGACGTGGCGGTGCAAACCGGTGGGCTCCTCGCGAAACCGCATGCCCAGCGCCCACGGCTCCGGACTCACGACCCGCATGGGCACCCCCGACCGCCGGGCCACCACAGGCGCCAGGCCGCCCTGCACCACCACCGAGAAAGCCACTACGACGACGACCACCTGATAGAGCCGATTCGCACCGGCGACATGCGCGGACAGGATGTAGGTGCCGAGCAGAATCGGCACCGCGCCTTTCAACCCACTCCACAGGACGAAGACACGTTCCCCCCGGTCCAGCCGCACCGGGACCAGCAGCAGACCGACCAGCAGCGGTCGCACGACCAGAGCCAGCACGACGGCCAGCGCGAGACCGATCAGCCAGGCGTTGCCGTGGGCCAGCCCGGCGAGGGACACGGTCAGCCCGAGCATGGTGAACGCCACGATCTCGGCGAGACTCGCCAGCGAGGAGTGGAACCGCTCGATCTCGGCCTTGTAGGGAGCCCGGATGTCACCCACGAGGATGCCGGCGACGAACACGGCCAGAAAGCCCGATCCGTGTGCCAGTGTCGCCAACCCGTAGATTGCGCCCGCAGCCAGCAGCGTCCGCAACGGATACAGAGCCGCGTTCGGCAGCGGCAGTCTGCGCATGGCGATCGACAACAGGTACCCGCCCGCGACACCGACCACAGCGCCGACGACCAGCTGCAGGGCGAAGTCGAGGACCCCGGCGCCGACCGCGCCCCAGCCGCCTGACGTGCCTGCCGTCAGCAGGGCGGCCATCGCGGCGATGCCAACGGGGTCGTTGGCTCCGGACTCACCCTCCAGCACGGTGCCGGATCGGCCCGTGATCTCGCGGCGGCCCAGCACGACCGCCAGCGTGACCAGCCCGCCCCGGCTCTCCCGCAGCCACTCCCACACCACGTCGTCCGGCCCGACGGCCGAGAACCCGACCAGTTTCCCCGGCGCACCGTAAGCTCCTGTCTCTGATCGACCCTGGCCGGGCTCGGCGCACCACGCCGTCCCGGCCCGGGCCGGGACGCGAAGTGGCTTCGGTCCGCGATGTGGCTGATCGCACGATGACCGCATGGCCACCGTCCAGCGGTGTGCCCGCCCGTGATCCGCGTCGCTGAGCACGGCGTCCCCGCTGGCGACAGGGTCGCCGACGCCATAGCCAGACACATCTGATTGGCGCTCGGCGACCGTAGGCGGCTCGTGACCACGACGGGCATTCCACCGGCCGTCGGACAACCCCTTACCGACGTACGTCCGTGCTGCCGGAGGGGTACCGCGGGGAGCAGATTGGGGCAAACGTATGCGCCGATCTGCCCTGAACTGCGCTCAACGCCTCTGGACGAACCTGCGCTACCTGCGGAAGTCGTATTTTCGAAGGTCGGCGCACTGTGACATCAATGGTTCACATCTATGGGCTCTTCCGAGTGTGACGTGACCCCGTTGGGTTGATCCGCCTCGAGTGTGAGTCTTGCGGCCCACAGTGTGGGCAGGGAGGCTGAACCGGCCCCGGTTCGGTAGAGACTCATTACTCAGGTCAGGCGACCAGACTGGTCAGGTCGCCCAGCTCGTACAGGGTCTCGAACTCAGTCGGTGGCCAAATCGGCACACTGGGAGTATCGCGTGGATACCCCTCAACGGCAACCACCCGCACTGTGTTCGGCACATTGTCGAGGAGATGCAGGAATTCAGCCCGGACCAGCTCGTCACTGAGCAGTTCTTGGTGTTGCAAGGTGTCTCGCATGGCGAGTCCGAGTGGATCATTGCGCGCGGCCAGATCGAGTCCATAGTCCCGGACTCCCATTCTGGCGAAGTCGGCCGAGCCGCGCTGTAACGCGATCAGTGCCGACGACTTGCCCGCGCCCGGCGGCCCGGTCACCGGAACGACGCGCGAGACGATGTACTTCGACACGTCAGGCGCGTCGACCGATTGGGCGGCAGCCGCGGTCGTCGGGGCAGCAGCCGCGAGTGGCGAACCTTGGCGATTCGGCATCCGTCGCGGCGACCTCGTCACGTATCTGACCTCCCGGGGCCTCGATGTCGACGAAGACGTCAGCGTGTCCGACCTGGCGGACCGCTACCTGCGCGATGCGAGCGGATCGATCGCGGGCCGCCCATGGAGCTTCGGCGGCTTCGGATTGGCCCGTGTGCCCGCCATGTAGTCCGGCTAACGAATATCGCGGCGTGGCCGATAGTACGGACGTCACGCGAGAGGAGCAGTGGAAACGATGCCACAGATCGGACTCGGTGAGGTGATCGCACAGTTGCGCGCCGAACTGTCGGAGGCGATCGCCGCAAGATCCGCCGATGCCATCCAGTTTCCAGTAGAAAATGTGACTGTTAGTTTTCAGGTCGGCGTCACCAAAGAAGGCGACGGGGGTGGCAAGCTTCGGCTTCATGTACTGGAGCTGAGCGCGTCCGGCAAGTACTCCAGGGAAACGATCCAGACCGTCAACGTCGAACTGGGTCGTCCGGTCGACCCCTACGGCCGTCAGATCTCGGTCAACCAGACTTCGACGTCGAAACCAGGCTGACGGCAGCCGAATGACCGTTTCACCGCGGCAGCGCGTCGTAGAAGTCCTCCAAGACGTGGGCACGCAAGATGATCCCCGGTGGAGTCTCGGGTCCGGATACCGGATCGGCGGGCCTTGGGTGTTGACCGCAAACCATGTCGTGCGGCCGGGTGCCATCGTCGTGCGATGTCTTGGTGCCACCGATTTTGCCCCAAAACAGGAGTGGCCTGCGACTCTGGAACTGTCCGGCGACAGCGAAACCTGCGACCTCGCACTACTGAGGCTGCCCGCCGAGGCTGGGAACCCACCGGCGGTTCCGTTCTCTCGCGTGGACCGGAACAACGTCGCGTCGACACCTGTGGAAGGCTGCGTGGCAATAGGTTTTCCACGCTACCGTGCGCGGATTACCGCTCCCGAGCAGACCGCTCGTGACACGGCGCAGGTAAACGGCTGTATTTCACCCGGCGACTACCTTGATTCGGATATGCTCGTACTGTCCGTGGACCGTCCACCGACCATGGTGCAGACGCAGCTCGACGCCGAAATCTCACCATACGACGGAATTTCCGGTGCAGCGGTCACTGTCGGTGGGCATCTGATCGGAGTGGTCAAACATCACCTCGCCAGCGACGGCGGGGCTTTGTCCGCGACTCCGCTGACCCATCTCATCAAGTTGACACAAGAGTCACCACCTGAACTTCAGCGGTGGGAATCGGCACTGAACGTTAAAATCGATGCGTTGCCGGAACTGCCGGAGCCGATACCCAGGCCGCTGCCCCCCGCCATCGTCACGTTGCCCACCCGCCGATCCACCGAGCAGATCGTCGCACTCGTGTTGCCGAGTCTGGCCCGGCTGCGCGCGGCACCGGCCGGGTCCCTGGCCCGCGACGTGACCCGCCAAGCGGACATCAATGGGATGTGGCCGAGCCTGGTACTCGTGCCCGGCGGCCTGGTGCCCGCCCCAGTAGCATCCGAATATCGGACAGCGCGCCGGCAACTGGACGAGGTTCGTGAGGCACTGCGACTGCCACCGGACCGGATTGTCATCGCCCCGGGAGCCGATGATGTCAACCCGTTGCTATACCAGGACAGCGTCCGCGACCAGGCAGCCGAGTCGTCGCCGCTGGTCCCGGGAAAGTGGGCGCACCTGTTCGACATGCTCGGCGAGTTCGCGACGCCGGCTGCCGGCAGGCCGACGGCGGAGCAGCCGTGGGCGTGGTGGGAGAGCGCGGAGCTCCGGACAACCGTGGCGGTCTTGAACTCCACCGTGTACGACACCGATCAGGTCCACTCGTCCAGGAGTCGGCGGCTGGGTCGCGACCAGCTCGACCAGCTCGCGCAGGCGGCCGCGGCACGGCCTGCCGGCGATTGGCTCCGCATCGGCGTCATGCACGACTCGCCGGCGTTCGGTACCGAAGCGGCACTCGCCGACGCGGACCTGCTCCTGGAGAAACTAGGTCACTACCTACACCTGATCGTCCACGGTCAGCCCCGGTCCTACCGTGAGCGACTGAGCCATCTCGGCTCGACGGTCGTACTGGCCGCCACTGACAACCCGTCCGGTGGTTATCTGCTGGTCGATCTCGTACGACGGCACATTGCCTTCGGCCGGGTATACGACCCGCACCGCGCAGGCTGGACCGGCGACACCGATCTTGGTGACCGGCCGCACGCGTCGTGGCGGCGGCTCGGCTGACCAGGCAGGCAGACACGGGACGTCATTCCACCTCTCCGCTCACCAGCTCGTCCGCGTAGGTACGCGCCGAATCCAGCAGCCCGTTGTACGCGCGGATGCGAATCGAGTCGTCGACGGCGACGTCGGCGTAGAGTTCGACCAGCTTGTGCTGGACGGCGGCCTCGATGGCCGGTTCCAGTGCGACGATCCGCAGTGCGATGTCCAGCAGCACAGCGTTGCGGGATGTCAGCAGTTCCCGGATCGTTCCCGCGCCCTCGGCCTGGTTGCGGAGTCGGCTGCGCAGCACCGCCAGACACTGGCCGTAGAGGTTGTCGACCCAGTCGAGCAGCTTCGGCCGGAGTGCTTCCCATCGGCGGTCATGGCTCGCCGCCGGCTTCAACGAGCCCACCGTGTCGAGGAACTGCTGCCATCGCACGAGGTCGTTGACCATCTTGATCGGCGAGCCGACCTGCTTCTCCATCGGGTTCGCCCAGGTTGAGACCTTGCTGGCGTCGAGGTCCAGATTCGTCGCCTCGTTGGCGGCGATGTAGCCGTCGCTGATCCGGGAGATGACTTCACGCACGGAGTTCGCCATGGTGAACGGGATGTTCACGGTCTTGCCGGCAGAGTCCTGGACCGCCAGGCGGACGGACACGTCGCCCCGTTCGAGCAGATCCCAGTCGACCCGGACCGTGGGTTTCACACTGCCGCCGCGATAGTCGGCGACCAGTTCGACGGCGGGCGTCGGACCGGTCTCCGGGGCGACCTGTCTGGTCTGGTGTGTTGGTCCGAGAAAGTCGCCAGGCGATTCAAGACTCATGGCCCGTCTCCTGTCCGTCGTCCTGACCGGCATTCGATTCCTCATCGCCCGGCGTGCGGACCCGCACCGCCGGGTCGTCCTGGCCGGTACCCGGCTCATCGCCGTCAAGCAGAGACTCCTGGTCCGGCACGTGCTCTCGAATCGGGCCCAGCTCGAAATCGTCGCTGTCGCGAAGGACGGCCTCCAGGTCCGAAGTCATGCCGAACTCCTCGCTGACCGCCAGGTAACGGTCGACGATCGCATTCCACGCGATGACCAAGTCCGTAGGGGAAATCTCGTTCGGTTCGGAGCGTGCGGCCAACCGGTCGGTGATGTCAAGTAGCCAGAACTCCAGTGCCTCTGGAAGGAGCACGGCACTGAGGGCTCGATCGGGTGGATCGGTGGACACGATGAGCCTCGCCAGGTCCGCGAGTTGCTCGCTCTCGATGGAGCAGGACAGGCGACGCAACGCGGCGTGCACCCAGTTCTGCACGGCACCGACGCTGGTGTCGATGGTCCGGTAGGTCTCGGCCCAGACCGGTTCTGGGGATTCGTCCCACTGGGCATGCACCCATGCCGACATCTCGGACGGGCAGAACAGCGTGATCCGGTGGCCGGTATCAGACACTCGCGGCAGGGGTTCGAGCCACGCGCGAACCACCGTGGCCAGCCGGATCTGCCATACCGGATCATCCTGCTGCACGTCGCCCATGAAGCAGCCCACGATATGCAAGGGGATCGACCGCTGTACCTGGATGGACACCTGTCGGTCCAGTTCGGCGAACACCTGGTCCTCCCGGAGCACGGCCGCCCTTCCTTCGCCCGAAATCTCCTGGAAGAGCCAGTTCGCCGCGGCCTGCCGAACCGAGCGGTTCGCTATACCCACGATGGTCACGGCCCGCTCAGGTTCTTCCACCTTGAATCCATCCAGCACGTCCGCGGGTAGCAGCGGACTGATGCGCGGAGCGCGGGACGAGCGCGAGACGGTCATGGGGGCAGGTCCCGATGTCGACGTCGCTGGGCCGCTGATGGAGGTCGGAGGTAGCTTCAACAAGTCCGCAAGGCGCGGCAACCACCCCGCGCCCCATTCCGGGTCGCTCGGCAGCTTGTCGTTGAGCTCATACGGGATGAGACTGTTCGTATCCGGCTCGCCGCACTCGGTGTATCTGCCGATCGCATGGATCGACGGCTGGCTGCCGTCCTGGTAGATCCACTGCAGCTGTACGTTCGCCTCGCTCCATCCCCAGCAGTAGAGTTGCTCGTACTGCCCGAAGAACTCCTTGAGACGCCGCTGGACGTCGATGACGTGACCCGCCGTACGCTGTGCCTGGCGGGCGTCCGCGGCATCGATCCCCTTGCGGTATCCACGGATGAGAGTGCCGCCCGCATCCAGGAACAAGCGCCCGTTCCTGGCCGGATTGAGAAACGGCCGGATCTGGTCTTCCGCGTAGCCTTCGGCGATCACGAGTGGCAGGGGTGACAAGCCACAGGCCCGTAGTTCCATGTAGAGCAACAGATCTGGATCAGTCGCCACGACGGCTTGCAAAAAGTCGGCCTCCAGCAGCGACGCGATGACGCCGATCGCCGCCCGGTCCGGGGAACGGCCGTTCGCCGGCGTGGTGATGCCCCGGAGGAACATCCGCCGGTCGTCCGCCTCCGCGTCCGCTGCCACCCGTTTGCAGATCTCACTCTCGATGTCGGCGACATAACTGTTGCCACCGAGCCATTCGGAGAGCTGCAGATGATCCGGATGCCCCAGCAGTGCCGCGGTGGCGTCGAAGCCGAGCACGAGTACGCTGCGCTGCCGGTGCATCCTTCTCCGCCAGCGTTCCGCGAGATCCGCCAGGCCGTCGGTCATGGCTGGCCCAGGAATCGGCGTAGCAGGTTCAGGTCGAAGTCGGGTTCTTCGGTCCAGGCGTCCATCGGCACACCGACCATCCGCTGCCCGTTACTCCCCACCGTCAGGCGGGCCGTGCCACCGATGTAGGGACCGTAGAGACGTTCCAGGTCGTCGGCCATGTCCTCTTGGCCGATCTCGGTCAGTGCGGCGAAAGACTGACGGACCCATTCACGCAGATGGAACGGCTGCCGGTGATGTCCGAGTGCGGCGACCAGACTGTCCTGGGTGATCAACCCACCGCCCGATCCTGCCGCCACCAGGAGGTCGTCCGCGGCGCGGGACACCACCTTCTGGATGTCGCCCGGAGTCAGGCCGTGGGACCGGCGGGCGAGTGCCGAAATGTCGACATCCGTGGCCCGCAAGCGCCCGGAGATCCGGCCCAGATGAATCTGGAAGATCTCCGCGCGGGCTTGTTCGTCGGGCAGTTCGACCGGGATGAGCCGGTCGAAACGGCGGACCAGGGCCAGATCGACCGACCAGACACGGTTGGTGCAGCCGAAGAACAGTACGGCCGCACCCTGTTCCTTGAGCCGGTCGACCTGTTGCAGAAAGTGGCCGGTGAATTCCTGGGCCCAGTACTGAGCACCCTCCCGTGTCATACCGATGCCCTCGATCTCGTCGCAGAACAACAGCGACGGCTGGGCATCGATGGCGCGGTCGAACAACTCGGCCAACTGTTGTTCACTCTCGCCGACGTACTTGCCCAGGATTTCGTCCAGGCGCAATCGGAACAAGGGCAATTCCCTTCCGTGCCGCCTGCGGTACTCGCCGGCGAAAGCCCGCACGACGTACGTCTTGCCACAGCCGGACGGCCCGAACAACAGGATCGAGCGGCTGGGTGGCTGCCCGAACTCAGCCAGCCTGCGCCGGGTCACCTCGCTGTCGCCATCACCGAGGTAGACCTCGAACATCCGCCGCAGCTCCTCGATGAAGGAGTTCTCCCCTCCCGTCCCGCCAACCGCGTCGAACGTCGGTTCCTTGCTGGCGAGTTGCGCCGCTCCGGATACCCGAAGGTCAGCGGGGAGGTTGGCGGGCAGGCGGGGATGGTCGGGCGCGAGCCGGGCCAGTTCGCGCAGGTCAGCCAGTGCGGCGTCCGGTCCGGCAGACTGGTGACGCCGGTAAGCGCGTGCCGCGAGGACCTCCGCACGAAGTTCGTTACGTACTAACGGCGGTAGAGCCGCGACGGACAGCATGTCGCTGAGCCGATCGCACAGCGCCACGTCCGTCCCGGCGTCCCCGGTGCCGTCCTCGACGCTGCCCAGCAATTCATTGAGCGAATTGGTGAGTCCGTTCGACACGCGGTCACGTATTGCCGCGCGACTGCCCGCCATGAGAAAGAACCGCACGGCGTCCTCGTGGTCGCCCTGCAGGGCGGCGACATGGCCGCGCAGCGCGGCCACGTCGCTGGCGGCGTCGTTGATCTTCAGCGCCCGATCCAGGTCGTCGGCGGCCATGGTGAGCAACTGCGGGTCCGCGCGCAGCGCCTGGTCGTTGACGACGGTCCAGGCACGGGCGTACCGCTGTTCCCAGGCGACATCGTTCGCGTCGATCGCCGCGGTGAAGTGCCGGATGGCCGTCGGCATGTCCCGCGTCAGCACGGCGGCCAGGCCGGCCAGGTAGTCGGAGTCGTCGCTATCGGTCACTGATATCCCAACCAATCGGACTAGACGGCCAGATGACCATCCTCGCGTCGGCTGTTGAGGCCCTCCGCCGGCTCGATGTGGCGGCTGGACGCACGAACACGGCACCGGTGTCACCCAGCGAGTCAGCGTCGGGCACATCACGGATCGGACGGCCGAGCGCGATTTCCAGGAGTGCCCGCCGGTCGGCGGAAAGGCCGCCGGCGAGGATTGCGTCGAACGTCGGCGCGGCGGCTAGTGTCTCGAGCGTCGGTTCGCGGGTGGCCAGGACCAGGGCGTGAGGTCTGCCCGACTCGCCGAGCCAGGTCCGGACCAGCTGCCACGTGCTCTCGATCGCGCCGTCCACCAGCAGGCACACTCGCCGATTCCGTCGGCGGCCGCCGACGATTCCAGTGCCTGCCCACGCGCTCGTGGACGGATCCGCGGACTCGTTCGGGGCTGGTTCGACCGCCTCGGTTGGTTCGTCATAGGGAGTCCGCTGCGCGAATTCGATGGTGGCCTTCAGCACCTCGTCGTCCAGCGGCTCCGTGTGCGGCTTCACCACCAGCGGAGACTCGCGGAACTCGGCCTCGACGCCGCTACCTTGGTCCTCCGCGGCGGCCGATTCGGCCGGCTGTGACGTCGGACGGTCGACGACGACGTCCTCCAGCAACGAGCCCGCGTAGATCACCAGCCGCAGCGCCGCGGCGAGCGGGTCGTCCGGCGGCACCGCGACGCATACCGCGACACCGGCACCAGTGTGCGGCGAGAGCGGCTCCAGCCAGGTGGTCATCACGGCACAGCCGATCGCCGTGACCGCCGCCCGCACCTGATCGACCAACAATGCCGCCCGGCGCAGGTCGGTCAGCCGGTCGTAGCGGAGATTCGCCCGGCTGTCGACCGCAACACAGGCGAACTGGATGCTCACCGCCCGGTCGTCGGTACAGAACACCTCGGCGGCGTCGTCGGCAGCGAGTCTGTCCACCACGAGGTCGAGACATGCCGACAGTGCCGGATCGCCTTCGTCGTGCAGCCAACGGGCCAGACAGTCCCGGACGGCGGAACGCAGCCGGGCAGAGACCTTCAGACGCGCCAGCCAGGTCGTACCCTCTGGTCCAGGCTCGCCCGCCGGGATCAGGCGGTGCCAGCGCCGGTCGTCCAGGGCGGCAGGTGCGCGCGTTGACTGGACAAGCAGCACCGTCCACCCGTTGCTGGTCAACTGAGCGCCTACAGTGCGCAGGACCAGCTCACCGAACGGTGGACCGATCAGCAGCACGCGGCGTCCCGGCAGCACATCGAGTACGGCGGGCCGGCCGTCGGCGCGGAATCCGATTCGTACCACGCCCTTCGCCCGCCGAGCTTCCGACCTGACCGTCGGACCAGCGGACGGCCACTTGTCCGGGCGTCCGCTCTCCAACAGGTCGCCAGGCGCACGGCAGTCCGGACCGGGCGGTTGCACGGGGCGATCCGGCCGGTGACGGGGAGCCGGCATTGCGGCCGCCTGCGCCATGACGTCCGCGTCCACAGTGCCGGACCAGGCGATGTGCTGCTCGAGCACCGGTCGAAACCAGCCGCTCTCGCGCCCCAGCCAGGTCAACTGCCTGCGCAGTAAACTGGAGCGACCACGCAGAATGCCAGTGTTCAAGCCGGCTACGAACTCCGGGAAGAGCCCCTGCAGGTCGTGGGTGAACAACCAGTCCGCCAGCCTGACACCATCTCTGAACAGCCGATATTCACCGTCCGCCGTACTGAGCGCGTAGCTCGCGTCCGCGACGGTGGCCATGCTTCGCACGCCGGCGTTGCCGACCGGATCCGGATCGGGCGCCTCCGCGCTCGGCGGTGGAGTCGGTGTGGCATCCGCACCGAGCGCGAGCGCGAAACACGCATACGCGCTGGTGCGATCGCCGAGCCGCACCAGGCTGCGGCCTGCCCAGATCAGGTGATCGCGATGGGTCGTTCGCCAGCGGACCACAGCACCGCCGCTGATCTCGGCCATCACCTGCTCGACGACCAGGCGATGCTCGCCGAGTTCGTAGAAACCCTGGGCCAAGACGGCCCCGAACTCGCCACGCGTACGCAGCAGTTCTGCCACGACCCAGTCCCGCACGCCGGTAGCCGCTGGCCGGGCAGTCGTGGAGTTGGGGTCGCCGAGGGCTCGACCTATGCGTTGGTGGCGTGCCGCGGGGAAACCTTTGCGCATGGCCCAGGTCGCCGCGGGTCCGCCGGCGGCGGTCGCCTCGGCCCGGCCCACCGCCGACAGCGCCGCCAGGGCAGCCAGATCGTCCCAGTCCACCGGAGCGGCCTCAGTGACAAGTTCGCGCGCCCGCACGACACACCGCTCGGCCAACCTCGTCCAGCCCGCCCGGTACCAGGCTTCGCCCACCGCCCGCCACCAGGCGACCTCGTGTGGACGTTGGCCCGCGAGCAGTTCGGAGAGGGCAATCCGGGCAGCCAGCCTGACCGCGGCGATCTGCGGCGTCGTGGCCACCACGTGAGCCAGCAGACCGGGCGTCGTGCTCCAGCCCATCAGGCTGACGAAGTCCTCGGCGGCGCGGGTGTCGCCGTCGTCGGGCTCCGAGCCAATCGCCTCAGACACGGTATAGGACGCCTCCTACATCGACGTACACCCGGCCTGCCCCGTCGCTGGACAGGTCAGTGACCGGTTCGTCGTCCGCCGTCCGGAACGCGTGATAGACCAAAGCCAGGGTGTGGGTGTCAAACAGGCACAGGTGCTTCTCCTCCTCGTCCTCTGCCAGCAGCACGTACCAGCCCTGCCCGCTCCGGCAGGCACGCACGACCATCAGCTCATGCCAGGGTGCGGGAAGGGCCGCTTCGACGGCAGGCTGCCATGACGGGTCCTCACCGTCGTCGGCCATCCGCCACAACCGCAACATCCCATCGTCGCTGCCCAGCAGTACCGGTGGCTCGGCTGACGACTCGAATCCGTTGCCGTCGACCAGTACGCAGCCATCCCCGGGCAGTTGCCCGGATGCCTCCGCCGCCAGTACGACCTTCGCCCCGTCGACCCTCCACGTGAATCGGTGCCACGTGCTGTCCGTACGCAGCCAGACGTGCGCATCGGACACCAGGATTTGCTCTGGTTCGTCCGGCAGGTCCGGAAGCTTGGTGGAGGCGACGTCGAACGTGCGGTCGCCGTCGCGCCAACGCACCGGGTCGACCCGGTCGAGCCGGATCACCCGCCCCCGAGTGACCACCCAGGGATGGCGGTCCGGCGCGTGGGACATGTCCGTCGGTTCCGACTCCACCCAGACCGGCAGCCGCGTGCCTTGGTCGAGTTCGAAGCGGTACATGTCGAGCCGGTCTCGCGAGTAGCTGTAGCACTCTTTGTCGCGCAATGCGATCCGGTCGTACATCAGCGGTAGCTCGACCGACTCCAGGATATCGGACAGGAGCCGCAATCGGTCGAGGCGCAGGCTGAGACGGTCCAGATCTGCCACGGCCGCGGGATTGCCGACTGCCGCCTTTGCCGCGATTATCAAGAATCGGACGTCCGACAACCGACCGCTGCGCTGCCAGTCCGCGGCGGTATCTTCGATAACGGTTGCAAGCGCGCTGTTGTCCTCGACGCCGAGCGCCCGCACCAGCGCGATCAGGTTCGGCTCGATCGTCGCTTGCTCGTCAAACCCACACGCCTCGAGGTGCCGCTGCTGGCTGCGGGGCGAGTAGTCATTGACCGAGACGGCGTAGTCGGCGACGTTGCGCAGTTCGTCGTTCGTCATTCGCCAAAATCCGGCTGACCGGCCCCACGCCCCGAGGGATACGACGCACGACACGTACCACGGCAGTGGGAAATGTGTTCGATGCAATTCGAAGTCCATCGTGGACATGAACGGCTCACCTGCGACGTGCGAGTGGTACCAGCCGACGACGTAGTGGTCCGGCCGCTGCTCCAGTCCGGCAAGGATGGCCTTGATGGAGGACTCGTCGAACGCGAAGTGCGCGACGCCACTGTCCTTGCTCGGCACCGGAATGTAATCGGCGACATTGACCAGATAATGGCCACCTGTGTCGTAATGCCTGCCGACCAGAACGCCGCCGATCTCCGAGATCGGACTGTTGCCTGCCTGTCGGCGGATACCCGTCAACACCCGTTCACCGACCACGAGTTGGTACTCCGGGGCGTCGCTTCGGAACGTGACGATCTCGGCAGGATGGTTCTGCGGAAGGTCCCGCTCCGTGACCGTCACCGTGAACTCGGTGTCCAGATCGCTCATCGGGCACCCGGCCGGCGACCAGCCCGCGCCTGTTGTGTCATCACGAGCGTGTCCTGGGGTGCGACTCCCGCCATCCCCAGCGTCTCGGCCTCCCGCAGGTAGCGATCACCCTGCCGCCACATCAGCCGGTACGGCTTTCGCCTGCCGGTGTCGTCCTGCTCACGGAATGGCAGACCGGGTGTGGAGACGATCTTGGCGATGATGGCCTGGACGACCACTCCCGTCGGCAGGTTGAGATCCCACTGCTGGGTCCCCATCGTGGTGGCGAGGATGATCGGGATCGTCCTCGATTCCTGGGATGTCATAACGGTCACCTCGGATGTACTGACGGGGCCTACTCGGGCAGTCTGTTGACGGAGATGTCGAAGTCCAGGCCGAAGTCGGGTGGCGGCAGGGCCTCGTCCCAGAACGGCGCTCGGTTCGCCGCCAGCGCGGCGTCAAACGTGTCGCGCAGCGACGGATTCGTGGCCAGCGTCGCGATCTCCACGCCGGCCAATGCGCTGTACCGGCACACCGCGTACAGAGCCTCGAGGAACGAGTCGATGGTCAACTGGGCGGCGGGCACCTCCGACTGCAGGACCACACAGCCACCCACCATGAGAAACCGCGCGCGGTAGACGGTCAGGTTCCACTCCGAGATCAGCCGGAGCACCGAATCGACCTGTGCGCTGCCGACGTCTCGCTGCAGTAGCGCCCTGACGATCACCCAATGCTGGGTGAGTCGAATCTCGATCGCCACCGCGTAGTAATAGGCGTCGACCAGACACCGGTACGACGTCATGACGGTCGTCGGGCCGACAACCCGATAGTTCCAGTTGATCCTGTCCAGATGGCTGGCAATCGTGTCAGTCGTCTGCGGCATCCGAATCACCTGAATCACTTGAAGCCGGCCGAACCTCGATGTCGAACTCGATGTCCACTATCGGCCTGGGGTCGACCGGGATCTTGGCGTCATCGGATTTCAACGTCGCCCACAGCCACAGGCTGGCCTCCTCGTCGAGCGGGTCGTACATGTTGAAGGACTTGTACTGCACGAGTTTGCATAGCTCGACGCAGAATTCGGCGACCGACATCGCGGGGTACCAGATATCGCCGGTACACACATGTGGCGGCTTGAAGTTCGGATGGAAGATCGGCGTGCGCCACACGACATCGGGTGGCGCGAGGGGAAAGTTGCCACCCAGGTCGAGCTCGACCTGGTGGACGTCCGTCTCGACCACGCTGTTGGCCCACCTGGCCAGGCCGACGCACCGGAGGGTCAGGTCATAGCGCAGCGGCGGCACTCCCGAACTCGTGAAGCTGATCATCGAGCTGGCCTCCGCCAGCCGGCGCATCTCCTCGAACTCACTCTGCAGGCGACGATCGCGTGGCCGCATGGTCATGTGCCCACCTCGAGGTGTTCGAGCGGCGCGGATGCGCCCGCCAGTTCGAAGGTGGCCACCCCGTGATCGTCGCGCAGCTCCAACCAGGTCCACGGAGCGAAACCCATGGCCTCCGGCGATCGATCCGCCCACGGCTCAGTGCCGTCCACATGCGCGGTGAACTGGGGGATCACGTCGTGCCCGCAGCTCGGGCAGGGCACCCGGCCGTCCAGGGCGTGTGCGCGGAGCGACTCGCCGCCGGAGCCGCAATCCGGACAATCCCAGCGCACCAGGAGCCGTGCCGGAAGTTGCAGCACACCGTCAGGCATGGTTACGACCGCCCGGCAACGTGCCACGATGGTGCGCCAGTCATCCGTCCAGTTGAGTTCGTGATCGGGCGGCATCGGTTCTGCCCGCGTCCAGTGCAGCACGCAGTCGTCGTTGACCGGCAGACGATGATTCCAGAACCGGTTGTGGGCGAGGTCGATCCGCAGTTCGTGGCCCACGGCCATCGAGTGGTCGTGCAAGTCACGGTGTAGCCATTTCAACGCCTCCTGCACCATCAGGCCCGCGGTCACGGAGGTGACGGTCGGTGTGGTCGGCACACCACCCGCTGCCAACGACCGCTGTTCGTAGGCCAGACACGACTGCCGCAGGGTCAGTTCACGCAAGTCGTCAGCGGTCAGCCCGCACGTGAAGCATGGTTGGTCGACTTCTGGTGCGAACACCTGGACCGTGCCCTCCCAGGTGGTCAGTCCGCCGTCCACCATCAGCCGCCCGGCGTAACCCGCGAGCTGGCTCAGCGCTACCCGCGCGGCCAAGTTGTCCAGACAGCCGAAGACCAGGTCCGACCGCCGCACGATGCCCGCACTCAGCGCCACGCGCAGGTCTCCGGCGAGGCCGATGACTCGCGTGTCCGAATTCAGCCGTCCAGCGCGTTCACTGATCGTCTCTGCCTTCGGCCTGCCGATATCGGCCTGGTCGAAGAACATCGAGCGCGTGAGGTTGCTCATCGCCACGACATCGTGGTCGACCACCACGACCGTCCCCCAGCCCAGAAGCACGAGGTTCTTGACCACCTCGTTCCCCAACGCACCCGCTCCAGCGACGATCGCGGTCGCATTGCGGACGCGCGTACCGTCCCACCAGTCGATCGCGGTCAACCGTGCGTATCTGTCCTCGCTCACGTCTGCCCCTGTGGCTCATCGAGCGGTACCGGCGAATAGTTACAGCCTCGCGAGTAGCAGCGACCGTCCTTCATGAATTCCCAACAGTCGTCACAGTAGGGCGCACGGCACAGCGGACACCTGATCGCTGTCGCACCGTCGACGAATTCTGTCCGGCACTGGAGACAGCGCTGATTGAGAAGACCAGACGAAGCGTCGACCAAGACGCCGCAGACCTCGTGAAATCGAACTTCGTGTCCAGCGAAGTACAGTTCATCGCCATGGTGCAGGACGGCCAGAGAAACCGGACGTATCGATCTTCGGCGCACCTCGAGCCGCACCGGAAGTAGGACGGACGAGCCGGACTCCGTACGACCAATCCATATTCCGCTCTGCTCGCCGTCCGGGCCGGTCGCGGTGGTGGACCGCAGTGAATCGCTGAGCAAGAATTCATACTGACCCCGACCAGGGAACGGGACATACCACTCACCGAAGTCCAGGCGGGGCACCGGGACCACGCTCGCTGCGGCGCCGCCGGCCGGCGACCTCGTGCTCATTGGGCCCCCTTCCGCCGTACATGCTCACTCGACTGGAACGTCGCATACATCTACGTCCGTCGTTACAGCAGCGCCGGAGAACGGATCCGATCTTCACCCAGTCGACACGTTACCGCGGTGGCGAGAAACCTGCGGCCAGCCCGAACGCCAGTATTGTCAACTTTTTGTCCAAGTCGGCACGATCGCAGCCCCAGCAACGAACGCCGTAGTCAAGGCTGCCAACCCCGAAGAACGGCGAAGTCAAGGAATGAACATCGACCAAGATTTGTGGTTCATGCAGGATAGTCAGCTCACTAAGGCCGACGCCCCGGCCTGTTTTATTTGGCCGATTCCCGGTTTATTTTGGAAGAGGCGAGCGTCCGCAAGCTCAGCCCGACCGCTGCGTTACAACCATGCCCTCCTGTCATATGCAGGGCGGCCGCCCGGGAGCGATCCGGGGCTTGAGCGTTTGTCACGACACCACGCCCCGATCGCACGGACCTGCAGGGCAATTGCACGTGCAGGCCGTCCGTGACCTCGGACAAGGTGCAATGCATGTCGCCTGTATCCACACCCGCCTGAGCGACGATCCCCGCATCGAGATCGGCAAACGAGTCGGCGGGCTGCCTGAGATCGGCGGACGACTGGAACCCGGACCGCCGAGAACTCCAGCCGGTGTGCGGACTTTAATCTTTGAAAGCACCGCTCACAAGGGAGAGCCTCGCGCCATCCCGTCGACCTGGCTTCGCCCGATCACGGGTGTCAAGGGGGCACGGTCGCGCTCGACCGGCGGCCGGGACTGGGACTGCCCCCATGACACCCGTGATTGCCCTTGTGGAGGTCGACGGGATGGCGCGAGCCAAGCCCCTCCCGAACCGCAGCGTTCGCTGTTGTTGACCATCCTGTCGGCCTGCCGCGCGGCGAGCGCCTTTCTTGTCCTGCAACGGCGCTCCGACCCGCAATGCTGTCGCGATACCTTGTCTAGAGTGTGAGCGTGACCTGGAGTGAACAGGAGTACGTCGAGTACTTGGCGGGTGAGCGCCGACGTTTTGCGTGGGTAGTGCAACGATACGGTGGTCTGACAGGATCCCAGGCCGATGCGGCAGCGCATGACCGGTATCCCTACGAAGCGAACGATGGATCACTTCGTGGCCTGGTCTTCCATGACGAGGCGTGGCATTGGGCGATGCTGAAGATCTATGGGGATTCCTATACCACTGAACACCCGGAGTTGGTCCAGCCATCGACCGAATACCGCGAGCTGCGCTGAACTCTCAGGGCACGACCCGGGAATCAGCTCGCCGGCGGGCTGTCTCACACGACTGCGACGCCCTGACGAGCACTCGTGCCGCTGGTCGTCTGTGCCCAACCGCGCGCCCCGGCCACCGTGGCGCCGACGGGCGCGGCAGCGCCCTTGCAGGTGCCACACCAATGCGGGCCGGATAAGGCTGCGCGGTTGGGCTTGGGCACGGACGGCCAGCGGTGCCGGCAGGGCGCCGCCTTGATGAAGAAAGAAACCCTGAACGGCTAGCTAGTGGCTCGACGAGACGGGGACGGTGGGCCGCGATGAAGGTCAGCGGGGCTCCCGCTGACCTTCTGCAGACGATGGGGCGTCAGGAATGACGCCTCCTGCGATTTCGGCGCCGCAGTCGCTGGCCAGTGCCGTATCCAGTTCGTTCCACTGCCTGCCGGACAGGGTCTGGGTGATCTGGAACTGCAGGACGCCGTCGCCCCCGTTGGAGCACAGGTCGGAGATGAACCCCGGAATGGATTGGTATCCGCGGCCGTCCAACAGTGCCAGGTCGGTCTCCGCGATGAAGATCCGTAGCCTGGTCAGGGCGTGAATCTCGCCGAACACCGGGCCGAACACGCCGGCGAAGGTCCCGAGCTGGGATCCCCACTGAGTGTCTGGGAAGCCCTCGACGCCGACCATGTCGACCTCGGACGAGCCAGGCCAGTAGGGCGTGGGGTTGATGGTCGTGCCGCCCGTGTCCGCACCCGGGGCCCACATGAAGTGCGCCAGGCCGCCCGCAGTGGCGTCGACATCGGACCGTACGGCGTGCCACGCCTTGATCCACTGTGTGGCCGTGGTGCTCTCACAGTCGCCCTGGGCCCACGGGTACTGGCCGGAGACGTTGAATTCGTGGGCGAATGTCAGGATGACCGGGTGCCCGAAGGCGGCGATCGCCGAGCCAAACGCCCTCAGGTAGCGACTGATCGCCACGCCGTTCGCGCCGATCGTGGTGATCGCCGGAAAGTCGGAGCTATAGCTGCAGTCGCTGGGGCCCCCGCCCTGCCAGGGCTCGATTTCCACGAAGGGGGTCGCACCGGCGGACTGCGCCTGGCTGGCGAACGAGGTGGGGAAACTGTGGCCCCAGAACAGGTACGTGTTGGCGACGTTCGGGTGCTGTCCCGCGACGGTGGAGTAGCCGCCGTCGCCCTCCGCGCTGATCCACGTCCCCAGCATGACGGCCGGGGGCGACCATCGTGCCGGGGTGTGACCGGCGGACGAGCCGGCGGGGCTACTCGGGCCGACTGCGTGCGGGTCGGCGCCGGGGAGGTTAGTGGCGGTGAGCGCGGCGACGAGAGCGACGATCGCGAGGACGAGCAGGGAAACCAGGCCGATCTGCACCCACCGGGCGGCGCGTCGGCGCGCCACTCGGGCCAGCTGCCGCGCGGCGTCGCTGCCGTACGCGGCGGCCTGCGCGGCCAGCGCGGCCGGCAGCCAGGACTCACCCGGCGCCGACGTGCCGCCGCAGGCCTCGATGACGGCTTGCGGGGTGGGGCGGGAGTCGGGAACTTTGTCCAGGCAGGCCTCAATCAGGGACCGCAAGGTCTCGTCCTGGCACGCCAGCGCGCGCGGGTCGGGCGGCTCGTGCACGATCCGGTAGAGCACATGGGCGTCCGGCCCGTCGCCGAACGGGGGAATGCCGGTGGCGGCGTAGGCCAGCACGCAGCCGAGCGAGAAGACGTCCCCGGCCGGCAGCGACTGCCTGTGCGCGGCCAGTTCGGGGGCGGTGTACCCGGCGGTGCCCACCCGCGCCCCGGTGACGGTGAGTGCCGTGCCGTCCAGCGCGCGGGAGATCCCGAAGTCGATGACCTTCGGACCGTCGCGGTCCAGCAGGATGTTCGACGGCTTCAGGTCCCGGTGCACGATCCCCGCGGCGTGGATCGCCGCGAGGGCTTGGGCGATTCCGCCACCCAAGGCGAGTACCAGCGGCTCGGGCAGCGCACCATTGAGGTCCACGGCCTGCGCCAGCGAGGGGCCCGGGACGTACGCGGTGGCGATCCACGGACGCTCGGCCCCGGTGTCCGCTTCGATCAGCGCTGGAGTGTACCCGCCGGCCACGGCCCGCACAGCGGCTACTTCCTTGATGAACCGGGCGCGGAATACGACGTCGCGCGCGTACTCGGCACGCACCCGCTTGACCGCCACCGGCCGCTTGGCGCGGCTTACGGCCAGGAACACCTCGCCCATCGCCCCGCCGCCGAGCCGCGAGAGCAGCCGGAAGGAGCCGATACGGGACGGATCGCCCTGGGCCAGCGGCGCGAGCGCCACGGCCGTCCGCGACTTCGGCGCCGGATCGCCACCGTGGTGGGCCGGCCGTTGCGCGGGCTCGGGGCGCTCAAGCGGCTCAGGCGACGCCGCGACCTCGGGGCTCGCCGGTCCACCGTCGTCGGGCAGGCCGGGGTCGGCCGCGGTGAGCACGGTATGCGGCTGCGACAACCGTTCGCCCGCCGCCGGCAGCCGCCGCGGCGCTTGCGATGAAGCGTCGCGGGCCTGTTCGGCACGCAGCCGGGCCGCCCACGCCGTACCGGCAGTTTCTGGCAGCCCCAACGCGACTGCCAGTACCTCAAGGGACCGAGGATGCGGCCGGGCTGTGCGGCCACGCTCCAGATTGCTGATCGCCCGCACACTCAACCCGGACTTGCCCGCCAACTCCTCTTGGGTCATCCCCGACGCCCGCCGCTGACTTCTGACCCACGCGCCCGCGGCTCGCGTCTCGTCCACGCGCCCCCCTCAGCTTCGGATCAGGACTCCGAACAGCGATTCTGGCCAGCCCAACCGGAACTTGCAATCCCCCGGAAAGTCCAATTGTGCCGGTTACTTTTCCGGTCAGACGACATGGTCACGGGCCGATCGGTGACGGACGCTGATGGGCGTCGCCGGTATGCCGAACCCGACGGAACAGCGAACGAGAACCACATGCTCCGTCGGGGCTCGGGAACAATGTCCCGTCCACGCGGTCACGAAAAGCCCAGATAACAGAGGAAGATTCATGATCATTACGGAGAGCCGCGGCTGGCCGAGGGCAACGCCCCGCCCACCGGCATCAGCGGCGGCGGCGCCACCCGGAAGCAGATAGGGAATTCCCTCCGGGGCAGCGTCAACTCCGGTCTCTCGGCAGCGGTCTACCAGGGAACGGCCACGACGACAGGAACCGCATAGGCCACCATGACAACCTCAGGCGCCCCTCGGCCGTGCGCATCGACGGACACGAATACAACCCCGGCCCCGGGCCGACCGGCGTACTCGTCTCGCAAGCCAACCTGGACGTCACCGGAACCGGCAAGGGACCGCCGATCACTCCGGCCGGCAGTGACGAGCTCTACTCGTTCTACGGGTTCGTGGTCCTCATGAAACCGGCCCGGTCGGCAGCCCCGACTGACTGCAAATCAGGCAAAAGGAAAAATATCAAAGGCGGATGTCACCGTCTAGCAGTGAACTGCCCAGATGAGGAAGGAGTGAGCACCCCAACCACGACTGCCATCAGAACACGCTGCAGTCCGGCCGCCGCTTACGTCGGCGTTCACGGCTCGTCATATCAATAGATGATAATAACCCAAACAGGGGAAAGGAGTAGTTAGAATGTTCAGCTCACTCAAGGCGCTTGGCGTAGTAATAGCTTCCGCTTGTGCACTCGCGATCTTTACCCCAGTCGCCGCCATGGCAAACCCCGCGCAAGGTAACGTCCCTGCGACTGGGTCAATGTGCGACCCGACTTTCAGTGAAGGCGTCCAGGAATGTACCATGGTGACAGGGATTGGGCTCCAGGTCACCTCCATCGGTGGGCAGGTCAGGAACCATAACGCTAGTGTAGTGACAGTAGAGGTCAATATCATCGGCCCGAATGGACATATTACGAACACGGCGCTTTTCGCGGTGAATGGAGGCGGTGTAACGCCATTCAAAACCTGGCATAATCCAAATCCCAACGCTAACATGACACCCGGCAATTACTGCACCCAGGCGCTTGATCAAAGTGGCAACGTCCTCAGTCAGGCCTGTGTTTCCGTTCATTCCTGATCTGGTGCGCCGGGTCGCTATGCAGTCGAGGCCGTCGGCCATCACGTGGAAGCCCTCATCCGTCGCGGCGGGTGAGGGCTCACGGGCCAGGTGGAAGCCAGTAGTCGTCGAAGCCACCGTTGCTGATCACGGCACGCTGGGCAAGGACTTGACCTCATGGCCGGACTTCACCGGCGATAAGCCGGGTTTCCCTGATAGTGGCTGTCACCCGCTGGTAGTCGACGGGCCGGCCGGAGACGCGCCAGCTGGTCCTGAGCGATGTTTCGACGGCCCAGGACTGTCAGCGCGGCTTGGACGTCGAGCGCGAGGGGCATGGCCGGGCATTGTGCGTCGCCGTTGGACAGTGCGGCTTCGGCGCGGACAAGCGCGGTGAGCACCTCAATGATGGTGGGCTGGTTCCGCGGTGAGTCTCGGTCGCGTGGCGACGGTGCCGGATGGCTTCGCCGCGCACTGGGCGGATGAGCATGGTGTGCCGTTCATGGAGGTGTTGTCCACCCGGGCCAAGGCGGTGGCGCACGTGGCTCGGCACCATGCCGGCGGCATGCGCTTCCATGATCTGCGGCACTAGTACGCGACCTGGCTGGTGGACGACGGGGTGCCGATCAACACGATCCAGCGGGTCATGGGCCACGAGCGGTCGGTGATCACGCTGGATCTCTACACCCGTGGTACCGATAACGGAGAGCCCACGCGCCAGGCGGTGCGCCTGGCCAGGTCGTCCCCGCGCACGCGGGGGTGGTCCCGTCCGCCGCTCGACCAAGAGAGGAGGCGGCAAGTCGTCCCCGCGCACGCGGGGGTGCTCCGGCTTCCTGCTGCTCCTGGGCACGTACATGAGCGTCTTCCCCGCGCACGCGGGGGTGCTCCCGTGCCCGAGAACGACAGCGTGCGGAACCCGATGTCTTCCCCGCGCACGCGGGGGTGCTCCCGTCTGGGGCAACCTCGTCGCCTCCGCCATCGCGTCTTCCCCGCGCACGCGGGGGTGCTCCCGTTCTTCTGCCCCACCGGCCCGTTGTTCGAGAGTCTTCCCCGCGCACGCGGGGGTGCTCCCGACAGTGACTGCACGTCGCGCAGCGGACCCTTGTCTTCCCCGCGCACGCGGGGGTGTTCCCGACCCCGCCACCATGACGCGCCTGCTCTACCACGTCCTCCCCGCGCACGCGGGGGTGTTCCCAGACAAGCCCAAGCGGAAGTCGTCGTACAGAAGTCCTCCCCGCGCACGCAGGGTGTTCGTACTGGTGCACGTGCGCGGTGTCGACGCGCGCCCACTCGTCGGTTAGGAGGCACCGTCGTGGTCATCGACTCTCTCCCGAGATTTCGGCGAGACTGACTCGCTCCTCGGTCGGCACCCACTCTCGCACCCCGAGAGTGCGCCGAACTCCAGTGCTGTCAATGACGGCAGCCTCGCGCTCGCGCGCTGCGGATCGCGAGGTAGCGGAAATAGGCGCGGCGTGCTGATTTCGCGCGCTGCTCTCGCTCGTCGGGGTCGAGCTGCCCGCTCGGGTCGACCTGGCGCTCGAACCTGGCCAACGCAGCGCGTCGGGCGGCATCGGTGCGGGCAGCCCGGTTGGTTGTCTTGGCCCAAGATGAGTGTGCTGCGGCTTGTGCGAGCAACGTGCGTTGTGCTGGCGTCAAGATGGTTTCCCATGTAGACAGTGCAACACGGTCGTGTCACCGCCCACGCGCTCGTGAGCTGCGGAACGCCAAGAGCGCGAAGTGTGCGCTGCGCGCATTCTGGGCACGCTGGGTGCGCTCCTGTGGCCGCAGGCTCCCATCCGGGTCGACCTGCTGATCGAACTGGTCCCGCGTGATTCGTCGGAGCGCTGCGGACCGAGCTGCCTGGTTCTCTGGGTCCGCCCAATCCCTGCCCGCGGCGAGAACGGCCCGCAGGATCCGCTGTGCTGGTGTCAGGTCGTCGTCGAGCACGACACCAGCACAGCGCGGACCTGTCACCGAGCGGTGTGCCGACCTACAGCCGATCGCCCAGACGCAGTCGGCGGGCAGCCGCGTGCGCTCGTTGGTCCGCCGCCGAGCTGCCATAGCGCTTAGGCATCTGGGAGGACTTCCAGCCCATGATCCGCATCAGGTCGCCCTCGTTCGCACCCGCGGCCTGCCACTCGTGCGCCACGCCGTGGCGGCCGAGGTGGGCATGCAGGTTGCGGCCGATGGCTTCGTTGACGCCGGCGATGCGGCCCCGCCTGCGCAGCATCAGCTTGATCCCGTTCGGGGTCAGCGGTCCTCTGCCCTTCTCGGCGAGCCAGAGCTTCTCGTGATGCGCCCACTTGTCCGTCGCCCGCACCCGGACATACCGCGACAACGCCTGGCCGGTTTTCGGACTGAACGGCACCGCTCGCGGCCGACGGCCTTTACCGACTACGTGGATGACGTCCGTATCCAGATCAACGTCATCGAGTTTGAGAGAGGCGATCTCGCTCAACCGGGCACCGGTGTCCCAGATCAGCCGAATGATGGCCATATCGCGGCGGGACATCAGGTCCCGGCCCTTGCATTGGTCCAGCACTTTTCGGATCAGCTCGTCGGGCACCAGTGGCACCGGCTGTTCCGGGATGAAAGGCGGCTTCATCCGCGCCATCGGATGGGCCTCGATCTCATCCTCTAGCAGCAGCCAGTTGAACCACTGCTGGACGCTGCGATATTTGTTGTTCGCGTTTCCAGGAGTGCCCGTCGCCAGCAGGTCCGTCATCCAGTTGGCGATGTGTGCCCTGGTGACCTCGTCAGGCGTCCGTGGACGGGTCAGGCACTCCGGGTCGCTACTCTGCGTAGGTAGCGCGTCCAGCCACTTGATCATCAATCGCGTGCAGTGGCCGTAGATCTGGATCGTGTTCTTGGACTTGTTCTCGGCCCTCAAGGTCCGCTCCCACTCGCGGACCAGGGGGTACCAAGGGTGCGTCGACTCCATACTCAAGACCTCACAGTTGTGGTGTCACTGAGCGCTGTGCCGAGTCACGTCGAACAAGCCGGACGATGTATCCCCAGGTCAGGGGGTGTTTGTGGGCGCAGTAGGTTTCGAACCTACGACCCCCGGCTTGTAA
>CAWACW010000015.1:0-580000 GCA_963780635.1 Candidatus Melainabacteria bacterium
CGTCATCCAGTTGGCGATGTGCGCCCTGGTGATCTCGTCAGGCGTCCGTGGACGGGTCAGACACTCCGGGTCGCTACTCTGCGTAGGCAGCGCGTCCAGCCACTTGATCATCAATCGGGTGCAGTGGCCGTAGATCTGGATCGTGTTCTTGGACTTGTTCTCGGCCCTCAGGGTCCGCTCCCACTCGCGGACCAGGGGGTACCAAGGGTGCGTCGACTCCATACTCAAGACCTCACAGTTGTGGTGTCACTGAGCGCTGTGCCGAGTCACGTCGAACAAGCCGGACGATGTATCCCCAGGTCAGGGGGTGTTTGTGGGCGCAGTAGGTTTCGAACCTACGACCCCCGGCTTGTAAGGCCGGTGCTCTCCCGCTGAGCTATGCGCCCCCAAGTCGGCCGGCTCGGGGTGGGAGCCGGCCGACTGTCGATCATGCTGACAGGGTGGCGATGGCCTTCTTCCAGACCGCCTGGTCGCGGGCTTCGCCGGGCTGGTTCATTTCGGCGAACTGGACTACGCCGTTGGTGTCGATGAGGAAGGTGCCTCGGTTGGACATGCCGCCGCCTTCGTTGAAGACGCCGTAGGCCTTGGCGACCTCGCCGTGCGGCCAGAAGTCCGACAGCAGGGGGAACTCGTAGCCCTGGTCCTTGGCCCATGCCTTGAGGGTGAAGGCCGGGTCCACCGAGATGCCCAGGATCTGGACCTTGTCGTTCTGGTAGTCGGCCAGCTCGTCACGTACCTGGCACAGTTCGCCGGTGCAGACGCCGCTGAACGCGAACGGGTAGAACACCAGGAGCACGTTCTTCTTGCCCCGGAAGGACGCCAGGGAAACCTTCTCCCGGTTGTAGTCGTTGAGCGTGAAGTCCGGGGCCTCCGAACCAACCTCGACCGCCATGATCCTCCTGCCGTGGGGACGTCTACTTCTTTTGGGCAGCGTCGACCGCTGACGTGATGCAGCTTAGTTGGGTCGCCGCGACACGGTCCGCTGACCGTCTCGCGTGACGACTCAGCGACGTGTCTTGGCCGATTTCGGTGATACCAGTCTGGTACCGGTCCAATCGGTGCCCACGCTGATGTTGGACGTCTGGGAGAGGCCCGCTGTGGGCACTGCCTCGGCGATGTCGCTCGGCTCGACGTGACCGGGACGGCCGGTCTTGGGTGTCAACACCCAGATCACGCCCTCCTCGGCCAGTGGGCCGGTTGCGTCCATCAGCTGATCCACCAGGTCACCGTCGTTCTCCCGCCACCACAGCAGGATCACGTCCAACACATCGTCGGCGTCCTCGTCGAGCAGTTCGCTGCCGGAACGTTCCTCGACGGCGGCCCGGACGTCGTCGTCGACGTCTTCGTCCCAACCGAGCTCCCCGACCACCTGGCCGGTCTCGATCCCGAGCTTCTCGGCGACGCCGAACTTACCGGCGTCTTCCGCGGCGACCACGGTCTGTCACTCCTCCAACTACGCCAGTGCGGTAGCTGACGCCCTCCGGCGAGCCACCGCACGTTGTCTTTACTCCGATCCTGGTTAGCGAACACTGCCCGCGCCGGGAGCGCAACCGTCAGCACCGGGACACGCCGTCCCGAACCGCCGTTCGATCCCTGCGTGGCGCTGCCCACACCTAGCATCCTGGCCCAGGGAACGATCCCCGGCTACTCGCGGGTAGTGGTACGCAGGGCGCATAGTGTGGCTAGGGGCGCTGATAGGCGCGGGGGGCAGCCCAAGCCGCCGGTCGCGCCCCCGGACAGAGCTACCGCAATCAGGCTAGGAGATCCCTTGGCCCCGCAGAACAGCAGCGCCGGCGCGGGCGCTGGGCAGACCGAGCGCGTCCACGTGATCCGGGACGGTCTCGCGTCCCACCTGCCGGACATCGACCCGGAGGAGACCGGCGAGTGGCTCGACTCGTTCGACGCCGTCCTCGACGCGGCCGGTCAGCAGCGTGCCCGCTATCTCATGTTGCGGCTGTTGGAGCGCGCGCGTGAGCGGCGGGTCGGCGTACCCGCGCTGACCAGCACGGACTACCTCAACACCATCCCGACCGAGCGGGAGCCGTGGTTCCCCGGCGACGAGGAGACCGAGCGCCGCTACCGCGCGTGGATCCGCTGGAACGCCGCCATGACCGTGCACCGAGCGCAACGGCCCGGTGTCGGCGTCGGCGGTCACATCTCGACCTACGCCTCGTCGGCCACGCTCTACGAGGTCGGCTTCAACTGGTTCTTCCGCGGCAAGGACCACGTCGGCGGCGGTGACCAGGTCTACATCCAGGGGCACGCCTCCCCCGGCATCTACGCCAGGGCCTTCCTGGAGGGCAGGCTGTCGACCAACCACCTGGACGGCTTCCGGCAGGAGCACTCGCACGCCGGCGCGGGCGGCGGGCTGCCGTCCTACCCGCACCCTCGGCTGATGCCGGACTTCTGGGAGTTCCCGACCGTGTCGATGGGCCTCGGCCCGATGAACGCGATCTACCAGGCCCGGTTCAACCGCTACCTCCACGACCGCGGCATCAAGGACACCTCCCAGCAGCACGTCTGGGCATTCCTGGGCGACGGCGAGATGGACGAGGCCGAGTCACGCGGTCTGGTGCACGTGGCCGCGAACGAGGGCCTGGACAACCTCACGTTCGTCATCAACTGCAACCTCCAGCGGCTCGACGGCCCGGTCCGCGGCAACGGCAAGATCATCCAGGAGCTGGAGTCGTTCTTCCTGGGCGCCGGCTGGAACGTCATCAAGGCCATCTGGGGCCGCGAGTGGGACGCGCTGCTGCACGCCGACCGCGACGGCGCCCTGATCCACCTGATGAACTCCACCCCGGACGGCGACTACCAGACGTACAAGGCCAATGATGGTGCGTACGTACGGGAACACTTCTTCGGCCGCGACCCGCGGACGAAGGAGATGGTCGGCAACATGACCGACCGCGACATCTGGAACCTCAAGCGCGGCGGCCACGACTACCGCAAGGTGTACGCGGCCTACCAGGCCGCCATGGAGCACCATGGCCAGCCGACGGTCATCCTCGCCAAGACCATCAAGGGCTACGGGCTGGGCCCGCACTTCGCGGGCCGCAACGCCACGCACCAGATGAAGAAGATGACCCTGGACGACCTCAAGCTGTTCCGGGACGAGCTGCGCATCCCGATCACCGACGGAGCGCTGGAGAGCAACCCGTACCTGCCGCCGTACTACCACCCGGGCCTGGACGCGCCGGAGATCCAGTACCTGCTGGAGCGCCGCCGCCAGCTCGGCGGATTCGTACCGGAGCGGCGGAACAAGTCGACCGCGCTGGTGCTGCCCGGCGACAAGGTCTACGACGTGGTCCGCCGCGGTTCGGGCAAGCAGGAGGTCGCGACGACGATGGCGTTCGTCCGGCTGGTGCGCGACCTGGCCAAGGACGAGCACGTCGGGCCCCGGCTGGTGCCGATCATCCCGGACGAGGCCAGGACGTTCGGCATGGACTCGATGTTCCCGACGCAGAAGATCTACAACCCGCACGGCCAGACGTACACGTCGGTGGACGCCAGCCTGATGCTCGCCTACCGGGAGAGCGAGCAGGGCCAGATCCTGCACGAGGGCATCAACGAGGCCGGTTCGACGGCGTCGTTCACGGCCGCGGGCACGTCGTACGCGACGCACGGCGAGCCGATGATCCCGATCTACATCTTCTACTCGATGTTCGGCTTCCAGCGCACCGGCGACGGCCTGTGGGCGGCGGCCGACCAGATGGCCAGGGGTTTCGTGCTCGGCGCCACCGCCGGCCGCACCACCCTGACCGGTGAGGGCCTGCAGCACAACGACGGGCACTCGCTGCTGCTGGCCGCGACGAACCCGGCCGTGGTGGCCTACGACCCGGCCTGGTCGTTCGAGATCGCGCACATCGTCAAGGACGGTCTGCGGCGGATGTACGGCGAGCAGCCGGAGAACGTCTTCTACTACCTGACGATCTACAACGAGCCCTACCGGCAGCCGGCGGAGCCCGAGAACCTCGACGTCGAGGGCCTGCTGCGTGGCCTCTACCGGTACGCGCCCGCCCCCGATGGCGACGGGCCGACGGCGCGCATCCTGGTGTCCGGCGTGACCATGCCGGACGCGTTGAAGGCGCAGGCGATGCTGGCCGACGAGTGGGGTGTGCGGGCCGAGGTCTGGTCGGCGACATCCTGGGCAGAGCTGCGCCGGGAAGCGGTGGAGATCGACCGGCACAACATGCTGCACCCGGGCGCCGAGCCGAGGGTGCCGTACGTGACGTCGGTACTCAGCGGTGACGACTCGCCGATCGTGGCGGTGTCGGACTGGATGCGCGCGGTGCCGGACCTGATCCGGCCGTGGGTGCCCGGTGACATGGTCGCGCTCGGCACGGACGGGTTCGGCTTCTCCGACACCCGCCCGGCGGCGCGGCGGTACTTCCTGGTGGACGCGCCGTCCATCACGGTCGCCGCGCTGGCCGCGCTGGCCCGGCGGGGCGAGATCGGCAAGGACACGGTCGTCGAGGCGGCCACGAAGTACCGCATCGACGACGTACAGGCCGCAGGGCCGCAGACGTCCGACTCGGGCGCGGCCTGACGGATCACGTCAGGCCCGCCCGGCCCGTCAGGCCGCGGTGACCGGTTCCGGCCGGCTCGCCGCGGTCTTGCGGGCGGTCCGGGCCCAGTCGAGGAAGCCCTTGACCACCAGGATCACGAACACCCCGTAGACCAGCGCCGAGAAGAACAGCCCGGTGGACAGCTGCAGCGGCACGCCCACGGCGTCCACCAGCAGCCACACGATCCAGAACTCCACCAGGCCCAGGCCCTGCGCGACGAACGCGACCACGGTGCCTACGAAGATCCACGCGTCCGGCCACGGGCTCCACGACGCGTGCAGCACGCCCAGCACCAGCGCCATCACGACGGTGCCGACGCCCATCAACCCCAGCAGCGCCAGCCGCTCCCGCCAGGTGGCCTTGCGGACCGTGACGCCGTACACCGGGTCGCGGTGGCGGGTCCACGCCCACCAGCCGTAGGCCGAGATGAGCAGGATCACGACCTGCCTGCCTGCCAGGCCACCCAGGTGAGCCGACGTGTAGACGGCGAACAGCAGGACGGTGGCCGCGATCTGCACCGGCCAGGTCCAGAGCGTCCGGCGTTGCGCCAGGAACACCACTGCCAGCGCACACAGCTGGCCCACGAACTCCGCGTACGACACGTGCTCGCCGAACAGCGAGAATCCGTGCTGCAGTAACACGTTCACCGCGCCTCGTCCCTTCCCCGCATGGCCGGGGCCGGGCGCGGCAAACCAGGACGGACCGCCATCTGGGCAGCCGGCACCGGTCCGTGCGCGCCTCCCGTCCGGACTGTCACCGTCGGCCACGGAGTCCCACCGTGTCGGCCGGCCATACCTGATGGCCGGTTCGCGGGCTGTTACCGCCGGTTCAGATTTGCACTGAGCCCCGGAGCGCACGACTTCTGGCCACCACAACGGTGACCGCCTGAACCGTATTCCAGGTCGCCGCCCGCCCACGAATGATCTCGGTAGGTGGACACAGCGCTCCCGATCGGGCGATAACACCGGCTTCCGGTGGCGTGCGTCGCAGCCACCGTCCAGAGTGGAATCACCGGTGGGGACCGGGGAGAACCCCTCCTGGCGGACGTGCCACGTCGTCCACCAGGAGGGGTTTCACATCTCCGATGGGCCGGGCCTGCTCGCGCTGTGCACCTTCGCAGACTCGGCTCGTCGTGCTCTCCGGGGGCCGGGCCCCCAGACCTCCAGCCGGAGGGCTTCGCCCCCGGACCCCCGCAGACCCGCGCGGAGTGCGATTCTGGGTAGGTGACCACGACCGGCCGTGCCACCGCCCCGATGGGCGGGCAGGTGTCGAAGGCCACGCTGCGGACCATCGAGCGCGCCTCCGGTGAGCTGGCGGCGGCCAGCGTGGCGGCGATGGAGCAGCGGCTGCCGTGGTTCGCGCGGCTGCCCGCCGAGCAGCGGGCCAACGTGCTGTTGATCGCGCAGACCGGGGTGGCGGGCTTCGTCGAGTGGTTCCACGACCCGGCCACGGCGTTCCGGCTGTCCGCCGACGCGTTCCGGTCGGCGCCCCGGGACATGTACCGCTGGGTGAGCCTGCGGCACACCGTGGAACTGGTCCGGCTCGCGCTGGAGGTGTTCGAGCAGCGGCTGCCCGAGATCGCCACCGACGCGGCGGAACGCGCCGTGCTCACCGAGGCCGTGCTGCGCTACGGCAGGGAGATCGCGTTCACCGCCGCCACCTCGTACGCGGCGGCGGCGGAGGCCCGCGGTGCCTGGGACGCCCGGCTGGAAGCGCTCGTGGTGGACGGCATCGTGCGTGGCGACGCCGAGGAGTCCCTGGTGTCGCGCGCGGCGGCCCTGGGCTGGGAACCGGCCGCCGAGGCCACCGTGCTGGTCGGCAAGCCCTCGACCGACGACCCGCCGACCGTGGTCTACGGCGTACGCAGCCGGGCCGCGCGGATCGGCAGGCCGGTGTTGCTGTCGGTGCAGGGCGCCCGGCTGGTCGTGGTGCTCGGCGGGCCGACCGAGCGACCAGCCGATCATGACGTGCTGGCGCGGATAGCGGACGTGTTCGGCAGCGGGCCGGTGGTCGCGGGACCGACCGTGGCCGATCTCGGCGAGGCGCACCGCAGCGCGTCGGACGCCCTGTCCGGGTTACGCGCGGTGGTCGGCTGGCCGGGTGCGCCGCGCCCGGTGCGGTCGGTCGACCTGCTGCCCGAGCGGGCCCTGGCCGGCGACCCCGAGGCGGAGCGGCAGTTGGTGGACGGGGTGGCGCGGCCGCTGGAAGAGGCGGGTGGCGCGCTGCTGGAGACCGTGGACGCCTACCTGGAGACCGGCGGCACGCTGGAGGGCTGCGCCCGCCTGCTGGTGGTGCACCCGAACACGGTCCGCTACCGGTTGCGCCGGGTCGCGGACATCACCGGCCGCAACCCCACCGACGCCCGCGACGCCCTGGTGCTGCGGGTCGCGCTGGCCGTCGGACGATTGGCACGGGCACGCGGCCTGTGGTAGGGATCATAGGGCTGTAGTCCACAACACTTCGTGTTTCCCGGCCGGTCACGGACCTGCCATTTTGTAGACTTCCTCCAACTCCGGTCGCTCGATTTGGTCTCCGCCAACACCAGCGACCGGCGCCCGCAGCGTGTTGTCTTGGAGGTGTGATGGCACTCCTCGCGCCCGGCCAGGGCGCCCAGAAGCCAGGCATGTTCAGTCCATGGCTCGAACTCGACGGTGTCGCGGAGCAGGTCGCGGCGTGGTCCGAGGCGGCAGGACTGGATCTGGCCAGACTGGGCACCACGGCGACGGCCGAGGAGATCCAGGACACGTCGGTCACGCAGCCGCTGGTGGTGGCGCTGAGCCTGGTCGCGTTCGGCGAGCTGCGCAGGCGCGTCGAGCTGCCCGCAGACACGCCGGTGGCCGGTCACTCGGTCGGCGAACTGGCCGCGGCCGCGATGGCAGGGGTGTTCAGCGCGGACGACGCGGTGGCGTTGGCGGCCGTGCGCGGCAGGGAGATGGCGGCGGCCTGCGCTCTGGCGCCGACGGGCATGGCCGCGGTCATGGGGGGCGAGCCTGCGGAGATCATCGACTGGCTGGCAGGCTTCGACCTGGTCGGGGCGAACATCAACGGAGCGGGCCAGATCGTCGCCGCGGGTGCGATCAGCTCGCTGGACAAGATGATCGCCGAGGGCAGGCCGGGTATCAAGGTGATCCGGCTGAAGGTCGCGGGGGCGTTCCACACCGAGTACATGACCCCGGCGCAGGATCGGCTGCGCGAGCACGCGAGCGGCGTCGCTGTCGCCGATCCCGTGTTCCCGCTGCTGTCCAACGCCGACGGCGCGGTGGTCACCTCGGGTACCGAGGAGCTCGCCAGGCTGGTCGCGCAGGTCACCAGGCCGGTCCGCTGGGACCAGTGCATGGCGACGCTGGCCGGTCTCGGCGTCACGACCGCCGTCGAACTTCCCCCTGCCGGTGCACTCTCCGGCCTCGTGAAACGTGAGCTGAAGGGAACGGCGACAGTGCCGCTGAAGACCCCTGACGACCTGGCGAAGGTCGCCGACGTGCTGGCCGGAGCAGCCACTGTGGGCTCCGCTGGAGGTGAACGATGACCGGGATGACCCCGCTGAACCTGCGGACCGGCGCACCCGCCAGCCGCATCCTCGGCACCGGCAGCTGCCAGCCGGCGAAGATCGTCACCAACGACGACCTCGCCAAGGTGATCGACACCAGCGACGAGTGGATCCGCGAACGCGTCGGCATCGTCGAGCGCCGCGTCGCCGGTCCGGACGAGCGCCTGGTGGACTACGGCGCCGAGGCGGGCTCGCGGGCCATCGCCGACGCAGGCCTGCAGCCATCGGACATCGACACTGTGATCGTCGCCACCTGCACGATGCCCACGCAGATCCCGAACGCGTCCGCGCGGATCGCCGACATGATCGGAATCAAGCAGGCGGGCGCCTTCGACCTGAACGCCGCGTGCGCCGGATTCTGTTACGCCGTCGGCACGGCGTCGGACCTGGTCCGGTCCGGCTCCGCAGGGCGGGTGCTGGTCGTGGGCTCGGAGCGGTTCGCCGACTGGGTGGAGCCGACTGACCGGTCGAACGCGATCATCTTCGCCGACGGCGCGGGTGCCGCGGTGGTGGGCCCGTCCGACGAGCCGGCGATCGGCCCCGTGGCGTGGGGCAGCGCGGGCGATCTGGCCGAACTCATCTACATGCGCGACGACAAGTGGCTGTTCCAGGAGGGCCAGTCGGTCTTCCGGTGGGCGACCACGCAGGTCGCGCCGATCGCGTTGCGCGCGTTGGAACTCACCGGGCTCAAGCCATCCGATGTGGACGTGCTCATCCCCCACCAGGCCAACCTGCGGATCGTGAACGCGATCGCGAAGAAGCTGCGCTCCGAGGGCGCCAGGGACGACATGGTGGTCGCCGACGACATCATGTACTCCGGCAACACGTCCTCGGCATCCATCCCGATCGCGCTGGACCACATGCGCGCGGCGGGCCGGGTACGCAGTGGTGATGTACTACTCCTGGTCGGCTTCGGTGCCGGACTGTCCTACGCCTCCCAGGTAGTGATCAGCCCCTGACCCGAGCACATGACTCCGGCGGCCGAGCGGCCTGCCGGATAGACCTTCAAGGAAGGAACCGTTTAGGTGGCGAACGAGGAAATCGAGCAGGAACTCGCCGCGATCGTCGAGGAGATCGCCGGGGTGGCTGCCGCGGACGTGACCCCCGAGAAGTCCTTTGTGGACGACCTGGACATCGACTCGCTGTCCATGGTGGAGATCGCGGTGCAGGCCGAGGACAAGTTCGGCGTGAAGATCCCGGACGACGAGCTGGCGAATCTCAAGACCGTCGGCGACGCCGTGAACTACATCACGAGCAAACGGTAGCCGACCGGCACCGAGGTCGCACAAGCATTGCGGAGACGAGACGACATGAGCGGTAACGACGTCGTCGTCACCGGGCTGGGCGCGACGACCCCGTTGGGCGGGGACGTCGCCTCCACCTGGGACGGACTACTGGCTGGACGCAGTGGCGCCCGGACGCTGGAGTACGAGTGGGTCGAGCGTTATGGCCTGCCCGTCACCTTCGCGGCTCCACTCGTCGTGGAACCGACCGAGGTGCTGCCCAGGGTCGAGGCCCGCAGGCTGGACCGGGCCGAGCAGGTCGCGATCATCGCCGCGCGCCAGGCCTGGGAGGACTCCAAGCTGGAGGACAACGTCGACCACGACCGGTTGGCCGTCATCGTCGGCACCGGCATCGGCGGCGTGCACACGTTGCTCGATCAGGACGACCTGCTTGAGCAGTCGGGGCTGCGCAAGGTGTCGCCGCTGACCGTGCCGATGCTGATGCCCAACGGTCCCGCCGCTCATGTCGGTCTCGCGTTCAAGGCGAGGGCCGGCGTGCACGCGCCGGTCTCCGCGTGTGCCTCCGGCGCCGAGGCCATCGGCTGGGGCTGGCGGATGATCCAGACCGGTGAGGCCGACGTGATCATCGCCGGCGGTGCCGAGGCCGCCATCGTGCCCATCACGATGGCCGGCTTCACCCAGGCCCGCACCATGAGCACGCGCAACGACGACCCCGCGCGCGCGTCCCGGCCGTGGGACATGGCCCGGGACGGCTTCGTCCTCGGCGAGGGTGCGGGCATGGTGATCCTGGAGAGCGCGCAGCACGCCGCGGCGCGCGGTGCCCGGATCTACGCGCGGCTGGCAGGCGTCGGCACGTCGTCGGACGCCTACCACATCACCGCACCCGATCCCGAGGCCACGGGACAGGCCAGGGCCATCGCGACCGCGGTGCGCACCAGCGGGCTGGACCGGACCGACTTCGGCCACGTCAACGCGCACGCCACGTCGACCCCGGTGGGCGATGTGCCGGAGACGCTGGCCATCCGCCAGTCGGTCGGCGACCACGCGATCCTGACCGCGCCCAAGGGTTCGCTGGGCCACCTGCTCGGCGCGTCCGGTGCGGTGGAGTCCATCGCGACGGTCCTGTCGCTGTACGAGGGCGTGATCCCGCCGACCGCGAACCTGGAGCAGCTCGACCCGGGCGTGCCGCTGGACGTGGTGTCCGGCGAGCCGCGCAAGGTGAAGCTGACCGCCGCGATCAACGACTCGTTCGGCTTCGGCGGCCACAACGTCGCGCTCGCCTTCGTCGCGGTCTGACGGCGCGGTGTAGCCGGGGTCAGCAGGCCTGCGTCATGGTCGACCCGTTCGTGGTGCCCGCGCCGACCTTCCACGCGTTGTCGTCCGGGTCGAAGGTCAGCGGCCACACCAGGTGCCACACGATGCACTGGTGCTGGAAGGTCTTCGGCGCGTCGGCGAGGTTCTGGGTGCTGTGGAACGTGAGCAGCACCCGCAGTCCGTTGTCCAGCGTGGTGTCCACTCGGTACACCACGATGGAACCGTCACGCGTGGTCCGGTAGCCCTGCACGAAGTCGCTCTGCGACTTCGTGCTCGCCAGGCCGGGCGTGACCACCGACCGCCACTGCTGGTACGAGCGCGTGTTGATGGCGTCGAAATAGGTTTGCAGCACCTGCTGCACCTCGGTGTTGAGCGGGAAGTGCGCGACGTCCGGCGTGACCAGAACGGTGGTCGGGCCCGGTTCCTCGGTGCTCGGCACCGAGGTCGACCCAGGCGCCACCACCACGGGCGGCGCGCTGGACGCGGCCACCGTGGCCGGCTGCTGATAGGTGTTGTGCGCGACGAGGGCCGCGACCGCCGTCACGACGACGACCGCCCCGAGCACCGGCGCGATCCACCAGCGGGCGGGGCGGCTCGGCTCGGACGACACGCAACGAGGGTGCCACAGGCCGACGACCCGCCGGCGCTCAACCCACCCGGTGCAGCCAGGTGACCGGAGCGCCGTCGCCCGCCCTGCGGAACGGCTCCAGCGCCTCGTCCCACGGCCGGCCGAGCAGCTTGTCGACATGGTGTGCGAAGGACTCGCCGCCCCGGCTGTTCGCGGCCAGGGTGCGCAGCTGGTCCTCGTTGACCATGATGTCGCCGTTCGCGCCCGTGCGGGAGTGCCACAGGCCCAACCCGGGCGCGAAACAGAAGCGCTCGCCGTCGAGGCCTGGGCTCGGATCCTCGGTGATCTCGAACCGCAGCATCGGCCACGCGCGCAGCGCAGTCACCAAAGCGCTCGCGGTACCGGGGTCAGCCGTCCACGAGCATTCGGCCCGCAGGTGACTGGGCGCGGCAGGTTGCGCTGTCCACTGCAAGCTCACCCGGACACCCAGGGTGCCCGCGATCGCCCACTCGACGTGCGGACAGACCGCAGACGGCGACGAGTGGACGTACACCACGCCACTAGTGCTCACTGCTGACCTCCGCTGCTCGACGAGGGACGTCTTCCCCTACGCCCTCCGACAACGGTCCGTGTCCACAGAGATCACTTGTGGTTGTTGCTGCGCCATTCTGCCCCCACATCAGTCACTCCCGCCACCTGAACCGCAAAGATGCACGACCGTGATCACGGCCCGGACGACGACACACCAGGGTGTGACCACCCATCCCCCGCGGGGACCGGCGCGGCGCTACGGTTGTCCCACCGAGGGTGACACCGCGATGACCACACCGGGTGCTACCAGGTCATCGTGATCGAGCGTCGTGCCCACCGGGAGTGACGGGGAGGTGTGCCGTGCGGCTGGTCCGGTTCGGCGCCGAGACTTCACTGATCGGTGCCGACGTGCGAGCCGCCCTTGCGTCCTGGGGTGCGGCCGACACCGTGCTCGGCGGAATCGCCCTCCTGGGTGTCACCCCATTGGGTTGCCCCAGGCCCGTCGAGGCCGTGATCGTCGTGCCGAAGGGCGTCGTGGTCGTGGTCGGCGTCGACCTGCCCGACCCGGCGGTCCGCCTGGACGCGCCACTGGACGGCCAGTGGAAGGCGGACGGCTGGCCGCTGGTCCGCGAGGACGGCGCGGTCAACCCGGCAGGCGAGGCCCTCGCGGCCGCCCGTGCGGTCGCCTCGGCGCTGGAGGCACATCGCGTCGCGCCGATCCCGGTGAGCACGATCGTCGCCGTCGGCCCCTACGTCAGCCAGGTCGTGCAGTCCACCGCCGACCTCAACCAGGGCGTCCGGGTGCTGCATCCGGAACCCAAGTCGATGCTCGCCGCGCTGCGCGAACTGGCCGTGGCGCAGCGGCCGTGCTCGGTGGACCAGGCCGGTCAGCTGCTCGCCGAGCTGATCGGTGACCAGTCGCCGATGCTGGTCGGCGAGATCGCCGCCGAGGGTTTCGCCGACGAAGTCACCTCCGACCTGGCCAGCGCGAGCACCACACTGCTACCCAAGATCACCGACCGGACCCAACTGACGAGGCGACCCCAACGCCCGGGACCGCTGGGCCGCTGGCGCAGCATGCCGCCGGGCAGCCGGCCGCGCTGGTTACCTCTCGCCGCGCTCGGGCTGCTCGTCGTGGTCGCGGCGGCCGCCATCGGCGTGGCACTGGGCAACGCGGGCGGCGACGCACCCGCGCGGGCCGCCGACCAGCCCCCCGCGCCGCCGGAACCCCACCAGCTGGTCGAGTCCGGGGTCGCGTTCCGGCCCCGTGGTTCGGCGACGGCCACCGACTGCGCGGACAGCGCCTACGGCGACGTGCAGGTGTGGCTGACCAGGAACCCCTGTATGAGCATGGTCAGGTCCGTCTACCAGACCAGCGCGGGCAACCGCCCTGCCGCCGTGGCGCTGGTCGTGGTGACGTTCGCCGACGATGCCACCGCGACCGCGTTCGGCACCCAGGCCCGCACGCCCGGCGGCGGTGGCATCACCGATCTGGTCGCCGACGGCCACCACTGGCCGGGCGCACCCGCGTCGTTCGACGACGCCGCCTACACGGTGACCGTGCAGGGCACCGCGGTGCGGTTGACCGAGGTCGTGTGGACCACGGGCACCTCCAGTCCCGCTGATCCGGCACTACAGCGGCTGGCCGCCGTCTCGGCAGCCCTGCCGGGCAGCCAGTGAACCAGCAGACAACGCACTGACCTGGCCATTCCCCCTGCTGCGCACACTATTCTTAGCCGGCAGGGTCGAACAGCCCTGGTCACGGAGAGGACGAACGTGCATGGGTGAGATCAACCGGATCGGTGTCGTCGGCGCGGGCCTGATGGGCTCGGGCATCGCCGAGGTCTGCGCGAAGGCCGGGCTGGACGTAGTGGTCAACGAGATCAACACGGCAGCCGCCGAGGCGGGCCGCGACCGGATCACCGCGTCCCTCGCGCGCGGTGTGCGGTCGGGCAAGCTGTCCGAGGGCGAGCGGGACGCGGCGCTGGGCAAGCTGCGGTTCACCACGGATCTCGGCGAGTTCGCCGACCGCCAGCTGGTCGTCGAGGCCGTCGCCGAGCACGAGCCGACCAAACTCGAGGTGTTCACCACCCTGGACAAGGTCATCACCAGTCCGGACACGATCTTCGCGTCGAACACCTCGTCCATCCCGATCATGAAGCTCGCGATGGCGACGCACCGCCCCGAGCAGGTCGTGGGCGTGCACTTCTTCAACCCGGTCCCGGTGCTCAAGCTGGTCGAGCTGATCCCGTCGCTGCTCACCGGCCAGGAGACGCAGGCCAGGGCCGAGGCCTTCGTGACCGACGTGCTCGGCAAGACCGTGGTCCGCTCCCAGGACCGCGCCGGCTTCGTGGTCAACGCCCTGCTGATCCCCTACCTGCTGTCCGCGATCCGGATGTTCGAGTCCGGTTTCGCGTCGGCCGAGGACATCGACAACGGCATGGTCCTGGGCTGCGCGCACCCGATGGGCCCGCTGCGCGCTGACCGACCTGATCGGCCTGGACACCACCAAGGCCGTCGCCGAGTCGATGTACACCGAGTTCAAGGAGCCGCTGTACTCGGCGCCGCCGCTGCTGATGCGGATGGTGGACGCGGGGCTGCTCGGCAAGAAGACCGGCCGCGGGTTCTACGACTACGCGCGCTGACCGGCGTCGATGAGCTGGGTGGCCCGGACGGCGGCGGCCAGTGCCGCCGGGTCACCGGTCCGGTCGAATGTGTCGACCGCCGTGTCGGCGAACTTGATCGCGTGCTCGTCGCCGTGCCGGACCGCGATCGCCAGCGCGTCCCGCGCGTCGGCCGGGGCGGCGGGCAGTTCGCCGTCCGCCAGGGCCTCGGCGGGGCCGTAGATCGACGTAACCGTGGCGGTGGCTGCCCACGCGGCGGCGAGGCTGTCCGGCCACAGTCGCACCGGCAGGGCGGGCAGGACGCGCAGCACGGCGTTGGGCGCGGTGGCGGAGTGGACCAGCATCACGCCGTTGCCGTGGCCGTGCGTCCGGTAGCGCAGTACGGCGGCGTCCACGAGGTCGGCGAGCGCGCCCTGGATGTCGACCGGGTCGTCGGGCCTGCGCAGCGCGGCCACCGAGTCGCTCCAGCCGGCCAGCTCGGGCAGCCTGGCCACCCGGTCCCGGATGCCGCCGGTCTGGTCGGGCAGCCGGGCCACGCCACGTAGCGCGGCAGCGGGCGCCTCGCCGCCACCGGGCGTCACCACGCCCGGCACCGAGAGCCAGCGAGCGGCCCAGTAGCCGAGGCCGTGGCCCAGTTCGTCGACTCGCGGCGGCGTGGGCTGCTCGGTCAGCAGCACGCGCACCGCGTGGCCGACGCGGATCACGCCGTGCGTCGCGCCCGCGACGATGCCCGGCAGCAGCCGTGGCCACCAGACGGCCAGCACGTCCTGCCACGGGGCCTCGGCCAGTTCGTTCGTGAAGTACCCGATCCAGTCGCCGATCCGGTTCGGGTCGCCCAGCGCCCGTTCCCAGTCGGCCCCGATCCGGGCGGTGGGCGCCGGCAGTTCGTCGAGCCGCGTACTGTATCGATCCACCCAGCGATGCACCACCTCCGCGTGCTCCCCGCGGACCATCGCCTCCACGGCCATCGGGCCGTGGTTGGACAACCAGCCGTCGAACTCCGGGCCGGTCCGGTGCAGCCGCTCGTACGCCTCGTCCAGTACACCTGTCCGGTCGACCGACATGAGGCCCTCCTCGTCATCGCCTGCGGTGTGACCTGCGAAGACGTCAAGTGTTCAACTTCTACTAAAGTGGAGGTCAAGTACTGCTCGGCGGACCTGGGTCCGAACCGGACGCGGGACACGGGCCGTGCAGTGCGAACGTGCGCTGATTGTTCTCGTATCCTGCCTGTGCGCACGCGACAGCAGCACCGGGACGCAAGGGGAACCGTGGCAAGCAAGACCGTTGTGGAGTTGCTCGACGATCTGGACGGTGGTCGCGCCGACGAGACCGTGACTTTCGCGCTCGATGGGGTCGACTACGAAATCGACCTGTCCGCCGCGAACGCCAGGGCACTGCGGGGCGTCCTCGCCGAGTTCATTGCCCATGCCCACCGCCCGGCCGGCAAGGTCCGGCGCGCCAAGGCGGCCAAGGGCGGCGGCAAGGCGACCGGCACCAGTGCCAGCATGACCGCCGAGATCCGCCGCCTGGCCAGCGAGTCGGCCAAGAAGGTGTCCGAGGCGCAGCAGGTCGCCGAGCCGGCCGGGTACGAGTCCGTGACCGAGATCGGTTTCCCGGAGGACACCGCGACCGGCCGCGGCGGCGACACCGAACCGGTGCGTGCGCTGGTCATCCCGTTCCAGGAAGCCGGCCTGTAGCTACTTGGCGTCAGCTACTTGGCGTCAGCTACTTGGCGTCGGTGTCGATCAGCAGCCTGCCGCTCTCCTGCACCACGCGCAGCGTCTTGTGCGCCTGCGAGTTCGTCCCGTCGGCCTTCGTGTACGTGACGTCGATCGGCACCTGGACCGATCCGTCCGCATTGACCGTGACACCGATCGCGTGCGCCGAGCTGACCTGGGAGAACTGACCCCAGTAGGTGTCGAACCCGGCCTGGCCGCCGAACGCGGCCTGCGCACCGGGAGTGAGCATGGCAAAGCGTGCGGGCAGCGCGCCGGCACCGTAGTAGTCGACCACTGTCTGACCCGCGTCGTGGAAGTCGATCTCCCCTGACGACGCTGCCGTGCCCACAGCAGGCACCGCGGCCGACGTCGGCGGCGCACTGGTCGCCGTGGGTGCCGTCGCGGTCGCGGTGGGGCCACCGGCTGTCGCCGTCGGGGCACCACCCGGCCGCGCCGCGTTCCCTTGCTTGGCGGCGTCCGAGTTGAGCAGCAGCACGACCCCGGCCACGACCAGCACCACGACCACGAGCAGGACGGAGATCAGCACCAGCCTGCGGTCCAGCGGCTGGCGCTGCGGCGCTGCCGTGGGCGCCGCATTCGGGCGGTAGGCGGCCGGGCGGTCGGACAGCTGCACGCGCTGCGTGGGCGGCGGCACGACCGCTGTCGGCGCGGGCGGCTCGGCCGGGGGCTCGGCAGGCTTCTGGGACGGCCGCAGGTCGGGCACGGTGGTCCTGGCCCGCACGACCGGCGGCAGCACTGGCCCTACCGGGCGGGCGGTCGCGAGATCGCCGAGCATCTTGCTGGCCTCGCTCATGCTGGGCCGCTCGTTCGCGTCGCTGCGCAGCAGCTGCATCAGCAGCGCGGTGAGCACACCAGCCTGCCGTGGCGGCTGCACCTTTCCCTCGGCGACCAGCCGCAACAGGGCCAGCTGGTTCTGCCGCTCCGGGAACGGCGGGCCGCCCTCGACCGCGTCGTACAAGGTGGCGCCGAAGGAGAACACGTCCGAGGCCGACGTCGGGTCCTGACCCCTGGCCACCTCGGGTGCGAGATAGGCGGGCGTACCGGCGAACATGCCGGTCTGCGTCACGGTCACGTCGCCGGCGGCCCTGGCGATGCCGAAGTCGGTGATCTTCGCGACACCCGCCTCGGTGATCAGGATGTTCGCGGGCTTCACGTCCCGGTGCACGATGCCGGACGCGTGGGCCGCTGCCAGCGCTGACGCGATCTGGCTGCCGACAGCCGCCACGTCGGCCGCGGGCAGGCTGCCGCGCTCGGTGAGCATCGCGGCCATGCTCTTCGCGGCCAGGTACTCCATGACCAGGCACGGGTCACCGTCGTGCTCCGCCACGTCGAACACGACGATGGCGTTGGGATGGTGCAGGCGCGCGGCGATCCGTGCCTCGCGCAGCGCTCGCCGCCGGGCGTCCTCCCGTTGCTGGTCGGACAGGCCCGGCTGGGTGAGCAGTTGCTTGACGGCCACGACCCGTTCCAGGCGCTCGTCACGGGCCCGCCACACAACTCCCATCGACCCGCTGCCGATGCGCTCCAACAACCGGTAGTGCCCGGCGATCAGCTGACCCTCGTCGATGACTGACTGCTCCCTGTGTGCACAGTCGCGTGAGCGCGGCATTATCCGTGTGGGGACCTGTTCACCCTATCGAATCCCCTTCGCGCCGTTACCGGCCGACAGTGGTCCACCTCACCGGCGGCAGAGTCGACCTTCTGGTCTGGTGCGGGCCGGGTGGCGGCCCTAGGTTGACCACAGTCGGCGATGACGATCCGGTGGAGGCCCCCATGGCGAACCAGACCAAGTACCTGCTGGACGAGTCCGAGCTGCCCACCCAGTGGTACAACGTCATCCCCGACCTGCCCGCACCGCCGCCACCGCCCCTGCACCCGGGCACCGGCCAGCCCGTCGGCCCGGACGATCTCGCGCCGCTGTTCCCCATGGCGCTGATCGCCCAGGAGGTCACCGACCGACAGCTACGTGGACATCCCGGGCGAGGTACTGGACGTCTACAAACTGTGGCGGCCCTCTCCGCTGTTCCGGGCGCGCCGGCTGGAGCGCGCCCTGGACACGCCCGCGCGGATCTACTACAAGTACGAGGGCGTCAGCCCGGTCGGCTCACACAAGCCGAACACCGCTGTGCCGCAGGCGTTCTACAACGCCGCAGAGGGCGTCACGAAGCTCACCACCGAGACCGGGGCGGGCCAGTGGGGCAGCGCGCTCGCGTTCGCCAGCGCCACCTTCGGGCTGGAGTGCGAGGTGTGGCAGGTCCGCGCCTCCTACGACCAGAAGCCGTACCGCAGGCTGATGATGGAGACGTACGGCGCGACGGTGCACCCGAGCCCGTCCGAACTCACCGCGTCCGGGCGGGCGATCCTGGCCGAGCATCCCGACTCCACCGGCAGCCTGGGCATCGCGATCAGCGAGGCCGTGGAGATGGCCGCGGCCGACCCGAACACCCGGTACGCGCTGGGCAGCGTGCTCAACCACGTGCTGCTGCACCAGACCGTGATCGGCGAGGAGGCCATCAAGCAGCTCGCGATGGCCGGGGACGTGCCGGACGTGATCGTCGGCTGCACCGGCGGCGGCTCGAACTTCGCCGGTCTCACGTTCCCGTTCCTGCGCGAGAAGCTGGCCGGCCGGATGTCGCCGGTGATCCGGGCCGTGGAGCCGGCCGCGTGCCCGTCGCTCACCCGCGGTGTCTACGCGTACGACTTCGGCGATACCGCCGGCCTGACCCCGCTGCTCAAGATGCACACACTGGGCCACAACTTCATCCCCGACCCGATCCACGCCGGTGGCCTGCGCTACCACGGCATGTCGCCGCTGCTCTCGCACATCTACGAGCTCGGGCTGATCGAGGCGATGGCGGTGCCGCAGCGGGAGTGCTTCGCCGCGGGCGTTCAGTTCGCTCGTACCGAAGGCATCATCCCGGCCCCCGAACCGACGCACGCGCTCGCCGCCACCGTGCGGGAAGCGTTGGCGTGCAAGGAAAGCGGCGAGGCGAAGGTGATCCTGACCGCGCTGTGCGGGCACGCGCACCTCGACCTGCCCGCCTACGGCCAGTACCTCGCGGGCGAGATCGTCGACCACGAGCTGTCCGGCGACGACCTCGCACGGGCGCAGGCGGAGCTGCCGGTACTCGCCTGACCCATTCATTGAGCCTGACACGGTGTCAGGCGGTACACCTGACACCGTGTTCGGTATCGGCGACTTCGCTCGGCATGGCCGCGTGTCCATCCGGATGCTGCGTCACTACGACAGCATCGGGTTGCTGCGGCCTGCCGAGGTCGACCCGGCGACCGGTTACCGGTCCTACGAGGCGGCCCAGCTGTCCCGGCTCAACCGGATCGTGGCGCTGAAGGACCTCGGGTTCACGCTGCAGCAGGTCCAGGACATGATCGAGGACCGGATCGATCCGGACGAGCTGCGCGGCATGCTGCGCCTGCGCAGGGCCGAGCTGCAGTCGCGGATCGTGACCGACACGGCGAGGTTGACGCAGGTGGAGGTCCGGCTGCGCATGATCGAGAGTGAGGGACGGATGCCTGCCGACGACGTGGTGGTCAAGGAGGTGGCACCGATCCGGGTCGCGGAGCTGACCACGGTCGTCGCCAGCTACTCCCCCGAGCACATCAGCCCGGCCAGCAGGCCGCTCTACCCGGAGCTGATGAACCGGCTGGCGCGCGCGGGCGTGGACATCGTCGGCGCGCCCATCTCCTATTACGAGGACGCGCCCGGCGACGACGAAGCGGTCGTCGTGCACGCGACGGCACCCGTGGCCGTCGAACCGGACGACAAGTACGACTTCGCGATCGTCGACCTGCCGGGCATCCTGGCCGCGACCATCGTGCACCACGGCGCGATGGACAACGTCGTGCCCACCGGCCAGGCGCTGGCCAGATGGGTGGACGCACACGGCTACCGCGAGGTCGGCTACGCCCGCGAGGACTACCTGGACTGCCCACCGGACATGGACAAGTGGGTCACCGAGCTGCAGTCGCCGGTGGAGCAGCTCTAGAGCCCGATCGCGGCGGTCAGCCGCTGCGCGGAGTCGCGCAGCGGCGCCAGCCAGGTCTGCGGGTCCAGCCGGGTTCCGTCGACGGCGAGCAGCTCACCGTGCCTCTTGCGCCACCGGCCGGCCACCATCACGGAGTCGATGTTGGCGAGGCTGGTCTGCATCACGACAGCGCTCACCGGGTCGTGCACGGGCTGCATGTTGGGCTTGGTGGCGTCGATCAGCACCAGGTCGGCCTGCTTGCCGGGCGCGATCGAGCCGATCCGGTCGGCCTGGCCGAGCATCCGGGCGCCGTCGACGGTGATCCAGCGCAGCGCGTCCGTCGTGGTGAGCGACGGCGCGTGCGGAATCGGCGGCTCCCCGGGCGCGGCGGCCCGCCGGAACGCGGCGTTGTCGATGGCCCGCTGGTGGGCGAGTGCGGTGCGGGCGGCGATGAACATCTCGCTGGACGTGCAGGATTCGAGGTCGATGCCGAGCGAAGGCGCGGTGCCCTGGTCGTGCAGCCTGCCGACCAGCGGATGGCCGTGGCCCATGGTCATCTCGATCTCCGGCGTGACGGAGAACGTGACGCCCAGATCGGCGAACCGGCGGAGCTGGTCGTCGGTGAGGTCGTGCCCGTGCACGATGTTGACGTGCGGGCCGAGCAGGCCGCGGTCGAGCAGTTCCCGCCAGCCCTCCGGCGCCTTCGGCAGCCCGCCACCCTGGTGCATCGACGTGACGAGGCCGATCTCCTTGGCGAGTTCACCATCGGCCACGACGACGTCCACGGTCGCGTACTGCGGCCCGAGCACGGCCAGCCCGAGGCTGAGCAGCCCACCGATCCCCGACCGGCCGGCCAGGCGCTCGATCTCCGCCCTCGGGTGCGGCACCTCCCAGTAGGGCGGCTCACCAGGTCGCGGGTCGGGCTTGGGGCTGCCGTGCAGGAAGGTGGCGCGGATGCCGCTGCGCGCGAGCGCGTCCACGGCCGCGTCGGTGTGCTCGGGCGTCGGGTTGTTGTGGCACCAGTCGGCCAGGGTGGTGGTACCGCAGTTGAGCTGGTTCAGGGCGCCGGCGAGGGTGCCGTGATGGATGTCGTCGGGCGTGAAGTAGGTGGCCAGCCCGGCGTGTGTCCAGCGGAAGTACTCCAGCAGGGTCCAGTTGCTCGCGATGCCGCGCAAGGCGGTCTGCCAGGTGTGCAGGTGGGCATTGACGAAGCCGGGCACGATGATCCACCCGGTCGCGTCGACATCCGGCGTTGCGTCGGTCCGCGGCCCGACAGCGGTGATCCGATCGTCGTCGACCACGACTTCGGCGTCCCGCACGATCCCGACCGAGTCGTCCATCGACACCACGGTCGCGCCGGAGATGACGGTCCGCCCCATGACACTCCCGTTCGCCGATGAACGAAACCCGAGCCTATCCGCAGGTGGTCGATCGGCTCTACGCCCGCGAACCCAGGCGGCGACGGTGCTACCGAACGGGTCGAACTGCACGGGCGGTTGCGGCGTGCCACCCTGTGCCAGGATTGGTGATCGGACCCGCGACGGGAGGAACGTGGACATCACGCAGTTGATCCTCGACGACCACCATGAACAGCGGCGGTTGTTCGCGATCCTCGAACAGATCGACCGAGCCGACACCGCGGCGCTGAGTGCCGTGTGGGATCGGCTGGCCGCGTTCCTGGAGGTGCACGCGGCGGCGGAGGAAGCGCACTTCTACCCTGAACTACTGCGCGTCGGCACTGGAGCCGGCGGCATGGCCACCCCGGCCGCCGAGACAGTGGACGCGATCTCCGACCACAACGAGATCCGCGACACGATCACGGCCGTCGCCGATCACGAAGTCGGCAGCGACGCCTGGTACGTGGCGGTAGCGGCCGTGAACGAGGCCAACAGCGACCATATGGCAGAGGAAGAGCGAGAAGGCCTCACCGACTTCCGCCGCCACGCCGGCCTCCCACTCCGCCACAAACTGGCCGTAGCGTTCGCCAGTTTCGAGGCAACACACATCACCGGGGTCCCAGTGATCGACAAGGACCCAGAGGCCTACGTCCGTGACCCCGAACGCGAGTTGTCCCGGTCCGCCGGCCAAGAAGCGAACGCAACCGGTACCCGGCAGGCAACGCGCAAGCGAGACGGATCACTGGACATCGGCAGCCTCAAGGGCCGCTGACGCCGCATCACCAGTCGCGGAGTGGCCCGCCGTCCGCTGTCCCGTGAATTCGGCGACTGTTCATATTTGGCCGGCGAATTCAGGAACGACAAATGCGGGACAAATATCGCCCTTCGGTAACACGTGACAGCGGCCGCCGATCCCATGGAAGGCAGCGACCAACAGGCCGAGGGATGCGAAGCAGGCGATGGCGATCACGGAGAACCTCGCGATCCGGGCCACGACGGCACGAGTTCTGATCACGCTGATCCTCGTAGCAGGATGCCTATACGAGCAGCAAGTCCTCGGCGGGCTGTTCGGCGCGGACCCCAGACCTGTGGCGACGGACCAGACTCTGGTCGCCGCACTGATCGCCGCCGTGGTGCCGTTCGTAGCGGCGACGCTGGCTGGGTTCAGCGCTTACGACCTGATCGTCGGTATGTCCACTGTGGTGAATCAGTGGACACTGTGGAGCAGCGTCCTGCTCATCGTCTGGGATGGCGTCATCCTGGTGCGCGCGCACGTCGTACTTCCCACGCTGTTCATGGTGTTACGACTGGCGAGATAACAAATCGCGTGAGCCGTCGACGAACATTCCGGCCGTCGGCGACACCAGGAGCGACAGTGAGTGGGAACCTGGCGCCCGCACGCCTGGCCTCCGATCAGGGGTGGCGGCTCGCAAGGACGCAGAACTCGTTCCCCTCGGGGTCGACAAGACAAACCCAGCTCTCCTCGCCGGTTTGGCCGACGTCGGCGTGTCGGGCACCTAGATCGAGCAGGCGACGGACCTCTTCGTCCTGCTCCCTGTCGGTTGCGTTGACGTCCAGGTGGAGCCTGTTCTTGACGGTCTTGCCCTCCGGCACGCGAGCGAATGTCAACGTCGGTGGCATCGGGCCATGGTGGTTCTTGCGGTCAGGCACCAGAGGGGAGCCAATGGTGACGAGTCCGTCGTCTTCGTCCCGCACCTCGTAGCCAAGGACCGAGCACCAGAACCGGGCGAGACCGCCGGGATCGGCACAGTCGATCGCGAGCTCGGTGAACCTACTGGCCATCTCAGGACCTCCCAGTCAAGCAGCGGATCACACGCTAATCGGCAGCCGGCCCGAAATTTCTGTTCTGCGAGTTGGCTGGTGTCGGGGTTTCAGGCCCAGTCGCGTGTCTTGGACGACCATTTCTGATCGGAAGTCGAGCCGGTGAGGAGTGGGTCGGCAAAGGTGATGACGAGGTTCACGACTGTGCTGAACTGTTCCGGGTATCCGAGTGCGGCTGTTCCTTGTCGCCCGCGCCAGGCGGCGTAGGAACGTTGGCGGCGATCGGCGAAGCCCGTGATCAGTGGGCCCAGCCGTTGCAATCGGATGCCGCGGTGGGTTGCTGTGGCCGCAAGCGCGGCAGCCAGTTCGGCGCCGTCGAAATTATGGAGCGTGAGCAGGCGATAGAGATCCGCGTAGTCACGGTCCCGGGTGTTGAGGCCGCCCAACGAGACCGCGGTGGACAGCTTCTCGGCGATCACCGTGGCGATCGGATAGCCCAGGAGTTGGAAGCTCTCGCCCGCGAGTTGCTGCTGGTAGGCGATCAGCTCAGGTCCAGGGGTGACCGGGTCGCCGAAGCTGACATCCAGTTGGAGCTTCAGCCTCGCCTTGGCGATGGTGGCCGCCATGGCCAGGCGCAACCCGTGATACTCCCCGTCCTCACGGATCGGCACGCTCGTGAGCGTCCGCACGTCGAAGACGACGCCGTCGTCCACTGCGGTGGCGGCGATGCCCGAGATCCTGCGCAGGATCTCGGTCTGGTCGGCGGAGAAGAACCGACCAAGGATGTCGATGTCACGGGTCATCCGGCGGGCCCCGAACTGCGCCAGCAATAGACCGCCCTTCAAGACGAAATGCTCCCCGCCCAGGGGCGAGAGGGCCAGCCTGTACAGGAAGCGCTCCAGGACATAGTCGACCATGATCTCGTCGGTGGACCGGCCGTGGCGCCGCGCGAGGTTGCGCAGATCGTTGTAGACACGACCAGCGGTGGTGTCGCGAGTGGGGTTAGGCATCAGGCGAGCACCGCTTCCACGGCAGGACGGATGGCCGAGAGCGCACCCAGTTCGTCGGCGATCTGCTGCAGTTCGACCACACGGTCCCGGCCGCCAGTGCGCAGATATCGGCCGAGCGCGGACAGCGCGAGGGATTCGCCCAACCGGTGGCGGTGGCGCATCGCGTCCACTACGCACCGCGCCGCGCTGTACACCGGGACCGTCTCGCCCGGTGCGGCTTCGAACAGCTCCACTCCCAGCCGGAAGGTCGCCGCGGCGTACTGCGCGACAACTGTCGGCGGGTAGGCGATGGACGGCCGGTGCGCACCGCGGGGGACCGCAAGATGGACAGCCGACGGAACATCGTCGATCAACTCGTGCAGTGCCAGGGCGGATTCGCCGCACACCACAGCACGAGGCGCTCGCGTGGTCACGGCGATGAGATCCAGGTAGGCGCTCTGTGGGGCGGAAGCCCGGCGGTACACGCCCCGGGACAATTCGTAGACTGCGCCCGTAGCGACCAGCTCCGCCAGATCACGTGGCGAGAGCGCCGCTTGGCGTGCCTGAGCGGTGGTGAAGGTCGGTGGCAGCGCGGGGAGGCGCCGTTCGAGCCGGGAAGGCTCCGAAACCGTCATGAATCAAATCCTACCCCTCCCGTCGGTTGAGGAGATGGATTTGCTACATCATGACAGCCCCCGTGGTGAATCGTCCGCGCCATCGTGTGGGTGTCCCCATTGTGGTGCTGGTTGCGTGAAATGGATGGTGATCAGCTCGGAACTCGGCTGAGCGGCTCGCCGCCGCTGCCGTCCAAGTGCCCTGGACGGCAACACGGGCCCCGTGCCCGGCTCCGCTGGCGGGTGCACCTCAGGGGCCTGCCACGCCCTGACCCCATAGTGGGTTATGAACCGACGACCCGGGCTGAGGTCACTCCGCGTCGTCGGCCGGATCCAGCTGCAACTCCTCCGCGTCGATCCTGGCCTGCACCCTACGCAACACGATGTCGTCGATCACCTGTTCATCGCGCAACCTGACCAGCGCCGCGCGCTTGTAGGGCAGTAGTGCGCTCAGCAGCTCGTGGTGGTGTCGAGGGACGGCGGCGTGCTCGACCTCGGGCTCGGCCCGGGCGAGATCAGCCGCGCTGTGCGCGTCCTCCAGCGCGAGCAACTGGTGTTCGTGCACCACCCGCACCAGGTCGACGACGTGGTCGGGGCAGCGTAACCGCCACGCCGCGACCGGCAGCGCGGCCAGCGCCGCCTCCGCGGCCGCGCGCTCGGCGATCCGCTCCTCCTGCATCTCGTCGTCGGCGTTGGGCAGGCGCGCACGACGGATGACTGCGGGCAGCGTGAGGCCCTGCCCGAGCAACATCACCAGGATGACCCCGAACGCCACCACGACGATCAGGTTCCGTCCAGGTACCGGCGTGACGGACACCACGAGCGCCATGGCCAGCGAGGTCCCGCCGCGCAATCCTGCCCACGCCAGAACCAGCACCTGTCGCGGCGGCAACCGGCGTGACCGAGTGCCCGGACTGCGGTCCAGTAGCCACGTGAGGTAGGTCACGATGGCAATCCACGCCAGACGTGTGCCGACAGCGGCACCGCAGACCAGCACGATCCCCACCAGGGCCTGGCGCAGCGTGTAGTGGTGCATGGCCAGCGCCGCGTGCGGCAACCGGGTGCCCAGCAGCACGAACAACGTGCCACTGAGCAGAAACGCCGCCAGTTGCCAGAACGCCCGCAACCGCAGCCGGGTCCGGCCGGAGACCAGCCGTGGCCCGACGTGGCTGAACGTCAGCCCGCACGCCACCACAGCCAGCACACCGGAAGCATGCAGCTGCTCGGCGAGCAGGAACGCCGCGAACGGCGCCACCACGTTGATCCCGTTCTCCAGCAGGGTGTCCCGCACCAGCCTCCGGGCTCCCACCGCCAGCCAGGCGATCGCCAGGCCTGCCGCGGCTCCGCCGACGAACGAGATCCCGAAACGCGACAACGAGTCGGTCCAGGCGAACGGGTGCTGGTGGGTGGCCACCGCAATGGCCAGCGCGAACACGACCAGCGCTGTGCCGTCGCTGACCAGGCTCTCCGCCTGCAGCATCGTGGTGACGCGCCGAGGCAGCCGGGCAGCGACCCGCCCGATCGCCGACGCGTCGGTCGGGGCGAGGATCGCGCCCAGCAGCGCTGCGGCCGACCAGCTCAGCCCGATCGCGTGTCCGACGGCGGCCACCGCCCCGGTGGTGGCCAGCACCAGACCCAGCGAGTTGAGCAGCACCATCGACAGGCTCGCGCGGATCTCCCGCAGTGACGTGGTCAGCGAATCCCAGTACAGCAGCGCCGGCAACACCACCACGAGGATGAGGCTGGGCGAAACCGGCAGGTCGTGCAGCCACGGCAGGAACGCCAGCGGCACGCCCCCGAGCAGCAACACCAGCGTCGCCGGCACACGCATGCGCACGGCCAGCCAGCTCAGCGCCACCACCGCGATGAGCACGGTGACGATCACCTGCAAGCTACGCGGATCCATCGGACCACCAGCCTGTCGTCCGGACGCGCGTTGTGGCATATCGGCGCGGACGTCCCGGCGCGGTCGCCGTCGCCATGGCACCCGCGACGAGCAGCAGCACGGAGAACATCAGCGTGTAGCCGCTGACCACCCACTGCAGGCCGGTCAGGCCGAGGGTCAGGTCATGGCGGATGTAGAGCAGCGCGACGTTGACGACCTGGGAGGCCGGCACGACAAAGAATCCGAGCATGGCGAGGGCCCACGACGCGGGCGGACGATGTGCCGGGGCGGAGCCCGCGACGGGTCGCACGAGGACGGAACCGGACATGAGTACCTCACCTGACGGGCTGCGATGTCATTCGCCACCTATCAGATCCGCGCCCGCACCTGCGCGGGAGTATCGACCGTAAGGGGTAACGGCAGTACCTCCCTCCTAGCAGGAGGGCGGCCGTACTGTCGTGGCGTGGACAACAGGTCCGAGGTTCGGGACTTCCTGACGGGCCGGCGTGCGCGGATCACGCCGGAGCAGGTCGGGCTGTCCACGTTCGGCGAGAAACGCCGAGTCCCCGGTCTACGGAGGACGGAGGTTGCCCAGCTCGCCGGCGTGAGTGTCGAGTACTACACGCGCCTGGAGCGCGGCAACCTCACCGGCGTCTCCGAGTCGGTGCTCACGTCGCTGGCGGCGGCACTGCGACTGGACGAGGCGGAGCGCGCCCACCTGTTTGATCTTGCCCGGGCCGCGGGCAGCCGCCAAGCACAGCCATCGCGCAGGAGTTCGCACCTGAAGGTCCGGCCAAGCATCCATCGCATCCTCGACGGCATGACCGGCATCCCGGCCTACGTCCGCAACCGTCGCATGGACATCCTGGCCGCCAACAGCCTGTGTCAGGCCCTGTACGCCGACATCATCACGCCGCACACACTGCCCCTCAACCAAGCCAGGTTCCTGTTCTTCGACCCACGCGCCACCGACTTCTTCACCGACTGGGACATCGTGGCCAGCAGCACGGTCGCGCAGCTGCGCAGCCAAGCCGGCCGCAACCCGCTGGACCGCGGCCTCAGCGACCTGATCGGCGAACTGGCCACCCGCAGCGAACCGTTCCGCACCCGCTGGGCGCGGCACAACGTCCGCCTGGACCGGGACGGGCCCAAACGCCTGCACCACCCGCTCATCGGCGACATCGAGCTGAGGAGCGACACCCTCGAACTGCCCGCTGACGCGCTCGTCCTCGCTACCTACACGGCACCGCTGGACAGCCCGGGCCAGGAACAACTCGACTTCCTGGCCAGCTGGACCGGCGAGCGACCACGCGAGACCCGGTGGACCGCCCACCGAATGGACTGAGCGGGTGACCGGCTGCAACGCGGCATGTGTCGGACGACGCGATGATAGCGCCGCGGCGGGTTCGTACCGATCGCTCCGCCCCGGCACGGCCAAGGCACCCCCAACGCGTGCCGTTCCAATGCTCGGCCACGATCTCGTCACTGTGATAGCAATTGATCAAAAACGCGTGCGGGCACTGAGCTAAACGTGCTGCTCGGACTGGTGGAGACGAAGGGAATCGAACCCTCAACCCCCGCCTCGCTTGCTGTCGCCAGGTGGTCGCCGGTGGTACGCGAGGTGCGCGGGATCGACATTGTTGGACGACAGGGCCTGTAGCATCGGGCAGTCATGCACGTCCGCGAGACCGTTGCCAGTGGTTCGTGGCAGTATGCCCAGACTGCTTTGATGCCAGTGTTCGTCGTCCGTCTCGACTATGACTTCTGGTATGAGGTGGCCCGAGCGGATGGCACGCTCGAGGAGGGCGAGGTGCCCAACCTCAATGAGAATGGGAACGCCTACTACGTGGCGTTCCACCGTCTGCGCGATGACGGATCGTTCTGGCCCGATTCCGGGCCGCACCGTTCACTGGATGACGCGAAGACCGCAGCGGAAACACGAGTACCTTCGCCGATTTGCTGGCGGCAATCCTAATATCGGCCTTGCGCCTCCGGTGGCCGTTGGGCCCGCTGCGCTTCCCTGCCGCTGCGCGCGGGGACCGGCCGCCAGGTCGCACGCCCCGCTGGCGCAGTGGAACAGAGGATAATGCGTAGCGGCCCCGGAGGGGTCGCTTTGAAGAAATATGGACACTCTGAACACGCCCGGCCGCGCTTGAAACCGTCAACCATCTGATCCGTAGTCGCGACGTCGACCTCCGATCTCGAACGGGTCGACCGAGCCACATGCCGCCGCGCACGACCTGACCGCCCACGTACCTGACCGTGTCGCCACCCCACTGAGCTGGCGGCCCGCCCGTGCCAAGGCTGGAGCATCGGCATTGGCAGCTACGTGTCTGGCCACGACCGACCCGCCACGCCGTGGCCGAGCCACTAGGGCCGGCTCTTACAGCTGCGGGCCGAGCCGATAGCGTCGGGCCAACGGCGACACCGATCAGTGATCAGCGGCTGTCGCCCGCTGCACCCGGCGCGGGGCGTGTCTGCCGCGCTGGCTATGACCGAACCGCCGCTTACAAGACCGGCGCCTCGCGGACGCTGGCGCGTTTGGCCTGGTCAACCTGACTCACAGCCTGGTTACTGTGCACGTCGTGTCTGCGAACGTGGGGCTTTCGCAGACATCATGACCGACACTTCGTCCTTCATGGACGATCATGTGTTGGCACGGCCCACCGTCTCAGGCTCCGAAGCTACCCGTACGCCACAGCCCCAACGGCGCCGGCGCGGCGTGGGCGCCCCTGGCCCTTGGTGCGAGGCCCCGCGTCAGTCCGCGCGGCGTTCGTCGCATCGGTGGGACGAACCGCTAGGTCGGGGTAACGACCACCAGGAGCTTCAGAGGCCCCTTGGTGTCCGTGGCGCAGTACTGCACGCGCGGCGGGCACGGGTAGCCGTGCGGGCCGATCACCAAGGCCACTTTGCCCGGCGCGACCGCCTGGTAGATCGCGGTCTTGCCGTACACCTCGGCCAGCCGGAGCACCGACCAGATCTGGGCGTCCAGGGCGTGCTGGTAGATGTAGTCGTCCAGCTTGACCAGGCCGCCCACCGGCAGTCCGACCGTGAGGTCCGGATCCATCCCCGGACTGACCTCCTCTTCGCGCCCCTTGGGCAGCGAGTACCCAGCCGGGGCCACCGTCGGCCCCTGTTCGGGCACCACTGATCGGGAGCACCCCGCCGACACCAGCCCGAGCAACACCACTGCGGCGATCAACCAGCGCACAGGGGGAATCTAGCGCCCCCTGGCGCGGCGCCGGCGCGGCTTTCTGCGGTTGCTCAGCTCTCCAATCGGCGTCACCGCGTACAAACGCTCCATTCAGCTTCGCCCAAACCTTCTGATCCGTAGTCGCAACGTCGACCTGCTCATGCCCGGCGGCCTGCGGTAGCGCACGCATGGCGGGCACACAACTGGGCATAGCTGGAACGGCGGGACGCCATTCGTGCCCAAACTCGTGCCCGCGACTGAAGACCTGCGCGGCCCCACCGTGGCGCATGCTTGTACGACGCCTCACAAAATCGCGCCCGCACCTGGCACACCACGAAGCTGTGACAGCGGCCATGATCGGCCAAGGATCCTGTTTTAGCTGGTCAAGCCGGTGATCGGCAGGTCAATGATTGTAGGGCGGGTGGGACTTGAACCCACGGCCAAGGGATTATGAGTCCCCTGCTCTAACCATCTGAGCTACCGCCCCCGGCACCGCCCGGCTGTGTGATCACGGGGCGGCGTGCGGTCAGAGGTTACCCAGCGCCGCCGGTTCGGCAACAGCGCCCTGCTCGCTGGGCGACTGCCCACGCGCTTGCGGCTGTCACCGCGGCTGTCGTGACCTACCGTCGACCGTCGGCTGGACCGGGCGGAGCCAACCTGGAGTGGGCGATTGTCTGGCCGAGGATCACGAATGTGAGCAGGATCGCCCTCAATTGATCCAGACTCGGGCAACAAAAATGCCCAGGTCGTTGACCTGGGCTTATGCTCCTCCAGTTGGACTCGAACCAACAACCCTTCGGTTAACAGCCGAATGCTCTGCCAATTGAGCTATGGAGGATCACCTGCCCGCCTCGCGGGCAGGGCCAACTATAGCGCACCCTGAGTGACCCCCCGACCCACCCCCCGGCGGCGCCGTCGGCACTGGGGCACGATGGCCGGCAGGGCTTGTTCGCGGACGAAGGAGGCTGAGGCGATGAAGACGTTCCTGCTGGGCGTCGCCGCCGGTTATGTACTGGGCTCCCGGGCCGGACGGCAACGCTACGAGCAGATCATGCGCACGTACCGCAAGGCCGTGGACCACCCGATGGTCCAGGGGGCCGCCGGCATCATCCGCGCCAAGGTCGGCGAACGCATCGGTCGGTGACGCGTCACGCCGTCCTGGCGATCACGAACACCCGGCGGAAGTCGAACCACGTCGTACCGTCCGACCTGGGCGGGTACGCGGCCCGCAGCTTCGGTCGCAGTTCGTCGAGGAACTGGCCCCATCGCTGGTCGTCCAGTGCCGCTTTGATCGGCCGCAGTGCCGTGCCGGTCACCCATTGCAGCACCGGGTCCTGCCCCGTCAGCAACTGCAGGTAGGTGGTCTCCCACGCGTCGACCTGGCAGCCCGCGTCCATCAGCAGGTCCGCGTACTCCTGTGGTGTCGCGACCACGTCGTCCCCGCGCAGCCCGATCTCGCCCAGCTCGCCCCGCCACTCGGCCGAGTCGGCCTGCTCGCGGATCAGCACATGCGATGCGGCGCCGAAGTTGCCCGGCACCTGGGTGGCCAGCCATGCACCCGAGGGCAGCTGCCCCACCCACCTGCGCAGCAACTTCTGATGCCCCGGCACCCACTGCAGGACGGCATTCGTGAGCAGGACGTCGGTGTCCGGCTCGGGCACCCAGTCGTTCACGTCACCGACGGAAGCGTCGACGCCCAGCGCCTTGGCCGCGTCGACCATCTCCGGCGACGAGTCCACGCCCTGCACGATCGCGCCCGGCCAGCGCTGTGCCAGTGTCAGCGTCTGGTTGCCCGGTCCGCAGCCCAGGTCGACCACCCGGCGCGGGTCCTCGATCGCGACTCGTCCGACCAGGTCGCGGAAGGGCCGGCCGCGGTGGTCGGCGAAGGTCAGGTAAGTCGTCGGATCCCACATCGCGTCCTCCTCCAAATAAACCGTACGTACGTACTGTATTGGGGAGGCGCCGTCGCCGCTAGCCCTGATTGCGCACCTTGCGCACTTGGGTGGCCACGCCGGCCGCCAGCGCCCGGACCGCGTCCAGGTCGGTGCCCGGGTCCGGGCGGACCTGCAGCACAATGCCGTCGCGACCGGCCACCGACCGCTGGATCACCCATGCGCCGCCGCCGGGCAGGTCACGGTGGTGGCTGGACCGGATCGAGCCGGTGACCCGCGCGTGCACGATCCCCGGCACCCTCCCCGGCGTCGTCAGCCGCAGCCTGCGCACTGGGCGATCGGCCAGCAGGACGGCGCCCTCGACGGTGCCGGTCTCGTCGGCCTCGATCACCGCCAGCTGGCCCTGATCCCAGGTCGCCTTGCTGATCAGGTGCCAGCCCACGCGCCGCACCCGCTCGCCGTCGGGCAGCCACAGGCCCAGCGATGTCGCCACCAGGTGGCCACCGCCGGCCAGTTCGGCGACGCCGAGCACATGCTCCTGATCGACCAGCTTGCCCGGGAAGTCCGGCGGCAGCCCCGGCTCGGTGAGCCTGCCGAACAGCCGTCGTATCGCACCCGTCACTCGAACATCCCTGATGCCTGTTTCACCAACGCCCGGTGGTACTCCTCGAACGCCACCAGGTCACCGAACACCGATCGGTACTCGTCCGCGTCGGTCAGCGGGTTGAGCCGCTGCAACCGCGACTTCATCTCCGCTATCTGCCGCGCGACCAGTTCCTTCTGCAGCCCGGCGAGCACCCCTTCGACGTAGCGGGTGTCGCTCTCCTCCTTGGTGGGCATGGACTCCACCGCCAGCTCGCTGACCAGCGATCGCACCGAGTCCGAACAGTGGCCCGCGACGGCCTGCGCCAGGTCGTGCCCGTTGAGCCCGGACGCCGTGCCGCCTGCCGCCCGGATCGCCTGGTGGATCGCGAGGTAAGCGGGGTGCGTGAACGCCTCGTCGGGCAGCGCGTCGTACACCGGGCCTGCGAATGCCGGCAGTTGCAGGGCTGCCTTGAGGACGTCGCGCTGGGCGTGCAGCCGCTGGTCCCTGGGGTCCGGGCGTGGCGGGCCCGCCGCCACGTCGAGCGCCCCCTGGTTCGGGTCGGCCGGCCGCACCCGAGCCCGGCGGCCGGTCGGGGCCTCGCCCACCGACTCGCGGACCCGGCGCACCACCATCGACTCGTCGGCCCAGCCGACCCACCAGGCCAGCTTCGTCGCGTAGCCGTCCCTGCTGGCCCGGTCCTTGATGCTGGACACCAGCGGCACGGTCCGCTGCAGGGCCGTCACCTGGCCGTCCACCGAGTCCAGGTCGTAGTCGGTGAGCAGGCTGCGGATCGCGAACTCGAACAGGGGGGTCCGCCGGGCCACCAGGTCGCGGACGGCCACATCGCCCTTGGCCTGCCACAGTTCGCACGGGTCCATCGAGTCGGGCGCGACAGCCACGTAGGTCTGCGCCGCGAACTGCTGGTCGCCCTCGAACGCCTTGAGCGCCGCCTTCTGGCCTGCCTCGTCGCCGTCGAAGGTGAAGATCACCTCGCCGCGAAACGCGTCGTCGTCGAGCATCAGCCGTCGCAGCACGGCCATGTGGTCGTCGCCGAACGCCGTGCCGCACGCGGCCACCGCGGTGGGCACGCCTGCCGCGTGCATCGCCATCACGTCGGTGTAGCCCTCGACCACGACGGCCTGGTGCCGTTTCGCGATCTCCCGCTTCGCCTTGTCCACGCCGAAGAGCACCTGGGACTTCTTGAAGATCGGGCTCTCACTGGTGTTGAGGTATTTGGCCTGGATCTGGTCGTCCTCGAACAGCCTGCGCGCGCCGAACCCGACGACGTCGCCGCCGAGGTCCTTCAACGGCCACAGCAGCCTGCGGTGGAACCGGTCCATCGGACGGCCGCCCCTGCCCTCGCGGGACAGCTGCGCCTTGTACAGCTCGTCCAACTGGAAACCGCGGCCCAGCAGGTGCTTGGTCAGCTTGTCCCAGCCCGCGGGTGCGAAACCGCAGCCGAACGCCGTGGCCATCGCCTCGTCGAAGCCGCGTTCGGTCAGGTACTCCCTGGCCTTGGCCGCGTCCGGGGTGCTCAGTTGGTCGACGTAGAACTCGGTGGCCGCGCGGTGCGCGTCGAGCATCCGGCTGCGGGTACCGCGGTCGCGGCCGACACCCGGACCGCCGCCCTCGTAGACCAGATCGATGCCGCCGCGGCTGGCCAGCCGTTCGACGGCCTCCACGAACCCGAGGTGCTCGATCTTCATCACGAAGGCGATCACGTCGCCGCCCTCGCCGCAGCCGAAGCAATGGAACGTGCCGTAGCTGGGCCGGACGTTGAACGAGGGCGTCTTCTCCTCGTGGAACGGGCACAGGCCCTTCAGCGCGCCCCCGCCCGCCCGACGGAGCGTGACGTACTCGCCCACGATGTCGTCCACCCGGATGCGTTCGCGAACCAGTGCGACGTCAGCTTCCCGGATACGACCTGCCACGTTCGCCGAGTCTAGAGGCGCCGGTCAGTTACCGGACCCTTGACCACCTTGACCGAACCCGAAGCCGCCGAACCCGCGGCTCTCGCCGCCGAACCCGCTGCCCGGCTGGACCCGGGAGAACTGCGGCCCCGGATGGTTGACGGCGGTGTCGAAGATCGCCACCGTGCCACCGCCGACGAGAGCACCGACCACGACGGCGGCGACCAGGTGCGTGGCACGGTTGCGGACGAAACGGCCGAACGCGGGCCCGAACCGACGGTCGCGCCGCAGCGACATGCCCTCGGGCACGAAGACGTAGCGGCCGGTCTGCGCACCCGGCGGAGGCGGCGGCATCAGCGGCCCGTTGGGCGCCTGCTGCGCGTTCGCCTGCTCGTTCGCCTGCTCGTTCGCCATGACCGCCTGGTCCGACGCTCCGAATTGTTCGGTCGGCGCGTCGGGCGGAGGCGCCGCCGACGGAGTTGGCTCGGACTCCGTCGGCGGCTGGGCACCCGCCTGTGGCGGTCGTGGCTCGTGTTCCGTGCCGCCCGTAGCGTCGGGATTCGGCTCGTGCGGTTGGGACATGACCTGATCCTGATCCCGTCAGCTGTGCGGAAGCTGAGGGCGGCCTGAAGGTAACCCGTCAAACCGGCTGGTCTGCTGGCTACGCTGATCACGTGGACGAACACGGCATTCGCGGCAGTGCACCGACCGGCGCCGCGCTCACCGACGCCGCGCTCACCACGACGTTCGCCGGGCACCGCCAGTACCTGGTGGGAGTCGCGTACCGGCTCACCTCCACGCTGGCCGACGCGGAGGACGCCGTCCAGGAGGCGTGGCTGCGGCTGGCAGGCCAGTCGCCCGAGCAGCGGGCGGCGATCCGGGACCTGCGCGCCTGGCTGACCACGGTGGTCGGCAGGCTCTGCCTGGACAAGTTGCGCTCCGCGGCGGTGCAGCGCGAGCGCTACGTCGGCTCGTGGCTGCCCGAACCGGTGGTGACCGCGCTGCCCGGCCAGCCCGGCGAGGATCCGTTGGACGCCGTGGTCCGCGACGACGGCGTGCGCATGGCGGCGCTGGTCGTGCTGGACCGGCTACGCCCGCAGCAGCGGGTCGCGCTCGTCCTGCACGACGCGTTCGGCGTGCCCTTCGGCAAGATCGGCGAAGTCCTCAACTGCGCCACGGACACCGCCCGGCAGCACGCGTCGCGGGCACGTAAGGCCGTCGCCGACGCCGACCCGCCGTCCCGAGTGGACCTCGCCGAGCAGCAGGAACTGCTCGGCCGGTTCCTCGCCGCGCTGTCCGAGGGCGACCTGAACCAGGTCATCGCGTTGCTGCACCCGGACGTGGCCCTCGTCGGCGACGGCGGTGGCAAGGCGCGCACGTCGGCGCAGGTCGTGGTGGGCCAGGACAAGGTCTCCCGGTTCGTGATCGGCCTGCTGCACCAGTACGGCGAGGACGCGCTGATGGCCTGGCGGCTCGTGCTGGTCAACGGCGACCTCGGCTTCCTGACCGCGGGCACGGCCGGCGACGACGAGCACCGGTCGCTGGGCGCCCGGGTGACCGGCATCGCGGTGCGCGACGGCCGGATCGTGGCGTTCTACGACGTGGCCAACCCGGACAAGCTGACCCGCGTGCCGTTCTAGGGCTGGACGACCCGGCTCAGGAAGTACACCGCGCCGCTGGGCCGGTGCCGCACCAGGAACAGGTACGGCCGGTCCACCCGGACCTCCAGCGGCTTCGTGGTGTCCCGGTGCATGGCCAGTGCCCGGATGGCCATCGCGGTGGCCGCGGCGCCTTCCAGGCCGCCCTCGTCCACAGTGAGCACGGCCTCGTGCACCACGGAGTCGATGGCGACCGGCCGTGGGCTGATGCCGCTGAAGTCGGCCTGGCTGCCGAACATCGTGCGCACGCCGAGACCGGCGAGTGCCTGTTCGAGGCGGGCCTTGGCCCGCACCTTGGACTTCGGCAGGTAGAGCTCCACCAGGCGAGGTGCCGGAGCGGCCAGCAGACCGGCGAGTGCGTCGGCGTCCAGTGTGGACTCGGCCTGGCCGAGATCACCGTCGGGCAGCAGGACGATGCCGTCGACATCGCCGGCCGCGGGTAGCACGACGGCCTGCCAGCCGCCGGTGGCCGCATAGCCGAGCCGCTTGGCCAGCCGCATAGTCGGCACGGCTGCGGAGCCGGCCCGGCCGTGGAACGGCAGTGGTTTCGTTGCCTGCTCAGGGAACTTGTCGCGCCAGGCGACCTTCAGGTACAGCGCGTTGACGAGCATCGCGACCGTGTCCGGCTGGATGATGCCGCGATCGAGCAACTGTGGGATGAGCCCGCGGGTGGTGTCGGCGACGTCGGCGTTGATGCGCTTGCGGGTGCCGTCGGGGTCGGTCGTGAAGTCGGCATCGCGCAGCGCCCCGTTCGGCCACATCGCCAGCTCCGCCCGGAAAGCCGGCTCGATCGGCAGGTCGGGCAGGTGCCACAACGTGTTCGCGACCCGCAGCACGGGCTCGCCGGCGCGGTCGGCCGGCAGTGAGCCGGCTTCGGTGAGCATCGCGCCGTGCTCGGCGGGGTCGGCGTCCGGAGCGCCCATCAGCAGCTCGACCAGCTCGGCCCTGGTCGCCCCCGCGGCACCGGTGGCAGCGAGGCCGAGCGCGCTGGCCACGGAGTACGGCGACCAGCACGCCGAGCCGGTGCTGCCCAGTTGGTGCTGCAGGGCGAGGGTGAACGCCAGGTGAGCGTGCTCGACCCGGCGCCCGAGCGTGGTGGTGGGCATGGGTCAGTACCTCGGGTCGGGTAGCGACGCGACCAGGGGTGGCTCGGGCTCGGGCCGCGCGCCCGCGTCGGACACCGGGCCCTTCGGCTTCGGGCGGCGCGGTTCGCGTACGCCTGCCGAGCCGTCGTCGCCCTGGTCGTCGTCGGGGCGGCCGGAGTCGGCCGGTACCGCCTCGCGGTTCGGTCTGCGTCCGCGCCGGCCCGGGGGCCTGCGGGCTTCCTCGTTCTCCGCCATGCCTTCGAGTGTGCCACCGGTCACTCCCGCAGGCGGACAGTTCACTCTCAGCGGACGGGCTGCCGGAATGCCCAGCTCACCGGCCGGACAGTTCCCGATGCCAGCGCACCACCTGCCCGTCGGTCAGCGACGCGACCTGGTCGACGACCACGCGCAGCTTGGCCGCGTCGTCGCCCGCGGCCGCCCAGGCAGGCAGGCACACCGGGTCCAGCGATTCGGGAGCCCGCTCCGCCACCATGTCGAACAGCTCGGCCAGCAGCTCGCGCTGCCGCACCTGGACGATCAGCCGATCCGGATCGCTCATCACGTACCGCAACGCCAGCGCCTTGAGCAGGGCCACCTCGGCCGCGACCTGGTCGGGCACCCGCAGTTCGGCGCCGTAGCGGGTCAGCCCGGCCTCGCCGTAGGCCTGCCTGGTCTCGGTCACCGCGGCCGATGCGAACCGGCCCACCAGCTCGCTGGTCAGCCGTTTGAGTGCCGACTGCGCGGCGAACGTGCCGTCGTAGCCGTGGTCGGCCACCTCGGCGACGGACGGCAGCCGCAGCAGCTCATCGGCGGCGGCCTCCAGTGCGGACACCGGCTGGCCGCAGAACTGTTTGGCGGCCAACTCGGCCAGGCTGGCCCGCTCCCCCGGGGCTCGCAGCACGTCCAGCGAGATCCGGTGCGACAGCACGCCGTCCTCCACGTCGTGCACCGAGTACGCGACGTCGTCCGACCAGTCCATGACCTGGGCCTCCAGGCAGCGCGAGCGCCCCGGGGCGTCCTCCCGCAACCACCTGAACACCGGCAGGTCGTCGGCGTACACACCGAACTTCGTGGTGCCCGCGAGCCTCGGCCACGGGTACTTGCAGGCCGCGTCCAGGCAGGCCCTGGTCAGATTCAGCCCGGCACTCACGCCGTCGTCACTGAGCACCTTCGGTTCCAGCCGGGTGAGGATGCGCAGCGTCTGCGCGTTGCCCTCGAAACCGCCGCACGCCTCGGCCAGTTCGTTGAGTACGCCCTCGCCGTTGTGCCCGAACGGGGGATGCCCGATGTCGTGCGCCAGGCCCGCGGTGTCCACCAGATCCGGGTCGGCGCCGAGGTCCTCGCCGATGCCCCTGCCGATCTGGGCGACCTCCAGCGAATGGGTCAGCCGGGTGCGTGGCACGTCGCCCTCACCGGGTCCGACGACCTGCGTCTTGCCCGCGAGCCTGCGCAGCGCGGCGGAGTGCAGCACGCGCGCCCGGTCCCGGGAGAAGGGCGTGCGCAGGTCGGCCCGGGAGCCGGGCAGGCCGCCCGTCTTGGCCGGTTCGGCGACCAGCCGCCGCGTGTCGTGCTCGGAGTACCCGGGATCCACCGCGCCAGCCTACGGTCAGCCGATGCCGGTACCGACGTCGTCGGCCGGGGCCTTGGTGACCCGGTAGTACAGCAGCGCGGCGGTCTCCCGCGCGATGTAGTGCAGCTGCGTGGTCCTGGTCTGCACCGCCGGACCGCTGTGCGTCGGCGACGTCCACGCTTCGATCCCGGACGCGATCGCCATCGTCTTCGACCGGAACATGTGCCACGGGTCGCTGACCAGCACGGCCGTGTTCCAGTTGTGCTTGCGCAGCACCGCCGCGGCGGCCTGCAGGCTGGTCAGCGTGTCGTTGCCGGTGTTGACCTCGATGATCCGGTCCGCCGGCACGCCCTGCTGCGTCAGGTAGCCGTCACCGGCCTGTGCCTCGGTGTACCGGTCGGCCGGCTTGCGGCCGCCGACGGTGACGATCTCGCCCGCGACGCCCTCGTCGTAGAGCGTCTTCGCGTGGTCGAGGCGGGCCTGCAGGATCGACGACGGATCGCCGTTGTACTGGGCGGCACCGAGCACGAGGATCACGTCGGCGTGGGCGCGGTCGTCGATGCGGCCGTACTGCCAGATCCGGAACGCGGTGCCGCCGACCAACAGCAGGAGCACCGCCACGACCGAGATCACCCCGCGCACCAACCACCGGCGGAACACCGACGACGACCCGGCGGAGTTGCTCACACACCCATGGTGGCAGAACCCGGCCCCGGACCGGTCGGCGGCGCACCGAGGTACGTCACAGCCAGCCGCAGTCCTCGGCGAGGCGCACGGCTTCCGCGCGAGTCCGGGCACCGGTCTTGCCGATCGCCGCGGACAGATGGTTGCGGACCGTGCCCTCGGACAGGTGCAGGGTCTTGGCCACGTCGGCGACCGTGCCGCCGTCGCTCGCCGCGCGCAGCACGTCCTGTTCCCTGTCGGTCAGCGGGCTCGCGCCCCTGGCCAGCGACTCGGCCGCCAACGCCGGATCGACCACTCGCAGCCCGCTGTGCACTCGGCGGACGGCGTCCACGAGCTGCTCGGGTGGCGCGTCCTTGACCACGAATCCGGAGGCGCCTGCCGCCATCGCCCTGGCCAGGTAGCCGGGCCTGCCGAAGGTCGTGCATATCACGACCCGGCAGCTGGGCAGGGCGTCGCGCAGTTCGGCGGCCGCGGTGAGGCCGTCCTTGCCGGGCATCTGCACGTCCAGCAGCGCGACGTCCGGATTGACCTGCCGTGCTGTCGGCACCACCTCGTCGCCGGAACCGACCTCGGCGACGACCTCGATATCCGACTCCAGATTCAGCATCGCCGACAGCGCGCCCCGCACCAGCGCCTGGTCGTCGGCGAGCAGGACTCGGATCACGCGAGGCCCACGGCGGGCCGGGCTGCCAGTTCGGGGACGGACCGGGTGTCGGCGGCCGGCTTGTTCGGCGACGAGGTCGGGACGCTCACCCGGAGCAGGAAACCACCATCGGGCAAGGGGCCCGCCTCCAGGGTGCCCTCGACCGCGGCGACCCGTTCGGACAGCCCGGACAGGCCGTGGCCGCCGCCGGTCTCGCGGGACGCGGTGACCTGATCGGCAGCGCAGCGACCGTTGTCCCGGATCTCCAGCCAGGTGTCGCCCAACCGCACCTCGCACCGGCTGGCACCGCTGTGCCGGATCACGTTCGTCACGCCTTCGCGCAGCACGTACGCGAAGGTCTCCTGCAGGCCCGCCGTCACGTTGTCCACCGCTCTGGGCAGGTCGGCGGCGATACCGGCGGCGGACAGCGCCGCCCGCGCGCCGACCAGCTCGGCTGGCAGCGACGCCGTCCGGTAACCGGACACCGTCGCCCGGACCTCGGTCATGGCCTGGCGGGCCAGGTCCTCGACGTCACGGACCTCCGCGATCGCGCGCTCCCGGTCGGCCGAACTCTCCAGCACCCGCCGGGCCAGGCCCGCCTTCACGGTGATCGTGGTCAGGCTGTGGCCGAGCACGTCGTGCAGGTCACGGGCCAGCCGGGACCGCTCCTCGGCGACCGCGAGCCGGGCCATCTTGCCCTGCGTGGCGCGCAGCTGGCGGACGGTCCGGATCAGCCCACCCAGCGCGAACATCGCCAGGGTGAGCACGACGAGGATCATCGCGGTGCCGAAATCGGCGGTGCCCGTGCTGATCCAGGTGCCGACGATCAGCGAGACCGCCGAGCCGAACCCGAGGGCGGCACCGGGCAGTGCCGGGATCAGCATCAGCGCCGTCGCCACCGCATAGGTGAAGAAGATCAGCATTTCGGGTCCGAGCAGGACGGTCAGCGCGATCGGGAACAGGCTCAACCAGGCGACCATCAGGCCACGAACCAGGTGCGAACGGCTCTGACCGACAGCGCACACGTAGAGGTAACTCGCGCCGTACGCGATCACCAGGGCGAGCACCGTGGCGATCTCCCAGTGCGGCTTGTGCTGGCTGAACACCTCGCTGACCGGCTCGGCCAGGTAGAACAGGAACACCGCCGGCCACACGACCGAGGAGATCCTCTCCCGGCGGGTCTGGACGCGCGCCCCGTCCTCCGGCTGGAACGGGCCGGATGCCCAGTCCGGCCACGCCCAGCCGTCGAACCGCTCGTCTGGTTGCATGCTCACGATCTCGACCTCCGGACCCATTGTGGCTCGTGGACCGCCCTGATGTCAGACCCGGGCGCTGTCTCGCTGGTAGCGGCGCACCACCGCGAAGGCCAGCACGACCGTCCAACCGGCCAGCCAGAGGACCGCCTTGCCGAGGTCGGTATTGCCCAGCAGCGCGCCGTGCCCGATGTCGGCCAGCCAGTAGCTCGGCAGCACCTTCGCGATGTCGGCGATCCAGTTCGGGAACACCGTGATCGGGATCAGCACGCCACCCAGGAAGCCCAGCACGATCATCAGACCGCTGGTGAACACCTGCAGGGTCTCCGACGTCGCGATCTGGCCGACCAGCAGACCCAGCACCGCGAACGGGATCGTCGCGATCCACACACCGAAGATGACCTGCGCCCAGCCGCCCGGGGTCAACGACACACCCTCGACCAGCTTGCCGACGAGCGCCACCACCACGATCGGCGGCAACGCCACCAGCGTGCCGACAGCGGCCTTGCCGACGAGGTACGCGGTCGGCCGCAGCGGGGTGAGCCGCAGTTGTCGCTGCCAGCCGGCCGCCCGCTCGACCGCCGTGCGCGCGCCGGTGTTCATCGCGGCCATGAACCCGCCCCACGCGGCCATGCTGACCATCAGGTAGGACGCGTAGCTGGCATGGCTGCCGGGCACGTCGCCCTTGCCGAACGCGCCCACGTCGATCAGGAAGATCACCACCGGGAAGGCCATGGTGAACAGCAGGAACCGCGGGTTGCGCAGCGCCCGCTTGGCCTCCAGCGCCAGGTAGGTCGTCTTCATCGCACTGCCTCCTCGTCGTCGCCGGTCAGCGCGAGGAAGGCTTCTTCCAGGCCGACAGCCTTGATCTCGATGTCGTAGGACCGCGGGTAGGCGCTCAGCAGCGCCCGGATCGCCGCGTCCGAGTCAGCGCATTCCAGGTCGGCGCGCTCACCGCGCAGCTCTGCGGCCCGGACACCGGGCAGCCCCAGCAGCGCCGCCTGCGTGGCACCGGGCACCTGGGCGGTCAGCGTGCGACCGGACACCGTGGACCGGACCTCGGCGACCGTCCCGTCCGCGATGACCTCACCGCGGCGCATCAGCACGACCCGGTCGGCGAACTCCTCGGCCTCGTCCAGGTAGTGCGTGGCGAACACCACGGTCCGGCCTGCGTCGGTGAACTCCTTCATCGACTTCCAGAACTCGCGACGGGTTCCCACGTCCATCGCGGACGTCGGCTCGTCCAGCACGAGCAGGTGCGGGTCGCAGACCAGCGCGACGGCGAACCGCACGCGCTGCTTCTGGCCGCCGGACAGCTTCGTGCAGCGGCGACCGACGAGATCCTCGACACCGGCCCGGCGCAACGCCTCGGTCACCGGCATCGGCTTGCGGTGCAGCGACGCGATCATCGCGACCGTCTCGCCAACGGTGGCGTCGTCGAGCAGCGACCCCTCCTGCAACATGGCGCCGACCGTGCCGGAGGCCACCGCCTCCTGCGGGGTCTGACCGAAGATCCGGCTCTCCCCCGCGTCCGGCCTGGTCAGGCCGAGCATCATGTCGACGGTGGTGGACTTGCCCGCCCCGTTCGGCCCGAGCAGCGCGACCACCTCGCCGGGCGCGATGACGAGGTCGACCCCGGTCACCGCGCGCACCTCCCCGTAATGCTTGCGCAGGCCGCGCAGGCTCACCGCGGCACCCGCGACCACATCGGCCCTACCCGGTTCGGTCAGCCCGGGCGCTGTCATGTCGTTCATGATGCCGAGCTTGCCGGGACGCAGCGCGGACCAGGCAGATCACGCGTCACGTCGTATCCATGACAAGTGTCAGGCCACGCCAACGGGTGGCATCCGAGGCCTCGTGCTGTCACGATCCGTGTCATGCCAGCTGATCAACCAACCATTCTGGCGACCTCGGGCGGGTTCAAGTCCGGCTACCGGACCGACCTCGAGTTCGCACCGCTGATCCACTACGCCTTCGAGTTGGCCGGCGTCGAGGGACGCAAGCCCCGGATGTGCTGCGTCGGCACCGCCGGGGGTGACCAACGCACGTGGAACGCCTGGATCTCCGAAGCGGGCGCGGTGGCCGGGATCGAGGTGTCGCACCTCAATCTGTTCAACATGCCGCCGACCGACGACCTGGACGACTTCGTCGGTTCGGCCGACGTCGTGTGGGTGAACGGCGGGTCGGTCGCCAACCTGTTGGCGGTGTGGGACGTGCACGGCATCGGGCCGGTGATGCGGCGCGCGTGGCAGGCCGGGGTCGTGCTGGCGGGTGTGTCCGCGGGGTCGCTGTGCTGGCACGTCGCCGGACCGACCGACTCGTACGGGCCGCAACTGCGGCTGCAGACCAACTGTCTGGGGTTCCTGCCGTACGGCAACGGGGTGCACTTCGACAGCGAGGCGCGGCGTCGGCCGATGGTCCACGAGGCGGTGGCCGCGGGCACGCTGCCGATGACGTACTGCACCGACGACGGAGCCGGGCTGCTGTATCGCGACACCACGATGGTGGAAGCCGTGGCCGAACGCAGTGGGGCGCGGTGTTATCGCGTGACGCGAGATGAGCAGACCGGTGCCGCGGTCGAGGAAGTGCTGGACACAAGAACGCTCTGAGCGCAACCGAATTAGCGTCGCCGACCCCGAGTTGTCCACATCAGGTCGAACTGTCCACAAGTTGATCAAGGATGGATGCGCGTTCCGCTCGCCGCTGGTGAGCTTGCTCCGTGCACCCAGCACATCCATCCTGAAAGGACAGTCCACATGAATAGGTTCACGACGGCGGCCGTGGTCGGCGGCGCTGCGCTCGCGGTCGGCGTACTCCCGGCGATCGGCCTGGCGGCGGCCACCACCATGCCGACGCCCATCCCGGTGCCTGTCAGCCCGACCTCCACGCCGGCACCGCCGAGCACGCCGGCGCCGCCCAGCATGCCCGCACCGCCGAGCACGCCCACGCAGCCCAGCACGCCCGCACCGCCGAGCACGCCCACACAGCCCAGCAAGCCCGTGCACCACAAGCCAGTCCACAAGGCCGTCCACCACAAGCCCGTCCACCACAAGGCCGTCCACCACAAGCCCGTCCACCACAAGCCGGCGCACAAACCGGTCCACCGCAAGCCGGTGCACCACCGCAAGCCCAGTCCCACGACGCAGGCGGCGCCGAGCATCATCGGTGGCCAGAACGTCACCGATGCGCCGTGGGCCGCGCAGATCTCGTGGGACGGCACGGGTTTCGAGTGTTCGGGCACGATCGTGGCGCCACAGTGGGTGCTGACCGCTGGGCACTGCGTCAACGATGGCGGCATGACGGTGCTGATCGGTTCGACGATGCTCGGCAAGGGCACCGCGGCGACGGTGGACCGTGAACAGACCGACCCGAACGGCGATCTCGCCCTGCTACACCTGACGGATCCCGTTCAGACCACGTACATGACGCTGGCCGACAAGGACCCGGCCGTCGGTGACAGCAACGACATCTACGGCTGGGGCAAGACCAGCACCGACTCCGGCCCGGCACCGCAGCTCAAGACCGCGCGGGTCAAGGTCACGTCCACCGGCGACTGCCAGGACGGGGCAGGTGGCCCGGCGATCTGCAGCAAGGCGATCACGGGAGCCGCGTTCAACGGCGACTCCGGCGGCCCGGAACTGGCAAACGGTGTCGAGGTCGGCGTGTGCTCGACCGGCAACGTGCAGGCCAGGACGCAGGAGTACGCCAGCGTCACCGCGAGCCGCAGTTGGATCAAGCAGGTGGCCAGCGTCTGATCGTCACCTGAACCCTGGTGTGACGGCCGGGGTGGGCTGCTGAGCGCTCATCAGCCCACCCACAGCCGGCCACGATTGGGGCGCCAGAGATTCCTGAGGGGGTCGGCAGAGCTGCCGCCGGACCCAGGCGAGCGTGCACGCAGATCGCCCCGGCCCAGGTCATCGCGCCAACCAGACGCGTGAAGTGGCACTGCCCACCAGGGCAGCGAACGCCAAGCCCACTCCCGACGCCATCTCGGCCCCGACGTCGGGTCACCGGCGGCTACCGGATCGGGGGTAACGCGCACGGCCCGGGCTGCCGGGCCGGCCAGGTGCCGTCCGACGTTCGCTGCCCGCCAACCGGCGAACCGAGGTCTGCTCCTGCGGCCGAGTCAGCAGAGCGGCCACGCGGCGGCGGCTGCGGTTGCGGTTGCGGCTGCTGCGGCGGCTGCGGTTGCGGTTGCGGCGGCTGCGGTTGCGGCGGCTGCGGTTGCGGCGGCTGCGGTTGCGGCGGCTGCGGTTGCGGCGGCTGCGGTTGCGGCGGCTGCGGTTGCGGTTGCGGCTGCGGCTGCGGATCGCCGCACCGGTGATCCCGGCCAGGTCCTGGGTGGCCACGGGGCCGGGCGCCTGTCACAAGCGGGCCGCACAGCCCACCGCCCACGCTGATGACCTCGGCGCGAGCGGCGTCCAGTGGAGGGAAGGCGGTCAGCAGCCGAGCAGGCGGGCGGCGAGGTAGCCCTCGACCTTGTCGATGGCGACCCGCTCCTGGGCCATCGTGTCCCGTTCCCGGACGGTGACGGCCAGGTCGGTCAGCGTCTCGAAGTCGACCGTGACGCAGAACGGCGTGCCGATCTCGTCCTGGCGGCGGTAGCGGCGGCCGATGTTGCCTGCGTCATCGAACTCGACGTTCCAGCTGCGGCGCAGCTGGTTGGCGAGGTCGCGGGCCTTCGGGGACAAGTCGGCGTTGCGGGACAACGGCAACACGGCTGCCTTCACCGGCGCGAGCCTGCGGTCCAGCCGCAGCACGACGCGCTTCTCCAGGACGCCCTTGACGTTGGGCGCCTCGTCCTCGGTGTAGGCGTCCAGGAGGAACGCCATCAGGGGGCGGCCGACGCCGGCTGCCGGTTCGATCACGAACGGGCGGTAGCGGGAGTCGGAGCCCTGGTCGAAGTACGACAGGTCCACGCCGGAGTGGTTGCTGTGCGTGGTCAGGTCGAAGTCGGTCCGGTTGGCGATGCCCTCCAGCTCGCCCCACTCCTGGCCGGCGAACTCGAAGCGGTACTCGATGTCGACCGTCCGCTTCGCGTAGTGGGAGAGCTTTTCCTTCGGGTGTTCGAAGTGACGGAGGTTGTCCTTGGCGATACCGAGCTCGGTGTACCAGCGGGTGCGCTCGTCGATCCAGTACTGGTGCCATTCCTCATCGGTGCCCGGTTCGACGAAGAATTCCATTTCCATCTGCTCGAACTCGCGTGTCCGGAAGATGAAGTTGCCGGGCGTGATCTCGTTGCGGAACGACTTGCCGATCTGGCCGATGCCGAACGGCGGCTTGCGGCGGGAGGTGGTCAACACGTTCAGGAAGTTGATGAAGATTCCCTGTGCGGTCTCCGGGCGGAGGTAGTGCAGGCCCTCTTCGGACTCGACCGGGCCGACGTAGGTCTTGAGCAGGCCGTTGAACATCCGGGGCTCGGTGTACTGGCCGCGGTTGCCGCAGTTCGGGCACGGCACATCGGACAGGTCGGCCTCGGTCGTCGGCTTGCCGGAGCGCTCCGCGTATTCCTCGGCGAGGTGGTCGGCGCGGAACCTGCGGTGGCAGGACGTGCACTCCACCAGCGGGTCGACGAAGGCCTTGATGTGGCCCGACGCCTCCCAGACCTGGCGCGGCAGGATCACCGAGGAATCCAGGCCGACGACCTCGTCGCGGCCCTGCACCATGTACTTCCACCACTGCCGCTTGATGTTGTCCTTGAGCTCGACACCGAGCGGGCCGTAGTCCCATGCCGAGCGGGTACCGCCGTAGATCTCTCCGCACGGGTAGACGAATCCACGGCGCTTGCAGAGACTGACAACGGTGTCGATACGGTCGGCGGGCACGGACACTCCATAGGTGTGGTCGGAATACGCGGGCGGGATGACCAGCGCACGCGTGGCAAGCAAGGGTAGCCCGACGCTCGCCGGACCCGGCACAGGGTCAGCGACCTGGTCGACACAGCGTGATCGTTCGGCTACCCGGAGCTCAAGGAGGCACGATGGCGAGGCGAAGCGTCACCGGACGCGGGGTCAACAGGCGCGCGCCGATGATCGCCGGCAACGGCCCGCTGAAGAAGGTGCCGCCCGTCGCGGCGTTCTTCGGCGTGCTCGTGGTGTTCGGCATCGCCGTGTGGCTGCGTGGCACGGTCGGTGCCGTGCTGCTCGGCGCGCTCGGGCTGGGTGTGCTGGGGATGCTGGCGGCCACGTGGCAGACGCTGCGGCCGGCGGATCGGGTGCTCCGGGTGATCGTGGTGCTGATCCTGGCGGGCGTCGCCGTCTCACTCGCGCGCTGACCTGGGCCGGGCGCCGGACCGCCTAAGATGGGGGGTGCTACCTGGTGACCGCTGGGTGCGCCGCCGAGTACCGCACGGAGAGGACGATGCCCGTCGTGAGCGCCGATGCCGCACCGGTCGGGCTGCAGCACGGCGACGACGAGCACGTGCACTCGCCCGACCGCGCCGAGGTTCGCGTCGGTCCGGCACGGCCCGTCATCACCCTCGCGGCTGCCGGTGACCTGCTGCGCGCGCTCGCGGCGCCGGTGCGGATCGCGATCGTGCTGGAGCTGCGCGAGTCGGAGCGGTGCGTCCACGAGCTGGTCGAGGCACTCGCCGTCACGCAACCGTTGATCAGCCAGCACCTGCGGATCCTCAAGGCGGCTGGTGTGGTGGCCGGCGAGCGGCGGGGTCGCGAGGTCGTCTACCGGCTGGTCGACGAGCACCTCGCGCACATCGTGGTCGACGCGGTCACGCACGCCGAGGAAGCCCCCGACAACGGTCGGAAGGACCGGTCGTGACCGACGTGCGGCGCAACGGCGGCAATGACACCCACGCCGACACCCACGCTGACACCCACGCCGACGCCCGGGACGACACCCCAGCCGACACCCGCGACGATGTCGCGGCGGCCGACCCGAACGGCGAGGACAAGACCGGCGACGGCGACCGCTCGCGGGTGCCGGGCCTGCGGGCCACACGGCAGCGGGCCGCGATCGCGAAGCTGCTCGACCAGCTCGAGGACTTCCGATCCGCCCAGGAACTGCACGAGGAGCTTCGCAAACGCGGCGAAGCCATCGGGCTGACCACGGTCTACCGGACACTGCAGTCACTGTCCGACGCCGGCGAGCTGGACGTGCTGCGCACCGCGTCCGGCGAGGCCATGTACCGGCACTGCTCCAGCCACCACCACCATCACCTGGTGTGCCGGCAGTGCGGGCGCACCGTCGAGGTGGAGGGGCCCGCCGTCGAGTCGTGGGCCAGCCGGATCGCGGCCGACCACGGGTTCGCCGAGATCAGCCACACGATGGAGATCTTCGGTACCTGCGAGGACTGCGTCGGCCGGTACTAGTGCTCGTACGGGTCCGCGGGCGCGGTCACCGTGTGCAGTGACGCGGTGGTGAGGGTCGGCGTGTAGCCGTTCGCGGCCGTCGCCGAGCCGGGTACGAGCCGGCCGGTCACCTGGATCCACTGGTCGTCCGGCAAGCCGGCGGCGAGGCGTCCGGTGAGCCGCGCCTTCATCGGGGTCGCGTCGGCGGCGCAACAGGTGATGACCAGGCGGGCCACGTAGTCGGTGCCGTGGTCGTGCACGACGAAACCCGTGACGGCGACGGTTCGCCGGTCGAGGGTGTGCGACCAGACGCTCCTGGTCACGAAGTCGCTCATCGACACGGGCGCGACGGCACCGTCCGGCAGCGGCGGCAGGGCGGCCTGCCGGACCGGGGCCGCGCGACCGCCGGCCCGCAGAACCGAGTCCGCGCCGAGTGCGGGTGGCGCGATGAGGAAGATCGCCAGCACCGGCAGGGCCAGCAACCACGCCCAGCGAGCGCCGGGATGGTGGTGTTCGTCGACATGAGCACCCACGATGTCCCGCACGATCGCCACCGCCGCGAGCACGATCAGCACGCCGCCCGCGGCGAGGATCCAGGGCGCGGCGGCGGGTTTGACGTAGCGGAGATACGTGCCATCGAGGGTGATCTTGACCAGTGCGGCACCGACGAGGACGAGCAGCACGTTGGCCACGTCCCGACGCATCACCGGTAGCCACCCAGCACACACAGGCCGACCAGTACGGCCGATCCGACCGCGACGACGAACGTGGCTGGCGCGAACCTGGCCACGAATCCGCGGCCGAACGTCCCGGCCTGCAACGCGATCAGCTTCACGTCCACGGCCGGGCCGACGACGAGGAACACCAGTCTGGGCAGCAGCGGCAGTGCGGACAGCGATGCGGCGACGAACGCGTCGGCCTCGCTGCACACCGCGAGGACGACCGCGAGCACAGCCAGCACGAGGACCCCGGCGACGGCGTTGCCGCCGAGCGAGGTGAACCAGGAGGCTGGGACGAGCACGTTCAACGTGGCGGCGGCGAGCGCACCGATGACGAGAAAACCGCCGGCAGCAAGCAGATCGGCGCGGGCGGCCTCGGCGAACGCCGTCCAGCGTGAGCCGACGTGGTGTGCCGGCGACACGGTACGAGCACGCTCGGCGATCCACTCCGGACGACCGGCGCGCGACCACAGCCAGCCCATGAGCAGTGACGTGACGAGCGACGCGAGCAACCGCGCGAGCACCATCACCGGCGCGGTCGGGAACGCCACGGCGGTGGCCACCAGCACCACGGGGTTCACGGCCGGTGCGGCGAGCAGAAACGTCAACGCGACCGGAGCGGGCACCCCCTGCCGGAGCAACCGCCCGGCGACCGGCACCGAAGCGCATTCACACCCGGGCAACGCCATCCCGGCCAGGCCGGCGACCCCGACAGCCGCCACCGGATGCCGAGGCAACACGCGCCGCAACGCCCCCACCGGAACGAACGCGGCGATCGCGCCGCTCACGAGCACACCGAGCACCAAAAAGGGCAAAGCCTGCACGCACACAGCCACGAAAACGGTCGCACCGGTACGCAGCCCAGGCGCATCCAGCCTGCCGGCCAGCAGCATCCCGAAGCCCACCGCGCAGCACGCGGCCGCGAAGACCCCGTGCCGCCGCCGGTTCAGCGACCGGCCACGGCCGACCACACGACCGGCAACCGGTATCGCGGATCCAGCAGCCACCTCGCCGGGCGGCGACCCGGCCTCCGGCGAACCAACGCCACCGCTCTCAGCACTGGCAGGTCGACTCGTCACTGAGCCCTGCCGGCACGGGGGCACGTCGGTGGCGGCGGTTCGGGGGTCGGAGCCGGGCTTGATCACCCGGTGGATCGTGCCAGGTCAGGCGGTTGCTCTATCGGGTTACTCGGCTGCTGCTTGGGCGAGTAGTTCGCCGCGTAGTTGCGAGGCCGTCGAGACGACCAGCATCAGGAGCGTGCCCATCGCCGTGACGTTCAAGCCACTGGCCGGGAACGTGTAGCGCAGCGTGACGTCCAAGCCCCGGTCGGTGTGCACGACGCCCAGCGTGCCGAACAGGCCCTCGCCCGCTCGCTCCGCCGCCGACGACGCCAGCCGCGGCGAGTCCGGCAGGTCCCATGCGACCACGCACGTCAGGCTGAGCACCGCCAGGCCCTCCGCCAGCTGCATGCCCTGCAAGGCGCACGGCACCTCGCCGTGCCGGAACGTCAGCGCGCCATCGTCGTCGACGTGCACGTCGTGGTAGCGCTCCAGCGCCGCCCGCGCCGTCTCCAGCAAGCCGGCCGTGGTCACGGTGTCCGTCATCGTGCTTCCTCCGACACTGGTGCCGCCTCCGACAGGCGTGCCTGTTCGGCCAGGTCCACCGCCGAACCGAACCGGCGGTCCCGGCGCGCGTAGTGCTCGACCGCCCGCCACAGGTGCAGCCGGTCGAAGTCCGGCCACAGGATGTCCTGGAACACCAGCTCCGCGTACGCCGACTGCCACAGCATGAAGTTCGACGTGCGCTCCTCGCCGGACGGCCTGATGAACAGGTCCACGTCGGGCATGTCCGGTTGGTACATGAACCGGGCGAGCGTGCGCTCGTCGACCTTGTCCGGGTTGAGCTCGCCCGCCGCGACCAGCTTGGCGATCTGCTTCGTGGCGTCCGCGATCTCGGCGCGGCCGCCGTAGTTGACGCACATGGTCAGATTGATCACGTCGTTGTTCTTGGTGCGTTCCTCGGCGATCTTCAGCTCGTTCACCACGCTGCGCCACAGCTTCGGCAGCCGGCCCGCCCACCGGACGCGCACGCCCAGGGCGTCCAGTTCCTCGACCCTGCGGTGGATCACGTCCCGGTTGAAGTTCATCAGGAACTTCACCTCGTCGGGGCTGCGCTTCCAGTTCTCCGTCGAGAACGCGTACACCGAGATCCACTTGATGCCGATCTCGATCCCGCCCCGCACCACGTCCAGCACCACGGCCTCACCGCGCTTGTGGCCCTCGACCCTGGGCAGCCCGCGCTGGTTGGCCCACCGCCCGTTGCCGTCCATCACGATCGCCACGTGCTTGGGCACGAACTCCGGCGGGATGTCCGGTGGCCGCGCCCCGGACGGGTGCGGCTCCGGTGGCCGCACGGGCGCCGTCCGCGCCTCTGTTGCCCTGTGACGCCGTGACAGCGGCATGGATGGGACCCTCCTCGACCACGAACCTGGGAATGCCCGCGAACGCCGCGAACCCCCTACGAACCTACTTCTCGACGACGTGCGGCCACGGTGGTGGTTGCGTCGCGGCCGGTGCCCTGCGTTCCACCAGCGGCAACGAGCGCAGCTGGCGTTCGAGGTGCCACTGCAGCAACGCCGACACCAGGCCGCTCGCCTCCCGCCGGACCGGCTGCGCCGTCGACTCCGCGTACGGCCACTCGCCGTGCATCAGCGCCTCCATCAGCGTGAACGTCTCGGCCGCGGGACGCGTCGACCCGGCAGGCCGGCAGCGGGCGCACACGGCACCACCGGCGGGCACGCTGAAGGCCTGGTGCGGGCCCGGTTCGTTGCACCGCGCGCACTCCGCGACGGCGGGCGCCCAGCCGGCGTACGCCATCGCCCGCAGCAGGAACGCGTCCAGCACCAGCGACGGGTCCCGTTCCCGGCCGGACAGGGCCCGCAGCGCACCCGCGACCAGCAGGTACAGGCGCATCGCGGGCTCGCCCTCCTCGACGGCCAGCCGGTCCGCCGTCTCCAGCACGGCACAGCCCGCCGTGTAGCGCGGGTAGTCGCCGACCAAGCCGATGCCGAACGCGTCCACGGTCTCCACCTGGGTGATCACGTCCAGCGTCCGGCCCGTGTAGAACTGCACGTCGACGTGGCCGAACGGCTCCAGCCGGGCACCGAACCTCGACTTCATCCGCCGCACGCCCTTGGCCACCGCGCGCACCTTGCCGTGCCTGCGGGTGATGAGCGTGACGATCCGGTCCGCCTCGCCCAGCTTGTGCACCCGCACCACCACACCGGTGTCGCGGTAGAGAGCCATGTCCTTATGATCCCACGCTCAGAACCCGAGCTTGCGCAGCTGCTTGGGGTCTCGCTGCCAGTCCTTGGCGATCTTGACGTGCAGGTCCAGGTAGACCTTGGTGCCCAGCAGCGCCTCGATGTGCCGGCGGGCCGTCGTGCCGACCTGCTTGAGCCGCTCTCCGCCGTGCCCGAGCACGATGGCCTTCTGGCTGCTGCGCTCCACGTACAGCTCGGCGTGCACGTCGATCAGGTCGTCCCGGCCCTCGCGCGGTGCCATCTCCTCGACGACGACCGCGATCGAGTGCGGCAGCTCGTCGCGTACGCCCTCCAGCGCGGCCTCCCGGATCAGCTCAGCGACCAGCGTGGTCTCGGGCTCGTCGGTCAGCTCGCCGTCCGGGTACAGCGACGGGCCGTCGGGCAGCCGGGCGATCAGCAGATCGGTCAGCAGGCCGACCTGGTAACCGTCCACAGCGGACACCGGAATGAGTTCGGCGAACTCGAAGAGTCCTTGCAGCGCAAGCAGTTGCTCGCCGACGCGGTCCGGCGACACGAGGTCGGTCTTCGTCACGATGCCGACCACCGGGGTGCTTCTGGGCAGCTTGCGCAGCTCCTCGGCGATGAACGCGTCCCCGGTGCCGACCTTCTGGTCGGCGGGCACGCAGAAGCCGATCACGTCCACCTCGGACCAGGTGTCCTTGACCAGGTCGTTGAGCCGTTCCCCGAGCAGCGTCCTCGGCTTGTGCAGGCCGGGGGTGTCGACGATGATCAGCTGCGCTGCCGGCCGGTGCACGATGCCGCGGATGGTGTGCCGCGTGGTCTGCGGTTTGTCCGACGTGATCGCGACCTTGCTGCCGACCAGCGCGTTGGTCAGCGTGGACTTGCCCGCGTTGGGGCGGCCGACGAAGCACGCGAACCCGGAACGGTGCTCGGTCACGGGGTGTCCACGACCGGCGCGCCGTCCACGATCCGCACGCTGTCCACGATCTGCACGGCGCCGCTGCCGTCGGCCAGGAACACCGGCGCGGCTGTGCCCAGGTCACGAACCGCGGCGACCGACGGAGCGTCCAGTTCGGTCGCCGCCGACACGACAGCCCCAGCCTCCAGACCTTCGGCACCACTGGCCACGGCTGCCGCGACGGCCGCCTGCAGCGCGGTGAGCCGCAGCGACGGCAAGGCCACCGTGCACGCCGCGTAGGTCCGGCCGTCGGTGTCACGCACCGCGGCGCCTTCCTCGGCGCCCGTGCGTGCCCGCGCCGACCTGGCCAGGGTGACGATCTTCTGGTCCTCACCATCCAGCTCAGCCACGTTCCGCGCTCCTCTCCCGAACCTGTCCGTCTCGCTCGGCGACCGGTCTGACCAGTACCGAGGTGATGCGCATCCGGCCGCGCCGGTCCTTGCCGCCCTCGGCCCGCAGTTGCAGGCCGGCGATCTCCGCCTCGGCGCCGGGCAGCGGCACCCTGCCCAGCTGCTGGGCCAGCAGGCCGCCGACGGTCTCCACGTCGTCGTCGTCCAGTTCGACGTCGAACAGCTCGCCGAGGTCCTCCGACGGCAGCCGGGAGCTGACCCGCACGGTCCCGCCGTCCAGGTGCTCGATCGGCGGCCGTTCGTCGGCGTCGGACTCGTCGGTGATCTCGCCGACGATCTCCTCCAGGATGTCCTCGATCGTGACCAGGCCGGCCGTGCCGCCGTACTCGTCGATCACGATCACCAGGTGGGTCCGGTCGTGCTGCAACTGCTTGAGCAGCTCGTCCAGCCGCTTGGTGTCCGGGATGAACATAGCGGGGCCCATCAGCTCGCCGACGGTGCCCGTGGTGCCCTCCAGGTTGCTGCGCACCAGATCCTTGAGGTTCACCACGCCGACGACGTCGTCCACGCCGTCGCCGACGACGGGCAGCCGGGTGAAACCGGTGCGCAGCGACAGCGCGAGTGCCTGCCGCACGGACTTGGTGCGCTCGATCCACACGATCTCGGTGCGCGGCACCATGACCACGCGGGCGATGGTGTCGCCCAGCTCGAAGACCGAGTGGATCATCTCCCGCTCGCCGTCGTCCACCACACCGCGTTCACCGGCGAGATCGACGAGCTCCCGCAGCTCGACCTCGGACGAGAACGGGCCGTACCGGAAGCCCCGGCCGGGGGTGATCGCGTTGCCGATCCAGATCAGCAACCGGGACAGCGGACCCAGCACCATGCCCAGCACCCGGACCGGACCGGCCGCGATCAGGCCGACGGCATACGGGTGCTGGCGGCCGATGGTCCTGGGCCCGACGCCGACCAGGACGTACGAGACGACGACCATGCACACGGCGGCGACCAGCACCGCGACCCATTCTGGCCGGATGCCCCACAGACAGACGACGGTGACCAGCACGGTGGCGGTCAGCTCGCAGGCCAGCCGCAGCAACAGCAGCAGGTTGATGTGCCGGGGCCGGTCGGCGACCACGACGGCGAGCTGGTGGGCGCCGATCCGGCCGCTGCGGGCCAGTTCCTCGACGCGGGCTACCGAGAGCGTGCCCAGGGCGGCGTCCGCGCACGCCAGGGCACCTGCCGCGAGTACGCCGAGCAGAGCCAGTACCAGCAGAAGGACCGTTTGGGTCGTGTTACCCGACACCGGGCGCTACTCCTGGTCGGTGTCGTCGACCGGCTGCGCGGTCGAGGAGTCCGGCGTGGTCGGGGAGTCCACCGCCGTCGAGGGTCCACCGCCGTCGATGGGTCCACGGCCGTCGCAGGGTCCACTGTGGCCTTCGCCCCTGCGGCCGACCGGTCCAGTCCCACGGCACCGAGGACACGGTCGTCGGCCTCGCGCTGGGCGGCGCGGCGGGCGGCGTCCACCCGGGCGGTGCGGAAGTCGGCGAGGATGCGCTTCTGCAGCGTGAACATCTCGCGTTCCTCGGCCGGTTCGGCGTGGTCGTAGCCCAGCAGGTGCAGCACGCCGTGCACGGTCAGCAGGTGCAGCTCGTCCAGCAGGCTGTGGCCCGCGGTCTTGGCCTGGTCCCTGGCGAACGCGGGACACAGCACGATGTCCCCGAGCAGAGCCGGCCCGGCGTCGGCGGCGTCCGGCCGCCGCGCCGAGTCCAGCTCGTCCATCGGGAACGACATCACGTCGGTGGGCCCTTCCAGGTCCATCCACCGCTCGTGCAGGTCGGACATCGCGTCCAGTTCCACGAGCAGCACCGACAGTTCGGCCAGCGGGCTGACGCCCATCCTGTCCAGCGCGAACCGAGCGGCTGCCACGATCGACGTCTCGTCGACCCCGACACCCGACTCGTTGGCGATCTCGATACTCATGCGGCGCTCACAGCTTCGTCGATCCGGTGGTCAGTTGGCCGGCCGGACCTTGCCCTGCGTACCGTCGCCCGATTCCAGGTCGTCCTGGATCGCGTGCCAACGGTCGTAGGCGTCCACGATCCTCCCCACCAAGCGGTGCCGCACCACGTCGTGGCTGGTCAGCATGGAGAAGTGCACGTCGTCGATCCCGGCCAGGATCTCCCGGACGATACGCAGGCCGCTGCGCACGCCGCCGGGCAGGTCCACCTGGGTGATGTCGCCGGTGACGACGATCTTCGAGCCGAAGCCGAGCCGGGTGAGGAACATCTTCATCTGCTCGGGCGTGGTGTTCTGCGCCTCGTCCAGGATGATGAAGGCGTCGTTGAGCGTGCGGCCGCGCATGTACGCCAGCGGCGCGACCTCGATGGTGCCCGCCTGGGTGAGCCGCGGGATCGACTCGGGGTCGATCATGTCGTGCAGCGCGTCGTAGAGCGGGCGCAGGTACGGGTCGATCTTCTCGTACAGCGTGCCGGGCAGGAAGCCGAGCCGCTCCCCCGCCTCGACAGCGGGCCGGGTGAGGATGATCCGGCTGACCTGCTTGGCCTGCAGCGCCTGCACGGCCTTGGCCATCGCCAGGTACGTCTTGCCGGTACCGGCGGGCCCGATGCCGAACACGATCGTGTTCGAGTCGATCGCGTCCACGTAGCGCTTCTGGTTCAGCGTCTTGGGCCGGATCGTGCGACCCCGGCGGGACACGATGTCCAGGCTGAGCACTTCGGCCGGGGACTCGGCGTCGCCCGCGGACAGCATCGCGATCGTGCGACCGACGGTGTCCTTGCCGACCTGCTGGCCGCGCTGGGCGAGGGTGGCCAGTTCGGTGAACACCCGCTCGGCGAAGGCGACGTCGCCTGGTGCGCCGGACAGCGTGATCTCGTTGCCGCGGACGTGCACGTCGGCGGCGAGCAGATCCTCGGCCGCGCGCAGGTTCTCGTCGCTGTGACCCAGGAGAGCCAGCATCGCGTCGTCCGGCACCGTGAAGCGGGACGTGACCGTCCCGTTCGTGCGCTGGGCGGCCGTGTCGTTCCCGTTGGAGTCCTGGCTGGGGACTGGTGTGGTGGTGGCCGACCGCGTCGACGCGGATCGGGCAGCTCCACCCTGCGTGGTGCCGGCCACGTGCGCTCGGGCCTACTTCCTGCGCGTTCGCGCGGTGTCAACAGTCGCTACTCGGACGGTTCGATGCTAGCCGCACGCCCCGACACCGCGCACCGGATAACGCCGACGGCCACCCAGGCCGTAACTCAGCGCCGACCGAACGACAGCGCCAACTGCTCGCCACCGACCACGTGCAGATGAGCGTGAAACACTGTCCGACCAGCATCGGGACCAGTATTGAAGACCAACCGGTAGCCACTCTCGGCTATTCCCTCGGCCACAGCCACCTCACCCCCGGCAACCACGACCTCGGCAAGCAACGAAGGTGCCTCGGCAGCCAGTGCGACGGCATCTTCATAGTGCTCAAGAGGAACAACCAGGACATGCGTGCGCGCCTGCGGGTTGATGTCCCGAAAAGCCAGTGTCCGCTTGCCCCGGAACACCACGTCCGCAGGCACGTCCCCAGCCACGATCTTGCAGAACAGGCAGTCAGCCACCGTCTTCATGCCCAGAGGCTAGCGACCCGCCGGACCAGGCAGAGACCGAAGGCGATCAATCACCGGAAGACGACCGCACGGCCAATCCGACCCGCGCGAAGGGCACGCCACCAGCGAAACCAACCCCAAGTGAACGAATCCGAGGCGAAGCCCCGTCCGGGTGTCCGGGGCCGAAGCCCCGTGCGGGGTCCTGCGCAGGGGTCGGGGCGAAGCCCCGCGCGGGGTCCTGCGCAGGGGTCCGAGGCGAAGCCCCGTGCGGGGTCCTGTGCGGGGGTCCAGGGCGAAGGAGCCCCGTCCGGGTGTCCGAGGTCCGGGGGCGAAGCCTCGTGCAGGGGTCCGGGGCCGAAGCCCCGTGCGGGGTCCTGCGCAGGGGTCGGGGCGAAGCCCCGTGCGGGTCCGAGGCGGGGGTCCGGGGCGAAGCCCCGTGCGGGGGTCCGGGGGCGGAGCCCGCCGGCCGGGGGTGTGGGGGCTTGGCCCCCACAGGGCATGGCAGCCGACAAGGCGAGCACGAAGTGCGAGCAGGGGAAGCCGGAGACTGCGTCGCGGTGAAGTCTGGGGGTCACTCCACCGCGACGCAGCGTGCGCCGGACCGAGGGGGGAGGTGTCCGGCGGGTCCAGGCACCGGCCGCGGACGTCGAACGGGGTCACTCACGCGCCCGACGTCACAGACCGTGTCGTGCGCAAAGGTTAGCTCGTTCGCGGCGCGGTTCGCCACTGGCACAACCAAGGTTAACGGCGTTTTCACTAGCCGATCGGGTGAATTGCCCGCTGGTGCCCGAACCGCACCCACAGTCACTCCCACCTGCGGGTGAGGGGACCCAGTGCCCCTAGGGCGACGGCGGCCGCGGTGGACGCGCGCAGGACCGTCGGTCCCAGGCGGACCGGCACGGCGCCGGCCGCATCGAGGGTGGCCAGTTCGCCGTCCGTGATGCCACCTTCGGGTCCGACGACGAGCAGCAGGTCGCCGCTGTCCGGCATTGGCACGTCGGTGAGGCGCCGGGTCGCGGACTCGTGCAGCACCAGCGTGAGGTCGGCCTGTTCGACGCGGTGGGCCAACGCGGCGGTGGCGACGGGTTCGCCGACCGGTGGGCACCACGCGCGCCGGGCCTGCTTGGCCGCCTCGCGCGCGGCACCGCGCCAGCGGCCCAGTGCCTTCTCGCCGCGCGGCCCGTCCTCCCACCGGGCGACGCACCGTTCGGCACGCCACGGCAGGATCTCGTCCACGCCTGCCTCGGTGGCCAGTTCGACGGCGAGTTCGCCGCGGTCGCCCTTGACCAGTGCCTGGGCGAGCACGATCCGGGGCTCGAGTGCCTGCTCGGTCCAGCGCTCGTCGACGGCGAGCGTCACGGAGTCGCGGCCGACGGCGCGGACCGCGCACCGGGCGAGGCCGCCGTGGCCGTCGGACAGCACGAGCGACTCACCGGGCCGCAGCCTGCGCACGGTGGCCGCGTGCCTGCCCTCCGGACCGTCGAGGACGGCGTGCGGCCCGTCCGGCAGGTGTTCGACCAGGAACACCGGCAGGGTGGTCACCGCGCGGTGCGGCCGCGGAACCGGGAGAACAGCCCGCCGGCGTGGCGGCCGTTGGTGGCCAGTTCGGGCTGTTCCTCGCCGCGCAGTTCGGCGAACTGCCGCAGCAGTTCGTGCTGCTGGGTGTCCAGCTTCGTGGGGATGTCGACCTCCAGGTGCACGTGCAGGTCACCCTTGCCGTCGATGCGCCCGGACGAACGCAGCCGGGGCAGGCCGTGGTGGTGCAGCACGAGGTCGGTGTTGGGCTGGGTGCCCGGTTCGATGGTGAGTTCCTCGGAGCCGTCCAGCGTCTCCAGCGGCAGCACGGCACCCAGCGCCGCGGACGTCATCGGCAGCCGCACCGTGCAGTGCAGGTCGGCGCCGTCGCGCTCGAACGTCGGGTGCGGCAGCTCGTCGACCTCGACGTACAGGTCACCGGCGGGACCACCGCCGGGGCCGACCTCGCCCTGTCCGGCGTGCCGGACGCGGACGCCGTCGGCGACACCGGCGGGCACCTTCACGGTGATGGTGCGCCGGGCGCGGACCCGGCCCTCGCCGTCGCACCGGGGGCACGGGTCGGGGATGACCTCGCCGAAGCCGCGGCACACCGGGCAGGGCCGCGCGGTGACGACCTGGCCGAGGAACGACCGCTGCACGGACTGGATCTCGCCGCGCCCGCCGCACGTGTCGCACACCTGGGTGGTGGTGCCCTCGCGGGTACCGCCGCCGCCGCACAGGTCGCACAGGATCGCGGTGTCCACGGTCAGCTCGCGGCTGACGCCGGTGGCGCACTCCTCCAGGCTCATGGTGAGCCGGATCAGCGCGTCCGAGCCTGCCTGCACGCGGCTGCGCGGGCCACGGCCGCCGCCCGGACCGCCTGCGGCGCCGAAGAACGCGTCCATGATGTCGCCGAGGCCGAAACCGGCCCCGCCGAACGGATCCCGCATCCCGCCGTTGCCACCGCCGCCGTTGCCCAGCGGGTCGCCGCCGAGGTCGACGATCTGCCGCTTCTTGGGGTCGGAGAGCACCTCGTAGGCCGCCGTGACGTCCTTGAACCGGTGCTGCGCTTCGGCATCCGGGTTGACGTCCGGGTGCAGTTCCCGGGCGAGCTTGCGGTAGGCGCGCTTGATCTCGTCGGGCGTCGCCTCCCGGGTGACCCCGAGCGTGCCGTAGTAGTCCCTCGCCACTGTTGTCCAGTCCTCCTGCCGTGGCCCGCCGAGCAGGCCCGGCCCACTGTCGTTTCCTGTCGTTCTCGGCCTATTGGCCGGCGAGAATGTCTCCTACATAGGTCGCCACCGCGCGGACGGCGGCGATGGTGCCCGGGTAGTCCATCCTGGTCGGCCCGACGACGCCCATCCCGCCCAGTGGCGCGAGTCCGCTGCCGTAGCCGATGGAGACCACCGAGGTGCTGCGCATCTCGTGCGCCTCGTTCTCCTCACCGATCCGGACCGTGACGGTACCCGCGTTCCGGGTGGCGGCGAGCAGCTTGAGCACGACGACCTGTTCTTCCAGGGCTTCCAGCACCTGGCGCAGCGAACCGGGGAAGTCGGCGACGTTGCGTGTCAGGTTGGCGGTGCCGCCCAGCAGCACCCGCTCGTCGGGGTGGTCGACCAGCGACTCGATCAGCACCGAGCAGATCCGCACCATGGGGTCGCGCAGTTCGGAGGAGGCCTGGTCGGGCAGTTCGGCGACCTTGGCCGACGCCTCGGCCAGCCGCTCGCCCACCATGACCGAGTTGAGCTGGGTGCGCAGCCTGGCGACCGCGTCCTCGTTGACGACGTCGCCGAGGTCGACCATGCGCTGGTCCACCCGGCCGGTGTCGGTGATCAGCACGAGCATCAGCCGAGCCGGCGTGATGGACACCACTTCGATGTGCCGGACGGACGAGCGGGCCAGCATCGGGTACTGCACGATGGCGACCTGCCGGGTCAGCTGGGCGAGCAGCCGGACGCTGCGGCGCAGCACGTCGTCCAGGTCGAGCGCGCCGTCCAGGAAGCTGTCGATGGCGCGGCGCTCGGCGGTGGTCAGCGGCTTGATCTGGGACAGCCGGTCGACGAAGAGCCGGTAGCCCTTGTCGGTCGGGATCCGGCCGGCGCTGGTGTGCGGCTGGGCGATGTAGCCCTCGTCCTCCAGCGCCGCCATGTCGTTGCGCACGGTGGCGCTGGACACGCCGAGGTTGTAGCGCTCGACGAGCACTTTCGAGCCGACCGGTTCCTGCGTGGAGACGTAGTCGGCGACGATCGCGCGCAGCACCTCGAAGCGGCGCTCATCCGCGTTCACGTGTCACCTCCGGTCTCCGGACACCTCATCACAACAAGTTTACGGAGCCGACGGCCGGGCGTGGTGCGTCGCGGGTCGAGGGATTTTCGACGGTGCCCCGGACGGGCGCCCGAAGGCACCCGTCCGGAGTGCCGTCAGCGGGCCATGTCGAGACTGCCCTGGTCGGTGTAGGCCCTCAGTTGCAGCTCACGAGCGGCACCGAGGTGCGCGGACGAGATCTCGGCCGCGTCCGTCGTGCGGTGTTCGCGGATGGCGGACACCAGCCGGGCGTGGTCGACGAGCGACTGCCGCCACCGGCCCGGCTGGGTGAGCGTGCCGTCCGGGTAACGCCGCAGGTTGGCCTGCAGCCGGGACAGCAGGTCGACCAGCGTCCCGCTGTGGCTGGCGGCCCAGATGAGCTCGTGGAACGCCCAGTTCGCGCGTTCCTGTGCCGCGGTGTCGTCCTCCCGGATCCCGCGCATGGTGTCGTACGCGCGGGCCAGCAGGCTCAGTTCCAGTGATGTGCGCCGCAACGCGGCCGCCCGTGCGGCGGCCTCCTCGAGCACGATCCGCACGTCGTAGATGTCCAGGATCTCGTCCGGCCGATGCAGCCGGACCCGTAACCGACGCCCGGTGCGCTGCACCAGGCCGTCCTGTTCCAATCGGCGTAGTGCCTCCCGGATCGGTGTGCGGGACACCCCGTACCGATCGGCGAGCGACATCTCCACGAGTTTGTCCCCCGGCTTGATCTGCCCGGAGACGATGTCACGACGCAGCGCCCAATACGCCGAGTCGACCACCGGCCTCAACTCCCCCCAGAGTGCGGTGGCGGCCCCCAGCCTCCTACCAGGAAACCGCCTCTCTGACGATAACCGACGAGTCACGACGCCGAGCGCAAATCCGTCATGTTCGCGCAACGGCGAACTTCTCGACAGGGCCACGTGAGACGCCGTGCCGAGCCGGGATTACGTCAGCCTGTTACGTCAGCCTGCGCACCACCGCGTCGGCCAGCAGGCGCCCCCGCCGGGTCAGCACGCACCGCCCCGCGGCCAGCTCGTGCCCGTCCAGCAGGCCGTCGGACACGGCGGCCAGGGCCTCGGCCGGACCGGCACCCGACAGCACGCCCACCGGCAGCCCGTCCACCAGGCGCAGCTCCAGCAGCACGCGCTCGATCAGCCGGTCGGCGTCGGTGAGCACTTCGCGGCCCGCGGCGGGCGAGGTGCCCTCGGCCAGCAGCGAGGCGTAGCGGGCCGGGTGCTTCACGTTCCACCAGCGCACCCCGCCGACGTGGCTGTGCGCGCCGGGGCCCGCTCCCCACCAGTCGGCACCCAGCCAGTAGCCCATGTTGTGCCTGCACCTGGCCGCGGTGGACGTGGCCCAGTTGGACACCTCGTACCAGCCGAAACCGGCCCCGGTCAGGGTGTCGTCGATGAGCTCGTAGTCCGCCGCGAGCACGTCGTCGTCCGGGGCGGGCAGTTCGCCGCGGTCGATCCGCCTGGCCAGCGCCGTGCCCTCCTCCACGATCAGCGAGTAGGCCGACACGTGGTCGACCCCGGCACCGAGCGCGGCGGCCAGCGAGGTCCGCAGGTCGTCGGTGGTCTCCCCCGGCGTCCCGTAGATCAGATCGAGGCTGACGTGCTCGAACCCGGCCGCGCGGGCCTCGCGGGCCGCGGCCACCGCCCGGCCCGGGGTGTGTCGCCGGTCCAGCGTGGCCAGCACGTGCGGCACCGCCGACTGCATGCCCAGCGATACCCGGGTGTACCCGGCGGCCCGTAGCCCCGCGAAGAACTCCGGCGACGTGGACTCGGGGTTCGACTCGGTGGTCACCTCGGCGTCGGCTGCCAGGCCGAACGTGGCACGCACCGCCCCCAGCACGTTGCCGAGGCCGTCGGCGCCGAGCAGCGACGGGGTGCCACCGCCGACGAACACCGTGTCCACGGTGGGCGGTGTGCCGAGCACCCGCGCGGCCAGGTCCAGCTCGCGGTGCAGGCCGGCCAGCCACGACTCGGGCGACGCCGACGTGCCCAGCTCGCCCGCCGTGTAGGTGTTGAAGTCGCAGTACCCGCAGCGGGTCACACAGAACGGCACGTGGACGTAGAGGCCGAAGGGGCGGTCGCCGAGACCGTCGAGCGCGGCGACGGGCAGGACGCCGTCGGAGGGAGCCGGATCACCGGCGGGCAACGCGGAGGGCACCTGTCCAGTGTGCCCACCTCCGGGTTTGTTCCCGCGAGTGAGCCTCGTCCCAGCATCCGGATGGCGGTGGAACCTGGTCACGATGCATGGCACGCTGAAAACATGTCTGCGACCGAAGTGCATCTCGTGGCGCGTCGTCACGTGGACTTCAGCCGTGTCTCCAGCGCGTTGTGCCGGTGCGGGTACTGACCCGTCGCTGAGCGTTTCTACCAGCCGGCGCCGGGCGCGCCGGCCGAAGGGTCCCGAGAGCACACGGGATCGGGCCTGCCGCCCCGGAGCCCCGACCACCGGAGGCAGACCGTGCCGTCCACCACCCCAGCTCCGACGAGCGGCGTTACCGCGCGGCGTGCCCATGCCAGACGCGGCGAGGGCCAGTGGGCGCTGGGCTACCGCGAACCGCTCAATCCGAACGAGCGGTCCAAGAAGGACGACGACCCGCTGAACGTGCGGGACCGGATCGTGAACGTCTACGCCCCCGGCGGGTTCGCCTCGATCGACCCGGCCGACCTGCGCGGCAGGTTCCGCTGGTACGGCCTCTACACGCAGCGCAAGCCCGGGATCGACGGCGGCCGGACGGCCGTGCTCGAGCCGGAGGAGCTGGACGACGAGTACTTCATGCTGCGGGTGCGCGTCGACGGCGGTGCGCTGACCACAGAGCAGCTGACCGTGCTCGGCGAGATCTCGCAGACCTACGCGCGGGACACCGCTGACATCACCGACCGGCAGAACATCCAGTACCACTGGATCCGGATCGAGGACGTGCCGACGATCTGGGCGAAGCTGGAGGCTGCCGGACTGACCACGATGGAGGCCTGCGGCGACAGTCCCCGGGTGATCCTCGGATCCCCGGTCGCCGGTGTCGCCGCCGACGAGGTCATCGACGGTACTTCGGCGATCGAGGAGATCAAGAGCCGTTATATCGGTGACCGAGCCTTCTCCAATCTGCCACGGAAATTCAAGACGGCGGTATCCGGTCTGCAGGACGTCGCCCACGAGATCCACGACGTAGCGTTCGTCGGTGTGGTGCATCCGGAACACGGACCCGGGTTCGATCTGTGGGTCGGTGGCGGTCTGTCCACCAATCCGATGATCGGCAAGCGACTGGGCGCGTGGGTGCCATTGGCCGAGGTGCCCGAGGTCTGGGCGGGCGTGATCAGCGTGTTCCGCGATTACGGCTACCGGCGGTTGCGGCACCGGGCGCGGATCAAGTTCCTGGTCGCCGACTGGGGTCCGGAGAAGTTCCGGGACATGTTGGAGACGACGTACCTCAAGCGCAAGCTGATCGACGGTCCGGCACCCGAGGTGCCGGCCGGTCCGCGGGACCACGTCGGCGTGTACCCGCAACGCGACGGGAAGTACTACGTGGGCGCGGCGCCGATCGCGGGCCGGGTGTCCGGCAGCACGCTGGCCGCCGTGGCGAAGGCCGCCGAGCGGGCAGGCTCCAACCGTGTTCGCCTTACCCCGCAACAGAAACTGCTCGTGCTCGACGTGGCGGAGGACGACCTGCCCGGACTGAAGTCCGAACTGGCCGGACTGGGCCTGCCGGTGGAGCCGTCGCCGTGGCGGCGCGGTGTGATGGCGTGCACCGGGATCGAGTTCTGCAAGCTGGCCATCGTGGAGACGAAGGCGCGCGCCGCCGACCTGGTGACCGAACTGGAGCAGCGACTCGGCGACGTGCAGAGCCAGTTGGAGCATCCGGTCAGCGTGCACGTCAACGGTTGCCCGAATTCGTGCGCCCGGATTCAGACCGCGGACATCGGCCTCAAGGGCCAGATCGTCACCAACGCCGCCGGTGAGCAGGTGGAGGGCTTCCAGGTGCATCTGGGCGGTGGCCTGGGCCTGGACGCGGGTTTCGGCAAGAAACTGCGCGGGCACAAAGTGAGCAGCGTGGACCTGCCGGACTATGTGGAACGTGTGGTGCGCAATTATGTGACCGGACGACACGACGGTGAACGGTTCGCCCAGTGGGTGGCGCGGGCAGAGGATAAGGAACTCTCATAATGGGGCCGGTTAAGGATTTCTCATGAATGAGCGAGCCGCGGTGGCCTGCTGCCCCTACTGCGGCGAGGAGGATCTGCGCCCGCAGGAGGAGCCGCACGGTGCCTGGTTGTGCCTGTCCTGCCGGCGGGTGTTCAGCGTTCATCTCGTCGGACTGTCTTTCGAGGGAGTGGTGAGGTCGTGACGGTGACCAGGGACCTGAAGGCCGTCGCCGAGGCGGCGTCGGGCGAGTTCGCGAACGCGACCGCCGCCGAGGTATTGGACTGGACCGCCCGCACGTTCGGCGACAGCTGGATCGTCGCGTCGAACATGCAGGACGCCGTGCTCGTCGATCTGGCCGTGCAGGCCAAGCCGGACATCGACGTGCTGTTCCTGCAGACCGGCTACCACTTCGCCGAGACCATCGGCACCCGGGACGCGGTGGCGACCGTGTACCCGCGGATCCGGATCGTCAACGCGGCGGCCGAGCAGTCGGTGGCCGATCAGGAGGCCGAGTTAGGCCTGCTCAACCGCACCGCGCCGGACCGCTGCTGCCACCTGCGCAAGGTGGTGCCGTTGCGCCGGACACTGAGCAACTACGATGCCTGGGTCACCGGCGTCCGGCGGGTCGACGCACCGACCAGGGCGAACACGCCTATCGTCAGCTGGGACGACCGCAACGGCCTCGTCAAGATCAACCCGATCGCCGCGTGGTCGGACGAGGAGTTCCGGGCCTACGTCGACGAACACGGCGTCCTGGAGAACCCACTGGTGGCGGAGGGCTACCTGTCCATCGGGTGCGCACCGTGCACGGCCAAGCCGCTGCCCGGTGAGGATCCCCGCAGTGGCCGATGGGCGGGCACATCGAAGACCGAGTGCGGCCTGCATGGCTGAAATGGCCGGTGTCGTACAGAGAGGGCTGGAGCGACTGTCGATGACATCACCATCGGGACCAACGGGTCTGGTGGCGGCCGAACCGGTCGGCGTGGACAACCTCGCCGCGCTGGAGTCCGAGGCCATCCATATCTTCCGGGAGGTCGCCGGTGAGTTCGACCGCCCGGTGATCCTCTTCTCCGGCGGCAAGGACTCGACGCTGCTGCTGCACCTGGCGGTGAAGGCGTTCTGGCCGGCACCGGTGCCGTTCCCCTTGCTGCACGTGGACACCGGCCACAACTTCGGCGAGGTCATCGAGTTCCGCGACCGCGTGATCGCGCGGTACGGGCTGCGGCTGGTCGTGGCGCACGTGCAGGAGTGGATCGACGACGGCAGGCTCACCGAGCGGCCGGACGGCACCCGCAACCCGTTGCAGACCGTGCCGCTGCTGGACACGATCACCGCGAACAAGTTCGACGCGGTGTTCGGCGGTGGCCGCAGGGACGAGGAACGCGCCCGCGCGAAAGAGCGAATCTTCAGTCTGCGCAACAGTTTCGGGCAGTGGGACCCGCGTCGGCAGCGCCCCGAGTTGTGGAACCTCTACAACGGCAGGCACCGGCCCGGCGAGCACGTGCGGGTCTTCCCGCTGTCCAACTGGACCGAACTGGACGTGTGGCGCTACATCGACCGCGAGCACATCGAGCTGCCGTCGATCTACTACGCGCACCGCCGCTCGGTGTTCCGCCGGGACGGCATGTGGCTGACCGAGGGTCCGTGGGGCGGCCCGCGCGGCGGCGAGGACGTCAAGGAACTGACCGTGCGCTATCGCACCGTGGGCGACGGTTCGTGCACCGGTGCCGTGGAGTCGGCCGCCTCGACGGTGGCCGACGTGATCGCGGAGGTCTCCGCGAGTCGCCTGACCGAGCGTGGCGCGACCAGAGCGGACGACCGGCTGTCCGAGGCCGCGATGGAGGACCGCAAGCGGGAGGGGTACTTCTGATGGCCACCCAGGATCTGGTCGCGGAGTCGAACGACGGCATCACGAATCTGTTCGGCACCGCACATCACGACCTGCTGCGGCTGGCCACGGCGGGCAGCGTCGACGACGGCAAGTCCACGCTCGTGGGCAGGCTGCTCTACGACACCAAGTCGGTGCTGGCCGATCAGCTGGACGCGGTGCACCGGGCCAGCGCGGACAAGGGCCTGACGACGCCGGACCTGTCGCTGCTGGTGGACGGCCTGCGCTCGGAACGCGAGCAGGGCATCACCATCGACGTGGCGTACCGGTACTTCGCGACGCCCAAGCGGTCCTTCGTGCTCGCGGACACCCCGGGGCACGTGCAGTACACGCGCAACACCGTGACCGGTGCGTCGACGGCGCAGTTGGCCGTGCTGCTGGTGGACGCGCGCAAGGGCGTCGTCGAGCAGACCCGGCGGCACGCTGCCGTACTCGCGCTGCTGGGCGTGCCGCGGTTGGTGCTGGCCGTGAACAAGATCGACCTGATCGACTACGAGGAGTCCACCTTCGCGTTGATCGCGAAGGAGTTCATGGCGCACGCCGGCGCGCTGGGCTACGCGGAGAGCGACCTGCTGGCCATCCCGGTGTCCGCGCTGGCAGGCGACAACGTCGTGGAGCCGTCCAGCCGCACGCCCTGGTACTCCGGGCCGACGCTGCTCGAGCACCTGGAGACCGTGCCGGTCGAGCCGGACCCGCACGACGCGCCGCTGCGCTTCCCGGTGCAGTACGTGATCCGCCCCCGCACGCCCGAGTACCCGGACTACCGCGGCTACGCGGGCCAGATCGCCGCGGGCACGGCGTCCGTCGGCGACGAGGTGCTCGTGCTGCCCGGCGGCCAGCGGACCACGATCGCGAAGATCGACACCATGGACGGCGCACTCGATCAGGCGGGTGCGGGCCGTTCGGTCACATTGCTGTTGGCGGACGATTTGGACATCGGTCGCGGTGACGTGATCGTGACCGCGGACGACCCGCCCATTGTCACCGATGAATTGGACGCGACACTCTGCTGGTTGTCGGACAAACCATTGCGACCGGGTGCCCGCGTTCTTGTCAAGCACGGCACTCGTACTGTCCAAGGAATGGTCACTTCGATAGACTCTCGGTTCGACGAGCAAAAGCTGTCTACAGTCGATGAACCTGGAACTCTGGCATTGAATGAAATCGGACGGGTCGCGTTGCGTACGTCACAACCACTGCCTGCCGACGACTACAAGGCCAGCCGCCGCACCGGTTCGTTCCTGGTCATCGACCCCGCAGACGGCAGCACGCTCGCCGCAGGCCTGGTTGGTGCCCCGATGCCAGTACTGGACGGCGAGAGCTCCGCCGAACCCGCCCAGGATCTGGTGTCCCCCGGTCCCTGAAGCCACGCGCTCCTGATTCCGAGAGGCTCACCCCCCGATGAACTTCAACCGGCGCCGCTCGCTCGCCGCAGTCGGCATCCCCCTGGTGGCAGCGGTTCTGACGCTGTCGGCCTGCTCACGGGCAGGTGGTGACTCGTCGACCGCCGGCGCGGCGCCCTCCTCGGCGGCCAACACGAGCCCGGCCACCGAGCTGCGGCTGGGCTACTTCCCCAACGTCACGCACGCGGCAGCGCTGATCGCGGTGGACAAGGGCTACTTCACCAAGGAACTGGGCAAGACGAAGCTGACCACGCAGACCTTCAACGCGGGTCCGGACGAGGTCAGCGCCCTGCTGGGCGGTTCGCTGGACGCCGCGTTCATCGGCTCCGGCCCGGCCATCAACGCCTTCTCCAAGTCCGACGGTGCCGCCGTGCGGCTGGTCGCCGGTGCCACCTCCGGTGGCGTGCAACTCGTCGTGAAGCCCACGATCACGAGCAAGCAGGATCTGGTCGGCAAGACGATTGCGGACCCGCAGCTCGGTAATACCCAGGATGTGTCACTCAAGACGTATCTGTCCCGGAACAATCTCACCGGAAAAGTTACGGTGACAAATCTGTCGAACTCCGAGGTATTGGGTGAGTTCCAGAAGAACGACATCCAGGGCGGCTGGCTGCCCGAGCCTTATTCATCGGAACTCGTGTTGAGCGGTGGCGCGAAGGTTCTCGTCGACGAGTCGAGCCTGTGGCCCGACGGTCAGTTCCCGAGCACCGTGCTCATCGTGCGCACCCAGTTCCTGGAGCAGCACCCGGCGACCGTGCAGGCGCTGATCAAGGGTGAGCTGGACGCCATCGACTACGCGCAGTCCAACCAGGCGGGCGGCGAGACCGCGGTCAACGACGAGCTCAAGCAACTGACCGGCAAGCCGCTCGCGCAGCCGGTGCTCGACCGGGCGTTCGGCAAGATCAAGCTGACCGTCGACCCGCTGGCCTCGGACTTCCCCGAGCTGACCAAGGACCAGGTCATCGCCGGGATCGCCAAGACCCAGCCCGGCCTGACCGGCTTCGCCGACCTGACCGCACTGAACAACGTGCTCAAGGCGGCGGGCAAGCCCGCGGTCGACGCGGGCACCCTCGGCGGCAACTGATCCGACCAGCACCGCCGGCGTGACCATCAACAGCCCGACCCGGAAAGGCGAGGACATGACCGCGACACTCGAGCACCAAGCGGCCAGGGCGATCGTCGAGCCCGCCGTGCGGCTCACGGGAGTGCACAAGGTGTTCGGCAAGGGCACCCGGACCGTCCCGGCGCTGGCCGGCGTGGACCTGCGGGTCGCGCCTGGCGAGTTCGTGTGCCTGATCGGCGCGTCCGGCTGCGGCAAGACGACCCTGCTCAACCTGGTGGCCGGGCTGGACTCGCCGTCGTCGGGCGAGGTCGTGCGCAACACCAGCCGGCCCGCGGTGATGTTCCAGGAGGCCGCGCTGATGCCGTGGCTGACCGCGACTCGCAACGTCGAGCTGGCCCTGCGGCTGGCCGGCGCGTCGCGGCAGGTCCGGCGGGAGCGCACGCAGGAACTGCTGGAGCTGGTGCGGCTGACCGGGGTCGGCGACAAGCGGCCGCACGAGCTGTCCGGCGGCATGCGGCAGCGCGTCGCGCTCGCCAGGGCGCTGGCGTGCACGGCGACCGACGACGCGGCCGAGCTGCCCGCCCTGATGCTGATGGACGAGCCGTTCTCCGCGCTGGACGCCATCACCCGGGACGTGCTGCAGGCCGAGCTGCTGCGCATCTGGGCGGCCACCAAGACCGCGGTGCTGTTCGTGACCCACGACGTGCGCGAAGCGGTACGGCTGGGCCAGCGGGTCGTGCTGCTGTCGTCGCGGCCCGGCCGCGTCGTGCAGGAGTGGGACGTGACCGACAGGTCCTCGGCGGCCGAGGCGGCCACCGTGGACCAGATCAACGACAGGCTCCGTGAGGTGATCAGCAGCCATGCCGCCTGAGGCAGAGACCCCGCCCCAGGAGTCGGCCGCCGTCGACATCGACGGCGGCTCTGCTGTGGCGGTGGCCGACTACAGCGCGATCGAGGCGGGCCTGGACGCGCTGGAGCTGCCACCGCAGACGACGACCGGCCGGGACCGGCTGCGCAGGTTCACCCGTAGCGTGCTGCCTCCGATTCTGGCGATCGTCCTGGTGATCGTGGTCTGGCAGCTCCTCTGGGCGGCCGCGTTCTGGCCGGAGTACCAGTTGCCCGCGCCCAAGTCCGTCGGTGCCGAACTGTGGAGCGACATCACGTCCGGTGACGTGTTCGGCCAGCTCTGGGTGTCGGTGCACCGGGCCGTGTTCGGCTTCCTCATCGGCGTCGTCATCGCGACCCCGCTGGGCCTGCTGCTCGCGAAGGTGCGGCTGGTGCGGGCCGCGATCGGGCCGCTGCTGTCCGGTCTGCAGAGCCTGCCGTCGGTGGCCTGGGTGCCCGCCGCGATCCTGTGGTTCGGCATCACGCCGGGCGCGATCTACTTCGTGGTGCTGCTGGGCTCGGTCCCGTCGATCGCGAACGGGCTGGTGTCCGGCATCGACCAGATCCCGCCGATCCTGCCCAGGGTCGGCAAGGTGCTCGGCGCGGGCCGGTTCGCCGGGGCGCGGCACATCATCCTGCCCGCCGCGCTGCCCGGCTACCTGGCCGGTCTCAAGCAGGGCTGGGCGTTCTCGTGGCGGTCGCTGATGGCCGCCGAGCTGATCGCGAACTCGCCGCAGCTGGGTCAGGGCCTCGGCCAGTACCTGGAGAACGGCCGGTCGCTGTCGGACATGCCGACCGTGATGGCCGCGATCATCCTGATCCTGTTCGTCGGCATCGGTGTCGACCTGATCGTGTTCCGGCCGCTGGAGCGCTGGGTGCTGCACTCCCGTGGGCTGACCGGAGCTGTGTGATGGCCGGGCCCCCGCTGATCGCCGTCGCGCACGGCAGCCGGGACCCGAGGTCCGCTGCCACCGTGCACGAACTGCTCGGCGTGGTGCGCGCGGCCGCCCCGGACGTGGACGTGCGGGCCGCGTTCCTGGACCTGTCCGCACCCCGGCTGCCCGATGTGCTGGCCGCCGTCGAGGGCGAGGCCGTCGTCGTGCCGCTGCTGCTGGGCAGCGCCTATCACGCCAGGGTGGACATTCCGGGCGCGGTCGCGAAGGCCGCGGCCCGGCAGCCACGGCTGCGGGTGCGGGTGGCCGACGTGCTCGGCCCGGACGCCCGCCTGGAGCGGGCCGCGTACGACCGGCTGCTGGCCGCGGGTGCCGATCCGCGCGACCCGGAGCTGGGTGTCGTGCTGGTCGGTGCCGGCTCGTCGCACGAGCCGGCCAACGCGGCCGTGCGCCGGGTGGCGGCCGGCTGGGCGCACCGCACGCGGTGGTCGCTGACCGCCGCCTTCGCCGCGGCCACCACCCCCGACGTGCCCGCCGCGATCGCCCGGCTGCGCGCCGGCGGTGCCCGCCGGATCGCCGTCGGATCGTGGTTCCTGGCACCCGGACTGCTCCCCGATCGGATAGCGGGACAGGCCCTGGCGACCGACCCGGACACGCTGGTCGCCGCCCCGCTGGGCGCCGATCCGCAGGTCGCCGATGTGGTGCTCGGCCGGTACGAAGCCGCACAATTCGGTTCCGCTCGCCGCGCTTCCTAGACTAGAAAGAGCCGCATGCTGCGAGGGGAACTCGTGGGGCTGCGCGCCCGGCACGAGGCAGACGTCCCGATCCTGGACGAGGAACTGAACGGCGACGTGCTGCACACGTCCCGTTCGGACAGGTCCCCGTGGCGGCCGATGGTGCCCGGCGCGCAGGGGTCGCGGTACCGGATCGTCGAGCCGAACGACAGTTTCGCGCCGTTCTCCGTGGTGGAGCTGGCCAGCGGCACGCTCGCCGGGGCCGCTGTACTCGGCGACATCGACCCGCACGGCAGGTTGGCCAGTCTCGGCATGGCGCTGCGGCCCGCGTTTCGCGGCAAGGGCCTGGCCACCGACATCGTGCGCGTGCTCTGCCACTACGGCTTCACGGTGCTCGGCCTGCACCGGCTACAGGTCGAGACATTGGTCGACAACCACCCGATGCTCAAGGCGGCCGAACGGGCCGGTTTCCGGCGGGAGGGCGTGCTGCGCGACGGAGGCTGGGTGATGGGCGAGTTCCTCGACCTGGTCGTCCTGGGCCTGCTCACGACCGAGTGGGCATCCGCATGAGCCTGACCGGTGAGCTGGTGCGGCTGCGCGCCCGGCACGAGGCTGACACGGCGATCCTGGACTTAGAGCTGCACGACGACGTCGGCACCGAGGCGCGCGGCAGCAGGCGGCCGTGGCGGCCAGTCCTGTCGGGCTCCGAGCATTCGTCGTACCGGATCCGCGAACCGAACGCGGAACAGGCGTCGTTCTCCGTGGTCGAGCTGGCCTCCGACACGCTCGCCGGCACCGCGGGACTGTGGGGCATCGACGGGCACAACCGGTCGGCGCACCTCGGGCTCGGGCTCCGGCCGACGTTTCGCGGCAAGGGTCTGGGCAGGGACATCGTGCGCGTGCTCTGCTACTACGGCTTCACCGTGCTGGGCCTGCATCGCCTGCAGATCGACACGCTGGCCGACAACCATGCCATGCTCACGGCAGCCGAACGCGCCGGCTTCACGCGCGAGACCCGCATCCGGCAGTGCGTCTGGGCACTCGGTGGATTCGTCGACGAGATCACCCTCGGCCTGCTGGCCGACGACGGGAAGGCCAGGCATGAGTCTGCAGGGTGAGCTTGTGTTGTTGCGTGCGCGGTTCGAGAGCGACATCGCTCTCCTGGACACCGAGCTGCACGACGACGTGGTCAACGACGCGCGGGGCAGCAGGCGGCCATGGCGGCCGCTCTCGCCCGGCTCCAAGGCTTCGGTCAGCCACTGGGAGTCCAGCGCGGTGGCCGCACCGTTCTCCGTGGTGGAACTGGCTTCCGGTGAGCTGGCCGGGGAGTCGTCGCTGTGGGAGATCGACGCGCACAATCGCAGTGCCCACATCGGTCTTGCGTTGCGGCCGGCGTTCCGCGGCAAGGGGCTGGGCACCGACATCGTGCGGGTGCAGTGTCACTACGGCTTCACCGTGCTGGGCCTGCATCGCCTGCAGATCGAGACGCTGGCCGACAACTACGCCATGCTCAAGGCCGCCGAACGGGCCGGCTTCACCCGAGAGGGCCTGGTCAGGGACGCCGCCTGGGTGATGGGTGCGTTCGCCGACGAGATCGTGCTGGGGCTGCTGGCCGACGAGTGGCACCAGCGCGCCGGCGAGGCATGAGGTTGACTGTCGGGCATGCTCGTCACGACGACCTATCTCGAGCAGACGGCGCCGACGGACCTCATCCGGGCGGCCAGACCGGCTGAGCCGGGCGAGATCGTGCGGGTGGCCGAGGTGTCACCGGAGTTCTGCCGATTCCTCTACACCGCCGTGGGCGGTGACTGGTACTGGATCGAACGGCTGCCGTGGACACTCGCCGAGTGGACGGAGTGGCTGTCCCGGCCCGGTGCGGAGACGTGGGTGCTGTGGTCGAACGGCACACCCGCCGGATTCGTCGAGCTGGACGCCCAGCCCGGCCCGCAGGCCACCCAGGTGGAGATCGCCTACTTCGGGTTACTGCCCCGGTTCATCGGCCGCGGCCTGGGCGGTCACCTGCTCAGCACCGGCATCGCACACGCGTGGTCGCTCAACCGGCGATGGCCCGGCCTGCCGCCGGTGGACCGCGTGTGGGTGCACACCTGCACGCTGGACAGCGAGCACGCGCTGGCCAACTACCAGGCCAGGGGCATGCGGGCGTACCGCAAGAACGAGGGTGAGCAGGACTTGTCGCCCGTCCCGCCGGGGCCATGGCCGGGAGCGCGCTGAGCGTCCCACAGTTCGGCACGCCTTGACGCGGGTCGGGCACGCGAGGTTAGCCTGCGAAGTGACCAATCGGCAGCCTGCGGTGACGCGGTGATCGCGGTGGTCGGCGCGGGCCCGCGCGGCGTCGGCTTTCTCGAACGCCTGTCCGCCAGCGTTGCCGAGTTGCTGCCCGACCGGCCCGTCGAGGTCCACCTCATCGACCCGTACCCGGTCGGCGCGGGGCGCGTGTGGCGACAGGATCAGTCGCCGCTGCTGTGGATGAACTCGATGGCCCAGGACGTCACGATGTTCACCGACGACAGCGTGATCTGTGAGGGCCCGATCGCACCCGGTCCGTCGCTGTCCGAGTGGGCCGCGAAGTCCGGCGACGCCGAGACCACCGCGGTGACCGGCCGCACGTTCGCCAGCAGGCAGTTCGCGAGTGGCTACCTCTCGTGGTTCTACGAGTACGTGCGGGAGAACCTGCCGCCGACCGTGCGGGTCGTCGTGCACACCGACACCGTGACTCAGGTCACCGGAGCCGACGACGGGCCGCAGCAGGTGTGGCTGACCGAGGCCGGTGGCGCCCTGACCGCCGACGCGGTCGTGTTCGCCATCGGTCACCTGGACGCGGAGAACTACGGCCCGGCAAGGGAACTGGCCCAGTTCGCGCGGCGGCACGGGTTGTACTACCTGCCGCCGGCCTACACCGCCGACGTCGACCTGAGCGCTGTGCCCGCCGGTGAACCGGTGCTGGTGCGTGGACTGGGTCTGGCGTTCGTGGACCTCATGGTGTTGCTCACCGAGGGACGGGGCGGCACGTACCGCACCGAGTCCGACGGCACGCTCACCTACCTCCCGTCCGGGCGGGAACCCGTGCTGTACGTGGGTTCCCGGCGTGGCGTGCCGTACCACGCGAAGATCGGCTACGGGTTCGCAGGCGGTCCTCCGCCGGTGCCGCGGTTCTTCTCGCCCGAGGTCGTGGACGAGCTGCTGGCCACCCGCGACGAGTTGAACTTCGCGCGGGACCTGTGGCCGCTGCTGGCCAAGGACGTCGGCTGGGCCTACTACCACGAGCTGGCCCACCAGCACCCGGACCGGTTCACGTTGCCCTGGCAGGACTTCGCGGCCCGCTACCCCGATCTCGTCTGGGACTCGGCGCAACTGCGCGCACTCGTCGCGGCCGCCGTACCCGATGCGGCCGATCGGTGGGACACGCGCGCGCTGGACCATCCGTTGCGTGGCATGCGGTTCGACGACGCCGAGCAACTGCAGGACCATCTGCGCGGGTACATCGAGGCCGACCTGGCCCGCCGAACCGATCCCGCCTACAGCGCGGACCTCGGCGCGTTCCTGGCACTGCTGCTCGGTTACGGACAGCTGCCCAGGGTGGTCGCGTCCGGCAAGCTCGATCCGCAGTCCCGCGTCGAGCAACTGGAAGGCTGGTGGACCGGGTTCTTCAGCTACTTCGCGAGCGGCCCGCCCGGTGAGCGGCTGGAGCAACTGCTGGCCCTGTCCCGGGCCGGGCTGATCCGGTTCCTCGGGGCCGACATGTGGGTCACCGAGGACGAGCAGCGCGGCGTGTTCGTCGCGGGCAGCGCGAGCGTCGACGACACGGTGACGGCCAGGGCACTCGTCGATGCCCGGTTGCCCAAGGCCACCGTCGAGCACACGGCGAACGGGTTGCTGCGGTTCCTGCGGGAACGCAGGGCGGGCGCCGAGGAGACCCTCGCCGACCATCGCGGTACCGGACTGATCAAGGCATCCGAAGTGGACGGTCGACTGATCGACCCCGTACGCGGACCACACCGTCGCCGGTTCGCGCTCGGGCCGTTCACCACCGTGCGCACCGCGGCCGCGTTCGCGCGCCCCAGGACCAACGCCCCCGCGTTCCGCTACAACGACGCCACCGCCCGAGCGGTGCTGCGCCTGCTTGCCGAGCCGGTAGGTTGTGCTCGCAGCGAGCAGGAGGAGGACGGATGGCAGACGAACTGGTGCACTACGGCGTAACCCGGGGCACCGCCACGATCACGCTGGACTCACCGCGCAACCGCAACGCGCTCTCCGCCCGGCTGCGGCACGAACTGGCAGCCCAACTGGCGACCGCGCTCGCCGATCCCGACGTCCGCGTGATCGTGCTGGACCACACCGGTCCGGTGTTCTGCGCGGGCATGGACCTCAAGGAAGCGGGCGGCGCCGACCCGGCGAACCAGGGCGTCAACGAGTTCCCCGCGATCCTCGAACGCATCTGGACCAGTCCGAAACCGGTCGTCGCGAAGCTCGCCGGACCGGCCAGGGCGGGCGGCGTGGGCATCGTCGCGGCCTGCGACATCGCGGTGGCCGCGGACACGGCGACGTTCGCCTTCAGCGAGGTGCGGATCGGCGTGGTGCCCGCCGTGATCTCGGTCACTGTGCTTCCCCGGCTGCTGCCCAGGGCCGCGCACGAGCTGTTCCTCACCGGCGAGACCTTCGACGCGGCCAGGGCCGTGACCATCGGGCTGCTCAACTCGAGCGTGCCCGCCGACGCGCTGGCCGCCGAGGTCGACCGCTACACCGGGATGCTGGCCCTGGGCGGTCCGCAAGCGCTCGCGGCGACCAAGGCGATGCTGCGTGAGCCGAAGCCGGCCGAGTTGGGTGCCGCCTTCGCCGGCATGCTGGAGCTGTCGGCGGGGTTCTTCGCGAGCGCCGAGGGTCAGGAAGGCATCCTGTCGTTCACCCAGAAACGGAAGCCGGCTTGGGTGCCGACGGACTGACCGGCGCCGTGACCCCGGCCGGTTGACCGGAGTTGCCGTGCTTCGTGCTGTGGCCGGTCGCGTCGGTGACCACCCAGCCGATGACGGCCAGTAGCACCAGAGCGACCAGCGCGACGGTGATACGCCTGCCGGAACCCACCCGGTCAGCCTACGAACCGCTGGATTCGGGCCCGCGCCCGGCCGTCGCGGAGACAGGTTCCCCGGCGACCGCGTGCTCGTCCGCCCGGTGCGGCAGGTGGGCCCTGACGAGGTCCACGACCCGGTCGACCAGCAGCGCGACACCGAAGCACACCGGCGCGAGCACCACGATCACGATGGCGAACTGGAACGGAAAAGCCAGCTGGGACAGCCACAGATCGACGCCGTCCCACCAGTTCGCCAGCCACAGGAACACGTGCTGACGATACGCCCGCGGCGTGCTCCGGCAGCCCGGGTCCGCTCAGGTGAGGAGGGTCACCGGAGTTACCGACGACCACTGGGTAGGTTCACAGCATGTTCGCCGTGTATGCAGCGCAGCCGCACCGTGACGATCCGTTGGCCGCCCTCACCGTCGGGGAACGGGACGAGCCGACACCACCACCCGGTTGGGTGAAGGTGGGTGTCCGGGCCGCCAGCCTCAACATGCACGACCTGTGGACGTTGCGCGGTGTCGGCATCAAGCCGGAGCAGTTCCCGATGATCCTGGGCTGCGACGGGGCGGGCGTGCTGGACGACGGCTCGGAGGTGGTCATCCACTCGGTGATCGCCAGCGCGGGCTGGACCGGCGACGAGACGCTGGACCCGAAGCGCACCCTGCTCACCGAGCTGCACCAGGGCACGTTCGCCGACTACGTGATCGTGCCGGAGCGCAACGTGCTGCCGAAGCCGGCAGGCCTGTCCTTCGCCGAGGCGGCCTGCATGGGCACCGCGTGGCTCACGGCCTACCGGATGCTGTTCGTGAAGTCGGGTCTGCGGCCCGGCCAGACCATGCTCGTGCAGGGCGCGTCCGGTGGCGTGGCCACGGCGCTGATCGCGCTGGGCAAGGCCGCGGGCCTGCGGGTCTGGGCGACCGGCAGGACCGAGGCCAAGCGCGCGCTGGCGGCCGGGCTGGGCGCCGACGCGACGTTCGAGTCCGGTGCCCGGCTGCCCGAGCGCGTCGACGGCGTGTTCGAGACCGTCGGCAAGGCCACCTGGTCGCACACCATGAAGTCGCTCAAGCCGGGCGGCATCGTGGTCATCTCCGGTGCCACCAGCGGCGACGCGACCGCCGCCGAACTGCAGCGGCTGTTCTTCCTGCAGTTGCGGGTGGTCGGCTCGACGATGGGCACCCGGGAGGAGCTGGGCGACCTGCTGCGGTTCTGCGACCTGGCAGGCATCCGCCCGACGATCGGCGCGCGGCTGCCCTTCGACCAGGCCGAGCAGGGCCTGCGGCAGATGCAGGACGGCGAGACGGCCGGGAAGATCGTCCTCGCGAAGTAACCCCCGCTCCGGCCGAAACCACAGTGGACCATGGTCGGCGCCCTCCCCTGCCAGCCACACACCGCCGTTATGGCTAGGAGCTGTTAACACAATAACTGTTCGGCTCGCGGCGTCCAGCCACGCCAGCTGCGGCGTTGTCGTCGGCCCCGGTACAACAGCGGTACCGGGACCTCCTCCGCCTTGCAGCCGGCGCACCTGGACGCCGCTCCCTGACCGAACGCCATTGTGTTGGCAGCTCTGACCCCGAACCGGGCCGATTCGTTGCACTTTTCGCTCTTCCGGGTGACGCTCAGCCCGGTACTGAAGCATGCCACCCAGTAGTATGTTGAGAGTTCAACAACTTGGAGGCGCGCCATGCCCGATCGGATGCCGGCCATCTACCTCAGCCACGGCGCGCCGCCCCTGGCCGACGACGGTCTATGGACCCGCCAGCTGGCCGACTGGTCCGGTGACCTGCCGAAACCGACGTCGATCCTGGTCGTGTCGGCGCACTGGGAAGAGGCGCCGCTGGCCATGGGCGCGACCACCACCGTGCCGCTGACCTACGACTTCTGGGGCTTCCCGGAGCACTACTACCAGGTGACGTACCCCGCGCCGGGCGCTCCCGCGCTCGCCGAGTCGGTGCGCAAACTGCTGTCCGGCCCGGCGACGCCCGTCACCGACGTGCCCGACCGCGGCCTCGACCACGGCGCCTACGTGCCGCTGGTGGAGATGTACCCGGACGCGGACGTGCCGGTCCTGCAGATCTCGATGCCGACGCTGGACCCCAAGGCGCTGCTGGAGATCGGCCGCAAGCTGGCCCCGCTGCGCGACGAAGGCGTGCTGATCATCGGCAGCGGCTTCTTCACCCACAACCTGCACGCGATGGGCAGCCCGACCACGCCGACCTGGTCCAGCGACTTCGACGAGTGGGGCCGCGAGGCGCTCGCCGCGCACGACCTGGACGCGCTGCTGGACTTCGAGCACGCGTCCCCCGCGGGCCGGCTCGCGCACCCGAGGACCGAGCACTTCGCTCCGATGTTCGTCGCGCTCGGTGCCGCCGACGACAGCCTGACCGGCCAGCACACCGTGATCGACGGCTTCTGGCACGGCCTGGCGAAGCGGTCCGTCCAGTTCGACTGAGCCGGCCACCCCACGGGTGACCGGCCCAGTCGATGGCGGGTTCAGTGCAGCGACGCGAGGTGCGCGTGCACCGTGTTGGCGAAGGAGAACCCGTTCGACGCGTCCCAGTTGATCGACCACGTCATCGCGCCACGCAGGCCCGGTGCCGTCGTGCTCGGCACGAACGTCCCGCAGTTGGTACCCATGTCCAGGCAGTCCAGCGCGCTGTTCACGGTCGCGGGCGACACGAGTCCACCGCCCGCGGCGCTGGCCGACGCCGGTAGCCCCAGCCCGATCTGGCTCGGGCTCAGGCCGCCCTGCAACTGGATGCAGGCAAGTGCCGTCAGGAAGTTCTCGGTGCCCTCGGCGTAGACGTTGCCGTCGCAGCCGTTCATGGTGCCCGAGTTGTAGTACTGCATGTTGACGATGGTCAGGATCGTCTTGATGGCCAGTGCCAGCTGGAAGTAGGCCATCCCGGTGGACTGCATGTCGATGGTCTGCGGTGCCAGTGTGATGATCGCGCCGGGGTGGGCCGCAGCGACGGACTGCAGTGCCTGCGCCATGAACGTCGGGTTGACGCCGTTCTCCAGGTCGATGTCCACACCGTCGAAGCCGAACTTGCTGATCAGCGAGTTCACGCTGGTGGCGAAGTTCGTCGCCGACGCCGAGTCGCTGACGCTGATAGTGCCGTTCTGGCCGCCGACCGAGATGATCACCTTCTGGCCGCGCGCGTGCAGGGTCGCGATGTCGGCGGTGAAGTCGGCGTCGGTGTAGCCACCCAGCGCCGAGGACAGGCCGGAATCGACGGAGTACGTCACCGCACCGGGCCTCGTCGCGTCGGCGTTGGCGAACGCGACGGCGACCAGGTTGTACGTCGTCGGCACGGCGGACAACCGCAGCACCGTCGCGCCGTTGACGAAGTCCTGCCAGTAACCGGTCAGGATGTGCGCGGGCAAGCCGCTCGCGCCGCCCCCGCCCGTCGGCGGTGGTGTCGTCGTGCCGGCCCCAGTGGTCGCCGACACCGCCGCCGATTTCGCCGACTCACCCGATGCGTTGACGGCCGTCACGGCGTAGGAGAACGCGGTGGAGGCTGCCAGGCCGCTGTCGGTGAACGAGGTGGCGGTGGCCGATCCGACCTTGGTGCCGTTGCGGTAGACGTTGTAGCTCGTCGCACCGGACACGGCCGTCCAGGCGAGCGAGACGCTGGACGACGTCGTGCCAGTGGCGTGCAGCCCGGCAGGCGCCGAGGGCACCGCGGGCGGCGGCACGCCCGCACCGGCGGGGCCGGTGAGCGTGACGTCGTCGACGAAGCCGACCGGCTGCGCGAACCAGCCGTGCACGAAGATCGTCACGCTGGTGGTGTTCGCGCCCGTGGTGAAGGTCACGGACAGCTGACTGAACGCGGCCGAGCCCTGCGTGAAGGTGCTCGTGTCGGTGGTGCCCGTGCCGGTGTCACCGACGAAGAGGAAGCTGCCCTGCACCCAGTCGGACAACGTGTAGGCGGAGTTGGGCTGTACCGCGACGGTCTGCGTGCACTGGGCGTCGTCGCTGCTGGTGGGCGAGAGTTGGAGGGCGTGGGTGCCGCCGTGCACCGGGGTGGTCACCACGCTCGCGCCCGCCGGACAGGACCAGCCGCCGGTGCTGCCCGCCTCGAAGTCCCCGTTGACCATCAGATTCGTGGCCGCGGCGGCGTTCGTGGTCGCCAGTAACGCGCCTCCGACGCACGTCACGACGGCCAGCGTCACGCCGGCCAACCATCGATGGAACCGACTGTGTCGCACTACGACCACCTCCAGCGGTCTGTGCCAACCCGCACACGGACGGCGGTCGACCGCCGCCGCGGCGAGACTTGTGTCACAAACCAAGGTGGACTAGACCAGTTTCCACGTCAAGGTCTGGACCAATTTGGCAGTTACCACTTGGCACGGTGGATCGGTCCGGACCAACCTGACGGCCGCTGATGCGTCCCACGGTTATGTTCACGATGCTCAACCGTGTCGATCCTGAGATCGATCTGACGAAGACGATCATGGGACAGCCCGGCGTGCTGGCCGCGTTCCTGCTGTGCAGCGTGCTGCTCGGTGGCGTCGTGTGGCTGCTGGCGGGCGCTCTCGGCTGGCGTCGCGTGCCTGCCGCCGTGGCCGCGGCCGGCCTGGCCCTCGCGGTGGCCGTGACACTGGTCCGGTCGGGCGGTCACCTGCCCGATCCGAACACCAATCCGGTCGCGCTGTGCCTGCGCGACCCGTTCTCCCTGCACGGCGGTCTGGAGGTACTGAACTTCCTGATGCTGATGCCGTTCGCGTTCTTCGGCACGCTGGCCACCCGCCACCCGATCGCCATGATGGTCGCGGCCGCGGTCGTCTCGGGCGGCATCGAGCTGGCCCAGGCCTGGACCGGTCTGGGCATCTGCCAGAAGCAGGACTTCCTCAACAACACCATCGGCGCGGTCATCGCGGCGGGCATCGCGTGGGCGGTGCTGAGCGTCGCCGGCAGCGACCGGCGGACCCCGCAACGTGCCTAGCCGGACACCTCGGGTGGCAGCCCACCGAGCAGTTCGGCAGGCACCACACGCACCGAAAACGGTTGCGTGGCCTCGAATGCCTTGTCCCCCACGACCTCCGCCGCCAGTTCATAGCGGAAGCCGGTGCTGTCGAGTTCGAACACGGTCAGCGTTGTCGTGCGCGGATCGACCACCCAGTAACTCGGCACACCCATCCGCTGATACACGGCCTTCTTGTTGTTGAAGTCGGTGATCACGCTGCTCGGCGACAGCACCTCGACCACCAGCAGTGGTGCCACCGGAAGGTACTTCGGCATGAGATCCTCGTCGCGGGTCACCAAAACGTCCGGCTGCAACTCGGTCCGCTCGTCCGGCTGCACTGCGAACGGTGCCATCACGACGCGCATACCGCGCTCACAAGCCGCGCGCAGCCGCACACCCAGCTCGAACGCGATGGTTTGGTGCAGGATGCCGGATGCCGGGTGCCGGGCTCACTACAACCATGCCATCGACGAGTTCGTACCGGTTGCCGTCAGCGGGCGCAGCCTCCAGGTCGTGCACAGTGAACGGGCGCCTGTGCGGGAGGCTGAACGAACCGGTCGTCTCGGTCATGGCCACCTCCTTCCTTTTCGCCCGCCAAGTGCGGCAGACCGGCCGGACAGAATCCGCCAAATCGACAGCAAAGACGTGAACTTCCCTCCATCGGGGCGGCGATTTCCGACGCGGCAACCGTCGGCGCAGGCTGGCACGATGCCGACACGACCATCGCGAGCGGCAGTTTCGAGATCCAGATCTGGGACCAGGACGTCTACGACGAGCAACCGGGCACCCAGTTGGCCAAGGTGCACGCGGCCAAGACGTTCCACGGCGACATCGAGGGCACCAGCACGGCCGACATGGTGTTCGTCGGCGTGCCGGACGACGCGGGCGAGTACCAGGGCAAGGCCTACGTCGGCGTCGAGCGGATCAACGGGACCGTGCACGGCAACGAGGCCGGCTTCGTGGTCATGCACATCGCTGACACGGCCGTGGGCACGACGGTGTCCGTCGTGGGCGGCTCCGGTACCGACCGGCTACACGGCATCACGGGCCGGCTCGCCATCACCCGCGCCGAGGACGGCACCCACACCTACACCCCGGAGTACGACCTCGGCCGACGCCGAGCCGGCCTCACTTGCGGCCGGACTTGGACTTGTCCGATGTCTCCTCAGTGGACAGTGCGGCGACGAAGGCCTCCTGCGGCACCTCGACCCTGCCCACCATCTTCATCCGCTTCTTGCCTTCCTTCTGCTTCTCCAGCAGCTTGCGCTTGCGCGTGATGTCGCCGCCGTAGCACTTGGCGAGCACGTCCTTGCGCATCGCGCGAATGGTCTCGCGCGCGATCACCCGTGACCCGACCGCGGCCTGGATCGGCACCTCGTACTGCTGCCTGGGGATCAGCTCGCGCAGCTTCGACGCGAGACGGGTGCCGTAGGCGTATGCGGCATCCCTGTGCACGATCGCACTGAACGCGTCCACCGGCTCGCCCTGCAACAGGATGTCGACCTTCACCAGGTTCGCGGCCTGCTCGCCGATCTCCTCGTAGTCCAGCGAGGCGTAGCCACGGGTCCGCGACTTCAACGCGTCGAAGAAGTCGTAGATGATCTCCGCCAGCGGCATCGTGTAGCGCAGCTCGACCCTGGTGTCGGACAGGTAGTCCATGCCGCCGAGCTGACCGCGCCTGCTCTGGCACAGCTCCATGATGGCGCCGACGAACTCGCTCGGCGAGATCACGGTCACCTTGACCATCGGCTCGTAGACCTCGGCGATCTTGCCGTCCACCCAGTCCGACGGGTTGGTGACGATGGTTTCCCTGCCCTCGTCGGTGACGACGCGGTAGACCACGTTGGGCGCGGTGGAGATCAGGTCCAGCCCGGCCTCCCGCTCCAGCCGGTCCCTGGTGATCTCCAGGTGCAGCAGACCGAGGAACCCGCAGCGGAACCCGAAGCCGAGCGCCGCGCTCGTCTCCGGTTCGTAGACGAGGGCCGCGTCGTTGAGCTGCAGCTTGTCCAGCGCCTCGCGCAGCACCGGGTAGTCCGAGCCGTCCACCGGGTACAGGCCCGCGTAGACCATCGGCTTCGGCTCCTTGTAGCCGCCGAGCGCTTTGGTCGCGCCCTTGCGCTCGCTGGTCACCGTGTCGCCGACCTTCGACTGGCGGACGTCCTTCACGCCGGTGATCAGATAGCCGACCTCACCGACGCCGAGCCCGACACTCGGCTTCGGGTCCGGCGAGATGATGCCGACTTCCAGCAGTTCGTGGATGGTGCCGGTGGACATCATCCTGATCCGCTCGCGCGGCGTGATCCTGCCGTCGATCACCCTGATGTAGGTGATGACACCGCGGTAGGTGTCGTAGACGGAGTCGAAGATCAGCGCGCGGGCGGGCGCGTCGTCGTCGCCGATCGGCGCGGGGACCTGCCGGACGACCTCGTTGAGCAGCTCCAGGACACCGCTGCCCGTCTTCGCGGACACGCGCAACACGTCGTCGGGCGAGCAGCCGATGATGTGCGCGATCTCCCCCGCGTACCGGTCCGGGTCAGCCGCGGGCAGGTCGATCTTGTTCAGCACCGGGATGATCGTGAGGTCGTTCTCCATGGCCAGGTAGAGGTTGGCCAGGGTCTGCGCCTCGATCCCCTGCGCCGCGTCGACCAGCAGGATCGCGCCCTCGCACGCGGCCAGCGACCGGGACACCTCGTAGGTGAAGTCGACGTGGCCGGGCGTGTCGATCAGGTGCAGCACGTACTCGTTGCCCTCCACCACCCACGGCAGCCGCACGTTCTGCGCCTTGATGGTGATCCCGCGCTCGCGCTCGATGTCCATCCGGTCTAGGTACTGCGCCCGCATGGCCCGTCCCTCGACCACGCCGGTGAGCTGCAGCATGCGGTCGGCCAGGGTCGACTTGCCGTGGTCGATGTGCGCGATGATGCAGAAGTTCCGGATGCGCTCCGGCGGCGTGAACGTGGCGTCAGCGAAACTGGGCACTCGGGCTTCCTCGCAGATGGTGATACGACCCCTCAATGGTCCCATGACCAGCGGGGTGCTCGGTGCGACCGGTCAGCCCACGGCGAGCGCGAACACTCCGGCCAGCACGATGGCCGCTCCGGCGAGCCTGCGCGCCGGGCTCGGCTCGTGCAGCACGCGCCACGCGATGACCCCGCCGATCACGATGGACAGCTCGCGCGCGGGCGCCACCAGGGCCACCGGCGCGATGGTCAGGGCGTACAGGACCAGCGCGTACGCCAGCGGCGACAGCACCGCCACCACGGCCGCATCGCCGCGGTGGTCCCGCCAGAGCCGGGCCGGCTCGGCCCGCTTCGCCAGTGCGATCGGCGCCAGTGCGATCGCCTGGACCACCACGCCACCGGCGAGCTGCACCAGCGGCGGGACCCGCAAGGTGGTCACCGCGTTGGCGTCCCACAGCGTGTAGGCCGCGATGGTGATCCCTGTCACGACCCCGTAGAACAGGCCGATCCCGCGCGCGCCGGTACCCCGTGCCCCGCCGCCCCCGCCGATGACGAACACGCCCGCCACGACGACCCCGGCCCCGACCAGCGGGATCACGCCCGGCCGCTCCCCGAGTACGAGCACGGCGAACAGCACGGACAGCAGCGGCCCGGTGCCCCTGGCCAGCGGATACACCACGGACATGTCACCGTGCGCGTAGCCGCGCTGCAGCAGCAGGAAGTAGCCGAGGTGCAGCAGCCCGCTCACGCCGAGCGCGAGCAGCCACGACCATTCCGGGTGCCGGCCGCTGACCAGCAGGTCGATCACGGCGACCGGGATCATCAGGACGGCGGACATCGTGGCGTAAAGCCAGACGAACACGCTGCCGCCGGTGCCGGCGCGCTTGGCGGCGGTGTTCCAGCCCGCGTGGGCGAACGCGGCGACGACGACCAGGACGATGGCGGTAGGACTCATCGGTGGCCCTTTCGACCGGCGTGCGGGCGCGCGCCAGTGAGGACCCTCGAGGCTTTTGTCCTGTCAGGTGTACGGCCGGTTCCCGCGCCGGCCGCCGGTGCCGCTCGGACCAGCCCCGCCGACCCTGGCTGTCTCACCGAAGGCGGACCGGCAGCGGAACCCTAGGCACTGCTCGCCGAGCGTATCGCGGTGGTTGGTATCGTGAACAGGCAGTTACGTCTGCAGTCGTGCCGTGTGGCGTTCCGTCCAGGAGGAAACCCGTTCGCGGGGCCACCCCAACGCGGCCGGCTGTCACCACCGAGGACCTGAAGGAGTGTGGCCGCGTGGCCAACATCAAGTCACAGATCAAGCGGATCCGGACGAACGAAGCAGCCCGGGTGCGGAACAAGTCCGTCAAGTCGTCGGTGAAGACCGCGATCCGCAAGTTCCGCGAGGCTGCGGAGGCCGGTGACAAGGACAAGGCCACCGAGCTGTTCCGCGACGCGAGCCGGGCGCTGGACAAGGCCGCCAGCAAGGGCGTCATCCACGCCAACCAGGCGGCCAACAAGAAGTCCGCGATGGCGGCGCGAGCCAACCAGCTCTGAGCAGCTTCACGTCGGCCCCGGCACGGATCCTTCGTGCCGGGGCCGCGCTGTGCCGGTCGGCGAATCCTGTGGCCGCAGAACGTTCCGGTCGGACCCGCTCGGCCGCGGGCGCGACTACCTGCGCCGACCGGACACCGCGACAATCCGGAGCACCGCCCGCTCCAGCGCGTAATCGGGGTCGGCCGCGGCGCCCTTCACGTCGGCGTTCACCCCGGCCACGACCTGCATGGCCTCGACCAGGCCTTCCGAGGTCCAGCCACGGGACTGAGCGAGCGCGCGCTTGACCTTCCACGGCGGCATGCCCAGCTCGCTGGCCAGCCGGAACGGGTCCGACCGCCCGACGGCCGAGACCCTGGCGACCGTGCGCACCGCGTCGGCCAGTGCGTCGGCCACCAGCACGTGCGCGACGCCCAACTGCATCGCCCACCGCAGCGCCTCCATCGCCCCGGCCCGGTCGCCGTTCACTGCCTTCTCGGCCACGGCGAAGCCCGTCACCTCGGCGCGTCCCGTGTGGTAGCGGCGCACGGCGGGCTCGTCGACGACGCCGCCATCGGTGTCGGCCACCAGCTGGCTCGCCGCCGACGCCAGCTCCCGCAGGTCCGAGCCGACCGTTTCGAGCAGCGCGGCGATCGCGGCGGCATCGATCTTGCCGCCTGCCCTGCGCACCTCGGACCGAACGAAGGTCTCACGGTCACCCGGTTTGGTGATCTTGCCGCACTCGGTGACGTCGGCCCCCGCCTTGCGCAGCGCGCCCGGCAGGTCCTTGGCCACCTTGCTGCGTCCACCACCCGAGTGAACGACGACGAGCACGATGCCGTCACCGGGGTCTTTGGCGTGGCCGAGGATGGCGTCGGCGATCTCCTTGCCCGCGTCCTGCGCGCTCTCCAGCACGATGACGCGCCCCTCCGCGAACAGCGACGGGCTCAGCACTTCGACCAATTCGGCGGGGGTGAGATCACTCACCGTGGCCCGCCGGAGTTCGGCCGCGGGGTCGGCGCGCTTGGTCGCCTCGAGTAGATCGTGGACCGCGCGCTCGACCAGGAATTCCTCGTCGCCCAGCACGAGTTGCAGGGCGGTCGGGGCGGCACCGGACGAGGTCACGGCCATATCGTAGGGCCTCACCCGACCGGCCGAGCGCGTCCCACAGTGCGGCCACGGGCTGGCCGGGACGGCGGAATGTGCCGTAATGTGTCTGACACAACCGAATAGTGCTCATCCAGAGGGGCAGAGGGATCGGCCCGAAGAAGCCCCGGCAACCGGCGTCAGTTGACGATCACGGTGCCAATTCCGACCCGCTTGGCGGGAAAGATGAGGAGAGACTCTCTGATGACGACGACTGTCGGTACCCAAGCTCGTACCAGCTATGACCTCGGCCCCGCCCGTGCACTGTCCTGCCGGGAGTGTGGCGCACAAACTCCACTCGCAGCGGAATTCGCCTGCGCCGAATGTTTCGGGCCACTTGAGGTGGCATACGACTTCCCCGCGGTGAGCCGCAAGGACATCGAAGCGGGCCCCAAGTCGATCTGGCGGTACCGCAACCTGTTGCCGGTACCGACGACGGTGAGGGATCACCCGAACACCGAGCCCGGCCTGACGAGGTTGATCAAGGCGGACAAGCTCGCTGCCGCACTGGGCTTGCGGAACCTGTGGGTGAAGGACGACACGGGCAACCCGACGCACTCGTTCAAGGACCGCGTAGTGGCGGTCGCGCTGGCGGCGGCGCGGGAGCTGGGCTTCCGGGTGCTGGCGTGCCCGTCGACGGGAAACCTGGCGAATGCCGTGGCGGCGGCGGCGGCACGGGCAGGGTGGGAATCGATCGTGTTGATCCCGTCGTCGTTGGAGCGGGCGAAGGTGCTCACGACGGCGGTGTACGACGGGTCGTTGATCGCGATCGACGGCAACTACGACGATGTGAACCGGTTGGCGACGGAGTTGGCGGCCGAGCACGAGGACTGGGCGTTCGTGAACGTGAACGTGCGGCCGTACTACGCCGAGGGCTCGAAGACGCTGGGCTACGAGGTGGCGGAGCAGCTGGGTTGGCGGCTGCCGCAGCAGATCGTGGTGCCGGTGGCGTCGGGTTCGCAGTTGACCAAGGTGGACAAGGGTTTCCGGGAGTTCGGCGAACTGGGCCTGGTGGAGCCGACGCCGTACAAGGTGTTCGGTGCGCAGGCGACTGGATGCTCACCGGTGGCGGCGGCGTACAAGTCCGGTGTGGACGTGGTGACGCCGGTGCGGCCGGACACGATCGCGAGGTCGCTGGCGATCGGTGCGCCGGCCGATGGGCCGTATGTGCTGGACACGGTGCGGCGGACCGGTGGTGCGGTCGAGGACGTGAGCGACGAGGAGGTCGTGGACGCGATCCGGCTGCTGGCGAAGACGGAAGGCATCTTCGCCGAGACCGCGGGCGGGGTGACGGTGGCGACGGCCAAGAAGCTGGTGGAGAGCGGGAAGCTGGACCCGGACGCCGAGACGGTGCTGCTGATCACCGGTGACGGGCTGAAGACGCTGGACGCGGTAGAGGGCAAGATCGGCCCGAAGGCGACGGTCCCGGCGACGTCCTCAGCGGTACGCGAAGCCCTGGGTCGCTAGCGGAATCCACCGCAGGTCGCCCGGACAACGAAAGGCGACCACCGCACGACCAACACGACGACCACCCATTGAGCGGCCGACACGAACGTGTCGGCCGCTCAATGGCGCGCGCACGATCGAGCCGACCATCGACGGCCACCTACGCGCGCCGTCCCGACGATGCCCGAGAACCGGCCATCGTGGCGACCATCGGCGGCCACCTACGCAGACTGTCCCGACGATGCAAGACCCGGCCATCGAGCCGACCATCGAACGGCCAAGACAGTCGACCGCGAACCGACCAAGACAGTCGACCGCGAACCGAACCGATCCCTGAACGGCCAACACCAGAACCGCCAAACAGGCCACACCACCCCGTCAACGTGCCGAGCGACGTCGGGCGCGTGTCGACCATGCAATGGCCGATCGGGTCGATGGTGCTGCTGCCGCAACGAAGCCGGCGCACTGACCTGACGGTGGCGCGTGCGGCGATCGCGTGAACGAACCGCCTCAGCGCGGCATCGGTCAGTGCGGCCACCGCGGACTGCGCACCTGGTGCGGTGTCCGAAACCCGCCAGCATCGGCGGCCGGCGGCGAGCAAACTGGGACACATGGCCGACTTTTCCGACGGGCTCATCGAGCGGTTCGTCTTGTCCAGCGATGAGTTCGGGCGAAAGCTGCGCACGGTGCGACCCGAGCAATGGCTCTGGCCGACACCCTGCACCGAGTGGAACGTGCGTCAGCTCGTCAACCACATGACTCGGGGAAACCTCAACTATGTCGGTCTGCTGGCCGGCGGCACGAGCGCGGAGTTTCTGCGCCGGCGGGACATCGACGCGCTGGGCACGGACCCGGTTCACGCCTATACCGGGTCCGTACAGGAGTGTGCCGAGGCGTTTGCCCGGCCTGGTGCCCTGCAACGGCTACTCGACTACCCCTTGGGTCCGTTGACCGGACAACAAGGCCTTGCCGTGCGGATCACGGACAGCACCATCCACACGTGGGATCTCGCGCGAGCCATCGGCGGCGACGAGCACCTCGACACCGGCCTGGTCGCCTGGATCGCCGACCACCTGGACGAGATCTACGCAGGCTTGGCGGAAACCCCGACCTCCGCCGACACGACCCACCGATTCTTCGCGCCCCCGGGCGATGCGTCTACCGGGCTCGTGTCGCGGCAGCACCGGTTGCTGCGACGAATGGGCCGGAACGCCGCGTCCGGCGATCGAGTCGGTTAGATCGACTTCGGCCCGTGCGAGCCGGCACCGCCTGCCGAGCGCGTGCATTCGCTGTGCCGGCGACAGCTTGTGGAACGACGGGATGTCAGGTCGCCACGAGCCGAGTCACGGCGACCGCGATTCGCGCGCCGCCGGTGAGCTGCCCGGCTGGGGATCGAACGGTCGCCTGGGCGATGAACTCCTCGCGCAACCTCGTGACCTGGTCCTGCTCCAGCATCGCCATCTCGTAGTAGCTCGGCACCGCCAACTCCCATACCTGTTGCGGACTCCCGCTCAACTCGAGCGTGATCTCGTCCCAGGAGACCGGCTCGAAGCCTGCCGCCGTGAGCAGTTCGTCGAGCCCCGCACGGCTTCGCGTGCGACGATCACCCATCGGCGGGACTCGCCGCTCCGCCGGCAACGCCGCGAACGCGGGGCGTGCCACCGACAGGAACAGCTCCAGTGCACCTCCCGGCACCGGACCCGTACCGACCGCCACCGCGACTCTGCCGCCGGGCGTCAACACGCGAGCCACCTCGTCGAGTACCTGCCCGATGTCGGACATCAGCATCAATGCCATGTGGGATACGACCGCGTCGAACGAGTTGCCGGCGAACGGCAACTGCTGCGCCCGCCCCACGCGCAGGTCGGCCTCGACCAGCTCGCGTCGGGTGCGGGCCAGCGCGACTTCACCTGCCGACAGGTCGATGCCGGCCAAGTCGCCCAGACCGTTGCGGGCGAGAACCGCCAGTAGCGCACCATCGGCACATCCGAGGTCCAGAACCCGGCGGGCACCGGCAACCCGATCCGCCAGGACCTGGTAGCTCGTTCGCCCGTCCGACGAGGCGTTCGCGAGGACGCTGGTCGCCATCGATCCGGGTGTCCGGTCGTGATAGCCGCGCAGGAAGTTCTCGCTCGCAGGCATCCCGTCTGTCGCCGTCATCATGCCAACCTAGTGGTGTCCGGTAACCCTCACCGGGCAATTCCGGCCCGAGGCCGGACACCTCGCGGCGTTGTCGTCGGCCCAGGTACAACCGTGGTACCAGGTTCTCCTCCGTCTTGCGATGCGCCCACCTGGAACCGGAATTCCACCGGCGTGGTCACTGGACACACCTCGAACGGCGACGCACGGCAGGCGCCGACGCGTCACTAGCCATCCGACGTCCCGCTTGTGGAGTGGCTACCGTGAGGTGCCGGCCGTGGGTCGCCTCGTTCGACCACGGCCGGGCCGCTCGGGCCCTTGACTATCGCTACGTCGCCGTCGTGGTCTGTCCGCATGACCAGGGCGCCGTCCGTCGTGAGCCGGTTGAGCGTCAGTGGGCTTGGATGGCCGTACGGGTTGCCGGCTCCCACGCTCGCCACCGCTATGCGCGCATGGACCGCGTCGAGGAACGCCGGTGCCGAGAACCTGCTGCCGTGGTGGGGAATCTTCAGGATCGCCGCGCTCAGGTCCACTCCGGACTGGAGTAGGTCCGCTTGCGCTGCCAGCTCCACGTCGCCGGTGAGCAGGATCCGGCCTGCCCCCGTCGTCGCCCTCAGTACCAGCGAGCTGTTGTTCACCACCGTGCCACTCGGGTCGTCGCCGGCCGGCCACGACTCAGCCGGGTCCGGACCCAAGACGTCCAACGTCAGGCCGGGCCAGCTCAATCTCTGCCCCACCGACAGCTCCGCCAGCGACACCCTCGCGGCCGCCGCCTCCCTCACCACCTCCGTCCACGCCCACGCCGGCACCCTCGACGGACCGACCGCCACCGCTCCCACCGGCCAGTCCCGCAGCACCGCCGCCAATCCGCCGACATGGTCGGCATGCAGGTGACTCAGGACCACCAACGGGATCCGCTGGACGTCCAGCAGGTTCAGGCAGTCATCGATTCCCTCCTCATCAGGGCCGGTATCGACCACCACCACCGTTCCGGGGCTACTCGTGGCCAGGACCTCGCCGTCTCCCTGGCCCACATCGCAGTCGACCATGGCCCACTCCTTCGGCGGCCAGCCCGGCGCGAACACCCGCACCGGAATCACCACCACCGCAACGCCGACCATCGCCGCCGCCACCAGTGCCCTGAGCCTGCGGTAGCGCAACGCCACCACGATCGCTACCAGCACCGCCGCCAACGCGAGGCCGCCCCACCAGCCCGTCGGCCACTCGATCGACGCTCCCGGCAACCTCGCCGCCCGATGCGCCACGAACGCCAGCCACGCCAGCTCGGGCACCGCCACATGCGCCACCACCGCCGCCAGCCACGGCCACAGCACAGCCATCACCATCGTCACGGCGCCGATCAGCATCGCCGGGACGAACGCCGGTTCCACCAGCGCGTTCGCGAATACGGACGCCACGCTGACCTGTCCGTACGCCGCCGCGATCACCGGTGCCGTCGCGAACTGGGCAACCAGCGCCACCGCCAGCACCTCGGCGACCCCAGCGGGCACCCCTCCTCGCTGCAACGCCCGCGCTGCCGGCTTCGCCAACAACAACATCGCTCCGGTCGCCAGCACCGACAGCGCGAACCCGACGTCCGTGGCGAACCCCGGCTGCCACAGCGTCAGCACCACCACCGAGCCCGCCAACGCGGACGCCGCGGACCTCGCCCTGCCCGTCGCCAGTGCCAGCAGCCCGACACCGACCATCAGGGCGGCCCGCAGTACGTTCGGTTCGCCGCCAGCCACCTCGGCGAACCCGAACAGCACGACACCCGTCACGACGGCACACGTGCCCGGCCCCACGGCGACCCTGCGCAGCACCCACAGCGCCGCCCCACACACCACCATGAAGTGCAGCCCGCCGACCGCCATCAGGTACTCCATGCCCGCCGTGCGGAAGTCGTCCAGCACCGGCTGCGCGACACCGCTTCGGTCGCCCGCCACCACCGCCGGCAGCAGGGCACCGTCCGGCAGCGTGGCGGACGCGGTGCGCAAGCCCTGGCGTAAGGACTCGGCGACTCGTTGCACGTACGACGGCGGCGTGACGGCCTCCGGCGAACCACGTGCCCGCAGCACCGCGACCGGTTGGTCGCCGGAGGGCAGCGGCGGCGTCAGTTCGCCCCACGCGGACGCCTGCTGGCCCCGCACCAGCCCTGCCCAACCTCGCGTCGGTGCGATCACCAGGATCGGGCCGTCGGCAGGCACGGTCGGCCTGCCGTCCTCGGTGACGGACAGCGCCTCGGCCGGGATCAGGACCGACCGCACACCGCCTGGCCGGCTCGCGAAGCCGTCGGACATGATCGGCTTCGGCAGGTCGGTCAGCTCGAACCTCAGCCGGACCGAGTCCTCTCGACGGGCCATCGCCGCCAGTGGGTTGGTTTCCTGGTGGTGCAGGCGGAATCCGGTCCACCCCGCTGTCACCAGTGCGCACACCACCAACGCCCACGCCGCCACCCGACGGCCGCTGCCGCCGCGCACCACGAAGACGAGCCCGCCGACCGCCGCGATCAGTCCACACGCGACTGTCCACGCCCAGCCGAGATCGGTGCCCAGCAAGGTGACCAGCCAGACCGTCGCCGCCGCGGGCACCAGCCGCAGGTCATGCGCAGCGGACACCCGCCGCCACCACGGGACGCGAAGCGATGAGGTGATCATGTCGTCACCAGGTTCTCCAACTTGGCGTACCGGCCGTCGCCGATGCCGTCGACGTCGCGCAGTTGCCCGATCGAGTCGAAGTGACCGTGCTGGGTGCGCCACGTGAGAATGTGTTGCGCCATAGCCGGTCCGACGCCCGGCAGGGACTGCAACTGATCGTCCGTCGCCGTGTTGAGGTCGATCTTCGCGCCGGGGGCCGCCGATCCAGCCGACGCCGGCGCCGCGGCCGCGGGAGCGGGCACGGCCGCACCCACCGGGATGGGGATCCCCACATAGATCTGTTCGCCGTCGGTCAGGCGCCTGGCCAGATTCAACGCCAGGTCGTTCGTGTGGGGCAGCGTTCCGCCGGCCGCCCGCACCGCGTCGGCCACGCGGGCACCGACCGGCAGCGTCACCAGGCCGGGGCTGCCCACCCGCCCGACCACGCTGACCACCAGCGATGTCGGGGCAGCGCTCGTGGTCGCGGTGGTCGGGCCGGCACTGATCGCCGGTGGCAGGCTCGGGGCGGGCTCGACCACGGGCTGCCGCGCGGACAGCAGCACCGTGGTGGCGATCACGATCGCGAGCACCACGACCGCGATCGCCACCCCGAAGCGGTGCCGACCGGCGAGTGCCTTGGCGCCCGCGACGCCACGTGTGCCGCCGGGCAGCCATCGTTCGACGAGCTTGCCCGCCGTGCTGTCCGACCATGGCGGCTCGGTCGCGCCGATCACCGCGGCCAGCCGGGCACGCGACGTGGCGTCCGGCTTGTCGGGAGCTGGCGGAGTCGTCATGCCGGCGACGTTAGGCCGAAATGCGACGGAAGATCAGCGACTATCCGTCACCTGTGGACAGTTGAGGTGCTTGTGGACAACTCAGCCGAAAGCGTCGCCAAGACCACCGGGCAGCACGACGACCCCGAGGACGCCCATGCCGGTGTGCGCACCGATTACGGCGCCGACCTCGGACACCAGGCAGCCGTCCGAGCGCGGCAGCCGTTCCTCCAGCCGCGTCGCCAGCTCCGCCGCCCGCTCCGGCGCACCGAGGTGGTGCACGGCGAGGCCGACCGGTCCGTCGCCCGCCGCCGCCGCGGTCAGCTCGACCATCCGCGCCGCCGCCCTGCTCGTCGTCCGCACCTTCTCCAACGGCACAATCTGCCCGCCTGCCACGTGCAGCAACGGTTTCACCGCCAGCGCCGACCCGACGAGCGCCGCGGTCGGCCCGATCCGGCCACCGCGCCGCAGGTGTTCGAGTGTCTGCAGGCAGAAGAACGTCCTCGTACGCGACGCGACGTCCGTCGCGATCCGCTCGACCTGGGCCGGTTCCGCACCGTCGGACGCCGCCTCGGCAGCGGCCAGCACCGCGAAGCCCAGGCCCATCGCCGTGCTCCGCGAGTCGACCACCCTGATCGCACCGTGATCGCCGAACTCGCTGCCGACCTCCTCGGCGGCCAGCCGCGCGGCCTCCCACGTGCCGGACAGGTCGCGCGACAGGTGCACCGAGACGACGGCGGTCGCCCCGCCCTCCAGCGCGGTCCGGTAGGCGTCCGCCAGCTCCGCCGGCGTTGGCCGGGACGTCAGCACCGTCCGGTGCTCGTCCAGCGCTTTGGCCAGCTCAGCTGGGCCGAAGTCCACGCCGTCCAGGCCGCCGTCCGAGTCCACGAGGACGTGCAGCGGCACGACCAGCACCGCCAGGCGGTCGGCGAAGCCTTCCGGCAGGTACGAGGTCGAGTCGGTGACAACGGCGACGGACACGGGTACCGAGCCTACGGTCCCCCCGCTTCCGTGGGTCGCACCGCCGTGCGGAAACCTGGTTGACAAGCTGCCGACACGGCTTCCGCCAGCGCGACCCCCACCGTCTCGTGGCCCGCCCAACCCCAGTGCATCCCGTCCGCGTTGCCATCGCCGCGAAACACGTGGCCACGGGTCAGCGCGGCGAGATCCAACAGCGGTACGTCCCGCCGCCGACCCCAGGCGCGGATCGCCTCGGCAGCGGGGCGGTATCCGGTGTGCACGAACCCGTAGGACGCGGCCCGATGGGTGCCCGGCAGCATCGCGACCGCGGGCAGGTCGGGCCGCAGCGCGCGGATCGCGCCGAGTGTGTCGTCGAGGTACCGCACGGACAATCCGGCCGGCAACGCCACCGGCAGACCGCCGAATGCCCTGGACAGCGTCGGTTGCGCGAGCGCGTAGGCACGTCGGGCCAGCCGCCGCAGCCGGTCCGGACGCAGGTAGCGCAGGCCGGTGCGCAGGTAGGTGGGCAGCGGCGAGGGCAGCGTGTCCATGCTGCCCACGCCCAGCACCAGAGCGTCGATCTTGGGCAGCGCGGCCCAGACGTTCGGGTCTCCCGCGAGTGCCCACCAGGCATCCCTCGCGGTCCAGCCCGCGCCCGCGAACAGCAGCGCGCGACCGCCGAGCCGGGCGGCCGCGACGTTCGGCCACAACCTCGGATCGTCGGCGGGCATCGGTCCGGTCGGACCGTGGAACGCGAGTGAGTCCGCGAGGACCAGCAGGGTCGGACCGGAGCCGTTGGTCACCCGGTGATGCCGGCGTTGTACGTGGACAGCCGCCATCGGCCGTCGCCGTTGCGCCGGCGGTTGAGCACCGTCCAGTGGCAGTTGCGCATGCCCGCCAACTGCGACCACACCGGTATCGGGAGGCCGAGCAGCCGGGCGGTGAGCGCGATGATCACGCCGCCGTGCACGCACAGCATGACGGTGTCGTCGAACTCCGTATCGAGTTCGGCGACGACCTCGGCGGTCCGGTCGGCGACGTCGACCCGGCTCTCGCCGTCCGGCGGGGCCAGCGTGGCGTCGCTGTGCCAGGCAGCCAGACCTTCCGGCCAGCGCCCCTCGATGTCCTCGGTCGTCAGGCTCTGCCACTGGCCGAGGTACGTCTCGCGCAAGCGCTTGTCGATGCGCAGCGGCACGCCCGACGCCTCCGTGAACACGGTCGCCGTGTCGGTGGCGCGGCGCAGGTCCGACGCGACCACGATCTCCGGGTCGAATCGGGCCAGCGCCGGCACCGCGAACCGGGCCTGGTTCCAGCCGGTGGGGGTCAGTGGGACATCCAGGTGACCCTGCATCCGGCCTGCGGCGTTGTACTCAGTCTCACCGTGCCGCCAGAGCACGAGCCGGCTCAGCGCCACGTCGGGGTGCCTTCAGCAGCGCCGTCCTCCACCGAGGCCAAGTCGACGGGACCGGCGTCGAACGGGATCCGGGGGCAGTCCTTCCACAGCCGCTCCAGGCCGTAGAACGAACGCTCGTCGGCGTGCTGCACGTGCACCACGACGTCGACGAAGTCGAGCAGCACCCAGCGGCCCTCGCGGGCGCCCTCGCGGCGGACCGGTTTCGTGCCGGCCTCGCGCATCTTCTCCTCGACGCCATCCACGATGGCGCTGACCTGGCGTTCGTTGGGTGCGGACGCGATGACGAAACAGTCGGTGATCACCAGCTGGTCGGACACGTCGAGCACGATCACGTCGTGGGCCTTCTTGTCCGCGGCAGCAGCCGCGGCAACCAGCGCCAGCTCACGCGACTTCTCGGTGGCTGTCACGTCCCTCCTCATCACCCGAATGGATTGGCCACTCAGGGTACCTGGGCGGAGTGGGGCCGACCGACAGCGCTCAGCGCGCCGCGTCGACGGACCGGTAGAGACCGGACTTGCTGATGTACTGGACCACGCCGTCGGGCACGAGGTACCAGACGGGTTCGCCCGCCGCGACGCGCTCTCGGCAGTCGGTGGACGAGATGGCCATCGCCGGCACCTCGACCAGGGTGACCGAGCCGCGCGGCAGGTGTTCGCCGTTGAGCGGGTAGCCGGGGCGTGTGACGCCGATGAAGTGCGCGAACTCGAACAGGCCCTCGACCTCGTGCCAGGACAGGATCTGTTCCAGCGCGTCGGCACCCGTGATGAAGAACAGCTCCGCGTCCGGGTACGCGGCTCGCATCTCGGTGAGCGTGTCGATCGTGTACGTCGGACCGTCACGCTCGATGTCCGCCCTGCTCACGGTGAACCTCGGGTTGGACGCCGTGGCGATGACCGTCATCAGGTAGCGGTCCTCGGCGGCGCTGACCCGGCGATCCGTCTTCTGCCACGGCTCACCGGTGGGTACGAAGACGACCTCGTCCAAGGAGAACCTGGACGCGACCTCACTGGCCGCGACGAGGTGGCCATGGTGCACCGGATCGAACGTGCCACCCATGACACCGATCCGCCGACGTTCGGACATGGCAGATGAGACTACGTGGATCGGACGGCCGCGCAGCACGGACCGGCGCCTGGCGTGACCTGCGTCGCGTCAGTCGATCGGGCTCACCGCTCAGTCCTCCGGGGCCAGCACCTCGCCGGTGGCCACATTCGTCACGGTGATGGCCTCCATCGGGCACGATTCGGCCACCATGATCACGTCGTCGTCGGGGTCGATCTCGTCGGTGATCGGCTGCGACCTGTCGTCGACCAACTGGAACCGGCCGGGCATCGTGCCGACGCACACCGCCGAGCCGATGCACGTGTCCTTGTCGACGCTGATCCGCCACCGCGCGTCCGTCACGTTCCGCTCCTCACCAGGCCACTGGCAGCGCCAGCACTCCTCGTACCAGCCGGTTCTCCCGCCACGGCACGTCCTCGGCGGTCACCGCGAGCCGCAGTGCCGGCAGTCGACGTACCAGCGTACCCACAGCCATCCGCAACTCCAGGCGGGCCAGCGGGGCACCCAGGCAGTGGTGGACGCCATGCCCGAATGCGACGTGCGGGTTGTCCGGACGGTGGAAGTCGATCTCGTCCGGTCGGTCGAACACGGACTCGTCCCGGTTGGCCGAACCGATCTGCACGAGCACCGCCTCGCCCGCCTTCACCAGCTGGCGGCCGAGTTGGACGTCCTCGGTGGCGATCCGCGCGAACGCCGCCGACGCACCGAGCGGGATGAACCGCATCAGCTCCTCGACGGCGGCGGGTACCAGCTCCGGGTCGGCGACCAGGCTCTCCCACAGCCGCCGGTCGCGCAGCAGGGTGTAGACGAAGTTGCCGGTCTGGTTGGCGGTCGTCTCGTGCCCGGCGACCAGCAGCGTGACACCGAAGACGATCAGTTCCTGCTCGGACAGCCGGTCGCCCTCGTCCCTGGCCTGCACGAGCTGGCCGAGCAGGTCGTCGGTGGGCTGGACCCGGCGCTGCGCGATCAGGTCGGCGAGGTAGCCGTGCAGGTTGGTCCGCGCGTCCTGGATCCGCTCGGCTTCGGCACCGTTCACGGCCAGCATCAGGTCCGTCCACGCGCGGAACCGGTCCCGGTCGGCGAACGGCACGCCCAGCAGCTCGCAGATCACCGCGATGGGCAGCGGCCAGGACAAGGATTCGGCCAGGTCGACGGGAGCGCCCGTGGCGATCATGGCGTCGATCAGCTCGTCGATGATCTGCTGGACGCGCGGCCGCAAGGCCTCCACGTGGCGGGCGGTGAACGCCTTGGCGACCAGCTTGCGCAGCCTGCTGTGCTCGGGCGGGTCCATGCCCAGGATGGACGGGTCGTGCTGGATCAGCGGCTGGGTTCGCGGCACGTCCTTGCCGACCGTCGCGGCCCTGCTGAACCGCGGGTCGGCGAGCACGGCCCGCACGTCCTCGTGCCGGATCGCCAGCCACGCCTCGCCCCCGTAGGGCATCCGCACCCGGATCGGGGCTTGGTCGGCCCGCAGCCGCTCGTAGGCGGGATCGAGCTCGAGTCGCCGGGCCGGGCTGAACGGGTAGGTCGCCGTCATCTCACTCCCTCGAATCAGTTGTCTCCTACCGACCGTAGGTGTGTTGCTACCGACCGTCAGCCCCCGCACGGAGTACTACGCTGGCCTGGTGAAGCGCCCGAATCCCTTGCTGTGGCTGTACTACGCGTTCGGCGGCCGGCTGTCCGACCGCTATCGCGACTGGGTGCTGCACGACGGCACAACGCGCCGCTGGCTGCTCCGCGCCTTTCTGCGCACGCTGGCCCAGTGCGCACCGGTCGTGCTCGCACTGCTGGTGATCTTCCTGGTGTTCGGTGTGCCGTGGTTCTTCGCCATCGGGTGTGTGGTGCTCGGCCTGGTGGTCAGCATCTACTATGCGCTGTCCTACTCCGCGGAGAGCATCGACGGGCGGCTGACCCGGTACGGCTACCCGCCCCGGTACGCGTCGACGCTGCGGCAGGAGCGCTATGACGACGAGCACCAGGGGGACGCACGGCGGTACCGCGAGATGTGGCGCCGGGAGGAATGACAGGTCGCCACGAAGGTGGCGCCCAGCGCCCAGGTCGCCCATCCATTTTTCCTGTCGACCACTGAGCGGCGGACACGTCGGTAACACCCGCTCGGCGCCGAAGTCCTGCCTCGAGTCGGCGCTCGTCGCCCACTGGGCGGCCATATCGCGGCTACGGCTCAGCGTCATCGCCTGCGCGAGCTCTGCGCTTGTCGACCACTGAGCGGTCGACAAGCCAGCAGATGCCCGGCCAACGCCAACATCGTCCCCACGGGCCCGCGCACGTCGACCACTGAATGGACGCCACATCGCGAACGCCGTCTGCCGTGACAGTCGTCCATCGCGGGCCCGTGAGTGTTGACCGCTCAGCGGTCGACACGGCTCGAAGCACCCGCCGAGCGCCAACATCGTTCCCACGAGCCCGCGCACGTCGACCACTGAACGGTCGCCAGATTGCGGACACCGATCGGCGCCACAGTCGTGTCCGCGGTTCGCCCTTGTTGACCGCTGAACGGTCAACCAGCCAGCAAACGTCCGCCCAGAGCCAACGGCATCTCCACGAGGCCGCCCTTGTCGACCGCTGAGCGGTCGACAAGCCGGCGAGCCACCCTCGTCCCCATCGCGAACGTCCGTCGCCGGGAGTCGTACCGTGCGTCGACCGTTGGGCGGTCGACTTGCCACGGACTTCGCCGTTCCGTCGTGCCGGGGATGTTCCTGGCCGGCACGGGCCTGATGTGTCGTCCCTTGACCGGTCGATTCGCCCACGAACCTGCAGATGGCGTGGTGTGCCGTGCGCGCGGCGGAACCGCTTCGAGTGTCGTCGGCTACGCGGGACGGATGTGGCCGTCACCCCAGACGATCCACTTCGACGACGTCAGCTCGGCCAGGCCCATCGGGCCTCGCGCGTGCAGCTTCTGCGTCGAGATGCCGATCTCCGCACCCATGCCGAACTCCGCGCCGTCGGTGAACGCCGTGGAGGCGTTGACCATCACCGCGGCCGAGTCGACGCGGGCGGTGAACTGGCGGGCGGCGCCTACGTTGTCGGTGACGATGGCCTCCGTGTGGCCGGACGAGTGCTCGGCGATGTGCGCGATCGCCTCGTCCAGCGAGTCGACGACGCGGACGGCCAGGTCGAGCGACAGGTACTCGATGTCCCAGTCCTGCTCGGTCGCCGGCACGACATCGGTGACGTCGCCACTCGCCGCGACGACGGCCTCGTCGCCATGCACCGTGACACCGTGCTCGTGCAGCGCTCGCAGGATCCGGGGCAGGAACTCCGCGGCGACCGCCGAGTGCACCAGCAGCGTCTCGGCCGCGTTGCACACGCTGGTCCGGCGGGTCTTGGCGTTGACGACGATCCGCTCCGCGCTGTCCAGGTCGGCCGCCGCGTCGACGTAGACGTGACAGTTGCCGATGCCGGTCTCCACGGTCGGCACCGTGGCCTGCTCCACGACGGTCGCGATCAGCCCGGCGCCGCCGCGCGGGATGACCAGGTCGACCAGCCCGCGCGCGGTGATCAGGTGCCGGACCGACGCCCGGTCGTGGCAGGGCAGCAACTGAACCGCGTCAGCGGGCAGGTCCTCCGCCACCAGCACGTCCCGCAGCACCGCCACCAGCGCCGTGTTCGACCGCTCCGCCGACGACGACCCGCGCAACAGCACCGCGTTGCCCGACTTCAGCGCGAGACCTGCCGCGTCCACCGTCACATTCGGCCTGCCCTCGTAGACCATGCCGACGACGCCCATCGGCACCCGGACCTGCCGCATCTCCAGGCCGCCCGGCAACAGGCCGCCGCGCAGCACCTCGCCGACCGGATCGGCCAGCGACGCGACCGTGCGCAGCCCGTCCGCGATGCCCTCGATGCGAGCCTCGGTCAACGCGAGCCGGTCGATCATCGACTCGGCGGTGCCCGCCGCACGGGCGGCTGCCACGTCCTCGGCGTTGGCGGCGAGGATCTCGGCAGCCCGCGTGTGAAGGGCGTCGGCCATCGCTCGCAGGGTGGCATCCTTGCGTTCGCGGGTGGCCAGGGCGAGCACGCCGGCAGCCAGCCGGGCTCGCCGGGCGGCGGCGTGGACCTGTTCGCGCAGGTCGATGTCCTGGTCGGGCACGGTCGCGGTCATACCAGCAGCGTACGACCTGCGGCCGGAAGATTCAATTGTTGAACAATCCAAAGATGGAGGGAGTCCCGTGGCCGAGCAGAGGCTGGGCATCCTGCGTGACCGGGCAGCGGAGTTCGCCGAGGTCACGCTGACCAACATCCGCCGAGAGTTCCCCAACGACATCCGGGTGCAGATGCGGCGACCCGGTGACTTCCCGCACCGGCCGAAGGACATCCGTCCCGCGTTCTACGGCTGCCTCGACTGGCATTCCTGCATCGAGATGCACTGGCTGCTGGTGCGGCTGCTGCGCACGGTGCCGAACGAATCGCCCGAACGGGACATCCGCGCGGCACTGAACGAGCACCTGACCGCCGCCGCGCTGATCACCGAGACCGCCACGTTCCGCACCCACGGCGGCCTCGCCCGCCCCTACGGGTGGGGCTGGACGCTGACCCTCATCCACGAGCTGGCCACCTGGGAAGACGAGGACGCGCAGCGGTGGGCGGCGAACGCGGCACCCTTCGGTGACGCCATCGCCGAGGCGTTCGTGCGCTGGCTGCCCAAGGCCACCTACCCGATCCGCAGCGGGGTGCACCAGAACGGCGCTTTCGGCCTGTCCCGGTCGCTGCCGTACGCCCACTGGCGGGCCGAGCAGGGTGATCCCGCGCTGCTGGACGCACTGACCGAGGCCGCCCACCGGTGGTTCGGCGCGGACGAGGGCTACCCGGCCGAGTGGGAGCCCGACGGTGCCGACTTCCTGTCGCCTGCGCTGTGCGAGGCCGAGCTGATGGCGAATCTGCTGCCGGCGGGCGAGTTCGGCCCGTGGCTCGACCGGTTCCTGCCGGGCATCGCCGACGGCAAGCCGACGACGTTGTTCACCGCGGTCGTGTCGAGCGACGACGCCGACGGCCAGATCGCCCACCTGCACGGCCTGAACCTCAGCCGCGCGTGGTGCTGGTCGCGGCTGGCCGACGCGCTGCCCGCCGACGACCCTCGGGTGCCGGTGATGCTGGCCGCGACGGACGAGCACGCGGTTCGCGAGCTGGACCACGTCGGCGGCGGCGACTACATGGTCGAGCACTGGCTGGCCGCCTACGCGGTGCTCTACCTCAGCGAATGACCGGCACGAGGTCGTCGGCGTGCACGACCTCGCGGCGGTGTTCCGGGGCGAGGTCGCGGGTGGACCGGCCGATCAGGTCGGGCAATTCGGTCGCGTCGAACGCGACCACTCCCCTGGCCACCACGCGGTCCTCGGGGTCGACCAGCTCCACCACGTCACCGGCCTCGAACCGGCCCTCGGCACCCGTGATGCCCGCCGCGAGCAGCGACCGGCGGCGACGCACGACGGCAGTCACCGCGCCGTCGTCCAGCCGGAGCCGACCGGAAGCGCCCGCCGCGTAGCCGAGCCAGAACCTGCGGGCGGACAGCCTGCTGCCGGTGACCGCGAACGCCGTACCCACGTCGGCGGGCCCCAGGGCCTTGGCCGCGTCGGCCGCGGACGCCAGCAGTACCGGGATGCCCGCCGCGGCGGCGAGGCCCGCCGCGGCCAGCTTGGACGCCATGCCACCGGTACCCAGGCCGGACGCGCCCGTGGTGCCCGCGCGCACGTCGGCCACGTCGGACTGCTCGGCCACCTCGGTGATCTTGCGTGCCGGCCCGAGCCGCGGGTCGGCGTCGTACAGAGCGTCCACATCGGACAGCAACACGAGCGCGTCGGCGCCGACGAGATGGGCCACCAGGGCCGCGAGCCGGTCGTTGTCACCGAACCGGATCTCGTCGGTGGCGACGGTGTCGTTCTCGTTCACCACCGGGACAGTGCCCAGGGCCAGCAGTCGGGAGAACGTGCGCTGGGCGTTGCGGTAGTGCGCCCGGCGCAGCACGTCGTCCGCGGTGAGGAGCACCTGTCCCACGGTCAGCCCGTGGCGGCCGAACGCCTCGACGTAGGCCCGCGCGATGGCCAGCTGGCCGACGCTCGCGGCGGCCTGCTGGGTGGCCAGATCACGCGGCCGACGCGGCAACCCCAGCGGTGCCAGACCGGACGCGATGGCCCCACTGGACACCAGCACCACCTGTGTACCGGCGGCCCGCCGCTCGGCCAGCACATCGACCAGCGCGTCGAGCCGTTCGGTGGCCAATCCGCCTTCGGTCGTGGTCAGACCGGACGAACCGACCTTCACCACGATGCGACGCGCTGTGGCCACCGCCTCGCGCGCGGGCGAGGTCACTCCTCGCCCTCGTCGTCCTCGCCGGCGACGTCCACCAGCCCCCGACGGACGCTCCGCGAGTACTTGCGGTCGGATGCGCGCGGCCTGTGGTCCTGGTCCAGCCGCGGATCGGTGCCGCGGTGGGTCATCGTCACGGCCGCGAGACCGGCGGGCGTGGACGGTTCCCAGTCGAACGTGACCTCGCCGATGGTGACCGCGGCGCCCGGCACGGCACCCTGCTTGGCCAGGGCGTCCTCGACGCCGAGCCGGGCCAGCCGGTCGGCCAGGTAGCCGACGGCCTCGTCGTTGTCGAAGTTGGTCTGCCGGATCCAGCGCTCGGGCCGCTCGCCGCGCACCACGAAACCGCCCAGTTGCTCGGGATCGGGCGCCACGGTGAACCCGTGGTCGTCGACGGCCCTGGGCCGCAGCACGATCCGCGTCGGCTCGCTCGTGGGCTGCGCGGCGCGGGCCTGCTCGACGATCCGGGCGACCGCGAACGTCAGTTCGCGCAGCCCTTCGCGCGTCGCCGCGGAGATCTCGAACACCGGCAGGCCGCGGGCCTCGAACTCGGGCCGCACCATCTCGGCCAGTTCCTTGCCGTCGGCCATGTCGATCTTGTTCAGTGCCACGATCCGCGGCCGGGTCGCGAGATCGTCGCCCAGTGACGGCGTGTACTGGGCCAGCTCGGCCTCCAGCGCGTCCACGTCGGACACCGGGTCGCGGCCGGGTTCCTCGGTACCGCAGTCGACCACGTGCACCAGCACGGCGCACCGCTCGATGTGCCGCAGGAAGTCCAGGCCAAGGCCCTTGCCCTGGCTCGCGCCGGGAATCAGGCCGGGCACGTCGGCCACGGTGAACACCGACTCGCCCGCTGTGACCACGCCCAGGTTCGGCACCAGCGTGGTGAACGGGTAGTCGGCGATCTTCGGCCGCGCCGCGGACAGCACCGCGATCAGCGACGACTTGCCCGCCGACGGGAAGCCGACGAGACCGACATCGGCGACCGACTTGAGTTCCAGGACCAGGTCCCGGGTCTCACCGGGCTCGCCGAGCAGCGCGAAACCAGGGGCCCTGCGAGCCTTCGACGCGAGCGCCGCGTTGCCCAGCCCGCCGCGCCCACCGGCGGCGGCAACCAGGCGGGTGCCGTCACCCGTCAGGTCGGCGAGGATCTTGCCGTCCTCGTCCAGCACGACGGTGCCGTCGGGCACCCTGAGCTCCAGGTCGCCGCCCATCGCGCCGTCCTTGTTGGAACCCTGACCCTGCTTGCCGTTGGTGGCCGAGGCCTGCGGGCGGAAGTGGAAGTCCAACAGGGTGTGCACGCTGTGGTCGACGACGAGCACCACATCGCCGCCGCGACCGCCGTCACCGCCGTCGGGGCCGCCCAGCGGCTTGAACTTCTCGCGGTGGACGGACGCGCAGCCGTTCCCGCCGTCACCGGCGGCCACGTGAATCGCCACCCGGTCAACGAATCGGGACACGACAACCTTCCTCTCACACGAAACGAGGGGCGGCCGGGCTGAGCCGGGCCGCCCCTCGTCGGGTCTCACATCTGCCGGGCCGGATCAGACCTCGGCCGGGACGATGTTCACGGTCTTGCGACCGCGCTTCGAACCAAACTCGACCGCACCGGCGGCCAGTGCGAACAGCGTGTCGTCCTTGCCGCGGCCGACGTTCACACCGGGGTGGAACTTGGTGCCGCGCTGACGGATCAGGATCTCGCCGGCCTTCACGGCCTGCCCGCCGTACCGCTTGACACCGAGGTACTGCGGGTTGGAGTCGCGGCCGTTGCGGGAGCTGGACGCACCCTTCTTGTGTGCCATGTTGTTCAGCCCCTCCGAGCTACTTCGTGATCCCGGTGACCTCGACCTCGGTCAGCTTCTGACGGTGACCTTGGCGCTTGTGGTACCCGGTCTTGTTCTTGAACTTGTGGATGCGGATCTTGGGGCCCTTGGTGTGGCTGACGACCTTGCCGGTCACCGACACCTTGCCCAGCGCGTCCGCGTCGGCTGTGACGTCGGTGCCGTCGACGACGAGCAGCGCGGGGAAGCTCACCTCGGTGCCCGGCTCGCCCTCCAGCTTCTCCACCTGGACGACGTCCCCGACGGCCACCTTGTACTGCTTGCCGCCGGTCTTGACGATCGCGTACATCGGGACGGAAGTCTCCTGCTACTCGACGATGACGGGGGCCACGCGTGCCTCACTGACGGACGAATCACCGATTCGGACCGCGGAGCCAGGCTCTCGCATGACAGAGCCCACCGGGATGGCGGGCCACCTACCAGGTTACGTGGCGGTCCGAACGGAGGTCAAACCGGGGTAGTCACTCTCACTCCCCCGCCTGGCCCGCGGGCGGACCCGCAGGTCGGGACGCTGCCCGCCGCCGGGTCGGCCGGGGCGGGTTGGCCATGGCCACCGCGGGCGGCGGCTTGACGCCCTGCCGGTGCCCGTTGGTCGAGCCGTGCTCGGGCTCGTCCTGGTCCACCTCGGCGTGCCGGAGGTCGGGCTCGGCGTTCTGCTGTGCGGGCACCTCGGGTTCGACCTCGGCGACCACGCTGACCACGGGTTCGACGCGCCCGGTCACCGTGGGCTCCACCGTCACGGGCACCTGCTCGGCGACCGGTTCCGGTACGGGCTCAGGCTCGGCCTGGGGCTCCGGCGTTGGCTGCTGTTCCACAGCCGGCTTGTCCTTGTCCTGGCCGCGGTGCCGGTTGCGCCGGCCACCGCCACTCTGCTGATGGCCGTTGGTGGCCGAGCCGTTGCCACCGCCGTTGCCGCCGGCGCTGCCACCCGCGTTCCCGCCGCCACCGTTGCCACCGCCGCCACCGACCGCCGCACCGTTGCCCGAGGGGGCCGCGGTGCTGTGGGCGTGCACGGGCGTGGTGGACACGATGACGCCCCGACCCCGGCAGTGCTCACACGTGGTGCTGAAGGCCTCCAGCAGGCCCGTACCGACGCGCTTACGGGTCATCTGCACCAGGCCCAGCGAGGTGACCTCGGCGACCTGGTGGCGGGTGCGGTCGCGGCCCAGGCATTCGGTCAGCCTGCGCAGCACCAGGTCGCGATTGGACTCCAGGACCATGTCGATGAAGTCGACCACGATGATGCCGCCGATGTCGCGCAGCCGCAGCTGGCGCACGATCTCCTCGGCCGCCTCCAGGTTGTTCCTGGTGACGGTCTCCTCGAGGTTGCCGCCGGAGCCGGTGAACTTGCCGGTGTTGACGTCGATGACCGTCATGGCCTCGGTGCGGTCGATCACCAGCGTGCCGCCGGAGGGCAGCCAGACCTTGCGGTCCAGTGCCTTCAGGATCTGCTCGTCGATCCGGTACTCGGCGAACACGTCGACGTTGCCGAAGTGTCGCTTCAGCCGGTCGACCAGGTCGGGCGCGACGTGCGCGACGTACGCCTGGATGGTGTCCCACGCGTCGTCGCCCTGGACGGTCAGCGTGGAGAAGTCCTCGGTGAACAGGTCGCGGACGACCTTGATGAGCAGGTCGGGCTCTTCGTAGAGCAGCTGCGGCGCCTTGGTGTTCGGCGTCTTGGACTTCTCGTGGATGACGTCCCACTGAGCGCGCAGGCGACGCACGTCGCGGCCCAGTTCCTCCTCGCTGACACCCTCGGAGGCGGTTCGGATGATGACACCCGCGTCCTCGGGCACGACCCGCTTGAGCACGTCCTTGAGGCGCTTGCGCTCGGTGTCGGGCAGCTTGCGGCTGATGCCGGTGGCACCGCCGCCGGGCACGTACACCAGGAAGCGGCCGGGCAGGCTGATCTGCGTGGTCAGCCGGGCGCCCTTGTGGCCGACCGGGTCCTTGGTGACCTGCACCAGCACGCTGTCGCCGGTGGACAGGGCCTGCTCGATCTTGCGGGCCTTGCCTTCCAGGCCTGCGGCGTCCCAGTCGACCTCACCGGCGTAGAGCACCGCGTTGCGGCCCCTGCCGATGTCCACGAACGCGGCCTCCATGCTGGGCAGCACGTTCTGCACGCGGCCCAGGTACACGTTGCCGCCCAGCGAGCCGGAGCCCGCCGACGTCACGAAGTGCTCGACGAGGATGCCGTCCTCGAGCACGCCGATCTGCACGCTGTCGCCGCGCTGGTTGACCACCATCTTGCGGTCCACGGCCTCGCGGCGGGCCAGGAACTCCGACTCGGACAGGATCGGCACCCGCCGCCTGCCCGCCTCGCGGCCGTCCCTGCGGCGCTGGCGCTTGGCCTCCAGCCGGGTCGAGCCGCGCACACTGCGCACCTCGTCCTGGCCGCTGCTCTGCTGCTCGTGCTGCCGGTCCGCCTTCTCCTCGCGGGCCGTGCGCACGTGCACGACGGTGTTCGGCGGGTCGTCCTCGCCGGACGCGTCGTCGCCCGAGCCCTTGCGGCGCCGACGACGCCTGCGCCGCCGGGTGCCGCCGGTCTCGCCGTCGTCCCCGCCGCTCGCTTCGTCCTGATCGTCCTGCTCGTCCTGATCGGTGGCGTCACCGGACTGGCCGTCACCGGCCTCGTCCTCGGTGCCGTCCTCGTCCAGGTCACCGGGGCCGCCCTTGCCGCGACCACGGCCGCGACGGCCGCGACGGCGCCTGCGCCTGCCGGACTCGTCGTCGCCGTCGTCGTCGGCCGCATCGGCAGCGGTGTCGGCGTCGGTGTCCTTGGCGGCGGGCTCAGGCTCGGCCCGCACCGGCTCCTCGATGACGACGGGGGCCGGCGCCGGCTGCTGTTGCTTCGGCTTGACAGGCGTGGCGGCCGCGGCCGGCGGCAGGAACACCGGGGCTGCCGCGAAGACCGGCGTGAACGGGGTCGCGCTCGGTCCCTGAGGTGCCTGCTCGGCCTGCGCCACCGGTGTGTCGACCGGTTCGGCCGGCTGCGCCGCGTCGTCGCCCAGCAGCACCTCGGCCACCTTGACGGCGACGTCGCGGTCGAGGCTGGACTGTGGACTGCGGGCCGGGTCACCCAGGCCGCTCAGTACGTCCAGCACCTCGCGACTGCTGCGGTTGAGCAGTTTGGCCAGCGCGTGTACCCGCACCTTGGCGGGCAGTTCGGCCAGTGCCGTGGCTGCGTCGGATGTGCGGTTGTCCCCGCCGGGCGTGCCAGCAGGTTCGTTCGAGTTCGGCATACGACTCCTTCGCCCCCGGGCGCGTCCTCTGGAGAACGCGGCCGCGCAGGGGCTTGCCCTTCCTGTTGTGTCACCGCCGCGCGAGGCGGCGGGAATCCTTGCCTGCGCCGGCTGGGTACCCGATTCTCCGGGCGTCAGCCAGCAGGTCGTTCGACGGCGTGCTGGCCGGGCTCCGGCTCCCCGGCCACCGATCCCGATACCGGACCCCGGTCAGGAGCCAGCGGGTCGGCCAGGTGGCCTTCATCGTCGAGCCGCCCCTGAGCAGTCCGGACCGCCTTCGCGGGTACCGGCAACATCAGGGCGGCGACGACACGGAGCGCGCTCAGCACGTCATCGGGTCGAACGGCGGGTGTGGTCTGCCGGACGACCAAGTCCAGTATCCCACACGTCCGTCCCTGCTCGTCGCTCTCGGCACCCGGCCACCCGACCGGGTTGCCTTCTTCGCGTGTTTCATCCGGTTCGACCGTGAGTGTCACCACAGCGGGCCGAACGTCCATCGTGCGCCGGCCGTCCTTGGTCAGCCGCTCGACCTCGATCACGTCCGCGGCCAACAGCGCGGCCACGGCGGGGGCCAACCGGGCCGCACCGACGCCGGGCACCTCCAGCCGCCACCGGCTCGCGTCGATCCGCTCCGGCAGCGAGCCACCCCGGGCCACCACGGCCTCGACGATGTCCAGTCCCGGCGGCAGCGCGGCGTCCACGGCCGCGAGCAGCGCGGCCGGGTCGACCTCGCGGATCACCTGGAGTTCGACGTACTCGGCTTCACTGGCCGCACCGGTGGGCGCGGCACCGACCCAGGACACCTTCGGGTGCGGGCTGAAGCCGTGCGAGAACGCCATCGGCACGTCCGCCCTGCGCAACGCCCGTTCGAAGGCCCGCGCCACGTCCCGGTGTGACGTGAAACGCAGCTTCCCCCGTTTGGCGTAACGTAGGCGCAGTCGTTGGACGGCGGGAGCCGACGGGTTCGGCTCGTCGTGACGGGTCAGGGCTGCTCCTCGGCTGAGGGGAATGCGGCAAACTACAGTACCTGTCGACTGAAATCGCCCGGTGAACTTGTCTGGCGGGTCGGTGCTGGCTACCGTCCCGACGAAGTGGACGCCAGTTCCCCCGCGGCTGTCCCACCAACGATGGAGGTCCCCTGTGCCTCTGCTGCGCCGGGCCAAGGCGGCAGCGATCGGCACCGCCCTGCTGGCGACGGGCTGTCTTGCCATCCCTACGGCCATCGCCACGCCGGCGCACGCGGATCCCGGCCAGGCCGCGGGCGGCGGCTGCGTCCAGGGTGGTCCCGCCCTGCGCTACCTGGTCGTCTTCCCGGAGGGCACGAGCAGTCGGGACGCCAATTCCCAGGTGAGCGCGGCATGCGGCACCACCTCCGTCTACTACGCACCGATCGCGGTCGCGGTGGCGACGTCGGCCGATCCCAGCTTCGGCGACCGGATGGGCCCCGACCGCGCGTACAGCGCGCAGGCACAGGCGTACGCGGCCGACCAGTCGCAGGACGCGGGCCCCAAGTCGGACGAACTGCCCACGGACCCCGACGGCGGCGTGACCGCCGATCCGGCCGCGGTGCCCACGCGCGACCTCGCGGGCCAGCAGTGGGACATGACCATGATCAAGGCCGCCCAGGCGCACCGGCTGGACGACGGCAGCAAGCACGTCCTGGTCGGCGTGCTGGACTCGGGCGTTGATCCGCACCACCCGAACCTGACCGGCGCGCTGGACAAGTCGGCGTCCGCCGGCTGCGTGTCCGGGGTGCCCGACACCAGCCAGTCGGCCTGGGCCCCCACCACGTCGTCACACGGCACGCACGTCGCGGGCACCATCGCGGCGGCCGATGACGGCAAGGGCATCGCGGGTGTCGCGCCCGGCGTGCGGATCGCGTCGGTGAAGGTGGTCGACGACGACGGCTACATCTACCCGGAGGCCGCGGTCTGCGGGTTCATGTGGGCCGCGCAGCAGGACATGGCGATCGCCAACAACAGCTACTTCGTGGACCCGTGGGTGTTCACCTGCGCGAACTCGCCGGGCCAGGACGTGATCTACCAGGCCGTCGACCGCGCGGTCACCTACGCGACGCGGCACGGCGTGCTGAGCATCGCGGCGGCGGGCAACGCCGGTGTCGACCTGACCGATCCCGGGCAGGACAGCCGCAGCCCGGACAACGTCGACGCCGCCGACCAGCAACAGCGCCAGCTGGGCAGCGACTGCATGCAGCTGCCCGCGGCCATCCCGGGCGTGGTCACGGTGTCGGCTGTCGGCGCGGCGGACGTGAAGGCCAGCTACAGCTCTTACGGCCTGGGTGCCGTGGACGTCACCGCACCCGGCGGCGACCCACTGCAGCACGGTGGGAGCGGCGCGCCGTGTGTCCTGTCCACGGTGCCGGGTGGCTACGCCAGTTCGTGCGGCACCTCGATGGCGGCCCCGCACGCCGCCGGTGTGGCGGCACTGCTGGCGTCGACCCACCCGGACGCCACGCCCGAGCAGCTGACGAACCTGCTCAACGCCGAGGCGAGCCCGATCGCCTGCCCTGCCGACTACGACCTCAACGGCACCGGCGCGCAGGACGCCTACTGCACTGGCGACAGCACGTACAACAGCTTCTACGGCCACGGCCTGGTGAACGCGCTGGCAGCGGTGGCGGGTTCGAACGGCTCGGCGGCCGAGCGGCAGCAGGCGACCCCACCCGTCGAGCAACAGCAGACGTCGGCGGCCGCGACGCCGCCACCGGACCGGGGCCCCGCCCAGGCCACCGACGTGCCACCGAAAACGGACGAGGCGCCGACCACGACGGACGCGCCGGCCACGCCTGCGCCTGCCACCACGCAACCCCCGGCCACGCGGGCCCCGGCGATCACCGCGGTGGGCGGCCCCGTCGGTGGCTTCGCCCTGCTGGGCATCTGGTGACGATCGGCCTTGAGAGCTGCTAACACAATGGCGTTCGATCAGGGAGCGGCGTCCAGGTGCGCCGGCTGCAAGGCGGAGGAGGTCCCGGTACCGCTGTTGTACCGGGGCCGACGACAACGCCGCAGCTGGCGTGCCTGGGCGCCGCGAGCCGAACAGTTATTGTGCTAGCCGCTCTCACACTGGGGTGATCGGGAGCAGGGTCCGCCCAGTGGGCCCGATCTGGATGTCGGTACCCATCGTCGGGCATACCCCACAGTCGAAGCAGGGCGTCCAGCGGCAGTCGTCCTGCTCCTGCTCGGCCAGCGCGTCCTGCCAGTCGGCCCACAGCCATTCCTTGTCCAGCCCGGAATCCAGGTGGTCCCATGGCAGGACCTCGTCCTCGCCGCGCTCGCGGGTGGTGAACCATGCCATGTTCACCCCGAGCGACGGCAACTCGGCGGCCGCGGCGGAGATCCAGCGGTCGTAGGAGAAGTACTCGCTCCAGCCGTCGAACCGGCCGCCCTCGGCCCACACCCGCTCGATGACACGCCCGATCCGGCGGTCACCACGGGAGAGCAGGCCTTCCACCATCGACGGTTTGCCGTCGTGGTAACGCATGCCGATGTTACGGCCGATCCGGCGATCGGAGTTGATGGCCTCGCGGAGCCCGCGCAGCCGGCTGTCCACAGTGTCCGGGTCGCACTGCGCGGCCCACTGGAACGGCGTGTGCGGCTTGGGCACGAAACCGCCGATGGAGATCGTGCACCGGATGTCGTTGCGACCACTGGCGGAGCGACCGGCCCGGATGACTTCCTGGGCCATCCGCGCGATCTGCAGCACGTCCTCGTCGGTCTCGGTCGGCAGGCCGCACATGAAGTACAGCTTGACCTGCCGCCACCCATTGGCGTAGGCGGTGGAGACCGTCCTGATGAGATCTTCCTCGGACACCATCTTGTTGATGACGCGGCGAATCCGCTCACTGCCGCCCTCGGGTGCGAACGTCAGCCCGGAGCGGCGGCCGTTACGGGACAGCTCGTTGGCCAGGTCCACGTTGAAGGCGTCCACCCGCGTACTGGGCAGGCTCAGGCCCGTGTTCGTGCCCTCGTAGCGGTCGGCCAGACCCTTGACGAGCGGCGCGATCTCGGAGTGGTCCGCGGACGAGAGGCTGAGCAGCCCGACCTCCTCGAACCCGCTGGCCGCCAGGCCACGCTCGACCATGTCACCGATGCCGTCGATGGACCGCTCACGCACCGGCCGGGTGATCATCCCGGCCTGGCAGAACCGGCAGCCGCGCGTGCAGCCGCGGAAGATCTCCACACTCATCCGCTCGTGGACGCTCTCCGCGAGCGGCACCAGCGGCTGCTTCGGGTACGGCCACTCGTCCAGGTCCATGGTCGTCCGCTTGACCACGCGCTCGGGCACCCGCGCGCGGTTGGGCGCGATCTCGGCGATCCGCCCGTCCGGCAGGTAGCTCACGTCGTAGAACCGGGGGATGTAGACACCGCCGGTCTCGGCCAGCCGCGTCAGGACCTCGTCCCGGCCGCCGGGCCTGCCCTCGGCCTTCCACGCGCGGATGATGGCGGTGATCTCGCCGACGGCCTCCTCGCCGTCACCCAGCACGGCCGCGTCGACGAAATCGGCTAGCGGCTCGGGGTTGAACGCGGCGTGACCGCCGGCCAGCACGATCGGGTGGTCTTCGGTGCGGTCAGCGGCATGCAGCGGGATGCCCGCCAGGTCCAGCGCGGTGAGCAGGTTCGTGTAACCCAGCTCGGTGGAGAAGCTGACGCCGAGTACGTCGAAGGCACCGACCGGCCGGTGGCTGTCGACGGTGAACTGCGGGATGCCATGTTCCCGCATCAGGGCCTCGAGGTCCGGCCAGACCGCGTACGTGCGCTCGGCGAGCGTGCCCGGCAGTTCGTTGAGGATCTCGTACAGGATCATCACGCCCTGGTTGGGCAGGCCGACCTCGTACGCGTCCGGATACATCAGGCACCAGCGGACGTCAGCGGCCGACCAGTCCCCCACGGTGGCGTTGAGCTCACCACCGATGTACTGCACCGGCTTGCGCACCTGGGGCAGTAGGGGTTCCAACCTGGGAAACACGGACTCGACTGACACCCCATCAGGGTAGACGGTCGTACCCGGGGCACCACTCGCAGCGCACGGACCACGGCTGCTACCGGTCCGTACAGATCCTAATTGGTCTAGTCCAAACCCTTGACAGTGCAAGTGGTCTAGGCCACATTCGATTTACGGACAGTAAGGGGTTGGCGACAGGGGGCCTTCGCCGAGGAGGGCACGTGCGACGTTCAACAGCGCTATCCGCCGTCGCTGCCGTCGTGGTAGCCGCGGGCACGATGATCGCGCTGGCCGAGTCGGGCAACGCGACGACAGCGGTCAGCACCGCGGCCCTGTCCACCAACTGGTACGCGGCCGCGCCCTACGTGATGCCACTGGACAACGACCCGCCGAACCTGCCGCAGGTCATGGCCGCCACCGGGCAGCAGAGCTTCGAGCTGGCCTTCGTCCTGTCCGACGGCGGCTGCAGCGCGGCCTGGGACGGCTCGACGGCGCAGGAGGTCGCGTCCGACACGACGGTCGCGAACGTGATCGACGGCGTCCGGGCCGCGGGCGGCGACGTATCCGTCTCGTTCGGCGGGGCCAACGGCACGAAGCTCGGCCAGGTGTGCGGCACCGCGCCGGCAACGGCGGCCGCCGAGCAGGCCGTGATCTCGAAGTACTCGCTCAGGGCCATCGACCTGGACCTCGAGGAACCCGAGTACGAGAACACCACGGCGATCGACAACGAGATCGGCGCTGCCCAGATCCTGCAGCGGAACAATCCGGGCCTCTACATCTCCGTCACCACCGCCGGCACGGCCACGGGCACCGGGTTCTTCGGGCAGAACGTGCTGAACACCGCGAAGGGCCTTGGCTTCACCCCGGACAACTTCTCGATCATGCCGTTCGACGGCGGTTTCAGCGGAGCGAGCAGCCAGATCGCCGCGCTGGACGCGTTCCACACGCTGCTGGTGAACACGCTCGGCTGGGACAGCGCGACCGCGTTCGCGCACGAGGGCTTCTCCGGCATGAATGGCCGGACCGACTCGGCGGAGTTCTTCTCGCAGACCGACTTCCAGTCGGTGCTCAGCTACGCGGAGACCAACCACCTGGGCCGGTTCACGTTCTGGGCGCTCAACCGCGACCGCCAGTGCGCGCCGCCGGACGACAACGGCAGCCTGTCCGGCACGTGCAGCAGCGTGCCGCAGGCCGACTGGGACTTCACCCGGTTCGACGTGCGGTTCGCCGGCGCGACCCCGCCCGCACCACCGAGCACGGCTCCCCCGACCAGCACGGCTCCGCCCGCGGGCGGCGGCGCGTGTGCCGGGGTGGCCGCGTGGCAGGCCACGACCGCCTACGTCGGCGGCTCCGAGGTCGGTTTCGGCGCCCACGAGTGGACGTCGAAGTGGTGGACGTTCGGTGACACCCCCGGCGGTGCCGCCGGGGTGTGGACCGACGACGGAGCCTGCTGACCCATCCCCACCAGCCCGCGCACCGGGCGTCCGCCGCCACGAGCCGGGCGCCCGGCGCGCCCTCAGCAGTCTCTCTCCAGGGTCGATTCACAGGGTCGATTCGCAGTCTCGATCTTCAGGGTCGATTCACAGGGTCGATTCGCAGGGTCGATTCGCAGGGTCAGTGAGCACACAACGACGAACAGGAGGTAGGACATGCGCGTGTCCACACGCTCCGCCTTGGTGGTCACAGCCGCCGGCGCGCTCGTGCTGGGTGGGCTGGGCGTAGCCGCGGGCCAGAGCGCCGCTGTACCAGCGGCGACGACAGCACCGGCCGTGTCGAGCGGCGGCATCACGGTCGCGTACTACGACCAGTGGAGCATCTACGCCAACGCCTATTACCTGCACAACCTCGACGCCTCCGGCGCCGCGGACCATCTCAACTACCTGATCTACGACTTCGAGAACATCGACCCGGCCAACCTGACCTGCTTCGAGGCCAGCAAGGCCAGCGACCCGGACCCGGCCGGCGAGAACGACCCGAACGCAGGTGACGGCGCCGAGGACCAGTTCGCCGACTACCAGAAGGAGTTCGACGCGACCACGAGCGTCGACGGCACCGCGGACGTGTTCAACCAGCCGCTGGCCGGCAACTTCCACCAGTTGCAGGAACTGAAGAAGAAGCACCCGAACCTGAAGATCCTGCTGTCGCTGGGCGGCTGGACGTACTCGAAGTACTTCTCCGACGTCGCCGCCACGGCCGCGTCCCGGCAGAAGTTGGTCAGCTCCTGCGTCGACATGTTCATCAAGGGCAACCTGCCCGCGTCCGGCGGCTTCGGCGGGGCGGGCACCGGTGCGGGCATCTTCGACGGGTTCGACATCGACTGGGAGTACCCGGGGTCGACCGGCGGGCACCTCGGCAACCATGTCAGTCCCAACGACACCGCGAACTACACGGCGTTGCTGGCGGAGTTCCGCAACGAGCTGAACACACAGGGCACGGCCGACGGAAAGTCGTACGCGCTCACGGCGGCGCTGCCCGCCGGTCAGGACAAGATCAGCAAGATCGAGACCAAGCAGATCGCGCAGTACCTGACGTTCGGCGACGTCATGACGTACGACATGCACGGCGGGTTCGAGACGACGGGGCCGACGAACTTCGCCGACCCGCTGTACCAGTCACCGAACGACCCGTCGAGTGTCGTCGCACCGGGTACCGAGAAGTATTCGGCCGACAACGCGATCAAGGCCTGGACGGTCGGTGATCCGGGCGACGGCATACCCGGCGGGTTCCCGGCGAGCAAGCTCACGCTCGGGATCCCGTTCTACTACCGGGGTTGGACCGGTGTACCGGCAGGTAGCAACCATGGTCTGTACCAAACTGCGACCGGGCCCTCGCCGGGAGCCGCCGACAGCGGGAACGTGCCAGGGATCCAGATGTACAAGGAACTCAGCAGCGTGGTCGGCAATCCTGCCGACACGTTCTGGGATCCGCTGTCCGAGTCGGCGTACTTCTATGACGGGACCAACTTCTGGACCGGCGAGTCGGCGCAGTCGATCCAGGCACGGGCCGACTACGTGCACTGCATCGGGTTGGCCGGGACGATGATGTTCTCGATGTACGACCTGAACAGCCCGACGAACACGCTGTTCAACGATGTGGTGAACGATCTGGCGGCACCGACGACGAGTTGCACGGGTCCGCCCGCGGCCACGCCGCCGACGAGTGCGCCGCCGACGACGCCACCTGTCGGCGCGCCGCCGACCAGTCCGCCGCCCACCGCTCCGCCGACGTCTCCGCCCGGTGGTGGCACGACGACCGGTCTGGTGACGAACCCGGGTTTCGAGAGCGGGCTGACGGGGTGGACGTGTGACGCCGGTACCGGGACCGCGGTGACATCACCGGTCCACAGTGGAACTCACGCGCTGTCGGCCGCGGCGAGCAGTACCGACGACGCACAGTGCACGCAGGTGGTGGCCGTGCTGCCGGGTCACACGTACACGTTGTCGGACTGGGTCGAAGGGAACTTCGTCTACCTGGGCGACACCGGAACGGGTGGGGTCGACACCCTCAACTGGACTCCCGCGGCGCCGACGTGGACACAGCTGACGACGACGTTCACCACCGGGCCGTCGACCACGCAGGTCACGATCTACGTCCACGGCTGGTTCGCCCAGGGCACCGTGAACGTGGACGACGTCAGTCTGACCTGACCGGAAGGAGGATCCCGAAGTCACACCACGCAGCACGAGGGGCCGGGTCACCGCCCGGCCCCTCGTGCTGCGTACCGACCTCTCAGCGGCAACACCGCCGTGAGTCGGCCATTCGACGCCACACACGACCTGCGCGGCGAAAAGTTCTTGCCGGTCGCGCGGCCGGATCGCTACGGTGTGGCCGCACGTTCGATGCGGCGAAGGAGGTGGGGACGGTGGCAGGCACGACATCCACGCACTTCCCCCTCGCCGCGAGCGTGCCGAGGTTCTGACCAGGGAAGCGCGCTTCCCGGAAGGATCTCATGACCGAGCTGGTCATCCGCCCGTTGTCCGAGGGTGAGGAACCGCTGAGACGGCGAGCTGGTCGGCTTCGCCGCGCCATGCCACGACCATCAGGAACCGGTGATCGGCTACCTCGCTGTCCTGCCGGCACAGCGCGCCACGGCTACGCCGACGAACTGCCGGCCGAGGCCACCCACTTGCTGATCGCCGAAGGAGCCGACCGCATCGTCGCGGCGACCGGCGTCACCAACACGCCGATGGCCGCCGCGTTCGAGAAGGCCCGGTATTCCGTTTTCCAGCACCGCATCGAATTCGTCCCGCCATCGAGTGGGCGCGGCATCGATGAATGACGACGACTTGGGAGAGGACCCCACGATGGTGACCGCTGCACGCACCGATGACCTGCCGTCGACCTTCGACGAGCGAACGGTTCTGACGACGCTGCTCGACTATGCCCGCGACACGGTGCACGCGAAGTGCGCCGGGATCTCTGACGACGACGCCCGCCGGGCGCCGCTGCCCACCTCGCCGCTGATGACGATCTCCGGACTGGTCAGCCACCTGCGCTGGGTGGAGTACTCGTGGATCGAGGTCACGCTGCTCGGGGGCGAGGACAACGGCCCGTGGACCGAGGAGGACCCGGACCGCGAGATGCGCATCGCCCTCGACGTCCCGATCGCCCAACTGCTCGCCGAGTACCGGGCCAGCTGCGACCGGTACCGCGAACTCGTCGCCGCCCTCGATCTGGACACCCAGTCGAAGGGCGTGCTGAGCTGGCATCCCGAGCCGGTGACCCTCAGGTGGATTCTGTGCCATCTGATCGAGGAGACGTCCCGGCACAACGGTCACCTCGACGTGCTGCGGGAGCTGGCGGACGGCGTCCGGGGTACCTGACGCGCCGCGACTACGAGCCGTCGGCCACGAGCAGGGCGATCGCGATCTGCTCCAGGAGGTCCATGCCGTCCTGCATCCCGGTCTCCATGCCGGAATCGATGATCATGTCGCGAATCTCCCTGCTCGGCGCCCGCGTGAGCATCGTGAGCGTCGTCCGTCCGGCCACTTCGGCGAACGTCACTGTGTTGAGCGCGGCTTCACCAGCGGCCGGTTCGGGCGCGCCCTCATAGATCTCCGTGTACACCAGCCGCTGTGCGGGCACGATCTCGCGATACTCCCCGTGAAAGGCGACCTCGAACCCGCCGTTGGCGACCATCACGTACCGCCACGAACCACCGACCCGGAGATCGACCTGCGCGAGCGTGACCTTGCCCTGGGTCCCGCTCCACCACCGGCTGATCAGCTCCGGCGTCGTCCACGCCCGGTACACCAGGTGCTTCGGCGCGTCGAACTCGCGCGTGATCAGGATGTCGGTGTCCGCCGGGAGGGACACCACTGCCGTTCCGCTACTCGTCGCCATCGTCGGCCTCCTTGAGTTCCGCCAGGACGTCGTCCAACTGCTCGAAGCGCTCCGACCACATCCGCTCGTACCTCGCCACCCAGTCGTGGATGGCGCGCAGCGGCTGCGCGTTGAGCCGGTACATCCGCTGTCTGCCCGCGTCGCGCACGTCGACCAGTCCCACTTCGCGCAGCACCCGCAAATGCTTCGACACCAGGGGTTGCGCCAGGTCGAGCCGCTCGACGAGGTCGTTCACGGGTCGCTCACCACCGGCCAGCAGGTCCAGGATCTCCCGCCGCCTCGGTTCGGCCACCGCGTTGAAAGCATCCGCCGTCGTCGCCGCTCGTGCCATGCGACGAACATATACCTATATAGGTATATGTGCCTACTTCAGCAGCAGGGTGCGCAGCCGCCTGCCCGCCACATAGGCGCCGACCAGCGCCATGACGACGAAATACAGCACGTGCCCGAGCAGTCCGATGTCGACGCCACCGATCGTGAGCGCCCGCATCATCGCCACGCCCTGGTACAGCGGGAAACACTCCACGACGATCTGCAGCCACCTCGGGTACACACCCAGCGGGTAGAACGTCGTGGAGAAGAAGAACATCGGCAGCACCACGAGGTTCACCAGGTCGAAGTCCTGCCAGGATCGCATGTAGGTCGTGACCGCCATGCCCAGCGCCGCGAACGCCAGAGCGATCAGCATCGCGGCCGGCAGCGCCAGCAGTGCCCACGGCGTGGTGATCAGGCCCAGCACCGCCATCACCGTCAGGAACGCCACCGAGTACAACGCCCCACGTAGCAACGCCCAGCTGATCTCACCCAGCGCGATGTCCACGGGCCCCAGCGGCGTGGTCAGGATCGAGTCGTACAGCTTGATGTACTTGAGCTTGTGGAAGATGTTGAACGTCGCGTCGAACACCGCTCCGTTCATCGCCGACGACGCGAGCAGCGCCGGCGCGACGAACGCCGTGTAGCTGATCGGCGCACCGGTCGGCCCCGCCACCGCGTTGACCAGTTTCCCGAAGCCGACACCGAGCGCCAGCAGGTAGAAGACCGGCTCGAAGAAACCGGACACCAGTGGCAGCCAGCTCTTGCGGTTGGTCAGCATCGCCCGCTGCACCAGTATCCTGGCCCTGCCGACGTACAACGCGGGCGGGATCGCACGCAGCAGCAGGCCGGTGCGGGGTGGCAGTGTCACCGGTTCGGATACGGTCGCCATCGCCCCTCCCCTACCGCGCCAGCCGGACGCGGAACCGCCAGGTGGCCAACAGCACGCCGACGATGAGCAGAGCGACGAGATACCCGAGGTGTAGCAGCGTCGGACCCCAGGTGAGCGGCCCGAACTCGGCAGCCCTGGCCAGTTCGGTGCCGTGCCACATCGGGGTGAGCCACGCGACCGGGCGTACCCACGCCGGCAGCTGGCTGATCGGGAAGAACGTGCCCGCGAACAGCGACATCGGCACCACGACGAACCGGAACACCACGGTGAAGTCGTTGCCGGAGCTGCTTTTCAGGCTCGCCGCGAACGCCATCAACGGCGCACCGAACGCCAGGCCGGTCAGTACGCCGAACACCAGCGAGAGCGCGATTCCCGGGCCGGTGATCGCACCGATCGCCGCCGCGACCACCAGGTACGCCGCCCCGGAGACCACCAGCCGGCCGAGCAGCCACCACAGCTGGCCCGCCACGACCTGACCGGGCGTGACAGGCGTCGCCGTGATGCCGTGGAAGATCTTCGACCACTCGAAGCCGGACAGGATCGGGTACGTGCACTCCCCCGCCGCGGTCTGCACCGCGCCTGCGGGCAGCAGCGCGGGCGCGATGTACGCGACGTAGGTCAGGCCATCGGGTATCGCACCCGCCCGTACCTGGGAACCGAATCCCAGTCCCATCGCCAGCAGGTACAGCACCGGCAGGCCGACGCTGGAGAACACCGTGGCCTTCCAGTTGCGCTTGTACCAGGTCCACAACTGTTCCAGCACGAGCAGGCTGGCCCGCACCCAGCTGACGGTGTGACCGGTGGAGCGGCGGGTCGGCAACGCGACGTCGGCCATGTCAGTCCACCAGGCTTCGACCGGTCAGGCGGAGGAACACGTCCTCCAGCGTGGACCTGCGGACCAGGCTGGACATCGGCCGCACACCCGCCTCGTATGCGGCGGCCAGCGTGTCCTCACCGTCGGCCGTGTAGAGCAGCAGCCGGTCGGGCAGTTCCTCGATCCGGTCGGCCAGGTCGCGCACCTTGGGCACGGCGTCGGCCTGGGCACCGAGCGGGAAGCGCAGTTCGAGCACCTCGCGGGTGGAGTACCGGCCGATCAGCTCGATCGGCGTCCCGCACGCCACGATCCGGCCTGCGTCCATCACGACCAGCCGGTCGCACAGCTGCTCGGCCTCGTCCATGTAGTGGGTGGTGATGATGAGCGTGACGCCGTCCTGCTTCAACCGGAACAGCCGGTCCCACAGCAAGTGCCTGGCCTGCGGATCCAGGCCGGTGGTCGGCTCGTCCAGCAGCAACAGCTCGGGGTCGTTGACCAGCGACCTCGCGATCGTCAAGCGGCGTTTCATACCGCCGGACAACGGTTCGACCTCGTCGTCGGCCCGGTCGATGAGCTGCGCGAACTCCATCAGCTCGATCGCCTTCGCCCGGACGTGTGCCCGGGACAGGCCGAAGTAGCGCCCGTAGACCTGCAGGTTCTGCCGCACGGTCAGCTCGTTGTCCAGCAGGTCCTCCTGCGGGACCACGCCGATCCGGGCCCGGATGCGCGGCCCGTCCTGGTCGGGATCCATGCCCAGGACACGCAGCTGCCCGCCGGATCTCGGCGACACGCATGCGATCATCCGCATCGTCGACGACTTGCCGGCGCCGTTGGGCCCGAGGAATCCGAACGCCTCGCCCCGCTGGACCTCGACGTCGATGCCGTCGACCGCGGTGAACGACCCGAACCGCTTGACCAGACCGCTGGCGGCCACCAGGGCTGTGTCCGGCGTGCTGCTGACTGACACCCGGCCGACGATAACCGCCCGCCAGGACAGTTTCAGCCCGGTTTCCGCCGGACTACGTCAGAGCGTCGGGAACCAGAGCTTGATCTCGCGGGCGGCCGACTCGGGCGAGTCCGAGCCGTGCACCAGGTTGGACTGGGTCTCCAGCGCGAAGTCACCGCGCAGCGAACCGGGTGTGGCCTTCTCCACCGGGTCGGTGCCGCCGGCCAGCTGACGGAACGCGGCGATGGCCCTCGGCCCCTCGACCACCATCGCCACGACCGAGCCGGAGGTGATGAACTCCAGCAGGTCGGCGAAGAACGGCTTGCCGTCGTGCTCGGCGTAGTGCTGCTCGGCCAGTGACCGCTCGACACTGCGCAGTTCCAGGGCGGCAAGGCGCATGCCCTTGCGTTCGATGCGGGCGATGACCTCGCCGACCAGGCCGCGGCTGACGCCGTCGGGCTTGACGAGTACCAGGGTGCGCTCACTCACGGCACGCAGCCTAACTGGTCGCCCGATCAGTGATCCGGTGTGGTCGTGGTGGTCGGCGTCGTCGCTGCCGGCCGGGACACGCAGGCGAACTGGCCGGAGGTCGGCGACTGGTAGAACCAGACGTCCGGGTTCGTCTTGTCGGTGCAGGCGGTCGCCGCGGTCGGTGCCGACTCGATGGCCTGCACCTGGACCACGTCCGGCGCGGAACCGCAGGCTGCCCGCACGATCGGCGATGTCCCGCCGAGCACGAAGCAGTCGTCGGCAGGCACCACGAGCGAGGCGCAGTACGCCACACCCGCGGTCTCGTCGGGCACCTGGTAGCCGTGGTTGTGGTAGTCGGCGGCACCCAGGCCGGTGTCGCAGTCGGCGATGGACGCGACCACGTCGTTGATCACGAACACCGCCTCGGCGCCGCCACAGGGCACCGGATTCAGCTCGACCTTGCCCGCCTGCAGGCCGGCAACCTCGTCGAAGCACATCCCGACGTCGTAGGCGGCGGACTGGTTGGGCGTGGTCGCGGTCGTGGGCGGGGTGCCCGCCGACGGTGACGGTGCCGCGGACCCGGACGCGGGCTGCACGACCGGTGCCGGGTGGCTGCTGCCGGTCGCGGCGACCGCGGTGCCGTCGGTCTTACCGGGACCGACGCCGAACCACAGCGCGAAGCCGGCGCCGACGATCACCACCACGGTGGTCGCGATCGCGATGACCACCTTGCGGTCCGGTCCGCGCGGCGGTTCACCGATGGGCGGTAAGTCCTCGTCCGAGTCCCCGTAGTACGGGTTCGGCTGGTCCTCCTCCGCCGCGGTGCCGTAGCGAGTTTCGGGCGGCGTGCCGTGGCCGGATTCGGGCGTGTCGTCCCCCTGACCCGGAAAGGGTCCTGTCATCGTGTCTTGCTCCCACCCCAGTGACGAGCGGCCTCGTTGCCTACCGTCGCGCGTTGCACGATCACTAACTGTGCCCGTTCACCTGCTGACTGGGCAACCGGCCCGCGGCCATTCGGCGGGCCACGTCCCAGCGCAGCCACAGCAGATAGCCCCAGATCAGCGCGAACAGGATTCCGACGATGCCCACACCGACCGACCCGGGAAAACTGCAGATCAGGGCCACCTGGGCCGCGCAGACCACGGGACCGCCCACGACCGGCGGACGAACGCACACAGCACGACCAGGACGACGATCACCACGCCGACCAGGATCCCGACCCAGCTGACCAGGCCGCCGTCCAGCTTGGCGACCACCAGCAGGGACAACGCGACGACGATCGCCTCCAGGACGAGCGTCCCGGACATCACGCCGCGGAAGCCCTTCATCGGGTCGACAGCGGGTGCCGGGGGGCGCTGCGCCGCTCCCTTGTCCTGCGGTCCGGCTTGGTCGGTCATGCTGGCTCCTTGCCGAACAGTGCACGAGCTTCGCCGACGGTGACCACGGACCCCGTCACCAGGACGCCGGCACCGGACAGCGGGGCGCCGGGTTCGCCGACCTCCTCGGCGAGAGCGACGGCCGTCTCGATCGCGTCGTCCAGCCGGGGCTCCACGATGATCCGGTCCGGCCCGAACACGTCCCTGGCCACGGCGGCGAGGTCGTCGACCGGCATCGACCTCGGCGACGAGTTGGCGGTCAGGACCACTTCGGCGACGACCGGTTCGAGCTCGGTCAGGATGCCGTGCGCGTCCTTGTCGGCCATCACGCCGACGACGGCGACGAGTCGCCGGAAGTCGAACTCCTCGATCAGTGCCGTGGCCAGCGCGTTCGCGCCGTGCGGGTTGTGCGCGGCGTCCAGCAGCACGGTCGGCGCGGACCGGACGGGCTCCAGCCTGCCGGGCGTGGTGACCGAGGCGAACGCGTGGCGCACCGAGTCGGGGTCGAGCTGGTTGTTCGCGCCTGCGCCGAGGAACGCCTCGGCGGCGGCGAGCGCGACGGCGGCGTTGGCAGCCTGGTGGCGGCCGTGCAGCGGCAGGAAGACTTCGTCGTAGACGCCGCCGAGGCCCTGCAGCCGCAGCAACTGCCCGCCGACCGCGATCTCGCGGGACAGCACGCCGAACTCCTCACCCGCGCGGGCGACACTGGCGTCCACGTCGGCCACCCGCCGCAGCAGCTCGACCATCACTTCAGGCCGTTGCTCGGCGAGCACCGCGACCGAGCCGGGTTTGATGATCCCGGCCTTGTCCTTCGCGATGCCGACGACGTCCGGACCGAGGTACTCGACGTGGTCGACACCGACCGGCCCGATGACCGCGACCTTGGCGTCGACGACGTTCGTCGAGTCCCACGTGCCGCCGAGGCCGACTTCGAGGACGACGGCGTCCACCGGCGCGTCCGCGAACGCGGCGAACGCCATCGCCACGAGCACCTCGAACTTGCTCAGCGGATTGGGTTGCACGGCGTCCACCAGCGAGATGTACGGCTCGACGTCGCGGTAGGCGGCGATGTAGCGATCGGGGCTGACCGGCTCGCCGTCGAGGCTGATCCGTTCGGTGACCACCTGCAGGTGCGGGCTGATGAAGCGCCCGGTGCGCAGGCCGTTGGCGGACAGCAGGGCGTCCACCATGCGGGCGGTGGACGTCTTGCCGTTGGTGCCGGTGATGTGGACGACCGGCGCGGACTGCTGCGGGTCGCCGAGCAGGTCGAGCAGTGCCTTGATCCGGTCCAGCGTGGGGTCGATCTTGGTCTCCGGCCAGCGCTTGTCCAGCTCGGCCTCGACCGCATGGAACTCGCGCGCCAGCGCGGAGTCCACCTTCACCTGCTTCGACGTGCGGTCAACCACGCAGGCCAGTCTAGGAGCGCTGCGGCAACGGGATGGTGGCCAGGGCCTCCTCGCGGGCTTTCCCGGCGTAGTCGCACATCAGCCGCTCGTAGTCGGCGAGGTCACCGGGGCCTGCCAAGGTGTCCGCGAGCAGGCGAGCGTCCCGGAACGCGAGGTTCGCGCCGAGGCCACCGGGAGGCATCGGGTGGGCGGCATCACCCAGCAACGTCACCCGGCCGGTGGCCCACGGCTCGACGCGGGGCCCGATCCGCAGCGGGCCGACACCGCTGTTGTCCCGGTCGGACTCCTCGATCAACGCACGCAGCCGAGGGTGCCAGCCGCGCATGATGTCGAGCACGGCACGGAGGGCGTCATCGCGGGCGGCACCGGGCGGGAGCGAATCGGGATCGCCGTCGGGCAGGAGCATCACCCAGCGCAGGTAGCTCGGGGTCGCGGGCAGGTGGACGTCGGGTGCCAGCTCGGCGGCGGCCTCGTCGGGCGGGCGGCGGAAGAGCATCTTGCCGATGAACAGGCGCAGATCGCCGGACAGGACCATGGTCGTCCAGCCGGGCACGAGGTCGGCGAAGTGCTCGGTGAGGACCGTCCGGCCGATCGCGCCGTGCACTCCCAGCTCGGTGATCCGGATGTCGGGCAGCAGTTGGCGGCGCACGGTCGAGCCCATGCCGTCTGCCCCGACCAGGACATCGGCGATGGCAGAGGTTCCGTCGGCGAAGGCGGCACGGACGGTGCCGTCGGGCCGGTCGGCATAGGACTGGAAGTGCCTGCCGAAGTGGACGCGCTCGCTCAGGCCGGCGAGCAGCAACTGCCGCAGCACGTGCCGGTCGAACAGCAGACCCTCGTCCCGTGGTGGCGCGGCACCCAGTTCGACGAGCTGGTCGTCGACGACGCGGCCCATGCCGGTGACGTCGCCGCTGATGGCGTGCAGCAGCGGGTGCAGGCGTTCCGGCACGCAGTGCCGCAGGTCGTCGACGCCACGGTCGAGCAGGCCGATGCGGTAGCCCTGGAAGCGGGCCTCGACGGCGGCGTCGCGCTCGTACACGTCGACGTCGATGCCGGCGCGGAGCAGGCAGTGCGCCAGGGCCAGACCGCCCAGACCGGCGCCGATCACGATGACTCTCATGGTTCCCTCCGTAGTGAACTAAGTTCACGTGAACTTAGTTCACTGTAGGCCCGGACCACTCACCTGGCAAGCTGTCCGAATGACGTCACGGCGGGACGAGGTGCTGGCGACGGCGCTGGCGCTGCTGGACGACGTCGGCCTGGATGCGATCACGATCCGGCGGCTCGCGGAGCGACTGGGGCTGCAGCCGGGCGCGTTGTACCGGCACTTCACGAGCAAGCGAGAACTGCTGGACGCGATGGTCGAGCGCATCGTCGCGCAGGCGCCGGCCCCGGACATGAGCGGCGACTGGCCGGACCAGGTCCGGGCGATCGCCTCGGCCACCAGAGCGGGCATGCTGGCCTACCGGGACGGGGCGCGGCTGATGTCGACGTTCTACACGCCGGGGCCGAGCGCCGTGACGGCGTGGGAGCGGTTCACCGGGCTGCTGATGGGCGCCGGGCTGGACTTCGAGGGCGCGAACCGGGCCGTGGACACGGTCATGAGCTATGTCAACGGGTTCACGATCGAGGAACAGGCTCGGGGCGGGATGTCCAGGGCGGAGAAGGATCGGGGCTTCGTGTTCGGCATCGACCTGATCATCGCCGGCATCCGGGCCGGCGTGGCGAATGCGCAGGGCGGCGACTGAGGAGCGCCCGAGAATGCTTGTCGCGCAGGCAGTCGAGCCAGAGATCGCCCAACGCCTGGGGTCATCCCCGGCATACGGACCAGGATGCGGTTCTCCCCGCTACCTTCTCGTAGCTCCTGATCGAGGAGTCGTGGTCGCAGGCCCGGCATGACTCATCCTCCCCGTCGAACCCATGATCCGGAGCGTGGCGTCACCGGGCCTGGTGGCATCGAAGGACCGCTGACAGGGACATGGCCGCCCACAGGGCAGGTCGCACTCGGCGCCGGGGAGGCTTGCGGTGGTCGCCTTGCGGCCTGGCGGCCGACGGTTCGGGGTCCAGATACCCCACTTCTCGCCGGCCGCCCATCCTCCTCAGGCCGCCGGCAAAGCCGCCAACTGGGCCGTCAGTCGCTCGATCTCCGTCCGCGCCTTGTCCCGCCGCCCAGTGATCTTCTCGACCACGTCCGCCGGTGCCTTGTCGACGAAGTTGGGGTTACCGAGTTTGACGTCGCAGCCGGACAGCTCCTTCTCCGCCGCCGCCAGATCCTTGGCCAAGCGCTTGCGCTCCGCCGCCACGTCGATCACGCCCGACAGATCCAGCCGTACCGTCACCGGCCCGGTCGACAGCGCGACCTCCAAGCCCGCCGTCGGCGTGAATCCCTCGCCAGGCGACTCGAGCCGGGTCAGCGCGCGCACCGAATCCTCATGTGGCACACCGCCAAGCTCGGCCGGGACCTTCTTCGCCGGTGGCAGGCCCTGTTCACTGCGGAACCTGCGGATCTCGGTGACGAGCTCCTGGACCGCCTCGATGCGCTTCGTCGCCGCCGGGTCGGCCTGGCCGCCCGACCTGGTGGCCCACTCCGCCGTCACCAACGTCTGTCCGCCTGTCAGCGTCGTCCACAGGCGCTCGGTGATGAAGGGCATCAGCGGGTGCAGCAGCCGCAGCACCGTGTCCAGGACCTCGCCGAGCACCACACGGGTCGCGTCGGCCCTGGCGCCGCCTTCGGCCAGTTGGACCTTGGCCAACTCCACATACCAGTCGCAGAACTCGTCCCACGTGAAGTGGTAGAGCGACTCCGCCAGCCTGGCGTACTCGAACTGCTCGAACGACGTGTCCACTTCGGACACCAAGGCGTCCACCTTGTCGAGAATCCAGCGGTCCGCGTCCGTCAGGTCGGCGCGAGCCGGTAGCGGGGTGGCCACGGTCGCGCCGTTGCCCAGCGCGAACCTGGTGGCGTTCCACAGTTTCGTGCCGAAGCGGCGTGAGCCGTCGACCCATTCCTCGCTGACCGGGACGTCGGCACCCGGGTTCGCGCCGCGCAGCAACGTGAACCGCAACGCGTCGGCGCCGTACTCGTCGAGCCATTCCACCGGGTCGACCACGTTGCCCGACGACTTCGACATCTTCTTGCCGAACTTGTCGCGCACCATGCCGTGCAACACGATCGTGCTGAACGGCGGCTGGTCCGTCGCATATTCGCCGAACATCATCATTCGGATGACCCAGAAGAACAGGATGTCGTAGCCCGTGACCAGCACGCTGGTCGGATAGAACTTCGCCAGATCGGGCGTCTTGTCCGGCCAGCCCATCGTGGAGAACGGCCAGAGTCCCGACGAGAACCAGGTGTCCAGCACGTCCTCGTCCTGGTGCCAACCCGGGCCGGACGGCGGCTGCTCGTCCGCGCCGACGCACACCATCTCGCCGTTCGGGCCGTACCAGACCGGAATTCGGTGACCCCACCACAGTTGCCGCGAGATGCACCAGTCGTGCAGGTTGTCGACCCAGTCGAAGTAACGCTTCGCCATTTCCGGCGGGCTGACCTTCACCTCGCCCGAGCGCACCGCGTCGCCCGCCATCTTCGCCAGCGGTGCGACGTTCACGAACCACTGCAGCGACAGCCTCGGCTCGATCGGCTCCTTGGACCGCTCGGAGTGCCCGACCGAGTGCAGGTAGGGCCGCTTCTCCGCGATGATCCTGTCCTGCGCGCGCAACGCCTCACGCACGGCGACCCGGGCCTCGAACCTGTCCATGCCGTCGAACTCGGTGCCGGTGTTGGCGATCCGGCCCTGCTCGTCCATGATCGTGAGCATCGGCAGGCCGTGGCGCTGGCCGATCTCGAAGTCGTTCGGGTCGTGCGCCGGGGTCACCTTGACCGCGCCGGTACCGAACTCCGGGTCGACGTGCTCGTCGGCGATGATCGGGACCAGCCGGTCGGTCAGCGGCAGCTTCAATTCCGTACCGACGAGATGCCGGTAACGGTCGTCGTCGGGATGCACCGCGACCGCGGTGTCGCCGAGCATCGTCTCCACCCGTGTGGTGGCCACCACGATCGAGTGGTCGCCGTCGCCGTAACGCATCGAGACGAGTTCGCCCTCGACCTCGCGGTGCACGACCTCCGCGTCCGAGAGCCCGGACCGCAGCGTCGGCGACCAGTTGACCAGGCGCTCGGCCCGGTAGATCAGCTTCTCGTCGTAGAGCCGCTTGAACACCGTCTGCACCGCACGCGACAGGCCCTCGTCCATGGTGAACCGCTCACGGGTCCAGTCCACGCTGTCGCCGAGCCTGCGCATCTGGGCCAGGATCCGGCCGCCGTACTCGGCCTTCCACCGCCACACGCGCTCGACGAACGCCTCGCGGCCCAATTCCCGCCTGCTGGTGCCCTCGGCCCGCAGTTCCTGCTCCACCAGCGCGTGCACCGCGATGCTCGCGTGGTCCATGCCGGGCAGCCACAGCGTCTCGTAACCCTGCATCCGCTTGCGCCTGATCAGCGCGTCAATGAGCGAGTGCTCGAACGCGTGGCCCATGTGCAGGCTGCCGGTGACGTTCGGTGGCGGGATCACGATGCTGAACGGCGGACGGTCGCTGGTGGCGTCTGCGGTGAAGTAACCGGACGCCACCCACTGCTCGTACAGCGCGCCTTCTACCTCCGCGGGTGTCCACGTCGGCGGAAGGTCGTGTCGGGGCTGGCTGGGCACTGTCTCGGTCACCCCCCGATTCTACGAAGGTGTCACGGACACACTCTGCCGCCCCGTGCTGACTTCGGTCCGGATATAGCGCACGATGAACAGATGACCTCGAAACCGCCGAGTCAGGACGTCGACGAGAGCCAGCTGAAGGTCACCCACGCCAAGGAATGGGCGGCCGGCGTGACCGGCGTGCTCGTTTCGGCGCAACGGGGATTCGAGCAGATGGGCGCAACTCGCACAGTCCGCACCCTCCGGTTGCTCAACCAGCAGGAGGGCTTCGACTGCCCTGGCTGCGCCTGGCCGGACCCACAGGGCCACCGCAAGTTCGCCGAGTTCTGCGAGAACGGCGCGAAGGCCGTCGCGGAGGAGGCCACGCTGCGCCGGATCGGCCCGGAGTTCTTCGCCGAGCACCCGGTCGCCGAGCTTGCCGAGCGCACCGACTACTGGCTCGGGCAGCAGGGCAGGCTGACCCAGCCGATGGTGCTGCATCCCGGCGCCACGCATTACAGCCCGATCGAGTGGGACGACGCGTTCCAGCTCGTCGCCGAGCACCTGCGGGAGCTGGACTCGCCGAACGAGGCCGCCTTCTACACGTCCGGGCGCACCAGCAACGAGGCCGCCTTCACCTACCAGCTCATGGTCCGCTCGTACGGCACGAACAACCTGCCGGACTGCTCCAACATGTGTCACGAATCCTCCGGTGCCGCGCTCAACCAGACCATCGGCATCGGCAAGGGCTCGGTGAGCCTGGCCGACATCGGCGAGGCCGACCTGATCCTGGTCGTCGGGCAGAACCCCGGCACGAACCACCCTCGCATGCTCTCCGCGCTGGAGGACGCCAAGAAGGGCGGCGCCCGGATCGTCGCGGTGAACCCGCTGCCCGAGGCCGGGCTGATGCGGTTCAAGAACCCCCAGCACGTGAACGGCATCGTCGGCAAGGGCACGGCGCTGGCCGACGAGTTCTGCCAGATCCGGCTCGGCGGCGACATGGCGCTGTTCCAGGCGGTCGGCAACCTGCTGCTGGCCAAGGAGCACGCAGCCCCGGGCACCGTGCTGGACCAGGACTTCATCGCCGAGTACACGCACGGCTTCGCCGAGTACGCCGAGCACGCTGCCACGCTCGACTGGGCCGCCGTGGACGAGGCCACCGGCCTGTCCCGTGAGCAGATCACCAAGCTGGCCGACATGCTGGCCGACTCGAAGCGCACGATCGTGTGCTGGGCGATGGGCCTGACGCAGCACCGGCACGCTGTGGCCACCATCCGCGAGGTCGTGAACGTGCTGATGCTGCGCGGCATGATCGGCAAGCCGGGTGCCGGCGTGTGCCCGGTGCGTGGCCACTCGAACGTCCAGGGCGACCGGACGATGGGCATCTGGGAGAAGGCACCGGAGAAGTTCCTGGCCAACCTGGAACGCGAGTTCGGCATCCCGGTGCCGCGTGAGCACGGCTACGACACGGTCGCCGCGCTGCGGGCGATGGCCGAGGGCAAGGCGAAGGTCTTCTTCGCCGTCGGTGGCAACTTCGTGTCCGCGACACCGGACACCGAGCTGACCGAGGCCGCGCTGCGCTCGTGCCGGCTGACCGTGCACGTGTCCACGAAGCTGAACCGCTCGCACGCGATCACCGGCAGTACCGCGCTCATCCTGCCCACCCTGGGCCGCACCGAGCGGGACGACCGGCACGGCGAGCAGTTCGTCACCGTCGAGGACTCGATGTCGGTGGTACACCGCTCCCGCGGCAGGCTGGCACCGGCCGGCGACCACCTGTTGTCCGAGGTCGCGATCGTGTGCCGGCTGGCCAGGACACTGCTCGGGCCTGATCACCCGGTGGAGTGGGAGAAGTTCGAGCACGATTACGACGTGATCCGAGAGCACATCGCCGCGGTCGTGCCCGGCTGCGCCGACTACAACACGCGCGTCCGCACGCCGGACGGGTTCGTCCTGCCGCACCCGCCGCGCGATTCCCGGACCTTCCCGACCGCCACCGGCAAGGCCAACCTGACGGTCAACGAGCTGTGGTTCCCGACCGCGCCGCCCGGACGGCTGCTGATGCAGACGTTGCGCAGCCATGACCAGTACAACACCACGATCTACGGCCTGGACGACCGCTACCGGGGCGTCAAGGACGGCCGCCGGGTGGTGTTCGTCAATCCCGACGACGTCGCCGCCGCGGGGCTGGCCGACGGGGACATGGTCGACCTGGTCAGTGAGTGGACGGAGAAGTCCGGTGTGGTGACCGAGCGGCGGGCCAAGGCGTTCCGGGTGATCAGCTACTCGACGGCGCGCGGCTGTGCGGCGACGTACTTCCCGGAGGCGAACCCGTTGATACCGTTGGATTCCGTGGCCGAGACGTCGCACACGCCGACCTCCAAGGCCATCATCGTGCGGCTGGAACAGGTGGCCGGGTAATGGGACGCGTGACGGTTCGGCGGCCGGTGGTCCGGCTGTCCGCCGCCGGGGAACGGCGCAGGCCGGACACCCTGGCCGCCGAGGAACCGTTCGAGATCCGCGTCGACGGCACGGCGTTGTCGGTCACCATGCGCACGCCGGGCGACGATGTCGAGCTGGCGCACGGGTTCCTGCTGTCCGAGGGCGTGATCGGCGACCGGGAGGACGTGCTCACCGCGCGGTACTGCGCGAGCACGGACGACGACGGCCAGAACACCTACAACCTGCTGGACATCCAGCTCGCGCCCGGTGTGGCCCCGCCCGACCCGTCGATCACGAGGAACTTCTACACGACCTCGTCGTGTGGAGTGTGCGGCAAGGCCGCGCTGGACGCCGTGCGGCTGGCCACCCGGTTCCCGCCCGGCGCCGATGAGGCCAGGGTCAGCACGGCGACGCTCGCCGCGTTGCCGGATCTGTTGCGGGAGAAGCAGAAGCTGTTCCGCAGCACGGGCGGTATCCACGCCGCCGGGCTGTTCACGGCCGATGGCGAGATGCTGGTCGTGCGCGAGGACGTGGGTCGGCACAACGCCGTGGACAAGGTGCTCGGGTGGGCACTGCTGGCCGGGCGGATACCGCTGAGCGGATGCGTGCTGCTGGTGTCGGGCCGGGCGTCGTTCGAGCTGGCCCAGAAGGCGGCGATGGCCGGGATCCCGGTGCTCGCGGCCGTGTCCGCGCCCTCGTCACTGGCGGTGGACGTGGCCGAGGAGCAGGGCATGACACTGGTGGGATTCCTGCGCGGCGAGTCGATGAACGTCTACACCGGCGCCGAGCGCGTGGTCAGCCCAGCACGGGTCGGCTGAGCGCACAGGTGAGCACCAGCGAATGACCCGGGTGGGATTCGTCAGTCCCGCGCGGGCCGCACAGGTGAGCACCAGCGAATAACCCCGGTGAGATTCATCAGTCCCGCGCGGGCCGGCTGAGCGCACAGGTGAGCACCAGCGAATAACCCGGGTGGGATTCGTCAGTCCCGCGCGGGTCGGTTCGGTGTGATCGGCACGGTGCCGGAGCGGACCCACTCCAGGACCGCGGGCCACCGGCCGTAGCCCGATTCGGCGGACAGGTGGCCGCCGCCCGGAATCACGTCCCAGTCCACTTGCAGGGCGCTCGCGAGGGCCGCTGCCTGGTCAGGTGACAGCGTCGGGTCGTCGTCCGAGGTGACCAGGCGGGTGTCCGCGGCGGCCTGGTGCACGCCGACCCTGTCGATCGGGGCGGGTTCGAACTCGCGCACGTTGGCCTCGTGCCACTCGGGGCCTGGTGGCGCCACCAGCAGGACACGGTCGACCCGGCGGGCGGGCTCCGGCCTGGCGGCCGCGTGGTGCAGCCACAGGGCCGCACCGACGGCGTGGGCGAGCACGATCCGGTCCGCGCCGTCCGGGGCCGCGTCCAGGTGTTCGTGCAGCTCGGCCAGCCAGTAGGCCAGCTCCGGCCGGTCGGGGTCGGCGAAGGTCAGCAGGTCGGCCTGGATGCCCTGGTGGGCGAGGCGACCGGCGAGCCAGCTCTGCCAGTGGTGGGTGGTCTCGCCGGCGTAGGCATGGGCCAGCAGGACGTAGGGCTGGTGTGCGGTCACGCGGACCGTCGGACGTGCGGCTCGCTCACGCCGTCTTGTCGCGGCGCTCGCGGCGGTTGGGCTGCCTGGGCACGATCGTCGGGTTCACGTTCTCCCGCACCGTCTGCTCGGTGATGACCACCTTCGCCACGTCGGTGCGGCTGGGGATGTCGTACATCACCGGCAGCAGCACCTCCTCCATGATGGCCCGCAGGCCACGGGCCCCGGTGCCACGCAGGATGGCCTGGTCGGCGATGGCCTCCAGGGCCGTCACGGTGAACTCCAGCTCCACCCCGTCCATCACGAACAGCCGCTGGTACTGCTTGACCAGCGCGTTGCGCGGCTCGGTGAGGATCTGGACCAGCGACTCCTTGTCCAGGTTGGTCACGCTGGCCACCATCGGCAACCGGCCGATGAACTCCGGGATCAGACCGAACTTGATCAGGTCCTCGGGCATGGTGTCGGCGAAGAAGTCGGTGGTGTCGATCTCGGCCTTGGACCGGATCTCCGCGCCGAAGCCGAGGCCTCGCTTGCCGACCCGCTCCTGGATGATCCTGTCCAGACCGGCGAAGGCGCCGGCCACGATGAACAGCACGTTCGTCGTGTCGATCTGGATGAACTCCTGGTGGGGGTGCTTGCGGCCACCCTGCGGCGGCACGCTCGCGGTGGTGCCCTCCAGGATCTTCAGCAGCGCCTGCTGGACGCCCTCGCCGGAGACATCGCGGGTGATCGACGGGTTCTCACTCTTTCGAGCGATCTTGTCGACCTCATCGATGTAGATGATCCCGGTCTCCGCGCGCTTCACGTCGTAGTCGGCGGCCTGAATGAGCTTGAGCAGGATGTTCTCGACGTCCTCGCCGACATAGCCGGCCTCGGTGAGCGCCGTGGCGTCCGCGATGGCGAACGGCACGTTCAGCATCTTCGCGAGGGTCTGCGCGAGGTAGGTCTTGCCACAGCCGGTGGGGCCGAGCATCAGGATGTTGGACTTGGAGAGTTCGACGCTCTCCTCGCCGCGGCCCTCCCGGCCCGACTCACGGCTGCGGTCGCCGTTCTGGATGCGCTTGTAGTGGTTGTAGACCGCGACGGCGAGCGTGCGCTTGGCCTCGCTCTGGCCGATCACGTACTGGTCGAGGAATTCGTGGATCTCGGCCGGCTTGGGCAGCTCGTCGAGCTTGACGTCGCCTGCCTCGGCCAGCTCCTCCTCGATGATCTCGTTGCAGAGGTCGATGCATTCATCGCAGATGTACACGCCTGGACCGGCGATCAGCTTCTTGACCTGCTTCTGGCTCTTCCCGCAGAAAGAGCATTTCAACAGGTCCCCGCCATCCCCGATACGAGCCATGACCGCTGACCTCTGTCCCCTCCGGCACGCCGGGAACCTGCCCCGTCGCTCCTTCGTTCTCCTGGTGGCGAGACCCGGCCATCGGCCGGGCCTCGCGCGCTGCCCTTGACGGTACCCGTCCAGATGGCCGGAACGGGAGCATCAGCGTGCTCCCGGCACGCCGAGCGGCGGGTCACCCCGTGACGCTCGGCGTGTCGCGCCGGTCAGGGCTGCATCGACAACTTCCGGTAAGGCAGCACCTCGTCCACGATGCCGTACATCCTGGCCTCGTCGGCGGTGAGCACCTTGTCGCGCTCGATGTCCGAGCGGACCTCGTCGGCGTCCTTGTTGGTGTGCCGGGCCAGCGTGGTCTCCAGCAGGCGGCGCACGCGCTGGATCTCGTTGGCCTGGATCTCCAGGTCGGACACCTGACCGTAGACACCCTCGGTGGCCGGCTGGTGGATCAGCACCCGGGCGTTGGGCAGTGCGTAACGCTTGCCCGGCGTACCGGCCGAGAGGATCACGGCGGCGGCCGACGCGGCCTGGCCGAGGCAGTACGTCTGGATGTCGGGCCGGACGAACTGCATGGTGTCGTAGATCGCCATCAGCGACGTGAACGAGCCGCCCGGCGAGTTGATGTAGAGCAGGATGTCCCGGTCCGGGTCCTCGGCCTCGAGGACCAGCAGCTGGGCCATGATGTCGTTGGCCGAGGCGTCATCGATCTGCACACCGCAGAAGATGATCCGCTCCTCGAACAGCTTGTTGTACGGGTTGGACTCCTTGACCCCGTAGCTGGTGCGCTCGACGAACGACGGCAGCACGTACCGGGACTGTGGGAGCTGGGGCTGACTCACGATGATCTCCTTGTGGTCTGTCGCGCCGGCGAGATCAGCTGCCGCTGCCGTTGGTGTGGTTGCCGCGCGGTGCCGCCACGTGGTCGACGAAGCCGTATTCGAGGGCTTCCTCGGCGGTGAACCAGCGGTCGCGGTCGGCGTCCTCGGTGATGCGCTCCACCGACTGGCCGGTCTGCTCGGCCGTCAGCTTGGCCATCTCGCGCTTCCACTTGTTGTAGACCTCGGCCTGGATGGCGATGTCCGACGCCGTACCACCGACACCGGCGGAGGGCTGGTGCATCATCACCCGGGCGTGCGGCAGCGAGTAACGCTTGCCGGGGGTGCCGGAGGACAGCAGGAACTGGCCCATCGAGGCCGCCAGCCCCATCGCCCAGGTCGACACGTCGGGCTCGATGAGCTGCATGGTGTCGTAGATCGCCATGCCCGCGGTCACCGAACCACCGGGCGAGTTGATGTAGAGGGTGATGTCCTTCTCGGAGTCCTCGGCCGCCAGCAGCAACAGCTGCGCGGTGAGCCGGTTGGCGACCTCGTCGTTGACCTCCGAGCCGAGGACCAGGATGCGCTCCTGGAGCAACCGCTCGAACACCGAGTCGGTGAGATTGAGCCCCGCGGTGTTGCTCCGCATCCGGGGCGGGAGGTGCTGCGTCACGTGTGCCTGCCTTCTCGCTGACTACCTGCCACGACGGTCCCGTCGTCCCGGGGCCCGCGGGGTTGTCCGATCTCCTGTCACCGACACTAACGAAGGCGGGCGGTGCGATCGTCCCGACACCGCCCGCGTTCGCTCAGAGCGTGGCAACCACTGGAGCAACCCCTGTGGACTGGGTCACTTGCCCGATTCGTCCTCGGCGGCCACGGTGACCGTGTCACCCGCTGCCGTCTCGGTGCTGTCCTGCTCGGCGACACCGAACAGTTCGTCCATGTCGATGCTGTTGCCCGCCTCGTCCGTGACGGTGGCCTGGCGCACCACGGAGGCCAGCGCCTTGCCGCGCCGCACGTCCGCGTAGATGGCGCCGAGCTGGCCGGACTGCTGGGCCCGCTGGACGTAGTCGTCGGGGCTGATGCCGAACCGCTGCGCCTGGTAGATGATGCGCTCGGTCAGTTCGCCGTCGTTGACGCTGATGCTCTCCGCGTCGGCGATGCTGTCGAGCACCAGCTGCGTCTTGACGGCCTTCTCGGCGGCCTCGCGCACCTCGGTGTCGAACTCCTCCACCGTCTGGCCCTGGGTGCCCAGCCACTCGGCGAACTTCGCCTCGTCGTGGTCGAACGAATGCACGGCGTCGTGCTTGCGCACCTCGATCTCGGACTCGACGACGGCCTCGGGCAGCGGGACCTCGGTGGAGTCCAGCAGTGCGTCGAGCACCTTGTCCCGCGCCTGCACGGCCTGCTGCATCCGGTTCACCCGGCCCAGCCGCTCCCGCAGGTCGGCCTTCAGCTCGTCCAGCGTGTCGAACTCGCTGGCCAGCTGGGCGAACTCGTCGTCGGCCTCGGGCAGCTCGCGCTCCTTGACCGACTGCACGGTCACCGAGACCTCGGCGTCCCGCCCGGCGAACTCGCCCGCCAGCAGTTTGGTGGTGAAAGTCCGGGTCTGGCCGGCCTCGGCACCCGCCAGGGCGTCGTCGATGCCGTCCACCAGCTCGCCGGAACCGACCTCGTAGGACAGCCCGGTGGTGCCGGCGTCCTCGACCTCGGTGCCGTCGACGGTCGCGGCCAGGTCGATGGTGACGAAGTCACCATTCTGGACCGGGCGCTCCACGCCGGTCAGCGTGCCGAAGCGGGCGCGCAGCTCGTCCAGCTGCGTGTCGACGTCGGTGTCGGCGATCTCGACGTCGTCGACGCCGACGGAGAGTTCACCGAACGCCGGGACGGTGATGTCCGGCCGGACGTCCACCTCGGCGGAGAACGCCAGGCTGTCGCCGTCCTCGATCTTGGTGACCTCGATGTTGGGCTGCCCGAGGGTACGGACCTCGCCGCCGTTCACGGCTTCCAGGTACTTGGCCGGGATGGCCTCGTTGACCACCTCGTCCAGCACGGCGCCCCGGCCCAGGCGGCTCTCCAGCACCCTGGCCGGAGCCTTGCCCGGGCGGAACCCGGGAATGCGAACCTGAGTGGCGAGCTTCCGGTAAGCGCGGTCGAAGTTCGGCTTGAGCTCGTCGAACGGCACCTCGACGTTGATCCGGACCCTCGTCGGGCTGAGCTGCTCGACGGTGCTCTTCAACGTAGTCTCCTCGTGCAAGCATGACATGCGGAACAGCCCGATCCGGCGATGCCGGTCGGGATCGGTTCGAGTCTACGTGGCGCCGGTTATCCCCAGATCGGCGCATAGTGCAATGTGCCACTGGACTCGCGCTGGGAACGAAATGCAGACAAGCTGTACGTTACAGCCATCTCCACTGGTGCCGGCTGGGTCGGTCGGCAACGGTGCGGCGGGGAAGGGGTCACCGTTGGCAGGGACACGCTCGACGGGACGACCACAGCGGGTACTGATCGTGTCCGCCAACATGGGCGAGGGCCACAACGCCACGGGCAGGGCTCTCGACCAGGCGGCACACGCGCTGTGGCCGGGGGTACAAGTTCGCTGGCTGGACGCGCTCGACGTGATGGGCAGGGGCGTCGGCCCGGTCTTTCGCGAGATCTACGTGGCCAATGTGCAGCGAGTGCCGTGGCTCTACGAGTTCTTCTTCAACTCGATCAACCGCTATCAGTGGTTCGCCAAGGCGTCCAAGCGCTTTGTCGGCACCTGGTGCGGGCGGCGGCTGGTCGAGCACATCCGGGAGTTCCAGCCGGACGTCATTCTCTCCACGTATCCGCTCGGCAGCGCCGGGTTGTCGTGGCTGCGCAAGCACCGCGACCTCGCCATCCCGACGGGCGCATGGGTGTCCGACTTCTGTCCGCACCCGTTCTGGATCTACGACCAGCTCGACCTGAACCTGGTGATGCACCCGGTCGCGATCGAACCGGCGCACGACTGGGTGCCCGGTGCCCGGATCGCAGTGTCCGCACCACCGGTGACCAGCGAGTTCACCCCCGGTGACCGGGCGGCCGCGCGGGCCGCGCACGACCTGCCGCAGGACAAGTTCGTCGCGTTGGTGTCGTGTGGCGCGTTCGGTTTCGGCAGCGTCGAGTCGGCGGCCACCACGCTGCTCGCCGCGTCCGAGGACGTCGTCGTGGTGGTCGCGTGCGGCCGAAACGAGGCCCTGCGCAACCGGCTGCTGGCCGGCGGTGACCACGACGGCAGGCTGCGCGCGCTCGCGTGGACCGACCAGATGGCCGGCCTGACCGTGGCCAGCGACGTCGTCGTCACGAACGCGGGCGGTGCCACGTCGCTGGAGGCGCTGGCCTGCGGCCGGGCACTGCTGATGTACCAGCCGATCGCCGCGCACGGCCGGGCGAACGCGGAACTGATGGCCAAGGCGGGGCTGGCCGAGGTGTGCCTGGACGACGCCGAGCTGACCGCCGCCGTGCGCAGGCTGCTCGCCGAACCCGACCGGCTGCACGCGATCGAGCGGGCCGGGCTGGCGCACGCCACGTCCGCGACCGTCGCCGACGGGCTGACCGCGCTGCTGGCGGCCGCCCGACGATCAGGCGACGAACGCGAGCGCCGGTTGCGCGCTGAGGACGCGCTGTTCGTACACGTACAGACACCTTCGGTGCCCCAGCAGGTAGGTGCCGTGCTGGTGTTCGAGGCCAAGCCGGACGGTTCGAGCGTGACGCACGCCGACGCCGCCCACCTGGTGGACGCCGCGCCCGGCCTGTTCGGCCGGATCGACACGGGCACCGCGTGGCGGCACCCGCGCTGGCTGCCGCGGACCGGTGTCACGGCCGAGGACCTGGTGGACGTGGTGGAACTGGGCCGCGCCGACATGCCGTCCGACCTGGACGGTGCGATGGACGCGTTCTTCTCGGTGCCGCTGGACGGCACACACGGCACCGGCCGCGCCCAGTTGGTGCACGGTGTGGACGGCGGCCGGTCCGCCGTGATGATCAAGTTCCACCACGCCACCGCGGACGGCATCGCGGTGATCGGCGCGCTCGTCGGGAGGACCCGCGGCAAGGACTTCATCGCCGAGGTACCGCCGAAGGCGCTCGCCGAGCGGCCCACGGTGCGCGAACGCCTGGACTCGATGCGTGACCTGGTCAGCGGCGTGTGGACGCTCGCCCGTGCCGGCACGGCGAAGCCCACCGAGCTCAACGGCCCGGTCAGCGGACCGGGCAGGCACCACTCCCGGGTGGACCTGCCCGCGACCGAGGTGCGGCTGCTGGCCCGGTCGCTGGGTGTCCGGACCAACGACGTGGCGGTCGCGCTGATCGGCGAGGCCCTGCACCGGGTGCTGCACGCCGAGGGCATGAGCCCCGGCCCGGAGACCATCCGCGTGATGATGCCGCGCTCCACCCGCACCACCAAGACGTTCCGCACCGCGGGCAACCACACCGGCGCGGCCTCGGTGGACCTGCCGATCGGCCGGATGTCGCTGGCCGAGCGGGTGGCGCGGACGAAGGAGGCCACCGACAGCCAGGTGTCCGCCAGCGCGCCGCACGCGGCACACGCGGTGGTGTGGGCACTGGGCCTGCTGCCGCCGTGGCTGCACGCGATCCTCGCCCGGCGGGTCTACCGGTCGACCTGGTTCAACGCGATCGCGTCGGTACTGCCCGGTGCCCGATCGCCCGTGATCCTCAACAGCGCCCTGCTGTCCGAGGTCTACCCGGTGCTGTCGCTGGCCGCGGGTGTGAAGCTTTCCATCGGTGTGATGACCTGGGCGGATCTCTACACCATCTGCTACGCGGGGGACCGGGACATCGCCCGGACCGTGGACGGTCTGGCTGAGGCGGTGTACGCCGTCTTCAAGGAGGCCAGGGCGTCGCTGGTATGAACGAGGCAACCACCACTCTCTGGATCGCCATCCCGGCGGCTCTGGCCAGCGCGTTCTGCTTCGGCCTCACCGGTGCGCTGCAGCACGCGGCCGCCCGGCGGGTGGCGGCCCGGCCCGCGCTGCGGCCCAGTCTGCTGCTCGACCTGGGCAAGCAACCCATCTGGCTGATGTCACTGCTGGCCAACATCGGCGGCAGCGCACTGCAACTGGTGGCGCTGGCCACCGGTCCCCTGGTGCTCGTGCAGCCGTTGCTGGTCAGCGGTCTGCTGTTCGCGGTGCTGATCCGCAGCTTCATGGCCCACCGCCCGCCGCACGGTTTCGTCGTACTGGGCGCGAGCATGTGCGCTGCCGGCCTGGCCGCGTTCCTGTTGCTGGCCAGGCCCACCGGTGGCGTGAACTACCTGAGCCTCGGCCAGGCGCTACCGCTGGGCCTCGGGCTCGCCGCCCTGCTCGCGATCCTGCTCACGATCGCGTCGAAGTCCCCTGGTGAGGCGCGGACGCTCGCGCTCGCCGGTGGCGCCGGTGTGCTCTACGGCGTCACGGCCGGGGTCGCGAAGATCGCGCTCGGGCTCGTGCAGGACCACGGGGCGCTGGCGCTGCTGACGCACTGGCCGCTGTACGCGCTGATCATCACCGGTCCGGCGGGTTTCCTGCTCAACCAGAACGCCTACCAGTCGGACAAGTCGCTGGCGCCCGCGCTCGCGGTCATCACGGTGACCGACCCGCTGGTCGGCATCGCCGTGGGCGTGCTGTGGCTGGACGAGGTGCTGCGGTCGGGCCCCGGCCCGATCATCGGCGAGATCATCGCGCTCGGTGTGCTGGTCGGCGGCGTCTGGCTGCTCGCGCACGGCGCACCGCACGTGCCACGACATCATCAGCACGAGCACAGTGCCGCGCCGGTTCGCGGCGAACCGGGAAGGGCCACCGGATGAGGGTGGACGGGGCGCGGGCGCTGATCACCGGCGCGTCCTCGGGTATCGGCGCGGCCACGGCCGTCCGGCTGGCGGCACTCGGTGCCCGGCCGCTGCTGGTGGGCAGGGACAAGCAGGCCCTCACCGACCTGGCGGGCAGCACGGGCGGCGAGCGGCTGGTCGCGGACCTGGGCAGGCCCGGTGCCGCGCAGGAGGTCGCCGACTGGGCGATGGCCACGGCCGGTGGTGTGGACCTGCTGGTGTGCAACGCGGGCGTCGGCTGGGCCGGTGACCTCGCCGACCAGGAACCGGCCGCGATCGGCGAACTGGTCACGGTGAACCTGACCGCGCACCTGGTGCTGGCGCGGCTGCTGCTGCCGCGGATGGCCGCGGCGAAGCGGGGCCACCTGGTGCTCGTGTCGTCGATCGCGGGCTGCCTCGGCGTCGCGGACGAAGCCGTCTACGCGGCGACGAAGGCCGGGCTGCGGACGTTCGCCGACAGCGTCCGGCTGGCGTACGCGAAGGCGGGCGTCGGCGTGTCCGTGGTGGTGCCGGGCGTGGTGGACACGCCGTTCTTCGGTCGCAGGGGGAAACCCTACGACCGCACCCGGCCCAAGCCGATCCCCGCCGACGACGTCGCGAAGGCACTCGTCGGAGCCGTGCGGCACAACAGGGCCGAGGTGTTCGCACCGTCCTGGCTGCGGTTCCCGGCGCGACTGCACGGCGCGATGCCGGGCCTGGTGTTCGCGCTGCAGCGCCGGTTCGGCTGAGTCCGCGGCCGAACCGGCGGTGTCAGCTCACTGCTCGCGCATCGCCCGGATGGACTCCTTGAGCGAGCCCATCGTGGCCAGCACGGCACTCGGCTCGTACCCGCAGTGCGCCATGCAGTTGTTGCAGCGCGGGTCCTTGCCCCTGCCGTACTTCTCCCACTCGGTCGTCTCGATGAGCTCCTTGTACGTCTTCACGTAGCCGTCGTTCATCAAGTAGCAGGGCTTCTGCCAGCCCAGCAGGGAGTAGGACGGGATGCCCCACGCCGTGCACTCGAACTCGACCTTGCCCTCGAGGAAGTCCAGGAACAGCGGCGAGTGGGACAGTCGCCACTTCTTGCGGCGGCCGTCCGCGAACGCCTTGCTGAACAGCTCCTTGGTCTCCTGCACGCCCAGGAAGTGGTCCTGGTCGGGAGCCTTCTCGTAGGCGTAGGCGGGCGAGATCATCATCTCGTCGACCTGGACGTCGTCGTTGAGGAAGTTGAGCACGTCGATGATGGTCTGCGGCGTGTCGGTGTTGAAGAACGTGGAGTTCGTGGTGACACGGAAGCCGCGGCTCTTCAGCTCCTTGATCGCCTCGATCGCCTCGTCGAACACACCGTCCTTGCTGACCGACTCGTCGTGGCGCTCCTTCAGGCCGTCGATGTGGATGGCCCACTGGAAGTACGGCGACGGCGTGAAGTTGAACTTGTCGATCCGCTTGCGTACCAGCATCGCGTTGGTGCACAGCACGACGAACTTCTTGCGCTTCACCAGCTCGTTGACGATCTGGTCGATCTGCGGGTGCATCAACGGTTCACCACCGGCGATGGACACCATCGGCGAACCGGACTCCATCACCGCGCCGATGGCCTGCTCCACGGGCATCCGCTGCTTGAGCACGTCATGCGGCTGCTGGATCTTGCCGCAGCCGTTGCACGCCAGGTTGCAGGCGAACAGTGGCTCTAGCTCGACCACCAGCGGGAACTTCTTGTTGCGCAGCAGTTTCTGCTTGGCGACGTACGCGCCGACCCGAACCGCTTGCCGAAACGGCACCGGCATTACTGACGCACCTCCTTGGGAAGCGTGAAACGAACGGTTTCCGTCGTGACGGAACGCTCTGTGACATCGAGCCTGCCCAGGCCACCAATGGCCTCGACCAGCTCGCTGACGAGTTCGGGCGGGGCGGACGCCCCGGCGGACACGCCGATCGTGTCGACGCCGGCCAGCCAGTCGAGCTGGACGTCGCCGACCTCGTCGACCAGGTGCGCCCGTGCGCCCTCGCGCACGGCGACCTCGACGAGACGCCGTGAGTTCGACGAGTTCGTCGAACCCACGACCAGGACCAGTTCGGCCTCGCCGGACACGGTCCGCACCGCCTGTTGACGGTTCGTGGTGGCATAGCAGATGTCGTCGGAGTTGGGCCCGTGCAGTGCCGGGAACCTCCGGCGCAGCGCGGAGACGATGCCGTCCGCCTCGTCCACCGCGAGAGTGGTCTGCATGAGGTAGCTGACCTTGTCCGGGTCGGGCACCTCGATGGAGTCTACTTCGGACTCGTCCTGGACCAGGATAGTGCTGGCAGGTTCCTCGCCCAGCGTGCCCTCGGTCTCCTCGTGGCCCGCGTGGCCGATGAACAGGATCGTCCTGCCCTGCCGCGCGAACCGCCTCGCCTCGTGGTGCACCTTGCCCACCAGTGGGCAGGTGGCGTCCACGACGTCCAGTGCCCGCCGGGCCGCCTGCTGGCGGACGCTCGGTGCGACACCGTGCGCGGAGAACACCGCGGTGGCCCCTTCGGGCACCTCGTCCAGTTCGTCCACGAAGACCGCACCACGGCGTTCCAGGTCGGCGACCACGATCGCGTTGTGCACGATCTGCTTGCGCACGTAGATCGGGCCGGGCCGGGTGTCCAGCAGGCGCGCCACGATGTCGATGGCCCGCTCCACACCGGCACAGAACGAGCGTGGGCCGGCCAGCAGCAGTGTCCGGTCGCGCACCGCGGCCGCCCAGGCCACCAGCGCGGGGCCGACCTTGGCCAGCACGCGGGTCGCGGTGACGCCCGCGACGGCCGTGGCCGGGTGTACCAGCGGGTGGCCCGGTGTGTCCACGATGACACGGACCACGGCGAACGGTCCGCCGTCGGCGGCGTCGGCCAGGAACGCCGACTCCATGTCCACGGCGACCGCTCCTGTCGCGGCCAGTTCGGCCCGTTCCGTGCCGTGTACGACGTGGTCGCAGGACACGATCGGTCCGGTGTGCACGGTCAGTCCGGCCGCCCGCAGCGCACCGGCCAGCAGCGGTGCCGACGGGCAGGCCAGAGCTCCGGACGCCGAGCGGACCTCCGTGGCCACGACGACGTCGCCGGGTGCCAGGGCATCGGTGAGCGCACCGGCGAACCCGGCCACCGCCAGCGCGGACGGCCGCCGCCCGCGCAGGCCCGGCACCGCCCGGCGGGACCGTCGCGGACCCATGCCGGTCCGCACGACCGTGCCCGGCGGCAGGCCGCGCGCGACGGTCCTGGCCTCCCAGCGCAGGGCCGCGGCGACGACCAGGCCGGAGTCAGTTCCGGTCATCGGCCGCCCCCAGGTACCTGCCCAGCGCCGACAGCGGGAACACCAGCCGGTACAGGTGGTAGTTGATGTAGAAGTCGCCGGGGAACCCGGTGCCGGTGAAGTACGGCTCGTCCCAGGTGCCGTCCGGGCGCTGGTTCTCGGCCAGCCAGCCGATGCCGCGCCGCACCTCCTCGCCGCGTTCGCCCGCGGCCAGCAGTGCCATCAGTGCCCACGCGGTCTGCGACGGCGTCGACTCGCCCCTGCCGCGGTACTTGTCGTCCACGTAGGAACGCAGGTCCTCGCCCCAGCCGCCGTCCAGGTTCTGTACCTGCCGCAGCCACCGCACGGCCCGCCGGATCACCAGGTCGGACGTCGGCGTACCGGCCGCGACGAGCGCGGGCACCGCGGCACCGGTGCCGTAGACGTGGTTCGCGCCCCAGCGACCGAACCAGGATCCGTCGTTCTCCTGCGCGTTCAGCAGCCACCGCACACCGCGGCGGGTCGCCGGGTGGTCGATCAGGCCCTCCGCGGCCAGCGCCTCCACGATGTGCGCGGTGACGTCGGCGGACGGCGGGTCGATGACGGCACCGAAGTCGCTGAACGGCAGCTTGTTGATCAGCTCACGGGTGTTGTCGGCGTCGAAGGCGCCCCAGCCGCCGTCCCGGGACTGCATACCGACCATCCAGCGGATCCCGCGGTCGACCGACGGCCGGACGCCGGGCCGGTCGCTGCGCCGCAGCGCGAGCACGACCTCGGCGGTGTCGTCGGTGTCCGGGTAGCCGCGGTTGGCGAACTCGAACGCCCACCCGCCGGGGGCGAGCCCCGGCCTGCGCACCGCCCAGTCGCCGGTGACCCTGATCTCCTCGCCGACCATCCAGTCCACGGCCTTGGCCACGGCCGGGTCGTCGGCGGGCACGCCCGCGTCCAGCAGGCCGGTGACCGCCAGGCAGGTGTCCCAGACCGGCGACTGGCAGGCCTCCAGCCAGCGGACCGTGCCCTGCTCGGTCTCCTCGCGCACCATGAAGCCTTCGAGCCCGGCGATGGCCTTCGCCAGCACGGGGTGGTCGAACTGGTAGCCCATCAGGTGCAGGGCGATGATCGAGTACACCCAGGGTGGCTGGATGCCGCCCCAGCCGCCGTCGGCCTCCTGGTGCGCGACGATCCACTCGACGGCCTGGCGCATCGCCAGCTTGCGGAACGGCTTGACCGGCAAGCGCTGGTAGCCGTGCAGCACCACGTCCAGTGCCTCGAACGCACCGGCGACCGACAGCGGCGACTCGGTGGAGCGCTTCCGCCTGCCGCTGCGCAGTTCGTCGATCGTGACCCCGAGCGGACGGACCGGACGCAGCGCGTTGACCACGGTCAGCGGGACCACGGTCTGGCGGGCCCAGCAGCCCCAGTCGTAGATGTTCAGTGGGAACCAGGACGGCAGGAAGATCAGTTCGGGCGGCATCGCCGGCAGGTCGTCCCACGACCACTCGCCGAACAACGCCAGCCACAGCCGCGTGAACACGCGGGTCTGCTCCAGCCCGCCGTGCGCGAGCACGTAGGCGCAGGCCGAACGCATGTGATCGGCGTCCGGCTCGTCGCCGGCCAGCCGCAGCGCGACGTACGCCTCGACCGTCGTCGACAGGTCGGCCGGGCCGCCGTAGAAGGTCGCCCAGGTGCCGTCCGAGCGCTGCTGCGACCGGATCCACCGGGCCGCCTGCTCGGTCTCCTCCGCCTGCCGGATGCCCAGGAACTGGCGCAGCATCAGGTCTTCGGCGTCCATCGTGACGTTGGTCTCGAGGTTGCCCTTCCACCAGCCCGCGTCGTCCTGCAAGGACAACAGGTGGTCGCGGGCCGCCTCGATCGTCCTCTGTGCCCGGTCGCGCAGGGTATCCGGCGCGGTCCCGACTACCGCTGAACTCAACGGTCCCTCCTCGTCACGAACAGCGCTGTAGCACGCAGGGCCTCGGTGACGGCGCGCGGTGCCGCCAGGTTGGCCAGGCTTTGCTCGGCCAGCCGGATGTGCCGGTCGGCCTCGGTCTCGGTCCACTCGCGAGCGCCGGCGCGCTCCACCAGGTCTGCCATCGCGATCAGCGCGGCCTCGTCGTCCACCTGGTCGGGCTGGCCGGGCGCGAAGTACAGCTCGGCCAGCCGGGCACCGGCGTCGGTGCCCGAGTCCAGCGCGGCCACCACCGGGACGGACTTCTTGCGGCTGCGCAGGTCGGCCAGCGCGGGCTTGCCGGTGACCTGCGGGCGGCCCCAGATGCCGAGCAGGTCGTCCACCAGTTGGAACGCCAGGCCGAGGTGGTCACCGAAGTCCGCGAGCCGGGTCACGGTCGCTGCGTCGGCCCCGACGGCCAGCGCGCCGATCGAGGACGCGCACCGCATCAGCGCACCCGTCTTGCCGGACGCCATCGCGAGGCACTCGGGCAGCGTCACGTCGGTGCGCCGCTCGAAGTCCACATCGGCGGCCTGTCCGACGATCAGGTCCTGCACGGCCGCGTTGAGGCAGCCCACGACGCTGCTGGCCAGCTCGGCGCGGCCGTCCCGGCGGGCGACCTCGATGGCCAGGGTGAGCAGCGCGTCACCGGCGAGGATCGCCGCGGGCACGCCGAACACGGTCCACGCGGTCGGCTGGTGGCGGCGCTCGATGTCGTTGTCCATCACGTCGTCGTGCAGCAACGAGAAGTTGTGCACCAGCTCGACGGCCACGGCAGCGGGCAGCGCGTCCGCAGGGTCGCCGCCTGCTGCCTGTGCGGACAGCAGCGTGAGCGCGGGCCGCAGGGCCTTGCCGCCGCCACCCGGCGTGTCCTTTCCGGACGCGTCGGCCCAGCCGAAGTGGTACCGCGAAATGGTGCGCATCGCGGGCGCGAGTTCGTCGACGGCCCCGCGCAACGCGGGCTCGACGACGTCTCGGGCCGCGGTGACCTCGACGGGCAGAACAGCGGTCATGACGCCTCCCCAACACTCGTAGCGGTACTCGCCGCACTCCCCTGCGTCGCGTGGCCGGCCAGCTGGGCGGCAACCACCCGGCCTGCCTCGTTGCCGCTCCGCACCGCGCCCTCCATCGTGTCCGGCCAGCCGGTCGCGGTCCACGCACCGGCCAGGACACAACCCGGCAGGTTCGTCCGCGCCGGGGGCCGCAGCCGCGCGCTGCCGGGCCCCTGGCGGAACGTCGCCCGCCGCTCGCGGGTGACGAAGAACTTCCGGACCTCGGCACCACCGGCTGCCGGGAACAGGCGAGCCATCTCGGGCAGGAACTCCGCCCGCAGCTTCGCGACCGGAGTGTCGATCCACCGTTCGGCCGCGGACAGCGAGACCGCGAGGTACTGCCCATGGTCCAGACCAGCGGTGGCCGACCTGTCGAACACCCACTGCACCGGAGAACCCAGCACAGCGGTGAACGGATCGGTGGTCACCGTGCGGTCATAGACCGTATGCACGTTGACGATGGGCGCGCCACCGAGTTCCGCCAACCGCTCCGGTTGCCCGATCGCGCCCCGCGGCAGCACCTCGGCGGTCGCCTCCGGTGGAGCTGCGACCACGACGGCATCAGCATGCACTGAGTCGCCGTCCAGCGCGACCTCGAAACCGGTGCCGTCCGCGCGGATCGCCCGGACCGGGGTGCGGGTGCGGATCGTGGCGCCGTGCGCGGTCAGGTAGCGCTGCGCCGCGTCGCCGTGCAACTCCCCCAGCGGCAGCGTCGGCACGCCGATGTCGGCGGCGTCCGGCCTTTCCAGCAGCGCCGTGCGGAACACCATGGCGCACAACGCGAGCGAGGCGTGCTCGGCATCGGTGTTCAGGGCCGCGATCGTGATGAGGTTCCACAGCGCGTCGATCGCGGCCGGGCGCTGGCCGTGCTTGACCAGCCAGTCGGCGAAGCTGCGCTCGTCGAGCCGGGGGTCGGCCGGGTTCAGGGTGCGCAGCAGGCCCGCGGCCAGCAGCACCCTGGCGCGATCGTTACCGGAGAGCAGCCGGTAGCTCGCGAGGGTGGCGGCCAGGTGCAGCGGGGCGGGCAGGTTGTTGCGCCGCAGTTCGGCCCGGCGGCCGACGCTGTCGATCACCGGGATGTGGAAGCGATCCTGCAGGTCGATGTGTTGCCCGACGCCGAACGTGTCCAGCAGGGCCCGGTACTCGGTGTAGCAGCGCAGCAGCACGTGCTGGCCGTTGTCCACGCAGAGCCCGTCGCGCTCGAAGGAGAACGTCGCGCCGCCGAGCCGGGCTCTCGCCTCGACGAGCGTGACCTCATGGCCACGCTGGACCAGCCGGGTCGCGGCGGCCAGTCCGGCCAGACCGCCCCCGACCACGACGACATGTCCTGTCATACGTCCACTCCGGCGAGCGACCGGGCCGCGACGACCGCCTTCTCCCAGCCGGGCAGCGAAACCCGGTCCCGCAGCACCAGCCACGGGCGGGCCATGAACCGATCCAGCAGCCGGTGGTAGATACCGGCCATCGCGCCGGTGCACGCGCGGCTGCGGCGATCGAGCATGGGCAGCAGGCGCAGACCGTCGGCGTACCAGTCCTGTGCGCGGGCGGCCTCGAACTCGACGAGCGCGGTCAGCCGGTCGACGTCGTCGGTGAAGTTGCCGTGCTCGTCCAGGTCGAACGTGACGCCGAATCGGTTGAGATCCTCCAGCGGCAGGTAGATCCGGCCGCTGCGGCGGTCCTCCAGGAGGTCGCGGAGGATGTTGGTCAGCTGCAGGGCCACACCGAGCGCGTCGGCGATCGGTTCGGCGGTGGCCCGGTCCGGGTGGCCGAAGACGGCGAGTGAGAGTCTGCCGATCGGAGCTGGCCACGCACCGGCAGTAGTCATGCAGGTCCTCGAACGTCTTGTACTCGGTGCCGCGGACGTCGGCCTCGCAGCCGTCGATCAGCTCGTGGAACGCGGGCACCGGCAACCCGGTACGCAGCGCGGTATCGGCGAGTGCGATCAGGACGGGGTCCGCACCGGGGTGGTCGAGCTGGTCGAGTTGCCTGCGCACCTCGGTCAGCCCGACGAGCCGGTCGGCGGCGGGCTGGTCACCGTCCCCGATGTCATCCACCCGGCGGGCGAACGCGTACACGGCCGAGAGCGAGCGTCGCTTGGGCGTGGGCAGCAGTTTGATGCCATAGGAGAAGTTGCGAGCCTGCTCGGTGGTGATCTGCTCGCATCGCTCGTACGCGGCATCCAGATTCATCGACCTGTCCCCTCGACACCGGAATTGCTGGGAGTGATCACAACACAATGGTCGGACACGCCTTGGTCAGACACGGCCGCCCGCCAGCAGGAGCAGCCAGTAGCGCAGCGTGTCCGCCTTGGTCGGCTTGCGTGTCGCGCCGAGCACGTCGTAGTCGGCGTCCGCGATCGCCTTGGCGGTGGCGAAGCCGCCGGCGAGGTAACCGCTGATGGCCAGCCGGCCCCAGCCGTTGAGCCGCCCGACCAGTGGCACGCCTTCTTCGAGCAGTCGCCGTGCGCGCTGGGTCTGGAAGGCGACGAGGGCGCGCACGGCGGTCGATGCCGTGGTCGCCTTGAGGTCGCCGTCGGTGATACCGAATCGCTCCAGGTCGTCGGCGGGCATGTAGACACGGCCGCGATCGAGGTCCTCGGCGACGTCCTGGCAGTGTTCGAGGACCTGCAGAGCGGTGCACACCTTGTCCGACAGCGCGATCCGGTCGGGCGTCGGTACGCCGAAGACGTGGAGGACGAGTTGCCCGACCGGATTGGCCGACAGTTCGCAGTAGTCCACGAGTTCGGACCAGGACCCGTAACGGTGGACGTACTGATCCTGCCGGTTCGCCGCGATGAGTGCATCGAACGGCTCTCGTGGAATATGACAGTCATGGATGGTGGCGGACAGCTCCGACAGCATGCCGTGCAATGGCGTCCGGCCGGCGTAGATATGATCAAGGTCTCGGGAAACCTTGTCCAGCAAGGTGATCCGATTTCCGGTCGCTTCGTCGCCGATGTCGTCGACGAGCCGTGCGAACACGTAGATGGAGAGCAGGTGGCGACGGAACGCGGGCGGCAGCAAACGGGCCGCGACGGAGAAGTTTTCCTGTCCGACCTGGTCCAGTGGCGCGGAAGGCGTGGTACCGTGAGATGTATTCGTCTCACTGTGCGGGGAGGCGGTCAGCAGCCGGCGGACCACACGGGTCGACCAGTCTCGACATGCGTGCAGGAGTGCCGACACCGAGAACCTCCACGTTCGTCCGGGCAGGGATCACATAGTGCAGCGCATGATCGCGTACCGCAGCGCGACCTGCCCGCCCCATCGGGTGAGCCGACGGTGGACGCGAGAGCGGGTGGGCATCAACAAGCCCACCGACGTCGCCAGCGCGTAGCAACATCGACTCGTCCCACCGCCATCACCTGCTGTTTCCGCATCGAACCAGCACCTGATGACCACTGTGCAATACAGGCAATATATCTGTACCGTACACGTAGGCCACCGAAGGTGGAAGTACCGGAGAGGCGGGTCGGCAGTGCCTCACAGGCCGCACAGGCGAAAGCTGCGTAGTGCCACGGTGGGTGACCCGGTCGACGTCCTGGAGACCGAGATGACCCGGCTGGCACGAACGATCGCGTTGCTGGGACGTCCCCCCGAGGTCGCGTGTGGAGTGGACCGCGCCGGTTACCTTCTGTTGCGCACGTTGGAGCGCATCGGCCCGGCGAGCATCAACACGATCGCGGCGGCGGTGGGCCTGGACGGGTCGACGGTAACCAGGCAGGTGGCGGCCATGAAGGAGCTGGGCCTGGTGGAACGCACCACCAACCCGGGCGACCGGAGGTCCTGCATCATCAGCCCGACAGCGGATGGCCGGACTGTCATGCGCCAGATGCGGCGGCAGCGCCGCAGCAACCTCGACGCGGTGACGAGCGACTGGACCGACGACGACCGGAACGCGCTGGGTCGCCTCCTGATGAAGCTGAACGACTCTATCTCCAGGGCCACCACGACGAGCGAGCGAGCAATCCCACAGTCCGCCAGCTGAGACGGTGACCGGTTCAGGTTGCGAGCGGCCGGCAGTGGGTGGCTGGAGCGCGGCACGGCGATAGCCGACGGTCACTGCCGTGGCACAGCCGGCGATGGCCGGCCGAACACCAAGCCGCGCCGCCCGAGCGCGTAGCGCTCCCCCGCGCACAGCCGACCCTGACGTCGGGTCGACGGTGTCCAGGGTGGGCTCTGCCCATCGCGCAGCGGCCCTTTACACCGTTAACCCGACGTCGAACGGTCAGCGGCGAGGGAGCGGGCGGCCCGCGACGAAAGGCCTCCACCGAACCCCGACCGCAATCCTAAAGCCCATTGGCGGAGACGACGGAAGAGAACCACCGAGCACTGTCCTTCAACCACCGACGCTGAGTGGCGAAATCCACGTACACGATCCCAAACCGCCGCGAGTACCCATAAGACCACTCGAAATTGTCCAACAACGACCACACGAAATACCCCTGAACCGGCACCCCGGCCGAGATGGCGTCGTGCACGGCCGAAAGATGCGCCTCAAGATAAGCGATCCGCTCGACATCCCGAACCCGCCCGCTGGGATCGACGTAATCGTCATAAGCAGCGCCGTTCTCCGCGATCACCAGCGGCAACCCCGGGTAGTCGGCGGCAACCCGAGTCAGCACGTCCCGCAATCCGGAAGCATCGACGGCCCACTGCATGGCGGTCCGGGAACCGGGCGGCTGCAGGAAGTCCACGGAGTCGGCCGCCACCCAGGGTGAACTGGCACTGGCCCCGTGCCCATCAGCCCGCACCACCGGCGCCCCAGGGGCCCGAGCGGCTACCAACGTAGGCGTGTAGTAGTTCACCCCCAGCACGTCGATGGGCCGAGAGATCTCCGCGAGATCCCCATCGGCCACAAAGGACCAGTCGGTGACCGGCGAGGTGTCGGCGAGCACATCCGCCGGATAGGCACCCCGCAACACCGGTTCGAGGAAGATCCGATTCCCCAGCCCGTCGATCCGCCGCACCGCGTCGAGATCAGCGGCGGACGACGACACCCCACGAACCGAATGCAGGTTCAACACCAGCGACACCTGCGCCGCCACCGAAGACCGCAGCACCCCGACAGCCAGCCCATGCCCCAGCAACAAGTGGTGCGCGGCCCGCACAGCGGCGGCGGGCGAGTGCTGCCCGGGAGCATGCACCCCGGACGCGTACCCGAGGAACGCCGAGCACCAGGGCTCGTTGAGCGTGGACCACAACCCCACGCGGTCCCCGAGCCGCTCGGCCAGGATCCCGACGTACTCGGCGAACCGGTAGGACGTGTCCCGGGAGGTCCACCCGCCTGCGTCCTGCAGTTCCTGCGGCAGGTCCCAGTGGTACGCGGTGGCCACGGGCTGGATGCCGTGTGCGCACAGCTCGTCCACGAGCCGGTCGTAGAAGTCCAGCCCTGCGGCGTTGACCGGGCCGGTGCCGCCGGGCCGCACCCGCGACCACGACACGGAGAACCGGTATGCGGCCAGCCCGAGGTCGGCCATGATCCCGATGTCGGCGGCGAACCGGTGGTAGTGATCGGTGGCCACGTCACCGGTGTCGGCGTTGCGCACCGCGCCCTGCCTGCGGGCGAACGTGTCCCAGATGGACGGTGTCCGGCCGTCCTCGGCGGCGGCACCCTCGACCTGGTAGGCGGCCGTGGCGGCACCCCACACGAAATCGGTGGGGAACGTGGCTCGGGTAGCGCGTTGGACATCCTGGCGCACCACAGTCATGCGAGTCTCCTTCGTGACGAACGGGATGACCTCGCCCGGCCGCGAGCGGCGACCGGGCGAGGACCAGGCGGTCAGGAGACCGGTGAGAGGTGCAGGACGGTGTATTCCAGGAACGGCGAGTTGGGGGTCGGGTTCATGTAGGGGTTGGCGGGCGTGGGCCAGCCGGTGAACTTCTTGGTGCTGTACTCGTCCCACGACGCGCCGTACAGCAGCGGGATCACCGGCGCCTGCTGGGCGACGATCTGCTGGAGCTTGTTCAGCGCGTCGGCCTGGGTGGCCGTGTCGTTGGTGTTCGCGAACTGCGCCAGGGCCGCCTGTGCGTCGGGGCTGTGGAAGCGGCTCTGGTCACCGGTGGCCGCCTGGCCGACGGGCGCGGTCAGGTCGGCGTCCAGCCAGTTGTCGTACTGGTAGAACGGCGACGGGCCCTGGTTGCCCCAGTGGATGGTGGCGTCGAACGCGCCCGTGTTGTAGTCGCTGGTCCAGGTGTCCGGCGTGGTGCCGTTGACGCTGACGTCGAAGCCCTGGGCGTTGAGCTGCTGCGAGATGAGACTGGCGTCCTCGTAGTAGTCCGAATAGGACGACGGGTCCTCGATCGCGAACTTGATCGTCTTGCCGCCCTTGGTCCACTTGCCGTTGGCCTTGGTGAAGCCGTCGCCGGACAGGATCTGCGCGACCTTGCTCTTGTCCTGGCCGAGGTCGTCGGCCAGGGACGGGTCGAGGTACTTGTCGTCGACGCCCTTGAGCAGCAGACCGCCGGACGAGGTGGCCGCCGGTTCGTAACCGGTCTCACCGATGGTGGACAGCTGGTCGCGGTCGATGCCGGCACTGACGGCCCGGCGTACCGCGGCGTCGTCGAGCGGTGCCTTGGTGGTGTTCAGTTGCAGGGTCACGACGTTGACCGGGGCGAACCAGTACTTGTTGTGCTGCGGGTCGGCCGCGACGAACGTCTTCTGGATGTTCGCGATGTCGTTGCCGCCCCAGTCGATCTGGCCCTGCGACAGCGCGAGGCTGGCGGTGGTGTTGGAGACGTAGGACGGGAAGCTCAGGTTCGCGATCTTCACCTGGTCCTGCTGCCAGTACGAGCCGGTCTTGCTCAGCGTGAAGCCCTGCGAGCTGAACTTGGCCAGCTTGTACGGGCCGGTGCCGACCGGGGTGGTGTCGTTGAATGTCGACGGATCGGCCACCTTCTGCCAGACGTGTTGCGGCACGATGTAGGCCGAGCCGATGTAGAAGAGGTTCGTGTACTGAGGCGTCGCGAACGTCAGCACGACGGTGTTCGGATCGGGCGTGCCGACCGAGGTCGGATTGATCCCGTTGGTGTTGATCGCCTTGTTCTGCTTCATCAGGTTGAACGTGAAGGCCACGTCCTTGCTGCTGAACGCCTGGCCGTCGTTCCACTTCGCGCCTGGCCGCAGGTGGAACGTGATCGTCCTGCCGTCCGGCGAGAAGTCGTAGGACTTGGCCAGCCACGGGTACACGGTGCCCGGCTTCATCGCGTTGAACTGCAGCAAGGGCTCGTAGATCATGCCGACCGCGTTCACCTCGACGGCCGTGTCGTTGGTGTCGAACGGGTTGAAGTTGTCGGTGAAGGGCGAGACCGGGTTGTCCTCGATGACCAGCGTCGACGTGTCGCCCTTCGCGGCCGTCGTGTGACCTGTGCCACATGCTGTGACGGCCAGGAGGACGACGGACAGTGCCGCCAGTCCGGTAAGAGTTCTGCGCACCATTGGATAAACTCCATACGTCCGGCCGGCTCACGCCGGCCTCGAATGCAACGACCGTGTCGGGGTCTGTTACTGCCGGGCACGGCTGAAGTCGGCCGGGCCCCTAGTTCGTTGCTCCGCACCGCGTCCGCGGTGGGCTTCCGGTGCCGTGGCTCCGGGTTCGGGTGTCGCGCGGCTGGTCCCGCCGCACCGTTGCGGTCAGCACACCTCCCCGTTCGTGCTGGTCACGGCTTCGTCCTTGGCGTAGAGCCAGCACGCGCCGGCGTGTCCCGCGGCGACAGCAACGGTCGGCGGTGCCGTCGTCTCGCACACCGGCATGGCGTGCGGGCAGCGCGGGTGGAACCGGCAGCCCGACGGCGGGTGGACCAGGCTCGGCGGTGCGCCGCGCCCGGCCAGTGACGGCGGTTCGACGCGGTCCGGGTCGGGAGCGGCGCGCAGCAGCAGCTGCGTGTAGGGGTGCGCCGGGTGGTCGGTGACCTGGGCCGCCGGGCCGGACTCGATGAGCTGCCCGGCGTACATCACGACGATGGTGTCCGCGAGGTAGCGGGCGGACGCGATGTCGTGCGTGACGTAGAGGATGGCCAGGCCCTCGGTGTCGCGCAGGTCGGCGAGCAGGTTGAGCACGCCCAGCCGGATGGACACGTCGAGCATCGACACCGGCTCGTCGGCGATCAGCACCTCCGGCCGGACCGCCAGCGCGCGGGCGATCGCGACACGCTGCCGCTGGCCGCCGGACAGCTCGTGCGGGTACTTGTCGATGAACTGCTCGGCGGGCGTGAGGGCGACCCGGCGCAGCAGGTCCAGGATCGACTGCTCCAACTCGTCGCCGGTACGGGCCAGGCCGTGGATGCGCAGCGGCCGGGACAGGTGGTAGCGCACGCTGTGCACCGGGTTCAGCGACGAGAAGGGGTCCTGCAGCACCAGCTGCACCTGCCGGCTGTAGTCGCGGCGCACCCCGCCCGGCGGGGTGCGCGTGCCACGCAGCAGCACGTCGCCGGATGTCGGCACGATCAGCCGGGCCAGCATCCTGGCCAGCGTCGACTTGCCGGAGCCGCTCTCGCCGACGACCGCCGTCACGGAACCCCTGGCGAGACCGATGGACACGTCCTCGACAGCCCGCACAGCCGTGCGGCGCAACGAGTACGCGTGCTTGCGCACCGGGAAGTGCTTGGTCAGCCCGTTGGCCTGCAGGATGACGTCGGTCATGACGGACTCCCCGACTCCTGGAGGGCACGCTCGGGCAGCCAGCACGACACGGCCCGGCCTGCCGACGCGGTCAGCCGGGGCAGCTCCGCCGTGCAGCGGTCGAACGCATGCGGACAGCGCGGGTGGAACGGGCAGCCGGCGGGCACGTCCCGCAGGTCCGGCGGCGAACCCGGGATACCGGTCATCCGACGCCACGGGCCGTGCAGCGACGGGAACGAGTTGAGCAGGCCGACGGTGTAGGGGTGGCGTGGCGCCCGGAACAGGGTGCCGGCCGGTGCCCGTTCCACCAGTCTGCCCGCGTACATCACGGCGATCGAGTCGGCCAGCTCGATCAGCAGCGACAGGTCGTGGGTGATGAACAGGACCGCGAAGCCCAGCCGGTCCCGCAGCCCGATCAGTTCCGCGAGGATCTCCCGCTGCGTCACCACGTCCAGCGCGGTCGTCGGCTCGTCCATGATGACGACCTTCGGCTCCAGGGCCAGCGCCATCGCGATCATCACGCGCTGCCGCATCCCGCCGGAGAGCTGGTGCGGGTAGCTGCCCAGCCGGTCGCTGGTGATGCCGACCATGCGCAGCAGCTCGACGGCCCGCTCCCGGCGTTCCCTGCGGCTGTGCTGTGGGCGGTGCACCTCGAACACGTCGGTCAGCTGGCTGCCGATCGTCATGACCGGGTTCAGCGCGTGCATCGCGCTCTGGAACACCACCGCGATCTCCGACCAGCGCAGGCGTCGCAGTTGCCCGGCGTCGGCCGCCATCAGGTCGACCTCGCCGTCGGTGGCCGAGTGAAACCACGCCGCGCCGCCGGTGATCACGCCCGGCGGCCGCAGCAACCGGGTCACCGCGTATGCCAGCGTCGACTTGCCGCTGCCACTCTCGCCCGCCAGGCCGAGCACTTCTCCCTTGTGCAACACCAGATCCACGCCCACCGTCGCGTGCACGGCACCCTCGCCGACGCCGTAGTCGACACTGAGCCCCCGCACGTCCAGCACCACGTCGCTCATCGGGCACCGCCCCGGGCGTGCGCGACCACCGGAGTCAGACCGAACCTGGCCCGGCGCGGCAGCCCGGCGGCCTTGGCGACCTTGCGGGACAGGCCCGCGGCTCGCAGCCGGGGGTTGATGAACTCGTCGATGCCGAAGTTCAGCAGCGCCAGCGACGTGCCCAGCAGCGCGATGCACAGGCCCGGTGGCAGGAACCACCACCAGGCACTGACCTGCGCCGCGTTCTGCGACTCGGCCCAGAACAGCATCCCGCCCCAGCTCCACTGCTGCGGGTCGACCACCCCGAGGAACGCCAGCGCGACGTACGTGCCGATCGCGTACAGCACCGTGAACACGAACGACGACGCCACGATCGCCGTCAGGTTCGGCAGGATCTCCGCGGCGATGATCCGATAGCGCCGCTCACCGATCACCCTCGCCGACTCCACGTAGTCCCGCCCGCGCATGGACATCGTCTGGGCCCGCAGTACCCGCGCACCCCACGCCCAGCCGGTGACGCTGATGATCAGCGCGAGTACGAACGGGTTGGCGCTGGTGCCCTTGGGCAGGTAGGCGGCCAGCACGATCAGCAGTGGCAGCCCCGGAATCACCAGGAACACGTTGGTGACCAAGGAAAGCAGGTCGTCGGCGAGGCCACCGAAGAAGCCGGCGCAGATACCCACGACGATCGACAGCGCGGTCGCGATGATACCCGCGAGGAAGCCGATCAGTACGGTGCTGCGTGCCCCGACCAGCAGCTCGGACAGCACGTCCTGGCCCGACTGCGTGGTGCCCAGCAGGTGCGCGGCGGACGGGCCCTGCAACAGGGCGACCGAGGTGGCGCTCGGGTCGTCCGGCGCGAGCCACGGTCCGATGATCGCGACGACCACGAACACGGCGAGAATGCCCAGCCCGATCAGGATCTTCGGTGATCGTGGCAGCCGCACGGGCCGCTTTCTGGCGGCCACCGTGGCGATGGGTGGGGTCGGTGCCGCGTCCGGTGCGGCCGCGAGCTCGATGGACGACACGGTCAGGCCTCCTGGCGGGTGCGCGGGTCGAGTACCGCGTAGACGACGTCGGCCAGCAGGTTCGCGGCCAGCACCGCGAACGTGATGACCAGGAAGATGCCCTGCAGCAGCGGGAAGTCCTCGGCCTGCACCGCGCCGAGCAGCTGGAAACCGATGCCGGGATAGGAGAAGACGATCTCGGTCAGCAGGGCACCCGCGACCACGAAGCTCAGCGAGAGCGAGAAGCTGGACACGTTGGGCAGGATCGCGTTGCGGGCCGCGTAGCCGATCACCCGGCGATCGGGCAGGCCCTTCGCCTGCGCCACCAGGACGTAGTCCTCGTCCATCGTCGTGACCATCATGTTGCGCATGCCCAGGATCCAGCCCGCGATCGAGCTGACCACGATCGTCACCATCGGCAGGAACCCGTGGTAGAGCGCGCTGCCGATGAACGCCCCGTTGAACCCGATGTCGAGGCCTTGCCCGGAACCGCCACTGATCGGGAACCAGCCCAGGTCGCTGCCCAGCACGATCAGCACCACGAGTGCGAAGAAGAAGTACGGCACCGCCTGGAAGAACGTGGCCACCGGCAGCACGCCGTCCAGCCACGAGCCGCGCCGCCAGGCGACCACGATGCCGACGATCGTGCCGATCACGAAGCTGACCACGGTCGACACGCCGACCAGCACCAGCGTCCACGGCAGGGCCGCGCCGAGCACGGTGGTCACCGACGCCGGGAAGAAGCTGGTCGAGATGCCCAGGTTGCCGTGCACGAGCTGGCCCCAGTAGTGCAGGTACTGCGTCCAGAGCGACTGGTCGCCGGTGAGGCCGAGCTGGATGCGCAGGGCCGCGACGGCCTGCGGGCTGGCCTTGCCCTGCTGGCGCGCGATCAGGTTCTGCACCGGGTCACCCGGCATCAGGTGCGGCAGGAAGAAGTTCACCGTGATGGCAGCCCACGCGGTCAGCACGTAGAACGCGAGCCTGCGGAGTAAGTGGGTCATCGGCTGGCCTCCCACGGCGGCACCGACTCGCGCTGGCAGCCGCAGCTGCCACGCACCACGAGGCTGGTCGGCAGCACGACCTCCGGCTCGGGCCGCCCCTCCCCGCTGATCATGGAGTACAGCACGTCGAAGGCGGTCGCCCCGAGCTTCTGGATCGGCTGGCGCACCGTGGTCAGCTGCGGATGCAGGTGGCGGGCCACCGGGATGTCGTCGTAACCGGTCACCGCAACGTCCTGCGGCACGCGGATCCCGTGCTGCGCCAACGTGTACATGACGCCGATCGCGGTCTGGTCGTTCGCGCAGACGATCGCGCGCGGCAGCGGCAGATTGCGGGTCAGGATCTCCTTGATCACCTTGGCACCGCCGGAGGCCATGTAGTTGCCCCGCCAGATCTCGCCGGTCCACGCCTCGATGCCGATCTCGCCGACCACCAGCTCGAACGCCTCTGCGCGGGCCACGTTGTCCGGGCTGTCCGCGTGGCCTGCCAGGTAGGCGACGGTCTGGTAGCCGTGGTCGACCAGCAGGTGCCGGGTCAGCTCGCGCATCCCGGCCGCGTTGTCGCTGCGCACGTTGACGCTCGACGGCGTCGGCGTGCCGGCCAGCGTCACGACGGGCGTCCGCTGCGCGATCCGCGCGATGCCGACCGGGCTGAGCACCTGGTCGTGCAGGATCAGGCCGTCGCTCTTGCCCGCGAGGGAGGTGATCCGGCCGTGCGGGCTGTGGTCGTAGACGTCCACCGAGCTCATCAACAGGTCGAAACCGCGGTTGCGGGCGGCGACCTCGACGCCCCGGTTGATCACGTCGGCGAACAGCAGGCTCTCGTCCTCGTCGGAGAACGCGTCGTCGACCGTGTCCGAGACGCGCCGGAACACGACACCGACGACCTCCTTGAGCCGGTTGGACAACGCCCGTGCGGCACCATCGGGCACGAAGCCCAGCTCGCGCACGGCGGCCAGCACCCGCTCGCGCGTTTCCGGCCGAGGGCTGTTGCGGCCGTTGAGAACCCGGGACACCGAGGCGATCGACACCCCCGCCCGCGCTGCCACGTCGTAGATCGTCAACGGGCGTGCGGCCTGCTCGTCCGGACCCGCCATCTGCTACCTCCGCGCTGAGCTCTGGATCGGTGCCGGTAAGCGCTTACCGTCCGCGTCACGGAGACGTTACAGCCCGGAAATCCGCGCACCCAAGAGTGGCGCGGCTTCCGTTATTCAACCGTGACGCCGATCACCAGCCGGTTCCGCAACTCGTCGCGGATCACCATTCCGCCCGGTCGTCGCAGGTCAGAGACAGCGCTCTCACCTGAGTGGCGGAGCACGTTTCACGCGGATCCGTTCCCGGAAATCACCGCGTCGCGATCATGAGTAAGCGGGTCGCACGTTATTACTCCGTGACCTCAGCGCCGGATCGGCACGCCTACGGATGATCATGGCCGTTTGCTGACGCGCCAACGGTAAACGGACGTGACTCTCAGAAACTTGCCCGGGGTCCTAGGGTTGGACGCGTCTTTTCCGTAGGCCGTCCAACTCCTGCGAGCAAAGCGAGACATACGTGAACAGCACTCAGTCGTCCGCGGACGCCACAACGTCGTGGGAACGCGGTGTGGCGCACGACTACTCCACCAGTCGCACCGGCGTGGTGCCATTGTCCGAACGCCGTTCCCGATACCACTTCCTGTCGCTCTGGATCACCCTCGCCGCCGGATTCACCTATCTGTTCCTCGGTTTCCAGTACCACGACGCCGGCTACTCGCTGCTGGAGGCCGTCGGTGCGGGCGCCATCGGCGCTGTCGCGTACCTGGCATACGCGCTGCCTGCCGCGTATCTGGGCTCCACCACCGGCCAGACGCACGCGCTGCTGACCAGATCGATCCTCGGGCGGGTCGGCTCGGCCCTGGTCACCGTGCTGCTGATCGGCATCGCGGCCGGGTGGACCGCGTTCGCGTTCAACCTGCTGGCCACGCTCTACGACGGCCTGTTCGGGTGGGGCCACATCGTGCTGATCAGCGTGCTGCTGGCGGTCGTCGGCATCACGAACAACCTGTTCGGTTTCACCGGGATCGCCGCGTTCGCCCGGTATCTGGTGGCACCGCTGATGATTCTGTGGGTGCTCTACCTGGTGATCAAGGGTCTCGTCACGATCCCCGGTCCGCAACTGGGCGGCGCGAGCAAGACGACGCTGCCGTTCCTGGCGGGCGTCGGCGTCGCCATCGGGTCCGTGATGTGGGGCAACGAGCCGGACACCTGGCGCTACGGCAAGCCGAAGTTCTTCTGGCCCGCGGTGCCGCTGGTCGTCGCGTTCGCCGTCGGGCTGGTGCTGTTCGTCGCGGGTGGCTGGATGATGGGGGAACTGTCCAAGGCCGGCCAGTTCGATTTCGGCCCCGCCTTCCGCTACACCGTCGAGTACTCCTTGTTCGGCGTGCTCGCGCTCGGGGCCGTTGTGGCAACCGTGTTGCAGGTGGCCATCAACGACGGCAACTACTACGAGATGATCAACGCGGGCCAGAACGCGGTCGGCGGGCTGCCGCGCTGGCGCCGGTGGTACACGTGCGCGATCATGGCGGGCGTCGCCGCGGTGTTCGCGTGGCGTTTCCCGTCCGCGGAGAACGGTTTCTTCATCGTCACCAACTGGTCGGCCATCGCCCTGCCGTGCGTCACCGTGGTGATGTGTGTCGACCGGTTCGTGTTACCACGGCTGGCGTCCGTGCGGCGGCCGATGGGCACGGTCCCCTCGTGGAGCGCGTCCGGCGTGGCGAACTGGCCGGGCATCGTGGCCGTGCTGGTGGCCGTCGCGTTCGGCGCGTGGGGCCTCGGCCTGTTCCCCGGTCAGGCAGCGGCACCATCGGCCGGGTTGCCCGCCGTCGAGGCGTGGGTCCTCGCCGGACTGATCTACGCTGCCCTCGCCGGGCTGGCGTCGCGCAGCCCGAACGCAGCGGTGCTGCTCGGCTTCGGCCGCCGGCAGACCGAATCCGTGGACACCGTCGCAGAATCCGGAGGAATCCCAGCACATGACCGCACCGGCGCGTGAACTGCTCACCACCGCCCGCACCGCTCTCGCCCCTGCCGAACAGGACAACCGCCTGGTGCCGCTGATCGCGTCCGGCACCGCGCCGCGGTCGGTGTTCGCCACCATCGCGGCCGAGGAGAGCCGGATCGTACCGAGCGACTGGCGCAGCTTCCTGACCATCGCGGCCCGGTGCACCGAGCCGCACAGCCGGGAGCTGTTCGGGGGCCTGGCCGCCGGTGAGGGACTGGCACTGGGCAAGCTGCGGGCGCTCGCGGCGGCCACCGGCCAGAACGAGGCGGCACTGCGCGCGTACCCGCCGATGGCCGGCTGCCAGGCGTATCCGGCGTACCTGGCGTGGCTGGCGGCGCAGGGCGAACCAGCCGACGTCGTGGTCGCGCTGATCGCGAATTTCGCCGCCTGGGGCAAGTACTGCGCCACGATCGCCACTGCGATGCGTGAGCACTACGGGTTCGACGACGAGGCCTGCGGGTTCTTCGACTTCTTCGCCACGCCCGTGCCGGAGATCGAGGAGCAGGCCATCGCCGCGGTCGCGGCGGGCAACCCCAGCGACGAGGCCCTCACCTACGGGCGGCTGTTCCAGTCCTACGAACTGATGTTCTGGAACACCATCGCGGACACCGTCGCCTAGCGGATGACCGGGACCTGCTCGGCCAGCGGACGCAGCCGGCCGAGCAGGTCGCGGTGGTGGAGTTCGAGGAACGCGTCCACCACGCGCGCGTCGTACTGGGTGTCGCGGCCCGCCACGAGTTCCGCGCACGCCTCGGCCGGGGGCAGGCCCACGTGATACGGCCGGTCCGCGATCATGGCGGCCCAGCAGTCGCAGACGGCGACTATCTTGGCCTCCAGCCGGATGTCCGGCCCGGTCAGGCCGAGCGGGTAGCCACGGCCGTCGATGCGTTCGTGGTGCTGGCGGACGATCTCGGCCACGTCCAGCAGCCCGGGCAGGACGCTGATCAGCTGGTAGCCGTAGTCCGAGTGCTGCTGGACCAGTTGCCGCTCGTTGCGGGACAGGCCGCTGGGTTTGCGCCAGATCGCCTGCGGGATCAGGATCTTGCCGACATCGTGCAGGCGGCCCGCGAGTTCGGCGCGGCGGACCACGGCCTGGTCCTCACCGAGCAGCGAGGCGACCAGCCCGGCCCACCGGCCGACGGCGCGGCCGTGTTCGGTGCCCGACAGCCAGCTGTCCACCTCGTCGGCGGAGCGCTGCAGGTAGGCCAGCAGTTCGTCGGGCAACTCGGTGGCCGGTGGTTGGATCGCCGCGGTCTCCCCCACCACGACCCGGTCCCTGCCCTGTGACTTGGCCGCGTAGAGGGCCCGGTCGGCGGTGGTGATGAGTTCGGCGGGCGAGTTGCCGTGCCGCGGGTAACCCGCGGTGCCGACGGAGACGCGGACGTCGATCCAGACGTCCGGCGAGACCTGGATCGGGCTCGCGGCCACCCTCGTACGCAGGCGTTCGCCGATATTGGCCAGTTCCTGCGGGCCGATCTGCGGGACGACCACCGCGAACTCCTCGCCGCCGTAACGGGCGATGAAATCGGCGTGCCGCACCGAGTCGCGCAGCCGGTGTGCGACCTCGACGAGCACACGGTCGCCCGCGGGGTGGCCATAGCGGTCGTTGATGGCCTTGAAGTGGTCGACGTCGACGATGAGGACGGCGAGGCTGCTGCCCGCGCGGCGGGCCTTGGCCAGCTCGTGCGGCAACTGGGAGCCGAAGAAGCGGCGGGTGCGCAGGCCGGTGAGCACGTCGGTGGTGGCGAGCGAGCGTTGGTCGACGACCAGTCCGGCGAGCCTGCCGACGGAGAGCAGGAACAGCGCGGCGCAGGCCGCGGCGATCACAGGCACGTCCTGCAGCGAGCCCATGAGATCCCGGATGAGCAACGTCGCCGGCGCGATGAGAGCGGCGCCGGCGAGCACGATCAGCCGGGTGATGCGGACGTCCTCGACGGTGGCGCGATCGGACACCTGGGCCACGGTCGGGTGCAGAGCGGCGGCACCGAGCGCGAGATTGCCGCACAGCCAGATGGCGTCCAGGAAGTTGCCGGTCTGGTAGGTGCCGTTGAGCTGCTGGGTCACGTAGATGGTGTCAGCGGCGAGAATGAGGAGCAGATTGGTCGCCAGCAGGACGAAACTCAGCGGGCGGCGACCGGGCCCGAGGATCAGGCGCAGGGCGACCGCGAACATCGCGAGGTCCATCACCGGGTAGGCGACGGAGGCGAGCGTGACCAGCAACGGTGAGTCGGCGCGGGCCTGCGGACCGATCAGGTAGAGCCAGGACAGCATGGCAGCGGCGACCGCGACGGTGGCGGCGTCGAGCAGGCTGGGCAGGTCACGCCCGGGGGTGCGGCGGCGGATCAGCAGGATGAGCCCGATCACGACGAGCGGGTAATGCCCCAGGTAGAGCGGATCCGCGACGGCCGGGAACGCGGTGTCGCCGAAGATGTTGTGGGAGACGTAGAAGCAGATGTCCGCGGCGGCGTAGACCACCTGGCTGCCACCGAGGAAGAGCCAGGGCAGCCGCTCGCGCCCCCGCGGCAGATGCCACACGCAGCCGACGACCACGGCGACGGCCGCGGAAGCGCTGACCACGCAGTAGAGCGCGACCTGTATCGGTGCGGATGCATGCAGGTGCACGGAAAAGTAGTAGGCGACGACCACGAGGACCCCGGCGGCCAAGTAGGCCACCCACGATCCACCGCGAAAACTGGGGCCGTGCCGCGTGTCCATCCACGCCTCTCGTCGGGCACGGAACCGCCCGTGCCGCTCCTAGTGTGGAGCCAATGGTATTACCGGGACCGCCACGCTGGGCGTCGGCACGATCACCGTAGGTGTGTACCGCTAGGGCTATCGGCGTCAGTGAGATATGAGTTACACAGCGTCACACTACCGGGCGAACCGACCACGGCGCTTGAGCGGCCAACAGGGTCATCGCCGCAGGCCATTCCGAGTAGCCCACTGAGCGAGATGGCGGCACGCGGCCGAGCGAGCCGGTTCCGGCAACTGTGAAATGTGCGGCCCTCCAGAGGACCTGCTGACCAGGCCGTTCACGGTCGGGATGGCCGGATTTGAACCGGCGGCCCCTCGCTCCCAAAGCGAGTGCGCTACCAAACTGCGCCACATCCCGGTACGCCGCCCAGGAGCGGTGCACGAAGCTAGAGTATCGCGGCACGCTAGTCTGTTACCGCACCGGGCCACCCGGTGCACGCGGGTGTAGCTCAATGGCAGAGCTCCAGCCTTCCAAGCTGGTCATGCGGGTTCGATTCCCGTCACCCGCTCCACGAGCAAAGGCCCAGGTCGGAGACTCGACCCATCCCGAGCCGAGTCCCCGCGTCGCCATCTCGTGCCAGATCCGTGCCAGATGGGCAGTCCCGCACCGCCAGCCTGCCCTCCCCGAACAGCACTAGCTTCACCAAGAGGGAGGTCTCGCACTCGATGCCGTTCGCCTGGCCAGGGCACTCGATTCAGGGCGCTGGCGTCGACGATGCAGGCAAAACGTCGATAAGGGACCTTGTGACTATGTTCGCAGGGAGATTGGAAGAGCGTCTCGCATCGCTCGGCCTTCCTCCGGACGCGTCGCCCATCTTCATGCTGTCGAGCATGTTCATCGTCAAATACTCGTCGCAGGTCCTTGTATTGTTCGCGCCGTTGCCAGAGGGTACGGCAAGCGTGATCTGGGCTTTCCTGCCTGGCGTTCAATCGTCCCCCGACGGCCTGGATGAGTACCTCTTAACAACATTCGGTTTGACTGTGGGCACAATCGTTACCCTACCTCTTCCGACAGTGCACGACCCGGAACCCATGATAGAGGCAGCCGTGACAGAAGAAGTCGCCAACGTGGAACGCGAGACGCGGGTAAACCTGGTAAGCCTCCTGGGTGATCTGACCGGAGTCGCCCATCTTGACCGTGCCTTCATGTCCTTCCTTGAAGAACACCCCGACCCTCGTCGAAACGTATTCGTCATGATGCGATTCATCGACAATCCGCAGATGAATAAAATTTACGCCACAATTAAATCCTCACTCGCGGTACGTGGGATCCACGCAACACGTGCCGACGATCGCGATTATACCGGAGAGCTTTGGTCCAACATCGAAGTCTACCTCACGTGCTGCCACTTGGGTATCGCAGTATTCGAGGACATTGAGAAAAGAGACTTCAATCCAAACGTGTCGCTTGAACTCGGCTATATGTTGGGGCGCCGCAGGCGCTGTCTCATTTTGAAAGAGCAACGGCTCCCCAATCTCCCGGCTGACGTCGTTCATCGCCTGTACAAGCCGTTTGACATGTTTGACATCTCGACTTCTGTAGACCAACAAGTCGGCCGATGGATTGACGTCGACCTCGGCATGGGCACGGGGCAATCGCAGCGCGTGCATAGTCTTTCTGAGGCAGAACGCCGCCGCGTGCGTTTCGAGTTGGTGCCGGAAGGTGGCCAGGCGTACGTCCTGAGAAACGTGGGGACCGACACAGCCTACGGCGTGCACGTCGATACTGGCGGCTTGGGATTCGAGGACGAGACAACGGACTTCGATGCGTTCGATGCCGGGTTCGCGGAGAGGTACATGCTGGCCAGAACGATGGGCCCAAACCTGGCCTCACATGTTGTGGTTACGTGGCATAACAGTCCCGATCGGTCCGATGCGCAGCGGTCCGCGAAGTTGCTCGGCCCGTAGATGCAACAGATCTACGTGGCGCCAGAGCACGGTCCTGTCAAGCCGTCTCTGTCACTTCCCTGTCACAATCATTTCCGCAGGTCAACGGTCGTTGAGCGACAGAGTGACAGGTGTGACAGTGACGACATATTCCGCTGTCACGCCCCTGGGCAGGCAGCGGCCCGACACGATGATCAGGTGTCGGGGCCGCGACAATCAGATGAGCGGCGGCTATGCCGCCTCGCCTCCGTTCTCCTCGTCCGTCGTGTTGCCGCGCTCTCCCTCGTCGCGCGCTGCCTCGATCATCAGGTTCAGCCCTTCGGCGATCCGTTGGTCTCGCTCATCGGTCGCGTGCTGGTAGATCATCGCTGCGCGTGTGCTCGACTGCCCGAGCCTGGCCATGATCTCCTTGAGCGTGGCCCCGGTTCGTGCGGTGAGTGTGCCGCCCGTGTGCCTGAGGTCGTGCAGGTGCAACTCCGCGTTAGCACCGGCCTTCGCGAGGGCCTTCTTCCAGATGCGATTGACGTTCTGTCGCCTCGGTATCGCACCTTTCGGCCCTGCGAACAGTCGCCCGTCTGTCCCCGGCTCGGCGAACCCAGCAGCGCCGAGGTGCGCACGTAGTTCGGGGAGAATCGCGGCCGGTAGCGCGACGGAACGGTTTCCTGCTTGGCACGGCGATCGACGCCCGTCGACGCTTCGCGCCACCGGCCAACGCCCATGTGAGTCGCCCTCCACCCGGACACGCCGAGCATGACAACGGCCGCGTTCTGGGCTCCGTGTCGGGATGAATGGGCAGAGTGGGCAGCCCGCCGTGCTATAGGCGTGCGATTAGAGGCGGCCAACGAGGGTCAACCACGGTCACTCTGGACACCTATCGACGCACGTCAGACGCCTCGACCATGATCGCTCGCCGATCTTCCAAGCTGGTCATGCGGGTTCGATTCCCGTCACCCGCTCCCATAACGTCTCCCCAGCTCAGACAGGTGCTGCCTCGCCTGAGGCTGTACCCGATCGGCGCCAGGACACCCGCCGCGCTCTCCTCTGGATCATCCTGCACCGGCGGCTTTCCCGCTCGGCCGTCTCGCAGGCAGCGACGGTCTCCAACTGGGCTCCTGGGCAATCTCCAGGTCGCGATCGCTCGTGCCGTGCTTGTCGATGCGAGCTATCCGAGCACCGTCGTGTCCCATCCGGTACATCAACCCACGAGTGGAAACCAGCCCGGCTGTGCTGATCGACAAAGCACGACGGCCTCTACGCTCGTTTACGGCTGCCCGCAGGACGCCCTTGCAGCTTCGTGTTTGAAGTTAAGCTTGCCGCAAGTTGTGAAACGCGCTGCGGTGAGATCCCGAGTATGCCAGCCACATCTCGCCCGCTGACACCTGCGCTACGAAGTTTGGCAACCATTTGCCGTGACACTTGGGCCGCACGCTCCTGTGCCTTGGCAGCCTCCACTACCGCCTGACGAGCGCCTTGCACATCGCCGGGAGATACATCGCCGACTTTGAAGGCGATGTCCACATCAACATCCTTGACCGACACATCGGTCATTACTGCGATCAAGTCCCGGGTCATCTCGCGGGCCTCAGCGACTGTGCGCCCTTGCGTCACACCTACCCCGGGCACGTTTATCACCCAGAATCGTCCTTCACGAGTCGCGGTCGCCTTGTGCTTCTTCACTGCAACCACCCTTCCGGCAGGCACGCCATCTGGTTGCCGATCGACTTCACAACGCCAGCGGTAATCGTCGTGTCCGAGGCGGGCACCGGAGCCTTATGTTTGCCGCACGGGCAAACGTACACGGTGTGCCGCCCCTTGCTGCTAAACACTCCGCACCCGTTCGACTCAAGCGCGTTGATCACATCCCGGCGCTTCATCGGTTGTGAACACCACAAGGCTAAGTCTATCCCCCCTTGATGTCAAGCAACTAGGGGGGCTAGACCCTCCGTCTCCGCCTGGGTCATCGCCCGATGCAGATCAGTCGTCGCCCGACCAGCCGCCTTCTGGACCCGGGACGAGGTCGAGCGCGGGCCGCTGCCGCAGGCCATTGGTGGGCCATTGACGCTGGTCGACAGGGGACAACAGTGGACAATCACGCACCGTCCCGCCCGCAGGTCAGACGTGTCGGCTACCGTCCTCCGCCGACCTGCATGCTGGTCATGCGGGTTCGATTCCCGTCACCCGCTCCATCATCAAATGGCCTGGTCACAGGGTGTCTCCAATGGACCTGAGTCCAATGGTTCAGAGTAGGCCACGGCCAGTCGTGCCCGACTCGTGCCGGATCAGGGTCACCGGGCTGGGGCGTCGACGGATGGACTGCGGATTGGTCTGGCGCCGGGATTGAGCTTCACCGTCAGAGGCTGGCAGGCTCGTGCCTCATGATCGGTGAATTTGCGAAAGAGTACCTGCACAGCGATCTGCGATGGGTACGCGAGGCGATGGTGTGGAAGCTCGACGGGCTTTCCGAGTACGACATCCGCCGTCCGCTGACCGCTACCGGGACCAACCTCCTCGGCTTGATCAAACACCTGTCGACCTGGGAGGCCAGGTACTTCGGCGACGTCTTCGGCCGGCCGTTCGCTGAACCCTTACCGCGGTGGGACGACGAGGCCCAGCGCGGCGCCGACATGTGGGTGACCGAGGGCGAGACGCGGGCTGAGATCGTCGATCGATACCAGCGCGTGTGGGCACACTCGGACGCGACGATCGACGCTCTCGACATCGACGCTCCCGGCCACGTGCCGTGGTGGCCCCGCCCCGACGTGAAGCTCTTCAACATCATGGTTCACATGCTCACCGAGACCAATCGGCACGCCGGGCATGCCGACATCCTGCGCGAACAGCTCGACGGCCTGACAGGAGTAGCGGCCGAGTTCTCGAACCAGCAAGGGCGTGACGCCGCCTTCTGGGAAAGGCGCTGCGCGGAAATCGAGCAAGCAGCGCGAGCGGTTGACCAGGGCACGCCGTGATGCTCGCCGATGTGACATAGCCGCCGCAGTCGGCTCACCAGCGATCGCGGTCGCGACTGAACGCGGGCCACGATGGCGAACACTTCCGGCAACGTCGTTGCCCGCTCCCCTGGTACACCAAGGGTTCCTGCGAACCAACTTCCGCCACGATCGCGCCTGGGGCCGACCGCTCCGCCAGCATGACACGGCCGAATGACGCTTGACACCCCCGACCGCGGCTCAATGGCGTGCACCAACGGACGGATTACCGCGCGGGCATACCGCCATGCGGGCTGTTGAGGATCAGAGGTACTGAGCCTTCCCTGAGGTAGGGGTGGTCCGGGTAGTGGTCCACGTGTAGGTGGCCTCCGTCCTCAGCGTCGGCCATGCCCTGAATGTTGCCCGCGAGGACATCCAAGCTGCGCAGACCACCCTCGATGACAAGTGCCCTGCGTTCGACGTCGACTCGCACCAGAACCTGCGGCTGGGAATCGTTGACGACCAGCACCTCGGCGAGCGCCACATCACGGTCCGCCACGGGTGGCGTGGCAGCCACGGCCACGACCGCATCTCCGCTGGCCACCGCTGTCGCCAGCTCAGCCAATTCATCCGCACTGCCGCTGAGATCTACTTCGCCACCACTCGGGAGGTACGCGATCACCCGCACGGGGCATATTCTCCCACGGGCGGCCAGCGCTTGACGTGGCTTGGTCAACAGCCTCAATACCCCAGCCCACTGCCCAGCACCCCTGCCCATCGCACAACCACGCCTGGAGGACCCGTGGCCATTGAGCCGTACGAAACCGGCATGCTCGATACCGGGGACGGCAATCTCGTCTACTGGGAGACCTGCGGTAATCCCCATGGCATTCCCGCGCTCATCGTGCACGGTGGGCCCGGTTCCGGGTGTTCGCTGGGTGCCCGCAACGCGTTCGACCCCGCTCTGTTTCGCATCATTCTGTTCGACCAGCGCAACTGCGGTCGCAGTACACCGCACGCCAGCGATCTGGTCGCGGACATGGGTCTCAACACGACCGATCACCTGATCCGGGACATGGAGCAGCTCCGTGAGCATCTCGGGGTCGAGAAGTGGTTGCTGCGCGGCAGTTCTTGGGGTGTGACGCTGTCGTTGGCCTACGCCGAACGGTATCCCGACCGCGTGCACGGCATGCTGATGTTGAGCGTCACCTCGACGCGCCCGGCCGAGATCGACTGGTTGTACCGGGGTGCCGGGCGGATCTTCCCTGAGGCCTGGGCTCGGTTCCGGGATCACGTCGGTGCCGACGACTACCGGTCGCCCATTGACAGTGAGCCGCCGATCGAACGGCTGCTGCTGGAGTACTCGCGCCGGATGGAGGACCCCGATCCGGCTGTGCGCACTGCCGCCGCCGCCGCGTGGGTCACGTGGGAGGACGCCGTGATCTCCATGGAGAGCAACGGCTCCCCGGGCGCCTACAGCAACCGCCCGGACGACTCGAAGCTCGCCCTCGTGCGGATCTGCTCGCATTACTTCTGTCACGACGCGTTTCTTGAGGATGGCGTGCTCATCCGGGAGGCCGGCAAGCTGGCCGGCATCCCCGGCGTGCTGATCCACGGTCGCAACGACCTCGGTGGGCCGCTGGTCACCCCGTGGGAGCTGGCGGCCGCGTGGCCGGGCGTCGAACTCGTCGTGCTGGAGGATTCGGGGCACACGGGCAGCTCGTCCATGACGGACGCGCGCGACGCCGCCGTGCGGAAGTTGCTCGCGGCGATCGGGTAGCCGCGGTGTCCATCTGGCAGCACGTCGTTCGTCGTCCTGGTGTCACAGCCGACCAGGAGGTCACCATGAGCTTGCCCGAGATCACGTCCCGCGACGGATGGCTGGTCGCCCGCCGCGCGCTGCTCGCGAAGGAGAAGGAGCACACCCGGCGGATGGACGCGCTCAACGCCGAGCGCCGTCGGCTGCCCATGGTGGCCGTCGGCAAGCGGTACGAGTTCGAGGGGCCGGACGGCCAGGTCACGCTGGCCGGCCTGTTCGACGGGCGCAGACAGCTCGTCCTGCAGCACGTGATGTACGGCCCGGACTGGGACTCCGTGTGCCCGGGCTGCACCGCGGGCCTGGACGAGCTGTCACCCGGCCTGCTCCGGCACCTCGGCTCGCGGGACACGACGTTCGCCGCCGCCTCACGTGCGCCGTTCGCCAAGATCGCGGGCACGATGGCGGAGAAGGGCTGGACCATGCCGTGGTACTCGTCGTTCGGCAGCGACTTCAACTACGACTTCTACGCGACCGTGGACCGGTCCGTGCGGCCGGTCGAGTACAACTACCGGCCGGACGACGGTGACCTGGGCGCCGAGCCGACCGAGCTGCCCGGCGTGAGCTGCTTCCTGCGCGACGGCGACACGGTCTATCACACGTACTCGACCTTCGCCCGGGGCACGGACCAGCTCGGCAGCGCCTACTCGTTCCTCGACCTGACCGCGCTCGGCCGCTCCGAGGAGTGGGAGCAGCCGCGGGGCCGGGTAGACAAGCCGCACGGGGCCGATCCGGCGTTCACCGACTGAGCTAACGCGCCCGGCGCTGGTTCACGAAGTAGACGGCGGCCATCGCGAGGTCCACGACGGCGATGGCGGCCGCGAACGCTCCGCCGACGACCTGCCCGCGCAGGAAGAACCAGACGGCACCGGCCAGGAACACCACGAACATCAGCACGAAGACCCACCACTGGCCGGTGGCGTCTCGTTGGCGGCCTGGCCCTGTCATCGCACTCCCTCGTCGCTGTCTGCCGCCAGCCTAATTCCCCCCGGCCACGGCGCCCGGTCCGCCCAGGGTGTTCGGCTGCCCGCGGTGCCGCCCGGCCCCGACCTGGCCGGGCTGGTTCGCCGAATCGCGGGGCGCGCCTCGCGGTAGCGCGCGGCCCACCGCTGGGCGCGGGTGACCGATACCTGGAATCGTTCCGCGGCTGGTCGCAGGGGCCAGTGATCGTCCACGACACAGCGGGCCAGGCGCAGTGCGGGGCGTTGCGGTAGGCATGAGGGCCTCCCGGGGCTGGGTGCGGATGTCGCAATCCACACCGGACCCGGAGGCCCTCACCTATTCCAAGATCATCCGATCACGTGTCGCCCTGTACCCGACCTCCATGGGCAGTACGACTAGGCGGCCCAGCCGCGCCACTGGTGGACGTGTACCGAGATCACCGGGCCCGCCGGGCGGATGGCCGCGTACTGCGGGTACTTGGCGACGAGTGCGTCGATGGGTGCCGCCATCGCGGCCGGGTCGTCGACGACCCGGGCGGTGCCGTCGGCCCTGACCCACCACAGGGTGGACCAGTCGTCGGCGTAGTGGTCGACGAGCAGCGCCACGGCGGGGTTGGCCGCGATGTTGGCGAGTCTGCGGACGTCACGGCGGGCTTTGGGCTTGTGGTCGATCGCGATGACGACGGTCGGGCCGTCGACGGCGAACACCACCGGCACCAGGTGCGGGTGGCCGTCGGCCGTCATGGTGGCCAGGCGGGCGACGCGGGCCTCGGCGAACCGGCGGTGGGACTCGTCGGGGTCGAGGTTCACGACGGCTGGTCCACCGGGCACCAGTAGATGTTGCGGCCCGCGAGTTCGGCCATGGCTACCGGCGAGCCGCAGACGAAGCACGGCTCGCCGGTGCGGCGGTAGACGTAGACCTGGCCGCCGTGCCGGTCCTTGCGCGGCGCGCGGCGCATGGCTCTGGGTGAGTGTTCCGGCCGGACCGTGTCGATCCGCCCCGTCCGCACGCCGTAGCGCATCTGCGTGACCAGGTCGTCCCACATCTCCCGCCACAGCTCGGGCTCGATGGCCCGGCCCTCGCGCATCGGGTGCACGTTGTGGCGGAACAGCAGCTCGGCCCGGTACACGTTGCCGACGCCCGCGACGATCGTCTGGTCCAGCAGCAGCACGGCGATCGGCAGCTTCGAGCGGTGCAGGCGCGCGTAGGCGGCGTCCGGGTCGGCGTCCTTGCGCAGCGGGTCGGCACCCAGGCGCGACTTGATGGCGACGACCTCGTCGTAGGTGAGCACCTCGCACGCGCTGGGGCCACGCAGGTCGGTCCACCGCGTGTTGCCCGCCATGCGCATCCGGACCTGCCCGACGGGCGGCGGTGGCGGCACCTCGCCGTCGGTGAACGTGCCGATCAGGCCCAGGTGGACGTGCACGGTGAGATCGCGGCCGTAGACGTGGAACAGGTGCTTGCCGTACGCCTCGGCACGGATCATCACCTTGCCATCCACAAGGGACGCCCCGGCGGCGAACCGGCCCTGCGGGCTGGACACCTCGACCGGTGCCTTGGCGAACACGCGTTGATGCTGCCGGGCCAGCCGGTGCAGCGTGTGGCCTTCCGGCATGGCTACTGCCCCGGGAGCGCCGGTGGCGTGCCGGTGCGCTCGTAGTCGGCGAGCAGCGCGATCCGCCGCTTGTGCCGCTCACCCCGCGAGAAGGTCGTGGCCAGGAAGGTGGTGACGATGGTGGTGGCCTCGTCCTGCGTGTGCATCCGGGCGCCGACGGCGACGACCTGGGCGTCGTTGTGCTCGCGGGCCAGCTGGGCGGTCTGCAGGTTCCACGCCAGCGCGGCGCGGCAGCCGGGCACCTTGTTCGCGGCGATCTGCTCGCCGTTGCCCGACCCGCCGATGACGACGCCGAGGCTGCTGTCGTCGGCGACGGTGCGCCGGGCCGCCTCGACGCAGTACGGCGGGTAGTCGTCGTCCGCGACGTAGCTGTCGGCACCGACGTCGACCACGTCGTGGCCCGCACCGCGCAGGTACTGGACCAGATGGGTCTTCAGCTCGAAGCCGGCGTGATCGGAACCGATGTAGACGCGCACCCGCAAAAGTGTGCCATCTCGCGCGCGGCTTCTGGCACGCTGGCCCGATGGTCGACGCTCTGTACCGGCAGCAAGGCTCCGATGTCCGGCTCGAATGGGGCGCCGAGGGAGTCGACGCGCTGGCCGACGAGTGCGGCGCGCTGATCGTCGTGGACGTGCTGTCGTTCAGTACGGCCGTGGACGTCGCCGTCGCCCGAGGGGCCCGCATCCTGCCGCTGCCCCATCACGACGAGCGTGCTGCCGCGGCGGCCAAGGCGGCGGGTGCGCTGCTGGGCGGCGAGCGCAAGTGGAGCCTGCGGCCCGGGTCACTGGTGGACATCACACCCGGCACGCTGCTGGCGCTGGCGTCACCCAATGGTGCGACGTTGTGCGCGCGTGCCGCGGCCACCGGGACACGGGTACTGGCCGGGTGTCTGCGCAACGCGCGGGCCGTCGCCCGCCAGGCGCTCGCGGCGGCGGGTGGCAGGCCGATCGGGTTGATCGCGGCGGGCGAGCGGTGGAACGCCGACGGGCGGCCCCTGCGGCCCTCGTTCGAGGACCTGCTCGGTGCCGGGGCGATCGTGACGGCCCTGCGCGTGCTGAAGGCGGGCACGGTGTCGCGGGAGGCGCTCGCCGCGGCACAGGTCGCCTCGGCCACCGACGACCCCTGGACCGCGCTGGCCGAGTGCACGTCCGGCCGTGAGCTGATCTCGTGGGACCGGCGGGTGGACGTCGAGCTGGCCGCCGAGCTGGACGTGAGCACGGTGGCACCGGTCCTGGTGGACGGTGTACTGACCGATGTGTCCGAGTAGCGCGCACTGGGTCGAGCTGGGCGACGGTGTGCTGGTCCGCCGCTATGCGGAGCTGGATCTGTCCATCGGGCTGGTGATCGGCGACGGTGGTTGCCTGGTCGTCGACACGCGGGGCGATCTGGTGCAGGGAGCCGAGCTGGCCGCCGCGGTGCGCGAGGTGACGCCGGTGCCGTGGACGGTCGCGGTCACGCACGCGCACTGGGACCACAGCTTCGGCACCGGGGCGTTCCTGCCGGCAACGGTGTGGGCGCACGAAGACTGCCGGGCCGAGCTGCTGACGCACGGCCACGCGCAGCGCGACACCGTCGTCGCGATGTACACGGACCTGCGGCGGCCCACCGACGCGGCGCACGTGGCCGAGGTCGAGCCCGTGCTGCCGGACCGGGTGCTGCGCGACCGGGCCGAGCTGACGGTCGGCGGCCGGGCCGTGGTGCTGGCGCACTTCGGGCCGGGGCACACCGGCAACGACGTGGTGGCGCACGTGCCGGACGCCGGTGTGGTGTTCGCGGGCGACCTGGTGGAGCAGGGCGCCCCGCCCGCGTTCGGGGACTCGTTTCCGTTGGCGTGGCCCGCCGCGGTCGACGGCATCCTCGGACTGGCCCCGACTGTGGTGTCACCGGGGCACGGCGAACCGGTGGACGCCGCTTTCGTCGCAGCTCAGCGGGCGGAGCTGGCGTTGGTGGCACGGCTGTGCACCGACGTGATCACCGGACACAGCGATCGCCACGCCGCGTTGCGCCGATCGCCCTATCCGCCAGGTGTGTTCGACGCAGCGCTGCGGCGCGTGAGGGCAAGTCACCCAGAGGCAGGCAAATAACCCAGACATCCGAAGCATATTACTCCGAATGGGCGATAGTCCACGGGCAAACCGACGACAAACTGTTATCGAACAGGAACGCGGTCGCGACCTCCGTTCACCGCCGCCGTCATCCGGGTGTCGGGGCCCATACGGAAACCTGGAGTCTGTTTGATGCTGCATCCCTTCGTGCAGGCGACCCCGTCGCCGCACGATGCGGGCGTCCGCCAAGTGGCCGCCCTGTCCGCCCGGCTCGCCTACGCCATGATGTGTGCCACCCTCTCGTGGGGCGTGCTGGTCAGCACCGGCTGGCTGCACCGGTTGTCCGGCCGCCAGGCGACCCGCAACAGCCACATGGTGCTGGCGACCCTCACCCTCGCCTTCGGCACCATCCACGTACTGGCCTTCTTGTTCCTGACCGATGTGAACTTCACCGTCCTCAGCCTGTTCGTGCCGCTGGCCGACGGCACGCTGCGGCACACGGCGGGCATCATCGGCTTCGAGGCGATCATCGCGATCGCGGTCTCGGTGGCCTTCCAGCGGTACTTCCGCTTCCGAAGATGGCTGCTGCTGCACCGGCTCGCGTACCCGGCCGTCGGCCTGCTGGTGCTGCACTCGTTCTTCGGCGCCATCGCGAACGGCCATCTGGAAGTCCTCTGGCTCGGCGGCATCACCCTGTTCACGCCCGCCGCCGTGCTGACCGTGCTCCGGTTCGTCCCGTCGAGGATGCTGGCCGACGCGGGCATGGTCGAGGAGGACGCGTGAAGATCCGCCGCAACACGGAGGCCGAACTGCGGGTCACCGTGAACAACTCCCGTTGCCACCGCTACGGCATCTGCCAGGCCGAGGCCGACGGCGTGTTCGTGCTGGCCTCCGACGGCCGGCTCCGTTACGACTCGCGGCCGCCCGCCAGTGAGCACGACGCCGTGCTCGCGGCCGCCCGCTACTGCCCCATGCAGGCCATCCTCGTGGAGAGACGAACCCGGTGAGCAAGAGCAAGTTGACCATCCGCAAGCACACCCCGAAGCGCGAGCGCATCGTCGTCGTCGGCGGCGGACTCGCCGGCCTGCGAGCCGCGGAACGCCTGCGCGAGTCGGGTTTCACCGGTGAGTTGATGATCGTCGGCGCCGAGCGCCGCAGGCCCTACCACCGTCCGGCGCTGTCCAAGCAGTTGCTGACCGGCGAACTGCGGCCGCGGGATCTGACGCTACGCAGCTACGTGCCGCTGGACGCCGTGTGGCGGCGCGGCGCGATCGTGCTGAAGCTGGACGCCCGCCGGCATGTCGTGGAACTGGCCGGTGACGAGGAGATCCGCTACGACGGCCTGGTGATCGCGACCGGCGTGCAGGCACGGCATCTGCCCGGCGCACCGCGGCACGACCCGAGGGTGCACCTGCTGCGCACCATGGGTGACGCGATCGCGCTGCAGCGTGGCATCGCGTCGGGCAACGGCAAGGTCGTCGTGATCGGCGGCGGGTTCACCGCGTGCGAGGTGGCGTCGACGGCCCGTGAGCTGGGCAACGAGGTCACCATCCTGTCCCGGTCAACGACGTTGCTGGGCAAGGTGGTCGGCGAGGAGATGGGCGCCGAGATCGCGGAACTGCACCGCTCCCACGGGGTCCAGGTCGAGCTGGGCGTCGAGGTCAAGGAGTGGCTGACGCAGCCGTGGGGCGTGAGCATGCACCTGTCCAACGGCAAGGTCGTGGTCGCGGGCACCGTGGTGCTCGCGGTGGGCAGCACGCCCGCGGTGCAGTGGCTGCGCGGCTCCGGGCTGACGCTGGAGGACGGCGTGCTGTGCCGCCCGACATGTCACGTGGTCGGCGCGAACGACATCGTCGCCGCGGGTGACGTGGCGCGGTGGCCGAATCTGAGATTCGAGGCCACACCACGCCGGGTCGAGCACTGGATGCACGCGGTGGACATGGGCCGCGCCGCGGCGGACAACCTGCTGGCCGGTGTCACGGCAGCGCAGCCGTTCACCCCACTGCCCCGGTTCTGGTCCGAGCAGCACGGGATGCACCTGCAAGCGGCGGGCATGCCCGCGCTCAGCCAGGACACGCTCCCGCTGGGCCGCAAGCTGCCCGGCAAGGGTGTCACCGGTTACGTCCGCAACGGCAGGCTCATCGGCATCGTCGGCCGGGACAGCGCCCGCGTCATGCTGCGCTGGACCGAGGAGCTGAAGCGGGAGCTGCGGCGGTCGGAAACCGTGACCCTGCCGGCGTTCAGCGGCGAAGCGGAGCCGATCCCCGCACCGGAACCGGTCGCACCACAACCGGCACCGCGGTTCGTGCCGGAACCGGACGTCGTCGAGCTGACGCTGGAACACCCGACGATGGAGCACCTGTTCGCTGAGCTGCCCGCGATGCTGGGCGAACGACCGCGACCGGCACAGGACGAGCAGCCGACCCGGTCGATCCCGGTCGTGCGTGCGACACCCCCGCAGGTCCGGCTGTCGGCGTCGCGGCCGGCGCCGGCACCAAGGCCGCTGCCGTCGTTCCCGGACATGCCACGGCTGCCGCAGGACCACCCGTCCCTGCCGGGGATGCACCCCGTCGAGCGACCGAGCGACCGGCAGGTGCCGACACAGCACCCGTCGCTGCCGAACCTGCACCCCGTGCAACGCGCGCAGGACACGTGGAGCGACGAGCACCCATCCCGGCCAGGCATGCACCCGGTCGAACGCCCACACGACACGTGGAACGACGAGCACCCATCCCGACCCGGCATGCACCCGGTCAACGCCCGCAGGACACGTGGAGCGACGAGCACCCGTCCCGACCCGGCATGCATCCGGTCGAACGCCCGAGCAGGCAACCCGTCGGCAGGCACGGCAGGCCTGAGCCCGAACAGCGGCAACAGGAACCCCGGGGTAGCCGGCAGGAGCCGCCACGACACCCGTCGATGCCCGGCCTGCACCCGGTGCCCCGGCCGATGTCGGAGTTCGAGCGCAGGCGTGAGGAGCAGTTGCTGGAGTGGCAGTTCCGGCTGCGCTGACCCTGGCGGTCCTTCGGGGCGCGCTCCCCGAAGGACCGCCGGTGGTCACCGCTGGATGGACTTGATCTCGCAGAACTCCTCGAGACCGAACCGGCCGAGTTCGCGGCCGTTGCCGGACTGGCGGTAGCCGCCGAAGGGCGCGACCGGGTTGAACGCGCCGCCGTTGACGTCGACCTGACCGGTGCGCATGCGCTTGGCGAACGCGACGGCGCGGTCCTGGTCGCCGGAGAACACCGCGCCCGCCAGGCCGTAGATGGTGGAGTTGGCGATCGCGGCGGCGTCGTCCTCGTCCTCGTACGGCAGGATCGACAGCACCGGGCCGAAGATCTCCTCCTGCGCGATCGTCATGTCAGGGCGGACCCCCGCGAACACGGTGGGCCGCACGTAGTAGCCGGTCGCGAGGCCGTCCACGGCGTCGGCACCGCCGGTGGCCAGCGTGGCGCCTTCGGCGACGCCCTGCTCGATGTAGCCGCGGACGCGGGTGAGCTGCGCGGCCGACGCCATCGGGCCGATACGGGTGGCCTCCTCGGCCGGGTCGCCGACGCCGTACTTGGCAGCGGCCGCGACGGCCAGTTCGACGACCTCGTCGTGCCGCTGCGCCGGGACCAGCATCCTGGTCCACGCGGTGCAGGTCTGGCCGCCGTTGATGTACGCGTTGGCCATGCCGATCTTGACGGCCCGGTCGAAGTCGGCATCGGCCAGCAGCACGTTCGCGGACTTGCCGCCCAGCTCCAGTGCCACGCGCTTGACGGTCTCCGACGCCACCGCGGACACGCGCCTTCCTGCCCGGGTGGAACCGGTGAACGACACCATGTCCACGCCCGGATGCGCCGCGATGGCCTCACCGACGACGGGTCCGGTGCCGTGCACCAGGTTGACCACGCCCTCGGGCACGCCCGCGGCCGCGAGCACGTCCAGGAAGATGCCCGCCGAGAGTGGTGCGACCTCGCTGGGCTTGAGCACCACGGTGCAGCCGGCGGCCAGCGCGGGCACGACCTTCGCCACGACCTGGTGCAGCGGGTAGTTCCACGGCGTGATGCAGCCGACGACGCCGACCGGCTCACGCACGATGAGCGAGTTGCCGATCTCCTGCGTGAACGAGTACCCCCCGTCCAGCAGGTCGGCGATGCCACCGGAGGTCGCCACCGGCAGGCCTGCCTGGACCCGGCGGGCGAACGTGATGGGTGAGCCCATCTCGGCGGAGATGGTCGCGGCGATCTCCTCGCCGCGCGCGGCGAGTCCTTCGGAGATCTTCCGGACGATCGATCCGCGCTCCGCGAGGGGAGTCGTCGACCACGCGGGGAATGCCGAGTTCGCGGCCGCGACGGCGGCATCGACGTCGGCCGCCGTGCCCGCGGGCACCGAGGCGATGACGGCTTCGGTGGCCGGATTGACGATCTCGATCCGCTCGGTCGCTGTGTCGACCGATTCCCCTGCGATGACGTGGCCGGTGCGAGTGGTGACCGGGGCGGCCATGGATTCCTCCAGGAGGCTGATAACGGGGCCGATGTGACTGATCGGTAACTGTCTCCACCCTGTCACACCACGACCGCCGCCGGTCGGTACCGCGATCGGTTCAGTCGAAGGACGGGCCCTCGGTGCGGGTCCGCTTCAGCTCGAAGAAGTGCGGGTAGTTGGCGAGGTGCACGACACCGTCGAACATGCCGCCCGCTTCCTCACCGCGCGGGATCACCGACAGCACCGGCCCGAAGAAGGCAACGTCGTTGACATGGATGGTCGGCGTGCCGACGTCCATGCCCACCGGGTCCATGCCCTTGTGGTGGCTGGCGCGCAGCTCCTCGTCGAACTCCTCGGACTTGGCGGCCGCGGCCAGCTCGGCGGGCAGGCCGACCTCGGCCAGCGACCCGGCGATGACGTCGTCGAAGTCCTTGTTGCCCTGGTTGTGCATCCGGGTGCCCATCGCGGTGTAGAGGTCGCGCAGCACGCCGTCACCGTGCGCCCTGGCGGCCGCGACGGCCACTCGCACCGGGCCCCAGGCCTTGGTCATCATTTCCCGGTACTCATCGGGCAGGTCGCGGCCCTCGTTGAGCACCGCCAGGCTCATCACGTGGAACCGCAGGTCGATGTCCCGTACCTGCTCCACTTCGAGGATCCACCGCGAGGAGATCCACGCCCACGGACACAGCGGGTCGAACCAGAAGTCGACCTTCGCCTTGTCGGCAGCGGCAGTCGTCATGTGCACGTCTCCATACTTCGATCGAGTCTCCGGTGCCGACCGACACCTACGAGAGACAACCATCTCAGTAGTGGCCTTTCTTCCCGGATCACGCTCGGCCACTGACACCGCCGTTCGGCAAACAGGTGGCCGAACGTGATTGGATGCGGTTGTCTGTCCCACCGCCCATGACGACCGAGGTGACCGTGGCCGCCCCCAACCTGACCCGCGATCAGGCCGAGCAGCGCGCCGCGCTGCTCGAGGTGCAGTCCTACGTGATCGATCTGGACCTCACCGACGGCAGCGGAAACCCTGGCGAGAAGGTCTTCCGCTCCACCACGACAGTGCGCTTCCGCAGCCGGGAGGTCGGCGCGACCAGCTGGATCGACCTGGTGGCCGAACAGGTCGAACGCGCGGTGCTCAACGGGGTCGAGCTGGACCTGCTGCGACTACCGCGAGGACAAGGGCATCGAGCTGCCCTCGCTGGCCGAGGACAACGAGCTGCGGGTCGAGGCCTACTGCCGGTTCATGAACACCGGCGAGGGCCTGCACCGGTTCGTGGACCCGGTGGACGGTGGCGTCTACCTGTACTCGCAGTTCGAGACGGCGGACGCGAAGCGGATGTTCACCTGCTTCGACCAGCCCGACCTGAAGGCCACCTACGAGCTCACGGTGCTGGTGCCCGCCTCCTGGAAGGCCATCTCCAACACCCCGATCACGGCCAGCGAGGAGGACCGGTCCGGCGCGGTCCGGCACGTTTTCGCGACCACCGAACTGCTGTCCACCTACCTGGTGGCGCTGGTCGCGGGCCCGTACACGGAGTGGCGGGACGAGTTCGTCGGTGAGACCGCGGAGGGCCCCGTCACGATCCCGCTGGGCCTGTACTGCCGCGCGTCGCTGGCCGACCACATGGACGCCGACCGGCTGTTCGCCGAGACCAAACAGGGCTTCGGCTACTACCACCGGGCCTTCGGCGTGCGGTACCCGTTCGGCAAGTACGACCAGTGCTTCGTGCCGGAGTTCAACGCGGGCGCGATGGAGAACGCCGGCTGCGTGACGTTCCTCGAGGACTACGTCTTCCGCAGCAGGGTCACCCGCTACCTCTACGAGCGGCGCTGCGAGACCGTGCTGCACGAGATGGCGCACATGTGGTTCGGCGACCTGGTCACCATGCGCTGGTGGGACGACCTGTGGCTGAACGAGTCGTTCGCGACGTTCGCGAGCGTGCTCGCGCAGGCCGAGGCCACCGAGTACGAGCACGCGTGGACGACGTTCGCGAACATCGAGAAGTCGTGGGCCTACCGGCAGGACCAGTTGCCGTCGACGCACCCGGTCGCCGCTGACATCCCGGACCTGCGAGGCCGTCGAGGTCAACTTCGACGGCATCACCTACGCCAAGGGCGCCAGCGTCCTCAAGCAGCTGGTCGCCTACGTCGGCCTGGACAACTTCCTGGCGGGGCTGCGGGTCTACTTCGCGAAGCACGCCTGGGGCAACGCGACCCTGGCCGACCTGCTGACCGCGCTGGAGGAGGCGTCCGGCCGGGACCTGTCCGGCTGGGGCGCGCAGTGGCTGCAGACCACGGGCCTGAACGTGATCCGGCCGCGGTTCTCGGTGGACGCGGACGGCAAGTTCACCCAGTTCACCGTGCTGCAGGGGCCCGCCCGGCCGGGTAAGGGCGAGTACCGCACGCACCGGCTGGCCATCGGCGTCTACGACATGGACGACACGGGCAAGCTCGTCCGCCGCCACCGGGTCGAGCTGGACGTCTCAGGTGAGCGCACCGATGTGCCCGACCTGGTCGGCGTGCACCGCGGCAAGCTCGTGCTGGTCAACGACGACGACCTGACGTACTGCACGATGCGCCTGGACAACGACTCGCTGGCCACCCTGCTGGAGCACATCGCGGACATCGCGGAGCCACTGCCCAGGACGCTGTGCTGGTCGGCCGCCTGGGAGATGACTCGCGAGGCCGAGCTGAAGGCCCGCGACTTCGTGCAGCTGGCCCTGCGCGGTGTCGGCGGAGAGACCGAGGTCGGTGTCGTGCAGCGGTTGCTGTTGCAGGCGCAGACCGCGCTGTCCTCCTATGCGGACGGTGACTGGGCGGCGCAGGGCTGGCGCGAGTTCAGCCACCGGATGCTGGAGCTGGCCACGGCCGCGCCCGCCGGGTCGGACCACCAGCTCGCCTACGTCAACGCGCTGGCCGCGTCGGTGCTCGACGACGAGATCCTGGCGCACGTGCGCGGCTGGCTGGACGGCACGGCTCCCCTGCCCGGGCTGACCGTCGACACCGACCTGCGGTGGCGGCTGCTGCGCGCGTTGGCCGCGCACGGCAAGGCGAGCCTGGAGGACATCGAGGCGGAGCGGGAGCGCGACGCCACCGCGGCGGGCAACCGGTTCGCCGAGTGGGCGCGGTCGCTGCGGCCGACCGACGAGGCCAAGGCCGAGGCGTGGCAGCGGGCCGTGTTCGACGAAGACCTGCCCAACGCGGTCAGCGACTCGATCATCGCCGGCTTCTCGCACCCGGCGCAGAAGCGGCTGCTCGCCCCCTACGTGCACAAGTACTTCACGGACGTGGCCGGGGTGTGGGAGCGCCGCTCCAGCGAGCGCGCGCAGCCGACCGTGCTGGGACTGTTCCCGGCGTGGTCGGTCGAGCAGAGCACGGTGGACGCTGCCAACGAGTGGCTGGCCGAGGAGCGCCCGCCCGCCCTGCGCAGGCTGGTGTCCGAGGGCCGCGCGGGCATCGTGCGCGCGCTGGCGGCCCGCGAGTTCGACCGGAGCTGACGCCGGGGGTCGGCGGGGGGAGTCGAAAGATCGACTTTCCCCCGCCGACCCTTCGCATGAGCAGGTCGGGCGCACTAGAGTCCTCGTTCGTGTCGGAAACGATCTCCGCGATCGCCAGCCTGTTGTGGCCGCTGATCGTGCTCGCCGTCCTCGTCGTGTTCCGCGGCCCGCTGACCCGGTTGATCCGGTCGACCGAGACCCGGGACTTCACCGTCCGGATCGGTGGCCAGGAGGTCTCCGTCGGCGAGTTGCACCGGCAGCAGATGGACATGCTGGCGGATCTGCACGACCAGGTCGCCGCGCTGCGCACCGAGATGGACTCGCTGGAGCGGCGCGGTCCGGCGAAGCTGGCCGTGCGGGTGGCCCAGGAGAGCCCGGTGGCCGTCGCGCCGGCGTTCACCGGTGCGGCCGGCAACTCCTCGCCGAGCGTGGACTTCGACGAGACCGACACCGAACTGGCCCACGTCCGGGTCCAGCTACCCGCCCTGGAGCCGTTCGACGCGGATCCGGTCAAGGCACCCTGGGAACGGCTGGAGCACCACACGCCCGAGCCCGCGGACGAGCCGAAGCCCAGCGCCGAACCCGAAGCGGCCGGACTGGCTGTGGTGCCGGCGACCGAGGACGAAGTCGTGCCCGAGTGGGCGAGCCAGCATCCGGACACCCGGCCCAAGGCCGCGGGCGTGCTGTGGGTGGACGACCACCCGGAGCACAACGCACTCCAGGTGGACCAGCTGGAGCGCCGTGGCGTCGTGGTGGACTCGGTGCGCAGCACCAGGGAGGCGCTGCAGAAGCTGACCGGGCAGCGCTACCAGCTGATCGTGTCCGACATGGAGCGTGCCGAGGGCGGCAAGCCGGTGCCCAACGCGGGTCTCGAACTCATCCGCACGGTCCGCACGTTCGACCGGGAGACGCCGGTGGTGATCTTCGCGGCCGGACCGGGCGGGAAGGTCCTCGCCGACACCGCGACGCAGATCGGCGCCGACCTGGTGACCAGCTCGTGGTTCCAGCTCTCCCAGGAGATGCACCGGCTCGGCTTGGTGTGAGCGAGCGACACCACCACGTCGGACCAGACCGACCGGGAGCGATGCGACCCAACAGTCCTGGGCCACATCGGGAAAGCCGACCCGGGCAGTCCTGGGCTTGAGGCGAGCGAGCATCAAGCAGGGAATCCAGGCCAATCGCACGCGACCCGAGCCAACGTCCTAGACCACATCATGAAAGCCAGGAACAGCCCAGAGCCGGCCAAGGCGCTGGGCCGCTCGCTCGCGATAGGCCTGCTGTCATCTCTTGGTGCTCGCTTGCTCGCACCAAGGTCAGTGCGACGGCCCCGAGGGGTTCGCCGGGTCGATGTGCTGCGGCGCCCTGCCCGCCTGGTCGGTCAGCATGCGCAGCGCGCTGACCAGGCCGCCGATCAGGTCACCCTCCTTGAAGGAGGCGACCATGCTCATCACGGCGAGCTTGCAGGTGCGGTCGGAGAGCCTGCGGTGCGACTCGTCGCCCGTCACGACCTCGACCACCCGCTGCCCGGGTGACACCGCGATCAGCACCGACTCGGCGGCTTCGGGCGCACCGATCGACGCGTGCAGGTGTTCGGCCTGCTCACGGGTGTCGGTGCCCAGCTCGCCCAGGTAGATGCTGAAGTCCAGCCCGGTGGACCGAGTGGACACCGCCATGGCCTCGTCCAGCTTGGCCAGTTGCACCGGGGAGAACGGTGTGGTGGGCGGCAGCGGCTTGATCACGCGAGCGATCGAGACGCGGCCGGACGCCATCAGGGCGGCGCCGGGACCGTACTCGGTGTCACCGTCGTAGGTCGTGGCGACCGAAGCGTTGTCGCCGTGCTCACCAGTTGCCACGGGCACCTCCACGTGCGGTGCTCACCGTCGGGTCGACGGGGTGCTCGGCCGTCGCCGGCGCACCGGTCTGCCTCGGGTCCACTACGCCACTAGCGCTCCACCACACCGGCGCGTAGGTCCACGGCTGGCCGGGCCGGTATCGAGGGGCGCGAGCGAACTTCGGCCACAGCGTCAGTAGTGCGATCACGCCGTAGATACCGGCCGGGATCAGCACGTAGACGAGGATCGTTTGTACGACGCTCACGCGAAGTACGGTAGCTGATCCACTGCCTGGGCCTTCACCGGCTCACCTGTTCCGGGGCGGTGCGCGCCAGTGGGCGGGCCGCGGCGATCGCCACGACCACCACGATGCCGCCGACGACGACGAACACCGTGGCCAGCGACGTTGCCTTGGCCAGGGGTCCGGCCAGGGCCGCGCCGAGCGGCATCAGACCCCACGCCAGCATCCGGTAGGCGCTGGTGATCCGGCCCATCAGCGCACTGGGCGTGAGCCGCTGCCGTCTGGTGGCGGACAACACGTTCCAGCCGCCGGCACCGACGCCGACCAGCAGATACGCGACCCAGACCGCGACGGCGACCGGGATCGCACCGACAGCGATGAACGCCACACCGAGCAGGCCCAGCGCGACGACCATGATCCGGCCGTCGCCGAAGCGGGCGGCCAGCCTGGGCACCAGCCAGGCGGCGAACAGCGTGCCCAGCGCCTGCGCGACCCACAGGGTCGGCACCAGGGCGGCCCGCACGGCGAGCGTCTGCACCGCGTACAGCGACACCAGGGCGTTCGCCGCGCTCACCGCGACGGCGCTCGCCACGACGGCGGTGACCAGCGTGCGCAGGGTGCGGTGCCGCAGCAGGAAACGGGCACCCTCGGCGACCTGCTTGCGCATGGGCTCGGCGGCCGCGCGCGGGCCGGGGATGTCCCGGGACACGGTGATCTCGGGCAGGGCCGCCACGCACCCGGCCGAGATGACGAACGTGAGGGCGTTGAGCCCGAAGCAGGCGCCCGGCTGCCAGGCGAACAGCAGCGCGGCCAGCAACGGGCCGCCGAGGTCGAGGCCGAGGGTCTCGGCCATCACGTAGAGGCTGTTGGCCCGTTCCAGCCGTTCCCGGCCGGACAGTTCGACCAGCAGGAGCTGGAACGCCGAGTCGGCGAAAGTCTCACCACAGGTGAGCAGGAAGGCCGCTCCGACGAGCACGGGAATCCCGGCGTGGCCGGTGAACACGGCCACGGAGAGTCCGGCGGCCACGAGCGAGCGCAGGCTGTGCGCTGTCAGGACGACCCTGCGCGGCGAACACCGGTCGACCAGGGCACCGGCCGGCAGGGCGACGAGGAGCCAGGGCAGTACCTCGGCTGTCGCGACGGCGGACACGGCCAGTGGACTGCGGGTGCTGATCGCGGTGAACAGCGGCAGCGCCGCGCCACGGATGCCGTCGCCGGTCAGGGACGCGAAGCCGGCGAGGATGAGTAATCGAAACCGCGTGTCCACGCGCCCCGGGGTGGTGGCCGAGCCGGTGGTCGCTCCCGCACGTGCCGGGAAGCCCGCCATCGACACACCTCTCCCCCGCCGAGTGTTCGGTGCCGACGTCCGGTCCTGCGGCGATAGCCGAAGGTGACCGGCTGTCTGCGGACGGTCGCCAACTCTACCGGGCCGTAATCGAATCGAGTTCTTGCCGGCGACCACCAGTCGGAACATCACTCGGTGAGCCCAACCACTGGTCTGAACGACCGCGCTCCAGATGGTGGCATCGACTTGTCGATTTGGTGGCTTGTCGGCAGGCAGTCAAGCTCGTAGATTTCACCTGGACGGACCTTGCGAAGACAGTACTGACCGTACTTTCCGGTGAAATGACTCCAAGGAGCGCATGCGATGACCGCGACTGGTGCCGCCAATCGAGTGACGCACAGCTTTAACGTTACGCAGAGTAGCGGTACCCGTGTTACCGCTCAGCGCGGCACTCGGGTGACCCGCGGTACCCGGGTCACTTCGCTCGGCACCAGGGTTACCCGGTCCGCCACCCGCGTCACCTCCCAGACCGGCACCCGCGTCACCTCGCTCGACGGCACCCGCGTGACCGCGCTCGGCACCACGGTCACCTGCCTCGGTACTCGCGTGACCCGTGGCACCCGCGTGACCCGCGGCACCCGGGTCACCTCGCAGCACGGGACCCGCGTGACGGCCCTGCACGGTACTCGCGTGACCGCCCTGAGCGGGACGCGCGTCACCAGCTGAATCCGATCAGCCGGCGGCTCGGCGGGTCAGGCCGCCGGCTCGCCCAGATAGGGCAACCAGAGCGGGTCCGCCTCGGCGATGCCCGCCATCAGCCGCCAGTTCGGCCCGCGCGGCGCGCTCGGCGTGTTGCGCAGGTGCCAGCCCAGTTCGGACAGCATCCGGTCGGCCTTCTTGTGGTTGCACTTGGCGCAGCTGGCCACGCAGTTCTGCCACGAGTGGGCCCCGCCCCGGCTGCGCGGGATCACGTGGTCGATGGTGTCGGCGCGGCCGCCGCAGTAGGCGCAGCGGTAGCGGTCCCGGTACATCAGGCCGGCCCGGGTCAGCGGCACCCGCGCCCGGTACGGCACCCGCACGTAGGTGCTCAGTTTGATCACCGACGGGACCTCGACCGTGTGGTTCGCCGAGTGCAGCACCAGCCCGGCGGAGTCGCCGTGCAGGATGTCCGCCTTGCCGCAGACCACCAGCACCACTGCCCTGCGCAGGGGCAGGGCAGTGAGTGGTTCGAAGGTCGCGTTGAGCAGCAGAACTCTACGGCGACCCCAGGTGGGTGGCCGGAGTTGGGTGGGCTCGTCGCACGCACCGACCGACAGCGGCGGGCCTGCCGCCAGGGCAGGCTCACGGCGCAAGGTTCCCCCGGCACATGCCCGGAGGCAGCGCCGATGGGGGTCGGTTGTCGGTCGGGCACGCGACCACCTCCACCGTGACGTGGCCATCAGTCGACCACATCTCACCCGTTAATAGCACGCCATTACGGTGACGTGTCCCACAGCCTAGGCGAACGAGCGGGTGAACCCCTGGTGACCTGCCGTTGGGGACCGTCGACGGCACCCGATCGGTTCGACCTCGCCGGCGCAGCGGTTAAGGTCGCTGCCGTGTCACAGCTACTCATATCCCGTGGACTGCTGGGGGCGCTGAGTCAGAAGCCGACATGTGCCAACGACGCGAGCACGTGGTGTGGACAGGTCTGGAACATCACGCACAACTCGTTCCTCGCCGAGTCGGCGGGCTGGCTGGTGGCCAAGCCACTCAACATCATCGCCATCATCGTGGTGGCGGTCATCGTCCGTTACCTGATGCAACGGCTGATCCGCAGGTTGACCACGAACAACGGCAAGATGCCCACGATCCTGCGGCCCCTGCGCGAACGCGCACCGCAGACCCTGGCCGCGCTGATCTCCGAACGCCGATCGCAGCGTGCCAAGACCATCGGGTCGGTGCTGCAGTCGATCACGTCGTTCGTGATCGGCGGCATCGCGGCGGTGCTGATCCTGGGTGATCTCGGCTTCAACCTGACCCCGATCATCGCGTCCGCCGGGGTGATCGGCGTCGCCGTCGGTTTCGGCGCGCAGAACCTGGTGAAGGACTTCCTGTCCGGCATCTTCATGCTGCTGGAGGACCAGTACGGCGTCGGCGACGTGGTGGACCTCGGTGAGGCGAGCGGCACAGTCGAGTCCGTCGGACTGCGGGTCACGACGGTCCGTGACTACGCCGGGACCGTCTGGTACGTCCGCAACGGGGAGATCATGCGGGTCGGCAACTCCAGCCAGGGCTTCGCGGTCGCCGTGGTCGACGTGCCGCTGCGCTACACGACCGACGTCAACCAGGCCCTGAACGTGCTGGAGCAGGTCGCCGAGAAGGCCACCCAGGACAAACCGATGGCCGACGACGTGCTGGAACCGCCGAAGGTGCTGGGCATCCAGGGCATGACCGCGGACAACATCACGTTGCGGCTGACCGTGAAGGTCCGCCCCGCCCGGCAGTGGGCCACCCAGCGCGAATTGTTGCGCCGGATCATGGCCATGTTCGAGCAGGAGGGCATCCACGCCCCGGTCCGGCCCGCGCCGGCGGTCACGCAGGCACCCCAGGAGTAGGCCGCCCGACCCCGGCGCGCCGGTGTGGGTGAAGATGGAGACGTGGCCACACCGGAAACCTTCTTCGACGCCGTCGGCGGTGAGGACACGTTCCGCCGCATCGTGACCCGGTTCTACGCCGAGGTCGCGAAGGACGAGCTGCTGCTGCCGCTGTACCCGGAGCAGCCCGATCTGACGGGCGCGACCGAACGTCTCACCCTGTTCCTGATGCAGTACTGGGGCGGCCCGCACACCTACTCCGAGCAGCGGGGCCATCCCCGGCTGCGGATGCGGCACGCGCCGTTCACGATCGGCCCGCTGGAACGGGATGCGTGGCTGCGCTGCATGCGCATCGCGGTCGACGAATCGGGCGTGGCGCAGCCGTATCGCACGCAGCTCTGGGAGTACCTGGAGACGGCCGCGCAGAGCATGATGAACGCCTGGATGTGAGTAGATCGCCATCGACACTCGCGCGGCCGGCGCGGATGGCAGGATAGCTCCTCGTGCGACGATCAGCCGATCTCCAACTGGAGCGAGCAGGGGAGTCGACCTGGTGGCGGGAAACCGTGTGCTATCAGGTGTATGTCCGATCCTTCGCGGACGGCAACGGTGACGGTGTCGGTGATCTGGACGGTGTCCGATCCCGACTCGGCTACCTCGAACTGCTCGGTGTGGACACGATCTGGCTGACACCGTGCTACCCGTCCCCGATGGCGGCGACCGGTTACGACATCACCGATCCGCGCGACATCGACCCGATGTTCGGTGACCTGGCCGCGTTCGACCGGTTGATGGAGGACGCGGCGGCCCACCGGATCCGGGTGATCCTCGACGTGGTGCCCGGTGCGACGAGCGGCCGGCATCCGTGGTTCGCCGCGGCGCTGACGGCCGGGCCGGGCAGTCCACAGCGGGAGCGGTACCTGTTCCGCGACGGCCGCGGCTACGACGGTGAGCTGCCGCCGAACAACTGGACCACCGTGCACGGGGCCCCCGCGTGGACGAGGGTGGCCGACGGGCAGTGGTACCTGCACCTGCTCTCCGCCGACCAGCCGGACCTGAACTGGGCGCACCCGGACGTCGCCGCGGACTTCGAGCGGACCATGCGGTTCTGGCTGGAGCGTGGGGTGGCCGGTTTCCGGATCAACCTCGCCCACGCCATCGCCAAGCCTGCGGACCTGCCCGACATGGACCCGCGGCTGGCCCACCAGGGCGGCGTGCCGGTCGCCCACGCCCAGGACCCCCGGTTCGACGACGAGGGCGGCCACGAGGTGCACCGGATGATCCGGCGGGTGGTCGACGAGTATCCGGGCACGGTCGCCATCGGCGAGATCTGGGTGGCCGACGACCAGCGGTTCGCCCGCTATCTGCGGCCGGACGAGCTGCACATGGGTTTCGACGTCCGGCTGCTGGACGCCGAGTTCGACGCGGACGCCGTGCGGGCCGTCGTCGAGCGCTCGCTGGCCAGCGTCGCGCCCGCTGGGGCACCTGCGTCCTGGACGCTGTCGCATCACGACGTGGTGCGGCACGTGACCCGCTACGGCGACGGCGATCTGGGCGTCCAGCGGGCCAGGGCGATGACCCTGGTGCAGCTGGCGTTGCCAGGCGGCGTGTTCCTCTACAACGGCGAGGAACTCGGCCTGCCCGATCTGGAGCTGCCGGACTGGGCCCTGCGCGACCCGGTGTGGGAGCGCTCCGGCCACACCGACCGCGGCCGGGACGGCTGCCGGGTGCCGATCCCGTGGGAGGGCACCGCGCCGCCGTACGGGTTCACCGCGCACCAGGACAGCTGGCTGCCGATGCCGTTCGAGTGGGCCCCGCTGACCGTGGAGGCCCAACTCGAAGACCCGGACTCGATGCTGTCGCTGTACCGGCACGCGATCGAGCTGCGCCGCTCGCATCCGGCCTTCGCGGGCGACCAGCTGGAGTGGTACGGCGCTCCCCCGGCCTGTTTCGCCTTCCGCCGCAAGGGCGGTCAGCTGATCTGTGCGCTGAACACGTCCAGCGGCCTGGTGCCGTTGCCCGCCGGCGAGATCCTGTTGTCCAGCGCGCCACTGGTGGACGGCCAGCTACCGCCGGACACCGCGGTGTGGATGGTCTAGCCGAGGTCCAGCCGGAGCCACCGGAGACCCGCGACGTCGTATCCCCAGCGGTCGCGGCTCTCCGGAGTGATGGTCCACAGGCGAAGAGGAATCCGGCGCTGGGCAAGGCGAAGTCGCCCAGCGACGTGCGTCGGTCGAGCAGCGCGATCCGCGGCGGGACCAGACCCATGCCGCGTAGTCAAGGGCTGCGGTTCGTTGTCAAGCCGGTCGCAGACGCCCGGACACGCTGTCGACGATCACTCCAGGGTGTCGATTGCCGACCGGTGATCGACACCCGGTGATGTGATGTCGATGCGCTCGCCGAGGCCCCTTGACATCGCCACCGGATCCTCGACCACGTGGCATTGGGACCAGACCGGGACTAGACCAGCAGCGGCAGCAGGGCGTGGCGGCGGCGCAGGACCGCGCCGTAGCGGGCGTCCAGTCGTAGCCACGAGTCCGTCGCGGTGACGCGGACGGTGCTTTCGTCGGCTTCGGCTTCGCCGGTCAGGAAACCCATACCGGACAAGGCGAACAGGCACCGCATCGGCACCTTGACGTCCAGTCCGGCGCCGCTGACGGTGAGCACGTGCTGATCCAGCAGGGATGTCGGCGCGCTGCCGCGCGGGCCCGGGTTCTGCCGGGCCACCTCGATACCGCGATCGGCCAGTTCGGACACGACCTGCACGGGCAGTTCGTCGACCACCTGCCAGCCACCGCCAGGCGGCAGTGCGCCGTGCCACATCAGGTCCAGCGCCGGACCGGGATCGAGCCGTTCGCCGCCGACGATGGCCAGTGCGGCGAGCAGTTCGTTGCCCGACACCGTCACGTCGCCCGGCGTGACCTGGCCGCGCACCGCCCTGGTGGCCAGCACGTCGAACGGCGTGGCCACCCAGGCCTCGACCAGACCGTTGTCGCGGCCGCGCAGGCGGACCACGGCGTGCTGGTCCAGCCGCACGGACCGCGCCACGAACGCACCGAGATCGTCCCGGTCGGCTGCGTCCGGGACGAACAACTCGGGGGTCTCACGCACTGCGCACCCCCGCCCGGTAACCGGCCAGGAAATCGCGCTCCGCGTCGCTGAGCCTGCGCGGCCGGGTGGCCTCGACGTCATAGGGCACCAGCAGCGTTTCCGCTGTCGCGACAACGGCATCCGAGCTGCGCCGTCCGTTGTAGACGGTGTAGTCGAGGGTGAAGGACGCGGCGCGCAGCTCGCGGACCACGATCTCCACCCGGATACTGTTGCCGCTCGCGACCAGCGGCGTGTGATAGTCCACCACGAGCCGGGCCACCACCATGCCTGCCGCCATGCTCGTCGCGCCGTGCCTGCTGCCCTCGGTGAACAGCAGGTCGACCCTGGCCTCTTCGAGGAGGGTCACCGTGTTCGCATGGTTGACATGCCCGAACACGTCCATGTCCGACCACCGGGGACGCACCTCGGCCACGTACACACCCAACCGACACCCTCCAGCTGATCCATGAGCCCGACGGGGCCAATCGACAGTACATCCGGCGGCTGGTGACCGGCTGTCAGGGCAGGTTCAGCCTCGCCACGTCGATCGTCACCCGGCCCGGGTCGTTCGGGTCCACCAGCACCGGCAGCCGGTTGCCGATGGTCGCGATCGCGGCCCGCCGTGCCGGGCTGCGGAAGCCCAGCCGGGTGGTGACCGCGTACGTGCTGCCGTCCGGGCGTTCGACGTCCAGTGTCAGGTCGGCCTGGCTCATGCCCGCCGGCAGCGGCATCGCGGGCGCCACGTCGTGCACGGCGGTCAGGACACCGGTCGCCTGCGTCGTCGGCGTGGCCTGACCGCCGAAGAACGTGGCCGCCTGCCGGCCGAAGAGCGTCGCCGGGTCCTGCCCGCCGAACACCTCGGACAGGATCGCGTTCGCGTCGATCGGACCGGCGGTGTTGAACGACGTCTGGATGCGCACGGTGCTGTTGTTGCCCTGGATGACGATCGGCTCACCCGGTGCGGGGCCTGCCTGCTGGTCGCCACCGGCCAGCCGGGCAGCCGCCTCGCTGGCCCGCTGCCGCGCTGTCTCCCGCCAGTCGTTCGTGACCACCTGGTCCCACTCGACGCGGAAGTTCGCCGGCTCGGCGCGGTCCACCGTGATCGGCAGCTCGTTCTGCCCGACCCACCTGCCCTTGTGATCGGCCGCCACCTCGGCCGTCGTCGGCGGGACGCCGTCCGCGACGATCACTCCGGTCAGCCGGGTGCCCGACGGTGAGCTGTGCGGATGTGCGTCGTACCAGTCGGCAACGCGGAACACCCCGGACACAGGGTCCTTCATGTGGCCGGCACGCCACTTCGACCTGATCCCCATGCCGGCCACCCTGCCAGTACCACCGACCAGCGTCCACATCCGGTGCGGTTAACGAACCATCGACCTGATCTGCCGTGCGGCCACCGACAGCGTCGGCAGGTCGAGCCGGTTCGCCCGGCGGATCTCGGCGAGCGCCGAGCGGGCCCGGTCCAGCCGGGACGCGTTGGACTCCTCCCAGTGCGCGATCTTGTCGTCCGGGCTGTCGTCGACATCACTGTGCCGCAACACGTCGACGGTGATCGCCCGCAGCGACGCGTACAGGTCGTCGCGCAGCGCGAGCCGGGCCAGCGAATGCCACCGGTTGCCGCGTTCCAACTCGCTGACCGACGTGAGCATCCGGTCCATGTCCAGGTGCTCGGACAGCGCGTAGTACAGCTGCGCGGTCTCCAGGTGGCTGCGCTCGACGGCGGCGCCGATGCCCTCCCGTTCGGCGAGTTCGGCGATCTCGATCACGTCCAGCAGGCAGAACGTGTCCAGCAGCGCGGCGACCCTGCCCGCGATCCGCTCCGGCACGCCCTGCGCGGTCAGCCGCTTCGTGTCCTCGATCACGTGCTCGCGTTCCCGGCCGCGCAGCAGCTCCGGGATGCCCTCCTTGAGCGACCGGACCGGTTCGGTGAACCGGGCCAGCTCGGCGCCCACCGCGAGCGGCTGCGGCCGGTTGGACAGCAACCACCGCGACGCCCGGTCCAGCAGCCGCCTGATCTCCAGCATCATCTTGTCGGTGACGCCTGTCCCGACGACGTTGTCCAGCTCCGCGATCTCCCGCCACAGCGAGGGCAGGTCGAAGATCCGGGTGGCCGCGACGAACGCGCGCACCGCGTCGGTCGCGGTCGCACTCATCTCCTCGGCCAGCCGGAACGCGTACGACGTGCCGCCGCCGTCCACCACCTCGTTCACCAGCATCGTGGTGGTGATCTCGCGGCGCAGCGGGTGCGCGCCGATCCGGTCGCCGAAGCGCTCCCGCAGCTGGCTCGGGAAGTAGTCGGGCAGCCGGCGCGCGAACACGTCCAGGTCGGGCAGGTCGCTGGCCAGCACCTCGTCCTTCAGAGCCAGCTTCACGTGCGCGAGCACGGTGGCCAGCTCCGGCGACGTGAGGCCCTCACCCGCCTTGTCCAGCGCCCGGAACTCCGTCGGCGTCGGCAGCGCCTCCAGCGCCCGGTCCAGGCCGTTGCGCTGCTCCAGGTCGGCGACCAGCCGCGCGTGCACGTTGACCATGCCCGCGGCGTGCGCCCGGCTGATGCCGAGCACGGTGTTCTGGTCGTAGTTGTCGGCCAGCACCAGGTCGGACACCTGGTCGGTCATCTCGACCAGGAGTTCGTTGCGCTGCTCGTGGCCCAGCCTGCCCTCGGCGACCAGGTGGTCCAGCAGGACCTTGATGTTGACCTCGTGGTCGGAGCAGTCGACGCCCGCCGAGTTGTCCAGCGCGTCGGTGTTGACCTTGCCGCCCTCGTGCTCCGGGCCGCCCTTGCGGGCGAACTCGATGCGGCCGCGCTGCGTCAGGCCCAGGTTGCCGCCCTCGCCGACCACCCGCACCCGCAGGTCGCCGCCGTCGACCCGGATCGCGTCGTTGGCCTTGTCGCCCACCTCGGCGTGCGACTCGGTCGCGGCCTTGACGTAGGTGCCGATCCCGCCGTTCCACAGCAGGTCCACCGGTGCCAGCAGGATCGCGCGCATCAGCTCGGCAGGCGAGCACTTGGTGACGGTGTCGGCAAGACCGAGCGCCTTGCGGGCGGCCGGGCTGACCGGAATCGACTTCGCGGTGCGCGGCCAGACGCCGCCGCCCTCGCTGATCAGGCCGCGGTCGTAGTCGTCCCAGGACGAGCGCGGCAGGTCGAACAGCCTGCGCCGCTCGGCGAACGACGCCGCCGGGTCCGGGCTCGGGTCGATGAACACGTGCCGGTGGTCGAACGCGGCCACCAGCCGGATGTGCTCGGACAGCAGCATCCCGTTGCCGAACACGTCACCGGACATGTCGCCGACGCCGACCACGCTGAAGTCCTGCGACTGCGTGTCCACGTCCAGTTCCCGGAAGTGGCGCTTGACCGCCTCCCAGGCACCCTTGGCGGTGATGCCCATGGTCTTGTGGTCGTAGCCGGCCGAACCACCGGAGGCGAAGGCGTCGCCGAGCCAGAACCCGTACTTGTCGGCCACCTCGTTGGCGATGTCGGAGAACGTCGCCGTGCCCTTGTCCGCGGCGACCACCAGGTAGGTGTCGTCCCCGTCGTAGCGCACCACGTCCCTGGCCGGCACGACGCTGCGGCCCATGTCCAGGTTGTCGGTCAGGTCCAGCATGCCGGAGATGAACAGCTGGTAGCAGGCGATGCCCTCGGCCTGCAGCGACTCGCGGTCCAGCCCGGGGTCACCGGTGGGCGCCGGTGGCCGCTTGAGGACGAACCCGCCCTTCGCGCCGACCGGCACGATCACGGCGTTCTTCACGGCCTGTGCCTTGGCCAGACCCAGCACCTCGGTGCGGAAGTCCTCGCGGCGGTCCGACCAGCGCAGGCCGCCGCGGGCGACCGGCCCGAACCGCAGGTGCACGCCCTCGAAGCGCGGCGAGTACACCCAGATCTCGAACTGCGGCCGGGGAGCCGGCAGGTCCAGCACCCGGTGCGGATCGAGCTTCACGGCCAGGTACGGCTTGGGCTCGTCACCGTCGCGCACGTAGTAGTTCGTGCGCAGCGTGGCGTTGATGAGGCTGAGCAGGCTGCGCAGGATCCGGTCCGAGTCCAGGCTCGTGACCTCGTCGATCAGCTCGGTGATCTCGTTGGTCAGCTGCTCGGCCTGGGCGAGCCGGTCGGTGTGGCTCACCGCCGGGTCGAACCGGGTCTCGAACAGGTTGACCAGCGCCGACGCGATCCGCCGGTGCCCGAGGACGGCGTCCTCGATGTAGTCCTGGCTGTACGGGGTGCCCGCCTGGCGCAGGTACTTGGCGTAGGCGCGCAGCACGGTGGCCTGCCGCCAGTCCAGCTTGGCACGCAGCACCAGCGCGTTGAAGCCGTCCACCTCGGCGCTGCCCCGCCACGCGGCCGCGAAGGCCTCCTGGAAGCGGATCCGGTAGCGGTCCAGATCGCCGCTGAGACCGGCCAGCACGCTCGGGTCGATACGGAGTCCGAAATCGAAGATCCAGCACTGGGTGCCGTCGTCCCGCAGAACCTCGTAGGGCCGCTCGTCGACGACCTCGACGCCCATCCGCTGCAACACGGGCAGCACCTGGGACAGCGTCACGCGGGAGCCTGCCAGGTAGAGCTTGAACCGCCGCTCCCCCGCTTCCGGGTCGACGGGCAGATAGAACGACGTGTCCAGGTCACCGTCGGCGGACAACGCCTGCAGCCTGCGCAGGTCGGCCAAGCCCTGCTCGGCGGTGAAGTCCTCCTTGTAGGCCTCGGGGAACGCGGCGGCGTAGCGCTGGCCCAGTTCGGCGTCCGTCTCCGAGGAGAACGAGTGCCCGCCGCCGACGTGCCGCAGTTCGAGGCTCTCGGCGAGCACGGCCTCCACCATCAGGTCGCCCCAACCGCGGACCGCGTCGGCCAGCCGCTGCTGCAACGCGGCCGGATCCGGGTCGACGACCGAGTTCGGGTCGGTGTGCACGGTGAAGTGCACGCGGGCGACCTCGGTCTCGCCGACCCGTGCGCTGTACTCCAGATCGGTGCCGGCCAGCTCGGCCAGCAGCACCTCCTGCATGGCCAGCCGCGTGGTCGTCGTGTAGCGGTCGCGCGGCAGGTAGACCAGGCACGAGAAGAAACGGCCGTACGGGTCGCGCCGCATGAACAGCCGCAGCCTGCGGCGATCGGCCAGGGCCAGCACGCCCGTGGTGGTCTCGTAGAGCGACTGGACGTCCGTGGAGAACAGCTCGGGCCGAGGATAGTTCTGGATGACGTCGAGCATCTTCTGCCCGGAGTGCGACTCCATCGGGAAGCCGGCGCGGTGGATGACCTCGCGCACCCGCCGCTCGATCACCGGGATGTCCAGCACGTCCTCGTAGAGGGCCGCGCTGGTCAGCACGCCCAGGAAGCGGTGCTCGCCGTCGACGTCGCCGTGCTCGTCGAACGTCTTCACGCCCACGTAGTACGGGTAGGCGGAGCGGTGCACGGTCGAGGGAGCGCTGGCCTCGGTGAGCACCAGGAGCTCCTGCGCGAGCGCGTACTCGGTGGTGTCCGGGCCCGCGGTGAGGCTGCGCGCGGCCAGGTTGTCCTGCCGCAGCACGCCGAGCCCCATCGCCAGCATCGCGCGCAGCGCGGGCGCGCCCGAACCGTCGTCGATCAGCTCGTACTGCCGGTAGCCCAGGAACGTGAAGTGGTGGTCGGCCAGCCAGCGCAGCAGCCGGGCGCCCTCCAGGACCTCCTGGCGCGGCAGCGGCGGCGGGTCGGACTCCAGGCGGTCGGCGAGCATCCGTGCGGTGGTCGTCATCTTGTCGGTGTCCTCGAACACCTCGCGCACGTCGTGCAGCACCGCGACCAGGCGGGCCTCCAGCTCACGCGCCCGCACCGGGTCGGTGATGAGATCGACCTCGATGCTCATCCACGACTCGACGTTGGCATCGGAGGGCGGGTTGTCCGGTTCGGCCGTCGGCAGCACCTCGATCAGTTCCCCGCTGATCGTCCGGCGGACCACGACGATCGGGTGCACCACACGCTGCACGCCGATACCGCTGCGGGTCAGCTCGGAGACGACGGAGTCGACCAGGTACGGCATGTCGTCGGTGACGACCTGGACGACCGTCGTGCTGCAGTCCCAGCCGTCGGCCACCAGCGTCGGGTTCAGCACCCGCACGGCGGGCCGGCCCGCGATGCGGTCGCGGGCGAGCTGGAAGTTGGACCGGACCGTGCCCAGTAGTTCGCGGGGGTCGTCCTCGATGACTTCCTCTGGCGGAAGGTAGCGGTAGTACAGGTGAACCAGATCCGCATACTCGGGGTCGAGCCGCGCGGCCCGGTCCACCATGTCGTCACGGACTTGTTCCGGGGTCATCGACTTCGCGTCGGTCGCTGCGCCAGCCATGCTCGGGGTTGCTTTTCCTACTCTGGACGGAGATCCGGTCGAGGTCATCGTCTGACGGCTCCTTGGAGTTCGGCACCTCGTCGTGCCCGGACGAGCCCCACCATAGGCCCCCCGCGCGGCCGTCGACGGCGGGCGGCACCTGATTCCAAGACGTGGCACGGCACTTGATCGAGGCCGTGATCGAGCAAGACGGGGCGTCAGGCCCGCTCGTCATCCCACCGGGAGCCCCGCCAAGGCGAGTCGCCGGGATTCGGTTCGCCACGATGCCGGGCAGGCCCCGGGTAGCCGGGTTCGTCCCCGACCGCGGGATCGAGCCCGATCAGCGGCGTCGGCACGCTCGTCGGCCCTGGCAGCGCGGGATCCGTGGCGAGCGGGCTGGTCTTGGCGTCGTTGGAGTCCTGGGCGTCCTGATAGGCCATCAGGGCTTCGGTGAGCAGGTCGGCCAGTTGCACCGAGCGGCGGCGTTTGCCACTCGCGCGGGCGGGTTGCCCGGGTTGGGTCGGCGACGCGGCGGGTGGCGGCACGGCAGCCGGCTCGCTGCGCATCGGCGAGTGCTGAGCGGGCAGTTCGGGCGGGGTGTCGCGACGCAGTGGGGCCCAGTCCCCGAACGGATCGGCGGCCATCCGCTCGTGCTCGGACAGCAGTCCTCGGTCCTCACTGAACGGATCGGCGGTCGTCGGTCTGCGGTGGGCCTGCGCTGCCGGGGATTCGCCGAACGAATCGGCGACCGGTTGGGAATGATCAGTCCGCGTTCGTGGAGCACCGCCGAACGAATCGGCGACCGGTTCCTGCGTGGCGCCGAAGGAATCCGTCGCCGGTTGGCCATGCGCCGGCTGCGCGCGCTCGAACGAGGCTCCCAGGACGTCGCCGAACGGATCGAGGGACGCCTGGGCGCGCTCGGGCCGCACAGCCGCGGTTTCGCCGGTCAGCTGGCCATGTGCCGCCTGCCTGGGCTCGAACGACGCTCCCGGCACGTCGGCGAACGGCCTGGCGGCCGCCTGCGAGCGGTGGCTCTGCGCTGCCGGGGTTTCCTGGGCGTGCTCGCGGTCCGCGGGTGCTCCCGGCGCGCGTGCGGCCTGCTGTCTGGCGGCCGCCTGAGAGCGGTGGCTCTGCGCTGCCGGGGTTTCCAGGGCGTGCTCGCGGTCTGCGGGTGCTCCCGGCGCGCGTGCGGCCTGCTGTTCGGTCGGCGTCGGCTCGGGCACGTCGGCGGATGGGAGCGGTTCGAGGTGGTCGAAGTCGTCGAACGAGACGGTCCGCGAGGTCGGCTCGGCCTCCTTGGCGCGGCGGGGCCGGGTCCGGGTGGTGGGGTTCTCCTCGGGCTCGTCGTCCTTGGCGCGGCGGCGGCCACCACCGGACGCGGAGCCGGACGTGATGCCGAGGCTGGCCAGCACCGACCGGTCGGTGTCGCCTGCCACGCCGTGCCGGGGCTTGGCGTCGGGCGGGTTCCCTGCGGCCGAGATGTCCGCGGCCGAGATCCGAACACTCGGATCGGCGGAGACCGGCACGTCGTCAGGGTGTGTGGAGCCGAACACCGGCGAGGCGGATACCGGATGCGCGGGCTCCAGCGGCGGCGGAATCGGCAACGCGGGCAAGATCGGCGGCGGCACCGAACCAGCCGGCTGCCCGCCGCCGGACACCGAATCCCGGGCGTCCGACCAGCCACCCGATCCCTCGACGCTTCCCTCGCCAACCGGCGGCACCGAACCCACTTGACCAGCGCCGGGCTGACCAGCACCAGGCTGACCAGCGCCAAGCTGACCGGAGCCAAGCTGACCAGCGCCAAGCTGACCAGAGCCAAGCTGACCAGCGCCGGGCTGACCAGCGCCGGGCTGACCGGCGCCGGGCTGACCGGAGCCAGGCTGACCGGAGCCAGGCTGTCCGCCGGACCCAGCCGCATCGGTGGATCGGCCCGAACCGTGCTGGCCGCCCAGCCAAGCCGCAGCCGGCCGCGCCGGACCGGCTTCCGCAGTACCGAACTGGCCGGCCCCAGGCGGACCGCTGCGCCGGGCGGCGCCGGACCCGTGCTGGGCCCTGAGCCGGGCGGTGCCTCGCTCGTCCGGATCGGCATGCCGGATGCCACCCGGAGCACTGGGCGAGCCCGCATCGGTTTGAGCTCCGTCCGCGCGATGAGTGCCGGGCTGGCCGCCACCGGTGGGCGTGCCAGGCTGCTGCGCTCCACCGGCGTGGAAGGCGCTTGGCTGGCCGCTGCCGGTCGAACCGGCGCGAACCGCCCCCGGATCCGCGGTGCCACTTCGCGGCCCGCCAGGTGCGGCCGCGCCGAATTGGCCACTCCTGGGCGAGCCCGGCCCGCCCACACCGGTCGAACCGGTCTGGGTGACGCCTCCATGAACACCCGTCTGGGCGGAGCCGCCCACTGGCGTCGAGCCGGTCTGGGCGCTGCCCGCATGCGCCGGGCTGGTTTCGGCGAAACCGGGCTGGTGCGCGCCGAAGCGAGCCGCCTCGGATGCGGCCCGGCCGATTTCGGCCACACCGGGCTGGTGTCCGCCGAAGTGAGCTGCGGGTCGGCCGCCGCTGGGTTCGGCCGCCGGGGCCGGGTCGCCCTGCCACGGTGCGCCGGTGGCGTGCTGGGTCACGGGGAGCCGGCCGGTGGCGCGTTGGACCGGGTCCGTGCCGATGCCGACCGGCATGATCGGGACCGTCGGTAGCTCGAAGACGCTCGGCACCAGGGGCGTCGGCCCGACTGCCGGCGCCGGGGTGGTGACCGGCGCCGGGGTGACCAACTGCGGCGGTACGGACTGCACGGACCTGGCCGCTGATCGCGCCGCGACGGCTGGTTCAGCGGCGAAGCCGGCTTCGGCTGCCAAGGCCCGTTGCGTTGCCAAGCCCGGTTCGACGTCGGAGGCCGGAGGCGTTCCAAAGCCCGGTTCGGCCGCGAAGGCCGGTTGCGTTGCCAAGCCCGGTTCAACTCCGGAGGCCGGAGGCGTTCCAAAGCCCGGTTCGGCCGCGAAGGCCGGAGGCGTTCCGAAGTCCGATTCGACGCCGGAGGCCGGTTGCATGGCGAAGCCCGATCCAACTCCGGAGACCGGTTGCATTGCGAAGCCCGGTTCGGCTGTGAAGGCCGGTTCGGGAGCGACTGATGATTGGGTTGCGGCGGCAGGTCGGGTCGTGGCCGGTCGGGTTGTGGCCCGTTGGGTTGCGAGAGCGGGTTGGGCGGGTTGGTGGGCTGGTTGTTGGGCTACCGCCACCCGCACGTTGATCGCGACGCCCGGTGCGACCGTCGTCCAGTCCACGTCGGCCATCGCACCGCGAAGGCGGTCCACCCAGCGTTCGGTCCTGCCCACCTGCGTGCTCGGCAGCAGCACCGCGAACTCCGCGCCGCCCACCCTCGCCACTCGGGCCTCGGTGGGAGCCGCGTCGCGCACCCGGCTGAGCACCTGGCCTGCCAGGTGCTCAGCGATCGGGTCCGTCGCGCCGACACCGGCCGCTGTCAGGTCGACCAGGACCATCGTGACGTCCGTGTTCGGTGCGGCCCGAGTTCCGGTCACGGCCGCCCCGATGGGACGACGCATGCCGAAGCGGTCCAGCAGTGCCGCCGCGTGCTCGCGGCCCGCCGCCACGCCACGGTCCGCCGCTCGCCTGCCCGCTGTGCCGCCCAACAGTGGGACGAACTCCTCCGGGGCAGCCGTCTCACCGAACGCGCTGACCAGCTTCGTGCGTGCCGCATAGACGGCCCGCGCCCTGCGCAGCCGCACTCCCTGCGCGGTGCGCAGGCAGTCCAGCGCCTCGGGCAGTTGGCCGACCCGCTCGTGCGCCTCGGACAGCGTCGTCAGTACTTCCGCGCGCAGCCCGTGCAGCCGGTGCCGCTCCGCCAGCGTCGCCGCATCGCCCAGCACGGCGAGGGCGGGCGCAGGTGCACCTGCCGCCAAGTGCAGGCGGACCGCGACAGCCAGGCTCAGCCAGCCGATCGCCGCCGCCGCTGGCGCGCGGACCGGGCGGGCCAGTTCGCCGCGCGCGATGGCGGTCGCCTCGTCGACCCGCCCCAGGTCGAGCAGGCCGTGCACCAGTCGCAACGCGACGCTCGCGGCCGCCTGGCCGTTGTCCGCCGTCGGCCGGTTGAGGCCGGCGAGCAGATCGGCACCTTCCTGGGCAGCGTCGACCGCCGCTCTGGCGTCACCGCGTCTGCGCTGCTCACCCGACGCCACCGAGCGCAGCAGCGCCCGCAGCACGACCGTGGTGTCCGCGTCGAGGTCGGCGTCGTCGGCGTAGCGACGGTCGGCGTCGGCCAGCGCGTCGTCCAGGAACGTGCCGTCGACCAACTGCGCGAGGCAGCCGACCAACTGGACGAGCGCGTCCGCTCGCACCGAGCCGCGCACGGCGTCGGACGTGAGCACCGGGCGCAGGATCGCAGCGCCGACGAGTGGGACGCCTGCCGACCGTGCGCAGCCCGCCAGCTCGACGCGCAGCAGCGCTGCGGTCTCGCCGTCGGACTGCCGTTCGGCGAGGTGGATCGCCGCGATACCTCGCTCGACGACGTCCAGCCGCTGGCCCAGCCGGCAGGACGCGATGACGACCGTCGCCTCGGCGCGCAGCCGCTCCGGACCTGCACCGGCCAGGGTCGCCACCGCACCGGAACGCTCGGCGAACAGCAGTGCCACTTCCGGCGCTCGCCACCGTAGCGACCAGGCGGGTCCGAGCAGATCGCCTGCTGCGCTGTCGGTCCGCGCCTCGTCTCTCGACGCCACGCGATCCCCGCTCAGTCCCGTGTCAACTTGCGATACGTGACGCGGTGCGGACGTGCGGCCTCCAGGCCGAGCCGCTCGATCTTGTTGCGCTCGTAACCCTCGAAGTTGCCCTCGAACCAGTACCAGGCGGACGGATTGTCGTCGGTGCCCTCCCACGCGAGGATGTGCGTGACGACGCGGTCCAGGAACCACCGGTCGTGGGAGATGACCACGGCACAGCCGGGGAACTGTTCGAGCGCGTTCTCCAGTGAGCCCAGGGTCTCCACGTCCAGGTCGTTCGTCGGCTCGTCCAGCAGGATCAGGTTGCCGCCCAGCTTGAGCGTCAACGCCAGGTTCAGCCGGTTGCGCTCGCCACCGGACAGCACGCCCGCCCGCTTCTGCTGGTCGGGCCCCTTGAAGCCGAACGCGCTGACATACGCCCGGGACGGCATCTCGACGTTGCCGACCTTGATGTGATCCAGCCCGTCAGACACCACCTCCCAGACGTTCTTCTTGGGGTCGATCCCGCCCCGGTTCTGATCGACGTAGGACAGCAACACGGTCTCGCCGATCTTGACCGAGCCGGCGTCCGGCTCCTCCAGACCGACGATGGTCTTGAACAGCGTGGTCTTGCCGACGCCGTTCGGGCCGATGACGCCGACGATCCCGTTGCGCGGCAGCGTGAACGACAGGTTGTCGATCAGCACCCGGTCGCCGAAGCCCTTCTTGAGCTTGTCGGTCTCGACGACGATGCTGCCCAGCCGCGGGCCTGGCGGGATCTGGATCTCCTCGAAGTCGAGCTTGCGCGTGCGCTCAGCCTCGTTGGCCATCTCCTCGTAGCGCTCGAGTCGCGACTTGGACTTGGCCTGCCTTGCCTTCGGGTTGGACCGGACCCACGCCAGTTCCTCGCGCAACCGCTTCTGCAGTTTCTGGTCCTTCTTGCCCTGCACGCCCAGCCGTTCGGCCTTCTTCTCCAGGTAGACGGAGTAGTTGCCCTCGTACGGGTAAGCGCGGCCGCGGTCGAGTTCGAGGATCCACTGCGCCACGTTGTCCAGGAAGTACCGGTCGTGTGTGACGGCGAGAACCGCGCCCGCGTAGCCGGACAGGAACTGTTCGAGCCACTGCACGCTCTCCGCGTCCAGGTGGTTCGTCGGTTCGTCCAGCAGTAGCAGGTCCGGCTTGCTCAGCAGCAGCTTGCACAGCGCCACCCGGCGCCGTTCGCCACCGGACAGCGTGCGCACGTCGGCATCCGGCGGCGGGCACCGCAGGGCGTCCATCGCCTGGTCCAGCTGCGAGTCGAGGTCCCAGGCGTCGGCGTGGTCCAGGTCCTCCTGGAGCGCGCCCATTTCCTCCATCAGCTCGTCGGAGTAGTCGACCGCCATCTTCTCGGCGATCTCGTTGAAGCGGTTGAGCTTCAACTTGATCTCTCCGACGCCCTCCTCCACATTGCCGAGAACCGTTTTGTCCTCGTTGAGTGGTGGTTCCTGCTGGAGGATGCCAACGGTAAAGCCCGGCGAAAGGAACGCCTCACCGTTGTTGGCCTGCTCAAGGCCGGCCATGATCTTGAGCACAGTCGACTTGCCGGCTCCGTTGGGGCCGACTACGCCGATCTTGGCACCGGGGTAGAACTGGATCGTGACGTCATCCAGGATGACCTTGTCCCCGTGCGCCTTGCGCACCTTCTTCATGGTGTAGATGAACTCGGCCATGTCCGCGATCGTAGATGCGTGACCGGGTGCCCCGTACCTCGGTTACCTCGAATCGCGGTCGGGTGGTGGCGTACCTCCTTTCCATTCGGCGCCTCATGTGACTCATGTGGGTGAGAGCGTGACGACTTCCGCAGCTCAACCGCCTCCGACCGGGACGGGCTCCGGGCAGGCTTCGACGAGCGCCGGCTCGGGTTGGGTGGTGGACGGCGGGCGTTCGAGCCGGTGCACGACGGCGGTCGCCGAGCGCAGCGCCGGGCCGATCGCCTTCGCCTCCAGCGTGACGTGGACCCGGCGCTGACCCGATTCGTCCCGGTAGCTGTCGTCGACCCATTCGCCCACGGCGAGCACTTCCATACCGTTGCGCAGGCTGTTGCAGACGTTCTCGGCCAGCTTGCCGAAGCACACCACGTCGTGGAAGACGGGCGGGCGGTTGACGAACGCGGCGCCGTCCCAGCGCCGCGGGTTGACCGCGACCCGCAGCCGCGCGACCGGCTGCCCGGTGCGCCGCGGTTGGTGCAGGACGGGCTCCTTGCACAGATGACCGAGCAGGACGTTGTCCATCACCGCATCCCTTCGTTCTCGACGCACACCGGCTGTGTGCTGTCTGGCAATGTGCTGGGTGTTCGCTGGGAGCGCCGGTGCAGGGAACCGTGTTCGCTCCCGGGCCGACGACATCCAGGTTGGCGCAGGTCAGCCGTCGTGTCAGGGAGCGACCGTGTATCTGTGGACAAGCACCTGCCATGTGGACAACTCGGGTGGACAACCGCCCGTTCGACGCGAAACGGTCAGGCCCTCGTGGTAGGGGGCGAACCCGCATGACGACGCACGGGTGAGGATGGTGTGGTGCGAGTCTTGGTTGTCGATGACGAGCCCGCGGTCCGTGAGTCGATCAGCCGCGGTCTGCGGTTCGAGGGCTATCAGGTCGACACCGCGGTCGACGGGCAGACGGCGCTGGACGCGGTGCGCACCCGCAGACCGGACGTCGTCGTGCTGGACGTGATGATGCCCGGCATCGACGGGCTGGAGGCGTGCCGGCGGCTGCGGATCACCGGCGACCGCGTGCCCGTACTGATGCTGACCGCGCGCCGCAACGTGGGCGATCGCGTGGCAGGCCTGGACGCGGGCGCCGACGACTACCTGGTCAAGCCGTTCGCCCTGGAGGAACTGCTGGCCAGGGTGCGGGCGCTGCTGCGCAGGGCCGACCCTGCCGATCCGCTGGAACGCGACCCGATGACGTTCGCCGACCTGCGGCTCGACCCCGTCAACCGGACGGTGCACCGTGACCAGCGCGTGGTGGACCTGACCAGGACCGAGTTCGAGCTGCTGGCGGTGCTGCTGCGCAGCGCGAACCGGGTGGTGACCCGGTCGGTGTTGTTCACCGAGGTCTGGGGTTACGACTTCGGCACCCGGTCCAACAGCCTGGACGTCTACATCGGCTACCTGCGCCGCAAGCTGGAGTCGGAAGGCGAACCCCGGCTGGTGCACACTGTTCGGGGGGTCGGCTACGTGATGCGCGAGACGGAGTAGCCGCGCGGAGGAGGGTCGCATGAGCAGGGCAGGTCATTCGAGGACCGGATGAGACGGCCCACGCTCCGCAGACGCCTGACGACACTGACCGCCGCCGCGGTGGCGATCGCGGTGCTCGGCGTGTCGCTGGCGGCGTGGCTGTTGCTGCGGCTGGAGATGCGCAACGAGGTCGCCGGCGATCTGGGCCAGCAGGCCGACGACATCTCGCAGCACTACGACCCGACGAAGCTGGCGTCGCCGCCCGCATGGGCGAGGTCGGACGTGAGCACGCTGTTCGGCGTCGTCGAACCCAACGGGCACAGCAGGCGGCCGCATTTCCAGTCACTGTCGCTGCCGGTCACCGAGACCGATGTCGCGGTGGCGCTGGGCGACTCGCCGCCGGTGCTGCGGGACGTCCGCATCCACCACGTCCACTACATGATGATCACGCAGCACTCGGTCCGCGGCGACGCCGTGCAACTGGCCGCCGACCTGACCGACCAGGACGACACGCTGACGCATTTCGCGGTGCTGCTGCTGGGCGCGGATGCGGTGGCGATCGTGGTGGCGGCCGCCCTCGGCTACGGGCTGACGCTCGCGGGCCTGCAACCGGTACACCGGGTCGCCAGCGCGGCCGCACACGTGGCCGCGACGCAGGACCTGCACGCGGCCGTGCCGATCACGCCGCACGAGACGGCCGAGGTGGCCAGCGTGGCGGCGAGCGTGAACCAGATGCTGACCGCGCTGGGCATGTCCCGCGAGGCGCAGCGCCAGCTGGTGGACGACGCCAGCCACGAGCTGGCCACCCCGCTGACCAGCCTGCGCACCAACGTGAACCTGCTGCTGCGGGCCGAGCGCAACCCGGAACGCCAGCTCAGCGGCTCCGACCGGCAGCGGCTGCTGATCGACATCGAGGCCCAGATGGGCGAGCTGGACCAGCTCATCGAGGAGGTCGTGGACGTCGCGCGCGATCCCGGCTACGGCGAGGAGATCACCGAGCTGGACCTGGCGGACGTGGTGCGAGCGGCGGTCACCCGGGCCAGGGCCAGGACGCCGGAGGTGACGTTCGCCCTGACCGAGCAGTCGGTGCCGGTCATCGGCAAACGGGGCAGCCTGGAGCGGGCCGTGCTCAACCTGCTGGACAACGCGGCGAAGTGGAACCCGCCGGGCGAACCCGTCTACGTGGACGTGCAGCGGCTGGCGGGCCTCGCCGCGATCACCGTGACCGACAGCGGTCCCGGGGTGCCGGACGCCGACCTGGAGCGGGTCTTCGAGCGCTTCCACCGGACCGACGACGCACGGGCGATGCCGGGATCGGGGCTGGGCCTGGCGATCGTGCGGCAGGTCGTGCTGTCGCACGGCGGGCACGCGTGGCTGAGCAGGCGTGCGGAGGGTGGCACGGTCGCCCACATCGCGGTGCCTGCCTAGCGGATGAGTGAGTGCTCACTCGTTGACATGAGTGAGGGCTCACTCATACGATGGCGGCATGCCCGACGAGTCGCCCCGCGAACGCCGTTCCCGCCACCGTGCGGAGCGGCGCCAGGTGCTCACGGCGCCGGGTGACGAGCGCCGCGCGCAGGCCCGCAAGCTGCTGGAGGAACAACGCGAGGCGCGGCGGGCCACCCGCGGCGGGTCCGGCCGGGCACCCGCGATGACCGTCACCGAACGGCGGGCCGCGATCCTCGACGTCGCCGTGCCGCTGATCGTCGAGCACGGTGCGAACGTGAAGACCAGCGAGATCGCGGCCGCTGCCGGGATCGCCGAGGGCACGTTGTTCCGGGCGTTCCGGGACAAGCACGAGCTGTTCGTGGCGTGCCTGCGCGCGACCCTGGAGTCCGAGGCCGAGGTCGCCCAGATCGCGGCTATCGACAGGTCGCTGCCGATCGCCGAGCGGCTCACCGAGGCCGCGCGCGCCGTCTCGGACTACCAGACCCGGCTGTGGTCGATGGTCGTGGCACTGCGCACCGCGGGGATCGACCCGCGCGCCGACGGCGACCACGAGCATGACGGTCCGCCCAAGGCGATGATCCGCATCTCCGGGGCGATCGAGGCCCTGTTCGACGCCGACCAGCTGCGTGTGCCGCCCGATCTGGCCGCGCGACTGCTGCTCGGTTCGGTGTTCAGCAACCGGATGCAGGCCGACGGCATCGGCACGACGGGCGTCGAGCTGACCGAGCTCGTCGACCTGTTCCTGCACGGCACGCTGCGCCGACCAGCCACCGACCAAGGGGGAACCGATGACTGAACTGATGATCACGGCGGACCGGGTCAGCAAGACCTTCGGCTCTGTGACCGCACTGGACGACGTGAGCGTCGAAGTGCCGCGTGGCACCGTGCTCGGCCTGCTGGGGCACAACGGCGCCGGCAAGACCACGCTGGTCAACGTCCTGACCACGATGCTGCCGCCGACAGCGGGCACGGCGACGGTGGCCGGGTTCGACGTCGTCACCGAGGCTCACCACGTGCGCGGCCGCATCGGGCTGACCGGCCAGTTCGCCGCGGTCGACGAGCAACTGTCCGGATTGGACAACCTGATCCTGATCGCCCGGCTGCTCGGCGCGAGCAGGCAGGAGGCCAAGGCGCGCGGCACCGAACTGCTGGAGATCTTCGGTCTGACCGACGCGGCCCGCCGGGCAGCCCGTACCTACTCCGGCGGCATGCGCAGGCGGCTGGACCTGGCCGCCAGCCTGGTCGGCAGGCCGGACGTGATCTTCCTGGACGAGCCGACCACAGGCCTGGACCCGGAGAGCCGGATGGGCATGTGGGAGATCGTGCAGACCCTGGTCGGCGACGGCACGACCGTGCTGCTGACCACGCAGTACCTGGACGAGGCCGACCGGCTGGCCGACTCGATCACCGTGCTCTCCCAGGGCAGGGTCGTCGCGTCCGGCACCGCCACCGAACTCAAGGCGCAGGTGGGCAAGCGGACCGTGGTGGTCACGCTGTCCGATCCCTCCGACGGGATCGCCGCCGTGCACGCGCTGGAGCAGGCGGGCCTGCAACCGGTGCTGGACGGTGAGCGGCACGCGGTGATCACCCCGGTGGATCGCTCGGCCGAACTGGCCGTCGTGGTCCGCGCGCTGGACCAGGACTCGATCGAGGTCGCGGAACTCGCGCTCACCGAGCCCACGCTCGACGACGTCTACCTGACTCTCGCCCACGCGCCCGCCGCGGCCTGACCCCGAGGAGCTTCGATGACCACGGCAGTCGCCAACCCACGCGCGGTCGACCAGACCGTGCCCGTCCGCCCCTGGCGCGGCACGAACGTCGCCGCGCAGATCGTGATCCTGACCGGCCGGTCGCTGCGCGCGATCGTCCGCGACCCCAGGATGATCATCTTCAGCCTGCTGCAACCGCTGGTGATGCTGGTGCTGTTCAGCCAGATCTTCGCCAGCATCGCCCGGACGCCGGGCTTTCCCACCGGCGTGAGCTACATCGACTACCTGATGCCCGCCATCCTGGTGAACACCGCGATGGGCTCGGCCGTGCAGTCCGGCGTCGGGCTCGTCACCGACATGAAGAACGGCGTGCTGGCCAGGTTCCGCTCGCTGCCCATCCGGATGGGCTCGGTGCTCGTCGCGCGCAGCCTGTCCGATGTGGTGCGTACCGGCGTGCAGCTGATCGTCATGCTGATCTTCGCCGCCGTGCTGTTCGGCTTCGCGCCCCCCGGTGGCTTCGTCGGCGTCGTCTCGGCGTGGGCGCTGGGCCTGGTGGTCGGCTGGGGCCTTGGCTGGCTCTTCATCGCGGCGGGCGCCTGGCTGCGCAATGCCGAGGTGATGCAGATGGTCGGCTTCCTGCTCATGTTCCCGCTGATGTTCGCGTCCAGCGCGTACGTGCCGATCAGCGGCCTGCCCGGCTGGCTGCAGGCCGTGGCGCACGTGAATCCGATGACGTACGCGGTGAACGCGTCACGGGATCTCGCGCTGAGCCTGCCGGTCGGTGCCGGGGTGATCTGGGCTCTGGCCACCAGCGGCGGTCTGGCGGTCATCGGGGCCACCCTGGCCGTCCGCGGGTTCCGCAAGCCCCTGTAGCCGGTACTCGCGTTCCCTGGCCCGCCGGGCCAGCATCGCCATCGGCACGATCAGCGCGGCCACCACGCCGACCACGGCCAGGCCGACCGTCAGGTTGGTCGCCTGGGCGATCGCGCCGATCACCGGCGGCCCGGCCAGGAAACCGCTGTAGGCGATGGTCGTCACGAAGCCGATCTCGCGTTCGCCACCGGTGCCGTCGGCTCGCCTGCCCGCGGCACCGGCCAGGCCGAGCGTGACCGGGAACGAGAACGCCAGGCCGACGCCGGCCAGCGCGAACCCGAGATAGGCGGCGGGCAGCCAGGGCACCAGCACGACCACGAACATGCCGACCGCTGCCAGCGCCGCCGCGCTGGTGAGCAGCCGGTAGGAACCCCAGCGCCGCTCCCAGCGCTCGCCGAGCAGGCGCGCGACGGCCATCGAGACGTTGAAGCAGGCGAAACCGATGGTGGCCGCAGCCTGTGCGACGTCGCGGTCGCGGACCAGGAACAGTGCCGACCAGTCACCGTTCGCGCCCTCGGCGATCGCCGAGCCGAGCATGATGCCCGCCATCAGCCACAGCGCCGGCCTGCGGATCGGCGGCACCAGCGGCGCACGGTTCGACTTCGTGTTCCCGGCCACCGGGGGCCGCGCGCCGGGGATGAACCTGGCCACGACGAGGGTGACGAACGCGCCGATCGCGGCGACCACCAGGAAGTGCCGCAGTGGCGACCAGCCGATCGCGGCCGCCCCACCCGCGACGATGCCGCCGCCGAGCGCGCCGAAGCTGTAGGCGGCGTGGAACGTCGGCATCAGCGGCCGGTCCAGGTCGCGGACCACGGCCACGGCGGCGATGTTCATCGACACGTCCAGCGCGCCGATCGCCATCCCGACGCCGAACATCACCACGCCCAGCCACGCCACGGTGGGCACGAGGCCGACCAGCGGCAACACCACGCAGCACAGCAGCGCGCTGGGCGGCGCGACGACGCGGGTACCGAACCGGGCGCACAGCCTGCTGGCCAGCGGCGCCGCGATGATCAGGCCGATGCTGCTGCCCAGCAGCGCCAGGCCGAGACTGCCGGGGTTGGCGTGCACCTGGCTGGTCACGGCAGGCACCCGGGACGTCCAGGTGCCCACGACCACGCCGTTGAGGGCGAACATGGCGACGACGGCGATCCTGCCCGGGTGCATTCGGTCTCCCCCTGCCGTCGGTAGCCCTACTACTGGCCTAGACCTAACCTGATCGGGTGATAATGCCCGCCTGGCCCGCGTGGGACACACTCTGGCTGGGTTGCGCTGCGTATTCCACAGCCGGTGCGACGGTAGTTCACGGTGACCGGATCAGGTGGTTCGCGACCGGCGTCGGCTACGAAGGGCTCAACGGTGTCTTCGTCGCTCCCGGCACCCCCGCTGTCCCGGTCGAGGACGCCCTGCGCACGTTCCACCAGCTCGGCGTGCCGGCGCTGTGGCACGTCGGCGTCGACGGGCGGGCACCTGGTCCGGAGCCGATCGCCCGGCATCCCGGGGTCTCCTGGTACGAGGAGGAGCCGCTGCTGGTCGCCCGGCTCGGCCGCGCGGAACTGCCGCACGTCGACCGCCTCTCGATCATCCCGGCGCAGGGCGTCGAGGGCATCCGGACGTGGGTGCGGCTGTGGTCCGGGCGAGGTGCCGGCCCGGTGTTCGAGGCGACCGTGCGGGCGCGGCTCGCGGTCGGCGCGGCCTTCGTGCACCTGCTCGCCGTGCTCGCGGGCACGCCGGTGGGGTGCGCGGCCGCGTTCGTCGGGCCGGTGGCGGGCGAGGTGCAGCACATCGTGACCGTGCCGACGGTGCGCGGCAAGGGCATCGGCACCGCACTGACCGTCGCGGCGATGCGCGCGATCGAGGCGCGTGGTGTCGACACGGCAGTACTCACCTCGTCACCGGATGGGTTACGGATCTACCGAGGGCTCGGGTTCACGCAGGTGGGCAGCGTGCGGCGGTTTCTGTGGTCGCCACCGGGCGGCGCCAGACCCGATGTGATCACTCATCCGGCTGGTACGCGAAACATCGCCGTGCCGTCGAGCGATGTATCAGTACGGGGCGGCTACCCTAGCTCGCGCGCGGGTACTGGTCCCCCGCTATGCCCTCGTAGCTCAGCGGACAGAGCGAGAGACTTCTAATCTCTTGGTCGCAGGTTCGAGTCCTGCCGGGGGCGCAACCGCAGGTCAGACACCTGCAGCGCACCCGATGCACACAGCGACATGTCGCGCACTGTGCGCAGTGATTCCTCTTTCGTAATGGCGCACGCCCACATTCACCCATTCGGAACTGTCGACATTCCTGATGGCTGTAACGAATCCCAGTGCAAAGAGAACAGAAAGACCCGGAAAAGCACTCTTGGGCGATGTCGATCACGATTAAGACACGAGGCCTACAGCCCATCCGTGCTGGTCAGAGCCTCACTGAACGTGAATTTCCGTTTTCTGTCCAGAATCTGACCAGTAGTGGTTCAAGTTCGCCTCACCCGGTACCTCGAATGCCGTAACACCTGTCCCGGCATCGCGATTTCGTGGTTGCTGACTTCATCCACCGAGAGCCAGGAGAACAGCGTGGACGCCGGGACCGGCACCGACACGGTGCATGAACTCAACGACCTGCGTCGTGGGCGTGGCCTGAAGGCCGCGAGCCTCGGCACCAGGGTCGGACCTCGACTGCGGGCTGCCTGCGGCGTCGAGGAGACCGACGGTCCCGCGCTGGTCCGCAGGAAGGTGGTGCTGCGGCTGACCGCGCTGTGCGAGCAGTTGCCCGACGACCTGCGGATCGCGGCGAGCGTCGCGCTCGCGCTGCACGACGAGGCCGTCGGCGAGTTCCTGGACCGCAGGATCACCTGGCTGGCCGACCACTTCGACCGCGACCCGCGCACCGCCCGCCGCCGTGTCGACACCGCCTTCCGGTTGCTGTCCGAGCGGCTGGACGCGGACACCGCGGGCGACCTCACGCTCAACTCCCCCGACGGCTGGTACGTCGAGTCGCTGCGCGCGGTGCTGCGACTGGATCTCGAGCCGGCGCAGCTGATCGAGGACCGCCGCATCGTGGCCACGGTCGACGATCTCAAGGAGATCACGGTCTCGATGCGCGCACCCAGGGGCGTGACGCTGGACGAGCCGATCGAGGCCGAGATGCTGGGCGGCGGCGAGATCATCGAGGCGCAGCCCATCGCCCCCGGGCACACCCGGTTCCTGATCCGGCTGCCCGAGGCGCTGCACGTGGGCCAGCGGCACGACTACAGCATCCGCTTCACGTCCTACCCCAGGTCGTGGACGCAACCGTACGATCTGCTCGCGCCGCTGCACCGCTGCGAGCACTTCTCGGTCCGCGTCCGGCTCGGCGACGCCCAGCCGGACCTGCTGTGGCAGTTGCAGCCGCAGGGCATGAGCTACGGCCTTCAGTGGTCGGCCTGAGCCCGCTGCGCGTCGCCGTCGTCGTACACGTCGAACCGGTCGAGCAACTGCTCGTCCAGCAACAACTCCGCCCGCGTGGTGGTGCCCCGGCGCAGCGCCACACCGGTGGCCATCGCCTGGGCCACGGACACGAACGCGGACAGCGACCGCAGCACCGTGACCCCGCCGGTCTCCACGAAGCACGCGAGATCAGCGTGCCGGACCAGCGGTGACGCGGGATTGTCGGTCAGTGCGACCGTGTGCAGACCACGCCGTTTCGCCTCGGCCATCGCGCGCACTGTCTCGCCGGTGTAGCGATGGATGGACAGCGCGATGAACACGTCGCCTTCGCTCAGGTCGCGCAGGTCGTCGGCGAGCATGCCCGCCCGCGGCGCGAACTGGTGCACGCCAGGGCGCACCATGCGCAACAGATAGGCCAGCAGGTACGCGACCGCGTAGCACTTGCGCAGCCCCATCACGTACACGTACTCGGCCTCGGTGAGCAGCGTCAGCACCGCGTCCCAGGTCGCCTGGTCCAGCCGCGCGAAGGTGCGGGCGATGTTCTGCTGGTCGTGTTCGGCCACCGCACCGAGCAGGCCCTCGGACTCGGTCAGCTCGGCTGCCTGCTCGAACCGGCGGACCAGCTGCGCCTGCTCGGCCAGCTGCTGCCTGCACAGCCGCACCAGCGCCGGATAGCCGGGCAGGCCGAGTGCGGCGGCGAATCTGACCAACGACGACTCGTGCACCTCGGCGACCCTGGCGGTTTCACCGATGCTGCGGAACGCGGTGGCCTCGGGATCGGCGAGCAGCACCCTCGCGATCCGGCGCTGGCCCGCCGCCAGTGTGGGCATCCTGGCCTGCAGCTCGGCGCGAAGCTCGGCGTAGTTGCGCGGCGGCACGGCCATGACTCCTCGATTCCCGGCGACTGGCCCCACGGGACACGGGTGCCGCAACCCTAGTTGCGACTGGTCAACGCAACAAACATTGCCTATTTTGATGCGCATGCAAGCAGTCACCCAGTCCGCGACCCTGGCCGTCAACGAGCGACTCCGTGCGATGCGGGCCGAAGGGCGGCAGGTGCTGCACCTCGCGTTCGGCGAGGCAGGCCTGCCGGTGTTACCCGAGCTGGCCGCCGTACTCGCGGACTCGGTGCGACACAACGACTACGGCCCGGTGACGGGCATCCCGGCCGCGCGCGAGGCCGCGGCGGGCTACTTCGGGCGGCGTGGCCTGCCCACCGATCCGGACACGGTGCTGTTCGCCCCGGGCAGCAAACCGCTGCTGTCCGCGCTGCTCACGGTGCTGCCCGGGGACGTCGTCCTCGCGGCTCCGTCCTGGGTCAGCTACGCCGCCCAGGCCACGCTGGCGGGCAAGCGCGTGATCAGGGTGCCCATCCCGGCACGTGCCGGTGGCGTGCCCGACCCCGACCTGTTGCCCGATGCGCTCGCGGCCGCCCGGGCCGCGGGTGCGCGTCCTGGCGTGCTGGTGGTGACCCTGCCGGACAACCCGACCGGCACGCTGCCGCCCCGCGATCTCGTCGCCGAGGTGTGCACCATCGCCGAGCGTGAGGGTCTCGTGGTGATCTCCGACGAGATCTACCGGGACCTGTGCCGCACCGCCGGTTTCACCAGCCCCGCCGAACTGCTGCCGGAGCGGACCGTCGTGACCACCGGGCTGAGCAAGAGCCTCGCGCTGGGCGGCTACCGGATCGGCTTCGCCCGGCTCCCCCACTCGCGGCTGGGCGACGAGCTGCGGCCCGCGCTGGTGGGGATGGCCAGCGAGGTGTGGTCCAGCCTGGCGAGTCCGATGCAGCGCGTGGCGGCGGCCGCGCTGGCCGAGCCACCCGAAGTGACCGAACGGATCGCGGCGAGCAGCCGGTTGCACGGCACGGTCACTGCCGCCGTGTACGAGATCCTGGTGCGCGCGGGTGCGCGGTGCCGCCCGTCGGACGGCGGGTTCTATCTGTACCCCGATCTCGGTGAACTGATGGCCGGCCGGGTGGCGACGGGTCGCGAACTGTCGGCGCTGTTGCTGGACCGGTACGGCGTCGGCGTGCTGGCCGGGGTCGAGTTCGGCGACGACGAGCACGCGCTGCGCTTCCGGCTGGCCACGAGCCTGCTGTACGGGGTCGACGACGAGCAGCGCCTGGCCAGCCTGCACAGCGAGCAACCCCTTGCGCTGCCGTGGATCGCGGCCGCGCTGGACCGGCTGACCGAGGTGCTGGCCGAGCTGCCCGGCTGACCATCCACACCGGATCGCTAGCGTTCGCCGGCCACTTCCGGCGAGTGCAGCGGGCAGCCGGTGCCCGGATCGAGGGTCAGCGTGCGGCAGGTGGCCCGCCACATCCGCTGCTGTGCCGCGACGCCCGCCGCCGCTCTGGGCAGCGGGTGCACGCGGCGACCGCGGAGGTAGGCACCGTTGGGCACCGTCGGGCTGGTGCACGTGTAGAGCACCGCGTCCACCATGAGGCCGCGGGAGAGCGGAGCCGGGGCGGCCGTCACCTCGGTGCCCGCGGGCTGGATGGTCAGGCTGCGGCATCCGGTGCCGCGTAACTTGGTCGCCGTCGTCTGGCTGAACATCATCAGCGCCAGTTTCGCCTCGGTGTAGGACCAGGCCGGGTAGTAGCGCTTGCCGTTGCCCAGTTCGGTCGCCTTCGGCACCCCGATCCGCTGCCGGTCGCGCACCACGTGCACGATCCGACCGCAGGAACTGTTGCGCAGCAACGGCAACAAGGCGGACACCACCATCGCCGGACCGAGGTAGTTGATCTGCCAGGTCAGCTCGTTGCCGTCCTGGGTGATCAACCGCGTCTTGGGTGGCAGCAGGTCGACCGCGTTCACCACGTAGTCCAGCTCGCCGCTGGCCCGGCCGCAGCGACGGGCCAGGTCCCGTGTCGCGTCGAGGCTGGTGAAGTCGGCGGTCGCGGTGACGACCTCGCAGTCCTCCGGCCGCGTCGCCAACTCGGCACGCAGGTCGGCGAGTGCGTGCTCGTCGGGGCCGTGCAGGACGAGGGTCGAGGTGAGCCCGAGCATCCGTCGTGCGATCTCTGCGCCCAGCTGTCCGGTCGCGCCCAGCACCAGCGCGGTGCGGTGCAGCGTCCCCATGACTCATCGCCCCAATCGCTCGCGGACGCAGGCGGACTCCCCGCGAGGTCCACAGGTGGCATCGGTAACCGACGCGATCTGTTACGCGCTGCGACGGACAGATCTCGGACGGCCACGAAAGCGTCCGTTACCAGCCCCGGCTCAGCGGACCAGGACGAACACCACACCACCGGCGATCGGCCCGGTCAGCGCGCCGGCGACCACCTGCGCGACCGTGTGATCGCGCACCTCGACCCGGGACCACGCCACGAGCACGACCAGCGGTACCAGGACCAGCGACCACGGTCCGTAGATCAACACCAGCGTCGCGGCGGCCCCACCGGCGACAGCGGAATGCAGCGAGACCTTCCACCACTGGGTGATCACGGTGCACACGATCAGGGTGGCCAGCATGGCGGCGTCGAGCGCGACGACATCGCGTGGCGCACCGCCGAACACCAGCACGAGCAGCCCGACGACGGTGGTGACCAGGCCAAGCAGCAGCGGTACCAGCCTGCCCTCCCGGTTGCGCACGTGGTGGCCGTCCCAGCGGCCGCGCCGCGCGCCGAGCACGATGAACGCCATCGGCAGCACGCTGGACGACACCGCCACGGCCAGGCCCCATAGCAGCGTCGGGCCGATCCGGTGGCCGGTCGCGTGCCAGGCCACTGCCAGCGGCAACAGCACCACGACCACCGCGGGCGAGCACACCTCGGTGACCACCGCGGCCACCGCGCGCCGCCGCTCCCCCGCGCTCATGGCCGGATTGTGCCAGCCGTCGAAACGGTGGTTGAGGGTCACGCTCTGGTGGCATTCCGTAGTGGACGGTTATTCTCATGGCAACCGAAACTCGGTCGATACCGGGCCGGCCTGGCATCACGAGCGTGACCACGGCACAGTAGAAGTCGGCATACCGCAGTGGGCGCCCCGCCCACCGGCCAGTGAGGTGGAACGTGGACACCCACCAGCGTGACCGGATCGTCGTAGGGATCGACGAGGGTGCCCAGAGCGCGCTCGCCGTGGAATGGGCGGCCCGCGAGGCACAGGCAGCCGGCTTGCCGCTGGCCCTCGTGCACGGCGAGACCGACAGATACGCCGCCGCCGTGATCGATCCGGGCATCGTGCCCGCGATGGAGCTGGCCGTGCGGCAGGCCGACCCGCGGCAGCTCGTCGCGGACACCGCCGAGTTCGTCCATCGGATCGCGCCGGACGTGGACGTCAGCACCTACATCGAGCCGGGCAGCCCGGTCGGTGTGCTGTGCCGCCAGGCGGAGAACGCACAGATGGTGGTGCTGGGCAGCGAGGGTTCCGGGCTGTTCGCGGAGCTGGTCTTCGGGTCCGTGTGCGGCACGCTCGCGGTGCGCACACGGTGCCCGGTGATCGCGGTGCGGGCACAGCCGGAGTCGGTCGCGTACGACGCACCCGTCGCGGTCGGCGTCGACGGCACGAAGGTGTCCTCGGCGGCGATGGCGTTCGCGTTCGAGCTGGCCGACCGGCACGGCGTCGGTGTGCGGGCAGTGCACGTCATGCCCACGTCCGCCGACGGCGACCCGGCCGAGCAGGAACGACGCCGCTGGCGCACCGCCGACTCGATGGCCGAACTGGCCACCCGGTACCCGCGGATGGACATCGACATCGACTTCGCGATCGGCGAGCCGGTGCCGATCCTCACCGCGCGGTCGGCAGGCTGCCGGCTGCTCGTGGTCGGATCGCGCGGGCGCGGTGTCGCGGTCGGTCTGCTGTCGGGTTCGGTCAGCCAGGCGCTGCTGCGCAGCATCCGCGGCCCGATCGCCGTGGTGCGCAAGGACTGTGTCCCGGCGCCCGCCGGACGCTAGTGGTATGTCCGGTAACCCTCACCGGGTAATTCCGGCCCCAGGCGGACACCTCGCGGCGTTGTCGTCGGCCCACGCACAGCAGAGGTACCTGGGCCTCCTCCGCTTGCGATGCGCCCACCTGGCACCGGAATGCCACCGGCATGGTTACCGGACACGCCACTATGTTCGGCTTGAACAACTCGGCCTTGACCACCTTGCCGGTCGGATTCCTGGGCAGCTCGTCGGTGAACACGATCTCCTTCGGCACCTTGTAGCGGGCGAGGTTCGCGCGCACGTAGGCACGCAGCTCGTCCGCGTCCGGGCTCGCCCCGGGCACCACGACCACGAAAGCCTTGAGCCGCTGGCCGAAGTCGGGGTCGTCGACGCCGATCACGGCCGCGTCGGCGATGTCGTCCCGGGACGTCAGCAGGTTCTCGATCTCCACCGGGAACACGTTCTCGCCGCCGGACACGATCATGTCGTCGTCCCGGCCGTCCACGAACAGCAGCCCGTCGGCGTCGAAGTGGCCGACGTCGCCGCTGGAGAGCAGGCCGTCGATGACCTCCTTGTGGCCGCCGCCGGTGTACCCGGCGAAGGCCAGTTCGCTGCCGACGAACAGCCTGCCGCGGCGCTCCGCCCCGGTGACCCGCTGCCCGTCGCCGTCGTACAGCCGGACCACGCAGCCGCGCGGCGACCTGCCGACCGTGCCGGGCGCGGACCGCAGCTCACCCGGCGTCGCCACGGCCGCGACGGCGATCTCCGTGGAGCCGTACAGGTTGTAGATCACGTCCCCGAAGGTGGCCAGCGCGCGGTCGCTCACGTCCGGGGTGAGCGCCGAGCCCGCCGTGAGGATCACCCGCAGGCCGCTGGTGTCGTGGCGCGGACAGCACGTCCTGACCCAGATCGAGGATGCGGCGCAGCATCGTGGGCACCAGCACCATCGCGGTGCAGTGGCGCTCCGCGACCGTGCGCAGCGTCGCCTCGGGGTCGAAGCGGCGCCGGACCACGACGGTCGAGCCGAGTGCGAGCGACATGATCAGCTGGGACAGGCCGGTGGCGTGGAACATCGGCGACGCGATGAACATCGCTCCCCCGCGCCGCAACGGAATCCGCTCCAGCAGGTGGGTCGCGGACAGCGGCGAGCGCACGTGCCGGGGCGCGCCCTTCGGGGTGCCGGTGGTGCCGCTGGTGAGCAGCACGATGCCGCCAGGCGACCGGGGATCGGGCACCGGCCGGCCGTCCGCGGACCTGGTCACGCCGGCGAGCGTGGGCACGTCGGTCGTCGCCGGGTCGTCGCACCAGCCCAGGTAGCGCGGGATGTCCGCGGGGACGTCGCCGAGGATCTCGGTGAACTCCTGGTCGTGGACCAGCGCCGAGACGCCCTCGCGCTCGGCCACGTCTCCCAGTTGCGGTCTGCTGAAGCCGGTGTTGAGCAGCAGCAGGCGCGCACCGAGCTTGGCGGCGGCGACCATGCAGGCGACCAGCCAGCGGTGGTCGCGGCAGAGCACGGCGAGCACCGAGTCCGGGCCGAGGCCCTGGCGCGCCCATTCCGTTGCGATCGCGTTGGCGTACGCGTCCAGCTGCGCGAACGTGACCTCGCCCAGCTCGTCGACCACGGCAACCGTGTCGGGCTCGCGGCGGGCGGCGATCCAGGCGGCACCGGCGACCGGACCCAGCCGCCGAACAGCCAGGATGGACCGCAGGCCCTCGTCCGGGCGCATGGGGTCGAACAACCCGGCCTTGCGCAGCACGTCCACTCGCGGCGGCAGGTCGACCAGTTTGCCGACGGTTTCCGACAGATACCTCAGCACGTACCGATGGTAGGCGACGACTGTCGGTGGTCGGGCGGAGAATTGGCACGTGCTGATGGCGGTGGTACCCGAATCCGAGGGCGGTGGGCGGATCCGCCCGCTCTCCGACGACGGCACGCCGGCCGGGCCCGCGACCTACGCGGCGGACCTCGCGAGCCGGGTCGCCGAGGTGGAGCGCGCGCAGCGGCCACGGTGGCTGTGGGCGTCCGGTGCGGACTGCTATCCGCCGTTGCTGGCGGCGGGTGCCCGGGTCGACCGGTGCCATGATCTGCTGTTGGTGGAGAACATCCTGCTCAACCACGCGGGCAGGCACGCTGAGCCGCGCGGCCTGGCAGCGGCCCTGGCCAGGGCGAAGGACCTGCCGGTGCCCGACGATCCGCCCGCGATCCGGCCCGACGCGCAGCCCGCGCTGTTCGAACCGGAGCGCGAGGCGCTGCCCGGTGACACCGATCCACTGGACGCCCTGGCCGCGGTCTACCTGACCCAACGCGACCGGCTCGCCGGTGCCGAGGACCTGCGGCTGCTGGCGGCGGCCGAGTCGGCCAGCGAGCTGACCGCTGTCGAGATGACCCACCACGGACTGCCCTGGCGCGCCGACATCCATGCCGACCTGCTCACCGACCTGCTCGGCCCGCGACCCGCACCCGGCAGCCGGCCGAAGAAACTGGCCGAACTGGCCGACCGGATCGCCGCCGCGTTCGGCGGCGTCGAGGTCAACCCGGACCACCCGGGCAGCGTGGTGAAGGCGTTCGCGGCGAGTAGGCATCGACGTGGAGTCCAGCAGGCGGTGGGTGCTGCGCCAGGTCGACCACCCGGCCGTTGAGCCGCTACTGGAGTACAAGGAGCTGGCGCGGTTGTACGTCGCGCACGGCTGGAGCTGGCTCGACTCGTGGGTCCACAACGGACGGTTCCGGCCGGAGTACGTGGTCGGCGGTGTGGTGTCGGGCCGGTGGGCGACGCGGGGCGGGGCAGCGCTGCAACTGCCGAAGGTCCTGCGGACGGCCGTGCGCGCCGAGCCGGGCTGGAGGTTCGTCGCCGCCGACGCGGCCCAACTCGAACCGCGCGTCCTCGCGGCTCTGTCCGGTGACGATCGGCTGGCCGAGGTAGCCGGGGACAGCGACCTGTACGCGAACCTGGCGCGGGACTCGTTCTCCGACGACCGGCAGCAAGCGAAGATCGCGATGCTGTCGGCGATGTACGGCGGCACCAGCGGCGGAGCGGGCCCGTTGCTGGCGGTGCTGCGCCGCCGCTTCCCCGCCGCCGTCGGCTACGTCGAGGACGCCGCGCGGGAGGGCGAGGCGGGACATCTGGTCCGCTCGCGGCTCGGCCGCACGTCACCGGCGCCGTCCGCGGCCCGCCAGGCGCTGCTCGCCGGGACCGGCGACGAGCGCAGGTCCCGGCAGGCGTCACGCGAGTGGGGGCGGTTCACCAGGAACTTCGTGGTCCAGGCCAGCGCCGCCGACTGGACGGCGGTGCTGCTGGCCACGCTCCGCACCCGGCTGTTCGCGAGCGCGCCCACGGCGGAACTGGTGTTCTTCCAGCACGACGAGGTACTCGTGCACTGCGGGCAAGCGGACGTGGATGCGGTCGTGGCCGACGTGACGGCATCGGCGAGCGTCGCGAGCGGTCTCGTCTTCGGCCGCACGGCGGTGCGGTTTCCGTTGCAGGCCAAGGTGGTCGACTGCTACGCCGACGCCAAGTGAGGCACGCTCAGTCCCGGTGCAGCGCGTCCGCGTCCAACTCGCCGATCGACTTGTGGCCGGACAGGCCCAGCGTCAGATCGGTCTCGGCGAGCACACTGCGCAGCACGTGCCGGACCCCGGCCTCGCCCGCGATGCCCAGACCGTAGGCGTAGAGCCTGCCGAGCAACACCGCCCGCGCGCCCAGCGCCAATGCCTTGACGACGTCGGCACCGCCGCGCACGCCGGAGTCGAACAGCACGGGCAGGTCGTCGCCGACGGCGGCGGCGATGCCGGGCAGGGCCTCAAGCGCGCCGATCGCGCCGTCGACCTGGCGGCCGCCGTGGTTGGACACGATGATGCCGTCCATCCCGGCCTCAGCGGCGCGGCGGGCGTCGGCGACGTGCTGGATGCCTTTGAGCACGATCGGGCCGTCCCAGTGCTCGCGCAGGAACGGCAGGTCGTCCCAGGTGCGGTCGGTGCCGGTGAACATGGGGACCCACTTGAGGACGGCGGAGTTGACGTCCTCCTCCGGCGGCTGGGCGAGCCCAGTGCGGAACGCCGGGTCGGAGAAGGCGCACGGCGGTCCCGATGCCGCGGATGAAGGGCAGGTAGGCGCGGTCCAGGTCGGTGGGCCGCCAGCCCAGCGACCAGGTGTCCAGGGTGACGACGAGCACGGAGAACCCGGCGGCGCGCGCCCGGCCGAGGATGCTCGCGCAGACCGCGTCGTCGTTGGGCCGGTAGAGCTGGAACCAGCGCGGCCCGTCGCCGCTGGCCTTGGCCACTTCCTCGATGGTGTGCGACGCGTGGGTCGACAGCACCATCGGCACACCAAGCTCGGCGGCGGCTCGTGCGGTGGCCAGCTCGCCCTCCGGGTGCAGGATCGACTGCACGCCGACCGGGCCGAGCAGGACCGGGGCGGGCATCGTCGTGCCGAGGATCGTCGTGGTGAGATCGCGGACGGTGGCGCCGGTCAGCATTCGCGGCACCAGCCGCCAGCGCTCGAACGCGGACACGTTGGCCCGGTTCGTCGCGCCCGAACCGGCGGCACCGGCGACGTAGCCGAAGGCCTCGGGAGTGAGTCGTTCGGCGGCGGCGTGTTCCACTGCGGCACCGTTGGTGGTGAAGGGCGGCACCTGGTCCGCCAGGCCTTGCAGGTAGATCTCGCTCCCGTACGTGCCAGGCTGGGCAGCCACAGTCCGTCCTCCCGAGTTCGTCGTTCGCCGACTTTCCCGGCAGCGTAGGACAGTTGAGCCCTCAGTGGCGGCGCAGGTGCTCGCTGGTGATCGCGGTAACGGCAAGGACGACCACGATGGCGAGCACCACGAGCGCCGTGCGATGCGAGCCAGCGTCGCTGAGCGGCCACCAGTCGCTGACTCGCCCCGGGCCAATGACGAACCCGCCGTCGAACGGCCGACACGGCTGGAATCGCACCGTCACCGACGAATCGACCGTTGGGCGGGCAACACATCGGCCACCGACGAACCGGCTGTCGAGGCGCCGACTCGTTTCGCACCGCCTACCGGCAGCGATGAGGGGCCGCTCCTCGATCGCATCATCAGGTTAGCTTGCTGATTTTCCGGATTCAGCGTGCTGGATGCGGCATTGGTCGGCGAAAGCTATCAGCGTGGCTGCTCGACTATCGAGTGGCCGGTTGGTGCGAGGACTGCCACGATGCCTTGATGAGTCCGGGGCCGTTCGAGATCCGCCCGTGGCAGGCGCGGGACGACCTGGCACGGCTGGTGGACGTCAGCCAGGCAGCCGATCAACTGTTCGCCGGCGTCGGCCTCGACCTGCCGCCGGACGACCCGACCGACGAGCTGACCCGCGCCGAACACGTACTCGTCGCCGGTTCACCAGCGGTCGGCTTCGCGGTGATCAACACGGTCGACGGCCGGGCACACCTCGCCACGCTCGGCGTGCACCCGGCGCACGGCCGGCGCGGTGTCGGTAGCCAGTTGCTCGCCGCCGTGTGCGACCTGAGCAGCGAGCTGGGGCGGCAGGCGATCACCTTGACCACCTTTGTCGACGTCCCGTGGAACGCGCCCTGGTACTCCGACCGCGGCTTCGCGGTGTTGTCGCCCGAACGCTGGGGCCCCGAACTGCGCGAGGTCTGGGAAGCGGAACGGTCCGCGGGCATCCTCGTCGCCCCGAGAACGGCAATGATCCGTCTGTTGCCGTAGCGGACGGCTTCTCGACCGGATCAGGCCGCACGTACGGCGGGCCGCCGCCTGACTGCCAGGGCTTGCCGGGTGCCACCCTTGCCTCACAGCAGATCGCGCCGTGGTCTCAGCCGACCGGTTCGCCGCCACCCCACTCGTCCGGGCCAAGCCGGCACGGAGCACGCATGCGGCGTGCAGATCCCGCTGCACTGTCGATCCCGGCTGCTGCCTTGGCTGGCGCGATCCGCGCGCATCCGGAACAGCTCGGCCCGCCTTCATACCGGCCACGAATCAGCATGGGCCACGCACCCGTTGCCGCGCCGAGGATCGCGGACACTTCGGCCGACCCGTTCGCGTAGTTGCCGCATGTCTCCTTACGGTCCGTACGTGGTCGTCGTGACGGCCTCGTTGGCGGATTCGCCCGGCGCCCAAGAGGATCACCTCGTCGCACTGTGGTCCCGCACGGGCCCGCCGATTTGTCGGCGGCATTGTCGGCTTCGGCCTTGTGTGGCAACGCTGTGGTGGCCGACAAGGCGGCCAGGACAATTGTGGTAATTCCGCGCGCCGGGTGGACGACGTGGACGATCCGGTACAGCGAGCGGTGCGGGAGGCTGGTCCGGCCCAGGCCGACCTCGGGCAGGATAAGGCCCCAGGCGACGACCAGGACCACCGGCCCGATCGGCGCTCCCGCTCGGCCGGCGAGAAAGGCCATGGCCCACAACGAAAGTACGAGGATGCTGCCGATGATCGCACGCAGCGCAACGAGACCCTTCCCGACGTCGGTCCAGAACAGCATGCCCAGCACCAAGTGCACCAGCCTGCGATCATGACGATGGTTCGGGTGACTGCGATGGACCTGTTCGTACCGTGCCGCCATGTTGTTTCGTTCCGTTCGGTGAGTGGGTCGGGCTTACGGTATGAAGAACCCCGAGTCGGACACATCGGTTGCAGTACGTATCTTGATCTACCCAATCGGGTGTAAAGAGGTACGTCGCGGGAAAAGCTCGGGTCGGCCGGGTATGCCGAGAGGCGTACGCTGGTGATCAACTCGTGGGTCGGTGGCCGATCGCCGCCTGGATACGGAGGTCTGGCTCGACGTGACCAACACCGACTGGATACCTGCCGAGGTCGACACCGAGACCCCGAGTGCCGCCCGGCTCTATGACTACTACCTCGGCGGTGGCTACCACTTCGAGTCGGACCGCAAGCTCGCGCAGCAGATCTACCAGGTGCTTCCGGACACGCCGTACCTGGCGCGGGTGAACCGTGCGTTCCTGCGGCGGGCGGCGCAGTACTGCGCCGCACAGGGAGTCAGCCAGTTCCTCGACATCGGCTGCGGTCTGCCGACCACGGGTGCCGTGCACGAGGTGGTCCGGGCCGTCAACCCGGACGCCAAGGTCGTCTACGTGGACAACGAGCCCGTGGCGGTCGCGCACAGCGAGTTGATCCTGCAGCACAACGAGAACGCCACCGTGCTGCAGGGTGACCTGCGCAAACCGGAGACGGTGCTCGACCACCCCGAGACCCACCGGATGCTGGACCTGAGCAAGCCGGTCGCGGTGCTGACCACCGCCGTCATGCATTTCGTCTCCGACACCGCCGACCCGGCCGGCCTGATCGCCCGCTACCGGGCCGCGATGGCACCGGGCAGCTATCTCGTGCTGTCGCACGCGACCGCCGACGCGGCGGCGGACATCACGAAGGTCGTCGAGCTCTACCGGAACAGCCAGAACCCCGGCTATCTGCGGACCAGGAACCAGGTCACCGCGATGCTCGCCGGCTTCGATCTCGTCGAGCCGGGCGTGGTGTTCGTACCCGACTGGCGGCCGGAGTCACCGGAGGACGCCGTGGACCCCGAGCGGTCCTCGTTCTATGGCGCCGTCGGCAGGCGAGGGTAGGCACCATGAGCGACCGCGCGCCCGTCGTGCTCAGCGGCCTGGCCGATCTCGGCACCGGCCTCACCGACCTGTACCAGGACCTGCACGCCCACCCGGAACTGTCCTTCGCCGAGTTCCGCACCGCGAAGGAGGTGGCTCGACGACTGGCCGCGCTGGGCGCCGACGTGGCGACCGGGCTCGGTGGCACCGGGGTGGTCGGCGTGCTGCGCAACGGCACGGGGCCGAGCGTGTACCTGCGCGCGGACATGGACGCGTTGCCGGTCGCCGAGCAGACCGGGTTGCCCTACGCCAGCACTGCCCGGGGCACCAACCCGGAGGGCGAGGACGTGCCCGTGATGCACGCGTGCGGCCACGACATGCACGTCACGTGCCTGCTGGGTGCGCTGGAACTGCTGGCCGCCGGCCGGACCTCGTGGACCGGGACCCTCGTCGGGGTGTTCCAGCCTGCCGAGGAACTGGGCAGTGGCGCGCAGGGCATGATCGACGACGGGTTGTTCGACCGCGCCGGGATGCCCGACGTGGTGCTCGGCCAGCACGTGGCGCCTGCGCCCGCCGGTATGGCCGGTGCGCATGCGGGGCCGGCGTTCGCGGCCACCGACTCGCTGCGCGTGCACCTGTACGGCAGGGGTGGGCACGGTTCCCGGCCGGAGACGACCATCGATCCGGTGGTGATGGCCGCCGCGACCGTGATGCGGCTGCAGACCGTGGTGTCGCGTGAGGTCGCGGGCGTGGACACCGCGGTGGTGACCGTCGGCTCGATGCGCGCGGGCACCAAGGAGAACATCATCCCGGACGACGCCCAGCTGCAGATCAACATCCGCTCCTACAAGCCCGCGGTGCGCGACCGGGTCCTCGCGGCCGTCGAGCGGATCATCCGCGCCGAGGCCGCCGCGTCCGGCGCAGTACTCGAGCCGGACATCACCATCACCGACTCGTTCCCCGTGCTGTTCAACGATCCTGAGGCCACCGAACGGACCATGGCGGCGCTGCGGTCGACGCTCGGCGCGGATCGCGTGCTCGATCCGGGGCCGGTGACCGGCAGCGAGGATTTCGGCCTGTTCGCCACGGCAGCGGGTGTGCCGGGGTGCTACTGGCTGTTCGGCGGCAGCGATCCCGCGACCTGGCTCGCGGCCGAGCAGGCCGGCACGCTGGACCAGGACGTGCCGAGCAACCACTCGCCGTTCTTCGCACCACTGCCGCAGCCCACCATCGACACGGGAGTGTCGGCGTTGGTGGGCGCGGCGCTCGAGTGGCTCGGCAAGCCCTGACCCGACAGCGGATTCGGGTGATCCCGACCACACTCAGCGTGATCGTTCGGTCCGGATCACGACGCTCGTCCGATTGCCGTCGCAACCGGCCTTCGGCGCTGGTCCGATCGTGCCTAACGGATCGGTCACGGCCGCCCTTCGGCTGGTCAGCGCGCTGACCAGTACGAATAGCCGACCGTTCGGACAACGTCACCGGATCGGGATGGCCACCATCCGCGGACAGGAACCAACCGAACACGGTGCGCGTTCACTGAGTGCAATGATCACCCACTCGCACGGACGATTCACTCTTGTGTGACGCTGGAGGCAGTAGAAACGATTGCCCAGTGGCAGGGCGAAACGGCCCTGGCCGGCGTCATGCGTTGTTGTCGCCGACGTCCCACACAAGAATTCAGTCGTGGACGGGAGCACCACAGTGGGCGCAGTACGGCAGGCCGAAACGTACGTGGTGGGAGGTCGGCGCACATGACAGCGCGCAGGGAGTGGTCAGTGGACTGCCGCGATGTGGCCGGCCGAAAAAGGGAACTGACGGTTTTCGCCAGCGGTGGGCATATCGTCCTGGTCGCACCTCCTGGCGAAACCGCCGTTCTGGCACCGTTGGAGGTCGGCAGGCTGCGGGCGATCCTGCGGGATGCGGCTGTGGACGCCTCCGTCATTCAGCCCTGAAATCGGGCACCTGCGCGCGGGTAGTGACAAGCACGACTCGCGGAGGTGCTGGGAGACCACGTCTTCAGCCACGCGGCGACCGCCGACGGCACGCGGCACGTCCTGGAAGCGGCCGAACGGCTGGCCGCGAGCTGGCCGCACCACGTCTCGTCGGTGGCGGTCGCGGGCGACCACGATGGCCCGTTCGGTGAGCGGGACTTCGACCCCGGACAGCGGTTGCCCTCCCGTACCACGGCTCGAAGTTCCGGGCCGGGCAGTTGGTCCGGCAGCAGTCCCCGGTGCTGTGGCGGGTGTATCGGCCTGCGGTGGTCGTCGACGACTCGCGGACCGGCGAGATGGACAAGATCGACGGGCCGTACCACCTCCTGCCGTCTACGCGATGATTCCGGAGGGCACCGGGCCACGGCGGTCGATGCCTGCCGCTGGTGCCGCCGCGCCGACCAGGCTGTGGTGGTGGTGGCCGTGACAAATGTCAGCCGGGCGCTCTGACGGCTGACATGCCCGCGCCGACTGTGATCAGTGCGACCATCGACTCATGGACAGCCGACCGACCCAGACCGTCACGCCGGCCGGCGTGTTGCGACTGCGGGATCCACGCTTCCGGGTGCACCACAAATCGATCTTATGGTGGAGCTTGCGGGTGAGCGGCTTCTGGCTGGTCGTCGTGCTGGGACAGGCGGCCGGCGAGATCTTCGCCGACCAGCCGCCGGGCTGGCTGAAGATCACGCTCGTCCTGTCGATCGTGGTCGGTGTACTGCAGTTGGTCGTCGAGCCCCAGTGGCGCTATCGGGTGCACCGCTGGGAGGCCAACTCGGAGGCCGTCGTGACGCGCAGCGGCTGGGTGACCCAGGAATGGCGGATCGCCCCGCTGTCCCGGATCCAGACGGTGGACACCAAGCGGGGGCCCCTGGAGCAGTTGCTCGGCCTGGCCACGGTCACCGTGACCACGGCGTCCGCGGCGGGTCCGGTACAGATCGCCGGGCTCGCGCACGCCGACGCCATCGAACTGGTGGACGAGCTGACCGCGATCACCCAGGCGACGCCAGGGGACGCCACGTGAGCACCGCCGACCAGGTCACCACACCGGCCGCACCGGTCGTCGCGCCCGCCGAGGAGTGGCGGCGGGTACAGGTCAGGACGATCCTCGTCCGGCCGTTCAACGAGATCATCAGCTTCATCCCGCTGCTGGTCGGCGTGATCGCGCTCGGCAGGCACGGCGGGCAGCAGTTGTGGTGGGGCCTCGGCCTCATCGCGCTGCTGCTGTGCCGCGGTCTGCTGCACTGGCTGACCACGCGCTACCGCATCACCGACGAACAGGTCGAAGTGCGCACCGGGCTGGTGTTCCGGCAACGGCTGGCCACCCGGCGCTCCCGGATCCGGACTGTCGAGTCGACAGCGAGGTTCGGCCACCGGCTGTTCGGCGTGACCGCTGTGCGGATCGGTACCGGCCAGCACGACCAGAAGGACGGCAAGGCGCTGCGGCTGGACGCGGTGACGGTGGCGGAGGCCGAACGGCTGCGCCGGGAACTGTTGCGCCGCACCGCACCCACCGTCGACGGAGGTGCCGCGCAGGATCGGCGGCCGCCCGCGGATGTGCTGCAGCGGCTGGACTGGGGCTGGCTGCGCTACGCCCCGCTGACCTTGTCCGGGCTGTTCGCGATCGTCGCCGTGGCGGGGCTGGCGTGGCGGTCGTTCAGCGAGCTGGACATCAGCGTCAACCGGATCGGCCTGATGCGCGAGGGCGTGCATTGGGTCGAGCGGTCCAGTCTGGGCATGGTGATCATCACCATCGCGGCGATCGCGCTGGTGATCATCGTGTTCGGCTCGATGGTCGTCTACACGCTGAAGTTCAGCGGCTACCGGCTGACCCGGGAGTCCGACGACACCCTGCACGTGCGGCGCGGACTGCTCACCACGTCGGCGGTCACGATCGAGGAAGCCCGGTTACGCGGTGTCGAGATCCGCGAGCCGATGCTCTTACGCGCCGGCCGCGGCGCCAAGTGTTCCGCCGTGGCCACCGGTCTGCAGCACAAGAACGAGAGCCACCTGCTGATGCCGCCCGGCCCGGTCGACGAAGCTCACCGGGTCGCGGCGAAGGTGCTGCGCAGCGAGACGTCGCCGACCACCGTGCGGCTGGTGCGGCACCCGGCGCGGGCGTTGCGGCGGCGGCTGGTGCGAGCCGTGGTGCCGGCGTTGGTGCTGGTCGCGGCGTTATGGGTGTTGCACGTGTGGGCAGGGTGGCCGATCTGGCTGTGGGAGATCGCCTGTGTGCTGCCGGTGCTGGCCGTGCCGCTCGGGGTGAACCGCTACCGCAACCTGGGCCACGCGCTGACTCCGCGCTACCTGGTCAGCCGCTCGGGCTCGTTCGACCGGCGGACCGTGGCACTGCAACGAGACGGCATCATCGGCTGGCAGGTGCGCAGGTCGTTCTTCCAGCGCAGGGCGGGCCTGATGACGCTGACCGCGACCATCGCGGCAGGTCGGGGCGCGTACCACGTGCTCGACGTCACGGAGTCCGACGGTGTCCGGCTGGCCGACGAGACGGTACCGGGGCTGCTCGCCCCATTCGTCCTGACCGACCCGCGTTAAGCTGCGCCAATGGTAGATCACCTGGTGTGGGTCGACTGCGAGATGACCGGGCTGGATCTGGGCAAGGACGCCCTCATCGAGATTGCGGCCCTGGTCACCGACGCCGACCTCAACGTGCTCGGTGACGGGGTCGACGTGGTCATCCACGCGGACGATTCAGCGCTGGACGGGATGCCCGACATCGTCCGCGAGATGCACGCGAAATCGGGGCTCACCGAGGAGGTCCGGCGCTCCACGGTCACCATGGCCGACGCCGAGCAGCAGGTGCTGGACTACGTCAGAGCGCACGTGCCCGACGTCAGATCGGCGCCGCTGGCGGGCAACTCGATCGCCACCGACCGCGGTTTCATCGCCCGCGACATGCCGAGCCTGGACGAGCACCTGCACTACCGGATGGTCGACGTGTCGTCGATCAAGGAGCTGTGCCGGCGCTGGTTCCCGCGCATCTACTACGCGCAGCCGGAGAAGGGCCTCGCGCACCGGGCACTGGCGGACATCCGGGAGTCGATCCTGGAGCTGCGGTACTACCGCCGGACCGCCTTCGTCCCGCAGCCCGGCCCGTCCACCGACGAAGCCCGCGCGGTCGCCGCCGAACTGCTGCGCGGCCAGCAGGGCTGATACCGGTTTCCGGCATCCGGTCACGGCACGCTACGATGTTCGCTGCCGGTACGACCGGTGATGGTGGGTGTAGCTCAGTCGGTAGAGCACTGGGTTGTGGTCCCAGGTGTCGCGGGTTCAATTCCCGTCACTCACCCCAGACAGTCCGTGGCCCCGACGATCAACTTCGTCGGGGCCACGGCCGTTCCGGGGCCGACCACCCGATTGGGTTCGCCAGCGACGGCTGTGCTAACGTTTTCGCCGTCAGCAGGGATCACTCCCGGCTGGCGCCGCTAGCTCAACTGGCAGAGCAGCTGGCTCTTAACCAGCGGGTTCGGGGTTCGAGTCCCTGGCGGCGCACAAAACCCCAGACCCAGCGGTCTGGGGTTTTTGCTTGCCCGACCCGCTCCACGCTTTACCCCCACCTAATGGGATGACTCCGTATCGAGAGCACGCTGGAGCGCATCGGCATTCGCCGGGTTGACCACCTTGCGGCCCATGTAGACATCCTGCGTCATGCTGGGCCTGGCGTGCCCGAGCTGGTCAGCGATCACGCGAGCGGTCAAACCAGCCTCATCCAGGATGGTTGCGCAGGTCTTGCGGAACACGTGGCTGGTCACCCACGCGAACTCACTGGACCCCCGCGCGTCCCGAAGGTCGCGACGAGTGTTACTCGGATCACGCCAACCACCCGACGTGTGCGGGAACACGGGCACCGAACTACCCGCGCCGATCTCACGGTCGAGCGACGCCATCAGCTTCCGCCGGCGGAGCATGTCGACCGCGAACGAGGGCAACGGCAACAGCCACTCCCCCGCCTCCGACTTCGGCCGAGGAATGCGCAGCAATCCCTTTCCCCGCACTCGATACAGCTTCCACGTCACCTGAACCGAGCCCTGGATCCGGTCATCCCCAGTGTCGAGGTCGACCTCGTCCCACGACACCGCGAGAGCCTCTCCGATCCGGACGCCAGTCCCGTGTGAGGGAGCCAGGCCGACCCCGTGGCCTTGCCTGAAGATCCGTTTTCAGCTTCCGCTCAGCGGCGGCCTTCGCCGCACCGGTCCGTTCCACCGGACGAGTAATGCCGTCGTAGTCGCGGAAGTTGGTTCGGGCCATCCAGCTAGTCCCCCGCTGATAACTCCGGATCTTGCCGTAGGTACCGATCGACAGCGGCGGGTGACCCATCAGGCCGCGCCCTTCTGTGCGTCGACCCACCCCTTGACGTCTGCGGCCTCATAACGCACGTGCTCGCCGACTCGGCAGCCGCGCGGGCCGTAACCGCGGGTGCGCCACTGGTACAGCGTCCGCCTCGGACTCGGCACCCACCTCGGCGCCGTGCGCGGCGTAGTGGGATCAGGTGATGCCCTCCACCCGCTGGATGCCACCCGCCCACGGCAGCTCCTCCTCGAATTCGGCCGCGACGACAGCTCGCCGGCCTGCTGCCACAACTAGCGCAGCAGGTCGGCAGCGGCACCGACGATCGCAGGGTTGTCCTGTTCGTCCGTCGTGTAGATCTCGACCAGCGTGGGCCAGGTGGCGAACCTGTTCGGATCGGCTTGCTGGGGGTACGGGAGCCGGTTCTTCGTCCGGGCAAACTCGATGCCCGGCAGCGACGGGAAATCGATCCGACCGGTGTCCTCGACGAACATCTCGCAGAACGAGTAACCCCAACTCATGCCGCCTCCCCTCTGCTCGCCGGGTCCACCGATGGTCTGCGGCGACCGCCGGAGGTCCATCGGACCTGACCGGAACGTTCGTTGACATACTCTTCCTCATGCGGAGCAAGTGGTTCACAGCAATACGATGCCCGCACCCGGCGCGAAGCTGTTTCGTTCAGAGCGGCGGATTCGCGTCTGGGAGCAGACCGTGTCCCACGGCCAGTTACTGCTGCGGGCCACCGACATCCATCACCCGACCCGCGTGGACCTGCTGTTCGAGCTAGTGCGGGTGATGCACCTGCGCGGCGACTACGACGGTCTGGTCGTGCGGCCACCCACTGTAACTTCTCCGACCCCATGAGGACTCATTGACGCGGTGCACAGCAAGCACCCCGTACGAGGTGCTGTGCGTTGTGCCAACTCCGATCTATCCCGAGACACGCTCTACTATTTCGAATTCAACCTTTGATCACCGGTGGGTTTGAATAACGCTGAATACATGAATGACCACGGTTCGCAGCTGTCGGAGCATCGGAAGGTTTTTGGTGAGCAATGTCGGATCGAGTGCTCGCAGAGGCCGGGCCGCCATGGTTCATCATGGTCGACAGCACCCCATCGGAGTTGACGCGATTGGTCTACACCTGGACGCAGCGGCAATTGACGGTCAGGTTCCTACGCGGGGATAAGATGAGGACGGCAAGATCATTGTTCGACGAAGTCGCCGCTGCTCTTCAATTCCCTTACTATTTCGGAGACAATTGGCCAGCGCTCGATGAATGTCTAGCCGACCTCGAATGGCTACCTAGAGGTAGTGGCTATGTCTTTATCGTGTTGGCTGCCGAGAAGGTGCTCGCTGACGAATCCGACAGTCTTCAAGTACTAGTCAGAATCGTCAACAAGGCAGCTGCAGATTGGAGCGAATCGGTAAGCATGGGCGAATCTTGGGACCACCGCCCACCAATACCTTTCCACATCGTCCTGCAGGTCGCCAGCGGACAACATAAATCCGTTCAGCGACGCTGGTCGGCGTCAGGCGCCGAGATAACAGCGCTCACCCTTCGATAAACGCGACAGTCAACGGCGGCGAGAATTTTGTGTACGCCTTCAAGCCCGGCCCTGCCGGGCCGAGACGCGCTGCCGAAGCGGCAAACTCGGCACTCGCCCTACGCTGGCGCTCCGGACGGTGCCTCGCCGTCACCAGCGCCCGCCGGCCGCGCTACCACCAGCAGTGCCGGGGACTTGACAGAAACTCGACATGCTTCGGCGGGTGCGGTTCACTGCCATCCCTGCTGGCCGGTGATCGTGTTGGACGAGACCTGCGGCGTCAACCACGATCCGGGCTGCAGTCCACATAGCGGGTCACGTCGGTCGACCGGATCGAAGTTGATACCTCCGGCCTCGCCCAACGAGCGGCCATGATCGCCGGGATTGGCCAACTGTGTGTGTCGGCATGCCGGTCAGGGCTTTGAGTCCAACCCGGCAGGCATCGCACTTTTTGATCACCGTGGCCCGTTCCCAGTCGAGGTCCGGAAACGGCGCCAATAATATGACCAGCCGCCCACAGACGGTGACCATGGCTCCCTCGGAAACAGCGTGTGACCACCCGGCCGGGACCCGACGATACGGTCTGCCGGTCCTCCGGATCGATCTACTGGCTGGCTCGCCCTCTTCATCGGCGGCAACGGTGTAGGTCATGATCGGCAGGCTATGCCGCCATACTGGCAATGACGTTTTACTACCGCCAAACCACTCGAAATGATTACTACCGACCCCGATTGACAGGCAGTCGCCATCCGGCATGAACACGCACTGTCGACAACTAACCGGAGACGACTGCACGAAACGATCTTCAACCGACGGGTTCGGGGTTCGAGTCCCTGGCGGCGCACAAAACCCCAGACCCAACGGTCCGGGGTTTTTGCTCACCTCAGCACATCCACCGTGTACCCACCACCAACCGCGTGACTCCGTACACACCCCCGACCGCTCACCCTGATTCACCGTTCACTTTCGCCAACGGTGCTGGTCACGCGAACGGGTTCAGGGTTCGAGTCTCTCGCGGCGCGCCGGATCGTTTCCACGACAGGGGCACGCTCCACACACGACCCTGCCCAATTCCGTTGTGCCGACCGGTATGCGGTCAGACGAGGATCGCGCCGCCGTCCACCGTCAGGATGGTGCCGGTGCCGAACGGTTGGGTCATGCAGTACAGGAACGCCTGCGCTATGTCGTCGACCTCGCCGATCTTTCCGGTCGGGGTCGCGGCTGCCGTGGCTTCGTAGAGCTGGTCGCGGTCACTCGCGGGCATGGAGTCCCACAGGGGCGAGCGGACCACGCCCGGGCTGATGGCGTTGACCCGGATCGGGGCCAGCTCCACGGCCAGTGCCTTGGTCAGTGCCTCGACCGCGCCGCAGATGCTTGCCGCTACCGACCAGCCGGGTTCGGGGCGGTCCTTCGCGGTTCCCGTGGTCAGGGTGATCGAGCCGCCTGCGCGCAGGTGCGGTGCCGCGGCCTGGACCGCTGCCAGGGCACCGAAGTAGCGCAGCGCGAAGAATTTCCTCGCCTGCTCCACATCCAGTGACTCGACGGACATCAGCGCGAGCGGCTCGCCCGCGGTGAACACGAGGTGGTCGATGTCGCCCAGGCCGTCGAACAGCGCGCGGACAGCCGTCGCGTCGGTGAGATCGGCCGCGCGACCCTGCGCACCTGACGGCAGCGCCGTGAGGGCCTGGTCGACCCTCGCCTTGCTGCTCGACGCGACGATGACCTCGGCGCCCTGCCCCGCGGCCGCGGCAGCGGTCGCCAGACCGATCCCCGACGTGCCGCCCAGGACGACGACCCGTTGTCCGCGCAGATCCATGATGAACGCTCCTTGCCGTGCCGATGACTGACACCTCTACGATGCGCCCACCCGGCCTCTGATCGCCAAGACCCGTTCGCGCCGCTGTCATACTCTGGGGGTATCACCAACCGGAGGAGGTCGAGGTGGACGTCGATCTGCGCAAGCTCCGTTACTTCGTCGCCGTCGCCGACCACCTGCACTTCGGGCGGGCCGCCGAAGCGCTGCACATCGCGCAACCCGTGCTGTCCCGGCAAATCAGGGCGCTGGAGGACGAGCTGAAGGCTCCGCTGTTGCTCCGCGATCGCCGGACCACCGAGCTGACCCCGGCGGGCGTCCAACTGCTCGCCGACGCGCGTCCGCTGCTGGCCAACGCGGCGGCACTGCGTCGGCGGGTGGCCAGGGCGGCACGCGGCCCTGGCGCGTTCGCGGTGGGCTTCATGCCCGGTCTGCTGGTCACGGCACCGATCCGGGCACTCACCCATCGGCACCCGGCGCTGAGCGTGGCCGTCGTCCGCACGACCTGGGACGACCAGACCGACGTCCTGCACGACGGCCGCGTGGACGTCAGCTTCGTGCGGCTGCCGATCGCCCAGCAGGGCCTCACCGTGCGGCCGCTGCTCACCGAGCCGAGAGTCGCCGTGCTGCCTGCCGACCACCGGCTGGCCGGCAAGGAGCAGATCAGCATCGCGGACCTGGCCGACGAGCACCTGCTCCAGCAGCCGGACGCGGTGCCCGAGTGGCGGGACATCGCGACCGAGCTGACCCGGCGGCCACCACCGGAGGGCCTGGTGTTCCGGTCGGTGGAGGAGAAACTCGAACACATCGCGGCGGGGCACGGGATCGGTGTGCTGCCGTTGTCGGTGGCGACGTTCTACTCGCGGGCCGACATCGCGCACGTCGCGATCCGGGACATCGCGCCGAACCGGATCAGCATCGCGTGGGACAGCACGCGCCGCAGCAGGGTCATCCACGAGTTCGCCGCGATCGCCGCCGAGTACAGCGCCGCTCTGGTCAGCGGTTGATGTCCATTCCGGCCGGCCCCGTTCGTCGTCGGGGTAACCGAGAACCCGAGGAGCGGCTGTGATCAAGGGTCTGAACGAGATCGAGGTCATCACCCTGTACGTCGAGGACCTGCCGGCCACGCGGGCCTTCTACCAGGACGTGTTCGGCCTGGACGTGATCTACGAGGACGACGTGTCCGCTGTGGTCAAGCTGCAGAACCTCATGGTCAACCTGTTGCGGGCGACCGAGGCGCCCGACCTGGTGGCACCTGCCGAAGTCGCCGGTCCCGGTCGTGGCTCGCGACTGCTGCTCACCATCAAGGTGGCCGATGTCGACGGCGTGTGCGCCGAGCTGGCGGAACACGGGATCGCGTTGCTCAACGGCCCGATGGACCGGCCGTGGGGACGGCGCACGGCCGCGTTCGCCGACCCGGCGGGCAACATCTGGGAGGTTGCGCAGGATTTGTCCTGAAATAAGTTGATTACATCATTACACTCGTTGCATGAGCGAGCCAACGCTGTTCGAGTGGGCCGGTGGCCGCGCCGGCCTGGGCCGGCTGATCAACCGCTTCTACGACCGGGTCGAGCGCGACGACCTGCTCAGCCCGCTGTTCCCCGGCGGTGTCCGGCCGGCACACCGGGACCACGTGACGACGTGGTGGTGTGAGGTGTTCGGCGGCCCGGCCGACTACACCGACCAGCACGGCGGCTACGCGGCCATGCTGGCGCACCACCGCGACCTGGCCATCACGCCCGAGCAGCGGTTCCGGTTCGCGTCCCTGATGAGCCTGGCCGCCGACGACGCCGAACTCCCGGCCGACCCGGAGTTCCGGGCCGCGCTGGTCGGCTACCTGGAGTGGGGCACGCGGCTGGCCATGCACAACTCGCAGCCGGGCGCGGACGTGATCCCGGCGGCGCCGGTCCCGCACTGGGGTTGGGGCGTCGCGCCGCCGTACCAGCCGTGACCACGTGATCGGGCGGCATCGCATCGGGGCATCGCCCAGCAGCCTGGGCCGATCGCCAGGCAGGAGCGGTGCCCCGATGCCGGTGGACGGCAGTCCGCACGAGACCACCGAAAGTACTTCTCATCCCCAGGCTGGCGCCCGGCGGCGGTTGGTCGCCGCGACCGTCGTGGACGCGGTCGGCAGCGGGCTGTGGATGCCTCTCGCACCGCTGTTTCCGTGCACGCGCGGGGGCTCGCACTGGTCGACGCCGGTGCGGCGCTCAGCCTCGCAGCGCTGCCCGGACCGGTATCGGACCGGTTCGGATCACTCGCGATGTTGTTGGCGGGCAACGGTATCCGGTCGCCGGCCTGCTGCCATCCGTGACCAGCGTGTTGTTCACCCTGGACAGTTCGAGCAAGTACGCGATCCTGCCGACCCTGGTGCGCGACGTCCTCGAACGTCCACAGTGGATCGATCGCGATCACGATCGCGCTCGGCACGGTGACGGTCGCCTTGGGGCAACAGCCGATCACCCGGTGTCCGGTGCGGTGTCGTGGTCGATCCTGGCGGTCAGCACCCGTGCCGGCAGTGCCGCGGCTGCGGCATGTGCTGCCCGCGGATGTGCTCTGTTGGGCGGAACGGATGCGGCCGAACGGGGGCAATGACAATGATCATTTCCTTGCGCGGCGCGGTTGGCCCAAGATGGAGCCGATCAGATCGACGGGGACTGTAAGGGGTGCGACAGGCATGGCCAGTGACACGGGCTGGATCCCGGCCGAGGTCGATGTCGACGTGCCGAGCGTCGCGCGCGTCTACGACTACTACCTCGGTGGTGCGCACAATCTCGGCGTCGACCGGCAGTTCGCCGAGAAGGTGATCGCCGGTTTCCCGGAGGCGCGGGACTTCGCGCGACAGAACCGATGGTTCATGCAGCGGGCGATTCGCGCGACGGTCACCGAGCTGGGCGTCAACCAGTTCCTGGACCTGGGTGCCGGTATCCCCACGTCCGGACCGACGCACGCGGTAGCGCACCAGGTCGATCCGGCGGCGCGGGTGCTGTACGTCGACAACGAGCTCATCGCCGTGTCGCACACGGAGCTGATCCTGTCGCAGAACGCGGTGCCGGCGAACCAGGTCGCGATGCTGTACGCCGACCTGCGGGACGTGGACCGGGTGCTCGGTTCGGCGGAGGCTCACGCTGTGCTGGACATGAACCGGCCGGTCGCGGCCATGATCCTCGGCATGCTGCACTTCCTGCCTGACGAGGAGAACCCGGGCAAGCTGCTCGCCGACTACCTGGCCGCGCTGCCACCGGGGTCGGTCCTGATCGCGTCGCATGCCACGCAGGACGGCCCGGTGGGTGAACGCGTGCTGCGCGCGGCCGACCAGTACGCGGAGACGAAGCTGCCGGGGCACGTCCGCACGAAGGCCGACTTCGAGGCGATGGTGACTCCGCTGGTCGACGTGATCGAGCCGGGCATCACCTGGACGTCCACGTGGCGGCCGACCAACCCGGTGTCCCCGGAAGTCGCGCCGACGTGCGTGGCCTACGCGGCCGTGGGTGTGAAGCGCTAGCCGGTCCGGTTGCCGTTACGGGCGTAGCGTGTCCGGCATGACCGAGGAGACGATCTTCACTTGGGGTGCGCCGCCGCTGAAGTTCGGTGCGGGCGCTGCTGACGAGATCGGTTTCGAGCTGTCCCAGTACGGGGTTCGGCGGGTGCTGGTGGTGACGGACCCGCACATCGCCGACATCGGGATTCCACATCGCATCGCCGACACGATTCGCCGGTACGACATCGAGGTCGAGGTCTTCGACGGCGTACACGTCGAACCGACCGACGACAGCTTCGCCAAAGCCGTCGGCTACGCGACCGAGCAGGGACCGTGGGACGGTTTCGTGGCGGTCGGTGGTGGCTCGTCGATCGACACGGCGAAGGCGGTCAACCTGCTCACCAGCTATCCCGGTGAGCTGATGGACTACGTGAACAAGCCGATCGGCCTGGCCAAACCGCCGCCTGGCCCGCTGAAGCCGCTGATCGCGGTGCCGACCACGGCGGGCACCGGCGCGGAGAGCACCGCGATGTGCGTGCTGGACGTCCTGTCGATGCGGGTGAAGACCGGTCTGAGCCACTGGCGGCTGCGGCCCACGATGGCGATCGTCGATCCGCTGCTGACGATGAGCCTGCCGCCCGAGGTCACGGCAGCGGCGGGCATGGACATCGTCTGCCACGCGGTCGAGTCGTACACGGCTCGGGACTATCGGACGTTCGAGAAGAAGCAACCCGAGGACCGGGTCACCTACTGCGGGTCGAACCCGGTGTCGGACCTGTGGTGCGAGAAGGCGTTGACGCTGCTGGCCGAGTCGTTCCGCACGGCGGTGGCTGACGGCGCCGAAGACGTGACCGCACGCCAGCAGATGATGATGGCGGCGACGTTCGCCGGTATGGGGTTCGGCAACGCGGGCGTACACATCCCGCACGCCAACGGATACCCGATCGCAGGCATGGTGCGTGACTACCGGCCGGCTGGTTACTCCCAGGACGAACCGATGGTGCCGCATGGCCAGTCCGTCTCGCTCACGGCGCCTGCTGCCCTTCGCTACACGTTCGACGCGGCGCCGGAGCGGCACCTGCGAGCCGCTCGACTGTTGGGGCCGGATACCGCCGTGCAGAGCGAACCGGCTGAGCAGTTGCCGACGGTCCTGGTCGAGCTGATGCGGGATGTGGGGATTCCCAACGGGATCACGGCGGTCGGGTACACGGCGGCCGATGTCGCGGACCTGGTGCCGGGCACCATGAAGCAGCAACGACTCCTGGCTACCTGCCCGAAGCCGGTGACGGAAGAGGACATCGCCGGCATCTTCACGGAGTCACTGACCAACTGGTGATCGGCCCCTCGCACAGAGCCGATCGTGGCATCGACAACCGACGTCGAACGCTCGACCACCAGGGAGCGGGGAGCGGGGATTCTTGGGCGCCGCGACCCAGGGGCGCCGAGCCGACACGGCCAGCTGCTCAGCCACCGTGGGACAAGCAGCTGCCGCGTCACACCCTTCGCAGTACGTGTAGCAGGTATTCCTTTCGGTTCAACGGGTTGTGGTCGGCGCGCGACCTCGTCGGTGCCTCACCGCGCACCGTCCGATAGTGATCGAAGGCCGACTCCACCACGCCTTCGCCCCGGGTCAGCGCCCGGCAGGCGCTGTTCCAGCTCGTGCACCCGCGCCGCCGGGATCTCGCCCTCGATCACCACTGCGTACCTCGCCCCACCGACTGCGCCTCGGCACCGCCCCCAGCCGCGCCAGCACCGGCAGGAGCGGACCGACGCTGTCGGCCGGTGCGTCGAGCCGGAAGCGGTGCATCGGTTCGTGGACCACCGTGCCCGCCTGCCGCAACGCCGTCCATCAGCACCAACGGCGTGAGATAGCGGAAGTCCCCGGCCGTGCTCGACATGCTCTTGTCGAACGTCCCGTGTGAGTGGCTCTGCCGCGCCCAGTACCCCGAGTGCGTCATGGTGACCACGCAGTCGGTCACCTGCCAGCCGTGCAAGCCCTGGCGCAGCGTCTCGCGCACGGTCTCCTCGACGGCGGCGAAGAACGCGTACGGCATCGAGCCCAGTTCCACCCCCAGCCCGAACCGCACCCCGCTGCCCAGCTCGCCCGGCGCTCGACCCGCAGCCCGACCGTGGCCAGGAACGGATTGGGGTCGACCTTGATCGTGCTCGACCGCCGCCCCCGCTCCGGCCAGGCGCTCGACACACAGCGTCGTCGTCTCGCGGAACGTGACCTCGATCCCGAAGTCGGTCGGCCAGCGTGGCCTCGATGACCTCCTTCTGCACCTCGCCGTACAGCGACACGAGATCTCCTGGCGGATCGTCGTCCTGCCGCAGGTTGATCAGCGGGTCCTGCTCGGCGAGCTGCGACAGCGCCGCGTGCAGGCGCCCCGGTCGGCCGCCCGGACCGGCAGCACGACGGTTTCCAGCGTGGGCGGCGCGAAGTGGTGCTCACCGACGGCCGTCCGGCACGCCGATCGTGTCACCGATGCGTGACGTCGCCCAGGCCCCACACCTTGCCGATCTGGCCCGCCATCACGGTATCCGTGCGCACGGACGTCCCGTCGGCGAAGACACTCAGTGCCGTCACCTTCGATTCCGACCCCAAGCGGTCCCGCGTGTGCAGCGCGCCGGCGAACATCCGCACGTAGGCGATCTTCTCGCCGGCCGGCCCCGCTCGACCTTGAAGATCGTGCCCGACATCGGCTCGTCGGCCGCACCTGCGCCGGCGGCAGCAAGGACGCGATCCCGGCCGACAGTGCCGCCACGCCGACCCCGGTGATCGCCGATCCGAAGAACACCGGGTGCAGCAGGCCCCGGGTCGTCTGTGCGGCGAGACCGCGACGCAACCGTTCGTACGGCAGCGCCGAGTCGGCCACATACGAGGCGAGCAGGTCGTCGTCGTTTTCCGCCAACACGTCGACCAGCCGCGCCGCGAACTCCCCGTCACCCGGACCGAACGGCTGGACGTCCGCAGCGCGTGTGCCCAGCCCGACGACCGAGCCCATCGGGACGATCTCGGGCACCAGCTTGTCGGCGATGTCGCGCAGCACACCGTCGTAGCGCGCACCACCACGGTCGACCTTGTTCACGAAGATCAGCGTCGGGATCCGCAACCTGCGCAGCGCGCGCAGCAGCACTCGCGTCTGCGCCTGCACTCCCTCGACCGCCGAGATCACCAGCACCGCGCCGTCGAGCACGCTCAACACCCGCTCCACCTCGGCGATGAAGTCCGGGTGGCCGGGAGTGTCGATCAGGTTGACCGTGACGTCACCGATGGTGAACGACACGACCGCCGACCTGATGGTGATGCCGCGTTGCCGCTCCAGCGCCATCGAGTCGGTCTGGGTACTGCCGTCGTCGACGCTGCCGATCTCGTCGATGACTCCGGCGGCGTACAGCAGCCGCTCGGTCAGACTGGTCTTACCGGCGTCTACGTGCGCCACGATTCCGAGGTTGAGCGTGCTCATCCAGCGTCATGTCCCTGAAGTAGAGGAATGTTCCTTCCCGGGTGGACATGAACGCTGCTCGCATCTGCTTGCTCCTCGTCTCGGCGCTGTGGTCGTCGGGCAGCACACCAGAACGGCCCACGCAGAGCAATCGAATTTCCGTACGACACAGGGGGGCGCGGCGGCGGCGCCCCCCTCTGAGGTACCGCTACGGCAGGCGGGCCGCCAGGTTCAGCACCCTGGTGGTCTGGGCGGCGCTGAAGTTGTCGTCACTGATCATGCTGATGCCGGTCAGCCCGTGAGTCGTGACCGTTGATGGCCATGCCTTCGAAGTTGTCCAGGAGCGGGTTGGTCTGGGTCTCCTTGGCCTTGGCACCCAGCGTCGGGCACGTGACCAGGTTCGCGACGAGCTTCTTGGCCACCACGTCCTTCGCGGGCGCGGCGGACAGGTTGGTCACGCCGGACACGTCCTTCGCGTTGTGGACCCCGCGCACCGCGTACAGCTCGACCGAGTTGCCCGCGTCGGCCGTGAACGCGGCTTCCTCGACCAGGATCGAGTCGTCCGTGTAGGCCGTGACCTCGGGGACGCGGTTGCCCGCCTCGGTCCGATAGGCGATCTGCTTGCCGAGCTGCCAGTGCCCGTGGCGGTCCATGTCGTAGACCAGGAAACGGTGCGACGACGCGTCGCCGGACGCGGACACGTCCCCGGAGAGCGCACCCTCCATCGCGGCGATGATCTCGCGCCCGTCGGGTGTGATCGTCAGGCCTTCCAGGGTGGCGTTGCCGGTCGCCTGGCCCGCCGGTGTGGTGCCCGTGACGGCGAAGCGCGCCGGGACCGGCAGGGACGACTGCTGCACACCCGCCCGGTTGTAGATCCGGATCGACGGCTCGGTCTCCGAGCTGACCACGTAGTCACCGTCGGGCAGTACGGCGAGGCCTTCGTTGTCCGAGTTCAGGCCGTTGTAGGGCGTGCCGTCGGGCATCTTGAGCACCAGCGGATCCCGCGCGACGGTCGGGTCGTTCACGTTGCGGAAGAACCAGATCCGCGCCGGGTCGGTGCCGTTGTTGTCCACGGCGGAGACCCACGCGTGCGAGCGCGCGTCGTAGGCCAGCGACGACAGGCCGCCGACCTCGGCTCCGTTGTGGACGAGCTTGTCCAGGGAGTCGCTGAAGCCGAGCGCGACAGCGTCCGGCGCGCAACGCAGGCCGCTGGGCAGGCCACCACCGTGTGCTGGGGCTGCCGACGCGCCCGGTGCGGTGGCCACGGTCAGCAGTGCCACCGTCACGCCGGCCAGGACCGCTGCGGCGGAACGTCTCTTCGTGGCGATCGACATCACGAACCCTTCGTTTGGTGTGGTCATGCCGAGGGCGGCACCGGTGGTGTACCACCGATGCCGCCCCTGGTGTCGGTCAGTGGTGGCCCTTGCCGCCGTGCGAGGGCTTGCTGACGGTGATCGTGACCGTCGCCGTGCTCGTCGCGTCGTGCACCCGGCTGGTGTCGATGGCCAGGTACTCGCCGTCGTCCTGCTGACCGTTCGGGCAGCAGCTTGGCGTGCAGCTGGAACGGCGGCGCGTCGTTGCTGACGCCGTCGATGCCGAAGTCGTTGTCGTTGCTGACGACGAGCGTCCTGCCGCCGTCCGTGGTGGCGACGCCCTCGACCTTGTCGTGGCCGAAGAAGCCGCCGGTCGGGTCGAGCGAGCGTGACCAGGCCGCCGACGTCCAGGTACAGGCTCTCGGCACCGGCTTGATGCCCGACCGAAGCCAGGTCTGCCGTCGAGTCGGCGGTGTCGTCGGTGCCGACGAACGCGTCGATGGTCTGCTGGTCCGGACCGACCAGCAGGCCGCCCTTGGCGGCGTCGTAGGTGGCGCCTGGCACGTGGGCCTGCGGGCCGACGTCGGTGGCACCAGTCAGGTCGATCTTGTACAGCTTCTTGAACGCGCCCGGCTCGAAGTTGCCGTCCCGCTCGTCGACCAGGAACGTCGTGGTCGTTGAGCGCGGTGATCTCGCTGACCGCACCGCTGTTGTCCTTCGGGTCGTGCAGCAGGTACAGGTACTCGTGCGTCGGCGCTGGTGCGCAGGTCGTACGTGACGATGCGCAGCGTGGTCACGTTCGCCGGCTTCTTGGTCAGGTCGGGCTGCTGCAGCGCGGACTGCATGATGCCGACCAGCGTCGTGCCGTCGGGCGTGACCGTCAGGCCCTCCATGCCCTTGTTGGGCACGCGGTTGGCCAGTTCGCGCCGGCAGCGAGCCGTCGAACGGCGACAGGCGCTGGAGCTGCCGGCCGTTGCGGTCGAAGTGCGTGATGAACGGGCCGTACTCGTCGGACACCCAGAACGTGCCGTCGGGCATGGCGACCAGGCCCTCGGAGTCGTAGCCGTTCGGGTCCAGCGGCAGGAGGTTGCCGTCCAGGTCCGACGATCGTCTCGCCGGTCTGGCCTGCGTGTTGACCCGGCCGTAGTACGGCGTGCCGTCGGCGGCCGCAGCGGGATGGTCTTCTCCAGCACGGCCTTCGTGCCGACGAGCTTGAACTTGCCGATCGCCGGGTCGAAGTCCGGGATCGGCTCGACTTGGCGACACCGTCCGGGCCGTCGACGTTCGGGCCGCGGTCGGTCAGGCCGTAGAACTCGTCCTTCGAGCCGGGCACCGGGGCCAGCGAGGAGCCGTACGCGCCGCCGGTGATCTTCACGCCGCCGATCGTGGCCAGCGGCGGCAGGTGCGTGCTGGTAGAGATGCACGGCGTCGCTGACGGTGTAGGTGAAGCTGTCGGTGCCGGTGAAGCCCGCTGCCGGCGTGTAGCGGAACGAGCCGTCCTGGTCGAGCGTCAGCGAACCGTGCGCCGGATCGCTGTGCGCCACGAGCGTGACCGGCGATCCCTTGTCGTTGCCCAGGATGCCGCTGCCACGCACGCTGAGCTGCTGCCCCGCGGCGGTCCGGTACGCATCGTTCCTGGCCTGCAGCGACGGTCCGTGGTCGTTGTCGTGTGCCTGCGCCACCCCGGCGACGGCCAGCGACAGCACGAGTGTCGTCGCGGTCGCGGCGGCGATTCCTAACCGGTTCATCGAGTGCCTCCTCGCATCCGCGTACGCGCGACGCGGCGCTCGGAAGTCTGATCAGCGCGGATGTACCGGTGGCGGCCAACGGGCAACGCGGCGGTGAACACCCGTGCGGCAGTGCGCTGGGTCACCTCGGCAACCTGTACAGAAGGGAGGTATCAGCGACCCGCCGCGTCCATACCGGCACGGACGATGCTGTCGGCGTCGATGCCGTGGTAGCGGTAGACCTCCTCGACCGAACCGACCTGACCGAACTTCGTCACGCCGAGGGAGACCGTGGGCACCTGGTTGACGGTGCCGAGGAACGCCAGCGAGTGCGGGTGGCCGTCGAGCACGGTGACCAGCGGCGTCGCCCGGTTCGCCGGCAGGACCTGGTCCAGGATCCACGTCGATCCGTCGGAGTTGCCCTGCCTGGTGCGCAGCGCGTCGAACAGCAGGCCAGGACTGGTCACGCACAGCACGTCGGCCGGGGTGCCGGCCGCGGCCAGCCGGTCGGCCGCCGCGAGGGCTTCGGTGACGACGGCGCCCATCGCGGCGATCGTGACGGCGGGGCTGGGCGTGCGGCGCAGCGAGTACGCACCGGCGACGACCTGCCGCCTGCGCCGTTGTCTGGCCGCCGGGTCGGCGGGCATCGCGGCGAGGCTCTGGTCCACCGGGCGGGTGGACAGCCGCAGGTACGCCGAGCGGCCGTCCGGCTTGCCCAGCCCGGCGAGGGCGGCCAGCATGGTCCACTCCACGTCGATGGCGAACGCGGGCTCGTAGCTCACGCAGCCCGGCTGCTCGATGCCGATGGACGGCGTGGTGATCGACTGGTGCGCCCCGCCTTCCGGAGCGAGTGTCACGCCGGACGGCGTGCCGACCAGGATCGACTGGCCGCCCGCATAGATCCCGAACGACCACGGTTCCAGCGCGCGCTCGACGAACGGGTCGTAGAGCACGCCGATCGGGAGCAGCGGCTGACCCCAGCGGCTCCAGGTCGCGCCCAGCTCACCGAGCAGGCCGACCAGGTTGGTTTCCGCGATGCCCAGCTCGATGTGCTGGCCGGTCGGCTTCTCCCGCCAGTGCAGGATCGTCTCCGCGTCGTCGGCGAACCAGTCGACGCGCTCCCGCGACGACCACACGCCGACCTTGTTCACCCACCCGCCGAGGTTGGTGGTGGAGCTGACGTCCGGGCTGACCGTGACCACGCGCCGCGCCGCGTCCGGGGCTTCCCTGGTGAGGTCGAGCAGCACCCGGCCGAGTGCGGCCTGGGTCGTGGCGACACCGGTCGGGGTGCGGCCGATGTCGGTGGGCAGCGCGGGCGGTTCGTGCGGTGCGAACTCGGGCCTGCGCAACCGGTCTGCCGTGTGCGCGCACAGCTTGCCCGGCTCGCTGTCCGGAGCGAACGCCTGCCACGGCGCGTCGAGCGTCATGCCGAGCCTGCCCGCCAGTTCCTCCATCTGGTCGCCGGTCAGCAGCGACGAGTGGTTCTGCGGGTGGCCCTGGATCGGCAGGCCGTAACCCTTGATGGTGTAGGCGAAGATCACCGTCGGCCGGGTGTCCTCAATAGACTGGAAGGCGGTGTCCAGCGCCGTGAGGTCATGGCCGCCGAGGTTGCGGATGGCGGCCATCAGCGTCTCGTCGTCGAGAGCGGCGACCAGTCCGGCGAGCGGCTCGCTGTCCGCGGGCAGCCGCTCCCGCAACTGGTCGGGCGCGCAGCGCAGGAGCCGTTGGTACTCGGGGTTGGACATGGTGTCGATGCGGGCCCGCAGCGCGTCACCGCCGGGGCGCTCGAACAGCTCGGTCAGCAACCGGCCGTACTTGAGCGTGAGCACCTGCCAGCCCGCGCTGGCGAACATGCCCTGCAACCGGTCGGCGGCGATGTTGGGCACCACACGGTCCAGTGACTGCCGGTTGAGGTCGACGATCCAGACGATCTCGCCCAGCTCGGCCACGCCAGGGTCGAGGACCGCCTCCCACACCGCGCCCTCGTCCAGCTCGGCGTCGCCCAGCAGGGAGAACTGCCTGCCGGTGCCCGCACCGCCGAACGTGGTGGCCACGTACCGGCGGGCCAGCGCACCCCAGACCGGTGCGGTGGCACCGATGCCGACGCTCCCGGTGCTGTAGTCGACCGGGTCTGGGTCCTTGGCACGGCTGGGATAGCTCTGCAGGCCACCGAACTCGCGCAGCGTCGACAGGTACTCCTCGGGCAGTTCGCCGAGCAGGTAGTTGATCGCGTGCAGTACCGGTGAGGCGTGCGGCTTGACCGACACCCGGTCCTCCGGGCGCAGGTGCGCGAACCACAGCGATGTCATGATCGACACCAGCGACGCGCTGGACGCCTGGTGACCACCCACCTTCAACCCGGACGGGTTGGGCCGCACCCGGTTCGCGTGGTGGATGATCGCCGTGGACAGCCACAGCACCCGCCGTTCGATCTCGGCGAGCACGGCGGCACCGGCCGCGTCCGGTTGGCGGGCAGGAGCAACGCTGGTCATGCCACCGATGACAACATCACGCGATCGATTGCACAACAGGGCGTCGGTCTCACGACCGGTTCGTCACGCGATGCCACCGTTGGAGTAGACGACCTGGCCGTTGACCCAGTGCCCCGGGCCGGCCAGGAACGCGATCACCGCCGCCGCGTCCTCCGGGGTGCCCAATCGCTGCAGCGGCGGCTGCGCGGCCATCCGCGCGATGGTCTCCTCGTCCTTGCCGTCCAGGAACAACGCGGTCGCGGTCGGGCCGGGGGCCACCGCGTTGACGGTGATGTTCCGGCCACGCAGCTCGCGGGCGAGGATCAACACCAGGCTGTCCACGGCGCCCTTGCTCATCGTGTAGGCGGCGTAGGTGGGCATGGACAGCTTCGTCACCGTGCTGGACAGATGGATGATCGCGCCGCCGTCGCGCATCCGGCGGACGGCCTGCTGGCTGACCACGAACGCACCGCGGATGTTGACCCGGTGCATCCGGTCCAGCCAGGCCAGGTCGTAGTCGTCGACGGTACCCAGCAGCATCAGCCCGGCGGCGTTGACGACGACGTCGATGCCGCCCAACTCGGCATCGATCCGGTCGAACAGCGACGTCATGGCCGCCTCGTCGGCGACGTCGCCCTGCATCGCGATCGCCCGGCCACCGGCCTCGGTGATCTCGGCGACCGCCTTGTCCGCCTGGGCCTGGTTGCCCGCGTAGTTGACCACGACGGTGAAGCCGTCGGCGGCCAGGCGTTTCGAGGTCGCGAGGCCGATACCGCGTGATCCACCGGTGACGAGCGCCACCCGGGCCCCGTTGTCGTGCTCACTCATCGTGGCTCCTCTCCGTCGTGCCAGGGATCGATCGTCGCCGCACCGCTGGGTCACGGCAAACGCTGGCCGGTGATCTCCCCCACGTAGGAATGCCCGAACAGGCCCGGCAGGCCGCCGGTGTGCACGAACACGGTCCGCTCGCCCGGCTTGATGTCGCCGTCCCGCACGGCCGCGACCAGCCCGGCGAACGCCTTCGCGGTGTAGACGGGATCGAGCACGACACCCTCGATCCTGGCCACGTCGGCCAGCGCGCCGCGGGCGGCGTCGGTGAGCACGCCGTAGCCGGGGCCGGCCTGGTCGTCGCGCAGCCGCAGGCCCTCGACCGGCGCGCCGAGTTCGGTGACCAGTTCACGGACGCGCTGCTCCGGGTCGTCGACGGCGCCGGTCGGCACACCCAGCACGTGGTCGGCGTCCAGGCCCGCGACCAGCCCCGCCATCGTGCCGCCCGACCCGACGGCGACCACGACGTGCCGCAGGTCCGGTGCCTGCGTGGCCAGTTCCGTCGCACACTCGACGTAACCGCGGGCGCCGAGCGCGCTCGAACCGCCGAACGGCACCACGTAGGGCCGGGCACCGGCGGCCTCGCGGTGCTTCGCGAGGTCGGCCGCCACCGCTTCCAGGGCGGTGTCGTCGACGTCGCCCGCCCAGTGCAGTTCGGCCCCGAGCAGGTGATCCAGGACGAGATTGCCGGTGGCCGTGTCCGGGCCGGTGCCCGCCAGGACCAGCAGGCAGCCCAGGCCGAGCCGGGCGGCCGCGGCAGCCGTGCAGCGGGCGTGGTTGCTCTGCGCCGCGCCCGTGGTGACCAGCAGGTCGGCCCCGGCGGCGACGGCGGCGCCCGCGGTGTGTTCCAGCTTGCGGACCTTGTTGCCGCCGCCGCCCAGGCCGGTCAGGTCGTCCCGCTTGAGCCACAGGTCCTCCGGTCGCAGTCCGATGTGCTCGGCGAGCCGGGGAGCGTGTTCCAGCGGGGTCGGCCAGGTGCCCAGCCGGACGGTTGATGTCACCGCCTGACGCTAACAGCCGGTCCGTGGTCCTTCAGCGTGATCATGCTCGCGGCATCGTCGATGCCGCCCATGATCTTCTCCTTGCCGGGCAGGTGCGGCAGTACGCGCATCACCTGGTTGCGGGCCCAGATCCCGGCCCGGGTCCTGGGCAGGAAGCCGCTGACGCCGCCCGGCGGCCGCTGCTGGCCGGCGGCCACGTAGTCGCGCATCTCCCGCTCGTACGCCTCGAACGCGACCACGTGGTCGCCGCCCGCCGCGGCCAGTTCGCCCGCCAGCACGTAGGCGCCGACCAGTGCCATCGAGGTACCCATGCCGATCGACCCGCCGAACGCGGAGTCACCCAGCAGCACCGCGCGGCCGGTGGCGAACCGGTCCGGCCGCACCGCGCCCACCCTGGCGAAGTAGAGGTCGTCGGTGGCCGGCAGCTGGCGCAGCATGCTCGGCACCTCCCAGCCGACGCCGTCGAACACCTCGGCCAGCAACGCCTGCTGCGCGGCCATGTCCCGACGGTCGTAGCTCAGCTCCGGTGACGCGAACGCGAACATCGCCCTGACCTCGCCGTCCGTCCCGAGTGGATAGAGCATCGCCAGTCGCCCACCGACGCCGTTGCCCGCCGGGAGGCTGTACATCAGTTCCCAGCCGTCCAGGGCGAGATCGGTGTGCGCGGTGAAGTACGCCGAGTAGTAGCCGAGATCGTGGACCAGGTCGGCGTCATCGCCGAACGCCAACGCCCGCACCCCGGACCGCAGCCCGTCCGCGCCGACCACGATGTCGAACCGCCGCGGCGGCGCCTGGGCGAACGTGACGTCGACGCCGTCGGCGTGCTCGTCCAGACCGGTGATCATGTCCCCGTACACGTACTCCACGCCGTCGGTGGCGTCGTGCAGGATGCTCACCAGATCGCCGCGCAGGATCTCGATCTCCGCGATGATGCCGCCGGAGTGACCGAAGTCGTCGCCGCGCATCACGGCCAGCCGCTTGTTGTCCGCGTTCACGTACGCGAGGCCGTGCGTGCCGGTGTGGTGCGCGCGGATCTCGTCCATGATCCCCATCCGGCTCACCACGTCCCTCGCGGTGCCCCGGATGTCGACGGCCTGGCCGCCGCGGCGCGGGCCCGGCGCTCGTTCGACCACGGTCGGCGTGCAGCCGTAGCGGCGCAGCCAGTAGGCGAGCGCGGGTCCGGCGATCCCAGCCCCCGAGATCAACACGGTGCCGTTGCGCATGCTGTCCTCCCCTGTTTCTTCGGTCATTGCGTACACCGTATCGAGCAGGGCGTACAGTGCAAGCAGAACGGCCAGTGCACTAGTACGTTGGAGGCCTCGTGGACACAGCGGCGCCCTACCGCCGGATCGCGAGCGAGATTGGTGACCGGATCGCGGCGGGCGAGCTGCGACCGGGCGATCGAGTGCCGTCGACCAGGGAGATCACCCGCCGCTGGGGAGTGGCGATGGCCACCGCGACGAAGGCCATCGCCGCGCTGCGCGAGTCCGGGCTCGTCGAGACGAGGCCGGGCGCGGGCACAGTGGTGCGATCGACAGGTGCACTACCGAAGCGCACTACCTCAGCGGGGCCGAGGGAGCGCGAACTGAACCGCACCCGGATCGTGCGCGCGGCGATCGCGATCGCGGACACGGAGGGCATCGGCGCGCTGTCCATGCGCCGGGTCGCCACGAGCCTGCATGTCGCCACGATGTCGCTGTACCGGCACGTGCCCGGCAAGGAGGAACTGACGCTGCTGATGGTGGACGCCGTGTTCGGCGAGACACCGTTCCCGGAGCAACGGCCCGCGCACTGGCGGTCGTCGATCGAGTTCGCGGGCAGGCTGATGTGGCGGACGTTCCGCGCCCATCCCTGGGCGGCCGAGCTGCTGTCGATGACCCGGCCGCAGCTGCTGCCGAACCTGCTCGACTACGTGGAATGGACGCTCGGCCCACTGAGCGCGCTGGGCCTGGACGTCGACACCATGATGTCGTTCCACCTCACGCTGTTCGGGCATGTGCGCAGCACGGCGATGAACCTGCACTCCGAGTCGCAGGCCGAGCAGGACACCGGGCTGACCGCGGACGAGTGGCTGCAGACCCAGGAGCCCGACATGCGCGCACTGCTCGCGTCGGGCAGGTATCCGGCGTTCGGGCGGATCGTCGAGCAGGAGTACGACTTCGACCTGGACACGCTGTTCGAGTTCGGCCTGCGCAGCCTGCTCGACGGGTTCGAGGTACTGCTGCGGCAGCGCGCCCGGCGTCGTTGACTGGTCGGTCCGATTACGCGACCCTACTGGTCATGCGCTATGCCGACACCCCGACGATCGACGTGGAACTCCACGTCGACGCCCCACCGGACCGCGTCTGGGATCTCGTCAGCGACATCCACCTGATCGCCGAGCTCAGCTCCGAGGTGACCAGCGTGTCGTGGGCCGACGACGCGGCCGGACCGTGCCTCGGAGCCCGGTTCCTCGGCCGCAACCACCACCAGGCGTTCGGCGACTGGGAGACCACGTCCATCGTGATCGACTGCGACCGGCCGCGGGTGTTCGGCTGGGCGGTGACCGACGTCGACCAGCCGTCCTCGGTGTGGCGGTTCCTGCTGCGGCCGCGGGGCGCGGGCACGGTCCTCACGCAGTGGGCACAGATGGGGCCCGCGCGGTCCGGACTGAGTTTCGCGATCGACCGGATGCCCGCGAAGGAGGAGCGGATCGTGGCGCGGCGGCTGGCCGAGTTCCGCGCGGGGATGACCGCGAACCTGGCCCGCATCAAGGAAATCTCGGAGGCCTGATGCGCACCGCGACCACTGTCGAGCCGGCGCGCGACTGGCGCGGCACGATGGACTTCGTGGTCGAGGCCGAGCGGTTGGGGCTGGACGTCTGCTGGGTGGCCGAGGCGTGGGGCTCGGATGCTCCGTCGCCGCTGGGTTACCTGGCCGCCCGGACCGAGCGGATGCTGCTGGGCTCGGGCGTGCTGCAGGTCGGCACGCGGACCCCCACGGCGATCGCGATGACCGCGCTGACACTGGCCGAGTTGAGCGAGGGCCGGTTCCTGCTGGGGCTGGGCAACTCAGGGCCGCAGGTGATCGAGGGCCTGCACGGGGTGCCGTTCGCGAAGCCGGTGACGCGGATGCGCGAGACGCTCGCGGTGATCCGGCAGGTGTTCGCCGGGGAGAAGGTCGACCACCAGGGCGAGCTGATCCAGGTGCCACTGCCCGGTGGCGATGGCAAGCCGATGCGGTTGAGCATGGCCCCCAACGAGCACATCCCGGTCTACCTCGCCGCGCTCGCGCCGAACATGCTGCGGCTGACGGGCGAGACGGCGGACGGCTGGCTGGGCACGAGCTTCGTGCCCGAGGGCGCGGACGCCTACTTCCGTTACCTGCGTGAGGGTGCGGCCGGCGCCGGCCGGACGCTGGGCGAGCTGGACGTGTGCCAGGGCGCCGAGGTCGCGTTCGCGCGGGACGAGGACGAGCTGCGCCGGATGGTGGCCGAGCGCAGGCGGGGACTGGCGTTCAGCCTCGGCGGGATGGGCTCGGCGAGCACGAACTTCTACCACGACGCGTACAGCCGCCAGGGCTGGACCGAGGTGGCCGGGCTGGTCCGTGAGCGCTGGCAGGCCGGGGATCGGGACGGAGCGGCCACCCTGGTGACCGACGAGATGGTGCTGGCGACGACGTTGATCGGCACCGAACCGATGGTCCGCGAACGATTGCGCACCTGGCGATCCGCCGGTGTGGACACCGTGCGGCTGTACCCCGCCGGCGACACGCTCGACGCCCGGCTGACCACACTCGGCCGGGCGATCGAGCTGGTCCACGAGATCGGCTAGTGGCGTGTCCGGTAACCATGCCGGTGGAATTCCGGTGCCAGGTGGGCGCATCGCACGACGGAGGAGGCCCAGGTACCGCTGTTGTACCTGGGCCGACGACAACGCCGCAGGTGTCCGCGTGGGGCCGGAATCACCCGGTGAGGGTTGCCGGACACGCCAGTGAGTCAGGCGTCACCGAAACCGCGCACGCCTGCGCCCGCGATTCGCCCCGCGTCGATCGGTCGGCCCGGTGATCGGGACAGCGTGCTGTTGCTGGCCGCCACCGGGCCCAGCTGGTCGAACCGGATCGTCGCTGCCCAGCCTGGGCCGTCGAGTGCGCAGCTTGAGCCGTCGGGGGCGAAGGTCACGTCCGGTGGCCAGCGGACGGCGTAGCCGTCCAGGGCGTGGTCGATCCACCGCGGCTCGGTGAGGGCCAAGTTGTACACTGTACAAATGACAGTGGCTGATCGGCTCCGCGAGGCGGGGCTGCGGGCGACGCGGCCGCGGATCGAGGTCGCCGAGACATTGCGGCAGCTCGGCGGCCACCGCACGGCCGACGAGGTGCACGCGCGACTGCCCGTCGCGCTGCCCAGGACCAGCGTCTACAACGCGCTCGCCGCGATGGCCGGCGCCGGGATCGTGCTGCGCGCCGACGTCGGGCCGGGTGCGGTCGTCTACGAGATCGCCGATCACTGGCACCACCACTTCGTGTGCCGCCGGTGCGGTGGCATCGCGGACGTGCCGTGTGTCGTGGGCGAGGCGCCCTGCCTGTCCCCTGGCGACGGGTTCGGCGAGGTCGAGGAGGCCCAGGTGATCTTTCGCGGGGTGTGCGCCCAGTGCGCGAGGGGAGGTGGCCCGGATGAGTGAGGCGGGCCGATTCCGGGACATGCTGACGGCGGAGCAACGCAGCGCCACGCTGTATCGCGGGCTGGCCGCCGGTGCCCACGGCGAGCGCCGCGAGGTGTTCGAGCAACTGGCCGCGGTCGAGGACAAGCACGCGGCGCACTGGGCGGCAAAGCTCGCCGCCCTCGGTGAGCGCGTGCCCGACCAGGCCCGGCCGGACCTGCGCACGCGCGTGCTGTCCTGGGTGGCCCGGCACTTCTCGGTGGACGCCGTCCTCCCGCTGGTGGAACGCGCCGAGCACGCCGACGCGGGTCTCTACGGCGGCGATCCCGACGCCACCCGCGACATGGCGATCGACGAGCGCTCGCATGCCCGGGTGCTGACGCGGCTGCGTGGCCCGGCCGAGGACGGCCCGCGCGGCATCATGAAGCGCGAGCGCTGGCATCGCGGCGACCGGTCGGGTGCGTTGCGCGCCGCCGTGTTCGGCGTGAACGACGGGCTGGTGTCGAACACCTCGCTGGTGATGGGCTTCGCCGGGTCCGGTGCGGCGGCGGGCACGATCCTGTTCGCCGGTGTCGCCGGGTTGCTCGCGGGCGCCTTCTCGATGGCGGCGGGCGAGTACATCTCGATGCGCAGCCAGCGTGAGGCCTACGAGCGGGAGATCTCCGTGGAGGCCGAGGAACTGCGGGACGATCCGGAGGCCGAGGCCGAGGAGCTGGCCCTGATCTACCGGGCCAAGGGGCTGGATGCGGAGGAGGCCGGGAAGATCGCCAAGACGATCATGAAGGACAGCGAGATCGCGCTGGACACGATGGCCCGCGAGGAACTCGGGCTCGACCCGGACGAGCTGGGTTCGCCCTGGTCCGCGGCGCTGTCCAGCCTGCTGGCCTTCGCGCTCGGTGCCGTGGTGGTCGTGCTGCCGTACCTGATCGGCTCGGGTGTCGCCGCGCTGGCGACGGCGATCGGCCTTGCCGCGCTCGCGTTGTTCGGTGTCGGCGCGGTGATCGGTGTGCTCAACGGCCGTGGTGCCGTCAAGGCCGGTGGCAGGCAGTTGCTGGTCGGCGGGGTGGCCGCGCTACTCGTGTACCTGATCGGCCACGTGATCGCCTGACCCGGCGGCCAGGACCGCGCCGAGCACGGTGAGCCCGGCGAGGAACCAGCCCACCGCCGCGCTGCCGCCGGCGCTGTAGACGAGCGTGGCGGCGGCGATGCCGAGGGCGGTGCCCAGGCCGCGGGTCATATTCAGGATGCCCGCGGCCGAACCGGAGTCACAGCGCGGGGCCGACGCCATCACGGCAGCGTTGTTGGCGGGCGTGAACAGGCCGAGCCCGACGCCGGTGACCACCAGGAACACCGCGAACAGGCCGAGCCCCGGCCGGCCGGCCGCGATCCCGGCCAGACCCGCGGCGGCCACCGCCATGCCGGTCACGGTGACCACGCGGGCACCGAGCCGGTCGGCCAGGCGTCCCCCGAACGGCGCCGTCACGCCGAGCGCGACCGGCAGCAGTGTCAGCACCAGACCGGCCCGGCCCGTGGTGAGGTGGTAGCCGCCGCCCAGCACGAGCGGCGCGGTGAACAGCAGCCCGAACATGGCCGTGTAGGAGAGCAGGCCGCTGGCCAGCCCGGCCCGGAACGGCCTGCGGCGGAACAGGTTCAGGTCCAGCAGCGGTGCACTCACCCGGCGGGCGTGCCGGACGAACAACACGCCGAACGCCACCGCGAGCGCGACCAGCCCGGCCAGCAACAGCGCGGGCTGCGCCTTCGTGGCCAAGGACAGCGCCAGCATCAGCAGCGCGATCGACGGCACGAACAGTGCCAGCCCGAACCAGTCGACCGGCTTGCGCGCGGCGAGTTCCCGGCTGCGTGGCAGGAAGAACCAGCCGGTGGCCACGCCGATCAGGCCCGCGGGGACGGACAGCAGGAACAGCAGCCGCCAACTGCCCAGTTGCAGCAGCAAGCCGCCGGCGGCCGGACCGAGCGCGAGCCCGACCGCCTGCGCTGCCCCCTGGATGCCGACGGCCCTGCCGAGCATCCGGCGCGGCACGGCGACGGAGATCAGCGCGACGCTGTTGGCCTGCAACATCGCGGCCCCGACGGCCTGCACCACGCGGCAGACGTCCAGCACGACGAGGTTCGGGGCGAGCCCGCAGGCCAGCGATGCGAGCGCGAACACGCCGAACCCGTAGGTGTAGAGCAGCTTGCGGCCGACGGTGTCGGCGAGCCTGCCGATCGGGGCGACGAGGCTGACCAGCGTGAGCAGGTAGCACAACGCGACCCACTCCGTCTGTGCGGTGTCGGCGTGCAGATCGTGCCCGATGGCGGGCAGGGCGAGCGACACGATGCTCGCGTCCAGCTGGCCCATGAACGCACCGATGCACACAGTGCCCACGACCAGCGCGGGTGCCCACGAGGCAGTGGCGATCCGACGGGGCCGTGCCGGCTCGCGCGACAACACGGCCGGCCAGCTCATGACCCGATTATATCGGTAACCGATCCTTTCGGTGTTCGATGTTTCCCGGCTCACACTCGGCTAGGTTGGGGGTATGGCGACTCTGGTGTCCTTTCATGCCCATCCCGACGACGAGTGCATCGCCTGCGGCGGCGTGATGCGGAAGGCGGCCGACGAGGGGCACCGGGTGGTGCTGGTCGTGGCGACGCGGGGCGAGAACGGCGAGGTGCCCGATGGCTTCCTGGCCGACGACGAACCGCTGTGGGAGCGGCGGGTGATCGAGACGAACGCGTCGGCGAAGATCCTCGGCGCGGCCCGCGTCGAGTTCCTCGGCTACGTCGACTCCGGGATGATGGGCACGCCGGAGAACGACGTCCCCGGTGCGTTCTGGCAGGCCGACGTCGAGGAGGCGGCACAGAAGCTGGCCGCGATCCTGCGCGAGGAGAACGCCGACGTACTGACCTGCTACGACGACAACGGCGGCTACGGTCACCCTGATCACATCCAGGTGCACCGCGTCGGCATGCGCGCGGGCGAACTGGCCGGGACGCCGAGGGTCTTCCAGAACACGATGAACCGCGACCACATGATCCGCGGCCGGGCGATGATGTCCCAGGTGGACAACACGACGGTGGTCGACCTGCCGGAACTGGACGAGAACTCACCGTTCGGCAAGCCGGAGGCGGAGATCACGGCAGAGGTGGACGTCACCGGGTACCTGGACGCCAAGCGCGCCGCGATGCGCGCCCACCCCAGCCAGATCAGCGAGCAGTCCTTCTTCCTGAGCCTGCCCGACGAGGCATTCGGCTACGCCTTCGGCACCGAGTGGTTCATCCGCGCGGGCCAGGGCCCCGGCATCACCGAGACGGACCTGATGGCCGGACTCTGAGGCACGGACCGGGAACAGCCAGCCGCCAGCCGGCCCAACCCACCGCACGACCGGCCCGGCAACCCAGCCACGCCACCCGGCAAGGCGACAAGACAAGGTGACCCACACCACCCTGTGACACGAAGCCAGTGGCGCGCAGGGCCGTGCCGGGTCGAGGGTGCAGCGAAGCGACGCCGAAGGCGCCCCGGACGCGGCACTGCCCGCCGTGCCGACCCTCGAAGGTCCGGGGTGCCACAACAGCGAACGAGGGGCCCCGGGCCCGGTGAGCCGCAACACCGGCCGCGAAACGGAAAAGCGGGTGCCGGCGGGGAGACCCGCCGGCACCCGCTCCGTCACGAGACGTCGATGCGGTACTCGGCGTGCACCAGCTCCAGCAGTTCGGCGACGGACGTGTCCTTCGACGGCTTGTCGAACGTGATCTCACCGTGCTGCAACAGGTTCACGCGGTCACACACGTCGACGACCTGGCTGTAGTTGTGCGCGATCAGGATGATCGCCAGGTCGCCACGTTGTTTGAGCTGCGCCAGCAGCCGCAGGATCAGGCCGCCTTCCTTGGCGCCCATCGCGGCGAGCGGTTCGTCCAGCAGCAACAGTTTCGCGTCCCCTGCGTACACCGACCGGGCCACCGCGATGGCCTGCCGCTGGCCACCGGAGAGCTGGCCGACCTCGGTGGTGACCGACGGGATGTCGATACCGATCGAGTCCAGCGCCTCCCTGGCCCGGCGTTTCATCTCGCCCCTGCGCAGGAACGGCACGGGCTTGCCGACGACTTCCTTGTTGAGGTGCAGGTTCAGGTACACCGGGAGGTCGTTGATCAGCGCGAGGTCCTGGAACACCGTCTCCACGCCCATCGACCTCGCGTGCACGACCGACTTGAAGTCGACCTGGTTGCCCTCGAACAGCAGGCGACCGCCGTCGGGCTGGTGGTAGCCGGTGAGGATCTTCAGCAGCGTGGACTTGCCCGCACCGTTGTCGCCGATCAGGCCCAGGATCTCGCCCTTGTCGACGTGCAGGTTGATGTCGGTCAGGGCCTGGACCGCGCCGAACCGCTTGCTGACGTGCTCGGCCCTGATCACCTCGTCCGTCATCTGCTCGCTCTCCTTCGCAGGATGGACAGGTAGACGTTGAGCAGCATGGCCACCAGGATCGCGATCCCCAGCACCACGTCGAACGCGTTCGCGCTGACGCCCGCCAGGTTGAAGCCGTCGTAGACGATGCCCAGCAGCGCAGCACCGAACAACGCGCCGACGACCGTGCCCGAGCCGCCCAGCAGTGCCGTGCCACCGATGACGGCGGACGCGACCGCGAGGAACATCGTGTTCGCGCCACCGTTCGTGGGGTCGAACGAGCCGACCCGCAGGCCATCCACGATGCCGCCGATGCCGGCCAGCACACTGCATGTCATGAAGTTGACGATCTTGATCCGGTTGGTCCTGATCCCCGACTCCGCGGCCCCGATCGGGTTGCTGCCCGCCGCCTGCGTGTAGATGCCGAACCGCGTCGCGGACAGCACGGCCTGCATCAGGATGACGATGGCCAGCACCCAGATCAGCTCGGCCCACCGCGCCTTGCCGAAGATCTGCACGACCACGCCCTCGCTGGGGGCGGCGACCGGCGAACCGTTGGACACCAACAGCGAGATGCCCTCGATCAGGAACGACATGCCGAGCGTGACGATGAACGACGGCAGGTTGAACCTGGTGCGGATGAAGCCGTTCACGAAGCCGATGCACGCGCAGATCACGATCGACAGCACGATGGCCAGCAACAGCGGCACCCCGTTGTTGGCGAACACGACCAGCAGGAACGGCGACAGCGTGAACACGAAACCGGCCGACAGGTCGATCTCGCCGCTGATCAGCAGCATCACCTCGCCGACACCGACGATCGCCCACGGCGCGAAGAACTGCACGATGGTGTGGTAGTTCTCCGTGCTGTTGAAGCCGGATGTCGAGACGCTGAAGTAGATGGCCACTGCGATCAGGACCACCAGGATGCTCAGTTCCCGCAACCGGACCAGGCCGCGCAACGCGCCCAGCGAGCCGGTGGGCCGGTTCGCCGGCCGCGTGACGGTCGCGTCCGCCATGCGTGCTCCCCGCGTGTCCGACATCCGCTACAGCGTGACCGTCGACGCGGGCGGCAGCGGGAGCGTGCCGGGCATGTTGATCAGCTTGCTGCTGTTCCCGCCCTCGACCCTGCTGTTGGCCGATGCGTAGAGGCCCGCGTTGGACTTCGTCACGAACGTCAGACCGGTGTCCGTGGACGGCGGTGTGACCAGCGTGCCGGTCAGCCGGTACATGTAGAGGTACAGCACCGGCAGGAAGCCCTGCAGGTACGCGGACTGGTCGATGGTGAAGTCCAGCGCGCCGGACTTGACGCCGTTGATGGTGTCGCTCAACGTGTCGAAGCCGCCCGCGTGGATCTGGCCCTGCAGGTTGCGGCTGGCGATCAGCTGCGCGATGGAGGCGGTGCTGCCCGCGTCGACCGCGTAGAGGCCCTTGGCGCCCTTGTGTCCGTCGTAGGCGGCGGTCATCGCGTTCAACTCGCCCGCCTGGGCGGCACCGGTGTTGATCGACGTGACCTGGACGCCGGGCGCGGCCTGCTTCAGCGCGGACGTCAGCCCGTCGAGCCTGGGCTGCACGTTGTTGCCACCTGGCTGGGAGATGCCCACCAGGATCTGGCCGGACTTGACGTCCTGTGCGATCCGTTGCCCCATCAGGACTCCGGACTGGAAGAGGTCCTGTCCGACGTAGGTCAGCGGGAAGTTGCCGGGGGCTGTCGCGTTGTATGCGATGACCGGAATGCCCTTGCTGAACGCCTGCTTGGTGGGGCCGACGAACGCCGAGGAATCCGTCAGGGCGATGGCGATACCGTCGGCGCCGCCGCTGATCGCGGAGTCGAACGCGCTGACCATCTCCGAGACGTCACCGGTCTCCGAGCCGGTCCACTGCGGTGTCGCGACATCGAGCATCGCGGCCGCGTCAGCGAGGCCGTTCCGTGTCGGGACGAAGAACGAGTTCGTCGTCACGTGGTTGACGAAGACGAACTTCCACTTGGGTGTACTGGGAAAACTGCCGACCCCGCCGGTGCCGCTGGCCGAGGACTGCGCTCCGTTGCACGCGGCCAGGAGCATGCTCGCCGCCGCGACACCACCACCAGCGCCGAGCAGTTTGAACGTGTTGCGCCGAGAGACCGACCTCGGCTCGTTCGAGGCTGCGTCGTCTGGCTGCTGACCCGTCATGTGCCTTCACCACCGTCCCGTCATGTGACGTGAATCATCAGATGATTCGTTCATACCGTCAAGGGCCTGGGAAATATCGGCTTCATTACGACGAAACGACACGTTCACAGTGAACGCGCGTCAACAGCACGCCACCGGGAGATGGCGTGCGACAACACATGCGGTCAGGCCGTGCGCTCGGCCTGGCGCCGCTCCCAGCCTTCCTCGAACAGGTTGAAGCTGACGGTCCGCCGCGGATGGCGGGCCAGTTCCGCGTAGTCGAGCGACACTCCCAGACCGGGCGCGTCCGGCAGCGGGAAGTACCCGTCCACCACCTCGGGCACTCCCGGCTCGCAGTCCTTCACGAACGTGTCGGCGAAATCGTTGAAGTGTTCCTGGATCTTGAAGTTGACCGTGGTCGCCGCGAGGTGCAGGTTCGCGGCCGTGGAGATCGGGCCACCGACGTTGTGTGGGGCCATCAGCAGGTAGTGCGTCTCCGCGGTACCCGCCAGTTTCTTCGCCTCCAGCAGCCCGCCGGAGTGCGTGATGTCGGTCTGCAGGATGTCCGCGCACTGCAACTCGAACAGCTCGCGGTAGTCGTAGCGGGTGTGCATCCGCTCGCCGGTGGCGATCGGGATCTCGGTCTGCGCCGCGACCTTCGCCAGTGCCTTGAGGTTCTCCGGCGGCACCGGCTCCTCGATCCAGGCGGGCCGCAGCGGTTCGAGCCGCCGCGCGATCCGGATCGCGGTCGACGCGCTGAACCGCCCGTGCATCTCGATGAGCAGCTCGACGTCCGGCCCGACAGCGTCGCGGACGGCTTCGACCAGCGACAGTGACAGCGCGAGCTGCTCACTGTCCAGTTCGAACGCACCAGCGCCGAACGGGTCGAGCTTCAGCGCCCGGTAGCCACGGTCGAGTACGCGCCGCGCGGCCGCGTGGAACTCCTCCGGGGTGCGCTCCACCTGGTACCAGCCGTTGGCATAGGCCTTGATCCGGTCGCGCACGGGCCCGCCGAGCAGCTTGTGCACGGGTAGTCCGAGCGCTTTGCCCTTGATGTCCCAACAGGCGATCTCAAGCACTGCCAAGGCGGACATGGCAATCTCACCAGGACGGGCATAGTCGTGCCGGGTCATCCGGTAGACAAGGCCCTCGATGTCGAAAGGATCGAAGCCGATGACATGGTTCGGCAACGCCTCGGCCAGGAAGCCGAGCAATGCGTCGGTGTGCTGGAGCATGCGCACCTCACCCAGGCCGGTGATCCCCTCGTCGGTCTCGACCTCGACGATCGTGAGGTTGCGCCACGGCGTGCCCAGGACGTGTGTCCTGACTCCGGTGATCTTCATGCAGGCTCCCGACGTGTCCCGCCAACAGCTGGGCAGCGTACGCGCGTTGACACTATCGATCAATCATTCGATGATTGCGCCATGACGCGGCCGAAGCCCGGCCCGCTGGGCGAGCACAGGACCATGCACGGCCGGGTCGTCGAGTGGCTCGGTCTGCGAATCGTGTCCGGCGAGTTCGCGGCCGGCAGCCGGCTGCCCAACGAGGCGGACCTCGCGGCACGCCTGGCGGTGAGTCGCGGTGGCGTGCGCGAGGCCATCAAGGCGCTGGCCGCGAAGGGACTCGTCGAACCGCGGCCCCGGCTGGGCACGCGGGTGCTGTCGCGGCCCGAGTGGAACCTGATGGACCGCGACGTCATCGACTGGCACGGCCAGTCGGCCGATCTCGCGTTCCTCAACGACCTGATGGAGCTGCGTCAGATGGTCGAGCCGGCGGCCGCGCGGCTGGCTGCCGAGCGCGCGGACGAGCAGCAGATCGCCGACCTGGAGGCCGCTTACCTGGGCATGGCGACACACGCCGACAACCTGCCCGCGGACGAGACCGCCTTCGTCGAGGCCGATCTCACGTTCCATCTGACCATCCTGCGCGGCAGCGGCAACCAGCTGATCGAGCAGCTGGGCAGGCTGCTGGAGGCCGGACTGCACCACGCGCTGGAGGCGACGTCGCACCTGCCCGACGGGGTCAGCACCACGCTGCCGCTGCACCGCTCCGTGCTCACGGCGGTTCGCGGCCGCAAACCGCTCGCCGCGGAACGGGCCACGAAACGCCTGCTCGACACCACGATGGACGCCATCCGGCGCGACACCTGACGCCTGCCTCGGCGCAGGGATCCACCTGCGCGGATTCGTGGCCCCGAAGCCTGCCGCGGCGGCGGTCGCGAGTGCCGCGTCGCCGGTGGTCGCGGCGAGCCGGAGCTGGGCTCTGGCCGTGTCCACTCGACACCTCGGCAGTGAGGGACGCGACAGGGAACCGACTTGCGTCCTGGCAGGACAGGCTATTGGCTGGTGACGCGGATCAATTGGTGGCCACCCAGGTCGAAGGAGCGGCGATGACCCGGGCCGTACTCATCGCGGCGCCGCACGACCTTGCCGTCGTGGCCGGCGAGCCACGAGCGCCGGGCGTGGGCGAGGCACTGGTGCGGGTGGCGTGGGCCGGGATCTGCGGGTCGGACCGGGAAATGCTCGCCGGGCACCGGCCCGCCGAGTACGTGCGCTATCCCGTCGTGCCCGGTCACGAGTGGTCCGGCACGGTGGTCGAGGTCGGGCCGGGTGAGGACGCGGCGCTGCTCGGCCGCAAGGTCGTCGGCGAGGGGTTCCGGTCGTGCCTGCGGTGTCCGGCCTGCCGGCGCGGCGAGACGAACCTGTGCTCGGACGGCTACCGGGAGACCGGTTTCACCGAGGCCGGCGCCTGGGCCGACTACCTCACGCTGCCTGCCCGCCTGCTGCACGTGCTGCCCGCCGACGCCGATCTGCGCGCGGCAGCCGTGCTCGAACCGGCCGCGTGTGTCGCGTCCGCCTGTCTGCGTGCCGCCACCGTGCCCGGCGAGCGGGTGGCGGTCGTCGGCGCGGGCACGCTGGGCCTGCTGGCCGTCCAACTACTCGCCGCGGCGCGGCCCGCCGAGCTGATCGTCGTGCATCCGCGGCCGTCCCGGTTCCCGCTGGCCGCCGAGTGCGGTGCGACGGCCCTGGTCACGCCGGACCAGGCGACCGCGCTGACGGGCCGGTTCGACGCGGTCATCGAGGCAGCGGGCGCGCCCGGAACGGCCCGGCTGGCGATGCGGCTGGCCCGGCGCGGCGGTCGCGTCGTGTTGACCGGGCTACCGGCCACCGACGACCAGCCGCCCACGGCCGCCGACATCGTGCTGTCCGAGCTGACCGTGCACAGCGTCTTCGGCGCGTCCTCGAACGCCTGGCAGCACGCGGTACGCGCGTTCGCGGCCGGCGTGCTGCGGCCGGAACTGCTGGTGACACACGAGATCCCGCTGGCCGACGTGGCCGAGGCGTTCCGCGTGCTGGAGCAGGCGCGGGAAACCGTGGTCAAGGTGCTGCTGCGGCCCTGATCACCACACGACCGCCCAGCCGGACACGCCGGTCGGTGGACAGCACACCGGTCGACAGACAGCACACCGGTCGGCGACCGGCACCGCCGTCGCGACGATCGCGCTGTCCGGCCACCAGCAGCGCGCCCGGCCCGCCAGATCGCCCCAGGTGGGTCCTCCCGAACTGAGCACGCGCCGCACGATGTCGGTGAGCGCGTGCACGCGCGGCCGACAGCCACGACCGAGCACAGCACCACCAGCGCTGCCGGGCCGCCGGCCGCCGCCACAGCGGCAGATCGCGAGCGGGGCCACGGCCGCGACCAGGACCACCGCCGGCACCGTTGACCAGCCGCAACACCCCCGGGTGTGCCGGTGCGGGCACCCCGATCCGGCCCCGGTGCCGTCACCGTCGAGCTGCCCCGGTCAAGACCTCACCGTCGTGGCGGCCGTCAGGCGCCCTTCATGCCGGCGACGTCCCGGCTGATCTGCCGCGCCGTGTCCAGCAACAGCGGCACGACCTCGGCGACGACCTCGTCGACAGCTCGCCGCGAGGCGTTGACCGCCACGTTCAAGGCGGCCACCACGCGGCCGGCGCTGTCGTGGATCGGCGCCGCGACCGAGCGCAGGCCCTCCTCCAGTTCCTGGTCGACCATCGCCCAGCCGCGTTCCCGCACGCGCACCAGCTCCGCGCGCAGTTCGCGCACGTCCGTGGTGGTGTGCGGGGTGAGCGGGCGCAGTTCGGCGGACGCGAGGAAGCCGTCCAGCCAGTCGTCGGACCGGGCCGCCAGCAGCACGCGACCCATCGACGTGGCGTAGGCCGGGAAGCGGGTGCCGACGGCGATCACCACGGCCATGATCCGCTTGGTCGGCACCCGCGCGACGTAGACGACCTCGTCGCCGTCCAGCACGCACATCGACGACGACTCGTGGACGTGCCCGACGAGCTGTTCCATGTGCGGCAACGCCAGTTCCGGCAGCGACAGGCTGGACAGGTAGGCGTAGCCCAGCTCCAGCACCTTGGGCCGCAGCGCGAACTTGCCGCCCTCGGTGCGCATGTAGCCGATCTCCACCAGAGTGCGCAGGAAGCGGCGGGCGGCCGCCCTGGTCAGGCCGGTCTGCCTGGCCACCTCGGACAGTGTCAGCTCGGGGTGCTCGGCGTCGAACGCGCGGATCACCGCGAGCCCCCGGTCCAGCGACTGGACGAACTCGCCGTTGCGCGGAGCGACCTCGGCGCCGCCGGTCATGTCAGTCGTCACTTGCGTCGAGCGTGCGCTGCGCGATCTTGAACGCCGTGTTCGCCGCGGGCACGCCCGCGTACACCGCGACGTGCATCAGCACCTCGCGGATCTCCTCCTTGCTGACACCGACGCGCAGCGCGGCGCGCACGTGCATGGCCAGTTCGTCGTGGTGGCCGAGCGCCGCCAGCAGCGCCAGCGTGACACAGCTGCGCACGCGCCGCTCCATGCCCGGCCGCGACCACAGGCCACCCCAGGCGTAGCGGGTGATGAACTCCTGGAAGTCGGCGGTGAGCTCGGTGGCGCCCGCGGTGGCCCGGTCGACGTGCTCGTCGCCGAGTACCTGGCGCCGCACCACCATGCCCTCCGCGTAGGGGTCGGTCACGGGGTACCTCCCAGATGGTCGAGCAGCAGAGCCGTCACGTCGGCGGGCCGTTCCACGTTGGCCAGGTGCGCCGCGGCCACCTGCTCGAACCGGGCGCCGCGGACCGTGGCCGCGATGAGCCTGCCGTGGTCGGGCGGCGTGGCCGGGTCGGCGTCGCCCACGATGACCATGGTGGCCGCCGTGATCTTGCCGATGACGGACCGCAGGTCCATCGCCGCGATGGCCTCGCAGCAGGCCGCGTAACCCTCGTCGGGCGTGGCGGCGAGCATCGCCGTGTAGGGCTCGGTGCCGGTGAACGCGGGAGTGAACCAGCGGCCGATCGCTCCCTCGCTGATCGACGCCGTGCCGTGCTCGCGCACGGTCGCCGCGCGGTCCCGCCAGCCGGACGCGGGCGGCAGGTAGGCCGAGGTGCACACCAGCGCGAGCCGGTCGACGCGTTCGGGCACCCGGGACGCGATCTCCATGCCGACCATCCCACCCAGCGACAGACCCAGGTAGTGGAACCGGTCGATGCCCAGTTCGTCCACAAGGGACAGCACGTTGTCGGCGAGCTGCCGGACCGTGTACGGACCCGGCGGCACCGCGGACACGCCGTGGCCGAGGTGGTCGTAGCGGATCACGCGGAACCGCTGCGCCAGCGCGTCGAACTGCGGGTCCCACATGTGGAACGTGGTGCCCAGCGACGAGCCGATCACCAGTGCCGGGCCGTCGGGCCGGCCCGCCACGTCGTGGTGCAGCGCCAGGGAGGACGTCATCTCAACACTTCCCGCATCCGTTCGGTGTCCACTTTCAGCTCGGTCAGCAGCACCCGGCCGTGCCCGGCGGCCGCCGTGGTGAGGGCCAGCAGGTCCCCCATCGTCTGCCATTCGGCCTGCCACCGCCCGGCCGAGCGCTGCAACTCCTGCGGCAGTGCGGCGAACACGGTGCCGACGAGGCCAGGTGTGCGGTGCGCGCACGCCAGGATCTGCACGGACCGCGCGCTGTTGCGCTTGTCCGGCATCGCGGACGACCCACCCGGCGAGCCCTCGCCGACCTCGCCGATCTCGGCCTGCGCGAGCAGCACCACGTCACCGGCGATCTTGCCCAGCGCGCCGACGACCATGCCCAGCGCGGCCGCCAGTTCGGCGACCGGGATCCGGTTGGTGTGCCAGCACGACCGCGGCACGGCCAGCCCCAGCTCGGCGGCGAACGCGGCGACGAGTTCGTCGTCGGCCAGCGCGCCGACCGGGCCGCCCAGCTGCGCGGGCAGGCCCGCGCGCACCCGGTCCAGGACAGCGCGGGCGTCGGTCAGGCCGGCCAGCCAGGTGGCGGCGAGCCTGCCGAACGTGGTCGGCAGCGCCCTGGCCAGCAGCGTCCGGCCCGCCTGCGGTGTGTCGTGGTGCCGGGCGACGAGGTCGGCCAACGCCGCCGCGCAGCGTGTCGAGGTCCGGCGTGGTCGCGTCGATCGTCGCGGCCGCGAGCAGCATCAGCGCCGAGTCGATGACATCCTGGCTGGTGGCCGGAGTGTGCACGACGGCGGCTGCCTCGGCGGGCAGCTTCGCGCGCAGGTCCTCGACGAGCGGCACGACCGGGGTCGCGTGGGCGGTGGTGCGCTCGGCGATGTCGGCGGCGTCGAACTCGCCGGGCAGGCAGTGCTCGCGCACGAGCGTCGCCGTGCCGGCCGGGATCCGGCCGGTGGCCGCCTTCGCGGCGACCAGTGCGGCCTCGACGTCCAGTAGCGCGGCGAGCCAGTCCGGCCGGCTGCCGAACATCCCGGCCAACACGTCAGACATCGAAGAAGACCGTCTCCCGGTCGCCCTGCAGGTGGATGTCGAATACGTAGCCGCCCGCGGCCTCGGCGGCGATGAGAGTGGCCCGCCGGTCGGGGTCGAGCGCGATGAGCACCGGGTCGGCGGCGTTCTCCACCACGTCCGGGAAGTAGATCCGGGTGACGAGGTGGTTGAGCAGGCCGCGGGAGAACACGGCCACGTCCAGGTGCGGGGCCTCGGTGGCACCGTCGCGCCCGGGCTGGGCAGGCGGCCGCACGGTGACGACCCGGTACGCGCCATCGGCATCGGTGGGACAGCGGGCGAAACCGCGCTGACCGTCCGCACCGGACTGCCATGTCTCGACAAGGGCGTCGGTCAGCGGTGCGCCTGCGCCGTCGATCACCGTGCCGGTGATCGTGAACGAGCCCGGCGTGCCATCGGCGACCGCGTACGAACCGTCCGGCCACGGCAGGCCGATGTGCAGGAACGGCCCGATGGTCTGGGACGGAGTCAGCTCAGTCATCGTGGTCCTCCGCCGACTCGAAGGGCGTGGTGCGCTCGCCGCGCAGCACGATGTCGAACTCGAACCCGAGCGCCCAGTTGGGCACCGTGCGCGACCAGTCGAACGTCGAGATCAGCCGTTCGCGGCCCTTCGGGTCGGGGATCGAGTTGAAGATCGGGTCGTAGGGCAGCAGCGGGTCGCCCGGGAAGTACATCTGGGTGACCAGGCGCTGGGTGAATGCCCTGCCGAACACCGAGAAGTGGATGTGCGCCGGGCGCCATGCGTTGTCGTGGTTGCCCCACGGGTACGCACCGGGCTGGATGGTGGTGAACGTGTAGCGGCCCTCTGCGTCGGTGAGCGCGCGGCCCGCGCCGGAGAAGTTCGGGTCCAGCGGGGCCGGCCAGTTGTCCACCACGTGCCGGTACCGTCCGGCCGCGTTGGCCTGCCAGATCTCGACCAGGGTGTCCGGCACCGGCCGCCCGTCGCTCTCCAGCACCCGCCCGTGCACGACGATCCGCTGGCCCTGCGGTTCGTCCGGGAACTGCTTGGTCAGGTCGGCGTCGGTGGCACCGATGCGCTCGTGGCCGAACACGGGTGCCGTGACCTCGGTGAGGTTCTGCGGCAGCACCACGAGCGGTTGTTTCGGTGCGCGCAACGCGTTCGACCGGTAGTCCGGGAAGCTCACCGGCGGGTGAACCCCGTCCGCGGGTTCGAACAGCGGCAGGTCCATCCGTCCACTCCTTTCAGGCGATCGACTGGCGCGCGCCCTGCGCGCTCTGCAGGGTGCGGAGCACGTCCAGTTCGGTCGCGCTCGGCGGTTCGGTGACGGCCACGTCGTCACGCACGAGCAGCGGCCAGCCGGTGGCCTCGCGGGCCTGTTCGACCGTGGCACCGGGGTGCAGGCGGGTCAGCACGAACTCACAGGTCTGCGGGTCCGGCTCCAGCACGCCCAGGTCGGTGATCACCATCTTGGGACCCGCCCCGCGCAGGCCCAGCCGCTCACGGTCGCCGGGGCCCGTGCCGTAGCCGACGCTGGTGATGAAGTCGAGTCGGTCCACGAACGACCGCCTGCTCTGCCGGACCACGACGATGACCTCACGGCAGGACGCGGCGATCTCCGGTGCGCCGCCCGCGCCGGGCAGCCGGACCTTCGGGTGTTCGTAGTCGCCGCCGACGAGGGTGGTGTTGATGTTGGCGAACCGGTCGAGCTGGGCGGCACCCAGGAAGCCGACGTCCACTCGGCCGGGCTGCAGCCAGTAGTTGAAGATCTCCGGCACGGTCACCACGGAGTCGGCGGTCTCGGCGAGGATGCCGTCCCCGATGGACAGTGGCAGGTGGTCCGGTTTCGCGCCAAGGCAGCCGGACTCGTAGACCAGCACCAGGTTCGGGGCGTGGGTGCGCCGGGCCACGTTGGCCGCCGTCGAGGGCAGCCCGATGCCGACGAAGCACACCTTCTCGTCGTGCAGTTCGCGGGAGGCGGCGATGGTCATCATCTCGTCGCTGGTCCAGTCGGCCACCGGCTACTCGCCTCCGATTCCCAGTACGTGCTTGGCCAGCCAGGCCTGGAACGTCGCCCGGTCCCGGCTGATCGGGTCCCACCGCTGGTAGTACTCGTTGTCCCTGATCGAGTATCCGTCCGCATAGGACGGATGTGAACCGCCCGGCACCACGGCGACCCGGTTGATCACCCAGTTGGGGAGCACGACGGCGCCCGGCTTGGGCTCGAACTCGTCGACGACCTCCTCGACGGTGACCAGCGAACGCCTGGCCGCGAGCACGGCCTCCTTCTGCACGCCGGTGATACCCCACATCCGGACGTTGCCCCTGCGGTCAGCCTGCTGTGCGTGGATCACCGTCACATCGGGTCGCAGTGCGGGCACCGCGGTGAGCACCTCACCGGTGAACGGGCAGGTCACCGTCTTGATGTTGGCCGTGTGCTCGACCAGGTCGGTACCGGTGTAGCCGCGCAGTACCGCGAACGGCAGCCCGGACGCGCCTGCCGCGTACCGGTTGGCCATGCCCGCGTGGCTGTGCTCCTCCAGTTCCAGCGGCACCGGCCAGCCGTGCTCCACGGCGTCGCGGAACCGGTGCAGCGAGCCGACTCCGGGGTTGCCGCCCCAGGAGAAGACCAGCTTCCGCGCACAGCCCGCGCCGATCAGCTGGTCGTAGATGAGGTCCGGGGTCATCCGGACCAGTGTCAGGCCGGTGCGGCCCTGCCGGATGATCTCGTGGCCCGCCGCGTACGGGATGAGGTGGGTGAACCCCTCCAGGGCGACCGTGTCGCCGTCGCGGACGAGGTCCGCGACAGCGTCGTCGAGACCGGTGAAGGTGGCGAGTGGCACGCCGTGCTCCCCCTTGTCCAGATGTGTTCGCTTGGCGAGCGCCTGTTCGCATCCCGAACATATCGCGCCCACTTGCACAGTAGGGTCACAGCTAAAGCCGGTCAACCGTAACGTGACGGCCGTACGGTTCGCCAATTGAGTGTTGACGACCACACCATCGGGCCTTACGTTCGCATCCAGCACATTGGTTCGTTATCCGCACACGGCTCGACGCACACAGTGGAGTGTGACGTGACCTGGCTGGACCGGCAACGCTGGCACGGGAAGATCTACTCGGGTGGATGGGTGCCCGGGACGGCCGGCGAGCGCGCCGTGGTTGCCCCGGCCACCGGTGCTGAGCTGGGTCGCATCGGCATGGCGAGCCCCGGCGACGTGACGAAGGCAGCAGCGACCGCCAAGCGGGCACAGCGGGACTGGGTGGCCCTCCCCTACACCCAGCGAGCCGCGGTGCTGCGCAGGGCGGGTGACCTCATCACCGAGCACGCGGCCGAGATCCAGGACTGGATCATCCGCGAGTCCGGCTCGGTGCCCGGCAAGGCCGAACTCGAGACACACCTCGGGGCACAGGAGTGTTACGAGGCGGCCGGCCTGCCGTCGCGCGCCTTCGGTGAGCTGATGCCCAGCGAGTTACCCCGGCGCAGTTGGGCCCAGCGGGTACCGGTCGGCGTCGTCGGGGTCATCGCTCCGTTCAACGTGCCGCTGATCCTGTCCATTCGGTCCGTCGCACCGGCACTCGCGCTGGGCAACGCCGTGGTGCTCAAACCGGACCCGAGGACGGCCGTCGGTGGCGGTGTCGTGCTGGCCGAGGTGTTCGCGGCGGCAGGCCTGCCCGACGGACTGTTACATGTACTGCCCGGCGGCGCGGACGTCGGCGAGGCCGTGGTCACCGAACCAGCGATCCGGACCATCTCGTTCACCGGGTCGACGGCAGCGGGACGCCGGGTCGGCGAGCTGGCAGGCGCCCACCTCAAGCGGGTCCACCTGGAACTGGGCGGCAACTCGGGCCTGATCGTGCTGGACGACGTGGACCTGCCGCGGGCCGTATCGGCTGGTGCGTGGGGCTCGTTCCTGCACCAGGGCCAGATCTGCATGACCACCGGCAGGCACCTGGTGCACGAGTCCGTCTACGACGCCTACGTGAGCGGCCTGGCGGAGACGGCCGACCGCCTGCCGGTCGGCGACCCGGCCGAGGAGCAGGTCGCGCTCGGCCCGCTGATCGACGAGCGGCAGCGGGACAAGGTGCACGAGCTGGTCACGTCCAGTGTCTCTGCGGGCGCCACACTGGCCGCCGGCGGCGAGTACACCGGACTGTTCTACCGGCCGACCGTACTGGCCGGGCGTGACACCTCGGTGCCCGCGTACGCGGAAGAGGTCTTCGGGCCGGTCGCTCCCGTGGTCCCGTTCGGTTCGCTGGACGAGGCCGCCGTGCTGGCCTCGGACAGCGACTACGGCCTGTCGCTGGGCATCCTCACCCGGGATGTGATGAAGGGCCTCGACCTGGCCGACCGCATCCCCACCGGCATCGTGCACATCAACGACCAGACAGTGAACGACGAGGCGCTGGCGCCCTTCGGTGGAGTCGGGGTCTCCGGCACCGGCGCCAGGTTCGGCGGCGCGGCAGCCAATGTGGACGCATTCACCGAGACCCGGTGGGTCACCGTCCGCGGCGACATCGCGCCGTACCCGTTCTAGGCAAGTAGCCACCACAATTCAGGAGACATGATGGCTCAACGGATATCCCGCCGTGACGCGCTGAGAACCGCCGGAGTGGGGCTCGGTGTGCTCGGTGCGGGGCAGCTGCTCGCCAGCTGCTCGACCGGACTGAAGGGAGCCAGCGGCGGCGGCAGCTCGACGACCACGCTGAAGATCGGCTACGTCAGCCCGCAGACCGGCCCGCTCGCCTCGTTCGCGACCGGGGACAACTACATCATCAACAAGCTCAAGCCCTTGCTGAACAAGGGCTTCAACGCGGGCGGCAAGACCTGGAACATCGAGGTCGTCGTCAAGGACAGCCAGTCCACCACGACCCGGGCCACCCAGGTCACGCAGGACCTGATCAATTCGGACAAGGTCGACATCGTGGTCGCGTCGGCCACGCCGGACACCGCGAACCCGGTGTCGGACGCGTGCGAGGCGTCGGGCATCCCGAACGTGACGACGATCGTGCCGTGGGAGGCGTGGTTCTTCGGTCGCGGCAAGAAGCCCGGCGACCAGTTCAAGTACTCGACGATGTTCTTCTTCGGCCTGAAGGAGTTCACCGACCTGTTCACCAACATGTGGCAGAACGTCGGCGACGACAGCGGCGCGGTCGCGTGCCTGTGGCCCAACGACACCGACGCCAACGCGTTCCGCGCGGGCTTCCCGCCACCGATGAAGGCAGCCGGCTACAAGGCGGTGGACAGTGGTGCCTACGCGGACGGGACCACGGACTTCTCCGCGCAGATCGCGAAGTTCAAGGCGGCCCACACCGAGCTGTTCACCTGCTGCCCGATCCCGCCGGACTTCCAGACGTTCTGGAAGCAGGCCGCGCAGCAGGGGTACAAGCCCAAGCTGGCCACGGTCGCGAAGGTGATGCTGTTCCCCAGCGAGGCGGTCGCCCTGGGCAACCTGTCCAACAACATCGCCACCGACGTGTGGTGGAGCCCGCGGCACCCTACAAGTCGACGCTCGACGGCACGACCGCCAAGCAGCTGGCCGACGACTTCGCCACGACCACCGGCAACGCAGTGGACACAGGCGCTCGGCTCGGCGTACTCGCTGTTCGAGATCGCGGTACAGGCATTGCGTACGCGCCAGCGACCCCAAGGACCGCAAGGAGGTCGCGCGACAAGCTGAAGAACATGAAGATCACCGGGATCAGCGGGCCGCTGGACTTCACCTCCGGTCCGCAGCCGGGCATCGCGCTGCAGAAGATCGGTCGGCGGCCAGTGGCGGCCGGGCACGCAGTTCCCGTGGGACATGTACGCTGGTGGACAACACGTTCAACCCGGACGTCCCGGTGAACGGCGATCTGCAAACCGACGAACGCATGACGAGCCGTTCTCGAACTGGACGGTGTGCGCAAGCGATTCGGCCAGGTGCTGGTGGCCGACGGGCTCTCGCTCACCGTTGCGGAAGGTGAGGCTGCTCGGGCATCGTCGGGCCCAACGGCGCGGGCAAGACGACGCTGTTCGGCATGATCTCCGGTGACCTGCCGCCGGACTCGGGCGAGGTACGACTGGGCGGGCGCCCGGTCACCTCGCTCGGCCGGCGGCCCGCGCGCGGCTGGGCATCGGCCGCACCTACCAGGTGCCGCGGCCGTTCGAGCACATGACGGTGTTCGAGAACGTGCTCGCCGGCGCTGTCTACGGCGCTGCGCTGGGCAAGGCGGAGGCCCGGGAGCTCGCGCTGGAGGTACTGGAGCTCACCGGCCTGCTGCCGATGGCGAACCGGCCCGCGGGACGGCTGACCCTGTTGGCACGCAAGCGGCTGGAGGTGGCCAGGGCACTGGCCACCCGGCCGAGCGTGCTGCTGCTGGACGAGGTCGCCGGCGGGCTGACCGACCCCGAGGTGGACGAGCTGCTCGAGATCGTCGGCACGCTCAAGGCGCGCGGCCTGACCGTGCTGTGGATCGAGCACGTGGTGCACGCCCTGCTGCGCAGCGTGGACCGGCTGGTGTGCCTCGCGTCGGGCAGCCTGGTCGCCGACGGCGAGCCTGCCGTGGTGATGGCCGACCCGACAGTGCGCGAGGTCTACCTGGGTGCCGACGTGCGGACGGTGCCGTCATGAATCTGCTGGAACTGACGGATCTCACCGTGCACCACGGGCAGTTGGCCGCGGTCAGCTCGCTGGACCTGGCACTGGCCGAGGGCAGCACGCTGGCCGTGATCGGCGCGAACGGTGCCGGCAAGACCACGCTGCTGCGGGCGATCGCGGGCATCCTGCAAGCCGACCACCGGCACCATCCGGTTCGACGGCGTCGACATCACGCACGTGCCCGCGCACCGCAGGGCCGCCGAGGGCATCGCGCTGGTACCCGAGGGCCGCAGGCTGTTCCCGTCGCTCACGGTCGAGGAGAACCTGCTGGCCGGCGCGTACCGGAAGCGTTCTGGGCCGTGGGACGTGGCCGGGGTCGTCGAGCTGTTCCCGTGGATCGGCGAGCGGCGGCGGCAGTCGGCGCGGCAGCTGTCCGGCGGTGAGCAGCAGGCGGTGGCCATCGGACGCGCGCTGATGGGCAACCCCCGGTTGTTGCTGCTGGACGAGATCTCGCTCGGCCTGGCGCCGAAGGTGGTCGGGCAGCTCTACCAGGCACTGCCCAAGGTGATGGCCGCCGGCACGACCGTGCTGCTGGTCGAGCAGGACGTCAGCCAGGCGCTGCGCACCGCCGACCGGGTGCTCTGCCTGCTGGAGGGCAGGACGGTGCTCGCCGGCACACCGTCCGAACTCACCGCGGCGCAGATCGAAGAGGCGTATTTCGGGTTGAAGGGCCGCTCGGCCACCGGGGGCAGGCAATGATCGCGCGAGTCCTGCTCGCGCGCACCACGGCAGGCGCACGCCACCCGGCTCACCGCGGAGTTCGGCAGCCGCGCTCGCGGTTTGGGGGTCGCTGATGATCTGGGTCAACGCCATCGTGCAGGGTCTCCTGCTCGGCGGCCTGTACGCGTTGTTCGCGTGTGGACTGTCGCTGATGTTCGGCGTGATGCGGATCGTGAACCTCGCGCACGGCGACATCGCGGTGCTGGCGTCGTTCCTGGCGTACTCGATCATCAGCGCGACCCCGATCGGTGTGCTCGGCGCGACGCTGATCGTGCTGCCGGTGTTCGCGATCTTCGGCTATCTCGTGCAGAGCGGGCTGCTCTCCCCCGCGCTCAAGGTCGGGCCGCTGTCGACGCTGCTGGCGACGTTCGGGCTGTCCATCGTCATCCAGAACGCGCTGCAGCAGGGCTACTCGGCGGACACCAGGGCGCTGGACGTCGGCTCGCTGGTCTCGGCGTCACTGCACATCAGCGGGCAGATCTCGGTGGCCTACCTCTCGCTGATCACGTTCGCGCTGGCCATCGTCGTGCTGGCGGCGCTGCAACTGTTCCTGTCGCGCACGCGCACCGGGCGGATCATGCGGGCCACCGCGGACGACCCCGAGGCGGCCACGCTGTCCGGCGCCAACGCCCGGCACATCTACGGCATCGCCACCGCGATCGCGTTCGTCACGGTCGCGCTGGCAGGCCTGATGTTCGCGATGCAGTCGTCGTTCTCGCCCAGCATCGGCCCGACGCGGCTGCTGTTCGCGTTCGAGGCCGTGGTCATCGGCGGGCTCGGGTCGCTGTGGGGCACGCTGCTGGGCGGCATGGTGCTCGGCTTGGCGCAGACGCTGGGTGCCCAGTACGACCCGGCGATCACGCTGCTCGCCGGGCACGTGATCTTCCTGGCGGTGCTGGCCTTCCGGCCGCAGGGCCTGATCCCGGCGAGGAGAACCGCATGACGGCGATCGCGGGCCTGCACGTCGGCCGTGGCGGCCGGACCAGCACGTGGACGGCGGTCGGGTCCGGTGTGGTGGTGCTGCTGCTGGCGTACCTGCCGTACGCGGTGAGCACGAGCGTCACCGGGACGATCGTGACGTTCCTGGAACTGCTGGCCATGTCGGCGATGTGGAACCTGCTCGCCGGGTACGCGGGCATGGTCTCGATCGGGCAGCAGGCCTATGTCGGCCTCGGCGCGTACGCGGTGCTGCAGTTCTCCGACTGGGGCGTCCAGCCGTACCTGGGCGTGCTCCTGGCCGCGGGCGTGTGCGCGATCATCGCGCTGCCCACGTCGCTGCTGGCGTTCCGGCTGCGCGGCGACTACTTCGCGGTCGGCACGTGGGTGATCGCCGAGGTGTACCACCTGCTGCTGTCCCGCGACTCGTCACTCGGCGGCGGTAGTGGCCGTGCGTTGACCACGCTGTCCGGGATCGACCCGGTGCTGCGCGAGGCCATGACGTACTGGGTCGCGCTCGCGGTGTGCGCGCTGTGCATCATGGGCTGCTACCTGTTGCTGCGCAGCAGGCTGGGGCTGGCGCTGACGGCGGTGCGCGACGACGAGGTCGCGGCCAGCGGCAGCGGTGTCGGGGTCGGCCGGGCGAAGCGGCTGGTCTACCTCGTGGCGGCTGCCGGGACCGGGGCGGCGGGTGGCGTCATCCTGGTCAGCCAGCTCAACGTGGCACCCGACTCGATCTTCAGCGTGCAGTACACGGCGTACATGATCTTCATCGTGGTCGTCGGCGGCATCGGCACGCTGGAGGGCCCGATCCTGGGCGCGATCGTGTTCGTGCTGATCCAGTCGCTGTTCTCCGGCGCGGGCGTGTGGTACCTGATCCTGCTCGGGGTGCTGGCGATCGCTGTGGCGGTGTGGCTGCCGCATGGATTGTGGGGCACGATCTCCGGGTGGTCCGGGGTGCGCCTGTTCAACACGGGCTACTCGGTACGCGGTCTCGACAAGCCCAGGGAGCATGGCACGTGAGCAGGACGCAGGTCGGCATCGTCGGCGCGGGACCGGCCGGGTTGTTGCTGGCCAGGCTGCTGGCACAGGCCGGCGTCGACAGCGTCGTGGTGGAGAACAGGGACCAGGAGTACGTGCGCGCCCGGCAGCGGGCGGGCGTGATCGAGCACCGCATCGGTGACCTGCTGCGCGAGGCAGGGGTCGGTACCCGGCTGGACCGGCTGGGCCTGGTGCACGACGGTATCCACCTGCAGTTCGCCGGCGAGCGGCACCACGTCGACTTCCGGGAGCTGACCGGCCGGACGGTCACGGTCTACGCCCAGACGGAGATCGTGAAGGACCTCATCGACGCCCGGGTGGCCGGCGACCTGCCGTTGGAGTTCGAGGTCACGGACACGGCGGTCGCGGACGTCGACACGGACCGTCCGGTGTTGAGCTACGTCGACTCGGCGGGCGCCGCACAGCGGGTCGAGTGCGATCTGATCGCCGGTTGCGACGGGTTCCACGGCATCAGCAGGGCGGCCGTGCCCGGCCGGACCGAATGGCAACGCGACTTCCCCTACGCCTGGCTGGGCATCCTGGCCGACGTGCCACCGTCCACGGACGAGCTGATCTACGCCCGGCACGCCAACGGGTTCGCGCTGCACAGCCTGCGCTCACCCACGGTGAGCAGGCTGTACCTGCAGGTCGCACCGGACGAGTCGATCGACAACTGGCCGGCTGACCGGATCTGGGCCGAGCTGGCCACCCGGTTCGCCGTCCCCGGCTGGGAACTCAAGCCCGGCCCGATCACGGACGTGTCGATCACCCCGATGCGCGCGTTCGTCACGGAGCCGATGCGCCACGGCAACCTGTTCCTGGCGGGCGACTCGGCCCACATCGTGCCGCCCACCGGGGCGAAAGGCCTCAACCTGGCGTTGGCGGACGCGGCACTGCTGGCGCGGGCGATCATCGCGTACTACCGGGACGGCACTCGGGACCTGCTGGACACGTACTCGGAGCTGCGGCAGCGGCACATCTGGCGGGCGGTGCACTTCGCGGTGTGGATGACGGAGATGCTGCACGTTCGGCCGCAGGGTGATCCGATGGATGCGCAGTTGCAGTTGGCGCAGCTGCGGTATGTGGTGTCGTCGACACCGATGGCCACGTCACTGGCGGAGAACTACACGGGCATCCCCTGGTAGGGATTCGACCGGTCGCCGACGCAAGCCGGCGGAATCACGCACCGACGTTCTCGCAACGGCAGGTCCCTCCACCCGCCATCCGGCCATTGGGCAGACTGTGACCGTGAGCGGAACTGTGCTGCTGCTGGGCGGGCGGAGTCAGATCGGGCTGGCCGTGGCGGAACGCCTGGTCAGGGAGGGTGCCAGCACCGTCATTCTGGCCGCTCGGCGCTGCAACGACCTCAGCGACGGCATCGCCCTCATGCGTCTGTGCGGAGCCGAGTCCGTCGATACCGTCGAGTTCGATGCCGACGACCTCGACGAGCACCAGACGTTCCTGGACAAGATCGTGGCCAAGCACGGCAAACTGGACACCGTCGTGACCGCGTTCGGCATCCTCGGTGACCAGGGTCGCGCCGAGCAGGATGCCACGCACGCTCTGTCCATTGTGCACACTGACTACGTGGCCCACGTCTCCCTGTTGACCCTCGTCGCCAACCTGCTGCGCAGGCAGCGGCACGGCACCCTCGTCGTGTTCTCCTCCGTCGCCGGTGTCCGGGTCCGCCGCGCCAATTACGTCTACGGCTCCGCCAAGGCCGGTCTCGACGGGTTCGCCAGCGGTCTCGCCGACGCCCTGCACGGCAGCGGTGCCCGACTTCTGTTGGTGCGTCCCGGTTTCGTGGTCGGCCGGATGACCGACGGCATGAAACCGGCGCCATTCTCCAGCACCCCGGAGCAGGTCGCCGATGCCACTGTCGCCGGCCTGCACAAGCGCCGTGGCGAGGTGTGGGTGCCCGCTGTGCTCCGCCCGGTCTTCGGACTGATGCGCATGTTGCCCCGCTCGGTCTGGCGCCGGATGCCCCGGTGACCGTCCACAAGAGACTTGCAAACAATTGCCCCGAACCGGCCCCTGCCCCACTACGCTGGACGCCATGACCGAGCAACCTCGCCGCGCACCCGCCATGTCGGAGGACGTCGACGAGACCATCCCGAGCGCCGCCCGCATGTACGACTACTTCCTCGGCGGTGACCACAACTTCGCGGTCGACCGGGAACTCGGCCGGAAGGTGTCCGCCACCTTCCCGTTGGTGCACCGGCTGGCCATGCAGAACCGCGCCTGGCTGCAACGGGTCGTCGCCGACATGCTGGACGCGGGCATCCGCCAGTTCCTGGACATCGGTTCCGGCGTGCCGACGATGGGCAACGTGCACGAGATCGTCCGCGCCCACCTGCCCGAGGGCGAGCGGGCGACCGTGGTCTACGTCGACTACGAGGCCGTCGCCGTCCAGTACTCCCGCATCGTCCTGGAACAGGACGGCGCGACAGAGTGGGCCACCATCATCCAGGAGGACCTGCGCAATCCCGGGGCGATCCTCGACCACCCGGACACGAACCGGCTGATCGACTTCAACCGGCCGGTCGGCCTGATGATCATCTCGGTGCTGCCGTTCGTCGGCCCGGACGACCGGCCCGGACAACTGCTCACGACCTACCGGGACCGGCTTGCCCCGGGTAGCCGGCTGGCCATCAGCCACGGTTCGCTGCAGGACACCGACGACACCCCCGCGCAACGGCTGGGCCAGGTCGGCACGCTCTACCAGAAGACCTCGAACCCCGCCTGGGCGCGGGATGTCGAGGAGATCCGGGAGTTCTTCGGTGACTGGACGATGCTGCACTACGCGGACCTTGTGCACCTGATCGACTGGCTGCCCGAGCCAGAGGGCGAGCCGGCCCCCGAGGACATCGAGGCCCGGCAGTTCACGTGGTGCGGGGTCGCCGAGAAATCGGCGCAGCGGCCGGCCGGGAAGTCGTAGCGCACACTCGATGAGTTCACCCACCATCGCCGACGTCTGGCACCAGGTGACCAGCGTCCAGCCGACACCCGCGACCGCCGTGGTCGTGGGCGCGGCGGTCGTCGCGCTGGCCGCCGTCCTCGTCCGGTCGAGCTGGCACGTCGGTCGCAACGTCGTGACCATCGCTCACGAGGGTGGACACGCGCTGGTCGCGTTGCTGGTCGGGCGCAGACTCACCGGGATCCAGCTGCACTCCGACACGTCGGGCGTGACGCTGTCCCGCGGTCACCCGCGCGGGCCGGGCATGGTGGCGACCGCGATGGCCGGTTACCTGGCGCCTTCCCTGCTCGGCCTGGGTGCCGCAGGCCTGCTCGCGTCCGGGCACATCACGGCCCTGCTGTGGCTGACCGTCATCGTGCTCGTCGCGATGCTGGTGCTCGTGCGCAACGCCTACGGGATCGTGTCGATCCTCGTCACGGCGGCCGCCGTGTTCGTCGTGTCGTGGTTCACGTCCGCCCAGGTACAGGCCGGCTTCGCCTACGCGTTCACGTGGTTCCTGCTGTTCGCCGGGATCCGCCCGGTGCTCGAACTGCAACGCTCGCGCAGCCGGGGCCGCGCCCCGCAGTCCGACGCCGACCAGCTCGCGGGCCTGACCCGGGTGCCAGGGCTCGTCTGGGTGGGGCTGTTCGCGATCGTCGGGATCGTCGTGCTGATCCTCGCGATCAGCTGGCTGATCCCGTTCGGCCAGTTCACCACGTAGAGCGGTCGTCGGCCGGGATGACCGCGACCACCGGCCACTCGGCGGGTTGCCCCGGCGGGACGGGCGACGGCTCGTCGTACTCGGGTTCGAGGTCGTCGTCGACGTCGACCCGCATCCGGAACGACACCACGGCCGCCGCGATGGCGGCCAGTGCGGCCACCACGAGCACCCAGAATCCCTGGCCCACACCGACGATCAGGCCGCCGGCCGACACCGGGCCCGCGTCAATGGCGAACAACTGCCGCCACGCGATCTCGAACATGCCCACCGCGAACACCAGCGAGGTCAGGAACGTCGCGGCGACCACGCCGGTGATCCTGGCTGCCCGGTCCGACGAGGGCCGCCAGCCGGCCCGCAGCCACAGGGCGACCGCGGCCACCAGCAGCAGCCCCGCGACGGCCAGCGGATACCCGACCGGGACCGGCGTGCCCTGGCGCAGTGTCACCAGCTCGCGGTCCAGCGCCAGGCTGGACGTGGTGGACTGCCACGCCGCCACACTCACCGTGGACGCAGTGCGGAACGAGAACCGCACGGTCGCCAGGAACAGCGGCAGCACCGAACCCAGCAGCACCAGCACCAGCGCGCCGCCGAACAGCCCGGCGACGACCGGGAGCAGCCGCGATCGTGGTACCGGGTCGAACGACTCTTCCTCGTCCTCCGGTGCTGCGCCGTCCGGTGGGTAGACCTCCACCCACTCACCCGTCACGGAACCGCCGGCACCGGCGTCCTCGGCCGAGCCGGCACCCGGCACGCCGGGACTGTCGTGCGAACCGTTCGGTGGCAGGGAACCGGTCACGTCAGCCATGGTGGCACACCCCGTGCGGCAGGCACGCCCGCCGGCGCACGGCTGCCGATCAGGCGCCGCCGCGATCGGCGCTGTCCGGACCCTGCTCACCGAAGTGCCGACCGGCGCGTCCGTCGCTGGGCAGCACGACCTGCGTGCACCGGCTCGCGGCCAGCACCACGCCCTGCGGGTCGAACAGCTGTGCCGAACAGAACACCACCCGGCGGGTGCGGCGGACCACCTCGCCGACCGCGCGCAGCACGCCCGGCCGGCACGACCGCAGGAACTCCACCCGCAGGTCGGCGGTGAGGAACGCCTGATCGTCGTCCAGCACGCTCCAGCAGGCGCTGCCCATCGCCGCGTCCAGCAACGCCGTGACCATGCCGCCCTGCACGATCGGCCCGCCCGCGGCCGGGAAGCAGTAGGCAACGGGCGCGTCCCACTCGACGGCGCTGTTACCGGCGCCGAGCTCCGTTCTGCGGTAGCCGAGCGTCTGCCAGAGGTACGACTCGGGCGAGTCGGTGTCGTCGACCGCTCTCACGCGGGCGCCTGGCCCGCGCGCACCAGGTCGCGCAACCGTTTGCGGTCCAGCTTGCCGACGCTGGTCAGCGGCACCTGCTCCACGACCCGGATCTCACGCGGGTACTTGTTGGCGGCCAAGCGTTCCTTGACGAAGACGGTCAGCTCGTCGGGCGTGGTCGTGGTGCCCTCGCGTAGTGACACGAACGCGACCACCTCCTCGCCCAGCCGCGTGTCGGGCTTGCCGACCACGCCCGCCATGGCCACCGCGGGGTGGGACAGCAGCACGTCCTCGACGTCACGGGGGTACACATTGAAGCCGCCGCGGATGATGAGGTCCTTCTTGCGGTCCACCACGTAGAGGTAGCCGTCGTCGTCGACGTGCCCGATGTCGCCGGTGTGCAGCCAGCCGTTGACCAGCGTGGTCGCTGTCGCGTCCGGGGAATGCCAGTAGCCGGACATGATGCCGGGCGAACGTACGCAGATCTCGGCGTCCGCGCCGACGCCGACCTCCTTGTCGTCCTCGTCCCGGATGGTGACCTCACATCCGGGCACCGGCAGGCCGACGCTGCCCAGCCGCCGCTTGCCCAGCGGGGTACTGGAGATGATCGAGGCGGACTCGGTGCAGCCGTAGCCTTCGTACACGGTCACGCCGGGCACCCGCCGCTCGAACTCGTCGCGCACGTCGCCCGCCAGCGGCGCGGCACCTGAGGACACCGCGCGCAGCGCCGAGAGGTCGTGCTCCTCCAGTGGCTGCGCCAGCAGCATCTGGATCATCGACGGCACCAGGGCGCTGCGGGCGACGTTGTGCTGCTCGGCCAGGTTCACCCAGCCCGCCGCGTCGAACCAGCGCATCAGGATGCTCTGGTGCGCCTCGGGCTGGTGCATGCCGATGCACGTGACGAGCAAGCCGTAGGCGTGCGCGAGCGGCAGCGGCAGCAGCGTGCTGCCGAGGATCTCGTCCGGCGACTCGCTGGCCTCGCGAGAGGACGACCCGCACCAGAACAGGTTGGCGTGCGTCAGGGGCACGCCCTTGGACCGGCCGGTGGTACCACCGGTGTAGAGCAGGGCCGCGAGGTCGTCGTCGGCGCGGTCGACGATGGTGCCGGGTTCGCCCGAGGTCAGCTCGGCGTGGTCGAGCACCGGCACGCTGAGCGCGGAGCCGTCGCCGGCCCCGGCCAGCACGACGAACCGGACCGTGTCCACGCCTGCCATCGCGGCCGCGACCTTGGGCAGGAACTCGCCGGTGGTCACCACGGCGACGGCACCGGAGTCGGCCAGCACCGCGTGCAGTTCCTTCTCGCTGACCAGGAAGATCACCGGCGTGATGACCGCGCCCGCGCGCCACAGCGCGGTGTAGGTCATGCCGACCTCGGGGCAGTTGGCCATCAGCACGACGACGCGGTCGCCGGGTGCCACCCCCTGGGCGATCAGGCTCGCGGCCAGCCGGGACGCACGGTCGGCCAGCGTGCCGCTGGACCACCAGGAACCCTCGAAGAACAGCGATTCGTAGTCGCCGAGCCGGTCCAGCTGGCGCTCCGCCTGCCTGGCCAGGTTGTGTTCGCCCATCCCGGTCCTCACTTCCACGCCGAAGTCACACCGACTGGTCGGTATGGCCGCACCTTACGGTTCGGCGGGCGCCTCATCAACCACCGAACGACCGACCGCCGCCGGCCACGAGCGGCCTGCCATCACGGCCAGGTGCAGGGCGACGAGGGTGTCCTCGAGTTCGGGCAGTTCGGCGGTCCTGCCCCGCCGGACCCGCATGCTGACCAGTTCGGTGGTCGCGCCGGACAGCCCGAGGTAGGCGTCGTAGGGCAGTTCCGGCCACTGCGGGCAGCGCCTCCTGGCTCGGAGGTGCCACTCGTGGTTCAGCTCGGCGAACCGGTGCTGCGCCGTGTCCATCCTGGCCACGGCACCGGCGCCGGCAGCGGGCATGTCGACGTAGAAGACGCGGGAGAAGGCCGGCTCGTCGGCCAGGAACCGCAGGAACGCACGGGTACCCGCGCGCAGCAGCGCCTCGGGTGGCTCGGCGGCGGGCACCGCCCTGGTCGCGGCCAGCACGGCCTCGAACAGCAGGGTGCCGCCGTGCTTGGTGGCGGAGAGGAAGCAGTCCTCCTTGTCGGAGAAGTGCACATAGAAGGCGGCCCGGGAGACCTTGGCCCGGCGGACCACGTCGGCGACTGTCATCGCGCCGTACCCGGACTCGGCCACCGAGGCCACGGCGGCGGCCAGCAACCGCTGGCGCTGGGCAGCCCGGACCGCGGATTGGGGCAGGCTCGACCTGCCCCTGGGCAACCCAGGGGCCTCGCCATGTGTCCTGGCCAGCGAACCCTCTTGTACCACTGTGATACTGCCTCTAAAGTACGTGGGCGTACTACTGACCTACCACCATATCGTTGCGGACACCGGCGTGCGCCACGAGTTCTTGGTCACCTTCGACAGCGGAGGACCAGGTCGCGTGACATTCCCCGATGCCACGCGACGAACACGGCCGCCGTCACCGCCGGGAAGCCGGTCATGGGCGGTGACCGTGTTCCTCCTCGAGGAGGCGTCCCATGGCCGCTGTCATCCCCGTCCAAGCCGAGCGCGCACCGAGCAACCCGGTCACCCGGTTATTCTGGAGCCGCTCGCTCCCCCACTACCCCACCACGGGGCGCAGGTACCTGTACCTGGGCATAGTCGTGTTGGCGACGATCATGCTGTACTACGAGTTGTACGTCGGCGGTGCCGTCTCCCCGGCGATCATCGCCCACTACAACATGAGCTTCACGTTCTACGTGAACATCACGGTGGTGGGTAACGCGATCGGCGCGTTCTCGTCGCTGGTGGCCGGCCTCGCCGACCGGTGGGGTCGCGCGAACCTGGTGGTCTACGGCCTGGGCATCACCGCCCTGCTGGTGCTGTTCGGCATCCCGAACGCACCCAACTCCATCACCTTCGCGATCATCTCGGTGATCGTCGGCTTCGTCGAGGGCATCATCCTGGTCGCGACGCCTGCCCTGGTCCGGGACTTCTCACCACAGTTGGGCAGAGCGTCCGCGATGGGCTTCTGGACACTGGGGCCGGTCGTCGGCAGTCTCGTGGTGTCCGAAGTGTCCAGTCACACGCTCTCGCACCTGACCGCGTGGCAGGACCAGTTCATCATCTGCGGCATCGTCGGTCTGGTCGTGTTCGTGATCGCACTGTTCGGTCTGCGCGAACTGTCACCGAACCTGCGCGACCAGTTGATGGTCAGCATGCGCGACCGTGCGCTGATCGAGGCGAAGGCGTCCGGCGTCGGCGTCGACACCAGCAGGCCGTGGCGGCAGATGATGCACCTGAACATCGTCGGTTCCGCGTTCGCGATCGGCGTGTTCCTGATCATCTACTACACGGCGGTCGGGTTCTTCACGGTGTACTTCACCACGATCTTCGGCTTCAGCCTGGCCCAGGCCAACGGCATCGGGAACTGGTTCTGGGCGTTCGACGCGGTGGCGTTGATCCTGGTCGGCGTCGCGTCGGACAAACTGCGGGTGCGCAAACCGTTCATGGTGCTCGGGGCGATCGGCGCGATCGTGATGGCCGTGATCTTCCTGACCAGGGCGACCCAGCCGGGGACCGGCTACTACTCGTTCGTCGTGATCATCAGCCTGCTCGCCGTGTTCATGGGCATCGCCTACGCGCCGTGGATGGCGAGCTTCACCGAGACCGTGGAGCAGCGCAACCCCGCGCTGATCGCCACCGGCCTCGCGGTGTTCGGCTGGGTGATCCGGGCTCGTCGTGGCCGTGTCGATCTTCGTGCTGCCGTTCGTCGTCAGCTCGGTGACCCCGTTGGTGCAGTACGGTTCACAAACCGCGGCGCTGTCAGTAAAGTACGCTCCCGAACTGAAGACCATCAGCGCCATCGATCCAGGGACCTTGGCGACACTGTCCGCGCAGCCGCAGAACCAGGCCGCCGCGGCCAAGGCTGTCGGCGAGATCGCACAGAAGTTCGGTGTCGACCCCGCTACCGCGACGCAGCAACTGCTGCAGGTAGCCTCGGTGCCCAAGGCTGACCTGGCATTCCTCCAGGAGCACGGAGCGCAGGTCCAGGCGGCCTCGCAATCCGCCCCCGGTCAATGGCAGAGTTGGTGGTGGGTCTGCATCGGAGGCATGGTGGTCTTCATCCCGCTGATCTTCGTCATGCGCGGCCGCTGGAGTCCGCGAAAGGCCAAAGAGGACCTTGACGAGCACGAGAAGCGGGTGGAAGCAGAACTCGCCGCGCTGGCGAAGGACTAGCACCACCTGAAGATATCTACAGCTTTATCCTGTTCTACCAACGCACGTCCACGGTTCCTGCAGGCTGCCAGACTCGCGATGCGAACCAGGTGGCTGGTTTACGAGGAGGAACTGTGACACACCGTGTCGGTCTCATTTCCAGGCGTGGCTGGATGTTGACTGTGGTGGCGGTGGTCGTGCTCGTCGCGGCAGGACTGGTGGCGCTGCGCATCTCGTCGGCGAACAGCGCCACCAGTTCGCCCGGTGTCACGTCGAATCAGATCGTGCTGGGCAGTCACCAACCGCTCACCGGTCCGGCCGCACCCGGCTACTCGGAGATCTCCGCGGGTGCCGCCGCGTTCTTCAAGTACATCAACGCTCACGGCGGGGTGTACGGCAGATCCATCAAGTTCGACTACGCGGACGACCAGTACAACCCGGTGAAATCGCTGCAGGACACCCAAAAACTCGTCCAGCAGGACAAGATCTTCGCGATGGTCGGCGGCCTGGGCACGGCCACGCACGAGGCCGTGGTGAACTACCTGACCGACAACGGCGTGCCCGACCTCTACGTGGAGAGCGGCTGCACCTGCTTCAACGATCCCGACAACCATCCGTACACGTACGGCTACTTCCCCGACTACAAGATCGAGGGCAAGGTCCTCGGCCAGTACGTGCAGACGAACTTTCCCGGCGAGCGGGTGGCCTACCTGTTGCAGGACGACGATCTCGGACAGAACAGCCAAGAAGGTCTGAACCAGCTGCTGCCCACCGGCCAGGTCGTCACCCAGCAGTCCTACGACGCCAACAACCTGACCAACGGCCTGACCGCGCAGATCGCCGCGGCGCAGGCGGCCCACGCGCAGGTGGTCGTCGTCTTCGGCATCCCGGCGGCCATCGCGATCGCGCTGCTGACCGCCGCCCAGCTGGACTACCACCCGACGTGGGTGGTCAGCAACGTCGGCTCCGACCCCACGACGCTGGGCGCGCTCATCAAGCAGTATTCAAAGGGCGCCGCCGATATTTCCATCGCGAACGGCTTGATTTCGGACAGCTACATTCCGTCACCGACAGACCTGAAGAATCCGTGGGTGCAGTTGTTCCGCACCGTGCACGACACGTACGACGCCGGCCAGCCGTTTGATTTCTATGCCATCAACGGAATGACGATGGCGTACGCGACCTACCAGGCATTGCATGCCGCGGGTCCGAAACTCACCCGGCAGGGTCTGCTCAACGCGGTGGCCAGCCGGGGCTCGTCGTTCCAGGGGCCGAACCTGGCGCCGTACCGGTTCTCGGCGACGGACCACGACGGCATGGCGGGCGCACAGATCAGCATCATCGCCAACGGGCAGTCCGTCCTGTCCGGCCCGGTCTTCGTGACCGACGACGAGGACGCCCCTGTCACCACATATACCCAGCCGCGCCCGCTGCCGCCGACGACGTTCTAGTCCTCGCGGGCCGGCGCACGCCGGCCCGCGACGCGGGTCGCCGTTGATCGGAAACCACCGAACCAACGGGTCGCCCGGGCGGTCGTTCACCGTTGACGCACGGGCTGTTCACCTGCCATGCGGGAGCGTCCCCTTCGTCCGGTCCGCTCGTCGTCCGCGACATGTATCCCGGTTGGGCGCACTGTTACAGAGAGTTCACGACCGCATCCGGGAACGTAACCAAAAAATGCACAGCGTCAGATTCCTGTTGCCGCGGTGGGTGGTCTGGTCGGATCGACATCTATCCGGATAAGATGCGCCGTCTCCGACGTCGCAATCCTGGCCAATAATGGTGGGCAGGCGACCGTGAGAACCATCCAACGGAGGTAGCGTGGTCGCGCGTCACCGAGTGCCCCCCACCGAAGGGGACAGCGGACCAGCAGCAGGAGCGCCCGATTGGCCGACGGCGGAGTGGCCGGTCCGCGAGCCACGACCGGCGCCCCACTTACCGGCGAACGGCTTCCTGTCCAGGGTGCTGGTCGTCATGCTGTGGCCGAGGTCGATCCGGGCCAAGCTGATCCGCATCCTGGTCGTGTCGCTGGCCCTGGTGTTGGTCCTGCTGAGCTTCCTGATCACCAGCGAAGCGGCCAACTACGAATCCGCCAATCAGACCAGTCGGATCGTGACCGTGGTCCTGCGCGTGCAGGACGCCGTGCAGCAACTGCAGAAAGAACGCGCGCTGACCAACGGCGTGCTCGGTGGCGGCACCCAGTTCCAGGCGCAGATCGTCCCGCAGCGCTCGCAGACGGACGCGGCCCTCGGCTCGCTGAACGAGATCATCAACGACTCCAGCTACGACAGCGCGGGCGCCGGCCAGATCCGCGACGCGCTGGGCAAGCTCAACGGCCTGACCACCATCCGGTCCGACGTAGACCAGCAGCGCGCGCAGGACGCCCCGACGTTCCAGTTCTACACGGACGCGATCACCGCGCTGAACTCGCTGGACCTCGGTCTGGACCAGGCGCAGGACGGCACGCTGCGGCACGGTCTGCAAGCGCTGTACGCGCTCGGCGATGTCAAGGAGTACGCGGGCCAGGAACAGGGCCTGCTGTCCGAGGTGTTCGCGCAGAACCGGATGAGCATCGACAACTACAGCAAGTTCGTCGAAGTGCTCGGCCAGAAACAGGCGTCGATCGCGACCTACGACCAGTTCGCGACACCGTCCGAACGCGCCCAGCTCGACGACGTGCTCCAGTCGCCGGCCGGTGACCAGGCGGTGCAGGACGAGGGTGTCGGCATCAACAGCGCGACCAGCGTGCTGCCCAGCCGCGTGGACCCGGTGTCCTGGTCGGACGCGATGAACACGGTCCTGGACGACCTGCGGGCCGTGCAGCAGCGGGTCGGCTCGGACATCACCACGCGGGCGGACTCGCTGCGCGCCACCGCGACGGGGCTGCTGATCGGCATCAGCGTGCTGGCCGTGCTGACCATCGCCGCGATGATCGCGCTGGTCGTCGGCGCGGCCCGTTCGGTCATCGGCCCGCTGGGCACGCTGGCCCGCGACGCCGACCAGGTGTCCGCGCAGCGTCTGCCCGAGACTGTCGCGTTGATGCAGACCACCGAGACGGAGGTGCCGCCACCACCGCCGGTGACGGTGCCTGACAACGCGGCCAGCGAGATCAAGCTGGTCGCCACGGCCCTGGACCGCGTGCAGAACACCGCGTTGACGCTGGCCAGCGAACAGGCCCTGATCCGGCGCAACACCACAGCGTCGCTGGCCAACCTCGGCCGCCGCAACCAGAACCTGGTGCGCAGGCAGCTGTCGCTGATCAGCGAGTTCGAGCGCGAGGAACTGGACCCGGGCGCGCTGGCCAACATGTTCGAACTGGACCACCTGGCCACTCGTATGCGACGCAACGCGGAGAGCCTGCTGGTCCTGGTCGGCGAGACCAGCCCCCGGCCCTGGTCGGCACCGCTGCCGGTGGCCGACGTGATCCGCGCCGCGTTGTCCGAAGTAGAGGACTACCGCCGCGTGGTGCTGCGCCGGGTGGACGACGCCTGGGTCGCGGGCGCCGTGGTCGCCGAGGTCGCGCACATGCTCGCCGAACTGGTGGAGAACGGCCTGTCGTTCTCCTCGCCGGACGTCGAGGTCGAGATCTACGGCCGCAAGACCGGCAACCGCTACCTGCTGGCCGTGGTCGACTACGGCATCGGCATGCCCAAGGACGAACTGGAACGGGCCAAGGCGAGGCTGCGCGACGAGGAGAACTTCCTCGTCGCCCCGACCCGGTTCCTCGGCCACTACGTGGTCGGTCGGCTCGCCCGGCAGCTCGCGGTCCAGGTGGAACTGGGCGAGTCGCCGGTGACCGGTATCACCGCCCGGATGCTGCTGCCCGCCGAAGTGCTGGCCGACGCACCCGAATCCGCGGGCAACGGCCAACGCGGCCGGGTCGAACGGCCCGCACGGGGCGCGGTGCGCTCCGGCGGCCCGGCGACCGGCCAGCAGCCCGTGGTGACCGCGACCGCGGTGATGGCCGCACTGCCGAGCGCACTGTCGTCATCGCCGTCGATCACGCCGGTCGCACCGCCGCTGCCCGTGGCACTGACGTCGTCGGTCTCCGCGTCGGCCGCGTCGACACAGCGGTTCGCGGTGCCCGGGGCACTGCCGCCGGGGTCCGACTCGCAGCAGTCGTCGCCCGTGCACCGGTGGCCGACCGAGCAGGAGCTGGCCAGTCAGGTGCCGGCAAACGGAGCGGTTTCCGTTGCCACGCTTGCGGACTCGGCACCGTACAATCCCCTGCGGACCACCACGGCCGGCAACGGTTCGGGCTCCGCGACGGAGCGGACCCGCAACGGCCTGGTGAAACGCCAACCACGGCATCGGGGTACCGGGGTGGGCAGGCCGACGGCGGCACCGATGCCGTCTCGTCACAACGCGAACGACAGCATGCCGAAGGACAGGTCGCCGAGCGAAGTGGGCAGCATGTTGTCCGCGTTCCGCCGCGGCCACCAGCGCGGCGAGCTGAACGGCCAGTCCTTCGGTGACGACGAACCCGCACAGTTCCCTGTGCTACGCGAGGAGGAGCCAGGTGACCACTGACCTGGACATGGATACCAATCCGCAGAGCTTCAACTGGCTGATCAGCAACTTCGTCCGTGGCACGGACGGTGTGCGGGACGCCGTCGCGGTCTCCTCGGACGGTCTGCTCATCGCCATGTCGGACGGCCTGGACAGGACAGCGGCCGACCGGCTGGCCGCGCTCACGTCCGGTCTGGCCAGCCTGGCCAAGAGCGCGTCGCGCTACTACGACTTCGACGGCCTCAAGCTGATCATGATCGAGATGAAGCGGGGCTTCCTGCTGGTCTCGACCATTGGCGACGGCAGCTGCATCGCCGTGCTGGCCGACGAACGGTGTGACATCGGGCTGATCGGCTACGAGATCGCGGTGCTCGCCGAGCGGGCCGGTGGCCTGCTCACCCCGGGGCTGATCTCCGAGCTCCGAGAGACCCTGCTGCGATGAACACCGTCGGGCGCAGCGTGCGTTCGGCAAGTCGGTTCAATGGATTGTGTGTTCGGCCAGTTTCGGTATCGGCACCATCGTTACCCGCACCGGTGGGAGGACGCACGTGAGAATCGGGACGAGGACGCGCACTGCCGGACCCTCGGATGATCCCGGTCGCCGACCGCAGTCCTGGTTCGAGTCACCGCCGACCGATCCGGCACCGCCCACGGAGGACGTGATCGACGAGGCCACCGACGACGGTGTCTTCGTCCGGCCGTTCATCGTCACCGGGGGCGGACCCGGCCGCTGCACGACGGTCTGCGGATCGAGACCCTGGTGCAGCGCACCACCGGCCTCCTTGTCCGCGCCGCTGCAGTTCGAGCAGCGTCAGATCGTCGAACTGGCACAACGTCCCGTCTCGCTCGCCGAAGTGGCGGCCCGCCTGGGGGTGCCGATCGGCGTGGCGCGGGTGCTGGTGGCCGACCTGTACACCGGCAAGTACATCTCGTTGCGCGAGCCCACGAGCTGCCAGTGCACGTGATCGAGAGGATCAGGGATCTTGTCCGGGCGCTCTGAGACCGGCCATCGGGTCGCCCTTCCGCGGTCAAGATCGTGATCAGCGGCGGATTCGGTGTCGGCAAGACCACCTTCATCGGCGCGATCTCCGAGATCGAACCGCTGGTGACCGAGGCGGCGATGACCGAGCGGTCCGTCGGCGTGGACGACGCTTCACTGCTGAGCCAGAAGACCACCACCACGGTCGCGCTGGACTTCGGCCGGATCACGCTGGACCGGTCGTTGATCCTGTACCTGTTCGGCACGCCCGGCCAGGAGCGGTTCGACTTCCTCTGGGACGACCTGGCCACGGCGCCCTCGGCGCGGTGATCATCGCCGACACCCGACGGATCGAGGACTGCTACCCGGTGCTGGACTACTTCGAGGACAGGGCGACGCCGTTCATCGTCGCGGTGAACGGGTTCGACGGTGCCGACAGCTTCGACCTCGACGAGGTCCGCGAGGCGCTCGGCGTGCACGAGGGCGATGCCGGTGCTCCACTGCGACGCCCGCAACCGCGAGTCGGTCAAGGCGATCCTGGTGGCATTGATCGAGCAGGTGCTGCTGCAGCGGGTGGCGTGACCGTGGTCGAGTCGCTCGGCGATGTGCCCATGTCCCCCGAACTGGCGGAGGTGCGAGACGCCGTGCGCAGGCTGGAGGCCGACGCGGCCGCCGAGCACTGCGTGGACACGCCCGCGTACTGGCGGGCGATGTCCGAACGGCTGCAGCGGTACCTGGCCACCAGCCGGTTCGCGCCGGTCGACGGCCGCTACCCCGACCGCGCGACGGAACGCGCCCACCGCTGGCTGGAGCGGGTGGCGACGGCCTACCGTGCGCTGTCGGTCACGGGTGCCCATTCCTGAACCCACAGCCACGGCAACTCGGACGTCGGCTCGCTCTGCTGCTGGTCGATGACCGGCCGGTCGGTCACCGTCGTCGGCAGGATGTAGACCGGTGAGCTGAACACCGATCGCGTGCGAGCTCTGGTCTGGGTCGCCGGGCTCCTGCTCGGTGCCCGACACACTCAGGCCAGAGTCACCGGACTCCTGCTCGGTGCCCGACACACTCAGGCCAGAGTCACCGGACTCCCGTTCAGTGCCCGACACACTCAGGCCAGAGTCACCGGACTCCCGTTCAGTGCCCGACACACTCAGGCCAGAGTCACCGGACTCCCGTTCAGTGCCCGACACACTCAGGCCAGAGTCACCGGACTCCCGTTCAGTGCCCGACACACTCAGGCCAGAGTCACCGGACTCCTGTTCAGTGCCCGACACACTCAGGCCAGAGTCACCGGACTCCTGTTCAGTGCCCGACACACTCGGGTCGGTGCTCGTCGCGGACGAGTCAGGCCCGCCGGGTCCTTGGCCGCCGCTCCCCTGGTCGCCACTGCCCTGGTCGCCGCCCTGGTCGCCCGAGCCCTGGCCGGAGTTGTCCGCCGTGGTCGTCGAAGTCGTCGAGGGGTCCGCGTTGTCCGCCGACGTCGGCACGGAACTGCCCGGGGCGTCGTTGACGCTCGAGTCCTGCAGGGTCGGCGGGTCGGACGACGCGCCGCCGCCCGAGGGCGGCGGCAGGCTCGCGAAGCCCGTCAGCGTCGACACGATCACCACTTCGGTCGGCGTGCCGGACCCGACCGTGTCCGTGACGGTCACGGTGATCGGCGTCGACGAGCCGGTGGCGGGCGCGCTGCCGCTGGTGGTCACGGCGGCGGCGATGTGCAGCTCGTGGCCCCCGTCGTCGATCTTCGGCTGCGGCGGGTGGCTGCCCGCGGTCTGCTGCGGGAGGATCGCGCCGTCGTACGGCGGTGCGGGCATCACCTTGGGCAGCAGCGAGGTGAACAGCCAGGTCGACGCGAGGACGGCCATCGCGAGACCGGAGCCCGCGATGGCGAACCGCCGCCAGCCGGAGAACAGCGGTGCCCAGGTGCGGGACCGGCCCAGCTGCTTGCCCTTGGTGGACAGCCAGCGCACCGCGGCCAGCCGGACCGCCTTGGTGGTGACACCGCTGTGGTCGCGCACCGCCCAGAACCAGGCAGCGCACTCACCGGCGGCCGGCCGGTTCTCCGGTACAAGGGCGGTCATCGCCGTCAGCAGTTCGGCCAGCACCGGCGGCACGGTGTCGGGCACCCGGGGCGGCCGGTGCAGGCGGGCCACCGCGGACTCGACCTTGCTCACGCCGGGGTACTCCAGCTCGCCGGTCAGGCACTCCAGCAGGACCAGACCCAGCGAGTAGATGTCGGCCGCCTTGCCGACCTCGACGCCCAGGATCTGCTCGGGCGACAGGTACGCGGCTGTACCCATGATCTCGCTGGACGTGGTCATCCGCGCCGCGTCCAGCAGCAGCGCGATGCCGAAATCGGCCAGGTGCGGCGAGCCGTTGCCGTCCAGCACGATGTTGGAGGGCTTGACGTCGCGGTGCACGACGTCGTTGCCGTGCACGTGCGCGAGTGCCATCGCCAGCCGGGCACCGAGCAGGGCCACGGCGTCGGCGTCCAGCGGACCGGCCAGCAGCCGTTCGCGCAGCGTCTCGCCGTCGACCAGCTGCATCACCAGATAGGACCGGTCGCCCTCGACGCCGGCGTCGTAGATGGCGACCAGGCCCGAATGGGACAGCCGGGCCAGCGCCTGCGCCTCGGCGGCGAACCGGGACCGCACCGCAGCGTCCTGACCGGGGTGGAAGAGCTTGACGGCGACCTCGCGGTCCAGCCGCTCGTCCAGGGCACGGTAGACGCCTGCCATCGCGCCCTGGCCGAGCACGCCGGTGAGGCGATAGCGCTCGTCGACCACGGAGCCGACCAGGCCGGACACGCCCGAGGCAACGGGCGTCGCAGCCGTCTCGTCGTCGTCCCGCATCAGCACCGTTCCTTGATGGGTCCTCGGCGTTGATCCAGGTCCCGATCGCCGGTGCGAAACACTGTATTGGGACTATCGCCCCGGCACCACTGCCTCGGGACACCAACCGGAGTCAGGGTGAGGCCTTCACCTGATCGCGGTCACCCAGCTGTGACTACCGCCCGGCGGTCGACTTACGCCGCACCCCGGAGTAGAGGGACGCGACCCCGCCGATGGCCAGCAGCAGGCCGAGCGCGAAGAACAGCTTGTTGCCACTCATGAACCCACCGGTGATCACGCCGAGACCCTGGAACACCCAGAGCAGGCCGAGCAGCAGTAGGACGACACCGACGATGAGATAGACGGCCTTCATGCTTCGCTCCGAAAGTATGGGTACCGCGTCACGATGACGCGGACACGAAAGTGGTGCCGTCGAGGCCCTCGACCTCGACGGAGCGGACCTGGCGGGAGTCGACCAGCGCGGCACCGCGCATGACCAGTCCCTTGGCGGTGCCCTGGGCGGACATCTGCCAGCTGCCTGCGATCTCGGTGCGGCCGGTGGTCGACACGACGACCAGCTGGCACTTCTGCCCGGCGGGGATGCCCGCCACCCAGGCGCGCACCTTCACCCAGCTGCCCGATGGCGTGAGAGTGACGGCGAGTTGGGCGCCGTCGTCCTGGCCGCGCAGGTGCATGACACCCGCCACGGCGGGCGGCTTGGCGACGGCGGCAGGTAACGGGTTCGGCGCCTGCGTGTCGGTGGCCCTGCCCAGCAGCACACCACCGCCGACGGCGGCCGCGACGGCCACGACGGCACTGGCGGACACGAGCAGGCTCCTGGTCCGCACGCCCGATCGCTTCGCCGACCGCACCTGGCGCAGCGTGCGCTGCAGCACCAGGCGGGCGCCCTCGGGTGGGCCGTCCAGGAACGCCTCGGGCGGCACCTCGCCGAGCGCGGCCTTGAGGTCGGCGAACGCGATGGCCTCAGCCCGGCAGTCGGCACAGTCGGCCAGGTGGGTGTCGACCCGGCCGGTCTCGTCGTCGTCGAGGGCACCGAGCACGTATGCGCCGAGCACGTCCGAGCAGTGCTCGTCGCGCGACGACGTCATCCGGGCACCCCCCTCAGTTCGGCGCGATGAGCCCCGAACACCTCGCGCAGCGCACGTAAGGCATGGTGCGAACGCGACTTCACGGTACCTGGGGGAATGCCCAGAACACGGGCTGCTTCCGTTACGCTGCTTCCCCGGAAATAGAGTTCGACCAGGACGTCGCGGTGGTGACCGGACAACTGGTCCAAGGCCTCCAGCACGACCAGCGAGTCGACCACCGAGTCGGCGTGGTCGCGGGACACGGCGGGCGTTACGGGCGACTCGGCGACCTCGGCGGGCCGTGCGGCTCTGGCCCGCACCCGGTCGGTGACGATGTTGCGAGCCACCGTGAGCAGCCAGCCGCGGACCGAACCCTTGCCGTTGACCAGCACCTCGGGATGCTTCCACGCCCGGACCAGCGTCTCCTGGACGACGTCCTCGGCGGCGGCACGATCCCCGGTCAGCCGGGTGGCATAGGCCAGCAGCGCGCGACCGTGCTCCTCGTACACGGAGCGAACGAGTGCTTCGTCCGCGTCGGCTTGCCGCCTGCGCGACCGCAGGGCCATCCCGGCTCCCTTCCCTCTACGACGAATACGTACGCCGGGCGCCTTTGGCTCTCATGGGTGATCCAGGCCACAGTCGTCGATTCCGGTCACGTGAACCGTTCCGCCGTGCCGTCCGTGTTTCGGTCCGAGGAGGTGACATGCCGACCGACGCCGAAGGCGGGAACTGGCCGGACGAGTACTTCCTCGATGGGCCGGCCCCCGGTGGTGACGAGCTGCTGAAACGGGCCCTGACCAGGGTGCGCCGGACCAGCACGCGCTCGGCCCGGCTGCGCGGCGTCCTCATGCTGGCCGCGCTGCTGCTGGCGACGGGCATGTTGACCAGCGCGGGCATGGCGATCGGCCGCTGGTCCAGTGAAGCGGCCCCGCCGCGGGTGGCCGTGGACGTGAGCGCGGGCGCGACGCTGCGGGTCACGATGGTCGCTGCCGAGGGTGGCGCCTACCTGAACGTGCGGGTCAACGGGCTGCCGCCGGGCACCGACTGCCGGCTCGCGGTCATCGGCAAGGACGGCTCGCGGCTGGCCGACGGCAGCTGGCAGGTCGGCCCGCAGAGCCGGCAGCCGCCGGTCGACATCTCCATCTGGCTGCCGCCCGCCGACGTGTCCGCGGTCGACGTCACCGCCAGCACCGGCGCCGAGCTGACGGCGCCGGTGCACTGACGGCTACCGGACCGGCCGCCTCGCCGCGGCCCGGTTGGCGGCTCGGGTGGCCGCGCCCTTGGCGGCCGCGGCCTTGCGGGCAGCCGACTTCGCCGCGTCGACGGCCCGGCCTGTCGTCGCGTCGTCGGCCCGGGACCGCAGGCTGCTGACCAGCTCGCCCGCCGCGGCTTCCTGCTCCGTTGCCGTCGGCCGCACGACCGCACCGGCCTCGACCCTCGCCGCGACCAGACTGCCCAGCGCCGCCCGGTACCCGTCGACGTAGCGGGCGGGCTCGAAGTCCGAGGACAGGCGTTCGACGTCCGCGACGGCCGACCGGACCTCCCGCGCCGACACCGGCACGTCCGCGTCGAGGAACGGGAACTCCGGGGCACGGACCTCGGCCGGCCACCGCAACGTGGTCAGCACCAGCACGTTCCCGCGCTCGCGCACCAACGCCAGCGTCTCCCGCTGCCGCAGCGCGACCGTGACGATCGCGACCTTGCCCGACCGCCGCAAGGCCTCGCCGAGCAGCACGTAGGGCTTGGTACCGGCCGGTGTCGGTGCCAGGTGGTAACTGTGGTCGAAGTACAGCGGGTCGACCTGTTCCAGCGGAGTGAACGCCTGCACGTCGATCGCGTGCGACGACGCGACCGGCAGCCCGGCGAAGTCCTCCTCGGTGAGGACGACGACGTCACCGTCGGGCAGCTCGACTCCCCTGGCCAGCTCGGCGAACGGCACGTCGGCGCCGTCGATCGAGCAGGTCCGGCGCAGCTTGATGCGGCCACCGTCGGTGGCGTGTAACTGATGCAGACCGCTGCCCCGTTCCTCGGTTGCGGTGTAGGCCCGCACCGGAATCGCGGCGAGGCCGAACGTGATAGTGCCGTTCCACACGCTTCGCATGACCAGCTCCCTGGGGAGGACTCAGCAATGCGGCGTCGCGGGGAAGATGACGCCTCCAACACCACCGACAGTAGTCGTGCCCACCGACAATTCGACCGCTCACTCAGCGACGAAGAAGCCAGTCCAGAGCTGATTTCCCGTGCCGCAGGACCGAAATGTGCCCGTCGCCGGGGTACAGCCGCAGTTCCGCCTGGGGACAACGCTCCGTGAGCCAACGCCCGTGTGCGGCGGGCACGCAGCGGTCCTGCTCGCCCTGCTGCACGAGCACCGGCACGGTGACGTCCCCGGGGCGGAAGCCCCACGGGCGGGCGAAGGCCAGGTCGTCGTCGATGGTCCCGGCCCAGCCGCCCGCGATGGCCTGGCCGGCGATCCGGCCGAGCCAGGCCCAGTCGCCGGTGAGGGCGGCCTGATCGGCGACGGTGAACATCTCCGGGTCGAACTCCGCGGTCGTCACATGTCGCTCCAGCGCGACGGGGCCGGCGGCGGCGGCCCGCAGTTCGGCGGCACCACCCGGGTACATGTCGGCGTACCAGTCGAGCCCGTCGGCGTCGGACGGGGCGATGCCCGCGATGGTGACCACAGCCGTGACCCGGTCACCGAGCAGCGCGGCGCACGCCAACGCGTGCGGCCCGCCGCCGGACGCGCCCATCGTGGCGAACCGGCCGACCCCGACCGCGTCGGCCACGGCGGCGGCGTCCGTGGCCACGGCAGCGACATCACGATCGGGCTGCCGGGTCGACGGGCCGTAGCCGGGGCGGTCGTGCGAGATCCAGCGGACGCCTGCGGACAACAGCGGTTGCGGCGGTGTGCCGATGTTGGGGGTGCCGTGGTGCCAGTACACGGTCAGGGCGGCGTCCGCCGGTCCCGTGTCGTAGGCGTGCAGGACACGGCCGTCGGGCAGCCGGAGGTCGGTTTCCGTTGCCACGGTCAGGTTGCCACGGTCACAGTGTCGCGTCCGGTCACAGTGTCGCGTCCGGTCCGGCCGCGGTGCGCACGATGTCCAGCACGGGTTTGCTCTGCGCGAGGGCACCGGCGGCGTGCCCGGTCGCGGTCGCGGCGGCGGCGAGGACCTCGGCCAGCGCGGCGACGTCGGGGGTGTCGACCGTGGCGAGCGCGCCGTCGCGGTGCCGGTCGGTGACGTGGCCGGCGAGCCGGGCCAGTGCCGCGGCGATGTGGCGCTGGCCCGCGACGAGTGCGTCGACCACCGCGGTCAGCTCGGCCAGGTCGGCGATCGCGGGAGCGGCACCCGCCCGGCCCGCGGCGGTGTCACCGGCGAGTTCGGCGGCGGCGGCGGTGAGGTGCGTGGCGGCGACGGTGGCAGGCCATGCGGGCAGCGCCTGGGTGGGCTCGTCGTCCCGTGCGGACACCGTGATCACCGTCCTTCGTCGCTGCCGGGTCATCCTGCCACCGTGCCGGCGGGTGGGCCCGGTGACGCGCCGAGCGGCTGTGTGTACGCACTCAACGGGGTGCGGTCCGGCCTTTCCACACGCCGCCGCGGCCGCGGGCGTGGCGCCGGGCGGAATCGAGGGTCATTCCCGCGTACAGCAAGGCGATCGCGGGTAGGAGTGGTGCCCAGCCGGTGGACAGGCGGTAGGCGCGCAGCATCGGCAGGTAGCTGGCGGCCAGCAGTAGCCAGGCGCCGAGGCCGAGTCCTGTGGTGAGGCCTGCCCAGGTGCCGCCGTGGGCGATGGCCCAGCCGAGCCCGGCGAGGGCGGCGAGCGGTGGGACGGCGTAGAGCAGGAGCAGGCCCAGGACGGTGCCGCCGAGCAGCGCGGGTGAGTAGCGCAGCTGGGTATAGGCACTGCGGGCCACCATGTCCCAGAGGTCGGCGAGCTTCGGGTAGCGGCGCAGGCTGTGCACGTCGGTGGTGAGGCCGAGCCAGATGCGGCCGTGGCGCTTGATCAGGCCGGCGAGGGCGACGTCGTCGATCAGCGCGCCCGAGATGCGCTCCAGCCCACCGGCCGCTTCCAGTGTGGCGCGGCGGACCAGCACGCAACCACCGGCGGCGGCGGCCGTCCGCCCGGGCCTGTTGACCTTCGGGAACGGATAGAGCTGCGCGAAGAAGTAGACGAACGCGGGCACGATCGCGCGTTCCCAGAACGAGTCGGTGCGCAACCTGGCCATGAGCGAGACGAGATCCCGGCCCGCGGCCGAGCGCACCAGTGCGCGGACGCTGTCGTCGGGGTGCCAGATGTCGGCGTCGGTGAACAGGTAGAAGTCGGGCTCCCCCGCGGCCCGCACACCCGTCGCCATCGCGGCGACCTTGCCGGTCCAACCGGGCGGCGGGCCGTGGCCGGTGACGACGGTCAAATCGGCGTCCTGGGCGAGCATCTTGGCCACGTCCCCGGTCCCGTCGGTACTGGCGTCGTCGACGAGCAGCACGCGGAAGTCGCCGGGGTAGTCCTGGTGCAGCAGCGAAGGCAACGTCTCGGGCAGGATGTCTGCCTCGTCCCGTGCGGGCACCACGGCAACGACGGACGGCCACCGCGACGGCTCCCCCACCACCGGCAGCCGCTCCCGGAACCGCCAGAAACCACCGTGCCCCAGCACCAGACAAAGCCAAGCCAGAAATGCCACCCCGGCCACGACCGCAACCACCATGCCCAGATCATGCCGACCGATCCGCCGAGGACCGCGTGCAGGTCATGGCGCCTGTGGATCAGGGCGCAGGCGCAACTCATCGAGATCGACCGGAACGCAGGCGTGCAGTGATCGGGCCAACTGGGTCGCCTGCATCCACACGATGGCGGAGTCTCGGTAGTCGACGACGTCGTCGCTGTCGTCGACGGACAGCGCCGGGCATCGCGGGCCGGGCTGGAACCGAACGCCGGTCACCCCACACAGCCGGGACTGCGCGCGGACCGCAAGACAACCCGTTCGCAGCGCGGGACACGCGCCGACGCTCACCCGAGCGCAGCCGCGGCACAGCGGCGGCTGGACCGTGACCCGGCCCTCCGGCCAGTCCTGCCCGTCCTGCCCGTCGGCACCGGGCACCAGCCACAACAGGCCCTGCCCGGTCCGGTCCGCCGGGCGTGCACAGACCTGGCAGAGCAACCTGCGCATCGCTCGACGCTGCCGCAACGGATGCAGCTTCGTGAACTGCGGTCTGCCTGCGCCGACCCGGTAGGCCATCCGAGTCCAGAGCACTCCCCGCTCGTCGCGGTCCATCAGCGTTTCGTCGGCGTACCCGATCCCTCCCCGGGCTCGCCGCACGACCCGCGTGGGCAACAGGTCCTCGCCGGTCCACGAGCCGATGTAGGGCACCACGGCACCGCCGCCCAGCATCGTGGGGTCGTAACCGGACGATCGCACGCCGACCAGGTCTGCCCGGGCGTGTGTGGGCATGGCGGTTTCCTTCCGTTCGCAGTGGCAGTGACCGGCCAGAGGCTAGCGTTTGAGAGTCGCAAGTGCGTATCATCGAATGAGTGAACTTGCGTGACGGATCGACCACAACGAGTGACTAGGATCAATGTCCATGGCAGTGGGGACGACACGCGGCAAGCGGAGGCTCGGCCGGTTCATCAAGCCGATGCGGCTGCGCTCGGGATTGTCGGCAGACCAGGTCGCCGAACGAGCGTCCTGCTCGGCGCAGACCGTCTACCGGCTGGAAGCGGGCGAGGCGCTGCCGAGTCGCCTGCGCATCGCGGCCATCCTCGCCGTTCTCCAGGCCACCGACGACGAGCGCGAGGCGACTTTCCAGTTGTGGGAGGTCGCGGACGTCGACGGCGGCGCGATCGAGCACGCGGAAGACCTGCCGGTGAAATACCGCCGGTTCCGCCTCGACGAGAACGAGGCCGTCAGCGAACGAACCCTGGACATGATCGTGGTGCCTGGCCTGTTGCAGACGCACGAGTACAGCAAGGCAATGTCCGCCGGATGCGCGTCCGTTGGTCAAGTCGCCCGACTGGGAGGAGCGAGCGGGTGCCGAACGGGCGGAACGGCGAGCGTTGCTGAGCCGAAATGAGCCACTGACCTATCACGCGCTCATCGGCGCCGCCGTATTGCGGACCACGGTAGGTGGCCGATCTGTCATGCTGGAGCAGCTCGACCATCTGCTGGCGATGACGGAGCTGGAAAATGTCACGATTCAGGTACTGCCAAGTGATTTCGGTGCACACGGACTGATGTCGGGGCCTGTTCAACTGCTCCGCTTCGTTGACGACGAGGAGACCGCGTACGCCGAGAGCATGCTGGGAATCGAGCCCGTGCAGGACCCGGACACAGCCGCAGCACTGTCGGGTCTGTGGGACGACATCGCGTCGGCCGCTCCGTCATCCGAGCAGTCACGAGAAATAATCAGGGCGAGGAGGAACAGAACGTGATCAACGGGAGCGAAAACGCAACGTGGCGCAAGTCGAGCAAGAGCGCCAGCAATACACAGTGCGTTGAAACGCATCACACTCTGACCCGGCTTCGGGACAGCAAGAACGCGGACGGCCCAGTGCTGCGCGCGGATGTCACCGCACTGGTGACGGCCGTGAAGGCCGGACGGATCGGCTGACTATCGGCGGATCTCCGACAGTGCGACCGGGCGGTGTTCGTGGCGGGACAACTCGCACGCTTCGGCTACGTAGCAGGCCTCCAGGGCGTCCTCGACGGTGCACGGGGACGGGATGCGGCCCGCGGCCACCGAGACGAACGTCGCCAACTCCGCTTCGTACGCCGCCCGGAAGCGTTCCATGAAGCCGCCGTACGCCGGCCCCGTCGGCCACGTGATGCCCGGTTCGGCTGACCACAACGGGACCCGCTCGTCCAGGCCCGCCACCAGGTCACCCGTCGATCCCAGCGCTTCGAGCCGGACGTCGTAGCCCGCCGCGTTGTAGCGCGTGCCGGACACCAGGGCGATCGTGCCGTCGGTCAGGGTCAGCAGCGCTGCCGCCGTGTCGACATCACCTGCCTGGCGGAAGAAGTCCGCACCCCGATTCGCTCCCACCGCGTACACCTGCGCGATCTCCTGGCCCGTGACCCACCGGATCGCGTCGAAGTCGTGCACGCCGCAGTCGCGGAAGAACCCGCCGGACGTCGCCACGTACTCCGCGGACGGCGGCGCCGGGTCCATCGTCGTCGCGCGCAGCGTGTGCACCCAGCCCAGCTCGCCGGCCGCGATCGCGGCCCGCAACGCCTGGTACCCCACGTCGAACCTGCGCTGGAACCCGATCTGCACCGGCACGTCGGACGTCAACTCCGCCCGCACCCGCAACGTGCCCTCGATGTCCGCCGCCACCGGCTTCTCGCAGAACACCGGCACCCCGGCCGCCACCGCGGCCAGGATCAGCTCCGGGTGCGCCGCCGTCGGTGCCGCGATGACCACACCGTCCAACCCAGCGGCGAACAGGGCCGCTGTGTCCGGTACGGATTCGACGCCGAGCGCCGCCGCGGTCTGCTGGGCGCGCGACGCATCCGCGTCGGTGACCACCAGCGAGTCCACTTCCCCCAACCGCGACAGCGTGCGCGCATGGCACGCGCCGATCCGGCCCGTGCCGATGAGTCCCAGCCTCATGTCGACTCCTTTCTCGGCGGCGCCGTCGTCGCCCGCAACACGAGCGACGGGTGCAGCAGGTGCCGTACCGGCTCGGTTCGCTCGCCACGCACCCCCCGCAGCAACGCCTCCGCCGCGAGCCTGCCCATCTCCAGTCTCGGCTGGTCCACCGTGGTCAGCGACACGTGCCGCAGCGCCGCCAGCGACGTGTTGTCGTAGCCCACCACCGACACGTCCTCAGGCACCCGCAGGCCGGCGTCCTCGAACGCCGAGATCGCGCCCACCGCATTGAAGTCGTTGCCCGCCACCACCGCGGTCGGCAAGTGCCTGCGGTGCGACAGTTCGTGTGCGGCCTTCGCGCCCGCCGTGTCCGTGTGCTCGCTCGCCACCACCAGCTCGGCCAGCCCGTGCCTGCGCATCGCGGAGCGGTAGCCACGGCGGCGCGCTGCCGACGACGGCGCACTGCCCCCGTCGAAATGCGCGATCCGGCGGTGGCCCAGCGACACGAGGTGGTCGACGGCCAACGCGACGCCGGCCACGCCGTCGTCGTTCACCGTGTCCACAGTGGTCAGTCTCGACGTTCTGGATACCAGCACCAGTGGGGAGTGCGCCGCGGCGGCGGCGATGGCAGGTGCCGGCAGGACCGGGCTGAGCAGCGCGATGCCCGCCGGCCGGAAGGACAGCAGGCTGGTCAACGCCCCCGCCTCGCGGTTCGCGCTGCGGCCGCCCGTGTTGATGATGATGTCGAAGCCCGCATCCCGCGCTGTCGCCTCGAGCCCGTCGATCACCTCGGCGAAGAACGCGTTGCGCAGGTCGGACACCATCACGCCGAGCACCGTGGACGTCCGGCTGGCCAGCGACCTGGCCATCGCGTGCGGCGAGTAGCCCAGTTCGGCCGCGGCACGCAGGACGGCCGCCCTGCGCTGCTCGCTCACCTTCGGCGAGTTCCGCATGACCAGCGACACCAGCGCCCGCGACACCCCCGCGCGCCCGGCCACGTCCTCCATCGTCGGCCTGGGCATATCGTCACGGTAATGTGTTAGAGCGCTCTACTCAATGCCTGGCGGGCCACCGAGACGACCTCGGCCCGCGCCGCGGCCAGTGAGTCGGCCGCCGCCTGGCGATACTCGGCCAGGTGCGGCACCAGCTCACTCAGGGTGTGCTCCGCACTGACGAACCGCACGTCCCCCATGCCCAGCCTGCCGAAGTAATGCTTCAGGTAGGGCCGCTGGAAGTCCGGCGCGCCGAGGCGGTATGCGCCGCCCCGCACGCTGACCACCACCACGCGGGTGTTGCGCAACACCCCACCGCTGAACACGCCGGGAAAGTTCAGCCTGTCGATCCACGTCTTGAGCGCCGCGGAGACCGAGTAGTTGTACATCGGCGCCCCGATCAGCACGGTGTCGGCGGCGAGCAGGTCGGCGACCAGCGGCCGGGTCAGCTCCCACGCGCGCCGCTGCGCCGCGCTCCCGATCAGTGTCTCGGGGGGCACGAGACCGTGCTGCTCCACGCGCCTGCCCAGCTCGCAGTACGCGGTGTCCAGCGGTGGCACCGGGTCATCGGCCAGGTCGCGGTAGCGGTAGCCGGCAAGACCGTGCTCGGCCTGCCAGGTTCGCGCGAACAGTGAGGTCAGCTGTCTGCTGATCGACTCGCTGGACCGGTTGGCGCTGGAATCCAGGTGCAGCAAGGAGGTCATACTCGTCTGACGGCTCGCGACGACGAGATGTGACCGGTCTCAGTGACTCGCCAGCACGAACTCGAACGAGTAGACCGATGCCCGGTACACGTGGTCGCCGTACTCGACGGCCCGGCCCGCGTCGTCGTAGGCGGTGCGGCGCATGGTGAGCAGCGGCGCGCCGCGTGTCTCGGCCAGCAGCCGCGCCTCGGCCGTGCCCGCCGATCGGGCACCGACCACCTGGGACGCGACGTGCAGCCGCACCCCGGCCGCGCGCATCGTCTGGTACAGACCGTTGCCGCGCAGGCCGTCCTCGGTCAGCGGCACGATGCCGTGCGGCAGGTAGTTGCGCAGCAGGGCCAGCGGCTCGCCGTCGGCGTAGCGCAACCGTTCCAGTGCGAGCACCGGGGTGCCCTCCGCGATGCCGAGCGCGCGCGCGACGGTGTCGGCCGCCGGCAGCTGTTCCAGGCGCAGGACTTCGGTGCGCGGGTTGCGGCCCTCGCTGGCGAGGTCGTCGTAGAGGCTGCTCAGCTCGATCGGCCTGCGCACCGCGCGGTGCACCACCTGGGTGCCGATGCCGCGCTTGCGCACCAGCAGCCCGCGGTCGACCAGGTACTGGATGGCCCGTCGCATGGTGGGGCGGGACAGACCGAGGTTCTCGGCGAGGGTGATCTCGTTGTCCAAGCGGTCGCCGGGGACCAGTTCACCCGCCTCGATGGCCTGCTCCAACACCTGCGCGACCTGGTAGTAGAGCGGGACCGGGCTGGTGCGATCGACCGCGATCGACGCAGGCGAGAAGTCCACCGCGTCCTCCAATTCATCGTGCATGAGCGAATGTCAGTATGTCAGAACAAACCGTTGACATGCACTTAATGGGTCCGTAAAACTGACAGCCACCGGCTGCGAGGAGGTGCGTGGCGGATGCTGCTCGACCGGGTCGCGGGCGCGCCGATTTCCTGGGGCGTGAGCGAGGTGCCCGGCTGGGGCCATCAACTCACCCCCGCCCGGGTGCTCGCCGAGATGCGTGCGGCCGGTCTGGTGGCGACCGAGTTCGGCCCGGACGGCTTCCTGCCCGCCGCACCACAGGCGAAAGCCGCGATATTGGGCGAGTACGGGCTGTCCTGCGTCGGCGGGTTCGTGCCGGTGGTGCTGCACGACCGGGGCCGCGACCCGATGGCGACGATCACCCCGGCACTGGACGGTTTCACCGCCGCGGGCGCGACCACACTGGTGCTGGCCGCGGACACCGGCGTCACGGGCTACGACGACCGCGCCGAGTTGGACGCGGCGGCCTGGCGGGTGCTGTTGGACAACCTGGACCGGATCCGCGACACCGCGGGCGAACGCGGTATCGCGGCCACGCTGCATCCGCACGTCGGCACGGTCGTGGAGCGCGCCGAGGACCTGGCCAGGGTGCTGGACGGCTCGACCATCCCGCTCTGCCTGGACACCGGCCACCTGATGATCGGCGGCACCGACCCGGCGACACTGGCCGCCGACCTGCCCGACCGGATCGCGCACACGCACCTCAAGGACGTGGACGCCGAGCTGGTGGCCAGGGTGCGGGCGGGCCGGATCGCCTATTCGGCGGCCGTCGAGACGGGGATCTACCGCCCGCTGGGTCAGGGCGACGCGAACATCGCGGCGATCATCCGGTCGCTGGAAGCCGCCGCTTACCGGGGCTGGTACGTGCTGGAGCAGGACACCGTGCTGCCGGCCGAACCAGAGGCGGGCGCGGGGCCGCTGGCGGACGTACTGGCGAGCGTCGCGTTCGTCCGTGCCATGGCGGAAGAACTCGCACCGTGACCGCGTTCGACGTGCTCACGATGGGCCGGATCGGTGTCGACGTCTACCCGCAGCAGACAGGTGTCTCGCTGCGTGAGGTGACGTCGTTCGGCAAGTACCTGGGCGGCAGCGCGACCAACGTGGCCGTGGCGGCGGCCCGGTACGGCAGGCGCAGTGCGGTGATCACGCGGACCGGTGCCGACCCGTTCGGCGAGTTCCTGCACGACGCGCTGCACCGCTTCGGTGTGGACGACCGGTACGTCACCGCCGTCGCGCGGCTGCCGACACCGGTGACGTTCTGCGAGATCTTCCCGCCGGACCACTTCCCGATCTACTTCTACCGCGAGCCCAAGGCACCGGACCTGGAGATCAACCCCGGTGAGCTGGACCTGGCCGCGATCCGGGCGGCCGGCGTGTTCTGGGTGACCGGCACCGGGTTGTGCGCCGAGCCCAGCCGAACCGCGACGCTGACCGCGCTGCGGGAACGCGCGAAGAGCGGCATCACGGTGCTGGACCTGGACTACCGGCCGACGTTCTGGGCATCGCGTCAGGAGGCCAGGCAATGGCTGGACCAGGCGCTGCCGCACGTGACCGTCGCGGTGGGCAACCTCGACGAGTGCCGCACCGCCGTCGACGAGACCGACCCCCATCGGGCCGCCGCCGCGCTGCACGGGTACGGCGTCGAACTGGCCGTGGTCAAGCAGGGCCCGAAGGGCGTGCTGGCCGGCCGGCACGGCGAGACCGTCGAGGTGCCGCCGCTGGACGTCACCGTGGTCAACGGTCTGGGAGCGGGCGACGCGTTCGGTGGCGCGCTGTGTCACGGGCTGCTGGCGGGCTGGCCGCTGGAGCGCACGATGCGGTTCGCGAACGCGGCGGGTGCGCTGGTGGCGTCCCGGTTGGCGTGCGCGGACGCGATGCCGGACGCTACGGAGGTGGCGGAGTTGCTGGAGCGGGCCGATGCCTGAGAGCGACATCGCCTCGATCGTCGCGACGCGGACCACGAACCCCGGGGCGATAGCGGCGGCCGCCGCCACCCGCAGGCGGCCCGCGTCGCTGCTGGGTGAGCACGGCAGGCTGATGATGATCGCGGCCGACCATCCGGCGCGCAACGCGCTGGGCGCGGGCGATCGGCCACTGGCCATGGCCGACCGGGCCGAGCTGCTGGACCGGTTGCGGCTGGCGCTGTCGCGGCCGGGCGTGAACGGCGTGCTGGGCACCGCGGACGTCATCGAGGATCTGCTGCTGCTCGGCGCGCTGGAGGACAAGGTCGTCGTCGGGTCGATGAACCGGGGCGGTCTGGCCGGGTCGGTGTTCGAGCTGGACGACCGGTTCACCGCCTACGACGCGGACTCCGTGGCCGCGATGGGCTACGAGGGCGGGAAGATGCTGCTGCGCATCGACCCGGGCGACCCGGTGACCGTCCGGACGATCCATGCGTGCGGCCACGCGGTCACCGAACTGGCCGCGCACGGGCGGCTCGCGATGATCGAGCCGTTCCTGGCCCATCGCGTACACGGCCGGGTGCGCAACGACCTGACACCGGATGCGATGATCAGCGCGATGACCGTGGCGTCGGGTTTGGGCGGGACGTCCGCCTACACGTGGTTGAAGGTTCCCGTCGTGCCGGAGATGGCACGGGTGATGGCGGCGACCACACTGCCCGCCGTGATCCTGGGTGGCGAGGTCGGTACCGACACCGACGCCGCGTTCGAGAGCTGGCGCGCCGCGCTGGCACTGCCGACCGTCCGGGGCCTGGTGGTCGGCCGAGCCCTGCTGTACCCACGGGACGACGACGTAGCCGGCGCGGTCGACACCGCCGTCAGCCTGTTCTAGCCGGAGGATGATCATGGTACGCAAGAACAAACTCCTACTGGGCCTGCTGGTGGTGCCGTTGCTGGTGCTGTCGGCGTGCACCGGTTCCAGCAACAACGCGAGTTCCACGTCCGGCAGCGGCAGCGGCGGGTCCGGCCCGTGCACCTACAAGTTCGCGGTGATCACCCACGGCGACAACGGGAACTTCTGGAGCGTCGTCTACAAGGGAGCCAAGAACGCGGCCGCGGACATGGGCTGCACGCTCACCGAGGTCTACGGCTCGCAGCAGCAGGGCCAGGCCCAGCCGGACGACAACGCGGAGAACCAGCAGATCCAGAACGCGATCAACGCGAAGGTGGACGGCATCGCGGTGTCCGACCACGACCCGTCGGTGATGAACGCGTCGCTGGCCAAGGCAGCCGACGCCGGCATCCCGGTCGTGCTGCTCAACGCGGGCTGCGAAGATGACGACATCGCCGCGTCCAAGGCACTGACCTGCGTCGGCCAGCCGGAGAGCCTGGCAGGCGTGAAGGCGGGCCAACGGTTCCAGCAGGAGCACGCGACGAACGTGCTGTGCGTGATCCACCAGTCCGGGCAGAACCTGCTCGACCGGTGCGACGGCATCGCCCAGGGCATCGGCGCCGGGCAGCAGTGCAGGACGGGCAGCGCGCCTGCCACCGGGCCCGCGTGCACCGAGCTGATCCTGTCGACGCCGAACGCGGCCTCCAACCCGTCGCAGGCGATCGGCCAGGTCAGCGCGTACCTGCAGGGCCACCCCGGGGTGAACGCGGTGATGACGCTGAACAACGCGATCGGCCAGGCACTCGTCGCGGCCAACCCGGCGCACGTCAGGATCGCCACGTTCGACCTGGACTCGGACGTGCAGAACGACCTGCAGGCCAACCCGCCGAAGATGGACTTCGCGGTCGACCAGCAGCAGTACCTCCAGGGCTACCTGCCGATCACCATCCTGTACCTCTACAAGAAGCACGAGGGCAACTCGGTGGGCGGCGGCACGACGGTCGCCAGCGGTCCGCTCCTGGTGGACAGTAAGAACATCAGCAAGGTCGCGGCCGCCATCGCGGCAGGCGACGACTGATCCGGATACGACCACCAGCGTGGGTGGGGTGCGCACGCGCACCCCACCCACCGACCGCGAGGACGACGACATGACCGCGCAATCCACTCCGGTCACGGCAGGCGTGCCCCCTTCGGGACCTGACGACCGGCTGGCGGCGACCAGCAGGATCACCCGGGCGCTGCGCAGGCCGGCGCTGGGCGCGCTGCTGGGCGCCATCGCGATCTTCGTCCTGTTCGCGCTGACCGACCAGCAGCACCTGTGGCTGACCCAGACCGGGTTCGAGTCGTGGGCCCAGCAGGCCGCGTTCTACGGGATCATGTCCGTGCCGGTGGGCCTGCTGATGATCGGCGGCGAGTTCGACCTGTCCACCGGTGGCATGACGGGCTTCACCGCGATCATCACGGCGTTGCTGGTCGGGCAGGCGCACTGGAACGCGTGGCTGGCCATCGTGGTCACGTTCGCGGTCGCGGCGCTGATCGGCCTGGTCAACGGCTACGTGGTGGTGAAGTCGAAGCTGCCCAGCTTCATCGTCACGCTGGCCACCTACTTCGTGGTGCGTGGCCTGAGCATCGGCGGTGTGCTGCTGGTCAACCACGGCAGCACCGCGGTCGGCCTGTCCGGTACCGACCACCCCGGCCTGGCCAGCGCGAAGGCAGTGTTCGGCAGCTCGTTCGCGAAGTCGTCGTCGCTGGCCAACGGCTACTCGACGGAGATCCTGTGGTTCGTGGCGGTCACGCTGGTCGCCGTGTGGGTGCTCGCCCGGACCAAGTCCGGCAACTGGATCTTCGCGGCCGGCGGTGACATGGAGGCGGCCCGCAATGTCGGTGTCCCGGTGGCGCGGACGAAGATCTCGCTGTTCGTGACCACGTCGATGGCGGCGGCACTGGTCGGTGTCATCTCGTTCACGCAGACGTCGAACGCGGTGTCCGAACAGGGCGTCGGCAACGAGTTCTACTACATCATCGCCGCGGTCGTCGGCGGCTGCCTGCTCACCGGCGGCTACGGCTCCGTGGTGGGAGCCGCGCTGGGCGCGTGCATCCTCGGCATGGCCTTCCAGGGTGTCATCTACTCGGGCTGGGACAGCTCGTGGGACTTCACGTTCGTGGGCGCGATCCTGTTCCTCGCGGTCGGCGTGAACACGTTCATCTACCGGCGAGCGACGAGGGCACGACGATGACCGACGAGACTGCGCTGTTGCGGGTCAACGACATCAGCAAGTACTTCGGCAGCGTCAACGCGTTGCGGGCCATCTCGCTGGAGGTGCTGGCCGGACAGGTGACGTGCGTGCTCGGCGACAACGGCGCCGGCAAGTCCACGCTGATCAAGGTGCTGTCCGGGGTGTTCCCGCCGGACGAGGGTGAGTTCCTTGTGGACGGTGAGCCGGTCCGGTTCACCAGCCCGAGGGACGCGCGCGCGATGGGCATCTCGACGGTGTACCAGGACCTGGCGATGGTGCCGCTGATGTCGATCTGGCGGAATTTCTTCCTCGGCTCGGAACCGACGAAGGGCTGGGGCCCGTTCCGCCGCTTCGACGTGGCGGCGGCGAAAAGCCTGACCAGCAAGGAACTCGCCGCGATGGGTATCGACGTGCGCGACCCGGACCAGACGGTCGGCACACTGTCCGGCGGTGAGCGGCAGTCGGTGGCGATCGCACGCGCGATCCACTTCGGTGCCCGGCTGCTGATCCTCGACGAGCCGACGTCGGCACTGGGCGTGAAGCAGGCCGGGGTGGTGCTGCGGCGCATCGTGCAGGCCCGCGAACTGGGGCTGGGCGTCATCTTCATCACCCACAACCCGCATCACGCCTACCCGGTCGGCGACCGGTTCGTGGTGCTCAAGCGCGGCCGCAGCCTGGGCGACTACGCGAAGGCCGAGCTGACCCAGGACGAACTGGTCCGGTTGATGGCGGGCGGAGCCGAACTGGACGAGCTGAGCCACGAGCTGGCACGCCCACCCGTGGAGGTGGCCGAGTACCCGGTCGACCCGGCGGAGACGCTGTGATCCCCGTGACCCCGGAGTCGGCGGGCTGGCAGTTCTGCGGCCTGCGGGTGGTCGACCTGGAGCCGGGCGGCAGCGCCGAGTTCGACACCGGGCCGGACGAGGTGCTGGTGCTGCCGCTGGCCGGCGGGTGCGGGGTGGCCCACGAGCACGGCGAGCTCGTGCTGGAGGGCAGGCCAGACGTGTTCGCCGGGCCGACCGATTTCGGCTACCTGCCAACGCGGACGCACGCGCGGATCGAGTCGCGCGACGGCGGGCGGTTCGCGATCCCGGCCGCGCGGGCGCGACGACGGCTGACCGCCCGGTACGGTCCCGCGGCCGAGGTGCCGGTCGAGTTGCGTGGTGCCGGGCAGGCCAGTCGCGAGGTGCACAACCTGTGCACGCCGCAGACGTTCGACGCGGACCGGCTGATGGTCGTCGAGGTGCTGACGCCCGCGGGCAACTGGTCGTCCTACCCGCCGCACAAGCACGACGAGCACACCTCGCGCGAGCGGCGGCTGGAGGAGATCTACTACTTCGAGATCGCCCGCGACGGTGTGGGCTACCAGCGGGTCTACTCGTCCGGTCCGGATCGGACGATCGACGTGCTGACCGAGGTGCGCAGCGGTGACGTGGTGCTGATCCCCCACGGCTACCACGGCCCGTCGATGGCCCCGCCCGGCTACGACATGTACTACCTGAACGTGATGGCGGGCCCGGACGCCGAGCGCGAGTGGCTGTTCACCGACGACCCGGCGCACGGGTGGATCCGGGACACCTGGGCCGGCCAACCCGTCGACCCTCGGCTGCCGTTCGGGCAGGCACCGGGATGAGGCTCACGACCGCGCAGGCCCTGGTTCGCTGGCTGGTGGCCCAGCGGACCGAGCTGGCGAGCGGCGTCGAGGCCCCGCTGTTCCCCGCCGTGTTCGCGATCTTCGGGCACGGCAACGTACTCGGGCTGGGCAGCGCCCTGGCCGAGCACGCGGAGGAACTGCCGGTGTGGCGCGGCCAGAACGAGCAGGGCATGGCACTGGCCGCGATCGGCTACGCGAAGGCCACGCAGCGCCGCCAGGTCGGCGTGGTGACCACGTCGATCGGCCCCGGTGCGTTGAACCTGGTGACCGCCGCGGGGGTGGCCCACGCCAACCGGCTGCCACTGCTGCTGTTGCCCGGCGACACGTTCACCACTCGCGCGCCCGACCCCGTCCTGCAGCAGGTGGAGCACTTCGGCGACCCTGGCGGCACCGTCAACGACGCGTTCCGGGCGGTGAGCCGCTACTTCGACCGCATCACCCGGCCCGAGCAACTGCTGGCGACGCTCCCCCAGGTGGCGCGTGTGCTCACCGACCCGGCCGACTGCGGGCCCGTCGTCCTCGCGCTGCCGCAGGACGTGCAGGCGGAGTCGTTCGACTTCCCCGCCGCGCTGTTCGAGCCGGTGCGCCACCACGTGCCCCGGCCGCGACCGGACCGGGCGGCCCTGGCCGGCGCGGCGGCAGCCCTGCGCACGGCGAGGCGGCCGCTGCTGGTGCTCGGCGGTGGCGTGCGGTACTCGGGCGCGACCGCGGCGGCGCTGGACTTCGCCGAGCGGCACGGTGTGCCGGTCACGGAGACCACCGCGGGCCGGACGCTGGTCCGCCACGACCACCCGCTGCACGCGGGTCCGCTGGGCATCACCGGGTCCAGTTCGGCCAACGCGGTCGCCGGGGCCGCCGACGTGGTGCTCGCGGTCGGTACCCGGCTGCAGGACTTCACCACGGCGTCGTGGACGGTGTTCGCGCCCGACGTGCGGATCGTGGCGCTCAACGCGGCCCGGTTCGACGCGGTGAAACACGGCTCGCTCGCGCTCGTCGCCGACGCCAGGGAAGGTCTCGCGGAACTGGCCGCGGCGCTCGTCGACTGGCAGGTCGGCGCCGACTGGACCCGGCGGGCGGGTGAGGAACGGGCCCGCTGGGACGCCTACGTCGACTCGTTGCGGCAGCGGTCCGGCGCGTTGACGTACGCGCAGGTGGTCGGCGTGGTCAACGACGAGTCCGGGCCGGACGACTACGTCATGACGTCGTCCGGCGGGTTGCCCGGCGAGCTGATCGGCGGCTGGCGGGCCACCGGTGGGGACCCGACGATGGACGTCGAGTACGGCTTCTCCTGCATGGGCTACGAACTGGCGGGCGCGTGGGGCGCCGCGATGGCCCGGCGGCCGCGTGGGGTCGTGACGACGCTGCTGGGCGACGGCTCGTACCTGATGGCCAACTCCGAGCTGTTCTCGGCCGCGTTCGCCGGGCACGGGTTCGTGGCCGTCGTCTGCGACAACGGCGGGTTCGCGGTGATCGCGCGGCTACAGGAGGGCCAGGGCGGCAAGGCGTTCAACAACATGCTCGCCGACAGCCGGACCGAACGCCCCAGCCCGCCCCGCGTCGACTTCGCCGCCCACGCTGCCGCCCTGGGCTGTGCGGTGTTCACAGTGGACGGTGGTGTGGCCGAACTGGCCGACGCCTACCGGCACGCGCGGGCGGCGGCCACCGACCGGCCCGCGATCGTCGTCGTCCGGACCGATGCGGCCGCCTGGACCGAATCCGGTGCCTGGTGGGAGATCGGCGTGCCCGAGACGTCCGACCGGGACGCGCCGGCCGCTGCGCGGTCGGACCACGAGCAGGCCAAGGCGGCACAGGTGCGCTACCTGAGCAGGTGACCGTCCCACTCGACGTGGTGCTCGAACAGCCAGGCGTCGCGCTGCGTGCCCGCCGTGGCGGCGTTGCGCCGCAGGATGCCCGCAGCAGGTCGCGAACCACACGCTCGGCCAGGCCCTGCCGCTTCGGTGCCGGACAGTCGCGTCGTCGGTGCTGCGGTGCTGCTTCGCTGGCTTATCGCCCCTACTGGGCCACGAGCGACCCAGAGGTCAGGCGTTGCCGAGTCGGCCGGTGCGTTCGGCCTTCCTACGGATCTGGTTGAAGGCGGCGGTCAGGCCCATCGCCTTGCGCGTGGCGAACACCGTGTCCTGGACTTCCTTGCGGGTCCGGGCGGTGCCCTCCACGATCAACTGGTCGACCAGGCCGCTCTGCTCCTCGTACTTCGCCCTGCGCTCGCGCATCGGCTCCAGGAACCGGTTGATCGCGTCGACCAGCTTCTGCTTGACCTCGACGTCACCGACCTTGCCCGCGCGGTAGCGCTCCTTGAGGTCGGAGACCTCGGCCTTGTCGGTGTTGAACACGTCGTGGTAGGCGAACACCGGGTTGCCCTCGACCGTGCCCGGGATGTCGGCCCGGATGCGGTTGGGGTCGGTGTACATCCCCATGACCTTCTTGCGGACCTCGGCGGGCGAGTCCGACAGGTAGATCACGTTGCCGATGCTCTTGCTCATCTTGGCCTGGCCGTCGGTGCCGACCAGGGTGGGCACGTCCGCCTCGATCAGCTCGACGACCGGGAACGTCTCGCCGTAGAGGTAGTTGAACCGGCGGGCGATCTCGCGGGTGATCTCGACGTGCGGCGCGTTGTCCTTGCCGACCGGGCACACGTGCGCCCGCACGCAGAGGATGTCGGCCGCCTGGAGGACCGGGTAGCCGAGCAGCCCGTAGGGCATCTCCTCCTTGCCCGCGTCCCTGGCCATGTCCTTCAGGCTCGGGATGCGCTCCAGCCGCGGCACGGTCACGAGGTTCTGGAACAGCGTGTTCAGCTCGGTGACCTCGGGCACGGCCGACTGCAGGTAGAACGTGGCCTTGTCCGGGTCGATCCCGGCGGCCAGCGAGTCCAGCACCAGGTCACGGGCGTTCTCGGCCACCATCGCGATGTCCTCGCGGGTGTTCTTGGTGGTCAGCATGTGCAGGTCGGCGATGATGAAGAAGCTCTCGTACTCCTGCTGCAACCGGATCCGGTTGGCGATGCTGCCCACGTAGTGACCGAGGTGGAGCTTGCCGGTCGGCCGGTCGCCGGTCAGCATGCGACGCATCGTCATCGAACAACCCTCCGTACCTGCCTGCCTGCGCGCACAGTTAAGCAGATCAGCACTCGATGACGTTCACCGCGAGTCCACCGCGGGCCGTCTCCTTGTACTTGACCTTCATGTCCGCGCCTGTCTCGCGCATGGTCTTGATGACCTTGTCCAGCGACACGTAGTGCTGCCCGTCACCGCGCAGGGCCATCCGGGCCGCGCTGATCGCCTTGATCGAGGCCAGCGCGTTGCGCTCGATGCACGGGATCTGCACCAAGCCGCCGACCGGGTCACACGTGAGGCCCAGGTTGTGCTCCATCGCGATCTCGGCCGCGTTCTCCACCTGCTCCGGCGTGCCGCCGAGCACCTCGCACAGCCCGCCCGCCGCCATCGAGCATGCCGAGCCGACCTCACCCTGGCAGCCGACCTCGGCACCGGAGATCGAGGCGTTCTCCTTGAACAGCACGCCGATCGCGCCCGCGGTGAGCAGGAACCTGGCCACGCCGTCGGCGTCAGCGCCCGGCACGAACCGGGTGTAGTAGTGCAGGACAGCGGGCACGATGCCCGCGGCGCCGTTGGTGGGGGCGGTGACGACCCGGCCGCCGGACGCGTTCTCCTCGTTCACGGCCAGCGCGAACAGGCTCACCCAGTCCAGCACCCGCAGCGGGTCGGTGGCGAAGTGTTCGTCGACGAGCGTGCGGCGTAACTCGGCAGCCCGGCGGCGCACCTTGAGTCCACCGGGCAGCGTGCCGTCCCGCTCGCAACCACGCCGGACGCACTCCTGCATGGCCGTCCAGATGTCGGCCAGTTCGGCGCGGATCCGCTCCCGTGGCCGCCAGGCCAGCTCGTTGGCCAGCATCACACCGCTCAACGGCAGGTCCGTCTCGGCGCACCGGGTCAGCAGCTCGGCCGCGGTGGCGAACGGGTAAGGGATGGGCGTGTCGTCAGGCTTGATGCGGTCGGCACCGGCAGCCGACTCGTCCACCACGAAACCGCCGCCGACCGAGTAGTACGTGCCCGCGCGCAGCGTCCCGCCCGCCGCGTCCAGCGCGGTGAAGATCATCCCGTTCGGGTGGGTGGGCAGCGACCTGCGGCGATGCAGGACGAGGTCGTGGTCCGGGTCGAACGCGACGACGTGCTCGCCGAGCACGCTGACCGCCTGGTCCTGCCGGATGGCCGCGACGCGCTCGGTCACGGTGTCGGTGTCGACCGTGCGCGGGTCCTCACCGCACAGGCCGAGCAGCACCGCGTTGTCGCTGCCGTGCCCGTGTCCGGTGGCACCGAGCGAGCCGAACAGTTCGACCCGCAGGCCGGCGGTGCGGTCCAGCAGCCCGTCCGTCCGCAACCCGGTGGCGAACATCCGTGCGGCCCGCATCGGCCCGACGGTGTGCGAACTGGAGGGGCCGATACCGATGGTGAACAGGTCGAACACACTGATTGCCATAGCAGACCAACACTACCCGGGTACCGACCGGCGCGGGGCGCGGCGCCAGGAGTCCACTGTGGCCGGACGGACCGCCGGAGTGCGGCGGAGAGCGATCGCCTGACCGCTCAGGGTGAGCGCCCCCCGGGCGGAAGACCGGGAATCGGCCGCGAGCACGATCCGGCGCCCTCGACACCAGCGCGATCGGTCCGCGTGTCGCCGCCGGCCTGGCGGGCACGCCGGGCAGCCGTCAGCAGTGGCGGTGGCAGTGGTGACGGGTCGGGACCGTCGTGGGGAACGGCGGGTGCGGGAACGTGGGGAGCACCGTGGGCGCCGTCGGTACCACCGTGGTGGGTGTGGTCGGCACCACCGTCGTGGTGGTCGGCGGCGGGGGTGGTGGCCGCGTCGTCGTGGTCGGTGGCGGGGTGGTGGTCGTCGGCCGCACCTCGGCCGCTGCCGCGGCACCGGGTAGTGGCGCACCGAGCCGGTCGGCTGCCGCGGACACGCCCGTCATCGCCGCGGGCAACGCCTCCGCCGCGTGTGCGGTGTCGCCGCCGGACGCGGTGAGGACACCGAAGCAGCAGAGGGCGGCCACCGCAGCGCCGAGCATCGCCCCCACAGCGACCCGACCCTGCCCGCTGAGCCGAGCAAGCACGCAGCGTGTCTATCGGCTGTCGCCTGTTCGGGTCAAGCCGAACCTGATCACGGTTCGATCAGGGCTTGCAGTGCCCGCAGCTTCTCCCAGGTCTCCTCGTCGGCCGGGCTGTACGTGGTGAGCTTGATCTCCGACCGCTGCCCGAACCAGAGCTGCGTGTAGTCGAAGCACAGCATGCCGACTTCGGGGCTGAGGTGGCGCTTGCGGAAGTTCTCCGGCGCGCGCACCTCGTGCTGCCGCCACATCCGCTCGAACTCCGGCGACTCCTGCAGCAGCCTGCGGACCAGGCATTTCCACGCGGGCTCGGCAACGTGCTGGGCCATCGCGGCGCGGAACTGCGCAACGATGCGTGGCGCATTGTCGTCCCAGTCGACCATCCGGGCTCGCCACGAGGGTGACGTGAACGCCTGCACCATCGAGTTGCGGTCCTCGAACGGCAGCTGGTCCAGCCCGCCGACCATCCGGTCGTAGGTGCGGTTGCGGGCCAGGATGTCGAACCGGGCGTTGGTCACCGACGCCGGGATCGGCTCCAGCTGCCGCAGCATCACCAGGATCGTCTCGTTGACCGCCTTGCAGTCCTTCTCGATCGGCGGCTCGGGCAGACCGGCCAGTGTGAACAGGTGGACCCGCTCGTACGGGTCGAGCCTCAGCGTGGCGGCGATCGCGGCCAGCACCTGCTCGGACGCGTGGATGTCCCGGCCCTGCTCCAGCCACGTGTACCAGGTCACACCCACACCGGCGAGCTGCGCGACCTCCTCGCGGCGCAACCCGGGCGTGCGACGACGGCCGGCGACCGGCAGGCCGACCTGCTCCGGCGAGATGCGCTCCCGCCTGCTGCGCAGGAACGACGCCAGCTCGTCGCGCCGCACCTCGTCCACCAGCCGGGTACTGGCAGGCGGATCGGGCAGCCGGGTCAGCTGGGCCGCGAGGTCGGCGGTCCAGGCCTGGTCACGCTGCATCGAGGTGGTCACAGCTCTACCATGCCACGACCCGCAGCCTGTTACCAGGTAGTCGTGATACCTGGATAAGCACGCTCTGGCTACCAGTGTCCAAGTGGCCGCATGGTGGTGTCATGACACCGGACCTCAAGACTGCCTCGACCGAACCGGCTGCCGACGCGCGCCAGCGGTCTAGCCGGCGCGGTCCTACCCACAGCGCAGCGGTCCCACGCTCGGCGAACACCCTGACGGCCGCCGGACTGTTCACCGTGCTCATCGGCGCGGCCCTGCCCCTCATCGACTTCTTCATCGTCAACGTCGCGCTGCCGACGATCGATGCCAACCTGCACGCGTCGGCCGCGACGCTGGAACTCGTGGTCGCCGGCTACGGCATCGGCTACGCCCTGCTGCTGGTACTGGGCGGCAGGCTCGGTGACACGTTCGGCAGGCGCAGGCTGTTCCTGGTAGGTATGGCCGCGTTCACCCTGACCTCGCTGATCTGCGGCCTCGCGCCGACCGCGGCCACCCTGGTACTGGCGAGGGTGGCGCAGGGCGCGTCGGCAGGCCTGATGCTGCCGCAGGTGCTGTCCACCATCCAGGCCAGCACGACCGGGCAGCGCCGGTCCAAGGCCCTGGGCTACTACGGCGCCGTCGGCGGCCTGTCCAGCGTCGCCGGACAACTGCTCGGCGGCGCGCTGGTCGCGGCCGACATCGCGGGCAGCAGCTGGCGGCCGATCTTCCTGGTCAACGTGCCGATCGGCATCATCGGCCTGGTGCTGGCCCGGCGGCTGGTACCGGAGACCCGGTCGGCCAACCCGGTGCCGGTCGACCGGCCGGGCACCGTGCTACTCGGCGTCGCACTGCTGTCCCTGCTGGTGCCGTTGACGGAGGGCGGCGCGCTGGGCTGGCCGCTGTGGACGTGGCTGCTGCTGGGTGCGTTCCCGTTCGTGGCGGCCGCGTTCGTCATCGTGGAGCGGCGCGAGGAGCGGGCCGGCCGGGTGCCGCTGCTGCCGCCGTCGATCATGCGCATGACGTCGATGCGCCGGGGCCTCGTGATCGCGGTGCCGTTCTTCGCCGGGTTCGGCGGCTTCTTCTTCGTCTACGCGATCGCGCTGCAGGACGCGCTCGGGTTCGGCCCGTTCAAGGCCGGGCTGGCGCTGACCACGATGGCGATCGGGTTCTTCGTGGTGTCCTTGATCAGCAGCAGGCTGGTCAACCGGTTCGGTTCCCGGGTGGTCGCCTACGGCGCGGTGATCCAGGGGTTGGGGGTGGCCTTGACCGCGGCCGTCGTGCTGCTCGCCTGGCCACACCTGACGATCCTGAATCTGGCTCCTGGCATGGCCTTGCTGGGCATCGGCAACGCGATGACCCTGACCACGCTGTTCCGGGTCGTGCTGTCCGGTGTGCCCGCGGAACGGGCGGGCGTGGGCAGCGGGGCGCTGGCCACCACCCAGCAGACCGCGCTCGCGCTGGGCGTCGCCACGCTCGGCACGCTCTACACGAGCCTGGCCGCGGCGCACCAGATCGGCGCCCGGGACGCGTTCGTCGTCGTGCTCGGTGTGCTGCTGGTCATCGCCGGTGTCGTCGCCGTGGGGGGTCGCCGGCTGCCCTGACCAACCACCCGAACGGCCCGGCGCGCACTGTCCCAGTGCGCGCCGGGCCGTTTTTCATCCGGCCTGACAAATTCCGCCTGCGCTTTTGTCACGCCATTGACAACAACCTGAGCGACAAGCGCGTCTTGAGCGCGCTTTCTTGCCTGCCGCGAAACCCCTGGGTAACGTACTGACGAGTAAGTTGCTGATGGACCGACAACTTACGGCACGAATCGACAAATCGCGATTCGCCGTCCGGACGTATGCGCGCGTCCGAACGGCGTATCACCGCAATTTCTTTCGATGATGACACATCGAATGTTGGGAGACAAATCCATGTTAGGTCATCGCACCAGGATTGTCGCCAGTCGGGCACTCATGATCGGCGCGGCGGGCGTTGTCGCCGGTCTACTCGGTAGCGGCATCGCCAACGCGAGCTTGGCGGTCAATCAGCAGCTGAACTGGAGTGGCAACTTCCCGATCATCGGGACCCTCAGCCCGATCACCACCACGACCACCGCGACGGTGCCCAGCCCGGTCACCCACGGTGTGGCCAGCGCCAACTTCGCGGTCGCCGTCAAGATCAGCGCTCCGACACTGGCCGTCACCGGCCTGCGGACCGTGGGCGCGGCGAACGTCAGCGGCACGGCCTCGGTCAACGTCCAGGTGACCGACTCGGCGGGCGTCAGCCAGACCGAGAACATCGCCCTCACCATTCCCTCGACGCCGACTCCACCGGCCGGTCAACCTCTGGTTCTCAATTCCACCGGCACCGCTCACGTGCCGGCGATCGCCCATACGGGCAATGCGACCCTGAAGGTCCTCTCGCCGGCATCCACGACACTCACCCCGCACACGTCAACCGGTGGTGTGACCGCGCTGGGCACATTCACGGTCACGTTGACGCTGAACTCCACCGGACCGCCGGCCAACCCGACGAACAACCCGTCGCTGGGCACGATCGTCGTCAGCTGATCGTCGGCGAGACCGTTCCGGATCAGCGGTTCCGGTCACCCCGACCGGGTGGCCGCCGCCATTTCTTCCGATTCCCTGCGGCAGTACCACCGTGCCGTTCGGCGGCACCGATGCCATGAGGAGGTGTCATGCGTCGACCAGCGATCATGCGGGTACGGCGAATGGCAGGCCTCGCCGCCGTCGGTGCGGTGGTCGTGGCCGTGGGGCTGGTCTCGGGCGCGGGACCGGCAATCGGTGCACAAGCGGCGGCGGCCACCTGGTCCTACAGCTGTATGTTCCCGTCCGGCGCGCAACCGGTGGACGTGGCCGTGTCGGCGACGTTCCCGGGCATGGCGTCACCCGGCACCGCGATCCAGCCCACCGACGTCGCGATCACCGCGACGCTGCCGGCCGCCGCGGTCTCGGACCTGCGCTCGCTGGGCGCGAACTCGACGACCGCGAGCGCGGCCCTGGCGATGACCGTCACGCAGAACGGCGCGCAGGTCCCGACGCGGTGGCCGAGCCTGCTGTCCCCGGACACCGTGCTCCCAGCAGAGGGCACCGCGGCGCTCGCCTTCAGCGGCACGGTGCCCGCCGCCACGGCCACCGACACCGGCGACGTCACGTTCACCGCGGACGCGCTCGCCCTCCAGTTCACCCCGACGACGGTGGCCGGCACGGCGACCACGCCGAATGCCGTCGCCGTGGACTGCGGGCCGACCGCGGGCCAGCACACCGTGTTCGCCACGGTGCCGGTACCGGCACCCCCGATCTCGGCCGCTCCCCCACCGACCGGCACGGCCCCGGTGATCGGCACGCAGTCGAGCCGGAGCGCCGCACCACAGGCGATCACGCCGAAGGCGACCGACCCGACGCAGCCGCCGAACGGCCCCGACTGCCAGACCTCGTCGCCCCCCGGTCTGCTGACCTTGACCGCTCTGGTCGCCGGACGAACCAACCTGAACAAGCTGCACGAGTCGGTGTCACTGGGCGGCAGTGACCCGATCGCGCTGGACAACGTCGGCAGCGGGATCAACGCGCAGGGCGACTTCGTGCTGTGCTGGACAGCGCAGCTCACCCTGCCGCCCCAGGTGTCGACGGTGCTCGCATTCGGCTTCGAGCCGACCACGGCGACGATGACACTGCGCCAGGACGGCACGATGATCGTGGAGAACTGGCAGCACGACGGCACTCCGATGGCGAGCGTGGTCGGCCAGGAGAACCTCACGCTGAGCAATGTCAGGGTCAACGGGCAAGCGCTCGATGTCGGCTCGCACTGCCGGTCGGCCACGCCTGTCGCGATCAACATGACGGGTGTCCCGCCCTACCAACCACTCACCGGCGGACCGCTGGAAGGCGAGCTGACGATTCCGCCGGTGACCGGCTGCGGCACGACCGAGAACCTCGACCCGCTGCTGACCGCGGTGTTGTCCGGTCCGGACAACCTGATCCGGATCATCCAGGGCGCACCCTGCAGCAACTTCATCCCCGACTGCGTACCCGAACCGCCGGTATTCCAGTGAGCAGAGTGGAGATCTGATGGGCGTCGAGGTGGTGGTCGATGGGCTGACGAAGTCCTTCGGCCGGCAGCTCATCTGGCGGGACGTCTCGATGACGTTGCCCGCGGGCGAGATCAGCGTGTTGCTGGGGCCGTCCGGTACCGGCAAGTCGGTGTTCCTCAAGTCGATGATCGGCCTGCTCAAACCGGAGCACGGCCGGTGCCTGGTCAACGGCGTGGACATCGTGTCCTGTTCGGAGCACCGGCTCTACCAGACCCGCAAGCTGTTCGGCGTGCTGTTCCAGGACGGCGCGCTGTTCGGCTCGATGAGCCTGTTCGACAACATCGCGTTCCCGCTGCGGGAGCACACGAAGAAAACCGAAGCGGAGATCGGCCGGATCGTCGGCGAGAAGATGGAACTGGTCGGACTCACCGGAGCCGAACGCAAGCTGCCCGGCGAGATCTCCGGCGGCATGCGCAAGCGCGCCGGCCTGGCCAGGGCGCTCGTGCTCGACCCGCAGATCATTCTCTGCGACGAGCCCGACTCCGGCCTCGATCCGGTCCGCACCGCCTACATCTCGCAGTTGCTGGTCGACCTGAACGCGCAACTGGACGCCACGATCCTGATCGTCACGCACAACATCAACATCGCCAGGACCGTACCGGACAACATCGGCATGCTCTTCCGGCGGGAGCTGGTCATGTTCGGGCCGCGCGAGGTGCTGCTGACCAGCGAGGAGCCGGTCGTCGCGCAGTTCCTCAACGGCAGGCGGACCGGCCCGATCGGGATGTCGGAGGAGAAGGACCAGGCGACCCTCGCGCTGGAACGGACCCTGCCGTCCACGGTGGACCCACCGGCACCGCTCGGCCGCCCACTGGAGCCGACACCGGGGTTGCCCGAACGGCAGGCCGTGCGCAGGCGCAAGGACCGCGTGATGTCACTGCTGCCCGCGCTGCCGCCGCGCGCCCAGCGGGCCATCGTCGAGTCGCTGACGCCCGAGGACCGCGCCCGTTACCTGCCGGCGGCGCGCCGATGACCACGCAGGCCCGCCCGCTGCCCACCACGCGCGCCCTGCGGCAGACGGGCAGGCTGTTCGCGCTCGGCATCTCCGTCGTGCGCCTGACGTTCCGGCGGCCGTTCCAGTTCCGCGAGTTCATCGAGCAGTTCTGGTTCGTGGCCAGCGTGACGATCCTGCCGACCGCGCTGGTGTCCATCCCGTTCGGCGCGGTCATCGCGCTGCATCTGGGTTCACTGACCCAGCAGCTGGGCGCCGAGTCGTTCACCGGTGCCGCGAGCGTGCTGGCGATCATCCAGCAGGCCAGCCCGCTGGTCACCGCGCTGCTGGTCGCGGGCGCCGGCGGTTCGGCGATCTGCGCCGACATCGGGGCACGGACCATCCGCGAGGAGATCGACGCGATGGAGGTGCTCGGCGTCTCGCCGATCCAGCGACTGATCGTGCCGCGGGTACTGGCGATGATGCTGGTCGCGATCCTGCTCAACGGCATGGTGTCGGTCGTCGGCGTGCTGGGCGGCTACTTCTTCAACGTGATCCTGCAAGGCGGCACGCCCGGTGCGTACCTGTCGAGTTTCTCCGCGCTCGCGCAGCTGTCCGACCTGTGGATCAGCGAGATCAAGGCGGTGATCTTCGGTTTCATCGCCGGGATCGTGGCCGCCTACCGGGGGCTGCACCCCGCAGGCGGCCCGAAGGGCGTCGGCGACGCGGTGAACCAGTCCGTCGTCATCACCTTCCTGCTGCTGTTCTTCGTGAACTTCGTGCTCACCGCGATCTACCTGCAACTCGTGCCGGCGAAGGGGATGTGACGGATGGCTGTCGTCACCGGGCGCCGTGGGTCGGAGCGCTACCTGGGCTGGCTGGACCGGCTCGGCGACCAGCTCACGTTCTACCTGCGCGCGCTGGCCTGGACGCCCAGGGCGCTGCGCCGCTACCTGCGGGAGGTGATGCGGCTGCTCGCCGAGGTCAGCTTCGGCTCGGGTGCGCTGGGCGTCATCGGCGGCACCATCGGCGTGATGATCGGCATGACGATCTTCACCGGCGTCGTCGTCGGCCTGCAGGGCTACGCGGCCCTCAACCAGCTGGGCACCGCCGCGTTCACCGGCTTCATCTCGGCCTACTTCAACACCCGCGAGATCGCGCCACTGGTCGCCGGGCTCGCACTGTCGGCCACCGTGGGCTCCGGCTTCACCGCGCAACTGGGCGCGATGCGGATCTCCGAGGAGATCGACGCCCTTGAGGTGATGGGCATCCCCAGCCTGCCCTATCTGGTCACCACCCGGATCGTGGCGGGCGTCGTCGCGATCATCCCGCTGTACGGGGTGGGACTGCTGTCGTCGTACCTGGCGTCGCGGGAGATCACCGTGCTGGTCAACGGCCAGTCCGCGGGTACCTACGACCACTACTTCGCGCTGTTCCTACCGCCGGAGGACGTGCTCTGGTCGTTCCTCAAGGTGCTGGTCTTCAGTGCGATGGTGATCCTCGCGCACTGCTACTACGGCTACCGCGCCACCGGCGGCCCGGCCGGTGTCGGCATCGCGGTCGGCCGCGCGGTGCGCACCGCGATCGTGACCATCAGCATCACCGACTTCTTCCTCAGCCTCGCGATCTGGGGCGCGACGACGACGGTGAAGGTGGCCGGATGAGCACCTGGTTCGTGGTGCGGCGGCGACTGGTGGGCGTGGTGTTCCTGCTCGTCTTCGCGCTGCTCGTGTGGCTGTCGATCGCCTTGTACAACAAGCAGTTCACGCCGGTCTCGCTCGTCACCCTGACCACCAGCACAGCGGGCAACGAGCTGCACGTGCACGCCGAGGTGCAGGCGCGCGGGGTGGTCGTCGGCGAGGTCAGGTCGATCTCGTCGGACGGCCACGGTGCCGTGCTGCGGCTGGCGATCCAGCCGGACAAGGTGCACCTGCTGCCCGCCAACGTGTCCGCCGAGCTGCTGCCGGAGACGCTGTTCGGCGAGCGCTACGTCGACCTCGTGCTGCCCGCGCAGCCGGTGGCCGCCCGGCTGGTCGACGGCAGCTCCATCGGGGAGGACCGGTCCAGTTCGGCGATCCAGCTGGACAAGGTGCTCGACGACCTGCTGCCGACGCTGGAAGCCGTGCAGCCGCAGAAGCTGTCCGCGACCCTGACGGCCGTGTCGCAGGCACTGTCCGGGCGCGGCGCGGAACTGGGCAGGACGTTGTCCGACGTCGGCACGTACCTGGGCAGGCTGAACCCCCAGCTACCCGCCCTGGACCGCGACATCACCCAGCTGGTCCAGGTGGCCAACGCCTACAACCAGGCCACACCGGACATCCTCGGCGCACTGAACGACCTGACGACGACCGCGAAGACCGTGGTGTCGCAGCAGAGCCGGCTCGTCACGCTGTACTCGACGGTGACGGCCGGCGCGGCCACCGTGACGGACTTCCTGCAGGCCAACGAGAACAACCTCATCCGGCTGTCGGCGGACAGCAAGGGCACGCTCGGCCTGCTGGCGAAGTACTCCGGCGAGTTCCCGTGCACGCTGCAGGCCCTGGTGAACTTCGAGCCCGCGATGGACAAGGTGCTCGGCAAGGGCACCAGGCAACCCGGCCTGCACATCACCGCGGACGTCGTGCCCGCCAGGGGCCGGTACACCGCACCCAGGAACCTGCCGGTCTACGCCGACAGGACCGGCCCGCACTGCTACCCGCTCGGCAGGCCGTTCCCGGGCGTCGCGCTGGACGACGGTGCGGCCCAGCAGGCGGCCGGGCCGATCAGTACCGGGCCGCTCAGCACAGCGAGCGCGGTCAACTCGCCTGCGGAGAACGAGCTGATCAGCGAGCTGGCCTCGCCCGCGGTCGGCCTGCCGCCCGCGCAGCTGCCGGGCTGGACCAGCGTGCTGCTCGGCCCGCTGTACCGGGGCACGGAGGTGACGGTCAGGTGAAGAGCCTCACCGGGCCACTGGCCAAGGGGATCGTGTTCATGGTCGTCACCGTGCTGGCCACCGCGGCCCTCGGCATCACCATCGCCAACAGCGACGTCGGCGACACCAGCGACTACTTCGCCGTGTTCACTGACGTGACCTCGCTGAACGTGGGCGACGACGTGCGCATCGCGGGGGTCCGGGTGGGACAGGTCGAGCAGATCGCCGTCACTGCGCGGCGGCTGGCGAGGGTCGAGTTCTCGGTGTCCGCGCAGCGGCAGCTGCCCGCGTCGGTGACCGCGACCATCAAGTACCGCAACCTGGTCGGCCAGCGCTACTCGCGCTCGACCAGGGCACCGGACCGATCGGCGACGCTGCCGCCGGACGGCACGATCGCGCTGGCCGCACGCACGCCGGCGCTGGACCTGACCGAGCTGTTCAACGGCTTCCAGCCGCTGTTCCAGGCGCTGTCCCCGAACGACGTGAACCAGCTGTCCGGCGAGATCGTGCAGGTGCTGCAGGGTGAGGGCGGCACTGTCGACGGTCTGGTCGAGCACACCGCGTCGCTGACCACCACGCTGGCCGGCAAGGACAAGGTCATCGGCCAGGTGATCGACAACCTCAACGCGGTGCTGGACACGGTGAACTCCCGCGGCGGCGAGCTTCACGACCTGGTCACCACGCTGCAGCAGCTGGTGTCCGGCTTCGCCGCCGACCGGCAGCCGATCGGCGAGGCCATCACCGCCATCGCCGCGCTGACCGACCAGCACCGCCGAGCCTGCTGCAACGGGCCGGGCACCGCTGAAGCAGGACATCGACGCGCTCGGGCGGCTGTCCACGAACCTGGCGGACAACGCCGGCCTGGTGACCGCGTTCCTGCGGAACCTGCCGGTCAAGATCCAGCGCGATCGGCACGCTCGCGTCCTACGGCTCGTGGCTGAACTTCTACCTGTGCTCGGCGACCGTCTCCGGCGTCACCGCAGAGCGGCTACGCCGCCACCGAGAGCGGCTGCCCGTCGACGGAATCGAGGTGCCGGGAATGAGGCATCACCGAACGCAACCCGGTCGACGATCGGCGCGATCGGCGCTGATCGTGCTGGTCGATCGTCGGCCTGTTCGCCTACTTCTCCGACGATCTGCCGCTGATCGGCGGCGGCACCACGTACACGGCCGACTTCACCGAGTCGGCGGGCCTGGTGAGCGGCAACGAGGTGCGGGTCGCAGGCGTCAAGGTCGGCAAGGTCACCGGTGTGTCGCTGGACGGCGACCGGGTCAAGGTCCGGTTCAAGGTCAAGGACACCTGGGTCGGCGACCGCAGCACCGCGGCGATCAAGATCAAGACTCTGCTGGGCGAGAAGTACCTCGCCGTCGACCCGCTGGGGCCCGCCGCGCAGAACCCGGACCAGACGATCCCGGCCAGCCGGACCGTCTCGCCCTACGACGTCACGCAGGCATTGTCCGGGCTGGCCGACACGGTCGGGCGGATCGACACCGAAACAGCTGGCCGCCGAGCTTCGAGGCGATCTCCCAGACGTTCGGCGACACCGCACCGGACGTGCACCAGGCCCTGACCGGCCTGGCGAAGCTGTCCACCACGATCGCGTCCCGCGACAACCAGCTGGCCGAACTGCTCGCCGGCACCAAGCAGCTCACCGGGGTGCTCGCGCAGGACGACTCACAGTTCCAGGCACTGCTGCGCGACGGCAACCAGTTGCTGGCCGAGTTGCAGGACCGGCGCGACGCGATCGCCGGGCTGCTGACCGGTACCCAGCAGCTGGCCACGCAGCTGTCCGGCTTGGTCGCGGACAACGACGCACAGCTCGCGCCGACGCTGCGCGAGCTGGGTCAGGTGACGGATGTGTTGCAGCGCAACCAGAACAACCTCAACCACGCTCTCGCACTGGCAGGCCCGTACTACCGGCTGGTCGGCAACACGCTGGGCAGCGGCCGGTGGATGGACACGTACCTGTGCGGGCTGGTCCCGCCCTCCTACCTGCCGCCGGGGGCCGAACCGGGCACGGGCTGCGAAGCGCCGGCAACCCTGGGGGGCCACTGATGTTCCGCACCAGGACAGCCCACCGGGCGACCAAGGTGTTCGCGGCCGCGCTGGCGCTCGCGCTGGTCTGCGCCGGGGCGGTGTGGTGGGTGTTCCGTGACGTGGGTGCCACCACGATCACCGCGTACTTCACCGAGACCGTCGGCGTGTACCCGGGATCGGACCTGCGGGTGCTCGGGGTGAAGGTCGGCAGCGTCGACTCCGTGACGCCGGTCGGCAAGCAGGTGCGCGTCACGATGACGGTGGACCACGACGTGCGCGTGCCCGCGAGCGCGTCGGCCGTCGTGGTGTCGCCGAGTGTGGTCAGTGACCGGTACGTGCAGCTCGCCCCCGCCTACAGCGGCGGCCCGGCGATGCGCGACGGCGCGGTGATCCCGGTGGCGAGGACGGCCACGCCGGTCGAGCTGGACCAGCTCTACACCAGCCTCGACCAGCTCACCACGGCACTGGGCCCGACCGGCGCGAACTCGCAGGGGGCACTGTCCGATCTGCTGAACACCGGCGCCGCGAACCTGGCCGGCAACGGGCAGGCGCTGGGCACGGTGATCCAGCAGCTCGGTGCCGCCGCACGCACGCTGGACGGCTCGTCGGACAACCTGTTCGGCACGATCACCAACCTGCAGCAGTTCACCACCATGCTGAAGAACAACGACGCGCAGGTGCGCTCGGCGATCAACCAGCTCGCGTCGGTGTCCGGGTTCCTGTCCGACGATCGGCACGACCTGGGCGCCGCGCTGACCGAGCTGGCGACCGCGCTCGGGCAGGTGCGGGACTTCGTCGCGGACAACCGCGGCGCGCTCAAGTCCAACGTGGACAAACTGGCGTCGATCACCCAGGTGCTGGTGAACCAGCGGGCGTCGCTGGCCGAGTCGCTGGACGACTTCCCGCTCGCGGCGGACAACCTGCTGGGCGCCTACAACCCGAGGACACACACCCTGGACGGCCGCGCCGACCTGCTGGAGCTGAGCGCGGACGGCGCCTTCAACAGCGCGAAGGCACCGGCGACCGACACCGATCCGCCACCGTTGCCGCTGCCCGCGGTGGGCCGGCTGTCCGGAGGTGGCCGGTGATGGGGTGGGCAGTGCTGGGGTGGGCAGTGACGCGCTGGCGCAGGACCGCGTTCGGGGTCGGCGTCGTGGGGCTCGCGCTGGTGACGGCGAGCTGCGGCTCGGGCGGGTTCCAGGGCATCTACGACGTGCCGCTACCCGGTGGCGCCGACCTGGGTGATCACCCGTACCAGGTGACCGCCCGGTTCGCGGACGTGCTGGACCTGGTGCCGCAGGCAGCCGTGAAGGTCAACGACGTGGCCGTGGGCCGGGTGTCGCGGATCTCGCTGCCGGACAACGGGTGGACGGCCAGCGTGACCATGCAGATCAACGGCGATGTGCACCTGCCCGCGAACGCGATCGCGTCGCTGCGGCAATCCAGCCTGCTGGGCGAGAAGTACGTCGAGCTGGACCCGCCGGCCGACGTGCCCGCGACCGGCACACTGGCCGACAACGCGGTGATCCCGCTGACCAGGACGGGCGCCAACCCGGAGGTGGAGGAGGTGCTCGGCGCGCTGTCCATGCTGCTCAACGGCGGCGGCATCGGGCAACTGAGGACCATCTCGCGGCAGCTGAACTCGGCGCTGACCGGCAACGAACCGCAGTTGCGGGCGGCGCTGACGAACCTGAACCAGGTCGTGGCCAATCTGGACTCGCACAAGCAGGACATCACCGAGGCGCTGGACGGCATCGACCGGCTCTCGGCCACGATCTCCCAGCGCGACAAGCAGGTCGGCGCCGTGCTGGACGACCTGACACCGGGCCTGCGAGTGCTGAACGAGCAGCGGAACCAGCTGGTCGGCATGCTCGACTCCCTGCACGCCCTGTCCGGGGTCGCCGTCGACACGGTCGACCGCAGCCGCGACGACCTGGTCGCCGACCTGCGCTCGCTCCAGCCGACGCTCGACCAGCTCGCCAAGGCCGGGCAGGCGCTGCCGCAGGCGCTGCAGGTACTGCTCACCTACCCGTTCACCGATGCCGTGCTGAACGACGTCAAGGGCGACTACCTCAACGTGTACGTGTCCCTGGTGGCGCCGAAGGGCACGCGGGTGCAGCCGCCGATCACGTCGATCGCACCGCCACCCGGCACCACCCCGGACCAGCCGCAGGCCGCCACGCCGGTGTTGCCGCTGCTCGCCATCGTCAACCAGCACGGAGGTGCCTGATGATCACCGCGGGCACCCGGATCAAGATCATCGCCTTTCTGCTGGTGGGCATCGCGGTCGTGGCCTACGTGGGGCTGCGCTACGCCGACCTCGGCCGCTACGTCGGCCTGCGCGGCTACTACGTGGTGCAGTTGAACCTGGCCGACGGTGGCGGCATCTTCACCAACGCCGAGGTCACCTACCGCGGTGTGCCGGTAGGCAGGGTCGGCGACCTGAACCTCACGCCCAACGGCGTCGAGGTCGACCTGAAGATCAACGACTCGGCCGGCGACATCCCGGCGTCCGTGCGCGCCGCGGTGGCGGACCGGTCGGCCGTCGGCGAGCAGTACGTCGACCTGCGGCCCACCACCAGCAGCGGTCCGTTCCTCGCCGACGGTTCGACGATCAATCGCCAGGACACCACGTTGCCGCCGCCGGTGCAGAACCTGCTGACCAATGTGGACGCGCTGGCCTCGTCCGTGCCGGAGCAGTCGCTGCGGACTGTGGTGAACGAGCTGTACACGGCGACCAATGGTCAGGGCCCGAACCTGCAGATCCTGCTGGACAGCAGTGCCGACTTCACCAACGCCGCACTCGCGTCGGTCTCGCGGCAGACGCAGCTGATCGGCGACAGCCAGACGGTGCTCGCGACCCAGGCGGCGGAATCCGACGCGCTGTCCGACTTCGGCCGCAGCGCGCACCTGCTGGCCGGCCAGCTCGACTCGTCGGACCCGGACCTGCGCAAGCTGATCGACGTGGCACCGCAGGCGGTCGGCCAGGTCGACGGGCTGTTGCGGGACACCGACCCGAACCTGTCGATCCTGCTGGCGAACCTGCTCACCACGTCCGAGCTGACGATGACCCGGCGCGACGGTATCGAGGAGCTGCTGTCGGTGACCCCGGCCGCGGTGGCGGCGGGTTCGTCGGTGATCACGAACAACGGCGCGACGTTCGGCATGTCGCTGACGTTCTTCGACCCCCGGCCCTGTACGGCGGGCTATCAGGGCACCAGACACCGCAACGGCTTGACAGTGACCCCGCAGGCACCGCTGAACGTGAACGCCCGGTGCACCTCACCGGCGAGCAGCGGTATCGACGTGCGGGGCTCAGCACACGCACCCGGTGGCGGACCACTCCCGACCCCCGCCGCCGGGTCCACCCTGCCGACGGTGGGTCAGTCACTCGCCGGTCTTCTCGGCGTCCGGTAAGGCAGTTTCCTCTCCCCGATTGATCAGGAGTGAGTTCATGATGCGCTCATTACGATTCCGTCCACTGCTGGGCCTGGTGGCAGCCGCGCTCTGCGCGGCGGCGGTCGCCGTGCCGGCGGTCGCCGACGCGGCACCCGCGGCGGACCCGATGCTCAACGCGACCTACCCGGTGAGCGGCACCACCGACATCAACGCCACGAACTCGAGCCTGACGCTCGGTCCGGGCACGCTCACCGCGTCACTGGACACGACGACGCTGGCTTTCACCGGCAACCTGGACCTCCCGCCCGCGACGGGTTCGTTCAAGGAGCTGGGCTTCGTCCCGGTCACGGCGACGGCCGAGTTCGACCAGGTCGGCGCGATCACCGGCATGGACGTCAACGGTGGCATCACGGCCACGGCGCACATCTCGATCAAGCTGACCAGGGTCGTCGCCGGCGGGATCCCGGTCGTGGTGGGCAACCACTGCCAGACCGTGCCTGCCACGATCAACCTGGCCTCGGGTGACGGCTTCAACGTGCTGCTCGGCGGCCCGGTGTCCGGCACGTTCACCATCCCGCCGTTCCTCGGCTGCGGCCTGAACACCGGACTGATCAACGCGATCATTCCCGGCCCCGGCAACACGATCAGCCTGAACCTCGGCACGCCCACGGTCACCACCAGCTGACCGGGTCGTGGGCGGGTGTCGGCAGCACCCGCCCACGCAAGCCGGTCGCACGCGGCTGACCACCCCGTGGCCCACACCGCGCGAGTCCGGGCCGACCGCATCGGGAGCGATTCGTCCCCGCTTCCTCGTCGTGGAGTGTTCGACGTCGACGTGACGGCCCGGACGAGAACGGGGAGAACCGAATCCTGGCGCCGCATTCTCTGGATGGCCGCGCCCGTCGCCTCCTTGCCTTGCGGCCCGCGGCGAACGCGCACCGCCACGCGGAGGTGCGCTCAGCCGGAGTGGGCCGCCCGTCGTGGGCGGGTGTCGGCAGCACCCGCCCACGACTCGTCCGGTAAGGACGTTCCGGGGCCGTGACCGTCCGGTAAGGACGGCCGGATGCCGGTCAGGACGCCTGTGACCTGTGTGCCGGTGCCGCATCCCGGGCGTCGCGCAACCGCGTCGCCCGGAGCACCAGTTCGATCGCGAACCGGCCGTCCGGGTCGGCCAGTTCCTCGCCGAATGTCTTCTCCAACTGCTTCATGCGGTATCGCACGGTCTGCGGGTGCACGTGCAACCGGTCCGCGATCTCGGCCGCGCTGCCTCGCGTCTCCAGCCACACGCCGAGCGTCTCCACCAACCGGTTGCGCTGCTTGGGTGTCAGCCCGGCCAGTTTGCCCAACTGCCTGCTGGCGAGCTGGTCCACCAGGGCGTTGTCGGACGTGAGCCACAACGTGGGCAGCCAGTCCGCGCACCTGGTCACCCGGTCCTCGCCGAGCAGCCCGGCCTCGGCCAGCCCCAGCGCCTGCCTGGCCCAGCGCAACGAGTCGCCCGCCTCAGCCACCGGCACCGTCAACCCGACGACGAGCCTGCCCACCGGCACCGCGGTGGCCAGCCGCGTCTGCCTGCCCGCGCTCACCGGCCCGGGCACCAGCAGGCACGGCTCGGCACCGTGGTCGTCGACGAGCACGTCCGCGTCCAGCATCGGCTGCACGCACCGGGCACCGACCGCGATGGCGACGGCGGTCACCTCGTCGGGCACCGGCCAGCCCGCCAGGCCTGCCAGCTCGTCGATCGCGCCGCGCGGTGCCCCGTCCAGGACCAGGCGCAACAGCCTGCGCCGCCATTCCGCGATGGCGCTCGCCGAATGGGACTGGGCCTCCAGGTAGCCGTCGTGCGACAGCGACGCCAGCTCGTCGAGGTAGGCGAACAGGGCGTCCGCGAGCAGCGACATCACCGAGGACGACAGGTTGTGCCGTCTGCCCATCCGCATCATCCGTTGCCACGCGACCCGCGCGCCGACCCGGTACGCGGACTGCAGCGCGTCCAGGCTGCGGCCTTCCAGGGCCTCGTTCTGGCCCAGCTTGCGGCACACGTCGTCGCGTCTGTCGTGTCTGGTCGCCGGGTCGGCCACGTGGTCGACGAAGGCCAGCAGTGCTTGCTCCACCCCGATCCGCATGGCGTGGCCGTAGGGTCCGTCCAACGGCCGCGCGTACTCCGGGATCGTGCGGCGGATCTCCGTGATGATCTCCTCGCCGACCGCGGCCAGTTCCGGCCGCATCAGGACGGCGAGGCGCCTGGGTAACGCCGGCTCACCCGGCACGCTTTCCAACGGATGCGTCATCGAGTCCGTCTCCCCTCCAGCGGCACCGCGAGCGTCCACCGGTAGTGCGCTGCCGTGTGGGTGGACGCCGGGCGCCTACGCATACACAAGCGCACGCTAGCGCCATGCCCACCACAGACCAGCACCCGAATGGGGCTACTTGGTGGTGCCGCTGGAGGGTTGCGGACTCGATTCAGGCGGGCTTGCTGTTGTCCACCACCAGGATGCCGTCCTGCCAGACCTCGCGGACGTTGCCCGCCAGTGCGGGCAGGTCGTAGCTGTCGCCGTCGACCACGACGACGTCCGCCCGGTAACCGGGAGCCAGCCTGCCCAGTTCCTGGTCGAGGCCGAGCAGTTGCGCCGCCGACGAGGTGGTCGCGGCCAGCACCTGGGCGGGCGTCATGCCGCAGGCCGCCATCAGCGGCAGTTCCTCCAGGTTCGTGCCGTGCGGGCCGACGCCGCTGTCCGTGCCCATCGCGATCTTCACGCCCGCGGCGGCCGCCCGCCGGACGGACTCGGCGTGCACGACGGACACCTCCTCGGCCTTGCGCACCACGGCGGCGGGCAGCGACGCGCCTGCCGCGGCGGCCCGGAGCACGGCCACCGGCGCGATCAGCGTCGGCACCAGCCAGGTGCCGTTGGCCAGCATCAGCTCGATGGCCTCGTCGTCGAGGTAGATGCCGTGCTCGATGGACCGGATGCCCGCCCGGATCGCGTTCTTGATGCCCTCGCTGCCCTGCGCGTGCGCCATCACCTCCCGGCCCTGCATGCGGGCCTCGGTGACCAGCACGTCCAGCTCTTCCGGCGTGAACTGGCTGTGCTTGGGGTCGTCGCGCGGTGAGAGCACGCCACCGGTCGTGCAGACCTTCAGCACGTCAGCGCCTGCCCGCAGGAGTTGCCTGGTCACCCGGCGCATCTCGTCGGGCCCGTCGGCGAGCGTCGCCGGCCTGCCCGGATGCGGCACGGACAGCGGCACGCAGTGGCCGGACACCGTCCAGCCGTCGCCGTGGCCGCCGGTCGGGGAGATCATCGAAATCGCGATCTGCAGCCGCGGCCCGGAGATCAGCCGATCCGCCACAGCCTGCTTGATGCCCAGGTCGGCACCGCCGGCGTCGCGCACGGTGGTGATGCCCAGCTCCAGGGTGCGGGCCAGGTTCCTTGCCGCCGCGTAGAACTGGTACGAGAACGGCTGCTGCACCCTCGGCAGCAGGCCGATGTCGGACACCGTGACGTGCACGTGGCAGTCGAACAGCCCGGGAAGCAGCGTCGCGCCCTGGCAGTCGACCACCTCGTCGCCGTCCAGGCCGGTGCCGACGTCGAGGACCCGGCCGTCCTCGACGAGCACGTCGGCCCGCTCCGGGTCGGCACCGGTGCCGTCGAACACCCGGCCGCCTGCGAACAGGATGCGTGTCATGCGGTTGCCACCTCCTGGGACAGGTTGAGCCGCCGGACCGCCAGTTCGGCGAGCAGCGCGGCCCCGTCGGGCAGTACGGCGTCGTCGAACGTGGCCAGCGGGGAGTGGTTGTTGGGTGCGCTGTCCGGGTCGTCGGAGCGGCACGCACCGAGGAACACGTAGGCACCGGGGACCTCGTTGAGCACCCGGGAGAAGTCCTCGGAGCCGGGGTCCGGGTTGGGCATGGGCTCGAACTGCTCCTCACCGAACACCTCACGCACGGTGTCGGCGAGGAACTCGTGGTGGGCGGCGTCGTTGACGGTCGGCGGGTACTCACCGGAGTACGTGACCTCGGCCCGCATGCCGTGGGCCTTGGCGATGTCCTCGCACAGCCGGACGGTCTCGATCTTCAGCTTCTCCCGCGCGGCCTGCGAGAAGCTGCGGATGGTCGCCTCGAACGTGGCGTCGTCCGGGATGATGTTGCGCCGGGTGCCCGCATGGAACGTGCCGACGGTGACCACCACGGGTTCGAACATGTCGAACCGCCGCGTCACCATGGTCTGCAGGGCGGTGACCATCTCGCAGGCGGCCGGGATCGGGTCCAGGCCACCGGCCGGCCGGGAACCGTGGCCGCCGGCCCCGACGACTCGCACGAACAGCCCGTCCGACGCGGCCATCAGCGGGCCGGGCCTGCCGGTGAACCGGTGGCGCGGCAGCTCGGCGGACAGCACGTGCAGCCCGTAGGCGGCCGTGACGGGCCTGCCCGCCGCGGTGAGCACACCCTCGCGGATCATCACGCTGGCGCCGTCGAAGCCCTCCTCGCCGGGCTGGAACATGAACACCACGTCACCGGCCAGGTCGGCCTGCCGTGCCGCGAGCAGCCGCGCGGCACCGACCAGGCCCGCGGTGTGCAGATCGTGACCGCACGCGTGCATCGCGCCGTCGTGGCGGGAGGTGAAATCCTCGCCGGTACGTTCGGTGACCGGCAGCGCGTCCATGTCACCGCGCAGCAGCACCGCGGGACCGGGCTTGCCGCCGCGCAGCACCGCGGTGACCGAGGTCGTCTCGGTGCCGGTGCTGACCTCCAGCGGGAGACCGTCCAATGCGGCGAGCACGCGCTCCTGGGTACGCGGCAGTCGCAGGCCGATCTCCGGTATCTGGTGCAGCTCGCGACGCAGCGCGACCAGTTCCGGAGCGAGGGCGTCGGCATCGGAGCGAATGCTCATGGTCACCAGTCCTGGATCGTACGACTTGCTAACGATGCCATCCGAGCAGCGCGGAGGCATCCGCGTCAAGATGGAAGGGCAGACGAACTCTGACAGGGAGGTAGGCACATGGCAGTGATGACAGCGGCGGCAGCGGGGACGGTCACAGTGGGCTCGTACTCGGTCAACCGGCTGGCGTACGGCTCGATGCAGCTCCCCGGTCCCGGCGTCTGGGGTGAATCGGAGGACCACGACGGGGCGATCGCCGTGCTGCGGCGCGCTGTCGAGCTGGGCGTGAACTTCATCGACACGGCGGACGCGTACGGTCCCGACGTCAGCGAGGAGCTGATCCGCGAGGCCCTGCACCCGTACCCGGACGACCTGCTGATCGGCACGAAAGCCGGATTCGTCCGGACCGGCCCGGGCGAGTGGTACCCGGTGGGCAGGCCGGCCTACCTGCGACAGGCGGTCGAGATGAGCCTGCGCCGGATGAAACTGGACCGGATCGGCCTGCTCCAGTTGCACCGGGTCGATCCCGAGGTGCCGCTGGCCGACCAGCTGGGCGAACTCAAGGCCATGCAGGACGAGGGCAAGATCGTCCACATCGGACTATCCGAGATCGACGTGACCTTGTTGGAGCAGGCCCGCGACATCGCGGAGATCGTCAGCGTCCAAAACCTCTACAACCTCACGAACCGCCGCTTCGAGGACATGGTGGACTATTGCACGCGGCAAGGAATCGCGTTCATCCCCTGGTTCCCGATCGCCACGGGCCAACTGGCCGAGCCAGGTGGCGTGCTGTCGGCGCTGGCACAGGAGTTCTCGGCGACACCTGCACAGCTCGCGCTGGCGTGGCTGTTGCGCCGGTCACCGGCGATGTTGCCGATTCCCGGCACGAAGTCGGTGGGGCACCTGGAGGAGAACGTGGCAGCGGCGGGCATCCAGCTGACCAGCGAGCAGTACGAGGCGCTGTCCGCGCTGGCCTGACAGGCCAGACAGATCTGCGGCGAATCCGTACGACTGGTCCCCACCACCCCGACAAGGGGGGACCAGTCGACCCCTCGGATTTGTTTGCGTGCACCTAACAGTAATCCGCGAACGGCCGGCCGAGGCTGCCCGAGCCGGGTGAATCACGCTAGTGGCCCAATCAATTCGCCCGGGCGCCTGCTGGAATCCGCAGTCGGACCAGATGTCGACCACGGACAGTGGACACGTCGGTGTCAGGACCGCACGAGTCTCGCGATCGCATCGTTGGCTTCGCGGAGCTTCTCATCCGCGACCTCACCACCTTCGGTGATGGCCTCGCTCACGCAGTGGCCGAGATGCTGCTCGATCAGGCCGAGTGAGACGGCCTGCAGTGCCTTGGTGGCCGCGGAGATCTGGGTGAGGACGTCGATACAGTACTCGTCGTCCTCGACCATCCGCTGCAGGCCACGGATCTGCCCCTCGATGCGACGGAGGCGGCGCAGGTAGCCGGCCTTGTCCTCGCTGTAACCCCGCATGACGCCCTCCACCATCGGTTTCCGACTCCCGAGCATACCCTCCGGGGGTGTACTGGTGGTGCGTCCGTGACCCCTGCGGCGACGGCCGCGTTGTTGGCGAGCGTGCACGGGTCGGTGCCGGAGTCCGGGTGGCGCCGAGCGACTTGGTTGGCCGGCAGGCGTGCCGGTCAGCGCTGTGCCGCCAGGCGCAGGGCCAGGGTCGGGCAGGCCGTGACCGCCTCGCGGGCGGCCGCCACCAGCGGCGCGGGCACCGGGCCCGACGTGCCGTCCAGCAGGATCGGGTAGCCCCACTCGTCGAGCGCGACGAGTTCGGGCAGCAGTTCCGCGCACAGTCCGTGGGCGCGGCAGGAGATCGGGTCCACCCGCAATCGTGCGGTCATCGCCACCCCCGGAAGTCCGGCACCGAGGGCACACCGAAGGCCGGATCGACGCGCGTACCAGCGCACGGCCGACCGGCCGCGTGTGCCGCCGCGTCCGCGGCGAACACCGCCAGCGCGCTGGCCGCCAGCCGGACCGCGCCGTCGGGATGAGCGCACGCGCCCCGGCCGGTGACCACGCCGAGCCTGTCGCGCAACCGGCCGAGAGCCGGCATGCCCGCGACGAGCGCGGCGAGGTCATCGGCGATCGCGGGCAGGCCGAACATGCACGGCCCGCACTGCCGGGCGGACTCCCCAGCCAGGTACCGCACGATGCGCGCGGTCGTCGCCAGGCCGCAGGCGTGCACCGGCAGCGCGAGCAGCGTGCCGACACCCAGCGACAGGCCGACCGCCCTCATCGCGTCCGGCGCGAGGGGCACCTCACCGCCCGCGGGCAGCGCGACCCAGTTGCCACCGAACCCGCCGACCAGGGCCGCCTGCACCGGTACAGCCGACGGCTCGCCGAGCGCCGCCGCGAGCGGCGTGCCGAGCGGGATCTCCCGCACGCCGGGCCGGGCCACCGCGCCACCCACGGTGACCAGCATCGTGCCGGGTGCCGACGCGGTGCCCGCCGAGCGGAACCAGTCGGCGCCGTACCGGGCCAGCAGCGCCAACTGGGCCAGCGTCTCGACGTTGTCCACCAGCGCGGGCCTGCCGCGCACGACCACAGTCGCGCGGTCGACCTGGGACAGTCGGCCGGTCGGCGTGGCGGAACCGCTGGTCAGGTAGTTGGCCAGGGCGGACTCCTCGCTGGCCACGAACCGGTGCGGCACGCCGACAACGCGCACCGGCACCGGATCGGCCCGCTGCGCCGCGAACGCGGCCAGGTTCGGTGCGACCGGGTCGCCGGCCCGCAGGCAGAGCACGGCCTCCCGCGCGCCGACCGCGTGTGCGGCCAGTTGCAGGCCGTCGAGCACCAGGTGCGGCGTCGCGACCAGCAGGGCGTGGTCCTTCTCGCTGGCAGGCTCGCTCTCCACGCCGTTGCCGATCACCAGCGCACGGCGGCGACCGGCGGCCCCGGCGACGGCCACGAGCTTGGTGGCCGTGGGGAACCACGCCCCGCCCCGGCCACGCAGCCCGGCCGCGCCGACCAGTTCGACCAGTGGGGCGGGTCCGGGATAGCGCAGCGGCCCGTAGCGGGCCAGGTGGGCGGCCAGGTCGGCGGGCTCGCCGGTCTCGACCCAGCCGGCCAGCAGCCGCGCGCCGCGCGCCGGGGTCACGGGTTCTGCGGTCATCGCGCCACCCGCGCTCGTGCCTCGGTGTCCGGGTGACTGCGGCTCACTGACTGGTACTCCCGCCAGCCGGCCAGAACCGCGCGCCGCGCGCCGGGGTCACGGGTTCTGCGGTCATCGCGCCACCCGCGCTCGTGCCTCGGTGTCCGGGTGACTGGTACTCATCCGCCAGCCGACCGCGACCACCACGGCCAGCACACATGCGATGTTGAGCCCCAGCACCCAGCCCATCCTGATGTCGGCGGGCGTGGTGCCGATGCCGTGCACCACGGCCAGCGGCCAGCACGCGTAGGTCGTCCAGTGCACCCAGCGCCACAGCTTCAGGTTGACCCGCGGCCGCAGCAGGCTGGTCACGAGCACAGCGATGGTCAGGTCCGTCGCGATGGCACCCAGACCCAGCCAGAACGGGTGGTAGATCGACGTGAACGGGACGAACACGTCCAGCCAGCCGATCCCCGCGAAGGGATCGACGACGGCAGTCGTGATGTGCACGACGAGGAACACCATCGCCAGCAGCGACACGTTCCGGTGCAGCGCGGCCAGCACGAACCTCGGCCAGCGCGTGCTCGCGTAGCGCCCGCTGCCCAGCGCGCCGAGCACGACGGCCGCCGTGAACAGCAGCAGCGCGACCAGGCCGGTGGCCCGGCTGGCGTACCAGACGATCGGCTCGTTCACGTCCTCACCCGGCCGGCCAGCCCGCGACGGTCAGCACGGTGCCGTCCTCGCACACCAGCCGCGCGGGCAGTGCGGCACCGGTCAGCCAGCCCGGCGCTGACCAGCCCAGCACGATGGCCGCGGTGCTCGCGATGTTCGCGTCCACACACGAGCCGGCCGCCACGCTCACCGTCCGCCAGGCGCGCACCGCCAGGTCGCCGGTGCGCGGATCGACGATGTGATGCACGGTCCGGCCCGCCCGCCGCCAGGTCCGGACCGCGGTGCTGGACGTGGCCAGCCCGCCGGACCGGATGGTCACCGTCGCGTCCGGGGCGGCTCCGGCCGCACGGTGGTCGTCGCCGACACCGATCCGCCAGCCGCCATCGGGCGCGGTCCCGGCCGTGCTGATGTCCCCGCCGAGATTGACCAGCACGCCACCGCCGACCTCGACGGCGATCCGGCGGGCCGCCCGGTCGGCCGCCAGCGCCTTGGCCGTGGCACCGAGGTCCAACCCGACAGTGCGGGGCAGGTGCACCAGCCGCCGCCGCTCGTCGAACGACACCCGCTGCCAGCCGGGCGCGGGCCGGGGCTGTGCCGCGGGTGCGGCGGAGTCCAGGTCCACTTCGGCGAAGTCCTTGTCGTAGCCAAGGCCCGCGACCGCGTCGGCCACCGTCGGGTCGACCAGGCCGCCGGTGAGCCTGCCCGCTCGCAGCGCCACGCCGATGGCCTCGGCGAGCAGCGGGCCGACCGTGACCTCGGTGCCCGCGTTGTCGTGCAGCCACGTCAGTTCGGAGTCCCGCCGGAACCGGCTGCACGCGGCGTCGACATCGGCGAGCTCGGCGCGCAGCAGCGCCTCGGCCGCGGCGATGGCGCTCCCGTCGGTCAGCACCAGCGACGCCGTCGTGCCCAGGGCGTCGAACGTCCCGGCAGGCGCGGTGCCCGGGTTGGTCATGACCCACCGGTGCCGGTGTCGACGCCGCCGTCGTCGCCGAACGCGGGCGGATTGTCCGGTGCCTGCAGTTGGCTGGTGCTCGTCTGGTTGTCGGACGTCTGGTTCTCGGTGGTCGCCGCGTTCCGCACGGCAGCGGTGCCGTGCCCGAGCACACCGGCCAGCAGCGCCGCCACCAGCAGCGAACCACCCGCGGTCCAGGTCGTCACGGTCTGCGCGCGCCGCCTGCCTGCCGCTCGCGCGGCCTGCCGGTCGAACAGTGGGTCCCGCACGTTGGTGACCTCTCCCAGGGGCAAACTCCGTCGTCTTCCTGTATACGACGCGGATCTGGGCAGGGTCGGTGCGTGAACCTGTGAATTCGCCCTGATTACCGAAAGTAGTTCCGGCTGGCGTTACGTGATGTGGCCCTGGTGCTGGTGGGCGATGCCCTCCTCGATCGCGAACCGGGTCAGTTCGGGCCTGCGACGGCGGCCCGTCTTGTCCCTTATCCGGTCCAAATAGGACCGTACGGTGCGGATGCTGATCGACATCTCCTCGGCGATGTCCGAGTCCCGCTCACCCGCGGCCACCAGGGACAGCACGCGCCTCTCCTGTGCGGACAGCTCGATCCTCGGGCCCGCCTGGCGTTCGCGGGACGAGTCCAGCACGAACGCGGCCAGAATCGGGGACACGTAACTGTTGCCTGCCGCGATGGCCCTGATCGCGCGCAGGATCTCGGCGCCGTCCGCGTCCTTGGACAGGTAGCCGCGCGCACCGGCCGCGATCGCACCGAGCACCTCCGGCTGACCTGCCAGCGCCGACACGACGAGCACCCGGTGCCCCATGCTGACGACCTCCAGCACGGCCGCCGCGTCGCCGACGCCGTGCAGCTTGAGGTCCAGCACCACGACCCCGCCGGGCGGCTGCCGCCCCGCGGCGAACCGGGCGACCGAGTCGGCCACCACACCGAGCTCTATGTCCGGGGTCTCCTCCAGCACTCTCGCCACGGCCGCCCGGTACAGCGGGTGATCCTCGACCACGCCGACCAGGATCCGCGCGGTCGGCACGGCCTGGCCGTCGGACCGCACGGCCTCCGTCCCGGTCATCGGCCGCCCCCGTCGGTCGCGACGACCTGCCGCGCCGTCACCGGATCCAGGCTCGGCCCGTCCGGCAGCAACGCCAGCACCGTGCCCGCGACGGGCGTCGGCCGCGTGCCCGCGTAACCGAGGGCGGCCGCGGCGGCGGCACTGGGCACCGGGTACTTCGAGCCCGCGTCGGTGATCAGGTACAGCGAGCCGGGACCGCCGCCCGCGCCGACCTGCTCCCGGGCCAGTGTGCCGGTGCCCGACGGTACGTAGACCTCGTCGGCCACCCGGTCGTCGGTCCGCGCGTCGACCCGCATCGTCTTCGCGCCCGCGGGCAGCGGCAACCGGTCGGCCGCGGTGATCCGTGCGGCACCGGTGCCGTCGCCCAGAGCGCACAGCACGGTGTGCGGATCGACGGCGACCGGCCGGGGCAGCACGGCCGGATAACCGGCGGCGGCGGCGGTCCGCGACCGGGGCGCGGCGTCCAATGCGGCCACCGACGACACGACGACCTCGGGGTGGGCGTCCGGATAGGCCGCCACGTTCGCCGAGTCGCCCAGCACCAGCCGGGCCTCGGTCGCGCTGATCGACGTCAGGCCGTCCGGTTCGACCAGGTAGTACGCGCCGTCGGACAGCACCTGGCCGACGCGCGTGCTGCCGCCCGCGACGGTCGGGCCGGGAGCGCCCGCGTCCGCCACCGCGACCAGGGCGAGATCACGACCGGCGGGCACGGTGTCCAGCCAGCTGTCCGACACCGGCAGCGGCGCCACGTCCTCGTAACCGAGCGCGGCGACCGGGGCCTGTCCGGCGAAGGAGAACCGGTGGCCCGCGGCGACGAGATACTCACCGCCCGCCGGTGGCGCCACCAGGATTCCCTTGTCCGGGGCCAACGCCGTGCCCGTCGGCGTACTCGGGCCGACGACCACGGTGGACACCGGCGGGGCCGCGGCGGGCAGGTCGGGTGGGACGCGCGTGCAACTGGCGAACGTGGTGTCGGACAGCGAATCGGCGGCGGGCAACGAATCCGGCGCACCGGGGATGCCGAGCATCGCGCCACGCGAGGCCGACCGCAGCGTGTCGGCCGACACGGTCACGGTCTGGTCGGAGTTGCCGCCCGCGAGCAGCCGCGCCGACGCGTAGTTGAGCACCGGGTGCAGCAGGCCGTCCTGCCCGAGGACGTACCGCGCACCGGTCTGCTGCTCGACGATCACCTGGCCGCCCTGCTGCCAGTCACCGGAGCCGGACGGGTTGAGCAATCCGATGATGCCGAACACGGCGGCGGTGAGCACGCCTGCCGCGATACCGAGAATGACGCCCAGCACCAACCGCCGACTGGGTGATGTCGGATGATTGCTGTCGCCTGCGACGAGCGCGGAGATCAGTCGTCGGCGCAGGAACTGATACGCCTGGATCTGGTCGCGCTGTGTCCACACCGTCGTAGCCCCCGAGCTTCGCCGTATTTCCACTGTTCGCATTGTGTCAATGTCAAATGTGAATGCACCTGTACGAGGCCAGGCGAGCATACCTATGCTGAGGTTGTTGGATCCTTGTCGTGCACATTGTTCTACGCCATTTCGCACTGGAGGAACGCGCACATGGCCCAGGCCACCCAGGCGCCACCGCTCCCACCGGCGACACAAGCCGGCCAGGGCAGGAAATCCGCCGGTCCGGGAGGCCGGATCGGACTGTTCCGGCCGGTCCGGGTCGGCCAGGTCGCGGTCTGGGAACTGGCGGTCGTCGCGGTGCTCGCCACCGTCGTGCCACCGCGCCCGGTGAGCATCGTGGTCGGGGCGATCGCGGTCGCGGTGATCGGCGCGACATCGTTGCGCTGGGCGGGACTCTGCGCGTACCAGTGGATCGCCGTCCACCTGCGCTTCCGCCGCAGGCCCAGGACGGTACAGACCGCCGACCCGCTCGGCAGCATACTGCCCGGCCTACGGCTGCGGCGGCAGATCGACCGCGCGGGCAACCGCGCCGGGCTGGCCGAACTGGGCGACTCGCTGACCGCCGTCGTCCGGTTGGTGTCCGCCGCGAACCAGGACCCGGCCGGCCTGCTGGCCGTGCTGGAGTCCGCGTTCGAGCGCACCGACATCCGGCTGGCGGGCGCGCAGCTGGTGGTGTGGACGGTGCCCAGCCCGCCGAGGGCCCGCTACTACGGCGACCACCGCGACACGGACCCGATGCAGGTGCACTGGCTGGCCCTGCGCTACCGGCCCGCCGACGCGCCGACGGCGACGATCGCCAGGGGTGGCGGCGAACTCGGTGCCGCGCGGGCCACCGCGGCCGCGGCACTCGGCCTGGCGGGCAGGCTCGCCGAAGCCGGTTATGGCGGCGTGGTACTGGACGAACCCGAACTGCGCCAGGAACTTCTGGTCGCGCTCGGCTCGGATGCGCCGACGGTGAACGTGACAGCGCCCGTGACGGTGCACGAGACCTGGCAGGACTGGTCGATCGGCACGCTGCGGCAGGCCACCTACCGCCCGAAGATCGCCGCCGACGGCCGCGCGGTACTCGCCCGGTTCGTGCCGGGAGCCGCGTTCACGTGCACGTCGTACGCGTTGCGCCGCACCGCCCGCGGGCAGCTGCGCGGCGAGTCGCGGGTGCGGATCGGCTGGCACCCGACCAGTCGCCCGCCCGCCCTCCGGCAGGTCGCCGCCGCGCTGGGCGTCCCGCTGCTGGTGGACAGCGGCAGGCACGCCGAGTCCGTGGTGGACAACCTGCCCGTGGCGCGCTGACGGTGACACCGCACGGTTACCTCGAACGTCTACACCGCACGGCTATACCGCACCCTGGATCGCGGTGTAGACGTTGAGCACGACACCAGCGATCGGGATGAGCGCGAGCAGCGTGAGGAATTCGACGACGTCCAGGAACCGCGACCAGTGCGGCGACCTGCGGCCGCGCCGCACCCGGTTCGCGTAGAGCAGGGTGACCACGCCCGCCACGGCCAGCGCGGCACACGCGGTGAACTGGCTGAGCTGGTCGCCGTGTGTGGCCAGCCAGCCGCCGAGCAGCGCGAGCGTCACGAGTCCGGTACCCACCAGCACGATCCGCTGCGCCGCACCGGCGTACGAGCGGGACCGCAGCAGCCAGCCGAGTGCGAGCACCGCACCGAGGCTGACCTGCCAGATCGACACGTCCCTGGTCAGCACCACCACGGACCCGATCACGACAAGGCCGAGCGCGGCGAGCAGACCGGTGAGCATGTCCTCGGCGACGGAGGTCTGGCCGAGCACCGACTCGTCCATCGTCGGCTTCTCCTCGGCGCGGAACGCGTCCATGTCGGACGGCACCGTGGGCAGCGGAAGCCGGGCCAGGCGCAGCGAGATCATCGGCCCGATCGCACCCAGTCCGGTAGCCACCACCGGCAGCACGGCCGCCACACCGGCGGGCCGGGCACCGGCCAGCACCACGACCGCACCGCCGACCGCGGCGAACGCGGCGGCGATCGTCACGGCGAGCAACCACGGCACGCGGTGCGCGACGATCACGACCACCAGTACGCCGTAGAGCGTGATCGCGGCCGAGCCGAGCGCGAGCTGACCGGCGCCGAAGACGAAGGCGTGCGGCGGCACGGCCGCCATGCCCGCGAGCGCGGCAGCGGGCCACCCGGCGACGGCCGCCGCGACGGCGGCGTCGGAATCCCCGTAGGCCCGGCCGAGCGCACCGGCCAGGAGCAGCAGCAGGATCGCCAGCGTGCCGCAGGCGATCGGCGCGAACACCGTGCCGGACAGGCTGTGCAGCAACAACAGCGTCGCACCGACCAGCAGCACGGCGGTGGCCGCCACCGAGATCCGGTACGCGATCTTCGGACCCCACGCGCCCGCGCGGCTCTCGGCCGCGCTCGCGATGGCGTCGATCACGTCGTCGAACACCAGCGGCGCGACCTGGCGCTCACGCGGGTTCAGGTACAGCACGTCGCCGTCCCGGATGGCCGCCGACGTCACGGTCAGCCCGGCCGGGAACGCGGCGCCGCCGAGCCGGGACAGCACCCAGCCCGGATTCTCCGCGGACGCCTGGCCCTCGGCACCGGCCAGCCGGATCAGCTGCGGCACCAGTTCGGCCAGCGTGGCCCGCACCGGCAGTGCCACGTCGACCCGCGCGTACGGCGTGACGACCGTGACCCGGCACGTCGGTGCCACGCCGGTCGGCACCTGCGACATCGTCATGGCCCCTCGATCCGGCCCGCCGCTTCGATCACCGGGGCGAACCGCGCGCTGCTGGCCGCGGCCAGCTTGTGCAACCCGTCGTTCACCGCCTCCAGCACGATGTCACCGAGGTCCCTCGCGTTGTAGCGGCGGACCGTCTCCGGGTCGATGGAGACCTCGGTGAACTGCCCGGTGCCCCGCACGGTCACGGTGACCTCTCCGTTGCGGGAGGTGCCGGTGACATGCATGGCCTCGATGCCGCGCTGGATCCGCTGCACCTGGTCGGTCTGCTGGCGCACGCGGTCGAGCAGGCCTGCGACGTCCGCGCTCATCTCCTGGGTCAACGTTGCTCTCCCTGCCTGAGGTGGAAACTGGCGACCAGTTGCTGGAAGTCGGGCACCACGCTCGCCGCCTGGTCGGGGCGGCAGGTGCAGGCCAGCTCGACGAGCAGCCGGTCGTGTGGGGTGTCGCCGAGTGGGATCGTCAGGTGCACCTGGGTCTGCAGCAGCGGGCCGCTCTCGGTGCGCAGCCGGACGACCTGGGCAATGCCCGGCGCACTGTCGTCGCCGACCTCCTGGCGGTCCACAACGGACACTTCGAGATGGGCCTCGGTCAGCCTGCGCACCGACTCGGCGGCGGCGGTCTCGATATCGGCGTCGTCGGTGCGCCGCGCCACGCCGACCGTGACGTTGGGCGTGAAGTCGGCCCAGTCACCGTCCTTGACCACGACGAACGCCGCCCCCGAGCCGCCGGGGTCGACGGCGTGCCACCCGGCGGGCAGGTCGATCCCGATCGGTACGTCGATGCGTTCGATGTCACTGGGCATGGTCACCACGGTCCCATATAGGCACCCTGCATCGCCGTCCCGATCGCGCCGGCCGCCTCACCCGCCGCGTGCTCGACCGACGTGATCGCCGCGCTGCCGTACTGCTGCGCGGTGTTCACCAGCTTCGGCACGTCGACGTCGATGTTGGCACCGACGCTCGCGCCGACACCCAGCGCCGCACCAGCCTTGGCGTTGACGACGATGTGCCCGTTGGCCCAGGTCGCCTGGCCGTCGAACTGGGCACCGATGCCCGCCTGCAGCGACCCGGTCGCCCCCACGCCGACACCGGCCACGTCGGCGCTGGCGGTGCCGGTGACCTGGGCACCCGCGAACACGTTGGCGTGCGCGGCGACGCCGTTGAGGCCGGCGCTCAGGTGGCCGCTGGCGTCCGCGCCGACCATCGCGTCGCCGGTGGCCTGTGCCGCGACCGGGCCGGCGGCGTACGTGCCGGACACGTTCGCGTCGACCAGGGTGGCCTTCAGGTCGCCACCGGCCTGCAACTGTCCGCCTTGGACGGACAGTGTGCCGGTGTCGGTGGCCTTCAGGCCAGCGTCGAACTCGGCGGTGCCGTGTGCGGTGCCGAAGGCGCCCAGGTCGGCGTTACCGGTCGCCTTGTCGTCGACCAGCGAGCCGTCGAACAGCGTCTGCGTGCCGGTCGTGCCGAGCCCGATGGTCGTGCTGTGCATCAGCTTGCTCGTGGCCGACGCGTCGTCCGGCGGGCTGGCCAAAGAGCCGAACGGCGTGTTCGCCTTGAGCGGGGCGCCGGCCGGCTGCAGGCCGTCGCTGGTCAGCGAGTACCAGCCGGTGTTGCCGAACACCGACGGGCTCGACCGTGGCATGCGCCGGCCGTCGAGCACGCTGTTGTTGTCGAACCAGGACAGCGTGCCCAGCCGGACGTGCTTGGGGTCGGGGTCGGTGCCGTAGGTCTGCCGGTACCAACTGCGGAACCACGGCTGACCGGCCAGGGCCTGCATGAGCTGCTTCTTCTGGCTGATGGTGACCGCACCGGCGTGCTTGTCGCCCGGGTTGGCCACGGTGGCACCGATCCCGAACAGCGAGGCCAGCGCCTGACCGACCTGGTCGGCGAGCGTCTTGGCCGCGTTCACGGCCGAATTGCCCAGTTGCTGGGCCGCCTGCACGAATGCCCCGACCGCACCGACGGCCGCCGTGCGGGACTCGTTGATCAGCGTCTGCGCCTGCTGCTGGAACTGCGCGACGACGCTGTCGGCCTGGGCCTTGCCCGCCCGCAGCAGCGACGCGGCGGCGGTCAGCCGCTGCGCCTCCTGCCGCAGTGAGTTGCCGACACCGTCGACCTGCGTGGTCAGCCGGCCCGCCGCGGTGTGGAACGCGGTGGCCGCGCTGCCCTCCCAGCTGCCGGCCAGCGTGTTCGCCCGCTGGGTCACGTCGGAGGACACCGAGCTCAGCGAACCTGCCTGGTCGGTCAGTTTGGTGCCGGCGGCCTGGATCGCGTCCGGGTCGCCGGTGAGCATGGTCTGGTAGCTGGTCAGCACATCCTGATACGTCTTGAGGATCGAGCTGATCGCGCCGGACATGTCGACGACGCCGGAGCTCTCCGTCGTCGTCACGAGGTCACCGTCACGGAGCCGTCGGCGTTGACCGTGACGTCGGCGGTCTGGCCCTGGGGCACGGCGACGGTGGTGGTGACGCCGTCCGCGTCGGTCACGGTGACCTGCTCGCCGCCCGTCAGGTGTGTCCCGGTGTCCGGAGCCGGCATCGGTGCTGTCGCGGGCGACGTGGTCGTCGAGGCCGGGTCGACGGCGATCCAGCTGTTCGACGGGTCGATGCTGGGCGTCGATCCGTTCGCGTCCGTCGCCGGCACAGTGCCCGTCGTCGGCACGCCGCCGGTCGCCGGGACGCCGCCGGTCGCCGGGACGCTGCCCGCGGTCGGTGAGCCGAAGCCCTGCAGGGCAGGCGGGGTGTAGTTGGTGATGCCGTTCTGCGCGGCCTGCTGGCCCGTGGTGGTCGCGACCGGCGGCGGGGCCTGCGGCGCGGTGATCGGGGTCGTGCTGATGGTCTGCGTGGTCGGCACCGAACCGGTGGCCGGCACACTCGCGGCCGCGGCACCACTACCGTTCGCGAGCTGCTCGATCTGGCTCGCGATGCCCACCAGCGTGGCCAGCTCGGCGCCCAGTTGCCCGACGCCCAGCGCCTGCAACAGTCCCTCGATGGCCATGATGAACGCCCGCAGTGACGCGCTGGTCGCGGTGGACAGGGCGACGGCGGCGCTGTAGGTCCACGGGTTGGACATCAGCGACGCGACCGTCGGGTTCACCGAGCCGACCACCGACGTGTAGGCCGTCTGTGCCGACTGCACGAGCGTGCCGGAGACGCCGAGCAGCTTGCTCACGTTCTGGGTCACCTTGATGATGTTCTCGAACGCCTGCAGCGAACCGGTGATCTGCTGCACCGCCGACTGGGAGGCCTGCCCGGACCACACGGTCTTGAGCTGCTCGGCCGCCTTCGTGAACTCGTCCAGCATCGACAGGAACTGCGTCGCCTTGCCCAGCAGGCCGGTGGCGTGCTGGGCGATCTGCGCGGGCTGGCCGGTGACGATCTGCGGCAGGAACGTGCTGGGCCCGCCCGAGGACGCGGTCGCGTCCATCGCGCTGGAGTTGGGAAATGCGAACATCGCCGTGCCTCTCCTCCCAGGACGTCACATCGGGCGGTAGACCCGAAGCGTCGCGACAGCACCGAAATCCGGTTGGACAAGACCGTTGTTGTAGAGCTGGCCCGAGTTCCCGATCACGCCGAGCATCGTGCCGGGATCACTCGCCCCGGCACCGGGATCGATCACGGCCAGGTCGCCGCCGCGCACCCCGCCGGGCACGTCGCCGAACCCGCGTGCGGCACCGGAGTAGACACCGATGACGCCAAGGCCTGCCTGGTGGTCGGGACTCGCGTCCAACCAGGAGGCGAAGTCGTGCGGGCTGGACGTGGGCACCCCGGCCGCACTGCCGACACCCGCATTGGTCAGATAGCCGACGACGTTGTCGACCGAGTGCGGCTGCGGGGCTGCCGCGGTACTCGCGGCCACAGCCTGGCCCGCGACCGCAGCACCAGCCGGCGACGACCACAGTCCGCTGGTCGTCGGCGTGCTGCCGGTGGCCTGGCCGCCGCCATAACCGGTGGCGACCGCCTGGTCGGCCGAGTCGTAGTCGTCGACGGACCGTTTGACCAGGTCGTTGACCTGCTGCAGGAGCGTCAGCAAGGAGCGCATGGCCGTCACCTGCCGGCCCTGCAGTTGCGTGTTCGCGGAGGCCACGGCGCTGCCGATGGTGGCGAACGACGTCGGCGCGACGATCATGGACTCCAGTTCGAGTACCGAGTTCACCGTCTGCATGATGATGCCGCCGACGTTGCCGACGACGGAGCGGACGGCCTCCGGCGACACGTTGTACTGGCCGGTGCTCGTCATCGATCGCGCTCCCTTCCTCGGCGAAGGTCAGGTTAAGTTCGCCGGGATCAGGAGCCAGACGGCAAAAGTACCCGCTTGGCGCAGCGCGCCGAGGGGTCGGCTCAGCGCTGGGTGGTCTCGGTGTGCGGCGGCCGGGGTGGCTGGGCGGGCTGCTGCACGCAACGGCAGTCACCACCCCCGCGGCACTGCCCGCACAGCCACAACACGCAGCGGGACCGGGCTTGCGCCGCCATGTTCGGTTCGCCCATAAGGCCACCATCCGGTTGACTGGACGGTCGGCCTGACCGAAGGGATTTGGGATACACATCCGGTCAAGCCGACCAGTACATTTGATCGTCGCCCAACGGCCGTCAGGACGGAAGCGGGCCATCCCAGCTTTCCCATTGGTGACGGGACGGAAACCCTGCCGGGCAGGCAGGGTAAAAGCATTCAGAACTGGTCGAACGTGTCCGTTGCCACGCTGTTTCGGCGAACAGTCCCGATCGTGGTCGACCACAATCGCGAAAACAGTATCCAAGCGTGCACGGATAGGTACTGTGGGAGACGGACGGCAACGACCGACGATGGGGGGCCGACGTGCCGGTGGCATGGGGGCTCGGCGAAAACCTGGCCCGGATACGCAAGGCGCGCAACCTGTCCCAGGAGGAACTGGCCGCCGCGGCCGGTGTCGCTGTGGACACCGTCGCCCGGATCGAACGGGGCGAACGGCAGACCACCCGAACGGCGACCCTGAACAAGTTGGCGGCCGCATTGGGGGTGGCACCGTCCACATTGCTGGGCATTTTGCCGCCGCCCGCGGAGCCCGCAACCAGCGATTTGAGTGACCTGCGCCGGGCGCTGACATCGTCGGCCGAGGTGCCCGGCCTGGCTGATTTCTCCGATCTCCGGGAAACCGTGCCACTTGCCGAATTGCGTAGTTCGCTTACCTACGCATGGCAGGCCTATATCGCGGGCAGGCACGCCGAGTTGCTGCACACACTGCCGGTGTTGCTCGCCGACGCGCAGCGGCTGGTGCACGAAGCCAAGGGTGCCCGGCTGAACTCGGCGTACGCGGTGCTGTCCGGCGCGTACCGGCTCGGTGCGGGCACCGCCGGCCGGTTCGGCATGGACGACCTGGCGTTCATCGCGGCCGAGCGAGCCGTACACATGGCGCGCATGTCCGACGACCCGGACATCGGCATCGCGGTGTCCGACCAGGTACCTCGTCTGGGTCCTGGTCCGCCAGGGCCGGACGAGTGAGGCCGAGGCCGTCGGGGTCCGGATGGCCGAACGGGTCGAGCCCAGGATGTCCGACCTCAACACCAGAGCACTGGGTGTCTTCGGAAACCTGTTGTTCAACGCGGCGTCGGCGGCACTGCGAGCGGACAAGCGCGACCGGGCGGGCGAGCTGCTGCGGGTCGCCCAGGCCGCGGCCGTGCGGTCGGGCAAGGACGAGGTCAGCGAGGCAGGCATCTTCGGCCCGCACATCGCGGCCATTCAGGGTGTCGACCAGGCCGTGCGGCTGGGTGACCCGGTGGAGGCCCTGCGGCTGGCCGGGTCGGTACCGGCGGCCAACGGCCCGGTACCGCCATTCTGGGAAGCCGGCCACCGCATTCACCTGGCGTCGGCCGCGGCCGAGCTGCGACAGGAACGCAAGGCGCTCGGCCTGCTGGCCCAGGCCCGCGACATCGCCCCGGACTGGGTCCGCTATCAGCCGCTGGGCGCGGCCGTCATGCGCGAAATGGTCGACAGAGCCACCCGCCGCCGCAACGACGAATTCGCCGAGCTGGCCGAGCACTACGGAGTCGTGGCGTAGGTAGCGGCGTACCCGGCGATGGCCCGGGGCCGCTGGCGGCTCGCAGGCAGGTTGCTTGTCCCGCAACCACTCGCGCCCGGACAAGCCCAGCGCTGCAGCCGTCCCGAGAATGCGGAGCCGGGATTCAGTGCTCGCCGCTGCCCCGTTCAGGCCGCACGGCCACCGATCCCCAGCGCGAGCACCGCACGCCCGCGCCCGCCGCAAGATCGAACCACGGCCGTGGACCGGCAACGGCGGCAGAATTACCCACGTAGCCGTCGGCCGGGTTCACCACAATCGAGGCTGTGACCTCACCGGCACGTCGCGCCGCCATGCCTGAGCAGCCGCAGGGCGAGATCATGCTGCAGTCACCACCATTGCTGCCCAAGGGCGGTAATGCGGGTGCGATGCAGCTGATGTTCTTCCTGCCGATGATGCTGGGCATGGGCGCCATGTCGTTCGTCTACATCGGGCGTGGCGGCGGCGCCATGACGTACGTGTTCGGTGCGTTGTTCGTGTCCTCGATGGCCGGCATGATCATTATGTCGCTGGCCCGTGGTGGCGCCGCCAAGAAAGCCCAGATCAACGAGGAACGCCGGGATTACCAACGTTACCTCGGTGGCCTGCGGCAACGTGTCCGGGAAGTGGCCGGGAACCAGCGCACCACGCTCGCCGCGGCCGCACCCGATCCCGCCGATCTGTGGGCGTTGGTGGACCGTGGCCGGCTGTGGGAGCGACGACGGTCCGATCCGGACTTCGGGCAGGTGCGGCTGGGCGCAGGCCCACAGCGACTGGCCACGCCGTTGCGCGCGCCGCAGACCGTGCCGCTGGAAGACCTCGACCCCGTGTCGTCCACCGCGCTCCGCCACTTCATCCGCACCTACTCGACCGTGCCGAACCTGCCGGTCGCGATCTCCGTGCGTTCCTTCGGCTACGTCGACGTCAGTGGCGAGCGCGCCGGTGTGCTGGGCGCGATCCGGGCACTGCTCGCCCAGTTGGCCACCTTCCACTCGCCCGACGACCTGCGGATCGCCCTGTGTGTCGCCGACGACCGGCACGCCGACTGGGAGTGGGCGAAATGGCTGCCGCACGCCCACGCGACGCCGACCCGCGAGGACTCCAGTACCGACGCCACCGGCCCCGCCCGGCTGGTCGCCGACAACCTGACCGAGCTGGCGAAACTGCTCGGCCCCGATCTCGGCGAGCGCCCGCCGTTCACTCGCGCCGCCGGCATGGGTTACGACTACCGGCACCTCGTGGTCGTCGTGGACGGCGGCCGAACCTACGGTGACCTGGCCATCGCCCCCGATGGCGGCAGGTACGCCGTGACCGTGGTGGACGTCAGCGGCGAGGCCCCGCTGCACAACCCTGGCTCGAACACGTTGTGCCTGCACGTGTCCGACAATCGCGTGGGCATGGTGGTCGGGTCGGGCGACGAGCAGCGGATCGCGGTGCTCGGCAAGCCCGACCAGTTCGATCCGGTCGCGGGCGAGGCCCTGGCCCGGCAGCTGATGCCGCTGTACCGGGCGGCGCCGGTGCTCGCCGAGTCGCCGATGGCGAACGCGCTGAGCCTGCCCGGGCTACTGGGCATCGGCGACCCACGGGATCTGGACACCGGCATCACCTGGCAGCGCAGGCCACCCCGCAACCGCTTGCGCATCCCGATCGGCATCGATCCGAGCGGTCGGCCGGTCGAGCTGGATCTCAAGGAGTCCGCCGAGGGTGGCATGGGCCCGCACGGCCTGGTCATCGGCGCGACCGGCTCCGGTAAGAGCGAGCTGTTGCGCACTCTCGTCAGCGGACTCGCGGCCACCCACTCGTCGGAGACGCTCAACCTCGCGCTGATCGACTTCAAGGGCGGGGCCACGTTCGCCGGCATGGCCGACCTGCCACACACGTGCGCTGTCATCACGAACCTGTCCGACGAGCTGCCGCTGGTGGACCGGATGGGTGACGCCATCAACGGCGAGGTCGTCCGCCGCCAGGAAATGCTGCGCGCCGCGGGCAACTACGCATCCGTCCGGGACTACGAGAAGGCCCGCGATCAGGGCGCGGACCTGGCGCCGTTGCCGTCGCTGCTGGTGATCATCGACGAGTTCAGCGAGCTGTTGTCATCGCGCCCCGACTTCATCGACCTGTTCGTGATGATCGGCAGGCTGGGTCGCAGCCTCGGCATCCACCTGCTGCTGGCCTCGCAGCGGCTGGAGGAGGGCAGGCTGCGCGGCCTGGACTCGCACCTGTCCTACCGGATCGGCCTGCGCACGTTCTCCGCGTCGGAGAGCCGGTCGGTGCTCGGTGTCGCCGACGCCTACCAGCTACCGCCGATCCCCGGTTCGGCGTTCCTCAAGTTCGACACCGAATCGCTGATCCGGCTGCGCGCCGCCTACGTGTCCGGTGAGCTGCCCGCCAGGGGCGAGGTGACGGCCGAGACAGCCGCACTCGGCCCCAACATCGTGCTGCCCTTCCAACTCGCCCCGGTGGCCGAACCGCCCCGGCCACCGGTAGCGCACGCAATCGCGCCCGTCGTCATCGAGCAGCCCGCCCCCGACGAGACGATCATGGCCGCCATGGTGTCCCGGCTGGTCGGCAAAGGCCCTGCCGCGCACCAGATCTGGCTGCCGCCGCTGGACGAGCCACCCACCGTCGACCAGCTGCTCACCCCGCTGGGCGTGGACCCCGAGCGTGGGCTGTGCCCGATCGGCTGGGGTGGCAACGGGCAGCTGATCGTGCCGGTGGCCATCGTGGACAAGCCGTTCGAGCAGCGCCGCGACCTGCTGTGGGCCGACCTGTCCGGCGCCGCGGGCCACGCGATCGTGGTCGGCGCACCGCAGACCGGCAAGAGCACGCTGCTGCGCGGACTGTTGTCGGTGCTGGCACTCACCCACACGCCTGCCGAGGCGCAGTTCTTCCTGCTGGACATGGGCGGCGGCGCGCTCGGCCCGCTGTCCGGCCTGCCGCACGTGAGCGGCTACGCGACCCGCAGGGACGGCCAGCGCTGCCGGCGGCTGGTCGCCGAGGTCGTCACCCTGCTTGCCGAACGGGAGCAGTTCTTCGCCGCGCACGGCATCGACTCGGCGGCCGCGTTCCGGCAGCGCAGGGCCGAGTTCACCGAGGATCCCGCCGACGGCCGCGAGTTCGGCGACGTCTTCCTGGTGGTGGACGGCTGGACCACGCTGCGCCAGGAGTACGAGCAGCTCGAAGAGGCCATCACCAACCTGGCCGCCCGGGGGCTGGGGTTCGGCATCCACGTCGTCGTCTCGGTGAACTGGTGGATGGGCGTGCGGGCCCCGCTGCGTGACGCCATCGGTACCCGGTTCGAGCTGCGGCTGGGTGACCCGTCGGACTCGGTGATGGACCGCAGGGCCGCGCAGAACGTGCCGCAGGACGCACCCGGCCGCGGGCTCACCAAGGACAAGCTGCACTTCCTCGCGGCGCTGCCCAGGGTCGACGGCGACCAGCGGCCGACCACGGTCGCCGCGGGCACGGCCGACCTGGTCGCGAAGGTGAGCGCGGCCTGGCCCGGGCCGCCCGCGCCGCCGGTGCGGTTGTTGCCGCGCCTGGTCGAGCACGCCACGGTGGCGGCGATGGACACGTCGACCGGCCGGGCCTTCCCGCTCGGCATCGCCGAGTCCGACCTCAAGCCGGTACACCTGGACTTCGGTACCGACCCGCACTTCCTGGCGTTCGGCGACGTCGAGGCAGGCAAGTCCAACCTGCTGCGCACCATCGCGGCCGGTATCAGGTCCCGCTACTCCCCTGCCGAGGCCGCGATCATCGTGGTCGACTACCGGCGCGGCCTGCTCGGTGCGGTCGGCGGCGACCACCTGCTCGGCTACGCGGGTGCCGAACCGGTGCTCAACGGCCTGCTGGCCGAGGTGGTGCAGGCCATGCGGCAGCGGCTGCCCGGCCCGGACGTCACCACCGACCAGCTGCGCACCCGCTCGTGGTGGACCGGTCCTGAGCTGTTCGTGCTGGTCGACGACTACGAGCTGGTCTCCACCGCGGGCCGCAACCCGCTCGCCGTGCTGCTGGAGTTCCTGCCGCAGGCCAGGGACATCGGCCTGCACGTGATCGTGGCCAGGGGCACCGGCGGTGCGTCCCGGGCGCTGTTCGAGCCGATGCTGCAACGCATCCGCGAACTCGGCTCGCCCGGCGTGGTGCTCTCCGGCGACAAGGACGAGGGTGCGCTGCTGGGTGACGTGAAGCCCAGCCAGCAGCCGCCGGGCCGGGGCACGCTGGTCCGCCGCAGGCACGCTGCCTCGCTCGTCCAGGTCACGTGGACGCCGCCCCCCGACGACCAGCGCTGACCCACGCGGCTGTGGGTAATAGTGCCGCCAGCTCAACCGGCACTTGTGCCGTTTGCCACGGGCACCGGGGTTCCTAGATTCGTGTTGCCAGCGCCGGAGGGCTCTTCGGCGACGACCTCTCGACGAGGAAGTAAGGAGGTGACCACTCATGGCAAGTCAGGGCTACTTGAGCGACTCCCAGGCGATGACGCGTGCGGTCACGGGGTTCGAGGAGTGCGCGGCGAACGCCAAGAAGACCATGGCCGACCTGGAGAGCGAGCTCACCTCGACACTGTCGAGCTACGCGGGCGACCAGGCGACGGCGTTCTGGCAGCTGCACACCCAGCTGCAGGAGCGGATGCAGACCGCCAACCAGGAGCTGGACACGATGTCGAACCTGGTCAACAGCAGCTTCCACAACTACGGCTCCGGCGACTCGCAGGTCGCGTCCAGCTTGAAGTCCCTGTCCGGTTCCGTGGACGCCGGCGGCGCCGTCCTCGGCCGGCTCGGCGGTATCTGACCGCGGCATCCGACCAACCCGGAAAGGACAGTGCGCCCATGACCGCCGACCAGATCAGCGTCCAGTTCTCGGCACTGCAGGCCAGCTCGCAGGCCCTGAGCGCGAAGGCGAAAGCCCTCACCGACTACCTGGACCAGCTCAGCACGAACCTGGGACCGCTCAAGCAGACCTGGTACGCGTCCAACAGCTCGGCCGGTACCGCGGCCGAGCAGGCCGAGACCAAGCTGCGCGCGGCAGCCGCCGATATCGTGAACATCATCAACTCCTTCGGTGGCAAGGTCTCCGACGCACACGACCTGCAGTACGCGCTGGAGCAGAAGAACACCAGCTACTTCGCCTGAGCACGACCCAGCGAGCTAGAGCGCACCAGCGGGCCGGCACCCCTGCGGTCGGCCTGCTGGGTGCGCGACGGGAGCTTTCATGGCCGACCAGTCGTTCTTCGTCCACCTGCAGTCGCTGTTCGACTTCGCCACCGAGCTGCAGACCCAACTCACGGGCATGACCGCCCCGGCCGACCGCCTGTCGACCCTCGCGACGACACCCGTGCTGCTGGGCGACTTCGGTGAGGCGCACACGCTCGGCGCGAGCCACCAGGCGGCCGTCGCCGAGATGGCGGAGCTGCTCGGCCAGGTCCAGCAGGCCATCGACTTCGCGGAGAACGTGACCAAGACGGTGGCCACCGGCTACCAGCAGGCCGACTCGGATGTGGCCGGCGGCATGCGCGTGTCCGGTGTGGACAGCGGCGGTGGTTCGAGCGGCGGTTCGAGCCACCACGGATCGCAGGGCAGCGTGTGGGGATCGCACTACGGCACGGACCACTCGCAGGAGACGGGGACATGACGACACCCGACCCGAGGACGAACTTCGCCCAGTACAGCCACCAGCAGCTGTACGCGATGCTCTACGCGGGCAACCCGGACACCGCCCGCACCGCGGGGGCGACATGGAACGACACCGGCAACGGCCTGCACGACCAGGCCAACCAACTGGCCAAGCAGCTGACCGGCTTCTCCCAGAGCTGGCAGGGCGGCGCGGCCGACCAGTACCAGACGATGATCAACGACCTGATCGGCGGCGTCCGCAAGGTTGCCGACACGGCGTACCGGATGCGTGACCTCGCCGACGACGCGGCCGACGCGCAGGACACCGCCCGCGCTCAGATGCCCGCCCCGGTCGACGTGCCCGCGGTACCGCCCGCGACGCTCGCACTGGCCAGCGCGCCGATCCAGGTGGCAGCGGGCACACCCGCCGCCGTCGTGGCGCAGATCCAGCAGGCCCGCGCGGCCGCGATCACGACGGTGCAGGGCCAGCAGCAGGCGTCGGCCGCCGCTGATGCCGCGCACGTCCAGGCCGTGCAGGTGATGACGAACCTGGCCAACAGCTACGAGACGGCCAAAGCAGCGATCCCGCCGTCCCCGGACGCGGCCACCGCACCGAACCTGCCGGCAGGCTCGGCGATCGGCGCAGGCGACACCAACGTGGCGCTCGTCGACGCGAACCCGGGCGGCCTGGCGGCGACGCCGATCACCTCGGACCTGCCGTGGAGCACCTCGGGCGCGCTGACCGACCTGCCCGATCCGGGCACCGACCCGACGTCGGGCCTCATGCCCACGCCCGACCCGACGCAGCAGGACAGCCCGTTGTTCGGGGGCATGTTCAGCGCGGGGGTCGCTGCCGCGTCGGCCGCGGTGTTCGGCCGGTTCGGGTCACTGATCCCGAAGGTGCCCGGGTTCGTCGGCAAGAACGGCAAGACCAACAGCGGTACCAACCCTGACGGCAGCACCGATCCGGCAGGCGGCCCGCCGAAGCTGGGCGCCCGGTTGGCCGCGGCCGGTGGGGCGAAGATCGGTGGTGCCGGCGGAATCGGTGCCGCTCTGCGAGGCGGTGTCGGCGGCGGCTCCCCCGGGGTGGGTGGTGTGTCGGCGCCGGCACCGTCGGCCGATCCGAGCATGCTCGGGGCCGGGAACGTCAGCGGTGACGTGGCCGCCGGGGTCGCGGGCGCGGCAGGTGCGGCGGCCCGCAGCACCACGGGTATGCCGATGATGCCCATGATGCCGATGAGCGGCATGGGCGGGGGCGACATGGGCGGCGGCAGGCGGATCCCACCGTGGCTGGTGGAGACCGAGGACGTGTGGGGCGAGTCGTCGGTGGTGTCCCCGACCGTGATCGGCGGGGAGCCCGACCTCGGCGCGGGCTGGCTGGGCTGAGCCGTGTCCAGTGCACTGTCCACCACGGACGGCTACCGGGTCGCGCCCAGCGCGCTGACCGAGGCCGCGAACGATCTCAACGGCCAGGCGAGCCAGCTGAGCAGTCTGGCCGGCCAGATCACCTCGGCCACGCTGCCGGCGGACGCGTTCGGCAAGCTCCCGCAGGCCGGTCAGGTGGCGCAGGCGCACAACAGCGCGGTCAGCACGGCGGGTCAGACGACCACGACGGCAGGCCAGCGCACCACGACCCTGGCCACGGGCCTGACCGACTCGGCGAACGCCTACACGCAGGCCGACCAGACCGTCGCCGGTTGGTACAAGTCCCTGCTGGCAGGCCTGACCACGTCGAGCACGACCGCGCCGGGCACCCAGGCCGGTGGCGCGTTCGCCGACCAGATCGCGGCGAACCGCACCAAGGTGGCGTCAGCGCTGACGGCCGAGCAGGCCAACCAGACCAACCTGCGGCAACAGCTCACGCAGTTGCAGAACCTGGACAAGACGACCCCGGACGAGTTCGGCGCGAACGCCTACCAGGAGTCGCAGGTGGCCCAGCAGCTCGCGCAGTCCGGGCAGAAGATCGCGCTGTACCAGAACATCCTGGCGAACAACCGGCAGATCCTGGACTTCGACCCGTCGGGTGACGGCCGGATCGCCGAGCTGATCGGCACGATCGGCCCGAACACCACGAACGTCGGTGTGCTGGTGCCCGGCACGTACACGAACATGGCCGACTTCGACACGTACGCCAAGGACGCGGCCAGTTTCGTGCAGGCCGACCCGTCGGGTCACCTGGCGATGGTGGCGTGGGCTGACGGCACGTTCCCGCAGACCCTGGTGCCCGCGGCGGCCGACCCGAGCTACGCGCAGGCCACAGCGCCCGATCTCGCCGCGTTCTCGCACCAGCTGCGCGACCAGATCGACACGCAGGCCGGGCCGGGCAACGACGTGCAGGTGACCTATGCGGGCCACAGTTACGGCGGTGCGGTCGTCGGGCTCGCCGAGCAGAACGGCCTGGACGCGAACCGGACGCTGTACGTCGAGTCGGCGGGGATGGGCCACGACGTGTGGTCGCCCGGCGATCTGCACGACATGCAGCCGGACGTGCAGCGGTACGCGATGACCGCGCCGGGCGACCCGATCTCGGCCATCCAGGGTGTGCAGGTCCTCGGCCTCGGCCACGGCGCCGACCCGAACACGTTCCCCGGCGTGACGGACCTGGCGACCGGCAACTACCCCACCGGCCAGCCCATCACCGGCCTGGCAGCGCACAACGGCGTGTTCACGCCGGGTTCCGGCGCGTGGCAGAACATGTACGGCGTGTTCACCGGCGGCGCGGTCACCCCGGCCCCGCCGAAGCCGGAGCCACAACTCCCGGACCCGATGCTGACGATGCCGTAGCCCACCGGCCGCGCGACGTCTGCGCCAACCGACCCGACCGCCACCACGCACGCGCATCGATACGGTGCCCGAGCAGGCACCCGCGCCGCATCAGGCACCACCTGACGTTGAGCGTTCGTGGACCGGATCGGCCGGGCCGGACTCGGAGGCAGCGATGCTGACGATGCCGTAGCTATGCTACGATGCCGTAGCCCACCGGCCGCGCGACGTCTGCGCCAACCGACCCGACCGCCACCACGCACGCGCATCGATACGGTGCCCGAACAGGCACCCGCGCCGCGGCAGGCACCACCTGACGTCGAGCGTTCGTGGACCGGATCGGCCGGGCCGGACTCGGAGGCAGCATGGCGAGGATCGACTACGACGCACGCCTGCACGCGGTCTACGCGGCAGGCCGGCAGATGTCCCCCGATGCACTACGCATCTGGATGGCCGCGTTCGCTCGCCACCTGCCGCGGACACGGCCACTGGCCTGGCTCGACCTGGGTTCGGGTACCGGCCGGATGACCCCCTCCTTGGCGAATGCCTTCGGCGGCCCGGTCCACGGGGTCGAGCCGTCAGACAGGATGCGTGCTCAAGCCGTTGCCCACGCCGGCCATCCCGCCGTCGCGTACGCGGCCGGGTCTGCCGAGCACATCCCGCTGCCGGATGCCTCGTGTGACGCGGCCTTGCTGTTCTTCGTCTGGCACCACGTAGCCGATCGCGCGGCCGCCGCTCAGGAATTGCGCCGGGTCGTCAAGCCGGGCGGCACGCTCTTCGTGCAGGTGAACTTCGCCGACCGGATGCCTGATGTCTGGTGGTTGCGCGTCGTGCCCGAATGGCAGCGAGCCGACGCGGCGCAGTTCCGGTCCGAGGAAGAGGTGAAAGGCGACTTCGCCGGCGCCGGCTGGACGTTCGTGTCTCGTGATCCGGTGACCTGGGCTCGCTCGGCGAGCCTGGCCGAGGACTTCGAGAGGCTGAAGTTGCGTGCCGTCTCGGTCTTCGAGCACCTGACCGAGGAGGCCATCGAAGCGGGCTTCGCCAGGATCGAGGCAGCGCTGCCATCACTGGCGGACGGGCCTCAGTACGAGGCCGGCGAGCTGCTCGTCTTCCAGCGCTAGGTGGTGTGTCCAGTAACGATGCCGGTGGAATTCCGGTTCCAGGTGGGCGCATCGCAAGGCGGAGGAGGCCCAGGTACCTCTGTTGTACCTGGGCCGACGACAACGCCGCGAGGTGTCCGCCTGGGGCCGGAATTACCCGGTGAGGGTTACTGGACGCGCCACTGGCGGTCCTGCCGCTCAGGCGTCACCGGCCGCGCGACGTCTCCGCCAACCGGCCCAGCCGCCACCCACGCGCCCGACCGCGTCGCATCGTCACGGCGCCGAACACCACCAACCCGGCCACCACCACGATCAACACCGCCAGTACGCCTGCCCACCGGTACGGCGTGGCGGCAGGCACCCGCGCGGCGGCAGGTACCACGGGCCGGGGCCGGGGCGCCGCGACAGTGGCACCCGGCCCGGGCGCGTCCGCGGGCAGCGCCGAACTCACCGCCGCGTACGCGTCCAACACGCCCCAGCCGAGCTTGCCGTCGTGCGCGCCGCCGGGTGCCCGGCCTGCGGTCAACGTCAACCGGTTCGCGATCTGGTCCGGCGTCAGCGCGGGCTGGTGCGACCGCACCAGCGCCACCGCGCCCGCCACATAGGCCGCGGCGAACGACGGGTCGCGCACCGGCCACGTCAGCCCGAGCCGTCCGTCGGCACCGGCCGACGTGCTGACCAGATCCGCTCCCGGCGCGGCGATCGCCACGTACGAGCCGGACTCGGTCTGCACCGCGCTGCCGGCCGAGTCGATCGCCCCGACGCCGAGCACGCCCGCCGTCGCCGTGGGATAGCTGCGTGCCCCGTCCTCGCTGCCCGTGGCGGGTGACACGACGACGTCACCGGCGGCGTGCGCGTTCCGCACGGCCGCGTCCAGCGCTGGACTGTCCGTACCGGCGGGCACCACGACGAGGATCACCCCGGCCCGCGCCTGGACAGCCCGGTCGATCGCGGTCGCCAGCGCGTTCGGGTCGACCGACCCCGTCGAGTCCGATGTGGACTCCGTGTAGCGGATGGGCAGGATGTGCGTTCCCGGTGCCACACCGGCGAACGTCGTCGCCGGACTCCCGTGCGCCGCCACGATCCCGGCGGCGAACGTGCCCCGGCCGTCGCAGTCGGCGGCGCCACCGGCCAGCAGATTGATCTCGGGCAGCACCTGGCCCGGCGCGAACTGTGCGTTGGCACCGTCCACACCGGTGCCGACAACGGCAACGAGCACGCCGGAACCCGTGCTCAGCGGCCAGATCGATGGCGCGTCGACGAGCCTCTGCGCCCACGGCGTCGCACCCGTGTAGACACCCTTGGGCGTGCTGCACCCGGCCGCCGCGGCCGGCACGACGGGCGCCATTGCCACGAGCAGCGCCAGCGCAGGCAACGCCCGGACCGCCGACCTCACAGCGGCACCCACAATGTCACCCTCGTTCCCCTGCCCGGTTCGGACTCCACCGTCGAACTACCGCCGACGTCGGCCAGCCGCGCGGTGATCGAGTTGCTGATGCCGAACCCGGCGGGCCGGTCGGCGTCGCTGAACCCGGTGCCGTGGTCGCGGGCGATCACCGCGATACCACCGTCGCGCTGCTCCACGCGCAGCACGACCTCGTCGGTGCCCGCATGCTTCATGGTGTTGCGCATGGCCTCGCGCACCGCGTCCCGCACCGCCCGCCGCCGCGCCTCGGACAGCAGGGTGTCGTCGACCTCGGTGAACACCAGCCGGGCGCGCAGGCCCTCCCTGGCCATCTCGGCGGCCACGCCCGCGAGTTCCTCGTCGAGCCCGGTGCCGCTGGTCGCCTCGACGGGTTCGGTCAGGCTCCGCCGCAGCTGCGATGCCTGCGCGTGCGCGATACCGCGTAACTCGGTCAGCTGCGCCATCGCGCCCGGCAGGTCCTCGGGCGGGGTGATCGGCTCCAGCGCCATCGCCTCCAGCGTCTGCAGCACGGTGTCGTGCATGGTGCGCTGCACCTGCGCGCGCTCGGCCCGCCTGCCGCGGCGGATGCCCACGCCCATCGCCAGTCGGGTGCCCAGTCCGATCAGGATCAGCACCACGACGGCGGTGACCAGCGCGGGCACCAGCGTGACGACGTCGTCCAGCACCGCGACCACGGGTGAGGTCCGGGTGTGGCCGCCGATCGCGGTGAGCAGAATGTGGAACGGCACGCTCGCCACGATCAGGTAGACCCCGGCGGGTACTCCCCGGCTCAGCGTGAGCAGGGCGACCGAGCCGACCAGGTACGCCCAGACCATGTCGCTGACCGAGGCGTAGCCGGGATCGGGCACCACGAGTGCGGCGACCAGGTTCACCCCGAACCCGACGACCAGGTCGGCGGCCAGCAGCAGCTTCGTCGCCCGGTCGCGGAAGCCGCGGATGCGCAGGACCAGGACCACCGCGCCCACGTTGGCCGCGACGGCGAACGCGGCCAGCGCCGCGCCGGGCAGCGCACCCGCACCGTGATGGCGGGCCAGCACGGCCAGGAACAGCACCGGGATGACCACGATCCGGAACGCCAGCGGCACCAGCACCACGTACCGGCAGGCCCGCATCAGCAGCGAGTCGGTGTCACCCGCCGCGCCCTGGCCACCGGCCATCATCGAGATGCGCTGCCAGCCGGGTAGCGGGCTCGGGTCGACGACCTCGTCGGGCAGGTCGGCGGGCACCTGGGCGATCACCGGTGCGCCGGCCCGCAGCAGCGCGACCAGGTAACCACCCTCGCTCGCCGGCTGACCGACGGACATCAGCGCTCCTCCCCGATCAGGTGCGTGTGGCAGTGATACTCCCAGCACCGGACACGAACATGGCACGTACGTGACCGGACGGTGACAGACCGCTGTACACCGTTGGCTATTACCCTTCCTGACCGATTCAGCGGAACCCGCGTCGGCGAGGTCCACCTCACCGAGCGGAGCGGCAGGGCGATCGCGGACACTAGGGTTCGTGACCATCCCGGGAGCGCCCGCTCAGTCGTCGGGTCTGCAGGAGTCGGCGGGCTACCTCCTCAAGCGGATACTGCTCGGCCGTCCTCTGATCAACGAGCAACTGCGCGGTGAGCGACTCTCCAATCCGGTCGCGTTGGGCGTGCTGTCCTCCGACGCGATGTCGTCGGCCGCGTACGGCACCGAGGAGATCCTGATCGAGCTGCTGCCCTACGCGGGGCTGGCGGCGTTCGCGGTGCTGCTGCCGATCACCGGCGTGATCCTGGTGATCCTCGCGCTGGTGGCAGCGTCGTACCGGCAGGTCGTGATGGTCTACACGCGGGCCGGCGGCTCGTACGTGGTGGCCAGGGAGAACTTCGGGCCACGGGTCGCGCAGATCGCGGCGACGGCCCTGCTGATCGACTACACGGTCACCGTCGCCGTGCAGTGCGCGGCGGGCACGGTGGCCGTGGTGTCGGCGATCCCGGCGCTCGGGCCGTACAGCCGGGAGATCACCATCGGCGTGGTCCTGCTGATGTGTTACGTCAACCTGCGCGGCCTGCGCGAGGCAGGCAAGCCGTTCGCCGTGCCGGCGTACCTGTTCGTCGGGCTGACCGTGATCATGATCGTGGTCGGCGTCGTCAAGTTCACCACGGTCGGCCTGCCGCTGTACGACTCGGCACATCTCGCGGGTGCGGTGCCGGTGCAGCAGGGCGACGGTTTCGTGGCGGGCGCGACGCTGTTCGTGCTGTTGCGCGCGTTCGCGAACGGCGGCTCGTCGCTGACCGGTGTCGAGGCGATCTCGAACACCGTCGGCGCGTTCCGCAAACCCGAGGGCCGCAACGCGCGCAAGGTGCTCACCGCGATGGCGTGCATCCTCGGTTTCCTCATCGCGGGCGTGTCCTTCCTGGCGTACGCGACGCACGCCACGCCCTACACCGCGGGCTACCCGTCGGTGATCTCCCAGGAGGCCCGCGCGGTGTTCGGGCGCGGCGTCTTCGGCGACGTGATGTTCGCGGTGATCCAGGGCGCGACCGCGCTGATCCTCTACACCGGCGGCAACACGAGTTTCAACGGATTCCCGTTCCTGGCCAGCTTCGTGGCTTCAGACCGGTTCCTGCCCCGCCAGTTGACCAAACGCGGTCACCGGCTGGTGTTCTCCAACGGCATCATCGTGCTGACCGTGATGTCGGTGCTGCTGTTGCTGGTCGCGGGCAGCAACGTGAACCGGCTCGTGCCGTTCTACGCGATCGGCGTGTTCACCGGCTTCGCGATGGCCGGCTACGGGATGACGAAACACTGGTTGCGGCATCGGGACGAGCGCGGCTGGCGGCGGCGCATGGTGATCAACCTGACCGCCGGGATCATGTCCACGCTCGTCGTGGGCATCTTCGCGGTCACCAAGTTCACCGAGGGCGCGTGGCTGATCGTGGTCGTGTTCCCGGTGCTGTTGTTCAGCCTGATCCGGCTCAACCGCGAGTACCGCGCCGAGTCCGCGATCCTGGACCGGGTGCGCGAAGCGCAGGTGCACAGCGTCAACTACGCCGAGCACCGGGTATTCGTGTTCATCAGCTCCGTGGACCTCGCGGTGCTGGAGGCGTTGCGCTACGGGCGGAGCCTGCGGCCCACCGAGCTGAAGGCCGTGCACTTCATGGTGGACGAGGTGGCCGCCAACCGGCTGCGCAGGCGGTGGGAGAACCTCGGCATCAACGCGACCCTGCGCGTGATCGACTGTCCCGACCGGCGGATCAGCCGTGCCGCGCAGGAACTCGTCATCGAGGCGACAGCCGACGACCGCACCGGTGTGACCGTGCTGCTGCCGCGGCGGACCTATGCCCCGTTGCTGGGCCGGTTGCTGCACGACCGCACCGCGGACCGGATCGCGAGCGTGATCAGCCGACTACCCAGAGCTGCCGCGACGATCGTGCCCTACGACGTGCAGTCCCGGATCCGCGCGTCTTTCCCGGACACGGCGGCGGAACGGATCTCCGACGCCTTCGAGCGGCTGCTGGCGAAGTTGTCCGGTGAGGAACAGGACGCACTGTCCGAGCACAACCAGCCCGCACCGCCGAAGAACGCGCGGCCGATCGGCGCCCTGATACCGGGCCGTCCCGCCTCCGTGGTGGGCAGAGTGCACGACATCGACGCCAGGACCCGCCGCGGCAGGCAGCTCATCATCGGGGAGGTCGTCGACGACACCGGCACGCTGCTGGTCCACTTCCACGGCAGGCACGACGACATCGGACCGGGCCAGCAGTTGCGCCTGACCGGACTGGTCCAACTGGACCATGCGGGAGCGAATGTGCTGATGATCGACCCCGGTTACGAGATCGTCGAGGAGCCGACGGGCGAGACCCACGATGACCCGGCGACCGGCGATTCGCCCGCCGCGACCGGCGACAAGTCCGGAATCGACACCGATGACCGGAGCGATAGCCCGACGGACGGCCCGTAGCGCGGGAAAACCGCACGGAAACCCCTCTTTCGTTGCTGTTAACGCTGTAGATGCTCTGCTAGCGTCGCCGTTCGTTCCAGCCAGCGGCCTTACCCGGCCGCCGATGCGGAGGGATTCCATGCGGCGAAGTAGAAAGCTCGCATTAGCCGTCGCGGTGACAGCTACCGCGACATTGGCCATTACCCAGGCAGCCGCGGCGGTCGCCGCTCCTGCCAATCCGAACGGCCTGGGGGCGGCCGTCGCGTTCCCCCAGCAGCCACTGACCGCCCAGGAGGCGGCCGCGCTCTCCCAGAACACGAACACCCCGGTGATCGTGCTCATGCGCAACCAGCCCGCCGCCGCGCCGGAGAACTCCGCAGCGGCGACCACCAGGTCGCACAACATCGCCACCAACCAGGCCCCGGTGGTCGCCGAGCTGTCCCAGGTGCACGCGAAGCACGTGCGGTCCTACAAGGTCGCCAACGCGGTCGCCGCGACCGTGTCCAAGGCCGAGGCCCAGCGCCTGGCGGCCAACCCGAACATCTCCGCGGTCATCCCGGACTCCGTCATCAAGGGCCCGACCGACCAGTCGCCGCAGACCATCAAGGCGGCCGCCGGCGACCCCGGTGCCCCCGCATCGACCGCCCTCTGCCCGGCACCCGGCGCCAAGCCGCTGCTGGAGCCGGAGGCGCTGGACGTCACCCACACGGACTCCGACGACCCGACGGCGAAGACCGCGCGCAGCCTCGGCTTCGACGGTGCCGGCGTGAAGGTCGCCTACATCGCCGAGGGCATCGACATCAACAACCCGGACTTCATCCGGGCCGACGGCAGCCACGTCTTCGCCGACTACGAGGACTTCACCGGTGACGGGCCGAACGCGCCCACCTCCGCGGGTGAGGCCTTCCTGGACGCGAGCGCGATCGCGGCGCAGGGCCGGCAGACCTACGACATCTCCAACTTCGGCGCGCACCCGCTCAGCGGCCCGTGCGACGTCCGGGTCGAGGGTGTCGCGCCCGGCGCCTCGCTGTACGGCTTCAAGGTCTTCGGTCAGCAGAACGCCACCACCACGTCGGCGATCCTGCAGTCCATCGACTGGGCCGTGAACGTCGACCACGTCAACGTGATCAACGAGTCGTTCGGGTCCAACCCGTACCCGGACACCGCGACGGCCGACGCCGTGGCGCTGTTCAACGACGACGCTGTCGCGGCGGGTGTCACGGTGACCGCGTCGACCGGTGACGCCGGCCCGACGAGCACCGAGGGCTCCCCCGCCACCGACCCGAACGTGATCTCGGTCGGCGCGTCCACCACGTTCCGGTGGCTGCAGCAGACGGACTACGCGGCCGCGCGGACGTTCGCGCCGGGCGGCGGCTGGCTCAACGACAACATCAGCACGTTGTCCTCCAGCGGCGTCAACCAGGCGGGCCGGACCATCGACCTGGTGGCCCCCGGCGACAGCAGCTTCGCACTGTGCACGGCGAACACCGCGCTGTACGAGGACTGCGTCGACTTCAACGGCAACCCGTCCAACGTGGAGCGCAGTGGTGGCACGAGTGAGTCGTCGCCGCTGACCGCCGGTGCCGCTGCCCTGGTCATCCAGGCCTACCGGCAGGCGCACCACGGCGCGAGCCCGACGCCCGCGCTGGTCAAGCAGCTCCTGGTCAGCACCGCCGACGACCTGACCGTCCCCGGTGACGAGCAGGGTGCCGGCAGGCTGGACTCCTTCAAGGCGGTCGAGGCGGCGCTGTCCGTCAAGACCTCCGCCGGTGCCCCGAAGGCCACGGGCTCGACCCTGCTGGTCAACCAGACCCAGCTCGACGGTGTCGGCGTCGCGGGCAGCACGAAGTCGTGGAACCTCAAGGTGACCAACAACGGTGCCGCCGCGCAGACGGTGCACCTGTCCGGGCGCGGTTTCGGCCCGGCGAAGCACACCACGACGGGCAACGTGACGTTGTCCGACACGGCGAGTCCGCACTTCGCGGACTGGGCGGGCGTGAACAACAACTTCGGTCAGATCACGTTCAACGTGCCCGCGGGCAGTGATCGCCTCACGGCGAACATCGCCTACCCGGCCGACCCGGCGGGCTCGCTGAACGCGCGTGTCCGGCTGATCCTGGTCGACCCGAAGGGCCGGCTGGCGGCGCACTCGCTGCCGCAGGGTGTCGGCAACGCGGGCTTCGTGGACGTCCGGTTCCCGACCGCGGGCAAGTGGACCGCCACCATCTTCGGCATCGACGGTGCCGACGGTGGGACGCAGGGCAAGGTGCTGTTCACCGAGAGCACGCAGAACACCACCTCGTTCGGTTCGGTCAGCCCGTCCGTGCTGCACCTGGCCGCCGGCCAGTCCGGCACGGTCAAGGTCACCGCGAACACGCCGGACCAGCCCGGTGACGCGAGCGGTTCCGTGGCTCTGGACGCCGGCAACGGCAACCTGACCTCGGTGCCGGTGGTCGTGCGCAGCCTGATCAACGCCGCGAACGGCAACGGGAAGTTCAAGGGCACGCTGACCGGTGGCAACGGCCGCCAGTCCAACGTGGGCCAGGAGAACTTCTACCAGTTCAACGTGCCCGCGGGTACGAAGAACATCTCGGCCAGTGTCGACATCACCGAGGACGCCGGTGACAACGTGGTGGCCTACCTGGTCGACCCGGAGGGTATTGCCGTTGCCTCCAGCACGAACAGGCTGACCACGGACTTCGACTTCGGCAGCGGTGCGCTGAGCCAGTCGCCGCTGACGCAGACCGACGTCTACGCCAACGCGCCACAGGCGGGACGCTGGGCGCTGCTGGTGAACTTCTCCGGAGCCGTCGTCGGCGACATCCTGTCCCAGCCGTTCAACGGCCAGGTCTCGTTCAACAAGGTCAACGTGACGGCCAACGGTCTGCCCAACAGCACCGGCACGACGCTGAAGGCAGGCAAGGCGGTCACGGTGCCCGTCAAGGTGCGCAACAACGGGACGGCGCCGGAGGACTTCTTCGTCGACCCGCGGTTGAACACCACGACGTCGATCCGCCCGACGGCCCTCGGGTCGACGACGGTGAACCTGCCGACGCAGACCGAGCCCGTGTGGTTCGTGCCGTCGGAGACCACCGGCGTGGCGATCGTCGCCAACGGGACCCAGCCGTTCGAGTTCGACTACGGCCCCTTCGCCGGTGACCCCGACCTCCCGTCGGACACCAGCGGCCTGACCGCGATCGGCTCGATCCACGGCAACCCGCTGCCGCAGGGCCTGTGGTTCGCGCTCGCCTCCGAGACCGGCCCGACGCCGGTCGACGGCGGCGTGCCGGGCACGGCGACGTTCGACATGGTGGCCCAGACCAAGGCGTTCGACACGTCGGTGACCTCGCCGGCGACGGACCTCTGGCTGGGTGCGGTGCAGAACGTGGGTGACCTGAACCTGGTCACCGTGCAGCCGGGTCAGACGGCCACCATCCCGGTGACCATCACGCCCAGCGGTCCGGCCGGCTCCACCGTGACCGGCACGCTGTACGTGGACCAGCTGGCGATCGACAACAGTGACGTGACCAACGAGTCGGCCAACGAGCTGACCGGGTTGCCCTACCAGTACAAGATCGGCTAGTTCTCGACGATGGAGCGGCCCCACCGGCTTTCGCCGGTGGGGCCGTTTCGTCTTGTGGGGCTCACCCCGCCGCTTGACTGTCACTACGGCCGGCAACGCGACCTGCCGTGGGGGCGCTGTGGAGCGGGGGCCGGGTGGCGGAGTGCGGGTCGAGGTGTTTCGAGGTCGTGCCGCCTGGGCTTGTCGGTGCCAGCCGCCTCGGCCGCGCTGCTTCGCCCCTTCGGTTCAGTGCAGGTCGGCCAGGGCGTTCTCGATCGTGCGGTGGAACGTCGGGTAGGCGTAGATCATCTGCTGCAGGCGGGCTGTCGGGACCTCGGCGTGCACCGCGACCACGAGTGCCGACAGCACCTCGCCGCCGTTCGGCCCGGCGGAGGTCGCGCCGACCAGCACACCGCGCCTGCTGTCCTCGACCAGCTTGATGATCCCGCTGTTGCCCGCCTTGTGGATCCAGCCGCGGGTCGAGCCGGGAATCCGCGCGGTGCCGACCCGGACCGTCAGCCCGGCCGCCCTGGCCTGTGCCTCGCTCAGCCCGACCGAGCCGACCTCGGGATCGGTGAACGTCACCCTGGGCACCGCGTGGTACTCGGCGCCGTGGCCGGGCTGGCCCAGGATGCTGCGCCGCGCGATGGCCGCCTGGTACATCGACATGTGCGTGAACGCGCCCTTGCCGGTCATGTCGCCGATCGCCCAGACACCGTCGGCGATCCGCAGGTGCTCGTCGGGCTCGACGGTCCTCGCGTCCGGGTCCAGGCCGATCGCGTCCAGCCCGAGCTGACCGATCGTGCTGCGCCTGCCACTGGCCACCAGCAGGTGCTCCGCCCCGACCTCGCCGCCGTCGAACCTCAGCGTGAACGTCCCGTCGTAGTCGACGGCGGTCACGTCGATGCCGGTGTGCACCTCGATGGCGTCCGCCGCGAACGCGGCTTCGATCAGCTCACTGGACTCGGGCTCCTCGTAGCCCAGCAGCCGCGGCCCCCTGCCCACCACGCTCACCGCGGTACCGAATCGGGCGAACGCCTGGGCCAGCTCGCAGCCGATCGCGCCACCGCCGAGCACGGCCAGCGACTGAGGGGCCTTCTCCACCATGAGGATGTCCCGGTTGGTCCAGAACGGCGAACCCGCCAGGCCCGGGATCGGCGGCACAGCCGGATCGGTGCCGGTGTTGAGCACGATGGCCTTGCGGGCTGTCAGCTCGACGCGCTCGCCCGTGCCGTCGACCGTGACGGTCACCGTGTGCGGGCCGGTGAGCCTGCCGAGACCGCGGATGAACCGGCCACCCTTGCCGGTGAACCGCCGCACGGCGACCGTGTCGTCCCAGTTGTCGGTGGCCTCCTTGCGGATGCGCTCGGCGACCGGCGCGAAGTCGGGCCGCACGTCGCTGTCCCCGGCGAGCAGCGGGATCCGCCTGCCCTCGGCAAGGGCGTCCGCGCCCCGGACGATCATCTTGCTGGGGATGCAGCCGAAGTACGGGCACTCGCCGCCGACGAGCCGCACGTCGACGCCCACGACGTCCAGGCCCGCGGCGGCCAGTCGCTCCGCGAGGTCCTCGCCACCAGGGCCCATGCCGATCACGACGACGTCGACGGTCTCCGCCACGGCTGTCCCCTTTCACCGGATTCCGGGCACCACCTTCCCATACCCGCAATCCGGCCGCCGGGCTACGCGAGGTCCTCCAGTTCGCGCTCGACCTCGGCCAGTTCCTCCGGGGTGCCCTGCACCCGCGGCCCGGTGAACCACTTGCGCGCGGACACGAACCACCAGATCGCCGCCCCGCCGAGCACCACGAGGAACGCCACCGGCGTGTAGTTGAAGTTGCTCACCTTGACCGGGGAGCCGGTGGGCAGCATGAACAGCACAAAGATGAACACCACCCATGCCGTGGCCACGATGCCGATCGGCCTGCCCCAGCGCCCGAGGTGCCACGGCCCCTTCTCGAACCTCTTGCCCTTGAGCACCCGCAGGAACACCGGGATCACGTAGGCGACATAGAGGCCGACCGCCGCGATCGAGGTGACGGCCGCGTAGGCGGTGCTGTTCCACAGTGACGGCAGGGTCAGAATCAGCGCGCCGACCACGGCCAGCCACACCGAGTTGGTCGGCGTCCTGGTGCGCTTGTTGATCCGGTGCCAGAAGTTCGAGCCGGGCAGTGCGCCATCCCGGGCGAAGGCGTAGATCATCCGCGAGTTCGCGGTCACCGATGCCATGCCGCAGAACAGCTGGGCGACGACGGCGATCAGTAGCAGGAACTCACCGGTCGTCCGGCCCGCCGCGTCGATGAAGATCTGTGCGGGCGGCACCCCGGTGGCCGAGCCGAGCGCGCCGGAGTAGCTCTGGATGGCGAACGTCAGGCCGATCAGCAGCACCCAGCCTGCCACCAGCGACACCAGGATGGAGTTGAGAATGCCCCTCGGGCCGGAGCGGGCCGCGTTGTGTGTCTCCTCCGTCATGTGCGCCGATGCGTCGAATCCGGTCAGCGTGTACTGGGCGTTGAGCAGGCCGAGCAGGAACACGTACGGCGCGAAACCCCAGCCGGTGTTGTTCACGAAGTGGCCGAATACGAACGACGCCGGCTGGTGGTGGTCGGGCACGATGACCAGGACCGCCACGATGATCAGTACCCCGAACAGGTGCCACCAGACGCTGATGTTGTTCAGGAGTGCGACCACACGGACGCCGAAGGTGTTCAACAGACCGTGGACCACCAAGATGATCGCGGTCAGGATGATGGTGTGCGCCGGCGTGGCGGTGAACCCGGCCACCAGGTCGAGGAACGCGTTGAGGAAGAAACCGGCGCCGAAGTCGATGCCGGCGGTGACGGCCACCTGCCCGAGCACGTTGAACCAGCCGGTGAACCAGGACCAGGCCGCGCTGTGCGTCGGCGCCAGCTTGGCCGCCCAGTAGTAGAGGCCGCCCGCGGTCGGGTAGCTGGAGCAGACCTCGGCCATGCCCAGCCCGACCAGCACCACGAACACGCCGACGAGCGGCCACCCCCAGATCAGCGCGACGGGGCCGCCGGTGTTCAGCCCGACGCCGTACAGGGTGAGGCAGCCGGACAGGATCGAGATGATGGTGAAGGACACGGCGAAGTTGGAGAAGCCCGACAGCGAGCGGCGCAGTTCCTGCGCGTAGCCCAGCTGCCGCAGTCGAGTGTCGTCGTCGACGAGGGCGGCCGGTGGGGCGGCCCCTCGGGATCGGTCGGTCAAGGCGACTCCTCGATGTGCTCGTGACATCTGGTCAGCAGGCCGCCCAATGGGCCTGCCAAGGCCCATTGAGAAGCCCCGAGCGTGACGTGCGCCACCCAGCAGTGTCAAGGGTGCTGTTGTTACGGTTGGTTGACACGCCTTGTTCCGTGTAGGTAGCAAGAGCTACTCACACAAATGGATCAGCGTCGGCCCATTGAGGTGCCGGCGCAGCCAGCCGGAAGGTCGCTCATGCCAGACGACACCGAACGACTCAGCATCGAACAACTCCGGATCCTCGTCGACGAGGGCGATGTGGACACCGTGCTCGTCGCCATGACCGACATGCAGGGCCGTCTGCAGGGCAAGCGTTGTGCAGCGCGGTACTTCCTCAACGAGGTCGTGCCGCACGCGACCGAGGCGTGCAACTACCTGCTCGCGGTGGACGTCGAGATGAACACCGTCGGCGGGTACGCGATGTCCTCGTGGGAGCGCGGCTACGGCGACTTCGTGCTGCGCCCGGACCTGAGCACGCTGCGGCACGTGCCATGGCACGAGGGCACCGCCCTGGTGCTGGCCGATGTCGAGTGGGTCAGCGGCGGCGAGGTACCCGCATCACCGCGCCAGGTGCTGCGTCGCCAGTTGGCCCGGCTGGCCGAGCGCGGTCTGGCCGCCTACGTGGGCACCGAGCTGGAGTTCATCGTCTTCGACGACTCCTACGAGGACGCCTGGAACGCCGGCTACCGCGAGCTGACCCCGGCCAACCAGTACAACGTGGACTACTCGCTGCTGGGCACCGGGCGGCTGGAACCGTTGCTGCGCCGCATCCGCAACGACATGGCGGGTGCCGGGCTCTACGTGGAGTCGGCCAAGGGCGAGTGCAATCCTGGCCAGCACGAGATCGCGTTCCGCTACGCCGACGCGCTGACCACGTGCGACAACCACAGCATCTACAAGACGGGCGCCAAGGAGATCGCGGCGCAGGCCGGCCGCAGCCTCACGTTCATGGCGAAGTACAACGAGCGCGAGGGCAACTCCTGCCACATCCACATCAGCCTGCGGTCGACAACGAACAAGCCGGTACTGGCCGGCGACGGCGAACACGGCTTCTCCCCGCTGATGCGGCGGTTCCTGGCAGGCCAGTTGGCGAGTCTGCGTGAGCTGACGTACTTCTACGCGCCGAATATCAACTCCTACAAGCGGTTCGCGGCGGGCAGCTTCGCGCCGACGGCGATCGCGTGGGGCGAGGACAACCGCACGTGCGCGCTGCGGGTGGTCGGCCACGGCGACTCGCTGCGGGTGGAGAACCGGGTACCCGGTGGTGACGTCAACCCGTACCTGGCGGTGGCCGCGCTGGTGGCCGCCGGGCTGGACGGCATCGAGCGCGAACTGGAACTGGAGCCCGAGTTCGTCGGCAACGCCTACGACTCGGACCGGCCGACCGTGCCGGCCACGCTGCGCGACGCGGCGGACCTGCTGGCGGGCAGCGGGTTGGCCAGGTCGGCGTTCGGCGACGAGGTCGTCGACCACTATCTCAACGCGGCACGGGTGGAGCAGGCCGCCTATGACGCCGCCGTCACCGACTGGGAGCGGATCCGTGGCTTCGAACGACTCTGAGACGCGCAGGCCGCTGATCGGGATCACCACCTACCTGGAGCGGACCACCTTCGGCATCTGGGACCTGGACGCGACGCTGCTGCCCAGGCAGTACGCCGACACGGTCGCCCGCGCGGGCGGCATCCCGGTACTGCTGCCGCCGATCGGGCAGGGCTTCGCCGAGCTGGTGTCCCGGCTGGACGGGCTGCTGCTGTCCGGCGGGGCCGACGTGGACCCGGCCCGCTACGGCGATGCGCCCGACCCGGCACTGGAGGCGCTGCGCCTCGACCGGGACGAGTACGAGTTCCCGCTGCTGGAGCAGGCATTGGCGGCCGGGCTGCCGATCCTCGCGGTGTGCCGGGGCATGCAGGTGCTCAACAGCGCGCTGGGCGGCACCCTGCACCAGCACCTGCCTCGGCAGACGGGCCACGACGCGCACCGCCCCCGCCCGGGCGTGTTCGGCGCGAACCAGGTGACGCTGACGCCCGGCAGCCGGGTCGCGGCGCTGCTCGGTCCGGAGGCGAAGGTCAGCTGCCACCACCACCAGGCGGTGGACCGGGTCGCCCCGGCCCTGACGGTCGTCGGCACGGCGGAGGACGGCACGGTCGAGGCGGTCGAACTGCCCGGCGCGCGGTTCGTCCTCGGCGTGCAATGGCACCCGGAACAGGACGAGACCGACGACCGCCTGACAGCGGCCCTCGTGGCGGCGGCGGGAACGGCCCGCCAGACCGAGCCGACCCACCAACCGCCCGAGCCGAGGCCCGCCCGATGACCGAGCCCCGACGACCGACACGATCGTCAACCCGGCCACCGAGCGCGTGGTCGCCGAAATCCCACTTACCTCGCTGGAGCAGACCGACCAGGCCATCGCCCGAGCCCGCGACGCCGCCGCGGGCTGGGCGGCCGTCACCCCGGCCGACCGCGCCCGCCTGCTCCGCCGCTTCGCCGACGCCGTCACCGCCGACATCGACCACCTCGCCGACCTGGAGGTAGCCAACTCCGGCCACACCATCGGCAATGCCCGCTGGGAGGCGGGCAACGTCGCCGACGTCCTCAACTACTACTCGGCGGCGCCGGAACGGCTGTTCGGCCGCCAGATCCCGGTCGCGGGCGGCGTCGACATCACGTTCGCGGAGCCGCTCGGCGTGGTCGGGGTGATCGTGCCGTGGAACTTCCCGATGCCGATCGCAGGCTGGGGGTTCGCGCCCGCGCTCGCCGCGGGCAACACCGTGGTGCTCAAACCTGCCGAACTGACCCCGCTCACGGCGCTGCGGCTGGCCGAGCTGGCCCGCCAGGCCGGTATCCCCGAGGACGTCTTCCAGGTGCTGCCCGGTCGAGGGCCGGTCGTCGGGCAGCGGTTCGTCAGCCACCCGGCCGTGCGGAAGATCGTCTTCACCGGCTCGACGGCGGTCGGCAAGCAGCTCGCCGCCGGCTGCGCCGAGCAGGTCAAGCGGATCACGCTGGAGCTGGGCGGCAAGAGCGCGAACATCGTGTTCGCCGACGCCGACCTGGAGAAGGCGGCGGCGTCGGCGCCCTACGGCGTATTCGACAACGCCGGCCAGGACTGCTGCGCGCGGTCGCGGATTCTGGTGCAGCGCAGCGTCTTCGAACGTTTCATGGCCATGCTCGAACCGGCCGTGCGCAACGTCCGGGTGACCGACCCCGCCGATCCGGACAGCGAGATGGGCCCGCTCATCTCCGCGGCCCACCGCGACCGGGTCGCTTCCTATCTGGACGACACCGTGCCCGTCGCGTTTCGCGGCGACGCACCGGAGGGTCCCGGGTTCTGGTTCCCGCCGACCGTGCTGGCACCGGTGCCGGACGGACACCGCGTGCTCACCGAGGAGATCTTCGGCCCGGTGGTGACCGTCCAGCCGTTCGACGACGAGGACCACGCGGTGCGGCTGGCCAACGACACCGAGTACGGCCTGGCCGGCTCGATCTGGACCAGGGACGTCGGCCGCTCGCTGCGCGTCGCGCGGGGCGTGCAGGCGGGCAATCTGTCGGTGAACTCGCACTCCTCGGTGCGGTACTCGACACCGTTCGGCGGCTTCAAGCAGTCCGGTCTCGGGCAGGGAGCTGGGACCGGACGCGGTGGCCGCGTTCACCGAGACCAAGAACGTCTTCATCAGCACGGACTGACAGGGGCAAGGGGATGACCGAAACGACACGACCGGTGGTGCCGGGCAGGCTGGACGGCCGGGTCGCCGTCGTCACCGGCGGCGCCAGCGGGATCGGGCTCGCCTCGGTCCGCCGGATGGCGGCCGAGGGCGCGAAGATCGTGGTCGCCGACATCGACCCGATCGGCGGCAAGATCGCCGCGAACGAGGTCGACGGGCTCTACGTCAACGCCGACGTGACCAGCGAGGCCGACGTCCAACGGCTGTTCGCCACCGCGATGGACACCTACGGCTCGGTGGACATCGCGTTCAACAACGCGGGCATCTCGCCGCCGGAGGACGACTCGATCCTGACCACCGACCTGGCGGCCTGGCAGCGCGTCCAGCAGGTCAACCTCACGTCGGTGTTCCTGTGCAGCAAGTACGCCATCGAGTACATGCGCGCGGCGGGTCGCGGCTCGGTGATCAACACGGCGTCGTTCGTCGCGGTGCTCGGCTCGGCCACCTCGCAGATCTCCTACACCGCGTCCAAGGGCGGTGTCCTGGCCCTGAGCCGCGAGCTGGGCGTGCAGTTCGCCCGTGAGGGCGTCCGCGTCAACGCGCTGTGCCCGGGTCCGGTGAACACCCCGCTGCTAGCGAACTGTTCGCCGCCGACCCGGAACGCGCTGCCCGCAGGCTGGTGCACGTGCCGATCGGCAGGTTCGCCGAGCCCGCGGAGATCGCCGCCGCGGTCGCGTTCCTGGCCAGCGACGACGCATCGTTCATCACGGCGTCGACGTTCCTGGTGGACGGTGGCATCTCCGGCGCCTACGTGACACCGCTGTGAAGGCAACACCCATGCCCGCGGAGCCCCAGTCGATCGTCACCGTCGACGACGCGCTGTTCCAGCCGGTGCGCACCGGCAACGCGTTCGAGGAGACCGTGGAACGGCTGCTGCGCGCGATCAAGCTGGGCGTGGTCGCCTCGGGAGACCGGCTGCCCGCCGAACGCGAACTGGCCGCCCGCCTCGGGGTGGCCCGCGCGACCCTGCGGGAGGCGATCCACGCGCTCGCCGAGGCCGGTTACGTCGCGTCCCGGCGCGGCCGCTACGGCGGCACGTTCGTCACCCAGCCGCCCCAGGGCCGCCCGGCCCAGCGGCCACCGCGACCGGACGGGAGTCTCGCCGACGCGCTGACGCTGCGGGCCGTGGTGGAACCCGGGGCCGCCGAGGTGGCCGCGCAACGCACCCTCGCGCCCGGCCAGCGCAGGCACCTGGCCGACCGGCTGGCCGAGACGGCGGCCGCCGGCCTGGTGGAGTACCGCCGCCGCGACTCGCGCCTGCACCTGGCCATCGCGGAGGTCACGGGCTCGGCGTCACTGACCACGGCCGTCGCGGACGTGCGGATGCGCGTCAACGAACTGCTGGACGAGATCCCGCTGCTGCCGCCGAACCTGGAGCACTCCAACGCGCAGCACGAGCAGATCGTGTCCGCGATCCTGCGGGGTGACCCGGCGGCCGCCCGGCAGGCGATGGCCGAACACCTGGCCGGCACCGCCGCACTGCTGCGGGGTTTCCTCAGCTCGCGCTAGGTGTCGTGACCTGGGACGTTGTCGACAGTCACACGGCCGGCCGGCTGATCGGGGACGACCACCCGGAGCGGAGTGAGCCCGGTCAGTGTTGTAGCCGGCCACCCGATCTGGCAAGGCATCGATCCGCTGCTGGTTGCTGGTCGCGGCCTGGGTGTAGGCGGACTCAGACCGGGGCAGGGCCGCTGGGCAGCGGCTCGTCCACCGCTTCCGGGGCCGCCGATTCTACGACTGGTCCGGTCACTGGTTCCGCCACGTCGACCGTCGTCGGCGGCACGTCCTCGGCGCCCGCCGCCACGGGTGGCACCGCCGCCGCCACGTCGCCGGGCAGCGTGCCGTGATCGTCGGGCTTGCTGCGCAGGCCCAGCGGGTCGTACTTGAGCATGGCGACGCCGGCGAGGATGGCGGCCAGGATGACCCAGATCATGTGCGGCAGGGAGCCCATCGCGCCCTCGCCGTTCGGGTAGTAGACCAGCAGGATCAGTACGGCCAACCCGGCGGAGAACGCCAGCCACCGGCGGCGCCACGGGGCGGCGCTGAGGATGGCCAGCCCCCAGGTCAGGTACCAGGGCAGCGTGGGCGGCGCGAGGATGGCCACGGCCAGCAGCGCGTAGCCCATCCGGCGCACGGCCTCGGTACCGCCGTGGCGCGCCTTCCACCACTGCATGATCATGATCCCGAGCAGCAGCACGATGCCCAGTACCCGGAACAGGTTCACGAACGGCTGTTCCGGCACGCTGCCGAACCAGCGCACGATCACGTGCGCGATCTCGCCGACACCGGTCGGCAGGTTGGTCCAGTTGACGATCAGGGTCGGCGCATGCAGGGCGGGTATCCAGCCGAAGTTGACCCCGGCCACCAGCATCGCGACGCCGAACACCACGATCACGATGCCGACCACGGCCGCCGTCGCGCGGACGAACCGGCGCAGCAGTGTGCCCTCCAGCCGCCCGGCCCAGACCCACATCAGGAACGGCAGAGCGACGCCCGCGGTCGCCTTGACCGCCATCGCCAACGTGACCAGCGCGATACCGGACACGTGATGTTTGTTGAGTACCAGCAGCACACCGGCCGCGAGCAGGCCGATCATCAGCAGGTCGTTGTGTGGGCCGCCGACCAGATGGATCACCGTCATCGGGCTGGCCACCATCAGCCAGAACGCCACCGACAGCCGCCCACCGAGGTGCCCGACCAGCCCGGGCAGGCTGAGCACGAGCACCACCAGGCCGATCATCAGCACCAGGCGCATCAGGATCACGCCGAGGATGACGTGCTCACCGATGACCGCGGCCACACCCTTGGCCAGCAGCAGGAACAGCGGCCCGTACGGGGCGGGTGTGCTCTGCCAGAACGGGTGCACGTTCAGCGCGATGGTGTCGCCGAGTACCGAGGGGCCTGTGCTGTACGGGTCGATCCCCTTCAGCAGCTGCTCGCCCTGCCCGAGATAGGAGTACACGTCCCGGGTGAACGCGGGCGGCGAGATGATCATCGGTGTGATCCACGCGATGCCGGCGAGCAGCACGCCGCGCGGCGTGACCCGCTTGGCCATGACGTCGCGACCCAGCCGCACCCATGCCCACACCAGCAGGCCGACACCGACGTACAGCACGAACTGGGCAAGCTGTTGCCCATGACCCCAGCGGATCCAGGCCAGCGGACTGTTGCCCAGGATCGGGTCCTGGATCAGGTCGCCACCGGCACCCAGGCTGCCGATCAGGATGAGGACCGAGCCGATCGCACCCTGTACCACGGTGCGCTTCGACAGGCCCGAGGCCCGGCCGGTACGTGAGATCGACGCTTCGTCCCCGGGTAGGCCGGCGGCCGACGGCACGCTCTGCACCATGCGGGTTAGCTGGGTTTCGGCCATAACCTCGCCATCGTCGCACGCCGCTGCCGACGCCAACCCAGGGGTCGCGGTTTCGCGCCCCGAGTCGATCGTTGAATCAGACATTTCACCCTGTCGGTCATGATCGCCAGCGGCCGCCGGAACGCATTGTCCGCTATTTCCCTCGTCCGGATTCATCCGGTCACCGGGACGCGCCGGGGAAATGTAGCGGAACAGAATTGAACAAGGGATATCCTTGCGGTATCGACCGCACGGGAGACTTCGCACACCGGGAAATGGAGTAGCAATGGCTGCACGGACAGTCGTCCATCTGATTGACGACGTCGACGGAGGCAAGGCGGACGAAACCGTCAGTTTCTCCATCGACGGGGTCGAGTACGCGATCGACCTCTCGCACGGCAACGCCGACGGACTGCGGAAGGTACTGGCCGAGTTCGTCCAGGCAGGCCGCCGGGTCGGCGGGCGCGCCGCTCGCGGTGCCGGTTCGGCAAGAACGCAGGTCCGCCCCGGTGGCGACCGCGCACAGAACCAGGCGATTCGCGAATGGGCGCGCCGCAACGGACACCAGGTCTCCGAGCGCGGCCGTATTCCGGCCGAACTGATCTCCCAGTTCCAGGCCGCCAACGCCTCCTGAACCCCCAGTACACCGGACAGGCCCGGTACCGACGGATTCCGTCGGTACCGGGCCTGTCCGTTCAGAGTTCAATCGCACGAGAATCCGCCGCGGCCTTCTCGTCGACGACTGCGGCGCGAGGCCTCAGCCCTCGGCGACGCTGATCCCCATCGACCGAGCGGAACCGGCGATGACCTTCTCGGCCGCGCCGATGTCGTCGGCGTTGAGGTCGGGCAGCTTGCGCTCGGCGATGGACCGCAGCTGCGCACGGGTGATCGTGCCGCCGGACTTGTGGCCGGGGGTCTCCGAACCCGACTTGAGCCCGAGTTCCTTGCGGATCAGGAAGCTGGTCGGCGGCGTCTTGTACCGCAGGGTGTAGCTGCGGTCCTCGTACACGGTCACGACGACGGGAACGATGTCACCCCGGTTGCCGGAGGTCGCCTCGTCGTACTCGACCTTCACGTTCCGGGTGTTGACGCCAGTGGGACCGAGCATCTTGCCCAGGTCGACCATGGCGGCGTTGCCCGCCTCGAGTTCGAGCGTCGCCTCGAACGTCTTCTTCTGCTTTTGCTTGGGAGGCATGCAGACCTCTGTATCCCTATCGTCGTCAAGGTGCCGTACGACCGCGCCACGGAACCGGGCGCGGGACCACCGACAACGGTGGACACTCCGGCGGAGTACAAACCAACTGCCCTAGTGTAGCCGATCAGCACGAGGTCACCGACGGGGCACACAGTGCCCCCGGGGTACCGCGGTGCGCGGGTCGGGCAACCGGTCGTCCGACCCCGTCGATCGTCGCACGTCGACGGCCGGGCAACGGAGCGCGGCAACCGACCGGGGGGCATCGGCGTCTGTGTGTTCAGGTCGAGTGTGAAGGGAGCACCGAGTGGACGAGTTGCCGCGCGAGCAGCGGGACGGACACCCCGGCCGACCTGTTCGCCAGGGCCGGCCGCGGCCCGCGGACGACCCGCCCGGTCGCAGGGCGCCCGCCGCGCGTCGTACCCCGCCGCCCGAGCAACCCCGTGGCCAGGGCCGAAGCGGCGACGCCCCGAACCGCCCGCCCGCCCGGCGTCCCGCGCCGACCCGGGTCAGCGACGCGACCGCCTTCGCACCCACCGAGCCCAACCCGCCGGTCGCGGACAAGGCGCCCGCCGACCGCCCGCCCGCGAGCAAGCGCCCGGCCCCGCCGCGCAGGCCCGCGGCACCACGGCGCCGCCGCGTCGGTGTGGGCGCCGGCCGTGTCCTACTCACGGTCGTCTCCGTAGTCGCACTGGTGGCGACCGGCTACGCCTGGTCGACACTGCGGATGGCACAGGACGGCCTGCAGACCGCCGACGTGCTCGACCAGGGTGCCGCCGCGAAACCACCGGACGGCTCGATGGACATCCTGCTGGTCGGCATGGACAGCCGCACCGACGCCAAGGGCCATCCGCTGCCCGCCGCCGAACTGAACGCCCTGCACGCCGGCGAGGACACCGGTGAGCTGGACACCGACACCATGATCCTGATCCACATCCCGACCGGCGGCGGCAAGGCGACCGGCGTCTCCATCCCGCGCGACTCGTGGGTGAACATCCCCGGCTACGGCGTTGGCAAGATCAACTCCGCGTACGGGCTGGCGAAGGCGACCGCGCTGCGCAAGCTCAAGGCCCAGGGCCTCACCAACCAGGCGCAGCTGGACGTCCAGTCCAACGAGGCGGGCGCCAAGGAGTCCATCGAGACGGTCGAGCAGCTCACCGGCGTCGGGATCGACCACTACGCGGCCGTCAACCTGGACGGCTTCTTCCAGATCTCCAACGCCATCGGCGGCGTCCCGGTCTGCCTGCTGCACCCGGTGAACGACACGCACTGGTCCGGCGCGGTGTTCCCGGCGGGCCACTTCACCGTGCAGGGCGTCAAGGCGCTGGAGTTCGTCCGGCAGCGGCACAACATCCCGGGCGGCAGCACGGACATCGAGCGCGAGCAGCGCCAGCAGGCGTTCATGGCCAGCATGTCGCACAAGATCCTCTCGCAGGGCGTGCTGACCAGCCCGACCACGCTCAACGCGCTGATCGGCGCCGTCCAGGGCGCGATCACCATCGACAACCGGTGGAACCTGATCGACTTCGCCCAGGAGATGTCCGGGATGAGCTCGGGCCAGATCAAGTTCCAGACCGTGCCGGTGGTCAACATCGACTACCGCCCCGAGCCGGACGTGTCCGCGGTCGAGGTCGACCCGGCGCAGATCGCCGCCTTCGTGCACGGCGCCACCGGCGCGCCGACCAATGCCGCGGCCGGCCAGGCAGGCACGCCTGCTGGGCCGACCGGCAACGCGGCGATCACCGTCGACGTGACGAACGCCTCAGGCGAGACGGGTCTGGCGAGCAACGTGCTGGACGCGCTGGCCGCCAAGGGCTTCACCAAGGGCGAGACGGGCAACGCGTCGCACCGCAGCAAGTCGGTGCTGTTCTACCCAGCCGGCCAGGAGGCCAACGCGCAGGCGGTGCAGGCCGCGCTGAACAACAGCGAGTTCGTCCTGGAGCAGGGTCCGAGCGTGCCCAGCGGCCACGTCTGGGCCTACCTCGGCCTGAACTACCACGGCGCCAGCGACGCCGCCGACACCGTCGTCGGCCCCCGCCACCCGGTCGCCACCGACATCGCGAACGTGCTCCGGCCCGCCGCGACCACGCCGCCGACCACGTCGACCACACCGGCACCCCCGGCCGGTGGCACCACGCCGATCACCGACGACGGATCGGCACCCTGCGTGAACTGAACGGCCGCTCGTGGATCGATCATCACATCCGGTGTGAACTGATCAGCCCTGCGTGCAGCGGCCGCCCGAGGCACACTCGGTACCTGGACAAACGGCTCAACGCCTACACCCGATCGGGTGAATTGGGACAAAGAACGAGTCCAACTGGCGTAAGCCGGAGTGCTCTTCGTACTCATCAGTACGAAGAGCATGCACGACCCCCGGGGGCGGAGGCACCACTGTGCGTATCGACGCGACGAGTTATCAACGTGTGCTCGGCGACGAACTGCGCCGCGTGCGCAAGCAGCGCGGCTGGACTCGGAAGGAGCTGCAACACCGGCTGGACAACGACATCTCGCTACAGACACTGGCCACCTACGAGCTGGGCACCCGCCAGTGCTCGGTGGTCCGCCTGGCCGAGCTGTGCCTGGCGATGGACGTACTCCCGCAGGACGTGCTCGCTCGCGTGCACGACCGGGTGTTCACCGACGACCGGCCCGGCCACCTGCGGGTCAACCTGGCCATGGTGGTCAGCGACACCCAGCCCGAGCTGCTGCCGTTGCGCCGGTGGGCCGCCGACCGACTGCAACAGTCCCCGGTCGGGCAGGCCGCGGAGATCCACCTGGACCTGTCCGCCCTGGAACAGATGGCCGAATTGTGCGGCCTGGACACGGTCGACCTGATCGGCCGCCTCCGAGCCCTGAACACCGCGTCCTGAAAGGCCCCGGGTCGGCGCACAGCCCTGCCCCCGCCGCGCGCCCCGACCAGCCCGAGCCCGGCCAAGCCCCCGCCGGCCTGTCGGCCTGTCCAACCCGGCGAGCCGGTGCAGCCCAGCGCGCACCGCGCCTCCACCGTCCATAGCGGCCGCGATCGATCCGGCCCGTCGCCGGCACGGCCACGGTGTCGTTCAGCGGCGCCGCCGCCCACAAGGCCGGGGCCGGCCGGCGGCAGCGTGTGTCACCGCCCTGGTCGGTCACAGCGCGCGGTCAGCCGGGCCGCGACCGGTCGTTCAGCGGCGCTGCCCGCAGGCTCGGGGCCACCGGCGGCAGCGCGTCTCACCACCCCCTGGTCCGGCCACAGCGCCACAGCAACGCACAGTCAACCGAGCCCGCCGACGGCCGTTCAGCGGGGTCGCCCGCAGGCTCGGGGCCACCGGCGGCAGCGCGTCTCACCGCCCCCGGATCGGCCACAGCGCCACAGCAACGCACAGTCAACCGAGCCCAGCGACGGGCCACCGGCGGCAGCGTGTGTCACCGCCCTGGTCCGGTCACGATCCCACGGACTCGACTGGAGCCGCGCGCAGCTCGAAATCAGCGGGGTCGACCTTGCGGGTGTCCAGCCAGTACCGCCAGGTGAAGCCGGGCCAGATCGTCCGGTTGACGCCCTTCGAGTCCAGGTACCAGCTCTGGCATCCGCCCTGCGTCCACACGCCACGCACCAGCTTGCGCTGGATCTCGGTGTTGAACTGGTCCTGCACCACGGGCCGCACCTCGATCGCGGCGGCCCGGTTCGCGTCCACCATGCGGATGGCGTCCAGCACGTACTTGATCTGCGACTCGATCATGAACACGACCGAGTTGTGCCCGAGACCGGTGTTCGGGCCCAGTAGGAAGAACAGGTTCGGAAAGCCGGCCACCGTGATGCCGAGGTGCGTCCGCATCCCCTCGACCGACCACTCCTTGCCCAGGTTGCGGCCGCCGTGGCCGATGATGTCGAGGTTGTCGAACGCGTCGGTCACGTGGAAGCCGGTACCGAAGATGATCGCGTCGACCTCGCGCTCGGTGCCGTCGGCCGCGACCACGCTGTGCTCACGGATCTCGGCGACGCCCTCGGTGACCACCTCGACGTTGTCCCTGGCCAGCGCCGGGTAGTAGTCATTGGCCACGAGCACGCGCTTGCAGCCCATCCGGTAGTCCGGGGTCAGCTTCGCGCGCAGGGCCGGGTCCGGAATGGACTTGGCGATGTGCCGCTGGGCGATCCGCTCCGCCAGTCGCAGCAGCCGCGGGTGACCGTTGAATCCGATCGCCCGCGCCTCCAGCATCCAGTAGATCGCGTCGCGGTAGACGCGCTGCGCGCCCGGCGCGAACCGGAACAGCCGGCGCGACCATGCGGACATCGGGTAGTCCGGCTTCGGCATCACCCACGGCGGCGTGCGCTGGAACAGGTGCAGCTGGCCCACTTTTGCCGCGATCTGCGGCACGAACTGGATCGCACTGGCACCGGTGCCGACCACGGCGACCCGCTTGCCGCGCAGGTCGACATCGTGGTTCCAGCCGGCGGAGTGGAACGTTGGCCCGGCGAACGACTCCAGGCCGGGCAGTTCGGGCACGTTGGGGACGTGCAGCGCGCCCACACCGGACACGACGAACTGGGCGGTGTAGTCGCACGCCTTGGTCCGCACGTGCCACACCTGGGCGTCCTCGTCCCACACCGCGCCGGTCAGCTCCTGGCCGAACCGGATGTGCGGACGCAGGCCGTACCGCTCGGTGACCTTGCGCAGGTAGTCCCAGATTTCCGGCTGCGACGGGAACGACCGCGTCCACGCCGGGTTCTGCTCGAACGAGAACGAGTACATGTGCGACTGGATGTCGCACGCGCAGCCCGGGTACGTGTTGTCCCGCCACGTGCCGCCGACGTCGCGCGCCTTCTCGAGCACGACGAAGTCGTCGATGCCTGCCTTCGCCAGCTGGATGGCCATGCCCAGGCCGGAGAACCCGGTACCGACGATGATCACGCGGTGGTGTTCGACACCGTGATCATCGAGGCCGCGCACGGCAACGTCGTGATCCTCGGCAGCGCGATCACCGACATCCTGCTGTTCGCCCATGTCGTCATCCTCACCGCTCGGTTACCGTCGCGTAGCTTACCATCAGTAGGTTACTTGCGGTAGGCTGCCGTCGTGGCCACGAGCGAGACCGAACCAGCCCGCAGGCGGCGGATGCCCCGGGCGGACCGGGAACGCCAGATGATGTCCGTCGCCGAGCAGGTGTTCGCCGAGCGCGGTTACGTCGCGGCCTCGATGGACGAGATCGCCGACCGGGTCGGCGTGTCCAAACCCATGCTCTACGAGTACTTCGGCTCCAAGGAGGGCCTGCTGGTCGCCTGCATCCGGCAGGCGCGGGCGGAACTGCTGCGGGTCACCTCGGCCGCCGCGCTGGCCGCCGCCACCCCGGAGGACAAACTGCGCAGCGGTCTGGCCGCGTACTTCCAGTTCATCCGGGCGCACGGCCAGTCCTGGGCGTTGCTGCGCAGCGAGGCCGCGGTCGTCGGCCCGTCGGCCGCCGAGGAGATCGAGGCGGTCCGCCAGCAGCAGACCGACTTGATCAGCGGCACGATGGCGCTCTACGCACCGCAGCCGGCACCGCTGGACCTGACCCCGGCCGCCGAGGTGATCGTCGGCGGTTGCGAACGGCTCGCGCTGTGGTGCGAGCGGCACCCGGAGACCACACCCGAGGCGGCCGCCGAACTCGTCATGCAGCTGATCTGGTTCGGCATGCGGACCGTCGTCGCCGACCGATAGTCACCCGGACGGGCACGGATCACCGACGTCAGTCCCATCGGACTGCCCGGCGAGGTCGGCGGACCTACTGTGCTCGCATGGCAACCAGCACCACCGAGCGCGCGCCCGCTCCGGTCGCCCCGAGCACCAACGACACGCGGCCACCCACCGATTCCGGCGCACCGGTGGAGGTCAGCCGCCAGCGGATCAACGCGGTGTTCGCCGCGGTCGCGCTGGGCCTGTTGCTCGCCGCGCTCGACCAGACCATCGTGTCCACCGCGCTGCCCACGATCGTCGGCGATCTCGGCGGCGCCGGCCACCTGTCCTGGGTGGTCACCGGCTACCTGCTCGCCGAGACCGTGTCCACCGCGCTGGTCGGCAAGTTCGGCGACCTGTTCGGGCGCAAGCGGATGTTCCTGGTCAGCGTCGTGGTGTTCCTGATCGGCTCGTTCTTCTGCGGCTTCGCCAACAGCATGACGTGGCTCATCGGCTGGCGGGCCGTGCAGGGCTTGGGCGCGGGCGGCCTGCTGGTCACCTCGTCGGCGTTGATCGCGGACGTGATCCCGCTGCGCGAGCGCGGCAAGTACCAGGGCGCGCTGGGTTCGGTGTTCGGTGTCGTCACGGTGATCGGGCCGTTGCTGGGCGGCCTGTTCGTGGACCACCTCTCGTGGCGGTGGGCGTTCTACGTCAACATCCCGGTCGGCATCATCGTGCTTGTGGTCGCGGTGCCCGCGATCCCCGCGGTGCGCAGCGCGCTGAAACCGGTGATCGACTACCTGGGCATCCTCCTGGTCGCGTTGGGCGCCAGCGGGTTGACGCTGGTGACGAGCTGGGGCGGCACCACCTACCCGTGGCTGTCCCCGACGATCATCTGGATGGCCATCGCGTCGGTCGTGGCACTGGTCCTGTTCGTCCTCGTGGAGCGACGCGCGACGGAACCGGTGCTACCGATGCGGCTGTTCGCCAATCCGGTGTTCCGGGTCGCGGGGCCGATGAGCTTCATCGTCGGCTTCGCCATGCTCGGCGGCATCACGTTCCTGCCCACGTATCTGCAGTACGTGCAGGGCACGTCGGCCACCGCGTCCGGCATCAGAATGCTGCCGATGGTGCTCGGGCTGCTGCTCGCGTCCATCGCCAGCGGCAACGTGGTGAGCAAGACCGGGCGATACCGGGTCTTCCCGATCGCGGGCTCGATCGGCATGACGATCGGCCTGTATCTGCTGTCCAAACTGGACGAGCACACCGGCTTCTGGCTGGGCTCGCTCTACATGTTCGTGCTCGGCGTCGGCGTCGGCCTGGCCATGCAGGTGCTGCTGATCGCGGTGCAGAACACGGTCGACTACGTCGACCTGGGCGTCGCCACGTCCGGCGTGACGTTCCTGCGCACGATCGGCAGCTCGTTCGGCGTGGCGGTGTTCGGCAGCGTCTACTCCAGTCGCCTGGCACACAACCTGGCCACCGCCCTCACGGCACACCCGCTGCCCAGGGGCATCGACCCCCGGGCGACGCAGAGCCCGGAGGCGTTGCACCGGCTGCCACCCGCGGTGTCCGCGCCGATCGTGCACGCATACGCGCAGGCGCTGCACGTAGTGTTCCTGGCGGGCGTGCCGGTCGCGCTGGTCGCGTTCGTGCTCTCGTTGTTCCTCAAGGAGGTTCCGCTGCGCGGCACAGCGCGAGCCGCGGCGTCGGACATGGGCGACGGGTTCGCGATGCCGGATTCGCCGGACAAGGACCAGAGCCTGCAACGGGCGCTGGCCGGGTTGCTGCGCAAGGAACGCAACCAGATGAGCACGGTCGCGCTGGCGCACGCGCACTCGCCGCTGGACGAGGCCGAGGCGTGGTGTGTGGTGAAGGTCCGGGCGTGCCGGCAGAAGCGGGGCAAGGCGACGGTGGCAGGCATCGCGGAGAGCGTGCAGGTGCCCGAGAAGGTGCTGCGGCCGGCGTTCGACAACGTGATCAGGGCGGGCTACCTCACAGAAGGGCCCGCCGGCGTGCGGCTGACGGACAAGGGTGAGCAGGAGTTCGCCACGCTCTCGGCGGCGTGGCAGGAATGGGTGGCGGAACGCTTGGCGGACTGGAACCCGGAGGGCGAGATCGAACTGCCCGGAGCGCTGGCCAGACTGGCCCGGCAGTTGTTCGAGGAACAGCCCACCGACGGAATCCCAGTGCGCACAGTCACCAACGAACCCGAACGGGTTGCGGCCGGTACCTCCACAAACCATCCGATCAGGTGATCAATCGCCGAGTCCCCCAGCAGCCGGACAGCGGCAAGATCGCGGTGTCGATCGTCCGCACCCCGGCTGACGTGCGACATTGCCGTTGACGGCGTGGGGTCGACCGGTTACGAGACGTGAGGACGGCAGGTCAGCGTGGCGGGTGGGGCACCTAGGATGAGCCGCTAGGTGGAGGTCCGGTCTTGTGAGGCGGTGGCGTGACAGCAGCACGTGACGGAGTCGAACCGCGGACATTGCCCCGGGGTCGGCCCAGAGATGCCAGCAGGGATGAGGCGCTGCGGGTGGCGGCGTTGTCGGTGCTGGCCGAGGTCGGCTACCGGGCGCTCACGATGGACGCGGTGGCGGCCACGGCGAGAGCCGGCAAGGCCACGATCTACCGGCGGTGGGACTCGAAACTGGACCTGGTGATCGACTCGTGCAACAAGCTGGTCAGCGAGAACATCCCGGCGCCGGACACGGGTTCGCTGGCAGGCGACCTGCGCGAGTTCCTGGCGGCGTTCGCGACGTTCCTGTCCGGCCCGGCGGGTAAGGCCGCGCAGGCGTTGGTCGGCGAGCTACCGCACGAGCCCGAGCTGGCGGAGGCGTTCCGCAAGAGCTTCCTGCGGTCCCAGCGCGATGTGCTCAGGGCGGTGCTGGAGCGCGCCGCGGCCAGACGCGAACTGGACGACGAGGCCCCGAAGGGCATGGCGGTAGAGCTCGCAGGCGCAGCGCTGACGTACAGGTTGATGCTGACCGGCGATCCACTGGACAAGCAGTTCGTGGACCGCCTGGTCGACGAGGTCCTGCTGCCGCTGCTTCAGCGGAACAGCTTGCGGACCACCAGCAACGCGATCAACACGCCCAGACCGATGAGCGAGTAGCGGACCTTGGGGTTGTCCAGCGTGGAGCGAGCGTTCGACTTGGCGGTATCCACGAGCCGCTGCGGATTCGCCTTGTCACCGAGCTGGTCAAGCGTGTCCGCCAGAGCGTCACGCGCCTGCTCGATCTCCCGTTGAATGGTGTCGGGGTCCCGTGCCACGGGGTTGCCTCCTCAGTAAGCCGTCCTGCGCCCGCCCACGGTAGATCACGACACCCCCAAACGCCGACCAGACCCACCGGGAGCCCGTCACACGGTCGGAGGCCCCGGCTAGGCTGGCCGATACCCGGGTGCCCACCACCCGGGCACGGGGCCGTAGCCCAACAGGCAGAGGCACTGGATTTAGGTTCCAGCCAGTGAGGGTTCGACTCCCTTCGGCCCCACTATCACTCGCCAGCGGCTACAGGCGCCACAGCAGACCGAACCGGTTGACTCCAGCCAGGTCGGGGAAGTCAGGCGACTGGGAACTGCCACGTTTCTGCTGGGCGCGCCACTGTCGATGCTTTAGCCGATGGCCTGCGAGCCGCTGTAGTTTGGCCCGTGAACAGCTCGCCGGCGGCTTTGATCTTGCTCACCAGCGTCATGCCACACACGAGCTCAGCCCATCCGATCCCCACACCCACGGCAACAGCCCGTCAGATGTCAGCTGGGTTTCGTGAGCAATCGGCGGAGCACGCCAGCCAATCGCTCAGCCTGCTCGGGGTCATGGTTGCTCGTCGGTATCCGCGACCGCAGTTCCGCCTCCGGCATCCCGCTACGCAGCGCGAGTTGCTCGTAGTCGAATTCCACCCTGGCTCGTCCACGCTTGTTCCGCACGTCGATCCACACCAGGTAGCGCGACCGATTCTCTGGCGGAGTGATCATGATCCCGTGTAGAAATCCCTCCCGAGGCAGCCCCAACTCCTCGGCAATCTCAAGGAACGGGGCCAGGATTCCATAAACGCCGGCCTTCTGTGCATCGGCGACCACCGCTGTACTGGCCTCTTGACGTGCCGGTTGCTCTCTGCGTCGGCACCGTCAGAGTCCGGCTCACCCCGCGTGACCATACGCGCGTGTGGCTGATAGCCGAACTGCTCCAACCGATGCCGAGCCAGATCGAGTTCGGTGTCGGTGAACAGATCAATGAACCGGGGTTCAAGTGCCAAGGCCTCCACGGTTAGGTCGAGGCGACCACGCTCCCACAGCGCGGCGAAGCCGTCGGATACCGCTGGGGCATTCAGCAGCTTGCGGCCGTTGCCAGCGCGCCATGTTCGGCCAGCATGCTGAGAAAGTAGCTGGCCGTGTAGTTGACCTCCTTTTTGGCGCGGGCGTAGATCGCGTACATCGCCTTGTCGAAGCTAGAGCCTTCCGGCTCACCGACCACCGGCCAAGCCTCCAACGGTTTCTCGGCCGGCCTCTCGCCGGCGGCGGTCTCATTGCGCCGCGTGACGTATCCGCGCAAAGCATCGACGGCGGTGAACACTTCGTAGCCGAGTTCGGCGAGCCGGGCCAGGCCGTTCGCGTTGTCATCGAGTTCCAGTACAACGGGCTTGCCCTGACCGGGCTGGAGGCCTTCCGGCCAGTAGGCCTCTGCGACTGCGAGTGGCATCCCGCTGATCGGATCCACGATCTCAGCATCCACTGCTGGTCTCGCGCACCCCATTTCGACCAGTTCGGCGGTCAATGCTCTGACCTGGGCGCTGCGAGCATCGTCGGCTTCTTCGGCGACCATCGTCACCGGCTGGAGAGTCGCCGCATCTGAGAGGCAACACCCGACCTGAGTTCGATGAGAAACGACTGTGCGGCCTGCGCGAGCAGTTCCCGGCGGGCGGCGAGGAAGTCCGGATAGCGCTCGACCCGCCAGAGGTCGGGATCTGTCGGGATCCACTGGGAGGCCAGGACGCCTGGATTCTTCTGCTCCGCTTCGACGAAGTAATCCTCCGGGGAACGCTTGCCGATCAGCAGGTTCGATCTTGAGTGAGAAAGCAGAAGTTGGCGACGGCGTTCACGAGGCCACGATCATATTTTGCCTTGTACAACAGAGCTTTGGGGAAGATGTGGTGAACCTGAAGCGAGGATAGCTTGCCCAGAAGTCTCAGCATGCAGCGCTAGTCCACTTCCCAGGTCACGGGCACCCTTCACCCGGGTCAACAAGTACAGCAGAGGGTAGAAGCGGGAACCGACGGTAGAGGCTTCGAAATCGTGCGGTCTGAATGTCGAGGTTCCCACCACGCCACCGCTCGAGGCTGCTGATGAGACCATCGATTCCCGCGCGCTCGAGGGTTTCATAGTCCTGCTGCAGAACCGTTTCTGTCGACCCGGCAAAACGTGCCCCAGAGCCCAGAATGGACGTACCAGAACAGCACCTTGTCTCGGTGTGCCGCGTCGGCGAATTTGCCGTTCGAGGTGCGGTGCAACAGTCGGGAAATGACCGGGATGCCGCCGCGTCCCATCAGAACACGATCGTGATCGACTCCCATCCGTCCGGACACCGCATTGAGGAAGCTGTCGACGTAGCTCGCGGAGCGAGTCAGGGCCTGCTGGAAGTCGGCGGCCCGGACGTCCTCCACATGCAGAGAACTGTGCTCGACCAACCGCCACAGCGGTGGCGTTGCGCAACAGCCAGTCCAGCGAGAATGTGAAGCCAGCCTTCTCCCACCGTTTCAGGTGATCACGCATCGCATGACGGGCGTTCGGCCACCGAGCGCACATCTCGGCCAACGCGAGATCACCTTTGGAGAGCTGGGTCCCCGCCGAGTTTACCCGGTTGAAGATATCAACGACGATATCGACAGTCTTGTGCTTCCCGGTTATTTTCTCCTCAAAGAAGTCGCGATCCTTGACCTGGAAGAGCGTGTTGAGCCGATTCAGGTACAGCTCAGCCTTCCCAGGCTGGTCGGCGAATTTCGCGAGATAGAACACCGGCCCTTGTTCGAACAGTTCTGTCGACGTCGACCCAGCGGGGATCGCCTGCCATTTTGGTCGGTGCGTAGAACTCGAAGCCCTCATCTTCGACGTTGAAATACAATCCGGAGAAAGCGGACTTGTTGCCCTCGAAGAACGTAGGCTCATAACCCCTGATCACGCCATATAGGGACGTGATGCGCTGCTGGCCATCGAGCAGGAGCAAGCGTGTTCCGCCCGAGCTGGATGTTCCGCGGATGGCGGTGCCGTCGGTTTCGGTCTCCCACATCAACAGGCCACCGACCGGATACCCGAGATACAACGATCGCATCAACCCACGTACCTGGTCGCGGTTCCACACGTATCCCCGCTGGAACTCGGGTAGCAGCACAGTGCCGGAGTCAATTTGGTCGAGGATCGTCGACAGCTTCGTCATCTTTCTCCTACTTCACCGAAGTCAGAAACGGGCTCGGATTAGCGTGCCACGAGATGGTCAACTGCTCCCGCGCTCGAGTACACGCCACGAACAACAGGCAGCGCTCACGCCGCGTTTCCTGGTAGTGAATCGTCTCGTCCTCATCGATTGGCGTGATCGCCGCCGGGGCGGGCACCTGCTGGTCGCCTGCTCCAATCACGGCGACACAGCGGAATTCCAAGCCCTTCATGCGGTGCGTCGTGACGACGCCGATGGTCTCGTCGGACTGCCTGGTCTTCGCCAGTGACCGCGCTGGCAGTCCCGCCGCATCGAGTGCTGCGCGAGCCGAATCGGCCAGCATGTTCGAGCGTGCGGCGATACCGATCCCGCTGGGTGCGGCGTCGGCGTCCAGCCACTGGCGCACAGAGCTCACCAGACCGGGTCCATCCCCGCCTGACAGGTCGGGAAGCCGTGCAAGGTCGAAGGCACACCATGAACCTCGGACCGATAACCGGGCGATGATCGCCAGCCCGGCATCGATCTCGTCGATGTGCTCCTCGCGCAGCTTTCCCATGCTCCAGGCAAGGATCTCGGCCGTGGAGCGGTAGTGACAGTCAGCCGGGTCGAACGTCCGGCGACACGGACGCCGACATCACGCAAGCTGACGCGGTTCGCGTAGATGCGCTGGTGGGCGTCTCCTGCGATGAACAGATCGTCGGGACCAGGCGCGACCATGGCCCACAACAGCCGCAACTGTGTCGGATTGAGGTCCTGGGCCTCGTCCACGATCACATGGTGGTAGGGCATGTCCGCGCGCTCGGCGAGTAAACGCGTGGCCTCAATACACACCGTCTCGTGGGGCGAGACCTGGCGCTGTGTCATCTGTGCGGTGCATTCGTTGATCGCCTGCCACCTGCGCTTTCTGTCGTATGCCGAGCCGTCGTCCTCGGCCCGTGCGTTTGGCAGCCAGGTAATTGCCGGGCTCGTCGACCCCTCGCACGGCCACCCATGCGCCGATCCCGGGCTCCGGCTTCGTCGCACTGGGCACGTGTTCCCCGTGGTTGGTCATCGCCGTTGCTCCCGTTGGTCATCGCCCGTGACGCGTCGAGCGTAACGGGAGTAGCTCGCGTGAGTCCCAAACGTAACCCTCCTCGACTGCGGCTACGGCAACCTATCTTCCTGCGTACTTGATTCACGGGCGCGCCAGTACTGTCTCGCCAGCGTCGCCTACACACCGTCGCCTCCGTGACGCCCCTTATAGTCCTGTGGGACAGACTGAATCTGCGGGGTCCCGACATCTATCTAGCGCGGACCAGCTCGATTGGTCGGAGTTTGGGTGCGAACTGCCGCGAGACCCACCCCCATTTCGAGCAACACTCTCGTCCTCGATCTGGCCGCTACAGTACGTACGTTGTGCGGCGACGTGGGTCAGGAGGCCCCAAAGCGCAGGTTCGAGCTTGGTCGTCTGTCCATGGTTTGTCCATGAACTCCTGCAAATCGGGCATCTCCGGCCGTGATTCAGTTCCAGCCAGTGCGAGTTCAACTCCGTCGGCCCCACCGACAATGACCAGCACTCGGCGGGACGCACCCTTGGAGTGCAGGTACGCGGGCGGGGACGCGATGTCAGCTCGGACCGGGGATGCGAATTCTTCTTCTCCGGAGCCGGTATGCATGTTATTTTGCGTGAGCCCGGCGGGCTTTCTCGACAAGTGCCGTGGCGGCACGGCCAGCTCTCTTGAACTCGGCGGGCGTCGTTGGCGTGTGGCTGTATCCAGACTTTGTCTTCAGGTTGAGCAGAGCCCTCAGATGCTCCGCAGCGTCGTTGCCTGCCTTCTTCAGCAGTTCAATTGCGTCAGAATGACTCTCTCCCTTCGCATGCTCACCGAAACTGATGCAGCAGATCACATCCGATGCAGCAATGCCTGCGTGCACACACAACGTCACGTAGGCGTCAGCGACTTCTTCATCCTGGTCAGCAAATTCGTGGATCACGTTCGCCGCATCCATGAAGCTCCCCGCCTTTTGCAGGCGACCCTGCAAGATCTCCGTGTTGCACGGCTGCGTTCGCACGTCAGTTATCCTTTCGCAGTTGTTTGTCAAGCCAGGAGCGGGTCCCGGCGACAGTGAGTCCCTCGTCCAGTACGGCACGCAAGACGGGTTCGTCGCGGTCACGGGCCATGAGCTCCGCGGCGGCATACTCAGAGGCTGCGTGTCGTTACCAGTCCATCGGGTGATATCGGCGGTCAAGTCATTGACTTGCGTTTCCCACAAGGCCTCGTCGGCGTTCTCCGGCCGCACTAACAGCAGGTCCAAGTCGCTGTCAACTGTCATTGAGCCACGAGCGGCCGAGCCGAACACGGCGGCGTACACGGGCTGCGGCCTCCAGGATTCGAGGCGATTCTCGATGCGCTTCAACAGCTTCTCCTGAAGGTCGGCGAGCCCAATGATGTGCTCTGCAGCGAGATGATCACGGTTGAGACGGTAGGCGAAGGCGTTACCGACCTTGTCTGACCGAACTACCCCCTGCTTGACCAGGCGCAACAAAACCTTGCGGATGCCCTCCTCCGAGTTCCGCGTCAGAATTCGGTGAAGCTGACCCGTCGTAAACGTGACGTCGCTCCTGGCGAGCACAGCGAGGACATCGCCATCGAGGGTGGGCGTGACCGTCGACAGCGGTCGACTCAGTTCCATAGAGACGCCTCCTTGCTAGTCCCCACTATAGTACTGCTATCCGCACTATAGTACGGCATCCCGTACTATAGTGGGTTCCACAGGTCTCCTTGCAGGCTCCGCCATTGCCGCCGGCAGACGACGTCAATCAAAGGGCCACCAGTAGATGAGAGATCAGCTGGTCGTGCCGGACCTGATCGCGTGCGATTCCGAACTGTTCCGCGGTCGCGATTTCTTCCTCGGGGTCAAGCATCGGCATCCTGCAGCGCTCGATCGACCGGGCCGGACTTCCGCTGTGCCGCGGCCAGGTCACGGAGAAGATCCCGGTCCGCCCTCGGCAACAGGGCACGCACGGCGCCGTCAGCCTCGTCCCGGACGTCTCCCAGGTCGGGCCGGCCGGCGAGATCGACGATCGTCTGCTCCACGGTGGTCACCCAGCCGGGTCCCAATTCGAGCGGACGACGCTCCACCTCGATCCGCCGCACATCCCGTCGCACGAACAGGATGTGGGCCTCCCGATCGGCCAGCCTGATCGCCGCCCTGTGGTGCGAGGCGGCGACAACGGCGACGCCCAACGCGCTGGGCACCGCTGCGTGCACGCGTGCGGCGCTGATGCCCATCAGCGCGACCGACTGGGCTCCTTCGTCGGCGGCGGCCATCGCCAACGCCGACGACTCGAGGTCCGGCAGCCACGGCATGCCGACCCTGTCATCGGGGACGACCGCGTAGTAGCCCGTCGCCAGCCGGTGCAGCACTCCGGACTTCACCAGCCGCGCGAACTCGGGACGCGGATACGCGTAGACACTGCCGGCGTCCTGGGGGCGGAGCACCCGCATCGGCCGATGGAGCAGGGACGCGGGCAGTCGACCGGCCTGTCGGGCCGCCATGAGTGTCACCTCCGTAGGCCTGAAGCCTACTCTCATGACAGTTACTCGCCAGTTCAGGACAAATACTGGACACGTTCCCGAGTGGGCAAACGATGACGGGTCGCCCGACGATATAGCGGGCTATAGCCCTCTTGCCCTGGAGTTCGCGGTATGCCGACGACGCGTACGAACTGGTGGCGCGAGCCTTGGGTGTGGGTCGTGGCCGTGCCGGTGCTGATCGTGGGCACGCTGACCATCACCCATCAGACTGCAGCACCGGCGACGGTCGCCGCCCCGGTGAGTTCCGCCCCGCTGATCGCGACAGCACCTCCAGCCACGACGGTCGCGCCCGCCGTCGTGACCACCGTGCTCCCGCCGCCCGCACCGCCGACGACCACGACGACCACCACCACCACCACTCCGCCGGCGGATCTCTGCGGCGCTCCGCCCAATCCGCTGGGCTACAACTACTGCGGCCACGGCTCGCTGATCGACGAGCCCGACGCCGCTACCTGCATCTACTTCCACTGCATCGGCAACTGGGACGACGGCAAGGGGCACATGGAGGAGTGCGGGGACGGCGAGGTGAGTATGTCCGGCGGGCGTAGTGGCAGCTGCTCGGACCACGACGGTGACGCCATCGCCGTGCGGCAGGACTAACCGAAGGTGTCGAAACAGCGCGGACCGGTTCGGCAGGTCCTGGCCTCGCGGACCCGGGTCGTCGACCAGGCGCTGACAGAAGCCCGCTCTCGGCCGCTCACCCGCCAGTGTGACCACCAACGCCTTGATCAGCCGGATCGGTCCGGCGCTCCGACCGTGCCAGGACGTTGACCTGCGCCGTGGACAGGCCCACCGCGGCCGAACCTATGCGGAAGTCGTCACCCCGCCACACACGGACCAGGGGCCCGCTGCCTGTACTCTGACCCGAGATCGCGACTGACGCGACCGTGGCAGTACCCGAGATTCCGGTGCGCCATCCGCGCGACGACGGGGGTTTCGGATGTCCTCGGCCAGCTCTCCGATTTCCGCTGCCCAGGAGACAGGCAGCGACTTCGCTGAACTCTCCCGGATCATCCGCGGCGCCGGCCTGCTCAACCGCAGGTACGGCTACTACATTCTCACCATCGCCCTGACGGTCGGCGCCTTCGCCGCCGGGTGGGTGGTGTTCGGGTTCGTCGGCGACTCGTGGTGGCAGCTGTTCGTCGCTGCCTTCCTGGCCCTGGCGGGTACCCAGCTGTCCTTCATCGGCCACGACGCCGGTCACAAGCAGATCTTCCGCGGCCGACGGGCCAACGACGCGATCGGGCTGGTCCACGGTGGACTGATCGGCGTCAGCTACGGCTGGTGGATCAGCAAGCACAACCGCCACCACGCCAACCCCAACCACGAGGACGACGATCCCGACGTCGGTATCGCCGCGCTCGCGTTCACCAAGAAGCAGGGCAGCGCCAAGACCGGCCTGCTCCGCTGGGTGGCCAAGTACCAGGCCTTCTTGTTCTTCCCGCTGCTGCTCCTGGAAGGCATCAGCCTGCACTGGTCGAGCATTCAGGCCATCCGCCGCCGCCAGGTGAAGTCCGGTTGGCTGGAGACCCTCCTGCTCGGCCTCCACATCGGCGGCTACCTCACAGCCGTGTTCCTCGTGCTGTCACCGGGGACCGCTGTCGTGTTCATCCTCGTGCACCAGTGCGTGTGGGGTGTCTACATGGGATGTTCGTTCGCCCCGAACCACAAGGGAATGCCCACGTTGTCCAAGGGACACACGCTGGACTTCCTGCGCAAGCAGGTACTCACGTCCCGGAACGTGAACGGCGGCCGCTGGGTGGACGTCACGCTGGGCGGGCTGAACTACCAGATCGAGCACCACCTGTTCCCCAACATGCCCCGGCCGAACCTGCGGCGGGCGCAGCCGATCATCCGGGACTACTGCCAGGCCCGAGGCATCGACTACGCCGAGTGTGGCGTGCTGCGGTCCTACGGTGCGGTGCTGAGTCACCTGCACGCGGTCGGCGAGCCCCTGCGGCGGGCCGAGTCCGACTAGGTCGCACTCGCGTAGCGGCCGAGCATGCGGGCTAGATCCTGCCGGGTCGGCGTCGCGGGCAGGGTGTCCTGCGGCGCCGAGTAGCGCCCGGCGACCACGTCGTCGACGAACTCCGCAACGACGGGAGGTTCGGGGGCGACGTCGTCGACATCGAGATGGGCGAGGACGACCGGGGCCTCGGCGGGATCGGTCTCCACCGCCACTGACCAGCCACGACGCTCACTCCACACGAGCATCAGGTCCTGGTCGGGCCGCTCTGGCAAGCGCCGAGCCAGCCCGAGGTACGCGGTGGCGGTGTCACTGATCTCGAAGTCGGTGCCTTCGGTCGGCACGCCGACCGCGGCTGCCACGGCCTCCAGATAACCGGCCAAGCCACGACTCAGATTCCACTGGTTGTCCTGGCCGTTGCGCATACGCCGATGCTAGTCCCCAGGCAGCGCACCACAGTCGGCGGGAATCAAGCCGTCCGATGTAGACGCACGCTGTGCGCGGAAGGACGACCGACAAAGGTCGTGCCCGCATCAACCTTGCGAATGAATGCGGGCACGACCGGATGGATCCGTCAGATGGCGCGTACGCCCTGGGCCTGCGGCCCCTTCTGACCCTGGCCGATCTCGAACTCGACCCGCTGGCCCTCATCGAGGGACTTGAAGCCCGTGCCCTGGATCTCCGAGTAATGCACGAAGACGTCCGGGCCGCCCCCGTCCTGAGCGATGAAGCCGAAGCCCTTCTCGCCGTTGAACCACTTCACACTGCCTTGCGCCATGCTGATATCTCCCTAATGCTGGCTTCGGCCGAGTCCTCACGGCGAGGACCGCCGGTCACCATCGGCCATCCTTGCACGGCTCGCGTCGCATGGGAATTCCAACCCGCACCCGAAGTGGCCCAGATCCCCCGTAACAGTCAACTGTGGATCACGGCGCTGGCAGTGCTCAGGGCCGGTTTCCCCAGGTCAGAGCCATGTTCGGGGTTCTTGGGACGGGGTCACCACCCCTTCGGGTACGGTCCGTGACACGGCCTACATCTTTACGCCGATCTCTCAGCCAACGGCCCGCCGTTTCGGCCACGCGGCGTCCACCTGGCGCGCGAGGTCGGCCACTGTGGTCAGCGAGTGTCCTGAGTCGGCCTGCTCGGCGAGAATCTTGCTCAGACCGGCTGTCACCTCGGCGCCGGCAGCGCCGGCCCGCATCAGCGCCACGGTGAGGTTGGCGGGCAGCTGATCGCGCTCTCGCGTGGTCGTGGTGGCGAGTGTCTCTCGCCACGCGACGCCCAGTTCGTCCAGCAGGCCGGCCAGCCGCCACCAGACGGCGAGCTGCTTGGTGCTCTTCTCCGACACGTCGTCCGGCATGTGCTGTCCCTTCCGGCCCGCCGTCCGCGCGGCGACTCAGTCGTCGTGACCGCGCTGCCACGCCCGTACGGTCGGTTCGATGACCGTCGAATTCGTGGCGCTGGCCAGCCACTGCCGTGCTCGCCGATCGGTCAGGGACAGCAGTGCCGATTCCAGATCGTCGACGTCGAAGTCACTCGGGCGACGCCACACCAGCATGAAGACGCCCGCCACGACGAGCGTGGCGGCAGTCGCGTCCTGCGTGATGCCGTACGCCCGATGGAACACCGACACGCCCAGCCTGCGGCGCAGTTCCAGTAAGGCTTCGCTCTGGCCCGCGTCGATGCGGGCCATGACCGACCTCGCCCAGCCCATGCCGGCGGCCTAGCCTGCCTCGCCTGGTCCCGGATCGAGCCGCGTGCGCTGTCCGTCCTCGTGACGTGGTCGCCGCAGTGTTCCGGTGTCCATTTTTCGAGCCTACGCCGACCCAGGTCAGCGGCCCGTGGCCCGACAGACCGGCGATGGAGGGGGGTGGCGCGGATGGAGGGCACCTGTCAGGATGGAGTCATCCCCCGATGAGGTGCACTCATCGATCGTGGCGTTTTCATACCTGTGCAGCGAGGTAGAGCCACCCCGACGGCCGATGATTCACTGAGCAGAGGAAGCGCCGGATGACCTGGGCACGCCATGTAGGTACGACGACGTCTGCCGCGCCTTGGTCGGAGCGGTCGCGAATGGTCGAGCGGGAGCACAACGCCGAGCAGAACGCACGGGCCGCGATGACGGTCGCCAGCAACGCGGTGGACGCCGAGGACTGCGGCGCACTGCTCGCGATGCTGGGCCTGGACCTCGGCGATCCCGAGCGTTCCTGACCCGCGAGAGTTCACTCCGTATCACAGCACTGCGTCGCCGTGAACGCGCGTCTGACGCCGTTACTCGCGTAGGCTGAAGCCATCGATGGTAAGCCATCATCGGCGCACCATCGATCCTTCGTGACCGGCCGAACATTCAACGGCGACTGCCACGCCGACACCGTTCACGGGCGACTGATCACGCGGCCAGCCGGCGGTCCTGCCCTGGCCGCACAATCCTACGACGTGAGGTAACTGCCCGATGACCGCTGCCGCTCCGGCGACGCCCGCCACCGAACGACCCGCAAAACCAATGCTTTCCGGGCAAGCAAGTCTTGCCGAACTGGTGACGATCCGAGCCTTCCTGATCATCCCGTTCGTCGCCCTGCTGGCGTTGGTTCCGGCCGTGTGGGGATGGGGTATCAGCTGGGTCGACATCGCTGTCGCAGCTGTGTTCTACACAGTGTCCACATTGGGCATCACCATCGGCTACCACCGCTACTTCACCCATGGTGCCTTCAAGGCCCGGCGGCCGCTGCGGATCGCACTCGCGATCGCGGGCAGCCTTGCCGCGCAAGGACCCGTGACCACGTGGGTGGCGGATCACCGTCGGCACCACGCCTTCTCCGACCGCGAGGGCGATCCGCACTCGCCCTGGCTGTTCGGCACGTCGCCAATGGCGCTGGCCAAGGGTTTCTGGCACGCCCACATGGGCTGGCTGTTCGGCAGGGACAGGACCAACATCGACAGGTTCGCACCCGATCTGGTGAGCGATCGCGCCATCAGCACGGTCGACCGGATGTTCCCGGTCTGGGTGGCGCTGAGTGTGGGACTGCCCGCGGTGCTGGTCGGCCTGATCACGATGTCGTGGTGGGGCGTACTGACCGGCTTCCTGTGGGCCGGTCTGGCCCGCGTCGCGTTCCAGCATCACGTCACGTGGTCGGTGAACTCGATCTGTCACATGATCGGTGACCGGCCGTTCGCCAGCCGGGACCGCTCTGCCAACTTCTGGCCGCTGGCGGTGCTCTCAATGGGTGAATCCTGGCACAACTCGCACCACGCCGACCCCACCGCGGCCCGGCACGGCGTCCGCCGCGGCCAGGTGGACATCTCGGCCCGGATGATCTGGGTGTTCGAGAAGTTCGGCTGGGTGTCGGACGTCCGCTGGACCAGCCCGGACCGGCTGGCGAAGCTCAGTAGTCGCTGATCGGCCGCCACTGGCTGACCGGTGGGTCCGGTTCGCGGTTCAGGCGCGCTATCGCGTAGAGCCTGGGCATGTCGTGGATCGTCATCCGCCGGTACGCGAGTTCGACGATCGCGTTCCGCTGCAGGTCCCGCAATTGTTCCTCGACGGTGCGGCGGGCCATGCCCGCCAGCGAGCCCAGCTCGGCTTGGGTGAGGCAGTCCGGTAGCTCGTAGCGGCCGCCGGTGTCTCTGCTGCCGATCGTGTCGGCCAGTTCGATGAGGACCCTGGCCAGGCGGCACGGCACCGGCAGCACGTAGTCGGCCCGCCTGCGGTTGGCCTCGCGCAGCCGGTCGGTGACCGCCTGGCTCACCGCGAGATGCGCCTCGGGCTGGTTGCGCAGGAACTCGCGCAGGCTCTCGCTCTCGATCAACCGGGCCGTGACCGGCCCACACGCGATGACGTTGGCCTGGCTCTCCAGGTGGTGGAGCGCGGCCAGATCGTCCGCGAGGTCGCCGGCTCGCGCTACCCCCAGGAGTGCGAGCCGGCCGTCCTCGGAGGTGGTGGCCACCTTCGCGGTGCCACGGACCAGCAACACGGCCCGGTCGACATACTCACCGTGCCGGACGATCGGATGGTTGCGCGCAAACTCGCGTTCCACACCTAGCTCGAGCAGCTGGTCACGCACGTCCGGCCGCAGCCGCCCCAACAGGGTGGCTGCGGCCCACGTCGACCTGCCGCGCAACGCAGGACCTCGCATCGCGCTGGTCGCCTCCTACCTACCTCGCCCCCTCGGCGGTCTCACTGTGGCCGGTGCGGCAGGGTGCCACCACATCCCAGGACGCCTTTCGCGCCGTTTTTCGGATCGGCGGTGACCGCGACGACCATCCGGTCCAGGCAGGCCAGGCAGGGCACGACCAGCTTCCGGTACTCCGTGTGCACCACCTGCCGGTCCCGGAACGCGCGCAGCGTGCGGTTCACGGTGACCTCGGCGGCCCTGGCGAGCTGCGCGATCTCGGCCTGACTGAGCGGGATCGAGCTGCCGTCGAACGCCGAGGCCAGCGACAGCAGCAGCTTCGCCACGCGCACCGGTACCGGGTCGTTGCGGATGTCCCGGCTGCTGGCGTCGGACGCCCGCAGGCGGTCGACCAGCACGCGCGCGATCTCCATGCCCACCCTGGGATGGTCGCCGAGGTAGCCGTCGAGCCTGTCCCTGGCGAGTTTGCTGGCCAGGACGTGGCTGATCGCGACCACCGAGGCCGACCGGGGCTGCCGATCGAAGTAGGACATCTCGCCGAGCAGGCTGCCCCGGCTGCGGATGCCGATCAGCTGCTCGTTGCCCTGCTCGTCCCGCATCACGACCTTGACCTGGCCCGCTTGCAGCAGGAGGACGAACCCGCCACCACGGTCGCCGTCGATGATCAGCGGTTCGCCCGGCTGGTAGGAGGCGTGGTGCCCGCACGCGAGCAGGTTGGCGCACTCGGCGGCGGTCAGCCTGCCGAGGAACGAATCAGGTGGCCAGACCCTGTTTCGCGGGTCGCCGTGCAGCACAGTCCTCACCTCGCCCTATTACGGTTAGCACAGGCGAGGTGACCGAGCGTTCCGCCGAAAGCGCGGAAATTCCGGACAGCGGGCACACTCCGTAGTCAGACGTCGGTCAGCGGCCGGTCTCGGCGGGGCCGAGTGGCGGGAACCGGACCTCGTTGCGCTCGATCTTCGCCTCGGCCGCGGTGAGCAGGTCGACACCGAGCACGTCCGCGAGCCGGACCAGGTAGATCAGCACGTCGGCGAGCTCGTCCAGGATGTTCGCGGACAGCTCGACGTCGTTCATCGCGGCAGCCGCCTCCTCCGGCGTGAGCCACTGGAACAGCGCGGTCAGCTCACCGACCTCACCGGACAGCGCCATGACGAGGTTCTTGGGGGTGTGAAAGCGCTCCCAGTCACGCAGTGCGGCGAACGACCGCAGGCGGGCTTCCAGTCGCGTCAGGTCCATGGACCACGTCCTACCAGAGCGGACGCCGATATCCTCGACCGCATGGACAGCGGCTTCGTGATCGACACCACCTTCCGGCGGTGACCAGTCGGCGGTCCCGTATCGGCCGCGTCAGGGTCGTGGTGGACACCGGGGTCGCCGAACTGTTCGACGATCCGGACCGCCCGGCGGCCAGGGCGCTGCTGATCGACGGCATCCCGCAGTCGCACGTGGATCTGGACGACCCGACGTACCTGGAGTTCGAGTACGTCCGGCGGCTGGCGCACGTGGTGGACCTCACGCCACCGGGCCCGCTGCGCGCGCTGCATCTGGGCGGTGGTGCGCTCACGCTGCCGCGCTACGTCGCGGCCACCCGGCCCGGCTCCGGTCAGCAGGTGGTGGAGATCGACGCGGCCCTGGTGGAACTGGTGCGCAAGGAGCTGCCGCTGGCCCGGTCGGCGCGGCTGCGGCTGCGCACCGGTGACGCGCGGGACGTGCTGGCCCGGGTGCCCGAGGCCGCGTTCGACCTGCTGGTCGTGGACGTGTTCAGCGGCGGGCGGATGCCTGCCCGGCTCGCGTCGACGGAGTTCGCCGGGCTCGCCGCGAGGGCGCTGCGCCCGGCGGGCGTGCTGGCGGTGAACCTGGCCGACGGCAGCGGGCTGCGGTTCGCGCGGGCGCACGTGGCGACGGTCGGCACGGCGTTCGACCAGCTGGCGCTGCTGGCCGATCCGACGGTGCTGGCCGGGAAGCGGTTCGGCAACCTGGTGCTGGTGGCGAGCCGGGTGGAGCTGCCGGTGCGCGACTACGTCCGGCGGACCGCGTCCGACCCGTTCCCCGGCCGGGTGCTGTACGGCGACGACCTCGTCCGGTTCACCGCCGGTGCGAAGCCGGTCGCGGACGCCGACGCCGTCGAGTCACCGCTGCCGCCGGACACGCTGTTCGCAGGCTAAGAACTGCCTAACAGCTCTAAAGAGCCGCTTGAGCGATACGCTCGGTTCATGACGTTCCGTGCCGAGTTGGACACGCTCGCCGAACGCGTCTTCCTGATGGCCTGTGACGTCGAGCGGCGCAGGCTGTCCGGCCGGTACATCAAGGTCGTCGTCCGCGGCGCGCTGCTGGCCGAGCTGAGTCTGCGCGGATGCCTGGTCGAGGACGACGGCACCGTGCGGCCGTCGTCGACGAAGCGGACCGGCGATCGTCTGCTCGATGACGCGCTGCGGACGATGAGCGAGCAGCGTCCGCGCAGCTGGCGGGGCTGGGTGCGCAGGGACAACAACCCGACACTGACGGCGGTGCGGGCGAAACTGGCGGCGGCCGGCGTCATCGGCGTCGAGCCGTCGCGCCTCCTGGGCATCTTCCCGAGCACGCTGATCACCGTGGCCGATCCGGCGCGGGTGGCCGCGTTACGGTCGTCCGTGCGAGGAACTGGTGCGCGGACACCGGCCGGTGTCCGAAGTGTCCACTGAGGACGCGATCGTGGTCTCGCTGGTGGCGGTCGGTGAGGTCGACGAGGTGCTGTCCCGGCACGACCGCAGGGCGTACGCGGACCGGATCAAGGAGTTCGGCGAGCGCGGCGGCGACACGGTGCCCGCGCTCAAGCACGTGGTCCGGAGCATCAAGGCGGCCAGGGCGGCTGCCGCGTCGGGCGGCTGAGCAAACCTACCGGCGGGTATGGCCATCGGGTGACTCGCGGGTAATGATGGGGACATGAGCACCTCGCATGTCCAGACCAGTACCGCGGACCCGTCGGCCACCTTCGACTCGCTGGACCCGAACACTGGCGATGTGGTGGCGAGCTACCCGATCCACGGCGCGGCGGACGTCGACGCCGCGGTGGACAGGGCGAGGATCGCGGCCCGCTGGTGGGCCGACCTCGGGTTCGCCGGCCGCGCGGTGCGGATGCGCAAGTGGGCCGGGGTGCTCACCCGCCGGATGGCCCAGCTCGCGGAGGTGGTGCACGCGGAGACCGGCAAGCCGCACGCCGACGCGCAACTGGAGATCGTGCTGGCCATCGAGCACATCGCATGGGCGGGCAAGCACGCGAGCAAGGTGCTGGGACCGCACCGTCGCTCCCCCGGTCTGCTGATGATCAACTACGCGGCGACCGTTCAGTACGAACCGCTGGGCGTGGTCGGCGTGATCGGGCCGTGGAACTACCCGGTGTTCACGCCGATGGGCTCGATCGCCTACGCGCTGGCAGCCGGCAACGCCGTGGTGTTCAAGCCCAGCGAGTACACCCCCGGCGTGGGCAGGTGGCTGGCCGACTCGTTCGCCGACGTCGTGCCGGAGCAGCCGGTGCTGCAGCTGATCACCGGCATGGGCGAGACCGGTGCGGCGCTGTGCCGGGCGGGCGTGGACAAGGTCGCGTTCACCGGATCGGCTGCCACCGGCAAGCGCGTGATGGCCGCGTGCGCGCAGACGTTGACGCCGGTCGTGATCGAGGCGGGCGGCAAGGACTCGCTGCTGGTCGACGCCGACGCGAACGTCGACGACGCGGCGGACGCGGCCGTGTGGGGCGGCATGTCCAACGCCGGCCAGACATGTGTCGGCGTGGAGCGCGTGTACGTGCACGAGCAGGTGTACGACCAGTTCGTCGCGAAGGTGCTGGCGAAGACGGACGGTCTGCGCGCCGGTGCGGACAAGGACGCGAAGATCGGCCCGATCACGATGCCGGGCCAGCTGAAGGTCATCTCCGACCACATCGCGGACGCGTTGGCCAAGGGCGGCAAGGCGGTGCGCGGTGGTGCCGACTCGGTCGGCGAGCGGTTCGTGCAGCCGACGGTGCTGGTGGACGTGCCCGAGGACTCGAAGGCCGTCACCGACGAGACGTTCGGCCCGACGCTGACCATCGCGAAGGTGCGCGACATGGACGAGGCGGTCGAGCGGGCCAACGCGACGAAGTACGGGCTGGGCAACACGGTGTTCGCCAAGGCACGTGGCATGGAGTTGGCGAAGCGGCTGCGTTCCGGCATGGTCGCGGTGAACTCGGTGATCAGCTTCGCGGCCATTCCCAGCATGCCCTTCGGTGGCGTCGGCGACTCCGGCTTCGGCCGGATCCACGGCCCGGACGGGCTGCGCGAGTTCGCGAGGTCGAAGTCGATCGCGCGACCGAGGTTCCGTGCGCCGCTGAACCTGACCACTTTCTCGCGGCCGGAGAAAGCGGACAAGATGGTGGCCACATTGATGACGATGCTGCACGGGAAACGGTAGTCGCGCAACAGCCCACGACGATCTTGTGCCCGGTTGTAGGGTGACCGGGCGGATTCGACGCGGTCCGTTGCTGGGGCGCCGACAGTGAGGTGTGTGGCATGACCGAGGATGCCAACTGGATTCCCGACGAGATCAACGTGGAGGTGCCCAGCGCCGCACGCGTGTACGACTATCTGTTGGGCGGTGGCCACAACTTCGCCGCCGACAGGGCTGTTGGTGACGTGGTACTGCGCGTTCAGCCGCAGGGCAGGCAGATCGCGAGTTCGAATCGGGCGTTTCTCAATCGTGCGGTGCGCTACCTCATCGACCAGGGCATCACCCAGTTCCTCGACCTGGGTTCGGGCATTCCGACGGTGGGAAACGTGCACGAGGTGGCCCAGCGGGCGAATCCGGACAGCCGCGTGGTGTACGTGGACTACGACCCGGTGGCGGTGGCACACAGCCAACTCATGTTACGCGGCAACGACCACGCCACGGTCATCGACGCGGACCTGACGCAGCCGGAACAGGTACTCGACTCGCCCGATCTGCGCAAATTCATCGATTTCGACGAACCGGTCGGCCTGTTGATGGTCGCGGTGTTCCATTTCGTCCCCGACGACAAACGCCCGAAGGACATCGTCGCGAAATACAGGTCCGTCCTGCCGGCGGGCAGCTACCTGGCTCTGTCGCATTTGACGGCCGACCAGATGCCCGGCGAGAGCGACGGGGTCGTCGAGGCGATGCGCAACAGCAGGGACCCGATGTACTTCCGCAAGTACGACGAAGTGCGCGAACTGTTCGACGGTTTCGACATGGTCGCGCCGGGCGTCGTCACGGCTTCGGAATGGCACGGCGAAGCCGGCGGCAACAGTCAGGAAGGCGTCTACGTAGGAGTAGGCAAAAAGGCCTGATCAGCGGTGGCATCGCCCCGGCGAAGCGCGAAACGCGCCAGGCCGGGAACGAACGCACCAGCCGAAGCCGTCACGACGAGTTCTTGATCAAATCCGCCGCCTTCTCCGCGATCATGATCGTAGGAGCGTTCGTGTTCCCCCGGACGATCTTCGGCATCACCGACGCGTCGACGACGCGCAACCCGGAAACCCCACGAACCCGCAACGAAGGATCGACGACAGCCGACTCGCCCGATCCCATCGCGCAGGTCCCCACCGGGTGATACAGCGTCTGGGTCTGAGCACGGATGTGCTCCCCCAGTTCGTCTTCGCTCAACCCGTCGAGATGATCGGGCATGCTCGGCCCGGCCAGGAACCGCCCCAGCGAGGCCTCCCGCCCGATCTCGATCAGCATCCGGCACCCGGCGACCATCGAGTCCCAGTCGGCCGGATCGGTGTAGTAACCGGGATCGAGAGCGGGCCGCCACTGAGGATCGGCCGACCGCAGCCGCAAAGTCCCGCGACTGGCCACGTCCACCACAGTCGCGGCGGCGGTGAAACCACGGCCAGGAGACTCCCGCAGCCCGTTGTCCACGAACTGCGTCGGCACGGCGACGAACTGCATGTCCGGCGCCTCACCACCGGACCGAGTGGAGGTGAATCCGCCGCTCTCGCCGACGTTCGACGCCAGCGGACCGCGACCGGACAGCTGCCACTGCATCAACCGAGCCGGTGTCTGGTAGTCGACCAGATCGGACGTTCCCTTGGTGTGCCAGATGATCCCGGCAGCGGGATGGTCGTGCAGGTTCGAGCCGACACCCGACAGCGCGACGGTGACGGCGATGCCGTGCTCACGCAGGTGCTCGGCGGGGCCGATGCCCGACAGCATGAGCAACTGCGGTGAGTTGATCGCGCCGCCGGACAGCAGCACCTCGCGCTCCACCCGGACGACGTGTTCCCGGCCGCCCAACTGGAACGCGACACCGACGGCCCGGTCGCCCTCCAGCACGATCCGGCTGACCAGCGCGTTCGTCTGCACCGTGAGGTTGTCGCGCTTCATGGCGGGCCGCAGGTAAGCGTCCGCGGTGGACCACCGGTGGCCGTTGCGGCAGGTCACCTGGTACTGGCCGACGCCGTCCTGCGTGGTGCCGTTGAAGTCGTCGTTGGGCTTCAGTCCCCACGCGACGGCGCTGTCCACCCAGGCCGCGCTCAGTTCGTGGGTATAGCGGCGGTCCTCGACCAGCACCGGCCCGTCGTTGCCGTGCAACGGCCCGGACAGCCGGGCGTTGTGCTCGGCGCGGCGGAAGTAGGGCAGCACGTCCTGGAAGCCCCAGCCGGCTGCCCCGTACTCGTCGCGCCAGCCGTCGTAGTCGGCGCTGTTGCCGCGGATGTAGATCATGGCGTTCATCGACGAGCAGCCCCCGAGCGCCTTCATCCTGGGCCAGTAGGCGCTGCGGCCGCCGAGGTGCTTCTGCTCGGTCGTCTCGTAGTTCCAGTCCCAGCGCGTCTTGAACAGCGCCGAGAACGCAGCCGGGATGTGGATCTCGTCCGCGTCGTCCTGGCCGCCCGCCTCGAGCACCAGGACCGTCACGTCCGAGGTCTCGGTCAACCGGCTGGCCAGCACGCAGCCCGCGCTGCCCGCACCGATGACGACGTAGTCGTAGGACGACGAGAGTTCCGGCATCAGGACCTCCTTGTCACGACACCTGTGGCGATCAGTCTTCCCGTCCGGCGAACAGGACCGCAAGGGCTCGTCCGACACAGGTCACATCGAACCGCCGATTCCGCACACCAACCGCCCGACCAGCGAAAACCACCGGTGCCACCAGGACATCGCCGGCGTTGCGATGTCGCCACGGACGCGGCGGGCCGGTCGCCATGCCCGGCCCGGACGGGGCCGGTGGGAGCGCCCCTCGCGGGCCTGCCGACAGGCTGCTCCGCCGACCGCGGGCCGGGTCCGAAGCGGCGCGAACGGCGACCGAAAACGCCTGGTTGTAGCGGTTGCCGGCGCGGACGGACGGGTGATAGTTCCACCGTTCGCGTGCACACGCGCTATCGTCATGTTGCGCCCGACGAACAATGGGCTACGGAGGTCTCGAACATGGAGCCGGCTGCCCAGGTGAGTGCTGATCTGCCCGACCAGGCGGACTTGGCCCGCATCTTCGCCGATTACGGCAAGGCAGCGCGTGGCACCGCGATCAAGAACCACACCAAGGGTGACACGTTCGGCGAGCGGCTGGCCAACAGCCGCGCCGAGGTCTACGACAGGGCCGCGGAGCTCGTTCGCCAACTGCCGCTGCCGGACGCGGCCAGCGAGATGATGAATCGCGCGAAGGCAGCCCACATCCGCACGCCACCGCTGATCGACTTCGACTCGGCCGGCGTCCAGTACGCCACCGCCCGCGCCTGGCAGTTCTGCGCCTGGCAGATCGACCCGACGCTGCCCGAGGTCGCCGCGAAGTGGGAATGACCCCGGACAGCCGGCTGCCGCGCACCCGACGCAGGCGCGCACGCTCGCCGTGGGGCTTCAATCCGCTGGGCTGGTTCATGCGCTGGGCCGACTGGTTCGAGTCGCGGGGCGTCTACGTGCCGGGCGAGGACAGCCGCGGCCTGTCCACCTGGCGGGACTTCGGCTGGCTGATCGCCGGCTGGCTGATCGCGGTCAGCGCGTTCGTGGTGTTTTTCGCCATCGTGTCCTGAATGTGTTCGGCCCACCCCTGACTAGTCCGAACGGGTGTAATCCAGTGGGTTGATGTTGCACCGGCCGGGTTATGGTCGATTGTTGTTCTGAGCACGCGAAGCCCCCCGGCGCGCTCTCGCTCCCGGCCGCCATCGGCTTGGGGCACCATGCTGTGGGCGGTGCCATCGGCACCGCCCACACGCCGCTCTACCGCCGGTGAGGCGCTAGCGTGCGGGGTATGACAGAACAGAAGCGGCTCGCGGCCGGTGACCCGGCGCCGGATTTCACGCTGTCCGACGACACGGGTCAGCAGGTCTCGCTGTCCGACTTCCGGGGTCGCTCGGTAGTGGTGTACTTCTACCCTGCCGCCGGCACGCCGGGGTGCACGAAGCAGGCCTGCGACTTCCGGGACAACCTGGCCCAGCTCAACGACTCCGGCTACGACGTGCTGGGCATCTCCCCGGACAAGCCCGAGAAGCTGGCCAAGTTCCGCGCCGCCGAGGGCCTGACATTCCCGCTGCTGTCCGACCCCGACCGGACCGTGCTGGGCGAGTGGGGCGCGTACGGCGAGAAGCAGAACTACGGCCGCACGATCATGGGTGTGATCCGCTCGACGTTCGTGGTGGACCCCGACGGCAGGATCGCGCAGGCGCTCTACAACGTGAAGGCGACCGGCCACGTGGCCCGGCTGCTCAAGGAACTACCGGTCTGACGGGTCACCCGGCCAGCGCGCGCAGGGTCGGCAACAGCAGGCGGAGCGCCCTGCCCCGGTGGGACAGGGCGTCCTTCTCGTCCGGCGCCAGTTCCGCCGAGGTCAGCGCGTAGCCCTCGGGCACGAAGATCGGGTCGTAGCCGAAACCGTTGGTACCCCGCGGCGAGCGGACGATCGTGCCGCGCCATTCGCCGCGCACGATCGTCTCCTCGCCGTCGGGCGTGACGAACGCGGCGGCACACACGTAGCCGCCGCCGCGCCGCCCCTCGGGCACGTCGTCGAGTTGTTCGAGCAGCAGCCGCAGGTTCGCATCGTCGTCGCGTGCCTTGCCCGCCCAGCGCGCGGACAGCACGCCGGGCATGCCGTTGAGGGCGTCGACGGTGATCCCGGAGTCGTCGGCGATGGCGGGCAGGCCGGTCGCCGCCACCGCGTCCCTCGCCTTCGCGACCGCGTTCTCCTCGAAGGTGGCCCCGGTCTCCGCAGCCTCGGGGAACTCGGGCACCTCGGCCAGGCCGAGCACGGTCAGCCCGGCGACACCCTCCGCCGCGAGGATCCGGTCCAGCTCCCACAGCTTGTGCGCGTTGCGGGTGGCCAGCAGCAGGTTCGTGCTCACTTGCCGCGCCTGGTGGGCTCGGGCAGGTCACCCGGGTACGGCTCGGCGAGCGCCTCGACCTGGTGGCGGTTGAGCTCCTCGCAGCCCGCCAGCGCCAGGTCCAGCATCTTGTCCAAAGTGGACCTCGGGAAGGTGGCTCCTTCGCCGGTGCCCTGGATCTCCACCAGCGTGCCGGTGTCGGTCGCCACCACGTTCATGTCGACCTCGGCCCGCGAGTCCTCCTCGTAGGGCAGGTCGAGCCGAACGCGCCCGTCGACCACGCCGACACTGATCGCGGAGATCGCGCAGGACAGCGGTTTCGGGTCGGCCAGCCGGCCCGCGGCACCCAGCCAGGTGATCGCGTCGGCAAGGGCGACATACGCGCCGGTGATGGCCGCGGTCCGGGTACCGCCGTCGGCCTGCAGCACGTCGCAGTCGATCATGATGGTGTTCTCGCCGAGCGCGGCCAGGTCGATGCAGGCCCGCAGCGACCGGCCGACCAGCCTGCTGATCTCGTGAGTACGGCCACCGACCCGGCCCTTGACCGACTCGCGGTCCGACCGCGTGTTCGTCGACGAGGGCAGCATCGCGTATTCGGCGGTCAGCCAGCCAAGGCCGGAACCCGTCCGCCACCGCGGCACGCCCTCGTTCACGCTGGCGGCGCACAACACCCTGGTGTTGCCGAACTCGATGAGCACCGAGCCTGCCGGCCACTTCTGGAACCCGCGCGTGATCCGCACCTCGCGCAGCTGGTCGTCACGCCGTCCGTCGCCTCGTAGCACGCCGCTAGCCTAGAGCCGCCCTGTGCACGACGATCTCATCGACCCGGGAATCGCTTGATGCCGCTCGCGGAAGGACTGTTCACAGTCGACGGCCTGCCCGCCCACCCGCTGCTGGTGGACGCCGTTGCCGTGCTGTTGCCGCTGGCCGCGCTGTGCGCGGTCGGCCTCGCCGTGCACCGGAAGCTGCGCCGCCGGTTCGGCTGGCCGGTGCTGGCGCTGACCGGCGTGGCGGTGCTCGCCGTGCCGTTCGCCGGCGCCACCGGCCGCCAACTCGTCGGCCACGTGCCGCCGAGCGCGGCCCTGACCCGGCACGAGCAGCTCAGCGGCCAGCTGCTGCCGTACGCGCTCGGGTTCGGTGTCGCCGTGGTGTTCCTGATCGTGGCGGGCAAGCTGGCCGACCGGGAACGCGCCGCCGGCATCCGCGCGGAGCACGAACGGGCCGGTGCGCACGCGACCGTCGGCGACGACGAGCGGCCCGCGGCGCGACGGGTGCCGACGACGTGGCGGCGGATCTCGGTGCTGGCGTCGGTGCTGGTCGTGGTGCTGGCCGTGCTGACCACGATCAACGTGGTGCGCATCGGCACGACGGGCGCGCAAGCCGTGTGGCAGGGCGTGGCCAGGTGACTCAGACCTGGTAGCAGGCCCCCGGCTCGGCCAGCTCGACGTCCCCCGGAAACGCGGCCCGCGCCTCGGCCAGCACCGCGTCCCGGTCGGTCCACGGCTGCACGTGCGTCAGCACGAGCCTGCCGACCCCGGCCTTCGCGGCCAGCTCGCCCGCCTGGCGGCCGGACAGGTGCAGGTCGACGGGCCGGTCGGGGGCGTCGGTCCAGGAAGCCTCGGCCAGCAGCGTGTCCACCCCGTCGGCCAGCCGCAGCAGGTTCGCGCAGGGCCCGGTGTCACCCGTGTAGCACAGCGACCGGCCGTCGCGCTCGATCCGCAGCCCGTACGCCTCGCAGGGGTGCGCCACGAGAGCGGGGGTCACCGTGCACCCGGCCACCTCCGTGGGCGCGTCGACGTAGGACGTGAATGCGAACACGTCGGACAGGTCCGTCTCGGCGGCCTCGGCCGCGCTGGGCGCGTAGGCGGCGGCGAACCGGGTGGCCAGGTCGCTCGGGCCGTGCACCGGCAGCCTGTGCACTGTGGGGTCGTACGGCGGGGCCGGGTGGTAGCGGCGGAGCACAGCGAGTGCGCTGAAGTCGGCGCAGTGATCGGGGTGCAGGTGAGAGAACAGCAGCGCGGTCAGGTCGAACGGGTCGTGATACGTCTGCAGCGCCGCCAGCGTGCCGTTGCCGAGGTCCACGCCCAGCCGGGCCGCCCCGGCCTCGATGAGATAGCCGGACGCGGGCGCGTTGGGGCCGGGGACGCTGCCGGAGCAGCCGAGAACGGTCAGACGCACGCTGGTCAGCTTCGCACGGCGGGCGGAGCGGTCAGCCGATGCGGTCGCCCAGCGTGCCGGAGACCGCGGCTTGCTTGGGCCGGTTGGCTTTGGCGACCAGGAAGGCGCACAGGATGCCTGCCAGCGCGCCGAACATGTGGCCCTGCCAGGAGACGTCCACCCGGCCCGGCAGCAGGCCCCACAGCACGCTGCCCCAGTAGAACAGCAGCACCAGGGAGATCACGATCTGTCCGAAGCTACGGTTGAAGATGCCCCTGACCAGCAGGAACAGCAGCCAGCCGAACGCGATGCCGGACGCGCCCACCGTGCTGCCCGCGGGCCCGATCAGCCAGACACCCAGGCCGCTGATGAGCCAGATCGTGGACGTGACGGCGAGCCACGGGCCGATCCCGGCCGCCATCGCCAGGAAGCCGAACACCAGGACCGGCACGGTGTTGCCGATCAGGTGCGCCCAGCTGACGTGGATCAGCGGTGCCCACAGGATCTCCGGCAGCCCCGTCAGGGTGCGCGGATGGATCCCGTCGTTGGCCAGGGAGCCATGGAACACCGTGGCGTTGAGCGCCTCGATGAGGTAGAGCAGGGCCGTGAACGCCACGATCACGGCGGCCGCCCGCACGGGGTGCGGCGGCAGGATGCGCTTGGCCGGGTTGGTCGGCTTCACTGCGACGCGGGTGCTGTCCACATCTTCGAGGTTACGAGCGTTTTCCCGCTCTCACCTCAGGGTGGACCCTGAATTTTCGCTGTGTCATTCGGACGGGGGCCGCCAGCCCCACTTTCGTAGCAACTCCTCGTCGAACAGCTGTGCCTCTCCGTTGCCCAGCGACCAGTCCTCGCGGCCGGTCTCGTGCAGCACGATCAGCACGTCCTCGGACCGCACGCCCACCGCTACCAGCTCGGCCACGACGGCTCCGTAGAGCGCCCGCTTCTTCTCGAAGCTCCGGCCGCGGACCAGCGTGATCTCCACGAACACCGGATTCTGCCTGGTCACGTCCAGGTATGCCGGGTCGGCGATGATCGACTCGGCTGGTTGGGCATCGATCACCTGGAACCGGTCACCGGGCGGGATCCCGATGGTGTCGACCATGGCCCGGTGGACGCCGTCGGCGATGGCGCGCCGGGAGGTCGCGTCCGTGTCGTCGCGCACGGTGATCCTGACCAGAGGCATAGCGAAAGCGTAACCGTGCCATGATCGGACCCGTGACGGAGCTGGAGATCGCGCTGCGCGGTGAGCCGGAGCTGGGCGAGGGCCCGACCTGGGACGTCGGCACGGGCTCCTTGCTCTGGGTGGACATCCTGGGCAGCTCGGTGCACCGGTTCCAGCCGAGCACCGGCAAGGACGAGGCCACGCCGCTGCCGCAGCACGTCGGCGCGGCGAAGCCCCGCACCAACGGCGGTCTCGTGCTCAACCTGCGCGACGGCGTCGGCCTGCTCGACACCGCGGGCGCGCTGACCTGGCTGGTCTACTGGGCGCGCGAGGGCATGCGGGGCAACGACGCGGGCGTCGACCCGATGGGCAGGCTGTGGGCGGGCACGATGCGCTACGACCAGGCCACCGGCGGCGGCTTCCTGGCCAGGGTCGAACCGACCGGCAAGGCCACGGTCGTGCTGCCGTCGGTGTCGATCAGCAACGGCGTCGGCTGGAGCCCGGACAACACGCGGATGTACTACGTCGACACCCCGACGCACCGCATCGACGTGCTGGACTACGACCTGGCCTCCGGCGACGCCACGAACCGCAGGACGTTGGTCGAGGTGACCGGCACCGACGGGGTGCCCGACGGGCTGTGCGTCGACACGGCGGGCTGCGTGTGGGTGGCGGTCAACGGCGGCGGGCAGGTCCGCCGGTACACGCCCGACGGCGTCCTCGACACGACCGTCGAGGTACCCGCTGCGCAGGTGTCCGCGTGCTGCTTCGGCGGGGACGACTTCGGCGACCTCTACGTGACGACCGGCCGCGAGCACTTCACCGCTGAGCAGACGGCCGCCTACCCACTCGCAGGATGCCTGTTCGTCGCCCGCGGCATCGGCGACGGACTGCCGACGCCGCGGTTCCCCGGCTGAGCCGCCGGAACACCGGGCCTCAGGCCCAGAGCTGCCCTTCGATGCCCTCGGTGGCCTCGTCCAGTGTGCCGCCGTAGGCACCGGTGGACAGGTACTTCCAGCCCGCGTCGGCGACGATGAACGCGATGTCGGCGGACTCGCCGGTACCGGCGGCCTTCTCCGCGACGGACAGCGCCGCGTGCAGGATCGCGCCCGTCGAGATGCCGGCGAAGATGCCCTCGGTCTCCAGCAGTTGGCGGGTGCGCCGCAGCGCGTCCCGGGAACCGACGGAGAACCGGCTGGTCAGCACGTCCGGGTCGTACAGCTCGGGTACGAAGCCCTCGTCCAGGTTGCGCAGCCCGTAGACCAGTTCCCCGTAGCGCGGCTCGGCGGCGATGATCTGCACGTCCGGCTTCTGCTCGCGCAGGTACCGGCCGACGCCGACGAGCGTGCCCGTCGTGCCGAGGCCTGCCACGAAATGCGTGATCGTGGGCAGGTCACGCAGGATCTCCGGGCCGGTACCGCGGTAGTGCGCGTCCGCGTTCGCCGGGTTGCCGTACTGGTAGAGCATCACCCAGTCGGGATGCTCGGCCGCGAGCTGCTTGGCCATCGCGACGGCCTGGTTCGAACCACCGGCGGCCGGCGAGTCGATGATGCGCGCGCCATACGCGGCGAGCAGCTGCCGACGCTCGATCGAGGTGTTCTCCGGCATCACGCAGACCAGCTGATAGCCCTTGAGCTTCGCGGCCATGGCCAGCGCGATGCCGGTGTTGCCGGACGTCGGCTCCAGCACCGTGCAGCCGGGGGTCAGGCTGCCGTCCGCCTCGGCCGCCTCGATCATGGCCAGCGCGGGCCGGTCCTTGATCGAGCCGGTCGGGTTGCGGTCCTCCAGCTTCGCCCACAGCCGCACGTTCGGCGCCGGGGACAGGTGCGGCAGGCCGACCAGTGGCGTGTCCCCCAACGCGTCCAACAAGGACTCGTACCGGGCCATGATCGTCCTTCCTAGCGGTCGGTTCCGGTCAGCGCATGCCGCCCGCGACGGCAGGCAGGATCGTCACGTTGTCGCCGTCGGCGACCGGAGCGGTCAGGCCGCCGGCGAACCGGACGTCCTCGTCGTTGACGTACACATTGATGAACCGGTGCAGCGAGCCTTCCTTCACCAGGCGGGCCTTCAGGCCCGCGTGGTTGGCGTCGAGGTTGTCGATGACCTCGCCCAGGTTGGCACCGCTCGCCTCGACTGACTTCTCCCCACCGGTGTGGGTCCGCAGGATGGTGGGGATGGAAACGGTGACGGCCATGCTGAAATTACCTCCGGTGAGGGGTGTCCTACGTTCAGACGCGTTACGGCCCGCCGGGTATTCCTGCGGGCCCCCGATCACGGGCGGTCGATCGTGTCGTCACGCCCGGTATGGGCGAACATGTACGATCCGACCACGTCGATCGGCTCCTCGGTGACCACACCGTCCACGATGCGGTACGAACGCAGTTCGTGCTGCTCTGGATCCCGCGTGGAGACGAGTACGTAGTGCGTGTCCGGCTCTGAGGCGTAGGACACGTCGGTCCGCGACGGGTACGCCTCGGTCGCGGTGTGCGAGTGGTAGATCACCACCGGCACCTCGTCGGCCGCGTCCATCGCCCGCCACACCCGCAGCTGCTCGCCGGAGTCGAACCGGTAGAAGGTCGGCGACCGCTCGGCGTTCTCCATCTCGATGACGCGCTCCGGCTGGTCCGAGCCCTCAGGACCGGCGATCACGCCACACGCCTCGTCGGGGTGGTCACGACGGGCGTGCGCCACCATCGCGTCCACCAGATCACGTCGGATCACCAGCACAGCACCATCCTACGGGCGGAAAGGTCGCCTGCCGATATGTGGGACAACACGTGAACGCCTAGCCCGCGGGCCACACATCCTGGTAGGCGGGCAAGCCGGGCAGGCCGTGTGCGGCCAGCAGCGCGTGCACGATCGCCCTGGCGAACACGTCCGCCGCCGCGGCGCACAGCAGGTCCAGTTCGGCGGCCCGTGCGGGCTCGGCGAACGTGCCCGTCACACCGCTCAACCGCCTGCGGCCGGTGGCCAGCGCGAACACCGTGTCGCCGTCGAACATCGAGTGCGCGGGCCGCACGGCCCTGGCCAGACCGTCCTGACCGGCCATCGCCACCCTGCGCGCCTCGGCCTTGGTCAGCTCGGCGTCCACCGCGACCACACCGATGGTGGTGTTCAACGGGCTGGCACCGGGTGGAGGCGACGACAGCGGCCGCCGCGGCCACGCCCTGCCGAACTCGGCGGCCAGTTCGAGATCGGCGGCCCACGGCCGGCCGGTGTCCGGGTCGACTGCCTGGCCCGCCGCGTTCGCCGCGACCAGCGCACCGACCACGGCACCCGAGTCGAGGACGACGCTGGCCGTGCCGACGCCACCCTTCAACGACCCCAGTTTCGCGCCGGTGCCCGCACCGACGGTGCCTTGCTCGACAGGGCCGTCGGTGGCGGACTCGCAGGCCGCGTAACCGAAAGCGGCGTCCGGCCGGTTGCCCCACTCGCCGCGCGGCAGGTCGAACAGCACCGCGGCGGGCACGATCGGCACGACCTCGTGCGGCAACGCACCGACCGGGAACCCGTGCCGCCGCTCCCCCAGCCAGCGCATCACGCCATCCGCCGCCGCCAGCCCGTACGCGCTGCCGCCGGACAGGCAGACACCGTGCACCGCGCGGACCAGGTTCTCCGGGGCGAGCAGATCGGTTTCCCGGGTGCCGGGCGCGCCACCCCGCCCGTCCACCGCGCCGGTCGCGCCGTCGGGCACCAGCACCACGGTCGTGCCGGTGGCCCAGCCATCGCCGAGCCGCTGGTGGTGGCCCACCGAGACACCTGGCACATCGGTGATCGCGTTGCGCGTGCCCGGATCACGCGGCACCGTCATCCGAGATCGCCGTTCAGTGGGACATCGCCGCTCACGGTGCCGCAGTGACATCGCCGCTCAGTGGTGACATCGCCGCTCATCGGACATCGCCGCTCACTCGGACATCGCCTGGACGAGGCTCTCCTGCACCCACGTCAGCCAGTGGTAGACGTCCAGGTGCGGTTCCCTGGGGTCGTCGTCGGGCAGCTCGTCGGGCATGTCCTCGTTCACGTCCAGCGCGGTGCCCAAGGCGAGCCGCACGTCGTTGAGCGCGGCCAGCCACGCGTCGGCCTGCTCCAGCGTGAGCCGGATCTCGCCGCCGTCCGGCGGGCAGGTCTCCAGCAGCACGCCCGCGACACCGGTCTTGAGGTCCAGCAGCTCCGGTTCGTGCAGCGACCGCAGCGCGGCGGCCGAGTTCTGGTCCTCCTGCGACGGTGCGTCGTCGTCGAGTCGGTGGAAGTCGGGCAGCAGTCTGGACAGGATCGGATCGTCCGGCGCGGTGGCCGGACCGGTGCGGATCCCGGTCAGGTCGGCCAATTCGTCGGTCGGGGCCTCCTCGGCCCTGACCTCCAGCATCTCCAGCACCTGGCGGACCATGCCGCGCACCAACGCGGCCTCCTGGCGGTCGAGCACGGTGGTCACGAGGCCGCCCTTGCGGCGCCAGCCCTTCACCGGATCGTTCCGGCGGCATCGACGATCATGGCGGGAATCATGACCGATGCGGTCAGCCCGATCGCTGCATGGTCGCCCACAGGCCGGCCGCGTGCAGCTTCGCGACGTCCGCCTCGACCTTGTCCTTGGACCCCGAGGACACGATGGCCTTGCCCTTGTGGTGCACGTCGAGCATCAGCTTGACGGCCTTGTCCTTGGCCGTACCCGAACAATTTCTGGAAGACATAGGTGACGTAGGACATCAGGTTCACCGGGTCGTTCCAGACGACGGTCTGCCACGGCGTCTCCTCGACGCCCAGTTCGGCTTCGGCCGGTTCGACCTGCGTCCGTTCCTGCTCGACGGGCGTGGACATGTGTCCATGGTGGCACGGCTGGGCCGGTCGTGTGATGGCGCTCCCCAAGTTCCCCGATTCGGGACATTAAGCTCACCCGCATGACCACCCCCAGTGCCAGTACAGCACTGCTCACGGACCACTACGAGCTGACCATGTTGGCCAGCTCACTGGCCGACGGCAGCGGCGACCGGCCGTGTGTGTTCGAGACGTTCGCGCGCAGGCTGTCCGGTGGCCGGCGGTACGGCGTGGTCGCCGGAGTGGGCAGGCTGCTGGACGCGATCACCCGCTTCCGCTTCGGCGACGCGGAGATCGAGCGGCTCGCGGCGAGCGGGGTCGTGGACGCGAACACCCTGGACTGGCTGGCGGACTACCGCTTCAGCGGCGATATCGACGGCTACCCCGAGGGCGAGCTGTACTTCCCGGATCACCGTTGCTCACGGTGCGCGCGTCGTTCGCCGAGGGCGTGCTGCTGGAGACGCTGGTGCTGTCCGTGCTCAACCACGACTCGGCGATCGCGTCGGCCGCGGCCCGGATGGTCAGCGCCGCCAACGGCAGGCCCATCATCGAGATGGGCTCGCGGCGCACTCACGAACAGGCCGCGGTCGCCTCTGCGCGGGCCGCCTACCTGGCCGGTTTCGCGGCCACGTCCAATCTGGAGGCAGGCCGCACCTGGGGTATCCCCACCACGGGCACGTCGGCCCACGCGTTCACCCTGTTGCACGACTCCGAGGAACAGGCGTTCCGCGGCCAGGTCGACGTGCTCGGCGCGGACACCACACTGCTGGTGGACACCTACGACATCACGGCGGGCATCGCGACCGCGATCAAGGTCGCGGGTCCCGACCTGCGCGCGATCCGAATCGACTCCGGCGACGTCGGCGTGCTGGCCCGGCATGCCCGCGACCAGTTGGACTCGCTGGGCGCGCGGCACACCCGGATCGTGGTGTCCGGTGACCTGGACGAGTTCGCGATCGCCGCGCTGCGCGCCGAACCGGTGGACGCGTACGGCGTGGGCACGTCGGTCGTCGTCGGCTCCGGTGCTCCCACAGCAGGCATGGTCTACAAGCTTGTCGAAGTCGAGGGGCGGCCGGTGGCCAAACGCAGCTCGCACAAGGAGTCCAAGGGCGGCCGCAAGGCGGCCCTGCGCCGACACCGGGACACCGGCACCGCGACCGAGGAGGTCGTGTACCTCACCGCGGGCGAAGCGAGCCGGCTCGATCGCGGCCGGTTCGACCAGGAGCTGCAGATCCCGCTGGTCCGCGGCGGCGACGTCGTGCCGGACCTGCCGTCGCTGGACGACGGCCGGGAGCGGCTGCGCAAGGCACTGGTCAGCGTGCCGTGGGAAGGGCTGAAGCTGTCCCGCGGCGAGCCGGCCATTCCGACCACATTCCTGTGAGGGGACCGCTGACATGGGTAAGGCACTGATCGTCGTCGACGTGCAGAACGACTTCTGCGAGGGCGGCTCGCTGCCGGTCACCGGCGGCGCCGCGGTCGCGGCGGCCATCTCCGCGCACGTCGCCGGGCAGACCTACGACCACATCGTGGCCACCCGCGACTACCACACCGATCCCGGCCGCCACTTCAGCGATCATCCTGATTTCGTGGACACGTGGCCGGCGCACTGCGTCCGTGGCACGCCAGGCTCCTCGTTCCATCCCGAGCTGGACATCTCGCCGGTCGCCGCCGTGTTCTCCAAGGGCGAGCACGCCGCCGCGTACTCGGGTTTCGAGGGCTTCACCGCCGACGGCAGCCGCCTGGCGGACTGGCTGCACGGGCACGACGTCGACCAGGTCGACGTCGTCGGCATCGCCACCGACCACTGCGTGCGGGCCACCGCCCTGGACGCCGCCCGGACCGGCCTGCGCACGGTCGTGCTGCTCGACCTCACCGCGGGCGTCGCGCGGTCCACGGTGGACAAAGCGCTGACCGACCTGGCGGGCGCGGGCGTCACCCTGGTCGGTTCGCCGCGCGTCGGCTGAGCAGCGTCTCCAGCCCGTGCGGCGGTCGGTAACGATGATCCGCGAGCCACTCGCCCGGCCGCAGACCCCCCGGCGTTGTCCACTGTGGATGATTACCGGGCGCTGTTCCGAATGGCACGAAGAAAGAACGGATGGGCGAAGACGCGCCGGAACGACGAGATTCCCGACAGCGTCATCGCCCTCGACCACTGGCCGGTACCGCTCAGCGCTGCAGATCGGCCACCGACGGGCTGCACATCCAGCCCAGCCCGAACTTGGCCAACCGGGGCTTGAGCCAGGGATCGACACTCCACGTCGCGCCCGCGACCGCGTAGAACAGGGCCAGGGAAGCGATGATGTAGCCGACCGACGGACCGAGGTCGGTGATGCCCGACTTGGACCACGGCAGGTGGAACCCCTCAGCGGCGGACCAGATGCCGAACGACCAGATCGCACTGCCGATGAACAGGAAGTTGCTGAAAGCGCCCAGCAGCAACGCAACCGCGATCAGTACCTCGATCACGCCGGTGCCGATGGCGAAGGCGGCGGGGGCCGACTCCGCGGCGCTGTGCCACAGTTGGATCCACTGGTGAATGATGGGCGTCTGGACGTCATCGCCCGCGCCGAGTTCCTTGCCCAGCGTCTGCCCGTGCACGAAACCGGGCAGGAACTTGAAAATAGCGTCGATCGCCCAGATCACCCCGAAGGCGATCCGTACGCCGGCCGCACCGTGCAGCCTGCGCAGGGAGGCCGAGCTGACGGGTGACGTGGCCGTACTCGCGGCTACATCGATGGTCATGGACGTGCTCCGTTCATGGTCTTCCGAGTGCACCCGACGTCCTCGTCCGAGGACGGAAGTTAGGTTAGCCATACCTAATAGGTTGTCAAGGTGGTGAAGCCCTCGTGTTTGGACTCGCCCGGACTCGATCCAGGAAGCGTTGGCCCACGTAGCAAGGGGGGACAAAGCTCTCGCCGAGGTGGGACCGGACAGCTAGGGTCGCGGCATGGTGATCCGTCCCGCCGGGCCTGACGACTGGCCGGCGATCTACCCTTTCTTCGCGAGCATCGTCGCGGCGGGTGAGACGTACGCGTATCCCGAGGGCTTGAGTGCGGCCGATGCCGAGCCACTGTGGATGGAGCAGTCCCCGGGCGTGACCGTAGTCGCCGAAGAGGACGGCGTGGTGCTCGGATCAGCGAAAATGGGCCCGAACCGCCCGGGCCGCGGCGCCCATGTGGCGACGGCGAGCTTCATGGTCGACCCGGCGCGGGAGGGTCGCGGCGTCGGCAGGGCATTGGGCACGCACGTGGTCGAATGGGCGCGCTCGGCCGGTTATCACGCGATCCAGTTCAACGCGGTCGTCGAGACGAACGTGGTCGCCGTCAAGCTATGGCAGTCACTGGGCTTCCAGATCCTCACCACAGTGCCTGACGCGTTCGACCACCCCACCCACGGGCGGGTCGGGCTGCATGTGATGTACCAGCGGCTCTAGAAATTCAACTCGCGTTCACCGGTGACCACGACACCGTTCCTGACAAGTTCCATGTCGACGCGCTCCGCGATCTCCCGCGCCGACTCACCGCCGCCCGGGTAGGTGGCGTGTGCGCCGCGAACGACCGTGACAGCGTGCCCGCGCTCCACGGCGGCGCGCGCGGTGGCGCTGACGCAGTGGTCGCTCTGCATGCCGACGATGATCAGGTGGGCGTCCGCGGGAATGTGGTCGGCCAGGTCGGTGCCTGCGAAGGCGTTGGGCTCGGGCTTGTCGACGGTGATCTCGCCGGGCTCCACGGCGTGGACGAGTTGCCAACCATCGGTCCCGGGCTCGTCCGGATCACCGGAGCCGCCGGTGTTGCGAATGTGGACGACCTGGGCATTGGCGTGGCGAGCCTTGTCGAGGACGGTCTCGATGGCGAGCGCGACAGTGGCGGCGTCCGGCACGGGCTCGGGCGGCAGGAGCATGTTGCGCTGAACGTCGACGAGAAGCAGGACGGAGGTCATGGTGCCGGACGGTAGCGCGGGCATCCGACACGACTCGGGCCTTGCTGCCGACACGTCCGCGAAGCAACCACCTGGCACCAAACGAAACCGTCGATCGCGCGAGCGAGACGATGCGGTCCGCGCGGAGCCGTGCCTGCTTGGCCTGAGCCACCGCGGCACGCAGGTAGCGAAGGCCTTCGGCACGGTCGCCCAGTTCCAGTTCAACGCGAGAACTGAATCTTGGCTCCACATCGTGAGATGCCCGGCAACCTCGCGCGGGGCGCCACGCTGACCGGCCCGACGCACCGAGCGCGGCACCGGACCTGCCCAACCACCGCCGCAGGTCCGACGGACTGCGGCAACGCTTGCGAGTCGACAGCTCAGCCGTGAGCGCACTCGCCGAGCGAGCGTGGCCGCGCAACAGCCACCACATCAGCCCACACCCGACCGGCCCTCCAACGGTCGACGCGCCGAGTCCCGCACGGCCAGTCGTCCCTCCAGGGGCCAACACGTCGGGCGTCAACCGAACGAACCACTCAACGGCCGACTCGCCGCTCAACGGCCAACTCGCCGCGTCCGCCGCCTGTTGACCGCCCAACGGTCGACTCGCGCGGTCTGCGACAGAGTGCCGACCGCTCAGCGATCAACTCGTTGGCCAGTTCGCCTGGACATGTCGACCACTAAACGGCCAACTAGCCAGACGGCCGACCAGAAGCCAACCGGGCACCACTCTTCGATGACAGCCGACCATTCGATGGTCAACACAGGCACTGGCCCGCCTCGATGCCGACCATTCAAAGGTCAACACCCCAGACAGGCGACCAACGACCGACGAGCACAGCCCTTCCACGACCACCGACCACTCAACGGTCAACACGGGCCGATTCACCTGATATCGACCGCCCAGTGGTCAACTCCCCCGATCGGTTCCGGTAGCCGACCTGACGCAGCTCGCCATGAGCCGCTGACCATTCGATGGTCGACTCGTGGGGTGGTTCGCCTGGTTGTCGGCCAACCCGCGCCGTCCCGGCCGGGGTCGTTCACGGACTGCGGATCCGTCGTTGCCGCGCGTGTCGGCCTCAGAGTGGTCGACACGCGCGGTTGGACGGCGTGGATCCTAGGGGTGACGGGCCTGCCGGGTACGGTCGTCTGCGTGTCCGAGTCCCCCGCCGCCGAGAACACCGCGACCAAAGCCTCTACAGCAGCCTCCACAGCGTCCGGAACTGCCTCAGCGGCCGATGCGACCCCCGCAAAGCAGTCGCCGGCGGCGAAGGCCGCGACAGCGACCACAGCAGGCAAGGCAGGCAGGGCCGCCGCCCCCGCGCGGGCCAAGGCGCCCAAGCAGCGGTCCGCGGCGCAGATCGTGGCGGACAACACCGCGCCTGACGGGACCGTCGTCCCCGACGTGGCAGCCTTGCTGAACGCCGCCGTCAACTCCGTCGGCGGCGCCGAGCGGACCGGGCAGGTGGACATGGCCGAGGCCGTCGCCCGGAGCATCCGGACGGGGGAACATCTCGCCGTCCAGGCCGGCACCGGGACCGGCAAATCCCTTGCCTACTTGGTCCCCGCGATCCGGCACGCCGTGCTCAACGACGCCACCGTCATCGTCTCCACCGCCACCATCGCGCTGCAACGCCAGCTCGTCGACCGCGACCTGCCCCGGCTGGCCAAAGCCCTCAAACCACTCCTGGGCCGCGAGCCCACCTTCGCCATTCTCAAAGGCCGCCGCAACTACCTGTGCCTGCACCGCGTCCACACCGGCGCTCCCGAGGAACCAGACGACGGCGCTCTCTTCGACCCCTTCGCCGCCTCCGCCCTCGGCCGCCAGGTCAAACGCCTGCACGAGTGGTCCAGTGACACCGAGACCGGCGACCGCGACGAACTCGTCCCTGGCGTCAACGAGCAGGCCTGGCGGCAGGTCTCGGTAACCGCACGCGAATGCCTCGGCCTGTCGCGCTGCCCCGTGGGCTCCGACTGCTTCGCCGAGCGCGCCCGCGCCGAGGCCGGGCGGGCCGACATCGTCGTCACCAACCACGCGATGCTCGCCATCAACGCCCTCGAGGGCTTCCAGGTCCTCCCCGAGCACGACGTCGTGGTCGTCGACGAGGCCCACGACCTCGTCGACCGAGTCACCTCCGCCGCCACCGCCGAACTCAGCGGCACCAGCGCCTCCGCGGCCGCCCGCCGCACCGGCCGCCTCATCGACCAGGAGATCGCCGACCGCCTCGCCGAAGCCGCCGACGGCCTGAGCCTCATGCTCACCGAACTCCCGCCAGGCCGGATGGACGAACTACCGGAGTCCCTCCGCAACACCCTGCGCACCGTTCGCGACGCCGCTCGCGGCTGCCTCGCCGGCCTCGGCCCGGACCGCTCCGCCCAGCGCGAGGACGTCGGCGACGCCACCGCCCACAAGCTCGCCAAAGCCATGCTGGACGAGACCTTCGACACGGCAGAACGCCTGCTCGACGCCTTCGACGAGGACGAGGCCCACCGCCGCGACGTGGTCTGGGTGTCCGGTGACAACGACCGGCCCGCTTCGCTGCGCGTCGCCCCGCTGGGCGTCGGTGGCCTGCTGCGGGAGCGTCTGTTCGGCCAGCACACCACCGTTCTCACCTCCGCCACGCTCACGCTCGGCGGCGCGTTCGACACGCTGGCCCGGCAGTGGGGTCTGCCGATCAACAACCCCCAGGCGCGCAAGGCCGAAGGCACCGCAACCGACAAGCAACCACCGTCCGATGCCGTCGATGGTCCACAGTGGACCGGACTGGACGTCGGGTCGCCGTTCATGCACGAGCGCAGCGGCATCCTCTACGTGGCCAAGCACTTGCCCGCGCCGGGCCGCGACGGGCTCGCCGAGTCCTACCTGACCGAACTCCAGGAACTGGTCGACGCGGCGGGCGGGCGCACGCTCGGTCTGTTCTCTTCGATGCGCGCCGCCAAGCAGGCCGCCGAAGCCCTGCGCGAGCGCACCGACCACCCGATTCTCTGTCAGGGCGAGGACTCGACCGCCCTGCTGGTCAGCAAGTTCGCCGATGACCCACGCATCTGCCTGTTCGGCACATTGTCGCTGTGGCAGGGCGTCGACGTGCCCGGACCGTCACTGCAACTGGTCGTCGTGGACCGGATCCCGTTCCCCCGCCCCGACGACCCGCTCGCATCAGCCCGGCAGCGCGCTGTCGCGGCCCGTGGCGGCAACGGTTTCCTCACCGTCGCCGCCACGCACGCCGCCCTGCTGCTCGCCCAGGGCGCAGGCCGACTGCTGCGGTCGATGGGTGACAAGGGTGTCGTCGCCATTCTCGACTCTCGCCTGGCCAACGCCCGCTACGGCGGTTTCCTGCGCGCATCCCTCCCGCCATTCTGGTCGACCACCGATCCGGACGTCGTGCGTGGCGCGCTGCGGCGGCTGGATCAGGCCGCACCTGTCGGCTAACGCAGGCCGCGCAACACCTTGCCCTCCGGCGACGAAGAGCAGTCGCGCCGGTCGAAGCGCGGCGCGTCGGCGAAGATCAGGTACAGGTACTTGAGGTTCGCCGCGAAACCGTAGGCGGGCAACAGGTCGCGCTGTTTCATAGCCGTCGTCGCCACGACGCCACGACGCCACGACGCCACGACGCCACGACGCCACGACGCCACGACGCCACGACGCCACGACGCCACGACGCCACGACGCCACGACGCCACGACGCCACGACGCCACGACGCCACGACGCCACGACGCCACGACGCCACGACGCCACGACGCCACGACGCCACGACGCCACGACGCCACGACGCCACGACGCCGATGATCGTGTACCCCATCGGGTGTCCGCGCGTTCGCCCAGCGGCGGTGTGTTGCCGGAGACCGCGCCGGCGTGCAGGTCGACGAACTGGTACGGCATCCCGGTGTGCGCCGACCGGGCCGGTCCGACCCCTAGCCGGTGGTCGTGTTCTGTCCACCGGACATGGTCACACCGTCACGACGACAGGTCCGTCAACCGGGCAGGCCACTGCGCGAGCACCGTGACCGTGCCGGGTGCGACCTCGGTGAATCCGGCGTCGCGGACCGCGACGACCCGGCGTTCCTGCCACGCCTGCCACGGCTGAGCGCCCGGGTCCAGCGCCGCCCACTGCTCGCGGGTCGCCGTGCGGACGCGGCACCGGCAGTCCGCGGCCGCCCACTCGGTGACCTCGGCGGCCCGGTCCGCGGTCGTCATGAGCGCGGCCAGCAGCATCGTGCCGTGCCCGACCTGGGCGGCGGCCTTGCCTGCCGTCATCGCCACCGTCGGGTTCAGCCACAGCACCGGCAGGCCCGGCTCGGGCGGCCCCGGCTGGTCGGCGGGCAGTTCGCTGCCGGAGATCTGCAGCCTGCTGACCTCCTTGGGCAGGTCCACGACCCTGCCCGGCACCAGCGCCCTGACCTCGGCGTTCCCCACCCGCACCGTGCGGCCGGGCAGTTCGGCGACCGCCGCCCAGTGCGCGCCACGCGCCCGCCGAGCCACCTTGCGGATGTGCGCGGTCGTCCACGCCAGCAGGTCGTCGTGCCACTCGCCGCCCGGTTCGGCCATCGGATCCAGACACACCGCTACGGCGGCAGCCGCTGCGGCCTCCAACAGCGCTGTGCGCGCCGGTGGTGTCGACCGCTCGATGCGCAGGACCACGGGCATCGCGCGGACCTCGGCCGGATCCTCGATCGCGTCCGCGACGGTCTCGGCGGCAGGCAGCGCGAGCCAGTCGGCATAGCGCGCGACCAGCGGGTCCAGTACTCCGGTCACAGCCGCGTCGGTTCGAGTCCGTCGGCGATGTCAGCCGCTTCCACCTCGGCCCTGGTCACGCCGAGCACGAACAGCACCGCGTCCAGGAACGGGTAGGACAACGCGGTGTCCGCGACCTCGCGCAGCGCGGGTTTGGCGTTGAACGCCACACCGAGTCCGGCCGCGGAGATCATGTCGATGTCGTTCGCACCGTCGCCGATCGCCACGCACTGGGCCAGCGGCACACCGGCCTCGGCGGCGAACCGGCGTAGCGCCTCCGCCTTGGCGGCCCGGTCCACGATCGGGCCGGTGACCCGGCCGGTCAGCTTGCCGTCCACCACTTCCAGGTCGTTCGCGGCGGCGAAGTCGAGACCCAGCTCGTCCACCAGCCGCTGGATGACCGGGGTGAACCCGCCGGACACCACCCCGCAGCGGAACCCGAGCCGCTTGAGCGTGCGGATCGTGGTGCGGGCGCCGGACATCAACTGCAGCTCGGCCGATACGTCCGTGAGCACCGACTCGGGCAGCCCGGCCAGGGTCGCGACCCGCCGGTGCAGCGACTCGGTGAAGTCCAGTTCGCCTCGCATCGCGGCCTCGGTGATCTCGCGCACCTCGGCCTGCCTGCCCGCACGTTCGGCGAGCATCTCGATGACCTCACCGCGGATCAGGGTGGAGTCCACGTCGAAGACCACGAGCCGCTTGGCCCGCCGCGCCAGGCCGGCCCGCTCGAATGCGATGTCCAGACCGTCGGAGGCCGCCACCTCGGCCAGCGCGGCCCGCAGCTCGGCGTCCGAGCTGCGCGTGTCGGTCGGCACGGAAACGCGCAGTTCCAGGCCGGTGACCGGGTAGTCGGCGACGCGGGAGATCGCGTCGATGTTGACCTCCAGCGACGCGAGCCGCCGCGCGACCTCGGAGAAACCGCGGGCGGTGATCGGCCTGCCGAGTACCACGAGCACGTGCGTCGAGCTGCCGCGCACCAGGCCACCGGAGTCGGCGCCGACCTCGACGTCGACGTGCATGCCGACGCTCGCCATCGCCTGCTCGACGACCTCCTGCACGCCCTCGGGGTCGTGGAAGACGTCCACCAGGACACCCAGCACGAGCTGCCCCCGGATGACCACCTGCTCCACGTCCAACAGGTGCACGCCCCGCCGGGACAGCACCGCGAACAGCACCGAGGACACGCCCGGCTTGTCCGGTCCGGTGACGGTGATCAGTACCGGCGTCCCGGCTTCCTCGCTGGTCATGGCCCCTCCTGGCATGAGCGAGCCCCGGGCCGCCGATGGCGGTCTCCGGGGCTCGCGCGTCCTGGACAACGAAGGTGGTCGTGGGTCAGGCTTGCCCGCTGCTGTCTCCCGCGGACTGACCTGCTCCCACCGGTTCCTTGTGCCGGCGGCCCACTTCTGCTTCCAGCCGCATGCGTTCCACCATGTGTGGGTAGTGCAGCTCGAAGGCGGGCCGCTCGGAACGGATCCGGGGCAGCTCGGTGAAGTTGTGCCGCGGCGGCGGGCAGGAGGTGGCCCACTCCAGGGAGTTGCCGTAGCCCCACGGGTCGTCCACCTCGACGACCTCGCCGTAGCGGTAGGACTTGAACACGTTGTAGACGAACGGCAGTACCGACGCGCCGAGCACGTAGGAGCCGATCGTGGAGATCGTGTTCAGCGTGGTGAACCCGTCGGAGGGCAGGTAGTCGGCATAGCGGCGGGGCATGCCCTCCGCGCCGAGCCAGTGCTGGACCAGGAACGTCAGGTGGAACCCGATGAACGTGGTCCAGAAGTGCAGCTTGCCCAATGGCTCGTTCATCATGCGGCCGGTCATCTTCGGGAACCAGAAGTAGATGCCGGCATAGGTGGCGAACACGATCGTGCCGAACAGCACGTAGTGGAAGTGCGCCACCACGAAGTAGGTGTCCGAGACGTGGAAGTCGATCGCCGGTGCCGCGAGCAGCACACCGGTCAGGCCACCGAACAGGAACGTGACGAGGAAGCCGACGCTGAACAGCATCGGTGTCTCGAACGTCAGCTGGCCCTTCCACATCGTGCCGATCCAGTTGAAGAACTTCACACCGGTCGGCACCGCGATCAGGAAGGTCATGAACGAGAAGAACGGCAGCAGCACGGCGCCGGTGGCGTACATGTGGTGCGCCCACACGGTGACCGACAGGGCCGCGATGGACAGCGTCGCGTAGATCAGGCCGCGATAGCCGAACAGTGGCTTGCGGGAGAACACCGGGAAGATCTCCGAGACGATGCCGAAGAACGGCAACGCGACGATGTAGACCTCTGGATGGCCGAAGAACCAGAACAGGTGCTGCCACAGGATGACCCCGCCGTTGGCCGGGTCGAAGATGTGGGCACCCAGGTGCCGGTCGGCCTCCAGGCCCAGCAGCGCCGCGGTCAGGATCGGGAACGCCAGCAGGATCAGCACGCTGGTGACCAGGATGTTCCAGGTGAAGATCGGCATCCGGAACATCGTCATGCCGGGCGCGCGCAGGCAGATGACCGTGGTGGTCATGTTCACGCCACCGAGGATCGTGCCCAGGCCGGACACCACCAGGCCGGTGATCCACAGATCACCGCCGACGCCCGGCGAGTGGATCGCGTCGGACAGCGGGGTGTAGGCGAACCAGCCGAAGTCCGCCGCACCGCCCGGCGTCAGGAAGCCGGACAGCACGATCAGCCCACCGAACAGGTACAGCCAGTAGGAGAACGCGTTCAACCGCGGGAACGCCACGTCCGGCGAGCCGATCTGCAGCGGCAGGATGTAGTTCGCGAATCCGAACAGGATCGGCGTCGCGTACAGCAGCAGCATGATCGTGCCGTGCATGGTGAACAGCTGGTTGTACTGCTCCTGCGAGAGGAACTGCAGACCCGGCCGCGCCAGCTCGGTCCGCATCAGCAGCGCCATCACGCCGCCGATCAGGAAGAACCCGAACGACGTCGTGAGGTACATGATGCCGAGCATCTTCGGGTCGGTCGTGCGGAACATCCGCAGCAAGTACGAACCCTTGACCGGATCGCGCGCCGGATAGGGGCGCGTTGCGATCGGCTTGGGTGCTACTGCCGTCACGGTGTGCCTCCTGCAGTGGCAGTTGTCCTGTTCGGGCCGCGACGACGGAAGCCGTGCCCGACCACAAAAGCTCGTTCCGGATCGTAGACCGGGCCCTCGGCGCCGCCCGAGCAGGGCCGGGATCCGGACCTGCGCAATCATCGCCGAGGGCACCCGGGGTGACTGGCGTCACCAGCGCGAATGGCAGGATGCGGTGCGACAGGACCGGCAGCGGGGCTCGGCCTAGGCTGTGCCGTGACGGGGACTCGGTAACAAAACACGGGCCGAGAGGGAAGAACAGACGTGCGAACCAACGCGATCCGCGGCACGGTGGCTGCCGTACTACTCAGCGCCACCGCGCTCGGCCTGGCTGGCTGCGTGAACGCCGAGAAACCGGCTGCGCCCGGTGCGGGCACCAGCGTGTCCTACGACCAGCCCCCGACGACGCCTGCCACGACCACGCCGTCGACCGCCGGCAGCTCGTCGGCGACGCCGCCGGCGGGCCAGACCGCGACCACGGCGTCGCAGACCGCGGCACGGCACAACGCCGCCGATGCGACGTTCGCGAAGCAGACCGTGCTGCTGCGTCAGCAGGCCCTGACTCTGGCGAACACCGGCAAGTCGGCCGGTATCAGCACGCAGCTGCGGGCACTGTCCACGCAGATCACCAAGGACGGCGCGCCGTCGGTGAGCGCCCCGACGACCTGGCTGACCGACTGGGGTCTGGCCGTGCCGTCGCCGAGCACCTACCACACGGCCGGCGTGCTGAGCACGACCCAGCTCGCCCATGTCACGGCGACGCAGGGCATCTCGTTCGACATGCAGTGGCTGCAGTACATGAAGGCGAACCTGGCCGCCGCGAAGCAGGCCGCGACCACCGAGGCCGCCCAGGGCACGAACCAGCAGGCCAAGCAGGCAGCACAGCAGTGGGTCTCGATCCTGAAGACCGAGTCGGCGAAGCTGGCCGCCATCCACTGATCCAGCGACAGCACGTCCCGCGACCGTGAGAATGATCACTGGACCTGATCCGGAGCACGCGGTGCGGGCGGCCGTCGAGGTCGCCGAGCGGCACGGTGTGCTGTGTGGCGAGCCGGTGGTGCTGCGCAACGGGTCCAACGTCCTGGTGCACCTGACACCCACGCCGATCGTGGCGCGGGTGGCCGCCGTGACGGCGCGGGTCCGGCCGGATGTCGCCGTGACGCTGGCCAAGGACCTCGCACTCGCGGAATGGCTCGCCGGTGAGGGTGCGCCGGTCGCTCCACCGAGCGGCGAACTACCGGCCGGTCCGCATCACCACTCGGGCCGCTGCCTGACGTTCTGGACTTTTGTGGCACACGACCGCGAGCACGTGTTCCGGCCTGCCGAGGTCGGACCGCTGCTCGCCGACCTGCACGCGCTGCTGCGCGGCTATCCGGGCGAGCTGCCGACGGTGCCACCGCTGGACGTACCGGACGTGCTGGCGATGCTGCGGTCGGCGGGTGCCTGGTCACTGTCCGAGCGCGACAGGGTCGCGCTCACCACCGACGCGGACCGGGTGACCGACGAGCTGCTGACAGCGGCACCGGAATCGGTGCCGCTGCACGGCGACGCCCATCCCGGCAACCTGCTGTCCACACCGACCGGACCGGTGTGGACGGACTTCGAGGACGCCTGGCGCGGCCCGATCGGCTGGGACCTGGCGTGCCTGGCCGGGACCGGTCGGCTGGATGGCTGGGCCGCGGTGGCGAGCTATCCGGGTGCTCCCGATCGTGCCGCGCTGGCGCCGTTCGTCGCGGCCCGGCGGCTGCAGTATCTGGCGTGGTCGCTGGCGTTTCTGGAGCGGTTTCCGACGCCGCAGCGGCATGCCGACGTGGCGGCCCGGCTGGCGGCCTGGCGGGGCTAGGCGGTGCTGGAGGCCGCTTTTCGGTTGCGCGACGGCTGGCTCGGCGATCCGGGGGCGTTGTCATCGCCCCAAGTGGCTCGGCGTTGCGGCTCGGCCGCGCTGGCCGCCGCTCGTTCGGCATAGGCGGATGAGACAAGCGCCACCCATCCAGGCGACGTGCCGAGGTGACCCGTGAACGGTCGACCCGCAAAGGCAGTAAGGCAGCACCCGGATGAGTCACCCGTTCGGCGGCCGACTCTCGACGCGCCATCGGCCACCGCGAGTCGACCCACGAACGGTCAGGTCACATCGGCAAACCGACGAGACGCCCCTTCAGCGGCCGACTCCCCGGAATGGCAGCAGCGATGGCGAATCGACCCACGAACGGACGACTCGCACCCGCAAGACCGACGAGACGGCCCTTCGGCGGCCAACTCCACAGCTCCCTATGTGACCCTGCCGTGGGAGTCGACCCCAGAAAGAAGAGCCGGCTCGGACCGCACAGCGGACGAGCTGGCCGTTCAACGGCCGGCACGCCACGGGACGCGGCGAGTGCGCCCATGAGCGGGCCGCCCACACCGGCGCGATCGACGAGACGGCCTTTCAGCGGCCAGCTTCCCTGGCTCCCGACTGGCCGTGGCGAGTTGACCCGCGAACGGACGACTCGCACTGGCACGACCGAGGAGCCGTCCGTTCGACGGTCGACTCGCCAGCTCGCCAGTGATCGGGGCGAGTTGACCTGTGAGCAGTCGACCCGCGAACGGTCGACCCACCTGGCACGACCGACGAACTGTCCCTCCAACGGCCAACTCCCCAGACTCGCCATCAGCCCCACCGAGCTGACCCGCGAACGAACAGCTCGCACCGGCACGACCGAGGAGCCGTCCGTTCGACGGTCGACTCGCCTGCTCGCCAATATCCGCGGCGAGTTGACCCGCGAACGGTCGACCCACCTGGCACGACCGACGAACTGTCCCTCCAACGGCCAACTCCCCAGACTCGCCATCAGCCCCACCGAGCTGACCCGCCAACGAACAGCTCGCACCGGCACGACCGAGGAGCCGCCCGTTCGACGGTCGACTCGCCAGCTCGCCAATATCCGCGGCGAGTTGACCTGTGAGCAGTCGACCCACCTGGCACGACCGACGAACTGTCCCTCCAACGGCCAAACCCCAGACTCGCCATCAGCCCCACCGAGCTGACCCGCCAACGAACAGCTCGCACCGGCACGACCGAGGAGCCGCCCGTTCGACGGTCGACTCGCCAGCTCGCCAGTGATCGGGGCGAGTTGACCTGTGAGCGGTTGGGTCGGGGCGTTGCTGTGGTGTGTTGGCCGTTCAACGGTGGAGCGGTGAGCTGTGATGTTCGGCTATTCCTCGACTCCGAACTGCGCTAGCAGCTCGGGCTGGCCGAACATTCGGGCCGCCTCTACGGCGGACGGTTGGCCCGCGTGTGGGTCGGCGCCGCCTGCCAGCAACGCGGCCACTACCTCGTTCTCGCCTTTGAACACCGCGCCGGCGATCGGCGTCTGGCCCCTGTCGTTGGCCTTGTTCGGGTCGGCCCCCTCGGCCAGCAGTGCTCGAACCGTGGGTGCGTGGCCGTGGTAGGCGGCCAGCATCACCAGCGTGTCGCCGCTGTCGTTGGCCAGGTTCACCGGCACGCCCGCCCGGACGTACTGGACGAGCGCGGTGGTGTCACCGGACCGGGCGAGGCCGAAGATCCTGGTGGCCAGTTCGACCAGGGCGTCCTCCGGTCCGGTCATGAGTCCTCCGGTCCGGTCATGACGCTGCCCGTCGGCTCATCACGCTGCCTGTTCGGCCACCAGCGCGGGCTGCTCGGCGGTGACCTGGCGGCGGTTGCTCGCCCGGTGCGCCCAGAACGCGAGTACCACGAGGATGACGATGTCCACCCCGCCCATCAACCGTTCCACCAGGCCGGTCGGCACGGTGTTCAGGCCGGGGGCGTGCGACATCCGGATGATGAAGAAGGAGATCACGAACGGCAGGAAGCACGGGACCGACACGAGCGCGAGGCCCTGCGAGACCCACGCCCAACGACGCCAGGCCGGGTCCCGCCGGTGCTGCCAGCCGATGAACATGCTGGCCACGGGCAGGCTGACGCAGGCCGCGGCCGTCGCGTAGAGGTGGATCGAACCGCGCAGCGTCTGTGTGGCGGTGTTGGGGTCCTTGGTGAACGAGGCGATGGCGACCAGGCACAAGCACCAACTGGCCATCATCACGAAAGTGGCCCTGCCGCGGACTACGCCGTGCAGGACCATCTTGACCAGCAGTGCCACCGAGCCGACGCTGAGCACGTCCAACGCGGTGTCGAACACCCAGCCGTCGGGACGGACCCCGTAATCGCTGAGCATGCCGGTGATCGGGTTGACGCCGCCCCAGCCGGGCAGCAGGTGCAATACGACGACCATCGTGGTCGCGAGCACGGTGGCGATGAGCGCGACGGGCACCAACAGCTTGCTGCCCAACCACATCAGCTGATATCTGCCCGACCGAACGTACGGAGCATCGGCCACTTCCCCCGACAGCGCTGGCTCCCCCTGCATCGAACGCCTCCTGTTGGCTGGTCCCGGTTCCTCAGGTACCCAGTTTTGATCTCCCGCGCCCCGTCCGACCATCCGGCTGCCACCCCAGTCGAGGTGGGGTCTACCCCACCCTCTTCATCCGGAAGATCCCTGAGGTTACCGGAGGGGACAACGGGACATCCGGTGCCACGACGCGGGACCCGCAGCTCGGAGGCACGGCTGCGGGCCCGCGTCGTCAACTACTGCGCAGCGAGACGACCCGCAGTGTCGGCTGCCGCTGGGTGTCGGCCGGGTTGTCGTGGCGACGCGACCGCGGGCTCCGGCGCGTCCGGGCTGCGTCGGCGATCAGCTGCTCGTGGTGGGAACGGACCTGGCTCTGAAGTGGTGCGAAGGAGGTGAACATGTTCATCAAGATAGCCTTAGCAAGAGTCCTTGTGCAAGGACTCTTGCTAAGGAACCTTTGGCAAAGTTTCCCTGACTCAGCCTCCCGCTCGTAGTGCCAGGTAGACGTCGACCCGCTGCCGGAAGTCCGAGAGATCGACGCCGATCAGCTCCTCCACCCGTCCGATCCGGTACCGCAGCGTGTTGACGTGCACGTGCAGCAGTGCCGCCGCCTTGGCCCAGGAGCCGGAGCAATCCAGGAACACGGTGAGCGTGCGGACCAGCGAGCCGTCGTGCTCGGCGTCGTAGTCGAAGACCTTGCCCAGCACGCGCCTGCGCAACGCGGCACGCAGCTCGTCGGGCACTCCGGCCAGCAGTAGTTGGTGCACGGCGACCTCGTCACCTGCCACCACTCGCGTCCGGCCCGGCTGCCGTTCGCCCAGTTCCAGGGCATGGGTCGCTTCCTGCACCGCCCCGCGCAGCTCGTCGGCGGTCACCACCGAGCTGATCCCGACCACGATCCGGCCGCTGGTCAGCGCTGGTTCCAGCAGCCGCAACGCCTCCGCGGCCCGCTGGGCGAGGTCGGCGTCGGAGCGGCCGTCGGCGGGCAGCAGCGCGTAGACCTGCTCGTCGACGACGCCGACCAGCCCCGGCCGGTCGGCGAGCTGGACCGCGGCCAGCAGTTCGGCGAGCACGGCTGCCGCCCGGCCGAAAGGAGCACCGGGCGCAGATGCGGCGAGCACGCGCACCGGCTGTCGCATGTCGATGCCGGCCGCCAGGGCCGTCGACGCGATCTCCGGCTGCGCGGCCGAACCGGCGAGCACCGCGCGCAGCACGGTGCTCGCCACCTGGCCCGCCACTCCTCTGCCTGCCTGTTCGCGCTGCCGCTGCACACCGATCAGGCCGACGAGTTCGGCCATGATCTCGTCGTAGGGCGGCTCGGTGAGCCGGGCCGGGCCGCCGACCGCGAGGAACCAGCGGGTCACGTCGGAGCCGCCGGGGTCGAGCACCGGCAGCAGCGTGACCGTCCCGGCCGGGCCGCGTACCCGCCGGGCCCGGCCGTCGGACAGCAGGAACTCCTTGATCAACAGGGCTCGCCGCTCGACGGGCAGGTCCGGCCCGCAGGCTGCGACCACCCGGCCCAGCGGAGTGAGCACCCAGCAGTCCGCGTCCAGCTCGGTCGCCCCCAGCGCCAGCAGCTCGGCCAAGCTCGCGCCCCCTGCCACCGCGGACATCAGCCGGCCCGAGTGCGCCCGACCGGACCGTTCGGCGGCCAGTGCTGTGCCGACCCGCTCGATGACGTCCGCGAACGACAGGTCGACCGACGCCTCCAGCAGCGGCACGCCGAGCCGGGCGCACTCGTCGACGAGGGCGGCCGGGATCACACCGGTCTCCGCGTCGCACGCGATCAGCGCGGCGGCTCCCCGGTCGGCGAGCGCGGCGACGAACACCGGCACGTCCTCGGCCACCCGCAGCCACAGCAGCCCGGTCAGCACCAACTCGCCGCCGGAGAGGAACCGGCCGGGGTCGGGCAGCTCGGTCCCGTAGAGCCTGGACACCTCCCGGTCGAGCAGGCCGGCCCCGGCGCGCACTCTCAACCGCAGGTCGGACATGCCCAAAACGGTCTCAACGGACACCATCGATACAGCGTAGACGCACTCGTGGCCGCCCGTTTGGAGAAACCTCCAAGGTGACCGCATCAGCGCCGCCCGCGTTTCGTGCGTCGTGGCCGTAGCGGGAGCCACCCGGCTTCTGTGTACTGGGTCACAACACCCGAGGAGGTGCCGGTGGACTTCCTGCGGCCGACCACCTGGGCGGACGCCCTGGCGGTGAAGGCTGCCCGCCCGGACGCCGTGCCGATCGCGGGTGGCACCGACCTGATGGTCGAACTGAACTTCGACCACCGCAGGCCGCCCGCGCTGCTGGATCTCAACCGGATAGCCGAGCTGGCCGACTGGGCGCCGGTGGGCGACCGGCTGCGGATCGGCGCGTGCGTGGCGTACACCCGGATCATCGACGAGTTGGGCGGCAGGCTGCCCGGTCTGGCGATGGCCAGCCGCACGGTCGGTTCGCCCCAGATCCGCAACCGCGGCACGGTGGGCGGCAACCTCGGCACCGCCTCCCCCGCCGGTGACGCGCATCCGGCGCTGCTGGCCTGCGACGCGATCGTCGAGGTGGCGTCGGTGCGGGGCACCCGGATGGTGCCTGCCGCCGAGTTCTACCTGGGTGTGAAGCGCAACGCGCTGGAGCCCGACGAGCTGGTCGCGGCCGTGCACCTCGCCGCCGCTCGTGGGCCGCAGCAGTTCGCGAAGGTCGGGACACGCAACGCGATGGTCATCGCGGTGTGCGCGTTCGGGCTCTCCCTTGATCCGACCGAGGGGCGGGTGGGTGCCGCACTGGGTTCCGCGGCACCCACCCCACGACATGCCGTCGACGCCGAGGCGTTCCTGTCCGGCGAGCTGGCGGAGCACCGCCGCTGGGAGTCGCCGGACCCGTTGCCGGACAACGTGGTGCACAGGTTCGGCGAACTGGTCGCCGCGGCCGCGGCGCCGATCGACGACGTCCGGGGCAGCGCCGCGTACCGCAGGCACGCGCTGGCGGTGCTGGCCCGCCGGACGCTGGGCTGGGCGTGGCAGGACTACCGGCTGGGGAGCTGGCGGGCATGCGCCTGAACGTGACGGTGAACGGCGAGCGGCGCACCACCGACGACGTGTGGGAGGGCGAGAGCCTGCTGTACGTGCTGCGCGAGCGGCTCGGCCTGCCCGGCTCGAAGAACGCCTGCGAACAGGGCGAATGCGGTTCGTGCACGGTCTACCTGGACGGCGTGCCCGCCTGTGCGTGCCTGGTCGCGGCCGGTCAGGCGGAGGGCCGCGAGGTGCTGACCGTCGAAGGTCTCGCCGACGGCGGCGACCTGGACCCCGTGCAGCGGGCGTTCGTCGCGGCCGGTGCCGTGCAGTGCGGGTTCTGCACGCCTGGGCTGATCGTGGCCACACACGACCTGCTGCGCCGGGTGCCCCAACCCAGTGACGAGGAGATCCGCGAGTCGCTGGCCGGGAACCTCTGCCGCTGCACCGGTTACGAGAACATCCTGGACGCCGTCCGGCAGGCCGCACGGCAGGTGAGGGGCAGGAGCGAGCCGGCGAGCGAGTCACCGGGCACAGTGCCGCCGCGAATGCGGCCCGGCGCCGGCGAGGAGGTCACATGAGCCGCACGGTCATCGCCAACGCCGCACTGGCCACAGTGGACGACAACGGCACCGAGTACGCGAGCGGTTACCTGGTGGTCGACGGTGAGTGGATCACCGCCCTCGGCGCGGGACCGGCCCCGAACGTGCCGGGCGCGACCGTGCTGGACGCGACCGGCTGCCTGGTCACGCCGGGCCTGGTGAACACGCACCACCACCTCTACCAGTGGGCGACGCGCGGCATGGCCCAGAACTCGACGCTGTTCGAGTGGCTCGTCGAGCTGTACCCGATCTGGGGCAGGCTGGACGCGGCCGTCACACACGCGGCCGCGTCAGCGGGCCTGGCCCGCCTTGCCCTCACCGGCTGCACCACGGCCGCCGACCACCACTACGTGTTCCCCGCCGACGGCGGCGACCTCGCCGACGCCGTGGTGTCCGCGGCGATCCGGATCGGCACCCGGCTGCACCTGGTGCGCGGCTCGATGGACCGCGGTGAGAGCAGCGGCGGGCTGCCGCCGGACAACATCGTCGAGGACACCGACGAGGCGCTGTCGGCGACCGAGCAGGCCGTCTGGAAGTACCACGATCCGGCGGGCAACGCGCGTGTGCAGGTCGCCGTCGGGCCGTGCTCCCCGTTCACGGTGACCGACCGGCTGATGACCGGAGCAGCCGAACTGGCCAGGAAACTGGGTGTGCGGCTGCACACGCACCTGGCCGAGACGCTGGACGAGGACGAGCAGTGCCGCCGCGAGTTCGGCTGCACGCCGGCCGAATACGTGGACCGGCTGGGCTGGCTGGGCGATGACGTGTGGTTCGCGCACAGCGTGCACCTGGACGCGGCGGCGGTGGCCAGGATCGGTGCGACCGGGACCGGGGTCGCGCACTGCCCGACGTCCAACGGCAGGCTGGCCGCCGGCATCGCGCCGGTCGCCGATCTGCTGGCCGCGGGCGCCACCGTCGGGCTGGGCGTGGACGGTGCCGCGTCCAACGAGTCCGGCGGGCTGGCCGAGGAGATGCACCAGGCGCTGCTGTACGCGAGGCTGCGCGGCGGCCCGACGGCGTTGGCGCCACGCCAGGCGTTGCGGCTGGCGACCGCCGGTGGCGCGAAGTGCCTGGGCCGCTGGGCGGAGCTGGGTTCGCTGGAGCCGGGCAAGCTGGCCGACATCGCGGTCTGGCGGATGGACGGCCTCGCGCACGCCGGCATCACCGACCCGGTCGCGGCACTCGTGCTCGGCTCGCCTGCCCCGCTGGAACTGCTGCTGGTCGGCGGTGAGCCCGTGGTCCGCGACGGTGAACTGGTCACGGCCGACAGCGAGTCGATCGCGGCGGACCTGGACGTGGCGCACCGGACACTGCTGGCCCGGGGGCCGCGATGACCAGGACGACGACTGAGCGACAGACCATTTCGGACGGTGTCGGCACCAGCCCTGCCCGGCCGGACGGCATCCTCAAGGCGCGCGGCGAGTTCGCCTACTCGTCGGACCTGTGGCACGAGGACATGATCTGGGGCGCGACGCTGCGCAGCCCGCACCCGCACGCGCGCATCCGGCGCGTCGACATCACCGGGGCGCTGCAGGTGCCGGGCGTCTCCGCCGTGCTCACGCACGCCGACGTGCCGGGCACCAACCTGTACGGCCTCGAACACGCCGACCAGCCCGTACTGGCCGTGGACATCGTCCGCTACCAAGGAGAACCGGTCGTGCTCGTGGGTGCCGACCACCCGGAGACCGCGCGTCGCGCGCTGGCCAGGGTCACCGTCGACTACGACGTGCTGCCGCCGCTGACCGACTCCTGGCAGGCCGTGCACGGCGACGGACCGGCGCTGCACCCGGACGGCAACGTGGTCCGGCACGTGCCGATCCGCCGCGGTGACGTCGACGCGGCCCGCGCCGCCGCGGCTGTCGTGGTCACCGGCGACTACGAGGTCGGCATGCAGGACCAGGCGTTCCTCGGGCCCGAGTCCGGGCTCGCGGTGCCCGCCGAGGACGGCGGTATCGACCTGTTCGTGGCCACCCAGTGGCTGCACGTCGACCAGCGCCAGGTCGCGGCCGCGCTGGGTATGCCGACGGACAAGGTGCGGCTCACGCTGGCCGGTGTCGGCGGTGCGTTCGGCGGCCGTGAGGACCTGTCCATGCAGGTGCACGCCTGCCTGCTCGCGCTCTACACCGGCAAGCCGGTGAAAATGGTCTACAACCGCGAGGAGTCGTTCTTCGGGCACGTGCACCGGCATCCCGCGCGGCTGCGCTACGAGCACGGCGCGACCCGCGGCGGCAGGCTCCTGTACGTCAAGGCCGAGATCTACCTGGACGGCGGCGCGTACGCGTCCAGCACGTCCGCCGTGGTCGCCAACGCCGCCACGCTCGGCGTCGGCCCGTACGACGTGCCGAACGTCCGGATCGACTGCTGGGGTGTGTACACGAACAACCCGCCGTGCGGCGCGATGCGCGGTTTCGGCGCGGTACAGGCCGGTTTCGCCTACGAGTCCCAGATGGATCGGCTGGCTGCCGAACTGGGTATGCACCCGGTGGACCTGCGGGTGCGCAACGCGATGGCCGAGGGCAGCACGATGCCGACCGGTCAGGTCGTCGACTCCGCGGCACCCGTGGCGAAGCTGCTGCGGCTCGTGCGGGAACGGCCGCTGCCACCGCCGCCACCCGCCGACGTGGACATCCGCATGATGCCCGGCGGGGTCTCCAACACCACGCACGGCGAGGGCGTGGTGCGGGGAGTCGGTTACGCCGTCGGCATCAAGAACGTCTGCTTCTCCGAAGGTTTCGACGACTACTCGACGGCCCGCCTGCGACTGGAGATCGTCGGCGATCAGCCCTCGGTGCTGGTGCACACCGCCGCGGCAGAGGTCGGGCAGGGCCTGGTGACCATCCAGCAGCAGATCGTGCGTACCGAACTGGGCATCGACCAGGTCACCATCCATCCCGCCGACACCGCGGTCGGCAACGGCGGCTCGTCGTCCGCGTCCCGCCAGACCTATATGACCGGCGGCGCGGTGAAGGCCGCGTGCGAGGCGGTCCGTGCCCGGGTGCTGACGCTGGCCGCGTCGAGGTGGGACGTGCCGAGGCGGGAGCTGTCGTTGAGCGGCGGCAAGATCGTCGCGCAGCGGGATGGCGTGCTGGGCGACCTGGTGGACGTGCTCGGCGACACGGTCGTCGAGGAGACGACGGAATGGCGGCACCGGCCGACCGAACCGCTCGACCCGGTCACCGGCCAGGGCAACGCGCATGTCCAGTACGGCTTCGCGGCACACCGGGCAGTGGTCGACGTGGACGTGGAACTGGGCCTGGTGCGGGTCGTGTCCCTGGACTGCGCGCAGGACGTGGGCAAGGCGATGAACCCGCAGGCCGTGCTCGGCCAGATCCACGGCGGCTCCGCACAGGGCCTCGGGCTCGCGGTCATGGAGGAGATCCAGATCGTCGACGGGAAGATCCGCAATCCGTCCTTCACCGACTACCTGATCCCGACCATCCTGGACATGCCGCCGATGCACGTGGACGTGCTGGAACTGGCCGATCCGCACGCGCCCTACGGCCTGCGTGGAGTCGGTGAACCGCCGACGATCTCGTCGACCCCCGCGATCGTCGCGGCCATCCGTGCCGCGACGGGCCTCGCCCTGACCAGAACCCCGGTCCGGCCCGAACACATCACCGGCACCTGATCCGGGACCGTCGGGGTCGCCCAGTGGTGATCGTGGCCGGTTCGCGGTCTACTTCGGTGTCGAGACTGTGGAGTTGGTGTTCCGATGGCCCTGATCTTCCTCAACGGCGGTGGCATGCAAGGCGGCCCGCTGCACCATCAGTTGCAGGGTGCGCCGCTGGTCAGGGTGGCGCGCAGCGCGCCGAAGTACCGGTACTACTCGGTGGGCGACCGGTTCCCGGCGATGCACGCGGTGTCATCGGGCGGTCGCGCGGTGGTCGGTGAGCTGTACGACGTGTCACTGGAGGTCCTGCGCGATCACCTGCTGCCCTCCGAACCGCCGGAGCTGGAACTGGGCGTCATCGAGCTGGACGACGGCACGGCGAGCCTGGCCACGGTGCTGCGCGCGGCGTTCGCCGGGTCGGCGGAGCTGAAGGACATCTCGGCGATCGGCGACTGGCGCGCCTACCTCGCGTCGACAAGCTGACGCTCAGGCCAGTGGTGAGAGGCCCGGGCCTCCTCCGTCTTGCGATGCGCCCACCTGGAACCGGAATTCCACCGGCATGGTTACTGGACACTCTGTTGTACCTGGGCCGACGACAACGCCGCGAGGTGTCCGCCTGGAACCGGAATCACCCGGTGAGGGTTACGCGCCGCTGACTAGGTCGGCAGGTTCGCCTTCGCCCACTTCGTGAGCGCGTCCAGGGCCGGCAGCAGCGCGTGGCCCGCCTCGGTCACCTGGTAGGTCACGGCCACCGGTGGGCCCTCGTCCACCGTTCGCTGGACCAGGCCCGCCCTGCCCAGTTCGGCCAGCCGGTCGGACAGCACCGAGTCGCTGATCCCGGCCACGGCCCGCTTCAGCTCGGCGAAGCCGGCCGGGCCCTGGACGAGCGTGCCGAGCAGGACCCCGTTCCAGCGTTTGCCGAGGAACTGGAACGCGCGCCGCAGCGCCGCGTCGCAGGCCTTGTCCTCGTGCTCCCGCATGCACCCCATCGTAGCAACGGGTGCTATCTTCAGCTTGGTAGCTAGTTTTTTAGAAGTCACTTCACTTCGGGAGGCGTCCATGTTCGTCGCCACGGTCATCGTCTCGGCGGTGCTGGCGCTCGCGCTGCTGGGGTCGGGATTCGGGAAGGTCACGGGCCAGGCGGCCGTGGTCGAGTCGATCACCGGCGTCGGCGTGCCCGCGCGGCGCATCCCGCTGCTGGCCATCCCGGAGGCAGCGGGCGCGATCGGGCTCGTCGTCGGCCTGTTCTGGTGGCCGATCGGGGTCGCCGCCGCGATCGGCGTCATCGTCTACTTCGTGCTCGCCGTCGGCGCGCATCTGCGCGCGCGGGACAAGAACTTCGCGCCGGCAGCCTTCCTGCTGGTGCTCGCCGTCGTCGCCCTCGTCCTGCGCCTGGCCACCGTCTGAGTCACGGCAGGGTGCGGGTCTCCGTCACCACTGCCGTGATCAGGTCGACCGGGGTCACGTCGAAAGCCGGATTCCACGCCTGCGCACCCTCGGGTGCCGTCGGTGTGCCCGCGAACGCCGTGACCTCGGTCGGTGCCCGCTCCTCGATGACGATCCCGGTGCCGTCCGGCAGATCCTCGTCGACCGTGGACTCCGGTGCCACCACCAGGAACGGGATGCCCGCTCGGTGCGCCGCCAGGGCCAGCGAGTAGGTGCCGATCTTGTTCGCCGTGTCACCGTTGGCCGCGATCCGGTCCGCGCCGACGACCACGCAGTCCACCAGGCCACGCGCGATCAACGCGGGCGCGGCCGAGTCCACCGCGAGCCGGTACGGGATGCCCGCCTCGGCCAGCTCCCACGCGGTCAGCCGCGCGCCCTGCAACAGCGGCCGCGTCTCGGTCGCCACCACGTGGTCGATCGCACCACGCTGGGCCAGGTGCCGGACCGCACCCAGCGCAGTGCCCCATGCACCGGTGGCGAGCCTGCCCGTGTTGCAGTGCGTCAGCACCCGCAGGGGCCGGTCCGGGCACAGGCGCAGCAGCAGGTCGGCCGCCCTGGCCGACGCCGCCCGGTTGACACGCTCGTCCTCCTCCAGCACCGCACACGCCTCCGCGAGCACCGCGTCCGGACCCTCCGCGAGCCGGGCCAGCGCCCGCGCCACGCCCCAGCCGAGGTTCACCGCGGTCGGCCGTGCGTTCGCGATCCGGTCGGCGTCGGCCCGCACCCGCTCGACGTCGCCCGGATGCAGTCGCGCCGACAGAGCAACGCCGAACGCGCCGACGATGCCCAGCGCCGGCGCACCACGCACGGCCAACTCCTGGATCGCGGTCACCAGGCCGGGCACTGTCGCCAGCCGCAGCATCACGTGCTCACCGGGCAGCAACCGCTGGTCGACGGTCACCAGCGCGCCGTCGACCCACTCGAACGTCCGTGTTGTCACCCGCCGGCCACCCGCTGGGCACGCGCGGGCGACAGCGCGCCGAGCCACCGGGCCGACAACCCGTCCGCGCCCTCGTCGGTCAGCCTGCCGAACGCGCGGAAGCGCGCGATCCCGCCGTCCGGGAACACATCCAGCCGCAGGTGCGTGACCGGCTCGGTCACGTCCACCCGGAACCGGTGCGCCGTGTCGGGCTGCAGCCGGGTGCGCGGCAGCACGGGGCGCCACGCCTGCTCGTCGTCCAGCGCGTGCCGCGCGTCGATGCCGGACACCGACACCTGGTCCGGCGCGTTGCCCTTGTAGTGCGTGGTGTCGATCTCCAGCACCGTCGGCCGAGCGGCCGCCGCGAGCCGGACGACCGCCCAGTCGTGGCCGGCGTCCCGGCGGCGGGCGGTTTCCCACCCGTCGCCCATCAATCGAGACTCCCCCGGCTGCAACATGTTGTTCGGCGGTGAGTAGAACCAGTCGCTGCACCGGACCACGACACCGCCGTTGACCAGCGCCGCCAGGTCGAACGGCACGTCGGCCAGCCACCGCGGGTCGGGTACCGCGGTGCCGTGCACCCGCAGCCTGGCCACACCGCCGTCCGGGAAGATCCGCAGCCGCAGGTGGGTGTAGCGGTGCTCACCGTCCACTGTGAACACGTTCTTGGTGTCGCCCTGCAAGGGCGAGCGCGGCAGCACGATCTGCCAGTCCTCGTCCAGCAGGTCGCCGACGCCCGGGTAGCCATCGACACCGCAGCCCTCGACGGACGCGAACGACGGGAAGTTCCCCTTGAAGAACGCGGTGTCCACGACCACGGTGTGCACGATGCCGGGCACGCCGAGCCGGACGATGGCCCAGTCGTGGTCGGAGGGGTCCCGGCGTTTGCGGCGGGTCTCCCAGCCGTCGTACTCCTGGCCCTTGTTGGTGAACGTGTGCGGGCGGAACACCGGCTCCTCGGCGTGGATGAGGTTCTCCGACTCGGCGAAGTACTCGTCGCTCGCCGCGAGCACCGCCCCACCGAGTCGGCGCGCCGCCAGGTCGGGCAACTGGGACCAGTCCACGTCGATCATGCGTCTCCTCCGCTCAGCAACACCCCGGTCGGGCTGTCCCCGGTCACCCGCGTACCGCGCAGCCAGGTGGCGCGCACGACACCGGTCAGCGTGCTGCCGTGGTACGCGCTGACCGGGTTGCGGTGCCGCAGCTTCGCCACGTCCACAGTGAACTCCTCGTCGGGCGCGAACGCACACAGGTCCGCGTCGGCACCGGCCTCGATCCTGCCCTTCGCCGCCAGGCCGACCAGTTCGGCGGGGCGCGCGGCCATCCACCGCGCCACGTCGGCGAGCGTGTGCCCGCGCTGCCGGGCCTGCGTCCACACCGCGGGCAGGCCCACCTGCAGGCCCGCGATCCCGCCCCACGCGAGCCCGAAATCGCCGACGTCGAAGCGTTTGCGCCCAGGCGTGCACGGCGAGTGGTCGGACACCACGAGGTCGATCACGCCGTCCGCGAGGCCTGCCCACAGCCGGTCGCGGTTGGCCGCGTCCCGGATCGGCGGGCAGCACTTGAACTGGGTCGCGCCGTCCGGGATGTCCTCGGCCGCGAACGTCAGGTAGTGCGCGCAGGTCTCCACGGTGACCCGGACACCGTCCGCGCGTGCCCTGGCCAGCATCGGGAGCGCGCCCGCGCTGGACAGGTGCAGGATGTGCAGCCGGGTGCCGAACCTGTCCGCGAGCGCGAGCAGTTCCGCGATGGCCGCGTGTTCGGCCTCGGCGGGCCTTGATGCCAGGAAGTCCGCGTAGCGTCTGCCGGTCGCCGGTGGGGCCGCCGCGAGGACCGTCTCGTCCTCCGCGTGCACGATGAGCAGCGCGTCCAGTTCGGCTACCGCGCGCATCGCCTCCGCACGCTGCCCGGCGTCGAGGTGGCCGAACTCGGCGACGCCGGAATCAGTGGTGAACGCCTTGAATCCGAACACCCCGGCCTCGTGCAGTGCCCGCAACTCATCGAGGTTGCCCGGTACGGCGCCGCCCCAGAACCCGACGTCCACATGCACGTTTCCGGCCGCGGCCCGCCGCTTCACCGCGAGCGCCGCCGGGTCGGTGGTGGCCGGGATGCTGTTGAGCGGCATGTCGACCAGCGTCGTGACGCCACCGGCGGCAGCGGCAGCCGTCGCGGTGCCGAAGCCCTCCCACTCGGCGCGGCCGGGGTCGTTCACGTGCACGTGGCTGTCCACCAGACCGGGCAGCAACACCTCGTCCGGTGCCAGGTCGACGGTCTGGGCCGCATCGAGCGCAGTGTCGAACGGCTCGATGCCGACGATCCTGCCGTCGCGCACGGCGACCGCACCGGACCGCTCGCCGTCCGGTGTGATCAACCGCTGGGCGCGGACGACGAGATCGACGGTCACAGCCAGTCCTCGGCGATCCGGCTCGCCAACCGTTCCAGCAGCGGGGCCGCGTCGGCCATGCTGCGGGCCGGGTCGGGTTCGAGGTCGCTCAGCGCGTAGGCGGCGGCGATCCCGGCGTCCGCGAGATCCTTCTCGGTCAAGAGGTTCCGCCCGGCGACGGCCACGGCAGGCACGCCCGCTGCTCGTGCCCGCGTGCCGACCCCGATCGGGGCCTTGCCGCGCAGGCTCTGCTCGTCCAGCGAGCCCTCGCCGGTGATCACGAGCGTGGCGCCGGCGAGGTGGTCGGTGAAGCCGATCAGGTCGAGCAGCAGGTCGATGCCGGACCGGCGGGTCGCGCCGAGCACGGCCAGCGCGGCGAACCCGATGCCGCCGGCGGCACCGGCGCCGGGTGCGTCGACCAGGCCGGGTTCGACGACGTCGGCCCAGGTCAGCAAGGCCTCGGCGAGCAGCTCGACCTGTTCGGGGTCGGCACCCTTCTGTGGGCCGAAGACCGGCGCGGCGCCGTGCGGGCCGAGTAGCGGATTGTCCACATCGGTCGCCAGCACGATGTCGACCTCGGCCACCCTCGGGTCCATCGTGGTGAGGTCGACGGCCGTGACCCGACGCAGCGCGCCCCCACCCGGCGGCAGCGGTTCGCTGTGCGCGTCCACGACGAGCCCACCGAGGGCCTGCACCAGGCCGGCGCCGCCGTCGGTGCTGGCCACACCCCCGACGCCGAGCACGACGCTCGTGCAGCCGGCGTCGACGGCGACCAGCAGCAGCTCACCGACGCCGTAGCTGGACGCGGTGAGCGGTGCCGGCGTGCCACCGGGCAGCAACACCAGGCCGCACGCGGCGGCCGCCTCGATGACGGCGACCCCGTCCCGCACGGCGATCGTCGCGGTCACGGGCTCACCGGTCGGCCCCTGAACGGTCGTCTCCAGCGGCACGAACCCGGCCGCCAGGGCGGCGGCCACCGTGCCGTCACCGCCATCGGCGACCGGCAGCTCGTGGACGGCCAGCTCGGGCCGGGCCTTGCGCAGGCCCCGCGCGAGCGCGGCGGCCACGTCGGGCGCGGTGAGCGAGCCCTTGAACTTGTCCGGCGCCACGACGACGTGCGGCACGGTCACCTCCGCGGTCATGAAGCGGTCAAGCGGGCTCGGTGCGCCCGCACGTCTGGATCACAATGGCATTGTCGCGTACTGTCCGGCTCCAATGGAAGACAAGTTCCGTATGGCAGAAGTCAACGAGCTGCCGTCGGCGACACTGGCCGACCTGCTCGGCCGATGCCTCGCCGTGCCGCGCTGGACGCGCGAGGTCGCGGCGGGCAGACCGTACGCGAACGTGGCCGCCCTGCTGATGCGAGCCGACGAGGTCACGGCAAGCCTGACCGGCGCCGAACTGCGGCAAGCCCTCGCCGACCACCCGAGGATCGGCAAGCGGGCCAGGGAAGACAGCAGCACTGCCGCTCTGTCCGCGGCCGAACAGTCCGGTGTGGACAGTGCGACGCTGGGCGAGCGGCTGGCCGCCGCGAACGCCGCCTACGAGGCCCGGTTCGGGCACATCTACCTGGTCTGCGCGGCGGGCCGGGGCGGTGAGGAACTGCTCGCCGACCTGGCCGGCAGGATGGCGAACGATCCGCTGACCGAGCTGGGCGTGGTGCGCCGGGAGCTGGGCAGGATCGCGCGCCTGCGACTGTCCGGGATGATCGACGCATGAGTGCCGTCACCACGCACGTGCTGGACACCGCGGCAGGCGGGCCCGCGGCAGGGATCGCCGTGCGGCTGGAGCAGCGCACCGCATCCGGCTGGCAGCCGCTGGCCACCGGCACCACCGACGCCGACGGCCGGATCGGTGACCTCGGCCCGGATACCGTGCCGCCCGGGCACTACCGCCTCACCTTCGACACTGCCGGGTACTTCGGCGCGGAGTCGTTCTGGCCCGAGGTCACCGTGACGTTCGCGATCACCGATCCGTCGCGCCACCACCACGTCCCGCTCCTGCTGTCCCCCTTCGCCTTCTCCACCTATCGAGGGAGCTGAACCGATGGCCATCACGCTCGGCCCCAACCAGTACGGCAAGGCGGAGACCCGCCTGGTCACGGTCCGGCGGGACGGCGAGACGCACCACCTCACCGACCTGAACGTGAGCATCGCGCTGCGCGGCGACATGACCGCGTCGCACCTGACGGGGGACAACGGGCAGGTGGTGCCGACGGACACCCAGAAGAACACCGTGTTCGCGTTCGCGCGGGAGCGGCCGGTCGGCGAGATCGAGGACTTCGCGCTGCGCCTGGGCCGCCACTTCACCTCGTCGTTCGACCAGATCACGAGCGCGCGCGTGCTGATCGACCAGTACGCGTGGGAGCGCATCGACGTCGACGGGCAGCCGCACCCGCACTCGTTCCGCCGCGCGTCGGACGAGACGCGGACCACCGCGGTGACCGTGGCGGGCGACCAGGCATGGGTCGTGTCCGGCCTGACCGGCCTGGTGGTGCTGAAGTCGACCGGCTCGGAGTTCCACGGCTACCCGAAGGACCGCTACACGACGCTGCCGGAGACCAGCGACCGCGTGCTCGCCACGGCCGTCACCGCGCGCTGGCGCTACCAGCGGCTCGACGTGGACTGGACCCTGGCGTTCGACTCCGTCCGGGCCGCGCTGCTGGGCGCGTTCGCCACCACGCACAGCCTCGCGCTGCAGCAGACGCTCTACGCGATGGGTGAGGCCGTGCTGGCCGGGCATCCCGAGATCGCGGAAGTCCGGCTGTCGCTGCCGAACAAGCACCACTTCGTCGTCGACCTGAGCGCGTTCGGCCTGGACAACCCCAACGAGGTCTTCCACGCCGCCGACCGCCCGTACGGGCTGATCGAGGGCACCGTGCTGCGCGACGACGCCCCCGACGCGGGCCTCGCCTGGCACACGCTGGCCGCGTTCTGACCGCCTGGCCGGCCTGTCACGCGGAGCGGAACCGCGGCCGGATGCTGGCGGGCGTCGGGTTCGTCCGGTAGTTTTCCTCATCGTGGATGTTCAGTTCCAAACTCCGGAGCGCCCCGAGCGGGCCGCCGGAGGTGTGCAGTCGGTCGAGCGGGCGTTCGAGCTGCTCGAACTGATGGCCGACGCAGGTGGCGAGGTGGCCCTGAGCCAGCTCGCGGAGTCCTCGGCGCTGCCGCTGCCCACCATCCACCGCATCATCCGCACGCTCGTGAACGGCGGTTACGTCCGCCAGCAACCGTCGAGGCGCTACGCCTTCGGCCCCCGGCTGATCCGGCTCGGCGAGATCGCGGGCCGGGCGCTGGGCATCTGGGCGCGGCCCTACCTGGCCGAGCTGACCGAGCAACTGGGCGAGACCTCCAATCTGGCCCTGCTCGACGGTGACCAGGTCGTGTACGTCGCGCAGGTGCCCTCGCGGCACTCGATGCGGATGTTCACCGAGGTGGGCAGGCGGGTGGACGCGCACTCGACGGCCGTCGGCAAGGCGATGCTGGCCGAACTGCCGCGCCACGACGTGGACCAGCTGCTGGCCCGCACCGGCATGACGCGGCGCACCGAGCTGACCATCACCGACCCGGACGCGTTCCACGACGAGCTGGCCAAGACGCACCGGCAGCACTACGCCGAGGACGACGGCGAGCAGGAGGTCGGCGTGCGGTGCATCGCGGTGCCCGTCCTCGGTGCGCCGACGAACGCCGCGATCTCGATCAGCGGCCCGGCCGCCCGGGTCGCCCGGCTGGAGCTGACCGACGTGGTGCCGCTGCTGCACCGGATCGCGACGCAGCTCGCCGGCGTGCTGCACGGCAGGTAACCGTCTACTTCGGAGTACGCGTCGCGTGGCCGGCCGAACCGCGAACCGAACTCGCGTCCCGCTGCCGGCCCGGCGGGTTGGTGTCACTGGACAGGGTGATTGTGCACGCGGGTACCGGTGGCGGCAGGCGGCTCGGGTTCGCGGCCGACCCGACGATCCGCCACCCGATCCCGCCGGCGTGAGACAGCGTGGAAAGTGTTCCGTGCCCAGCACAGCGGCCATCTCGGATACGTGGCGCGCCCCGGCTCCGAGTGCCCACATGGTCGACTCGGCGGGGCTCGCGGTACTCGCGGCCGGCATCCGGGCCGGCACGTTCGGCGGGCCGATTCGCGTAAGCACGCCTTATCCTGGTCCAGCGCGCCGGAACCGAATCCGGATCCGGCATCCGTCCTCTTGATCGTGGACACAGAAAACGGTGTCAGGGCAATGTGAGAGCAATCGGATGTGAAGCAGTCACGGCAGGTGTGCCACCATCGCCGTGGCGGCCATCGGCAGCTGCGCTCAGCGCGCTGCCACTGCGCATCACGGCGAAGGTCAGCTGATCAGGACGAGAAAAGGCGCGGGCGCCGACCCGCGTTCGTAACCTGCTGACCACGCCGGCGGCATCGTTGCCCGCCATTCTCGATCGAACGACCACGACCGCACCCACGCACGCTCGAAAGGACGAGGATCACATGGCGGCGACCCAACTCAGTGGGCTGGACACCGCGTTCCTCTGCCTGGACAGCGCAGCCAACCCAATGAACATCGGTGCCCTGGCACTGTTCGCACCACACCAGTCCGTGCATCCCACCCGGATCGCGAGCCTGCTCGCCAGCAGGGCGCAGCGGATTCCCCAACTGCGCCAACGAGTTCGGTCATCCCTGGTGCCGCTGGGCGCGCGCTGGGTTGAGGATCCCGACTTCGACGTGGCCGCGCACATCCACACGCATCACCTGCCCCGGCCACACGACGCGGGCCAGCTCACCGACCTGGTCGGCGGGATCATGGGCAACCGGCTCGACCCGAACCGGCCGCTGTGGGAGATCCACGTGATCACCGGACTGCCCGGCGGGTGGTTCGGCCTCCTGCCGAAGCTGCACCACGCGCTGGCCGACGGTGCGGGCGCGCTGGCGGTCGGCCTCGGCCTGCTGGACGGTTTCGACAGCCCCGCACCGAACAAGGACCAACCGGCACAGGGCATACCGGGCATCGGTGCGATGCTGCGGGAACTCCGCTCGTCAACGCAACAGGCCATCGACATCGCGGGTTCGGTGCTGCGCAGTGCCCGCCCGGCACCGCAGGCCTCGCCACTGTTCGCGAAGGCCGCCGGCGAGCGCAAGCTGGCGACCGTGCGGCTCGACATGGCCGACATCAAGCAGGTCCGGATGCGACACGGCGGCACCACCAACGACGTGCTGCTGGCGGTGCTGTCCGGTGCGCTGCGCGAATGGCTGCTCAAGCGCGGCGACGAGCCGGACGCGCTGTCGCTGCGCGCGCTGGTGCCGGTCAGCCAGCGCTGCCGCGGGCGGGGCGCGAACACGTCGGGCAACCAGCTCTCCGGTTACCTGTGCGATCTGCCGGTCGACGAGGCCGATCCGATCCGCAGGCTGGCCATCGTGCGGGCGATGATGGACGGCAACAAGGTGGCCGGGCCGAGCCGTGGCCCCGGCGCGCTGTCGCTGCTGGCCGACCGGCTACCGGCCGCGCTGCACCGGGTCGTGATGCCGATGGTCGGCCAGTGCGCGCCGCTGCTGTGCGACACGGTGGTCACCACGGTGCCGCTGCCCAGCATCCCGCTCACCTTCGACGGCGCCGAACTGCGCGAGATCTACCCGGTCGTGCCACTCGCCCCCGGTCACGCGCTCGGGGTCGCGTTCAGCCCGTACCGCGGCACTGTCCACGTCGGACTGCATGCCAACGGCGGCGTGCTCCCGGACGTCGACCTGCTCGCCGACACGCTCTCCGGCGCCCTGGGTTCGCTGAGCGAACTCTGCGCCTAGCCACTCCGAACCGTTGTCGCGAGCCCTGTCGCGTGGTCATCCCCGGCCGTACGCTGAGCGGATGACCACGCCCCGGGGGGATGGCGGCGGCCAGGAATTCCCCTATATCCCAATTATCCCGCGGCACCGCCCGCCACGGGAAGCGCGGCACAGCCGGTTGTCCGGCCGCGGATCGTCGAAGTGGCGGTCTGGTGCTGGTTCGCGGCGGCAGGTGTCTCGTTCCTGTCCAACCTGATCGGCACACTGACCCACAGCGGTGGCTTCACCAACATCACGTTCTACTCGACGCGCTCGTTCACGGGTGCCGACGGTGTGACCCACTCGGTGACCAGGGCCGGGCAGGCAGGACCGGTAGTCGGCATCGTCGGCGCGCTGATCGTCGCCGGACTGTGGGTCGGCCTGATCCTCCTGCTGCGCGGCGGCGCCAACTGGGCGCGCGTGCTGCTCACCGTGCTCGGGTGCGTCGGTGGCCTGGCGGTGATCGTCAACCTGGCCGGCGGGTCCACGCTGACCCTGCCGGGCGTGCTGAACATCGTCGTGCTCGGTCTGGTGATCGTCGCGCTGGGGCAGCTGTACCGCGGCCCTGCCAACTGGTACTTCAAGTACCGCTGACCGGTGTCAGTAGCCGTCGCCGCCGGTGAACTTCTCCTCGAGTTCGTCGGCGACGCCGGCCACCAGCGCCAGCGGGTCGACGAACTCGTTGATGTCGAGGTTCTCCAGCGGCAGCGAGTGCCGGATGGCGACATATTCGCCCATGATGACCGCGCCGCCGCAGACGGCCGTGTGCCCCAGTTCGGTCAGCAGCGCCGTCAGGTTGACCTGTGCCGCCAGGCCGCACGGGGACGCGATCTGCACCCACTCCTCGCGCTGGTCGAGCACCTCGCGGTAGATGACCACCGCCTGCCGCCGCTCGTCCTCGAACTCGACCTCGATGCGGATCTCGTCCTGTTCCACCCGCGTGACCCGGTACTCGGTTCGGACGAACGCGATCAGGTCGCCCCACGTTGCCATCGTTTGCCTCCAGGACATGCCGTCGCAGTCACTGGCAGCGTAGCGACAACGGTCGCCGCACAATCCGCCACGCTGGGTAAGAACTCAGAAACCAGCCAACCGGTCGAGTCGCTCCGCGTCCTCGATGATCAGCTTGCCGCCGCTGGGCCCGACAGTGAACTGGTAGGGCTCGTGGCTCGTCGCGCCGTCCTTCCTGACGAACGTGATCACCGCGCTGACCATGCCCGGTCCGCGCGCCGCGAACCTGGCCACGCTGACCGTCGCGATGCGGCCGTAGAACGTCTCGGCCTTCGGCAGCGGATGCGACAGCTGGTACGCCGGCGCCAGCAACCCGTACGCCTGGCCCACATCGGCCGGCAGCAGGCCGTAGTAGTGGCGCACCAGGTCCGACATCGCGGCGAACGTCGGCGCGACGGCGGCGGGTGGCGTCGTGGTGGTCGTGGGGGCAGCACCGGAGGCCGGGGCGATCGCCGGTGGTGGCGGCAGTGCGGCCGCGTGACTGGTGCCCTGCCGGCCGTTGCGGTTCACCAGGGCCAGCGCGACACCCACGACCAGCACCAGCACGACACCCGCGAAAGTCCACCTGATCGGACGACGCCGGGGTGGTGGTGGCCGGACGGCCAGCGGCAGCGGTTCGGCGAGGACGGGCACGATCGACGGCGTCGTCCAGGCCCGGATCGCCTCGGGCACCGGGAAACCGCCCGGCAGCGTCGGCTCGGCGGCCACCGCGGCGAGGGCCGCCTGGGCCTCGCGCATCGTGGGCCGGTCGGCCGGGTCCGCGCGCAGCAGCTCGGTCAGCGTGTCGGTGAGCGGGCCCGCCTGCCGGGCTGGGCGCACCTGCCCGCCCGCCACCAGGTGCAGCAGCGCCAGCGGGTTGTCGTGCAGCCCGAACGGCGGCTGGCCCTCGACGGCCGCGTACAGCGTCGCGCCGAGTGCGAACACGTCGGACGCGGCGTTCGGCTGCTCCCCCTTGGCCTGTTCGGGCGCGAGGTACGCGGGGGTGCCGGTGAGTACGCCGGTCGCGGTGGGCATCACGTCGTCCACGGCCCTGGCGATCCCGAAGTCGGCGATCTTGACCACGCCGTCCTCGCCGAGCAACACGTTGCCGGGCTTGACGTCCCGGTGCACGACACCGACGTCGTGCGCGGCGGCGAGACCGGCGGCGGCCTGCGCGCCGATGTTGGCGACCCGGTACGGCGGCAGCGGCCCCTCCTTCCGCAGCGCCGCGGCCAGGCTCAGCGACGGCACGTACTCCATGACCAGCCAGGGCTGCCCGTCGACCTCGGCGATGTCGTAGACGACGACGACGTTCACGTGCTGCAGGCGGGCCGTGATCCGGGCCTCGCGCAGCGCCCGGTTACGTGCCTGTTCGGCCTGCTCGGCGTCCAGGCCCGGCCGCAGCAGCAGTTGCTTCACGGCCACCGTGCGCCGCAGCCGCTCGTCGCGTGCCCGCCACACGACGCCCATGGCTCCGGCACCGACCTGCTCCCCGAGTCGGTAACGCTGTGCGATCAACCGATCCTGTTCAGTCACCGCGCCTCCCCCGACCGCGCGGCCCGCACATCCCTGTTGCGAACAGAGCGATGCAGGCCGGCAGGTTGTTGCCTACCATCATCGCCCGGCGGGGTCCGCGTCGCTCGGCTCGAACCGGGTGACACACTCGGAGACGTGGAATATCAGCTGACCGCCGAGGTCAACCCACCAGCGGACACCCCGGCACTCGACCCCCTGCAGCGCCACGGCGTCGCCGCCCTCCTGGACGAACACCTCGAACTGCTCGCCGAGATCGAGGGCCCGGACGGAGTCGAGATCGAACCGGTGGACCACCGGATCGAGGTGCACCCGGACGGGGCGGCCATCACCTGGGTACTGGACGCGCCGGCGCTCGCGTTCGCCGAGGACGCCGCCCGCCAGGTGCTCACCGAGCTGCTCGAACGCACCGAACTGCTGACGGACTGGAGCGTGCGCCGCTGCGAGGTGACGGCCAGTGACGAGGAGCTGGCCGCTGCCCTGGCAGGCAGCACCGAAGAGGCCGACGTCGAGATCGAGATCGACCTCGACGACCTCGCCGTCGTCGCCGATCTGGGCGAGCCCGGCGACACGGACGACGAGCGCCGGGCGCGGCTGGTGGACGCGGCCAGCGAGCTGGAGGCGTTCGGGCCCGAGGAGTTCGGCCACGACGAGACGGCCGAGGAGCCCGAGATCAGCGTCGAGGCGGCGGAACTGGTCGCCGGTGCGCTGATGGCGAGCCTTGAGGTGCTGATCGAGGAGCTGTTCGCCGACGTGCAGGCGCTGGAGGAGTCCGGCGCCCCGGCCAGCGAGCAGGAAGTGCTGTGGGTGCTGCACGACCTGCCGACCGCCTACGCGGAGCACTACACCGCGCTGTTCGCCAAGAAGTTCCTGGTCACCGTCGCGATCCTGGGTTACCGGCTGGCGCAGCCGGAGTGGTACGGACCGCGCTGCGTGGCCGAGGCCCTGGCCATCCGGCTGCTCAAGGTCGCCGCGCGCAACCAGCTGGAGCTGGCCGGGCTGCTCGACGAGGTGCCGCTGGACGCGATGTTCGAGGTCTTCGACGAGCACGCGTTCGCCGGCCTGGACGTGGCCTCGTTCGTGGAGGACGCCGAGGACGACCTGGACGAGGACGACATCGCCGAGTTGGTGCTGGTCGAGTGGTTCGAACCGCTGGAGCGGATCGACGCCGAGGACGAGGACGCCGAGGCATCGGTGGACGAGACAGTCTGAGCCGTCTCGACTGATTATGCAGCCGACCGTATAGTTACGCTCCAGACGGAAGGCGGTAACCATGGACTCGGATGTCCCCCGGGGCTTCCACGTGTACACCGGCAGGGCCGGGATCGCCCACGACGACAGGGACGACCTGGCCGTCCTGGTGTCCGACGGGCCTGCCGTGGTGAGCGGCATGTTCACCCGGTCGCGGTTCGCCGGGCCGAGTGTGGTGCTGTCCCGCGAGGCCTGCCGGGACGGTCACGCGCGCGGTGTCGTGGTGCTGTCCCGCAACGCGAACGTGGCCACCGGTGACGTCGGTGCCCGCCAGGCGGCGGAGGTCCGCGACGGCGTGGCCGCCCGGCTGGGTGTGCCGCCCGGCGAGCTGCTGATCGCGTCCACCGGGGTGATCGGTGTCGAGTACCCGATGGACGCTGTGCGGCAGGCGATCGGCGGGCTGAGCTACCCGACCGGGACGGACTTCCCGGCGGCGGCGAACGCGATCATGACCACGGACACCCGGCCGAAGGTGATCAGCCTGCGCTGCGGCGAGGCGACCGTGGTGGGCATCGCCAAGGGTGTCGGCATGATCGAGCCGAACATGGCGACGATGCTGACGTTCTTCTGCACCGACGCGGAGCTGCCCGCGCCCGACCTGGACCGGATCTTCCGGTCCGTCGTGGCGCGCACGTTCAACGCGGTCAGCGTGGACACCGACACGTCGACCAGCGACAGCGCCGCGATCTTCGCCAACGGCCAGGCAGGTCCGGTGGACCACGCCGAGTTCGAGCGGGTGCTGCACGCGGCCGCACTGCACCTGGTGAAGGAGATCGCCAGCGACGGCGAGGGCGCGACGAAGCTGATCGAGGTGCGCGTGACCGGGGCCAGGGACGACGCGCAGGCCAAACTGGTCGGCAAGACCATCGTCAACTCACCGCTGGTGAAGACGGCGGTGCACGGCGGCGACCCGAACTGGGGCCGGGTCGCGATGGCCGTCGGCAAGTGCGAGGACGAGCGCGACATCGACCCGGAGCGGGTACGGATCGGTTTCGCCGACTTCGAGGTCTACCCGGACCGGCCGGACGCCGAGACCACGACCCGGCTGGTCAAGCACCTGCAGGGCGACGAGGTGCTGATCACGGTCGATCTGGGCATCGCGGCGGGCGAGTTCACCGTGTACGGCTGCGATCTGACCGACGGGTACGTGCACATCAACTCGGCGTACACGACGTGACGGAGCGGTCCTCCCAAGACGAGCAGTCCGAGCAGGTCGAGCAGTCCGAACCGGTCGCGCAATCCGAACCGGCCGGGCAATCCGAACCGGTCGGGGAGTCCGAACCGGTCGGGCGGTCCGAGCAGGTCGGGCGGTCCGAGCAGGCCGGGCAATCCGAACCGGCCGGGCAGCTGGAGGTGTCCGGTGGCTGGCGCGCGCTGCGCCGGATGCACCGCTGGTCGCCCAAGGGCCGTGGTTTCTGGTTCGGCCTGGCCATCGAGATCGGCGCGCCGATCGTCATGACGTTCACCAAACCGGTGTGGCGTGGCGGCGACCGGCTGCCCGCGAGTGGTCCGGTGCTGCTGGCGTCCAACCACCTGTCGTTCGTCGACCCGGTGACGATGACCGCGTTCGTCATCGGGCACGGCCGCATTCCCCGGTTCCTGGCGAAGGCCGGGCTGTGGCGGATCCCGGTGATCGGCCGGGTGCTGGCAGGCGGCGGTCACATCCCCGTGCACCGGGACACCCGGGACGCGAAGGGTGCCTACCGGGACGCCGTCGCGGCGCTGGAGCGCGGCGAGACGCTGGTCGTCTACCCCGAGTCGACCTTCACCAACGACCCGGATGGCTGGCCGATGCGGGGCCGGACCGGGATCGCGCGGATGGCGCTGGCCAGCGGTGTGCCGGTGCTGCCGGTCGCGCAGTGGGGCGGGCAGCGGGTGCTGCCGCCCAAGCACGTGCTGCCCAGACTGTTGCCGCGCAAGCGGGTGACGATCGAGGTGGGGCCGCCGGTCGACCTGTCGGAGTTCGCGGGTGTGGAGCCGACCGTGCCAGTGCTGGTCGCCGCGACGGCGAAGATCATGGCCGCGATAACAGACCTTCTGGTGGAGATCCGCTCGACGAATCCGTGAGAAGCTGCCAGGCATGACCGACCTGGACGGGTTGCTGCGCAAGCTCACGCTGGACCAGAAGGTGCGACTGCTCACCGGTCAGGACTTCTGGTCCGTACCAGCGGAACCGGCGATCGGCCTGCGGTCCCTGGTGGTCTCCGACGGGCCGGCGGGCGTGCGTGGCGGGACGTGGAGCGAGCTGGACCCGTCGGCCAGCTTCCCTTCCCCGACAGCGCTCGCGGCGAGCTGGGACACCGCGCTGGTGCACCGGGTGGCCGGGCTGCTGGCAGGCGAGGCCCGGCGCAAGGGTGTGGACGTGGTGCTGGCGCCGACCGTGAACCTGCACCGCAGTCCGCTGGGCGGCAGGCACTTCGAGGCGTTCGCCGAGGACCCGCTGCTGTCCGGCCGGATCGGCACCGCCTACGTGCGCGGGCTGCAGGAGCGCGGCGTGGGCGCGACCGCGAAGCACTACGTGGCCAACGAGTCGGAGACCGACCGCTTCACCGTCGACATCCAGGTGGACGACCGGACCCTGCGCGAGCTGTACCTGGTGCCGTTCGAGCAGATGGTCACCGAGGGCGGCGCGTGGCTGGTGATGGCCGCCTACAACAGCGTCAACGGCACCACGATGTCCGAGCACCCGCTGCTGGCCGATCCGCTCAAGAGCGAGTGGGGCTTCGACGGTGTGGTGATCTCCGACTGGTTCGCCACCCGGTCGACCGTGCCCGCCGGGGCAGGGGCGCTGGACCTCGCGATGCCGGGCCCGACGGGGCCGTGGGGCGACGCGCTGGTGCGGGCAGTCCGGGACGGTGACGTCGCCGAGTCCGCTGTGGACGACAAGGTGCTGCGACTGCTGCGCCTGGCAGAGCGGGTCGGTGCGCTGGAGGGTACGCAACCCACTGCCCTGCCACCGATTCCGCCCACCGAACTGGGCACCGCGCTGCGGGACGCGGCCGCCGACGGCATGGTGCTGCTGCGCAATCGCGACGGCCTGCTGCCGCTGACCGGGACGGGCCGGGTCGCGGTGCTCGGGCAACTGGCCGCGCAAGCGCGCAGCCAGGGCGGCGGCAGTGCCGCGGTCGTCCCGGACCACGTCGTGTCGCCGCTGGCGGGCCTGCGGGCGGCGCTGGGCGACCGGGTCGAGTACGAGGTCGGCGTGCGGCTGCGGGGCGAAACACCCCCGGTACCGCTCGACCTGGTCACGGCCGAGGACGGGCAGCCGGGACTCGACGTGCGGTGGCTCGCCGCCGACGGCTCCGTGCTACGGCACGAGCATCGGCGCTCGGGCAGGCTGATCTGGCTCGGCGACGCCGAGCCCGGCGCGGCGCAGGTCCGGGTGTCGTGCCGGTTACGCGCGAACGCGTCCGGCGAGTGGCGGTTCGCACCGGGCGTGGTCGGGTCGATCGAGCTGGACTTCGACGGTGAGACGGTGCTGGCGCGGGTGCTGGAGCGGGAGGCGGGCAGCGACCTGCTGGGCGTGCGGGAGGCGTCCGTCAGCAGGCGGCTGGCCGATGGCGACGAGTTGGACATCGAGCTGCGCCACGCGCTCGACCCGAACAGTTTCGTGGTCAGCGTGCGGCTGGGCGTCGAGCCGCCGCACCGGACCGCCGAGGACGAGCTGGCGGCCGCGGTCGAGCTGGCACGGTCGTCCGACGTCGCGGTCGTGGTCGTCGGCACGACCGAGCGCGTGGAGAGCGAGGGCTTCGACCGCACCGATCTCGCGCTGCCGGACGGCCAGGACGAGCTCGTACGCGCGGTCCTCGCGGCCAACCCGCGCACGGTGGTCGTGGTCAACTCGGGCGGCCCGGTGCTGCTGCCGTGGCGCGACGACGCCAGCGCGGTGCTGCTGAGCTGGTTCGGCGGGCAGGAGGCCGGCGCGGCGCTGGCCGCGGTGTTGGTCGGTGACCGGGAGCCGGGCGGGCGGCTGCCCACGACGTGGCCTGCGGACGGGAACGTGCTGTCCACCACGCCGACCGATGGGGCGCTGCGCTATGCGGAGGGCATCCGCGTCGGATACCGCTCGGGTGCGGTCGGCGCGTTCCCGTTCGGGCACGGACTCGGCTACACGACGTGGGAGTACGTCGCCATCGACTACGCGGACGGCACGTGCCAGGTCCGGTTGCACAACACGGGAACACGGCCGGGCAAGGAGGTCGTGCAGTTGTACGCGTCCCGGGAGGACAGTGCGATCGAGCGACCGGTCCACTGGCTGATCGGCTTCGCCACGGTCACGGCGGAGCCCGGCGAGGAGGTCACGGCCACGATCGACGTGCCGCCGAGGGCGTGGCAGCACTGGGCCGGTTCGTGGGTCACCGAACCCGGCACGTTCACCGTCGCCGCGGGCCACTCGGTCGCGGAGTTGCCGCTGCGGACGGAGATCGCGGTCGCGTAGCCGGAACCGGTTTCGAGAGGACCGGTAGCACACGGCGGTCCGGTCGATCACCGGCCAGGAGTGGTTGACCGTTGACCTGGTCTTGACGGCGATAAGTGGTCTAGTCCACTTTCGGAGACAAGCCGTTTCCGGACCTGGGAGAAATCATGCCGTCCACATCGCGATCACGCGGCTGGCTCGCCGCGACGGCCACCACGGCGCTCGCCGCCGGAGTGCTCGCCGTGCTCACGTCGACCGCGAGCGCCGCTGCCGCGAACCTGGTCGCCAACAGTGGTTTCGAAACCGGGCTGACCGGCTGGACGTGTGACGCCGGGACGGCCACGGTGGTGGCCTCGCCGGTGCACTCCGGCACGCACGCGCTGTCCGGCGGGGCCACGGCGGCCGACGACGCCCAGTGCACCGCGACCGTCGCCGTGCAGCCGAACAGCGCCTACACGCTGACCGACTTCGCCGAGGGCACCTTCGTCTACCTCGGCGCGACCGGTGACGGTGTCAACGCCGTCACGTGGACTCCGTCGGCGCCTGCCTACCAGCAGCTGAGCACGACGTTCACCACCGGCCCGACGACGAGCGCCGTGACCGTGTTCGTGCACGGCTGGTACGGCCAGGGCACGTACGAGGCCGACGACGTGAGCCTGACCGGGCCGGCAGGCAGCACCACGACTCCACCGCCGACCGGCACCACACCGCCGACTCCGCCACTGTCGACGACGGGTTTCTCGCACCCGGCCTACCTGATGCCGCTGGACAACGACCCGCCCGCCATCGGCTCGATCATGACCGACTCGGGCGAGAAGGAGTTCAACCTGGCGTTCGTGCTGGACTCCGGCGGTTGCACCCCCGCGTGGGACGGCACGGACGCGGTGTCCGGTGACACGGCGGTCGCGGCCGACATCAGCGCGATCCGGGCCGCGGGCGGGGATGTGGCGGTGTCGTTCGGCGGGTTCAACGGCACCGAACTGGGCACGACGTGCGGCAGTGCGAGCGCGCTGGCGGCGGCCTACCAGCAGGTGATCACGAAGTACCAGCTCACGCGGGTCGACTTCGACTACGAGAACGGCGCTCTGGACACCAACACGGCGACGAGGTTCGGCGCGATCGCGATCCTGGAGCGGAACAACCCGGGACTGACGGTCTCGCTGACCATCCCGATGACCACGGTCGGCTTCCCGGGCACCGGCACCGACGAGATCCGCGCGGCGGTCGCGGCGGGTGCCCGGCTGGACATCATCAACGCGATGGACTTCGACACGGGCCTGACCAGCGGTACGGAGGTCGGCCAGACCGAGGCGATCGCGAACGACGCGGTGAGCCAGCTGGAGTCCATCTTCGGCTGGACGGCGGCCACGGCATGGTCGCACCTGGGCGTGCAGTTGATGAACGGGCACACGGACCAGCCGAGCGAGCTGTTCACGCAGGACACGTTCAGCCAGTTGTCGGCCTTCGTGCAGGCGAACCACCCGGCATGGTTCTCGTTCTGGTCGATCAATCGCGATTTCCCTTGCCCCGCAGGCGCTGTCGAGGCGTGGGCGCCGGGAGACTGCAGCAACATCGCGCAGACCGACTACGCCTTCACCAAGATCATCGTCCAGTATTGAGAGGTGACGACGACGCGGCCGAGGTGGTCACGCGGGCGGATGCCCGGTCGGTCGTCGCCTTCGCCACCGCCAACGGAGTCGGCAGGCAGGCGTTCTGGTCGGTGGACCGGAACCAGCCGTGCGGCGGCGCAGTCAGTGGACTCCCATCGTGCGACGAGATCGCCCCGGTCCGCAGTGGACCGCACGAACATTTTCACCACGTTCGACGGCGCGGGCTGAGCCAGACCACAGCAGCCCGGCGGTCACCGCACCGGTGACCGCCCAGCCATTGTCGCGAAGAAACGGCACCCGCCGAACCCACAGCGGGCACAGCAGGATTGTCCGACCGTCCAAGAGCTGCTGACACAATGGCGTTCGATCAGGGAGCGGCGTCCAGGTGCGCCGGCTGCAAGGCGGAGGAGGTCCCGGTACCGCTGTTGTACCGGGGCCGACGACAACGCCGCAGCTGGCGTGCCTGGACGACGCGGGCCGAACAGTTGCTGTGTCAGCAGCTCTCAAGTGCAGCCTGGACGCAGTCACCGGCTCGGCGTGGCTTTGCCGGGCACGGCCCGGTGACAGGTGCCCGACATGGCCGCAATTGCGGCGACCCAGCTGCGCCGTCCCGCTATCTTGACCTCATGCGGGTGAGCACTGAGCAGGCGTTGGACCGGAAGATCGCTCTCGTGCAGCGCGACCAGCGGCTGCCCTCCGTCGTCGCCGCCGTGGTGCGTGATGGTCAGCCGGTCTGGATCGGTGGCCGTGGCCGGGTGGACGGGCAACGGCCGACTGCCGATACGCAGTATCGGATCGGGTCGATCACCAAGACGTTCGTCGGTGTCATGATCATGCGGCTGCGCGACGAGGGAAGCCTGGAGCTGGCCGATGCCCTGGCCACCCACGTGCCCGGTACGTCATTCGGCGACCGGACCATCGGTCAGCTCATGGCCCACGCGTCCGGCATCACCGCCGAGCCGCCCGGGTCGTGGTGGGAACGCAGCCCAGGTCAGGATTGGGCCGACGTGGCCGCATCGACGGACGACGCGACCCTGCGGACTCGCGCCGGGCGGCGGTTCCACTATTCGAACCTGGGCTTCGCCGCGCTCGGCGAGGTCGTGGCCCGGTCGCGTGGCACCGACTGGTGGAGCGTGGTGCGCGACGAGATCGCTGTGCCGCTGGGCATGCACCGGACCATGCCGATGCCGGTGGCTCCGCACGCCACCGGCTTCGCCGTGCATCCCTGGGCCGACGTGCTGCTGCCCGAGCCCGCTCACGACTCGAAGGGCATGGCACCCGCCGGGCAACTCTGGTCCACCGCCACCGACCTCGCCCGCTGGGCCGCCTTCGTCGGTGGCGACACCGGCGACGTGCTCTGCGCCGACAGCCTGGCCGAGATGCGCGAGCCCGCCGTCGTCGACAACGAGGGCGCCTGGACCGAGGGGTACGGACTGGGCTTGCAACTGGCCATCGACCACGGTCGCCGGCTGGCCGGGCACACCGGTTCGATGCCCGGGTTCGTGGCCGCCGTGTGGGCCGCACCGGAGGACAGCACCGGCTCCGTGATCCTCGCCAATGCCACCTCCGGAGCGCAGACCGGGTCGATCGCTGCCGAACTGGTGGACATCTTCGTGACGCACGAGCCGAAACTGCCTGCCGAGTGGGCGCCGATGGCCGATGTCGATCCGGACCTGCTGGCTCTGGCCGGTCCCTGGTACTGGGGATCGAGCGGTTTCGGATTGCGGCTGCTCGCCGGAAGCCGGCTGGAACTGGTCTCGCTGAAGGGCGGGCAGTGGCGGTCCCGATTCCGGCCCGAGCCGGACGGCACGTGGACCGGGCTGGACGGCTACTACGCGGCCGAGACACTCAGAGTGGTCCGCCGCCCGGACGGCACGATCAGCCACCTCGACCTGAACACGTTCGTCCTCACCCGCACCCCCTACGACCCGTCCGCGCCCGTTCCGGGTGGCCTGGACCCGGACGGCTGGCGCGGCGACCAGGGCTGACGACCAGCTCCTTCTACGCACGGTGGCCGACCCGCACTGGCCCGTTCGGAGCAATGCCACTCCTTTAGCCGAACCATTTTCTGGACCCATTGCCAGCGATGGTCCGGTTGCATTGGCGACGTCGGGTGATATCCCGGGTCACAACTACTGTGCGTTCATCCGACTTCGGCAAGTGAGTGAGTCACCCCTGCGCTTTCGAGAGTACAAACCACGCATAGGGCAACGCTTTCGGGTGACTGTGCCTGCTCGAACCGCGATGCTAGCGTCGCTGCTGTCGGCATAGGACAGCACATTAACAGCATCGTCGGAATCCATTCACAGACCACCAATACGGGCAAATCGCGGACCTAACCGGTAGCGCGATCGATCAATCGTGTCCACATTCTTCCAATCCTGACTCGATTGTTGACAGGGGTGCGCAGTGACGCAGTCGGTACAGCAGCAAGAACGGGACGGCAGTAGCAATGGTCAACCGCAGCAGTTGAGCCTTGGTACAGCCGCCGCGCGGAATCTGTCCACCACGACGAAGACTCCCCCGCAGATGCAGGGCATCAGCACGCGCTGGCTGCTGCGCGTACTGCCCTGGGTGCAGGTCGGCGGCGGCACGTACCGCGTGAACCGGCGCATGCGGCACACCAGCGGGAGCGGTCGGGTCGCCTTCGGCAACATCGGCGAGGACGTGCAGATCGTGGCACCCACGCTGGCCGAGCTACCCGCGCTGCGAGGAATCACCGATCCGGACCTGCTGCAGACCATCGCGAGCCAGTTCACCCAGGACACCTACGAGCCCGGCGACACGATCACCCAGCACGAACAGCCCGCCAACCAGCTGATCCTCATCGCGCACGGCAAGGTCAACACCAGCCGCCCCGGCAAGTACGGCGACCCGACGTCCATCGCCACCCTGGCCGACGGCGACCACCTGGGTCACGCCGCGCTGACCACCGCCGACACGACCTGGCCCAGTACCGCGACCGCGCTGACCCCCGTCATCACGCTCACCCTGCGCCGGGAGACGCTGGACCGGCTCGTCGCGGCGCATCCCGAGCTGGCCGACTCGATCCGCGTGCACACCGCCAGCAGTTCGTCGCACCAGAACGCGCACGGCGAGGCGAGCATTCACCTGGCGTCCGGCCACCAGGGTGAGCACACCCTGGACGGCACGTTCGCGGACTACGAGCTGAGCCCCCGCGAGTACGAACTCTCGCTGGCGCAGACGATCCTGCGCGTCCACACCCGCGTCGCCGATCTCTACAACCAGCCGCACAACCAGACCGAGAACCAGTTGCGGCTGACCATCGAGGCCCTGCGCGAACGCCAGGAGTACGAGATGGTGAACAACGCGGACTTCGGTCTGCTGCACAACGCCGATCTGTCCCAACGCATCCCGACCCGCTCCGGTCCACCGACACCGGACGACATGGACGATCTGCTGGCCGCCGTCTGGAAGGAGCCCGCCTACCTGCTGGCGCACCCGAAGACCATCGCCGCGTTCGGCCGGGAGTGCAGCAAGCGCGGGATATACCCGACAGGTGTCGACCTCAACGGCCACAAGATCCCGGCGTGGCGCGGGGTGCCGTTGTTGCCCTGCAACAAGATTCCCGTCGGTGACAACCACACCACGTCGGTCATCGCGATGCGCGTCGGCGAGCAGAACCAGGGTGTGGTCGGTCTGCACCAGGTCGGGTTGCCCGACGAGTACGAGCCCGGCCTGTCGGTCCGGTTCATGAACATCAACGAGCAGGCCGTGATCTCCTACCTCGTCACGGCCTACTACTCGGCGGCCATCCTGGTGCCGGACGCGCTCGCGGTGCTGGAGCACGTCGAGTTGGGCCGTGCCGATGACTAACGCGACGACGGAGTCCGAGGAGAACACCCGCCAGCAGCTCAGTCTCGGCACGGCGGCGGCCAGAAACCTTGCCACGACACACAAGACGCCGCCGCAGATGCAGGGTGTCAGTCCGCGGTGGCTGCTGCGTGCGCTGCCGTGGGTCGACGTGGCGGGCGGTACGTACCGGGTGAACCGGCGACTCGTCTACCCGGTCGGCACCGGCAAGGTCAGCTTCACGGTCACGGGCGACGCCGTCCGCGTGGTGCCGCCGACGCTGGCCGAACTGCCCGCGCTGCGTGAGGTCGACGATCTGGAGCTGCTGGACACGATCGCGGGCGGGTTCGAGCAGGTCACCTACCGGGCCGGCGACACCATCGCCGAGCACGGGCAGGCGGCCGACCGGGTCATCCTGATCGCGCACGGCAAGGTGAGCACCAGTCAGCCGGGCAAGTACGGCGACCCGACCACGACCGGCACGCTGGCCGACGGCGACCATCTCGGCCACGCCACTCTCGCCGGTTCGGACATCTGGCCGCACACCGCCACCGCTCTCACCCCGGTCATCGCGCTCGCCCTGAGCCGGGAGCGGTTCGACCGGATCGCGGCGGACAACCCCGCTCTCGCGGTCGCGCTGGCGGTCGGGTCCGACCGGAAGCCGGACCACAACAAGCACGGTGAGGCCAGCATCGACCTCACCTCAGGGCACATGGGCGAGCACCTGATCACCGGCACGTTCGTGGACTACGAGGTGCGGCCGAGGGAGTACGAACTCTCGATCGCGCAGACGGTACTGCGCGTCCACACCCGCGTCGCCGACCTCTACAACCAGCCGCACAACCAGACCGAGCACCAGTTGCGGCTGACTGTGGAGGCCCTGCGGGAGCGGCAGGAGCACGAGATGTTCAACAACCCGGACTTCGGGTTGCTGCACAACGTCGATCTGTCCCAACGCATCCCGACCACCTCCGGGCCGCCCACGCCGGACGACCTGGACAACCTGCTGACCCGGCGACGCAAGACGCAGGTCATGCTCGCGCACCCGAAGGCGATCGCCGCGTTCGGCCGGGAGTGCAACAGCAGAGGGATCTATCCGCAGGAGGTGGAGTTCAACGGGAAGCTCGTGCGGGGCTGGCGGGGCGTGCCGCTGGTGCCGACCGACAAGATCCCGATCGGCGACGGCCACACCACGTCGATCGTGGCGATGCGGATGGGCGAGGAGAACCAGGGTGTCGTGGGGTTGCAGCAGGTCGGGCTGCCCGACGAGCTGGAGCCGGGCCTGACCGTGCGGTTCATGGAGATCAACGAGCAGGCCGTCAGCTCCTACCTGGTCACCGCGTACTACTCGGTCGCGGTCCTGGTCCCGGATGCGCTCGGTGTCCTGGAACACGTCGAGATCGGACGGTGACATGACTGCCCAGCGGACTCCGGCCGCCACGCGGCCACCGGCACAGGTGCTCGCGTGGACCGCCGAACTCGTGACACCGGCCCTGCGCAAGGCGGTCGACACACTGCCCGAGTCGATGCGCGGGATCGCCGGCTACCACTTCGGCTGGTCGGACGAGCGGGGCAGACCGTGTGACGAGAACGCGGGCAAGTTGTTGCGCCCGGCGCTCGCCCTGCTGGCGGCGCGAGCCGTCGGCAGGGCGGGGGACGGAGCGGGGGACGCGCCGATCGGCAGGCCGGTCGGCACAGCGGTCGACTCAGCGCTCCCGGCTGCCGTCGCGGTGCAGCTGGTGCACGACTTCTCGTTGCTGCACGACGACGTGATGGATCGTGACGCCACCCGGCGGCACCGGCCCACCGCGTGGAAGGTGTTCGGGGTGAACCCGGCGATTCTGGTCGGGGATGCCCTGCTGACGCTGGCGTTCGACGTGCTCGCGGCCAGCGGGCATCCGTCGGCCCAGGAGTGCGCGCGGTCGCTGAGCGCCGGCGTGCAGGAGCTGATCGACGGCCAGAGCGCGGATTTCGCGTTCGAGCGGCGCACCGACGTCGAACTGGCGGAGTGCGTGCGGATGGCCGAGGGAAAGACGGGGGCGCTCCTGGGGCGTGCGTGCGCCCTGGGAGCCGCCTTCGGCGGCGGGGATGCCGAGCAGGTCGCCGGTTTCCGCCGGTTCGGCGAACGATTGGGATTGGCGTTCCAACTGGTCGACGACCTGCTCGGCATCTGGGGTGACCCGGCGGTGACGGGCAAACCGGTGCACTCGGATCTGCGCAACCGCAAGAAGTCGCTGCCGGTCGTTGCGGCACTGACCTCGGGCACGCCGGCGGGTTTCGAGCTGGCGGACCGCTACCACCGCGAGGCGCCGTTCACCGACGACGAGCTGGCGTACGTGGCCGGGCTCGTGGAACGTGGCGGCGGCAGAACGTGGAGCCAGGCCAGGGCGGACGACCTACTGAGCGACGCGCTGCGGTGCCTTGCCGGTACGCGGCCCGAGCCGATGGCCGGCACCGAACTGGCCGCGCTGGCCCGCCTGGTCACCCGCCGAGACCACTGAGCCGACACCACTGAGCCGAGACCACTGAGCCGAGACCACCCGGGGGATCCCCATGTCCGACAGCGGACCGCACGACATCCTCGCGTTCGCCGCCCACGAACCGGGCGTCCTGGCCCACGGGACGGTCGTGGTTGCCGACGAGCTGCTGCGGCCGGGGTTGCCGCCGATCCCCTGCCCGGCCGCGCCGTTGCTGGCAGGCGAACTGGGCAGGCGTGGCCTGGCGGCGGTCCGTGGGCCGCTGCGGCTGGGGGCCACCGACCGGGCAGGTGGTCCGGCAGGCGCGTTGGCCGCTGTGCTGTCCGGCACGTCCGGCCGGGTCGGGCTCGGCGTGGCCGCCGCCGGGCTCGACGCCCAGCGCATCGCGCGGTCGGTGCTGGCCGGCTACCTGGCGGTGGCCGACCGGCCCCGGCGGGTGCTGCTGGCCGCGCCACGGTCGTTCTGCGCCGGTGTGGAACGAGCCATCGACGTGGTGGCCGCGCTGCTCGACCAGCGCGGCGGTCCGGTCTACGTGCGCAAACAGATCGTGCACAACACCCACGTTGTCGCTGATCTGGAGGCCCGCGGCGCGGTGTTCGTGGACGAGCTGGACGCCGTGCCGGACGAGGCGGTGGTCGTGTTCTCCGCGCACGGCGTCTCCCCCGCCGTGCGGAAGGTCGCGGCCGAGCGTGGGCTGGAGGTGATCGACGCGACCTGCCCGCTGGTCACCAAGGTGCACACGGAGGCGCGACGGTTCGCCGAGCGCGGCGACACCGTGCTGTTGATCGGCCACGAAGGACACGAGGAGGTCGAGGGCACGCTCGGCGAGGCACCCGAGCACACGGTGCTGGTGCAGACCGTGCAGGACGCGGCGACCGTGCCGGTGCCCGATCCTCGGCGGGTGTCCTACCTGACCCAGACCACGCTCGCCATGGACGAGACCGCCGAGGTGGTGGCCGCGCTGCGCGACCGGTTCCCCGCACTGCGCGCCGCCGCGTCCGAGGACATCTGCTACGCCACCACGAACCGCCAGCACGCGCTGGCCGCGATCGCGACCGAGGCCGACCTGGTGCTCGTGGTCGGGTCGGCCAACTCGTCCAACTCGGTCCGGCTGGTCGAGCAGACGGGCAGGCGGGGCACCGAAGGCCATCTGATCGACGACGCGGCAGGCATCCGGCCGGAATGGCTCGCCGGGGTGCGGGTGGTGGGCCTGACGGCCGGGGCGTCGGCGCCGCCGCGGCTGGTCGACGACGTGGTCGAGGCGCTCGGCGGGCTGGGCCCGGTGAGCGCCGTCGAACGGGAGATCACCCGGGAGACGATCCACTTCACGCTGCCGTCGTCGGTGCGCCGCGCGACCTGAGACACACGGCGGCGGATTGCCTGTCCTGCTAGCGTCTCGCAGGTGACGACGACCGGGAACGACACCCCGGAGCCGCAGCCGGTGGCCACGACCCTGACCAATGCGGCCATCTTTCTGGTGGTCACGATCGCTCCCGGGCTCGACGCCGAGGACGCGGTCCGCGACCTGTGCGGCGACCTGGCGGGACTGCGCCGGGCTGTGGGCTTCCGGGACGGCAACGCACGACTGACGTGCGTGACGGGCATCGGCTCGGCCGCATGGGACCGGCTGTTCGGCACGCCGCGGCCTGCCGGCCTGCACCCGTTCCGCGAACTGGAGGCCGGCGACCGGCACGCGGTGGCCACGCCGGGCGACCTCTTCTTCCACATCCGGGCGACCCGGATGGACATGTGCTTCGAGCTGGCCAGTCAACTGGCCCACCGGCTGGGCGACGCGGTGTCGGTCGAGGACGAGGTGCACGGGTTCCGGTACTTCGACAACCGCGATCTGCTCGGTTTCGTGGACGGCACGGAGAATCCCGAGGGCGCGGACGCCGACGACGCGACCGTGATCGGCGACGAGGACGCGGAGTTCGCAGGCGGCAGCTACGTGATCGTCCAGAAGTACCTGCACGACATGGCCCGCTGGAACGCGATGCCCATCGAGGAGCAGGAAGACGTCATCGGCCGCAAGAAGCTGTCCGACATCGAACTACTCGACGACGTGAAGCCCAGCTTCGCGCACAACGCACTGACCTCGATCACCGACGAGAACGGCGACGACATCGACATCGTCCGGGACAACATGCCCTTCGGTGCGATCGGCGAGGCCGAGTTCGGCACGTACTTCATCGGCTACGCCAAGTCTCCTGAGCCGATCGAACGCATGCTCACCAACATGTTCATCGGCGATCCGCCGGGCAACTACGACCGGCTGCTGGACGTCAGCACCGCGGTCACCGGCTCGCTGTACTTCGTGCCGTCGGTGCCGCTGCTGGAAAGCCTGGCCGACCGGACTCCGGACAGCGAGCCCGCGGCGGCAGTGTCATCCGGCCTGTCATCCGGCCTGTCATCCGCGGTCTCGTCATCCGCGGTGTCGTCCGCACTGTCATCCACGCCGCCGGCCCAGAACACGCCGACGCGCAACGGATCGCTCCACATCGGCAGCCTGAAAGGGGCCTCGCAGCATGAATAACCTGCACCGCGAACTCGCGCCGGTCTCCGAGACCGCGTGGTCCCAGATCGAGGAGGAGGCGGCCAGGACCATCAAGCGGCACCTGGCGGCACGCCGCGTGGTGGACGTGCACGGCCCCAGCGGGCCGGAGTTCTCCGCCGTCGGCACCGGTCATGTGCGGCCCATCGCCGAGCCGGCGCCCGGTGTGCTGGCCAGGCAGCGGGACGTGCGGCCGCTGGTGGAGCTGCGGGTGCCGTTCGAGCTGAACCGGCAGGCCGTCGACGACGCCGAGCGCGGAGCGCAGGACTCGGACTGGCAGCCGGTCAAGGACGCGGCCCGGCAACTGGCGTTCGCCGAGGACCGGCTGGTGTTCGAGGGCTACCCGGCCGCCGAGATCGGCGGGCTGCGCAAGGGCACGAGCAACCCGGTGCTGACGCTGCCCGCCGACGTCCGGGACTACCCGGAGACCATCGCCCAGGGCCTGTCCGCGCTGCGCCGGGCAGGCGTGAACGGGCCGTACTCGGTGGTGCTCAGCGCGGACGCCTACACGCTGGTCAGCGAGACGCGGGACCACGGTTACCCCGTGCTGGAGCACATCCGGCGGATGGTCACCGGCGAGATCGTGTGGGGCCCGGCCATCGACGGCGCGTTCGTGCTGACCACCCGGGGCGGCGACTTCGACCTGCACCTCGGGCAGGACGTGTCGATCGGCTACCTGTCGCACACCGACACGTCCGTCACCCTGTACCTGCAGGAGACGCTGACGTTCCTGCTCGCCACCGGCGAGGCGGTCGTGGCGGTGTCCGCGGCGGGCTGAGCCGGGATCACCTGGCGTCGCTGATCGCGAAGATCGGGTAGCCCGGGGCGATCTCGCGCAGCTTCGCGTCGTCGGCCTTCGCGTCGACGCCGTCGAAGAACACGCCGACCTCCCACTTCCAGCGCTTGAGGTAGGCGCGCAGGATGGCGGGCTTGACGTCGTCGGCCAGTTCGGTGGGCGCGAATCGCTCCACCCGCTTGCCGACGCGCAGCTCACCCTCGCCGGCGACCCGCAGGTTGCGCACCCACTGGGTCACACCACGCGGTGCGACGAGGTAGCGCTGCCCGTCCACGACCAGCAGGTTGACCGGGGTGCTGCGCAGCTCACCGCTCTTGCGGCCCCGCACGGACAGCACTCGCGAGCCCATGATGCTGACGCCCAGCCTGGTGAGCCGGGCCACGGCCACGTTGAAGAAATCGGTGGCGTGCTTCGGGGCGATGTAGCGGTCCATCGGGTCCTCCTTGGCGTTGAGAGCGGTGCTCTCGCTTGAGATCAGTAGACACCTACTCCGAGCGCTTGTCAAGAGCGGTGCTCTCTGGTTTGAGCGACGCTCCAATCGGTGGCACACTGCCACCATGAACGCTGGACGGACCGCACGCGAACGGGCCAGGGCCGAGCTGACCCAGGAGATCAAGGACGAGGCCCGGCGGCAGCTGGCCGGATCCGGCGCGGGCGGGCTGTCACTGCGGGCGGTGGCCCGCGAGCTGGGCATGGTGTCCTCGGCGCTGTACCGGTACTTCCCGAGCCGGGACGACCTGCTCACCGCGCTGATCATCGAGGCGTACGACGCGCTGGGGGCGGCCGCGGAGAAGGCCGCCGCCGACGTACCCAGGACGGACGTGCGCGGCAGGTGGGCGGCCGGCTGCCACGCGGTCCGCGCCTGGGCCGTCGCGCAGCCGCACGAGTACGCCCTGATCTACGGCTCCCCCGTGCCCGGCTATCACGCCCCCAAAGTGACGGTCGCGGCCGCGGCCCGGGTGTCGCTGCTGCTCGTCGGCGTGCTGCGGGACGCCCGGAGCGCGGGCACGCTGACCGTGCCCGAACAGGTGGGACCACTCACCCCGGTGCTGGCCCGGCAGGCCGAAGGCCTGGCCGCCGAGGTCGCACCGGAGCTGCCGCCGGTGGTGCTGGTGAACGCGATCATCGCGTGGTCCCAGCTGTTCGGGATGGTGAGCTTCGAGCTGTTCGGTCAGTTCGTGGGCAGCGTCGACCCCACCGACGAGTTCTTCGCCACCGCCGTCGAGCGGATGGCCGACCTGGTCGGGCTGCCCACCCGGACCTGACTCAGGCCTTGGGGAGCTTGCGCAGCCGAGGCAGGATCTGCTCGCCGTAGAGCTTGAGGAATCGTTCCTGGTCCGGACCGGGCGCGTGGAACACCAGGTGCGTGAAGCCCAGATCGAGGTACTCGGCGACCTTCGCGACGTGCTCGTCCGGGTCGGACGACACGATGAACCGCTTGGCCGACCGCTCGACCGGCAGCGCGTCCGCGAGCCGCTGCATCTCCACCGGGTCCTCGACGTCCGCCTTCTCCTCAGCCGTCAGCCCGAGAGCGCCCCAGAAGTGCGTGTCGTTCAAAGCTCGCTGCGCGTCCGGGTCGAAGGAGACCTTGACCTCGATCATCAGGTCGATGTCCTCGATCGCCCGGCCGGACTGCTCGACACCGGTGCGCACCGCGGGCACCAGCGTGTCCGTGTAGAGCGCCGGGTCCTTGCCGCTGGTGGTGATGAAACCGTCGCCACGCCTGCCCGCCAGCCGGGTGGCCGCCGGGCCGGAACCCGCGATGTAGAGCGGCACCGGCGTGTCCGGGAGGTCGTAGATGGTGGCCTTGTCGGTGCTGTAGAACTCGCCGTCGAACGTGACCCGCTCGTCCGTCCACAGGAGCCTGATCAGGTCGATGGCCTCCTTGAACCTGGCGAAGCGCACCTTCGGCGGCGGCCACTCCACGCCCAGCGGCGACTCGTTCATCGACTCGCCGGAGCCGATGCCCAGCACGACCCGCCCCGGGTAGAGGCAGCCGAGGGTGGCGAAGGCCTGCGCGACCACGGCCGGGTGGTAGCGGAACGTCGGCGTCAGCACACTGGTGCCGATCATCACCCGTTCCGTCGCACCGCCGAGCGCGCCCAGCCAGGGCAGCGCCGCGGGAGCGTGTCCACCGTCGTGCCGCCACGGCTGCAGGTGATCGCTGACGAACACCGAGTCGAAGCCCTGCTCCTCCGCGAGCACCGAGTAGCGCAACAACTCCCTGGGCGCGAACTGCTCAGCCGATGCCTTGTACCCGAACCTGACGACCATCAGTGCCAACCCCTTCCGGCGACCGGCTCTGCCGCCGTCGCCTCTCCTCGATCGTTCCACCGGTTCGGGTGGGCAGGAAATCGAACTCGGCGTGGGCGTCGCCACTGCTTGACATGTGACCTTTTGGTCACATAACCTCGCGTGGTGAACGACGACGAGGACGGCGTGTTCAAGGCACTCGCCGACCCGACTCGCCGGTTCCTGTTGGACCTGCTGTTCGTCCGGGACGGCCGCACACTGACCGAACTGGAGTCGGAGCTGGAGATGACGCGCTTCGGCGCCATGAAGCACCTGCGGGTCCTGGAGGACGCGAACCTCGTGGTCACCCGCCGGTCCGGCCGGGAGAAGCTGCACTTCCTCAACCCGGTCCCGATCCGGCTGATCCACGACCGGTGGATCGACAAGTTCACCGAACGCCAGGTCAGCGCCCTGGCAGACCTCAAAAGTCAACTGGAGAACCGAGCGAAAGCCGAGGAGCAGCCATGACCGACACCACCGCAGTCACGCGCACGACCGTCCAGGTGCACCGGGTCTTCATCAAGGCCACGCCGCAGGCGATCTGGGACGCCCTGGTCGACCCGGACTGGAACCGGCGTTACGGCTACCAGTGCGTGTCCGAGTTCAACCTGCGGCCGGGCGGCTCGTTCCGCACCCTGTCCAGCGCGGCCATGAAGGAGTACGGGTCACCCGACGTGATCATCGACGGCGAGGTGATCGAGGCCGACCCGCCACGCAGACTGGTGCAGACGTGGCGCGCGCTGTTCACCCCCGAGATCGCGGCCGAGGGTCCTACGCGGCTGACCTACGAGATCGACCAGCTCGGCGCCGGCAACGGGGTGTGCCGGGTGACTCTCACGCACGAGCTGGAGAACGCGCCGCTCACCGCGCGGCAGACCGCAGGCGAGATCCCGGAGGCGGGCGGCGGCTGGGCCATGATCCTGTCCGACCTGAAGACGCTGCTGGAGACCGGCACGAGCTTCCAGGCCTAGCCGTACCGACCGGGGAGGGGGAACGGACCGCCGCACTCGCGGCGGTCCGTTCCCGTAGGTCAGCGCGCGGGGCGCAGGACCGACTCGGTGATCGAGTTCGCGGGCAGTGTCCGCACGGCACGTCCGTCGGCTGCGAGCCCGGTCCCGGCGACGACGTGGCGCCGCTGGACGGCTGCCCGAGGTCGGCGTCGCCGGTGACCGAACCGCTCACGGGTTGACCGTGACACCGTGTCAGGAGCTACCACGAGACGATGAACTCCTACTACGCGACACACAGCAGGTTCAGCGATCCCGGCGCCCTGGCCCCGTGGCTGGACTCGGTGGCACCCGACCTGGCCACGATCCGCGAGGCCGCGGCCACGCTGGTCTTCCACTACGTGGCCAATGGCGACATCACCCAGCACGGTTTCCAGCAGCGGCGGTCCGCGGAGATCAACCTCCGGTACGCGGCGGACCTGCTGGCGCGGCTGCACGAACTGGACCCGGCGCCGCCGGGTGCGCGGCGGGCACCCACTGACCGTGTCGTCGGCTGCTGCCGGGACTTCAGCCTGCTGTTCGTGACGATGGCCCGCCACCACGGCATCCCGGCCCGCAGCCGGGTCGGCTTCGCCACGTACCTGCTGCCGGACTGGGCGATGGACCACGTGATCGCCGAAGTGTGGGACGAGGGCGAACAGCGGTGGCGGCTGGTCGAGCCGCAGCTGCCGGCCGGGTTCACCGATCCGGCCGACGGCACCGAGCTGGACCTGCTCGACGTGCCGCGCGACAAGTTCCTCGTCGGCCCGGACGCGTGGGCGGACTGCCGGGCGGGCAAGCGCGATCCGGAGCGGTTCGTGGTGTGGCCGGACCTGCCGGAGCCGTTCCTGCGCAGCTGGCCGTATCTGACGCACAACCTGGTGCTGGACCTGGCCGCGCTGAACAAGCAGGAGATGATCCTGTGGGATCTGTGGGGCGTGATCCTGCCGGGTAGCCCGCGAGACGGGTTGCGGGAGCGGCTGGACGGTGTGGCCGAGGTGCTGCGCACGCCGGACGTCACGGTCGACCAGCTGCGGGCCGTCTACGAGACGGACGACCTGCGGGTGCCCGACACCGTAACCACGGTGATTCCGCCCACTCACGCACCGTCGCTGGTCACCCTGCGGGCCGAGTGACCTCGATACACCGCAACAAGCCTCCACAGTGGAACCAATACCTACGTCTCGCGGTTTTCCTCGGCGACCGGTCGATCGGGCGCATGATGGGAACATGGTGTTGGAGATGCCCGCCGCCCGGCTGGCCGAGGTCCGCAAGCGCCTCGGCGAGGGGTTGTTCGGACTCGTCGCCGGTCCGCGCGGCGACCGCAACCGCGCGCGCATCCACGAGACGCCCGGACCGCGCTGGTTCGACGAGGACCGGCCGGTACGGCGGGTGCACGGCGACGCGTCCATGTTCGTCGGTGGCCTGCGCGCACTGTTGCTGCAGTCGCTGCATCCGTTGGCGATGGCGGGCGTGGCGGAGCACTCCGACTACAAGGGCGACCCGTGGGGCAGGCTGCAGCGCACCAGCACGTTCCTGGCCGTCACCACGTACGGCACGGCGGCCGACGCGGAGAAGGCCGTGCGGCGGGTGCGGGCGGTGCACGAGCACGTCGAGGGCACCGCGGCCGACGGGCGGCCGTACCGCGCGGCGGATCCGCATCTGCTGCGCTGGGTGCACGTGGCAGAGGTGGACAGCTTCCTGGAGTGTCACCAGCGGTACGGGCGGGAGCCGTTGGACGAGGCGGGCCGCGACGGGTACGTGGCCGACATGGCCGTCGTCGCGCGGGCGCTCGGTGTGATCGACCCGCCGGAGAGCCGGGCCGAACTGGCAGCGCAACTGGCCGCCTACCGGCCGGAACTGCGCAGCACACCAGAGGCCAGGGAGGCGGCGAAGTTCCTGCTGGTCCAGACGCCGTTGCCGCTGCTGGCGAAGGCGCCGTACGCGCTGCTGGCGGCGACCGCCGTGGGCACGCTGCCCGCCTGGGCCCGGTGGCCGCTGCGGCTGCCGTACCTGCCGCTCACCGAGGCCACGGCCGTGCGGCTGGCGGGGCGGACCATCGTCGGCGGGATCCGCTGGGTCATGACCTCCTGATCGGCGGCGTGACCACGGCGGCGTCGGGAAAGTCCGTCGACCGGCTCACGTCCGCCCATTGTGCTGCCTCGGCCGCGCGGAGCTCCGAGGCGTTCTCGGCCGCGGCCAGGGCGTCGGAGCCGAGGAGCAGGTGCAGTGGCGGCTCGGGCACGTCGACGATGCCGACGATCGCCAGCGCGGCACGGTCTGGATCACCCTGCTGCGTGCCGTCGACCTCGCGGCGGAAGGCATTCATCCGCCCGACGGTGTCGGCGTAGTCGGGACCGACGGCGGGCAGTGTCATGGACGAGCCGCCCCAGTCGGTGCGGAAGGCGCCCGGCTCGACGATGGTCACCTTGATGCCGAGCGGGGACACCTCGTTGTGCAGGACCTTGGCGAAGCCTTCGACGGCGAACTTCGCCGACTGGTAGGCGGCCAAACCGGGTGTGCCACCGACGCGGCCGCCGACCGACGAGATCTGCAGGATGTGCCCGGACCGCCGGCCGCGGAGCACGGGCAGGGCGGCGCGGGTGACGTTGACGACACCGAAGAAGTTCGTCTCGATCTGGGCGCGGAAGTCGGCCGGGTCGGTCTCCTCGATGGGTGAGGAGTTCGCGTAGCCGGCGTTGTTGACGACGACGTCGAGCCGACCGAACGCGGCGACGGCGCTGCGCACGGCCTGCTCGGCGGCGGCGGGATCGGTGACGTCGAGGGAGATCGCGCGGACCTGGTCGCCGTAACGATCGACCAGGTCACGGAGGTCCTCGGGGTCACGAGCGGTGGCCACGACCTGGTGGCCCGCATCGAGTGCGGCGACGGCCAGCGAGCGACCGAGACCGCGGGAGCTGCCGGTGATGAGCCATACCTTCGACATGAGGACATAGTGCCACACTCTTGAGACACTTACCCGGCGAGGCGCCCCACTAGTATCGCGGTCATGAGAGCGGACGCAGCCCGAAATGTGGACGCGGTGCTGCGCACCGGCGCCAGCCTGCTCGCCGACGACCCGGCCACGAGCATCGCGGCGATCGCGGCGGCGGCGGGCGTCGACCGGCGGACGGTGTACCGGCGGTTCGCCACGCGGGAAGCGTTGCTGGCGGCGGTGTTCCAGGCGAAACTGGCGGCGGCGACGAGAGTGCTGGACGAGGCGCGGTTGCGGGAGGCGCCAGTGGGCGTCGCATTGCACCGGTATGTCGAGGGGATCATCCCGGTGAGCAGGCAGTGGCCGGTGGACGTGCGGCGGATGATGATCGCGGATCCGGTGGCGCATCCGTTGCGGGAGAAGCAAAGCGCGCGTCTGGATGCGTTCCTGGAGCGCGCGGCGGACGAGGGCCTGTTCCGATCGGATGTGCCCGCGGGGTTCACCCGGGCATTGCTGGACCAGTTGGTCGACCTGGTGGCGCACTCGTACCCGTCGCTGGCACCGGGCCCGGCGGCTGATCTCGTGGTGGAGACGTTGCTGCGCGGCGCAGGCCGGTGACTGTCCACGAGGCGGAGACGTTGCTGCGTGCCGCAGGCCAGTGACTGTCCACGTGGCGGCCAGCGTTACGTGGCCCTCGCTTGGCACCAGGAATGGTTCCGAGTGAGGTAGCGGGTGAAGGTGGGGCCGCAGGCGGTGAGGCCGGCGGTCAGTTCGGCGGTACTGAGTTGGCGGGGCTGAAAGGTCCGCGTCCAGCGGGCGTGGTCGGTCGAGTAGGTGACGGTCGCGTCGAGCAGGCCGTCGGCGATCGAGTGGACATCGAGGGTGCCGTCCCCTCGGCGAGCAACTCACCGCCAGTCGGCCTCGGGACGGGCAGTTCATCGGCGGCGAAATCCATCTCGTCCGTTGAGTGGGCGATTCGCGCATGGCCGACTACCGGACTGGGCGTTCACCTGTCGCGAAACTCGCGTGCCGTCCGGCTGGCGGTCGGCTCGCGACATGTCGACCGCTGGAGGGGAATCTCACGATCACGAACGTCGCGTGTCGGCCCTTGGATGGCCACGTCGTAGTCAGTCAACCGGCGGGTAAGTGGTTCACCCGGCGTCAACTCGCAGTGCCGATCGACCGGTGGTCGGCTCGCGACATGTCGACCGCTCGACGGGAACCCCACGATCACGAACATCGCCTGTCGGCCCTTGGATGGCCACGTCATGGTCAGTCAACCGGCGGGCGGGTGGTTCACCCGCCGTGAACTCGCATTGTCGATCGGCCGGTGGCTGGGTTGCGGTTTGGTGGACGGTGAGTGGCCAACTCGGACGGACGCGATCTGGGTGCGGATGTCAACAGGTCACTGTGAATGGGCTTTTCTTGTCAGCGATCAACTGCGCTCCCTACGCTGACATGCATGCGCCACCACAGGATGCCGATGATCGCCGCGCTGGCCGCAGCTTTGCTCGCCACCACAGTCGCGACCACCCTCGCCGTCGGAACCGCGGCGGCGGGCACCCGCCACTCGATCGTCACCGCCGACTCGCCGTCAACCGGCGCACCTGTCGTCGGCGGCGGTAGCTGGATCACCAACAAGGACAACGGTTACTACCTCGGCCGTGCCCTGCCCGGCACCACGTTCGACGACGAGGTGACCGACTCCGCGAACTGGCACTTCGGCCGCGCCTTCAACCCCGACATGTGCGGCTGGGTCATGCCCGGCTCGATGGGCGCCGAGGTCGACACCGTCGCCGACTCCTGCTCGGCCGCCACCATGAGCGACCTCTCGCACCGCCTCACCATCGGCAAGGACTTCAACGCGATGGCCCACCTGGCCACCGACGGCACCTCCGCCACCACCAACGGCTGCACGCTGTTCTTCAACTACTTCGTCGGCACCAACTTCGCAGGGGGCGCCAACGGTGGCCACTGGGCGAACCCCGCCGGGACCGTCAGCGCCACCGTCGCCTACCGCTTCACCACTCTGGACAGCCAGGCCGCCGTCGTCCGCGACCCGGCCCTCGGCTGGGGCTTCGTGCCACTCAGCTGCGTGAACCGGCCGAGCGCACTGTTCAACGACAACGACTGACGCGGGGCCGAGTGCAGTCCCGTCTGGATGGTCGAGTGCGCCGGTATCGGTGCGGCCGGTAAGGGCCACAGGTACACGTTCCGGGTCGTGATGAACGACAGGGTCGCCACGGCGCCCAGCGCTGGCCACAACAGCGGCAGCACGACGTGCCACAACGTCCGCATCGAGGTGGTGCCGTCCCACTGCGCCGCCGCGAACAGGTCCTCCGGGATCCCCCGCAGGTGCTGCCGCAACAGCAGAACCGCCAGTGCGTAGAAGGGAAGCTGGGTCTGCTGCGGATCACGGTCGGGGTCTATCGGATCGGACGGAAAACCGGGCGTTCGGTGACGCGAGATGGACTGGGCCGCCGAAGGTCGCGACGGCCCGCTGCCTGCTCGCCGCCAGCCACGCCGGATCGGCGGAACTGAAGTGGGTCAACACTAGTTGGCCCACCCTGGCGGCCTCGGCGACGGCGGCGGCGTCCTGCGCGCACAGGTGGCCGTGCGGGCCCGGATCGGACTCGGTCAGGGTGCATTCGGCCAGCAGCAGGTCGGCGCCGGTGGCCAGGGTGTGCAGGGCGGGCGTCCGGCCGGTGTCCCCGGTGTACGCGAGCGTGCCCTCGGCCGTGCTGACCCGGACACCGCAGTTGGGGGCGGCGTGCGCGAGCCGGGTCAGGCCGATCTCCGCGTCGCCGACGGTGAACGTGTCGCCTTCGCGGTACTCGTGGACGTCGAAGGCGAGCTCGAAGGCCCGGTCCAGTGCGGGTGCCGTGGTCACAGGGAACAGCGCCGCGAGCCGGTGGAATAGCGGCGCGGAGCCGGCGGGCACGTACAGCGGCACCCGGCGAAGCCGCACGGAGGTCTGCGGCGGCTCACCGGGAGCCGGGTAGCGCAGGCCGGCGGTGAGCAGCGTCTTCCCGATGGGCAGCAGGTCGTAGCAGTGGTCCAGGTGGACGTGCGTGATCACGATCGCGTCCAGCGTGTCCGGTCGTGTGACACCGCTCAACGCCATCGCCACGCCAGGTCCGCAGTCCAACAGGACCCGCGTGGTGCCGGTGGTGACCAGGTAGCCGGAACTGGCCTGGCCGTCGGCGGGCATGCCGGACCGGCAGCCCAGAATCGTCAGGTTCACGACGCCAGCATCGGGCGCGATCCCGTTGCCGGACAACGCCGAACTGCCTCATCGACGATTGCCTCACGCAATCGTCAGGCAGGAAAGGAAGCTCCGGGCCGCGGGTGTCGGTGCAAGGGCAGGCCACACGACGGACACGTCCAGCACCGGCTCCGGGTCGAGCAGCGCGATGGCGTGCAGGCCCATCCCGGCCGCCTCTGCCGCGCGGAGGGCGGATGCGAACCCGACCACTGTGCCGGTGGCCACGACCATCGCGGTCGCCATCGAGTCGTCCACTTCGCCGGCCACGGTGAGCGGGGTGCCGCCGCGCCGGGCGGCCTCGGTCAGCGCGTCGTACGCGGCCGTGCTGAGGTCGCGGTCGAACAGGATGCAGGGGTGCCCGGCCAGTTCGGCGAACGTGATCTCGGTGCGTCCGGACAGGGGGTGGCTCCCGCCGACCAACGCCATCAGGGACGTGCGGAACGCGGTGCGGCTCGCGTAGTACGGCTCGGTCGGCGTGCCGAAGACGAGCGCCACGTCCAGCTCGCCTGCCGCGAGGTCGGTCAGCTGCGGCCCGGAACGCTTCTCCACCAGCACCGGCCGCAGCCGCGGATGGGTGCGGGCGAGCTGGTTGAGCGTCGGCGGCAGTACCCGCCTGCCTGCCGGGTAGTTGAATCCGACGCGGACCGTGCCGGCGTGCCCGGCGGCCACCTCCCGGGTCAGCTCGACCGCGTCACGCAGGTCGTCCAGCAGCCTGCGGGCCTGTGACCGGAAGACCTCGCCCGCGCCGGTCAACCTCACCTGGTGCGGTCCCCGGTCGACCAGCCGCACGCCGACGGACCGTTCCAGCCGTTGCAGGTGCTGGCTCAGCGACGGCTGGGAGATGTGCAGCCGCGCGGCGGCACGGCCGAAGTGCAGCTCGTCGGCGATGGCCAGGAACGACTCGACGTGACGCAACTCCATGTGTGGTCACGCTATGCCGCTAACGTGACCGCCCGCCCAACGAACGGCGGCGCGCGGGAATCACCCAGACCAGCCCACTGGCCGCGGCCAGGGCGGCCATGGCCCACCAGGTGCGGTGGAAGTCCAGCACGCTGGTCGCTCGCGTGCCCAGCACCGCGACGAACATGCTGATGCCCAGCACCGCGCCCAGTTGCCGGATACTCGAGTTCACGGCGGAACCGACCGCGTACTGGCCGGGCAGCAACTCCTGCGTGGCCGCCACGCTCTGCACCGGCAACGTCATGCCGATGCCGATCCCGAGGACCACGGCACCCGGCAGCCACTCTGCCAGCCAGTGCGGCTGCGGGCCTACGACCAGCGCGAACCACATCATGCCCAGCGTGAACAGCGTGGCCCCGGTGATCAGCACGGGCCGCAGACCGATCCGGCCGGACAGTCGCCCGGCGTAGCGGGCGACCAGCGCGACGAGCAGCGGGCTCGGTGCCATCGCCAGCGCCGCGCGCAGCACCGAATAGTGCCAGGTGGTCTGCAGGAAGATCACGTTGCCGAGCAGCATCGCGTAGAACGCGGTGCTGAACAGGATGGTCGCGACGGCAGTCAGCCGGTACAGCCGCACCCGGAGCAACTCCAGATCCAGCACCGGTCGTGTGCTGCGACCGGTACGCCACACGAACACCGGCAGCAGTAGCACGGCCAGCGCGAACCCGCCGAGCACCCGCGGGTCGCCCCATCCCCGGTCCGGGCCCTCGATGACCGCGAAGCTGAGGGCGGCGGGCACCGCGGCGATCAGCAGCACGCCGACGGGATCGGGCAGGCCGTGGGCCGATGGGTCACGGGACTCGTGCAGCAGCCGCCAGCCGACGCCGACGATGAGCGCGCAGATGGGCACGTTGACCAGGAACACCCAGCGCCAGTCGGCGTACTCGGTGAGCAGCGCGCCGATCGTCGGCCCCAGCGCGGCGGCGGCACCGCCCATCGCGCCCCACGTGCTGACGGCGACGTGCCTGCGTGCCGCCGAGAACTCGGGCAGGATCAGCGCCAGTGACGACGGCAGTACCAGCGCGCCGAAGATCGCCTGCAACGCCCGCCCGGCGATCAGCACGCCGGGGTTCGGCGCCGCGCCGCACAGCGCGCTCGTCGCGGCGAAGCCGATCAGCCCGATGAGGAACATCCGGCGGCGGCCGAAGATGTCGGCGAGCCGGCCGGCCGGGATCAGCATCGCGGCGAACACCAGGCTGTACGCGTTGAGCACCCAGGACAGGTGGCCGGTGGTGGTGTGGAAACCGCGGCTGATCGTCTCGAACGCCACATTGACGATCGTGGTGTCCAGGAACACCACGAACACGCCGAAACTGCCCAGAATCAGGATCAGCACGGCCCTGCGCTGCGCGGCGACCGAGGTGGCGACCGGTGAGTCGACTTTTACAACTGACACCGACAAACCGTAGCAAGGGTAGATCGCAAAACACAACCTACTACACTGGCAGCATGGCACACGTCGACTCCGACCCGCTGACCGGCACCGCCCTGACCATGACCGAGCAGCCACAGCGGCCCCGGCCCTGCTCGATCGCGGCAGCACTGCAGGTCGTCGGGGAACGGTGGACGCTGCTCGCGGTCCGCGAGCTGAGCTACGGCGTGCACCGGTTCGACCAGATCGCCGCGTACACGGGCGCGACCCGGGACATCCTCGCCGGCCGGCTGCGCAAGCTGGAAGCGGCAGGCGTGGTGGAACGCCGCCAGTACTCCGAGCACCCGCCGCGCTACGAGTACCACCTGACACCGGCGGGCGAACAGCTGTACCCGATCCTGGGGTCGCTCGCGGAATGGGGCGACCGGTGGGCGGTCGAGCGCCCCGCCGTGAAGTTCCGGCACAGCTGCGGCCACGAGATGCACGTCGACCACCTGTGCCACGAGTGCGGCCAGCCGGTCACGCGCGACTCCGTCGAACTGGTCGCGAACCGCCGCTGACCAGCGGGGTCGCCGCCCGGGAGCGAGCGGCGACCCACTGGCGATCAGCCGTCGGAACGGCGCCGCTGCAGGGTGAACTTCTCGAAGACGGACAGTTCACCGGAGGGCTTGTTCACGTTGAAGTACGTGACGAACATCTGCGTGGTGTCACCGGGGTGACGGCCGGGATCCACGGTGAACGCGGCGAACCCGTACGGGTGCTCCAGGTCGCGCACCGCGCTCCAGACGACCTCCTCCTTGGTGAAGGTCGAGACGCGCTTGCCGGTGGCCGGGTCTGCGGTCGCCGACACCGCGGTGATGACCTTGCCGGTGCCGTCCTTGAAGAAGGCCCCGTTCGTGGTGCCGGAAACCCCGCCGCCGCCGAGGATCATGTGCACGGTGCCGTGCGCGGAGTCGATGACGTCGGTGCGCGAGGACACCGGGTTCGGCGTCAGGGTCTCGCTGCCGGACACCACACCGCGCACGGCCAGCGAGCGCTCGTAGTCGTGCTCGTGCCCGCACAGCACCAGGTCGACGCTGTACTTGTCGAACAGCGGGCCGTACTTCTGGCGCAGCCCGAGGTCGGCGCCGTTGGCGTCGGACGAGCTGACCATCACCTGGTGCATCGCGACGACGATCCAGTCGATGTCGCGCGAGCGGCGCGCGAAGGCGAGCTGCTGCTCCAGGAACTTCAGCTGCCTGCCGCCGGAGTAGCCGTTGATGTAGACGTCACCGCCGTCCTGCAGGCAGTTGTCGTCGTTCTGCAGCACGATCACGTGCACCGAGCCGACGGTGAACGAGTACCAGAGGCCGGCCAGCTCGGGCTCGTTCTCGGTGGAGGGCACCTCGAAGTACGCCTGGAAGGCGTCCAGGCCGATCGGGCCGTTGCTGCTGCTCGATCTCGTGGTTGCCGGCGGCGGGCATCCACGGGCGGAAGCGCGCGGACCGCGTGTTGTTGGTGAAGAAGTTGTTCCAGGTCCGGACGCGGTCGACGTCCAGGTTGGCGTAGCAGAGGTCGCCGTTGAGCAGGTGGAACAGCGGGGCAACGGTCTCGATGCCGGTGACGATGTCCTTCGTGGCGGGCGTGGAGTTGGCGTCCAGGCCGACCGTGCCGTCGGGCGCCCAGGTGACCTGCGGGGCGGACTGGTCGCCGAAGCTGGTGAACGTGAACGGGGCCCGTCCGGTCGGGGCGGTGCGGAAGGTGCCCGCGTCCGGCGTCGCGCCGTCGTGCTGGACCGCGTAGATGTACTCGGTGTCGGGCCGCAGGTCCGTCGATCAGCGCGTGGTGGATGAACACGGTGCGACCGGACGTGCCGTCGACGTAGGTCCGGGTCTGCGCGAGCGCGCTCGCGCCGAAACCGCCGTCCAGCGTGCCGTAGACGACCCTCGGCTTGCTGACCGAGCCGTCGGTGATCCAGGACGCCGACCATCTGGCGGGCCGGGTCACGGCCGAAGGTCAGGTGCAGGCCCTGGACCGGCGTGGCACCGCTGCCCACGGTCGGCGAGACGTGGCGGGACGTGGCCGCGGCCGCCGGTGTGGCGCCCAATAACGGCGCTGCGGCCGCACCGGCGCTTGCCGCGCCGATCAGGCCGAGCACACCGCGGCGGGAGACTGTCTTGTTCGTCGGGGCGTCGTCGTCTGACATGGCTGCTCCTCGGCTCGGGATCGTCCAGACCTTCCCAGGATCGGGCGAAGCCGCCGTGAACGGCGACCGACGGACGGATGAAACAGTGCAGGCAGCCGGTCCACATCGTCCACAGTGGAATTCAGCCGAAGCGGCCGTTGACGTAGTCGGCGGTGCGCGGGTCCTGCGGCTGGTCGAACATGGCGTCCGTCGGGCCGTGCTCGACGATGTAGCCGGGCGTGCCCTGCTCGGCCAGGAAGAACGCGCACTGGTCGGACACCCGGGCCGCCTGCTGCATGTTGTGCGTGACGATCACGATCGTCACCTCGGCCACCAGCTCGCCGATGGTCTCCTCGATCACCCGGGTCGAGGTGGGGTCGAGGGCCGAGCACGGCTCGTCCATCAGCAGCACCCGGGGCCGGATCGCCAGCGACCGGGCGATGCACAGCCGCTGCTGCTGCCCGCCGGACAGCGCGCCGCCGGGCTGGCGCAGCCGGTCCCGCACCTCCTTCCACAGGCCCGCCTTGGTCAGGCACTCCTCGACGAGGTCGTCCTTGCCCGCCTTGGTGGCCTTGCGCCCGGTCAGCTTCAGGCCGGCGACCACGTTGTCGTAGATCGACATGGCCGGGAACGGGTTCGGCTTCTGGAACACCATGCCGATCTGGCGGCGGGCGTCGGTGAGCCGCCGCGACGGGTCGTAGATGTCGACGCCGTCGAGCAGCACCTCGCCGGCCAGCGACGCGGACGGGATCAGCTCGTGCATCCGGTTGAGGATGCGCAGGAACGTCGACTTGCCGCAGCCGGACGGGCCGATCAGCGCGGTGACCTCGCCCGGCCGCCATCGTCAGCGACACGCGGTCGAGCACCTGGTGGTCGCCGAACCACGCCGTGATGTCCCGCGCCTCCAGGCCGCCCAGCGTCTTGCCGACGCCGGGCGCGCGCATCGTGCTCACTGCTTCGCTCATCGCATCCTCACAACAGGTTGATCAGCAGGTCGGACGCTTGGTTGGCGCCGGCGAGCCCGAAGAAGCCGAGTACCGGCACGGCGACGATCCAGACCTGCCAGCGACCCCATCGGATGCGCGCCCAGGTGATCAGTACCGCGGCGGCCACCAGGGCCTGGCCCCACAGCACCAGCGGGAACCACGCTGCCGGGTCACCCGCCAGCGGGTTCTCCTCGGGCGGCAGCGTGGCGTGCGTGAGCACCAGACCCGCGGCAGGCTGGGTCGGCGTGACCTGGTCGGCGTCGACGCGCAGCACCCCGGTGGGCAGGAACTGCGGACCGTCGGCGGTGACGAGTTCGAGCCTGCCCTTGCCGCTGCCGAGTACCGGCGGTTCCGGGTCGCCAGCGCGGCGCACGTCGAGCACCCGGAACCGGGACACGCCCTGGCCGGTGGTGACGGTGATCGTGTCGCCGGGATTGAGCTCGAACAGCCTGCCGAAGGGGCCGCCGTAGGTCGCGGCCCGGCCCATGATCTCGGAGATGCCGGCCTGGCCGGGGAACACCGAGTCCCGCAGGTGCCCAGGCCCGGACTGCAGCACAGCGCCGGTCGTGCCCTCGAACACCACGTCCTTGACGTTCAGCGCGGGAATGGCCAGCACGGCCACCGGCGCGCCGAGAGCCAGCAGCTGGTGCGGGTCGCCCGGCACGGTCGGCCCGACGGGCGCGGTGGCCTGCGCGAGCTGCGTACGGAAGTCGGCGTACGCGGTGAGCTGCGCCCGGTCGAAGCGCAGGTCGGACAGGTAGCCGAGGTACACCCCGAACCCCAGCAGCGTCGCCGCGAAGATCAGCAGCGCGGTCGAGATGACCTGGTGCGCCGCGGATCTCGGCTTGCGCGGCCGCGCGGGCGCCGGGTCCGGCTGCGCCGGTGGGGCTTGCGGTGGCGTCTGGACGAGCGTCATCCGAGCCTCCTGCGCCGCCGCCGGTTCGTGGCCGTCAGCAGGACACCGCCGCCGATCAGCACAGCCCCCGCGAGCACCGGGCCGAGCACGTCCACGCCGGTGAACACCAGGCCACCAGGGCCGCGACCACCACCGCCCGGTCCCCCGCCGCCGGAACCGGGACCGCCGCCGCCGGGCTGGGCACTCCGCACCACCGTGAACGCGAACACCGCGCCCGCCTTCGACGTCCGGCCGGTGAACGTCACCGTGTGCGCGCCGAGCTGGGAGGGTGCCGAGAAGCGGAAGGTCAAGCCGCCCTTGGCATCCGTCTTCGCGGTGCCGAGTCCGTGGCCGCCGGGGCCGAGTGTGACGGTGACCTGCTCGTTCGCGGCGAGCTTGGCCACTACACAGGTCACGCTGTCACCGGAGTGCAGCGCGGGGTGCGTGCCCAGGGATGTGCCTGCCTTGTTGTGGCAGGCCACGGTGCCGGTCGGTGGGATCGCCACGTCGATCGTCTCGCCGCCGCTGCCACCGGCCGCGCTCGCGACCGGTGCCGTCAACACGACCAGTAGCACGGTCAGCAGCACGCCGAGCAGGGCGCCGAGAGCCGCGCGCGTGCACTGCCGGGACGGGGTGACGGTCGGCATGCTGGCGTGCCTCATTCCGGGTCGGCCGCGTCGTGCGGATCGGCGGCGGCCGATCTGCCCGCGCCGACGCCGCTGAGCTGGGCCTCGCGCCTGCCCTGCTCCAGCGCCGCGGCCACGGCGGCGGCCTGCCTGTGGCGTCGGGTGCGCAGAGACCGCACGAGCGCGTACCCGATCGCGATCAGCACCAGCAGCAGCAACAACTGCTCCCACGGTGTCTCGGGCAGTCCGATCGCGTAGGTCGCGGATCTCAGGGGCACGGTCAGCTTCGGGCTGCCCGGCACGACGGTCGGCGTCACGGTGATGTGCACACCGAGCGGGGCGAGCAGCGGGAAGATCCCGGGGATGCGGGTGGTGACCCGAACCGAACCGCCGGGCAGCAGTTCCTCCAGCGACTTCGGGTGCACGGTCGCCAGCGGGATGCCGAACAGGCCGGTCACGGTCACCTGCTGATCGGCACCCAGCCGAACGTTGCCGGTGTTGTGCACGGTGTAGGACACGGTCGTGCTGCCGCCACCGAACGGGTTCGGCGTGCCGTGGTAGCCGGACGAGCTGACCGACTCGATGCCCAGCGTCGGGTGCAGCGCACCGCTCACCCTCAGGTACATGGCGACGCCGACCCGGTCCTCGCGGGCCACCTTGCCACCGTTGAGCGCCTCGGTGACGGACGCGATCACACCGCCGACGTGGTCACCGGGCGTGGCGTTGCGCGGCACGTCCACGGTGAACGGCACGTTGAGCCTGCCGCTCGCCGGGACGGTGACCCTGCTCTGTCCGACATGGACCATCGTGCCGATGTCGATCCGCCGCTGCTTCGCGGGCGCCAGCCCGATCGAGCCACTGGACGTGGTGGTGCCGTCGACCGCGTAGACGCTGAACGTCACGGGTCGCTTGCTGAAGTTGGTGATCAGCAGGTGATCGGCGATCCGAGTACCCGGCTTCATCTGTGTGTAGGCGAAGTGGGCGCGACCGTCCGCGGCCTTGCCGGAGGACGGCTGCACCGACCAGCTGACCGCGACCGGGGCGGCCCGGACCGCACCGGTGGGTGCCGCGACGGCCACCGGTGCTGCCACCCCGACGAGGCAGGCTGCCAGGAACGCCAGAATCGCCGCCGTGCGCGGGCGGCGGGGGAACCGGTGGGTCGTCATGGGGCACCTTCTACTGGTCGACACGGGTGGCGAAGCGGGGCGGCCTCCCCGCGGGCCGCCCCGTTTTCCCTGCTACGACAACTACTTGCTCATCAAGGTGACGGTCAGCGTCGCGCTGTAGTCACCGGGCTGCGTGGCGATCGGGGCCTGCAGGTCCAGACCGGCACCCAGCACGGTCGTGCCCGCACCGTGACCCGCGACGGCGGACGCGAGATCGGCTGCGGTGCCCAGACCCGGGCTGTTGGCCGTGACGGCGGCACCGGCGGTGACGTCCTGGCCGGCGTTCGCGGTCGTGATCTTCGGCGTCCAGCCCAGGGCGTTGGCGTCGATGTTGTTGGTACCACTGGTGAAGTCACTCACCGAGCCGGTGACGTCCCAGCCGGCCAGCGGCGTGCGACCGTCGCTGACGGTGACCGGGCTCAGCGAACCGGTCGAGTCCAGCACGGTGCCGTTGTTCTTCGCGTCGGTCATGCTGACCGGCGTGTTGTCCACGGTCAGCGTCAGGTCGCCGCCCGCGACGACGTTCACGTTGATCCGCTCGCCACCGGTGCCACCCTGCGGCGGGGTGGTGCCGCCACCGGCCTGGCTGACGGTCACGGTCACCGGGTCCGAAGTGGACGCGGCGAACGCGGTGGCGTCGGTCGGCTCGAACCTGGCCGTGATCGAGTCGGCGCCGACGGGCAGCGTCGACACGGACATCGAGGCGGAGCCCTCGGAAACCGGCTCGGTGCCCAGCGAGGTGGCGCCGTCGAAGAACTCGACGCTACCGGCCGCGTCGTTGCCCGCGGTGTCCTGCGCGGCGACGGTCGCGGTCAGCTGCACGGCGGTGCTCGTGTCAGCGGTGGTCGGGTCGGCGACCAGGGAGGTCGTGGTGCCCACCGCGGTCTGGCCACCACCGGCGGGCGGCGTGGCGCTGGTGCTGTAGGTGCCGTCCGCGTTCAGCGTCCAGAACGTCGACTGCACGTCGACGGCGTTGCCGTCCGTGGCCGGGGCGTCGAAGCAGGCGACGAAGAACTCGTAGGTGTTGCCGGTGACCAGGTGGAAGGCGGTGACGGCCTGGGCGAACGTGCCCTGCGTCGTGCCGCTGAAGCTCTTGCTCAGGTCGAACTGAGCCGCGTTCAGCGCGACGGAGAAGTTGCTCGTCGCGCCACCGTCTTCGACGATGCGCAGCACCGCGGACGACTGGAAGCCCGTGGGGCAGCCGTCGGTGGTCGCCCAGGTCGGCTTCGTGCTGGTCGGGCCGCTGGCCGGGGTGAACGCCAGGTTGCCCGGCTCGGAACCGACGCCGCCGGCCGCCTGTGCCATTCCGGGCACGAGCAGCGCGGCCGTGACGGACGCACCGACGATCCCCGCCAGCGCCGCCGAGCGCTTCAGTCTCGGTCTGGTGATCTTCATGGAGGAGTACCCTCATCTCTTCTGTGTGTGTTGTGCTGGTCCGGCTGCGCTAGCCGGCCGGCCCGGTGCCTGCTCGGACGGTCGGGTCCGGGCAGGCACCGAGCACGGTGGGGTAGTGCCCCCTGGGACGGCAGTGCCCCTTTTAGAGCTGCTAACACGATGGCGTTCGATCAGGGAGCGGCGTCCAGGTGCGCCGGCTGCAAGGCGGAGGAGGCCCCGGTACCGCTGTTGTACCGGGGCCGACGACAACGCCGCAGCTGGCGTGCCTGGGCGACGCGAGCCGAACAGTTTTTGTGTTAGCAGCTCTTAGACGGGGTTGGTCGTCGGGTCGAAGGCGCGCAGGTCGTTGGCCACCTGGCCGCAGGTGTGGCCCAGCGGACTGCCGGCCAGCGACGCGAAGCCGAAGTCGGTCAGCGTGAAGGAGTCCTGGCAGACCGAGGAGTTCGGGCCGACCAGGAGGTTCGACAGGGCCTGGCTGAACGCCGGGTTGCCCGGGGTGACCCGGCTGTCCTGGACGATGTTGTAGACCTCACGGGTGATCGGGTACGCGACGTTCAGCGCGCCGCCCACCTCCGGCGCGATCGCCGCCGTGTTGGGGGTCTTCTCCAGGCTGTGGATCGCCGCGTTGTGCCGACGGTCGTTGTGGCCGTTGCCCTGCGCGATGAACTGGGCGATGGAGAACGGACCGAAACCGTTGGGGTCGTTGGCGTAGGCGGTGCCGTCGTGCTCCTCGACCGCGCTGTTGTCGACGACCGAGTGGTCGTGCACGCAGGCGGGCAGCGTGGTGGGGTTGAAGCCCAGCGTCGCGGCCCAGAAGCTCCGGGTGCCCGAACCGGCCTGCGGTACGTACAGGTCGATCTGCTGCTGGCCGGCGGCGGCCGTGTTCGGGTTGTACGTGGTCGTGCCGACCGTGACGGTCGCGCAGTCGCGGTACAGCTTGATCAGGTCACCGGGGGAGGTCAGGGTGCCGAGCGAGAAGCTGTCGGCGTTCTTGATGTTCGTGGCCTTCGCGCCGCCGATGGCGGTGGCGGGACCGGTCGCGGTGGCGACGGCGTCCAGCGCGAACGGGATGTAGGCCAGGGCACCGGTGTTGCTCTGGTTGGCACCGGGGCCGCTGGAGGAGCGGGCGATGTCCACGCAGCCCGGCTCCGGCGCGTCGGCCAGCTGGGCGGCGACGGTGGCCGGATTGATGGACTTGCGCAGCGCGTTCAGGCCCTCGCCGGAGCCGTTCGGGCGCGTCATGCTGCACCCCGGCCGCGGGTTGATCTCGTCGTGGGTGGCGGCGGGCGTGGCAGGGTTCACCGCGTCCCACGAGCCGAGCTGGCCGTTGCCGAAGTCGGCGGCGAACTGGTTCTCGACGTCCTGCACGGTGTCCGAACCGACCGCGACGAACGTGGTGCCCGGGTCGGCGTTCGCCGGGCCGGCGAGACCGATGGCGAGCGCGGCGACACCGCCGACCACGCCGAGCGCGACCGGGATCCGCTTCAGGCTCGAACTCAGGTTTCGGATTTTTCTCATCTGGTATTCCTTCTCCAGACCACAAGTCTCTGGCCCGCCCACCGGCTGAGCGAGTCGCGTTCATCGTCATCCGGTGCCGCGTACGGTCACCACTGGAGTTCGATGTCGGAAAGCGGTACTCGAATGCACGCCAACATTAAGAAGGAATGACGGCGACCTGAGCCCGAGATGGCCGCCGATTCGAGCCGAAATCTCTCTGGAATGACGTAACGAAGCGGTTTTCCGGAACGATGGTCACGGCTGTCCGATCGGATGTCATCGGCGCAACCGTCCCGCGAGTGCCGGCCACAGGTTCGTCCAGCGCAGCAGGCCACCGCCCAGGGCACCGGCCGCGCCGACGATCATGACCACGACCAGCACCCACCGGACCGCGCCCGGCAGTTGGGCGGGCGTGGCCCTGGTCAGCGTGGCAGGCAGTTGCGCCGTACTGGCCGAACCAGGCTTGCCCTTGGCCACGGCGGGACTCGTGTTGCCACCGCCTGCCAGGTTCGCGCCGGACGTGTCCGCCAGCGGCACGCCGCCACCTGGCGGCAGGCTGCTGTTGAGGCCGCCGGGCGGTGTGTTGCCACTCGGGTGGCCCGGCCCGCACTGGCCGCCGTTGAGCACAGTCACCGCGCACATCGCCTGCTGCCGCAACGACGTGGGCAACGGCAGGTAGCCGCCGGGCAGCTGTCCCGGGTCGACACCAGGATCCTGGCCCTGCCCGGCGGCGAACGCGATCAGGTCGGCGTAGTTGTGCAGAGTCGCCGTCGGCTGGTTGGCCCGGACGGCCGCGTAGGTCACGTCCACCAGCGGGTAGGCGCCCTTGCCCACGGTCGCCGGGTTCACCTGCAGCAGGCCGCTGCTGTCCGGCTTCGCGCTCGCCAGTGCCGCCGTGAGCGACGCCGTCGTCGGCGACACGCAGTTCTGGCCGTCCGCGTCGCACAGCTGCGCGGGCACCAGACCGTAGTCGGCCAGGTCGGCCGAGTCCGTGATCGCCCACATCATCTGGCTGCCGGGGCCTTCCAGGGTGGCACTGTTCCACCAGCCGGAACTGGTGTCCGGCGCGATGTTGGCGTCACTCCAGCCCGGCGTGAGCGGATCGCTGCCCGCCCGGACTCGGCTCGCGCCGTCCTGCAGGTTGTTGACGTAGGGCAACAGATCCAGCGATCCGCGCAGCTCGTCCTTGCCACTGGCGGGCGACTTACCTTCGCTGAACTTGGTCGTGTCGGCCCTCGGATAGGAATCCTGCAGCGACGTGCTCACGTTCAGGACCGAGTTGTGATACTCCGGATCGGGCGTGATGCCGTTTTCGTCGGGCGTGCCGGCCAGCCATTTCTTCGCCGCGGGGTCCGCCAGAATCCACTGCCAGACCTGTTGGTTGACCGCGGAATGATCCACGGTCAGCAGTGGGGCGAGCGAGCCGGCCACACCGCCGAACGAGACCTGCGGATTCAGTTTCTCGAATTCGGGATCCTGCACGATGCTCAACGGGTTCTGCTGAGCCCACGCCGGGCCCTGCGCTCCATCGGACGGGAAGAAGTCGGGCAGATCCCATTTGTAGGTCTGGGTGAGTGCCTTGGCCAGCAATCGGGGGGTGAGCTTGATCGGCGTCAGGTCCTCACCACCCGTGCTCGGCAGGTTGATGTTGAAGCCCAGCGTCATCGCCGACACGGCCACGGGCGCGTACACCACGGCTGGTGGTTTCTGACCTGGCGGGCCCTGACCGCGCGCGATTTCGCTACCGATCGGGATCGTCGTGAATCCGAGACCGGCCGCGTTGTCGGACGCCGAGAGCTGCTGCGTGACCTCGGACTCCGGATTGATCGCGTAGCCGTAGACCACCTTGCAGTCGGCTGCCGCGTTCAGCGCCAGCTGCCAGGAGAACATCGCGTGCTCCACCAGTTCGGTGCCGACTGTCTGGGTCTCGTCGACCGAGCCGATCGGGCAGTTCGACGCGATCGGTGCGAAGCCGAGGTGGATCTGGATCCGCTGCGCCCAGGCGGACGCACCCAGTGGCGACTCCCGCGGCCAGCCGAGTGGGCCTGCGCCGGTCAGCGGGAAGCCGTTCGCGTTGAACTGGCCTCGTGGCACGAGCACCAGCCAGCAGTCCCTGGCCTGGCCTCCCGCCACGACGTCACCGCAGCCGAGACCCGATGCCTGCGTGCCGGTCAACGCCTCGAAGAACAGCTGACCCGTGCCGTCGGCATTGGTCGGCGCGTACTGCACCTCGTTCGTGTTGAGCTGGCTGAAGAACTGGCTCAGCTGGCCGGTGCCGCCGGGCACCGGGCCGATGATCTGGTCGTTACCCGCCGGGTGGAACGGCACGTAGAAACTGCCTGGCGCGCCGACCTCCTGGTGAGCCGGATCGGTCTCCAGCGGGTCGCAGCCGGTCGAACCGTCCGGCGGGTTCGTCGTGCTCGGCGTCGAACCCGCGTCGCAGGTACTGCCCTCGCGGCCACCCGCGACAGCCGCCACGGCGCCCAGCGGGGTCGGCAACAGGTTCGCCGGGGTGCCGAACTCGCAGTTCTCCGGCGAGGGCCCGGTGTTGTCGTCACCCCAGCACTGCATCACCTGGAAGAAGTCCGCGCCCGCACCAGCCGAGTCGGGCGGGCTGTTGAAACCGCTCCACGTGACGTCGATCGCCTGGTGCACCAGGTTCTCCGTCTGGCCGACGGTGACCTTGATGTGCTGGAATTCCGGAGCCATGAACGACAACGGGCTGTTCGGGTCGCGCGGCGCGACCACGGAAGTGTTGTCCGCGCCGAGGAGTCCCTGTGACCAGGACGCCGTGACCGCCGAGCTGGTGTCGCCGTTGCCGGTGATCTGGTCGGGACCGGTCGGCGTCGCCGCGCTCGCCGTGCCAACGGCAGGCCCGAAACCGGTCAGTGCCACCGCGGCCAGCACGGCGACCAGTCTCGTCCATCGGTTGCGGCGGACGTGCCGTTTCACTGGTCGCCCCCGCCCCGGTTGCGCCTGCGGGTCGCCTGGATGATCAGCGGTGGGGCGAGACCGAGTCCGACCAGCAGGGCGGCGGCCAGCACCATCAGCGCCACCTCCATGCCGTCGCCGAGACCGGCTGCCGTCGAGATCGGCGTCGCGGTCAGCTGACTCGCGTCGTCGACCGAGGCGCCCGCCGCGTCGCAGGTCTGGCTGTCCGGGTCGCAGTTCGCGGTGCTCTGGCCGCCTGCCGCGATCGTGCCGGCCGGACCGGTGGTCTTGGCGGCGGTCTTGCCGTTGGCCGCGTTCTGCGCCCCGCCCGCGCCACCGCTGCCGGTGTCGCCGGTGCCTCGCGCGTTCGGGCTGACCGGCGTCGAGACCTTCGTGGCGCCCCCGGTGCCCGTTGTGCACTGGGTCGGGCCTTCGCGGTCGCACGCGGGTGGGAACGGGTCGGTCGTCGCCAGCTTGTTCGTGCCATTGGTGCTGAACGTGGGATTGTTGCAGCTCTGAATGGGCACATCGGGGATGCTCGCGCCGGGAATCTTGCGCAGCTGGTCGAAGCCCGCCTCCACGAGGTTGATCGGGAGTGCGGAGTAGCCAAGCGAGTCGACCTGGTTCTGTCCCTGGCACAGCAGGTACTTGCCGAAGTCACCCAGCGTGAAGCCCTTGGCTGTGGTGAACCCGTCCTCCACCGCCGTCGGCAGGATGAGATAGGAATAGCTGGACAGCGGGTAGGTCCGCGGGTCCTTGTTCGTGTAGACCCCCGAGAGATCCTGCGTCAGGTAGACGTCCGGGTTGTTCTGGTCCGAGTTGATCTTGGCGGCGAGCAGCGACACCGCGACATGCCCGGCGGTCGGCTCCGTGTAGAAACCGGCCGAGTTGAGCACCTTCGCCACCGGGAACCCGGTCAGGATCGCGTAGGAGTACTCGACGTAGCCGATCGAGCCGTTGTTCCCCGCCTGGCTGACGTAACCTGAGACGCCGAGGTCGCCGGACAGGGCGGTCATGCGCGTGTCGGACAGCACCGGATAGGCCGAGGTCTGGGTGCACGGACTGCGGCCGACCTTGGCGCAGTACGTGGTCCAGGCGGACCTCTGGGTGGCCAGCATCCATTGGGTGAACTGTGCGGTCGCACCCGAGCCGTCCGACCGGACCACCGGCACGATCGCGATCTTCGGCAGGTTCAGCCCCGGGTTGTCCTTCTTGATCCGCGGGTCGTCCCAGTTGGTGATCGTGCCGGTGAAGATGCCGGCTAGCACCGGACCGGACAACCGCAGGTTCGTGACCCGCTGGGTGCCGATCTTCAGGTTGTACATGAACGTGGTGCCGCCTGCGGTGTCCGGCATGTACACGAAGGCGCGACTCGGCGGCGGGTCGGGGTTATTGCCGTCCGGCACGCCGTACGGGATGTCCGAGGCCGCCCAGTCGGTGGCACTCTGCTTGTAGTCGTTGCGTCCGGTCGTGGAGCCTTTGCCCGCATAGTTGACGGTCATCCCGAACTGGGCGACGTTACCCACCCAGGCGTTGATCGCGTTCTGCGACCAGGTCGACCCTGCACCGTCGATGTCCACGTAGCTCTGGGCCGCCGCGGCGGGTTGCGCCGCGATCGGCATGCCGATGGCCGCGGTGACGAGGACCGCGGCGAGCGCGATCCAGCGCCGCCCGCGGGTGGTCGAGTGGCGGTGGCCAGTCATGACGAAACTTCTCCCCGATGGTGGTAGCCGTACTCGTGGTCGTCGTGCTGGACGGTGGATCGCCCGCGTGCGATGAATCGGGCCTTGTCACGACCGGATGCGCCGGCGCGGCGGCGTTCCTGGGCCCTGCTGAGCTGGCCGGCGCCGCGGCCGCCGATGATCCGGGCGATCGCGAACAGCACGAGCACCAGGACCAGCAGCGCGGCGGCGGCGCCGAAGCCGCGGGCGATCATCGCCGGTTCCGGCGACTGCACCGCCTCGTAGGCCACCAGCGGCAGGGACATCATCGGACCGTGCAGCGGATCGAAGTTCAGGTGCGTGGCGAATCCCGCGGTGAGCAGGACCGGGCTGGTCTCACCGATGGCCCGTGCGGCGCCGAGGATGACGGCGGTCACCAGGCCGGATCGTGCCGTCGGCAGCAGGACGTGCCAGACCGTGCGCCATTGGCCGGCACCCAGCGCGTAGGACGCCTCGGTCAGGCCGCCCGGCACGAGCCGCAGCACGACGTCACCGGCGCGGATGATGATCGGCAGGACCGTCACGGCCAGCGCGCACGCCGCGGCGAAACCGGAGAACTGCAGGCCGAGGATCAGGATCAGGGTGGCGAAGATGAACAGCCCGGCCACGATGTCCGGCAGCGCGGTCATCGCGTCGACCACCATGCGGACGAACCGGCTGAACGGTCCGGGCACCTCGTGCAGGAAGACCGCCCCGAGCAGGCCCAGCGGCACCGCGATCAGCCAGCGCGATGCCGACCTCGATCAGGGTGCCGACGATCGCGTGCAGCGACGCCGCCCTTGGTGAGCGGGTCGAGCGGGCCCGTCGACCGCAGGTCCTGGGTGTAGAAGTTGCGGTGGATCAGCGCTGTCCAGCCGCGGACGAACGTGTAGACGATGACGAAGATCAGCGCGGCGAGCAGCACCACGCCCAGCGAGTGCACGACGGCCGACGCGACGCGGTCCCACATCATCGGGCGGCTCTCGTCGAACGAGACGAGGATCGCGTAGTAGAGCACGAACAGGAACCAGCTCGTCACCACGTAGCCGAGCACCCCGGTGAACGGCGAGAGCTGTGTCCACAGCAGACCAGTCGTGGTGAGGGACGCGGCCAGCGCGCCGATCAGCGCGAGCACGTCGGTGCCGCGGATGCCGCCGAGCCTGCGGCGAGCTTGCTCGTCGTGCGGCAGACCGCGGTCGGGCAGTGTGGTCGTCGGTGGTGCGACGCGTGGTCCGCGACTTCTCGTCGCTGCTGGGCTCGGCGGTCTTCGGTGTGCTGTCCAGCGTCGTCATCCCGTCAGACCTCACTCACCGCGCCGGAGCGCGAGCGGGCCACCACCGAGGCGGCGGCGAAGTTGACCAGCAGGGTCAACGCGAACAGCGCCAGCCCGGCGGCCATCAGCGCGCTGATGCCGAACGGGCTCGCCTCGCCGTAGCGCAGCGCGATCAGCGAGGACACCGAACTGGTGCCGTTCTGCAGGATGTGCGGCTGGATCTTGAACACCGGCGAAATGATCATCACCACGGCGATCGTCTCGCCGAGTGCTCGGCCGAGGCCGAGCATGGTGCCGCCGATCATCGCGCCCCGGCCGAAGGGCAGCACGACCGAGCGGATCATCCCCCACCGCGTCGCGCCGAGGGCGTACGCGCCTTCGCGCTCACCCGGCGGGCGCCTGGCCGAACGCCTCGCGCATGATCGAGCACGCGATCGGCGCGACCATCAGCGCGACCACGATGCCCGCGATGAACGTCGAGGACGTGTACACGGTCTGGGTCGTCAGCGGGTCGTGCGGTGTGACGCCGTCGACCTGGAAGACCGGGATCCAGCCGAACCAGTCGGTGATCCACTTGGACAGGCCGATCACGTGATACTGCAGGAAGAACGCGCCCCACAGCCCGTAGACGACCGATCGGCACCGCGGCCATCAGGTCGACCACGCTGATCAGGCCGCGCCGGATGCGTCGCGGCGCGTACTCGGAGATGTAGAGCGCGGTACCCACGGCCAGCGGCACCGCGACGACGATCGCGACGATCGCGATCAGCACGGTCCCGACGATGACGGCGGCGATGCCGAAGCCGCCGCCGTCCGGGTTCCAGTCCTGGGTGGTCAGGAACGACCAGCCCGCCTTGTGCAGCGCGGTCCAGGCCCGGTAGGCGAGAAAGGTCCCGACCAGCACCATGATGGCGAGCACCAGGCCGCCACCCGACCGCGCGACACCGCGGAACAGCAGGTCCGCCGGGCCCGCCTTCGACTTGATCGACCGGCGCTGTTGGGGCTGCGGGGGAAGCGGTCCCGGGCGTGTCAGTTGTCCGGCCATCGCCTTGGCCTCTCGATGTCGAAGGTGGTCAAGACGGGCGCCCGGGCCCCGCGAAGTACGGTGCCGCCATCGGCCACCTGCGCGCGGTGCGCCGCCTCGACGAACCTGCGGAAGCCGGTGCGGCAGTCCCGTTCCCTTTCGTACCAATGGGGGCAGACCGCCACGGGGACGCCGGCCAGCTCCGCGCGCCAGCCCCAGCTGCCGTTGCGCGGATCGGTCAGCACGTAGGACTGGAGGTCTTCGAGCTCGGTTCGCAGCCGGGTGATGGCGTCGACGGCGAACGGGCGAGTGCTGAAACTACTGAGACTTCTGGCCAGGCGGCGGTTGTTGCTGGCCATCAGCCGCCAGGCGTACCAACCTGTGAACTCGCTTGCTGTCCCCGGTCTTCGGCGGACCCCCGCCCGGCGGTCCCGGCCGGCCGCGGGTACCGCGGCGGCTGGGGTGACGTCGAGCGAACTCGGTGACTCGGCAGGCGGGAAACCCATCCTGGACGGGTCGAGAGACGGTGGTCCGACGAGGATCAGGAACCGGACATCGGCCATGCGACGCACTCCGATCACGATGCCCCGACTCGCAATCCTTGTGGCTCAAGCACATTGCCTGAGACCGGGAGAAGTTCACCACGCGTCTTGACCGTACCGATGGCAGCAGGCCGAACTTCATGTGAACAGAGCCTGGCCGGTAACCCCGATTGCGCCGGTCAGGTGACACCCGCGGGCGGTACACCGCCTTTGCCGGATATCGGCGAACTCAAGTCCTGAAGCGACGGTCCCCGTCGGGCCGAGGCCGCCGGTCACCGTGCGCGACCGTCTGGGTGAGCTCCGTGGCGCCGGGACACCGGGTTCGCCCGAACGAACCGGAGCCAGTCCTCATGCGACGGTCTGCGGACCGATCAGGCCAGTGAGCGCATCGCGGCGGCGAAGGCCTCGCCGCGTTCCCGGTAGTCACGGAATCGGCCGAAGCTGGCCGCGGCGGGTGACAGCAGCACCACGCCGTCCGGCCGCGCCCAGCGGTACCCGTCCGCGACGGCGGCGGCGAGGTCGGTGGCCTCGGTGACGGTCACCCGAGGCCCGGCGCCGGTCTCGGTCACCTCGCGATGGATCTTCGGGCCGTTGTCCGGCACCGTGATCAGCAGCAGTTCGGCGGCGCGCTGGCGCAGGCCCTCGGCGAGCGGGCGGTAGTCGATGCCCCTGTCCTGGCCGCCCACGATGAGCGCGATCCGGCGGTCCGGGAACGCCTCCACCGCGGCCAGCGTCGGCAGCACGTTGGTGGACAGGCTGTCGTCCACGAACAGCACGTCACCCACCGAGCCGATCAGTTGCAGCCGGTTCGCCAGCGGGGCGAACCCGGCGGCGGCGGCCCGCATCGCGTCGTCGTCGGCCGCCTCGGGCACACCGAGCGCGCGCAGGGTCGCTCGGGCGATCAGGGCGTTGCGGCGGTTGTGCGTACCGAGCAGGCCCAGCGGCGCCATCCAGTCGGCTGCCGGGTCGTCGTCGGCGTGCACCCATGCCACCCGCGGGCCGAGCAGCTCGCGGCGGGCCCGGATGCGTTCGCTGTCCCCGTTGGCGACGGTGAGGTCCGCGCCGGGTTGCGACGTGGCGGACAGCTTGTCCCGGAAGTAGGTCTCGGCGTCGCCGCGGTGCCACGGCAGATGGTCCGGGTCCAGCGACGTCACGCCGCACACCGGTGGCGTGCTGGCCAGGTCGGTGGCCTGGTAGCTGGACACCTCGATGACCCAGTACTCGGGATCCTCACCGCCCAGCAGCGGGTCGTACGGCGGCACACCGATGTTCCCGCCGACCAGTGCGCGGTGACCCAGCCCGGTCAGCAGGTGGGCGGCGATCGCCGTCGTGGTGCTCTTGCCCTTGGTCCCGGTGAAGCAGACCACCCTGGTCCGATCGGTCCCCTGCAACCACAGACCCAGGCCGCCGACCACGGGGATGCCCTTGTCCCGCAACAGCACGACGTGCTCGCCGTAGCGGGAGATGCCGGGCGACTTGATGACCACGTCGCACGCGGCGAGCGCCTCGAGGCCACCGTCGTCGGTGCGCAGCAGCGGCCTGCCGTCGACCTCGGTCCGGGCACCGGAGTCGTCCACCAGCACCGGGTCCAGGCCCAGTCCGAGGCACGCGCGCAGGTTCGCCTCGCCCTCGCGGCCCAGCCCGTAGATGCCGACCGAGCGGCCGGCCAGGTCAGCCCAACAGAGCGTCGGGCGCATACCGCTCCCCCACGAAGTGCCTGCCCAGCGGCCGCATCAGGTCGGCGGGCGCCGGTGCGTCCGGCAGCGCCTTCAGCTCCGCCGTCAGCACGGCGAGGACGGGCGAACCCGCTCGGTCCGCACGGGCGGCGGCCAGGCCCGCGGCGACCCGGCACTCGTTCACGTCACCCACGCACTCCCACGGCTTGCTGTTCGCGACGAGGTCGACCAGCGCCCGGAAGGTCGGGCAGCAGCTCGGGGTCGGCCAGCGGCTCGCGCCCGCCGAACACGCGCCGCAGGTCCGCCTCGGCGACGAACGGCGACAGGATCAGGTCGATGAAGCAGCACTTGTCGCACTGGCCGCACCAGTGGTCCCAGCGCTTCGCCGGGTCGGTGTAGAAGGCCTTGTTGCAGCTGCGGAAGTGATCGAGGTAACGCGGATGCCCGCTCAGCTCGTTCGCGATCCACAACTCGCTGAACGCCCGCAGCAACGAGAAGTACTCGGGTCCGTGGTCGAACGTCTCGGCCAGCACCGCGCGCAGCCCGGCCTCGAACGCCTCGCTCTTGGAGTACTGGTGGTTGAGGCTGCGCCCGTCGATCTCCAACGTGCCCGACGACGCCGACCACTCGTTGGACATCACGACGGCGTCGCGGTGGTCGAGCACGGCGGTGAGCACCGCGACCGCGGAGATGATGCCGGTGATGGGCACGTGGCCGTTGAGGTAGCCCAGCTCGGCCGAGCGCAGCAGGAGCGGGTCGAACAGCCGCTCCGCGCGGACCACGGGCCAGCCGGTGACCTCGGCGGCCTCCTCGATCGCGGCGAACCGGTCGCCGGGCCGGTTCACCACGAACAGCGCGGGATCCTCGACGCGCGGCCGCAGCAACTCCACGCTGACGATGGAGTCCATACCGCCACCGAAGGGCACCAGCGGCCTGCCGGGCACCGCGTCGTAGCGAACGGGGGCCTCGCGCTCCAGCCGGGGACCGACGATCGCCAGGTCGGACAGGTCCAGCCGCAGGTGGTAGGCGAACTCGCCGAGACCTTCCAGGTAGAACTCGCGCAGGAACGCGCGCTCACGGTCGGTCACCGCGGTCGTGCCGAGGTCGATCACCGGCGGCGCGCCCGCCTTGTAGTACGAGACGCCCGCCAGCAGGAACAGCAGCCGGGCCGCGGCGTCGGCGGCGGGCTGGGCCCAGTCGCCACCGGCCGGGAACGTGAACTCCTCGCGGAAGTCCGTGCCGTCGAGCCGGTAGCGGCAGACCAGCCGCCCAGCGGCCGGGTCGACGTCGTAGCCGACGTAGGCGAACACGGCGGCGCGGGTGCCGGCGGTGGCGTACTGACCTGCGGATTCGGTAACCATCGCGGCCAGTCTAACGACCCGGCGACGGCCGTCGGTGACACCGGGCACCCGGGCAGGCGAAGCCGTCGCGGCCGAGGTACCCGGAGCGCTTCGGACCGGGGTCCGTGGGCTGTTCGCGCTGTCCGGCTACCTCGACGAGCTGGGGATCCTCGCGGCAGCGGGTCGGAATCGTTCCTCAGTAACCAGGAATGCTGCCCGCACCGCCGCTGGCACCGGACGTCGCCGGTGCGGCCGTACCCGCGACCACGGCGGCGTGCCACGTGAACGCCGTGCCGCCGAACTGGTCGTGCGCGCCATTACCGGTGACCTGGCCCGCCATCTGGTCCGCCTTGAACTCGTACAGCGGCTTGCCCTGATACGCGAGCTGCTCCTTGCCGTCGTCCGAGCGCTTGACGACCGTCACGCCGGCAGCGGATCCGCTGGGAGCGGTGGTGCCCGAGGTCAGCGCGGGCAACCAGACGCCCGTACAGGCGCCGGTGCAGCTGACCGTGGCGCCGTGATCCTGATCGGTGAAGTAGAGGGTCATGCCCGCGGAGTTCGTCAGGACCGTCCCGATGCCCGACACCGTGCTCGTGGTGACGGCATCACCGCTCGCCGGCGTGCTGCTCCCCGTCGCCGTGGTACTCGTACCGCAGGCGGCCAACACGGCGCCCGCGGCAGCCAAACCGGCAACGGCCGACAACGTGTAACGCAATTTCTTCGCCATTCCAGCCTCCTCAGTTGGTGGCTCCCAGTGGGTACGGCCGAACCCCCGCCCGGAGATTGCACTGTGACCCATGGATCGGTTTCCATACTCGACGCGAAACCACTGTGGCGCTTGAGGATCTTCCGGCCGGAAAGAGAAACCCGGCCACGGTGAGGCTAACCTTGCCGGCGTGCCGCAGCTGCGTGGCGATGAGGGCACGCCGGTCCTCGGGCGCCGCCAGCGCTACTACTTCCGGACGCGGCTGCTCGAAACCGGTGCCGAGCGGTACGCGTGGCTCAACGACGTCGTCCGCGTCGGCTCGGGCTGTGTGGTCGACGGCGGGGTCGCCCACCAGGTTTCGCACGTGTTGTGACGTTCGTCCATATCGGACGGTCGATTACTCTTTCCCCGCAACGATTCCCGCGGTGTCGACGTACTCACGCACGATGTCGTCGAACGAGGTCTCGGCGGTCAGGCCAAGCCGCTGCGCGCGCGGTGTGACGAGCCTGGCGGGCCAGCTGCGCACGATCGTGCCGATGGCCGGGTCGTCGGCCCAGTCGATCAGGTCGCTCGTGCCGGGCCTCGCGACCCGGTCCAGGGCCGCGGCCATCTCCCGCGGTGTCGTGGTGAGGGCAGGCAGGTTCATCGCGGTCCGGCTCCCCCACGTCGCGTCGTCGACCGTCGCCGCGCACACGATGCCGTCCAGCGTCCGGCGGGGCGACGACAGCGCGACGGGTGTGTCCGGCGGCACCGGGCAGCTCGCGCGCTGCCCGGCCAGCGGTTCGCGGATGATCCCGGACAGAAAGCCCGACGCGGCCGCGTTCGGCCTGCCCGGTCGCACGGACACGGTCATCAGCCGCACGGAACGCCCACGTACGAACCCCTTGCGGGTGTAGTCGGCGACGAGTTGCTCGCCGATGAACTTCTGGCTGCCGTAGCTGGCCTGCGGGCGCGGCAGCGTGTCGTCGTCGACGGTACCGATCGGCCCGAGCGCCGGGTCGCTGCCGAACACGGCGAGCGAGCTGGCGAAGACCAGCACCGGAGGCGTGTCCTGTCGGCGCGACCGTTCCAGTACCGCCCGCGTCCCGTCGACGTTGGTCCGCATGCCGAGGTCGAAGTCCGCCTCGGCCGCGCCGCTCACGACGGCCGCCAGGTGGAAGACGACGTCGGCGCCGTCCAGCTCGGACAGCACCGTCGCGAGTTCGCCCACCACGGCCCGCACCCGGCGGTCGGTCAGGGCCGGCGCGACGAGGTCGAGCAGCACCAGCTCGGTCACGTCGACCGGCTCGGCGCCACCGATCGCGACGGGCCCGGCGAGCAGGCGCTGGGCCAGCAGCGTGCCGAGAAACCCTGCCCCGCCGGTGATGACAACGCGCATGTCGTCTCCTTGTCTCGCGCCGACGTCACTCGGTTTCCGGGTCGGCGGACGGTTCTTCGATCGGGAACATGATCGGGCTCAACAGATACTGGGCACGATCCGGTGCCGGTTCGCTGGCCAGCCGGGGTGCGATCGCGGCGCGCAGCTCGCCGATCAGGTCCTGGAGTTCGTCCGGGCTCAGCCAGATCGCGTGCTGCCGGTAGCCGACGAGGTCGGCCACCGGGTCGGCGTTGTCCCGGGCCAGGTAGCCGTCGAACTCGGCGACGAGCGCGGCCACCGCTGTCGCGAAGGCGCGCCGGTGGCCGTCGAGGGACAGCGACCGCATGGCGTCCGCGTCGATGACCGCGCGGTCCTGTCGCAGCCGGAACCTCCGCTCCACGGCACCACGCACCCGCCGCTCGTCGGCCACTTCGAGGATGCCGCCCGCGACGAGCAGGTCGACGTGCCGGTAGACCGTGGCCTTCGAGACGTCCTGGATCCGCTCGCACAGCTGGGCCGTGGTGAGCATCCGGCCGCCGCGCAGCGCGTGCACCACCCGCAGTCGAACGGGGTGTGCCAACAACTCCAACGCGTCCACCCGCTAATGATCTCACGGGATGCTACCGTTCGCAAATGACGAGAAAGGTGGCGGACCCGAAGGCGGTCGCCGAGTGGCTGCGGGACGAGCGCTTCGCTGAGCTGGCGGAACTGTTCGCCGCACCGCTGCGAGCGGCCGTGTCCGCGGACACGGTGCGGATCGCCTGGACGGCCGAGCTGACCAAGCACGGTCCGGTGTCCGCCATCGGGCAGCCGACCCCGGCCGGGCAGCGGGTGCGCGTCCCGGTGACGTGTGAGCGCGGCGGTCTCACCGTCATCATGTCGATCGACGACGCGGGCCTGCTGACCGGACTGCGACTCGAGTCCGCAGCGGGCACGTCCTGGACGCCACCGCCCTACGCGACCCCGAAACAGTTCACTGAGCACGAGTTCACGCTCCCCGAGCCGGGCACGATGACCATGCCGCGCGGGCGCGGCCCACGGCCTGCCGTGGTGCTGCTCAGTGGTGGCGGCCCGTTCGATCGGGACGAGACGAGCGGGCCGAACAAGCCGCTCAAGGACCTGGCCTGGGGCCTGGCGAGCCGCGGCGTGGCGGTGGCGCGCTTCGACAAGCTGACGCCCAGCCGCACCATGACCGACGAGTACCTGCCGCCTGCGATCGCCGCCGTCCGCCTGCTCCGGCAGCAGCGGACCGTGGATCCGGCGCGGGTCTTCCTGCTCGGCCACAGCATGGGCGGCAAGGTCGCGCCAAGGATCGCGGCCGCAGAGCCGTCCGTCGCGGGGCTGGTGCGCGGTCAGTAGCTCGGTTCGGTGTTCTTGACGACGAACAGGGTGACGATCTTGCCGCCCTCGACGCGGAAGTAGTTGGTCATGATCAGTGGGTCGGGCAGGTTGGTCTTGTCGTAGTCGCCGTCGAACTTGCACCGGACCGCGTACATGCCGGCGTTGTCGACGACCTCGACGGGCTCCACCGTGACGTGGTCCCCGGTCATTTCCCTGGCGACCCAACCGCGGATGTGGTCCTTGCCCCAGAACTCGCGCGCGGCATCGTTGACCAGGGCGTTCTCGGCGAACGTGGCCACGATGGCGTCCACGTCGAAGCTGTTGACGGCCGCGATGTGCTCGGCGACGACCGGGTCCAAGGTGAGCTGCGTGGTCATGGTGTGGCCTTTCGGTGTGGCATCCGCTGACAATGCCCACCGTCACCCCTCCCCTGACGGGAGAGTCAAACCCCGGATCGCAACAGCTCCGCCGCCAGCGCGGTGCCCGACCGCCAGGCCGTCTGCACCCTCGGGCGGCCCCAGACGTCCCCGGCCAGTCCGATGCGGTCGGTGCCCAGGTGGCACGGGGTGTCCCGATGCCGGTCGGGCTGCGCGAGCCGCCATCGGTGGGCGTGGGTCCACACCGGGCGGTCCGTCACTCCCAGCAGGTCACGCACGGCGGCCAGCGCGGGAGCGATCGCGCCGTCGGGGTCGGCGTCGTGCGCGCGGGCGGTGGCGGCGGTCGTGTGGGCGACGAGCACGGGGGCGCCGTCGCCACGCCGGGCGCCGTCGTCGGCCACGATGGACAGCACGCCGTGGCCGTTGACGAACGCGGCGTCGAAGTCCGGCCAGGTGCGGGCCGGGAACTCGGCAGCCACGGCGATCACCGGTGACCAGGTCACCTCGGCGGAGCCGGTGAGCAGCCCGAGCGTTGGCGAGTCCGGTGGGAGCACGCGGGCCGCCTGCGGGTCGGGCATCGCCAGGACAACGGCGTCGTAGCGGCGGCCTGCCACCATCGGGCCGGGACCGACCTCGGTCACCGGGTGCTCCAGCGTGACGTCCAGACCGTCGGCCAGGTCCGCGACGAGCGACCGCAGCCCACCCGGGGCGGCCCAGCGCATCGGCCCGGACGTCGAGTGGCGGCCGTCGGCGTCGAACACCGCGAGAGTGTCGGTCCAGGGCAGGGCCAGGCCACGCGCCCGCCAGCCGTCCACCACGGCCTGGAACCCGTCGTCGTCGACGGTGAAGTAAGCCGCGCCCAGGTCCACCGGCCGGCGAGCCTTGCCCAGGCGCCTGGTCGCCATCCGGCCACCCACCGCCCGCGCGCGGTCGACCACCAGCACGTCCGCGCCGCCCGCCCGCAACGCCCGCGCACAGGCCATGCCCGCGATACCCGCACCCACCACCATGATCGCCACGCACCAACCCTAGAACGGTCAGCGGTGTGTCGCGGATCCTCGCTATGGTCGACGAGCACAACAGGGCACCCGAACAGGCGGCGGTGACGAAGATGCGAACTGTGCGACTGCTGACGGCGGTGGCGCTGACCGGGGGCCTCGTGGCCGCCTGTGCCAGTAGCCTGCCCACATCGCCGCCGCTATCGCCGATCGTCCCGTCGCCGGCGAGTTCACCCTCGGCCACGGCACCGACGGCGGACTGGCCCACCTATCACCGCGACAACGCCCGCACCGGGCTGGCGGCGGGCCTCGCGCCGGTCAGCGGCAGTCTGCAGCGTGCCTGGCAGACCACATTGGACGGTGCCGTGTACGGCCAGCCGCTGGCCGTCGGCGACATGATCCTCGCGGCGACCGAGAACGACACCGTCTACGCGCTGGACCAGGGCGGCGGCGAGGTGCGCTGGAAGACCAACGTCGGCACACCCCAGCCCAAGGCTCAACTGCCCTGCGGTGACATCAGCCCGCTCGGCATCACCGGCACCATGGCCTACGACCAGCCGACCGGCCGGGTGTTCGCGGTCGCCGAGACACCGGGAGGCACCCACACTCTGTACGGATTCGACGTGGTGACCGGCAAGGTCGTCGTCCGCAAGGTGGTCGACCCGCCGAAGGGCGACCCGATCGCGCACCAGCAACGGGGTGCGCTGACCGTGCTGAACGGCCGGGTGTACGTCGCATACGGCGCCCTCGCGGGCGACTGCTCGAACTACGTCGGCTCGGTCGTCTCCGTCACCACCGACGGCACCGACCCGCTGAGCTACGCGATCCCCACCAAGCGCCAGGCCGGGATCTGGGGACCGGCAGGCGGCACGGTCGCCGACGACACGCTGCTCTACTCGGTCGGCAACGGCTCGTCCACCACCACCTACGACGGCAGCGACTCGGTCATCGCCCTGTCGCCTGCCACGCTCAAGCGGGTCGACTACTTCGCGCCCGCCACCTGGGCCGACGACAACGCGACCGACCTGTCGCTGGGCTCGTCGAACCCCACCCTGCTCGGCCAGTGGGTGTACGTCGGCACCAAGCGCACCAGTGCTTACGTGTTGCGCAGGGGCTCACTCGGCGGCATCGGCGGCGAGGTGACCAAGGCGACCGTCTGCGAGTCCTACGGCGGTACGTCGGTCGCCGACGACATCGCCTACCTGCCGTGCACCGACGGCCCGAGGGCCATCTCCATCGACGGCAACGGCAAGGTCTCCGTGCTCTGGCACGCGCCCGTGCAGGCGAAGGGTGCGCCGACGGTCGGCGGCGGCGCGGTGTGGGTCGCCGACTACGACAAGGGCACGCTCTACGCACTGGACCAGCGCACCGGTCAGGTCAAAGCCCGGATCGACGTCGGCACGATGCCGCACTTCGCGTCCCCGACCCTGTCCGGTTCGACCGCGTACGTGGGCACGCTCACCGGAGTCGTGGCAGTCGCCGGAGCGTGACCACACCCAGCCGATCGTCCACTAGGGACATACCAGAGCCCCGGGTACCACGGGCGGTCGGCCCGTGGGTCGAGCGTTCACCCGGTGCTTCCGGGCCGCGGCGTCGAGCGGCGCCGGTGCCTCGGTGCGGTTGGCCACCGGCTGATCGACGAGGGTGAAGAACTCGTCCTGACCGGCCGGGGCGTGACGAAGTACCACGGTGCCGGGTCGTCCCGGCGCAGGGCGGGTCAGGCCACTGGCACCGGACTCCGGCGGCCGGTCATCACCGGCGCGAAGACCACGGCCAGCACGCACAGGACCACCGGCACGGCGAACGCCACGTTGAGCGGGATCCACCGGGTCAGGCCGCCGATCACGGCCGGACCGGACAGCAGGCCGACGTACCCGAGGCCGACCACCCGCGCCATCAGCGCACCGGACGACCTGGTGTCCACGTTCCCGGCCGCCGTGAACAGTTGCGGCACACCACCGGACAAGCCGAGGCCGAACACCGCCCAGCCGACCAGCGCGACCGGCACCGATGGTGAGAGCGACGCGGTCGCGATACCGATCGCGGCGAGCCCGGCGCCGTACCGCACGATCGCGACCGGGCCGATCAGTGCCGCCACCCGGTCGGTGAGGAATCGGCCGACGGTCATCGCCGTGGCGAACGAGCCATACGCGAAGGCCGCCGTGCTCGCCGACGCACCGAGGACGTCCTTGAGTTCCAGGGCGGCCCAGTCGTTGGCGACGCCCTCGGACAGCATCAGCGCGAAGGCGAGACCACCAAGCAGCCAGACCAGCCGCATCGGGCTGGGACGTCGCTCGTCCGCATCGGCCTCGGCAGCGGTGCGGGCGGGGGACGCGGCGGTGTCGCCGTCGATCAGGAACCGGGCGGTGAGCAGGGCGGCGATCGCGCCGAACGCGCCACAGCAGCTCAGCGTCACCCCGGTGGGCACGCCGGCGCCGAGAACGACGGCACCGAGTAGCGCGGCGATGGCGCCGCCGATCGACCACATCGCGTGGAACGACGCCATGATCGGCCGCCGATAGGCGCGTTCGACCAGCACCGCGTGGGCGTTCATGGACACGTCGACCGCGCCGTTGCCGAAGCCGAACACCAACAGGGTGAGGCCCAGCGTCCACCACGATCGGGCGAATCCCGGACCGACCAGCGCGAGGCTCATCAGCACTCCGGCCGCGGGTAGCAGCCTGCGCGGGCCGACTCGGTCGACCAGCGGACCGGCCACCTGCATGCCGACGAAGGCGGCGCCGCCGAGAACCAGCAGCAGCACACCCAGTGTGGGGTGTGAGATGCCGGTCTCCCGCTCGACGTTGGGGATGTGAACCAGCCAGATACCCACGCCGAAACCGTTGAGGACGAAGAAGATCCAGGTCGCGACGCGGGCCGCGCGGGGCAGCGGAGGGGCGGTCTCGGTCATCGGGAGTGGTGCTCCTGCGGTGTCGGGTCGCCGGCAACGTGGACGTGCACGCCTCGCTCAGCCAGGGCGGCACGCTGGTCCTCGGGTGCGGTCGGGTCGGTGACGAGGATGTCGGGTCGGTCCGCCGCGCAGACGTGGGCGAGCGCTGCGCGGTCCCACTTGGCGCCATCGGCAAGCACGATCGAGCGAGCCGACACCGCCAGCGCCTGTTGTTTGATCTGCGCGTCGCCCAGGTCGAACGCGGTCAGCCCGTCGTCGAGGTCGAACGCGCACGGGCTGAGCACCGCGACGTCGAACCGCAGCGCCCGCAGCGACGCCAGCGCCAGCGGTCCGACCAGCGAAAGCTCACCGGGCCGCGGCTCGCCACCTGGCAGCAGCAGTCGAGCCCGTGGCGCGTCGAGCAGCGCGTTGGCCGCATGCATCGACAGCGGCATGACGGTCACCGCGCGCTCGCGCAGCAGCCGCGCGACCTGCAGCGCCGTGGTGCCGCTGTCGAGCACGACCGTCTCGCCGTCCCGGATCAACTCGACCGCGGCGGCGGCGATGGCCTGTTTCGCACCGGCCGCCACGGTGGCTCGGGCGGCGAACGGCGGTTCGACGCCCGACGGTGTCGCGGGCACGGCCCCGCCGTGCACGCGGCGGAGCGCACCGTGGGCGGCGAGTTGGTCGAGGTCACGGCGCACCGTCATCTCCGAGGCCCCGGTCACCGCCGAGAGTTCCGCGACGGCGACCCGGGGCGCGTCCCGGAGCCGTTCGACGATGACCCGCTGACGGTCAGCACTACGCACCGGGCGACTCTAACAAGGCCCTGTTCGTTCGCACAGCTGATTTGAGCGAATGATCGTGGCGGTGCGCGGACCACGTGTCAGTGGTCGTGTCAGCGGCCGTGTCAGTGGCGTGGCGGGGGCGTGTCAGGCCGGCCCCCGACAGTAGTCACATGACAAGTTCGGCAATCGCGGTTTCAGGGCTACGTAAGGCATACGGGGACAAGATCGTCCTCGATGGCATCGATCTGGATGTTCGTGCGGGCACGGTCTTTTCGCTGCTCGGCCCGAATGGCGCGGGTAAGACGACGACGGTCAACGTGCTGACCACGTTGATGAAGGCCGACGGCGGGACGGTCCGCGTTGCCGGGCATGACGTCGCGACCGAGACCAAGGCGGTGCGCTCTGCGATCGGGGTCACCGGTCAGTTCGCCGCGGTCGATGAGCTGCTGACGGGACAGGAGAACCTGCAGCTGATGGTGGAGCTGAACCGGGTGGGCCCCGACGAGGGCAGGCGGGTTGTCCCGGAACTGCTGGCACGGTTCGATCTGACGGAGTCGGCGCAGAAGCTGGTGTCGACCTACTCCGGGGGTATGCGCCGGAAGCTCGATCTGGCGATGACGCTCGTCGGCAACCCACGGATCATTTTCCTGGACGAGCCGACGACGGGACTGGATCCACGCAGCCGTCGCACGATGTGGACGATCATCCGCGAGTTGGTGGCCGATGGTGTGACCATTTTCCTCACCACGCAGTACCTCGACGAAGCCGATCAGCTCGCCGACCGGATCGCCGTACTCGATCAGGGTCGGTTGGTTGCCCAGGGCACTCCCGATGAGCTCAAGCGCCGGCTCCCCGGTAGCCACGTCCGGCTCCGGTTCACTGACGTCGCCGATCTCGACGCGGCCGCGCGGGTCTTCACCGACTCCACGCGCGACGACGACGCACTGACCCTGCGGGTGCCCAGCGATGGTGGGACGAAATCGCTGCGGATTCTGCTGGACAGGCTCGACGAGTATTCGATCGACGCCGAGGAGTTCTCCGTGCACACGCCGGACCTCGACGACGTTTTCCTTGCCCTGACCGGTCACTCGAGCGCGGAGGTCGTAGTCAAATGACCGATTCGACGATCATGTTGCGTCGCAACTTCAAACAATCCTTCCGGAATCCGACGGCGGTGTTCAACGCGGTCCTGTTCCCTATCGTGCTGCTGTTGATGTTCGTATATGTGCTCGGTGGTGCTTTCAACGTCGGTCATGTCAAATACATCGACTACGCGACGCCCGGTATGCTCCTGATGGCCATCAGTTATGGGCTTTCAGCCACCGCGGTGGCCGTGAACGCCGACATGACGAAGGGGATCAACAACCGGTTCCGGGTGATGGGCATCTCTCGCGGTGCCGTCCTGAACGGTCACGTCGCCACCACTCTGGTCCGCGGTTTGATCGCCATCGTGGCCATCACCGGTGTGGCCTTCCTGATCGGATTCCGCCCGGCGGCCAGTTTCCTCGACTGGCTCGGTGTGATCGGCATCGTCGCGCTGATCGGATTCGCGACCAGCTGGCTCACGGTCGCCATGGGGTTGGCCGCGAAAACCGCGGAATCGGCTGGTTTGGCCACGGTGCCGCTGATCCTGCTGCCGTTCCTGAGCAGCGCGATCGTACCGGCCGACACGATGGGCCCTGGCGTCCGGCAATTCGCGGAGTACCAGCCGTTCACGCCGATCATCGAAACCCTGCGCGGACTGCTCAACGGCACGCCGTCGGCAGGCAACGCGATCGCCGCGATCGCCTGGTGCGTCGGGATCGCTGTCGTCGGCTACGTCTGGGCACGGACGAAGTTCAGCAAGCGAGTGTGACCGCGACCAGGTCGCGCCAGCTCGCCCGCATCCCCTCCTGCGTCGCCTCGGTGAACCGCACGTCACCGAGGCGGCGCCGCGCGGCCTGCTCGATCCTGGCCACATCAGGTTGGGAACGATCCGTCAGGCCGCGCACGCTCGCGCTTGCCGCGAGCAGCCGCGCCGCCTGCTCGTACTGTTCGCGACGCAGCGCCAGATCCGCGACCCCGACGATCACCTGCGCGACCACGGGTGCGTGCCCCGCTTCGGACGCCGCCTGGCAGGCCTCGACCCGGTGTGCGCGGGCCGTGTCGAGATCGTCGGCGAGGTAGCCGAGCAGATCCTCTGTCACCGCGCGGATGTTGGCCCGCTCCGCTTCCTCGCCCAGCATGGTCGTCGCGACGCCGAGTTGCTGATGTGCCTGCTCGGCGTCGCCGCGCCAACGAGCGAGTTCCGCCTTCATGAGGGCCAGCAGGGCCAGCGTGCCGGGCCACGTGACCCGTTCCGCGAACCGCTGCGCCTCGGCGATGGCGGCCCCGCTGGAATCGCCATCGCCGAGCAGCCAGTACAGCTGGGCCTGCCGTGACCGCATCCGGATGACATCGTCGACGGCACCGACTTCGGTGAGGACCGCGATCCCCTGTTCGTAGTACTCGCACGCACCGGCGAACTCGCCGCGCATGGCGATTCGCTCCGCCAGTTCGGACAGGGCGAACGAGATCCCGAACCGTTCGCCGATGGCCCGGAACTCGGTGAGGGCCATCTCCAGGTACTCGTCCGCATCCCGCCCGCCCTGGCCGAGCACGATCCGCATCTTGCCCAGTTGCAGCCGGGCCAGGGCGCGTACCCACGGGTCCTCGCTGCCGAGCAGCGGTTCCCACGCCGGCAGGAACGCGTCCGGCGCACGCAACATGCGTTCGAGCGGAGCGATGAGCCCCAGGATCGGGTGGGGGTCCTGACTGCGCAGGCTGATCTCGTACGCCTTGTGGATCCAGTCCGCCGCCTGGTGCTCGTCGCCCGGCCCGGAGTTGAGGAACAGCACGACAAGGGCGTACACCATGGCCCGGACGTCATCGGTCACCTCACCGGGGGTTTCCGTGGCGGCCATGATCAGTTCGTTGCCCTCGGTCTTGTGCCCGCCGAGCCACCAGTACCAGCCGGCGGCCGCGGCGAGCCGCATCGCCGCCTGGGCCTCGCCTGCCGTGACCGCCGCACGCATCGCGGCACCGATGTTGTCGTGCTCGACCTCCAGCGCGGCCAGCCAATCCAGTTGCTCGGCGCGGCGAAGGTGCGGCTCCGCGGTCTCGGTGAGTTCGGTGAAGTAGGCGAGATGCGCACGGCGCGCCAGGTCCGATTCCCCCGCCTCCGCGAGCCGCTGCCCGGCGTACTCCTTGATCGTGCCGAGCATCCGGTACCGCGGCGCCTTGTCGCTGTCGGCCACCACCAGCGATTTCTCGGTCAGTGCGGTCAGCAACTCGAGCACCTGCCCCGCCTCGACCGTATCGCCGGCACAGACTCGCTCGGCCGCTGCCAGGCTCGCTCCACCGGAGAACACCGAGAGCCTGCGCAGGACCATCCGTTCGGCGTCAGCGAGCAGCGCCCAGCTCCAGTCGATCACCGCACGCAGCGTCCGTTGCCGGGGCAGTGCCGTGCGACTACCGCCGGTCAGCAGGCGGAACACGTCGTCGAGCCGGTCGGCGAGCTGATCGAGGGACATCGTGCGCAACCTGGCCGCGGCCAGTTCGATCGCCAGTGGCATCCCGTCCAACGCCCGGCAGACGCGCGCCATGGTCGACGACGTATCGGCACCGACCGCGAGATCCATGCGCACCGCGCCCGCCCGATCGCGCAGCAGCCGGACGGCGGGCGAAGCCTCGATCTCGGCCGGATCGGCGTCGCCCACGGGCAGGGCCAGCGGCACGACCTGCCACAGCGCCTCACCGGTGATGCCGAGCGATTCCCTGCTGGTCGCGAGGATCCGCAGCCGGTGGCACTCCCCGAGCACCCGCTGGGCGAACGTCGCCGCGGACTCGATCACGTGCTCACAGTTGTCCAGGATCAGCAGCGCCTCGCGCTCGCGGAACGCGGTGATGACCCGGTCCGTCGGCTCCACGTCCGATGGCTCGGCCAGCAGCGCATCCCGCAGGCGCAGCGCGTCGAGCGTCGCCTGCGCCACGTCACCGTCCGCGCCGATGGCCGCGAGCTCCACCAGCCAGGCCCCGTCCGCCACGTCACCGAGCAGCGTGCGCGCGGTTTCCGTGGCCAGCCTGGTCTTCCCAGCGCCGCCCGGCCCCACCAGGGTGATGAGCCGATGTCCGGCGACGAGTTCACGGACCGCGGCGACGTCGCCGTCCTTGCCGACGAAGCTGGTCAGCTCGGCACGCAGATTGGTCTGCCGATCTTCCCGCCGGCCCAACTCGCCCCGCAGCAGCGCAACGTGCACCGCGGACAGCTCCGGGGAGGGGTCGACGCCCAGCGCGTCGGCCAGGGCTTCTCTCGTGCGCTGGTACACGAGCAGCGCGTCGGTGTTGCGACCTGCCGCGGCGAGCGCACGCATCAGCGCGGCGACAAGCCGTTCGCGCATCGGATGCGCGGCCACCAGGTCGGTCAGTTCCGTGACCAGCCGTACGCCGTGGCCGAGGCCGATCTCCGCATCGAACCGGTCCTCCATGGCAGTCAGGCGCAGGCCCTCCAGCCGGGTGACCGCAGCCTCGAACGCCCCGCTGTCCTGCAAACCGACGTCCTGCATGGCCGCACCCCGCCACAGTGCGAGGGCCTCGCGCAGCAGCCGTACCCGCCGTGGATCCCCGTCGTCGCGGGCCTGGCCGACGAGGCGTTCGAACCTCACGGCGTCGACAGCGTCAGGTTCCACCGTCAACCGGTAGCCGTCCGTCTGCCCTTCGACCGACCCTGCCGGCAGTGCCTTCCGCAGCCGGGAAACCAAGCGTTGCAAGGCGTTCGCCGCGTCGGCAGGCGGGTGCTCACCCCAGATCCAGTCGACGAGCGCCGCCTTCGGGACCACGTGGCCCGATCTGAGCGCGAGGGCGACCAACAGCGCGCGCAACCGGGCGCCCGGTACGTCGGCTACGACACCGTCGTCCGTGCGCACCTCGAATGAGCCAAGCATCCCGATCTGCACGTTGCTGATATTGCCATGGGCGATCGGCACGACTCCCAGTCCTGACACGGCCGGCACAATGGCCACCCGCCAGGCGGGTGGCCTTTCGACTTCCAGGGTTTGCCCCGCTGCGCCAGGTCAGGGTTCTCATGACGACCCGGGGTGAAGCTGCGGGGATTCGAACCCCTGCCCCCCCGCACTGCCAGCCCACTTCGGGCAACCGCCTCGACCTGCACTTTGCCAAACCGCCAGGTCGACCATCGTGCACCCGGTGCAGTTGAGTGCGAGTCTGCCGTTGATCGCAGGTTGAGACCCGCCTCTCGTTCCAGGTCACTCCTGTCACCATCCGAACGAAACGGGCATTCCGCCCAGGAACCCTGCCACGTCCCGCAGCCTGCCTGATCGCCGTCGCCATGACCGTCGGCCATCGGCCGTTGGCCGGCTCAGCAAGTACGACCGCGATCGGGAGGTACCGTCCGACGAGCATGGCCACGCCCATCGTGATGTTGTAGAACGGCGTGTCGCCGTTGAGGCCACCGCTCACGATGCGAGCCTGGCTCGCGCTCGTGCGTCCCGGACCGCTGTGGTGAGCGTGCCGATGTCGTAGGCGCCGTGATGGCGCCTGCCGTTGATGAAGAACGTGGGAGTGCCCGACACGCCACTCAGATCGGCGGTGTCGACATCCTCGGCGATGCGCGCGGCCGCCGCGTCGGTGCCCAGGTCGTGGGAGAACCGGTCGACATCCAGGCCCAGGTCCGTGGCGTAGCCGGTCAGGTCGTGCACGGTGAGCGCGTCCTGGTGTTCGAGCAACAGGTCGTGCATGGGCCAGAACGCGCCCTGCCGTGCCGCCGCCTCCACCGCCTCGGCGGCGAGCTGAGCGAAGGGATGCACGTCGGTCAGCGGTAGATGCCGCCACACGTAACGCACCTCACCCGAGCCGGTCAGCAGCTCCCGGACCACCGACTCGGCCAGCCCGCAATAGGGGCACTGGAAGTCGCCGTACTCGACGATCGTGACCGGCGCCTGCGCCGGGCCGCGCACATGGTCCCGATCCGGGTCCACGGGAGCCGCCAGATCGACGATGAGCGCCTCACCACCCAGCAGTAGCCGCTCACGCACCCGCGCGTGCAGCAGCGCGGTCACCCGGAACACCGCCCACGCCAGAGCCGAGGCCCCCAACGCGGCGGACAGCACACCGAGCTTGGCCTGTTCGAGTTGGACACCCTGGAACGCGAGCGAGGCGATCAGCAACGACACGGTGAAGCCGATCCCGGCGGCCGCGCCGGAGCCGGCGGCACCCGCCCAGCCCACCTGGGGACGCACCCGCCCTCCGCTCAGCCAGACCAGCAGCCAGGCACCCCCCACCGTGCCCAGCGGCTTGCCCACCACGTACGCGATCAGGATCCCCAGGGTGATCGGCGAGGTGTACGCGGTGCCCAGAAAGCTCCCGCTGACCGGGATGCCCGCGTTGGCCAGGGCGAACAGCGGCACGATCACGTAGCTGGTCCACGGGTGGAACACCTGCTGGAGCCGGTCGTTGGGCGAGATCGCCACCCGCACGCCCTCGCGCGCGGTCTGGGCCAACTCGGCCGTCGGCTGCTCACGGAAGAGCCGGAACAGGTCGCTGGCCTGTTCCAGGTCGCCACGCGCGGCCGGGTAGGCGTAGGTGAGCAGCCCGATCACCAGGCCGACCGACACCGGGTCGACACCGGATTCGAGTACCGCCACCCAGGCCCCCAGCCCGAGCAGGAAATATGCCGGGCCGTAGCGGACACGCCGCCAGCGCAACAGCAGGATCACCACCAGCAACCCGATGCCGGTCAGCAGTGCCGGCACCTGGATCCGGCCGCTGTAGGCGAACGCGATGACACAGATCCCGACCAGGTCGTCCACGACCGACAGGGTCAGCAGATACGTCCGCACCCGGTCGGGCAGACCCCGCCCGACCAGGGCCAGCGCGCCCAGCGCGAACGCGGTGTCCGTGGTCATCGCCGTGCCCCAGCCGGCGGCCGAGGACCGGCCGGCGTTGATCACCAGATAGATCCCCACCGGCACCAGCGTCCCGCCGACGCCGGCCAGCAGCGGCAACAGCAGCCTGGCGCGCTCGCGCAACTCCCCCATGTCGAATTCCCGGCGCGCCTCCAGGCCGACGACGAGGAAGAAGAACGTCATCAGCCCGGAGTTCACCCAGCCGCGCACATCCAGCGACACCTCGGCCTGCCCGACACGGACCAACGTCGCGGTCGACCACACCGTCGCATACCCGGCCGGGGTGATGTTTGCCCAGGCCAGCGCCGCGACCGCGGCCGCGAGCAGCACCGCCGCGCTGCCCGTCTCGGTGCGCAGGAACTCCCGCAGGGGTGTCCGCAGACCCCGCGCCGGCGTGGTCCCCACTGACCCCGCCGGTCCGGGCACATCCGGTTCGGCCATGTCCGGATTCTCCCCGTCCGGAGCGTCCGCGGCTGTGTGTGTGATCGTCGCGGTCGCGACGCGGTCAGCCGGCGCTCGACACCGCCGATCAGTCCAGGGTGGTCAGCCGGGCGCTGAGCTTGCGCAGGCGGCCACGCGCGTTCGGGTCGTCGACGTAGCGTGCCGGGTTGGCGATCGTCATACGCGCCGTTGGCCACCTCCGCGATCGGTGTGCACAGCTCGCGGCTCCAGCGACCGGCCCGCCGGTATGTGCGTACAGCCGCACCAGGTCCGTCCACGGGAGGGCGGCACCGCTGCCGTGGCCGGGCCCTGGCACTCCGGACGGGCGGCGGCGCCGGCCAACATCAGGATGTATCCGGCGCCGCGCTCCGAGACCCGGCTTCGGATCCGCAGTCGACACCCACTCCACCAGCGGCGGACAGGTCAGGTCGCCATCGCCCGCACGGTGGCGGCCAGTTCACGGTCCGGGCTGACGTTTCCGGCATACAGCGGCCCACAAGGTGTCGTGGCCAATCGAACGGCGAGATCACCAAGCCACTGGCGGGATCGGCGTCATGGTGGATCTCGGCGAGGCGCGCGAAATCGGTCATGACACCCACGACGCTGCGGTTCATCGTCACGCCCAGTCGGCTGGTCCCCATGTGCCGCCGCTCCTCGTCGATGATCACCGCAGGCACCTGGTAGGCGGTCAGCGCGGTGGCGATCTGCCCGGCGATCCTGCTGGTCAGCGTCGACGCGGGCGCCAACGGCAGCGTGACGGGCGGCAATGTCGACTCGTTGACCAGCAACACGATCCGCGGGCGTCAGAACGGGTCCGTGGCATACCAAGGACCCAGCAGCGTGGTGCCACGCTCGTCCGGCGAAGCGGTCGAAGGGCCCGCCAGGCGCAGCAACTTCTTGGTGCACGCACGATCAACACGCGGCCCACCTGCCCTCACCGACATCGCGGCACGCGACCACGTCCCACGGTCTCGGCCAGGTCGAGTCGCTGTCGGACTGACGGATACGCTCACACCCCATGGCAAGGAGTACCCAAAGGTCGGTGACGCCGCTGACCGGTCGGTGGCGGATCGTGGAGATGGACATGTGGGACCGCGACGCCATCGATCTCGTCGAACCTGGCTTCATCGAGTTCGACACGGACGGAACCGGCCAGTTCGGCTTCATCGCCGTCCTCGGCTGGATGGACTGGCGCCGCGTCGAACGCGACGGCCGCACCGTCGTCGAGTTCAGCTGGGCAGGCGAGGACGAAGGCGACCAGGTCAGCGGCCGTGGCTGGGCCACTCTCACCGACGATGCGACGCTGGAGGGACACCTGTTCTTCCACATGGGCGACGACTCCGGCTTCCGGGCGACCCCTTTCACCGAGGCTGACCGGCGGGACGCACGATGAGCGAGTACCAGTACTACGAATTCATCGCCCTCGACCGCCCACTGGACGAGCACCAGCAGGCCGAGGTGCGTGCCCTGTCCACCCGCGCGACGATCACTGCCACCACTTTCGTCAACGAGTACCACTGGGGCGACTTCCGGGGCGATCCGCGTCGGATGATGGAGCGCTACTACGACGCGCACCTGTATCTGGCCAACTGGGGCACCCACCGGATCATGCTCCGCCTACCCCGCACCATCCTCGACATCGATGTAGTTGAGGACTACAGCGTCGGCGACGAGATCACCGCCTGGACCGAAGGCGAGTCACTGCTGCTCGCCCTGACCAGCGAGGACGAATCCAGCGATCTCGACTACGACTCCGGACCACTGCTGGCAGGCATCGTCGGCATCCGCACCGAACTCGCCACCGGCGATCTCCGACCGCTGTACCTGGCCTGGCTGGCCGCCTACGGCGCCTGGGAACGGGACGAGGACGCATTCGACCGCGACGCCGACGACGACCTCGAACCACCCGTGCCGCCCGGACTGGCCACACTCACCGCATCGCAACGTGCATTGGCTGATTTCCTCCGCGTCGACCACGACCTGCTCGCCGTCGCAGCCCAGACCAGCCCACCCCTCGACCACACCACCGACGACCTCGGCCAACTCGCCACCTGGGTGACCAGGCTGCCTCCGTCCGAGAAGGACAGTCTGCTGCTGCGCGTCCTCGACAATCACACCGCGACAGTGCGGATGGAGATGCTCCGCCGTTTCCGCGACGACCACCCCGGGAACATCGCCGACCAACCGCGCCGGACCGTGGCCGATCTGCTCGACGGCGCGGCACGTCGACGATCCGATCGTGAACGCACGGCAGCCGTCCGCCGTGCCGAGGAGGAGGCGCGCCGAGCGAAGACACGCGTGCTGGCTCGGGAACGACGGCTCGACGAGCTGGCCGAGGACGAGGAAGCCTCGTGGTCACGCGTTGACGCATTGATCGCCACCCGCAAACCGGGTGATTACGACGCGGCCGTCGCCGTGCTCACCGAGCTGCGGGCACTGGCCGAACGCGAGGGCCATGGCAGCACCTTCGCTCAGCGCAGCGCCGCACTGCGTCACACGCACGCGCGCAAACCCAGCCTCATCGAACGCCTCGACCGTGCACGCGTGTGACCGTCGCCACGAAACCCTGAGGTAGCGCGGCGGGACGCGTGCTTTGCGACCTGGTGACCACGCATCGGCGCAGCGCGGTGCCGAACTCCCGGACGCCTGGACAAGCAGGGCTGCAGGGCCGGTCCCGGGGTCAGTATTCGTTCTTGATGACGAAGTAGGAGCCTCGTATGGTTCCGGCCAGCTTCGACTTCTGCCGAGCGAACTTGAACGAGGCGAGTTCCGCGGGGATGTCCATCCCGTCGGAGAGCTTGAACCCGACCGCCCGTTTCCCGAGGTCGTCGATGGTGTACATCACGTTGATCGACAGACCGTTCTCGTAGAAGACGTAGGCGATCCGAATGTCCTCCACCTGGAACGCGGTCGCCTCGAGCGGGCGAGAGGAGATGACGATGCCGCGTTCTTCCTTGAGGATCCGGTTCACCCAGTCGATGGTCGACGTAGCGTTGCTCGCGGGCTCGACGGTGAAGACGTGGCTGTACTTGTTCTTGAAGTACCGGGCCTCGTTCGCCCGCAGGCCGGCGAGCGCGGCCGCGCTCGGCGACGACTCCAGGCCGACGGTCGATACGGTGTCGAAGTCCACGACATAGGGCATGGCGAATTCCTCCGCATGTGTGTCCGGTCGGTGGAGTCGGAGTTCTTCCACCGAGAGTCGAACTCAGCGTATGCGCTGGTAGCGAAGGCAGACGACCCGGGAGCTCAGGGCCCGGGACTCCGTCAGCCGCGGGTCGATGGGTGCCTTCAGCAGAATTCGACCGCCGCCCGCCGCACCGCGCTGAACTCGACGACCGGCCCTACGCCAACACCGATCTCCTGTTCATCCAGGGCCACTTGCCCCTCCTGGCCGAGTCGGTCCACTGTAGATAGTGTGACGGAGACGCGGACAGTCAGGAAGGGATTCAGCCAGAGCAGGTGGCAATCACGTAGGCGCCACTGGACGTGGTCGTCGACACAACCTTCCCGTTCTCCGTGATCTTGCAGGTGACCGAGCCCGTAGCGCCCTTGTTCTGGACCTCCAGGGACGCACCGATCAGACCAGCGCCCATGTCCACTGTGGTAGACCACGGCAGGGTGATGTCCTGCTGCGCCTGCCCCAAGTTGTCGTCTTTCACGTAGTCCACGCTCGCCGACGCCGCGGACCCGGACACCGAGTACACCACAGCGTGGCTACTGGATGAGTCCGTGTTGGACGTGCCCGAATCACCCGACGAGCCACCGCCACCGGTCGTCGAACACGACACCGCGAGGATGACAACCAGCACGCCGACGATCAGGGCACCCAGGCCGCGGACGCGCTTCTTTCTGGCAGGGTTGGTACTCATGACAGCTCTCCCCAGTTGAGTTTCTGCCTGGTGTTTCGAGTGGACGGTGCCGCCCGTTAACAGGGTCAAGTTCGCGTCACTCTTGTGGGTCTGAGGCGGTGTCACGGGCGATGCCGAGGCATCGCGCTGTGCCGCGCTTGATCGCCACCCGACAACAGCCCCGGAGCAGACGACCGCTCCAGGGCCTACGGGAGTTGATGGCGCGGATCGGTCATACGAGCACACGGACGGCCATGATCTAGCGGCACGCCGGCCGCGACCGAGATCACGCGATCGCAGCAGCGCTCGACGCACTCATTGTGAACGCTCGGACGACGCAACGGCCCGAGCTGGCACGACCGAGTGTCTACACCGAAAATGCCTGAGGCCCTGGTCGCGCCACACGTGCGCTGACCAGGGCCTCAGGCATTGCTGAAAGGCGTGGAGCTGAGGGGATTCGAACCCCTGACCCCCACACTGCCAGTGTGGTGCGCTACCAACTGCGCTACAGCCCCGCACGCTGGAGTTAACTCCACGCGGTGTGAGCAGTACGGTACCTGACGCGCGGCGGCACACGAAATCCGGGGGGCGCTGCCGGAGCGTGATCGGGCCAGGACAGAGGGTGTGAAATGAAGGTGACCGAGCCGGACTACGTCGTCCCGCTGACCGAGCCCGACGCCGAGGGCATCGCCCCGGAGCGACGCCGGATCGTGCAGGAACGGCGGTTGCGGGCGTTGGTGGACCGGTTGCTGTCGGCGAACGGGCTGCAGGCCGCGCGGCTGCGGGATGCCGGGATCACCTCGGGCGTCGAGGTGGATCTGGCTGAGCTCGCGAAGCTGCCGATGGTCACCAAGGCCGATCTGTGGCGGACCTACCCGGAAGGCCTGCGTGCGGTCGACGACGACCAGATCGTGTGCGTCCACGGGTCGTCCGGCACCGGTGGCCGGCCGACGCTGGTGCCTTACACCGCGCAGGACATCGACATCTGGGCCCAGGTGATGGCCCGCGCCCTCGGCGGAGCAGGCGCGACCCGGCGGAGCCTGGTGCACAACGCGTACGGCTACGGGTTGTTCACCGGCGGACTTGGCGTGCACCACGGCGCGATGCGGCTCGGCGCGACCGTGCTGCCGATCTCCGGCGGCATGACCGACCGGCAGGTCACGCTGATCGCGGATCTGCGCCCGGACATCCTGACCTGCACCCCGTCCTACGCGGTGCACCTGGGCGAGGCGATGCGCGCGGCCGGTGTCGAGCCGACGTCGTTGCGCGCCGGGATCTTCGGAGCCGAGCCGTGGACGGACAGCCTGCGCGCGCAGCTGGAGCGACTGCTGGGCATCCGGGCGCTGGACATCTATGGCCTGTCCGAGATCATCGGGCCGGGCGTCGCGTGCGAGTCGCTGGACTCCGACGGGCTGCTCAACGTGGCCGAGGACCACTTCTATGTCGAGGCCGTCGACACGGCAGGCACGCCGGTACCGGACGGGACGCCCGGTGAGCTGGTGTTCACCACACTGACCAAGACCGGTATGCCGCTGCTGCGCTACCGCACGGGTGACGTGGCCGCGCTGGCCGACCCGCTGCCCGGCTCGCCGCGCACGCTGCGGCGGATGACCAAGATCCTCGGCCGCGTGGACGACATGCTGGTGATCCGGGGCGTCAACGTCTACCCGACCGAGATCGAGGCCGTGCTGCTGGCCGATCCGCGGGTCAGCCCGCACTATCTGCTGGTCGAGGACCGCAGGGAGGTCAGCAGGCCGGAGCTGCGGATCGCCGTCGAGCACAGTGACGCCCACGGCGACGGTGACGTGCTGCGCCGCGACCTGGAGCACGCCCTGCGGGAACGCCTCGCGGTCGGCTGCGTGGTGCGGGTGCTGCCCGCGGGCGGGGTACCGAGGACCGAGACCGGCAAAGCTCGGCGGCTCGCCCGCTGGTCCGCGGGAGAGCCGCCGATCGACGGTCTGGTCTAGTGGTGTGTCCGGTAACCGGTTGGGGTTACCGGACGCGCCAGCCACTAACTGCTCGGGTAGGCGTTCTTCACCAGGCTGTTCAGCCAGCCGGTGTCGGCCTGCCAGTTGATGACCTTGTTGTTCGCCACGATCGTCGGCGTGCCGAACGACGTGCCCTGCGAGCTGGTCTGGAAGATCGCCTTGTCGTTCTCGGCCGCGGTCAGGTTCGCCTGGATCTGCTTGTCGTAGGTCTTGTTGTTCACCAGGCTGGTGAACTGGCCGCCGTTGACGCCGAGCCGGTTGGCGAGGCTGGTCAGCTGGGCCTGCGTCCAGCCGGGACCGTTCTCCTCGGGCTGCTTCTGGTAGAGGCTGTAGTGGTAGTCCATGAACTTGGCCGGCGCCACGGTCGCCACGGCCAGCGCGGTGTTCGCGGCCATCGTCGAGTAGCCGGCGGGCACCGAACTGTTGTCCAGCAGGTTGATCATGTGATAGCGGACCTGCACCGTGCCCGCCTGCAACTGCTTGGCGATGTTCGGGAAGTTCTGCGACTCGAAGTCACCGCAGATCGGGCAGAGGAAGTCCTCGTACGCGTCGACGGTGACCTTCGCCGTGGGCTTACCGACCAGCACGGTCGCGTTCGCCTTGTCCAGCGTGGCCGGGTACTGCGCGGAGCCGCTCACGGTCTTCGCCGGGAGCACCGTCTCCGCCGCGGCCGCGGTCTTGTGGTGGGAGTACAGCACGCCGCCGATGACGGCCGCCGCCACCACCACGACCACCACGACACCGGCGATGATCTTGGTGAGGTCCTTTTTGGTCCCGCGGGCCGCCGCGACCGCCTTCGCGCCCTGCTTCTGTTTGGCCGCCGAGGACTGATTCCGCTTCGCGCCCGAGGACTGGTTCCGCTGCGCGGTCGCTGCCGGGGACTGCCGCTGCTTCTGCTTGCGATTCGTACGTTGGGCGCCGCCCACGATCATGCTCTCCCTACGGCCGACTGGTCCGACCCGCGCACGGAGTCGTCGCCGGTCCCGACTGATTCGTCTTCGTCTTGTCCGCCCCCAGGTGGTACCTGGTGGCCCCGGCGCAGCAGGCCGTCCATCGAGAACAGCGTGCGTGGCCGGATGGCCAGCCATCCGGCGAGCACGAGGAAACCCGTGTCCCGCAGGATCTCCTGGGGGTACTGCGTCTGTCCGGCCGCGACCTGACCGCCACCGCCGAAGCAGCCGCAGTCGATGGTCAGCCCCCGGGCCCACGACTGGGCGACACCCGCGATGTACACCAGCAGCAGCGCCGCCGAGAGCACACCCATCAGCCGCTGTCCGATGCCGATCAGCACGAGCAGGCCGAACGCCAGCTCGAGGAACGGCAGCACGCCGGCCACCGGGCCGACGACGGACGCGGGCAGCACCTGATAGGCCTTCACCGCGGCATAAGTCTGGTTCGGATCGGCGGCCTTGATAGCGCCGGAGACCAACCACACCGCGGCGAGGCCCAATCGGAAGACAGTGCCGATGGTGTCAGGCACCAGGGACGGAAGTCGCGCCACGACAATCAAGGCTAGCGGGCCAGGCTGAGTACACCCTGAGACCTTCGGACACAACACCCGATTTCACCCCAAGGAAGTCAGGACAGGCACACCTTGGCAAGCCTGTCCTCACTCCACAACCATCTCTACCAGCACTTATGCTCATTCTGTGACTGAGTTGCAGGCGGATGGAACAGCCGCCGGAACCGGTGAGATCGGACACACGCATTCGGACATATCAGGCGGGTGGCTGCGGCCCGCGGTGTTCGGCGCGATGGACGGTCTCGTGACGAACATCGCGCTCGTCGCCGGTGTGGGCGGTGCGCACGCCAGCGGCAAGGTGATCGTGCTGACAGGCATGGCGGGGCTGGTCGCGGGCGCGTTCTCGATGGCGCTGGGCGAGTACACCTCGGTCGGCACGCAGAACCAGGCGGTCAAGGCCGAAGCCGCGGTGGAGCGCGCCGAGATGGAGCTCAACCCGGCCGCCGAGCAGGCCGAACTGGTGGCCATGTACCAGCAGATGGGGTTGTCGCGGTCGACCGCCGAGCTGGCGGCCGAGGAGATCCACGCCGACACGGACGTCGCGGTCCGCGTGCACGTCACCCAGGAACTGGGCGTCGACCCGGACGAGCAGCCGTCGCCCGTGGTGGCCGCCGTGTCGTCGTTCCTGTGCTTCGCGGTCGGCGCGGTGTTCCCGCTGCTGCCGTTCCTGCTCGGATTCCACTCGCTGTGGCTGGGCCTGGGCATCGGCGGGATCGGCCTGTTCGCAGCCGGTGCCATTGTGGCCAGGTTCACCCAGAAGTCCTGGTGGCTCAACGGTGTTCGGCAACTGCTGTTCGGGGTCATCGCCGCGAGCGCGACGTACGGGGTCGGTGCCCTGATCGGCGTCGCCACGAACTAGTGGCGCTTCCAATAACCCTCACCGGGTAGTGCCGGCCCCAGGCGGACACCTCGCGGCGTTCTCGTCGGCCCAGGTACAAGCAGAGGTACCTGGGCCTTCGCCGTCTTGGGATGCGCCCACCTGGAACCGTAATTCCACCGGCATGGCTCGCGGACGCGCCACTGGCACTCAGTCGTCGTCCGGGTCCGGCTCGTCGATGCCGAGTTCGACCAGCACGGCCGCGATCTGTTCGCTGGGTGGCTTGCCGCCGATCCAGGCGTCGTCGACGTTGGACCCGGCGGCCAGCAGGGTCCGCACGGTCGCGGGCCAGTCGGCGTCCCGCGCGTACCGGGGCTGTTCGCCGCTGCCGACCGTCGCCCAGGCCAGCGCGGTCGAACCCCACTGCCCGTCGGACGCGTTGACGTCCGCACCGCGTGCCAGCAGCAGCGCCACGATCGGCGCCCGGCCCGCGTAGGCAGCGGCGTGCAACGGGGTGGCTCCGTCGTCGGGACGCTGTGCGCCGACGGGGAAACCGAGATCGAGCATCAGCCGGACGGCCGCGAGATCGGCGTATTCGGCGGCGTCGGCGAGCGCGCCCAGGTCCTCCGCCGTGAGCCGGCGCACCAGCTCTGGTGAGCGCCGCAACAGCTGCTCGGCACCGTTGCGGTCGGCCCGCAGGCAGGCTCCGAGGAAGTTGTCCACCTCGGTGGTGTCGTCGCGCGCGCCGTACCGCTTCAGCAGCCGGGCCACGTCGAGGTTGCCCTTGCGCACGGCCCGGCGCAGAGCCGAACGGTGGTCGGTGCCCAGCCCGTTCGGGTCCGCGCCCGCGGCGAGCAGCTGGTCGACCACGTCGACACCGCAGTCGACGACGGCCAACGGCAACGGTGCCAGCGTCTTGTCGGCGAGGTGCCCGTCCTCCGTGCCCGCGGACCCGGGCCGACCGGGGTCGCCGCCGGCCGCCAGCATCAGCCCGACACCCTCGGTGTTGCCAGGCGCGATGGCCGCCGCGAACGCGTTCGTGCCCTCGATCCGGGCGCCGTGCCCGAGCAGCACCCGCAGGCACGCGCGGTCCGCGTGCAGGGCGGCGTGATAGAGCGACTCGTCGTCGTTGGGATCGGCGCCGTAGCGCAGCAGCAATGACGTCACCGCAGGGTTGTTCGCGATGCCGGCGGCGCCGAACAGTGCGGACCGGTAGCCATGCCGGGACGGCCGGCCGTTGCTCGTGTTGGCGCCTGCCCCCGTGTCCAGCAACATCCACACGATCTGCAGGATCCCCTCGGCCCGCTCCTGGTCGACGTGGTGCCACGCCGAGTGGCACGCGTACATCAACGGTGCCCAGCCACGCCGCGAATCGGGCCGCACCGCCACCGCGGGCTCACGTTCCAGGTGCTCCTGCACGCCGGTGAGATCGCCGAGCACAGCGCAGGTGCTGATGTCGTAGGCGGCGATCCGCGGATCGGCCCGCAACAACCGGGCGGCGAGTTGTGGCTTGTCGCTGACACTTGCCGCGAGGAACTGGTCGACCAGCGCGGCCAGGTCGGGTGCCCCAGCGGCGTCGACGGCGGCCTTGAGCCGAGCCCAGCTGGCGAACCCGTGTTCCCTGGCGATGACGAGCTGCGCGACGGACAGCGCCACCTGGCCGGGTCGCGGAAACCCGTGGGAGGCGAAGCGATTGAGCGCGGCGGCCTCGCCCGAGCGGGCGGCATCGCGCAGTTCCTTGGCCTGCCTGCGTAACTGGCCGAGATCGGCGCGGCGCGGCAACGAGCGGGACATGGCGTCTCCCTCCGGCGCCCGCGGTCCGCGACTCGGGCTGAGGAACACGCCGCCAACGAGCACATACAGCAGAGGTGGACTCAGTCCTACCCGCGGACCCGGGGGCGCCCTCCAGCGCCCCACCACGATAAACCCTGTCGACCCGCGGGGACCAAGCGCACCGCCTTGGCCCCTGAGCTCGACTAGACGTCCATGCCCTGGCGGATCACGGTCAGGAGGCGGTGCGCGTGGTCGGTGTCGCGCGCGGCCAGCGCGATGCCGTCGGCGAGTGTAAGCAGGTCCCGGGCGTCGACGTCGGCGCGGATCGTGCCCGCGCGCTGGGCCCCGCGCAGGAGTGCGTCGGCGGTGTCGTGCATCGCGTGGTGCCACCGGTCGAACAGCGGCGTGCGCTGCTCCCCGGTCAGCGCGGAGGCGAGAAACCGTTTGGCGGCAACGTGACTGATGAACGCCAGCAGCCAGTCGAAGAGGGCGTCGCCGGGTGAGTCAGCGGCGAGTCGCCGCTCGCCGTCGGCGCACAGCGCACTGACCTCGTCGGCGTAGACCGCCACGATCAGTTCCTGGCGGGTCGGGAAATGCCGGTACATCGTGGCGTTGCCGACCTGAGCGCGGCGAGCGATGTCGTCCAGCGGCGCGTCCACTCCCTGCTCACCGAACACCGCGGTCGCTGCGGCCAGCAGCGCCTCGTAGTTGCGCAGCGCGTCCGCCCGCCGCGGCCGTCCGGGGCCGTTGCCAAGTGGGGTCATCCCCGGTTACGGTACACGGACCAGAAATGGGGAGCTCCCCATTTCCACTGACAAGGAGGCGACCATGACGACGAGAACCCTCCCGGGCCGGCCGAGGTCCACCGCCGCATCGTGGCCGCGAACAACGCGGGCCGACACGAGGAAGGTCTGGCACTGATCGACGCCGACGTCCTCGACCACCGCGGCGGTAGGTCGGGCGATCATCGCGGCATCGACGCGTGGCGGGCCAAATGGCAGCACATGCACGACGGACTCCGGGACGTCTCCGCCACGATCGAGCACAACGTGGCAGCCGGCGACACCTCGGTCAACCGCTACACCCTGCGCGGCACCAGCATCGACACCGGTCGACGCTACGAAGCCCAGGGCATCGACATGATCAGAGTCCGCGACGGCAAGCTCGTCGAACACTGGGGCCTGGCCGACCGGACAGCCATCCACCGCCAACTCGGCGACTGAATCGAACACTTGTTCGACTTACCCACACCTGTGGACAACCCTGGGGACAACCACAAACGTCAAGCCGGCAGCGATCGGCTGATCCCGGCTTGACGCGTAAGAGATCGCTTACCATTATGGCTCCATGGCGATCACTCACGTGCAGCTGCTGTCCCTCCCGGTGGCCGACCAGGACCGTGCCCGGGACTTCTACGTGGACGTACTCGGGTTCGACCTGGTGCGCGACAACCCGATGGGCCCCGACTCGCGTTGGGTGCAGGTGGCCCCCAAGGGCGGCCAGACGTCGATCACGCTGGTGACCTGGTTCCCGACCATGCCGCCAGGCTCAGCCAAAGGCCTGGTCGTGGAGACGGACGACCTGGCGGGCGACGTCGCCGAACTCAAGGCCAAAGGCGTACAGATCGAAGACATCCAGCAACAGCCCTGGGCCAGGTTCGTCACCTTCGACGACCCGGACGGCAACGGCATAGTGCTGCAAGAGACGTCCCCCGATGCCTGACCACGTAGCGGTCGCAGGCGACGTCTTCGACGCCATAGCCAGCCCGGTGCGCAGGGCCCTGCTCGACCGGCTGACGGACGGCCCCAGACCGGTCCACGACCTGGCCGACGGCTTCGACATCAGCCGCCCAGCGGTGTCCCAACACCTGAGGGTGCTCAAACGAGCGGACCTGGTGATCGAAGAACGCGCAGGCAGAGAACGCCGCTATCGCCTGAACCCGACCCCGTTGCGCGAGGTCGGCACGTGGGTCGCCCACTACGAGCGGTTCTGGCAGCGCAAGCTGGCGGCCCTGAGCGACGTACTGGACGGGCAGCCATGACCGGCACCATAGAAACCGACACGTTCCTACCCCACGCGCCCGAACGGGTCTGGCAGGCACTCACCAACCAGGACCTGCTCGCCCAGTGGCTGATGCCCAACGACTTCGAGCCCCGGGTAGGCCACCACTTCACCTTCACCACCAACCCGGTCCCAGGCCACAGCTTCGACGGCACAGTCCACTGCGAAGTCCTGGAACTGGTCCCGGGGGAACGCCTCAAGATCAGCTGGAGGTCCGGCCAACTGGACACCACAGTCACCTGGCGCCTGGCCGAAGAGGGAACCGGCACCCGCCTCTTCCTCACCCACGCAGGCTTCGACGAAACGAACCCAGCCCAAGCAGCCACCCGGAAACTCCTGGGCGGCGGCTGGCAAGGCCACCTGAGACGACGCCTGGAGCAGGCCCTGGCCAGCCACAAGTAGCCGAACCCGGCCCCGCACCGACCACAAACCAAGACACGCCACCGCCAAAGCAAGGGCAGCCCAAGCGAAAGGCGCAGGTCAGCAGGTCAGCAGGTCACCAGCGAGGCGCGCCGGAGACATGGCCGTTTACAGATCCGTATACTGGGCTGTATGACGACCATGTTGCGGGTGAGTGAGCGGACCCGAGACCGGGTCATGCAGGTGGCTGCGGACGACTTCGGTGGTGCCACCGCCGAAGAGACACTGAACCGGCTCCTGGACGAGCACTGGCAAGCCCAGGCCATCGCGGCGATGGATCGCTTCCGGGCCAGCGACCCGGAGGGCTGGTCCGCGTACCTCGCCGAGGCCGACCGGTGGGAGAAGGCGCAGACATCCGTCGTTGACACGTGGGACGAGCAAGGTCCCGCGTGAGGGTTCAGATCGAGCCCTGGCAGGTGTGGTGGGTTGATCTCGAACCTGTCGCGGGCCGCGAGCAAGACAAGTCCCGGCCGGCGGTCGTCGTGTCGTCGGTGTTCCACCTCAGGCTGGTGGGAGGCGAACTGCTGAGCGTGCTGCCGCTGACCACGGTTGACCGCGTCGGCTGGCTACATCGCATCGAGGTCGCCTTGCCTGGTCACAACGTCGGATGGGCCATTACCGAGCAGGTCCGGACGATCTCTGCCACCCGCTTGACCGGCACCAAACCGATCGGGCAACTCAACGAAGACCAGATCGTGGCCACCCGTTCAGTACTCAGCAAAATGCTCGACCTATAGAAGTCCGACCAGCGAGCCGCGCAAGCGCAAGCAGACGCTGGTCAACAACCAACACAGCCACCATGCCAACGCAAGAAGCACGCACCATGCGGGCGGGCGGTCGCCCCCAGAAACCGAGACGTCCGACCGGCGAGCCGCGCAAGCGCAAGCAGACGCTGGTCAACAACCAACACAGCCACCATGCCAACGCAAGAAGCTCGCACGTGCGGGCGGGCGGTCGCCCCCACGAAACACAGACGGGCGACCCAGCAAGCGCGCGAACCACGATCAGATGCTGGTCAACAACCAACACAGCCACCATCCCAACGCGAGAAGCACGCACCGTGGGGGTCTGGGGGTCGCCCCCCAGAAACAGAGACGGGCGACCCAGCGAGCCGCGCAAGCGGCGAGCAGGGTCGCCCCGAGCTCGTGGAGGTGCCGGGAATCGAACCCGGGTCCTCTGTCGCCTTACCAGGACTTCTCCGTGCGCAGTTCACAGTGTCTCTACTCGGCCCCACCGGTCACGTGAACAAGCCGATGTGACGGGCCCAGTCGCTGTGAGCTTCCCAATCAGCACCCGCGACCGATGCTGACGGTGAGCCTCCTAGCTGATGCCGGCAAACCGGGACGGAGGCGCTCCCGGGCCGACAGAGTCGACCTCGCTCAGGCGGCGAGGGCGAACTCGCGCTGACTATTAGTCTTGGCGCTTATTGGTTTGCGATGACGCTTGAGGTGGTCTCTCGCCTGCACCTGCACGCTTCTCCTGGCTCAACGTCCAGAGTCGAAACCGTTCACCCCCCTGTGCGGATACCTACCCCGTCAGTATATCGGCCCGAGCCAGCCTGATCATCCCGTTAACCCGATGCGGGCGCGCCTGCGATGAGCACGACGGCCGCCGCGGCCAGGACCAGGCCGATCCGTTGCAGCCAGCCCGTGTGCTCCTTGAGCACGAGTCGGGCCAGCAGCACCGTGCCTGCGGGATACAGGGATGTCAACACGCTGACGATGGCCAGCATTCCGGCCCGCAGCGCGTACAGGAAGGCCGCGTTGGCGATGATGTCCAGCGCGGCGGCCGCGATGGCCAGCCGCAGCGGATTGCCGGTCGGGGGCCTGCGCTCCCCCGCGATCAGGCCCGCGACCAGCACCAACACCGAGGACGCCGCCCTGGACACGACCAGTGGCCACAGGCCCGTGTCGGAGCCGACCTGGTCGAGCAGCACGAAGTAGATGGCGAACGCGATGCCGGCACCGGCGGTCAGCCATGCCACTTTCGAGGTGAATCGAACGGGTGAGCCCTCGTCGACGGGGGTGTTCTCCTGGCGGCTGACCAGCATCACGGCGATCACCGCGATCCCTGCCCCGACGAGCGCCAGCGGCCCCGGGCGTTCGCCCCACGCGATGCCGACGCCGAGCGGCACGCCCGCGACCAGTAACGACGTGAGCGGCGACACAACGCTCATCGGTCCGGCGGCGAGTGCCGCGTAGAACCAGATGATGGCCAGGCCGCTGACCAGGCCGGCCAACCCGCCGAACACGACCGCCCGCATGCTGAACGTGCCGCCGATGAACGGGGCGATCGCGGCCAGCCCCATCAGGCCCAGTGGGTAGGACAGCATCAGGACGCGGAGCACGGTCGTCCGCCGGGCCGCGAGCCCGCCGACGAAATCGCTCACCCCGTAGCCGAGCGCGGCGATGAGCGAGAGCACCAGTGCGGACACCCCCGCATTGTCACTCAGGGTGCACGTTGACCTGATCGGGGGGTGGGGCCAGCCCTACCCGAGATCCGTGGGTTTACCTGATGGCCTGCGCGCGCGCCGACCGGCATGCTGAACTGGGCGGCCGGCACAAAGGGGAGAACAGTGACTCAACGCACCGCGGTGGCACCGCGCATCGAGCGGCCGCGGCTCGGCCGGTCGGTGGTCTTCCTGATCAGCGTGCTGCCGATGGGTGTGCTCCTGTGCGTACCGCTGATCGTCGGCTCGCTGGCGGGCATCGGCTTGACGCTGGTGTGGGCGGGCATCCCGATCCTGATGGCCGTCACCACCTGCTGGCGGGCCGTGGCCCGGGTGCAGCGCCGGTGGATGTCGGTCACTCTCGGTGTCGACATCGAGACGCCCTATCGGCCACTGCCACCCGCTTCGGTGTTCCGGCGGTGGCGGGCCAAGCTGGCTGATCCGGCCACCTGGCGGGACATCGCCTTCGCCGTGGTGACGCTGCCACTCGGGCTCGGCGAGTTCGTGCTGGTCGTGGTGCTGTGGGTGGCTTCGCTCGCGCTGCTGGCGCTGCCGGTGTGGGCGCCCTCGCTGCCATTCGACGACGCCACGAACCTGCCGGATCTGCACGGCCACCTGCACCGGATCCACACCGCCGGCCAGGCGCTGCCCTACACGCTGGTCGGCCTGGTCTTTCTGGTGCTGGCGATCTGGCTGTCGCCCCGGCTGGCGAGGCTGCACGCGCGGCTCGGTCGCGCGCTGCTCGGCCCGACGAAGGCCTCGCGGCTCGAGGTCACGGCGGAACGTCTGCAATCGAGCCGGGCTCGTGGCGTGGACGCGGCGGAGGCCGAGCGCAGGCGGATCGAGCGGGATCTGCACGATGGCGCGCAACAGCGGCTGGTGGCCGTCGCGATGACGTTGGGCAGGGCCAAGGCGAAGCTGGCGAGTGATCCGGATTCGGCCAGCGCGCTGATCGACGAGGCCCACGGCGACGCCAAACTCGCCGTCGCGGAACTGCGCGACCTGGCTCGCGGGATCTTCCCCGCCGTGCTGGGCGACCGCGGCTTGGACGCCGCATTGTCCGCACTCGCGGCTCGCTGCCCGGTCCCGGTCGACGTGGCCGTGGACGTGCTGCCACGCCCGCCGAAGGCCGTGGAGAGCACCGCGTACTTCATCGTCGCCGAGGCCCTGACGAACCTCGCCAAACACTCCGCCGCCACCGCCGCGTCGGTCTCGGTGTCGCGGGACCATGACAAGGTGAATGTCGTGGTGGTCGACGACGGCAAGGGTGGCGCTGCGGTGTCGCCGGGTGGCGGGCTCGCGGGTCTGGCGGACCGGGCCGCGACGATCGACGGTGTGCTTTCCGTGTCCAGTCCGCCCGGCGGGCCGACCGTGGTGACCGCGGAGCTGCCGTGCGTGTGGTGATCGCCGAGGACTCGGTGCTCCTGCGGGCGGGCATCGGCCGGCTGCTGGCCGACGACGGCATCGAGGTGGCCGCCGAGGCCGGCGACGGGACCGAACTGCTCGCCGCGGTGGTCGAGCACCGGCCGGATCTGGCCATTGTGGACGTTCGTATGCCACCTACGTTCACCGACGAGGGCCTGCGGGCCGCGGTCGAGGCCAGGACGAAGCTGCCGGGGCTGCCGATTCTCGTGCTGTCCCAGTACGTCGAGGAGCGATACGCGGTCGAGCTGGTCGCGGGCGGCGCGCAGGGTGTCGGCTACCTGCTCAAGGAGCGGGTTGCCGATGTGGCCGAGTTCCTGGACGCGGTGCACCGGGTGGCCGACGGCGGCACGTGCATCGACCAGGAGGTCATCACGCAGCTGCTGGTGCGCAGGCGCAACCCGGTGGACGCGCTGAGCCCGCGTGAGCGCGAGGTGCTGGAGCTGATGGCGCAGGGCATGACGAACGGCGGGATCGCCGGCCGGCTCGTGGTGTCCGACGGTGCTGTGGAGAAGCACATCGGCAACATCTTCGCCAAGCTCGGCCTGGAGCCGCGCGCCGAGGAACACCGCAGGGTCAGGGCAGTCCTCGCCTACCTGGAACAACGTTGATCGGGTAGGGCAAACCCCACCCCCGGTGAGGAGTCCACCCCACTCGCAGGACACCGGTCACCACCGCTGTGCTCGTTGCCCGATTCCGGAAGTCTCTATCCGACAAAGGAATCGAGACCGGTGGGGGCGGGAATGTCCACAGTGATCAGCGAGCGGCCGGCGGCGGCGCCGACCGCAATGGCGCGAGATCCGTTCATCGACGTGTTACGTACGTGCGCGATCCTGGTCGTCGTCTGCGGGCACTGGATCATGCCGGTGCTGTCCCGGCACGGCGACACGCTCGTGGCGGGCAACTCGCTGGCGACGCCGGGCTGGTGGCTGCTGACGTGGCCGTTGCAGGTGATGCCGGTGTTCTTCTTCGCGGGCGGCGCCGCGAACCTCCACTCCTACTCGGCGACCCTGCGGCGGGGCGGCACCGCCCGCGGCTGGCTGGCCGCCCGGTTGTGCAGGCTGGCCGTGCCGGTGCTGCCGCTGCTCGCGGTGTGGCTGGTGGTGCCGGACCTGCTGCGCGGGCTCGGCGTGCCCGACCAGCCAGTCACGTTGGCGGCCGGGATCGTCGGGCAACTGGTGTGGTTCCTGGCGGTGTACGTGCTGACGGTGGTGGCCGTGCCGCTGGCGCGCCGCTGGGGTCCGTCGGCCGCCGTCGTGCTCGGCGTGGCCGCCCTGGGCGTGGACGCGCTGCGGCTGCACGGGGTGCCGTTGGTCGGGTACGTCAACGAGTTGCTCGTGTGGCTGGCGGTGAGCCAACTGGGCATCGGGTACGCGGCCGGCCGGTTCGACCGGGTACCCAAGCGGGGTGCCGCGCTGCTCGGCGTGGCCGGGTTCATCGCGACCGTGTTGCTGGTCCTGTTCGGGCACTACCCCGACAGCATGGTCGGGCTGCCCGGCGAGGCGGTGTCCAACATGTCCCCCGCCACGGTGTGCCTGCTGTGCCTGGGCGTCGGCCAGATCGGGCTGCTGCTGGCGTCGCGGGAGCGGATCGTCGCGTGGTCGCGGCGGCCAGGGCCGAGCAGGCTGTTGCGCGGTGTCGGCCCGCGCAGCATGACGGTCTACCTGTGGCACATGCCCGCCATGGTGGCGGTGGCCGGGATCGCCGTGCTGGGCTTCGGCTACACCACGCCCGCGCCGGGCAGCTTCGCGTGGCTGGTCCTGACACCGGTGTGGCTCGGCGCACTCGCCTGCGTGCTTCGCCTGCTGGTGCGCGGTTTCGGCCGATTCGAGACGATCCGGCCCAGCTCGGTCGATCCGTCGGTGCGACGGCTGGTCGCGGCCGTGCCCCTGCTGTGCGCGGGGTTCATCGGGATCGCCGCCTTCGGTTTCGCCAACCCACTGCTGACACTGCCCGCAGCGGCCGCCGTCGTCGGCGGGCTGGTGGCGGTGTGGCCGGATCTGGTCACCAGGACCGTGGCCAGGCTGCTGGACGTGGTGTTCAGGTGAGGCCGAGCAGCCGGGCCGGGGTGTCGTGCAGGACCCCGCGCAGGAAGGCGGTGCCCAGACGGTCGTCCGCGGCGGCCCACCGGGCGACGGCCCGCACCTGGGTGGCGTAGTCGTAGGGGATGTTCGGGAAGTCGGTGCCCAGCACCACCCGGTCGGCGATGTCCGCGAGCCGCGCGGGCCAGTCGGCCGGGACCGGGCTGAACTTCTCGGTGAACGGCACGCCGACCATCGTGGTGTCCAGGTACACACCGGGATGGGCCCGGACCAGTGCGATGGCCTCGTCGAACTGCGGCATCCCCGCGTGCGCGAGCACGGCGATCAGCCGCGGATGCCGAGCCAGCACCCGGCCGAACACCTCGATACCGGTGTGCGCGCCGCGCTTCGGGCCGTGCCCGCAGTGCACCACGACCGGCACGCCCGCGTCGGCGATCAGGCCCCACGCCGGGTCCAGCAGCGGATCGTTCGGGTCGTAGCCACCGACCTGCACGTGGGCCTTCACGACGCGGGCGCCCGCGCTCAGCGCGGCACCCAGGTACTCGGTGACGGTCGGCTCCGGGTAGAGCGTCGCGGTGGGCACGGCCTCCGGCACGCCCGCGGCGAACTCGGTGACCCAGGAGATCAGCCACTCGGCCATACCGGGCTTGTGCGGGTAGACCAGCGGCGCGAACGTCCGCAGCCCGAGCTTGCGCAGTTCGGCGATCCGGTCGGCCTCGGGCAGCCGGTAGTGCACCGGCCAGTCCATCCCGTAGTTCGCCTGGGCCTGGTCGAAATAGGCCCAGACCTTCCGCAGCACCGGCTCGGGCAGGAAGTGCACGTGCAGGTCGACGATGCCGGGCAATCCGAGCCCGCGTACCCACTCCGCGACCTCGTCGTCCCCGGCAGGCCCGATCAACGGCGGCTGTACTTGCCCTTGGCGGCCCGCCCCGCGGCCCGCTCGATCTCCCGGTTGGCGTCGCGCTTGGCGATCGCCTGCCGCTTGTCGTACTCCTTCTTGCCCTTGCCCAGCCCGAGTTCGACCTTGACCTTGCCGTCCTTGAAGTACATGGCCAACGGGATGAGCGACAGCCCGCTCTCCCTGGTCTTGCCGATCAGCCGCAGGATCTCCGACTTGTGCAGCAGCAGCTTCCTGGTCCGGCGCGGCTCGTGGTTGGTCCATGTGCCGCGGTCGTACTCGGGGATGTGCAGCCCGCGCAGGTACACCTCGCCGTCGTCCACCGTGGCGAACGAGTCAGCGAGGGACGCGCGACCCAACCGCAAGCTCTTGACCTCGGTGCCGACCAGCACCACCCCGGCCTCATAGGTGTCCAGGATGGTGTAGTCGTGCCGGGCCCTGCGGTTGGACGCGATCACCTTGCGACCGACTTCTTTGGGCATGACATCAATTCTACGTTTGCTGACGAACCGATATTCCCAGCTCAGAGCCGGACGTACATGCGCAGCGTGAGGTAGCCGGTAAGCGCCGACACGAGGGTCGCGGTCAGCAGCAACCACGGCGCAGCGAACAGCAGCACGTCACCGAGCTGGATCTGCGGGATGATCCCGGACTGGAACAACGAGCCGAACGCCTTGTCCAGGAACGCCGTCTTCGCCACCAGCAGACCGCCGGTGGCGATGACCGCACCGACAATGCCCGCGACCACCGCCTCCAGCAGGAAGGGCAGCTGGGTGTACCAGCGCGTCGCCCCCACCAGCCGCATGATGCCGACCTCGGTTCGTCGGGTGAACGCCGACACCTGGACGGTGATCGAGATCAGCATCAGGGCGGCCAAGGCGGCCACCAGGGCGATGACGAAGGTCAGGTTTCTGGCCCCGTTCAGGGCGTCGGTCAGCCGCGACACGAAGACACCCTGGTCGTCGACGTTCTTCACACCGGGGCGCCCGGTGAACTGCTTCACGATCGCGCCGGACAGGCTCTGGTCGGTCAGATCGACCCGCAGCGACGCGGGCAGCGCCTGCGGCCTGCCCAGTGCCTGCAGCTCGGGCATGTCCGCGAACTCGGCGCGGAACTGCTGGTAGGCCTGGTTGCGGCTGATGAAGTGCACGTCCTTGACGCCGGGCGTGCTGTCCAGCTGCGACTTCAGGCTCTGGCACAGCGCCTGCGCGCACGAGGTGTCGTTGGAGCTGATGTCGTCGGTCAGGTTGACCGAGACCTGCAGTTGGTTGAGGAAGATGTTCTGCATCTTGTCGATCGTCTTGACGATCAACAGGCCGCCGCCGAGCAGACCGAGTGAGATGGCGGTGGTCAGGATCATCGCGACGGTCATCGTGATGTTCCGGCGCAGGCCGTTGACGACCTCGCTGAACACGAAACTGGCGCGCATCGGGGATTGGTCCTCGGTGGTCGGGGGCGGAGGATCGTGCGGGGTGTGGGTGGGCTGCCGGTCAGCGACCGACTCCGTAGACGCCGCGGGCGTCGTCCCGGATGACCTTGCCCAGGTGCAGCTCGACGACGCGGCGGCGCATCGAGTCGACGATGGAGTGGTCGTGCGTGGCCATCAGGACCGTGGTGCCGGTCCGGTTGATGCGTTCGAGCAGCAACATGATGTCCTGGCTGGTGTCGGGGTCCAGGTTTCCGGTCGGCTCGTCGGCCAGCAGCACCAGCGGCCGGTTGACGAACGCGCGGGCGATGGCGACCCGCTGCTGCTCACCACCGGAGAGCTCGTTGGGCATGCGGCCTGCCTTGCCGTCCAGGCCGACCAGCTGCAGGACCTCGGGCACCACCTTGCGGATGGTGTGCCGGGGCTTGCCGATCACCTCGAGGGCGAACGCCACGTTGTCGGCGACCGTCTTGTTGGCGAGCAGGCGGAAGTCCTGGAAGACGCACCCGATGGACTGGCGCAGGCGGGGTACCCGGCGGCGAGCCATCTTGGCGACGTCGAAGTTCGAGACGTAGACCCGGCCCTTGCTGGGCACCTCCTCGCGCAGCAACAGCCGCAGGAAGGTGGACTTGCCGGAGCCGGACGGGCCGATGAGGAACACGAACTCGCCCCGGTCCACATCGACAGAGATGCTGTCGAGCGCTGGCCTGGTGGAACGCTTGTATGTCTTGGTGACGTGTTCGAGCCGGATCACGAGCGGCGAGTCTACATTCCGCCGTTGTGAAGTCCCGGTCTCCCCCACGGCAATGCGCTACGAAACTTGTAATGCTCCTGTGAACGAATCGCGACTGGAGCGTTACCGTAACGCACGGTCGCTGGCGGTTACTCGCCGGACTGCCGCCGCCACCGGATGCCTGCCTCCAGGAAGCCGTCGATGTCGCCGTCCAGCACCGCGGTCGGGTTGCCCACCTCGTAGTCGGTGCGCAGGTCCTTCACCATCTGGTAGGGGTGCAGCACGTAGGAACGCATCTGGTTGCCCCAGCTCGATCCGCCGTCGCCCTTGAGCTGGTCCAGCTTGGCCTGCTCCTCCTGCCGCCGCCGGTCCAGCAGCTTCGCCTGCAGCACCGCCATCGCGCTGGCCTTGTTCTGCAGCTGGCTGCGCTCGTTCTGGCAGGTCACGACGATGCCGGTGGGCAGGTGGGTGAGGCGGACGGCCGAGTCGGTGGTGTTCACGCCCTGACCGCCGGGACCCGACGAGCGGAACACGTCGATCCGCAGGTCCTTCTCGTCGATGTCCACGTGGTCGGTCTGCTCGACCACCGGCACCACCTCGACGCCGGCGAACGACGTCTGCCTGCGGCCCTGGTTGTCGAACGGCGAGATGCGCACCAGCCGGTGCGTGCCCTGCTCGACGGACAGCGTGCCGTAGGCGTAGGGCGCGGTGACCTTGAACGTGGCCGACCGGATGCCTGCCTCCTCCGCGTAGGAGGTGTCGTAGACGTCGGTCGGGTAGCTGTGCCGCTCCGCCCAGCGCAGGTACATCCGCATCAGCATCTCGGCGAAGTCGGCGGCGTCCACCCCGCCCGCCTCCGAACGGACCGTGACCAGCGCGTTGCGGCCGTCGTACTCGCCGGACAGCAGCGTCCGGACCTCCATCGAGTCGATATCGCGGTGCAGCTTCGTCCGTTCCGTCTCCGCCTCGGCGAGGCTGCCCTGGTCGCCCTCGTCCTCGGCCAGTTCGTAGAGCACGGTCACGTCGTCGAGGCGTTGCCGCAGGTCGGTGACCCTGCGCAGCTCGCCCTGCACGTGCGACAGGTGGCTGGTGACGCGCTGGGCGTTCTCCTGGTCGCTCCACAGGTCCGGGCGCTCGGTTTCCTCTTCCAACTCCGCCACCTGCTTGCGCAGGCTGGCGATGTCCATCACCGCCTCGATGCTGGAGAGGGTGGTGGACAGTTCCTTGAGGTCCGCTGCTACATCCGGATTCACACTGTGAGATTACTGGACAGCCGCCGTCACCTGCTGGCGACGGCGGCTGTCGGATGATGCGCCTGCTGTTGTAGCTGCCCCCAGAACCGTCCAGGTCAGCCCGTGGGTACCGCGTCGAGGAGCTTGAGGACCGCTCGGGCGTGGGCAACCGCGAACTCCGCGACCGCCTTGCCGTAGGGGTCTTCCGCCTCCTTGACGGCCGTCCGCGCGGCGTCCTGCTGTGCCGCGTAGGAGGCCTTCGCCGAGCTGACCAGGTCGGCCCTCTGCTTGGCAGTGAGCGACGCCGCGTGCACGACGCGGAGGATGAGCGGGCTGCGCAGGTGATCCGGACCCGGCTCGCTGACGAGCCACGCCTTGAACGCCTTCTTGCCCGCCGCCGTGATCACGTACTGCTGACTCGATCGGGGACCTTGTTTTCCAAGCCGGACCAAACCGGCTTCCGCGAGGACCGGGAGCTCCCGGTAGACCTGACTACGGGTCACGCTGAAGAACGAACCGAACCGCTCGCGCGCCGTCGTAACCAGGTCGCCACCCGTTCGGGGACCCTCGTGCAGGAGGCCCAGTAGGGCCGCCGCCGTTGCATTGAGATCTGACACATCCTCCACGGTGCCACGCCGAAGCCAAGCTGTCCACAGTGGCCAGCCGTTCTGTCCATTGTGGCTGATCACAAGGACGCTGTGACTACGCCGAGTGGAGCAGTCGTCACGCCAACCGACCCTGCTCCCCGCACCCAGATCAACTCGAACGGCGGTACCAAGGAGACGATCGACGGCGGCTGTTCGCGATCAGCACGGTAGGTAGCCGCTCCGCCGGGCGGGTGATGCGCGCTACTGCGAACCGGTGGAAATCAGCGTCGCGTGGCGCCGCCCGCCCCGGCACGCCGCACCATCTTTCTGGTGGACGCGAAAAGGTCCATCAGATCGATCGGCTGCGGAGGTGCGCGATGGGTCTGCTGTGGAACTCGAAACTGGCGGGACACAAGGTGGTCAAGGGTGCCAGATCCTGGGCTACCGGCGGCCAACCGGGCTACGACGAGTGTCAAGGCTGTGGGAAGAAGTTGCGCCGGCACCGCAAGGTGTACGGCGACTACCGGGTCTGCTCTCCCACCTGCGCTCACTTCATGGTGACGCACTGGAAGTGAAAACACGGATGACCCGATGACGGGTTGTCCCGATTTGTCGGTGATCACATCTCGGGGTGTCGGCCTGACCGTCCGGTGTGGACGGGTAAGCTCAGGCCGACACGTCGGTCGATCCGCCACTGCGCCGATAGACACCGTCCACTCGGCTCAACAGATCCTCGTCGACCAGATACCGGCGCACGCTGACGTGGTCCACGCCACTGCCCTCGGTCCACGTTACGAGTGTCACGTCGACCTCCGATTCGGAGTAGCTGACCCCGGGTTCGAAGGCCTGGGCGACGTGATCGAGCACCACGAGCCGGCTCGACCGCTGGGCGGGCATCCCGAGCAACCGGCCATCTCGGACGAACGTGCGCAGCACCGTGGTCACGCGTTCGTCCGCGTAGCCGAAGTCCTCGCGCGGCGGCACGATCGCGGCCTGCCGCGCCAAGTCGCCGAAGACCTGCCCGGCCGCGGTGGCCCGCCGCCCGTCGAACTCGACCAGACCGCCGTCGGCCAGCTTGCGCAGCCCGGTCAGCACATCCCGGGTCGCCAATCCCGTCACCGTCGCCAGATCGGCCGGGGTTTCGGAGCCGAGCACCACGGCCGCGAACACCCGCAGTCGCGCCGGCTCGGCCAGCAAGCGCACGACATCGTCCCCGGTCACCGTCACCTGCTGCACGGCTGGAGACCGTAGCGCGGTCTCCGGCGGTAGCGGTACCTGATTGGCGGCATGATGGGCGCATGGACGACAAGGACGTGATGGGCCACATCGACGAGCTCATCGCCGAGGAGCACCAGCTGCGCGCGAAGGCGATCGGCACCCCTGGGCTCAGTGAGCAGGAGCGCACCCGGCTGCGCGAGATCGAGGCCCGTCTCGACCAGTGCTGGGACCTGCTGCGGCAGCGGCGTGCCAAGAAGGAGTTCGGCGAGGACCCGAACACCGCGCAGACCCGCCCGATCGACGAGGTCGAGCACTACCGGAACTGAGAGTCGAACATGTGTTCGATTCCGTGTTAGACTCAGCGTGCGGCCGGGCCTGATGGGGGAAGCATCGGGCCCGGCCGCCACGTAACCGCCGCGAGCCCGGCAGCGTTGGCCTTCCGGTCCGGTCAGTGCAGTGCGCCACAGCCGGGTCCGAGCCCGGGTCGCTCGGCCGCTGTCGCCCCGCCGGCCGTTGCTGTCGCCCTGCCGGCCGTTGCCGTCGCTCCGCCACGGCGTTGGTCCCACACCAGGGTCGTCCTCCCTGCGGTCGGTGTCGTGCCGCTGCCCCTGCTGCCCTCCCGCCGGGCCGTGGCCGCGCGGTTGCCGGCTCCGGCGACTCCACCCCTCCACCGAACGCCGGCACGTCCCCAGTGGCGACGTGCGGCCCTGCCGAGCGCCGTTCGGTCACGCGGCCGCCGCCGAACCGGGAGCGTCGGTTTCACTCATCTGCCCGCTCCGGCGACTCCGCGCCCCACCGAACGCCGGGTGGCGATGTGCGGCCCGGTCAAGCCATGGCCGCACGATTCCCGCCGAGCGCCGTTCGGTCACGCGGCCGCCGCCGAACCGGGAGCGTCGGTTTCACTCATCTGCCCGCTCCGGCGACTCCGCGCCCCACCGAACGCCGGGTGGCGATGTGCGGCCCGGTCAAGCCATGGCCGCACGATTCCCGCCGAGCGCCGTTCGGTCACGCGGCCGCCGCCGAACCGGGAGCGTCGGTTTCCCTCATCTGCCGGCTCCGGCGACTCCACCCACACCGAACGCTGGCACGTCCCCGGTGGCGATGTACGGCCCTGTCGAGCCATGGCCGCACGATCCCCGCCGAGCGCCGTCGGGTCACGCGCCCGCCCGGACCTGGCGCGGTGCCCATATGGCTTCGTCGCCGCCGGCGCGTCGGTTTTCACACATCCAGGGTGATGCGGGTGCGGTGCGGCAGGGCGATCGTCGGAACGTGCCGAGGCGTCGCAGCCGACCACCATCGTGGGCCCGCGGGCACCCAGCGCCAAGGGAAGCCGGAAGGGGTGCCAGATGACCAGCCAGCCGCCCGGGCCCCAGCCGTCAGTACGACCTGCCCATGAGGCAGCGGTCGATCATGCCGAGGTCGCCCTGCGATCCATCGGGCAGCCGAACTCGGTCACCAGCCAGTTCGACTTCTGGAACGACAAGTACGAGGGACGGCGCCTGTTCTCCGAGTTGCTGGGGACTTTCTTCCTGGTCCTGGTCGCCGTCGGCGGCGGCATGGTCAACGCCCGTTTCGGCGGGAACGCGGTCCCGTCCGGCGCGCGGGTGGTGGCACCCGCGCTGATGGTGGCCGCCGTCATCCTGTTCATGGGAACGGTTTCCGGCGCGCACCTGAACCCGGCGGTGAGCGTCGCCTTCGCGCTGCGGGGCGATTTCCCGTGGAAGCGCGTCCCCGCCTACGTCGTCACCCAGTTCGTCGGCGCCGCGCTGGCCACGTTGCTGTTGTGGGCGCTGGTCGGCAAGCAGGGCAGCGCGGGCCTCACCCTGCCCGGCAGCGGTATCTCGACCACCACCGCGATGTGGTGGGAACTGGTCCTCACCGCCGGCCTGGTGAGCGTGATCCTGGGCACCGCGTCGGGTGCCCAGCAGATCGGGTCGCTGGCCGCCATCGGCGTGGGCAGCTACATCGCGCTGGCCGGGCTGTGGGGGTCTCCGGTCAGCGGCGCGTCGATGAACCCGGCCCGGTCGCTCGGTCCGGCCCTGGTGCTCGGCGACTGGACCTCGTGGTGGGCGTATCTCGTCGGCCCGGTGGGCGGCTGTGTCATCGCGGTGGGCATCGCCTTTGTCCTGCGGAGCAGTGGCGGCGGGCGAAGCGGGCTGTCGGCGGCACAGGGCACGCTCGGCGTCGATTGGCGCCCCGGCTCGGAGCCGCGACCTTCCCAGCGGTGATGCCCGGTTTGCGGCGGCGAGGATCGGGATCACCCGGTGACGCGAAAACGGCCCGGACGCGAAACGGCCCGGACGCGAAACGGCCCGGACGCGAAACGGCCCGGACGCGAAACGGCCCGCCAGATGATCTCTGGCGGGCCGTTCCGGTGGTGGTAGCGGGGACAGGATTCGAACCTGCGACCTCTGGGTTATGAGCCCAGCGAGCTACCGAGCTGCTCCACCCCGCGTTGGTAATTAGAACCCTACCGGCTGGTGGCGGCCAGATGCAAATCGGGCCGCCACCAGCGGTTTTACTTGCCCGGCGTGGGTGAGGGAGGCGGAGTCGCCGGCGATGTTCCCGTCGCCGTCGGCGTGCTCGCCTGCGCCTGGTCGAACTCCGTGATCGCCTGGCCCATCGCTGTGTACGCCTTGCCGAGCGCGGTGAAGTCACCGGACTTCTGCGCGGCCTTCAACTGAGTCACCGCCTTGTTCAGGTCACTGACGGCCTTCGCCACCGCCGCGTTCGGTGGTGCCTGCGAGGTGGCCGGTGGAGTGGTCGTCTTCGGTGGTGTCGTGGTCGTCGTCGACCCGCTGTCGCCGCCCGGCGACGTCGTCGGCACGCCGGTCGAGCTGCCGAACAGGTCGCTCAGCGACGCGGACAGGCTGTCACCGAAGCCGACCCGGCCGTTGAACCCGGTCAGCACACTGGCCAGCTGTGGATAGCCCTGGACGCCGCTGGGTTCGATGTAGATCGGCTCCACGTAGAGCAAGCCGCCGAGTAACGGCAGACTCAGCAGGTTGCCGAACACGGGTTTGACCGCGGCGTTGTTGAACAGCGTTCTGCTCTCGGTGAACTTCTGTGTCGATTCGAACTGGTTTTGCATTTGCACAGGCCCTTGGGTCTGGGTGCCCGTGGGTAGCGTCAGTACCGTGAATTGCCCATAACTGGATGGATCGGATGATACGGACACCCATGCGGCCAGATTGGGCCTGCCTAGCGAGGTCAACGGGCTGGTCAACTGGAATGTCGGTTGCGACTGATCAGGCGCTTGGGTGATCACGTAGTAGGGCGGCTGGTGGCTCAGGGTGTTGTCCTGCGCACCCGCGTTCGTGGTCGCCACCGAGGAGCCGTCCGTGTCCTTGGTCGGATCGCTGGGCACACTCCAGAAGCCCTTGCTGGAGTAGAAGTCCTGCGGGCTGTTCACGTGGTAGGTGGTGAGCAGCTGCCGCTGCACCTTGAACAGGTCCTCCGGATAGCGGAAGTGGTCCTTCAGCTGCGCCGGGATCGCACTGGTGGGCTGCACCACGCCCGGGAACACGTTCTCCCACGCCTTCAGCACGGGGTCGGTGTTGTCCACCGAGTACAGGGTGACCTTGCCGGAGTAGGCGTCCACGACGGCCTTGACCGAGTTGCGGATGTAGCTGATCTGCGTCTCGGGCTGCTTGGCCACGCCGGTCAGCGAGTCGTTCGTCGCGTCGCCCAGCTGCATCTTCTGCGAGTACGGGTAGTTGTCCAGCGTGGTGTACGCGTCCACGATCCAGGCGATCCGGTTGGCGCCGTCGCTGTCGGTCACCACGGCCGGGTAGGGGTCGCCGTCGACGGTCAGCCAGGGTGCGACGTCCTCGACGCGCTCCCGCGGATTCCGGTTGAAGATGATCTTCGAGTTGTCCGCGATGGCGTCACTGAACAGGAAGTTCCGCTCGCCGTAGTGCAGTGCGAACGCCAGCCGGTTGAACCAGTTGGACAGCGAGACGCCACCCGATCCGGTGTAGGTGTAGCGGGTCGAGTCGGTGTCGTACTCACGCGACGGGCCCGGCCCGCCGACCACGGCGTACTCGTTGTCCAGCAGGCCGTAGTAGATGCGCGGCTGGCTGACCTTGATCGGCCCGTTGTTGTTCAGGTCGCTGACGCCGAACACCGGGTAGCCGCCGCTGCCGGTCGCGTCCTGCGGCCCGTTCTGCACCTGGTTGGCCGGCGCGTACACGAAGCCGTCGCCGTGCGTGTAGACGAGGTGCTCGTTGATCCAGTCCCGCTGGTTGGGCTGCAGGCTCGTCGGGTTGATCTCGCGAGCCGCGACCACGTAGTCCTGCGTCTTGCCGCCGACGTCGTAGCGGTCGATGTTCAGGTTGGGCGGGAAGCCGAAGATGTTGCGACCCTGCTCCAGCTGCGTGAACGTCGGCGACAGCACGTTCGGGTCGAGCACCCGGATGTTCGGGATCGTCGAGGTGTCCGAGCTGATCTGGGCCAGCGACGGGTTCGACTTGGCCGGGTCGTAGCTGACCGTGTCGATCTTGTTCGGTGTCAGCCCGTAGGCCTGCCGGGTCGCCGTCAGGTTGCGCTGGATCGGCACCTGCTCCTTCTGCAGGGCGTTCGCGTTCACCGAGAACTGCTGCAGGATCGCGGGCCAGGCCGCGCCGATCAGGATGCTCGACAGGACCAGCAGCACCAGCGCGATGGCGGGTAGCTGCAGGTTGCGCAGGAAGGCACCGGCGAAGAACGCCAGCGCGCAGAACACCGCGATGCACAACAGGATCAATTTCGCGGGCAGCAGCGCGTTGAGGTCCGTGTAGGTGGCACCGGTGAACTTGTCGTTGTCGTTGGACGACAGCAGTTCGTACCGGTCGGTGAAGTACGCGAAGGCCTTGAGCAGGACGAACAGCCCGATCAGCACCGCCAGCTGCACGCGGGCGGGCGCCGAGAGCTGCCCGCCGCGGCCGGCCAGCCGGATGCCGCCGAAGATGTACTGGGCGATCAGCGCGCCGAAGAAGGCGATGGTGACCGCGATGAACAGCCAGTTCTTCAGCCACAGGACGAACGGCAGGGTGAAGGCGTAGAAGCCGATGTCCTTGCCGAACTGCGGGTCCGTGACACCGAACGACGTGCCGTGCATGAACAGCTGCACCAGCTGCCAGTCGCCCTGCGCGGACAGGCCCGCGATCAGGCCGATGACCAGCGGGATACCGATCCCGACCAGGCGCAGTCGCCGCACGATGGCCGTCCGGTAGCGGGACAGCGGGTCGTCCACCCCGGTCACCGGCACGAACACCGGCCGGCTCCGGTACGCGACGATCATGTTGAGCGACAGCGCACCACCGACGAGCACGCCGATCACCAGGAACAACACGAACCGCGTGACGTTGATCGTGGTGAACACCGACCGGTACCCGACCTCGCCGAACCACAGCCAGTTCACGTACGTGTCGATCAGTCGACCGCCCGTGATGAGCAGGATCAGCACGACCAGGCCGATGATCAGCAGAATTCGGCTGCGGCGGGACAGCTTCGGCAGTCCCGCCGCCGAGGGCCTAGTGGCCACTGGGACACGCTCCTGACACGGTTCGATCGGGTGTACCACCACGGGTGACCACGGCCGACGGACGCCACCGGGGCAACAGGACGACCACCCGCTGTTCTCTCAACTCTACGGACGCCGTGTTCGGTTCCCGTGTCGGCCGCCGATCGGGGCCGGTCGGGTTCGGGGCCGGTCGGCTCGATGGGACGATTGACGGCATGTCTGCCCCAGGGACTCCGGCCGGGCCACCCTCGTCTCCGACCTCGCTGCCGCAGGTCGTCCGGGAGGTGGAGGACTTCGCGGCGAGCGCGGGCTGGGACCAGCCGCCGCAGCTGTTCGCCCTGGTCGCCACCGCGGATCTGCTGGCCAGGCAGCCGGAGCTGGACGGCCAGGTGGACGCGGCCAGCTCACTCACCCCGGTCGCCCAGGAGCCGCTGCCCGGCGACGACATCGCCGAGACGCTGGCCGGGATCGTGTGGCCGGAGACCGTGACGGGTTGCGCGCTGGTGCAGGAGATCGTCGTGCTGCCACCGGACGCCGAGGCCGAACTGGTGGACGAGTCGGGCACCGGCCAGGACGCGGACGCGGCCCGGATGCGTCGAATCGCGATGGAGCACCCGCAGCGGCGGGAGGCCCGGCTGGTGGCGGGTGTGCTGCGGGACGGGTCGGCGGCGTGCGTGCTGCGGGTGCGCGGCGACCAGGACAGCCCGGACGAGATCGTCGAGCACCCCGAACTCGCGCCCAACCTGGTGGACGCCCTGCGCGAGACGCTGCGCGACTGACCTCCTCCTCAGCAGCCCGGAACCGGCTTGCCTGCCTTCAGGTCGGCGAGTTCGCTGATAGCTGAATTCAGGGTGGTCACCTTCACCAGCCGCAGGCCGGCGGGCACCCGCGTCTTCGCCTCGGAGCAGTTGGCCGCGGGCGTCAGGAACACGGTGGCACCCGCGCTCCGGGCCGCGACCAGCTTGAACGGGATGCCGCCGATCGGGGCGACGTCGCCGACGTCGTCGATCTCGCCGGTGCCCGCCACGGTCATGCCGCCGTTGATGTTGCCCGGTGTCAGCTTGTCCACGATGGCCAGCGCGAACATCAGCCCGGCCGACGGCCCGCCGATGTCACTGAGGCTGATCTTGATCTGGAACGGCACGTCGGCGTGCGAGCCGGGCGTGATGCCCAGGAAACCCTGCTTGCGGGACGGATCGGGGTTGCTGCCCAGCTTGATCTTCAGGTCCCGTGCGGGCCGGTTGCCGGTCTGCACGACCACGTCGACGGTCTGCCCCGGCCGGGTGTTCGCCAGCGCGGCCTGCACGCCCTCGCCCGAGGTCACGTGCCGCCCGTTGATCGTGAGCAGCTTGTCCCCCGCCTTGATCTTGCCGTCGGCGGGCGTGTGCCCGACGACCGTCTGGGCGACGGCGTCGACCGGGTAGTGCAGGTAGCGCAGCGCGGACACCTCGGCGTCGCTCTGCGAGTCCTTGAACTCCTGCACGTTCTGCTGCTCGACCTGCTGCTCGGACTCGCCGGGCTGGAAGTAGTCCTCGCGCGGTGCCAGCCCGTAGCGGCCGCTCGCCCACATACCGAGCGCGGCGAACAACGTGGTCTCGTTCGAGAGCGAGACGGTGACCATCCGCAGCTGACCGTCCGTCGGGTACGTCTTCGTGCCGGTCACGGCCACGACCTGGGTACCACCGAGCGAGCTGAGCGTGTCGAACGTCGGACCAGGACCGAGGGCCACGTACGGCACCTGCACGACGGCGCCGACCGCGCCGAGCGCGACCACGATGACCGCACTGCAGATCCACGTCCACGCGCGCCTGCTCAGCCCGTGCGATCCGGGCACCGGCGGGGGCGCCACGGGACCGTGTTCCGGAGTCTGGGCCGCTTCGGTAGCCGCCGCGGTCTCCCCACTCTCACTCACGCGACCGCCTCACTGACGCTCGGCGGACGCGTTCGCGAACACGCCGTGCTAGTCGGTTCGCTCGCAAGCTCGCTCACGGATCGACAGCGTACGGCCACGCACGTATAAACCAGGTGGCGGACGGTCACCACCGTTCCTACACGGGATGGTGCTGCCCGCGTACCGTGGACCCATGACCAATCTGCCGTTCGGGTTCGGTATGCCAGACCCCGACGAACACGGCGAGAATTCGCCGTCCGGCCAAGGTGGCAACAATCCCTTCGGGGGTGGGCCGGGGGGACAGTTCGACTTCGGCCAGCTGGGGCAGATGCTCAGCCAGCTCGGCCAGATGCTCAGCCAGGCCGGCAACGCCGACGGGCCGGTCAACTACGACCTGGCCAAGCAGATCGCCGTCCAGCGGTTGACGCCGTCCGGCCTTGGCGGTTCGGAAGCCAAGGACGTGGCCCAGGTCAAGGAGGCGATGCACCTCGCCGAGCTGTGGCTCGACCCGGTGACGACGCTGCCCGCCGGCGCCACGAAGGTCGACGCGTGGTCGGCCCGCGACTGGGTGGAACGCACGCTGAGCACGTGGCAGCGCCTGTGTGACCCGGTGGCCCGGCGAGTGTCCGGCGCCTGGGTGGAGGCCCTGCCCGCGGAGGCGAAGGAGGCAGCGGGTCCGCTGCTCTCGATCGTCGGCCAGATGGGTGGCATGGCGTTCGGCTCGCAGCTGGGCAACGCGCTGGCCCAACTCGGCTCCGAGGTGCTGACGTCGACCGAGGTCGGTCTGCCACTGGGCGCCGAGGGCACAGCCGCTCTGCTGCCGGCGAACATCCAGAAGTTCACCGCCGGTCTGGAGCGACCGGAACGCGAGGTGATGCTGTTCCTGGCCGCGCGTGAGGCAGCGCACCACCGCTTGTTCACCCACGTGCCGTGGCTGCGCCAGCGGCTGCTCGCGACCGTCGAGGAGTTCGCGCGGGGTATCAGCGTGGACACGTCGGCGCTGGAGCAGCTGGCCAGCAAGGTCGACCCGGCCAACCCGCAGTCCATCGAGGAGGCCATGTCCTCGGGCCTGCTGGAGCCGCAGACGACCGACGCGCAGAAGGCCGCGCTGACCCGGTTGGAGACCCTGTTGGCGCTGGTCGAGGGTTGGGTCGACGTCGTGGTGGCGAACGCCGTCGGCGATCGCCTGCCCGGTGCGGACGCCCTCCGCGAGACGCTGCGCAGGCGCAGGGCCAGCGGTGGCCCGGCCGAGCAGACCTTCGCGACGCTGGTCGGCCTGGAGCTGCGGCCCCGCCGGCTGCGCGACGCCTCGAACCTGTGGCACATGCTCGGTGAGCAGCACGGCATCAAGGCGAGGGACGACGTCTGGGCCCACCCGGACCTGGTCCCCACGGCCGAGGACCTGGACGAGCCGATCGACTTCGTCCGCCGGGTCGGCGAACCGCAGGCCCAGCTCGACGACGACCCGATCGCCCAGCTCGAGCGCACGCAGCAAGCCGAGGACAAGGCAGCTGAGGACAAGGCAGCCGAGGCCAAAGCGACCGAGGACAAGAAGGACGACGAGGGCAAGCAGGACGACTGAGCCGCTCCTGGCACCACAGTTCTGGCTCCACCCGACGAGGCCCACTGCCGTCACCAGGCAGTGGGCCTCGTCGCGTGCCCACCAGTTCGGTCAGCGCACGGGACCGTCCGCAGGCCGGACCAAACGCCCGCCCCCGCCCAAGAGTCCGCGGGGCTCATTCCTCGGTCGAGATGCCCCAGCCCGCCGCCGCGGACAGTCCCTCCAGGTAGCCGATGGCCCGCTCGGTGCGCGGATAGCCGCGTACGAGCGCCCAGAAGTCGGCGCCGTGGCCCGGCACCAGCAGGTGGGTCAGCTCGTGCACGAGCACGTAGTCCAGCACCCAGGACGGCACGTCCCGCAGCCGTTCGCTGACCCGGATCGTGCCGTCGGCGGGGGTGCAGGATGCCCAGCGGGTGCGCATCGGCGGCACCCACCGGACGCTCATCGGGTCCGCCTTGCCGCGCAGGTGCCTGCTGGACAGTTGCCCGCAGCGCGCCAGCAGCGCCGCGTCCGAGGCGCGGGCAGGCGAGCGGCGCCGGGTCTCGCTGCGCTGCAGCCTGGCGAGCATCTCGGCGACCCAGTGCTGTTCCTCTGCCCTTGTCATCCGAGCGGGTAGGAGAACGACAACGGTATCCCCCTCGCGGTACGCGCTGACCGTCCGGTTTCGGCGCCGGCTGCGGCGTACCTCGACATGTGGTTCGGCCACCGCCATACCGTACGACCATCGACCGACCAAGTAGCCCGCCAGTTGGCTGTGACCATGAACGCAGACGGGTGATCGCCCGAAATGCCTGCCTGAACGCCTGCTGTCAAGCCCACGATCGTGGCTTGTGGACAGATCAGCTCGCCTGTGGACAGCCGTTCGCCCGCTCGACAGACCCCTGCCAAGCTGGCCCCATGCGCCCAATCACACCAACCTCACCAGCCACGACAGCCCCAACCGACCGGCCGCTCCCGCACCGCCCGAGGGTGCTGCCAGGCCTGCCGGTGCTGCGCCGGATGCCCGGCGAGACGCAGATCGGCACCGACCCCCGCCATGCCGTCGTGGTCAGCAACATCTCCGACCCGCTCGCGCGTGTCCTGCACGGCCTGGACGGCCGGCACACGTCGGCGGAACTGCTCGCCAGAGCCGGCCCCGACGGCCCGACACTGCGCGGGGTCCTCGCCGGCCTGACCGATCTCGGCCTGGTCGACGACGCCGCCTCCCCGGACCTGCACAGCCCACCGAGCACCGGCGGCCTCGCCCGGCTCACCGCCGACCGCACGGCCTGGATGCTGCGGGCAGGCAGCAGGCACTCGGCCATCGTCGCGCAACGCGAGCGGTCGATCGTGGTCGTGCAGGGCAGCGGCCGCATCGCGGTCGCCGTGGCGGCGCTGCTCGCGTCATCCGGGGTCGGCTGGGTGCACACGGTGGCCGACGGCGTGGTCCAGCCCGAGGACACCGGCTCCGGTTACCTCGACGAGGACATCGGGCACGCCCGAGCCGAGGCGGCGGAGCGGGCCGTGCGCCGGATCGCCTCGACCACCCGGACCACGAGACCGGGCCCACGCGAGCGTCCCGATCTCGTGTTACTCGCCGACGCCACGGTGGCCGATCCGCTGGTCGCCACACGTCTGGAGGTCGCGGGCATCCCTCACCTGATGGTGCACGCGGCCGAGGGTGTCGGCGTCGTCGGCCCACTCGTGGTCCCCGGCCGCACGAGCTGCCTGCGCTGCGTCAACCTGCACAACACCGACACCGACCCGTGCTGGCCGGCCCTCGCCGCCCAGCTGGCCGACCATCCGCAGCCGTCGGACCTCGCCTCCGCGCAGGCCACGGCGGCCTTCGCCGCAGGTCAGGCACTGCTGTTCCTGCACGACTCGGCGGTAGAGCCCGATGCCCTGCCGGTGTGGGGAGCGGAGGTGGAGATCGACGTGTTCACCGGCACCTGCCGCCGGGCCGAATGGTTGCCGCACGATCGATGCCCCTGCGGGGTCGCAGGCCGGATACGGTCTGGGCAGGTATCACCGGGCACCGAGGGTCGACAGCCGACGTAGCACCGGAACCAGACCAGGAGCTGATCCGCCCGCAGCGAAGTTCGACAAGAATGAAACCTGGACACCGGATGGTCACCTCGACGGTCCACCCGGCCGGCAGAACCATTGACAAGATGAAGGGGAGGCCGTGACCGACATCCCGCGCAAGGCCGTCACCCGGACCGCCAAACTTGCCACTCTTCCTCTCGGAGTGGCTGGCCGCGTGGTCGGAGGCTGGGGTAGACGGCTGACCGGGCAGGACGCGGACCAGGTGAACGCGGAGATCTCCGCGAAGACGGCCGAGCAGGTGTTCGCGGTGCTGGGCCAGCTCAAGGGTGGCGCGATGAAGTTCGGCCAGGCCCTGAGCGTGTTCGAGGCCGCAGTACCCGACGAGCTGGCCGAGCCCTACCGGGAGGCCTTGACCAAGCTCCAGACGGCAGCGCCCCCGATGACGGTCAAGTCGGTGCACCGCGTGCTGGCCGAGCAGCTCGGCGCTGGCTGGGCGAAGCGGTTCGCCGAGTTCGACGAGGAGCCCTCGGCCGCGGCGAGCATCGGCCAGGTGCACCGGGCCACCTGGCACGACGGCCGGGATGTCGCGGTGAAGATCCAGTACCCCGGCGCTGACGAGGCGTTGACGTCGGACCTGCGCCAGCTCCAGCGGTTCAGCCGGGTGTTCCAGGCGCTGGTGCCGGGCCAGGAAGTGCGGCCGCTGCTGGCGGAGTTGCGGGACCGGATGGAGGAGGAGCTGGACTATCGGACGGAAGCCGACAACCAGCGCGCGTTCGCGGCGGTGTTCGACGGGGATGCGTCGGTCGCCGTGCCGAAGGTGGTGGCCAGCGCGCCGAAGGTGATGGTGAGCGAGTGGCTCACCGGTACGCCGTTGGCACAGATCATCCGCGGTGGCAGCAGGCCCGACCGCAACCGCGCGGGCGAGGTGCTGTCGGAGTTCCACTTCTCGGCCCCGGCCCGCACCGGGCTCCTGCACGCCGATCCGCACCCGGGCAACTTCCTGCTGATGGGTGACGGCCGGCTGGGCGTGCTGGACTTCGGCGCGTGCGCGCGGCTGCCGGACGGCATCCCGAGGCCGTTGGGCGTGATGACGAGGCTGGCGGTCGAGGGCAAGTCCCAGGACCTGCTGGAGCTGCTGCAGAACGAGCACTTCATCCGGCCGGGCACCACTCTGGAGGCCAGCCACGTGCTCGACTACCTGGCCCCGTTCACCGACTCACTGCGCACCGAGCGGTTCCACTTCACCCGAAAGTGGCTGCAACGGCAGGCAGGCAGATTGGGCGACACCCGAAGCCAGGACTTCCGCACCGGCCGCTCGCTGAACCTGCCGCCGCAGTACCTGCTGATCCACCGGGTGACAGCGGGTGCCACCGGCATCCTGTGCCAGCTCGACGCCGAGGTCTCCCTGCGCCCGATAGTCGAACGCTGGCAACCAGGCTTCGTCGACTACGACGCCGCCTGACCCAAGCGACCTGATCCAACGAGCCGGCCAGTCACAGGCGACCTCACCAATCAGGCCGCCGATCGCACGCGACCTCACCCAACCAAGCGATCAACGAGGCGCGAGCGACTGACCACTCCGTGCGATGCGGGCCGCCGGCTGCCGCTGGGTTCAGGCTCCCCACCAGCCCGAGCAAGCCGAATACCGCGCGAGCGGTGGCCCGGCGCGCCCCCGCCGGTACCCGCGAAACCGATGGACATCAGCGACTCGGGCGGCCCTGAATCCGCCGGCTCCACGTGCCGACCACCGAACGCCTGTCAACGCCGCCACTCCCGAGATGGCCACCGGCCGCCCAATTCGCCGCGACTCGGCCACCGAACGGCCACCTCACGGTGCGCCTCCCACCCAAGACCCGCAACGAGACGCCCACCAACGACCGGCTCCCGGTGACCTGGCCGGCGAACGGCCAACACGCGGCAAGGTGACCACCGAACGGCCAGCACGCGGCAGGCAGCACTCAACGGCCAGCACGCGGCCCGGCGCCACCCCATGGTCATCTCGCGGCGGAGCCGACCACCGAACGGCCAACACGCGGTGCGCCTCCCACCCAAGGCCCGCAACGAGACACTCACCGACGACCGACTCGCGGTGAACCTGGCCGGCGAACGGCCAACTCGCGGCGAGGTGAGCACCGATCGGCCAGCACGCGGCAGGCAGCACTCAACGGCCAGCACGCAGCCCGGCGCCACCTCATGGCCAACTCGCGGCGAGCCGACCACGGAGCGGCCAACTCGCGGCGAGCTGACCACGGAACGGCCAGCTCACGGCAGGTGGCACCCAATGGTCATCTCCCGGCGAGCCGACCACGGAGCGGCCAACTCGCGGCGAGCTGACCACCGAACGGCCAGCACGCGGCAGGTGCACCCAATCGTCATCTCACGGCGAGCCGACCACGGAACGGCCAACTCACGGCAGGTGGCACCCAATGGTCATCTCCCGGCGAGCCGACCACGGAGCGGCCAACTCACGGCGAGATCGGCACCCAACGGTCGGCACGCGGCAGGCGCGCACCGAACGTGCCATCTCACGGCAGGTGGCGCTGAACGGCCATACCGCGGCGAGCTGACCACCGAACGGCCAGCTCGCGGCGAGTTGACCATCCAGGGGCCGTCTCGCGGCCAGTCGGCCATCGCGATCTGGCGGGCGGCGGGCTCACCAGTGTTCGATGGGGAGCTTGGCTTCGATATCTCTGGCGTGCGCGCGGGCACACACTGGACACAACCACCGCAGTGTCCCGCGATCCCGCTCGGCTGCCCACGCCAGGGCGTCAACTGTCGACACGCGCTGGTCTCGTTGGCGACTACAGCGCACACACGTCACAGCCATCTCGTCAGGCACCGGCTGAAAGTACGCCAGCGTTGATCATCTACGCCAGCCGAGATAGACCGTGCTGACCTTGAGTAGGAAGACGTCGTCGCGCCGTCCGACGTAGGCGATGTCGTCCGGGTCGAGCAGCCGAGCGATCGTCGCCAGATCGTCCCGGTCGAGCAATTCGCTGGTCGCGCGGCCCATCCAGTCCAGCCAGCTGATCACGGCGGCCCGTCCGGAGTCGGTCAGCGGCGCCGGTACGTCGACCAGATAACTGAACGAGGTGACGTCCGCGAGCCCCGCGTCGCCGAGGACGAGATTCCACCCAACGGGTAGTCGCACGGCACCCGCCATCTCGGTCCTCATCGCCCGGAACCACGTCCCCTGCGCCGCGATCAACCGATCCTGCAACCCCGGTACGCCGACTCCGACGTCCCACGGCAGGCACCGCATCGACAGGCCACCCTCGGCCAGCGCGAGACACCCACCGGGCGCCAACCACCCGACGAGCGCACCGACCGCCCGCCGCTGATCGGGCAGGTGGTGGGTCACGTTGGATGCCCAGACAAGATCAGCCGCGGGCACGTCCGGCGCCCCCGAGATCGCGCCACCAGCGGCGGCATGATGACTCGGGTCGTGGCCATCGCCCGAGCGCCGGTCATCGTGCTCGGTGTCCGGCTGGCCGGCGACGGTCGCCAGGTCTGCCTGGATCGCCTGGACCTCGACCACGCCGGCCGCACCAGGCGCCGACCCAGCCGCGCCGGACGCGGCGGCCAGCAGTTCCGGCACCGCGTCGATGAGTACGAGTGTCCCGCCGGACTTGGCCGCGAGCGCCTCGGCGAGGGCCGCGCTCATGCCACCGGCACCGCTCCCGACGTCCAGCACTGTCGGGCGGGACGCCGGCAGCGAGGCGACCAGGCGCTCGGCGACGGCACGCTGCGCCGGACCGTTCGCCGCATCGGCCACCCGAAGATCCGCGAGCCGGGCGACCCAGTCGATCCCGTCGTGGGTGTGGGTATGGGCAGGCATGCCCCGCACGTTATCCGGGCCCCCACGACCGCTCAACCCACCCGGTTCGCGGTTGGTTCGGCATACAACGCGGCCGCTCGACGCCGCTCACCCGAAAGCCGGCCCACTCCATCACCGCCGCACAGCCGAGCGCGACCACGCTGAAGTTGCTCACGAGTCGCACTCACACGGTGACCACCCGTCGCCGTCCCCGGTCAGCACGCCCCAGCCGACCAAGGCACGTCCGCGCAGGCAATCCGTCCGATCCAACGAGCGGATCCCGTTCGCACAAGCAACTCTCTGCCGCCGCCAAGCACAAACCGGGGCTGCCGGGCCATTTCCGCGCAACGCGGCTTGTGTACCGAGTCGTCTCGTTGCATGCCGAAAGCCGGTTCGCGTGGCGCCACCACGCGAACCGGCCGGTTCGGTCCTCTTCCGACTACAGGCCGACCACAGGCCGACCACTGGCTGCCGACTACCCGCTGCCGACTGAAGCTTCGGCCTGCGGAGTCGGACTACAGAACGCTGTTGGCCTCCGCGGCGTGCCGGGCTGCCCAGTTGGCCAGCCGACTCCAACGCTTGGCGGAGGTGAGCCGCCGGGCCAGCCGCTGCTCCGCGGCCGCCCGGTGGCTCTCTCGCATTCGTGCTCTGGCCAGGTCTTCTTGCATCAAATACATAACAACCCCGTTCGGGTAGTAGCTATCAGTCATCGCTTTGTTGGTTCGCTGGGCATTCACGCCGCTGCCTCCTTGGCCGCCTGGTCAGTCCGGACGCTCGGCACGCTCTCGTGCCTGCGGTCGTCCTTTCGGGGCCGGCCTCTGGGGCGCTTGCGCGGGATCACCAGACCCCGCTCGAAGATCTCGCCTCCCCAGACGCCCCACGGCTCACGCCGCGCCAACGCACCGGCCAGGCACTGTGCCCGGACCGGGCAGTCCGCGCACATCCCCTTCGCCCGCTCCAGGTCAGCCGGCGCCTCGGCGAACCACAGGTCGGGGTCGTTGACTTGGCAAGGCAACTCCGGCCCCACCAGTGGTGTCGCGTCCAGCAGTTCGGCGACGCCTCCGCCGAGCTCGAGGACCGACCCGCTGGAGTGCGGGGCGGTTGCTGTGTACATAACGTCGACTCCTGTCGAATGGATAGTCAGGTTGTTGAGTTGAAAAACAAGAAGGCCGCGGATCCCATTGGGGTCCGCGGCCTTCGAGAGCTTGAGCTCTTGACGTGTCGTCAAGTGCGCCTCTTGGGTACGGACGGTGGAGCGCCGTTCGGAGCATCGGTCGTCGGGATGGTCTGGACCTGGGTGCGCTTGGACAGATCGACATCGGCGGTCACGACGGACACACCACTCGTGCGGAACTGGCCGAACTCGACCCATCGCCCGACACGCAGCCGCGCCTGGCCGATTCCCAGCTCGGAAACACGAGCGCCCCCGGGCAGGAGGTGGCCACGCGAGACGAGTGCGCAGTTGCTGATCATCTTGGGGCACCTCCTTCATGTGTCTGGGGACATGGGCCTTCCGACCCAGTGACTGCAGGCTATTAGGTCCAGGTGGGCCGGGGCAACACTTTTTATCGGATTGAGCGGATACGGGGACAGAGGCTGACGGCCAACGCCTCAGGGATGGGCCGGGGTTCCCTGCACCAGAGCCAGTACGTCCGTGCCGAACCTGTCCAGTTTCGCGGCTCCGATGCCGGAAATCGAGACCAGACCAGCGGCATCCGCGGGTCGCTGCTCGGCGATGGCGACCAGCGTGGCGTCGGTGAACACCACGTACTGCGGCACCTTCAGTGTCTTGGCCTGTGCCGAACGCCACGACCTCAGCCGGTCCAGCAGTTCCTCGTCCACATCGGACGGACAATCCGCACACCTGCCGAGTTTCACCGGCAGCGTGCCCACCAGTGGCGCGCCACACACTCGGCATCTCGGCGTCGCGCCCTCACGCCTGCCGCCGTCGCGCGACCGCGCCAACCGGGCCGCTGGGTGATCGTCCGGAATCAGTCCGTGGAGAAAACGGCTCCGCCGTCTGCCCCGCCGACCACCGGGCGCGCGGGCCAGGGCCCAGGACAACCACAGGTGCTCGCGTGCCCGGGTCACCCCGACATAGAGCAGCCTGCGTTCCTCCTCGACCGCCGCGGGCTCGGACTCGGCGTGCAGGATCGGCAGCGTCCCGTCGACGAGACCGACCACGAACACCGCGTCCCACTCCAGGCCCTTGGCCGCGTGCAGCGACGCCAGCGTGACGCCCTCGACGGTCGGCGGGTGCTGGGCGTCCGCCCGCTGGTCCAGTTCGGCCACGTACTGCGGCAGGCCCGCGTCGGGCCGCACGGCCGCCAGCTCCTCGGCCAGTTCGACGAGCGCCAGCAGCGACTCCCACCGCTGCCGGGCCGCTCCCCCGGTCGGTGGTTCCTCGACCAGGCCGAGTGGGGTCAGCACCGCGCGCACGACACCCGGCAGGTCCCCGCCGGGCGCGTCGCCGGCTGCCTGGCGCAGCGCGATCATCGCCTGCCGCACCTCGGGCCGCGCGAAGAACCGCTCGCCGCCGCGAACCAGGTACGGCACACCCTTCGCGGCCAGCGCCTGCTCGTAGACCTCGGACTGCGCGTTGATCCGGAACAGCACCGCGACCTCGCTGGCCGCGACACCGCCGTCCAGCAGCTCCTTGATCCGGCCGGCCACCGCGGCGGCCTCGGCGGGCTCGTCCTCGAACTCGGCGAACCTCGGTGCCGGACCCGCGGCCCGCTGGCCGACGAGCTTGAGCCGGGAACCCGCGGGCCGGTCCCTCGCCGCGCCGATCACCCGGTTGGCCAGCGACACGATCTCCGGCGTCGACCGGTAGTCACGCTCCAGGCGGACCACGGTCGCACCGGGGAACCGCCGGGTGAACTCCAGCAGCGGCCGCGGCGAGGCACCGGCGAAGGAATAGATGGTCTGGTTGGCGTCGCCGACCACGGTCAGGTCGTCGCGGTCACCCAGCCAGGCGTCCAGCACGCGTTGCTGCAGCGGGGTCACGTCCTGGTACTCGTCCACCACGAAGCAGCGATAGCGGTCCCGGAACTCACCCGCCACGTCGGCGTGGTCCTCCAGCACGGCCGCGGTGTGCAGGAGCAGGTCGTCGAAGTCGACCATCCTGGCCCTGGTCTTGGCCTGCTCGTAGCCCTGGTACACGGCCGCGACCTGGGCGACCGGCGCCGGTGTGTCCCGCTGCAGCTTCGCGGCGACGGCCGGGTAGTCGTCGGGCGTGACGAGGCTGGCCTTCGCCCACTCGATCTCGCTGGCCAGGTCGCGCAGGGTCTCCGGCTCGGTCGGCAGGCTCAGCTTGCCCGCGACCTGGCCGATCATCCGCAGCTTGTGGTCGATCAGGTCCCACGGCGCCTCGCCCACCACGCGCGGCCAGAAGTACCGCAACTGGCGCAGCGCGGCCGCGTGGAAGGTGCGAGCCTGGACCGCCTGCACGTCCAGCGTGCGCAGCCGGGTGCGCAGTTCCCCCGCCGCCCGGGCGGTGAACGTGACGGCGAGGACCTGGCCGGGCGAGACCTGGCCGTCGTGCACGAGCCGGGCGATCCGCCGGGTGATGGCCCTGGTCTTGCCGGTGCCCGCGCCGGCGAGCACGCACACCGGGCCGCGCGGAGCGACCACCACCTGGCGCTGCTCGGGATCCAGCTCGTCCAGTGCCCGCCGTGACCCGTCCATGTCCGGCATCCTGACAGAGCCGACCGACGCCGACGTGGCTGACCGGCCGACCTGTGGACAACTCGCCGTTGCGCCACTCGGCGCAGCCGCGACGACTCGGGTCTCAGGCGGGTCACGCCCTGTCAGGCGGGCTGGCCCGCGACCGTATCCTGTTAGGCATGGCAGGTAAGCAGGACAAGGCGGCCACGAAGGCGGCAGCGGCCACGCGGCGCACCGAGCGCCGGGAGAAGCGCGGCCAGATCTTCGAGGCGTTCAAGGTGCAGCGCCGCGAGGACAAGTGGCTGCTCCCGTTGATGATCGGCGTGTTCGTCCTCGCCGTCGTCGTGGCGTACGTGGTCGGCCTGTTCTTCAACCTGCAGTGGACCGTCCTGCCGCTGGGCGTCGTGCTCGGCGTGCTCCTCGCGGTGATCATCTTCGGCCGCCGCGTGCAGCACAACGTCTACGGCAAGGCCGAGGGTCAGCCCGGTGCCGCCGCGTGGGCGCTGGACAACATGCGCGGCCGCTGGACCGTGACGCAGGCCGTAGCCGGCACCACCCAGCTGGACGCCGTGCACCGGGTGCTCGGGCGGCCCGGCGTCATCCTGGTCGCCGAAGGTGTGCCGCACCGGGTCAAGGGCCTGCTCGCCCAGGAGAAGAAGCGCGTCTCACGGGTCGTCGGCGACACCCCGATCTACGACATCATCGTGGGCAACGAAGAGGGCCAGATCCCGCTGCGCAACCTGCAGCGGCACATCATGCGGCTGCCCCGCAACATCTCCGCCGCACAGGTCGACACGATGGAGACCCGCCTGGCCGCGCTGGCCAGCCGCAGCGCCGGTGCCGCGATGCCGAAGGGGCCGCTGCCGCAGGGCGCCAAGATGCGCAACGTGCAGCGGGCGATGCGGCGGCGTTGATCAGCCGCTAGTCCGAAGCCTGCCCCATGCTCTGGCCCGCGCGCAGCACGATCGTGCCCGCCGCGCGGTCGTGCAGGCCGCGGCGGTCACGGTCCCAGATCACCGCGGGAATGATCAGCGCCACCAGGATCGCGCGCACGATCGCGCGCACCGGCAGCAGCAGCGCCCCGCCGTCCACCCGGACCACCCGGATACCCGCCGTCAACATGCCGGGCGTCGCCCCGAAGAACGCGGTACCGATCACCGTGATGAGCGCCCAGGTGAGCAGGCTCCAGTAGTTCAGGGTCTGCACGTGCTGCGCCGCGGTGCCACCACCGTGTACGAAGAGTGACGTAATGAGCTCCGCGAGCACACAGTCGACGACCAGACCGATGAACCTGCGGCCCACCGACGCCACCGAGCCCGGCCCGGCGGCCGGCAACCGGTAGCGCTCCCCAGGGTGCTGATGGTCACGTTCGACCTGTTCACGCTGCTCCGCAGCTGCCTTGACCGACGCCGGAGCGGCTTTTCCCCCGGCCAGCCACACCTCGAACCGACCCGTCACGGCTCCAGGGTAGGTCGCCGTGCCGCACGGTGACCAACCAACCGGGCCGTTAACCTCCGTGAAACACGAGGGTGACGACCGGGCAACACCCCACACCTAGCGTCGTCACCCAAACGGCTGGCGCATACCTACCGCCGCGGCGATGCGACGATGATGGCCTGCACGGCGAGATGACGACCCAGCTACTGATAGGTAAGGAGCCGACGACGGTGTTCAACAGTCCCGACGAGGTCCTGGCATACATACGCGACGAGGACGTGAAGTTCATCGACGTCCGCTTCAGCGACCTCCCCGGCATCATGCAGCACTTCACCGTGCCGGCCCAGTCCTGGGACGCCGACGCCATTTCCGATGGCGTCGCGTTCGACGGGTCGTCGGTCCGCGGCTTCCAGGCCATCCACGAGTCGGACATGTTGCTGCTGCCGGACCTGGCCACCGCGCGCCTGGACGCGTTCCGCGGCGAGAAGACCCTGATCGTCAACCACTTCGTGCACGACCCGTTCACCCGTGAGCCGTACAGCCGCGACCCGCGCAACATCGCGCGCAAGGCCGAGCAGTACATCAACGAGTCCGGTGTCGCCGACGTGGCCTACTTCGGGCCCGAGGCCGAGTTCTACATGTTCGACTCGGTGCGCTTCGACACCACCGAGAACGCCTCGTTCCACGAGATCGACTCCGAGTCGGGCTGGTGGAACACCGGTGCCGACGAGCCGGGCGGCAACCAGGGCTACAAGGTCAAGTACAAGGGTGGCTACTTCCCGGTAAGCCCCACCGACCACTACGCCGACCTGCGCGACCAGATCGTGCTGAACCTGCAGGCCGCGGACTTCACCGTCGAGCGCGCCCACCACGAGGTCGGCACCGCCGGCCAGGCCGAGATCAACTACAAGTTCAACACGCTGCTGCACGCGGCCGACGACCTGCAGTTGTTCAAGTACATCGTGAAGAACACCGCGTGGCAGGCCGGCAAGACGGCGACGTTCATGCCCAAGCCGCTGTTCGGTGACAACGGCTCCGGCATGCACTGCCACCAGTCGCTGTGGAAGGACGGCGCGCCGCTGTTCTACGACGAGTCCGGCTACGCGGGCCTGTCCGACATGGCGCGGCACTACATCGGCGGCATCCTGCACCACGCCCCGAGCCTGCTGGCCTTCACCAACCCGACGGTGAACTCCTACCACCGCCTCGTGCCCGGCTTCGAGGCCCCGGTCAGCCTCGTGTACTCGCAGCGCAACCGCTCGGCATGCGTCCGGATCCCGATCACCGGCAGCAACGCCAAGGCCAAGCGCCTGGAGTTCCGTTGCCCCGACTCGTCGGGCAACCCGTACCTGGCGTTCTCGGCCATGCTGATGGCCGGCCTGGACGGCATCAAGAACAAGATCGAGCCGCCGACGCCGGTCGACAAGGACCTCTACGAGCTCCCGCCCGAGGAGGCCAAGGAGGTCGCCCAGGTCCCCGCATCGCTGGACGCGGTGCTGGACAGCCTGGAGGCCGACCACGACTTCCTGCTCGAGGGCGGCGTGTTCACGCCGGACGTGATCTCCACCTGGATCGCGCTCAAGCGGGAGACCGAGATCAACCCGCTGCGCCTGCGCCCGCACCCGTACGAGTTCGCCCTCTACTACGACGTGTGACAGCAGGTCCGGCCCACTGACACAGGCCGGTGGTCGCGGGGTAGCCCCGGCCGCCGGCCTGTTCTTGTGTCCGTCCGGCGCGATGTCCCGCCGACCCGCTCAGCGATGCCGGTTGAACGCGACGAACACCGTCAGCACGGCGGCACCGGCCAGGCCGCAGACGAATGCCACCAGGTCGTTGGAGGTGTTCGCCAGACCGAGCGCGAAGAACTCCCGCGTGAACGGGACAGCGACGGCCACGACGAACGCCAGCACCATCGACACGACCAGCCCGGCCCGCCACCACGTGTACGGCCGGGCCACCAACGCCAGCGCCCACAGCGTGACCAGGAACAGGGTCAGGGCCGCGGTGGACTGGTCGGCGGCCAGGCTCGTCGTGCCACCGGCACGGGCCAGGCAGTACGCAACGAATGTGGCAGCCCCGCAGATCACGCCCGCGGGGACCGCGAACCGCAGCACCCTGGGCACGAAACCGGGCCGCGCGCGCCGGGTGTTCGGCGCCAGCGCCAGGAAGAAGCCCGGGATACCGATGGTCAGCGACGCGATCAGCGTCACGTGCCGCGGCAGGAACAGGAACGGCAGGCCCGCCACGCCGATGGCCAGCGCGAGCACCACCGAGTAGAACGTCTTGGTCAGGAACAGGTTCGAGACCCGTTCGATGTTGGCCAGCACCCGCCTGCCCTCGGCGACGACACTGGGCAGCACCGCGAAGTTGTCGTCCAGCAGCACGATCCGTGCCACCGACCGCGTGGCACCGCTGCCCGATCCCATCGCGACCCCCAGGTCGGCGTCCTTGAGCGCGAGCACGTCGTTCACGCCGTCCCCGGTCATCGCGACCACATGTCCCTTGGTCTGCAACGCACCCACGAAGTCCCGCTTCTGCTGTGGACTCACCCGGCCGAACACCGACCGCCGATCCAGCACCTCGGCCAGCTCCTGCACGTCGGTCGGCAGCTCCCGTGCGTCCACAGGTTCGTCCGCACCGGGCACGTGCAGGGCGGCGGCGACCGCGCCGACGGACGCCGCGTTGTCGCCGGAGATCACCTTCACCTCGACGCCCTGCTCGGCGAAGTACCGCAGCGTCCGCTCCGCGTCCGGTCGCAACCGCTGCGCCAGCACCACCAGAGCGACCGCGTCGACTCCCCCGAGTTCGGCAGGCGTACCCAGCCGGTGCTCGTCGACCCTGGCCAGGACCAGCACCCGCGAGCCACCGGCCGCGACGCACTCCGCGTCGGTCCGGTGCGGGTCGTGCCTGGTGAGCAGCACGTCGGGCGCGCCGAGCACCCACGCGCCGTGCCCGCCGAACCCGGCACCACTCCACTTGCGGGCCGAGGAGAACGGCACCACCGCCGTCACCGGCCAGCCCGGCTCCGGCCCGACACCGGCCGCGATCGCCCGCAGTGTCGCGTTCGGCCGCGCCTCCGTCCCGACGAGAGCGGCCAGCGCGCACCGGACATCGGCCTCGACCCCGGCACCTGCACCTGCACTGGCACTGGCACTGGCACTGCGCACTGGCACTGGCACTGGCACTGGGCAGCATCCGCAGCTCGGCGAGGTCCATCGCGGTGTCGGTCAGCGTGCCGGTCTTGTCAAGGCACAGCACGTCGACCCTGGCCAGCACTTCGACGGCCGCCAGTTCCTGCACCAGGCAGCGCCGCCTGCTCAGCCGCAACACACCCACCGTGAACGCGATGCTGGTCATCAGCACCAAGCCCTCGGGGATCATCGGCACCACACCCGCCACGCTGGCGACGATCGCGTCGGCGAAGGTCTGGTCGCTCAGCAGCTGGCTGACCACCAGCAGGACGCCGACCGGCACGATCAGCCACGTGATGTAGCGCAGGAACTTGTCGATCCCGGCCAGCAGCTCCGACCTGGCCACCGTGAACCGGCTGGCCTCGGCCACCAGCCGCGCCGCATAGCCCTCGCCGCCCACCGCCGTGGCCCGCGCCGCCAGCGAACCGGCCACCACGAAACTGCCGGACAGCACCTGGTCGTCCACCGCCTTGACCACCGGATCCGACTCGCCGGTCAGCAGCGACTCGTCGACCTCCCCCTGCTCGGTGACCAACACCGCGCCGTCCACCGGTACCCGGTCCCCCGCGGCGAGCAGCACGACGTCGTCCAGCACCAGCTCGTGCGGCGGCACCGACGTCTCGACGCCGTCGCGGCGCACCCGCACCGGCTCCTCACCGAGCACGGCCAGCCGGTCCAGCACGCGCCGCGCTCGCAACTCCTGGACGATGCCGATCGCGCTGTTCACCACCACGATCAATCCGAACAGGGCGTCCTGCACCGCACCGAAGATCAGCACCAGCACGCACAGCACGATGATGATCGCGTTGAACCGGGTGAACAGGTTGGCCCGCAGGATCTCGCCGAGCGAGCGGCTGGTGCGCCTGGCCAGCGCGTTGTGCCGGCCATCGGCGACCCGTTCGGCCACTTCGGCCGAGGTCAGCCCGGCAATGCCGACGACGCCTGCCACGCGTCCATTCGTACGCTATTCGTAGAACACGCGCTCGATGACGGCACGCGCGCGACGGGTGGTGCGGCGGTAGTCGTCGAGGAACTGGCCCGGCTCGGCATGAGCCCGCCCGGTGACCGCGTTGGCCACCCCGGCCAGCTCCCGCAGGTTCGTCGGCAACTGATCGGATGCCTTGCCACGCACCAACATCGTCGCGTTGCGGGCTTTGGTCGCGAGCAGCCAGGACGCGGACAGCGCCTCGCCGTCGGCCACGTCCAGCACACCCGCGTCGATCGCGGCATCGATACCGGCGAGCGTGGCCGTCGTGCGCAACGCGGGAAACTGGTGTGCGTGGCGCAGTTGCATCAACTGGACCGTCCACTCGACATCGGCCAGGCCACCAGGGCCCAGCTTCGTGTGCGTCCACGGATCGGCACCGCGGGGCAGCCGCTCACTGTCCACACGGGCCTTGATCCGCCGGATCTCCCGGATCTGCCCGGGAGCCAGGCCGTCTGCCGGGTAGCGCACCGGGTCGATCGCGTCGATGAACCGTGCGCCCAGCTCCGCGTCCCCGGCCACAGGGTAGGCCCGCAGCAACGCCTGCGCCTCCCACGGCTCGGACCACTTCGCGTAGTACGCGATGTAGGAGTCGAGGGTGCGGACCAGCGGACCCTGCCTGCCCTCCGGCCGCAGATCCGCGTCCACCTGCAACGGTGGGTCCTGACTCGGCGACCCCAGCGCCTGCCGCAGCGTCTCGGCGACGGAACCGGCCCAGCGCACGGCATCCCCGTCGGACACCCCGGCTTCGGGTTCGCACACGAACAGCACATCGGCGTCCGAGCCGTAGCCCAGCTCGCCGCCACCGAGCCTGCCCATGCCGATCACCGCGAGCTTCGCCAGCGGCGGCTCCTGCTTCGCGCTCAGCACCGCGGACAGCGCGGCCCGCAGCACAGCGACCCACACCCGGGACAACGCGTTCGACACGGCTTCCTGCGGCAGCAGTTCGAGCAAGTCGGCGCTCGCCACGCGCAACAGCTCGTGCCGGCGCAGCGACCGCGCGGCGGCCACCGCCTCGCCGACGCTGCGGTGCCTGCGCACCACCGCGTCCAACGAGTTCCCGATGGCCGCCGGGTCACTCTGGGCCAGGGCATCGGTGTGCGCGAACAGCTGGAGCACCTCCGGGGCCCGGATCATCAGGTCGGGGACGAGTTTCGACGTGCCCAGCAGGTAGGCGAGTCGCTCCACCACGGCGCCTTCGTCACGCAGCAACCGCAGGTACCACGGCGTACTCGCCAACGCCTCGGACAGCCGCCGGTAGGCCAGCAGACCACCGTCCGGGTCGGCCGTGTCGGCCAGCATGTCCAGCAGCACCGGCAGCAGGGTCGTCTGGATGGCCGCCCGGCGCGACACGCCGTCGGTGAGCGCCTGGATGTGCCGCAGCGCACCGTCCGGTGCGGCGTAGCCCAGCGCGGCCATCCGGTCGACGGCCTGCTTCGTGGTCAGCCGCATGGCCTCGGTCGGGACGCGGGCAACAGATTCCAGCAGCGGCCGGTAGAACAGCTTCTCGTGCAGCCGCCGCACCCGGTTGGCGTGCCTGCGGAACTCGGCGTACAGCACCGCGCCCGCCGCCCGGCTGCGGCTGGGCCGCACGCCCATCGACCGGGCCAGCCAGTGCAGGTCGGTTTCCTCGTGCTCGGCCGGGAACAGGTGAGTACGCAGCAGTCGGCGCAGTTGCAGCCGGTGCTCGACGGCCCGCAGGAAACGATAGGAGTCACCCAGGTCCACGGCGTCGGTGCGGCCGACGTAGCCGCGCGCACCCAACGCGGCCAGGGCGTCCACGGTCGCGGACAGCCGGAGCGTGGAGTCACTGCGCCCGTGCACGAGCTGCAGCAGCTGCACGGCGAACTCGACGTCCCGCAGGCCACCGCGGCCGAGCTTCAGCTCGCGGTCGACCAGTTCGCTGGGCACGTGTTCCTCGACGCGGCGACGCATGGACTGCACGTCGGACACGAACCCGTCCCGGTCGGCCGCGGTCCACACCATCGGCGTGACGACATCCAGGTAGGCGCGGCCCAGTTCCCGATCGCCCGCCACCGGGCGTGCCTTGAGCAGCGCCTGGAACTCCCAGGTGCGGGCCCAGCGCTGGTAGTAGGCGGTGTGGCCGTCGAGGGTCCGGACCAGCGCGCCCGCTTTGCCCTCGGGGCGCAGGGCCGCGTCGACCTCGAACGCGGCCTCGTTGGCGACGCGCATCATCCCGGCCGCCAGGCGGGTGGCCTTGTCCAGGTCGCCGTCGCCGACGAACACCACGTCGACGTCGCTGACGTAGTTGAGTTCCCGGCCCCCGCACTTGCCCATCGCGATCACCGCGAGGCTGCAGTCCAACGGTTCGTCGCTGTCGCGGGCCAGTTCGGCCGCGGCGACCGCGAGGGCCGCCCGCAGCGCGGCCTCGGCCAGGTCGGTCAGCGCGGCGGCGACCATCTCGTAGGTCGGCTGGGGCAGGCCGGGCTCGACGAGGTGGCCGAGATCCTCACCTGCGATCTCCAGCAGCAGCCCGCGATAGCCGAGTCGCAGCGCGCGAATGGCCTCGGCACCGCGCAGCGCGGCGCGAGCCCCGTTGGGGGTGCCCGGCGGGTCGGCCTTCGGATCGGCGCCGACTGTGGTCAGCAGGGCTTCGCTGAAGTCGGCCCGCAGGACCAGCTCGCCGGACCCGGTACCGGCGAGCCTGCGCCACTGCTCGGGCTGGGCGACCAGGAAGTCCGCGAGCGCGGTCGAGGTGCCGAGCACCGCACAGAGCCGGCCGCGGACGCGGGGATCGGTGCGCAGGGCCTCGGCCAGTTCCGGCCAGGCGGCCGGGTCGGCCTCCCGGAGCCGGTCCATGCCGCGGAGGGCGAGATCGGGATCGGGGCTACGGGAGAGCGCGACGAGTATCGGTTCGCTGCCATCCACCAGCCCGGTCTCCCTCCACCACCCGGCTGCGCGCAGGTCGTGTTCGGCGCGCTCCTCGGTCAACCCGAAGCGAGCCAACGCTGGCATGGAACGGGGGCGGTCTGGCATCAGTGTTCACGGTAGCCGGGCTGGGGTGAACCTGACGTCCGACGCATGGCCGATCATCGCGGCAAACCACGAACTGGTCACCCAGCCGAGATCACCGACCAGCCAACTCTACCGATCAGGGCCCGCACCGGACCGCCCGATCCCCAATCAGTACAGCGCTTTTGCACACATCACCCGAGCCGCCTGCACAGCTCTTTGCACACATCACCCGTGCTCAGCCGCCTGCGACTGGTGCGCGAGGTTCCGGAGCCGTCAGGCGAAGGAGACTTCGAGGGCGTCGGCTATGGGGGTGTAGCCGATGCGCTGGTAGATCGCGTTGGACACCGGGTTGGCCAGGTCGGTGAACAGGAGCACGTGCTCGGCACCGAGGTCCAACGCCCATTGGCTGGCAGCCGCTGTGATGGCCGAGCCATAGCCGTGGCCGCGGTGCTCCGGTGGTGTGTAGACCGGGCCGATGCGCGACATACCGCTCTGCGGACGGTTCACCATTGCGAACGACACCGGGCGGCCGTCGACGCGCCACACGAGTTGGCCACCCGTCCTCAGCCCGTCCCGGACCTGGTGCTCGACGTCCTCCCGACGCATCTCGCTGTGCTGCCGGTGTGCTTCCCCCCTGAACGCGATGCCCCAGCCGGTCAGGAGGTCGACGTCGGCCTCGGTCGCCTCGGCTGCCGCGCCGGGTACGTCCGTCGGCGCGTCGAGTTCGGCCAGCTCGTACAGCCGCTCGTCGACCTGGCCGGTCGGTGTGGCACCGGTCCGCGCCGACCAGGCCGCGGTGAACGCCTCGACCTCGGACCGGATACCGCTCGCACCGCTGGGCCGGGCACCGATGGTCACCAGATGGTCGGCAACCGCTGTCATCGCCCGCGCCGGCAGTCCGCTCACCGCGATGGGGAACGGCGGGGTACAGAACGCCGCGCCGACCAGGTCACCGTCGCTGTCGCTCGTGTTGTGCACGGTCAGGAAGATCGGGTCCAGTTCGCCGAATCGCCCACCGCGCAGCAGCCGGCCGGCCACCGTGACGGCGACCGTGTTGCGGACCGGGTCCGCCATGAACAACGTGCCCGCGACATGCCAGAACTCGGTGACCGTGGGATACGAGATGACCTTCATGGCACCAGCATGACCAGCGCGGATGCCCGCACGCGACCTGTTTTCCCAGATGGCAGACTTGATCCTTCCAGTCCTGATCAGCCACAGCGCGGCCCCGGCCGGCCGACCCGGGCCCGAACGAAGACCCAGAACAAACACCTGGAAACAAATCTGAGGCCCTGGGAGACATTGCTGTCTCGACCAGGGCCTCAGATTTCTTAAATTATGTCCGGCGGCGTCCTACTCTCCCACACCCTCACGAGTGCAGTACCATCGGCGCAAGGAGGCTTAGCTTCCGGGTTCGGAATGGGACCGGGCGTTTCCCTCCCGCTATAACCGCCGTAACCCTAACACCAACCCCACCCCACCCAGCACAAACAGCACAATCGCTGTCCCCGCGGGGGATGGGTGATTGGTTCAGAATCACACAGTGGATGCGCAACATCTTCGTGAACAAGCCCTCGGCCTATTAGTACCCGTCAACTCCACACCTCACGGTGCTTCCATCCCGAGCCTATCAACCCAATCATCTCTTGGGGGCCTTACCCACTCAAGGTGGTAGGAGACCTCATCTTGGAACAGGCTTCCCGCTTAGATGCCTTCAGCGGTTATCCCTCCCGAACGTAGCCAACCAGCCATGCCCCTGGCGGGACAACTGGCACACCAGAGGTTCGTCCGTCCCGGTCCTCTCGTACTAGGGACAGCCTTCCACAAGTCTCCAACGCGCGCGGCGGATAGGGACCGAACTGTCTCACGACGTTCTAAACCCAGCTCGCGTACCGCTTTAATGGGCGAACAGCCCAACCCTTGGGACCTACTCCGGCCCCAGGATGCGACGAGCCGACATCGAGGTGCCAAACCATGCCGTCGATATGGACTCTTGGGCAAGATCAGCCTGTTATCCCCGGGGTACCTTTTATCCGTTGAGCGACCACGCTTCCACAAGCCATGGCCGGATCACTAGTCCCGACTTTCGTCCCTGCTCGACCTGTCAGTCTCACAGTCAAGCTCCCTTGTGCACTTACACTCAACACCTGATTGCCAACCAGGCTGAGGGAACCTTTGGGCGCCTCCGTTACTCTTTGGGAGGCAACCGCCCCAGTTAAACTACCCACCAGGCACTGTCCCTGAACCGGATCACGGTTCGAAGTTAGACACCCAGTACGACCAGAGTGGTATTTCAACGTTGACTCCACAACCACTGGCGTGGCCGCTTCACAGTCTCCCACCTATCCTACACAAGCCGAACCAAGCACCAATACCAAGCTATAGTAAAGGTCCCGGGGTCTTTCCGTCCTGCCGCGCGTAACGAGCATCTTTACTCGTAGTGCAATTTCACCGGGCCTGTGGTTGAGACAGTAGGAAAGTCGTTACGCCATTCGTGCAGGTCGGAACTTACCCGACAAGGAATTTCGCTACCTTAGGATGGTTATAGTTACCACCGCCGTTTACTGGCGCTTAAGTTCTCACCTTCGCCCCGAAGGACTAAGCGGTCCCCTTAACGTTCCAGCACCGGGCAGGCGTCAGTCCGTATACATCGTCTTACGACTTCGCACGGACCTGTGTTTTTAGTAAACAGTCGCTTTCCCCTGGCCTCTGCGGCCGACCAGCCCTAGCCCGCACGGAGCTTCAAGCCAGCCGGCCCCCCTTCTTCCGAAGTTACGGGGGCATTTTGCCGAATTCCTTAACCACAGTTCACCCGAACGCCTCGGTATTCTCTACCTGACCACCTGTGTCGGTTTGGGGTACGGGCCGCGAAGACACTCGCTAGAGGCTTTTCTCGGCAGCATGGGATCACTCTACTTCGCCTCATTCGGCTATGCATCACCTCTCACCCACCATGACGTGCGGATTTACCTACACGCCGGGCTACAGGCTTACACCAGTACTACCACTCACTGGCGGAGCTACCCTCCTGCGTCACCCCATCGCTTGACTACTACCAGCTCAGATCCCGCGCAACCCACCATCAACCCGAAGGTCTCCAGCAGCTCGGGCGGTTAGTATCACCAGCCTCATCAGGGACGCGTCCACGCGGGTACGGGAATATCAACCCGTTGTCCATCGACTACGCCTGTCGGCCTCGCCTTAGGTCCCGACTTACCCTGGGCGGAACAGCCTGGCCCAGGAACCCTTGGTCATCCGGCGGCAGAGATTCTCACTCTGCTCTCGCTACTCATGCCTGCATTCTCACTCCCACACCCTCCACGACTGGATCACTCCGCCGCTTCACCGGATGCAGGACGCTCCCCTACCCATCAACACGACTGCACACCCACCCGAAGATGGGCGCGGATCACATG
>CAWACW010000015.1:585000-606389 GCA_963780635.1 Candidatus Melainabacteria bacterium
GGCGTTGCGGTGCCGCCAGCCGTGATACGCGTGCTCGACGCGGTCGCGCAGCCGCTCCCCCGCCGCCGCGACGGCGTGGGTGTGGAGCAGTTCGGCGCGTCCTGTGCGGCCGAGCTGGGCGGCGGCCTCGGGGTCGTCGGCGACGGCACGGAGTGCCTCGACGACGGTGGCGAGGTCCGGTTCGCGGCCGTCCAGGCCGGTGGGCACGAGTACCGCGCCGTCGCGGGCCAGCAGTTCGGCGATCGGACCGCCGTCGACGCCGACCACCGGCAGGCCTCTGGCGGCCGCGCTCGCGACCAGCAGGGCGACCCGGTCGGTGGCGGTCCGGTGCAACGCGAGCAGGCAGTCGGCGGCGGCCAGCCAGGTGGTCCGCTCGTCGGTGTCGGGCTGTTCGACCAGTTCGATCCGCTCGTCGTCGGCGCCCGCCAGGCGGAGCCGTTCGGCGGCGGCCTCATGCTGGTCGACCCCGCTGACGAGCAGCATCAGGCGCACGTCGGTCCGGTCGGTGAACGCCGTGGCGAACGCGGTGACGACACCGAGGGCGTTGTCGGCGCGCTCGTGGGCGTGGTCGACGACGGCGGCGAACACGACGGTGTCCGGCTTGCCTGGCCAGCCCAGCTCGTCCCTGGCGGCCTGCCGGGCCACTCGATCGAGTGGCGGCAGTTCGGGCACGGGCAGTGGCACGACGTGGGTCGGCAGGCCGAGCGCACCGTCCAGTTCGGACTGTGCGGCGTGGGTCAGCGTCCAGACCTCGTCGGCACCCCGGTGCGCGACGGCGCCTCGGTCGTCGGGCAGCACGATCACGTACCGGCGCTGGGCCAGGCCGGCGGGCACGGTGCCGCCGCAGCACAGCACGACCGGGTAGTCCGGCTCGTCGGACACCGGCAGTCCGGACGCGGCTGCCGCGGCCCGCAGCAGCTCGGCGATCCGGCCACCGCCGAGCACGGACACGCCGAGCTGGTCGGTCAGCCGGGTGCCCGGGTCCGGTGCCCTGGGTACGGCTTCCGGCGGCAGCGCGCCGCTGGACACACCCGATCCGGCGCACCACTCGCGGAAACCGTCGGCGTCGGCGCCGAACGGGTCGGGGAACCGCCTGCGGAGTGCGGGATCGTCCTGCCAGACCGACGCGGACCACCGGGTACTGCCCGGTACGCCGTCGGCCGCGCACGCCCACTCCAGGAATTCGACCGGGGCCTGCGGCAGCGCGGGCGGGATCTCGGTGCCGTCGCGTTCGGCGGTCAGCCACGCGGTCCGGTAACGGGCGCGCAGGCCGGCGGGCACCGCGGAGGAGCCGACTCGCGGTGGAGCGCCTGCGGGATCACCCGGTTGGGTGGCGGCGGAGAGCGCGGTGACGTAGGCGGAGCACAACCGGGCGAGCAGCCGGTGCTCGGAGAGCAGGACTCGGGGGCGTTCGGCGACCTGGGCGGACAGCAGCCACGGCTGCCGCTGGTCGAACCCGGTGAAGTGCACGGTCCGCAGCGGTGCTCCGCCGACGGTGACGGCACCGTGCTCGTCGGCGCTCATCGGCCGCTGGCCCGCGTTCCACACGGACAGCCCGATGCCGGGATCCCGCAGCACGTGGTGCGACAGCAGGACGGCGGCACCGTCGAGGAACGCGTCGGCCTCGGCCGGGTCGTGTCGCGTGTGCTCGGCCCACGCCGCCAGGAACTCCTGCGCGCCGCGGTTGACCGCGACCAGCGCCGGGTCGAACAGGCCGGCCGCGCGCAGGTCGGCAGCGTCCGGGCGCAGACCGTCCTCCGGCAGCGCGCGCAACACGCGCGGGGCCAGCACGAGCGAGTGCTCGACGAGCCCGTCCAGCACGGGTGTCAGAACGGGTCCCAGCACCAGCACCGACGGGTCGAGGTAGAGCACGGGACCACTGGTGTCGACCGAGGCGAGCAGCCTGCTCATCAGCCGTGGCCGCAGCACGGCGCACAGTTCGTCGGGGCCGAACGCGGTGCGCAGCCGGGCCAGCTCGTCGGCGTCGATGCCGATCTCGGCCGGCAGCACGAAACGGGCGCCATCGGCGAGCTTGCCCAGTTCGCCGAGCTCACCGAGCGTGTCGGCGTCGCAGTCGACGAGCAGCGCGTGGCAGGTCGCACCCGGGTGGTGGTCGGCGAACGACTTCGCGAGCACCCGGACGGAGGCCAGCCTGCGCAGCGACGCGACCGTGCAGGCCGTGACGGCGACCGGGGTGGCCTCGGCTGACGGGCCGTCGGCGGGTGGGGCTGTGTCGGGGTCGGGGTCGGTCACGGGCGCCAACCTAGCCCCCGGCTTCGGGTCACAGGACCGGTAGACCGGTCCGCAACTCGTAGGGGGTGACTTCGCCGCGGTAACTGTCCCATTCGATGCGTTTGTTGCGCAGGAAGAAGTCGTAGACATGTTCGCCCAGGGCCTCGGCGACCAGTTCCGAGTTCTCCAGTTCGGTGAGGGCCTCGCCGAGGTTCTGCGGCAGGCTCGCGTAGCCGGCGGCCCTGCGCTCGGCCTCGGACAGCGACCACACGTCGTCCTCGGCGGCGGGCGGCAGCTCGTACTTCTCCTGCACGCCACGCAGGCCCGCGGCGAGGATCACCGCGTAGGCCAGGTACGGGTTGCACGCCGAGTCGGGCGTGCGGATCTCCACCCGGCGGGACGCGGACTTCGCGGGCTTGTACATCGGGACGCGGACCAGGGCGGACCGGTTGGCGTGGCCCCAGCAGACCGCGGACGGGGCCTCGCCGCCGACCATCAGCCGCTTGTAGGAGTTCACCCACTGGTTGGTGACCGCGCTGATCTCGCGCGCGTGCCGCAGCAGGCCTGCGACGAACGCCTTGCCGGTGTCCGACAGTTCGTACGGGTTCTCGCTGTCGTAGAAGGCGTTGCGATCGCCCTCGAACAGGCTGACGTGGGTGTGCATGCCGGAGCCGGGTTGCCGGGAGAACGGCTTGGGCATGAACGAGGCCCGCACCCCCTGGGTGATGGCGACCTCCTTGACCACGTAGCGGAACGTCATCACGTTGTCCGCCATGGACAGGGCGTCGGCGTAGCGCAGGTCGATCTCCTGCTGGCCGGGGGCGCCCTCGTGGTGGCTGAACTCGACGGAGATGCCCATCGCCTCGAGCGCCTCGATGGCGTGGCGGCGGAAGTGGGTGGCCATGGCGTGGCTGGCCTGGTCGAAGTAGCCGCCGTTGTCGGCCGGCTCGGGTTCCTTGCCGTCGTCGGGCAGGCCGGTGAGCAGGAAGAACTCGATCTCGGGGTGCACGTAGCAGGTGAAACCGGCCTCGGTGGCCTTGGCCAGGGTGCGGCGCAGCACGTGCCGCGGGTCTGCCCAGGACGGCGAGCCGTCGGGCATCGCGATATCGCAGAACATGCGCGCCGAGTAGTGCTCGCCCTCGCCGGTCTCCCACGGCAGCACCTGGAACGTCGCCGGGTCGGGCTTGGCGACCATGTCCGACTCGTAGACACGGGAGAAGCCCTCGATCGCGGAGCCGTCGAAGCCGATGCCCTCCGCGAACGCGCCCTCCAGTTCGGCGGGTGCCACGGCGACCGACTTCAGGAAGCCCAGGACGTCGGTGAACCACAGCCGGACGAACCTGATGTCGCGTTCCTCCAGCGTGCGTAGCACGAACTCCTGCTGTCGATCCATGTCCGCAGCGTAAGCACGATCTGTTAACAACGCGTTTCGGCCCCCGGGCGCCGGGGTAGAAATAATCACCAAAACCGGACATTCACCAGGTGGGCGGCGGACCGGAGGTACCGAAGGCCATGACCGGCAGCGCGGCACGACCGAGACAACGACTGACACCCGACCAGCGCAACTCGTTCATCGCCGCCCAACTGGGCTGGACCATGGACGCCTTCGACTACTTCATCGTGGTACTGGTCTACGCGGACATAGCCAAGGACTTACACGTCTCGCTCACGACCGTCGCGTTCCTGACCACGGCGACGTTGATCATGCGGCCGGTCGGCGCGATCATCTTCGGTCTGTGGGCCGACCGGATCGGGCGGCGGGTGCCGCTGATGACAGCGGTCTGCTGCTATTCGGCGGTCGGTTTCCTGGCCGCGTTCTCGCCGAACTTCGTGATCCTGGTGGTCCTGCGGATGCTGTACGGGATCGGCATGGGCGCGGAGTGGGGGCTGGGCGCTGCGCTGGCGATGGAGAAGATCCCGACCAGCAGGCGCGGCTTCTTCTCCGGGCTGCTGCAGGAGGGCTACTCGTGCGGCTACCTGCTCGCCTCGCTGGCGTTCCTGCTGGTGAACACCGAGTTCGGCCTGTCCTGGCGGTGGCTGTTCGGGCTCAGCGTGATCCCCGCGTTGATCACGCTGCTGATCCGGTCGCGGGTGCGTGAGTCCGAGGTCTGGGAGCGGTCCCGGCAGGTGCTGCGGACCAATCGCACCTCGATCAGGGACGTGCTGTTCAACGGGAAGATCATCCGCCGGTTCGTCTACCTCGTCGTGCTGATGACGGCGTTCAACTGGATGAGCCACGGCACGCAGGACATCTACCCGACGTTCCTCAAGGCGACGGACAACGGTGGCGCCGGGCTCGCCGCGGCCACGGCGACCTGGATCGCGGTGATCTACAACGTCGGCGCGATCATCGGCGGCCTGGTATTCGGCTCGCTGTCCGAACGGTTCGGCAGGCGGTACACGATCGTGTTCTGTGCGGTGATCGGCCTGCCGATCGTGCCGCTGTTCGCGTACTCGCACACGGCCGCGATGCTCTGCCTCGGCTCGTTCCTGATGCAGGTCGCCGTGCAGGGTGCGTGGGGCGTGATCCCGGCGCACCTGACCGAGGTGTCACCGGACGCGATCCGCGGCTTCTACCCTGGCGTGACCTACCAGCTGGGCAACTGCCTTGCGGCGTTCAACCTGCCGATCCAGCAGAGCATCGCCGCATCGCACGGCTATCCGTTCGCGCTGGCTGTGACGATCGTGCCGGTCCTGATCGCGGTGGCGGTGTTGACGTTGATCGGCAAGGAGGCCAAGGGCATCGAGTTCGGGCACGTCGAAACGGCCACTGTGCCGGTGGGCGCCGACTGACCCGGCCCTACGATCGGCCGCATGTCCCCACTGCGCCGGTCCGTGTCCGGGTTACTGATGATCGCGGCCACGCTGGTGCTGGCCGGTTGCAGCTCGGGTGACTCCACTCTGCCCGCCGCGTCCGGTCTGCTGGGCCCGGCGGGCACGGCCATGCGGTCGGTGAGCAGCGTGCACTTCTCCCTCACGGTGGACGGCACGCTGCCGGGCGTGCCCGTGCAGAAGGCGGACGGCGACCTGAACCGGCAGGGCCAGGCCAAGGGTTCGGCCACGATCACCGAACTCGGTCAGGTCCTGCAGGTCGACTTCGTGCTGCTGAACAACGACTTCTTCATCAAGGGTCCGACCGGCGGCTACCAGCGGCTGCCCGCCGCGCTCGTCGGCGGCTTGTTCGACCCGACCGCGATCCTCGACCCGGACCGCGGTGTCGCGAACGTGCTCGGCAGCGTGCGCGGCGCGACGACGGAGGCGAGGGAGTCCGTGGCGGGCACCGACTGCTACCGGATCATCGGCTCGGTGTCCGACGCGGTCGTGTCCGCGCTGTTGCCGGGGATCGGCAAGGACGTCGCCGCGACCGTGTGGGTGGCGACGGCGGGCCGGCACCTGCCCGTGCGGGCGCAGTTCCAGGTGCCCGGCAACGGGGGCAGCCAAGGCGCGCGGATCACCGTGGACCTGTCGCGGGTGAACGCACCCGTCTCGGTCACCGCGCCGGCGTGACGAGCGGACTGGCCGCGCCGACCGCCCGCCGGTCCTGGGCGATCGGCGCGGGCGGGCTGGCGGTGCTGCTGGCCGCGCTGGACGCCTACGTGGTCGTCGGCGTGCTGCTGGACGTCGTCACGGACCTGCGGATCCCGGTCAACCACCTGGAGCAGGCCACGCCGGTGGTCACCGGCTACCTGCTGGGGTACGTGGCCGCGATGCCGCTGCTGGGGCAGCTGTCCGACCTGTTCGGCAGGCGGCCGCTGGTGCTGGCGTGCCTGGCGGTGTTCGGTGCCGGGTCGGCCGTGACGGCGTCGTCGGGCGGGCTGGTCGAGCTGGTCGTGGGCCGGGCCGTGCAGGGGATCTCCGGTGGCGCGCTGCTGCCGGTGACGCTCGCGCTGGTCGGCGATCTGTGGCCGGCGCGCCGCCGGTCGGGCGTGCTGGGCGTGGTCGGTGCCGCGCAGGAACTGGGCAGCGTGCTCGGGCCGCTGTACGGCGTCGGGCTGGCCGCGGTGATCGGCTGGCGGGGCATTTTCTGGGTGAACGTGCCGCTGGCCGCGGTCGCGATGGTCGTCGTGTGGCTGGCGGTGCCCGGTGGCCGGCCGGTGACCTCGCACACCGGACGGCCGGACTTCGTCGGCGGCGGGCTGCTGGCGGTGACCCTCGGGCTGCTCGTGGTCGGGCTCTACAACCCGGACTCGGACACGTCGGTGCTGCCCAGCTGGGGCGTGCCCGCGCTGGTGGCCGCCGGTGTGGTGCTGGTGGCGTTCGTGGTCTGGGAGGCCAGGGCACGGCACCGGCTGCTCGATCCGGCCGGGGTGCGGATGCTGCCGTTCCTGGCCGCGCTCGGCGCCAGTCTCGCGGCGGGCGCCGCGCTGATGGTCACTCTCGTCGACCTGGAACTGTTCGCGAAGACGCTGCTCGGCCTGGACTCCGGCCGGACCGCCGTACTGCTGGTGCGGTTCCTCGTCGCGCTGCCGGTGGGCGCCGTCCTCGGCGGCTGGGTCGCGGCCCGCGCCGGCGACGCCGTCGTCGGCGCGGCCGGGATGGTCGTCGCGGCGGGCGGCTACCTGCTGATCTCGCGCTGGCCCGCGACGGTGCTGTCGGCGCACTACGGGTTCGCGCATCTGCCGGTGCTGGACACCGACCTCGTGGTCGCGGGCCTCGGGCTGGGGCTGGTCATCGCGCCGCTGTCGGCCGCCGTGCTGCGGGTGGTGCCCGCGGACCGGCACGGCGTCGCGTCGGCCGCCGTGGTCGTGGCCAGGATGACCGGGATGCTCGTCGGGCTGTCCGCGCTGTCCGCGTGGGGGCTGCACCGGTTCCACACCCTGACGGCCACAGTGGACACTCCGCTGCCGTTCGGCGTGAGCGCTGCCGTGTTCCACCGCGAACTCGCGCACTACGAGGTCGCGCTGCGCGGTGCGCTGCTCACCGAGTACCGGGAGATCTTCCTGTGCACGGCGGTGATCTGTGCGGCCGGCGCCGTGTGCGCGGCGTTCGTCGGGCGCTCAGCGCGTGCAGCGCGTGCCTGACGGCGGCAGCTTCAGGTTCGTCAGGTAGTTGACGCCGTAGCCGTCCACACAGGAGATGCCCTGCAGGAAGGCGGTGTGCTGGGTGCCCTCGAACGTCAACAGCCCGCCGCCCAAGGCCTTCGCCAGATCAACGCCCGCCTGGTACGGCGTGGCCGGGTCGTTCGTCGTCGACACGACGAGCACCGGCGGCAGGCCGGTCGCCTTCGGCGTGTGCGGCTTGCTGGTCGGCGGCACCGGCCACACCGCGCACGCGTCCGTCTGCGCCGCGGCGGGCCTGCCGTCGTCCAGGAACGGGGCGACCTGCTTGTAGCGCTGCTCGGCCTGCTTCTGCACGTTCGGGTCGGTCACCGGCGGGTCGTCGACGCAGCGGACAGCCGTGAACGCGTCCTGCTCGTTGGAGTAGGTGCCGTTCTCGTTGCGGCCGTTGTAGACGTCGGCCAGTGCCATCAGCGTCCGGCCGCTGCCCTGCTTCAGCTCGGACAGGCCCGCGTTGAGGTAGCTCCAGTACTGCTGCGAGTACAGGGCCTGGATCGCACCCGTGGTGGCGTCGTCGTAGCTGAGCTTGCGGCCGTCGCCGACCGGCACCGAGCGCTCCAGCAACGGGTTGACCAGCGACTGGAACGCCTGGTTCGCGGTCGCCGGGTTCCTGCCCAGCGCGCACTGCTGCTGCTTGGCACACCACTGCGCGAACTGGGTGAACGCGACCTGGAACCCGGAGCCCTGGGCGACGGTCTCGTCCACCTCGCTCTCCGTCGGGTCGACGGCACCGTCGAGCACCATCGCGCGCACGTTGCCGGGGAACTGCTCGGCGTACGTGCTGCCCAGGAACGTGCCGTAGGAGTAGCCCAGGTAGCTCAGCTTCGCGTCGCCGAGCGCGGAACGCAGCACGTCCATGTCCCTGGCGACGTCCCTGGTGCCCACGTTGGCGAGGGTCTCCTTGCCGTGCCCGGTATTCGAGACGCAGCCGGCCGCGTACTGCTGCTGCTGCTTCTCGTACGCGGCGATACCGGCCGGGGACGTGTCGTCATCCAGGTCGGACGCGCGGACCTGGTCCTCCTGCTGCGCGGTCAGGCAGCGGACCGTCGGCGTGCTCGCGCCGATGCCCCTCGGGTCGAAGCCGACGAGATCGAACCGCTTGGCCAGGTCCGTCTTGCCCCACGTCTTCTGCATGTTCGCGACCAGTTCCAGCCCGGAGGCGCCGGGGCCGCCGGGGTTGCTCAGCAGCGAGCCGATCCGGTCGGACTGATCGGTCGACTTGATCCGCATCACCGCGATGCTCGCCGTCGGGCCCGTCGGCTGCGCGTAGTCCAGCGGCACGGTCAGCCGAGTGCACTGCAGACCGGGCTCGGCGTACAGGCCCCGGTCGTCGGAGCTGGTGGCGAACGGCTGGCAGTCACCCCAGCTGAGCGGCTGGCCGTAGAACGAGGCAAGTCCGGCCGGTACCGGGCCCGCGGGGCCACGCTTCTCCACCGTCGCCGCGGGCTCGCCCGAGCCGAAGCTGACCGTGGAACATGCTGCCAGGCCGACCACGGCGACCGTGACGCCGACCGCGACCAGCGCGCCACGGGCGCGGCGGGGAGATGCGAACACCCTGTGATGGTGCCATCCGCACCGGTACGGACTCCGTATGGTCACTCTGACGGCTGCGCCACATCGAAGACGCAGCCGTCGGTGCGGTGGACCAGAATGGCGGCATGCCGCAGTTGCGTATCGCACTCGCCCAGGTCAACACGTGCGTCGGGGATCTCGACGGCAACGCGGACGTGGTCGCGACGTGGACCAGGAAGGCCGCCGAGGCGGGCGCCCACGTCGCGCTGTTCCCCGAGATGGCGCTCACCGGATATCCCGTCGAGGACCTCGCGCTGCGCGAGTCGTTCGGCGTGGCCTCGCGGCGGACGCTGACCGCGTTGGCAAGCAGGCTCGCGGACGCGGGCTGCGGCGAGGTCGCCGTGTTCCTCGGCTACCTCGACCACGACGACGCCGGCCCGCGCAACGCGGCCGCCGTGCTGTACCGCGGCGAGGTGGTCGCCCGGCAGTTCAAGCACTTCCTGCCCAACTACGGGGTGTTCGACGAGTACCGGATCTTCAAGCCGGGCGACTCGCTGGACATCGTGCGGCTGCACGGGCTGGACATCGGCATGGTGATCTGCGAGGACATCTGGCAGGACGGTGGTCCGTGCGCCGCGCTCGGTGCTGCCGGCATCGACCTGTTGCTGGTGCCCAACGCGTCACCCTACGAGCGCGAGAAGGACGACCAGCGGTTGCCGTTGGTGCGGCGCAGGGCCGGTGAGGCCGGTGCGCCGCTGGCCTACGTGAACTGGGTCGGCGGCCAGGACGAGCTGGTGTTCGACGGCGACTCGATGGTCGTCGACGCGGCCGGCACGCTGCTCGCCCGCTCGCCGCAGTTCGTCGAGGATCTGCTGGTGGTCGACTTCGACCTGCCCGCCGCCCGGCACGAGACGACCGGCGACGTGCACGGCTTCACGGTGCGCCGGGTACCGCTGTCCGAGGAGCCGGTCGCGCCGTATCCGGCCCAGCAGCCGCCGCCTGCCGCGACCCCGCTGCCCGACTGCGCGGAGGTGTGGTCGGCGCTGGTCACCGGGCTGCGTGACTACGTGGTGAAGAACGGTTTCCGGTCGGTGGTGCTCGGCCTGTCCGGTGGGATCGACTCCGCTGTCGTCGCCGCACTGTCCGCGGACGCGCTCGGCCCGGACGCGGTGTACGGGGTGTCGATGCCCTCGTCCTACTCGTCGGAGCACTCCCGGTCGGACGCGGCCGACCTCGCGCAGCGGATCGGGCTGCACTACGACGTGCAGCCGATCGGCGAGATGGTCAAGGTGTTCGTCGAGCAGCTGCACCTCGCCGGGCTGGCCGAGGAGAACGTGCAGGCCAGGTGCCGAGGCGTGACGTTGATGGCGTTGTCCAACAAGGATGGCCACCTGGTGCTGGCCACCGGCAACAAGACCGAACTGGCGGTCGGCTACTCGACGATCTACGGCGACGCGGTCGGCGGGTTCGCGCCGATCAAGGACGTGCCCAAGACCCTGGTGTGGGACCTGGCCCGGTGGCGCAACGCGGCCGCCGAGGAGCGCGGCGAGGTCGCGCCGATCCCGCCGAACTCGATCACCAAGCCACCGTCGGCCGAACTGCGGCCCGGCCAGCTGGACAGCGACTCGCTGCCCGACTACGCCGAGCTGGACGAGGTCCTCGACGACTACATCGAGGGCGACAAGGGCTACGAGGACCTGATGGCGGCCGGTTTCGACCCTGCGCTGGTGGAGCGGGTGCTGCGGATGGTGGACGCGGCCGAGTACAAGCGTCGGCAGTACCCGCCGGGCACCAAGATCAGCCTGAAGGCGTTCGGCAGGGACAGGCGGCTACCGATCACGAACGGGTGGCGGGAACGCGCTACGGTCCATAGCTGAGGCGAACGCGTCCACCGTTCGGATGATCCCGGGTCGCCCGGACGCGGGCTCGCTCTTCGGACACGGAGCGTGTTCACTCAAGGTGTCGGTACGTCACGATAGGGAGCGGCAGTGGGTGAGCCGGTGCGCTGGGTGATCACGGTGGCCTTCGCCGCCGTCACCGTGACGAGCCTGCTCCGGCTGGCCACCACCGCGCGCCGCGACCCACGCCCGGAGGGCCTGCCGCGCAGGCACGAGGACCTCGGGCACGTCGTAATGGCGGTCAGCATGATCGCGATGGTCCTGTCCTGGACGCCGCTGCTGCCCGTGGCGTTCTGGGTGCTGCTGTTCGCCGGTCAGGCCGTGTTCTTCGGCGCGATGCTGCTGCGCAGGTCGGCGACCTGGTCACAGCAGGACAAATGGGACCACACGCACCACATGATGGCCAGCGTGGGCATGGTCTACATGGTGGTCGCGACGGGCGCCTCGGCCGACATGGCCGGGATGTCCATGGGTGCCTCGTGGTCGCCGCTGGCAGGCGCGTTCGGGCTGTACTTCCTCGTCTACGCGGGCTGGTCGATGTTGCGGGCCACGTTCCTCGCGCCGGCCGGGGTGCCCGCCGGCTGGTCGGGGCTGCCGCTGGTGGTGTCCCGGCCGCTCGCGGTGCACGGTTGCCGGGCGCTGATGGGCGCCGGCATGGCGTACGTGCTGCTCAGCGCCTGACCACACCGCTTCGCCTGACACCACCGTGTGACGATCTCCCGTGTGAAGCGTGTCGCACGACGCTGCGCGATGGCCGCCGCTGGTGTCACGCTCGACTCGCACACCCTCCGCACTTACACGCGGGGACCCGGTTCGCCGGGCCTCGACGGAAGGACGGTCGACGACGATGTCAACAGAACCCGAGATGGCGGCCCCCTACGGGAGCGGCCCCAGCGGCCAGGCGGCCACACCGGCCCGCCGGGTACGCATTCACCATCTGCGGCAGCTGAAGGAACGCGGCGAGCCGTGGCCGATGCTGACCGCCTACGACATGTACTCGGCGGAACTGTTCGACGAGGCCGGGATCCCGGTGCTGCTGGTCGGTGACTCGGCGGCCAACAACGTGTTCGGCTACGAGACCACCCTGGGCGTGACGGTCGACGAGCTGTTGCCGCTGGTCAGGGCCGTGACGCGGTCGACAAAGCAAGCACTCGTGGTGGCCGACCTGCCGTTCGGGTCGTACCAGCTGTCGCCCGAGCAGGCGCTGGCGACCGCGGTCCGGTTCATGAAGGAGGGCAACGCCCACGCGGTGAAGCTCGAGGGCGGCCGGCGGTACGCCGCGCACATCGAGGCACTCACCGCGGCCGGCATCCCCGTGATGGGGCACATCGGTTTCACTCCGCAGAGCGAGCACAACCTCGGCGGTTACCGCGTGCAAGGTCGCGGCGACACCGGCGACGACATCATCGCCGACGCCCACGCCGTCCAGGACGCGGGCGCGTTCGCCGTCGTCATGGAGATGGTGCCCGCCGAGGTCGCGAAGAAGGTCACGCACGAGCTGGCCATCCCGACGGTCGGCATCGGCGCTGGTCCGGATTGTGACGCCCAGGTGCTCGTGTGGCAGGACATGGCGGGCCTCCGGCGGGGCAAGCCGGCCCGGTTCGTCAAGCAGTACGCCGACCTGGCCGGGGTCCTGCAGAACGCGGCCAGCCAGTTCGCCCAGGACGTGCGGTCGCGCGAGTTCCCGGCACCGGAACACGCCTTCCACTGACGTCGTCAGGTCGACAGGGGCACGTCACCGGTCACCGGTGACGTGCCCCTGCGCGACAACGCATGCCTGCACCGTGTCGAGGACGCCGCCCGGGTGACCTGGCTCGACCGGCCGCCCGGCCAGACGGCCGCGACCCCGCAGGTCGTCCTCGTCGCGTAGCCAGTTCGCCGACTGCCGAAGGTCGTCGTCAGATCGCAGATCGACGGAATTGATCCCACTGGCACTTTTCTCCCCGGGCAAAATGCCGCGACACACGTTGACAGTGGCCGCCGCGCGCCGCGTCCACTGTCCGACAACTGTCCAGGATGCGAATGGTCGGTCCCCTCGGCGACAATCGGCCGATGGACAAACCGAAGGTCGTTTCGGTCGACGAATGGCAACAGGCACGGGATGAGTTGCTCACGGCCGAGAAGGACATCACTCGTGCTCAGGACGCACTCGCCGCGCGGCGGCGCCGGTTGCCGATGGTCGAGTTCCCGGATCGGTACACCTTCGACACGCCGGCCGGGCCGCGGTCGTTGTCGGACCTGTTCGAGGGTCGCGACCAGCTGGTCGTCTACCAGTTCATGGACAACGGGCCGGACGACTACTGCCCCGGCTGCACGGTGCTCACCGACAACGTGCCGATGACCGCGTTTCCCGGGCTGGCCGCGCACGGCGTCACGTGGGTGACCGTGTCGAACATGCCGTTGGCGCAGATCGACAAGTACAAGGCACAACGCGGGTGGACGCTGCCGTTCGTGTCGTCGCACGGAACGTCCTTCGCGGACGACTGCGGGGCCGGGGGTGGGTTCATGCTCAGCGTGTTCCTGCGCGACGGCGACCGGATCTACCGCACGTACAACACATCGGCACGCGGCGTGGACCGGCTTCGGTTCGACAACAACGTTCTGGATTTCCTGCCGTGGGGTCGCCAGGAGGACTGGGAGGACTCGCCCGCCGGGTGGCCGCAGCACCCGACGTACGGCTGATCACCGCAGGGGCCGGCACCTCGGTGCCGGCCCCTGCGGTGATCGGTTGGGTCAGTGGCGTCCGGCCAGCGCGGGAACGAACAAGCCCGCGTTGATCGTGCCGTTGCCGCTGGCAAGGTCGTAGCCCTTGCCCGCGGTGAAGCCGGTGACACCCGCGAAGGAGTTGTTGCCCTGCGTGACGTCGACCAGGCCGGTCCGGTGCGAGTTGTCCCGGGCCAGGTCGTAGAGCGACTTGTTCAGGTTGCCCAGGTCGCGGTGCGCCACCTGGTCGGCCATGGCGACGATGCCGGAGAACTCCGGGCTCGCCTCACTGGTACCGCCGACCAGACCGAAACCGGTGTTGTTCGGGTCGAACGACTGGAACGTGATGACCGCACCGTTGACGGCCGCGGAGAGCGAGATGTCCGGGGTGCCACGGTGGTTGCCGACCACATCGCGGACGTGGTTCTGGAAGTCCGGTCGCGCGAACACGCTGGACACGCCACCGCCGCCGGCACCGAAGCCGTCGTTCCACACCACGTCGGGCGCCAGGCGGTTGCCGTTGGCGTCCAGGTCGAGCATGGTGCCGCCGAGGGAGGTCACCAGCGGGTCGGAGGACGGCCAGCTGTTGACGCGCATCGGGAACAGTGTCGAGCCGTCGGCCTCGGCGTCGGTCGCGCCGTCGTCGCCGGAGGAGGCGAGCACCGTGACGTTGTGCTTGGCGGCGTTGATGAACGCCGAGCGCAGGTTCAGGATCGACTGCTTGTTCGGGAAGGTCTGCTCGGTCGCGCCGAAGCTCTGCGAGATGACGTCACCGAGGTGGTGGTTGATGACGAAGTTCTCGGCCTTGACGATCTCCGGGCCCCCAAAACCCCAAAACCCCATCTGGAAGAATTTTAATAGAATACAAAATAATATATAGTTTAAAAAAATTTAAATTCTTAAAAATATATAATGGTAAAATTAAAATCGTGGACAGTCTTGCACTTAATACTACTTATTACCCTACTGCCATACCAAAGTTGTGGTTAATAATGTTAAACTGGGTATTATCTAGATAGTTCTACTAGTAGTTGTTTATGTAAAATAATTTATTTGTTTATAAATCTTTATAGAATGTTAAGACACATGTTCAAGCTGTTCAGGACCCAGTTAATGCAATATTTGTAAAAATTCCTAATTAAAATTAAGTTCTAATAACTGTTCTTTCTGTCCTTAAGGATAATACTTAAACAATAACACCTGTTAAAGTACATTAAAATTCATTGTTATAATATTTTTAGATTGTAATTGTACTAATGGAGGTACATGTATTGATTAAAACTTATGTTTACCGTGTCCCAACAACTAATACTTTGACCCTTCTCAGCTTATTTGTGTGAATTAGTGCAACTAACTACAGTAGCCTGTTTAAATTTACAAGCATCCTTACCTACAAGCTACATTTAACTATTGTAGAGGTGAGTTCTTAATTATTTTTAATTTAACATAGGTTCATCACTGTATATTGATCCCTCTTCTACAAGTTATTTAGAGCTCGGGACAAAATAGTATCCATATAAGTCTATGGTGTCTGCATTTATAGAATTGTTTAATTATTTGCCCATGGGAACAACTAATTACTCAATTTTAATTAAGGAAAACACAACTGATTATGTAAAAACACTATTCCAACCACAATATATAATTGGATGTTAAAATCTTACTATAAGGTATAACAAATATAATTGTATCTTAATCAATTACTTTTTATAGGACTTATTCAAATTTTGATGAAACACAATTAGGACTTTAATCAACAATATACATTTAATCAGCAAATAAGTTTATTCAAAAATTAGCAACTAGATTTTCAATTATAAATGAAGCATATAATAGCGCTATAATGAATAATCGTTTAAGCACTTCTGAATAGCTATCACTTGCATCTTAAGCCGAATTTAATATAGTTAGAAGTTCTGTATATTTCAATAATTTCCTTATTACAAGTAAGTATCATTTTAAAATTCAAATTTATTAGATGATTTTACAATTTTTAATGAAAAAAGAAGATTTTTGTATCTTTGGATATACAATGGAGAACTCTCTCATTTAATGTAAATATTTACTATAAAAAAATATACCATGTAGTATGTATCCCTATAGCTTTATGGAGCTAATATAAAGTCAGATATGCATTTGAATTTTTATATGATAAATTCATAAATGATAACTGATTGGCTTATTGAAGGAATATAATTAAACGCAGCATGCAACTTAGTTACGAATAATTCCTACACTGGAGAAATTGTCTTCAGAAATTATACATAAAGAGGTTACAAATATTTGTAAACAAATACAGCTTTACTCTCAATAAAATCGACTTATAATGTTACCATTGATAATAGTACATTCAGAACATTTACAAGAATTAACGACGCTAATTAATATACTTTAAATATTGACACTGCATTAACATGTAACGCAAGCTTCTAATAATACCTAAAAATACCTAACATTTACAAACAATTACATATCAAGTGACGCTAATTATGATCAAAACACAGCAGTGTCATTTTTCATAAATTTTAGGACTGTAGCTGGAAGAAAAATGAATCTAAAGTTTGAAAATGTGACAGTGGAAAACTTATACTCAATAAAGCATGTATTCTAATTAACTGTCGCGGGTCTTGTTTATAACATTTCCCATGTCACCTTCAATAATGTTTCATTATCAGCAGACTAAATTTTTAATATGCTTTTAGGAGGAGCTGGATCTACACTCTATGGCTATGATATTAAATTTCAAAATTGTATTACATCTGCAAAGACTTTACTAGTACCAGGATAACATGCATCGGTGACTTTTGATAACCTACAATTTATAAATAACACTTGTAAGAATATAAAATAAATTACAATTACTCATTATAGTGGATTAAAATGCTAATTCTTATTGCTTTTTAAGAATAGCAACTCCGCCTGTAAATGGAGGATTGTTCTTTATAAAGAATTCTTTATTTTCAGGGAATAACATCAATGGCAATCAAGCTATTCAATAAGATCAAATGATTAAAACATTTATCATTTAAGACACAATCTTTTAAAATGAATGTAAGTATATTATTTATTGATAACAGTGTTATAGTAATGAATTCATAAACAGCATATATAGCAAACTACAAGTCTTTAAGTTTCTAAATGTCAAAAATGTCATATTTTAAAATATGAGCTATGGAGATCAGTTATAATAAAATTCAATTTTAGTTAGATATGATGAATTTGATTTATATTCCACTGTTTCTGATGATAGTGTTTTCAGTAATATAACTGTGTAAAATACCTAAGTCAACTTTTTCTAATTTTCTGGATTTAATAATGTTTCAAATGTGTCGTTAACAAATGCCAATAATTTTTACTATACTGATTTCAAGAATATTAATGTTTATAACAATGTTTATAATCAAGAATCAAGTATAATCAAGATTACAACTTTTTAAGATCAAAATCCGGTATAGATCAGAATAATGGATTCATAATTCGTAAATAATAGTTTCTTATAAGGTGGAACATTGATTTAAGCAAATTAAAATATGTTAAATCCTATGATAATATCAAACACAACATTTACTAATAACACCTTAGGGTATATTTCGATAGCTGCTGGAGCAACGAATCTGATCAATATACCTTTATAAGTAACAGTGTAGTAATGCACTTTTTTTAAAATTATCCAATTAATAGTGCACTTTTTGAAGTGAATACAAATAGTAATTTAACAATTAGAGATTCAAATTTTTCATAAACACATTCCTTATCTAGAGGAAGTATAATATTAGCAGATTATCAAAATGTATAAGTTAACGTCATTAATTCAACTTTTATTGGGAATGTTGCCAAATATGGTGGAATATTTTTTGCTCATTATAGTAGTTAAGTCACTTTTACAGATAGTTATATTTTCATTTAATTCTGCTATTATTGGAGGAATTGGAAATTTAGAAAACTAAGGGTATTTCACTATGAAAAATTGTACATTTACAAATAATCATGCTTTAAGATCTTCACTAATTGAAATTACTGATACATTAGATTACACTTCTACATTTAACAATTGCACATTTTCTTTAAAAACGATATTAATCCTAAGCATAATTGATGGCTTCAGTCACTTGCTTTAATTTTCTTCGAACTAAAATTTTCTTGCATAATTTAGCTAATTGGTTTAATCTTAAAGCACCTCCATATATACTCTTAGTATAAGTAAAGGAAATTTAATGATAACAAACTCAAGCACTTTTTAAAATGAATTGTAAATTACCTTCTTTTTACTTATTTATAGGAATTTCTTGAATTCTTATATGGGATTTATATTGATAAAGGATTCTCTGATTAACAATATATCAGTATCAGGGACTGATGGGTCATTCATGGCTTTATCTTAAAGTACCTTAGTTTTATAAAATATGAAACTTACAAATTTCCAATATGTAAATAACACAAAATTAACTCAATTTTTGATTGATGCTAATCTAAACTCTTAAGTTACAATTAAGTCGTCACAACTCAACAACACTAATATATAGATTGTTAGAGGTTAAAGGTCTACCATTACAATTAGAGATTCCATAATAAGCAATATATTCTTTACTTAAACGACTGCATAACCTTATATTATAATGATAGATTCATGCACAACATTATTCTAAAACGTTTCATTTACTGCTATAAGAAGTAGAGCTTTATACTCAATGTTTATATAGAGATCGCCCTAATTGTCCATTATTGATTCAAATTTCTTAACCTTTAACAAAAGTGTCTTCTATATATCAGATTCAAATACTAATGTGTCGAACTCTAAATTTATAAGTACTTAAATAATCTCATAACACCTTATTTTTAGATCCAACTTTGAATGTGATAAAAGGTAAAACAATTAGAGCTCTTACAGTATAAAATGGGGTACTATCAGTGAACAATTCATTGTTTCAAAATTAATATACAGCTACATATGGTGGTGCTATATATATAATGAATGGGAATTTAAATATTGATCAAAGTACATTCATATCAAATTCAGCTTTACAAGGTGGCGCTCTCTTTCTTGACTGTATTTAATGTAAACATTTTATTGATTAATTTGATATTACAGCTGCTAATTGTTAGTTTAACATAACTAATACTCAGTTTTATTAAAATATTGGTATTTAATAAGGAGGTTGCATTCAATATAACATGTATTTACCTAACTCTGTTAATAATACATTTGATATTTCAAATGCTGCGCCATATGCTCCATATATAGGAGGGTACCCAGTGGATGTTGATATTATATCTTATGACAAATATCCATTAGCGAGTAGCTAAAGTTATAATGGTACAATTTCAGTTATGGTTATAGATGCTTAATTAAACCTAATCAATAATGATAATACTACGTAAGTATGCAATGATATTAACTCAAATATAGGAATGTTAAAATTGATATTTTAGATATTAACACTAAGGTTGTAGGCCAAGTTTAGGTATAAGCTGTAAACGGTATAGCAATATTTGATGAACTTACCTTTTATGCTACCCCTGGGTCTTCAAATGTCAGTTACCTGGTCTATTCACCAAATATTAATGACAATATTTTAGCTGAGGTCCTTCCAGGTTGGATTTGTACAATGAATGATATAGCTATGTTTGATTTTAGATTATGCTCTTATGGAGAAGCTGATATTGATAATGAGTGTATTATATGTTCATAAGAGGCATTATTCTTCCCATGGTGATATTTTATTGTTATGATTGCCCTGATAATGCAGTCTGTCCTGGTGGAGCAGAATTAAAGCTTGAACCCGGTTTTTGGAGATCTTCTTACTTTTCTACTAATATTGTAGAATGCTTAAACACAGAGGCTTGTAGAGGAGGCTCTCTTCCTTTTAATTTCTCATAATATGACATAATGTCCTATGGTTATAATCCCTTATGCTAAGTAAGTTATGGAGGTAATCTGTGTAATAAATGTATGGAAGTCGACAATATTTTATATGCAAGGACAGGACCCTATGGTTGTTCTAAATGCCCTTCCGCTGCAGGGAACATTATAAAAATTTTAGGAATTTTTATAGCTATTTTCTTAGCTTTTATGGCAATGCTATGGATAAATTTAAGACACTAAAATGAGAGTGAAACTAGTGTAATACTAAGGATTGCGACGAATTACGTATAGATATTGTCAACAGCAGCTGCTTTTAACCTTTAATGGCCATCATACTTACAAGACTTCTTTTAAATATTCACATCAATTGGAGACTCAACAGAACAATTCATATCTTTTGATTGTTTCTTAACTTCTACAGGGTTCAGTTAAGTCGGAAGTTCGACTCACTATTTCAAAACTTTAATGATCAACCTCATACCTGTTATAATGGTAATCATATTCTTTATCATCTTCTATATCATGAGAATAATTAGACAGAGTCATGACGTAATATACAAACGATAGGTGATTGTAGCTTTTATCATTATACTATATGCCTTACACCCTACAATCACAAAACTTTCAACAAGTTTATTCTTTTGTATGGAACTAGACCCTGGATAATACTGGTTATAAGATGATCTTGAAGTCAAGTGTTGCATAGAATCATATAATGTGGAGCTTTGGTATTGGAATCCCATCAATAGCAATATGGGTAATTGGATTCCCTTTAATTGGTTTCATTTATCTCTATAAGAAACGTACTCAGCTTAATGACAGTGTTGTCTTTGGAAGGTATAGGATTATTTACTAAGGATTAAAAACATAATACTTCTATTGGGAATTCATCAATATATTAAGAAAAGTATTCCTAGTCTCAGTGAATGTATTCTTGAATATGTACCCTAGCATTTTTAAAGCTTTAATTAGTTTGTTTGTGCTAGTAATGTTTTACAGAATCTAAGTAAGAGTGGAACCTTATAATCTGATCCTAAACTTCCTAGAGTAAAGAGAATATTTTACTACAATAGTTACTTTCTTTGGAGCTCTATTCTTTACTAATGCGAACATAGTCTCTGGAATGGTTTAATTAGTGATATTTATAGTAATAGTTGCTTTTAACTTGTACTTCTTAATGCTTTGGGTATACTGTTTAGCCTATACAATTAAGATAGGTATATCATAGAGATTTGCCAAATTTTTAAGACTTTTCGTACTATCGACTACAATGAAAAGGTATGAGGATATTTTCTTAAATACTGGTACAACATTAAGTTAGAAAAGTAAAAGTTCCTCAATTAACAATAATTCAACTGATAAAACTCTCAGTAAGTCCAGTAAATCTTAAGCTGAAGGTAGTACAGAAAGACGGTTATCTGCTGTAAAATACCTACTAATAACTTTATATCAAATAACAATTTAGTCATGAAAAAACCTACAAAATCTACTAAGTATCAAACAGATTTGAAACTGGAATAAGCTTTTTCATCTGACTAAAAGGGTAGAAAGATATCAAATAACAAGGCTAAAGTAAACTGTACATGGGGATATAACTCCGCATAGGGCAGCATTAGAAGACTCAGGTACTAACTATGATTTGATAGGATAACCACAGACAACATTTATAGGTGTAACAAACATCAACACCTATATAAACAATCATAATGATAGTTCCTACATGATAAGCTAATAACCAACCTAAAATATATAGTAGTATCAAGGGACAGCTAACAATGTCTCCTACCCATTCTACCATGAAGACTAAGTGTTACCAGATGGATTCACTGCTGATGATGTTAAATATGGGTTAATCAAACATAAAAGAGACTAAGCTGTTCATTTAAACTAAAATATAAGTAGTACTCGTGGGAAGGATTTAAAGAAGAAGTTTGATAATGATGCTGAAGTCAAACACCTTTAATCATTCATTGTTAAACGAAAAGAGAAAAAACAGAAAAATAAATAGAATGAATAGAAAAATAATCAGGATGAACGAATTGACAGTTACAATTAGTGATATTTAAATTAATTAATATTTATCTTAATTTCATAATTATAATTCAATAATGGGGTTTTGGGGTT
>CAWACW010000016.1:0-455000 GCA_963780635.1 Candidatus Melainabacteria bacterium
TCCGTCAGGGCCGGAATTCTGATCTGGTGGCGCGTGATGGCCGTGTTCGCTGCGGTGAAGAATGCACTGGCGTTACAGAAGGCGAACTGGCCGAAAATGGATCCGCGATCGCCGTTGACGCAGTTTCCGATGGTCAGACTCTTTCGGTTGGCCCGCAGTGTCAGACTGTCACCGTTGAATCCGAACCAGATACCGACGACGGCATGGGCGGGCAGTTTCGGTACGACCGGTGCCGCCGCGGGCTGACTGCCCTGGTCGACGACGAGCGGCCGGTAGACCGACAGCGCTCCGGTCACCGTGTTGACGACCGTCGCCTCGACGAACGCGGACTGGCCGTCGTTCGCCTCGTCGCAGTTGCCGGCAGCCGGGTCCGTCGCGGTCAGCTGGTACGGCGTCGCAAGACCCTTGGCACTCAACGGGTTTGTCGGCACTGTCAACGTGCAGTCAGGGTTCGGATCGGTCGCAGGCGCGGTGCTGGAGGACGGTGCCGTGCTCGACGATGGCGCGGTGCTGGAGGACGGTGCAGCGCTGGAGGACGGCGCGGTGGACGGTGCGGTGGACGGCGACGTGGGAGCGACACTCGACGAACTGGCCGCTGCCGACAGAGGCGTCGTCGCAGCGGGCGCCGGTGAGCTGGTGACGATCGCGAAAGCGGCCGCGATCGCCGCGACCGCCACTACCGGGGCGAGGATGGACGGTCGCGAAAGGACCGTGCGAAAAAAGCGTCTGCGCGGGTTCCTGTGTAAACCGCGATGGCTCTGCTGGGCAACCAAGCGCTCCTTTCGGGCAGCCGAAAACCGCGGTCGAGACAGTAGATATCGGAGGTATCTCGGCGTTGTCTCCGTTAGATCACGGGCGAAGTTAGCCCAACCCGAACGGAGTAGCGACCCGAAAGGTCTGATATGTCCGAGTGCTGCTGTTCACAGTGCGTCGAGGATCTGTTGTCCGTACTTGGCGAGCTTGTTCTCGCCGACACCGTTGACCTTCCCCAGCTCCGCCAACGACTTCGGCCCCAGGCCCGCGATCTGGCGCAGGGTCGCGTCGTGGAAGATCACGTACGCTGGCACGCCCTGCTCCCGCGCGGTCGCCGCCCGCCAGGCGCGCAACCGCTGGAACACCGGCTCGGCCTCCGGGGACAGCTCGATGACGGCTTTCTTCGCAACAGCGGAAGAAGCAGACGACGAAGACTTCGCGACCCGCTCGGGTTCGCGCCGCATCGGCACGTCCCGCCGCTTGCCGAGCACGTCGCCGCTGGTGTCGGTGAGCACGAGCGTCCCGTGGTCACCTTCGACCGCGAGCAGACCCTGCGCCAGCAGTTGCCGCAGCACGCCACGCCACTCCTGCTCGCGCAGGTCGGTCCCGACGCCGAACACCGTCAGCGTGTCGTGGTCGTGCTGGATCACCTTCGCCGTCTTGCGGCCCAGCAGGATGTCGATCACCTGCCCGGCGCCGAACGACTGCCGGCGCTCGCTGCGCAGCCGGTACACCGCCGACAGCACCTTCTGCGCGGCGACCGTGCCGTCCCATGACTCCGGCGGCGCGAGGCAGGTGTCGCAGTTGCCACACTTCTCGGCCTCCTGGCCGAAGTACGCGAGCAACCGGGTGCGCCTGCACTCCACGGTCTCGCACAGCGCGAGCATCGCGTCCAGGTGCGCGGCCTGCCGCCTGCGATGCGCCGCGTCTCCCTCGGACGAGTCGATCAGCTTCCGCTGCTGCACCACGTCCTGCAGCCCGTACGCCAGCCACGCCGTCGACGGCAGCCCGTCGCGGCCCGCGCGACCCGTCTCCTGGTAGTAGCCCTCCAGCGACTTGGGCAGGTCCAGGTGCGCGACGAACCGCACGTCCGGCTTGTCGATGCCCATGCCGAACGCGATCGTCGCGACCATCACCAGGCCGTCCTCGCGCAGGAACCGGGACTGGTGCAGCGCGCGAATCCGGCCGTCCAGCCCGGCGTGATAGGGCAGCGCGGGAATCCCGTTGGCGCTCAAGAACTCCGCCGTCTTCTCGACCGACGCCCTGGACAGGCAGTACACGATGCCGGCGTCACCGGCGTGCTCCGTGCGCAGCAGGTCGAGCAGTTGCCGCTTCGGATCGTCCTTGGGCACGATCCGGTACTGGATGTTCGGCCGGTCGAAGCTGGCCACCACGTGCCGGGCGTCGCCGAGGTTGAGCCGGGACGCGATCTCGGCCCGGGTGGCTTCGGTGGCCGTCGCGGTCAACGCGATCCGCGGCACGGCCGGCCAGCGCTCGTGCAGGGCAGACAGCGCGAGGTAGTCCGGCCGGAAATCGTGACCCCACTGGGCCACACAGTGTGCTTCGTCGATCGCGAACAGCGAGATCGTGCCCCGGTCCAGCAGCCGCAGCGTCGACTCCGAGCGCAGCCGCTCCGGTGCCAGGTAGAGCAGGTCCAGTTCGCCCGCCACGAACTCGGCGCCCACCATCCGCTGCTCGTCGATGGCCTGTGTCGAGTTCAGGAATCCGGCGCGAACGCCGAGCGCGCGCAGTGCGTCCACCTGGTCCTGCATCAACGCGATCAGCGGTGACACGACGACGCCGACGCCGTCTCGTACCAGCGAGGGAATCTGGTAGCACAGCGACTTCCCGCCACCGGTGGGCATCAGCACCAGCGCGTCGCCGCCCTCGACGACGTGGTCCACGACCTCCCGCTGCGGCCCGCGGAACGACTCGTAGCCGAACACGCGGCGCAACACGTCCAGTGCGGGATCGTCCGTGGGCATGGGCCCATCGTAGGGAGCCGGTCGGTCATCGGGCGTCCTGCTCACGCCGTCCGTGGAAGGATGGCCAGGTGTCCACATCCACCCTGATCGTCATTGTCGTCGTCGTAGTCGTCGTGCTGTTGGCGGCCGTCGCGACCGGCCTCTGGCTGCGCAGAAGCAGGCGGATCAGCCTCGGTGAGAAGGCGGCCGACCAGCCGCCTGCTCGCTACCAGGCGGGTGCGGGCATCGCGTTCGCCCCCGGCGGGCAGCGCACGGAGACCCCCGAGCACCCGGTCGCCGACCGGCCCGAGGTCGACGGCCAGCCCGCCGTCGGCGACGACGCGTCGGTCCCCAGGGACGCACCCCAGCGTGGCCTCGTGGACGTCGGCCTGCCCGAAGCCGGGACAGAAGCCAAGACAGCCGAAGCCGCCGAACCGACCGAGACCACCGAGACAGCGCCGGAGCCGGTCACCGAACAGCTCCCGGTCCAGCAGGAACCGGTCACGGAGCAACTCCCGGTCCAGCGGGCACCCGACACCCATCAGTTCCCGGTGCAGCAGGCCGAGACCGACGAGATCGCGCCGGTCAACGGCCGGATGGAGCGGCTGCGCGGCAGGCTTTCGCGCTCCCAGTCGACGCTGGGCACCGGTCTGCTCGGCCTGCTCGGCGCCGGCAACCTGGACGAGGACTCCTGGACCGACATCGAGGACACGCTGCTGCTGGCCGACCTGGGCGCGGCCACCAGCACCGAGATCGTCGACCGGCTCCGGTCCGAGCTGGCCACTCGCGGCCTGCGGACGTCGGAGCAGGTCAGGGCGCTGCTGCGCGAGGTACTGATCGACGCGCTGCACCCGGAGATGGACCGCTCGGTGCGCGCGCTGCCGCACGAGGACGGTCCGGCTGTGTTGTTGATCGCCGGCGTGAACGGCACCGGCAAGACCACCACCACGGGCAAGCTGGCCAGGGTGCTGGTCGCCGACGGCAGGACGGTGCTGCTCGGCGCTGCCGACACGTTCCGGGCCGCGGCCGCAGACCAACTGGAGACCTGGGCCAAGCGGGTCGGTGCCGAGGTCGTGCGCGGCCGCGAGGGTGCCGACCCGGCCGCCGTCGCGTTCGACGCGGTCAAGCGCGGTATCGAGGCGAAGGTGGACACGGTCGTCATCGACACCGCGGGGCGCCTGCACACCAAAACCGGCCTGATGGACGAGCTGGGCAAGGTCAAGCGCGTGGTGGAGAAGCAGGCCAAGGTGGACGAGGTGCTGCTCGTGCTGGACGCCACCACCGGCCAGAACGGCCTGATGCAGGCCAGGGTGTTCGCCGAGATCGTCGACGTCACCGGCATCACGCTGACCAAGCTGGACGGCACCGCGAAGGGCGGCATCGTCTTCCAGGTGCAGCGTGAGCTGGGCGTGCCGGTCAAGCTGGTCGGCCTGGGCGAGGGTGCCGACGATCTGGCGCCGTTCGAGCCGGCCGCGTTTGTGGACGCGCTGCTGGGCTAACTTTTCCTCAGGGTTCGAGTAGGGAGTCGACTCATGATCGTTCAGAGGTTGGCCAGGCCATTGCTGGCCACGGTATTCATCCACAGCGGGATCGACATCCTGCGGCACCCGGAGGGCCGCGTGAAGGTCGCGAGCCCGTTTCTGCAGTCGATGATCGGCAAGGTCGAGGCCAAGGTCGACGGCCTGCCCACCCAGTTGCCGACCGATCCGGAGACCATCGTCAAGATCGACGCGACCGTCAAGCTGGTCGCCGGTCTCGGCCTGGCACTGGGCAGGTTCCCCCGGCTCTGCGCGCTGATCCTGGCCCTCGACCTCATCCCGACGACACTCGCGGCCCACTCCTACTGGGAGCACGAGGACCCGGCCACCCGCGGCCAGCAGCGGACGCATTTCCTGAAGAACGTCGGCATCCTCGGCGGTCTCCTCGTGGCGGCGTCGACCCCCAAGAAGGCCAAGTCCGGCGACTGACTAACGCGGCCGGTAGGTCGACACGACGAACGACGCGGTGGCCTCCTGGGCCGCGGCGTGCCCGGGTCGATGGTGGTGGCCTGCCGGTCCCATGCCGACCACGCGGGCCACGTCCGCCGCGGTCAGTGTCATCGGGTAGCGCAGCGCTTCGGTGGTGATCCGCTCGAACCGGGCCAGCGTGTCGGCCAGCCGCTCGGCCTTGCGCGGGTCCACGGTCAGCAGGCCCGCCGCGGTACCGAGTTCGGCCAGGTGGTCCTCGCCCGGCGTGACCACGACGAGCAGCCCGTCCGCACGCAGCACCCGGTGGTACTCGACCCCGTTGCGCGGCGCGAACACGTCCAGCAGCACGTCGGCTGCTCCGGTCCGCACCGGCCACGGCCGCCACACGTCCCACACGACCGCACCGAGGCGCTCGTGCGCCCGCGCTGCCCTGCGCAGCGCGGCAGGGGAGACGTCCAGGGCCAGCCCGACCGTGTCCGCTCGCCGCTCCAGCACCGCCGCGAGGTAGTAGCCGGTGCCCGCGCCCGCGTCGGCCACCAGCCCGGAGCGGGTCGCGGCCAGGTCGGCGACGACCTCGGTGAGTGGCTCGTAGTGGCCGGCGGCCAGGAACCCGGCCCGGTCGGCGACCATGTCCGGCGTGTCCGCCGAGCCCGCTTTGGCACTGCGCGTGCCCGCGAGCAGGTTCACGTAACCCTGTCGGGCTAGGTCGAACGAGTGGCCCGTGACGCAGCGCAATGAGCCCCCAGCGAGGGTCAGCGCGGCCCCGCACACTGGGCACTCCAGTACCTCGACCACGGCTTGGGGGATCACGTCGCCAATCTTCGCGGATGGGACGGAGGTGCCGGAATCCGGTCGCGCAATGTGCCCGACCGGCCACCGACATCTGGACGTAACACGAGGAGGTCGACAGTTCACCGCCCGGAAACGTTCGACGCGGTCGGGTGAAACAGCGCGTCCCGATGCTTTGCGGCAACCCGGTCTGGACAGGAGGACGACGTGAACCCTGGAGATACCGCCTGGGTGCTGGCCAGCGCCGCGCTGGTCATGCTGATGACCCCCGGGCTCGCCTTCTTCTACGGCGGCATGGTGAGTTCCAAGAGCGTGCTGAACATGCTCATGATGAACTTCATCACGCTCGGCGTGGTAGGAGTGCTGTGGCTGCTCTACGGCTACACCATGTCGTTCGGCAGCGAAGGCGGCAATGGCTTCATCGCGGGCTTCCACAACGGCCTGCTGGCGAACACCGTGGGCGTACTGGCCGGTCCGAAGGGCGACCAGATACCCACGCTTGCCTTCGTGATGTTCCAGCTGATGTTCGCTGTCATCACACCGGCATTGATTTCCGGCTCCATCGCGGACCGCACCAAGTTCTGGTCGTGGGTGCTGTTCGTCGGCCTGTGGGTGACGATCGTCTACTTCCCGGTCGCACACTGGGTGTTCGACTTCAGCGGCTTCACCGGCCCGAACTCGATCGGTGGCTGGATCGCCAACCAGTTGAAGGCGTTCGACTTCGCAGGAGGAACGGCGGTCCATATCAACGCCGGTGCGGCAGCACTGGCATTGGCGCTGGTGTTGGGCAAACGCAAGGCGTTCCCGAGGAACATCCCTCGGCCGCACAACGTCCCGCACGTGCTGCTCGGTGCCGCACTGCTGTGGTTCGGCTGGTACGGCTTCAACGCAGGCTCGGCGCTGGCCGCGGGCGACCTCGCGTCGGTCGCGTTCACCACGACCACCGTCGCCACGGCATCCGCACTCATCGGCTGGATCGTCGTGGAGCAGTTCCGCGACGGGAAGCCGACGACACTGGGCGCGGCATCCGGTGCCGTCGCGGGTCTGGTCGCCATCACCCCGGCGTGTGGATATGTCGACCCGATGGGCGCGTTGGTCATCGGTGTCCTGGCAGGCGTGATCTGCTGCCTGTGCACGAGCATCAAGTTCCGCCTTGGCTTCGACGACTCGCTCGACGTGGTGGCGGTCCACCTCATCGGCGGCATCGTGGGCACCCTGCTGATCGGCTTCTTCGCCACCAGCTCTGTGAACTCGGCCGGTGGTAACGGGTTGTTCCACGGCGGTGGCTGGAGCCAGTTGGGCAAACAGGCCATCGCGGCAGGCGCGGTGCTCGGCTACTCGTTCGTCTGTGCGTTCGTCATCGGATGGGTCATCCACAAGACCATCGGGTTCCGGGTCAGCGAGGAGGCCGAGGTCACGGGCATCGACGAGGCGGAGCACGCTGAGACGGCCTACGAGTTCGGTGGCCCGACCGGCGGCCGCAGCGTCCTGGCGGGCGCCACGGCATCATCCGTATCCACCTCCGCGACGGCCGCAGCGAAGGGAAGCGCGTCATGAGGCTCATCACCGCGATCGTCAAGCCGTTCACGCTCGACGACGTGAAGTCCGCCCTGGAGCAGCTCGGCCTGCTCGGCATGACGGTGAGCGAGGTGCGCGGCTACGGCCGGCAGAAGGGCCACACCGAGGTCTATCGGGGCGCTGAGTACCAGGTGGACTTCGTGGCCAAGCTCAAGGTCGAGGTCCTGGTGGACGAGGACCTGGCCGACCGGGCCGTCGAGGCGATCGTCAAGGCGGCCAGGACAGGCAAGATCGGTGACGGGAAGGTGTGGGTCACGCCGGTGGACGCGGTGGTTCGCGTGCGTACCGGTGAGCGCGGCGTCGACGCACTGTGACGGTGCCGCGGCAACAACCCCCGGGCCGGTCCACGCAGGACCTGCTCTGGGCGCGTGACCTGCTGATCAACCCTCGCGCGGATCGGCGTCGCCTTGTCGGCGCCGATCTGCGCGAGGCGCTCGTCGACCTGCACGACTTCTGGCTGGCCGGGCACGCGGCCGCCGCCGGTGTCGGCGGCGGCATCGCGCTGTGCGCGGTGGGCGCGCTCGGCCGCCGGGAGTTGGTGCCCTACTCCGATCTCGACCTGGTGCTGGTGCACGAGGGTGCCGAGAACGTGGCCGGGATCGCCGAAGCACTGTGGTACCCGTTGTGGAACGCGGGCATCGGGCTGGACCACTCGGTTCGCACGCTCCGCGAGTCGCTGCGGGTCGCGGCCGACGACCTGCGGGTCGCGCTCGGCCTGCTGGAACTGCGGCACATCGCCGGTGACGACGGTGTCGCGCGACGGCTCGCGGACTCGGCCCGGCAGGCGTGGCGGGCGTCCGCACGCGGCCGGATCGAGGAATTGGTGGTGGCCGCCGAGCAGCGCTGGGCGCGCGGCGGCGAGGTGGCGCAGCGCGCCGAACCCGACATCAAGCACGGCCGCGGCGGCCTGCGCGACATCCAGCTGCTGGACGCGCTGGCCACCGCGCAGCTGGTCGACCGGCCCGGCCCGGACGTGGTCGAGGCCAGGTCGCTGCTGCTGGACGTACGCACCGAGCTGCGCCGGCTCGTCGGCAGGGCCAGGGACATCCTGCGGGCACAGGACGGCGACGAGGTGGCCGCCTCGCTGGGCATGACCGACCGCTTCGAACTCGCGGGCGCGCTGTCGTCCGCGGGCCGCTCCGTCACCTACGCGCTGGACGTGGCGATCCGGACCGTGCGGGCGGAGGCACCGCGTCGGGCGCTGGGGCTGCGCCGGGGTCCGGTACGCAGGCCGCTGGCCGAAGGCGTCGTGCTGCACGGCACCGAGGTCGCCCTGGCCCGGGACGCCGACCCGGCCCGCGACCCAGCGCTGCTGCTGCGGCTGGCCGCCTCCGCCGCGCGGGCGAACGCGCCGATCGCCGCGGGCACCATGACCCGCCTGGCCGAACGGGCGCCCGAACTGCGCAAGCCGTGGCCGGAAGCCGCCCTGGCCGCCCTGTTCAGCCTGCTCGCGGCCGGTCCCGGGCTGGTGGACGTCGTAGAGGCGTTCGACCGCACCGGCCTGTGGGGCAGGCTGCTGCCCGAGTGGGGCGCGGTACGCGACCTGCCGCCGCGCGACTCGGTGCACCTGTGGACCGTCGATCGGCACCTCGTCCAGACCACCGTGCACGCCGCTTCGCTGGTCACCACCGTCGACCGGCCCGATCTGCTGCTGCTCGGCGCGTTGCTGCACGACGTGGGCAAGGGCAGGGATACCGACCACTCGGTCGTCGGCGCGGCCCTGGCCGCCCAGATCGGCGAGCGGATCGGCCTGCCCGACGACGACGTGGCGATCCTGTCCGCGCTGGTCCGTCACCATCTGCTGCTCGCGCACACCGCGACCCGACGGGACGTGAACGATCCCGCGACCGTGCTGCGCGTGATCGAGACGCTGGGCCACGACCGGGTGTTGCTCGACCTGCTCGCCGCGCTCACCGAGTCGGACAGCAAGGCCACCGGGCCGGGCGTGTGGACGCCGTGGAAGGCGTCCCTGGTGACCGAGCTGGTCGAGGCGTGCCGCGCGGTGCTGGCCGGTGAGCCACCGCCTGCGCCCGCACCGCTGGACGACGACGAGCGCAAGCTCGCCGGTTCGGTCGCCGAGTCGGGCAGGCCGGGCGTGCTGGTGGTGGGTGTCGCCCCTGCCGCGACGATCACGATGGCCGCCGCCGACCGGGCCGGGCTGCTGGCCAGGGCCGCCGGCGTGCTGGCGCTGAACTCGCTGGACGTGCACGCGGCCACGATGGGCAGCCACGACGGCGTCGCCGTGGACCGGTTCCGGGTGTCGCCCCGGTTCGGTGAGCTGCCCGACCCGGCGCTGCTGCGCGAGCAACTGGGCAGGGCCGTGGACGGCTCGCTGCCGCTGGCCGCGCGGCTGGACGCCAAGGAACGCGACTACGCGGTGGTGGCCGGCGAGCCTGCCCGGCCCCGGGTGCTGTGGTTCGACGACGAGGCCACCGGCGCCTCGGTGCTGGAGCTGCGGGCCAGCGACCGGATCGGCCTGCTGCACCGGGTGGCCTCGGCCCTGGAGGCCTGCGAGACCGACGTCCGCTGGGCCCGGCTGGCCACTCCGGGCGCCACGGTCGTGGCCTCGTTCTGCCTCACCGCGGGCGGGGCCCCGGGGGTGCCCGCTGACCAGCGACGACGCATCGAGTCGGCGGTGCTGGCCGCGGCGGGCTGACAACGCCGAAGAATTTTTCGCGACTTCGCATCATGAGTTCGCGCGGTGCCCGTCACCCTTCCGAGGAACGAACCGTTGAGTGATTTACGTAGCACTACGCAGTCGCGACCAGGGGCGTTCACGCTGCCCGGGCCCACGCTCGAGCGGCAGGATTTGCCCTGCGGCACGAAGTGGGGTGTGCACGACCGAACTGGTGGGACGCCCGTGCTGGGGGTCGGGCGAAAGTTCTGTCGTGCGAGGGATCCCTGGTCGCGACGTGTGCTCCCGGGGGCGGCCTGACGAGGGGTGGGCCGCCCCAGGGCGGCAAGCGTGTGGGGGTCTGCGCATGACCGGCGGGGTGCCTGTGCCAGGGGGACGGGCATCCCGTTGGTCGCGTCCGGTACGGTCCCCGCCGGGTTGCGGCTAACCTTGGGTGTCGGCTCACCGAATCGACCCGCTGGAGTCCGCCCTCGTGTTCGACACCCTTTCCGACCGGCTCACGTCCGTACTGCAGAACCTGCGCGGCAAGGGCCGGCTCACCGAAGCGGACATCGACGCCACCGCGCGCGAGATCCGGATCGCCCTGCTCGAGGCCGACGTCGCGCTGCCCGTGGTGCGCTCGTTCATCGCGGGCGTCAAGGAGCGCGCCAAGGGCGTAGAGGTCTCGCAGGCGCTCAACCCCGCGCAGCAGGTCGTCAAGATCGTCAACGAGGAACTCGTCGGCATTCTCGGCGGCGAGACCCGCAGGCTCAACCTGGCCAAGAACCCGCCGACCGTCGTGATGCTCGCCGGCCTGCAGGGTTCCGGCAAGACCACGCTGGCGGGCAAGCTGGCCCGCTGGCTGCGCGGTCAGGGCCACACCCCGATCCTGGTCGCCGCGGACCTCCAGCGGCCCAACGCCGTCACCCAGCTGCAGATCGTCGGTGAGCGTGCGGGGGTCGCGGTGTTCGCCCCCGAGCCGGGCAACGGCGTCGGCGACCCGATCGATGTGTCCCGGCGCGGCATCGAGGAGGCCAAGCGGGCGCAGCACGACATCGTCATCGTCGACACCGCGGGCCGGCTGGGCATCGACGAGGAGCTGATGCGGCAGGCGCGGGACATCCGCGACGCCGTCGATCCCGACGAGGTCCTGTTCGTAGTCGACGCGATGATCGGCCAGGACGCCGTGAACACCGCCGAGGCGTTCCGCGACGGCGTCGGCTTCACCGGCGTGGTGCTCACGAAGCTGGACGGCGACGCCCGCGGTGGTGCCGCGCTGTCCGTCCGCCAGATCACCGGCCAGCCGATCATGTTCGCCTCCAACGGGGAGAAGCTGGAGGACTTCGACGTCTTCCACCCCGACCGGATGGCCAGCCGCATCCTCGGCATGGGTGACGTGCTCACCCTGATCGAGCAGGCCGAACAGGCCATGGACGCCCAGCAGGCGCAGGAGACCGCCGCCAAGATCGGCACCGGCGAGCTCACCCTGGAGGACTTCCTGCAGCAGATGCTCGCGGTCCGCAAGATGGGCCCGATCGCGAACATCCTGGGCATGCTGCCCGGTGCCGGCCAGATCAAGGACCAGCTCGACCAGTTCGACGAGAAGAGCCTGGACCGGGTGCAGGCCATCATCCGCGGCATGACCCCTGCCGAGCGGGCCGATCCGAAGATCATCAACGCGTCCCGGCGGATCCGCATCGCCAAGGGTTCGGGCGTCGAGATCCGCGACATCAACGAGCTGGTCAACCGGTTCTTCGAGGCCCGCAAGATGATGGCCCAGATGGCCGGCCGATTCGGCCTGCCCGGCAGTCGCCCCAAGGCGACCAAGAAGGGCAAGAAAGGCAAGAAGGGCAAGGGCCGCGGCCCGACCCAGCCGAAGGTCCGCGGCGGCCTGCCCGCCGGGATGCCCGACCTGTCGATGATGCCGCCAGGTCTCAACGAACTGCCGCCCGGCCTGTCCGGGCTCGACCAGCTTCCCGCGGGCTTCGACCCGTCGAAGCTGAAGTTCGGCAACAACAAGAAGAAGTGACCGCCCTGCACCTGCGCGGCGTCGTGCTCCCGGACGACGAACCGCGCGACCTGTGGGTGGTCAACGGCCGGGTGCGCACCACGCCGGTGCCGGGCGCGCAGACCGTGTTCGACGGCGGGTTCCTGGTGCCCGGCCTGGTCGACGCGCACTGCCACGTCGGCCTCGGCCCGGACGGCGCCGTGGACCTGCCCGAAGCGGCGGAGCAGGCCGAGACCGACCGGGACGCGGGCACGCTGCTCATCCGGGACTGCGGATCGCCGATCGACACCCGGCCGCTGCAGGAACGGCTGGACCTGCCCCGGATCATCCGAGCAGGCCGCCACCTGAGCCGCCCCAAGCGCTACCTGCCGCACATCGGTGTCGAGCTGGAGGATCCGCGGCTGCTGCCGGCCGCCGTGGTCGAGCAGGCCGAGGCGGGCGACGGGTGGGTCAAGCTGGTCGGTGACTGGATCGACCGGTCCGTCGGCGACCTCGCGCCGCTGTGGCCGGACGACGTGCTGGTCGAGGCCATCGACGCGGCCCACCGCGCGGGCGCCCGCGTCACGGCGCACGTGTTCGGCGAGGACGCGCTGCCCGGTCTGGTGAACGCCGGGATCGACTGCATCGAGCACGGCACCGGCCTGACCGCCGACGTCATCGACGAGATGGCCCGCCGCGGCACCGCGCTGGTGCCGACCCTGATCAACGTCGAGAACTTCCCCGGCATCGCCGACTCGGCCGTGCGGTATCCGGCCTACGCCAAGCACATGCGGGCCCTCTACGAGGGAGCGCGGGACGTGGTCGCCTCGGCCGTCGAGGCCGGTGTGCCGGTCTACGCGGGCACCGACGCGGGCGGCGGCATCCAGCACGGCCGGATCGCCGGGGAAGTGATCGCGCTGGCCGGTGCCGGCCTCGACCCGGCGGCCGCGATCGGTGCCGCGTCCTGGCGGGCCAGGGCCTGGCTCGGGTTCGCCGCCCTCGGTGACGGTGCGCCCGCCGACCTGGTCGGCTACCCGAGTGACCCCCGATCGGACCTTCGCGTGCTCCAGGCTCCCGGTCGGATCCTGTTGCGTGGCAGGGTAGTTCTATAGCAACTCCGGAAGATCAGCCCCCAGTCGTCGAGCAGGCCGGTGTGCCGACCGGCCTGCCCTGGGGCTTTCTCGGCTTCTTCGCGGGCTTCGGCGGTTTCTACCTCGTCTCGCTGATCGTCACCGGGGCCGCGTCGGCGATCGCGATCAGCGCCGACGCCGTCCAGGGCAACCTGCACGGTCCGGCAGTGCTGCTGGCCCTGCTGCCGAACCTGTTGCTGGGCCTGGGACCCGCCGTGGTGTCCTGGTGGCGTGGGCTGGGGCCGCGGCTGGACTTCGGCATCCGGTTCACCCGCGAGGACCTGTCGGTCGGGTTCAGCTGGGGTGTCGGCGCGCTCGCGATCGGCCTGGTCGTCAACTACGTGCTGCAGCTGCTGGTCTTCCACGACCGGAACCAGCCCAACGCGGCCGAGGAGATCGGCCGGCTGGCAGGCGGCCGGTCGGTGTGGCTGCTGATCGCGCTGGTGTTCATCGTCTTCATCGCGCCGCTGAGCGAGGAGATGCTCGTGCGCGGCGCGCTGTGGGGCGCCCTGGAGTACTACCGGGTGCCCCGCCTGATGATCCTGGCGTTGACGTCACTGGTGTTCGCGTTCCTGCACCAGGAACCCACGCTGACCCTGGGCCTGTTCTGTCAGGGCCTGGCACTGGGCATGGCCAGGATGCGTACCGGCCGGATCGGGGCCAGCATGATCGCGCACGCCACCAACAACCTGGTACCCGCCCTGGTGCTGTGGGTTGCCAGCAAACCGTGACCGGTGATGCACTCAGTCGACCCGGCCGATGACGGAGGCGCCCGTGACACCCCTGCACCAGCCGGACGACGCCTCGGAGGCGACCGCGACACCACCGGACCCCGAGGCGGCACCCGCCGTCGCTCAGCAGAGTGACGAGGTGCCGCCACACAACTGGGGATTCGGGGCTTTCCTGCTGGCCGAAGCGGTGTTGTTGCTGTCGGCGGTGTTCCTCGCCGCGATCCTGGACCCGCATCCGGCAGGCAACCAGATCACCGTCGCCGACGAACTGGTCGGCACCATCGTCCCGACCATGCTGGCCGCGGGTGTCGCCGTGCTGGCGACGATCCTGCGCGGCAACGGCCCGGTGATGGACCTGCGCCTGGCCTACCGCTGGGCCGATGTGAAGGTCGGCCTCAAGCTCGGGGCAGGCGGGGTGGTCCTGACCATCGTCGCCGCGCTCGTGTGGACCCGGATCGTCGGCGCCGACGACGCCAGCTCGGCCATCAGCACCGTGCTCGACGGCGGGAAGATGCCCGTCGCCGCGGCCGTGGTGATGTTCGTCTACGTGTGGCTGATCGGGCCGATCTGCGAGGAGCTGATCTTCCGCGGACTGCTGTGGGGCGCGATCCAACGCCAGCAGTGGGGCCGCTGGGCCGCGTTCGGCCTGAGCACCGCGATCTTCGCCGCCAGCCACCTCGAACCGATCCGCACCACCCTGCTGCTGGTGATCGCGGTCCCGATCGGCCTGGCCCGCCTGCTCACCGGGCGGTTACCTGCGAGCATCATCGCGCACCAGATGAACAATTTCCTGCCCGCGTTGGCGATGCTGCTGGTCGCCGTAGGAGTGATGGCGCAGTGACCGAACTGGACTTGAACAGCGATCTCGGCGAGGGCTTCGGCTCCTGGCACCTGACCGACGACGACGCGCTGCTGGACGTGGTGACCAGCGCGAACGTGGCCTGCGGCTTCCACGCCGGTGACCCTGCCACCATGCGCAGGGTGTGCGCGGTGGCCGCGGCGCGGGGCGTGGTGATCGGCGCCCAGGTGTCCTACCGCGACCTGGCCGGGTTCGGCCGCCGGTTCATCGACATGGCGCCCGCCGAACTGGCCGACGACGTGCTCTACCAGATCGGCGCGCTGGAAGCGTTCGCCCGCGCGGCAGGCAGCCGCGTCGGCTACGTCAAACCGCACGGCGCCCTCTACAACGCCACCGTCCACCACGAGGCCCAGGCGAAGGCGGTCGTCGTGGCCGTGCGCGCGTTCGGTGAGCTGCCGGTGCTGGGCCTGCCCGGCTCGCAACTGCTCGCGGCCGCCGAGGAAGCCGGTCTGGAGTGCGTCCAGGAGGCGTTCGCCGACCGCGGCTACACGCCCGAGGCCACCCTGGTGCCCCGGACGCAGCCGGACGCGCTGCTCACCGACACGGCCGCCGTCGTGGAACGCGCGATGCGGCTGGCCGAACGCGGCGAGATCGTGGCCGTCGACGGCACCGTGCTGCCCAGCTCGGCCCGGTCGCTGTGCCTGCACGGGGACACCCCTGGCGCGGTGCACCACGCGAGCGCCGTGCGGGCCGCGTTGGAGTCGGCAGGGGTCACCATCAGCCCGTTCGTGTCCTGATCGGCCCGTCTGGCACAATGGTGGACTGTCCGCTGCGGCAGGCCCCTCTCACCGGTCGCGGCACCCTGAACTCCAGGTCATCGCGGTCGACCCCACTCGGCTGTCCGATGCCTGAATCTCGCGTAACGACTGTTTGAGGAGTACCACTACCCGTGGCCGTCAAGATCAAGCTGCAGCGCCTCGGCAAGATTCGCCAGCCGCACTACCGCGTCGTCGTCTCCGACGCGCGGACCCGGCGCGGCGGCCGGGCCATCGAGACCATCGGCAAGTACCACCCGCGCCAGGAGCCGAGCTTCATCGAGATCGACTCCGACCGGGCGCAGTACTGGCTGGGCGTGGGTGCCCAGCCGACCGAGCCCGTCCAGCACCTGCTGGAGATCACCGGTGACTGGCAGAAGTTCAAGGGCCTGCCCGGTGCCGAGGGCACCCTGCGCGTCGCCGAGCCGAAGCCCAGCAAGCAGGACCTGTTCAACGCGGCGCTGGCCGCCGCGGGCGACGAGCCGACCGTCGAGGCCACCACGCCGCGCAAGCGGGGCGGCGGCAAGAAGGCCGACGCCGAGCCCAAGACCGAGGCCGAGACGCCCGCTGAGCCCGCCGCCGCGGAAAACAAGTGAGTGTGTTGGCTGACGCGCTGGAACACCTCGTCCGCGGCATCGTCGATCACCCCGACGACGTCCGGGTGCACCTGTTGACCACTCGTCGAGGGCGCACCCTCGAAGTGCACGTCAACCCAGAGGACCTGGGCAAGGTGATCGGTCGGGGTGGCCGTACCGCGACCGCCCTGCGCACCGTGATGACCGGTATCGGTGGTCGCGGTGTGCGGGTCGACGTGGTGGACACCGACCGCTGACCATGACTGCGGGTGCTGACCTGCGGATGGTCGGGCGGATCGTCAAGCCGCACGGCATCCGGGGCGAGTTGACGGTTGCCCTGAGCACCGACGCTGCCGACGTGCGCTTCGCCGTGGGCTCGGTGGTGTTCGTCACAGCTCGCGACGGTTCGGTCGTCCGTTCGCTCACCATCGCAGCCGCCCGGCCACATACCGGGCGGCTGTTGGTGACCTTCGAGGACGTCGACGGTCGCGACGCCGCTGACGCGCTGCGGGGTGCCGTGCTGTCCGCGTACGCGGACGCCCTGCCGGCGACCGACGATCCGGACGAGTTCTACGACCACCAGTTGGAGGGCCTCGCGGTCCTGACCGTGGCGGGCGCCGCGGTGGGGACCGTGCGCGAGGTCCTGCACGGGGCCGGTGGCGACCTGCTCGTGATCGACCGGGAGGACGGCGGCGAGGCACTGGTGCCGTTCGTCCGGCAGATCGTGCCCGAGGTCGACGTGCCCGGCGGCCGGATCGTGCTCGACCCGCCGCCCGGCCTGCTCGAGGACGAGTGACCGTGCGCGTCGACGTCCTCACGATCTTCCCCGAGTACCTCACGCCGCTGCGGGAGGCGTTGCTGGGCAAGGCGATCGACCGCGGCCTGGTCGGCGTCGACGTGCACGACCTGCGGGAGTGGACGCACGACGTGCACCGGGCCGTGGACGACAGCCCCTATGGCGGCGGTCCCGGCATGGTGATGAAGCCGCAGGTGTGGGGCGAGGCCCTGGACGCTGTCGTGCCACCCGGCGAGGACGCGCTGCTCGTCGTGCCGACGCCGGCAGGCCGCCCGTTCACCCAGGCCGTCGCCCGGCAGTACGCGGCCGAGCCGCGGCTGGTGTTCGCGTGCGGCCGCTACGAGGGCATCGACCAGCGCGTGCTGGACGACGCCGCAGGCAGGCTGCGGGTGGACGAGGTGTCCGTCGGCGACTACGTGCTGGTCGGTGGTGAGGCCGCGGTGCTGGTGATGGTGGAGGCCGTGGCGCGGCTGCTGCCAGGTGTGCTGGGCAACCCGCTGTCGGCCGAGCAGGACTCGTTCTCCGACGGCCTGCTCGAAGGCCCCTGCTACACGCGGCCCGAGGTCTGGCGGGGCCTGCCGGTGCCGGAAGTGCTGCGGTCGGGCAACCACGCCGCGATCGCCCGGTGGCGGCGCGACCAGGCGTTGTGGCGGACCTATCACCGGCGGCCCGACCTGCTCGAACGGCTGCCGGACACGGAGTTGGACAAGCACGACCGGGCCGTGCTGGACCGGCTCGCGCAGGGCGATTAACGATCCGGTCGCCGCGTCTGGCACACTGGTTTGGTTGCTGTCGCCGGGCAAGACTTCCGGCGCGCGCCACGAACCATCCCCAGGTCGGTCGGTTCCGGGCCTCGCCATGCGGTGGCCGGTAGGCCGACGGGGATCAGTAGACACAGTCGAAGGACGAGGACGGACCAACCATGAACACCCTGGATGCTCTGGACGCCGAGTCGTTGCGTGCCGACATCCCGGCCTTCCGGCCGGGCGACACGTTGAAGGTCCACGTCCGCGTCATCGAGGGCACGCGTGAGCGCACCCAGGTGTTCCAGGGCGTGGTCATCCGCCGTCAGGGCGACGGCGTCCGCGAGACCTTCACCGTGCGGAAGATGTCGTTCGGCGTCGGTGTCGAGCGCACCTTCCCGGTGCACTCGCCCAACATCGCCGAGCTCGAGCGGGTCACCCGCGGCGACGTCCGCCGGGCGAAGCTCTACTACCTCCGTGAGCTGCGCGGCAAGGCCGCCAAGATCAAGGAGAAGCGGGACGCCCCCACGGCGTCCTGACAGCCGGCCCACCTGCCCTCCCGTAGCCTGGCGACGGGCCTCGGTACGCGCCGGGGGAGGGCGTCCAGCCACCCGGCTATCAGACGAGGACCACGATGACGGCGTCGGAAGACGAGCGCGCGGATGCCACGGGTGCGGAACCAACGGCAAGGCTCGACGGCAGCGCCGACCGGATGAACGCCGGCGACGACCGCTCCGACGAGGCGATGTCGGGTTCGGCCGGACCCGGCGATTCGACGTCTTCCTCGTCGTCGGAGCCCGGTTCGCCGCCGAAGAAGAAGCCCGTCAAGAAGAGCTCCTTCTGGAAGGAACTGCCGATCCTGATCGGCATCGCCCTGGTGCTCACGTTCCTGATCCAGACCTTCGTGGCGCGGGTCTACGTGATCCCGTCCGGCTCGATGGAGCAGACCCTCAACGGGTGCCCCGGCTGCACCGGCGACCGCATCCTGGTCGACAAGCTCAGCTTCGACTTCACCAACCCGTCCCCGGGCGACGTCGTCGTGTTCAAGGGACCGCCGGGATGGGCGGAGAGCGAGTTCAACGTCCAGGAGTCGCACAACGTCGTGGTGCGCTGGCTGCGGCAGTTCGGCTCGTCCATCGGCATCGGCTCGCCCCGGAGTACGACCTGGTCAAGCGCGTGATCGCGGTCGGCGGCCAGACCGTGTCGTGCTGTGACGACAACCGGGTCGTGGTGGACGGCAAACCGCTCGACGAGCCCTACGTGTACTGGATGCCCGGCCTGCCGCACACCCAGCAGACGTTCGAGCCCGTGAAGATCCCGCAGGGCGACCTGTGGATGATGGGCGACAATCGCAACAACTCGCTGGACTCCCGGTTCCAGGCCGGTGGCGGGATCCATGGCGTGGTGCCCGAGGACGACGTGATCGGCGTCGCGCGCACCATCATCTGGCCACCCAACCGGTGGGGCGGTGTCGGCGAGACGAACCCGCAGACGACGGCCCAGTCGCTGGGCGGCCCGAACTGGCCGGCCACGATGCCGCCGCTCGGCGTGGGCACGCTGGCCGCGTTCCCGACGCTGTGGCTGGGCCGCCGGACGCGCGACCGGCTGCGCCGCAGGCCGCCGGACGACGAACGGCAGTAGCGGATGGCTGGCCCGACCGAAGGGTTGTTACGCCCTCAGCGCGCGATCGTGCGCGGTGACGCCGGAAACTGGGCGCTGCAGGGCGCGCTGGACCGGCGAGGGCTGGGTCCGGTGGCCGGTGTCGACGAGGCAGGCCGCGGCCCGTGCGCGGGCCCGCTGGTGGTCGCGTCGTGCGTGCTGCGACCTGGGGACGCCCGCAAGCTGGAGGGCCTGACCGACTCGAAGCTGATGACCGAGAAGGCCAGGGACCGGATGTTCGATCTGATCCGCGCCAGGGCCGTCGACTACGCAGTGGTGATCATCCCGCCTGCCGAGGTCGACAGGTTCGGCATCCACGTGATGAACATCGAAGGCATGCGCAGGGCCGTGGCCAGACTGACCACCCAACCGGGTTACGTCCTGGTGGACGGCTTCCGCGTGCCCGGCCTGACGATGCCGAGCATGCAGGTGATCAAGGGCGACCGCGCCGCTGCCTGCGTCGCCGCGGCATCCGTGCTGGCCAAGGTCACGCGAGACCGGATCATGGCGGAGCTGCACGAGGAGTACCCGAAATACGGTTTCGACGAGCACAAGGGCTACTGCACGCCCGAACACACGGCCGCGCTGCAGACGCACGGCCCGTGCATCGAGCACCGCTGGTCGTGGATGAACGTGGTCACCGCCGCCGCCCGACACGGTATCCCCGCACCGAGGCGAGTGGCGCGCGGCGTGCCGGCGGTCGATGTGGTCCAGAATGGAAGGCCAACCGCAGTTCAGGCGAACCAGCCGCGGGTGTCACGAGGAGGAGCGCGGATCCGATGAGCGCAGAGGATCTCGAGAAGTACGAGACCGAGATGGAGCTGCAGCTCTACCGGGAGTACCGCGACATCGTCAGCCAGTTCGCGTACGTCGTGGAGACGGAGCGGCGCTTCTACCTGGCCAATTCGGTGGATGTCCAGGTGCGCAACGCGGACGGCGAGGTGTACTTCGAGCTGCGGATGTCCGATGCCTGGGTATGGGACATGTACCGGCCCGCGCGGTTCGTGAAGAACGTCCGGGTGATCACGTTCAAGGACATCAACGTCGAAGAGCTTGACAAGCCTGACCTGCGACTTCCCGAGTCAGGACCCTTCGGCGCGAGCTAGTTGTCCACAAGTGGTCCAGTTGTCCACAGTTCGAGGCCGGGTTCGCACGCGCTGATCGTTTTCCCGGCATCGTCGGTGCCATGCGGACCGAACAGCGCCCCGAAGCGCACGATCTCGGCCGCCGGGGCGAGGACCTGGCGGCCGAGTACCTGACCGATCGCGGCCTCGTCGTCCTGTCGCGGAACTGGCGATGCCGGGACGGCGAGTTGGACGTGGTCGCGACCGACGGCACCACCCTCGTGGTCTGTGAGGTGAAGACCAGGTCCACGGCCGAGTTCGGCGACCCCGCCGAGTTCGTGACCAGGGCCAAGATGCGCCATCTCCGACACGCCACCCAGGCCTGGCTACGGCAGTACGGCGTCGGCTGGTGCGCGATCAGATTCGACGTGGTCGCGGTCCTGTGGCCCCCGAACGGCACCCCCCGCCTCCGCCACATCCGAGGCATCTCATGACCACGACCAGCCCGCGCCCGCCCCAAACGACCGCCCAGCCGGCACTCCTCGCCACGCGTTCGCGGTGGCGGCAGTGGACCGCGGGCCCGGCTTCGGGCGGCGAAGCCCAGCGCTGGCCGAGCCAGGTTCGGTGCTGGCCGCGAGGGGTTGGCCCATCGTGCCCGCCGGCCGGAGGCCCGCTGCGGCGGCGGTGGCCTGCTGGCTCGGCTGCACGGTGTGAGGTCGAGGGCTGCGCTGGCCGGGTCGAGGGTTGCGCTGGCCAGGTCGAGGGTTGCGCTGGCCGGGTCGAGGGTTGCGCTGGCCGGGTTGAGCGCTGCGCTGGCCGGGTTGAGGGTTGCGCTGGCCCGTACGAGCGCCGGACGCGCCGAGGCCACCCATCGCGTCGGTGTGTCGCCCGCCGACCCTCGTGGGGTGAGCGGTGATGGCTCTCGCCACCACGTGGTCCGTCGCCTTGTTCGGCGTGGACGGAGTCCTGGTCGAGATCGAGGCCGACATCTCCGGCGGCGTGCCCGGCATCCGGCTGCTCGGCCTGCCCGATCCGTCGCTGCGCGAAGCGAAGGACAGGGTTCGCGCTGCCGTCCGCAACAGCGGCGAGGACTGGCCGAACCGCCAGGTGTCCCTGGCCCTGTCCCCGGCGGCGCTGCCCAAGGCCGGCGCAGGTTACGACATCGCGCTGGCGTGCGCGGTCCTCGCCGCGGCGGGCATCGTGCCGGCTGACCGGCTGACCGGCACCGTCCTGCTCGGCGAACTCGCGCTGGACGGCCGCCTGCGCTCGGTGCGCGGCGTCCTGCCGGCGCTGCTGGCCGCCCGCCGGGCCGGGCTGCACACGGCGGTCGTACCAGCGGACGCGTTGCCGGAAGCCGTCCTGGTCACCGGCATCGACATCCGGGGCGCCACCACGCTCACCGAGATCCTGAGCTGGCTCCGCGGTGCCGACAGCCTGACACCACCGGAGCCCACGCCGGCCGAAGCCCCACCACCGACCCTCGACCTCAAGGACGTCGTCGGCCAACCCGAGGCCCGCTGGGCCTTGGAGGTGGCAGCGGCGGGCGGTCACCACCTCTTGCTCACCGGCCCACCCGGCACCGGCAAGACGATGCTCGCCAGACGCCTCGCCGGCCTGCTCCCGGCTCTGAGCACCGACGAGTCCCTTGAGGTCACCGCGGTCCACTCGGTGGCGGGTGCCTTGAGCGCCGACGCACCGATGGTCGTCATGCCGCCGTTCGTCGCGCCGCACCACACGACATCGGTGGCGGCACTCGTCGGCGGCGGCACGGGCCTGGCCAAGCCGGGCGCGGTCAGCAGAGCCCACCGAGGCGTTTTGTTCCTGGACGAGGCGTGCGAGTTCGGTCCGCAACGCCTTGACGCCCTCCGCACGGTCGCCGAAGAAGGCGAGGTCAGACACGCCCGCAGCGACGGGATCGTCCGCTATCCGGCCAGATTCCAGCTGGTCCTGGCCACGAACCCGTGCCCCTGCGCCCCACCGCGCGAGATCGACTGCACCTGCTCACCCAGCCAACGCAGGCGCTACTTCGGCAGGCTGTCCGGCCCGCTGCTGGACCGGGTGGACCTGCGGGTCCGGATGCGACCGAGTACGGCTGTGGTCCTGGCGGGCCGGGATGAGCCGGAGTCGACGGCCGACGTCAGATCGAGGGTCGCGGCGGCGCGGGCGAGGGCGGTGCATCGGTGGCATCACCACGGCTGGCTGACCAACGCCGACGTGCCGGGACCGGTGCTGCGCAGGGACTTCCCGCTGCCCAGGAAGGCCACGATGCTGCTCGACCGCGGTCTCGCGGCGGGTGCCGTGACCGCCCGAGGGGCGGACCGGTGCCTTCGCGTCGCGTGGACGCTCAGCGATCTCGCCGACCGCGAACACCCCACTGCCGACGACGTGGCGGCAGCCCTCGAATTCCGGGACAGGAGATCGACATGACAGCGCCGACAGCCATCAGCCAGGACGTCCTCACCGCGCGGGCGTATCTGCTGCGCGTGGCCGAACCCCCGGCCCCGAATCTGTCCCGGTTCGTCGCGAGACACGGCCCGATCGAGGCTGCGGAGTTGATCCGATCCGGCGCGGCGCCGCCGCCGGTGCTGGAGGAGACAGCGGCCCGCCGCGCTGTCGACCTGGCCGAGCAGGACCTCGCGGCGGCCGAGTCGGCGGGCGCGCGATTGCTCGTGCCGGAGGACCCCGACTGGCCGGAGTGGCCTTTCCTGGCGCTGGACGTGGCGCGGTCACGGGGAGTGGCGTGGGCGGGCACGCCGCTGGCGCTGTGGGTCAGGGGCACGGCCCGGTTGGCCGAGTGCACCGAGCGGGCGGTGGCGATCGTCGGGGCGCGATCGGCGACGGCCTACGGCGAGCACGTGGCGGCCGAGTTCGGCCACGGCTTGGCGACCACGGGGGTGACCGTGGTGTCGGGCGCGGCCTACGGAGTGGATGGCGCGGCGCACCGGGGAGCGCTGGCGGCGGCCGGTTTGACCGTGGCGGTGCTCGGCTGTGGTGTCGACAGGCCGTACCCGGCAGGTCATGCGGCGCTGCTGGACCGGATCGCCGAGTCGGGCGTGGTGGTCAGTGAGTACCCGCCGGGCACGCCGCCGGCAAAGCACAGGTTCCTGGTCCGCAACAGGCTGATCGCGGCGCTGGCGGCGGGAGTCGTGGTGGTCGAGGCGGGCCGAAGATCGGGGACGAGGAACACCGCGGCGACGGCGGCAGGCCTGGGCAGGCTGGTGATGGCGGTGCCGGGCCCGATCGGGTCGGCGATGTCGGTGGGCTGCCACGAGCTACTCAGAGCGGGTGAAGCGTCGTTGGTGACGGCGGCGGCGGACATCGCGGAGATGGTCGGCCGCATCGGCGACGACCTGGCGCCGCCCGAGGCACCGAGCGAGCGGCGGGAGACGGACGGCCTCGATGACCGTTCGCTGCGCGTGCACGAGGCACTGGACCGCCGGGAGGGCGTGCCGGCAGAGCAGGTGGCAGTGCGGTCGGGGGTGCCACTGGAGCAGGTGAGGGCGGTCCTACCAGCGTTGGAGCTGACGGGCCATGCCGAACGAGACGACACGGGCTGGCGCCGCCGGGTGGCCAGTCGCCACCCGGCTGGGGAAGGACGACACCTGGGCGCGCACAGTTAGTCACGCCACGTAACACGTGGCGATGCTTGACCATGCAACTCGCCAGGCGCAGTGTGGTCTCTCGTGGCGTACTCGCGACCCGCCCGTCCCAGCCTCACCCGTACCCGGGCGCAGCTGCCGCCGGAGCTGGCGGTGGTGGTGGACGACTACGAGCGTCACCTGAAGCTGGAGCGAGGCCTGTCCGCACACACGGTGAGGGCCTACGTAGGCGACACGGTCTCCCTGCTGACCGGACTGCCGACCGCCAACCCGGCCAAGCCACCGAACTCAGCCACCCCGCCACCCCGGGAAACGGCGCCGCGGCACGCCGATCGCATCGCGACCAACCCGGCGCAAGTGAGCCCAGCGGGCTCGCTGCTCGGCGGCCCGGCGTCACTGCCGCCGAATCGGCTGGCCGCCGCCCAGCCATTGGCGTCGCAGAGCCCAGGTGAGTCGCCGGCCGGCGACGCGGTGGCCGTGCCGGGCGACCTCAGCGCCGCCACCAACTCGTCGGCGCGGCCGAACTCAGCCGACCCTGTACCCGGCGACCTGGCCTGCGGGGCAGGCCCGGCCGATGGCGTTGCCGGCGACGGCCGCGGCACGGGCTCGGTGGGTGGTGACGGATCGCCTTCCTTCGCAGCGGGCGTGCGGCGGGATGCGGTTGTCACGGCGTTGGGTGGGCTGGATTTGGGCGTGCTGCGGGCTTGGCTGGCCGGGTTGCTGGAGGCTGGGGCGAGTCGGAACACGTTGGCTCGGCGGGCGGCGGCCGCGCGGACTTTCACGGCGTGGGCCAGTCGGCAGGGGCTGCTCGCTGTCGATCCCGGGCCGAGGTTGGCGGCGCCCCGGACTCGGCGGACCTTGCCTGCCGTGCTGCGGCCCGATCAGGCCGCTGCAGCGCTCGGGGCCGCTGAAAGTGGAGCCGCTGAGGGTGATCCGGTGGCGCTGCGTGACCAGGCCGTGTTGGAATTGCTCTATGCGACCGGCGTGCGGGTGTCCGAGCTGTGCGGACTCGACATCGATGATGTCGACTACTCGCGCCGGGTGATCCGGGTGCTGGGCAAGGGCCAACGGGAGCGGACCGTGCCGTTCGGCGTGCCTGCCGAACGGGCGCTGTGGCGCTGGCAGTTCCAGGGTCGCCCACGATTGGTCGCGGCCAGGACGCCTGCCGCGGTCTTCGTCGGCGCACGCGGGGGGCGGCTCGATCCGCGGACCGTGCGGCGGGTGGTGCACGAGGCCGTCGGCTCGGTGCCGGGCGCCGCCGACATGGGTCCGCACGGCCTCCGGCACAGCGCGGCGACCCACTTGCTGGAAGGTGGAGCCGATCTGCGCAGCGTCCAGGAACTGTTGGGTCACGCTACGCTCGCCACCACGCAGCTCTATACCCACGTCACTGTCGAGCGACTGAGGGCGATCCATGACCGAACCCACCCACGGTCCCGATGACCTCGGGGAGGGTGCGACCACGAACCCGGTGAACTCGGGCCTCACCACGTCACAGGACGGCACCTCAGGTGCCGCCCCGAACGCTGGCGATCCCGTCACCCCGATGGCAGCCCACAACGGTGCGACCAATGGCTCGGCCGCTCGGGTCACCGGGGCTGTCGACGTGGGCGCGGCGGATGTCGTGGCTGCGAACGGCAACGGTGTTGTTGGGCGGCGTCGCTCGTTCGGGGCGGGCCAGCCTGACGGTGTGCTGCCGGGTGATCACCGGACCGCCGATGACGTCGAGGCCGGCATCGTCGCTCTCTGGCGGCTGTACGGCAGCACTCACGATCTCGCGCTGCGCGACCGGCTGATGTTGCACTACGCGCCGCTGGTCAAGTACGTCGCAGGCCGGGTCGGTACCGGTCTGCCCGCGCACGTCGACGTCGCCGATCTCGTCCAGTCCGGCATCTTCGGGCTGGCCGACGCCATCGAGAAGTTCGAGCCGGAGCGTGGCCTCAAGTTCGAGACCTACGCGATGCAGCGCATTCGCGGCGCGATCCTGGACGAACTCCGCTCCCAGGACTGGGTGCCGCGCTCGGTGCGTGGGCGGGCCCGGGACGTCGAGCGCGCGCACGAGCGGTTGGGCAACCAGTTGCAGCGCACGCCGACCGACGCGGAGGTGGCCGCCGAACTGCAGATCGGCGTGCCGGACCTCCGCGAGTTGTATGCGCAGTTCCAGCTGACCAGCGTGGTCGCCCTCGACGAGCTGATGGTCGCCGGACGTGGCGACGCCTCACTCGCCGAGACGCTGCCGGACGACGAGGCCGACGACCCCGTGGCCAGCCTTGTCGACCAGGACAATCGCCGCCAGCTTGCCGACGCCATCGCGCAGCTGGTCGAGCGCGACCGGGTCGTGGTCACCTTGTACTACTTCGAGAACCTGACCCTCGCCGAGATCGGCCGCGTCCTGGGCGTCACCGAGTCGCGTGTCTGCCAGCTGCACACCCGCGCCGTGCTCCGGCTGCGTACCAAGCTCGCCGGGCACGCGGACGGCTAGGAGCTGTCAGCAGCTCTGAGAGCTGCTGTCAGCAGCTCTACGGCACACCCACCGGCCACGGCAGCAGCCGGACGTGCCCCAGGTCGAGCAGCCGGAGCGGATCCAGGTACACGTCCTGCCGGTGCACACCCCAGTGCAGGCACACCGTCGGCGCCGTCGCCGGGCAGCCAGGATGACCGCTGAGCAGCACGCCGATCACCTGGCCCCGGCGCACCTGCTGCCCCACGCGCACCGTCGGCCGGACCGGCTCGTAGGTGGTGCGTAAGCCGCTCGCGTGTTCGATCGACACCAGGCTCCGATCGGCCAGCCGACCGGCATACAGCACCAGCCCACTGCCCGCGGCCAGCACCGGCTCACCTTCCCGACCGCCCAGATCGACACCGCGGTGGCCGGGGCCGTACGGCGTGCTCGGCGGCTGGAACGGCCGCAGCACCGGATGGGGTGGCGCCAGCGGCCAGTCGAACCGCTCGACCGGCCCTGGCACCGGCGACGGACCTATGGCCGCCGCCGTGCCCGGATCGAGTACCAGCACGGCCAGCAGGACGACCGCCGCCGCCAGCACCAGGCCGATCAGCGGCGCCCTCGGCGGCCGCGGCGACGCCACCACACAGCCCGGTGGCGCACCCCGGGATCGGGGCTGGGTGAGAGCAGCGCGCCAGGCCACGAGGCGGCCTGGCGACGTCCGGCCGGGGGCACGCGCAGGCATCGAGCAGGTCGCTTGCCCCGGGAGACCGGTAGCGGGCGACGGTTCGGCGGCGCCGGGCCCGGTGCGGGAGCGGCGCCGGCCGGGCCGCTCGGCGAGGGCGTGGATCGGCAGGCGGGGGGAGTTGTGCATGGGTCCACGGTCCCGGGACAGGGGCTGGTCCGCCGCCGGATGGTCCGGTTCTGTGGACAACTGGCGGGGCTGTGGACAACCGGGGGCTACCGAAGGCGGCCCACCCCGGGTTTCGAGTACACTGGGTCCGCGCTCTGTTAATTCGGAGTGACTTCGCGTGCCAGTACATCCTCGCCAGTCTCGGGAGGAACGGCGTCCGGGCGGTCCCGACTTGTCGGGTTCCGGGAGCTGGTCTGGTACCAGGACGGCAGACCGACCCGGTCCGCCGTGACAACCGAATCGCGTGCCGGCCGGCCCGGTGCGCCCGAAAGACGAGGTGCGAACCCGGCCATGGCCGTCGTCACCATGAAGCAAATGCTGGATTCCGGCGTGCACTTCGGGCACCAGACCCGACGCTGGAACCCGAAGATGAAGCGCTACATCCTCACCGAGCGCAACGGCATCTACATCATCGACCTGCAGCAGACGCTGTCCTACGTGGACCGCGCCTTCGAGTTCATCAAGGAGACGGTCGCGCATGGCGGCTCGATCCTGTTCGTGGGCACGAAGAAGCAGGCGCAGGAGGCCATCGCGAACGAGGCCCTGCGGGTGAACATGCCCTACGTCAACCAGCGCTGGCTGGGCGGCATGCTGACCAACTTCTCCACGGTGCACAAGCGCCTCCAGCGCCTGAAGGAACTGGAGTCGATGGAGCAGACCGGCGGCTTCCAGGGTCTCACCAAGAAGGAGATCCTGATGCTGACCCGTGAGAAGGACAAGCTGGCCAAGACGCTGGGCGGCATCCGCGACATGCAGAAGGTGCCCAGCGCGGTGTGGATCGTGGACACCAAGAAGGAACACATCGCGGTCGGCGAGGCGCGCAAGCTGGGTATCCCGGTGGTCGCGATCCTCGACACCAACTGCGACCCCGACGAGGTCGACTACCCGATCCCGGGCAACGACGACGCGATCCGCTCCGCCGCGCTGCTGACCAAGGTCGTCGCCGAGGCGGCCGCCGCCGGTCTGATGGCGCGCGCGGGTGGCCGCTCCACCGCTGCCGACGGTGACGACAAGCCGGACCCGGGCATCGCGACCGACGAGCCGCTGGCCGAGTGGGAGAAGGAGCTGCTGGTCCGCGCCGACGCGAGCACCGGCGAAGCCGACCAGCCCCCGGCTGCCCCGGCCGAGCCGACTGCCCCGGCCGAGCCGACTGTCTGAGCACCCCAGCTACCGAACGCGCGTACCGCGGAAGGAACGGACAACGCACGATGGCGAACTACACCACGGCCGACGTCAAGCGGCTGCGGGAACTCACCGGGTCCGGAATGATGGACGTCAAGAAGGCCCTGGACGAGTCCGACGGTGACTTCGACAAGGCAATCGAGATCCTGCGCATCAAGGGCGCCAAGGATGTCGGCAAGCGCGCCGAGCGCACCACGGCCAACGGCCTGGTCGCGGCCGATGGCGGCGTCTTGGTCGAGCTGAGCTGCGAGACCGACTTCGTCGCCAAGAACGAGGAGTTCCAGCAGCTGGCCGCCCAGATCGTCGAGGTGGCCAAGCAGGTTCGGCCGGCCGACGAGAAGGAACTGCTGGACGCTGCCTTCGGCGGCAGCACGGTCGGCGAGGCGATCGCCGCCATGTCGGCGAAGATCGGCGAGAAGCTGGAGCTGCGCCGGGTCGTGATCTTCGACGGCCCCGTGAGCACCTACCTGCACCGCCGCTCCTCGGACCTGCCGCCCGCCGTTGGCGTGCTGGTCGAGTTCACCGGTGGCAACGAGGAGGCCGCGCGCAACGTGGCCATGCATATCGCTGCCATGAAGCCGAAGTACGTGAACCGGGACGAGGTCCCCGAGGATCTCGTCGCGAACGAGCGGCGCATCGCCGAGGAGACCGCCCGCGAAGAGGGCAAGCCGGAGCAGGCACTGCCGAAGATCATCGAAGGCAGGGTCAACGGCTTCTTCAAGGACGTCGTGCTGATCGATCAGCCGTCCGTGCAGGAGTCGAAGAAAACCGTCAAGGCCGTGCTCGACGAGGCCGGCGTGACCGTGACGCGGTTCGCCCGCTTCGAGGTCGGGCAGGCCTGAGCCTGGGCACGCGACAGGCTGGGTGTCATGGCTGACGGCGGGGTCGTGCGGTGGAGTGAGATGCTCCTCGCCGACCCCGCCGTTGCCATACCCACACCCGGCAGGGCCTCGTCAGGCAGCATCACCCGATCAGCACACGAGTGAGGAGTCGCCGTGACCGCAGCGGAGCAACGGACCGACAAGGCGGCCGAGACGGACCTGCCCGTTCGCGATGGTGAGCGCGGTGGCTATCGGCGCGTGTTGTTGAAACTGGGCGGTGAGATGTTCGGCGGCGGCGGCCTGGGAGTCGACCCGGACGTCGTGCACGCCGTCGCGAGCCAGATCGCCGAGGTGGTGCGCAGCGGCGTGCAGGTGGCCGTGGTGATCGGCGGCGGCAACTTCTTCCGCGGCGCGGAACTGTCGCAGCGCGGCATGGACCGCGACCGCGCCGACTACATGAGCATGCTCGGCACCGTGATGAACTGCCTCGCGCTGCAGGACTTCCTGGAGAAGCAGGGTCTGCCGACGCGCGTGCAGACCGCGATCACGATGGGCCAGGTCGCCGAGCCCTACATTCCCCGGCGGGCCGAACGGCACCTGGAGAAGGGCCGCGTCGTCATCTTCGGCGCCGGCACCGGCATGCCGTACTTCTCCACCGACACGGCCGCCGCCCAGCGCGCGCTGGAAATCGGCTGCGACGTGGTCCTGATGGCGAAGGCGGTGGACGGCGTCTACACCGCCGACCCGCGCACCGACCCGACCGCCACCATGTTCGAACAGATCACCCACCGGGAAGCGCTGGAACGCGGTCTGAAGGTGGCCGACGCGACCGCGTTCAGCCTGTGCATGGACAACGAGATGCCGATGATCGTGTTCAACCTTCTCACCGAGGGGAACATCATGCGTGCGGTCCGTGGTGAGAAGATCGGCACGTTCGTCGGTACTCCCGGCCAACACCCCCACGCCTAGCCCGGCCCGGCAGCACACCAAGGAGCAGTCGTGATCGACGAAACTCTTTTCGACGCCGAGGAGAAGATGGAAAAGGCGGTGTCCGTCGCGAAGGAGGAGCTGGCCACGGTGCGCACGGGCCGCGCGACTCCCGGCATGTTCGGGCGGATCCACGTCGACTACTACGGGTCGGCGACACCGCTCAACCAGATGGCCGCGATCAACATCCCGGAAGCCAGGATGGCGATCATCAAGCCGTTCGACGTCAGCCAGCTGGCCAGCATCGAGAAGTCCATCCGGGACTCCGATCTCGGCGTGAACCCGGGCAACGACGGCACGATCATCCGCGTGGTGTTCCCGCAGCTGTCCGAGGAGCGCCGCAAGGACATGGTGAAGCTGGTGAAGAACAAGGGCGAGGACGCCAAGGTCTCCATCCGCAACGTGCGCCGGAAGGCCAAAGAGGAGCTCGACCGCATCCAGAAGGACGGCGAGGCCGGTGAGGACGACGTCGTGCGCGCGGAGAAGGAGCTCCAGAACGTGACCGACCGGTACACCGCCCAGATCGACGAACTGGTCAAGCACAAGGAAGCCGAGTTGCTGGAGGTCTGATGACCTCCGATCAGCCGGTCCGAGCCGCCGACGAACGTCCAGCCCACCCAGTGGCCGACCAGAGCCCACCGCCCGAGCCGCCGCGCAGCGATCCGTCCGGTGCTGAGCAACGGTCGCAGGCGCCGGGTAGCGATGGGTCCGGCGCTGCCGCGCACCGATTCGTCCGCGGCCGATGAGTCGCCCGCGCCGGACCCCACGCCCGCCGCCGAGCCGCCGACCACGTCGCGGGCCGGCCGGAACCTGTGGGCCGCGATCGGCGTCGGTCTGGGCATGGGCGCGCTCGTGCTGGTGGCGCTGCTGACGGTCCGCCAGCTGTTCATCGGCGTGATCGCGATCGCGATCTTCATCGGCACGATCGAGCTGGCCGGGGCGCTGCGCCGGTCGGTGGGCATCCAGGTGGCACTGGTGCCGGTGCTGGTCGGTGGCCAGGCGATGCTGTGGTTGTCGTGGCCGTTGGGCCGCGACGGAGTGCTGGGCTCGTTCGTGGTGACGGTGCTGCTGTGCCTGGTGTGGCGGTTCCGCGGCGGTGCCGACGGCTACCTGCGCGACGTCAGCGCCTCCATTTTCACGGCGGCCTACGTGCCGCTGTTCGCGTCGTTCGCCGCGCTGCTGGTCGAGCCGCAGGACGGCACCGCGCGCGTGTTGTGCTTCCTCATCGCCGTGGTCTGCTCGGACACCGGCGGCTACGCGGCGGGTGTGCTGTTCGGCAAGCATCCGATGGCACCGACGATCAGCCCGAAGAAGTCCTGGGAGGGCTTCGCCGGGTCGCTGCTGGTCGGCATGGTCGGTGGCGCGCTGTCGGTGCAACTGCTGCTGCACCACCACTGGTGGCTGGGGGTGCCGTTCGGTGCCGCGCTGGTGGTCTGCGCGACCGGTGGTGACCTGGTCGAGTCGCTGATCAAGCGTGACCTGGGGATCAAGGACATGGGCAACCTGCTGCCCGGCCACGGTGGCCTGATGGACCGGCTGGACTCGCTGCTGCCGTCGGCGGTCGCGTCGTGGCTGCTGCTCACGGTGTTGGTGCCGATCTGACCGGGGAGGTCCTGCCGAGCCCGAACATCTGGCGCTGGCCGGACGTCTACGAACTGGAGAACCGCGCCCAGGACCCCGAGGGCGTCGTGTGGGACGTACTGCGCGCGCAGTGCGACTGGGCAGCGCTGGACGTGGTGGACGTCGGCTGTGGCGACGGGTTCCATCTGCCGGTCTTCGCGGCGACCGCACGCGGTGTCATCGGCGTGGAACCGCATCCGCCGCTGGTGCGCCGAGCCCGCGACCGGGTCGCGGGCCTGACGAACGTGCGGGTTGTGGCGGGCAGCGCGGAACGGCTGCCGCTGCCCGACCGCAGCGCGGACGTCGTGCACGCGCGGACCGCGTACTTCTTCGGCCGCGGCGCGGAACCGGGCATCGGCGAGGCGGAGCGGGTGCTGCGGCCGGGTGGTGCGCTCACGATCGTCGACCTCGACGTCACCTACCCGCCCTACGGCGACTGGATGCGCGCGGACCTGCATCGCTACGACCCGGTCGACGTGGAACGGTTCTTCGGCGAACTCGGCTTCAGCTGCCACAAAGTGGTCACGCAGTGGCGATTCGAGCACCGGGCCGACCTGGAGGCCGTGCTGGGGATCGAGTTCTCCGCACGAGTGGCCGGGCGGGCCATCGCGGCCACGCCCGGCCTGACCGTGTCGGTCGGTTATCGGGTGCACGTGCGGCGGAAACCCGCCCGGCTGGTGCTGCCCGGCTAGCTCCGATGCCGCGAAATCAAGGGCTGAGGTTCGTTGTCAAGCTGGTCACAGACGCCAGGACAAGCTGTCGACGACCACTGGATGTCGACTGCCGGACCGGTGATCGACACCCGGTGATGTCGATGCGCTCGCCGAGGCCCCTTGAGATCGCCACCGGATCCTTGACCACGTGGCGTTGCCACTGGCTCACGCGCTCGGCGGCGCGTCCTCGACGGGACCGTCGGCCTGCTCGGTGCCCGCGTCGGCCAGCATCAGGTACAGCTGCCGCCGGGCCTCGACGAGGATCTTCGCGGCCCGTGTACGCATGTCCGAGTTGCCGGTCGCCTGCAGCTGCATCGCCGCGGACATCAGCGTTGACAGCGCTTCGCGCAGCGCCACGTCGTCCGGGTCGACGTCGTCGGCCGCCTGGTCCCACGGCGGCGTGCCGGACTCCTGCTTGGCGGCCTCGGTCCTGCCTTCCTCGGTCAGCGCGTACAGCCGCTTGCCGGACGTGTTGTCCTGGTCGGTCGTGACCAGGCCCTCGTCGGAGAGCAGTTGCAGCGTGGGGTAGACCGAGCCGGGGCTCGGCCGCCACCAGCCGTGGCTGCGCTCGGTGATCTGCTGGATGATTTCGTAACCGTGCATCGGCTTCTCGACCAGCAGCATCAGGACGGCTGCGCGCACGTTGCCACGCCGGGCCCTGCCCCTGCCGCCGTGACCGCCGCGGCCGTGCCCCCGCCGACCGCCGCCCCTGCCGCCGAACCCGAAGCCGGGGCCGAAACCCTGTCCTGGGCCGAAGCCTGGTCCGAAACCCGGCTGTGGTGGCGTCGGCGGGAAGACCCCGCGGAACTCGGGGCCGCCGGGCGCGAAACCGGGGGCCTCGCCGGGCGGGAACGGCCCGTCGAAGTCACCGTGGGTCGCGTTGAAGTGGTCGTGCAGGTGCTCGTGCAGGTGTGCGCGGAGAGCCCGCCTCGGGTCGTGCCTGCCACCTGGTTCGAATGGGTGTCGCATGATGTCTCCCCCTTCTAGGAACTATCGCAACGCCGTTAACGATATATCGGAACCTATCGCGATGCAACGTCCGAGGTGTGTGGGCAGTCGCGGCGGCGTGGGACAATGGAGTCACCATGACCTCCCTCCCGCTCGTGTTCGACGCTCCTCGGCGTGGCCTGCCGCCGCGCCATCTCGCCGACCTCTCGGCCCAGGAGCGCTCGGCCGCCGTCGCCACGCTCGGGGAACGCCCGTTCCGCGCCCGCCAGCTGTCCAACCACTACTTCGGCCGGCTCACCACCGACCCCGCCGCGATGACCGACATCCCCGCGGACAGCCGGGATCGGCTGGTCGGCGAGCTGCTGCCGCCGCTGCTGACCACGGTCCGGCACATCGCGTGCGACGACGGCACGACGCGCAAGACGCTGTGGAAGGCGCACGACGGCACGCTGCTGGAGAGCGTCCTGATGCGCTACCCGGACCGCGCCACGGTGTGCGTGTCCAGCCAGGCAGGCTGCGGGATGGCGTGCCCGTTCTGTGCGACCGGGCAGGGCGGGCTGCAGCGCAACCTGTCCACGGCCGAGATCGTCGAGCAGGTCAGGGCGGCCGCGGCCGCGATGCGCGACGACGAGCTGCCCGGCGGACCGGGGCGGCTGTCCAACGTCGTCTTCATGGGCATGGGCGAGCCGCTGGCCAACTACCGGCGCGTGGTCGACGCCGTGCACCGGATCTGCGACCCGACGCCGGAGGGCCTGGGCATCTCGCAGCGCTCGGTCACCGTGTCCACGGTCGGTCTGGTGCCCGCGATCCACAAGCTGGCCGAAGAGCACCTGCAGGTCCGCCTCGCGGTGTCGCTGCACACTCCGGACGACGAACTGCGCGACACCTTGGTTCCGGTGAACAACCGGTGGAAGGTCGACGAGGTGCTCGCGGCGGCCCGCCACTACGCCGACGTGACCGGCAGGCGCGTGTCCATCGAGTATGCGCTGATCAAGGACATCAACGACCAGCCGTGGCGGGCCGACATGCTCGGTTCGCTGCTGCACCGCCACCTCGGCCCGCTCGTGCACGTCAACGTGATCCCGCTGAACCCCACCCCGGGCAGTGAATGGGACGCAAGTCCCAAACCGGTGGAGCGCGAGTTCGTTCGCCGGGTCAACGAGAAGGGCGTCCCCTGCACGGTCCGCGACACCCGGGGCCGCGAGATCGCCGCGGCCTGCGGCCAACTCGCCGCCGAGGGCTGACGGTCGTCAACGGGTCGAGCCAAGAATGCGGACGAACGCCGGTGCCGGGATTCAGGCAAAGTTGCCTGGATGGGCAAGTTGCCCCGATCGAGCTACTTCCCGATTCGGCTATGTCTGCTCGCTCAGTGGTCGGACCAGTTCGAGTTCGTCGTTGATCGGGATGCCGTAGGCGCCGGTCAGCGGGATTTCCGGCTTGTGTCGGCGGGATCTCGTCGCGGCATCGGGCCGGAGTGCGACCAGGCGGAAACTCGGCGTTGGTAGCAGCGGAGTGCGTCCACGTTGTCGTTGGTCGTCGTCAGCACCAGACGGGTGGCGCCGAGTTCGGCCGCGACCGCCGCGACCGCGTCCAGCAGCGCCGTACCGATGCCCGAACGCGGCCGGATCGCGTCGATCGTGACCACTTCGACCGTGTCGGAAGTCGATCGCCGGTAGGTCGCCACCCCCACGAGGTCCGGGCCGTCGAACGCCGGGAATCCGGGCAGTGACGCCGGCCGGAACACCTCGCCGTGCCCGACGACGACGTCCGCGCCCCACAGCCCGACGGCCAGCCGGCGGATCGTCGGCTGGCCGTCTGCGGTGATCGGGCGGACGGTCAGACGACCTCGTTCAGCTTGCCGGTGGCGACGTCGAAGACGAAGCCGCGCACCGCGTCGGTGTGCGGGACGAACGGGCTGGTCTTGATCCGCGCGATGGACTGGCGGACGTCGGTGTCCAGGTCGCCGAACGCCTCGGCCGCCCACGGTGGTTTGATGCCGGTCTCGGTCTCGATGCCTGCTTTGAAGCCGTCGTCGGTGAACGTGAGCATCCCGCAATCCGTGTGGTGGATCAGGATGACCTCCGTGGTACCGAGCAGCCGCTGGGAGATCGCCAGCGAGCGGATCTCGTCCTCGGTGATCACGCCGCCCGCGTTGCGGATGACATGTGCCTCACCCTCGGCCAGGCCCAGGATCCGGTAGACGTCCAGCCGGGCGTCCATGCAGGCCACGACGGCGACGTGCTTGGCGGGCGGCAGCGGCAGCGGACCGGTGAAGTTCGCCGCATAACGGGCATTGTTCTCGAGTAGGTCGTCAGTGACCGACATCGTCATTCTCCTTCTGGAGTACGGGACGACATCGAGCCAACTGACTCATGCGCGATCGCGCAACAGCGCCCAGTCCGTGGACGGGTCAGCGGCGGAAACCGCGCCTGCGGCGCGCGCTCCGTATGACCAGACCGAGGAACAGCACGCCGGTGAGGCCGAGGAAGACGTCCTCGACGTGGCCCTGCTGGTTGCCGATGAACATGCCGAACATCACGAGGACGATGAAGATCCCGCCGAGCAGCGCACCCTTGGGCAACGTGCCGTGCCAACCCCATTCGGCGGACGGCTCGTCGTGTGGGTCGGGGGTCTGCAGGGGACGCTTCTCCAGCTCAGCGGACGGCACGGCAGCCAGCTCCTCACCCTCGGCGTCACGACTGCTTTCGTCGCGACCTCTCCGTCACCATCGTCCCACACGGCAGGGGCCGGGCGGGCCAGTGGCCCACCCGGCCCCAGTGCCGGTGGTCAGCGTCCTACCGGACTGCCGTGCGCGGCCTCGCGAGGTGGAAGATGCCCAGCACCACCACGGCACCGAGGATGGCCAGTAGCCACGTCCGCAGGTCGAAGAAGCCGCCGAGGCTGGTGTGGAAGGCGTACTTGCCGATGAAGCCACCAACGAAGGCTCCGACGACGCCGAGCAGGATCGTCAGGATGAAGCCGCCGCCGTCGCGGCCCGGCATGACCGCTTTGGCGATGGCGCCGACGACCAGGCCGAGAATGATCCAGGCGATGATGCCCATGGTTTCTCCCTTCAGAGTGTCCGACCGCGGCGGTGGGGACGAAGCGGTCGTACGCTCCTAGGTGTGCCCCGCCGGACACCGTTACGACCAGCCGACTACTCGTCGTAACCAATCCGTTATCTATCTGGTGACGGCGAAGAACTCGGACGGCTCACACTCCGTTCAGGTCGTTCAGGAACAATGGGGGCTGATGGACCACTCCGTTGCATCCCAGGCTCCCTCCGGCACCGGCACCCGCCGGGTGCTCGTGCTCGGCTCGACAGGTTCGGTCGGCACTCAGGCACTCGACGTGATCGCGGCCAACGCCGACCTCTTCGTGGTCGCCGGCCTCGCCGCCGGCGGCGCCGACCCCGCCACCGTCGCCGCTCAGGCGGTCCGCTTCCGCGTGCCGCTGGTCGCCCTCGGCAGGCCGGACGCGAGCCGCGAGCAACTGGCCGCCGCGATCGACGCCGAACGCGACGCCCTCGACGTCAGCCGCGCCGACTACCCGGCCCCGACGATCCTGGTCGGCCCGGACGCGGTCGCCGAGCTGATCGCCACGGCCGCCGCCGACATCGTGCTCAACGCGATCGACGGTTCCCGCGGCCTGGAGCCCACGCTGCTGGCCCTGGCCACCGGCGCGAGCCTCGCGCTGGCCAACAAGGAGTCGCTGGTCGCGGGCGGGCCACTGGTGCTGCGGGCCGCCGCGCCCGGCCAGATCGTGCCGGTCGACTCCGAGCACTCCGCGCTCGCCCAGTGCCTGCGTGGCGGGCGGGCCGCCGAGGTGGCCAAGCTGGTCGTCACGGCGTCCGGCGGGCCGTTCCGCGGCAGGACCCGCGCCGAACTGGCCGACGTGACGGTCGCCGCGGCGATGGCCCACCCGACCTGGTCGATGGGCCCGGTGATCACCATCAACTCGGCCACCCTGGTCAACAAGGCGCTCGAGGTGATCGAGGCGCATCTGCTGTTCGACGTGCCCTACGAACGTATCGACGTGGTCGTGCACCCCCAGTCCATCGTGCATTCGATGGTCCGGTTCCACGACGGGGCCACCATCGCCCAGGCGAGCCCGCCGACCATGCTGCTGCCGATCGCGCTCGCGCTGCACTGGCCGGACCGGCTGACCGACGTGGCGCCGCCGTGCGACTTCAGCACGCCGAGCGCGTGGACGTTCGAACCGCTGGACGAGGCGACGTTCCCGGCGATCCGGCTGGCCAGGCAGGCAGGCACGATCGGCGGTTGCCTGCCCGCCGTCTTCAACGCCGCCAACGAGGAGGCCGTCGCGGCCTTCGTCGCGGGCAGTGGCGGCTTCCTGGACATCGTCGACACCATCGCGCGGGTGCTCGACGAGGCCACCGAGTGGAGCGCGACGCCGGACACGGTGGCCGACGTGCTGGCCGCGGAGAGCTGGGCGCGCGACCGCGCGCGGACACTGCTGACCGGGACCGGTGTCCGCGGGTCGGCACAGGAGAGGGACTGACGTGGTCGCATACATCATCGGCATCGTCCTGTTCGCGCTCGGACTCGGACTCGCCGTGGCCCTGCACGAGGCCGGGCACATGTTCACGGCCAAGGCCTTCGGCATGACCGTGCGCCGGTACTTCATCGGCTTCGGCCCGAAGATCTGGTCATTCCGGCGCAACGGCACCGAGTACGGCCTCAAGGCCATCCCGCTCGGCGGCTTCTGCGACATCGCGGGCATGACCTCGCTGGACGAGGTCACTCCCGAGGAGGCGCCGCGCGCGATGTGGCGCTATCCGACGTGGAAGCGCGTCGTCGTGCTCGCGTCCGGCTCGGTCACCCAGTTCGTGCTCGGTCTGGTGATCCTGTACCTGATGGCGGTGTCCGTCGGCCTGGTCAACATCAACGACAAACCGGTCGTCGGTGGCGTCGCCCAGTGCGCGTCCAACCTGCAGCCGGCCACGCTGACGCAGGCGCCGTGCAAGCCCGGCGACCCGGCTCCCGCCAAGCAGGCGGGCCTGCGCCAGGGCGACCAGATCCTCTCGGTGAACGGCAACTCGACGCCCACCTTCACCGCGGTCACGTCCATCGTCCAGCGCACCATCGGCCCGGCCCGCTTCGTCGTCGAGCGCGACGGCCACCAGCAGGTGCTGACCGTGGACGTCGCCAGGGTCCAGGGGCTGACCGTGGCCGAGCAGGCCAAGCCCGATCCGGGCAAGCAGCCGCTCACCGACATCGGCATGATCGGCGTGCTCCCGTCCCGGTACGTGCCCTACAACGCGGCCACCGCGGTCGGTGCCACCTTCGGGTTCACCGGCCAGATGTTCGTCAACACGTTCGAGGGCATCAAACAGCTGCCCAACCGGATCCCGAGCCTGGTCGAAGCCATCGGTGGCGCACCTCGCGACCCGAACAGCCCGATCAGCGTCGTCGGCGCCAGCCGGCTGGGCGGTCAGGCCGTCGAGTCGAGCCAGTGGGCGGTCTTCTGGTTGTTGTTCGCCACACTTCAGTTCTTCCTCGGAGTGTTCAACCTGCTGCCGTTGTTGCCACTTGATGGAGGTCACATCGCGGTCGCGCTGTACGAACGGGTGAGGAATTGGCTACGGGCGCTACTCGGACGACCTGCGGGAGGGCCGGTCGACTACACCAAGTTGGTGCCCGTGACACTCCTTGTAGTGTTCGTGGGCGGCGCCATGGTGCTGCTGAGCGTCACCGCGGATATCGTGAACCCGATCAGTCTGACCGGCCAATGACCCGTTTGGTCGGTCCTACGGTGGAGGTGTCATGACAGCCGGTGACGGTGTCCTGCTGGGTATGCCCGATCTCCCGCCCCCGGTGCTCGCGCCACGCCGCGCGACCCGGCAACTGCACGTCGGTTCCGTGGGTGTGGGCAGTGATTTCCCGGTCTCCGTCCAGTCCATGACCACGACGTTGACCGCGGACGTCAACGCGACCCTGCAGCAGATCGCCGAACTGACGGCGGCCGGCTGCGACATCGTGCGCGTCGCCTGCCCGTCCCAGGACGACGCCGACGCACTGCCCGCCATCGCCCGCAAGTCCCAGATCCCGGTCATCGCCGACATCCACTTCCAGCCCAAGTACGTGTTCGCCGCGATCGAGGCCGGTTGCGCCGCGGTCCGGGTGAACCCGGGCAACATCAAGAAGTTCGACGACAAGGTCAAGGAGATCGCGCAGGCCGCGAGGGACCACGGCACGCCGATCCGGATCGGCGTCAACGCCGGTTCGCTGGACCCGCGGCTCCTGCAGAAGTACGGCAAGGCCACGCCGGAGGCGCTGGTCGAGTCCGCGCTGTGGGAGGCGAGCCTGTTCGCCGAGCACGACTTCCACGACATCAAGATCTCGGTCAAGCACAACGACCCCGTCGTGATGGTCCGGGCCTACGAGCTGCTGGCCGAACAGACCGACTACCCGCTGCACCTCGGCGTCACCGAGGCGGGCCCGGCCTTCCAGGGCACGATCAAGTCCGCCGTCGCGTTCGGCGCGCTGCTGCGCCAGGGCATCGGCGACACCATCCGCGTGTCGCTGTCCGCCCCGCCGGTCGAGGAGGTCAAGGTCGGCGCGCAGATCCTGCAGTCGCTCAACCTGCGGCCGCGCAAGCTGGAGATCGTCTCCTGCCCGTCCTGCGGTCGGGCCCAGGTGGACGTCTACAAGCTCGCCGACGAGGTCACCGCGGGCCTGGAGGGCATGACGATCCCGCTGCGGGTCGCCGTCATGGGCTGCGTCGTCAACGGCCCCGGCGAGGCCCGCGAGGCCGACCTTGGCGTGGCGTCCGGCAACGGCAAGGGCCAGATCTTCGTGCATGGCAAGGTCATCAAGACCGTGCCGGAGGCCCAGATCGTGGAGACGCTGATCGAGGAGGCCATGCGGATCGCCGAGGAGTCCGGCCTGGAGGTCGAGGCCGAGGGCAGCCCGGTCGTGACGGTCTCCTGATGGCCGTAACAGGCCGTCGCTGCGGCGGAAGGGTGTTAACGGCCTGGCGCGTCCCCTGGCCGTCCGGCGATCTGGCACGCTGAACTGGTGTTGAGGCTCGGTGGCGCCCGCCTGCTGAACGACCGCGACCTGCCCGCGGTCCGGGCGGTCCTGGACGCCGACCCGGTCGCGGCGTGCATGGTCACGGCGCGTGTCGAGGTGGCGGGACTGGAGCCCTGGCGGCTGGGCGGCGAGATGTGGGGCACCGACAGCCGGCCGCTGCGTGGCGGCCGGCTGGAGGGCCTGTGCTTCGCGGGTCCCAATCTGGTGCCGTTGCAGGGCACCCCGGCGGCGCTGCGGATCTTCGCCGACCGCGCGGTACGCCGTGGTCGGATGTGCTCGTCGCTGGTCGGACCGGCCGAGCAGGTGCTCGGCCTGTGGCAGGAGCTGGCGTCCGATTGGGGGCCGGCCAGGGAGGTCCGGGCCGACCAGCCACTCATGGCGCTGAGCACCATGCCCAAGGTGCCTGCCGACCCGCTGGTCCGGCGGGTGCGACCCGACGAGCTGGACCGCTACCTGCCTGCCGCGATCGCCATGTTCATCGAGGAGGTCGGCGTCGACCCGTGCGCCGAGGATGGCGGCCTGAGCTACCGCGCCCGCGTCGCCGAGCTGATCGGTGCGGGCAGGGCGTTCGCCCGGTTCGAGGACGGCGACGTCGTGTTCAAGGCCGAAATCGGGTCGCTGTGCGCGAAGGTCGGCCAGATCCAGGGCGTGTGGGTGCACCCGGACCGCCGTGGCCACGGCTTGGCGGCGCAGGGCACAGCGGCCGTCGTCGACCGGCTGGTACGCGGCATGGGCCGGACCGCGAGTCTGTACGTCAACGGCTTCAACACACCGGCCCGGCGGGCATACCAGCGAGTCGGATTCCGCCAGGTCGGGCAGTACGCGACAGTGCTGTTCTGAACAGTCGTAGGGTGTATTCATGCCCGTTCGTGCGCCGCTGCAGCCTGGCAGGCTGTCCCCCCGCCGCCCCGTACCGTCGACCATCGCGCGTCCCGAGTATGTCGACAAGCCGACCCCTGAGCGGGACACCAGCGACGGCGTGCGCACGCCCGAGGTCATCGATGCCATGCGGCTGGCGGGCAAGCTCGCCGCGCAGGCCCTGCAGGTCGGCGGCGACGCGGTCCGGCCCGGTGCGACCACCGACGAGGTCGACGCCGTCGTGCACGAGTTCCTGTGCGACCACGGTGCCTACCCCTCGACGCTGGGCTACCGCGGCTACCCGAAGTCCTGCTGCACGTCGCTGAACGAGGTCATCTGCCACGGCATCCCCGACTCGACCGTGATCGAGGACGGTGACATCTGCAACATCGACGTGACCGCGTTCATCGGCGGCGTGCACGGCGACTGCAACGCCACGTTCCTCGCCGGTGACGTCAGCGAAGAGGCCCGGCTGCTGGTCGAGCGCACCCACGAGGCCACCATGCGCGCGATCAAGGCCGTCCGGCCCGGCCGCAGGCTGAACGTGATCGGCCGCGTCATCGAGGCGTACGCCAAGCGGTTCGGCTACGGCGTGGTCCGCGACTTCACCGGCCACGGCGTCGGCCCGTACTTCCACGGCACCCCGACCGTGCTGCACTACGAGGAGCCCTCGATCACCACCGAGATCAAGGCCGGCATGACGTTCACCATCGAGCCGATGATCACACTGGGTACCGTCGACTACGACGTGTGGGACGACGGCTGGACGGTGACCACACAGGACCGCAAGCTCACCGCCCAGTTCGAGCACACCCTGTTCGTCACCGAGGACGGCGCGGAGATCCTGACACTGCCGTGACTGCCCTGCTGGTCGCCGGGACTTCTTCGGACGCCGGCAAGAGTGTCGTTGTGGCCGGGCTCTGCCGTTGGCTGGCTCGGCGTGGGGTGCGGGTGGCTCCGTTCAAGGCGCAGAACATGTCCAACAACTCCGTCGTCACCGCGGATGGCGGGGAGATCGGGCGTGCGCAGGCCGTTCAGGCGGCCGCTTGCGGGCTGGCGCCCAGTGTTCGGTTCAATCCCGTACTGCTCAAGCCCGGCGGTGACCGGTCGTCTCAGGTCGTCGTGCTGGGGCAGGCCGTTGGCGAGGTCAGCGCGATGTCGTACCGATCGTGGAAGGCCTCGCTGCTGTCGACCGTCGTGTCGACGTTGCAGGACCTGCGGTCGGAGTTCGACGTCGTCGTGTGCGAGGGCGCCGGGTCTCCTGCCGAGATCAACCTTCGGGCCGACGACATCGCCAACATGGGGTTGGCTCAGGCCGCCTCGTTGCCGGTGATCGTGGTGGGGGACATCGATCGTGGTGGAGTGTTCGCTCACCTCTACGGAACGGTGAAGTTGCTCTCCGCTGCCGATCAGGCTTTGATCGCCGGGTTCGTCATCAACAAGTTTCGTGGTGATCCGGCGTTGCTGTCGTCGGGGTTGCGCCAGATCGAGGCGTTGACCGGGAAGCCCGTGCTGGGTGTGTTGCCTTGGCACGAGCGGTTGTGGCTCGACGCGGAGGACTCGCTGTCCTATTCGGTCGATGGGGTCGTCGGGCGGCCATCCGCGCCGGTCGGGTCGCAATGGTTGCGGGTCGGGGTGGTCCGGTTTCCGCGGATTTCCAATGCCACCGATGTCGATGCCCTGGCTGTCGAGCCCGGGGTGAGTGTCCGGCTGATTACCGAGCCTTCGTGGTTGTCCGACGTGGATCTGGTGGTGTTGCCCGGGTCGAAGGCCACTGTCGCTGATCTCGCCTGGCTGCGGCGGACCGGGCTGGCCGATGCGGTGTCGGCCCATGCCGCTGCCGGGCGGCCGGTGTTGGGGTTGTGTGGTGGATTTCAGATGTTGTGTTCCACGATTGCCGACACTGTCGAGTCCCGGGCCGGGGTCGTTGCCGGGTTGGGCTTGCTCGATGTCGATATTTCGTTTGCCGTTGACAAGACTTTGGGGAATCCGGTCGGGTCTGCTTTCGGTGCTGACGGGGGTGGGTACGAGATTCATCATGGGCAGGTCGTCCGGTCATCGGTTCCTGGACTGGTGACCACTTCTGCCGGTGCTGCGGAGGGGGCCCTGGTGGGGAACGTTGCCGGGACCCATTGGCATGGATTGTTCGAGAATGACGCGGTTCGGCGGGGGTTGTTGGCCTGGGCCGCTTCGGTGGCCGGGCGGTCCGGGTTCGTTCCCGGGGCCGTTTCGTTCGCCGCTGTGCGGGAGGAGCAGTTGGACGTGATGGGGGACTTGGTCGCCGCTCATCTCGATACGTCTGCCCTGTCGGCTCTGCTGGGCGTCTAGCGCTCGTCGTGGAGCGTCCTCGTCGACGAGGGCCACGAAGTCCGGCCGGCGATGTCGAGAACCCGTGGCCGGCTCCGTCCCCGTGGTGAATGTGGCCACAATGGGTCGCACCAGCTCCGAGGAGAAACACGATGGCCAAGTACTTGCTGCTCAAGCACTACCGCGGCGCGCCGGCTGCGGTCAACGACGTGCCCATGGACCAGTGGACGCCGGAGGAGATCTCGGCGCACATGCGGTACATGGACGACTTCGCGACCCGGCTCGAGGGGACCGGCGAGTTCGTCGACGGACAGGCGCTCGCGCCCGAGGGGACGTTCGTCCGGTACGACGGTGAGGGGCGACCGCCGGTCACCGACGGCCCCTTCGTCGAGACCAAGGACCTCATCGCCGGGTGGATGGTGATCGACGTCGACAGCTACGAGCGTGCCGTCGAGCTGGCCGGGGAACTGTCGGCCGCCCCTGGAGCAGGCGGGCAGCCGATCCACGAGTGGCTCGAACTGCGCCCGTTCCTCGCCGTGCTGCCCACCATCACCGAGTGACCTCTCAGGTGAACGAGGCCCTGCTCCGCAGCCTCACGCCGAGCGTGCTCGGGATCCTCGTCCGTCGCGGAGCCGACTTCGCGGCGGCCGAGGACGCCGTGCAGGACGCGCTGGTCGAGGCGGTCCGCGTCTGGCCTGCCGACCCGCCGCGGGACCCGAAGGGCTGGCTGGTGACCGTGGCCTGGCGCCGGTTCCTCGACGCGACGCGGGCGGACGCCGCCCGCCGCCGGCGTGAGGACCTCCTCGACGAGGAGCCGGCGTCCGGGTCCGCACCGGCGGTGGACGACACGCTCCTGCTCTACTTCCTGTGCGCCCACCCGTCGCTGACGCCGTCGTCCGCTGCCGCGCTCACGCTGCGCGCCGTCGGCGGGCTGACCACCCGCCAGATCGCCCAGGCCTACCTCGTGCCCGAGGCGACCATGGCGCAGCGCATCAGCCGCGCCAAGCGCACCGTGTCCGGCGTGCGGTTCGACCAGCCCGGCGACGTCGCCACCGTGTTGCGCGTGCTGTACCTGGTCTTCAACGAGGGCTACTCCGGCGACGTCGACCTGGCCGCCGAGGCCATCCGGCTGACCCGGCAGCTCGCGGCCGCGATCGACCACCCCGAGGTGGCCGGGCTGCTCGCCCTCATGCTGCTGCACCACGCCCGGCGCGCCACCCGGACCGCGCCCGACGGCAGCCTGGTGCCGCTCGCCGAGCAGGACCGCGGCCGCTGGGACACCAACTCGATCGCCGAGGGCGTCCAGATCCTGCAGGCCGCCCTCGCGCGCGACCGGCTGGGGGAGTTCCAGGCACAGGCCGCCATCGCGGCACTCCACGCCGACGCGCGCACCGCCGAGGAGACCGACTGGGTGCAGATCGTCGAGTGGTACGACGAACTCGTGCGCCTGACCGACAGCCCGGTCGTCCTGCTCAACCGCGCGGTGGCCGTCGGGGAGGCCGACGGACCGCGCGCCGGGCTGGCGGCACTCGCGGTGCTGGACGACTCACTGCCCCGCCACACGGCGGTGGCCGCGTACCTGCACGAGCAGGACGGCAGCCTGGCGACGGCGGCACGGCTGTACGCCGAGGCGGCCCACAAGGCCCCCAACCTCGCCGAGCGCGACCACCTGACGCGCCAGGCCGCCCGGCTCAACGCCCGCCGCTGACGGTCGGCCGCCAGTCGCTCACGCCGTGCCTGGCGGCTGGTTCGGCTCGTCGGGCCTGGCGCCCCCGTCTCGCGCTCTTTGTGTTGTGCCACCCCGACTTTTCAGTGTCGGCACGGAGGTCAGTGCCGGGTGAGGGGCGGTGCTGGGTGCGGGGTGTGCTGGGTGCAGGGTGCTGCGCGGTGAAAGGCGGTGCCGGGTGAAGGGCGGTGCCGAGTGCCGGGTGGTGGGCTGCGGGGTGCCGCTGGGTGCGGGGCGGTGCGGGGTGCGGGGTGCTGCCGCGTCGCTTCGCCGCACCCGAACCCGGCACGGCACCTCCGCGCGGTCCGCTTCGGGTCGGGGGCAGCGGTGTGCTCGCCACTCCTTCTGTCGCGTTGCTCGCCGGCGATGGGGTGGGTTGTCCGGACGCTCGTGCCCGCACTGGTCGCCGTTGCCGGCCGGCTGGTGGTCAGCCGGCCGCAGCGAGCCCTCGGCCGTTGGTCTACACGTATTCGTTGAGGAATCTGCCCGCTTCTTCGGCTGCCCGGTCCGGGTCGCCGGCCTGCAATGCCGCCAGCAGGTCGCCGTGACCGATCTGCCACGCCGCCTCGTCCGTGCCGGCTGTGGCCGCCAGGCTCGCCCGCACCACCTCCGTCAAGCCCTGGTACAGCTCCGTCAGCAGGGCGTTGCCGGAGCACCTGACCACCTCTCGGTGGAAGGTGGCGTCCGCGTCCACCGAGTCGTCCCAGCGTTCGCCGGCCACTGCCTCGTCCCGCGCGGCTAGTGCGGCTACCAGGATTCGCACGTCGTCGTCGGTGCGGTGGGTGGCCGCCAACCGTGCCGCCTCCACCTCCAGGACCCTGCGGACCTGGCGGACTTCTCTGAGCTCGTCACCGCACATCCTGCGCAGCGCGCCCGAGATCTCGCTCGTCGCGCGGACGAACGTGCCGTCGCCCTGCCTCACCTCCAGCAGGCCCGCGTGGGACAGCGCTCGCACCGCCTCCCGGACTGTGTTCCTGCCCACTCCCAGCGCCTGCACCAGCTCCGGTTCCGGCGGGATGCGCGATCCGATCTGCCAGTCGCCGGCCCGGATGGCGTCCCGCATCTGCGATATCACCTGGTCGACCAAGCCGGTGCGCTGCGTCGTGGTCAGCGTCATGCCGACATCCTTTCATCGGAACATCCCACGTCTGTCATAGTAGGGGGCATGTCGATGAAGTCCGCTGTGGCCACCCGTGTGCGCGATCACCGGTCCGCACTCGTGCCGACCACACTGCTCCTCGTCGCCATCCTGCTGGTCGCGGCCAACCTCCGGCCGGCCGTCACCAGCCTCGGCTCCGTGCTGGACGAGGTGCGCACGTCGCTGCACGTCTCCACCGCGTGGGCCAGCATCCTGACCGCACTGCCCGGCCTCTGTTTCGGGCTCGCCGGGTTCCTCGCGCCCGGCGCCGCTCGCCGGCTCGGGCTGGCTCGGGCCATCGGGCTGTCGATGGTGGTGGTCACCATCGGTGTGCTGGTCCGGGTGCTCGACGGGCCGGACGTGGTGCTCATCGGCACTCTCATCGCGTGCGGTGGCATCGCGGTGTGCAACGTGCTGCTGCCGGTCGTCGTCAAGGAGTCCTACCCCCACCGCATCGGCCTGGTGACCGGCCTCTACACCGCCGTCCTCCAGTGCGCCGCCGCCCTCGGCTCCCTCATCACGCCTCCCGTGGACGACGCGCTCGGTGGCTGGCGTCCCGGGCTGGGCGAATGGGGACTGCTCGCCGCCATCGGCACCATCGGGTGGCTGATCGCCGCCCGCCACGGCACCCGCGACGCCGCACAGGTCGACGCCGATCTGCCGCCGCCTGCCGCCACCAAGCCGCTCCTGCGCAGCAAACTGGCCTGGGCCGTGACGATCTTCTTCGGCCTGCAGTCGATGTTCGCCTACGCCGTGATGGGCTGGGCCCCCGAAGTACTGATGAGCGGCGGCGTCTCGCGGAGCGAAGCCGGGGCGATGCTGGCCGTCATGAGCGTGATCGGCGTGCCGCTGAGCCTGATCGTCGCTCCGCTGGCCGCCCGGCAGCGCAGCCAGTCCGGGTGGCTGGCCGGCGTGAGTGCCGTCGGTGCGATCGGCGTCGTCGGACTGATCGTCGCACCGAGTGCCGCGCCATGGGCCTGGGCCGTCAGCATGGGCATCGGCATGGGTGTCTTCCCGATCGCCGTCGCCGTCATCTCGCTGCGCACCCGCACGTCCGCCGACACCCGCAGGCTCTCCACGATGACGCAGGGCATCGGCTACCTGCTCGCGGCGGTCGGACCGCTGCTGTTCGGCATCCTGCACGGGGTGACCGGCAGTTGGACGGCCTCACTCATCGCGATGCTGGTCGGTATCTGCCTGCAGGTCGTGGTCGGCGTGTTCGCGGGCCGCCCTCAGTACGTCTGACCGTCAGCCCTCGTCCAGCGGCAGGTTGAGCAGGGCATTCTCCACCAGCTCACCCATCGCCGGGTGGATCCAGTACTGCCCGCGCGCCATGCTGCGCGCGTCCAGACCGAACGACATCGCCTGCACCAGCGACTGGATCACGGTCGGTGCCTGCGGGCCGATGATGTGCGCACCGAGCAGCTCACCGGTCGCCGGGTCGGCGATCAGCTTCGCGAACCCAGTGATGTCCTCCATCGCCCAGCCGTAGGCGATGCCCGCGTACTCCTGGATCGACGTCACATACCGCCTGCCGCCGGCCCTGACCTCGGCCTCGGTCTGCCCGACGGCCGCGATCTGCGGTGACGTGAAGATCGCGTGCGGTACGTACCGGTGGTCGGCTGCTTCCGGTGCCTCCGGGTGCAGCAGGTTGTACTTGACGATCTTGGCTTCGTGGTTGGCGACATGCTTGAGCTGGTAGGGCGAGTCGATGTCACCGAGTGCGTAGATGCCCTCGACGTTGGTCCGCTGATACGCGTCGACCTCGACATAGCCGTCGGCGTCCGTGACCACGCCTGTAGCGCCGAGGTTGAGCAGGTCGGAGTTGGGCTTGCGGCCAATGGCGATCAGCAGCGCGTCACCACGCACCGAGTCCGCCCCGCTCGGGCCCTCGTAGTGCACGACCAGCTCGCCGCCGGTCCGCTCGACCGAGGTGAGTTTGGCGTCCAGCCGGACGTCCCACCGCTGCTGCGCCAGTTCGGTGAACCGCGCGCTGATGGTCTCGTCATCGCTGCGCAGCAGCGCGCCCGACCGGCACACGACGCTGACCTCGACGCCGAACGCGGACATCACGTGCGCGAACTCCGCACCGATGTAGCCACCGCCCAGGATGATCAGCCGCCGCGGCAGCGTCTCCAGCCGCATGATGTCGTCGCTGGTGTGGTAGCCGGACTCGGCCATGCCGGGCACGTCGTCGGGGATGATGGCCCGGCTGCCCGCGGCCAGCACGAACCGGTCCGCCGTGATGGTCTCGACCTGGCCCGCGACGTCGATGTCCAGCGTCTTCGGGCCGGTGAAGCGCGCCTCGCCCGGGTAGACGGTGACGTTCTTGTTGTCCTGGTGGGCCGTCCGGTAGAGCCTGCCGCCCTCCGCGATCGGGTCGATGCGGTGGAAGATGCGGTCCCGTACCTCGGCCCAGCGCACGCCGTGCGACTCGGACTCCACGCCGTAGCGGGGACCGTGGCTCGCGTACTCGGCGACGTCGGCGGTGTGCACGAACATCTTCGTCGGGATGCAGCCCACGTTCAGGCACGTCCCGCCGAAGGTGCCCTTCTCCACGATCGCCACCTGCTGGTCGGCGAACTCCGGGCCGAGAATCGAGTTGCCGGAACCGGTGCCGATGATCACCAGGTCGAAGTGCCGCACGTCGTCGTCCTCATCAATGGTGGAGCAGCTGATGGGCGGTCACCCCGCCCATCAGCTGCAACTCGTCGCGGAGCCGGTTGATTCCGCCGGTCTCAGGCCGTGAAGGTCGGCGTGATGATGGCCCTGGCCAGCGTATGGAAGACCAGGTTGAAGCTTGCCACCGCGGGCGTCACCGAACCGTCGATGCCCAGCGTCGGCACGTCCACCGCGTGCACCACGAAGTAGTAGCGGTGCGCCTGGTCGCCCGCGGGCGGGGCCGCGCCACCGAACGACGGCTCACCGAAGTCGCTGCGCACGTGGAACGCACCATCGGGCAGCGTCTCGTCGCTGGTGCCCGCGCCGGCCGCCAGCTCGGTCACCGACGCCGGGATGTCGATCGCCAGCCAGTGCCAGAAGCCGGACGGCGTGGGCGCGTCCGGGTCGAAGCAGGTGACGACATAACTCTGCGTGCCCTCCGGCGCGCCGCTCCAGCTCAGCTGCGGCGACAGGTTCTCGCCGGTGGCGCCCATGCCGTTGAACACCTGCTGGTTGGACATCTGCTCGCCGTCGCGGACATCGGTCGAAGTGACGGTGAACGAACCCGTCACGGGCAGCAAGCTGTAGGGGTCGGGGGCGACGGGGCGGTCCAGACTCATCGAAGATCCTCCACACGAGGCAGTATTGCGGAATAGATCACCCGGGCTGTACTGCCCGGTGACCTGTGTTCGCCAACCTAGCCATCTCACCGGGACCGCGCGATCGCGCGGTCCCGGTGATGAGGCAAGGCGTAACGGTCCCGCGATATCCCAGTGTGCGAGTCTGTCGCCGGACCTGCCGGTGATCGGAAGGAGCTGAGCATGGAACGGCCCGAGCGGCCCATGGGCAAGGTCGATGTGGACAGGCCCTCCTCCGCGCGCATCTACGACTACTTCCTGGGCGGGGCGCACAACTTCGAGGTCGACCGCATGGCCGCGGACGGACTCGCGAAGGTGCATCCCGCCATCGGACAGGGCATGCGGGCCAACCGGTCGTACCTGCGTCGGGCGGTGACCGTCCTCGCCCAGTCGGGCGTGGACCAGTTCCTCGACCTCGGTTCCGGCATCCCCACCGTCGGCAACGTCCACGAGATCGCCCAGCGCGTGAACCCGGCGGCCCGGGTGGCCTACGTGGACATCGAACCCATCGCGGTCACCCACAGCAACACGATCCTCGCCGACAACGACCTGGCCCTCGCCGTCCGCGCCGACCTGCGCGACCCGCACACCGTGTTCACCGATCCCGAGGTGGCCGCGCTGCTGGACCTGTCCCGGCCGATCGGCCTCGTGCTGGCCGGGGTGTTGCAGTACGTGTCCGACGACGACGATCCCGGTGGCGTGATCCGCGCCTATGTCGACCGGCTCGTACCGGGCAGCTACGTGGCCATGTCGCACCCGTCGATGGACGAGTTGACCACCGAGCGGGCGGCGGGCGCCGAGGCGGCCCAGTCGATGTACCAGCGGACCGAGACGCCGTTCCACTACCGCAGCCGCACCGACTTCGAGACGTTCTTCGCCGGCCTCGACATGGTGCCGCCCGGCGTCGTGCACATGTGGGACTGGCGGCCGGAGGTCGGCTCCGAGGTCGACGAGCTGGACGGCAGGGTGACCGGTTTCGCAGGGGTCGGTCGCAAGCCCTGACCTAACATGAGGTGACGCCAGGCGGCGGCACGGAGGAACTCGGTGCGAATCCGAGGCGATCCCGTCACTGTGACCGGTCAGCCGCCGTCCCCGCACATGGCCACTGGGCGAGAGCCCGGGAAGGCCGGGACGGCGACGATGACCCGGGAGCCAGGAGACTCCGGCCACCGCGTCGACCGATCTCCGGGGCGGACGACCCCGAGTTAGGACCGCCCCATGGCCGCAGCGCGCATCCTCTTACTGTCCACTGCGGACACCGATCTGCTCGCCGCCCGTGACTGCGGCGCCGACTACCGCGTCGCCAACCCGGCCCGCGTGACCGTCCCCGACCTGCCTGCCCTGCTGGACGGCGTCGCGATCGTCGTCGTCCGGCTTCTCGGTGGGCTGCGCGCCTGGCCGGAGGGCATCGCCGAGCTGCGACGACGGCGTGTGCCGCTGGTCTGCCTCGGCGGGGAGGCCACCCCGGACGCCGAGCTGATGGCCCAGTCGTCGGTGCCCGCAGGCGTCGCCGCGCAAGCGCTTGCCTACCTGGTCCAGGGTGGCCTGCCCAACCTGCGCGAGCTGGCCGGCTTCCTGTCCGACACGATCCTGCTGACCGGCGAGGGCTTCGCGCCGCCTGCCGCCACCCCCGCGTACGGCAGGCACGGCGACCGCCCGCTGGACCCGGCCCGGCCGACCGTCGGCATCGTCTTCTACCGGGCGCACGAACTGGCGGGCAACACCGCGTTCGTCGACGCGCTCGCCGACGCCGTCGAGAGCGCGGGTGCCAACGCGCTGCCCGTGTTCTGCGGTTCGCTGCGGTCGCTCTCGCCGGAGACGGCCGCCGAGCTGCGGACACTCCTCGGCCCGTGCGACGCGCTCGTCGCGACCGTTCTCGCCGCGGGTGGTGCCGTCGCCGCGGAGGCGTCGGCAGGCGGTGCCGAGGACTCCTGGGACGCCGGTGCGCTCGCCGAGCTGGACATCCCGGTTCTGCAGGGGCTCGTGCTCACGTCATCGCGGGAGACCTGGGCCGCGTCCGACGCCGCGCTGACCCCGATGGACGCCGGGATGCAGGTCGCCATCCCGGAGTTCGACGGCAGGCTGATCGGCGTGCCGTTCTCGTTCAAGGAGACCGGCGCGGACGGCATCCCGGTCTACGCGGCCGACCCGGAACGCGCGGCCCGGGTCGCCGGCATCGCCACCCGGCTGGCCCGGCTGCGGCACGTACCCGCAGGCCAACGGCGGCTGGCGGTCGTGCTGTCGTCCTACCCGACCAAGCACTCGCGGGTGGGCAACGCCGTCGGCCTGGACACGCCCGCCTCCGCGGTGGCGTTGTTCGCGGCACTCGTCGAACAGGGCTACGACCTCGGCGGCCTCGATCCGGCCACCGTCGACGGGGACACGCTCGTGCACCAGCTGATCGCGGCAGGCGGGCATGACGTCGAGTGGCTGACCGAGGAGCAGATGGGCCAGGCCGCGATCCGGGTGCCCGCGCAGGTGTACCGCCGATGGTTCGCCGAACTGCCCGAACCGCTGCGGGTCTCGATGACCGAACACTGGGGAGCTCCGCCGGGCGAGCTGTACGTCGACGGCGACGAGATCTACGTGGCCGCGCTGCGGTTCGGCAACGTGGTGCTGATGATCCAGCCGCCACGCGGTTTCGGCGAGAACCCGATCGCCATCTACCACGACCCCGACCTGCCGCCCAGCCACCAGTACCTGGCGGCGTACCGGTGGCTCGACCTCGAGTTCGGCGTGCACGCTGTCCTGCACCTGGGCAAGCACGGCACGCTGGAATGGTTGCCCGGCAAGGGATTGGGCCTGTCCGCCGACTCGGCGCCGGACGCGGTGCTCGGCGACCTGCCGCTGGTGTATCCGTTCATCGTGAACGATCCCGGCGAGGGCACTCAGGCCAAGCGGCGCGGGCATGCCGTCGTCGTCGATCATCTGATCCCGCCGATGGCTCGCGCCGACACCTACGGTGACCTGGCGAAACTGGAACAGCTGCTGGACGAGTACGCGAGTGTGGCCGCGCTCGACCCGGACAAGCTGCCCGTGGTGCGCGCGCAGGTGTGGGAACTGATCACGGCCGCGCAGCTGCACCACGACCTGCACATGCCGGAGCAGCCGGACGCCGCCGAGTTCGACGAGTTCGTGCTGCACGTCGACGGCTACCTCTGCGAGATCAAGGACGTCCAGATCCGCGACGGCCTGCACATCCTCGGCCGGGCTCCGGTCGGCGACGAGCTGGTCAACGACGTACTCGCGATACTCCGTGCCCGACAGGTGTTCGGCGGCGCGGTCGGCGCACTGCCCGGCCTGCGTGCCGCTCTCGCCGTCCACTTCGGACTGGATGAGCAGGAACTGCTCGCGCAACCGGGTGCCAGGGTCACGGTGCCGGACACGCTGACCAAGCTGGTCGACGGCCCGGCACGCACCGGCGCCGACGTGGTCGATCTGCTGGAGTCGTTGGCGCGCAAGCTCGTCATCGCAAGCCACGAGTCGGGCTGGCGCCCCGCCGACGTGCCGTCCGTAGTCGGCGACGTGCTCGGCGAGGACGTGCCGGACGTGGCCGCGGTGCTGCGGTTCGGGTGCGAGGAGCTGGTGCCGCGGCTGGCCGCCACGACGGACGAGATCCGCAACGTGCTGCGTGCGCTGGACGGCCGGTTCGTGCCGCCGGGGCCGTCGGGCTCGCCGACCCGTGGCCTGGTCTCGGTGCTGCCCACCGGCCGCAACTTCTATTCGGTGGACCCCAAGGCGATCCCGTCGCGCAACGCGTTCGACACCGGTGCCGCACTGGCCGACTCGTTGCTGGCCCGGCACCGCGCCGACACCGGCGAGTGGCCGCGCAGTGTCGGCCTCACCGTGTGGGGCACGTCGGCCATGCGCACCCAGGGCGACGACATCGCGGAACTGCTGTGGCTGCTGGGCACCCGGCCCCGCTGGGACGACGCCTCCCGCCGCGTCACCGGGTTCGAGATCGTGCCGCCGGCCGAACTGGGCAGACCCAGAATCGACATCGTGGTGCGCATCTCCGGCTTCTTCCGGGACGCGTTCCCGCACGTCGTCACGTTGCTGGACGACGCGATCCGCGCGGTCGCCGAGCTGGCCGAGTCGGACGAGCAGAACTTCGTCGCCGCGCACTACCGCGCCGACCTGGCCGGGCACGGCGACGGCAGGCGGGCCAGCACCCGCATCTTCGGTTCCAAGCCCGGCGCCTACGGTGCCGGCCTGCTGCCGCTGATCGACGCCCGCAACTGGCGCGACGACGGTGACCTCGCCGAGGTCTACGCCACCTGGGGCGGCTACGCGTACGGCAGCGGCCTGGACGGCAGGCCCGCCCGCGACGACATGGAGGTCGCGTACCGGCGGATCCAGGTGGCCGCGAAGAACGTGGACACCCGCGAGCACGACATCGCCGACTCCGACGACTACTTCCAGTACCACGGCGGCATGGTCGCGATGGTCCGCTCGCTCACCGGCGACAACCCGGCCGCCTACGTCGGCGACTCCGCCGTGCCGCACGCCGTGCGTACCCGCAGCCTGGGCGAGGAGACCAAGCGGGTGTTCCGCGCACGCGTGGTCAACCCGAAGTGGATCGCGGCCATGCGCCGGCACGGCTACAAGGGCGCGTTCGAGCTGGCCGCGACCGTCGACTACCTGTTCGGCTTCGACGCCACGGCGGGCGTGGTGGACGACTGGATGTACGGGCAGCTCGCGCAGAGTTACGTGTTCGACGACGAGGTCCGTGACTTCATGCGCCAGTCCAACCCGTGGGCGTTGCGCGGGGTCACCGAACGGCTGCTGGAGGCCGCCGAGCGTGGCCTGTGGGCGGAGCCGGACCCGGACACGCTGGACCGGCTGCGGGCGGTCTATCTCGACCTGGAGGGCGAGCTGGAGGGCTGACCCCGAATACCCTGGACCTATGGCATCCAGCGGTGGCGAGCGAGCCGAGGTCCTCCGGACCAGCACCCGGGTCCGGTTCCCCGGCATCAGCCCGAGGGCGTACGAGCACCCGGCCGACCGCGGTGCGCTGACCGCGCTGCGCTCGGTGCCCGGCTTCCCGGTCGTGCTCAAGGCCGCCGCGGGAGCGTTCTCCGAGCGCGGCGAGCGGCTGATGTCGCTCGCGTCATCGGTGCGGGTCGGCCCGAAGCAGTACCCGGCGCTGCACGAGATGCGGGCCGAGTGCGCGGCGATCCTGGACATCGACCCGATTCCCGAGATGTTCGTGATGCGTGACCCGGACACCAACGCGGTGACGCTCGGCATCGACAAGCCGTTCATCATGCTCACCAGCGGCTTGGTTGCCGCGGCCGATCCGGAGGCCCTGCGAGTCGCCATCGGGCACGAGCTTGGCCACGCGCTGTCGGGCCACGTCCTCTACCGGACCGTGCTGTTCCGGTTGCTGCGCATGTCCAACGCGATGGCCTGGCTGCCCGGGGGCTACTGGGGCATCCGCGCGGTGATCGCGGCGCTGATGGAGTGGTACCGCAAGGCCGAGCTGTCCGCCGACCGCGCGGGCCTGCTGTGCTCCCAGGACCCGGCGGCGTCGCTGCGCCTGCACATGATCATCGCGGGGGCGAACAGCCCGGACGATGTGGACACCGCCGAGTTCCTGCGGCAGGCGGCCGACTACGAGTCGTCGGGCGACGTCCGGGACAGTGTGCTCAAGATGATCAACACGGTGAACCTCACGCACCCGCTGGCCGTGGTGCGGGCCGCCGAGCTGCAGCGCTGGGCCGCGTCCGAGGAGTACCGCGCGATCCTGACCGGCAGCTACCCGAGGCGGGACGACGAGCAGCCCGCGGGCGCGTGGCGCGACGACATGAAGACCGCCGCCCGCTCGTACCGGGACACCGTGAAGACGTCCGCCGACCCGCTCGCCAAAGTCCTCGGCGACGTCGGCGGTGTGCTTTCCGACACGGCGTCGAAGGTGTGGCACCGGTTCGGCGGCAAGGACGAGCCGCCGACGGAGTGACTGCCGTGGCGCTTGTGGTATCCACGTGAAATGAGTTCCCACGCCGTGTCCACGGTGCTGCATCGCGAATGGGCAGCCGACCTGAGCCCGCAACGCCTCTACGACCTGCTTCGGTTGCGGGTCGACGTGTTCGTGGTCGAGCAGGACTGTCCGTATCCGGAACTGGACGGGCGTGATCTGGAGGAGGGCACCCGGCACTTCTGGATCGGCTCGGACACCGACCCTGACCAGCCTGTCGCGTACCTGCGGGTGCTGGCGGAGCCGGACGGCGGCTTCCGCATCGGCAGGGTCTGCACCGCTGCCGGGTGCCGTGGCAAGGGTCTGTCCCGGCGGCTGATGGAGGCCGCGCTGGCCGACGTCGGTGACCACGACTCGGTGCTGGACGCGCAGGTCCAGGTCCAGGGCCTGTACGCGGCATTCGGCTACGAACGCGCTGGTGAGGAGTTCATCGAGGACGGCATCCCGCACATCACCATGCGCAGGGCCGCCGCGGGCTGAACCCGCTCCCGGCTTACCGGACTGGGGCATTCTCCGTGATCACTGTCACGGCGCGCTCGATGTCGGCTTCGGTCAGGTCGGCGCGCGCGGTCAGGCGTAGCCGGGACACCGAGTCCGGTACCGACGGCGGCCGGAAGCAGCCGACGACCACGCCCGCCTCGCGGCAGCGCGTCGACCAGGCCAGTGCGCCGTCCGCGGACGGCGCACGCACCGAGATGACCGCCGCGGCGGGCGTGCTCGCGCGGAGCCCGGCGGCGGTGAGGCGCTCGGCGAGGGCCGTGGCGTTCGCCAGCACCTTGCCGCTGCGGTCCGGTTCGCCGCGCAGGATCTTCAGCGCGGTGAGCGCCGCGGCGGCACTGGCCGGTGCCAGGCCGGTGTCGAAGATGAAGCTGCGCGCGGTGTCCACCAGGTGATGGATCACCCTGCGCGGTCCGATGATCGCGCCGCCCTGCGCGCCCAACGACTTCGACAGCGTGACAGTCGTCACCACGTCCGGCGAGCCCTGCAGCCCAGCCGCCGCGACCGCGCCCCGGCCGCCCTCCCCGAGCACGCCCAGCCCGTGTGCGTCGTCCACCACCAGCGCGGCACCGTGTTCCCGGCATACCTCGGCCAGTTCCGGCAGCGGGGCGAGATCACCGTCCACGGAGAACACCGAGTCGGTCACCACGAGTGCGCGCTGCCGGGTCCGGCTGGCCAGTGCCCGTGCCACCGCGGCCGGATCGGCGTGGCCCACGACGGCCAACTCGGCCTTGGCCAGCCGGCATCCGTCGATCAGCGAGGCGTGGATGTACTGGTCGGCGACGATCGCGCAGTGCTGGCCGGACAGCGCGGTCATCGCGGCGAGGTTGGCCGCGTAGCCCGATGCGAAGACCAGCGCGGCCTGCGCGCCGGTGAAGGACGCCAGCTCCAGTTCCAGCTCGGTGTGCAGTTCCGTCGACCCGGTCACCAGCCGCGACCCGGTCGAGCCGGCACCCCAGCGCATCGCGGCAGCCGCCGCCGCGCCGACCACCCGTTTGTCCCTGGTCAGGCCGAGATAGTCGTTGCCGGCAAGGTCGAGCGCGTCGGACGTGGCGGGCCGGGGACGCAGCTGCCGCTTCAACCCGGCGGACTTGCGCTCCTCGGCGTGTACGTCCACCCAGTCGAACACGTGCTCCGGTGCGACCCTGCCTGCGGGACCCGCGGTGACAGGTGTGCTCACCGGGGCATCCTAGGCACGCTCTGGGTCCACCACGTGGTAAGGCCGTGCTCAGCACTTGGTGTGCGTGGCATCGGGATGCGACGATGCGAGCGACCCAGAGCGAGGGTGAGCGAGGAAGCCGGTGCGAATCCGGCGCGGTCCCGCCACTGTCACCGGGAAGTGGCCACCAGGCGTGCCACCGGGGTGTTCGACGACCCCGGGAAGGCGGTGGGCCATCTCGATCCGGGAGCCAGGACACTCCGCCCGCGCTGGGGTGCGGTCCGCCGCACCCACCACCTTGACCCGGGCGTGGACACCCGAGGAAGGACACCGGGCATGACCCTGACTGCTGTCGGTTCGGTCGGCGGATGACCGCCGGCTTCCCGTTCTCCGCCGTCGTCGGGCACGACGACCTCCGACTTGCCCTGCTGCTCAACGCCGTGCATCCGGCGATCGGCGGTGTGCTGGTGCGTGGCGAGAAGGGCACCGCCAAGTCCACGGTGGTCCGGGCGCTGGCCGGTCTGCTGCCTGAGGTCGAGGTGGTCGAGAGCTGCCGGTTCGCCTGCGATCCCGCCGCACCCGACCCTGGCTGCCCGGACGCGCCGCACGGCCCGGCAGCGCACACCCGGCCTGCCGCGCTGGTCGAGCTGCCGGTCGGGGCGACCGAGGATCGCCTGATCGGGTCGCTGGACCTGGAGCGCGCGCTGACCGAGGGAGTGCGGGCGTACCAGCCGGGGCTGCTGGCCGGGGCGCATCGCGGCGTGCTCTACGTGGACGAGGTCAACCTGCTGCACGACCACCTCGTGGACCTGTTGCTGGACGCGGCCGCGATGGGCCGCGCGCACGTGGAGCGCGACGGGGTGTCGGTGTCGCACGCGGCGACGTTCCTGCTGGTCGGCACCATGAACCCGGAAGAGGGCGAGCTGCGGCCGCAGTTGCTGGACCGGTTCGGCCTGACCGTGCGGGTCGTGGCGTCGCGTGAGGTCGCGGTGCGGGCCGAGGTGATCCGGCGGCGACTGGCCTACGAGGCGGACCCGGACGGTTTCGCCACGTCGTGGGCCGCTGCCGACGACGACCTGGCCTCCCGGATCGTCCAGGCGCGGGCCACGTTGCCTGCCGTGGTGCTGCCGGACGTCGAGGTGCAGCGCATCGCCGCCGTGTGTGCGGCGATGGAGGTCGACGGCATGCGGGCGGACCTCGTGGTCGCGCGGACGGCCGTTGCGCACGCGGCGTGGCGGGGTGAGCAGGTGGTCGCCGAACACGATGTCGAGGTCGCGGTCCGGTTGGCGTTGCCGCATCGGCGGCGCCGGGACCCGTTCGACGAACCCGGGCTGTCCGAGGAACAGCTGACCGACGCGATGCGATCGGCCGCCGACGAGATCGACCAGCCACCCCCGGACGACGACCCGTCGCCGCCGGACGACCCGCCCGGCGGCCCGGCGCCCGAGTCGCCGTCGGGCAACGGCTCCTCGTCCGAATCCGCTGACACCGCTGGTGACCCCGGCGAGGGCCGGGCACCCGCGCAGCGGCCGCCCGCCGCGCCGTCCCCGTCGTTCCGGGCGCGGCTGTTGCAGGTGCCGGGTGTCGGCGAGGGAGCGCCCGGGCGCCGGTCGCGGGCCAGGTCGGGCTTCGGCCGGATCGTGCGGGCCGCGGATCCCGGTGCGCCGGGCGGTGCCGGCCTGCATCTGGTCGGCACGTTGTCCGCCGCCGCACCACACCAGTTGTCGCGTGGTCGGTCCGGGCCGGGGCTGGCGTTGCGAGCCGAGGACGTGCGGCGTGCCGTGCGCGAGGGGCGTGAGGGCAATCTCGTGCTGTTCGCCGTGGACGCGTCGGGGTCGATGGCAGCGCGGGCGCGGATGTCGGCGGTCACCGGGGCGGTGCTGTCGTTGCTGGCGGACGCGTACCAGCGGCGGGACAAGGTCGGCGTGGTGACGTTCCGGGCGGGCGGGGCGGAGTTGGCGTTGCCGCCGACGTCGTCGGTCGACGCGGCGGCCCGCAGGTTGCGCGGGCTGAGCACCGGCGGCCGGACGCCGTTGGCGGACGGCTTGTTGCTGACGCGGCGGGTACTCGCGGCGGAGCGCTTGCGCGACCCGAGGCGGCGGCCGTTGCTGATCGTGCTGACCGACGGGCGGGCGACGTCCAGTGGCGCGGGCGGCGACCCGGTCGCGGATGCGCTGCGGGCGGCGGCGCTGCTGGCGGCGGACGGGGTCGCGTCGATCACGGTGGACTGTGAGAGCGGCCCCGTGCGGCTGGGCTTGGCGGGCCGGTTGGCGGGTGCGCTGGGCGGGCCGTGCCTGACGGTGGCGCAGCTGTCCGCGGACCAGGTGGCCGGCGTCGTGCGGGCTGCGTGAGAGGAGGTCGTTGTGCCACAAGGAAAACCGGCGGTCGTACCGGATGACGGCCTGACGACGCGGCAGCGCAGGAACAAGCCGTTGGTGATCGTGCACACGGGGTCGATGAAGGGGAAGTCGACGGCCGCGTTCGGGTTGGCGTTGCGGGGCTGGCACCAGGGCTGGTCGATCGGGGTTTTCCAGTTCGTGAAGTCGGCGAAGTGGAAGGTCGGCGAGGAGGTGGCGTTCCGCGCGCTGGGGCGGGTGCACGAGGAGACCGGCGAGGGTGGGCCGGTCGAGTGGCACAAGATGGGAGAGGGGTGGTCGTGGACGCGCAAGCAGGGCAGCGAGGACGACCATGCGGCCGCGGCGCTGGAGGGCTGGCGGGAGATTCAGCGGCGGCTGGCGGCGGGCAGGCACGGCCTGTACGTGCTGGACGAGTTCACGTACCCGCTGAAGTGGGGCTGGGTCGACGTGGCCGAGGTGATCGAGACCCTCGCCGGGCGCCCCGACAGACAACACGTCGTCATCACCGGTCGCGACGCGCCGCCGGAACTGGTCGCGGCGGCCGACCTGGTGATGGAGACCACAAAGATCAAACACCCGATGGACGCGGGCCAAAAAGGCCAACGAGGCATCGAATGGTGACCACCGGCAGGCCGGGCCGGCGCAACGCGACGCAGCCCAAGCACGCGCTGATCTCGCCGGGCCGCGCGGTGGCGGTAGTCCACGAGTCGCCGGCATGTGAGCACACCGCGCCAGGCCGCGCCCAGGAGCCAGGCCGTAGCCAGGCGCCTGCCCACACCCGGGCGTCAGCCCACAGCCAGGCGTCGAGCCGCACCCAGGCGCCAGGCCGCAGCCAGGCGCCTGCCCACACCCGGGCGTCAGCCCACAGCCAGGCGTCGAGCCGCACCCAGGCGCCGGGCCGCAGCCAGGCGTCAGCCCGCACCCGAGCCTCAGGCCGCGGCCAAGCGCCTGCCCGTAGCCAGGCGTCAGGCTGCGGGCTGGCGCCTGCTCGCACCCAGGCGCCTGCCCGCACCCAAACGCCAGGCCGCAGCCAAGCGCCGGTCGAACGCGCCGCGGCCGAGCGCGGGCGAGCCCAGGCCGCGCCCCTCCGCGAACGGATCCCGGCCGACCCGATGCCAAGCGCGCCTGGCCGCCGAACGGCCGAAGCCGGGCCGGCGCGGAGCGGGCTCTTGCCCGCGCATGGCCACCGGCGGTCGGCAGCCCCGCGCGGGGTATCCCGGCACGGAACCGCTCGCGGTCGCCCGCGGCCGGGCGGGCTGCGGCCCACAGTGCATCGACTCGTCCGGTCCGAACCCAGCCGCGGCCGGGCGCGCCCGGGGCCTGGCGGCGGAGGGACGTGTCGGAGTCGAGGCACGGTGGATTCAGCAGGGTGGATTCAGTTGTGAGTGAGTCCCACTCCTCTCCTCGGGTGGTGATCGCGGCGCCTGCTTCCGGTAGCGGCAAGACGACCGTCGCCACCGGGTTGCTCGCTGCCTTCGTCGCGCAAGGGCGGCGGGTGGCTCCTTTCAAGGTCGGGCCGGATTACATCGATCCCGGGTATCACTCCCTCGCCGCAGGGCGGCCGGGGCGCAATCTCGATCCCGTGCTCGTCGGCGAGGAACTCGTCGGACCCCTCTTCGCGCACGGCGCCGCGGACACCGACATGGCGATCGTCGAAGGCGTGATGGGGTTGTTCGACGGGCGTACGTCGACCGGTGGCCTGCGGGGGGCCGAGTTCGGGTCGACCGCTCACGTCGCCCAACTGCTCGACGCGCCCGTGGTCCTCGTCGTGGACAGCCGCGGCCAGGGGCGCAGCCTCGCCGCACTCCTGCACGGCTTCCGCGGCTACGACCCCGCCGTCCGCCTCGCCGCCGTGATCCTCAACCAGGTCGGCTCGTCCCGCCACGAACACGTCCTCCGCGACGCCTGCGCCGAGGTCGGACTCCCGGTCCTGGGCGCGATCCCGCGCGGGGCAGAGGTCGCCCTCCCCGCCCGGCACCTCGGCCTCGTGCCTGCTGCCGAGCACGGCGAACCCGCTCGGCGGGCCGTGGCAGCCATGGCCGAGTTGATCACCCGATCGGTTGATCTGGACGCGGTGGCACGGCTGGCCGCGAGCGCCGGGCCGGCGCCGTGGGCGCCGTGGCATCCCGACGTGCCGACGACCACGCGCGGACCCGTCATCGCTGTCGCGGGCGGACCCGCCTTCACCTTCGGCTACGCCGAACACGTCGAACTCCTCACCGCTGCCGGTGCCCACGTGGTCATCCTCGATCCCCTCCATCACGAAACGCTGCCGACGGACACCGCCGCGCTCGTCCTGCCCGGCGGCTTCCCCGAGCAGCACGCTGCTGCCCTGAGTAAGAACACCGATTTGCGGTCATCGGTTGCAGGCTTCGCCCGATCGGGCGGGATCGTCGTGGCCGAGTGCGGCGGACTCCTTTACCTGCTCGACGAACTGAGCGGCCACCCGATGTGTGGTGTGCTGCCCGGCACGGCCGATCTCGGCCCGACGCTGACCCTCGGCTACCGGGACGCCGTCGCCGCGACCGACTCGATCGCCCACCGCGCGGGCGAACGCCGCACCGGCCACGAGTTCCACAAGACCCGCGTACACACGCCACACGAACCGGCCCCCGCCTGGTTCTGGCGCGACCACGACGGCCGCCCGGCGCGCGAGGGCTTCGTCGCCGGTAACGTGCACGCCTCCTACCTGCACACCCACCCGGCGGCCCACCCCGAAACCGTGGCCCGACTGGTAAAAGCAGCGGCGGGAGAGCACGCATGAACACACTCGTGGGCATCGGTGTCGGGCCCGGCGATCCGGAACTCCTCACTCTCGCCGGGCTGCGCGCACTCCGGGACGCGGGACGGATCTTCGTGCCGGTCCTGGCACCGGAGGAGAGCGGCCGCGCCGAAGCGGTCGTCCGCGCGCACGTCGCCGACGACAAGATCGAACGGCTGGTGTTCGCACTGTCCGATTCGGTCTCCGGCTCGCAGCGACGTCGCCGCCGGCATTGGGATGCGGCCGCCGAGCGTGTCGCGACGCATCTGCGCGAGCACGGTGGTACGGCGGCGTTCGCCACCTTGGGTGACCCGAACGTGTATTCCACGTTCGGCTATCTGGCCGCGACGGTCCGGACTCTGCTGCCGGACGTGACGGTCACCACGATCCCCGGGATCACCGCGATGCAGGCCACAGCCAGTGCGGCCGGAGTCACGCTGGTCGAAGGGGGGGAGCAACTCACCGTGCTTCCGGTGACGCGCAACGTGACCGCCGTGGCGGCAGCGCTGAGCGGGCAAGGTACGGTCGTCGCCTACAAGGGCGGGCGACGGTTGCGGGAGTTGCGCGAGGTGATCGAGCGTGCCGGCGCGTTGGGTCGGTCGGTGTACGCGGAACACCTCGGCACAGCGGACCAGCGCGTTCTGCCACTGTCCGAAGTGGATCTACCGGACACAGTGGACGCCTCGGGAACGGGTGGCGCGCCGTACCTGTCGACGGTGGTCGTACTTCCGTCGCGCGGAGGCAGAGGAGAGCAGCTATGACAAGCGGTCGGGTCTCGTTCATCGGTGCCGGACCCGGGGCCGCTGACCTCATCACGTTGCGTGGTGCCAAACGCATCGCCGAGGCCGACATCGTGGTGTGGGCAGCCAGCCTGGTCGACCCGCGGTGTGTGCGCGACCACGCCAGTGCTGGCGCCGAGTTGGTGGACTCCTCGCGGATCACGCACGACGACGTGCTCGAGATCTACCGCCGCGCCGCTGGGCAGCGACTGAACGTGGCGCGCGTGCACTCCGGTGACCCGTCGCTGTGGGGCGCGGTCCAGGAGCAGTACGACGCCTGCGTGCGGCTGGGCCTTGAGGTCGACATCGTGCCGGGCGTGTCGGCGTTCTCGGCCGCCGCGGCCGTCGCGGGCCGGGAGCTGACGGTGCCCGAGGTCGCGCAGTCGGTGATCCTGACCCGGCTGGAGGGCGGCAAGACGCCGATGCCCGACGGTGAGCACATCCGCGACTTCGCCCGGCACGGCACCACGATGGCGATCTTCCTGTCCGCCGCGCGCAGTGGCCAGCTCGTGGACGAGCTGCGGGCCGGCGGCTACGCGGACGACACGCCGGTCGTCATCGCGTACAAGGTGACGTGGCCGGACGAGCTGGTCCTGCACACCACGATCGGTGAGCTGGCGGACACCGTGAAGCAGCACAAGCTGTGGCGGCACACGCTGTTCCTGGTCGGCACCGCGTTGCGCGCCGAAGGCACCCGCTCGCACCTGTACAACGCCGGGCACTTCCACACCTTCCGCAAGGCCGACCCGGAGGCGCGCCGCGCGCTGCGCGCGGTCGAGAGCACCACCCACGACGCGCCGCGCGCGGCCGAGAGCACCACCGACGACGCGCCGCGCGCCAAGACGGGCTGGCCGCTGCACACCAGCCGCAGTGGCTGGGTGGCCGCGCGGGTCGGCTCGACCAACTGGACGGGTAACACGCAGCCCGCGTCGGCGGCGGCCTGGTCGGCTGTGCACGGCTGGCAGGAGACCGCGCGCTCGACGGGCCGGACGAAGCCTGGCAAGGTCTCCGAGGGGCCGCGACCGGTCCGGCCCGCTGCCACCGACCAGGAGGTGCTGGCCTTCGAACCGGACCGGTCCGAGCAGCCGGAGCAGCCGGAGCAGCCCCAGGAACAACTGCCGAAGCAGCAGCAGCCGAAACCGAAGGCCGCGGTCAAGCGCTCCGCCACCAAGAAGGTGACCGGGAGGTCCACGCAGCCGGGGCGCAGGAGCGGTCGGTAGTCCACTGTAGACGAGAGGGAGACGGGCGATGGCGATCACGGTCATCGGGGTCGACGGCGGGACGCTCGCCCCTGGAGGTGCCGAACATCTCGCCAAGGCGGCGCTCGTGGTCGGTGGTCGCCGGCACCTGCAGCGGCATGCGCCGGCAGGCGTCCAGACCGTCGAACTCGGTCCGCTGGCCGATGCCCTGGCCCAACTGCCCGCGTACGCCGGTGACAAGGCTCTGGCGGACGCGGTCGTCCTGGCGTCCGGCGACCCCGGTTTCTTCGGCGTCCTGCGCTCGTTACGGGCAGCGGGCATCACGGCTGCCGTGCTGCCCGCGTTGTCCAGCGTCCAGCGCGTCACGGCCCTGGCCGGCCGGCAGTGGGACGACGTCACGGTCGTCAGCGCGCACGGCAGGGACCTCGGTCCCGCGCTGAACGTCTGCCGCACGCACCGCGTGGTCGTCGTGCTCACCGGTCCGGGTGCCGGCCCGGCCGAGTTGGGTGAGGGGCTGCGCGGGTGGCGGCGCAATCTCGTCGTCGCCGAGGACATCGGCGGGTCCGGTGAAAAACTGTCCACTGTGGAAGCGACGTCGGCCGCGGGCAGGCAGTGGCAGGACCCGAACATCGTGCTCTGCCTGCCCGAGTCCGATCCGGTGCCGGAGCCGTCCTGGCTGGCAGGTGGCCTGCGGACCCCGCCGGAGCAGGGCTGGGCGCTGGCGGAGGACGAGTTCGCCCACCGAGACGGCATGGTGACCAAGGCCGAGGTCCGCGCGCTCGCGCTGGCCCGGCTGGCTCCCCGGCCGGGCACGCTGGTCTGGGACGTGGGCGCCGGTTCCGGTGCCGTCGGCGTGGAGTGCGCGCGGCTCGGTTCGGCCGTGATCGCGGTGGAACGGGACCCCGGGCAGTGTGTCCGGATCGTCGCGAACGCGTCCCGTTACGGCGTCGACGTGCGGCTGGAGGACGGCGAGGCGCCCGAGGTGCTGCGCGGCCTGCCGGCGCCGGACGCGGTGTTCGTCGGTGGCGGTGGACCCAACGTCGTGCGCGCGTGTGCCGAGGTCGGTGCTGCCCGGATCGTCGTGGCGCTCGCGTCGCTGGACCGGTTCGCGCTGAGCCGGGACGCGCTGCGGGCGGGCGGCTATCAGGTGGACGGCTGCCAGCTCACGTCCGCACGCCTGGTCGACCTGCCCGGCGGCACGAGCAGGCTCACCGGCACGAATCCGGTGCTGCTGCTGTGGGGCACGCGGTGATCGGGCTGTTCGCGGTCACGTCGGCCGGGCGCCATGCGGCCACCGACCTGGCCACCGCGCTCGGCCCGGACGCGGTGATCATGGACGGTCCGATCGGCCCCGCGCTGCACCGGAGCTGGCCGGAGTTGGACGCGGCGGTGTTCTTCCTCGCCAGCGGTGCCACCGTGCGGCTGATCGCACCGCTGCTAGCGGACAAGGCGACCGACCCCGGAGTGGTGTGTGTCGACGAGGGCCTGCGGTTCGCCGTCGCGCTCGCCGGCGGGCACGGCGGTGGCGCGAACGACCTGGCCGAACGGGTCGCCGAGGTACTCGGCTGCACACCCGTGGTGACCACGGCGTCCGACTCGACGGGCACGACCCCGCTGGACGAGCTGGTCACGATGCTCGGCGCGACCGTGGACGGTGACCTCGCCGCGTGCGGAGTGGCCGTCCTGGACGGCGAACCGGTGCGGCTGGTCAACCCGCTGGGCTTCCCGCTGCCCGCACTGCCGCCCAACGTCGCCCCGAATCTGGCCGACGCGCACTGGACGATCCTGGTGGACGACCGCCTGCCCGCCGTGACGAACGACCGGACGCTGCGGCTGGTGCCGCCGACACTGGTGGTCGGCATCGGCTCGGCGAAGGGCGTGTCGACCGACGCCGTGACCGCGACCCTGGCCCGGCTGGAGACCGAGCACGGCTTCGATCTGCACGCCGTGCGGGCCTTCGCGACGGTGGACCGCAAGGCTGACGAGCCGGGCATCCGCGACGCCGTCACCGACTGGGCGTTCTGGCACTGGCAGGACGAGCCGTCACTGCGCGTCTACCCGGCGGCCACGCTGGCCCTGGTCGACGTGCCCAACCCGAGCGAGATCGTGCTGACCGAGGTCGGCACCCCGAGCGTCGCCGAGGCGGCCGCGCTGCACGCGGCAGGCGAACTGGGCGGTGGCGCGGTCGAACTCGTCGTGCCGAAGATCAAGGCGGGCACCGTGACCGTGGCGGCGGCCCGGATGCGGCCGCGGGGCAGGCTGGCCGTCGTGGGGCTCGGCCCCGGCGCCACCGACCAGCGCACCCCCCAGGCCGAGGCCGAGCTGCGCAGGGCCGCCGTGGTGGTCGGCCTGGACTCCTACGTCGACCAGATCCGGCACCTGCTGCGGCCGGGCACCGAGATCCGGGCCAGCAAGCTGGGCGCTGAGGAGGAGCGCGCCCGGCAGGCCGTCGAACTGGCCGCCGCGGGCAACGCGGTCGCGCTCGTCGGTTCCGGTGACGCGGGCGTCTACGCGATGGCCAGCCCGGCCCTGGAGCAGTGCCCCGCGGACGTCGAGGTGGTCGGCGTGCCAGGGGTGACCGCCGCACTGGCCGCCGCGGCGTTGCTCGGTGCGCCGCTGGGCCACGATCACGCGCTGATCAGTCTGTCCGACCTGCACACGCCGTGGGAGGTCATCCGGCGCCGGGTGCGGGCCGCCGCCGATGGCGATTTCGTCGTCTGCTTCTACAACCCGCGGTCGGCCGGCCGTGACTGGCAGTTGCGGGTCGCGCTGGAGCTGCTCGCCGAGCACCGGCCCGCGGACACGCCGGTGGGCGCGGTCCGCCAGGCGGGCCGGACGGGCCAACGGGTCTGGTGCGCGCCGTTGGCCGAGTTCGACGTGGCCGAGGTCGACATGCTGACGACGGTCGTCGTCGGCTCGTCGCAGACCCGGATGGCGAACGGCCGGATGGTCACCCCACGCGGCTACCAGTGGCTGGAGAACCTGTCGCCCTAGGTTGGCAGTAAACAAGTTCTGGCAATAGTCCATAGTGGACAGCTCGGCTAGTCTGGCAGACATGGGACACGGCCACGGGCATGGTCACGGGCACGGCCACCGGCACTTGCTGCACAGCCACGATGCCGCCGACCAGCTCGACGAGCGGTTGACCGGCAGCCGGACCGGCATGCGGGCGTTGTGGGGCTCGTTCGCGATCCTGCTGGTCACCGCCGCCGTGCAGGCTGGCGTGGTCGAGCTGACCGGTTCCGTCGCTCTGCTGTCCGACACCCTGCACAACCTGGCCGACGCCTGCACCGCGATCCCGCTCGCTGTCGCGTTCCGCTTGGGCAGGCGGGCCGCGACCAGGCGGTTCACCTACGGCTACGGCCGGGCGGAGGACTTCGCCGGGCTCGTCGTGCTGGCCGTCGTGGCGGCGTCGGCGGTGCTGGCGCTGGTCGAGTCGGTGCACCGGTTCGCCGCGCCGCAGGACGTGCGGCAGCTGCCCGCGCTCGCGGCCGCGGCCGTGATCGGCTTCGTGGGCAACGAGATCGCCGCCCGCTGGCGGATCGGCACCGGCCGCCGGATCGGCTCGGCGGCCCTGGTCGCCGACGGCCTGCACGCCCGCACCGACGGCTTCACCTCGCTGGCCGTGCTCGCCGCCGCGGGCGGTTCGGCGCTGGGCTGGCGGTGGGTCGACCCGGCGGTCGGCGTCCTCGTCGCGGTGGCCATCGGTGTCGTGCTGGTCGGCGCGGGCCGCAGTGTGCTGGGCAGGCTGCTGGACGCGGCCGATCCGGCGCTCGTCGGGCAGGCCATGGACCTGGCCGCCGCGACACCACGCGTGCTGGCCGTCGAGGAGCTGCGGTTGCGCTGGTCGGGTCACGGGCAGCTGGCCGAGCTGACCGTCGTCGTGGACCGGGACCTGAGCCTGGTGGACGCGCACCGGATCGCGCACGACGTGGAGCACCGACTGCTGCACGCGCTGCCACGGCTGGAGCGCGCGCACGTGCATCCGCATCCGGCGCCACATCCGGCGCGCAGGCCCGGCGACGACCATGCCGACGACCATGCCGACGACCACGGCGTTGTCGCACATCACAGGAACGCCGGTCTTGTTTGACGTGGCACGCGCGGGCGGGTGAGGATCGGCCGATCGCCCGAGTCCCCGCGGAAGGAGCCACCCGGTGCGCCGTCCGCATCCGATCGAGCAGGAGTCCTATCGAATCCTGCGGTCCCGGGTGGACACGACGCAGCTGCCCCCGCTGACCAGGGCGGTCGTGGAGCGTGTCGTGCACACCACGGCGGATCCCACCTGGCTGGGCGACATCGTCACGGACGAGCCCGCGTTGCGCGCCGGGCGGACCGCGCTGCTGGCCGGTGCGCCGCTGGTGGTGGACGTGCGGATGGTCGCCGCCGGCGTCACCGCGCGGGACGCGGTGATCGCGATCGACCTGGCGGGCCCGGTCGCCGAACCCGGTGACACCCGGTCGGCGGCGGGGACACGTGCCGCCGCCCAGCAGTACCCGGACGGAGCGGTGTGGGTGATCGGGAACGCGCCGACGGCGTTGACGGCACTCGTGGACCTCGCGGCCGCCGGTGCGGTGCGGCCCGCGCTGGTCGTCGGGATGCCGGTCGGGTTCGTCGGCTCGGTCGCCGCTAAGGCCGCGCTGCGGGCAGCGGGTCTGCCTGCGGTCAGTTCCGCCACCGAGCGCGGTGGGGCGGCCGTGGCGGCCGCTGTCGTCAACGCCCTGCTCTACGCCGACCGAGAGGAACCCGATGCCTGAGTCGCCCACGCCGTTGCTGCTCGTCGGCCACGGCACCGTGGACACGAGGGGCGTCGACGAGTTCCGCGCATTCGTGGCCCGCACCCGTGCACTGCTGGCGGGGGACGGTGTCGCGGTCGCCGGCGGGTTCATCGAGTTATCCGCACCCGCGGTGACCGAGGCCTGGGGCGAACTGGCCGCGCAGGGCCACCGGAACCTCGCCGCCGTGCCGCTCGTGCTGGTCGCGGCGGGCCACGCGAAGGGCGACATCCCGGCCGCCCTGGCACGTGAGGTGCATCGCCACCCCGGCACGTCCTACCGGTTCGGCAGGCCGCTGGGCCCGCACCCGACGCTGCTGGCACTGCTCGCCGAGCGGATCGCGGCCGTCGTGGCGCCTGCCGAGTGGGCGGACACCGCCGTCGTGCTCGTGGGCAGGGGAGCCACCGATCCGGACGCGAACGCCGAGGTGTGCAAGGTGGCCCGGCTGTTGCAGGAGACGCGCGGGTTCGCGTTCGTCGAGACGGCGTTCGTGTCGCTGACCCGGCCGGACGTGGCCGAGGGCCTGGCCAGGGCCAGGCTGCTGGGGGCGCGCCGGGTGGTGGTCGCGCCGTACTTCCTGTTCGACGGCGTCCTGCCGCGGCGCGTTGTCGACCAGGCCGCCGGGTGGTCGGCGGCACACCCGGATGTCGAGGTGCGCGTCGCCGGTCACCTCGGGGACTGCGCGGGGCTCGCGGACCTGGTGGTCGAGCGCTATCACGAGGCGCTGCACGGCGACATCAGGATGAACTGCGACACGTGCGCGTACCGGGTACTGCTGCCGGGGTTCGAGAACAAGTACCACGCCCCGCAGACGCCACACCACCATCCGGACGATCCGGCGCACGAGCACGGACACGGGCATGCTGGGACGCATCATGACTGAACGGCACTATCTGGCCGGCCTTGACCTGTCCGGCAAACGCGTCGTCGTCGTCGGTGGCGGCACGGTCGCGCAGCGACGGCTGCCCCGGCTCGTCTCGGCGGGCGCGCGGGTCGAAGTGATCTCGCCACACGTGACGCCTGCCGTGCAGGCGATGGCCGACGCGGGCGAACTGACCTGGCACGCCCGGCCCTACGCCGATGGCGACCTGGCCGACGCCTGGTACGCGGTGACCTGCACCAGCGAACCGGACGTGAACCGGCGGGTCGCCGAGGAGGCGGAGCGCACCAGGGTCTTCTGCGTGCGCTCGGACGCGGGTAGCGAGGGCAGCGCTGTGACACCGGCGGTCGGCGAACACGACGGCCTGTTGGTCGGGGTGCTCGCCGGTGGCCAACCGAGGCGGTCCGCCGCGGTGCGCGACGGCGTGCTCGACGCGTTGCGCGAGGGCCGGCTCGCCGATGAGGCGCAACCGCGGGCCGGGGTCGCGCTGGTGGGTGGCGGCCCCGGCGATCCGGAGCTGATCACGGTGCGCGGCAGGCGGTTGCTGGCCAGGGCGGACGTCGTCGTGGTCGATCGGCTGGCACCGAGGGAACTGCTGGACGAGCTGCCGCCGCACGTCACCGTCGTGGACGCGGCGAAGATCCCGTACGGCAGGGCAGCGAGCCAGGACGTGATCAACCAGACGCTGATCGAGCACGCGAAGGCGGGCAGGTTCGTGGTGCGCCTCAAGGGCGGCGACCCGTACGTGTTCGGGCGCGGGTTCGAGGAGTTCCTCGCGTGCGTCGACGCGGGCGTGCCCGTGACGATGGTCCCAGGGGTGACGAGCGCGTTCGCCGTGCCCGCCGTCGCCGATGTGCCCGTCACGCACCGCGGTGTGACGCACGAAGTCGTTGTGGTGTCAGGTCATGTGGGGCCGGACGACCCGCGGTCCCTGGTGAACTGGCCCGCGTTGGCCGCGCTGCGCGGCACGCTCGTACTGCTGATGGCCGTCGAGCGGATCGGTGCGTTCGCCGACGCGCTGCTGGCCGGTGGCCGGGCCGCGGACACGCCGACCGCGGTGATCGCGGACGGCACCATGCGGACCCAGCGAGTGCTGAAGTCCACGTTGGACAAAGTAGCTGACGACGTTGCGGCCGAAGGTATCCGGCCGCCCGCCGTCATCGTGATCGGGCCGGTGGCCCGCCTGGCCGCCGAGAACGGCTGAGCCAGGCGGGCGTCACACGTCAGCCGGACTGGTGGTCGCGCCGGGGCCTGCGGCCGCGGAACTCCGACCGGTGATCGTTGCGGTCGTTGCGGCGGTCACCGGAGGGCCGACCGCGGCGCGCGTAGCCGGGGGCGTTGCCGCCACGGCGCGGCGGCCTGCGGTGCTCTTCCTCGACCACGGGCTCGCCGCTGGGCGTACGGGCACCGGTGATCTCGGTCAGTGCAGCGTCGCCGGGGCGGACCTGGGTGCTGACCGGACGGACGCCCGCACGCGCGGTGAGACTGAGCACCGCACGCCGCTGGCTGTGCGTGACCAGAGTCACGACCGTGCCGGCCTCACCGGCCCGAGCGGTCCGGCCCGCGCGGTGCAGGTAGTCCTTCGAGTCGGCAGGCGGGTCGACGTGCACGACGAGGCTGACGCCGTCCACGTGGATCCCGCGCGCCGCCACGTCGGTGGCCACCAGGACAGGCGTCCGGCCGTCGCGGAAGTCGCCCAGGATGCGCGTGCGAGCGCTCTGCGCCTTGCCGCCGTGCAGCGCACCAGCGTTGACGCCGACGGCGCGCAGCCGCTCGGCGAGCTTGTCCACGTGGTGCTTGGTGCGGACGAACATGATGGTGCGACCGTCGCGGGCAGCGACCTCGGCCACCACGCTCGGCTTGTCCTGCGCCGACACCACGAGCAGGTGGTGCTCCATGGTGGTGACGCTGGCCGACGCGGGGGCGACCGAGTGCGTCACCGGGTCGTGCAGGTAGCGCTTGACCAGCGCGTCCACGTCCCGGTCCAGAGTCGCGGAGAACAGCAGCCGCTGGCCGTTCGGGTCGATGAGGTCGAGGATCTCCCTCACCTGCGGCATGAAGCCCATGTCGGCCATCTGGTCGGCCTCGTCCAGCGCGACCATCCTGACGTCGTCGAGCGACAGGGTGCCCTGCCGCACGTGGTCGGACAGCCGGCCGGGGGTGGCGATCAGCAGATCGACACCGCGGCGCAGCGCGTCCACCTGGCGGGAGAACGACGCACCGCCGACGACGATCCGGCACCACAGGCCCAGCGAGCGGGCGTAGGGCGTCAGGGCGTCGGCGATCTGGGCGGCCAGCTCACGGGTCGGTACGAGGACCAGGCCGCGCGGGTGCTTGGGCCGGGTGTTGCCGGACTGGGCCAGCTGGGCCAGCATCGGCAGTCCGAACGCGAGCGTCTTGCCGGAACCGGTGGCGGCGCGGCCGAGGACGTCGCGGCCTGCCAGCACGTCGGGCATGGTGGCGGCCTGGATGGCGAACGGGTGGGTCAGACCGGCTTCGGACAGCGCACGCAGCAGCGCGTCCGGCAGGCCGAGTTCGGCGAACGAGGGCAGCGGCTGCGCGGGGGCGGCCGGCTGCTCGGTGTGCTCGACGGGCAACGTCAGCGCCGCCGGGGCGGTACGGCTGCTCTCCTGCGGGCGACGGGCACGGTGGGAACGGGACAGGACTGCGGACAAAGTGTTGGACCTCCGACAAGTGGCACGTCTCGGGGAGGCCCCGCGGTCACGCGGTGCTGATCACAAGGACGGGCCGGCGCGGGATAGCGCCATGGAACGATGGGGGAAATCGACTACGGCACCGGCGCCAGCGGCGTTGACAGGCGGCTGGCCGGTCTCGGTACCAAATCAAGTGTACCGGACGACTCACCAGACTGGTCGCACCCCGTGTCGACATCGGGTAACGGCCCTGTTACCCCGTGCCCCGGGTGGACGCGTGCGGTCACGGTCGGTGTCGAACTGAACGTGATTCGCTTCAGCAGTCTGGCGGATGGCGGATGCACCCAGGGCGGAGAAAGCTCTGACGCTTGGTTTCCGACAGCTGTTTCACAATCCCTGGCGGCCGCGTGCCGCGGGAGGAGAGGTACCGCATGGCGGTGGACACCGACGCGGTCCGCATCATCAGCACCGAGCATGTCAGGGCCGAGCAGACGGCGTTCGACACGGCGCTGTGGTCACAACTCGTCGCCGTGCACGCCAGAGTCGGCGGTTCGGTCGAACGGACGTTGCAACGCAGGTTCGGTATCGGCACATCCGAGTTACAGGCATTGATCGCTCTGGCGCAGTCTCCGGACGGGGAGCTGCGGATGCAGGAACTCAACGACGTCACCTTTCTCAACCAGAGTTCGGTGAGCAGGCTGGTGGCCCGGCTGGAAAGGGCAGGTCTGGCCGAACGCCGGTCCTGCGAGCAGGACCGGCGTGGCGTCTACACCGGCATCACCGACACCGGCGCGCGCGTGTTGCGTGCGGCGATGCCGGTGTACGAGGGCTCGCTCCGGGAGAGCTTCGACGCCCTGGCCGTCGACCCGAAGCTGCGGACGCTGGTCCGCACGATGCGCCGGGCCGAGGCACCAGGGCACTGACGGCGGGAGCGTGCGCTCGCCGGGGTCAGTCCAGACCGGCCTCGGCGAGCAGCATCGCTGTCACCTCCCCGGCGTCGACCACGTCCGGCGGCAGGCCCCGCGCGGCGAACCAGGCCGCGACGTTGCTCACGTCCCTGGCCAGGAAGTCCTGGCCCGCCGGGTTGATGGTGAGATCCACCACCTGGGGCAGGTCGATCAGCACCAGCGTGTCGTCGGCGACCAGCAGGTTGTAGGCGGACAGGTCGCCGTGCGCGAGGCCTTCGCGGGCCAGCGCGGCGAGCAGCACGAGCAGCTCCTGCCACAGATGCCGCAACTGCTCGCCCGCCGGCCGTAGCTCGGCCAGCCGCGGTGCCGCGACACCGTCGTCGTCGCCGACGAACTCCATCAGCAGTTCGGTGCCCTCCAGTTGCACCGGATAGGGCACCGCGACGCCGGCCGCCCACAGCCGGCACAGCGCACCGAACTCGGCCACCGTCCACTGCTCGGCGATCAGGTTGCGGCCGAAGGACGAGCGGCTGGCCATCGCCCGGTTCTCCCGGGACTTGCGCATCCGCCTGCCCTCCAGATACTGGGCGTCGCGGTGGAACAGGCGGTGCTCGGCGCTGCGGTAGCGCTTGGCCGCCATGACACACCCGGGATCGTCGCCACCGACCGCCCGGCGCACCAGGAACACGTCGGCTTCCTTGCCGGTCTTGAGTACTCCGAGGTCGGTGTCCTCAGCGGCCAGGTCGGTGATCACCCACTCCGGCCGGGGTCGGGGACCGTGGACGGCCCGGTCCCAGCTGGACCAGCGGTCGCCGTTCGGGGGCGCGTCGGCATCGCTGGCCGTGTCCTCGCGCAGTTCGGCCAGCACGGCCCGCTCGTGTTCGGTCAGCCTGCCCTGGCGGCGTGGCTGCACCTTCGCGGCCCGTGGGCGTCGCTTCAGGAAATTGTCGGAATCGTCATCGGAAAAGTCGTACTCACGCACTGGTGGGAACTCCTCGAACGAGGGTCGGACCACCCCACCGGCGTCTGTCGAAGCGTGCGACTAACGGCCGACCAGGGCGGGCGGACGGGCTGCGGCCACATCCATGGCAACGGGCATGCGCATGTCGCACCTCCTGGTCGATTCGTCTCTGAGCCGGACGACTGGATCCTCGGGCAGCAGGCCGCCACCCCGCAACCGATTTATGCCGCGACCAGATCGACCTCGGTCGGACCGGTCCTGCGCGCGACCAGCCCGGCCCGCGCCGCGATCCGCAGCAGGCCGGCCACGGTCGTCGGTTCGCGCGGCGCCAGCGCGAGCGCCCTGGCCAGCAGGCCCTTCGTGGCCTTGTTGAAATGGCTGACGGCCCTGCCCTGCTCGGTCACCACGCGCACGGTCACCGCGTCCGGTATCCGGGCGAGCGTGGCGTAGCTGCCCGACCGCAGGTCGACGACCAGTTCGTCGAGCGCACCCAGCGTCGGCTCCAGCACCGGCCGCCACAGCTCCCGCAGCGGGCCGACACCGGGCAGCGCGCTGGTGCCCGAGCACCGGTAGGCCGGGATCGGATCGGCGACCCGCACGATCCCGAACAGCGCGGACGCCACCGCGAGCCGCTCCCCGGCCCGGCGCTGCTGCGCGCGGGTGAACGAACGCGCGTCCAGGGCGTCGTAGAGCACGCCCGTGTAGCGGAAGAGGGCGGGCATGGTGGGGGCCTGCAGCAGCGCGGCGTTGCGGGCCACCTCGGCGGCCTGCCGCTCGGTCAGGTCGAGCGCGGCCAGCGACCCCGGTACGTCCGCGGCGAGCTCGACCAGCGCGTCGGCCAGCTTCCGGCGGACCGGGTTCAGGTCGGGGAACGACAGCAGCCCCAGATCCAGCGGGGCGGGGTCGCCACCCTCGGCCTTCGTCTCGGAAGGCGGTAGCAGCACGAGCACGGTGTCAGAGGATAACCGCCGGTCCGCGACCCGGATGCGGCCACGCACCCCGGGTGACTACGCTTTGCTGACCGCCACGAGTGTTTTTCGCGAGGAGCGACAAGTCGTGATCACCAGGATGTCGTCGCTGTTCCTGCGCACGCTGCGCGAGGACCCAGCCGACGCCGAAGTACCCAGCCACCGGCTGCTCGTCCGCGCCGGTTACGTCCGGCGCGTGGCCCCGGGTGTCTTCTCCTGGCTGCCGCTGGGTCTGCGGGTGCTGCGCAAGGTGGAGCAGGTCGTGCGCGAGGAGATGAACGCGATGGGCGCACAGGAGATCCTGCTGCCCGCGCTGCTGCCGCGCGAGCCCTACGAGGCGACCAACCGCTGGACCGAGTACGGCCCGAACCTGTTCCGGCTGCAGGACCGCAAGGGTGCCGACTACCTGCTCGGCCCGACGCACGAGGAGCTGTTCGCGCTCACCGTGAAGGCCGAGTACACCTCGTACAAGGACTTCCCGGTCTCGCTGTACCAGATCCAGACCAAGTACCGGGACGAGGTGCGGCCCAGGGCGGGCATCCTGCGCGGGCGCGAGTTCCTGATGAAGGACTCGTACTCGTTCGACCTGGACGACGAGGGCCTGGAGCGCTCGTACCAGGCGCACCGCGATACCTACGTCCGGATCTTCGACCGGCTCGGCCTGAAGTACGTGATCGTGTCCGCGCTGTCCGGCGCGATGGGTGGCTCCGCGTCCGAGGAGTTCCTGGCCGAGGCGGAGACCGGCGAGGACACCTACGTGCGCAGCACCGCGTCGGACTACGCGGCGAACGTCGAGGCCGTCGTCACGCAGGCACCGCCCGAGCAGTCGATCGACGACAAGCCCGATGCGCAGGTGCACCACACGCCCGGCACGCCGACCATCCAGACGCTGGTCGACTACCTGAACACGAAGACCGATCTCGGCCGCACCTTCACCGCGGCCGACACGCTGAAGAACGTGCTGCTCAAGATCCGCCGGCCGGGTGAGAAGGAGTGGACGCTGCTCGGCGTCGGCGTGCCCGGCGACCGCGAGGTCGACATGAAGCGCCTTGAGGGGTCGCTGGACCCGGCCGAGGTCGCGTTGCTGGAGGACGCCGACTTCGCCGCGAACTCGTTCCTGGTCAAGGGATACATCGGTCCGGGCGCTCTGGCCGCGAACGGTGTGCGCTACCTCGTCGACCCGCGGGTGGTGCGCGGCACCGCGTGGGTGACGGGTGCCGACAAGGCCGACCACCACGTGGTGGATCTGGTGGCAGGCAGGGACTTCACGCCCGACGGCACGATCGAGGCGGCCGAGGTGCGGGAGGGCGACCAGGCGCCGGACGGCAAGGGCACGCTGGTGGCAGCGCGCGGCATCGAGATCGGCCACGTGTTCCAGTTGGGTCGCAAGTACACCAACGTGTTCGGCGTCGACGCGCTCGGCCCGGACGGCAAGCCGATCCGCATCACCATGGGCTCCTACGGCGTCGGCGTCTCGCGGCTGGTCGCGGTGATCGCCGAGCAGCGCTATGACAAGTCGGGCCTGGTGTGGCCGCGTGAGGTCGCGCCCGCCGACGTGCATGTGGTCATCGCGGGCAAGGACGACTCGGTGCGGGCCGGTGCAGAGGACCTCGCGGCGCAGTTGGACGCGGTGGGCGTCTCGGTGCTGCTGGACGACCGGACGTCCAGCCCCGGCGTGAAGTTCGCGGACGCCGAGCTGATCGGCGTGCCGACGATCCTGGTGGTCGGCCGCGGACTCGCGAACGGCGTGGTGGAGGTCAAGGACCGCGCCACGAACGAGCGCACCGAGGTCCCGGTGGCCGAGGTCGTCGACCACCTCGTCCGGCTGGTCCGCGGCTGAGCTACCTCACCGGCCGCAGGCTGGTGACGATCTTGTCCAGGTCGGCCTGGCTGACGGCTCCGGCGAACTGCTGGTCGGCGTAGGCCAACGCGACCAGTGAGTCGTGGTGTGCCTTGTCCGCCAACGCGAACACGGTCACCAGCGCGCTCGGCGGGTCGCACGGATCGGGCTTGGCGACGGTCACCCGCGCGGTGACCAGCTCACCGGTCAGCCCGCCTGCCGTGGCCGTGGTCGGCGTGCCGACCGACACCGTCTGCCCGCCGGACCGGTAGGCCCAGTCGGCCACGTGCCGCGCGGTGTCCGTGGCTGCCGTGCTCGCGTCGGCCTGCGGTGCCGTCGCGACACCGGCCAGCGCGCGGGAACTGCCGGTGCTCGCCTGGCAGTAGCCGTCCAGGTAGCCCGCGAGCATGGTCACCGCCAGCTGCGCCGTCCCGTCCCGCACGGTCACGCCCGCACCCGGTGGCGACACGTCCCAGTGCGGCGGCACGTCGTAGGCGAGCCCACCGGTGTCGGCGACCACGGCCTGCCAGCCGGGCACGGCCGCGGGGGCCGACGAGCGCGTCGCGGCGGGAGAGGGAGTGACGGTGGTGGGAGCAGCGGGTGTCTTGCCGTAGGCCGCATCGACCTTGATCTGCGCGATGACGCTGCCGACGATCACGATCACGTAGAACGCGGCGATCGCGATGATCCGCGGCGCCCTGCCCGGCGGTCGGCGCAGGGCAGCCGACTCGACGTGGACCGTGCGGTCGTGCGGCTCCTCGTCCGGCTGCATGGCCCGCAGGGTAGGGGAAGCCGGGCGAGCTCAGGGCAGGATGGCCGCCACTGCCCGGTCGATGTCGCCGAGATCGGGTAGCACGGCGTGCGCTCCGGCGGCCAGCAGCGCGTCAGCCGGGTAGTTGCCGGTCGCGACGCCGACCGCTCTGGCCCCGTGCGCGAGCGCGGCGTGCACGTCATGCGGGGTGTCGCCGACGACGACCGCCGACGTGCCGGTGAACCGCGTCCCGTGCCGCCGCGATGCACTCTCCAGCGCGTCCGCCACCAGTACCGGCCGCTGCTCGGACACCTCGCCGTAGCCACCGATGTCCAGCTCCAGGTACTTGTCCAGACCGAACGCCGCCACCTTGAACCGGGCGATCTCGCGCAGGTTGCCGGTGACCAGCGTCTGCCCGACCTCCGGCCGGGCGTCGAGTTCCCGCAGTACCTCGGGCACACCGGGCAGCACGATGCCCACCTCGGCCAGCCGCGGCAGGTCGCCCGCCGCGATGCCGATCACGGTGGTGTGCAACCGGTCGATCAGCTCGTCGGTCGGCTCGACACCGGTCGACGCCAGCAGCTGCACGGCGATCCACCGGTCGGTCCGCCCGCCGAACGACGGCACGGTGCCCAGCTCCCGCCCGGTGACCTCCACGACGGCACGCCGGTACCACGCGCCGCCGAGGCGACGCAGATCCAGCAGTGTGAGATCGATGTCCCACAGCACGAGTGTCCGCATGACCGCCCTTCAGTCGGTCGGATGTGCCGTGCTGATGATGGCCCGCAGCTCGCGGTCGGTGGCCGGGGCAGGTTGCGCCGGTCCGCCCGCCACGTCGGCGTTGACCAGCAGCACACCGTCATGATCCGCGAACTGCAGCACGAACACCAGTACCTCGCCCTCGCTGGCCAGGCACGGATCGGCGTGCTGGTGCACGATCGCGCGGGCCAGCGCACCGGGCAGCGACGTGCCGGAGCCGGTCGTGCGCCGGATCGGCTGGGCGGGGTCGACGGTGACCTGCGCGGGCTGGTCACCCGTCGTGTAGTACTGGCTGGCCGCCTCCTCGGCGACTGTCTCGGCGAGCGCCGACGGATCGGTCCGGGGAGCGGAGCCGGAGCCCAGCACGCCGCGGATCAGCCGTTCCGGCGGCTTGCCGCACGTGTACGCGGACCGTTCCGCGCCCTGGGTCAGCGTCACCGGCGCGACCGTGCCGTTCTCCGGGTTCGTCGACCACCCGGTGGGCGGCACCTGGTACGACAGGCCGCTCACGGGGTTGCTCAACGTGGTCCAGCCCGCCTGCGGCGGGAGCGGCGTGCCCTGCGAGGTCGTCGGGCCCACGGCCCTCGGCGTGCCCCGGACGACGGCATCACCACCGGTCAGCGCGACGGCCACCACCGCGGCGACCACCACGAGGAACACGGCGGCCAGCATGGCCCGGCCGGGCCGCTCGATCGGCCGTGCGTGTCGCGGCCGGCTGCGGGGACTCACGGCACCGACAGTATCCGGCCGATGACTGCCAGTCGTGCCTCCGAACAGGGGTTTTCAGCCGGTCAGGAAGCTCAGCCGAACCGTCCGAACGGGGTTGTCCACGTTCGTGTCGACCAGGCAGATCGACTGCCAGGTGCCCAGCGTCAGCTCACCGGCCAGCACCGGCACGCTCGCGTACGGCGGGAGCAGCGCGGGCAGCACGTGATCGCGGCCGTGGCCCGGCGTGCCGTGCCGGTGTCGCCAGTCCCGGTTCGCGGGCAGCAGTTCTCTCAGCACCGCGAGCAGGTCCTCGTCACTGCCCGCTCCGGTCTCCAGCACGGCAAGGCCCGCCGTCGCGTGTGGCACCCAGACGTGCAGCAACCCGTCGCCGCCGCCCGCGTGCTCCGTCACGAACCGCCGGCAGCGGCCGGTGAGGTCGACCACCACCTCGCGGTCCCCGGTCCGGACCTCGATCGTCGTGCTGTGCATGGGCCCACCGTACGGCCGCCGAACCGGACGTGTCCGACGCCGATTCGCCGGTCTCGTGTGACCCGGCCGCGGTCACCCGTTACGGTGGTCAATTGTGTCGGAGCCCTATGACTACCGTGCCGCCAACCCGTCTGGGCCGGGTCGGCCACAGGGCTGGACCGGCACGTCCCGGATGCCCGCACAGTCGCTGGGCACCGCGTCGCAGGATCAGCGTCCGAGCAGCGACTACCCGCCCTACGGTTCGCCCGGGCGGCCCTCCGGCGGCCGTTCCGGCGGCGGACAGTTCCGCCCGGACCGGTCCCGCCTGGTCGACTACACGCTCAAGGGCCTGGGACTGCTCGGTGTCGCACTCGTCGCCGGCTTCCTGTGGTTCCTGGTTCGCAACGACCCGGCGACACCCGCACAGGCGCACACGTCCTCACCGACCGCGCCCGCCGGGGTCTACGCGTTCCAGCCGTATCAGCCGGCCAGCACGGTCGGCGACTGCGCCGACCACGCCACCGACAAGGTCAAGGACTTCCTGGAGTCGCACACCTGCCTGTCGCTGCGCAGGTCACTGTTCACGGCGTCGCTGACCAACGGGCAGGAGATCGTCACGTCGGTCGCCGTCGTGCGGATGTCGGCCCCCGCCGACGCCGCGGCGCTGGAGGCGATCAGCGACACCGACCAGACCGGCCACGTGAAGGACCTCGTCGAGGAGGGCAAGGTCATCCCGAACGGCCCGGACACGTTGCAGGAAGCCGGTTACTACTCGTTGCAGCGCGGCTCGCGGCTGGTCATCGTGATGACCGAGTACGTCGACGGCACGCTGGACAACCCTGCCAACCTGGCGGCCAAGGACAAACTGCTCAAGGCCGTCAGCGCTGACGCGGCCAAGCAGGGCATCGGCCTGGGCGACTAGTGGTGTGTCCAGTCACCATGCCGGTGGACTTCCGGTTCCAGGTGGGCGCATCGCAAGGCTGACGAGGCCCAGGTAGCTCTGTGGACTCTGGGCCGACGACAACGCGAACCACAAGGGCATGCCGGCGTTGGCCAAGGGACACACGCTGGACTTCCTGCGCAAGCAGGTTCTCACGTCCGGGAACGTGAACGGCGGCCGCTGGGTGGACGTCACGCTGGGCGGGCTGCCGCGAGGTGTCCGGCCTGGGGCCGGAATTACCCGGTGCGGGTTGCCGGACGCGCCACTAGGCCGCGGCTCCGGGCAGCGCCACCGACGCGGGGGACTGGCCCGACAGCCTGCGCCACCTCGTCTGCCGCACCGCGGAGTCGATCAGCGCGTTGAGTGCCGCGGTCCGCAGCGTCGGCTGGTCGGTGTGCTCCAGCACGGTCCGCCAGGCCAGCGACGCGCCCGACTCGGCGAGGCTCAGCGCGGCCAGCGCCGAAGGCTGGCTGGTGATCGGCGTTGGCACCAGATAGGCGGGCTGCGCCGGCTGCGGCGTCACGCCACCGGCCGTGAGCACGCCCGCGGTGGCGTCCCGCAGGTTCTGCGTGGCCTGCATGGCGGCCACGGTCTCGGTCAGCGTCGATGCGGTGAGGTACGCGCTCGCCGTGCCGTAGAGCCACAGTGCGGCGTTCTCCGCGGACAGTGCGTTCTGCAGTGCGGTCGCGGTGTCCTTCGGCAGCGGGGCCGGCTTCGGCGTCGTGGACGGGGTGCCGCTCGCGCTCGCCGTCGGGCCGGTCAGCGTCGGTGAGCCACCTGATGCCGCCGGCGCCGCGGACCTCGCCGACGCGGCGGTGATCGGCCGGCTGTTCAGCGCTTCGGCGAGGCTCGCGCACCCGGCCGCGACAGAGCCGACCAGACCGGCCCGGTAGCGCGGCAGCCGGGGCATCAGCGTCGCGGCCTGCTGCTGCGCGGTCCCCAGGCCCTGTTCCAGTTGGGCGGTCACGGTGGCCTCGGCGGGCAGTTGCGGGGCGTTGCCCGGGGTGGCAGGCGGAGTGCTCGTCGCGCTGGGTGGTCCGCCCGCCGCGCGGTAGACCTCCGTGCGCAGCGCGGCCGCCTGCTGCCGGCGGACCGTCGCGATCACCGCGAGGGTGGGGCCGTTGTCCGAGAACGCCGCCGCGGCGGCCTTCGCCGTCGCCGCGTCCTGCGTGGCGGCCGTGAGCATCCGCTGCAGCGGGTCGGGTGGCGGTGGTGTCGACTGGCTCGTGCACGCGGCCAGGACCGGAGCCGCGACGGCGAGAAGGGCACCTGCCCGCAGCACCGCCCGCCTGCTCAGCGGCGAGGGACCACCGGCCCCGTCAGCACCGCGCACGAACCCCTCCTCCACGGGTGATGGTGACCGAGCGTGCGCGCCGCAGCCGCGCGGTCGAGCCACCATCCTGCCAGGCGCCCCGGCGCGACCCGGCCGGACGTCCCCGAGGGTCCTGCTCGCACTGCCGATTCCGCCCGACGCGATACGCTGGGCGACCACGGCCGGCGAACCGACGTCGGCCGTGGTTGGCGTGCATTACGACCGACGTGGCGATCAGCGAGGAGCGAGTGTGTCCGGCGAGCAACGAGGCGGCGGTGCCAAACCGGCGCACGAGCGTGACGCGCTCGCGGGTCGGCTGCGCCCTGTGGTCGCGGACGCGGTCGCCGAACTCGGTTTCGATCTCGAGTCGCTGGACGTCCAGGTCGCGGGCAGGCGCAAGCTGCTCAAGGTGGTCGTGGACGCCGACGACGGGGTCGAACTGGACCTGCTGTCCGGGGTGAGCCGTGCCGTGGCGGCGACGCTGGACGCGCAGGACGACGTCCTCGGCGGGCCGTACACCCTCGAGGTGACCTCGCCCGGCGTGGACCGGCCGCTGACCAAGCCCCGGCACTGGCGGCGCAATCGACTGCGCCTGGTCCGCGTCCGGCCGCAGGACGGCGACGAGTTCACCGGCCGCGTCGGCGACGCCGACGACACCGGCGTCGAACTGCTCGTCGACGGGCGACTGCGCCGCGTCGAGTACCGCACCGTCGCCAGGGCGGCGGTGGAAGTGGAATTCCGGCAGCCGCCGGCAGCGGAACTGAGGATCCTGGAGCACAGCGGTCCACAGGAGAACGAGGATACGAAGGAGGAGTCGAGGTGAACGTCGACATCGCCGCGCTGCGGGCGATCGAGCGCGACAAGGACATCCCCTTCGAGACGGTGATGGAAGCCATCGAGACCGCGCTGCTCACCGCCTACAAGCACACCGACGGGCACCATCCGCACGCCAAGATCGACATCGATCGGAAGACCGGTGTGGTGCGGGTGCTCGCCCAGGAAGTCGGCCCGGAGGGCGAGATCCTCGAGGAGTGGGACGACACCCCGGAGGGCTTCGGCCGGATCGCGGCCACGACGGCCCGGCAGGTGATCCTGCAGCGGCTGCGCGACGCCGAGCACGAGCGGACCTTCGGCGAGTTCTCCGCCAAGGAGGGCGAGATCATCGCCGGGGTCGTGCAGCGGGACGCACGCGCGAACATGCGTGGCATGGTCGTGGTGCAGCTCGGTGACATCGAGGGCATGCTGCCGCCCGGCGAGCAGGTGCCCGGCGAGAACTACGAGCACGGCACCCGCATCAAGTGCTACGTCGTCGGCGTGGCCCGCGGCTCACGGGGCACGCAGATCACGTTGTCCCGCACGCATCCCAACCTGGTGCGCAGGCTGTTCGCGTTGGAGGTGCCCGAGATCGCCGACGGCACCGTCGAGATCCCTGCTGTGGCACGGGAAGCCGGACACCGGTCGAAGATCGCGGTCCGCTCCACCGTCCCCGGCGTGAACGCCAAGGGCGCCTGCATCGGCCCGATGGGCGCACGCGTGCGCAACGTGATGAGCGAGCTGGCCGGCGAGAAGATCGACATCATCGACTACGACGACGACCCGGCGACGTTCGTCGGGAACGCGCTGTCGCCCGCGAAGGTGATGGCCGTCGACGTGGTCGACGAGAAGGGCAGGGCCGCTCGGGTCGTGGTCCCGGACTTCCAGTTGTCGCTGGCGATCGGCAAGGAAGGGCAGAACGCCCGCCTGGCCGCGCGGCTGACCGGCTGGCGGATCGACATTCGCAGCGACGCGAACCCCGCGACGACCACGGAGCATCACGACCCGGCTACCTCGGGTGACCCGAATGTGGCGGCCGACACAGTGCCCGACACCGTAGGCGGCGAGTCCTAGCTGTTCTGCGAGATCCGGTTCGGTAAGCGGACCGTCAGGAGATAGACTGGTCGTGGTGCAACGTCATCGACCCGTCCCCGCGCGTATCGGCCCCGTCCGAACCTGTGTGGGTTGCCGTGCGACGACGTTGGCCACTGAGTTGCTTCGTGTGGTGGTCGTGGACGGGGCAGTACTGCCCGATCCCGAGCGCCGGTTGCCCGGTCGTGGAGCCTGGCTCCATCTTCGGCCGGACTGCCTGCGCACCGCGCACCGGCGGCGAGCGTTCGCCAGGGCCCTCCGGGTGCCCGGCCCGCTCGACGTCGAGCCGGTCAGAGCCCATGTCGCGGAGCGGCTCGGGTGCAGCGTCGACGTGGGAACCCCCCGCGTTCGGTAGGAGCAAGGAAGCAGGTCGACCCGTCATGAGTCAGCCGTGAAGCTGAAGCCATGAACGCGCGACGATAGGACGAGGTCGACGGCCAGCCCGCCGACCTCATCAGATGAGGAGAGCAGTGGCAGGCAAGGCCCGCGTACACGAGCTCGCCAAGGAGCTCGGAGTCACGAGTAAGGATGTACTCGCCAAGCTGAAGGATCTTGGCGAGTTCGTGAAGTCGGCGTCCTCGACCGTAGAGGCGCCCGTCGCCCGCAGGTTGCGGGATTCCTTCCCCAAGCAGGACGGCGGCGGCAACGGCCGCTCGAACCGTTCCGGTGGTGGCCGGGAGTCCTCGGCCCCGCGTCCGGCCGCACCGGCGCCCAGCCCGGCCCCGGTGCAGCAGCAGACCGCCTCCGTACCGGCCCCGCCGGTCCGTGAGGTGCCCGCTGAAGCACCCGCTCCGGCGGCTCGTCAGCAGCAGCCGGCCCCGGCACCCGGTTTCCGACCCGGCCCCCGGCCCGGTCAGCCCGGTCCCGCCCGGCCCAGCAGGCCCGAACCCGTGGAGGCCCCGGCAGCAGCTGCCGCCGCGCCCCCGCAGGCCCCGGCCCCGCAGGCCCCGCCCGCCGAGCCGGTCCGCCAGCAGCCGCAGCGGCCCGCGGCGACCGCCGGTCAGACCGGTGGTGCTGTGGTGCCCCCGAAGAAGCAGTCCCCCAAGCCCGGTCCGCGCACGCCGCGGCCCGGCAACAACCCGTTCGGTGTCGGCGGCAGTACCGGCGCCGCACCGGCAGCGCCGCGTGGCCCTCGGCCCGGCGGCGATCGGCCAGGTGGCGATCGGCCGCAACGACCGGGCGGCGACCGCCCGGCGCCCGGTGGCCCGCGTGGTGACCGTCCGGCGCCCGGTGGCGAGCGCGGTTCCCGGCCGAGCCCCGGCGGCATGCCGCCGCGGCCCAACCCGGGCATGATGCCGCCCCGGCCCGCGCGGCCGGCTCCTGGTGGCGGTCGTCCCGGTCCGGGTGGTGGCGGTCGTCCCGGCGGTCCCGGTGGCGGCGGTGGCGGTCGTCCCGGCGGTCCCGGCGGCGGCGGTGGCGGTCGTCCCGGTGGTGGCGGTGGCGGTGGCTTCCGCGGCGGTCCCGGCGGTGGCGCCGGCGGCGGTGGCGGTGGCTACCGCGGCGGCAGCGGCGGCGGTGGCGGTGCCCCGGCAGGCGGTGGCTACCGGCCCGGTGGCGGCGGTGGTCGTCCGGGTGGCGGTGGTGGCCGCAGTGGTGGTGCCGCGGGCGCGTTCGGTCGTCCCGGTGGTGCTCCGCGCAGGGGCCGCAAGTCGAAGCGGCAGAAGCGCCAGGAATACGACAACATGCAGGCGCCGAGCGTCGGCGGTGTCCGCCTGCCCAAGGGCACTGGCGAGACCATCCGGCTGCCGCGCGGTGCGTCACTGACCGACTTCGCTGACAAGATCAACGCCAACCCGGCATCGCTGGTGCAGGTGTTGTTCCACCTCGGCGAGATGGTCACCGCGACCCAGTCCGTGTCCGAGGACGTGCTCGAACTGCTCGGCTCGGAGATGAACTACCAGGTGCAGGTGGTCTCTCCCGAGGAGGAGGACCGCGAGCTGCTGGAGTCGTTCGACATCACCTACGGCGAGAACGCGGGCGGCGAGGCAGAACTCGCGGCCAGGCCGCCGGTGGTGACCGTCATGGGTCACGTCGACCACGGTAAGACCCGGCTGCTGGACACGATCCGCAAGACCAACGTGCAGGAGCGCGAGGCAGGCGGCATCACCCAGCACATCGGCGCCTACCAGGTGACGACGAACCTCGAGGGTCGCGAGCGGCTGATCACCTTCATCGACACCCCGGGCCACGAGGCGTTCACCGCCATGCGTGCCCGTGGTGCGCAGGCCACCGACATCGCGGTGATCGTTGTCGCCGCCGACGACGGTGTCATGCCGCAGACGGTGGAGGCGATCAACCACGCGCAGGCGGCCTCGCTGCCGATCGTGGTGGCGGTCAACAAGATCGACAAGGTGGGTGCGAACCCGCAGAAGATCCGTCAGCAGATGACCGACTACGGCGTGGTGCCCGAGGAATACGGTGGCGACACCATCTTCGTGGACATCTCGGCGCGGCAGGGCACCAACATCGACGGACTGCTCGAGTCGGTCCTGCTGACCGCGGACGCATCGCTGGACCTGCGGGCCAACCCGGCCATGGAGGCACAGGGTGTGGCTATCGAGGCGCACCTGGACCGCGGTCGCGGCCCGGTCGCCACGGTGCTGGTGCAGCGCGGCACGTTGCACGTCGGCGACTCGATCGTCGCCGGCGACGCCTACGGTCGTGTGCGGCGGATGCTGGACGAGTTCGGCGGGGACATCACGGCGGCGCTGCCGTCGCGTCCGGTGCAGGTGGTCGGCTTCACGTCGGTCCCCGGTGCCGGTGACAAGTTCCTCGTGGTGGACGAGGACCGGGTGGCCCGGCAGATCGCCGAGCGCCGCGCGGCCCGCAACCGCAACGCGCTGAACGCGTCCCGTGCCAAGCGGGTCAGCCTGGAAGACCTCGACGCGGCGCTCAAGGAGACCAGCCAGCTCAACCTGATCATCAAGGGCGACAACTCGGGTACCGTCGAGGCACTCGAGGACGCGCTCCTGAAGATCGACGTGGGCGAAGATGTGCAGCTCCGGGTGATCGACCGTGGTGTCGGTGGCATCACCAAGGCCAACGTGGACCTGGCGATCGCGTCCAACGCGATCATCATCGGGTTCAACGTGCGGGCCGAGGGCAAGGTCGCCGAACAGGCCACGCACGAGGGCATCGACATCCGGTACTACACGGTGATCTACTCGGCGATCGACGAGATCGAGCAGGCCCTGAAGGGCATGCTCAAGCCGGAGTACGAGGAGGTGCAGCTCGGCCGGGCAGAGATCCGCGAGCTGTTCCGCTCCTCGCGCATCGGCACGATCGCGGGCTGCATGGTGTTGTCCGGCGAGATCCGGCGCAACGCCAAGGCACGCATCCTGCGGGACGGTGTCGTGGTGTCGGAGAACCAGACCATCACGTCGCTGCGCCGCTTCAAGGATGACGCGACCGAGGTGCGTGAAGGCTTCGAGTGCGGTCTCACCGTCAACAGCTTCAATGACCTGAAGCTGCAGGACGTGGTCGAGACGTACGAGATGCGCGAGAAGCCGCGAGCCTAGTTTCGCTGTTCGTGTAGGTGCTGGGGTCGGCCCCCCGTCCGACCCCAGCACTTCCCACCCAGCCGCGGGGCCTGTCGTGTTTGTGGGTGCGTTGGAACTCGACGTCCTCTTGGGGGACGTCCATTCCTTGAAGCAGAAGCGATCCGTGGTGCGCCCGGTCATCGCCGAGTTGCGGCGGAAGTTCGAGGTGTCGGTCGCCGAGGCCGGTTATCTGGACCAGCACCGCAGGGCGCTCATCGGCGTCGCCGTCGTCGCCGCCGACACGGACCACGTCCGCGAGGTGCTGGCCTCGTGCGAGCGCTTGGTGGCGTCCCGGGTCGAGTTACAACTGTTGTCGGCGAGGACCAGACTGATCGGCCCGCACGACTGATTTCTGTTTGTTCCCGGCGGTTTATCGATATGTGGTCGCGAACCCGTCGAGTGATTGTGGAGAGGGAGGTTGTGTCGTGGCCGACGCACCCCGGGCCCGCCGACTGGCCAAGCGGATCGCGCAGATCGTCGCGTCCGCGTTGGAGCACGAGGTGAAGGACCCCAGACTCGCGAGAGTGACCATCACGGACGCCAAGGTGACGGCCGACCTCCATGACGCGACGGTGTACTACACCGTCCTGCCGGAGTCGTTGGACAGTGAGCCGGACGTGACCGGTGCGGCGGCTGCGCTGCACTCGGCCACCGGCGTGCTGCGCACGATGGTCGGCCAGGGCACGGGCGTGCGGTTCACGCCGACGCTCGCGTTCATAGCGGACACGGTCCCTGACGACGCGCGCCGGATGGACGAGCTGCTGGCCAGGGCGAGGGAGGCGGACGCGGAAGTGGCGCGCCTGGCCAACGGAGCCAGCCCAGCAGGCGAGGCCGACCCGTACAAGCCCCCACGAGAAGACTCGGTCGAAGACCCGGACTGACGCTCGCCTGCCCTGCCGATCCACCGCCCAGCCAGCCGCCCCGCTAGGGGTGGGCCTGGTTGGGCGGTTTCGTACGTGGCCGAACGCAAGCCGAGTTGTCCCGTGAACGCCCAACTTGCCCGCAGTCACCACTGGGCGAGCACCGGTCATCAGCCGAAGCCATCCCGATGAACCTGCCGTCCGGTGAGGGTGCGACTCGCACGAAGGTGGTCGCAACCCAGCCGCGAACCGAACCGGGCCTGATGCGCGAGTTGTCCGCTGGCAGTTGTCCGCTGGCAGGTCGACTCGCCTGAGGTGCTGAGCAACCCAGCCGCGAACCGAACCGGGCCTGATGCGCGAGTTGTCCGCTGGCAGTTGTCCGCTGGCAGGTCGACTCGCCTGAGGTGCTGAGCAACCCAGCCGCGAACCGAACCGGGCCTGATGCGCGAGTTGTCCGCTGGCAGTTGCCCGCTGGCAGGTCGACTCGCCTGAGGTGCTGAGCAACCCGGACGATCGGCCGAACCGGCCTGGCCTCCGTGCGCGTGACGTCCGATCAGGGGTCGACATACCTGTGGTGGTCAGTGACCTCGGCGATCAGCTGACTGGCCTTGGTGTACGTGTCGTCCGCGGGGGGTCGACTTGCCCGAGGTGGGCGGCAGCCCGGGCGATCTGCTGAGCTGGCTTCGGTGAGTGTGTTGTCCGGTGAGCGGTCGTCTTGGTGGTCGGCAGCCCCGGTCTTGGGTTGAAGCAGGACCGATGCGCGTGTCGTCCCTTCATAGGTCGACTCGCCTGAGGTGGTCAACGACCTCGGTCGTCGGGGGTCAACGACCTCGGTCGTCGGGGGACACAGTGTGGTGTGTGTCGTCCATTGAACGGCCGGGATGCCTGAGCTGGTCGACGCCCCGCCTTGCGGCGAACCGGTGCGATGCTGCTGTCTCCCTTGAATGGCTGCTGTCTCCCTTTGAATGGCCGAGATGCCCACGCTGGTGGACGACTCTCCACCAATCAGCACAATGCCGTCTCCGACACATGTCCTGTCCGCTCAACGGCCGATACGCGAAGGGCTTGGTCGTCGGCCGCTGGGAGGTCGACACGCCACGGGCTTCGAAAAGGTGAGTTGACCACTCAGGAGGCGGTTGGTGTGTCGTCCGTTCGGTGGTCGGGACAGCCGGCGGGAGTTGGCGGGTGTTGGTTTGTCGACCTTTGAGGGGGCGACGCGGCGCTGTCCAGGCTTGGCTGTCAGGGCTTTCGCGCTACCAGTACGTCTCGGACGATGGCTTGGTCCACTCGGTGCTCGAAGCCTCGGTACGGCTCCGCGTCCTGGACCACCAAGCCCGCATCCGACACCATGTCGGCCAGTTCCGCTCGCTCCGCCACATACGTGTTCCACGACATGCCCAGCGCTCCGCCGGATCGCAGCACCTTCACCCAGCCGGGCAGTGCATCCCTCAACAACTTCACCGGCGATCGCGACAACTGCTCGTCTCGGCTGCCGTGCCTGACCCCGTAGGGCGCATCGGTCACGATCACGTCGAACGACGACGGCTTGAAGAACTCCGCCGCGCGCACCGTGTCACCGTTCACAAAGGACAGTCGCAGTACGTCGCCTGCCTTGTACCGCTCCTTCGTCACCCCGAGCGACACCTCCATCCGCCGCCCCAACTGCTGATGGTCCCTGCGAATCGGCGCGACGTTCACCTCGTGCTTGATCCGCTTGTTCCGCAACCACGTCCGCACGAACCGGCCGTACTCGTCGAAATCCTTGCCGTCGATGTCCAGTCCCGCCGCGTCGAACCCGTACATCATCGCCTGGTGCAAGGTCGTGCCCCGCCCACACATCGGGTCGAACACCCGCGGCCGCCCGTCGATCAGGTCCGCCGGCCGGTCGGTACTGAGCGCCGTGACGTTCAGCACCAACTTGGTCAGCAACTCGTTCGTCTTGCCCGCGTACCGCTGGATGGTCAACAGGTCGCTGTCGAACACGTCCAGCGGCCGCAATCGCTCCGGTCGCAACAGGTCACCCTCGATGGTGAACAGCGCGTACATGGACGAGAGGTTCGACAGCAACGCTATGTCACGCTCGGTCAAGTCAGGCGCGGCGAACGTCACATACGGCACGCCGCCGATCTCTGTCTCCTCGACATCGACGATCGTGCTGCCCAACGCTGCTCGGTCGAACACCCGGAGTTCGCTGGCCATCAACCGGACGGATGAGTCCGTATACACACGGTTGGCTGACGGGTAGATCATCACGGCGTAGTGCTTCATGGCGCTTTCTGATCGCTACGGGGAGACCCGGGGCGGAGCTACTCACCGCCTCAGGCCGTGCGCAGCGTAACTTGCCGGACATGAGCATGTCGGTGGAGCGTGGCACAGCAGGGCAGAATCAGGACATACCGGATCACGCCGAAGCGCTTCGGGCCGCCGCCTTGCTCCTCACCGACGCCACCGACGTGACTCTGCTCGGGCACCTCAACCCCGACGCGGACGCTTTCGGCAGCTCCGTTGGGCTCGCTCTTATCTTGCGTGACCTCGGGGCACACGTTCGGGTGTCATTTGGTCACCCGAACGAGGTGCCGGAGTCGTTGCGGCATCTCGATCCCGATCACCTGTTCGTGCCCGCCGGCGAGGTACCCGCGGTGCCGCCGCTACTGGTCGTGCTCGACAGCGGCAGCATCGACCGGCTCGGTCCGCTGGCCGACCGCGTCGCCGCGACACGCGCTGCCGGCGGCGACGTCATCGTCCTCGACCACCACGTCTCGAACACGCGCTTCGGCACCCTGAACGTCGTCGACGACCGCGCCGAGGCGACAGCCACGCTCGTGTTGCGCCTGGTCGACGAACTCGGCGCCCCGCTCACCGAACCGGCCGCCCGCGCCATCTATGCCGGCCTGCTCACCGACACCAGCTCGTTCCGCCGTGCCACGGCCGACACTCATCGCGCCGCTGCCCGCCTGCTCGCCGCGGGCGTGGACCCGGACGCCACGGCGAGGCCACTGCTCGACAGTCACCCGTTCGGGTGGCTCGGCATGCTCTCCCGGGCACTGGGTCGTGTCGAACTGGACCTGGCGGCGGCCCACGGGCTCGGGCTCGTGCACACCACCGTCACGACCGAGGACGTGGTCGGGTTGCGGCAGGAGGACGCCGAGACTGTGATCAACATCATCCGCAGCACGCAGGAAGCGGAGGTCGCCGCGGTGCTCAAGCAAGTCGGCCCCGATCGGTGGACCGGCTCGCTGCGCGCGGTGAGCAAGATCGACGTCAGCGCGGTCGCCCGAGCGCTCGGCGGCGGTGGCCACCGGCTCGCGTCCGGCTTCACGATCGAAGGTTCCGCCGCCGAGGTCCTCGCCCGCCTGAAGCTCGAACTCGGCCGCGCCCCCTTGTTCGACTGACCACCTCCGGGGGACCCGCGCGGTTGATCTCGCTACGGCCCGGAGCCAGCGAGCGGTGGACAACCGTGTGGGCAGCCGATTGCGGGCGGTGCGATGCGGTTCACGTACAGAGCAGTACGTGATTGACGACACGCTCCGCGATACTCGGGCGCGTGAATGCTGGGCGGGTGACGCAGGCACCTGATGGGGTGACGGCCCGGCGGCTCGTCGGCCTCGCCGTGCCGGCTCTGGGCGTGCTCGCGGCCGAACCGCTCTACGTCCTCGTGGACACCGCCGTAGTGGGCCACCTCGGTGCCGTCCCACTGGCCGCGCTGTCCCTCGGCGGCCTGCTGCTGTCCCTGGTCTCCACGCAGCTCACGTTCCTGGCCTACGGCACCACCGCCCGCGCCGCCCGGCTGCACGGGGCGGGCCGCCATCCGGACGCAGTCGCCGAGGGCGTCAACTCGACCTGGCTCGGTGTGCTGCTCGGCATCGCGATCCTGGGCATCGGCGAAGCGCTGGCCGGGCCGGTGGCACGCGGGCTGGCGGGCGATGGGCCGATCGCGGCCGGCGCCACGCACTGGTTGCGGATCGCCCTGTTCGGTGTCCCGCTCATCCTCGTCACCATGGCGGGCAACGGCTGGTTGCGCGGCGTGCAGGACACCCGCCGCCCGCTGCGCTACGTCATCGCGGGCAACGGCATGTCCGCCGTCCTGTGCCCGATCCTGGTGCACGTCGTCCACCTCGGCCTCGCCGGCTCCGCGATCGCCAATGTCGCCGCCCAGGTCGTCGTCGCCACCCTCTTCCTGCACGCCATACGTCGCGAGTGCCGCATCCACCACGTGCCCATCCGCCCGCACTGGGCCGCCATGCGCGCCCTGCTGTCCACCAGTCGCGACCTCGTCCTGCGCAGCCTCGCGTTCCAGGCGTGCTTCGTCTCCGCCGCATCCGTCGCCGCTCGCACGTCCGCGGCCGCCGCCGGGGCGCACCAGGTCGTGCTGCAACTCTGGACGTTCCTGTCGCTGGTCCTCGACTCCGTCGCGATCGCCGCCCAGGCGCTCGTCGGGGCCGAACTCGGTGCGCGGCGCGAGGCCGGTGCGCGGTCGCTGGCCAAGCGGGTCACCGCCTACGGCCTCGGGTTCGGTGTGCTGACCGGTGTCGTGTTCGCCGCGCTGGAGCCGGTACTGCCGCACGCGTTCACCGCAGACCCCGCCGTGCTCGCGCGAATCCCGCATGCCTGGTGGTTCTTCGTCGCACTGCAACCCGTCGCGGGTGTGGTGTTCGCCATCGACGGCGTCCTGCTGGGAGCGGGCGACGCGGCCTACCTGCGCACCGCCACGCTCGTCGCCGCTGTCGTCGGCTTCCTGCCGCTGATCTGGCTTTCCCTTGCCTACCACTGGGGTTTGGTCGGCATCTGGACCGGACTGTCCGTGTTCATGCTGCTGCGGCTGGCCGCCGCGCTGGCCAGGCTGGGCACCGGTCGCTGGTCCGTCGTGGGGGAGACCAGGTAGCAGGTGGCAGGATGTCCCGCTGTGTCCCGCCCGCCCCGCCCCTCCGTGCCCCCCGGCGTCGTCATCGTCGACAAACCGGCAGGCATGACCTCGCATGACGTCGTGGCGCGCGTGCGCCGGATCTTCGGTACCCGCAAGGTCGGCCACGCGGGCACCCTCGACCCGATGGCCACCGGTGTGCTCGTACTCGGCCTGGAGCGGGCGACCAAGCTGCTCGGTCATCTCGCGCTGGAGCGCAAGGCCTACCTGGCCACGATCCGCCTCGGCGCCGCCACCACGACAGACGACGCCGAGGGCGAGCTTGTGTCCGAAGTGGACGCATCGGAGGTGCCGGAGGACGCGATCGCCGCCGGTATCCGCGCGCTCACCGGGCCGATCCAGCAGGTGCCCAGCTCGGTCAGCGCTGTCAAGATCGCCGGTAAGCGGGCCTACGAGCTGGTCCGCGAGGGCAAGGCCGTCGAGCTGCCGCCGCGACCGGTCGTGGTACACCGGTTCGACGTGCTCGCGTTGCGCCGGGTCGAGGTCGCGACCGAGCTGGACGTGCTGGTCGACTGCTCCTCCGGCACGTACGTCCGCGCCCTGGCCAGGGACCTCGGCGCCGGGCTCGGCGTCGGCGGCCACCTCACGGACCTGCGCCGCACCCAGGTCGGCCCGTTCGGGCTGCGCACCGCGCGCACGCTGGACCAGCTCACCGACCTCGCCGAACTGTCCCTGAGCATGGACGAGGCCGTGTCGCTGGCGTTCCCGCGCCGCGACGTGGACGACCGGGAGGCCGTCGCGCTCGCGCACGGCCAGCGGCTGGCCGCGGCCGGGCTGCCCGGCACGTACGGGGTGTTCGCACCGGACGGCCACGTCATCGCGCTCGCCAAGGACGAGGAGACACATGCCACACCGCTGGTCGTCCTCGCGCCCGCCGGGTAGGGCACCCGGTGTGGCCACCGGCCCGTAGTGTGTCGGGCGTGCGGAGATGGCGGGGGCTGGATCATCTGCCCGGCAGCTGGGGCCGCTGCGTGGCGACCATCGGCGTGTTCGACGGCGTGCACCGGGGCCACCAGGCGTTGATCAATCGCGCTGTCGAGCTGGCGCACGAACGCCGGCTGCCCAGCGTGGTCCTCACGTTCGACCCGCACCCGGCCGAAGTGGTCCGTCCCGGCAGTCACCCGGCCCAGCTGACCAGCCTGAGCCGCAAGGCGGAACTGGTCGAACAGTTCGGCGTCGACGTGTTCTGCGTGCTGCCGTTCACCCTGGAACTGTCCCGGGAGCCCGCCGCCGAGTTCGTGCACGAGTTGCTCGTGGACCGGCTGCACGTCGCCGCCGTCGTGGTCGGCGAGAACTTCACGTTCGGTCACAAGGCCGCCGGTGATGTCACCATGTTGCGCAGCCTTGGCCACCGGTTCGGGTTCACCACTGAAGGAGCGGAGATGGTGACCGTGCCTCGCGACGGTGCCGGTACCGACGAGGAGATCGTGTTCTCCTCGACCTACATCCGGGCGTGCATCGACGCGGGCGACGTGGCTGCCGCCGCCGCCGCGCTCGGCAGGCCGCACCGCCTGGAGGGCATCGTGGTGCGCGGTGACGGGCGCGGCAAGGAACTGGGCTACCCCACGGCCAACCTGTCCACCGCGCGCAACGCGGCAGTGCCCGCCGACGGCGTCTACGCCTGCTGGTTCGTGCACCGGGCAGGCCCCGATGCCGAGCCCCGGCGACTCAAGGCCGCGGTGTCGGTCGGCACGAATCCGACCTTCTCCGGCCGGGAGCGCCGCGTCGAGGCGTTCGTGCTGGACCTGGACGAGAACCTCTACGGGCAGCGCGTCGGGCTCGATTTCGTCGCGCGGTTGAGGGACATGGAGCGCTACGACACGGTCGAGGCCCTGGTGGCACAGGTCGGCATCGACGTGCGTCAGACGAGAGACCTGCTGACCGGCGAGTGATGCCCTCGCGGGCCGGTACCGCGAGCAGCTCGCCCGTTTCCGCCCGCCGGGCACGGATGACCTGGCAAGATACCGGACGGTGGGTGGGCACGCCCGCGACATGACGTTTCCCGGGGAGAGGCGAAGGTGGAGGATCCCAAGATCGTCCAACGCAATCTCGCGCTGCAGCGGGAGTGGTACGGCGAGCCGCTCGGCGATCGTGTCCGTCGCCTCGTGCGGGCGTTCAACATCTCCCAGGCTTACCTGGCCGACATTCTCGGGATCAGTGCGCCGATGCTCAGCCAGGTGATGAGCGGGCGGCGGGCCAAGATCGGCAACCCGTCCGTGCTGGCCAGGCTGATCATGCTCGAACGCAAGGTGCTCGTCCCGGACGTCGCCGCGGGCAAGCCCGAGGCGATGAAGCAGGCGATGCTCGACGTCCGGGAGTCCCGGCCGCAGGTGGGCCGGGACGTCCTGCCGGTGGACGGCAGTTCGGACGCGAACACCGCGGTGTCGGCATTGCGCAACATCCTGTCCAGCGACGACCTGGTGGCCGCCGCGGAGATGGTCGACGACGACTTTCCCGAGCTGGGCGACCTGCTGCGGCGGGCCGGCGAGCGCCAGCTCGGCTGAATGCGGCTGTTCTCGGCGCTGGTACCGCCCGCGCCCGTACTGGACGACCTGGCCGGTTGGCTCCCCGCCCGCACCGCCGGCCTGCCGCCGGAGTTGCGCTGGACGCCCCGGCAGCGCTGGCACATCACGCTCGGCTTCTTCGGTGACGACGACGACCCGGTCCGCCGCGCGAAGTGGCTGCGCAGGCGGGCCGAGGGCAGGCCCGCGCCGACCCTGCGGCTGGCGGGCGGCGGCACGTTCCCCGGCGTGCTCTGGGCGGGCGTGCAAACCCGGGACGACCGGCTGCTGGCACAGCTCGCCAGGGCGGCGGGCGCGGGCAGGGAGGGTTTCCGGCCGCATCTGACCCTGGCCCGGTGGCGCTCCGGGCGTGCGGATAAGGACGTGCTGACGGCGGCGGTCGCCGGGTACACTGGCGACTGGTTCACCCCGGACGCGGTCCTGCTCGTGCGCAGCGACAACACGTCCGGTGGACCTACCTACACCACGGTGGATCGCCTGCCGCTGGCCGCTGCCTGACCGCCCGCGCGGTCGCCGCAGGCTGCCGCGCGCACGCCTGATATCCTCGGTGTTTGAGTCCGGCTGCGGTCCGTGGCGGCCGGTACTGACTCTCCCCATCGGCTCGACGGCTGGTGGGGGACGGTCCACAGGCTGGGCCGTGTCGCACGGCACAACACATACTCGAGGAGTGAACGAGTGGCGCTGTCCACTGACCAGAAGAAGACCATTCTCGGTGACTACGCCGTACACGAGTCGGACACCGGCTCGCCGGAAGCGCAGGTCGCGCTGCTGACCAAGCGCATCAGCGACCTCACCGAGCACTTGAAGGTGCACAAGCACGACCACCACTCCCGCCGAGGCCTGTTGCTGATGGTCGGCCGTCGCCGCCGACTGCTCAACTACGTGGCGAAGGTGGATATCGAGCGCTACCGGTCGCTGATCCAGCGACTCGGCCTGCGTCGATGACACGTCCCGGCGGGGAGTGACCGAATCCGGTCGCTCCCCGCCGGAGCAATTGCAGAACAACAAAGGGACCGCGTGCCACGGCGTTCGGTGCGTCCGCCGGTCCTCGGTAGTGGCCGCCAGGTTCGAGCGAACCTGGGGCTTCGATCGAAGACCGGCCTCGTCGCAAGGGCCGTGACCTCGCAGCACAGGGGTGCTCCGGGTTGTCGCGCGGCCCAAAAGACGAGGAGACAACCGAATGACCGAACCCAACGAGGGCATGGTGCACGAGGCCACCGCGACGATCGACAACGGTCGCTTCGGTACCCGCACCGTTCGCTTCGAGACCGGCAGGCTGGCTCGCCAGGCCGCCGGCAGTGTCGTCGCCTACCTGGACGACGAGACCATGCTGCTGTCCGCGACGACGGCGTCGAAGCACCCCAAGGAGCACTTCGACTTCTTCCCGCTGACGGTGGACGTCGAGGAGCGCATGTACGCCGCGGGCCGGATTCCCGGCTCGTACTTCCGCCGTGAGGGCAGGCCGTCCACGGACGCGATCCTGACCGCGCGGCTGATCGACCGTCCGCTGCGGCCGTCCTTCGTGGACGGTCTGCGCAACGAGATCCAGGTCGTCGTCACCGTTCTGTCGCTGAACCCCGAGGACGTCTACGACGCCGTCGCGATCAACGCGGCTTCGGCGTCCACGCAGCTGTCCGGGCTGCCCTTCTCCGGCCCGATCGGCGCCGTTCGCGTCGCCCTGATCGAAGGCCAGTGGGTGGCGTTCCCGACGCGGGAGCAGTCGAAGAACGCGGTGTTCGACATCGCCATCGCCGGTCGGGTCGTCGGTGACGACGTCGCGATCATGATGGTCGAGGCCGAGGGCACCGCGCAGATGGGCGACCTGATCGCGAACGGCGCGCAGGCGCCCACCGAGCAGGTCGTGGCGCAGGGTCTGGAGGCGGCGAAGCCGTTCATCCGGGCGCTGTGCGAGGCGCAGGCGCAGCTGGCCGCGGCCGCCGCGAAGGCCACCGCCGAGTTCCCGACGTTCCCGGCCTACCAGCCGGACGCGTTCGAGGCCGTCGAGGCCGCGGCGAGCGACGAGCTCGGCCAGGCCCTGACGATCGCGGGCAAGCAGGAGCGCGAGAGCCGGATCGACGAGGTGAAGGCCCTGTGCCTGGAGCGCGTCGGCGCCGGTGAGGGCACCCCGTTCGAGGGCCGCGAGAAGGAGATCGGTGCCGCGTTCCGGGCGCTGACCAAGAAGCTGGTCCGCCGTCGCATCCTGCGGGACAAGGTGCGCATGGACGGCCGCGGCATCACCGACATCCGGCAGCTGTCCGCCGAGGTCGCCGTGGTCCCGAGGGCGCACGGCTCGGCGCTGTTCGAGCGCGGCGAGACGCAGATCCTCGGCGTCACCACGCTGAACATGCTGCGCATGGAGCAGACGCTGGACACGCTGGCGCCGGAGACCTCCAAGCGGTACCTGCACCACTACAACTTCCCGCCCTACTCGACCGGTGAGACCGGCCGGGTGGGTTCGCCGAAGCGGCGCGAGATCGGCCACGGCATGCTCGCCGAGCGGGCGCTGCTGCCGGTGCTGCCCAAGCGCGAGGAGTTCCCGTACGCCATCCGTCAGGTGTCGGAGGCGCTCAGCTCCAACGGCTCGACGTCCATGGGCTCGGTCTGCGCGTCCACGATGTCGCTGCTCAACGCCGGTGTGCCGCTGAAGGCCCCGGTGTCGGGTATCGCGATGGGCCTGGTGTCCGACCAGGTGGACGGCAAGACCGAGTACGTGGCCATCACGGACATCCTCGGTGCCGAGGACGCGTTCGGCGACATGGACTTCAAGGTCGCGGGCACCACGGAGTTCGTCACGGCGCTGCAGCTGGACACCAAGCTGGACGGGATCCCGTCCGAGGTGCTGGGCCAGGCGCTCGGCCAGGCGCGCGACGCGCGGCTGACCATCCTGGAGGTCATGGCCGAGGCCATCGACCGCCCGGACGAGATGAGCCCGTACGCCCCGCGCGTCACGTCGATCCACATCCCGGTGGACAAGATCGGTGAGGTCATCGGCCCGAAGGGCAAGATGATCAAGTCGATCACCGACGAGACCGGTGCCGACATCTCGATCGAGGACGACGGCACCATCTACATCGGCGCCAACGACGGCCCCAAGGCGGAGGCGGCGATCGGCATGATCAACGCCATCGCGAACCCGCAGCTGCCCAAGGTCGGCGAGCGGTTCCTCGGCACGGTCGTGAAGACGGCCGCGTACGGCGCGTTCGTCTCGCTGCTGCCGGGCAAGGACGGCCTCGTGCACATCTCGAAGCTGGGCAACGGCAAGCGGATCGGCAAGGTCGAGGACGTCGTGAAGGTCGGCGACAAGCTCCAGGTGGAGATCGCCGACATCGACCAGCGCGGCAAGATCAGCCTGGTCGTGGTGGCCGACAAGGAAGGCACCACCGACGCGCCTGCCGCGGATGTGCCTGCCACCGACGCGCCTGCCACCGACGCGGCCGCCGCGGCCCCGGAGCCGGCGACGCGGTGACTAAGCGGTCAGCGCCGGCTCGGCACCTGCACCAGGTCAGACCGCAGGGCCAGCCACAGGCGCCAGGCACCACGAAGGTGCTGGAACGGGACGGTGCGGGCCACGTTGTGGCCCGCACCGTCCTACCCGGTGGTCTGCGTGTCATCACCGAGCACGTCCCTGGCGTGCGGTCGGCAGCGGTCGGCATCTGGGTGGGTGTCGGCTCGCGGGACGAACAGCCCAGCGTCGCCGGTGCCGCCCATTTCCTGGAACACCTGCTGTTCAAGGGCACCGGTCGGCGGTCGGCGGCACAGATCGCCGAGGAGATCGACGCCGTCGGCGGTGAGCTGAACGCGTTCACCGCCAAGGAACACACCTGCTACTTCGTGCACGCGCTGGACAGCGACCTGCCGCTGGCCATCGACCTGCTCGCGGACGTGGTCTTCTTCGCCACCATGGGTCAGCACGACTTCGACGTGGAACGCGACGTCGTGCTGGAGGAGATCGCGATGCGCGACGACGACCCGGAGGATCTCCTCCAGGAGGCGTTCTGCACCGCGATGATGGGCGACCACCCGCTGGGCCGCTCGGTGCTGGGCTCCGAGGAGTCGATCACCGGGCTGAGCCGGGCCGCGTTGCGCGGTTTCTACCGTCGCCGCTACCAACCGCAGCGCATGGTGCTCGCGGTGGCGGGCAATGTGACGCACCGGGACGTGCTGCGGCTGGCCCGCAAGTCGCTGGCCGACCGCCTCGGTGACGCGGTGGCCACTCCGATGACACCGCGCGCCGGCAGGCTACGGCTCGCCGCGCCCCGGCTGGAACTGCGGACCGACGACACCGAGCAGGCCCACCTGATGCTCGGGGTGCGGGCCCTGGACCGGCACGACCCTCGTCGGTTCACCCTCGGCGTGCTGAACGCGGCCCTGGGCGGCGGGATGAGTTCCCGGCTGTTCCAGGAGGTGCGGGAGCGGCGCGGGCTGGCGTACCAGGTCTACTCGGCCGTCTCGTCCTATGCGGACACCGGAATGCTGTCGTTCTACGCGGGCGCGCAACCCGACCGGCTCGGTGACGTGGCCGACGTGCTGCGCACCGTGCTGTCCGACGTCGCCGCGCACGGGCTGACCGACGCCGAGGTGGCCAGGGGTAAGGGTCAGCTGCGCGGCGGGCTCGTGCTCGGCCTGGAGGACTCCGGTGCGCGGATGTCGCGGATCGGCAAGGGAGAGCTCAACTACGCCGACCACCTCACGGTGGAGAGCACGCTGGCCAGGATCGAGGCGGTCACCTCGGCCGATGTGGCCGAACTCGCGGATCTCCTGCTGCGCAGGCCCTTCGCGACCGCCGTGGTCGGGCCGTACGCTCACCCGGACGACCTGCCCGCCCAGCTACAGGGGTGATCTCCGATGACCACGCCGCCCACGGACCGTCCGGTCCGGTCCGCTGACGATCCGATCCGGGTCGGCGTGCTCGGCGCTCGCGGCCGGATGGGTGCCCAGGTGTGCCGTGCGGTCGAGGCGGCGGCCGGCCTGCGGGTCGTCGCCACGATCGACGCGGGCGACCGGATGTCGGACCTCGAGGCCGCCGAAGTGGTCGTCGACTTCACGCAGCCCCACGTGGTCATGGACAACCTGCGGTTCTGCGTCGACCGGGGCATCCACGCCGTGGTCGGCACGACCGGGTTCGACGAAGCGCGGCTGGCCACGCTGCGCGGCTGGCTGGCCGGCAAGCCGGAGCTGGGCGTGCTGGTCGCGCCGAACTTCGCCATCGGCGCCGTGCTGTCCATGCGGTTCGCGCAGGTCGCGGCCCGCTTCTACGACTCGGTCGAGATCATCGAACTGCACCACCCGCGCAAGGTGGACGCGCCGTCGGGCACCGCGGCTCGCACCGCGGAGCTGATCGCGCAGGCACGGGCGACGGCTGGGCTGGACGCCATGCCGGACGCCACCACGACGGCGCTGGACGGTGCGCGTGGCGCTGACGTCGACGGGGTGCGCGTGCACTCGGTGCGGCTGGCCGGTCTCGTGGCGCACCAGGAGGTGCTGTTCGGCACCGAGGGCGAGACGCTGACCATCCGGCACGACTCGCTGGACCGCAGCTCGTTCATGCCCGGTGTGCTGCTCGCCGTGCGGTCCATCATGGATCATCCTGGGCTGACGGTCGGCCTGGAAGCCTTGCTGGACCTGTGAAGGCGCGCACCACCGCCATCATTCTGACCGCCGTCCTGGCGGTCTACTTCGTACTGCTCGGCGAGCGTGCCGTGTGGCTGATCCAGACCGGCACGGGCGTCGGCATCGGGCTCGGCGTCGCCGTGTTGCTGCTGCCGGTGGTCGGCGCGTGGATCGCCGTGGTGAACCTGCGCTTCGGTGCGCGGGTGGAGAAGCTGGCCCGCAGGCTCGCCGGCGAAGGCACCCTGCCGGACGCGTCCGGCCTGCCGCGCAGGCCGTCCGGCCGGGTGGACCGCGACGCGGCGGACGTGTGGTTCGACGAACGCAAGGCCGAGGTGGACGCGGCGCCCGAGGACTGGCGGCGCTGGTACCGGCTCGCGTACGCCTACGACCTGGCGGGGGACCGGCGGCGCGCGCGGGAGACCATGCGGCACGCGTTGCGGCTAGTCGACGAGGGTCAGCTCCACGGTCCCGGACAGCCGGATCTCGCGTAGCGGGCGGCCACCGGCGTCCAGCGTGCGGGCCGTGCCGTCGGCTCCCCAGCCCGCGCGGCCGTAGAACTTCCGCGATGCCTCGTCCCGTTCGGGCACCCACGTGATGGCGCGCGTGCTACCGCCTGCCCGCAGCGCCTGGGCGGCGGTGGCCAGCAACCGGCCGCCGTGCCCGCGCCTGCCCCAGCGCGGTTCCACCAGCAGTGTGCTGATCAGGCCGACCGTCGCCGCGTCCTCGGGCAGCGCGCCCTCGGCGTCGGCCAGTTCGGGTTCCGGCGCGGGGCCTGCCGCGCAGAAGCCGACGGTCCACTCGCCTTCCGTCGCCACGAACACCTGGGCCGTGGCCAGGGCCTCGGTCCAGGTCAGCGCGGCTTGCTCGGCGTCCAGGCCGGCGAGCACGTCAGGGGGTAGCAGGTCGGCGTAGGCCACCTGCCAGGTCTCGAGCTGGATGCGGACCACGTCCGCGATGTCCTCGCGGGCCGCGGGCCGGACTGAGGCGATCGCCACGGCGCGACCTTAACGCGTGCGCTGTCGGTGGCGGCTGGCAGCATGTCGCGGGTGGACACCATGAGCGTGGCGGTCGCGCGGCGGGTCGCCCTCGCGGCACAGGGCTTCGCCGAGCGGCGTCCGACGTCGACGCCGACCCGCAAGCACCTGGCGAAGGTGCTCTCCCGCACGCAGGTGCTGCAGCTGGACTCGGTCAACGTCGCTGTCCGCGCGCACTACATGCCGGTGTTCAGCCGGCTCGGCAGCTACCCGATGTCCCTGCTCGAGGACGCCGCGTGGACGGACACGCCACGCAAGCCCAGGATGCTGGTCGAGTACTGGGCGCACGTCGCGAGCCTGCTCCCGGTGGCGGACTGGCCGCTGCTGCGTGGGCGGATGCGGCGCAACGCGGCGGGTGCCGAGGGCTGGTTCGCCGGGCTGCGTGAGCAACCGACGTTGCTGGCCGACGTGCTCAGCGTCGTCAAGGAGCGGGGCCCGCTGGGTGCGGGCGCGATCGAGGACGAGTTGGGCGGTGGGCGGCCGAAAGCGCGCGGCGGCTGGTGGAACCGGTCGGACGTGAAGCGGGCCTGCGAGTACCTGTTCGCCGCCGGCGAACTGACCACTGGCACCCGGCGCGGCTTCGAGCGGCTCTACGACCTGTCCGAGCGGGTGCTGCCGCCGGATGTGCTGGGCAGGGTGATCGACGAGGACGACGCCGTCCGCCAGCTGACCGAGAAGGCCGCGATCGCGCTGGGCGTGGCGACCGAACCGGAGCTGCGCGACTACTACCGGACCTCACCGCAAGGCTCGAAACAGGCCGTCGCCGAGCTGGTCGACGCGGGCACGCTGATCCCGACGGAGGTACGCGGCTGGCGGGCGCCCGCGTACCGGCACCTGGCCGCGAAGGCACCGCGCTCGGTGTCGGCGCGGGCGCTGCTGTGCCCGTTCGACCCGGTGGTGTGGCGACGGGAGCGGACCGAGGCGCTGTTCGACTTCCACTACCGCATCGAGATCTACGTGCCGGAGCCCAAGCGCGTGTACGGGTACTACGTGTATCCGTTCCTGCTGGGTGACGCCCTGGTGGCCCGGGTCGACCTGAAGGCCGACCGAGCGGCGGGCGTACTCCGCGTGCCGGGCGCGTTCGCCGAGCCGGGTGTGGACGTGGGCCGGGTCGTGGTGGAACTGGCCGCTGAGTTGGCCACGATGGCCGAGTGGCTGGGCCTGTCCGGGGTCGCCGTGGGCGCGAAGGGCGACCTGGCGAAGCCACTGGCACTGGCGGTCCGCTGACGGGCACCGACTTGGCCGGTCAGGTGGATGGCCGGCTTCGTCGGCGGACGCGCCGGACGGCGTCCTGCGGGCAACGGGTCCACAGCCAGAGCGGGAGGGATGGCGATCGCCATCCCTCCCGCGCGCGGCTGGGGGACCGCGCATTTCCCCGGTCAGCAGCGGCTGTGCCCTCTGCCGCACTGATCCCCGGGCCGGTCGCGATGTCCGGTCGCGGCCGGTTCCCCCGTACCGGCGACGGCGATCCTCCCCAGGTGCCGTGCCGGTTTCCCTGTCCGGTGCTGGTCACCGGTTTTCTGCCTCCGGCGACGGCGGTCCTCCCCAGGTGCCGTGCCGGTCTTCCGATCAGCGGTGGCTCCTCCCCAGGCGCCACGCTGACTCCGGTCGCGACTCCTCCCCAGGTGTCGCGGCCGTTCCCCCGACCGGTGCGATGTCCTCCCAGACCGCGCCGGTCCCCGCATCCCCTCGTTGCCCGCCGTCAGCCGACGGCGGTCGTCACCACCACGTTGCCCGAGCCGGTCCGGCCGCGCAGCTCCAGCTTCGAAGCCTCGGCGGGCGGCTGGTCGGACACGGCCAACTCACTGCGGGCCTGGCCGGAGCCCGACTTCAGGTCGACCAGCGCCCGGGTGCCGGACCGGACGCCGACCCGGATCTCGCCGGAGCCCGTGACCAGCTCGATCCGGCCGCACGCCGCGTCGGCCACCGTGAGGTCACCGCTGCCGGTGCGGACCTGGACGTCGCTCTGCACCGCGCCCAGCCACACGTCGCCGCTGCCGGTGACGAGGGTGCTCGCCCCGCCGACCGACGACACCTCGATCTCGCCGCTGCCGCTGCGTGCCTTGAGGCCGCCCAGCATCGGGCCGAGCCGCAGCGCACCGGAACCGGAGTGGATCTCGGCCTGGCCGTCCGCGCGGTCGATCCGCACGGTGCCCGAACCGGTGTGCAGGTTGACCCGGCCCGCGGGGCCGGTGACGGTCATGTCGGCCCCGCCCGCGTTCAGCGCGAGGTGCGAACCGGCCGGTGCCCGCACGGTCACCGCGAGCGGGATCATGTGCAACCGCTTCGGCGCGTGCACCAGCAACCGCTTGCCGACCAGGTCGACCCGCGAGTCCCGGACGATGGCCACCTTGGCCTCGTCCGAACTCTCACCGAACTGGCCGCCGAACCAGTTGAGCATGCTGGACAGGCCGGCCAGCCACGGGTTGGCCGCGCTCTCGTCGTAGCGCAGTTCCACGCTCGCGCCCGGTCCCTCGACCAGCGCCACGGTCACTTTGCCCGCGCCAAGGGACACGTCGATCTCCAGCGGGCCCTCCGCGTCGAAGTTCTCTCTGCGGACGATCTCGTCGGTCACGCCGTCGTCGTTCGTCACATCGTCGTCCATCACGTCGTCGTTCATCACGTCGTCGTTCATCACGTCGTCAGTCATGGCAGTGAACACCGCTTCTCCCCGGTCAGCCTTCGACCCAGCCGCGCACGCGGGACGAACCCCGCCCGCCGCGACCCGGCCGGTCGTTGTCGTCGCGCTTGCCGTCGTCGCCGAACGGACCCGCCTGGCCCGCCCACTGGCCCCAGTTGCGGTCCCATGGGTTGCCGCCACCCCACGGCCCGGTGTGCCCCCGGCCCCTGCGCTCGTGCAGGGCACCTTGGACCGCCTGGGAGACGAACGCGTTGAGTGACACTCCCCGAGCGGACGCCGCCTGCTCGGCCTTGGTCTTGAGTTCCTCCAGCAGCCGCACCGTGATCCGGCTGATGTCACCGTTCGGATCGGTCGCGGGTGGTGGTTCGTCGGTCGGTTCGTGCTCGTCGTTCGGTGTGCCGCTCACCACGACTTGTACGTCCTGACCGGCGAGCCGCACTTCGACGACACGGTCGTCGAGGGCGAGCGTGACCTCGCCTGCCAGGTCGGACAGGGCGTTCATGATGGCCAGCCGGGCGGCGGGCTCGATCGCGGCGGCCAGCACGCCGGCCGTGGTCCTGGTCTGGGCGTCGCCTGCGGCGGCCGCGGTGGTCAGGCTGTCCCGCAGAGCGGAGACGTAAGGGCTGAGGTCCATGACGCCATCATGACGTCACAGATGACATCAGTCAAGGGCAAGGTGACGCCGCTGCGCTGTCAGGGCTGCTGTCACGAGTGTGGCACTGTGATGTCATCCGGGCGTCCGGCCATCCTGTGGCACGTGGCGGTTAGGCTGGCCGGGCAGCGGACCAGGAGGGGAGTGGGACTGTGACGGACACGGTGTCGCCCAAGGTGGTGCTCATCGGGAAGACGGAGTTCTTCCCGCCGGCCGACGTCCCATGGACAACCGATTCCGACGGTGGTGAGGCGTTGGCCGAGTTCGCGGGACGTGCCTGTTACCAATCGTGGAAGAAGCCGAACCCGAGCACGGCGACGAACGCGGGCTACCTGCGGCACATCCTGGAGGTGAACCACCTGTCCGTGCTGGAGCACGGCTCGGTCACCTTCTACATCACCGGGATATCCCGTTCCCTGACCCACGAGCTGATCCGGCACCGCCACTTCTCGTACTCGCAGCTCTCCCAACGGTATGTGCCGGAGAAGCGGGCGATGATGGTCGAGCCCGAGGTCATCGCGTCCGACCCGGTGCTGCACGAGAGGTTCCAGGCCGCGGCCGACGCGAGCCTGCAGGCGTACAACGATTTACTGGTCGGCCTTGAGCAGCGGTTCGCCGACGAGCCGAACCCGACGCTGCGCCGCAAGCAGGCCCGCCAGGCCGCCAGGGCCGTGCTGCCCAACGCGACCGAGACGCGGATCGTGGTCAGCGGCAACTATCGCGCCTGGCGGCACTTCGTCGCGATGCGCGCGACCGAGCAAGCCGACGTGGAGATCCGTTCGCTGGCCGTGGAATGCCTGCGGCAGCTGCAGAAGGCCGCGCAGAACGTGTTCGGCGACTTCACCATCACCACCCAGCCCGACGGTACCGAGGTGGCGGCGAGCCCGTTCGTGGCCGAGGACTGAGCGCGGTGCGCAAGCTGACCGTCCGCGTCCGCCCCGGCAGGTACTCGGTGCTGCGGTTCGCCGGGGACGCGGACGTGCCCGCGGGTGTGCTGGACGCGCGGATCGATGGGCTGGTGTCCGTGACGAGGACCCCGGACGAGCTGACCGTGGTGTGTCCGGAAGAGTTCGCGGTCCCGGCAGACCAGGCGGCGAGTGGCTGGCGGCTGCTGACCGCCGCCGGGCCGTTCGAGTTCACGCTGACCGGCATCATGGCCGCACTGTCCAGTGCCCTCGCTGCCGCGGGCGTACCGCTGTTCGCATTGTCCACTTTCGACACCGATCATCTGCTGGTCAAGGCCGACGACCTGGTCAGGGCCGTCGACGCGTTGCGCGACGCGGGCCACGTCGTCGAGCAGATCTAGTGGTGTGCCCGGTAACCATGCCGGAATTACCCGGCGAGGGTTACTGGACGCGCCACTGGCTCACTTCGCGCACCATGGGGCCCTACCGCCGGGTACCGTGACGAGCATGGGCATGGCGGCTGATGAGCGGCGCGCGGTGAGTGATCTGTTCGACGAACTCGGTCCCGATGTGCCGACGCTGTGCGACGGCTGGCAGGCCAAGGATCTCGCCGCCCACCTGGTGCTTCGCGACCGCAGGCCGGACGCGGCTGCCGGTATCCAGATCAAGGCCGTCGCTCCCTACACGGAGCGGGTGCAGGACAAGCTCGCGGCACGGCCGTGGGCGGAGCTGGTCGAATTGGTCCGGACCGGACCGCCCGTGTGGTCACCGTTCCGGCTGCCCGCGCTGAACGAGCTGATCAACGGAGCCGAGTACTTCGTGCACCACGAGGACGTGCGCCGCGGCCGGCCGGACTGGGAGCCCAGGCCGCCCGAGCCGCAGCGGGACGAGGCACTGTGGAAGGCCGCGCGCATGGTGGGGCGGCTGACCTACCGGCGCAGCCCGGTCGGCGTGGTGCTGCACCGAACCGGCGGCGAAGAGGTCACGGTCAAGCGTGGCCCGAACACCGTGACGATCACCGGTGAGCCGGGCGAGGTACTGCTGCACATCTTCGGTCGCTCCGCCGTGCGCCTGACCTTCGACGGCGACCCGAAGGCCGTCGCGGTCGTCAAGGGCCTCGATCGCGCGTTCTGAACCGGCCTGCCGAAACCGTCCCGCGAGGTCGGACCATTCGGATATCGTGACCGCTTCGAATGGTGGCGCCGCGATGCGGAGGGCACGAGTGGTGCGCGGGTTCGACTGCACCTTGCTGGAACTGGACGTGATCGGTGACGCACTGGGCTTGGACGTGCGGCCGTTCCCGTTCGTGTTCCCGGTGCACGGGAAACTGGTCGAGGATCGCCGCCGGTTGATCGGTGCGGCGCACGAGACGCTCACCGAGAAGGGCCTGATCGAAGGCAGACGGTTCACGCCCGACCTGGAGGACCTGCTCGGCCTGTTCGCGCGGGGCACGCTGGCCGTCGCGGTCGTCGGCACCGCGGACGGCGAGGGCCTGTGCGCGCGGGCGGTGACCGACGGCCGGTCAGGAGTGCTCGCGGTGCAGCACGGCCAGTTCGTCGCGTTCGACCCGGTGCGGCCCGCGTCGCTGGTCCGGGCGGTGGCCGGCCTGTTGCCCCAGGCGCGGCCGGGCCCCGGGCGGTCGGTCACGATCACCGTGGCCGAGCCCGTGGCGTCGGGCAGGCACCGGCGCGACGAGGACCTGTCCGACCGTCGATACCTGCAGGCCGTGCGGGCGCCCACGAACTCGGCCACCAACCAACTCGCCATCGTGGACGAGATCATGCGCCGCGAGCGGTCGGGCAGCGGCTACCTCACGGTCACCGCGCGCGACCGGCACGGCCGGGAGAGCGAGCCGCTCACCATGAGCTGGCTGGACACCGACCAGGGCCGGTACGCGGTGCTGCCGACGGTCGGGCCGGACGGTCGCAACCACATCACGTATTCGCCGGCTGACCTGGGCAGATTCGAGCACACGCTGGCCCGCCTGGTGGAGTTGGCGAACTGATTCACGCGTTCATGGAACCGACCAGCCCATCGGGTGCGTCTTGTTACCGTGGGCCCGCGCTGGGCCTGCGCACGACAGGGAGGTCGACTCGGGATGTTGGTGGCCGACGGCGGTGGCGGTAACGAAGGGGCGTTCGGGGGCATCGGCTCGGCGGTCAGCGGCATCGTCGCGGCGGCCGACGAAGGCTTCGCTATCAGCGAGAACGGCGGCCAACCGCTGCTGGACGCGATCAGCGATCTGTCCACCGAGGTCGCCACGGCCCTGGCGAACTCGTCCTCTCTGGAACACCAGCCCGCCCTCGGATCCACTCCGAACGCGGCGGTGTTCAAACCGTTCCTCGCCACGATCGCCAGCGATCCCTCGCAGGGCGCGATTCCCGTGCTGCGCAAGCTCCAGCAGGATCTCGCTGCCGCGCACCAGGCGATCCAGAAGTCGATCCACAACTACCAGGACACCGACCAGGGCAACGCGGCCAACATCGGCGATGCGGGCAACGACTGAGCGCTCCGTCGCGAGTGGACAGTGACCTGACCGATCCCGTCGCACCGACGCTGCCGTAGGGGAAGACATGAGCGACCACCACGGGCCCGCACCCACGCCGGTGTCCGGCAGCACACAGCCGACGGCGAAGCAGACGAGCGCCGCCTACGGGCACTATGGCCTGCACCACTACCAGGGCAACGTGGCCGGCCTCAACCAGGTCGACGACAGCGTCGCCCAGCACGACCGGGCCCAGCACGGGCCGTTGATCGGCGCGATCGTGCACCTGGTCAGCGGGTCCCACGAGGTCGACAGCCAACTCGGCTCGACGGCGAAGGCGCTCAAGCAGGGGCTGGACCTGCGCAGTGCGCCGCCCCCGGCGAACCCCGTCTACCAGGGCATTCCGCACGAGACGCTGTACGAAAGCGTGACTCAGGGCGTGGATCCGGGCGCCGTGACCACCGTCAGCGACACGTGGCTGGGTATCGGCAACAAGCTCGCGGCGTTGCAGTCCACGGTCGCGAAAGCCATTGCCAGCACAGAGGTCTCGTGGACCGGCAAGGCCGCCGAGCACGCACGGCAGTCGATCGCGACGCTGGGCAACCAGTCCGGTGCGGCCGGGCAGTCGGCTCAGCTGGCCGGTGTGCTCACCGCGCGGCAGGCGGAGGCGTTGACCGACGCCAAGAACACCGTGCCGCCGCCGCCCAAGCCGCCCTACGACCCGCAGGCGGCCCAGCAGCAGCTCCAGACCATCACCGACCCGATCCAGTACGGCAAGCAGGCCGCGAAGGACCACGCCCTGGCGACCGCCCAGCAGGCCGCCCACCAGCAGGCCGCGCACGTCGTCCAGCAGTACGACCAGACCGTGGCGCAGACCTCCGCGAGCATGCCTGCGTTCGCGCCCGCGCCGAAGGCGGTCGATCCCGGTGGCCCGCCGTCGACGCCGATGCCGACGCTGCCGGGTGGCGGCGGTCCGGGACCGGGTGGCGGCGGTCCGACCGCGCCGGGCTCGGGTGGACCGGGCCTGATCGGCTCGCCGTCCCATCTCGTCCCCGGCTCGGGCAACCACACCTCCTCGACTTCGACGCTGCCGCCCGGTACGGGCCCGCAGACGACGACGACGTCCAGCACCACCTTCGCCCCGCCCACGTCGGACACCGGGCTGCCCGGTGCGGGCCTGCCGGGGGGCGGTCTGCCCGGCTCAGGTCTGCCCGGTGGGCGGTTTCCTGGCGGCGGCGGTTTCCTGCCGGGGATCGGCGCCGGTTTCGGTGGCCCGGGAGGTGCCGCCGGGTCGGGTGGCATCGGCGGTGCCGGGCGTGGCTTCGGCGGAGCGGCCGGGGAGACCGGCGCGGGCGAGAGTGCCCGGTCCGGCACGGGTGCCGGTGCCGGAGCCGGTGCCGAGGAGGCCGGGATGGCCGAGCGGTTCGGGGCTCGCGGAGCCGGCGGTGGTGCTGGTGGCATGGGTGCCGGTCGTGGCCGGCGCGGCAAGGAGGACGCCGAGCACAAGCGGCCGTCCTGGCTGGTGGAGACCGATCAGGGCATCTTCGGCGCCGATCAGCTCACCGCACCGCCGGTCATCGGGGAGTGAAGCGCCTCGTCGTGGCTGTGATCGGCGGTGCCGCACTCCTGGCCGGCTGCACCTCCACGGTCGAAGGGCAGGTGGGCACGGCAGCCGGCAGCCGAATGGTGCCGTCGACCGGTGCGCCGACCCCGAGCAGCGCGCCGCCCTCGACCACGCGCACCGATCTGTGCTCACTGTTGACCTGGCACGACCTGGGTTATCCGGGCAACGAGAAGGCCGCCGGCCCGAGCAGGACCGGCACGATCCAAGGCGCTGTCGCCTCGTGCGCGTGGGTCACGCAGGAGTTCGACGCGGGCTACACCCCGCTGCCGAACCCCACCTGCGACGACGACAAGACCGTCAGTGGCAGCCTGTCCTGCGCAGGCGACGACGCCGAGCAGTTCGCGCGGATCCAGGACAACTCGTCCTTCATCGAGGTCACCATCGCGTACCTGGCGGGCCGGCCGACGCGGCGAGCCGCCCAGTACCAGCAGGGCGGTCGCACCGTCTATGTCAACGACCAGGGCAGGACCTGCGGTGGCGACACATCCTGGGACGGCGCGACCATCGCGGCCGCCGTCACCGACCCCACGAAGGCGTACGGGCCGCCGTGCGACGAGCTGACGAAGGTCGTGGCGCTGCTCATCCAGCGCGAGCCACACCACTGACCCGGCTGTTTCTCGTCGCCTGGTCCGGGCCGGGCACGGCGGAACTGTCGACTGCGACGAGGTAGCGTCACACCATGACCGCGTGTCCCACGGCAGCGCCCGGCAGGCCTTTCGGCCGGGTTCTCACAGCGATGATCACCCCGTTCGACCGGGATGGCGCCCTCGACCTGGACCGGGCGGCTCAACTCGCCGACCACCTGGTGGCGCAGGGCAATGACGGCCTGGTGGTCAGCGGCACCACGGGCGAGTCACCGACCACGTCGGACGAGGAGAAGTCCGAGCTGATCCGCGCGGTGCTGGGCGCCGTGGGCGACCGCGCCACCGTGGTGGCCTCCGTCGGCACCTACAGCACGGCCCACACCATCGAATTGGCGCAGCAGGCCGAGGCGGCCGGTGCGCACGGCCTGCTCGTGGTCACGCCCTACTACTCGCGGCCGCCGCAGGCCGGTCTGCTGGCCCACTTCACGGCCGTGGCCGATTCGACCGGGCTGCCGATGATGCTCTACGACATCCCGCCGCGGTCGGTGGTGCCGATCGAGGTGGACACGCTGTTCCGACTGGCCGAGCACCCCAGGATCGTGGCCGTCAAGGACGCCAAGGGCGATCTGCTGGCGGGCAGCCAGGTCATCGACGGCACCGACCTGGCCTACTACTCCGGTGACGACGCGCTGAACCTGCCGTGGCTGTCCGTGGGCGCGGTCGGGTTCGTCAGCGTGATCTCGCATGTCGTGTCGGGCAGGCTGCGCGAACTGGTGACCGCCTATGACGAGGGCCGGGTCGGCGAGGCGCGGTCCGTCCACCAGGGACTGTTGCCGGTACTGCGCGCGTTCAGCCGCGTCGGTGGTGTGATCTTCAGCAAGGCTGCCGTGCGGCTGTGCGGGATCGACGCGGGCGATCCACGACTTCCACTGCCACCGGCCACCGAGGAACAGGTCGCCGCGATCGCGAGCGACCTGGCCGAGGCAGGCGTGCCGCTGGCCGCACCGGCGCCCGCCGACGCGGGGGACGACCTTGCCGCGGCCCGCGTCGCGCACACCGACGCGACGGCCGCCTACATCCCTGCCACCACGCACACGAGCGCCGGGACGGCCCGCCGATGACCGAACCCGTTCCGTCGCCCGGTCCCGGTCCCATGACCCCGCCGCCGCCGGCGCCCGATGGTGGGCTGCGGGTGGTCGCGCTCGGTGGGATCGGTGAGATCGGCCGCAACATGACGGTGTTCGAGTACGACCACCGGCTGCTGATCGTGGACTGCGGTGTGCTGTTCCCGGAGGACCAGCAACCCGGTGTCGACCTGATCCTGCCGGACTTCCGGGCCATCGAGAACCGCCTGGACGACGTGGACGCCGTGGTCCTCACGCACGGCCACGAGGATCACATCGGTGCCGTGCCGTTCCTGCTGCGGCTGCGCCCGGACGTGCCCGTGATCGGGTCGCGCTTCACGCTGGCGCTGGTCGCCGCGAAGTCGAAGGAGCACCGGCTCAACCCGAAGCTGATCGAGGTCGCCGAGGGCCAGCGACACCAGTCCGGCCAGTTCGACCTGGAGTTCTTCGCGGTCAACCACTCGATCCCGGACGCGCTGGCGGTGGCCATCCGCACGCCGGCAGGTCTGGTGCTGCACACCGGTGACATCAAGCTGGACCAGCTGCCGCTGGACGGCAGGCTCACCGACCTGGCCGGCTTCTCCCGGCTGGGCGACGAGGGCGTCGACCTGTTCTGCGTCGACTCGACCAACGCCGAGGTGCCCGGGTTCGCGACCTCCGAGCGGGAGATCGGCCCGGTCCTGGACAACGTGATCGGCCGCGCCACGCAGCGGGTCATCGTGGCGTGCTTCGCCAGCCACGTGCACCGCGTGCAGCAGGTGTTCGACGTGGCCGCCGCACACGGCCGCAAGGTCGCGCTGGTCGGGCGCTCGATGGTGCGCAACATGACCATCGCGGCCGACCTGGGCCTGCTCAACATCCCGGACGGCCTGCTCATCGACCTGCACGAGGCCACCGAACTGCCCGACCACAGCACGGTGTTCGTGTCCACCGGGTCGCAGGGCGAGCCGCTGTCCGCGCTGTCCCGGATGGCCCGCGGCGACCACCGGCAGATCGACATCCGGCCGGGCGACACCGTCGTGCTGGCCAGCTCGCTGATCCCCGGCAACGAGACATCGGTGTTCGGCGTGGTCAACGGCCTGGCCCGGCTCGGCGCGCACGTGGTGCACCAGGGCACCGCCCGGGTGCACGTGTCCGGCCACGCGCCGGCGGGCGAGCTGCTGTTCCTCTACAACGCGGTGCGGCCGTCGAACGTGCTGCCCGTGCACGGCGAGTGGCGGCATCTGCGCGCCAATGCCGAGCTGGCGGTGCGCACCGGCGTGCCTGCCGACCGGGTGGTGATCGCCGAGGACGGCGTGGTCGTGGACCTCGTGGACGGCGTCGCGAGTATCACCGGCCGGGTCGAGGTCGGGCACGTCTACGTGGACGGCCTGTCCGTCGGCGATGTCGGCGAGTCGACCCTGTCCGACCGGCTGGTGCTCGGTGAGGGCGGTTTCATCGCGATCACCATCGCCGTCGACTCGACGACGGGCCGCGCGGTGGCACCGGTGACGGTGTCCGGACGTGGGTTCTCCGACGACCCGAAGGCACTGGAGTCCGTGGTGCCGCTGGTGGAGATGGAGCTGTCCCGGACCGAGGTCGAGGGAATCAGCGACCCGCATCGGATCGCGCAGGCGGTGCGGCGGGTGGTCGGCCGGTGGGTCGCGGAGACGTACCGTCGGCGGCCGATGATCGTGCCGACGGTGATCGCGGTATAGCCGGTTCACTGGTGACCGGGTGGCGGCTGGTCAGCTGCACGATCAGCGCCCCGGTCAGCAGGACGACGCCGCCGGCCACCTGGATCGCGGACAGCGACTGGCCGAGCAGTGCCCAGGCCAGCGCCGTCGCGACGACCGGCTCGATCAACGACAGCACGCTGACCACCGACGAGGGCAGGTGCCGCAGCGACGCCATGCCTGCCACGTAGGCCACCACCGTCGACACGATCGCGATGGCCAGCAGCAGCTGCCACAGCGGCGGGTGCCACGGCCCGAACGCGGCCCGCGTGCCGACCAGGCCGGTCAGGGACCACGGCGGTGCCAGCACGCTCATCGCGACGGCCCCGATGACCAGGCCCCATGCGGTGATGCCGACCGGGTCGCTCGCGGCGACGCTGTGCTCGCCGAGCAGGAAGTACACGGCCGAACAGCCCGCCGTGGCCAGGCCGGCGACCAGGCCGACGGTGTCCAGCGACAGGCCGTCCCACAACTGCGCGACCAGCGCGAGACCGGTCACCGCGAGGCCGACGCCGAGCCAGACCGCGCGGTGCAGCGGGGTCCCCCGGACGAACCTGACCCACAGCGTGACCAGCACGGGGGACAGGTACTCCAGCAACAGCGCGATGCCGATCGGCAGCCGGGCCACGGAGATGAACGACAACAGCTGCACGGCCGCGACGCCGACCAGGCCGTAGGCGATCAGCGCTGGCAGCTCACGCCGCCGGATCCGCAGCGCACGCGGCCGCAACAGCGCGGTGCCGACGAACAGGATCACCGCGCCGAGGCAGATCCGCGCCGTGGTCACCTGCTCGGCCGTCAGGCCGGCGTTCAGCGCGGCCTTCGCCAGGGGGCCTGACGTGCCGAAACAGCATGCCGACAGCACGATCAGCGCGGTACCCCGGCCCGGTGAGGTAACTGGTGTTTCGCTGATGGTGGTCACGTCGGCCAGTGTGCCTCCCTTACCGGGCCCCTCAGCAACCCTTCCAGGGACTCAGGCTGTCGGTGGGCCGCGTCGGGTCGTGGAATCGGGGCTCGTCCGGCTCGTCCGGACGCAGCGGCAGCATGCCTGCCGTGATCGCGCGCATGATGCGGTCACGGGCCTTCACCGCGTCGCCGGGTTTGTCGGCGAACAGCCCGGCCAGATCGACGGGTGCGCCGAAGTGCACCTGGAACGTCGGCCTGCGCGGCAGCGAGCGCAGCCACGACGTCAGGACCGGCTTGAGATCGGCCCAGCCGGCGACGGTCTCCGTGCCCCAGTACGGCGGACTCGTGCGCTCCCCACTGGCTGATCGGCACCACCGGGGCACCCGCGGCCAAGGCCAGCCGCGCGACCCCGCTCTTGCCGCGCTCTGGCCACAACCCGGGATCGTGGCTGATCCGGCCCTCCGGGTAGACGAGCACGGCGACCCGGCCATCGCGCAGCGTGGCCACCGCGGTGCGGAAGGCCTCGATCGCCGTGCTCTTGCGCCGATCGACCCGCAGGTGCCCGGAGTTGCGCAGCGCCCAGCCGACCACGGGCGCGTCCATGATGCCGCCGGCGATCAGGAACCGGGGCGCGACACCGGCCCGGTGGCACGCGGCGGTCAGCACGAACGCGTCGAATACCCCGATGTGGTTGGCGGCCAGCAGGATCGACCGATCACCCGCGTCGGGCGGCAGCGCACCGGTGATCTCCAGCCGCCCGCACATGGCGACGAAGCCCCGGTTGAGCCACATCAGCACCTGCCACAGCGGTGGAGCCGACCTGACGGCCGTACGGCGTGTCGGCTCGTTCACACCCGTTCGCAGGGCAACCATGGGACAGCAGCATGGCACGTCTGATCGGCGGCCCCACAACCGGTGTTGCCGCTGGTGCTGGTGATGCTGGAGGGGTGCCGACTACCGTGTGGGGCATGGCCAGCCGGACGTCGTCTTCCAAGCGGGGTACGAGCCGTACCCGCAGCGGCACGCGCTCCACGAGCAGGTCAGGGACCAGCCGCACCCGGCCACCGGCCAAACGCAAGCCCGCCGCACCACCCGCCCGTCCTGCTCGTCGACCGGGCACCGGCCCGTTCACGCTGCTGGCCAGGGGCGTCGGCCGCGTCGTGCGGGCCATCAGCCGGACCAAGGAACTGGACCCGGCGCACCGCAGGGACGGCGTCGCGCTCGTACTGGTCGCGCTCGCGGTGATCTCGGCGTTCGGCGTGTGGTTCCAGGCCGGCGGACCTGCCGGGCACTGGGTGAACCTCGGCGTTCGCAGCGCCATCGGCAACGGCGCGATCCCGCTGCCGGCCGTGCTGCTGATCGCGGGCATCGTGCTGATGCGCTCGGAACCCAATCCGGCGGCCCGGCCGCGGCTGGTCATCGGTGCGCTGCTGTTCTCCCTGGCGCTGCTGGGCATCTTCCACCTGGCCGACCACCAGCCGGTGACCAACGCGGCGCGGATGTACGGCGGCGGCGCGATCGGCTATCTCGCGGGCGGTTTCCTGGCGCAGGGCCTGACCAGTTGGGTGGCCTCGCCGCTGCTGGTCCTGGTGCTGGCGTACGGGGCGCTCGTGTTCACCGGGACCGCGGTGCGGGAGATCCCGAACCGGCTGCGGTCGCTGTCCGGTCAGCCGACGACCGAGGAATCCCCCGCCGGGGACACGGTGCCCGAACTGGAGCCCAGCGGCGAGGCACCGGTGCGGCTGCGCAAGCCGTCCCGGCGCCGCCAGGCGGCCGTGGACGCCACCGAGCCGGCACAGCCCGAGCTGCCACTGGACGAACCGCCGCCCGCGCCGTCGAAGCGGCCCAGGAAGCCGCCCGTCGCGGCGGAACCGGCCGAGAAGTCGGCGCCCGCCGCGCCGGTGACTCCTCGCAGCGTCGATGGCGACTACCAACTGCCGTCGCCGGACCTGCTCACCGCAGGCGACCCGCCGAAGGCGCGCAGCAAGGCCAACGACACGATGATCGAGGCCATCACCGGAGTCCTCGACCAGTTCTCGGTCGACGCCCAGGTCACCGGCTTCACCCGCGGCCCGACAGTGACGCGCTACGAGGTCGAGCTGGGTCCGGGCGTCAAGGTCGAGAAGATCACCGCACTGACCAAGAACATCGCCTACGCGGTCGCGACCGACAACGTCCGCCTGCTCGCGCCGATCCCCGGCAAGTCGGCGGTGGGCATCGAGGTGCCCAACTCCGACCGCGAGATGGTGCGGCTGGGCGACGTGCTCAAGTCGCAGCGGGCCACGTCCGACGCGCACCCGATGGTGATCGGGCTGGGCAAGGACATCGAGGGCCACTACGTCACGGCCAACCTGACGAAGATGCCGCACCTGCTGGTCGCGGGCTCGACCGGTTCGGGCAAATCGAGCTTCGTGAACTCCATGCTGGTGTCGCTGCTGTCGCGGGCGACGCCGCAGGAGTGCCGGATGATCCTGATCGACCCGAAGATGGTCGAACTGACGCCGTACGAGGGCATTCCGCACCTGATCACGCCCATCATCACCCAGCCGAAGAAGGCGGCGGCAGCGCTGGCCTGGCTGGTGGAGGAGATGGAGCAGCGCTATCAGGACATGCAGGCCAACAAGGTCCGGCACATCGACGACTTCAACCGGAAGGTCAAGTCGGGCGAGATCACCGCACCGCCGGGCAGTGAGCGCGAGTACCGGCCGTACCCGTACATCATGGCGATCGTCGACGAGCTGGCCGACCTGATGATGACCGCGCCGCGCGACGTCGAGGACGCGATCGTGCGCATCACGCAGAAGGCCCGTGCGGCAGGCATCCACCTGGTGCTGGCGACGCAGCGGCCGTCGGTCGACGTCGTCACCGGCCTGATCAAGACGAACGTGCCGTCCCGGCTGGCGTTCGCCACGTCGTCGCTCACCGACTCCCGAGTCATCCTCGACCAGCCGGGCGCGGAGAAGCTGATCGGCATGGGCGATGGCCTGTACCTGCCGATGGGCGCGTCGAGACCGGTGCGAGTCCAGGGCGCGTACATCTCCGACGAGGAGATCGCCGCCGTCGTCGGCTTCGTCCGCGACCAGGCGATGCCCGACTACACCGACGGCGTGACGGCCGCGAAGCAGGGCGAGAAGAAGGAGGTCGACGCCGACATCGGCGACGACCTCGAACTGCTGGTCCAGGCCACCGAGCTGATCGTGACCAGCCAGTTCGGCTCCACGTCCATGCTGCAGCGCAAGCTGCGCGTCGGCTTCGCGAAGGCGGGCCGCCTGATGGACCTCCTGGAAACGAGGGGCGTGGTCGGCCCGTCGGAGGGCTCGAAGGCCCGCGAGGTACTCATCAAGCCGGACGAACTGGCGAACGTCCTCTACCTCATGCGCGGCGGCGGCCCGGCGGCCGACGACGAGCCGGAGGACTAGTAGTGCTTTGTTAGATCCGGTGTGAGAGTGGCTCACTCCTTGTGATCTTGTTGTCGTGTGACCCCGGAGGAGATGGACCAGGTCCGGCCAGAGATAGAGGCGTTCGCCGCCCGCATGCTCAATGGTCTGCCACGTCGAGACCAACGAGCCAAGGGCGAGTTGTACCTGCGGGGACTGATGGCCGATGGCAAACGGAAGTCGATGCAGCCCATGGCTGCCCGGCTCGGAGTCGACCACCAGCAGTTACAGCAGTTCATCACCTCCTCGACCTGGGACCACGTCGAGGTCCGGCGCAGGCTCGCGGTCTGGGCACAGGAGTTCGTCAACCCGCACGCCCTGGTCATCGATGACACCGGGTTCCCCAAAGACGGCGCGGACTCACCCGGCGTGGCCAGGATGTACTGCGGTGCGCTGGGCAAGACCGGGAACTGCCAGATCGGGGTCAGCGTCCACGCGGTCACCGACTGGGCCTCCGCCGCGATCGACTGGCGCCTGTTCCTGCCCGAGTCCTGGGACGACCACCAAACCACCGACACCGACACCGCGCAGGAGATCCGGCGCCGCCGGGCCCGTAGCGGGATCGGTGAGCAGATCCGGCACCGGGAGAAATGGCGCCTGGCACTGGACATGCTCGACGAACTCACCAGTGACTGGAGCGTGCCGGGCCGCCCTGTGGTGGCCGATGCCGGTTACGGTGACGCCGAGGAGTTCCGGCGAGGCCTGACCGAACGCGGAATGGTGTATGTCCTGGCCGTGCGCCCGACCGCCACCGCTCACCTGGGCACGGCGGTGCCGCTGACACCACCGTATTCCGGGAACGGCCGGCCACCGCTGCCGCACTACCCCGACAAGCCTGTGGACCTGAAGACCCTGGTGATGAGCACGGGCCGCTCAGCGGGCCGGTATGTGGTGTGGCGGCACGGCTCACGCAAGTCAGCGGGCAACCCGACCGCAAGCATGCGGTCACGGTTCATCGCCCAGCGGATCCGGCCGGCCAACCGCAACATCCCCCGAGCCGGTGATGGCAGCGTGCCCGAGTGCTGGCTGCTGGCCGAGTGGCCAGCCGGTGAGCCTGAGCCCACCGACTACTGGCTTTCGACGCTGCCCGCCGATACCACGCTGCGGGTGCTGGTGCGGTTGGCGAAGATCCGCTGGCGTATCGAGCATGACTACCGCGAACTCAAAGACGGCCTGGGCCTGGACCATTTCGAGGGTCGCTCCTGGATCGGGTGGCATCGTCATGTCACTCTCGCGTCGGTGGCCCAGGCCATCTGCACCCAACTGCGACGCTCCCCAAAAGTCCCTGCGCAGGCCTGACTCTCTATGGCGTCCTGCGCACACTCCAGGTCCTGCTGGTGGCCTGGACCGGGATGTGTCATACCTGCCGACGACCGATACCTCCTCGACCAGCCGACCCGAACCACCTGGTCAACAACACCTAACAAAGCACTACTAGTGGTGTGTCCGGTAACCAGCCGGTGGAATTCCGGTTCCAGGTGGGCGCATCGCAAGACGACAACGCCGCGAGGTGTCCGCCTGGGGCCGGAATTACCCGGTGAGGGTTACTGGACACACCACTAGCACCAAAGCCTCCTCCGGAGATGCTCAGGCGCCAGTTCGTGCGGTTTACTGGTACAAACAGGCCGCTGACTGGCGTAGGGGGGTGATTACCGTGCTTCGCAGCTTCCGGCTGGGTAACCACCGGTCCTTCCGTGCCGAGCAGGAGCTGTCACTCCTGCCCGCGTACGACCGCGACGAATCCGCGCTGTCGGTGATCGCGATCTTCGGCGCCAACGCGTCAGGCAAATCCAACGTCCTGGACGGCTTGTCGTTCATAAGGCGTGCCGTGGGTGAGTCCTTCCAACGCTGGGACGTGGACGCCGGCGTACCGAGGACACCGTTTCGCCTCGACCCGGCTGGCGCGGATCACCCGTCGATCTTCGTGGTCGACGTACTGCTCGACGACGTCCGGCACACCTACGGCTTCGCCGCGAGCAATGACCGGATCACGGAGGAGTGGCTCTACGCGTATCCGGCCAAGCGGAAGCGGGTGCTGTTCGAGCGATCCGACGACCACGTGACGATCGGCAGCACGATGACCGATCTCAAGGCCAAGCTCGACGTGTTGGAGGACCTGACCCGGCCCAATGCGCTGTTTCTCAGCGTGGCTGCCCAATCCAATATCGAGCCGTTGATGCCGATCTACCGGTGGTTTCGATCCGGTGTCCGCTTCCGCCGCCCACGAACCAGGGCACGAGAGCACATACTCGCGCGCCGGGTGCGCGATTTCTGGAACGACCAGCCAGAAGATGGCGGTCGGCTGGTCGCGCTACTCACCGCCGCCGACATCGGGATCAGCGAGCTCATCGTCCGGGCACGAGGGCACGATCCAGACGACATGCAGCTGATATTCGAGCACGGCGTCCCAGGTTTCCAACTCGGTCTGGAGGATGAGTCGGACGGCACCCGGGCGTGGCTGGAGCTGCTGTTGGTCGTGCTTACGGTCCTGCGAGAGGGTGAGGTGCTCGTCGTGGACGAGATCGACGCGAGCCTGCATCCCCTGTTGACCACGCGGTTGGTCGGCCTCTTCCGCGACCCGGAGACGAATCCCCGTGGCGCACAGTTGATCTTCACGACGCACGACGCCAGCCTGCTCGGCACGATGCTGGGTGAAGAGGTGCTGGCCAGGGACCAGGTCTGGTTCGTGGAGAAGGACGCGGCTGGGGCGAGCAGTCTCTACCCGCTGACCGACTTCAAGCCGCGGACCGGCGAGAACACCGAGCGGCGGTACCTCGGCGGCAGCTATGGCGCGGTGCCGGTGCTGGATGCACACGAGTTCGCGAGGGCCTTGCGCGACCAATGACGAAACGAGAGAACCGACAGAGCAGGCGCCGTCCGTTCCGGCGGCCGGCCGATCGGATCCTTGTCGTGTGTGGTGGCGCGGCAACGGAACCGGCCTATTTCGAAGGCATGCGGGCGAGCTATCGAAATGCGGCAGTGAAGATCATCGTGCGCAAAGCCGGGGTATCCCGGTCGGCCTGATCGAACTCGCCATGTCGGTCCGGGATCGCGACCGCGATGCGTTCGACGAGGTGTGGTGCGTCTTCGATGTCGATGACTTCGAGCTGACCGCCGCCGTGCCGCTCGCCGTGGGCAATGACATCCGCCTGGCCGTGTCGAACCCGTGCTTCGAGGTCTGGCTGCTGCTGCATTTCCAGGCGTGCACGGCCGCGATGACGGGCTACGACCAGTTGCGGCGCCGCCTGGCCAAGCACATCGCCGGTTACGACAAGGACCCCGGGCCCTTCGAGAGACTGCGGCCCGGGGTGCGCCAGGCCATCGACCGGGCGAAGGCGTTGGCTGCCGCCGGCACGGAGCACGAGCGGAACCCGGCAACAGGGGTATGGGTCCTCGCCACGAAGTTCGAACGGCCGCCCGCCTGAGGCAGAATTCAGCAGCATGCTGGTGTCGCCGAGGGCGTCTGGGCTCGGCGCCGGGCCCGATGGACCCTTGGTGCGCGGGTTTGTCGGATACGGTGTGAGCCGTGGTGGAGGATGGGGACGGGCGGTTGCCCGCTGAGATCGATCCGCGTCGGTTGCGGGTGTCGAACGCCGAGCGTGAGCACGTGGCCGGGCTGTTGCAGAAGGCCGTCGGGCTCGGGTTGATCACGCTGGACGAGTTCACCGAGCGCACCGACAAGGCGCTGGCGGCCCAGGTGCGGGGCGAGCTGAACAGCGTACTGACCGACCTGCCGTTCGTGCAGCAGACGACGCAACCGGTCGCCGAGCTGCCGCTGGTGTTGCAGACGGGGTCCGGCAACGTGGCGCACCGCGGCCACTGGGAGGTGCCTGCCACCATCACCGCCGAGTGCGGGATGGGCAACATCTCCATCGACTTCACCGAGGCCACCTGCCGCCACCCCGAGGTGACGCTGCGGGCGACCTGCGGGATGGGCAACATCGTGGCGATCGTGCCGCGCGGCTGGGGTGTGGTGCTCATGGAGGTGAACACCTCGATGGGCAGCGTGGTCAACAAGGCCACCGATCCACCGGTGCCCGGCCAGCCGGTGCTGCGCGTCTACGGCAAGGCGAAGATGGGCAACGTGAAGATCAGGTACCCGAGGGGCCGTCGCTGAGTTCGAGCAGCATTCTGGTGTTGCCCAAGGTGTTGGGCTTGGCGTAGGGCAGGTCGAGGAACTCGGCGACGCCGCGGTCGGCGGAGCGGCGCATCTCGTCGTAGACCTGCTGGCTGACCGGGGCGCCGTCGATCTTGACGAAGTCGTGGCGGCCGAAGAAGTCCGTCTCGAAGGTCAGCACGAACAGCCTCGCCAGGCCGAGTTCCCGTGCCAGTTCGATCAGCCGGGTCACCACCGCGTGCCCGATGCCGCGACCCGCGAGCCGAGGTGCCACGGCGACGGTGCGGATCTCGGCCAGGTCCTCCCACAGCACGTGCAGCGCGCCGCAGCCGACGATCTCGCCGTCCAGCTCCGCGACCCAGAACTCCTGCACCGCCTCGTACAGCGTGACGAGGTCCTTCTCCAGCAGGACGCGGCCCGCGTACTGGTCGACGAGTGCCTTGATCCGCCGCACGTCGCCGGTCGTGGCTCTGCGGATCACAGCGTCGTCACTGTTCAACCTGGACTCCCACTACGGCCGGGTTCCCCGCTGGTTCCCGGATCTCACCGAATCTGGCCAGCGCGAGTGCCCCGGCCAGTGCCACCACGAAGCCGCTCACCGCGACCGGCAGCCAACCCGGTCGGGTGTGGTCGCCCAGCAGCAGCAGTCCGATCACCGCGGGCGGCACGGTCTCGCCGATCAACACCATCGCGGTCGCCGCGACCACACTGCCTCGCTGCAGTGCGGCGGCATAACACCAAGCTCCCAGTATGCCCGCGATGATCGCGGCGTAGGTGGCCGGATCGCGCACCAGCGTCGGCGGCGTCAGGTCCGGCAGCACGCGTACGCCCATGCCGACGGCACCGAACGCGAGCCCCGCGACCAGCCCCAGCATGACGGTCCGCACCGGGTCGGCCAGCCTGCCCGCCACGACGCCGAGCACCCCGAGCACGAGCGCACCGGCCAGCAGCCCGTAGTGGACCGCGGTGGCGGCATGACCCGTGCCCTGGCTCTGCGCGGCCGACCCGAGCAACGCGAGTCCCGCGCACACCGCACCCACCGACGTCCACTCGACGGGCGACAGCGCCATCCGGAACCACCGCGCCGCCAGCACCGCCGTCACCGCGATGCTCGCCGCCTGCGCCGCCTGCACCACGAACAGCGGCAGCACCCGCAGCGCGGCCGCCTGGGCGACGAAGCCCAGGATGTCGAAGCAGGTGCCCAGTACGTAGCGCCACTGGCGCAGCAGCCGGAACAGCAGCCGGGGGTCGAGCCCACCACCGTCATCGCGCGCGGCACGGGCGGCCACTGCCTGCAACGCCGACGCGACGCCGTAGCAGACGGCCGCGGAGAACGCACCGAGCAGGCCCCACCACACGGTTCGACGATAGAGCCCGGCCGGGGCGGTAGTGCCCACCACCACCTACTCGTGAATCCGCGAATCGAACCGGACCGGTTACGCTGTTTCGGTGTCCTCACCCACCACTGGTCGCCGTTTCACCCTGCTCACCCTCGGCTGCGCGCGCAACGAGGTCGACTCCGAGGAGTTGGCAGGTCGGCTGAGCCAGCAGGGCTGGACCCACGTCGCCGATGGCGCCGACGACGACGGTGACGTCGACGTGGTGCTGGTGAATACCTGCGGCTTCGTGGAGTCGGCCAAAAAGGACTCGGTGGACACACTGCTGGCGGCCGCGGACAGCGGGGCGAAAGTGGTCGCGGTCGGCTGCCTGGCCGAGCGTTACGGCGCCGATCTGGCCGAGAGCCTGCCCGAAGCGGCGGCGGTGCTCGGGTTCGATCACTACGCGACCCTCGACGAGCGGCTGGACGACGTCGTCGCGGGCCGCCGGATCGAGGCACACAAGCCGGTCGACCGGCGCACGCTGCTGCCGATCACCCCCGTGCAGCGCCCGGCCGCCGCTGAGCAGGTCGCGGTGCCCGGACACGGCTGGGGTCCGCGCGTGGTGCGCGCCCGGCTCGACGACTCGCCGGTGGCCCCGCTGAAGATCGCGTCCGGGTGCGACCGCAGGTGCTCCTTCTGCGCGATCCCGTCGTTCCGGGGTGCCTTCGTCTCCCGCACGCCGGAGGAGCTGCTGGCCGAGGCCGCGTGGCTGGCCGAGCACGGCGTGCGCGAGTTGTACCTGGTCAGCGAGAACTCGACCTCCTACGGCAAGGACCTGCCCGGCGCCCAGGATCCGCTGGCCGCGCTGCTGCCGAGGCTGGCAGCGGTGCCCGGCATCGACCGGGTGCGCGTGTCCTACCTGCAGCCCGCCGAGACGCGGCCGACGCTGGTCGAGACGATCGCCACGACGCCCGGTGTGGCCGACTACTTCGACCTGTCCTTCCAGCACTCCAGCGAGTCGGTGCTGCGCCGGATGCGCCGGTTCGGCTCCACCGACACGTTCCTCGACCTGGTCGAGCGCATCCGCGACCTGTCGCCGGCGGCGGGCATCCGCACCAACGTGATCGTCGGCTTCCCCGGTGAGACCTCCGACGACGTGGCCGAGCTGGTGCGGTTCCTGTCCGCGGCCCGCCTGGACGCCGTCGGCGTTTTCGGGTATTCCGACGAGGACGGCACCGAGGCCGAGGGCCTGCCGGACAAGCTGGACGCCGACACCATCACCGAACGTGTCGCCATGATCTCCGCGCTGGTCGAGGAGCTGACCTCGCAACGCGCCGAGGACCGCGTCGGCGACACCGTCGACGTGCTCGTCGAACGGCTGGCCGACGACGACACCGACTGCACGGGCCGGGCGGCCCACCAGGCACCCGAGGTGGACGGCGAGTGCCTGCTCCTCGACGGTGACGAGTTGACGATCGACGCGCTGCGGGTCGGTGACCTGGTGCGCTGCGAGGTCGTCGACTCGGCGGGTGTGGACCTGGTGGTGCGGCCGATCGAAGTCCTGCCGAGGACAGCATGACAACGCCGGCCGGGGGCCCGTCGGACGCTGTGGGTCCGGCCGGTGCCGCGCATCCTCAGGCGGCCACGCCCCCGGTCCCGCTGCTCAACGTCGCGAACGTCCTGACCGTGTCCCGGCTGGTGCTCGTCCCGGTCTTTCTCGTCGCCCTGTTCGCCGGCGACGGCCACCAGGTCGGCTGGCGGCTGGTGGCCACGGCGGTGTTCGCCATCGCGTCCCTGACCGACCACTTCGACGGCAACATCGCTCGCAGCAGGGGTCTGGTCACCGACTTCGGCAAGATCGCCGACCCGATCGCGGACAAGGCGCTCACCGGGGCGGCGCTGATCGGCCTGAGCCTGCTCGGTGAGCTGCCGTGGTGGGTGACGATCGTGATCGCGGTCCGCGAGGTCGGCATCACACTGCTGCGGTTCTGGGTCATCCGATTCGGCGTGATCCCGGCCAGCAGGGGCGGCAAGGCCAAGACGTTGGTGCAGGTCATCGGCATCGTGCTGTACCTGCTGCCGCTGCCCGGATGGTCCGACCCGATCCGGTGGGTGGTCATGGGGATAGCCATCGTGCTGACCGTGGCCACCGGTGTCGACTACGTGTTCCAGGCCTTCCGGCTGCGGGTCCGCGGCCGGGCGGTCACGTGAGCTCGGCCGTCGAGGTCGTCGCGCTGCTCGTCGCCCGTCGCCAGACCGTCGCGACAGCGGAGTCGCTGACCGCCGGACTCGTCACGGCCACGCTCACGACCGTCCCGGGCTCCAGTGCGGTGGTTCGAGGTGGTCTTGTGGTGTATGCCACAGATTTGAAAGCACGCCTCGCCGGAGTGCCGGCGGACCTGCTCGCCAAGCACGGCGCAGTTCACCCGGACGTGGCGATCGCCCTGGCCGAGGGCGCGCGGACCGTGTGCACTGCGGACTGGGGCATCGGCCTGACGGGGGTCGCGGGACCCGATCCGCAGGACGGAGTGGCACCCGGCCGGGTGTACCTCGGCTTGGCGGGCCCGACCGGCACAACCTGTCACACGCTCGACCTGCCGGGCGACCGCGACGCTGTCCGCACGGCCTCCGTAGCGGCTGCTCTCGGCGCCCTGCACACGGCCCTGACCGGCTGATACATCGAGTATGACCACGGTCCGTATTCGATCGTGGGCCTTGTTCGATCATGCTGCCCGGCACCATCGCCGGGAACATTGCGGGTCACTGGCACGTTCGCTCTTGGCATAGCGCCGAGAAGTCGGCCGCAAGTCAATGCCGCCAGACGGTGCCGCTCGGTAATCTGAACGGCACGGCGAGGAGAAGGGAGGCGCGCGATGGCTGTGCTACTGCGCGAGGCGATCGGTGATCGGCTCCGTCATGCCCGCACTGTCCAGCACCGGACTCTGCGCGAGGTCTCCCGGGCGGCCCGGGTCAGCCTTGGTTACCTCTCTGAGGTGGAACGGGGCCGCAAGGAGGCGTCCAGCGAGCTGCTGGCCGCCATTTGTGCTGCGCTGGAACTACCGTTGGCGGATCTGCTGCATCGGGTCGCTGCGGACGTGAGTGCCATGGATGTGCGTACGGTGGACGACGTGGCTGTGCCAGCCGCGACCGCATCGACCGCGAAGGACGGCCCTGTGCCGGCCAAGGCGGAGGGTGCGCTGCAGGGCGGCAGGATGGTGCCCGCTGTAGTGGGGACCGACCTGGCGGATCTGAAGTTGCAGCCGGTGCTCACGCACCGGTTGACGACCTCGATCGGCGACCGGTCCAGGGGGATGACGGTCGCCGCCTGACGCGGAAACGGCAAGCCACGAGCGTGGTCGGCACCAGCCGGCCGCGTGCGTTGGCGTATGGGTTGCGTCGATCTGCCGGGGCCGGTGGAAGCTCGCGTCCGTACCTGACACGATGTAGTCCATACGGTACGAGGTCGTTGCTTGGGCGTGGGGTGGGTCGGCACCCACCGTGGCTCGAGGGCACAGGGGAGAAGGCAGGCGGAGGAGATGGCCAACCCGTTCGTGAAGGCGTGGAAGTACCTGATGGCGGCCTTCTCGTCGAAGGTGGACGAGCTCGCCGATCCGAAGGTACAGATCCAGCAGGCCATCGAGGAGGCCCAGCGGGCGCACCAAGCGCTGTCCCAGCAGGCGGCCGCGGTGATCGGCAACCAGCGTCAGCTGGAGATGAAGCTCAACCGGCAGTTGGGTGAGGTCGAGAAACTGCAGGCGTCGGCTCGCCAGGCACTCGTGCTCGCCGACGAGTCGCGGAGCAAGGGCGACGACGCCAAGGCCACCGAGTTCGAGAACGCCGCCGAGCAGTTCGCCACCCAGCTGGTGACGGCGGAGCAGTCGATCGAAGACCTCAAGACGCTGCACGACCAGTCACTGCAGGCTGCCGCCCAGGCCAAGACGGCCGTCGAGCGCAACTCGATGATGCTCCAGCAGAAGCTGTCCGAGCGCACCAAGCTGCTCAGCCAGCTGGAGCAGGCGAAGATGCAGGAGCAGGTGTCCAAGTCGCTCAACCAGATGAGCGAACTGGCCGCGCCGACCAACACACCGTCGCTGGACGAGATCCGCGACAAGATCGAGAAGCGCTACGCCACCGCGCTCGGCTCGGCCGACCTGGCGAAGAACTCGGTCCAGGGCCGCATGCTCGAGGTCCAGCAGTCGACGGTGAACATGGCAGGTTCCAGCCGCCTGGAGCAGATCAGGGCGTCGCTGGCCGGCAACTCGGTCGCGGGCCAGATCACCAGCGGCAGCGGCCCGGCGAGTTCGCCGGGCAAGGCATCCAACATCCAGCAGGAGATCGCCCAGCGAGTCCAGCAGTCGCAGAACAACTCGGCGACGACCACCCCCGAGGCGGACTCCACCAACTGACGATGACAGCAGCGGCGCCCGGTCGGCCAAGCCCGACTGGGCGCTGTGCTGTCTCAGGCGGCACGCCAGCAGGCCGTCATGCCGTCCGGGCTGGTGGCGAGCGCAGTGCTCAACGGCGACGAACGATCCGAAGCCAGCCCACCCCACCAGCCCGACCACCCGGACTCGACCCGCCGGCCGCCCACCGAAGCAACCACGGCGGCGATCTGGCAGCTCAACTCGGCATGGCAAGTGCCGGAGGTCGCCGACCGCGATGGGCGGCCAAATCTGCCTGGCCGCAGCCGAGGGTGGTCGCCCGCGGATCCGGTGGCGCAGTCTGGCTGGCGGCTGCCGAGGGGTGGCCGTCTGTGGGTTCGGTGGCGCAGCTTGGCTGGCGGTATACGAGGGTGGCTACCTGTGGGTTCGGTGGCGCAGTCTGGTTGGCGGCGGCGGGGGGTGGTCGTCTGTGGGTTCGGGTGGCGCAGTCTGGCTGGTGGTAACGGAGGGTGGCCGTCTGCGGGTTCGGTGGCGCAGCTGGCTGTGGCCGGGGTGGTCGCCGGTGGGTTCGGTGGCGCAGTCTGGCTGGTGGTAGCCGAGGGGGTGGCCGTCTGTCGGTTCGGTGGCGCAGTTTGGTTGGCGGCGGCGGAGGGTGGTCGTCTGTGGGTTCGGTGGTGCAGTCTGGTCGGCCGCAGCCGAGCGCGGCCACCTGCCGATTCGGCGGCCGAACTCAGCAGGCCGTGCGGGACCAGCCGGAGCAGCCAAACCGGCCGAACCAGCTCCAAGGCCCGGGCTACCCCGGCCATGCGGAGCCAAGATCCGGTTCTCCCCGCTCCCGGAACAGAAGCCCCAGCGACCCGGGCACGGCCGGCCTCGCGAAAAGCGCGGACCGAGCACCAGCGGCCTGCGAGCCGAGGATCCGCGAACCCGAGATCGGTGAGCCGATCCGCGAACCCGAGAACCCGGGCCAACTCGGCTTCAGACCGGCGCCGACCCGGGCGCGGCGAGAGCCAGTGCGAGCCCGAGAGCCCGGCCCGAGCGTCCACCGCCGACCCGGCCGCGACCCCCGCAAGACCCCCGCGCGACCCCGGCAGAATGACCGGCCAGGCCGATCGGCGGGGCGGAAACCCCCCGATCGTCGGGATCATTCCGACATCAGGTTGAGATCCGGTCGTTCTCCGCTCGCAACCCTAGTGGGCTGAATCAGTCACCCCAGGTAGCAGTCCGCCAATTAAGCGACCGTTAAGACCGATTTGGTGCAGACTTTCGTGTGATTATCGAACTGTGATGTAGTAATCCCCGCTACCTGGCGTGGCACTATCGTCGGGACTTGTCGAGGAGCCGGGAGGGCTGCGTGGCGCTGTGGGCAGTACACGGCGACGGGCGGCGGCTGGGGGACGGCGAGGTCGTGCACTCGAATGAGCGGCTGAGCTGGCCGCTGACCGTGGGGCTCGGCCTGCAGCACCTGGCCGCGATGGCCGGCGCGACGCTGATCGTGCCCCGGCTGACGGGGTTACCCGTCTCGACCACCCTGCTGTTCTCCGGTGTCGGCACCCTGCTGTTCCTGCTGATCACGCGCAACAAGGTACCCAGCTATCTCGGCGCGTCCTACGCGTTCGTCGCGCCGCTCGTCGCCTCGCACAACGAAGGGCCGGCCGCGCAACTCGGTGGCGTCGTGTTCGCCGGCCTGCTGCTGGCGGTGATCGGCATCGCGGTCAAGGCCCTGGGCATCCGCCTGGTCGACTCTGTGATGCCCCCGATCGTCACCGGCGGCGTCATCGTCCTGCTCGGCCTCAACCTCGCCCCCATCGCCGCCCGCCAGGCAGGCTCCGGGCCGCTGGTCGCCGCCGTCACGCTCGCCGTCATCGGTCTGTGCGCTGTCCTGTCCCACGGCCTGCTGCTGCGGCTGGGCGTGCTGGCCGGTGTCGTCGTGGGCTGGGTCATGGCGACCATCACCGGCGGTCTGGACCAGGTCCGCATCGCCGCGATGAACACGGCGTCCTGGTGGGGCATTCCGGCCCTCCACGAGCCCCAGCTACGCCCGTCCGTGATGCTCGCCGTGCTCCCGGCCGTCCTCGTGCTCACAGCGCAGAGCGTTGGCTACACGAAGGCCGTCGGCAGCGTCACCGGTCGCGACCTGGACGGCCACGTCGGCGATGCCCTGATCGCCAACGGTCTGGCCACCGCGATCGCCGGTAGCGGCGGAGGCTCCGCGCTCGCGCCGCTCGGCGAGAACATCGGCGTCCTGGCCCTGAGCCGCGTCTACTCGACGGCCGCCTACCTGGCCGCAGCGGTCGGCGCGATCGTGCTCTCGTTCTCCCCGAAGATCACCGCGTTCGTGGCGACGATCCCGGCAGGCGTGACCGGGGCGCTGGCCCTCGTGCTGTTCGGCATGGTCGTGATGACGGGAATCCGGCTGTGGCTGGACAACGCCGTCGACTTCACCGACCCCGTGAACATGATGGTCGCCGGTGCCGCTGTCGTCGCCGGCGCGGCGAACCTGACCATCGACGTCTGGTCGTTGCGGGTCAACGGGATCGTGTGGGGCTCGGTGCTGATCGTGCTGGGCTATCCGCTGCTGCGCACCCTGCGCGGGTCAGGGCCGCGTGAGGTCTGACGAACCGCTTTGTTGATCGACCGGACCAGCCATGGTCCCGCGTAGATGAACCCCGTGTAGAGCTGAACCAGGCTCGCACCGGCGTCCAGCATCCGCTCCGCGTCGGTCACGCTGCCGATCCCGCCGACGCCGATCACCGGCAGCGCACCGGCCGTCTCGCGCTGGACGAACTCGACCACCTGACGCGCCCGCGACGCCAACGGCTGCCCGGACAGGCCACCGGTCTGCCAGCCCGCGGCCAGGTCACGGGCGGCGAGACCGTCCCGGGCCAGCGTCGTGTTCGTCGCGATCAGTCCGGCGACCCCGCGCGCCGCGCACACTTCGAGCAGTTCGCCGATGGCGTGGTCGGTCAGGTCCGGCGCGATCTTCACCAGCAGCGGCTTGGGGGTGCCGGCTCCGGCGAGGTCGGCAGCCTCCGCACGCAGGCCGGCGAGCAGGTCCGACAGCATGTTGCGGTCCTGCAGGCCGCGCAGGCCCGGGGTGTTGGGAGAGCTGACGTTCACCGCGAAATAGTCGCCGTACGGGTAGAGCACGCGCAGCGAACGCCGGTAGTCGCCGACCGCCTCGCCGATCGGGGTGATCTTGGACTTGCCGATGCTCACGCCCAGCGGCACCGGCAGCGCGCGGAGCTTGCGCAACCGCTCGGCCAGCGCGACCGCTCCCGCGTTGTTGAAGCCCATCCGGTTGATCAGCGCGCCGCTGGCAGGCAGCCGGTACAGCCGCGGCTTGGGGTTGCCCGGCTGCGCGTGCCAGGTCACGGTGCCGACCTCGACGTGCCCGAAGCCCAGGGCCGCCCAGCCCGGCAGCGCGATCCCGTTCTTGTCCATGCCGGCCGCGAGGCCGACCGGGTTGGGGAACCGGATGCCGAACACGGTGCGCGGCGCCGGGACCGCGAACCACTTCCGTAGCGGGGCCAACGCCGGTGGCACGGCGGCGGCCCGCGCCAGCGCGGTCAGTGTGAATTCGTGCGCGGCTTCCGCGTCGCCCGAGCCGACGCGGAAGAGCAGTGGTCGCACCAGTCGCGAGTAGAGCACGGTCCCTATCGAACCTCAGCCCGTCCGACCTTGCCTGACAGGCCCTGGCCCGCTCTGGCACCTCGGGCAGAACCAGGTGTACCGCGCGGGCACCCAGCCACCCTGCTCACCGGTCCGGATCGGGGTGCCGCACCGCAGACACGGCCGCTTGGTCCGCGCGTACACCCAGTGCTGCCGCCCCCTGGCCAGCTCTCCGGTGGTGCTCTGCTCTGGGTGCCAGGCGTTGCGGCGCAACAGTTTGTGACTCAGTGCCACGGCCTTCGACAACGTCTCGGGCGGTACGTCGGCGACCGGCGTCCACGGGGTCACGCCCAGCAGGAAGCACACCTCGGCCTTGTAGAGGTTGCCCACCCCGGCCACCACGCGCTGGTCGACGATCGCGGTACCCAGCTCACGATCACCCTGGGCGGCCAGCCTGCGCGTGGCCTCGGCGGCCATGTCGGCGTCCCAGTCGTCGGACATCAGGTCCGGTCCGAGATGGCCGACCAGCTCACTCTCCCGGTCCGTGGGCAGCAGGGTGAGGTCGTGCAGCCGGTACCCGACCGCCGTCCAGCGCTCGGTGCCCAGCACGACCCGGATGTCGTGCGACCGGTCGCGCCACCGGTCACCCGGCCGGTACAGATGCCAGGCGCCGTCCATCTTCAGGTGGCTGTGCAGGGTCAGGTCGCCGGAGAAACGGGTCAGCAGATGCTTGCCCACCGTGCCGGTGCCGAGCACGGTCCTGCCGGTCAGCTCGGCGTGCACCAGCGAGGGATGCCGCAGCTCGGCGCGCACCAGCACGCTGCCACCGAGCGCCTCGTCCAGCCGCCGCCCGGTGAGGAAGACCGTGTCACCCTCGGGCATCCCTCAGTCGACCGGTTCTTCCTCTCGGGCCGTGGCCCGCCTGCTCCGGCCCGCCCGCATGATCCTGGCCAGCAGCAGGTTGAACGCCAGGGAAACCTCCCTGGCGCCCGGCGTGTTCCACTGGTGGATCGGCAGGCACGCGCCCTGCGCCTGCTGCACGGCCAGCCGGTCGGGCAGGGCGACGGGCATCACCAGCGGGCCGAACAGCTCCCGCAGCTCCTCGATCCGGAACTGGTGCTCGTGCGAGCGCGGCCGCACCCGGTTCACGACGACGCCGAGCGGCTGCAGTCGCGGGTTGTGCAGTTGACGCTCGTTCTGCACCGCCTCGAACGCCCGCTGCACGCCGGACACCGCGAACATCGTCGGCTCGGTGACCAGCAGCGCGCGGTCGGCGGCGACCAGGGCGGAGCGGGTCAGCTGGCCGAGCGAGGGCGGGCAGTCCAGCAGCACCAGCTGGTACTCGGGATCGCCCTCCTCGACCAGACCGTTGATCTGCTCCAGTGCCTTGCCCAGCTTGGCGAGCTTCGCCGAGCCCGGCTCGGGGTGGTTGAGGGCCTCCACCTCCTCGGAGCCGACGAGCACGTCGATGCCCTCGCCCCACGGGCTGGGCGCGATCGCCGAGCGCAGCGTGGCCAGGGTCGGCCGGGCCAGCACGTCGACCAGACTGCCCTCGGTGTCCGCCGGATCGAGGGTGGCGGTCGAGTTGCACTGTGGGTCGAGGTCGACCACGAGTGTTCGCACACCACGCCGCAACGCGGCTGACGCCAGTCCGAGTACCACCGTCGTCTTGCCCACGCCGCCCTTGAGGCTCAGCACCGCCACCGTATGCACGTCAGGAATGTTAGATCCGCAAGGCAACCCCGGTGGCCTGCCCTGTCCCGGATAGCGTCCGGATCGTGTCATGACATCGGGTGAGCGGTCAGGTCACCGGAGCGTCCACGGGCACGGCGACCGGGGCGTCGGCCGTGGTGGCGGCCGGTCTGATCAGCAGAATGGCTCCGGAGCCGACCATGCCGGTGAAGGTCACCAGCAACAGCAGCCGATAGTCGACGACCGCGATCAGCGCTGCACCCAGCCCGATCGAAGCGGTCTGCGGTCCGGTCAGCAGGAGGTTGGCCGCCGCGTTCACCCGGCCCTGCAGTCGCGGGGGCGTGTAGCGCTGCAGGCCTGTGCTCCAGCCGACCACGAACAGCGGCACGCCGAAACCGAGCACGAACGTCCCGGCCAGCACCGGGGCCAGCGAGGGCAGCGCGAGGGCGAGCGAGCCGATCCCGATCATGGCCAGACCGATGCCCACGGTCCTGGCCTCCCCGGTCCGGCGCAGGATGCGGGCCGCGAGGACGGCGCCGACGATCGCACCCGCGCCCTGCATCGTGTCGATCACGCCCAGGAACGACGGCGACCGGTGCAGGCCCTGCCCGATGACGGCGAACGCGACGGTCTCCAGCAACCCGATGACACCGAACGCCAGCGCGCCGACTATCACCAGTTGCAGCAGCAGCGGCACTGCCCGGACGTGCCGGAAACCGGCGGTCACCGCGGTGCGCCAGCGCACGCCGTCGGCGTCCTCGACCGGCGATTCGGTGACCCGCACGAGGCTCATCCCGACCGCGGCGACGCCGAACAGCGTGGCGACCGTGATCGCCAGCCCGTGGCCACCCAGCAGTGTGTAAAGGCCGGCGCCGATCAGCGGGGACAGCAGCCGCGTGCCCTGGGTGAGGGTCTGCAGCAGCGCGTTGGCCGGACCGAGCCTGTCGTCCGGGAGCATGTCCTTGACCAGTGCACTCTTACTGGAACTGAGCACGTCGTTGGCCAGCCCGGTCGCGGCGGCGACCGCGTAGATCACCCACAGTTGGTGGCGGCCCTGGATGAACAGCAGGCTGAGCACGACGACACCGAGCGCGAGGTTGGTACAGACCAGCAGCGGCTGGCGGCGCGGGATCCGGTCGATCAGGTGCCCGCCCAGCGGGGAGAGCAACGCGGGCACGCCCAGCGCGAGGAAGACGCTGCCTGCCAGGGCGTTGCTGCCGGTCAGGTCCTTGGCCCAGATGCCCAGCGCCAGATACAGCGCGGTGACGGCGATGCTGGACACCGTCTGGCCGACCAGTAATCGGCGGAATCGGCGGTCGCGCAACAGGTCCACGTCACTGTCCTTTGTGCCGCACAGCCGCGGTGGTGGCCAGGAAGTACTCCACCCGCCGAGCGTCGGCGGGCCGGTTCTCCTGCTTCTGCCAGCGGTGCTGGTACTCCTCCATGACGTCGGCCAGCCGATCGGTCAGCTCGGCGGCCTCCGCCGCAGTGAGGTACATCTGGCTGGTGCGCGTGCCGTAGATCTTGCGCCAGTCCTCGGGTTCGCCGTGCCGGGCGCGCAACCTGGTCCGGATGGATTCGAACTCCTGCTCCAGGTAGGCCTCACTTGCCGCCTCGGCGACCTGCGCGCCCTCCTCGTCGAGGCCCTCAGGTGAGATCGAGTAGCTCCCGGAGACCGTTTTCCACGGCTTCTCCCTGCCCTGGCCGCCCTCGGCCTCCTCGATGAAGCCGTACTTGGCGAGCATGTTGAGGTGGTAGGAACAGCTCGCGACGCTCTCACCGAGTTCCTCGGCGCACTGGGTGGCGGTGGCCGTCTCCTCATCGCCGATCATCATGAGGAGCTTCCAGCGCAGTGGGTGCGACAGTGCACGCAAGCGCTTGGGATCGGTGAGCCGGGGCGGTTCAGCAGGCATGGCTCACGATATCCGGACCAAGGAGTCTTTCGCAAGATTTGTTGCTAAAGGTCTGCTGGGATGCAGTGACCTGCCCGGTTCGCCCCGACCTGCCTGCCCATAGACTGCGCGCCATGCGATCGGACGCGGTGTATCGCGTGCTCGAGGCCGAGGTGGCGGCGGCAAGGGACCGTCGGCACGGTGCGGCTCCCGTCGTGCTGGACGTCGGCGGCGGCAGCGGTGTGTGGGCGGTACCGCTCGCGCAGGCGGGCTGCTTCGTGACCGTCGTCGAGCCGAGCCCGAACGCGCTCGCCACGCTGCACCGGCGGGCCGAGGAAGCGGGTGTCACCCGGCGGATCACCCCGCTGCAGGGTGACACCGACGCACTGGCCCGGCTCGTGCCGCCAGGGGTCGCCGATCTGGTGCTCGGGCACGGCGTGCTGGAGGTCGTGGACGACGTGGCCGCGGCAGTGGCCGGGCTGACGGCCGCCTGTGCGCTCGGCGGCGCGGTGTCGGTGCTGGTGCCCGGCCGCTACGGCGCGGTGCTGCACCGCGCGATCGCGGGCCGGCTGGTCGAGGCCCGGCAGCTGCTGGACGACAAGGCGGGGCGGGTGTCCGGTCCCGGCGAGGTGGTGCGCAGGCGGTTCGACGTCGACGAGCTGGACGCGGTGCTGCGCGACGCGGGCCTGGTGGTCGAGGTGTTGCAGGGGCACGGCCTGGTGTCCGACGTGCTGCCCGGCTCGGTGCTGGAATCCAGCCCGGGCGCAGCGGAGGCGTTGGCCCAGCTGGAACTCGAAGCCGCGACCCGGCCGCCGCTGCGGGACGTGTCGGCGCGGCTGCACGCGCTCGGGCGCAAGGTCACCTGAGCGCGCTGAGCACCGGAAACCGTCGGTCGGCGTGGCTACACTGCGGCCGTGGGTAGGAGTGGCGGGTTGCCGCGCGAGGTCGCCAAGCGGTACCTCGTCGACGAGTCCGATCCGGCCACCTGGCCCGACGACGCCGGCTGCCACATCCTGCACGTCGACATGGACGCCTTCTACGCGTCGGTGGAGATCCGCGACCGTCCCGAGCTGGCGGATCGGCCCGTGGTGGTCGGCGGGATCGGCCCGCGCGGGGTGGTCAGTTCGGCGAACTACCCGGCCCGCCGGTTCGGTGTGCGATCCGCGATGCCGACGTCGAGCGCCCGGCGACTGTGCCCGCAGGCCGCGTACCTCCCGCCGAACTTCACCGCGTACCGCGAGGTCTCGCAGGGCGTCCTGGGGATCTTTCGGGAGCTGACGCCGCTGGTCGAGCCACTGAGCCTGGACGAGGCGTTCCTGGACGTGTCCGGTGCCCTGCGGCGGACCAGGATGTCGCCCGCCGGGTTGGGCGCGCGGATCCGCACGCGGGTGCTCGCCGAGCACCGGATCTCCTGCTCGGTCGGTGTGGCGGCGACGAAGTTCCTGGCCAAGTTGGCGTCCGGGATGGCGAAGCCGGACGGGATGCTCGTGGTGCCCGAGGCCGAGTCGCTGGAGTTCCTGCACCCGCTGCCGGTGTCCGCGCTGTGGGGCGTGGGCGCGCGGACGGCGGAGCAACTGTCCCGAGTCGGCCTGGAGACGGTCGCCGACATCGCGTCGACCCCGCTGCCCAGACTGCGCAAGGCGATCGGCACCGCGGCCGCCGAGCACCTGCACGCGCTGGCCAACGGGCACGACGACCGGGCCGTGGTGCCGGACTCGCCGGACAAGTCCATCGGCGCCGAGGAGACATTCGACGTCGACCACCACGATCGCGACCTGGTGCGCCGCGAGTTGTTGCGCCTCGCCGAGCGAACGGCATCGACATTGCGGTCGCGCGGGCTGCGCGGCCGGACCGTGTCGATCAAGGTTCGGTTCGCCGATTTCACGACGATCACCCGATCGCGCACGCTGCCGGTGCCCACCGACGTGACACAGGAGGTCTACCGGACGGCCTGCCGCCTGCTCATCGAGCAGGTGCCCGCGGGTGCGGTGCGGCTGATCGGGGTGCGGGTGGAGCAACTGAGCGGCGCGGCGGGCGGTGGCGAGCAGTTGCTGCTGGACGCCCCCGAGCGCGGCTGGCGCGACGCCGACCAGGCGGCCGATCAGGCGAGGTCCCGGTTCGGCACGGCGGCGATTCGCCCGGCGAGCTTGCTGGACGGATCGAGCGAGGGCCGATAGCGCTCGTCCAGGCGGTGGCCAGGTCCACGGCTGAGTGTTGCTGTGGACGCGGCGCGGATGATCGCCGCGACGCACCGAACCAAGCCCGACCGCGCAAGCAGCCCAGCCGCCTTGGGAACCACCCCCTCAGCGGACAGCACGCACGTCAGCGGCCGAGTCACCCGCCCTGAGGGCAACACCGAGGCGAGTCCGGAGAGCCCGCCACTCAACGGTCACACGCGTTCCAAGCAACTGAGTCGGCCGTTCGGTGGTCGGGAGTTAGTTGGTGGTCAGGAGTGGGCCGGGCTTGGCGAGTCGGCCGTTCGGTGGTCGGGAGTTAGTTGGTGGTCAGGAGTGGGCCGGGCTTGGCGAGTCGGCCGTTCGGTGGTCGGGAGTTAGTTGGTGGCCGGGGGTCGGCCGGGCTCGGCGAGTCGGCCGTTCGGCGGGCGATCGTTCTGCGGGCGACTCAGGCTGGTGCGATCGAGTCGGCCATCGTGAGGTCATCAGTGGGCCGCGTGGTGAGTTGGCCGTTGAGTGGGCAATGCGGCTGGTGTGATCGAGTTGCACGTTGTAGCGACGACATTGAGCCGCACCCCGGTGGGCCGTCCGCCCAATGGGCAACACGGGTCTCCGCAGCAGCGAGCGATCGAGTCGTCCGCTACGAGGTCAGCACCCAGCTGCGCCCGGGGAGTTTGGCCGTTCACTGGGCGCCACGACTGGTGCGATCGAGTTGCCCGTTGCGGGGACGACACCGAGCCGCACCCGGTGAGCTGGCCGCTCAGTGGACGACTCGGGTTCCTGTGATCGAGTCGACCGCTGTGGGGCCCACACAGCCACATCCGTGAGCCGGCCGCTCGACGGGCAGCACGGGTCCCCGGAGCAGTGGGCAAGCGAGTCGTCCTCGGTGGGGTCAACACCTGGCCGCGCCGGGGAGTTGACCGCTCGATGGACGACATCGACTTGTGCGAACGAGTCGCCCGCTCTGGAGGTGACCTCTCTGGAGATGGCATTCAGCCGCACCTGGCGAGTTGGCCGCTCGATGGCCGGCACCGGTTCGCTCGACCGAGTTGGCCGCTGTGGATCAACATCTAGCTGCTAGTGGAGTGTTGGCCGCTCAACGGACGGCATGCGCTTCGGCAAGTGAGTCGTCCGCTGTGGGGACGACTCAGCCGAGCTCGGAGTTGGCCGGCGAGCGGGTGACGCGGCTGGTGTGATCGTGTTGATCGTGCGCGGTCGCGCCGATTAGGTCTGCTGCGGCCGTGGTTGGACAGCGCGGGTTCGGTCGGCCAGCGCCGGTCGGTCGGGCAGGGGCGGGTTCGGCCGGACAGCGTCCCATCATCCGTGGTCGGCCAGTGCCGCATCGGTCGGGCAGTGCCGCGTCATTCAGGGTGGGTTGTCGTCCGGGCGGGTTGCCGACCAGGCACGATCTCGGTGGTCCAGCTGGCCCCGCGCCGGGGCGGGTGGCCGATAACCGGGATCACCCGAACGTGCGCAAATCTCCCGAGGCGGCCAGAACACCGGGGTAAAAGTCCTGGTGACCGGCGTTCGGCCGGCCGGAAGCGCATTGTGGGTGCTTTCCAAGCGAGGCAAGGCGGTCCCACTGTCCAGTATGGACTCAGGGCTCAGATTTGCGCTTCGATGCGCGTCGATTCCGGTCGAATCGGCGCAGCTCTCCGGTTTGTCATTCACCGCCGCACGCGATCGTTCCCACCCCGTGGACGCCAACGGACGGGCACCGAACAATCATGCACCAGGAGGACCCGTCAATGCGTCATCCGGGCCGACCTTGCCGGGTCGTCCTGATACGGGTGCATTCCGTTGCCGGTGCCGCGTTTCGGCTCGTACCAGTCGTGGCCGCGCATGGGCTGATGTGGACTCACGTCGGGGCGGCATTCTTGGCTCGTGATTGCGGAGGATCACCGGTCCGACACACTCGGTCCGGTGAAACCTGATTACCCACTTTTCACGATTATGCCGCTATCCTGGTTTCTGTCACCACCGGACAGGCCGAGCAGGCCCGCGTTTCGGTAGCCGTCGAGGCGTGTTTGAGAGAGTGAGAAACCATGGCACGCAAGGTGCTTGTGCGACTAGTCGACGACCTGGACGGTTTGCCCAGCGAGGATGTGGCCACGGTCACCTTTTCTCTCGAAGGGGTGACGTACCAGATTGATCTGAATCAGTCGAACGCCGGGAAGCTGCGCGACAGCCTTGCTGCCTTCGTCGCCGCGGGCAGGCGGACCGGTGGTCGGGTCAAGCGCGGCACGGCCCGCGTCCGTGGCACCGGCAACGACGGGCCCGCGATCCGCGCCTGGGCAAGGTCCCAGGGTCACGATCTCGCCGAGCGCGGCCGTATCCCTGCCCACATCGTCGACGCGTTCCACGCGGCCACCAAGGGCGGTCGGGCCGTGCCCGAGGCCGTAACGGCCACCGTCGCCCCGCGCACCCGCAGGCCCGCCGTCACGAAGCAGGCCAAGACGGCCGCCGCCAGCCGTACCGCCACCAAGACCACGGCCCAGGCCGCCGCCACGACCAAGACCAAGCCCGCTACCCGGACCACGAAGGCGGCAGCGGCCAAGACGGCGAAGGCGACCACGACCCGGGCGACCACCAAGGCGACCACGCGAAGACGACCGCAGCGAAGACGACCGCAGCGAAGACGACCGCAGCGAAGACGACCGCAGCGAAGACGACCGCAGCGAAGACGACCGCAGCCAAGACGACCGCAGCGAAGGCCGCACCGAACGCGGCGCCGAAGACCGCCGCCGCGAAGACGACCGCGAAGGCCCCCAAGGCGGCCGCCAAGGCTCCCAGGGCCGCCACCCGGGGTCGCGGCGCTGCCAAGGGTCGCTGACCGGCGCCTTGAAGCTCAAGCTCGACCTGCACGACGTCTACAACCGCGGCGCCGATATCGATCGCGCCCTGCGGGGGATCATCGACGAGGCGGTGGCCAAGAAGGCCACCCTCGTCGAGATCATCCCGGGCAAGGGCTCGGGGCAGCTCAAGAAGCACGTACTGCGCTTCCTGGACCGGAAGGACATCCGCGCGCTCTACCACCGGGTGGAGAAGGACTCGAAGAACTTCGGCCGGGTCTTCGTCCACTTCCGCTGGCACTAGCGAAACAGCGGTCCGTTATGCCGGATTGGCCCAGTTCGTTGGGTGCCGGTCATAGCCCAACAGAATGTCGTTCGTCGCAATGCAGGCTCAGGATGCGGCATCGGGTAGTCGGGGCGACCTCCGGATCGTATCCTTGTTGTGACGACCCCAGGGGGGCGCCCGCCCGGTGCGACCAATAGCACCTGGCGCCTACGACAGCAGTGCCGGAGGAGGAGCCATGCCACTCTCCGAGCACGAGCAGCGGCTGTTCGACCAGATCGAGCGCGCGCTCTACGCCGAGGACCCGAAGTTCGCGTCCACCATCAGGGGAGGGCGACTGCGCCCGTCCAGGCGTCGGCGCATTCAGGGAATCACCCTGTTCGTGCTGGGCATCGCGTTGCTCGTGTGTGGAATGCTCGTGCCGCTGAAGGTGTTCGCGATCCCCGTCGTGAGCGTCGTCGGGTTCCTGATGATGTTCGTCGGCGCTGTGCTCACCTGGGCCGCGATGCGCCACGGTGACGTGTCCAGCGGTGCCGATGGCCGCGAGGAGACCAAGCCTCATCGCAGCGGGTTCACTCAACGAATGGAAGAGCGCTTCCGCAAGCGCTTCGAGGGCGAGTAAGACGGGCCATGGTCCGCGGCAGGCTCGCCGCGGACCGCCCGCCATTCTTCCGGCGTCGCTCGTTCCTGGGCGGCGTCGACGCATGTCCAGGGCCAGGTCAGGGCCGCGTGACGGCGTTACGAGAGAGCCCAGGACGACGAAGGGCCGGCCCAACCGGGCCGGCCCTTCGTGACGGGTGGCTGTTACGAGATGTCCTGGTCCTCGCGGTCGCTGGACCGCTCCCGGGCAGGCCGGAGCACCGACCTCGGCAGCAGCTTCGCCCGCCACGTCAGCGGTGCGTTCCGGCGGAAGCTGGTGCGCACCCGCTGGTAGGACTCGACGACCACCGGGGCGGTCGGCGGCGCGTCGTCGCCGGCCTGGGGTGGTGCTCCGTACCAGGACCGCTCGACCTCGCCGACCAGGGTGCGCAGGCTGTCCTGACCCTCCCTGTCCAGCCCGTGCTGCCGGGCCATCCGCTGCGCGGCCACCCGCAGCGTGTCGCTGCGCTGGATCTCGGTGCCGCGGTCCCACGACTCGGCCAGCAACTCGTCCCAGGCCGCGTCGGCCGCCCGCGGCCCGCGCGCGACCACGGTCCGGTGATGTCTACGTCGCCGCCACTCGCGCACCAGCGACGGTGCCACGGCCAGCCCGAGCACCACGATCAGCACCGCCAGCCACCACGAGTACAGCGCGGCGGCGAAGAAGACCAGCAGGCACCACGCGGCCCCGGCGACCAGCCCCAGGTACCGGGCGAGCGACGGGTTGGCCCGGCGGCGGCCCCGCGCGACCACGGTGCTCGCGGCGGCGACCACCAGCAGGCCCAGGATGGTGAACAGCTGCCAGAGCGGCAGGCCCGACTGCTCGACCACGATCGGGGCCGGGGCACCGGCCTCGGGCTGGGTCAGCTTGCCGGGCGCCTTGGGGGCCGTCGTCGGGTTGTTGTTCGGGTTGCCGAGGTTCGACCGGCCCGACGTGTTGGCCGAGTTGCCGTTCGACGTCGCGCTGTTGAAGCCGGTCACCTGGGACCGGCCGTCGGTCAGCGGCGTCGGGTCGAAGGTCACCCAGCCGTAGCCGGGGAAGTAGACCTCGACCCAGGCGTGCGCGTCCTGCGTCGTGATCACCTGGTGCCCGTTGGACGGGAAGCCGTCGGTGAAACCGATCGCCACCCTGGCCGGGATGTTCAGCGTGCGCAGCATGACGGCCATCGCCGACGCGTACTGCTCGCAGAAGCCCGTCTTGCCGTGGAACAGGAAGTCCACCAGCTGGTCACCGGTGACGGGGGGCGCGGTCTTCGTGCTGTACGTGAAGCCGTTCTTGCCGTCCCGGAAGAAGTTGTAGATGTCCTGCGCCATGTCGAACTCGTTGCTCGCGCTGGACGTGAGGCTCGATGCCAGGTTCTGCACCTGCGCGGACACGCCCTTGACCTGGCGGTAGTTCCTGCTGATCTGGCTGTAGTCGTTGCCCGCGGTGCGCAGTGCGCTCGCCGAGGGCACGGTCAGATCGGCCTGCTCGGTGTAGTCGTCGGGCTTGCGGGCCGCCTCGCTGTAGACGATCCCGGAGTCCTTGTCGTACCGGTAGTCCGACGAGATGCCCGACAGGCCGGTGGGCATCCCGAACACCGGCAGCCACACGTCCGACCAGTTCACCGGCTGGATGGTGACCTTGGCGGTCTTGTCAGCGGGCTGCTGGCCGGGGGCCAGCGGCAGCTTGCCGTCGGCCTCGACGCCCGCGGGCATCGTGGTGCCGCGCACCCAGCCCTTGTTCGGCTCGTAGTCGTCCAGCGTCAACGCCTGCAGATAGGGCGGTGTGCTCGGCAGACCGGTCACGTCGAACAGTTCGGTGGTCGACTTCTGGTCCAGGAGCCCGGAGAGCACCGTGAACGGCTTGATGCCCAGCTGCCCGGTGCCGCCGCTGGCGGAACCGCCGCCGGGCAGCCGCCCGACGGTGCCGATCACGGTGAACGTGCCGCCGACGAACAGCGCGACCACGAGGCCGACCGCGGTGACCGCGACGGTCGCCGGAGCGACCCCGGTGGTGGCGACCGACGGCAGGCCGAGCTTGCCGCGCCAGGCCTGGTGTCGCTGCACACCGTCGACGGCGAGCATGAAGGTGAACGCGGCCGCACCGAGGACGAAACTCCACCAGGGCAGCAGCCCGTCGTCCAGCGACGCGGGCACCGCGTAGACGCACAGCAGGACCAGGCCGGCCACGGCGGGCACCTTCGCGGTCACCACGAGGTTGTCCACCGCGACCGCGACCAGGCCCATGGCCAGCAGGACCAGGCACAGGATCGCCTGGTCGGCGGGCACGGGCGGGACACCGCTCTGCACGTCGTTGTGGGCCTGGATCAGCACGGAGCCCAGGTCGTGCAGCGAGGTCGGTCCGGGCAGGACGACGAACACGCCGGTGTTGGTGAACAACGTCACCGCCAGGCACAGCAGCACGACCAGCTGGCCGACCCAGATCACCGAGCGGGGCGTGTGCAGCGCGCGCAGGGCGGTGCCGGTCGCGCCCATCACCACGACGACCACGACGACGTAGGACATCCAGCCGAAACCGGCCACGGTGCCGGTGATCGCGGTGCCCGCGAAGACGCAGGCGAGGGCGGCGGCCGCCGGCATCGCCAGCGTGGAACTCGCCGTGCCGGGCCGGCTGGGGGGTCGCTTCCGGGTGGCTTGCGGGCGGTGTCGCGCCGCCGGCGGCTGCCCGCCCTGGGAGCCGGGTTGCCGGTTCGTCGGATTGGCCGCCGTGTCGCTGCTCACCACGAGCCCCCTTGCCCTGTCCTCGCACGGACCCCCGCACCGATCCGGCACAGCTCCGACCAGACCGCCGCCATGTCGGCCTGGTGCTGTGCCACCACGACGCCCCACCCGGACTCGCGCAGCAGGTCCGCCGCGTCCGCCGGGTCGTTCGCCCGGCCCTCGTTGCCGCCCGCCCAGCCGCTCACGTCCATCAGCACCGCGATGCTGCGGGCCCGCCGCGACCGGACCCTGGCCAGCTCGGCCGCCTCGGTCGTGCTGATCGAGCCGAGGATCGCGACCAGCTCGTGGCCCGCGCCCGGGTCGACGCCGACGACCAGCTCCTGGCGGTGGGTGGGCTGCAGCACGGCCAGCTCGTCGAGCACCACGTCGTCGCTGTAGCCGGTCTCCGCGTTGTCGCCGACCATGACCTGCCCGTCCTCGGCGACCAGCCGGACCTGCTGACCGCACCGGTGCAGGTGCAGGCAGACGCTGCCGCAGAGGCTGACCGCCCACTCCAGGCTCGCGGCCGGGCCGGTCCCTCGGTGCGCGGACATCCGGCGGTCCAGCAGCACGGTCGTACCACCGCGCCACGGCCGCTCCTCGACCCGGACCATCAGCTCGTCCCGCCGGGCGGTCGAGCGCCAGTGCACCCGGCGCAGGTCGTCGCCCTGCCGGTACTGGCGGACCACGGCGTCGTCGTCGCCCTGGCCCGACCGCAGCCGTACCGAGCCGTCGTCGCCGACCCCCGTGCCGGAACCGCCGGGCAGCCCGGTCAGCGGCACCGTCCTGGGCACCACGACGACCCTGCTGGTGCCTGCCAGCTCACGCTCGAACTCGGCCAGTCCGAACGGGTCGGTGATCTTGGCGCGCAGCGGGCCGAGCTGGTGCACGCCGCGCATCGTCGGGTGGACGCGGTAACCCAGCCGGGCCGTGCCGCGCCTGCGCAGCCGCTCCACCACGAACCGGGGGCGCCCGCCCAGCGTGTAGGGCACGCCGTCCTCCAGCAGCAGGCCGCCGGAGGGCACCCGGCCGTGCGCGTGCACCTCGAGTACGACGTCGGCGTTCTCACCGGCGGGCACGCGGGCGGGCAGCAGGTGCCGCCGCGCCGACAGGCCGACGCGGGCACCGGCCGCGAGCAGCGCTGCCAGCAGCGGCATCGCGATGACGAACACGGCGACCCGTAACAGGTCGCGTTCGTTGAGTATGGCCGAGCACAGCGCGGCAGCGACGCCTGCGGCGAGCAGGCAGCGGCCTCGGGTGGTCAGGCCGGTGAGCGCACCACGCATTGGTCACTCCGCGGGTTCGGCTGTCGTCAGCGAGGGTTTCGCGGCGGCCACGCCGTGGTGGCGGCCTGGTCGAGCGCGCCGTGCGGCACGGGCACTCGTTGCAGGAGGGTGCGGACCAGCTCGGGTGCGGACCGGCGGGCGGCCTGCGCCTCCGCGGAGAGCACCAGCCGGTGGGCGAGCACCGGGATCGCCACCGCGTGAATGTCGTCGGGCACCACGAATTCGCGGCCGGACAGCGCCGCGTGGGCGCGGGCGGCGCGCACCAGGTGCAGCGTGGCGCGCGGCGACGCGCCGAGCCGGACCTCGGGCAGCTTGCGGGTGGCGGACACCAGTTCCACGGCGTACCGGCGGATCTCCGGCGCCAGGTGGATCTGGCGGACAGTACTGATGAGGCCCTGCACCTGGGCGGCGTTGGACACCGCCTGCAGGCCGGTCATCGGGTCGGCGCCCGCGTGCTCGTCCACCATCGCCAGTTCGGCCTGCGGGTCCGGGTAGCCGATGGACACCCGCGCGGTGAAACGGTCGCGCTGGGCCTCGGGCAGCGGGTACGTGCCCTCCATCTCCACCGGGTTCTGGGTGGCGATGACCATGAACGGCGGCGTCAGTTGGTAGCCGGTGCCGTCCACCGTGACCTGACGCTCCTCCATGCACTCCAGCAGTGCGGACTGCGTCTTCGGCGATGCGCGGTTGATCTCGTCGCCGACCACGATGTTGGCGAACACCGGACCGGCCCGGAACTCGAAGCCCATCGTCTGCCGGTTGTAGATGGAGACGCCGGTGATGTCGCTGGGCAGCAGGTCGGGCGTGAACTGGATGCGGTTGACCGTGCAGTCGATGGACTTCGCCAGCGCCTTGGCCAGCGAGGTCTTGCCGACGCCCGGCACGTCCTCGACCAGCAGGTGGCCCTCGGCGAGCAGGGTGACCAGCGAGATCCGGACCACGTCGGGCTTGCCGACCAGGACCCGCTCGATGTTGGTGCCGATCCGCTGGGTCACCGCGCGCAGGTCGGCGAGTGCCGCGTCGAGCCGGACCGGCGACGTGCTCGCCGTCGTCTCGTTCGCCGTCGCCGGGGGCACATGGTTCGTGGCGCCCGGGTCGTGCAGCGCGGCAGGGCGGCTAGTCGACGTCACTCGACCCTCCTGGGGCGTTCGTCGGCGACCTCACAGGTCGCCGCAGGCACAGTGCGTACCGCCGGGTCGTGGTGACGTGCCCTGACGACGGCCGTTCGTCCGCCGATGCTCGCCTCGCATACCGGGGGTTCGATTGACAGCCTGCCACGAACAGTGCCGCAGGTGGGTGGCGTCCTCCGGTTCTCGCGCACCACTTGTCCCCACGACCGACCCCGATCAAGTACCCATCGAGTGCCGGCGGCGTCCGAATCGGGTGGTTCGACGCGCCCAGCCGGTTCTGTGGGGTGCCCCGAGATGGTGGACCCCCGATCGTGCACCCACTCGGCCCCCACTCCGCCCCACCGTCTCTACCAGCACAAACGCCCCGATCGGGCGAGCCCGCGGGCCCGTGAAGCCGTTGACTGTGGTGAAAAGTGGGGTACTGTGGCCGCAAGTGGGGCAGACGGGGGTCCCATGGCTGGCCCGTCCGGGTCAGGGGGAGGTGGGGCCGACATGTTCCTCGGCACGCACACCCCCAAGCTCGACGACAAGGGGCGGCTCACGCTGCCGGCGAAGTTCCGGGACGCACTGGCGGGGGGTCTCATGGTCACCAAGGGCCAGGATCACTGCCTGTACGTGTTCCCCCGGGCGGAGTTCGAGCAGATGGCCCGCAAGGTCGCGGAAGCACCGTTCACGAACGAGGCGGTCCGCGCCTACCAGCGCTACCTGTTCGCCGGTACCGACGAACAGCGTCCGGACGGCCAGGGCCGGATCCCCATCGCGACCGAGTTGCGCCGCTATGCGGGACTGGCCAAGGAGTGCGTGGTCATCGGCGCGATCACCCGGCTGGAGATCTGGGACTCCGAGGCGTGGCAGCGGTACCTCGACGAACACGAGGACAGCTACTCGCAGGCACAGGAGGAGGTACTGCCAGGCGTGTTCTGACAGGCCTGTTCTGCCCGGCTGTCGGCTCGATCAGTGTGCGGGCCGCACCGGAGGACCGGATGCCGTTTGGCCTCGGTCCGCTCGGCTTATCGGCCCTGACGCAACTTCCCCGGCGCCAGGTTCGACGAGCGGGCGGGGACCTGACCGCATCCGATCGAGTGCCAGCCCTGCCGGCCGTGTGGGCCGAGGTGTCCGGGGGGACACGGTGGAGAAGGGCGTGCCCTTCCGTGGAGGGAAAGTAAGGGGGTGCGTCACAGTGGCTGACCTCTCACGGCCCCGGCATGTGCCGGTGTTGTTGGACCGGGTCCTGGCCCTGCTCGCGCCCGCCCTCGACGTGCCCGCCGCCGTCTGCGTGGACGCCACCCTCGGCCTCGGCGGCCACGCCGACGCACTGCTGTCCGCCCACCCGCGGCTGACCCTGGTCGGCCTCGACCGCGACACCTCCGCGCTCGCTCGCTCCCGCGACCGGCTGGCCCGGCACGGCGATCGCGTGCACCTGGTGCACGCCGTCTACGACGAACTGCCCGCCGTGCTGGCCGAACTGGGCCTGCCCGAGGTGCACGGGGTGCTGTTCGACCTCGGTGTCTCGTCGATGCAGCTGGACGAGGCCGAGCGCGGCTTCGCCTACTCCCGGGACTCACCGCTGGACATGCGGATGAATCCCGGCGAGGGCATCACCGCGGCCGACGTGCTGAACACCTACCCCGTCGGCGAGCTGACGCGTGTCCTGCGCGAGTACGGCGAGGAGCGGTTCGCCGCCCGGATCGCGTCGGCGGTCGCGGCGGCTCGTGCCCAGGCGCCGTTCACCACCAGCGCGCGGCTGGTCGAACTGCTGTACAGCGCGGTCCCTGCGGCCACCCGGCGCACCGGCGGCCACCCCGCGAAGCGCACGTTCCAGGCGCTGCGTATCGAGGTCAACGGCGAGCTGGACGTGCTCGGCCGCGCGATCCCGGCCGCCCTGGAATCGCTGGCGACCGGTGGCCGGATCGTCGTGGAGAGCTACCAGTCGCTGGAGGACCGGATCGTGAAGCGGGCGTTCGCCGACTGGGCCGGCTCGCGCACGCCCAGTGGCCTGCCGGTGGAACTGCCCGGCCACGGCCCGCGGCTGCGCCTGCTCACCAGGGGCGCCGAGCAGGCGAGTGAGACCGAGATCGAGGACAACCCGAGGGCCGCGTCGGTGCGGCTGCGGGCCGGTGAACGGACGAGGGAGGCGGCATGACAGCTCCCGCACGGGTGGCCGGTCCGGCCGGCCGGACCCGGACCAGGACCCAGCCACCGCAACGGGAACGTGGCACCGGCAAACCGCCGGCCGCGCAGCCCGACCGCACCACGAACGGCCGTGGCCGCACGGCTGCGGCAGAGCGCGCCTATGCCCGCCGGGCGCAGCGCACCCAGCGCTCGACCGGTGCCGAGCCGACCCCGCCGGTCGAGCGCAGGCCCGGGTCCGCGTCCCGCGCGACGTTCGTGATCACCGTGATGGTGCTGCTGGTCGGCGGTGTCGTGGCCACGCTGTGGTTCTCCACGCAGGCCACCGCCGACGCCTACCGCCTGGAGCAGGCCAAGAACGACACCAACCAGCTGCAGGTCCAGGTGGGCCAGCTGCAGCAACGGGTGGCGCGGCAGGATTCACCCCTTTCGCTCGCCCAACGCGCGCAGCAGCTGGGCATGATCCCGGCCGGTGACCCGGCACACCTGGTGGTCGGCGCGAACGGCAAGGTCACCATGATCGGCACGCCCAGCGCCGCCGAACCGCCGCCGCCCCCGCCGAAGCCCAAGCCGCCGACGACCACGACGCCCCCGCCGTCGGGCAGTACGACCGCGGGAAATTCGACGGCGACGAATTCGACGGCGACGAATTCGACGGCCAACACCCAGGCGACCACGCCACCCGTGACACCGACCACGACCCCGCCGACAGGGGGCTGAACAGATGGTGCGGGCACCTTCGGGCGGCCCGGCCCGAAGGCCGGCGCCCCAGGTCCGCAGACCGGCACCGGCGACCCGGCGGCCACCGGCGCCGCGGCCGCGGCCGAAGCGGCGCAAGCGGGTGCCGTTCGGGGCGAACTCCAAGCCGCGCCTGATGATCGGCCGGATCGTGATGATCGTCGCGCTGGTGCTCGCCGCCGTGAAGCTGATCGACGTGCAGGGCCTGCAGGCGACGGAGCTGGCGTCCAAGGCACAGCAGCAGTCGCTCACCCCGATGACGATCCCCGCCCAGCGCGGCATCATCACCGATCGCGACGGCACCGACCTGGCGTTCAACGTGGACATCCGGGCGCTCACGGCACAACCACGCACGATGCGGAAGAACTGGGACGACCCGAGGACGGCGGGCAGTCACACCGGCATCAGCTTCGACCAGCACACGCAGACCATCGCCGACGAGATGCACACGCTGATCGGCGATTCGCTGGACGAGCAGACCGTACTGACCCAGCTGCGGTCCAACGCGTCCTTCGTGTACCTGGACAAGACCGTCCAGCCCTCCGTCGCCACGCGGATCACCCGCGACTTCCCGGAGATCGGCACCGAGGTGCGGTCCGCGCGCGAGTACCCGGACGGCGACATCGCGGCCAACATCGTCGGCATGGCCGACTGGCGCACCGATCCCCACACCACGCCGGGCGTGCACGGCGTGCTCGGGCTGGAGTCCTCGATGGACAGACTGCTCGCCGGTCAGCCCGGCCGTGAGGAGGCCAGTACCGAGGAGGGCAACGACTCGGTGGTCATCCCCAACTCGCAGCGCATCCTGCAGACCGCGGTGCCCGGCGAGGACGTCCAGCTGACCATCGACGCCGACGTCCAGTACGAGGTGCAGCAGGAGCTGGCTCAGTACGTGCGGAAGACGGGCGCGAAGATGGGCAGCGCGGTGGTGCTCAACTCGCACACCGGCCAGGTGTACGCGCTGGCCAACGACGCCACGTTCGACCCGAACGACCCGAGCACGATCACCGACGCCAACGCGGGCGACCCCGCGATCACCACGCCGTACGAACCCGGCTCGGTGAACAAGATCGTCACGGCGGCCGCCGCCATCGACGACAACGTGGTCACCCCGACGACGGTCGTGGACGTGCCCACGGTGTTCCAGAACGGCGACAAGACGGTCCGTGACGACTGGATCCACCCGGACTGGAAGATGACGGTGACCGGGATCTTCGCCAAGTCGTCCAACATCGGCACCGACGAGCTGGCCAAGCGGATCGGGCCGCAGCGTTACGTCGCGATGCTGGACAAGATGGGCATCGGCCAGCAGACCGGGATCGAACTGGCCGGCGAGAGCGCCGGTTCCGTGCCGCCGCTCAACACGTGGTCGGCGTCCACGTTCGGCAACCTGCCGATCGGCCAGGGCCTGTCCATGACGGTGCTGCAGATGGCCGGGATGTACCAGGCCATCGCCAACGACGGCGTGCGGGTGCCGCCACGGATCATCAAGTCGGTCACGAAATCCGACGGCACAGTGGTGCCGACCAAGCAGCCTGCCGGGATCCGGGTGGTCAGCGCCAAGTCCGCGCAGACGGTCCGGCTGATGATGCGCGCGGTGACGCAGAAGGCGCCCTATCCGCAGGACGCCACGGCCCCCTCGGCCGCGGTGCCCGGCTACCAGATCTCCGGCAAGACGGGCACCGGCCAGCAGATCGACCCGAAGTGCGGCTGCTACAGCCACACCAAGAACACCGTGACCTTCGCGGGCATCCTGTCCGCCGACCATCCGGAATTCGTCGTAGGCGTCATGCTGGACGCTCCCAACGGCGACCTGGAGGGTGGCGAGACCGCGGCACCGCTGTTCCACGACATCGCGACTTATCTGGCCCAGAAGTACAACCTGCCGGTGTCCGACGGCGTCACTCCTTACATGACCCTGGTGGCACAGGCCTAGCTCTGGTTTCGGCCGCCGATAACACGTCCCAGAAAGGGAGGTAGTGGCGGTGCCCCATGACAGCGTGCGGCCACGGAGGGTGGCGCCGGTAGCCTTCCGCGACGTGCCTGCCCTTCCGGAGGACGACCTCACCCGCATGCCGCCCCGACCCAGCCGCATCGAGCCAGTCGCACTGGCCGAGCTGGCCGAACTCGTGGGCGCCCGGCTGGTCGTACCCAGTGCTCTCGACGACGGCGCCGTCGTCGAGCACGCCCACGACATCACGGGCGCGACGCTGCGCGCCCAGCACGTCCGCGGGGGCGACCTGTTCGCCGCGCTGCCCGGGGCCCGCGCTCACGGTGCCGACTTCGCCGCCGACGCGATCGCCGCCGGTGCCGTAGCCGTGCTCACCGACCCGACGGGCGCGCGCCGGGACACCCTCGCGGACGTCCCGCTGCTCGTGCACGACGACCCGCGGTCGGTCCTCGGCGCGCTGGCGTCGCGCATCTACGGCGACCCGTCCCGGCACCTGCGGGTGCTCGGCGTGACCGGCACGTCCGGCAAGACCACGACCACGTCGATGGTGGCCGCCGGGCTCGCGGCGGCAGGCCGGACCGCTGGGTTGATCGGCACGGTCGGCACCCGCATCGGCGGCGAGCGCGTCGCCAGCGCGCTGACCACCCCGGAAGCTCCCGACCTGCAGGCGCTGCTGGCCGTGATGCTGGAACGCGGGGTCACCGAGGTGGCGATGGAGGTGTCCAGCCACGCGCTGGTGCTCGGCCGGGTGGCCGGGATCCGGTTCGAGGTCGGCGCGTTCACCAACCTGTCGCAGGACCACCTGGACTTCCACGCCGACATGGAGGACTACTTCGCCGCGAAGGCCACGCTGTTCGACGGCCGGTCGCGTACCGAGATCGTGTGCGCGGACAGCGAGTGGGGCAGGCGGTTGATCCGGCCCGGCACGGTCGCGGTGTCGACGTTGCACACCTCGCCCGGCGAGCGCGGGTGGGCGGCCGTGGACGTGGCGTCGACCGACGACGGCGGCCAGTCGTTCACCGCACTGGGGCCGGAGCGGCTGCGCATCGACATCGCGCTGCGCCTGCCCGGCACGTTCAACGTGGCGAACGCCCTGCTCGCGGTCGCGATCCTGCACGAGGTCGGCGTCGCACCGGCCGACATCACGGCCGGGCTGGCCGAGGTGGACGTGCCCGGCCGGATGGAGCGGGTCGACCTGGGCCAGGACTTCACCGCGGTCGTGGACTACTCGCACAAGCCCGCTGCCGTCGCGCTGGCCCTGGACGCGGTGCGCGCCCAGCTGGCCAGGGCCGGTCACGGCGGCCGGGTGCTGACCGTGCTGGGCTGTGGCGGCGACCGGGACACCGGCAAGCGCCCGCAGATGGGCGAGGCGGCCGCGCGCCGGTCCGCGCTGCTGGTGGTCACCGACGACAACCCGCGCACCGAGGACCCGGCGGCGATCCGCGCGGCCATGCTCGGCGGTGCCCTCGCGGTGCCCGAGGAGCAGCGTGGCGAGGTCGTCGAGGTCGGCGACCGCAGGGCCGCCATCGAGCATGCCGTGGCGGCGGCGCACCCTGGTGACGTCGTCGTGGTGGCGGGCAAGGGACACGAGACCGGTCAGGAGGTCGCCGGGGTGGTGCATCCGTTCTCGGACCGGGACGAGCTGGCGGCCGCGATCAGGGCGCTGGCGCCCGCGGCCCGCGCGGCGAGGTGACGTCGTGCTGAGGATGACGCTGGCCGAGATCGCCGAGGTCGTGGGCGGTCGGCTGCATGGCATCGACGCGGTGGTCCGCGGTGGTGTCGAGTTCGACTCGCGCAGGCTCGGGCAGGGTGACCTGTTCGTCGCGGTGCCGGGTGAGCGGGTCGACGGGCACGACTTCGCCGAGACGGCGATCCGGGCCGGTGCGGTCGGCGTGCTGGCCGCGCGGGAGGTGCCCGCACCCGCCGTCATCGTGCCGCCCGTCGAATGGCAGGTCAGCCGGGCGCACGCGCTCGCCGGTGACACGGACGGCTCCGGTGCGGCGGTGCTCGCGGGTCTGGGCGTGCTGGCCAGGGCCGTCGTCGATCGGCTGACCCCGGCGGGGCTCGCCGTCGTCGGCGTCACGGGCTCGTCGGGCAAGACGTCCACCAAGGACCTGATCGGCGGTCTGCTGGCCGAGTTGGGCCCGACCGTCGCGCCGCCCAGGTCGTTCAACAACGAGCTGGGCCTGCCGTGGACCGCGCTGCGCGCCGACGAGACGACCCGGCATCTGGTGCTGGAGATGTCCGCGCGCGGGGTCGGCCACATCGCGATGCTGTGCCGGATCGCGCCGCCGCGCATCGGTGCCGTGCTCAACGTGGGCACCTCCCACCTGGGCGAGTTCGGTTCTCGCGAGGCCATCGCGCAGGCCAAGGGTGAGCTGGTGGAGGCCCTGCCCTCGGCCGACGACGGCGGGATCGCGGTGCTCAACGCGGACGACCCGCTGGTCGCCGCGATGGCCGACCGCACGAAGGCCCGCGTGGTGTTCGTCGGCGAGTCGTCCACCGCCGCGGTCCGCGCGGTCGACGTGACCGTGGACGACCAGGCTCGCCCGTCCTTCCGCCTGGTCACTCCGGCCGGCGAGGCCGAGGTACGACTGGGCCTGCACGGCCAGCACCATGTGGGCAACGCGCTGACGGCGGCCGCGATCGCGCTGGAGCTGGGTATGCCGGTCGACGCCGTCGCAGCGGGTCTGGCACGCGCGCGGCCGGTGTCCCCGCGGCGGATGGACGTCACCACCCGGCCGGACGGCGTCACCGTCGTCGACGACGCCTACAACGCGAACCCCGAGTCCATGCGGGCCGCGCTGCGTGCCCTGGTCACAATGGCGGGCAGCGGGCAGCGGCGTACCTGGGCCGTGCTCGGTCCGATGGCCGAACTGGGCGACGACGCGACAGCCGACCACGACGAGATCGGCAGGTTCGCGGTACGGCTGAACATCAATCGGCTGGTCGTCGTCGGCGACCAGGCGAAGGCGATGCACCAGGGCGCGTACCTGGAAGGGTCATGGGGAGAGGAGTCGGTGCTGGTGCCGGACGCCGATGCCGCCATCGCGCTGTTGCGCGACGAGGTGCGGCCGGGTGACGTCGTGCTGGTCAAGGCGTCCAATTCGATCGGCCTGTGGCGGGTCGCCGAGGCTCTGCTGGGCGACCGGCCGGCCGGTGACGCCGAGTGAAGGGCATCCTGATCGCGGCGGCGGTGGCGCTGTTCGTCTCGATCCTGTTCACCCCGTACCTGATCCGCCTGTTCTCCAAGCAGGGCTTCGGCCAGGAGATCCGCGAGGAGGGCCCGAAGGGGCACGCCATCAAGCGCGGCACGCCGACCATGGGTGGCGTCGCCATCATCACCGCGATGTGGGTGGGCTACATCGTGGCCCACCTGATCGGCGGCTCGCTGCCCACCGCGTCCGGCCTGCTGGTGTTGTTCCTGACCACGGCTCTGGGCCTGGTCGGCTTCCTGGACGACTTCATCAAGATCCGCAAGCGGCGCAACCTGGGCCTCAACAAGACGGCCAAGCTGGTCGGCCAGCTCGGGGCGACCATCGCGTTCGCGATCCTGGCCGTGCAGTTCCCGAACAAGTACGGGCTGCGGCCGGTCTCGGTGAACCTGTCCTACGTCCGGGACATCGCCGGGGTGTCGTTCGGCGTGGTCGGCTTCGTCATCTTCTGCTACATCGCGGTGGCCGCCTGGTCGAACGCGGTGAACTTCACCGACGGACTGGACGGCCTGGCGGGCGGCACGGCCGCCATGGCGCTGGCGGTCTACCTGGTCATCACGTACTTCCAGACCACGCACGACTGCACCTCGGCCATCGGCACCAGGATCAACGGCTGCTTCTACGTGCGCGACCCGCTGGACCTCGCGCTGGTCGCCGCGGCCGCGATGGGCGGCTGTGTCGGCTTCCTGTGGTGGAACGCCGCGCCCGCCAGGATCTTCATGGGTGACACGGGTTCGCTCGCGCTGGGTGGCCTGTTCGCCGGGCTGTCCATGACCACCCGCACCGAACTGCTGATGATCGTGATCGGCGGCCTGTTCGTGGTGGAGGCGCTGTCGGACGTGCTGCAGATCGTCGCGTTCCGCACGACCGGCAGACGAATATTCAAGATGGCACCGTTCCATCATCATTTCGAGATGGCCGGCTGGGCGGAAACCACGATCATCATCAGATTCTGGTTACTGGGGGCCACCGCGGCCATGTTCGGTCTGGGCCTGTTCTACAGCGACTGGCTGGGCTACGGCGGCGGGTGATCGGGACCGCTCGCGCGACACGCGCCGGATGTCCCCGTGCCCGCAGGGTCGTGGGACGACGATGATCCCCATGTCCGTGCGTTCTGGTGCCCCGGCCGCCCTCGCGGAGCTCGGATGACGAGTACGGCCAGGGGTCTTCGGGACACGCGGGAGTTCCGCAGGCCGGTCCAGTCGGGCCGGCCTGCGGCTCGCCGGCAGTCACGTCGGCCGAGCCGGGCCGTGAAGCTGCGGGCCGCGCTGGGGCCGCTGACCGCGTGGCTGGGCCGTCCTCTCGCGTCCTTCCACCTGGTGCTGGCCGTGTTCGGCCTGCTCACCGCGATCGGCCTGGTGATGGTCGCGTCGGCGTCGCCGGTCGAGTCGCTGCAGACGGGCTCGACCTCGGTCTACACGCTGTTCAAGAAGCAGCTCGCGTTCGCGATGATCGGCACGGTCGTGTTCTGGCTGGGTCTGCGGGTGCCGCTGAAGCGGATCCGCGCGCTGGCCGGGCCCGCGGTGGTGGTGTGCGTCCTGCTGCTGCTGGTGGTGCTGTCCCCGCTGGGCCATACGGTGTCCGGCTCCAGCCGGTGGATCGTGATCGGCCCGATCTCGTTCCAGCCGGTCGAGGTCGCGAAGCTGGCGCTGACGCTGTGGGGCGCGCACGTGCTGGTCAGCAAGCGCACGATGCTGCACCAGTACCGCCACCTGCTGGTGCCCGTGGTGCCGGTCGCGCTGCTGATGCTCACCCTCGTCGTGCTGCAGCCCGACCTGGGCAGCACCATCACCCTCGCGGTGGTGGTGTTCGCGCTGCTGTGGTTCATCGGGGCACCGATGCGGTTGTTCGCCACCGTCGCCGCCGGTGGCATCGCGGCGGTCGTTGCGTTGTCCATCGGCGCGTCCTACCGGTTGGACCGGGTGCTGTCGTTCCTGCACCCGGAGGCCAACGACGCGGCCTCCTACCAGGCCAAACAGTCGCTCTACGCGCTGGCCGACGGCGGCCTGTTCGGCAAGGGCCTCGGCATGGGTCAGGCCAAGTGGGACTTCCTGCCCAACGTGCACACCGACTTCATCTTCGCGCTGATCGGCGAGGAGCTGGGGTTCGTCGGCTGCGCGGTGGTGCTCGGCCTGTTCGCGATGGTCGCGGTCGTCGGCATGCGGATCGCGTCGCGCAACATCGACCCGTGGGTGCGGGTGGTCGCCGCCACGCTGACCACCTGGCTGATCGCGCAGGCCGCCATCAACATCGGCTACGTCGTCGGCCTGCTGCCGGTGACCGGCATCCCGCTGCCGATGATCTCCTACGGCGGCGGCTCGCTGGTGATCACCATGCTGGTGTTCGGCATCCTGGCCAACTGCGCCCGGCACGAGCCGGAGTCGGTGGCCGCACTGCGCACCCAGGGCCCGGGCCGGTTCGGCAGGCTGCTGCACCTGCCCGCGCCGGACGTCTACCAGCCCCCGGTCCGCCGCAGGCCGGCTCGCCCGTCGACACCGCCCAGGGCGTCGGGCAGGCCCGCCCGCTCCGCACCCGGCCGCACCCCGGCGCGCGGTGGTGAGGAACGATGGGCGCCTGGTCGGTACGGCGCAGGCCGTGCCACGGGTCGGGCAGCCGAAGGAGGAGGGCGTTGACCGACAGCGGGCGGTTCGACGAACTGGCGTACACCCAGCGCTTTTCCGGGCCGTCGCTGGTCGACGGACCCTGCGTCGTGGTCGCGGGCGGTGGCACGGCGGGCCACATCGAGCCCGCGCTGGCACTCGCCGACGCCGTACTGCGGCTGCGGCCGGACGCGCGGGTGGTCGCGCTGGGCACGAAACGCGGCCTGGAGAACACCTTGGTGCCCGCGCGCGGCTACCAGCTGGAGCTGATCCCGCCGGTGCCCTTGCCCCGCAAGCCGACTCCCGAACTGCTGCGGCTGCCGCTGCGCGTGCGCGACTCGGTCCGCACCACGCGGGCGGTGTTCCAGCGCGTCGGCGCGGACGTCGTGGTCGGCTTCGGCGGCTACGTCGCGCTGCCCGCCTATCTGGCCGCGCGCGGCAGGCTGCCGATCGTGGTGCACGAGGCGAACGCCAGGGCCGGCCTGGCCAACAAGATCGGCGCCCGGTTCGCGACCGCGGTGGCCGCCGCGGTGCCGGACAGCGGCCTGGCGGGGGCGCGCGTGATCGGCATCCCACTGCGCCAGTCGATCACCACGCTCAACCGGGCCGCGCTGCGGGCCGAGGCCCGGCGGTTCTTCGGGCTGGACCCGCACGCGCCGACGCTGATGGTCACCGGCGGTTCGCAGGGCGCCCGCTCGCTCAACGTCGCGGTGTCCGGTGCCGCGCGCGAACTCGGCGACGCCGGGATCGGCGTGCTGCACGCGTACGGCCGCAAGAACACCATCGCGCCGCAGGACGAGCACGTCCGCCGCGGTGCCCCGCCCTACATCGCGGTGCCCTATGTGGACCGGATGGACCTCGCCTACGCGGCCGCGGACGTGGTGCTGTGCCGCAGCGGCGCGATGACGGTGGCCGAGGTGTCGGCGGTGGGCCTGCCCGCGGTGTTCGTGCCGCTGCCGCACGGCAACGGTGAACAGGCCCTCAACGGCCAGCCGGTGGTGGACATCGGCGGCGCGCTGATGGTGCCGGACGAGGAACTGACCTCGGCGAAGGTGATCGAACTGGTCGTGCCGTTGCTGCAGGACCGGCAGCGGCTGCTCGCGATGAGCGCGGCGGCCCAGGGCAGCGGTCACCGGGTCGCCGACGAGACCCTGGCCAAGATGGTGTTGGAAGCGGTGCGCACATGACAGCCCCGGCGAGCGTCCTCGACGGCGCCCACCTGATCGGCATCGGCGGTGCCGGCATGAGCGGCATCGCCCGCATCCTGCTGGCCCGGGGAGCCCCGGTGTCCGGTTCGGACGCCAAGGACTCCCGGACGGTGCTCGCGCTGCGCGCGCAGGGCGCCCGGATCGGCATCGGGCAGGACGCGGCCAACCTCGACCTGTTGCCCGGCGGCCCGGCCGTCGTCGTGGTGTCCACAGCGATCCGCGAGGACAACCCGGAACTGCGGGCGGCCCGCGAGCGCGCGATCACCGTGCTGCACCGGTCCGAGGCCCTCGCCCAGCTGATGGCGGGCCACCGCGTCACGTGCGTCACCGGCACCCACGGCAAGACCTCGACGACGTCGATGCTGACCGTGGCGCTGCAGCACTGTCATCTGGACCCGTCGTTCGCGATCGGCGGTGACCTCAACGAGTCCGGCGCCAACGCGCACCACGGCAACGGCGGCATGTTCGTCGCCGAGGCCGACGAGAGCGACGGCTCGTTCCTGGTGTTCTCGCCGTCGGTCGCCATTGTCACCAACGTGGAGGCCGACCACCTCGACCACCACGGCACGCTGGCCGCGTACGTGCGCGTGTTCGACGACTTCGTCGGCAGGCTCGAACCGGGCGGCGTGCTCATCGCCTGCGCCGACGACCCCGGCTCGGCCGCGCTGGCCGACCGGGCCGAGGCCGCCGGTGTGCGGGTGCGCCGGTACGGCTTCACGGCGAGCGGCCCGGACAGCGCCGTGCTGCGCGACTTCCAGCCCATCGGCGGCACCAGCGACGAACGCTCCGGCGGCGGTGAGGTGACCGTGACGCTGGACGGCACCGACATCGTGCTGCGGGTGGCCGTGCCGGGCGAGGCACATGGCGCTGAACGCGGCCGCCGCGTTCGTGGCCGGCCTGGAGCTGGACGCGCCCCGCGAGGGCCTGCTCGCCGGACTGGCCGACTTCGGCGGGGTGCGCAGGCGGTTCGAGTTCAAGGGCCGGTCGGGCAAGGTCCGGGTGTACGACGACTACGCCCACAACCCGACGAAGGTGGCCGCGCAGCTCACGGCGACCCGGCTGGTGATGGGCCAGGACAGCCGGCTGGTGGTCGTCTTCCAGCCGCATCTGTACTCCAGGACCCGGGACTTCGCCGCCGAGTTCGGCCGGTCGCTGGGCCTGGCCGACGAGGTGGTCGTACTGGACGTGTTCGGCGCCCGCGAGGAACCGATCCCGGGCGTGACCGGCAGGCTCGTCGCCGACGCCGTGGACCTGCCGGGGCACGTGCACTACGAGCCCGGCTTCGACCGGGTGCCCGCACTGGTCGCGGGGCTGGTGTCCGACGGCGACCTGGTGCTCACCATGGGCGCGGGTGACGTGACGATGCTAGGGCCCGAGGTGATCGCGGCTTTGGACCGGCGGATCGGGTGACCACCCCGCGGGACTCCCGTGCCGCCGGCACCCCGAGGGAGCGCAGCGCCGCCGCCGAGAAGGCCATGCGCAGGCGGGAACGCCGCGAGCAACACCTGTCCGGCGCCGACCGGCCGACCCGCTCGCGGTCCACCCGGTCCACCCGGACACCGCGATCGACCGGCACGCAGGGCTCGTCCAGACCTGACTCCGCCCGGCCACCGACCCGGGTGCGCAGGCCCCGGCGGGAGGTTCGGCAAGGTCCGCCGACCCGTCGCCGGGTCATCGTCCGCCGCTGGATCGCGCTGGCGGTCACGGTCGGCCTGGTCGCTCTGGTCGCGGCCGTGTTGTGGACACCGCTGGTCGGTGTGCGCTCGGTGGACGTGGCAGGCGCCAGCCCGACCCTGACCGCCACCGACATCACCGCGGCGGCCCGGATCCGGCCGGGGACACCGATGGTCCAGCTGGACACCGACGCGGTCGCCGAGCGCGTGCACCAGCTGCCGCGCGTCGGCACGGTCACCGTGTCCCGGCGGTGGCCGGGCACGATCCGCATCGTCGTCACCGAGCGTGATCCCGTCGGCTACGTCGCCGAGCCCGACGGAGCTCACCTGGTGGATCGCACCGGCCTGGACTACGCGACGATCACCAAAGCCCCCGCGGGCCTGCCGAAGATCGTGCTGCCCGCCATCGCGCCGACCGACCAGCTCACGCGCGCCGTGGTCGGGGTGCTGCGCGCGTTGCCGGCACAGCTGCGCGCGATCGTGTTGACGGCGACCGCGAAGACACCGGGCAGCGTCACACTCGGCCTGACCGGTGGCCGCACGATCGACTGGGGCAGCGTGGACGAGTCGGCCCGCAAGGCAGAGGTGCTCGCGGCCCTGATGACCCGGCCCGGCAAGGTGTACGACGTGTCCAGCCCACAGCTGCCGACGATTTCCTGACCGCCCGCGACGGCTACCGCAGCCGATCTTGCTCGCGTAGCGTGACGAACACGTGCGCCGCCCTACGGCGTGGCTGCTGGACCCGGCCTTTTCTGGTGCCTACCGTCCTGTCCACACAGTATGGGGTTGACATAACTCTGAAGCTCTGGTTGAGGTTCAGAGTTGACCGGTAGCCGACCTACCCCTACCAGGGCGGCCGGTGTGAACACCTACTCTCAGAACGGCAGCCTCGATCAAGGATGGTCTCGATCAGGGACGGCCGTGATCAAGGCCAGCAACGATCAGGAAGGCGGATCCGATGACGCCCCCGCACAACTACCTGGCGGTGATCAAGGTCGTCGGCATCGGCGGCGGCGGGGTCAACGCTGTGAACCGCATGATCGAGGTCGGCCTGAAGGGCGTCGAGTTCATCGCGGTGAACACGGACGCTCAGGCCCTGCTGATGTCCGACGCCGACGTCAAGCTCGACATCGGCCGGGAACTCACCAGGGGTCTCGGCGCCGGTGCGAACCCTGAAGTCGGCCACAAGGCTGCCGAGGATCACCGCGAGGAGATCGAAGAGGTCATCAAGGGCGCCGACATGGTGTTCGTGACCGCGGGTGAGGGCGGTGGCACCGGCACCGGTGGCGCCCCGGTCGTCGCGTCGATCGCTCGCAAACTCGGCGCGCTGACCATCGGCGTGGTCACCCGCCCGTTCTCCTTCGAGGGCAAGCGGCGGGCCAAGCAGGCCGACGAGGGCATCCAAGCGCTGCGCAACGAATGCGACACGCTGATCGTCATCCCGAACGACCGGCTGCTGCAGCTCGGCGACGTCGGCGTCAGCCTGATGGACGCGTTCCGCTCGGCGGACGAGGTGCTGCTGTCCGGTGTGCAGGGCATCACCGATCTGATCACCACGCCCGGTCTGATCAACCTGGACTTCGCCGACGTGAAGAGCGTGATGTCCGGCGCGGGCAGCGCGCTGATGGGCATCGGCTCGGCCCGCGGCGACGGCAGGGCCATCCAGGCGGCCGAGAAGGCGATCAACTCGCCACTGCTGGAGGCGTCGATGGACGGCGCGTACGGCGTGCTGCTGGCCATCGCGGGCGGCTCCGACCTGGGCCTGTTCGAGATCAACGAGGCGGCGTCGCTGGTCCAGGAGGCCGCGCACCCCGAGGCCAACATCATCTTCGGTACGGTCATCGACGACTCGCTCGGCGACGAGGTCCGGGTGACCGTGATCGCCGCCGGCTTCGACAGCGGCACGCCCACCCACAAGAAACTGGACCCTAGAGGGGCGGTCGCCTCGCGAGGGGCGGTGGCGTCCGCCTCATCAGGCCAGGTGGCCAACCCTGCCCCATATCAGTCCCCGGCGGCCCAGCAACCGCAGTCAACGACCGAACAGCGGCAGACCCCGGAACCCCGGCAGTCGGTCCCCACCTCGCGCAGCGCGCCCACCGAACCGCCGAGCCCGCGCCCGTCCGGTTACGGCTACGGCTCGCGCGAGACGTCGACCGCCGCCACGGCTTCGGCGGCCGGTCCGTCCACCGGGTCGTCAGGTTCGTCCTCGGCCTACCCGACTCCGTCGGCGCCGGTCGGCCACAGCAGCACGCGGCCGGGCATGCCGCCCAGTGGTCTGCCCAGCCACGGCCCGGGCAACGGCGGCCTGCCCAGCCGGGCGGTCCCGGTCACCGACGACCCGGACGACGAGGTGGATGTCCCGCCCTTCATGCGCCGGTAGGCGGTGTCTGCCAGGAGCGCGGGGCCGATGGCACGGCCGCTGTCCTAGGGTGGTGCTGTGCGGGTTCGTCGCGTAGTCACCACCCGGGCCGGTGGCCGGTCCGTTGCCCCTTACGAGTCCTTCAACCTCGGCGACCAGGTCGGTGACGACCCGGCCGCCGTCACCGCGAACCAGCAGCGGCTGGCGAGCGAGCTGGGGTTGGTGGGCGACCACATCATCTGGATGGAACAGGTGCACGGCCGGACGGCGGCCGTCGTGGCCGAGCCGCGCACCGAACCACTGGAGGCCACCGACGCGGTCGTCGCGACCGGAACGGGCCTGGCGGTCGCGGTCCGGGTCGCGGACTGCGTGCCGATCCTGCTGTCCGATGCGGACGCCGGTGTGATCGCGGCCGTGCACGCGGGCCGGGTCGGTGCCCGGGTCGGCGTGCTGCCCGCGGCCCTGGACGCGATGCGCGAGGCAGGGGCCCGGCTGGAGAACACCGAGGCGCTGCTCGGGCCCGCCGTGTGCGGTGAGTGCTACGAGGTGCCCGCCGCCATGCAGGCCGACGTCGAGGCACACCTGCCCGGCAGCGCCACCAAGACCCGCAACGGCACGCCCGGCCTGGATCTGCGGGCCGGGTTGTGGCGGCAACTGGCAGCGGCCGGGGTGGCCAGGGTCGGCGTCGACCCGCGGTGCACCGTCGAGGACCGCACGCTGTTCAGTCACCGCAGGGACGGCACCACTGGGCGATTCGCCGCGCTGACGTGGCTGGAGCCGGATTCGTGAGCGACGGCCGAGAAGCCGAGCTGGCGGCCAACCTGGCCGCGGTCCGGGACCGCATCGCGACAGCGTGCGCGGCGGCGGGCCGCAAACCCGCCGAGGTGCGGCTGCTGGCCGTCACGAAGACCTTCCCCGCACAGGATGTGGCCCTGCTCGGTGATCTCGGGCTCGCCGATTTCGCGGAGAACCGGGACAACGACGCCGCCGCGAAGGTCGCGGAGGTGGCGCGGCTGCGACCGGACCGGGCGGTTCGCTGGACGATGGTGGGCAGGCTGCAGCGCAACAAGGCACGGTCCGTCGTGGACTGGGCAGAGGAGGTGCAGTCGGTCGATTCCGGACGACTCGCCGACGCGCTGCAACACGCCGCCCGACGATCACTCGATCGAGCGAACCGCGCCGAGCCGCTCGATGTTTTCGTCCAGGCGAGCATCGACGGCGACCCGGAACGCGGCGGCTGCCCACTGGAGGATCTTCCTGCTTTAAGTGATCACATCGCGGGCTCCGACGCGCTACGGTTACGCGGTGTGATGGCGGTCGCTCCGCTCGGGATGCCGCCTGACCAGGCATTCGACCGGCTCGTGGCGGCGTTCGAGCGACTGCGGGCCGATCATCCCTCGGCCACAGGTTTGTCCGCCGGCATGAGTGGAGACCTGGCAGAGGCGATCACGTACGGGTCGACCTGTGTGCGTGTCGGAACCGCTCTGCTCGGCAGCCGGCCATTAGCCTCGCCCTAGGCATTCGGTGGGGAGACCGGTGCCTGCGGGACCCGCGGGAGGGATAAGCAATGAGCGCTCTGCAGAAGCTCAAGGCGTACTTCGGCATGGTGCCCGCCGACGAGCTGGACGACTACGACGAGGACGACCGGTACGGCGGCGGCTACGGCTCGGCCTACCAGCCCGAGGACTACGAGCTACGGCGACCGGATCGGCGCGCGCAGGCGCCCGCTGGGCAGCCCGCGCCCGGTGTCCAGGCTGGACCAGGGCGAGGACTTCGCGGGCTACGAGGAGCGACCCCGCACCCCGAGGCGGCCGTGGGCCGACGAACCCGTCACGCCGCACCGCCCGTCGCCGCCGGTGCGCGGTGCGCTGGCCATGGAGCCTGAGGTGGAGCCAGTGCCGACCGCCCGCCCCCGGCCGACGCCGCCGGAACCCACCCACACCCGTTGAGCCGGATCACCACACTGCATCCGCGGACCTTTGTCGAGGCCAGGACCATCGGCGAGCGGTACCGCGACGGTGCACCCGGTGATCATCAACCTGACCGGCATGTCCGACGCGGACGCCCGCAGGCTGGTCGACTTCTCGGCCGGGCTCGCGTTCGCGATGCGCGGCGATATCGACAAGATCACGAACAAAGTGTTCTTGATCTCACCGCCGGACATCGACGTGACGGCTGAGGATCGACGACGCATCGCCGAGGGTGGGTTCTTCAGCTGAGCCCGGATCGTGGCACAGTTGAACCGTGGAAACCGTCCGGGTGGTGGCGTACTACGTCCTGTTCGCCTTCTGGCTGCTGCTGACAGCGCGTGTCGTGGCGGAGCTGGTGCGGGCGTTCGCTCGCGAATGGCGACCCGCCGGGGGGGTTGCGGTAACGCTGGAGAGCATCTACACAGTGACCGACCCTCCTGTGAAGCTGGTCCGCCGCATCATCCCGATGGTGCGGATCGGCGGCGTGGGACTAGACGTATCGATTATGGTGCTGCTGCTGGTTGTGTTCATCCTGATGCAACTGGCCAACCCGAGTTGACGGGGTTCTCGGGATCCAGCAGCCATGAGTGCGTGAGGTGATCTGATGGGCTTGACCCCCGCTGACGTGCATAACGTCGCGTTCAGCAAGCCTCCTATTGGCAAGCGGGGCTACAACGAGGACGAGGTCGATGCCTTCCTCGACCTGATCGAGGCCGAGTTGGCCCGCCTGCTCGAGGAGAACAGCGAACTCCGTCAGCAAGTCGAGCGGCTGGACCAGCAGCTCGACTCCGCCAGAGCGGACCTGGACAGTGCGCGCTCGGCGCCTGCTCCCGCGGTCTCGCGCGTGGCCGACGAGGTGCCGTCCCGGCGGCTCGCTCCGGTGCCACCGCCGACCTCGATGGAGGAGACGACGCCCGGCGGCATGAGTGGTGGCGACCACCACGTGCAGGCCGCGAAGGTGCTCGGCCTGGCACAGGAGATGGCCGACCGGCTCACCGGCGAGGCGAAGTCCGAGTCCGACGGCATGCTGGCCGAGGCACGGACCAAGGCCGAGCAACTGCTGTCCGAGGCACGTGCCAAGTCGGACACGATGGTCAACGAGGCCCGCACCCGGGCCGAGACCATGCTCAACGAGGCCCGCACCCGGGCCGAGACGGTGGAGCGCCAGGCCAGGGACAAGGCGACCACCCTCGAACGCGACGCGCAGCGCAAGCACAACGAGCTGATCAGCACCATCACGAACGAGAAGAAGAGCCTGGAGAAGGAGATCGAGACTCTGCGCACGTTCGAGCGCGAGTACCGAACCCGACTCAAGACGTTCCTCGAATCCAGCCTGCGTGACCTCAACGACCGCGGTTCGGCCGCGCCGTCGGAGAGCAGGTCCGCGCAGTCCGGCTACTCGTTCGGGCCGCGAGCGGAAGCAGGCTGACGCCGAAGCTCCGCATCGCGCTGATCACCGAGGCCCATCATGCTGGTCGTGGTTCTGGTGCTGGTGCTGGCCGCGGCGGCGCTGCTGGTCGCCGCGCTGGTCACCGGCGCCACGCTCTGGGCGTGGTTGTCGGTCGGTGTGAGCGTCCTCGCGGCTCTCGCACTGGTCGTGGACTGGGTGCGGCGGCGTCAGACGGTGCGGGACACCCCGCCCGGCACACCCGCCGCCGCACCGGTACCCGGGCCCGCCTCGGCACCTACCGCGGCGACTCCACCGGCCGGTGCCGCGACTGAGGACGCGGAACCGGCCGAGGAGGACACCGACGCGGCCGACCTGCTCGTCGTGACCGACCTGACCGCCGAGGTCCGGGTCGTCGACGAGCGGCCGCGCTACCACCTCGCCACGTGCACCTGGCCGGCCGGCAGGCCCACCCTGGGCCTGCCGGTGGGCGAGGCCCGGCAGCTCGGCTTCACACCGTGCGCGGTGTGTTCGCCGGACGGCACGCTGGCCGCGGCCGCGCGCACGGCCGGGTAGGGAACAAACCGGCTCGCGACCCCCGTTACGCTAGGAGCTACGGCGTTGATCCGGCCATCACCGGGGAGTCTCCGGAAGAACGGGCGGTCGACGCCTCAGTAGAACCGGACGGGACCGGCCCGGCACAGCCGGACAACGAGTGGTCGGCCGGGTTCGTGGGTCGGCAATCGGGGTGGTACCGCGGGACACCGTGAGGTGTGTCGTCCCCGGAGGGTCGCGAGCAGTCGCGGCCCGGCCGGAGACGATCGACCCGCGAGGAGCATGACCCATGCCGTACCCCAAGGCGCGCACTGTCGGCGCTGTGCCGACGCCCGACCCCGCGAGCGGGTCTTCGATGCCGAAGCTCGACCCCGCAAGCCAGACTTCGGTGCCGACGCCCGACCCGGCGAGCGGGTCTGCGGTGCCGACGCTCGACCCGGCAAGCCAGACTTCGGTGCCGATGCCCGACAACCCGGCCAACCCAGCGACAACCGCGCCAGCAACGCCGACGCCGCGAGCGGGTCTTCGGTGCCGACGCCCGACGCCGCGAGCGGGTCTTCGGTCGCCCAAGGCGTGCCTGCCCAGCCGTCCTTCCCGGAGCTGGAGCGGGCGGTGCTGGACTACTGGTCGGCCGACCAGACGTTCGCCGCCAGCGTCGAGGCCCGGCCCGCGGGCGAGCAGGGTGCGAACGAGTTCGTCTTCTACGACGGCCCGCCCTTCGCCAACGGCCTGCCGCACTACGGCCACTTGCTGACCGGCTACGTCAAGGACGCGGTGCCGCGCTACCAGACCATGCGCGGCCGGCACGTCGAGCGGCGGTTCGGCTGGGACTGCCACGGGCTGCCCGCCGAGGTCGAGGCCGAGCACCAGCTGGGCATCAAGGTGAAGGCCGAGATCGAGGCGCTGGGCGTCGAGAAGTTCAACGACGCCTGCCGCACGTCGGTGCTGCGCTACACGAAGGACTGGCAGGAGTACGTCACCCGCCAGGCCCGCTGGGTCGACTTCGACAACGACTACAAGACGCTCGACACGGACTACATGGAAAGCGTCATGTGGGCGTTCAAGACCCTGTGGGACAAGGGTCTGATCTACGAGGGCTTCCGCGTGCTGGCCTACTGCTGGCGCTGCGAGACCCCGCTGTCCAACACCGAACTGCGGATGGACGCGGACACCTACCGAGAGCGCCAGGACCCGGCCAGCACGGTCTGGTTCGAGTTGGAGACCGGCGAGCGGATCCTGGCCTGGACGACGATGCCGTGGACGCTGATCCCGAACATGGCGATGGTCGTCGGCGAGGACATCGACTACGCCGTGATGGAGCTGGACGGCGAGCGTTACATCCTGGCGGAGGCCCGGCTGGGCGCGTACGAGAAGGAACTGGCCGGTGCGGTCCAGGTCGGCAGCCTCAAGGGCAGCGAGCTGGTCGGCCGCCGCTACACGCCGCTGTTCGAGTACCTGACCGAGCAGACCAAGGACACCAAGGCGTTCACGATCCTGGCCGGCGACTTCGTCACCACCGAGGACGGCACCGGCGTGGTCCAGGTGTCGCCCTGCCACGGTGAGGACGACTTCAACATCTGCACGGCCAACGGCATCCCGCCGATCCTGACCGTGGACGCGCACGCCCGGTTCCTGCCGATGATCCCCGAGTACGAGGGTCTGCAGGTGTTCGACGCGAACAAGCCGCTGCTGCGGCACCTGCGCGAGCGCGGCGTGCTGTTCCGCCAGGACAGCTACCTGCACCCGTACCCGCACTGCTGGCGCTGCCAGAAGCCGCTGGTCTACAAGGCGGTGTCCAGCTGGTTCGTCGCCGTGCCGAAGTTCCGGGACCGCATGGTCGAGCTGAACCAGGAGATCAACTGGGTGCCCGGCCACGTGCGGGACGGCCAGTTCGGCAAGTGGCTGGAGGGCGCTCGCGAGTGGTCGATCTCGCGCAGCCGGTTCTGGGGCTCGCCGGTCCCGGTGTGGATGTCCGACGACCCGGACTACCCGAGGGTCGATGTGTACGGGTCCCTGGACGAGCTGGAGCGCGACTTCGGCGTGCGTCCTCCCGACCTGCACCGCCCGCACGTCGACGTGCTGACCAGGCCGAACCCGGACGATCCGACGGGCAGGTCCGTGATGCGCCGGGTGCCCGAGGTGCTCGACTGCTGGTTCGACTCGGGCTCGATGCCCTTCGCCCAGGTGCACTACCCGTTCGAGAACGCCGACTGGTTCGAGCACCACTACCCCGGCGACTTCATCGTCGAGTACACAGCGCAGACCCGCGGCTGGTTCTACCTGATGCACGTGCTGGCCACCGCGCTGTTCGACCGGCCCGCGTTCCGCAACGCGGTCGCGCACGGCATCGTGCTGGGCGACGACGGGCAGAAGATGTCCAAGTCGCGCAAGAACTACCCGGACGTCAACGAGGTGTTCGCCCGGGACGGCTCGGACGCGATGCGATGGTTCCTGATGGCGTCGCCGATCCTGCGCGGCGGCAACCTGGTCGTCACGGAGCGCGGCATCCGGGACGCCGTGCGCCAGGCGGTGCTGCCGCTGTGGAACTCGTGGTACTTCCTGGCCTTGTACGCGAACGCCGAGGGCAGGGACGGCACGTTCCGCACCGACAGCGAGCACCTGCTCGATCGCTACATCCTCGCCAAGACGCACGACCTGGTCGCGGACGTGACGGCGGCGATGGACCTGTACGACCTGTCCGGCGCGTGCGCCGGCATCCGGGAGTTCCTGGAGGTGCTGACCAACTGGTACGTGCGGCGCTCCCGGGACCGGTTCTGGGCCGGCGACGTCGACGCGATCGACACCCTGCACACCGTGCTGGAGGTCGTGTGCCGGGTGGCCGCGCCGCTGCTGCCGTTGACCACCGAGGAGGTCTGGCGCGGTCTGACCGGCGAGCGGTCGGTGCACCTGTCCGACTGGCCTGCCGCCGATGTGCTGCCGGCCAACGCCGAGCTGGTGTCCGTGATGGACGAGGTGCGGCAGGTCTGCTCGGCCGCGCTGTCGCTGCGCAAGGCCAACAAGCTGCGGGTCCGGCTGCCGCTGGCCAAGCTGACGGTCGCCGCGCCGGACGCCGACCGGCTGGCCGGGTTCGTGGAGATCATCGCGGACGAGGTCAACGTCAAGCAGGTCGCGCTCAGCACGGACGTGCACTCGCACGGCCATTTCGAGCTGGTCGTGAACGCGCGGGCGTGCGGCCCGCGGCTGGGTGGCGACACGCAGAAGGTGATCCGAGCGGTCAAGGCGGGCGAGTGGACCACGACCGACGCGGGCACCGTGGTGGCCGCGGGGATCGAGCTGCTGGCCGGTGAGTACGAGCGCAAGCTCGTCGCGACCGACCCGGGTGCCACCGCCGAACTGCCGGGCGGCGCCGGACTGGTCGTGCTGGACACCGCGGTGACCGACGTGCTGGCCGCCGAGGGTGTGGCCAGGGATGTGGTGCGGGCGGTGCAGCAGGCCCGCCGGGACGCCGGCCTGGAAGTGTCCGACCGGATCTCGGTGACGCTGCTGGCCGACGACACGGTGGGCGACGCGGTCCGCACGCACGAGCGGTTCGTGCGCTCGGAGACACTCGCCGACGCGGTGTCGTACGCGGCACCCGGCTCGGTCGAGGGTGCGGGGCCGGCGACGGTCGGCGACGGTTCGTCCATCGGTGTGCTGGTCGTACGGAGCTGACCACGGTACGCAATGTGGGGCGCCGAAAGGGTTTTCGGCGCCCCACAGCGTTGACACACGCACCGTGTGGGCGACGATACTGGCCGGATGGGCGTACACATCCAGGTTCGCGACGTGCCGGACGCCGTTTTCCTTGCGTTGAAGGCACGAGCGGCCGGCAGTGGCCGGACCTTGTCGGAGTTCCTGCGTGGCCTGCTGGAGGAGGCTGTGACGACGCCCGCCGCGGCGAACCTGCCGCGCCAGCAGGAGCGTCAGGTGGCAGTGCGGGACTGACTCCCGCCATCCGGCCGAACCGATGAGCGATCACCGGTTCGCCGTGCGCGTCAAGCCCGGTGCCCGGAGCACGCGGGTCGGCGGTGGTTGGACCGGCCGGTTGGGTCCGGCGCTGGTCGTGGCCGTGTCGGCACCCGCGGTGGACGGCAAGGCCAACGAGGCGGTGTGCCGTGCGCTGGCCGACGTGCTGGGTGTCACCCGCGGCCAGGTGACCGTCGTCGTGGGTGCGCGTGCGCGGGACAAGATCGTGGCCGTGGCCCGGCCGACTGATGGGATCGCGGCCCGTGTTGCCGCGTTGATCGGCGACATCCCGGTCGGCCAGGAAGAATGGGGCGGACCAGGTCCGTGATCTTGTCGCCACGGGAGGTGGGATGGCCCAACTGTCGTTCGTGCTGGGCACGTCCGCCGCCGTGCTGCTCGTCGCCGTGCTGGGGCTGCGCGTGTCGACACGGCTGGGCCTGCCGTCGCTGCTGCTCTACCTCGGGATCGGCGTGGCGCTGGGCGAGTCCGGGATCGGCATCAATTTCGACAACGCCCAGCTCACGCAGTCGCTGGGTATCGCGGCGCTGGTGCTGATCCTGACCGAAGGTGGGCTGACCACCCGGTGGCAGTCGGTGAAACCGGCGTTGGGCCTGGGTATCGCACTGTCCACAGTGGCCGTTCTGGTGAGTATTCTCATTACCGGTACCGCACTGCACTTCCTGCTGGACCTGGACTGGCGCACGGGCCTGCTGTGGGGCGCGGTGCTGTCGTCCACGGACGCGGCGGCCGTGTTCAGCGTGTTGCGCGGGGTCGGCGTGAGCGAACGATTGTCCGGCGCGTTGGAGTTGGAGTCCGGCCTGAACGACGCCCCGGTGTTCATCGCGGTCGTGCTGCTCGCCGAGGGCGACGCACTGTCGTGGTCGACGCCGCTGCTGGTGATCTACGAACTGGGCGTCGGCGCGCTGACGGGGGTGGTGCTCGGCTGGGCGGCGGCATGGCTGCTGCGGCGGGCCGCGCTGCCGGCGACCGGTCTGTATCCGCTGGCCACGGTCGCGGTGTGTGTGCTGTCGTTCGCGGCCGGGGACCTGGCACACGCGTCCGGCCTGCTCGCCACGTACGTGTGCGGGCTGGTACTGGGCAATTCGCATCTACCGCACAGGTCGGACACGCTGTCGTTCGCGGAAGGCTTCGGCTGGCTGGCCCAGATCGGTCTGTTCGTGCTGCTGGGGCTCTTCGCGTCACCGCCTCGCGTGCTGGACGCGGTGATACCGGGCCTGATCGCGGGTGCGGTGCTGGTGCTGCTGGCCAGACCGGTGTCGGTGGTGCTGGCGTCGCTGCCGTTCCGATTGCCGTGGCGGGAACAGGCGTTCCTGTCCTGGTCAGGTTTACGTGGTGCGGTCCCGATCGTGCTGGCGTTGATCCCGCTGACCGACCATCGGGAGCACTCACAGGAGCTGGTCGGGGCGGTGTTCGTGCTGGTCGTGGTGCTGACACTGATCCAGGGCGGCACGCTGCCGAGGGTGGCGAAGCTGCTCGGGCTGTCCGGTTCGGTGAGCCAGGACGAGCTGGAGATGGACTCGGCGCCGTTGGACGAGCTGGACGCCGGGATGATCCACGTGCGGGTGCAGACCGGGTCACGATTGCACGGGGTGTACCTGAGGGAGCTGCGGCTGCCGGTCGGCGCGACGGTGAGCCTGGTGGTGCGTGACCAGGAGGGATTCACGCCGAACGGGCGGACGCGGCTGTGCGAGGGCGACCAGCTGCTGGTCGTTGCGACGGACGCGGTGCACGAGGCGGCCGAGCGGCGTATCCGGGCGGTGGACCGGGGGGGTCGTTACGCGAAATGGAAAGGCTTCTCCGAGTCCTGATACCGGCATGATGGTCGGTGCCGGCACTGTCGCCGCTGCTGGCGCCGCTGTTGTCACTGTCGGCTGTCGTTGCTGTCGTTGCTGTCGTTGGAGGCTGACCATGGAGTTCGGCATCTTCGACTCGTTCGACCTGGGTCGGTCCGGTCCCGGTGAGGTACTGGCGAGCAGACTCCGGTTCGCTGTCGAGGCCGAGCGCAGCGGGATCGGCCACTATCACGTGACGGAGCACCACGGAACGCCGTTGTCGGTGTGCCCGTCGCCGAACCTGTTCCTGGCGGCGCTGAGCCAGCGGACCGAGCGGATGCGGCTGGGCGTGCTCGTGAACGTGCTGCCCGCGCACAACGTGTTCCGGTTGGCCGAGGAGATCGGGGTGCTGGACCAGTTGTGCGGCGGGCGGTTGGACCTGGGGGTCGGGTCCGGCGTGAGTCCGTACGAGCTGGCGGTGTTCGGGGTCGAGATGGCGTCGGCGAAGGCCGTGTACGCCGAGGCGCTGGCCGCGCTGACCGGCGCGTTGCGCACGGGCCGGATGACGCATCAGGGCGAGTTACTCCCGTCCTACGACGCGGAATTGTCGATCCTGCCGGTCCAGCGGCCGTACCCGCCGCTGTGGTACGCGTCGAGCAACACGGCGACGGCCGAGTGGGCGGGGCGGCACGCGGTGAACTTCGTCGGGCGGTGGAACGGCGGGGCGATCACGCAGGCCGTGGCGGCGTACTGGGCTGCGTGGGAACGGCATCGGCCGGACGCGGATCGGCTCAACGCGCATGTGGCCGCGCCGAGGGTGGGCCTGGCGGCGAGTCTGGTGATCGCGTCGAGTGATGCTCAGGCGCGGGAGATCTACGGGCGGGCGAACGACCTGTTCTGTGAGCGGGTGACGCAGTTGTGGCACGCGCACGGCGATCATCGGTTGGACAAGCCGTTCGCCACGGAGACGACGCTGGCGAACGGCGCGGCGTGGGTCGGCACGGTGTCGACGGTCCGGGACATGGTCGTGCACCAGGTCGAGACGTCCGGGGTCAACTATGTCGAGCTGTCGATCTTCTTTGGCGACATGAGCGAGGACGAGGCGACCAACACGCTGCGCACGTTCATGACGGAACTAGCGCCGGCAGCATCCGCCGCCCACAACCCGGCGACCGCCTGACGTCCCCGGGTGGCCATTGAGCGGTCACCACGCTTCCGAGCGTGTCGACCGCCCACCCGCCGAGTCCGTCACGCCGGGCGAGTGTGTTGACGAGCGAGTGGTCGCCACGCGGACGCGTGGTGTGAGTTGACCATCAGGTGGTCGAGTCTTTCGTGCTGGCCGGGCGTGTTGACCGTCGAGTGGTCGCTTTCCTGGTGTCGCGCGAGTGTGTTGACGATCGAGTGGTCGCCACGCGGACGCGTGGTGTGAGTTGACCATCAGGTGGTCGAGTCTTTCGTGCTGGCCGGGCGTGTTGACCGTCGAGTGGTCGTGGTGCTGGGTCCGGCTTGTGTTGACCGTCGAGTGGTCGCTTTCCTGGTGTCGCGCGAGTGTGTTGACGATCGAGTGGTCGCCACGCGGACGCGTGGTGTGAGTTGACCATCAGGTGGTCGAGTCTTTCGTGCTGGCCGGGCGTGTTGACCGTCGAGTGGTCGTGGTGCTGGGTCCGGCTTGTGTTGACCGTCGAGTGGTCGCTTTCCTGGTGTCGCGCGAGTGTGTTGACGATCGAGTGGTCGCCACGCGGACGCGTGGTGTGAGTTGACCATCAGGTGGTCGAGTCTTTCGTGCTGGCCGGGCGTGTTGACCGTCGAGTGGTCGTGGCGTTCGGTCCGGCTTGTGTTGACCGTCGAGTGGTCGCTTTCCTGGCGTCGCGCGAGTGAGCTGGCCGTCGAGTGGTCGTGGCGCAGGGTATGTGGTGTGAATTGATCACTAGGTGGTCGACTCCCTCGTGCTGCGCCGCCCGTTGGGTGGTCGACTCGGACGTGTTGGTCATTCGGCGGGCGTGTCGTCCGTTGGGTGGTCGGGTTGGCCATGTGGGTGGGTGGGTCGGGCGGCGGGTGGTCGGCTTGGGTGGTGAGGCCGGGGTCGGCGTGTTGGGCGTTGGGTGGGTGCTGGGGGGCGGCTGAATTGTCTGGCCGGGGACGGGCTTGCGGGCGGTTCACCGGGCTCCCTCGCTGATGCTGGACAATGGTCAGGTGACCACCCACGACACGCCCGCCGCCCCACCCCGGCGGATCGCCGTTCTCATCACTGTCGCGGTGCTGGTGATCGCTCTCGACCAGATCACCAAACTGCTCGTGGTGGCCCACCTCGAAGGCAAGCCGACGGTCACGGTCATCCACGGCCTCCTCTACCTCGACGTGATCCGGAACTCGGGCGCCGCGTTCTCCATGGCGACCGGTCTGACCTGGGTGTTCAGCCTCGTCGCGATCGTCGTGGCCGGCGCGATCGTGTGGATCGCGCCGCGCCTGCGCTCCGTCGGCTGGGCGATCGGGCTCGGGCTCGTGCTCGCCGGTGCGCTGGGCAACCTGATCGACCGGATCTTCCGCGCGCCCGCCCCGCTGCGCGGCCACGTGGTCGACTTCATCTCGCTGTTCCGGCCACTGGGCCAGGGCTTCGCCGTCTTCAACCTCGCCGACTCGGCCATCACGTGCGGCGGCGTCCTCATCGTGCTGCTCGCCCTGCTCGGCAAGGACTACGACGGCGGCCTCTCCCGCCGCTCGAAGGGCGCCAGTCCGGCACCGGCCCCAGCAGGCGACGCGGCCGCACGCCAGACCGTTCAGCCGAACGGGACCGGACAGCACGGCGACACACCTCAGCGCAGCGAGACCGCGTCAGATCCCGGTGCACTGACGAACCACGGGACCGCGAGCGAACAGCAGACCCAGCGCGTGATCGAGCACGAGAGCGAGCGCGACACCGGGGAACCGGTGACCGCCCAACTCCGCGAAGCAGCGGCGCCCGCCACCGCCCACCGCGGCGACACCGCCGCCGAGCACGAGATCACGAACGGGCAGGATTCGGCCTCGTGACCTCCTCCCGCACCCTGCCCGTGCCCGACGGCTTGGACGGCATGCGCGTCGACGCCGGGCTGGCCCGCCTGCTGGGTCTGTCCCGCACCGTCGTCGCCGACCTCGCCGAGTCCGGTGACGTGCTGCTCGACGGTCTCGCGGCCGGAAAGTCCGATCGGCTCACCGCCGGTGCCTGGCTGGAAATCACGCTGCCCGAGCCGGACGCCCCGATCGAGGTCCTCGCCGTGCCCGTGCCCGGCATGACCGTCGTCTACCAGGACGAGGACGTCGTGGTCGTCGACAAACCCGTCGGCGTCGCCGCCCACCCGAGCCCCGGCTGGACCGGCCCGACCGTCATCGGTGGCCTTGCCGCGGCCGGTATCAGGGTCGCCACCAGCGGCGCCGCCGAGCGCCAGGGCGTCGTGCACCGCCTGGACGTCGGCACCACCGGCGTGATGGTCGTCGCCAAGTCCGAGCACGCCTACACGGTCCTCAAGCGCGCCTTCAAGGAACGCACCGTCGAGAAGCGCTACCACGCCGTCGTCCAGGGCCTGCCCGATCCGAGCCGCGGCACCATCGACGCGCCCATCGACCGCCACCCCAAGCACGACTACAAGTTCGCCGTCGTCGCGAACGGCAAGCCCAGCGTCACGCATTACGAGGTCATCGAAGCGTTTCGCAACGCATCCCTGCTCGACGTCAAGCTCGAAACCGGGCGGACGCACCAGATCCGCGTGCACTTCTCCGCGCTGCACCACCCGTGCGTCGGAGACCTGACCTACGGCGCCGATCCCGTCCTCGCCAAGCGCCTCGGCCTGCAACGCCAGTGGCTGCACGCCCGCACGCTGGGCTTCGAACACCCGGCCGACGGGCGCTGGGTCGAGTTCACCAGCCCCTACCCGGACGACCTGCAGCACACCCTCGACCTGCTACGCGAGCAATGACCGGGCACCAGCCGAGCGACAACCGGCTACTGCTCGACCGCCCACACCAACGCTGACTGCTCGTCATCCGGCCGCAACGCCCACCGGATCGCCGTGACGTCCGTGGCCTCCGGCAGCACGTACACCGTGTGCCCGCCCGTCGTCTCGCCCGGCCGCACGCCGATCTGGTAGGGCGGCCGCGACGACAGCGTCACCGGGGCCTTGCTGACCGCCTGGCCGTCCTTGGCCAGCAGCATCAGGTACAGGTCCGGCAGCTGGGGGAACGGTGCCGAACCCCGGTTGGTCAGCTCGGTGTGCACGACGACGGCCCGCTCACCCTCACGCAACCGGTACCCGGCCGCGGTGAACAGGAAGTCCGCCGGGTCGACGACCTCCACCAGCTGGATCGCGAGCGACTCGCCGTCCGGCCCTTCGACCTGCAGCGTCTCGCCGACCCGACCACGCTGACCGGCCGGCGACGCCGCGACGGGAGCGGCCACCGGCATGGGCGTCGCGTGGCTGGGCGGGTTGGGATACGCCGGTCGGGTCGGCTGGTCGCCACGGGCCCACGACGAACTCTGCGGCGGACCCCAGGTGCTCATCGGGTCCGGCGGGCGGGGCGCGGCGACCTGCTGCCTCGGCGCGGGATACGGACCGGACTGGGCGGCCGGACCCGGCGCGTACCCACGCTGCGGATGGGGACCCGAATTCATCCCGGGCTGCGGATAGGGCCCCGACGTGGCACCAGGGGCACCGGGGGCACCAGGGCCGTAGGGCGCCGCGAGAAAGGGCGCGATGGCGTTGCGCAGGCCGTACGGATCGCACTCGACGCCGACGATCAGCGGCAGCCCCACGCCGGACAGCGCCACCAGCCTCGACGCCACCTCACGCGGGTCCATGCCCAGCCGGGCCGCGATGTCGTGCACGGCGGCCTTGCCCGACTCGGCGACGAGCGAGAGCAGGCGGAGGTCCACGGGATCCGGGGCGGCCACGACCAGCACGCTACCGGGTGCCCCGGACCGATGCCGAACCCGTCACTGACCGGGCAGGGCCCTGTTGTGCAGCACCGCGGGCCGGTCGCCGTGGTCCATCCGCACCACCACGTCGGCGGTCCGCGCCGGGTCGATCTCCGCGGCGTACCGGCTGTATGCCGGGCGGGTCCAGCGGTCGTCCTCTGCCAGCTGCCGGTCCAGCGCGGCGGGCGACAGCGCGAGGTGCACGGTCAGGTCGAAGTCCAGCCCACGCCCGAGCAGCAGCGTGCCGTCCAGCAGCAGCACCCCGCCCTCGGCCAGCGGCACGTAATCGGCCCTGCTGGCCCGGTCGGCCTCGGCGTCCCAACGGGACGGCAGCACCCGGCCTGACCCGCCGGGCGCGAGCGGGCCGAGCACCTCCCTGGCCAGGCCGCCTAGGTCCAGCCAGTCGTCGTAGAACGAATCCGGGTCGGTCCGGCCGCGTTCGAACCGCAGCGACGCGGGCCGCAGGAAGTCCTGGGCACGTACCCGCAGCACCGGCCTGCCGCGCAGCCGCACCGGGTCGACGAGGTCGTCGGCCAGCGCGCCGGGCCGGGTCGGCGGCGCGCCGTCGACGGCGACCCGCAGCCAGGCACCGGGCGAGCGGTCGGCGACGGTCGCGGCGAGCTCGGCGATCAGGGCCGCCGTGCTGATCGGGCGTACGGGCACGGTTTCATCCTTGCGTCGGACGATCATGACTACCATCGGCGGTATACGAGGTCACACCTGGGAGGTCCCGGCATGCCGTCACCACGCGAACTGGCCGACGAGGTCGTCCGGCTCATGTGCGATCAGGATCCGACCGTGGCGACGCTGCTCGGCCTGGACGGGGACCACGACCGGCTGCCGGACCTCACCGAGGCCACCGAGCAGGCGTTCCGCGTCAAGTACGTCGACCTGGCAGCCCGCGCGGCTGGCATCGACCCGGCATCGCTGTCGCGGGACGACGCGACCACCCGCGCCGTGGTGATCCAGCAGGCGGAGGTCCGCGTGCTGGACCTCGACGCGCGCATGGGCGAGTACTCCATCACCGACATCTTCGTCTCCCCGTCGGGCAAGCTGCTGCTGACGCTGCCGATGATCGCGCCGGCCACGGCGGAGCAGGCGCAGGCGTACCTGAGCCGGCTGGCCGGGATCCCGACGTACTTCGCGCAGGCCGCCGACCGGCACCGGCAGGGCGTCGCAGCGGGGCGGGTGCCGGTCGCGCACCTGGTCGAGGCCGCGATCAAGCACATCGACCGCTATCTGGCCGACCCGGACAACGACCCGCTCACCCGGCCCACGCCACCCGAGGGTGTGCTGCCCGATTTCGCGACGCGCCGGGACGAGTTGCTCGCCGACGTGGTGCGGCCCGCGTTCGGCACCTACCGGGACGTGCTGGCCGGGGAGATCCTGCGGCACGGCAGGCCCGCCGACCGCCCGGGGCTGACGTGGCTGCCCGGCGGCGACGACATGTACGCGCTGCTGGTCCGCATGCACACCAGCACCGAGCGCACGCCGGAGGAACTGCACCAGACCGGTCTGGACGTGATCGACGGGCTGCGGGCCGAGTACAGCGAGCTGGGCGGCCGCGTGCTGGGTACGACCGACCTGCGGGAGGTGTTCCGCAGGCTGCGGTTCGACGAGGCGCTGCGCTGGCGGACCGCGGACGAGCTGCTGGACGCGGCCCGGCTGGCCATCGAGCGCGCGGAGGCGGCGGCGCCGGAGTGGTTCGGGCTGCTGCCCGACCAGAAGTGCCAGGTGCGGGCCGTCCCGAAGGGTGACGAGGACGGCGCGCCCGCCGCGTACTACATGGGCCCGTCGCTGGACGGGCAGCGGCCGGGGGTCTACTTCGCCAACACGGGCTCGGTGACCGAGCGGTTCCGCCACCAGGCCGAGGCCGTCGCGTTCCACGAGGCAGTGCCGGGGCACCACTTCCAGATCACCATCGCGCAGGGCATGGCCGAACTGCCGCTGCTACGCAGGCTGGCCGACGTGAACGCCTACTCCGAAGGCTGGGGCCTGTACTCGGAGCGGCTGGCCGACGAGATGGGCCTGTACTCCAGCGATCTGACCCGGTTGGGCATGCTGACCGCCGACTCGATGCGTGCGGGCCGGCTCGTCGTCGACACCGGACTGCACGCCAAGGGCTGGAGCCGCGAGCGGGCGGTCGCCTACCTGGCCGAGCACACCCCGATGGCGCAGGTGGAGATCGAGGCCGAGGTCGACCGCTACATCGCGTTCCCCGGCCAGGCGCTGTCGTACATGGTGGGGCGTCTGGAGATCCAGCGGATCAGGGCTGCCGCGCTGGCCCGATTGGGTGACCGCTTCGACATTCGCGGCTTCCACGACGTGGTCCTCGGGAACGGTCCGCTCCCGTTGTCCGTTCTCTCTGAGGTGGTGGACAACTGGGTGGAGGACCATGCGACTGGATGAGAAGTACCTGACCGAGCCGTATTCGACCTGGCTGCGGCTGCGGCAGGAGGCGCCGGTCGCCGAGGTCGTGATGCCGCGCGGCCTGAAGGTCTGGCTGGTCACCCGGTACGCGGACGTGCGGACGGCGCTGGCGGATCCCCGGCTGGGCAAGGACTCCCGGCGCCTGGACGAGTTGTTCATGCGGCATCACACCAAGGACGCGACGGCTGCCGAGGGCGGCGGCGCGCTGGACGCGCACATGCTCAACAGCGACCCGCCCGACCACGAACGCTTGCGGCGCTTGGTGAACAAGGCGTTCACGAGCAGGCGGATCGAGCAGTTGCGGCCGCGGATCGAACAGATCGCCGCCGACCTGCTGGACCGGATCGGGGCTGGCGGCGACGTCGATCTGCTGGACACGTTCGCGTTCCCGTTGCCCATCACGGTGATCTGCGAACTGCTGGGCATGCCCACACGTGACCGCGACGACTTCCGCCGCTGGTCGAATCTGTTGCTGACCGGCGGCCGGGAGTACGAGATCGCCGACGCCGTGCAGTCGATGACGGCCGCGCTGGTCAACCTGGTGGCGGCGAAGCGCGCCGAGCCGGGCGACGACATGCTGTCCGCGTTGGTGCAGGCCCGCGACGCCGACGACCGGCTGTCCGAGGCGGAGCTGACGTCGATGGCGTTCCTGCTGCTCGTGGCCGGCCACGAGACCACGGTCAACCTGATCGGCAACGGTGTGCTCGCACTGATCGACAATCCCGGGCAGCAGGCCGCGTTGCGGGCGGACATGTCGTTGCTGCCCAACGCGATCGAGGAGATGCTGCGGTTCCAGGGTCCACTGCGGCACGCCACGATGCGGTTCACGCTGACCGATGTGGAGCTGGGCGGGGTCACCGTGCCCGAGGGCGAGCTGGTGATGGTCTCGGTGGCATCGGCCAATCGCGACGGTGACCGATTCGCGGCGGCGGACGACTTCGACCTGCGCCGCGATCCGGGCGGTCACCTCGCTTTCGGACACGGCATCCACTACTGCCTGGGTGCACCGCTGGCCCGGCTGGAGGCGGAGATCGCGTTCACCGGTCTGCTGAACCGATTCGCCCGTATCGAGCTGGCCATACCGCGGGTCGAGCTGACCTGGAAGCCGGGCAACCTGATCCGCGGCCTTGAGGCGTTGCCGGTCCGGCTTGCGCCGGCCGGGTGACTCCGGTAACACGCGACGGGCCACGGTGGACGATGAGGGCATGACCGACTCTCACGTCCCCCGACCGGTCGCGCTGCGCGGTAGCGCGCGCACCCTGCTCACCGACTCGACGGCGCCGCAGGTCGATCCGGCCGAGCAGGTCGAGTTCACCGCTGTCCTGCGCAGGCGGGCGGACCTGCCCGGTGCCTTCGTCGAGGGCCCGGACACGGTGGCACAGGCTGACTTCGCGGACCGCTTCGGTGCCGATCCCGATGACATCGCCGCTGTTCGCGCCGCTTTCGCGGCCGCCGGTGTCACGGTGACCGCCGAGCATCCCTCGTCCCGGCGGATCACCGCGACCGGGCCCGCATCGGAGGTGACCGCGCTGTTCGGCACGGATCTGCGGGTCGCCCGGACCACCGATCCGACCAGCGGCGCGGAGGTCGAGCACCGGTCGCGGTCCGGCGAACTGGAGGTACCCGCCGCGCTCGCCGGCGTGGTCGTCGCGGTGCTGGGCCTGGACTCCCGGCCGCAGGTCCGGGCGCACATCCGGGCGCAGGCCGCCGCCGAACTCGGGTTCGACGTCCCGGACCTGGCTCAGGTCTACGGCTTTCCTGCCGGTGCGGACGGCACCGGGCAGGTGGCCGCGATCGTCGAGTTCGGCGGCGGCTTCGCCGAGTCCGACCTGGCCGCGTACTTCGCCGGACTGAACCTGACGCCACCGACGATCACCGCGGTCGGTGTGGACGGCGGGCAGAACGTGGCCGGGCAGGACCCCGGCGGCGCGGACGGCGAGGTGTTGCTGGACATCGAGGTGCTCGGCGCGCTCGCTCCGAAGTCGACGATCATGGTCTACTTCGCACCGAACACCGATCAGGGCTTTGTGGACGCGGTGTCCACGGCCGTGCACGCGACCCCGACGCCCGCTGTGGTGTCGATCAGCTGGGGCGCGGCGGAGGACCTGTGGACCGCGCAGACCCGCGCGGCACTCGATCAGGTGTTCGCGGACGCGGCAGCGCTCGGTGTCACGGTCTGCGCCGCGTCCGGTGACAACGGCAGCACCGACGCCGACGAAGACGGTGCCCAGCATGTCGACTACCCGGCGTCCAGCCAGTACGTGCTGGGCTGCGGCGGCACGAGCCTGACCGCGCCGAACGGCACCGCCACGGCGGAGACCGTGTGGAACAACGACAGCAGCGGCGCCGCGAGCGGCGGCGGGGTGAGCGACAAGGTCGCGCTGCCCGGCTACCAGGCGACGGCCGGTGTGCCCCAACGGGTCGGCGGCGGTACGGGCAGGGGCGTGCCGGATGTGGCCGCGAACGCCGACCCGCAGACCGGCTACCGGGTGCGGGTGGACGGCAAGGACATCGTGCTCGGCGGCACCAGCGCCGCCGCACCATTGTGGTCGGCGCTGGTGTGCCTGCTGGTGCAGCGACTCGGCAAGCCGCTGGGCATGCCGCATCCCGCGCTGTACGCGGGTGTGACGGCGGGCACGGCGGCCACGGGCTTCCGCGACGTGACCCAAGGGGACAACGGGGCCTACAAGGCCGGGCCGGGCTGGGACCCGTGCACCGGATTGGGCGTGCCGAACGGCACCGCGCTGCTCGGGGTGTTCCGCACCGCGCTGACCAGCGCGCCGTAGCCTCGGCGGGGTGAGTCCCGAGGAACTGTTGACGCTCGACCGAGCACACGTCTGGCACCCGTACGGCCCGATGCCGGGCACGGGCGACCCCCTGGTGGTGGAGTCCGCGTCCGGCGTCCGGCTCCGGCTGGCCGACGGCCGGGAACTGGTGGACGGCATGTCGTCCTGGTGGGCGGCGATCCACGGCTACCGGCACCCGGTGCTGGACGCGGCCGTGCGGGACCAGCTGGACCGGATGAGCCATGTGATGTTCGGCGGGCTCACCCACGAACCCGCGGTGCGGCTGGCCACCCGGCTGGTCGAGCTGACGCCCGAGCCGTTGCGGCACGTGTTCCTCGCCGACTCCGGCTCGGTCTCGGTCGAGGTCGCCGTCAAGATGTGCCTGCAGTACTGGCGGTCGGCCGGCGCGCCCGCGAAGCGCAGGCTGCTGACCTGGCGCGGCGGTTACCACGGCGACACGTTCCACCCGATGAGCGTGTGCGATCCGGACGGTGGGATGCACAGCCTGTGGCGCGGTGTACTGCCCGAGCAGGTGTTCGCGGACCTGCCGCCCGCCGGGTTCGAGCAGGCCTATGTGGACCATCTGACGGAGTTGGTGGCCCGGCACGCGGGTGAGCTCGCCGCGATCGTGGTGGAACCGGTCGTGCAGGGCGCGGGCGGGATGCGCTTCCACGACGCGCGCTACCTGACCGTGCTGCGCGAGCTGGCCGACCGGCACGACGTGCTGCTCGTGTTCGACGAGATCGCCACCGGGTTCGGTAGGACCGGCGAGTTGTTCGCCGCCGACCACGCGGGCGTCAGCCCGGACGTGATGTGCGTCGGCAAGGCGCTGACCGGCGGCTACCTGAGCATGGCGGCCACGCTGTGCACGAGCCGGATCGCGGCCGGCATCTCGCGTGGCGAGCTGCCGGTGCTCGCGCACGGGCCGACGTTCATGGGCAACCCGCTGTCCGCCGCGGTCGCGAACGCGTCCATCGACCTGTTGCTGGCCCAGGACTGGCGGGCCGGGGTGGGCCGGATCGAAGCGGGCCTGCGCGCCGGGCTCGCCGCCGCGAGTGGGCTGCCCGGCGTGGTCGACGTGCGGGTCCTGGGTGCGATCGGTGTCGTGCAACTGGACCACGACGTGGACGTGCGGGCCGCCACCGACGCGGCCGTCGGCCAGGGCGCGTGGCTGCGGCCGTTCCGCGACCTGATCTACACGATGCCGCCCTACGTCTGCACCGACGGTGACGTGGCCACGATCTGCGAGGCGGTAGTCGCGGCCGCCCGGAAGGGATGAGTCCGGCGGCCGTAAATTGGCGGTCCGTGAGCGAGCTTGCGAGCGAACCAAAGGGCACTGTGCGTTCGCGAATGCGGCTGCCGAGCGCTGGCGAGGTGGTCGTGTGAGCGTGCTTGCGAGCGAACCGACGGGCACTGTGCGTTGGCGAATGTGGTTGCTGAGGGCCGGTGAGGTGGTCGTGTGGGCGGGCTTGTGAGTGAACCGATGGGCGCTGTGTGTTGGCGAATGTGGTTGCTGAGGGCCGGTGAGGTGGTCGTGTGGGCGGGCTTGTGAGTGAACCGATGGGCGCTGTGTGTTGGCGAATGTGGTTGCTGAGGGCCGGTGAGGTGGTCGTGTGGGCGGGCTTGTGAGTGAACCGATGGGCGCTGTGTGTTGGCGAATGTGGTTGCTGAGGGCCGGTGAGGTGGTCGTGTGGGCGGGCTTGTGAGTGAACCGATGGGCACTGTGCGTTGGCGAATGCGGCTGCCGAGCGCTGGCGAGGTGGTCGTGTGAGCGGGCTTGTGAGTGAACCGATGGGCGCTGTGCGTTGGCGAATGTGGTTGCTGAGGGCCGGTGAGGTGGTCGCGTGAGCGTTCTGGTGGTCACCGGCACTGGTACGGACGTGGGGAAGACCGTGGTCACCGCGGCCGTCGCCGCGCTGGCCGCCGCCCGCGACCGGCGGGTCGCCGTGCTCAAACCGGCCCAGACCGGGGTGACCGCGACCGGGCCGGGCGATCTGGCCGAGGTCAGCAGGCTCGCCGGTGCGGTGACTACCCGGGAACTGCGTCGCTACCCCGACCCGCTGTCCCCCGAGGCCGCGGCGCGCCGCAGTGGTGTGCCGCCGGTCACGCCCGCGGAGGCCGCCACGGCAGCCGGTGAGCTGGCGGCCGACCACGATCTGGTGCTCGTCGAGGGTGCGGGCGGGCTGCTGGTCAGGTTCGACTCCGACGGCGGCACGCTGGCCGACGTGGCGTGGGCACTGGGGGCACCTGTGCTGCTCGTCGCGCACGCGGGCCTGGGCACCCTGAACACCACGGCGCTCACCGCGGAAGCATTGGTGCGCAGGGGACTCGAGTGCATCGGCGTGGTCGTCGGCCGGTGGCCCGCCGAGCCCGATCTGGCCACCCGGTCCAACCTGACGGACCTGCCGGTGGCGGCGGGTGCCCCGCTGCTGGGCGTGCTGCCCGACGGCATCGCGGGTCTGCCGCGGGATGAGTTCCTGGCCGTGGCGCGTGAGTCGCTGTCGCCGTGGCTGGATGGTGACTTCGATTCGGACGTGTTCACCGCGAGCCACACCGCATGAGAAGGTGGCGAGAGCCGTAACGACTGGTGAGGAGATGTTCGTGACCGCTGACGTGCTCGCCGAGGCGAGGGAGCAGGTGCTGGCCGACGGTGTCGGGCTGACGGAGAAGCAGGTGCTCCAGGTGCTCGAACTGGCCGATGATCGGCTACCCGAACTGCTCGGCCTTGCGCACGAGGTGCGGGAGCGCTGGTGCGGTCCCGAGGTCGAGGTCGAGGGCATCGTCAGCGTGAAGACGGGTGGCTGCCCCGAGGACTGCCACTTCTGCTCCCAGTCCGGCCGGTTCCCGACCCCGGTCCGATCGGCCTGGTTGGACATTCCCGGCCTGGTCGAGGCCGCCAGGCAGACGGCGGCCACCGGTGCCACCGAGTTCTGCATCGTGGCCGCGGTACGCGGGCCTGACGCGCGGCTGCTCGCCCAGGTGCGCGAGGGCATCGCGGCGATCCGGGCAGCCGGCCTGGACATCAACATCGCGTGCTCGCTGGGCATGCTCACCCAGGCCCAGGTGGACGAACTCGTCGCCATGGGCGTGCACCGCTACAACCACAACCTGGAGACCGCGCGCTCGCACTTCCCGAACGTCGTCACGTCGCACTCGTGGGAGGAGCGCTGGGACACGCTGCGGATGGTGCGTGACGCCGGCATGGAGGTGTGCTGCGGCGGCATCATCGGCATGGGTGAGACGCTCGCGCAGCGGGCCGAGTTCGCTGCCCAGCTGGCCGAACTGGAGCCGGACGAGGTGCCGATGAACTTCCTCATCCCCAACCCCGGCACGCCGTACGAGAACTACCCGGTCGTCGAGGGCACGGACGCGTTGCGCACGGTCGGCGCGTACCGCCTGGCCATGCCGCGCACGATCCTGCGGTTCGCAGGCGGCCGCGAGCTGACCCTGGGCGATCTGGGGGCCGAGCGGGGCATGTTGGGCGGTATCAACGCGATCATCGTCGGCAACTACCTGACCAACCTGGGCAGGCCCGCCCAGCAGGACCTGGACATGCTGGACGAGCTGAAGATGCCGATCAAGGCGCTGAGCGAGACGTTGTGACGACCTACTGCGCGTGGTGCGGCCGGGCAGAGGACCCCGCGGGCCACGAGAAGTGCCGCACCCGGCTGGCCACGCTGGACCCGCCGCGGTTCTGCGTGCAGTGCGCGCGGCGGATGGTGGTCCAGGTCACGCCGGCCAGCTGGGTGGCCACCTGCAGCAGGCATGGCCAGCTCACTGCCAACTGACCGGTTCGGGATCACCCTGGGTAGGGTTGCGGCCACCACCAGGGCGCAGGAGGAGTGACGTGTCAGATCAGCCGATCGGGCGGCCGACGCCCGAGGACTGGGCACACGCGGTCGGTGCGTCGGCTGTGCTCCCAGCCTCGAAGCCGGGTGTCGTCGTCAAGGCCGATCTGCTGCCCGCGGTCAGTGTCGCCGCCACGGCGGCGCTGGTCGGCCTGCCGCTGGCCTGGATCTGGTCGCGGATCGCGCCCGCCATCCCCGGCGGGCTCGGCGCGTCCGGCCAGCCGGTGCCGCTGCCATCGCCCTACGGGTACCACCGGTTCGACGATCTGGCGATCTTCATGCTGCTCGGTCTCGCGGCCGGAATCGCCACCGGTGTGGCGATGTGGATGCTGCGGGAGCGGCGCGGCCCGGTGGTGTTGCTGGCGGGCGCGCTCGGCGCGTTCGTCGCCGCCTGGCTGGCCATGCACATCGGGATGTCGTTCGCCGCGGGCCACTACGCCCTGACCACCGCGCCCAAGCCGGGCCAGGTGTTCAACATCGCACCGCGGCTGGAAACCAGCCTGGGCCTGATCGCGCAGCCCTTCGCCACCGCTTTGGCGTACGGGTTGCTCGCTGCCTGGAACAGCAGGGCCGATCTGAGCAGGCGGATGGGCTAGTGGTGTCCGGTAACCATGCCGGAATCACCCGGTGAGGGTTACCGGACAGGCCATTAGTTCAGGCTGGCCTGCTGGTCCAGATCGGCGAGCTGCATCGGCACGGCGTGCAGGTTGTGCAGGATCGCCGCTTCCACGTTGACCATCTGCCGGGCCATGCCCAGCCGGTGCGCCGGGCAGGTCTCCTCAAGCAATCGCTGCCGGTCCGCGGAGTCCAGCAGGCAGTCCGAGGCCACCACGTGGGCCAGGACGGCCGGATCGGTGTCGGCGGGCGGTTCCGTCCAGTCGTCGTGCAGCCAGGCTGAGCTGCAGTAGCGGCGGTGCGCCGTGCGGACGGACTTGTCCAGCATCGGCACCAGCGCTGCGAGCCGGTCCTCGGGAGCGCTGTCGGGCAGCCAATCCACGACGCCGAGCAGGTAGGGCGCGCTCGTCGAGTCGATGGACAGCAGCCGGAACCGGCGATCGCCCGTGGTGACGATGTCGAACCGGCCGTCGGGCAGCTGCTCGGCCTCGCGCAGCAGCGCCGAGCAACCGATTTCGCGGACCTGGTCGCGCCGCTCGACGTCCATGCCTGAGCCCGGCTTCTTCGCGACGATGCCGAAACAGCGACCCGGCAGCTTGTCGGTGAGCAGGTCCACCGTCAGCTGGCGGTAGCGGGGCTCGAAGATGTGCAGTGGCAAGGACGTCCCCGGCAACAGCACAGCGGCGAGCGGGAACAGCGGGATCGTCTCGGCCACCCCGCCACGTTACGTCCTCCGGCCCGGCGATGCGCGGTGATCGGCAGGACCGTCCCTGGGTGGGCGTAGCACCGCGAACGGATCCGTCACCTGCATGCCGTGCTCGGTGAAGCGGAACTGGGCGGCGGGCCTGCCACCGGCCGGACCGGGGGCGGCCGTGGCACCGGTCGGCGCGAGCAGGCCGCGGCGGGACAGCACCCGCTGCAGGTTCGTCGCGGACACCCGGTAGCCCAGGGCGGCCGAGTAGATCTCGCGCAGCTCCGACACGGTGAACTCCGGTGGCGCCAAGGCGAAGCCGAGGTTCGTGTAGGACAGCTTGGACCGCAGGCGATCGCGCGCCCGCAGCACGATCGCGCGGTGGTCGAAGGCGGTCGTGGGCAGCGCGTCCACCGGGTGCCAGGCGGTGTCGTCGGGGACCTCGGGGTCGAGGTCGGCGGGTACCAGGCCGAGGAACGCGGTCGCGACCACGCGCGGGCCCGGGACCCGGTCCGGGGCGCTGAACACGGCGAGCTGCTCGACGTGCGCGAGCTGCCGTACGTCCACCTTCTCGGCGAGCTGGCGGCGGATCGACGCCTCCACATCCTCGGTCGCGCCGAGCACTCCGCCGGGCAGCGACCAGTGCCCCGCCTCGGGTTCCCGGGCACGCTGCCAGAGCAGCACACGCAGTGACTTTGCTCGCACCTGCAGCACCGCGGCCAGGACTTCATGGGCCAGCTGACTCACCCGGCTGATAGTATCGGGACAAGTTTTCAACTTAAAGTCGAAAACCGGGAATGAGGGGAGGGGCCACGATGACCGTCACGATCGAGCGGAACGCCGACGGCGTCTACCAGGGCGTCGAGCCGGACCAGGCTTGGGTGCGCGAGGTGCGTCGGCTGGCCGCCGAACGGGACGCCGTGCTCCTGGCGCACAACTACCAGCTGCCCGAGATCCAGGACATCGCGGACCACACGGGCGACTCGCTGGCGTTGAGCCGGATCGCGGCCGAGTCCACGGCGTCCACCATCGTCTTCTGCGGCGTGCACTTCATGGCCGAGACCGCGAAGATCCTGGCGCCGGACCGAACGGTGCTGATCCCGGACGCCCGGGCGGGCTGCTCGCTGGCCGACTCGATCGACGCCACGCAGCTGCGGGCCTGGAAGGCCGAGCACCCCGGTGCCGTCGTGGTGTCCTATGTGAACACGACGGCCGAGGTCAAGGCGGAGACCGACATCTGCTGCACGTCGTCCAACGCGGTCGAGGTGGTCGAGTCGATCCCGGCCGACACCGAGGTGCTGTTCTGCCCCGACCAGTTCCTCGGCGCGCACGTCCGCAGGCTCACCGGCCGGACCAACCTGCACGTGTGGGCCGGCGAATGCCACGTGCACGCGGGGATCAACGGCGACGAACTGGCCGCGCGGGCGAGCGCGAACCCGGACGCCGAGCTGTTCATCCACCCGGAGTGCGGCTGCGCCACCTCGGCGCTCTATCTGGCGGGCGAGGGGGCCGTGCCCGCCGACCGGGTCCGCATCCTGTCCACCGGCGGGATGCTCGACGAGGCCAGGCACACGTCCGGCGGCACCGTCCTGGTGGCCACCGAGATCGGCATGCTGCACCAGCTGCGCCAAGCGGCACCGGGCGTGGACTTCCAGCCGGTCAACGACCGCGCGTCCTGCCACTACATGAAGATGATCACCCCGGCCGCGCTGCTGCGCTGCCTGCGCGAGGGCGCCGACGAGGTCGCACGTCGCCGCCGATGTGGCCACGCGGGCCCGTGGTGCTGTCGAGCGGATGATCGAGATCGGCCGGCCCGGAGGTGCGGAATGACCGGCTACGACTGGACCGCGGCCGCTGATCTGGTCGTCGTCGGCAGTGGCGTGGCTGGGCTGAGCGCCGGACTGGCAGCGCGGGAGGCCGGGCTGCGGGTGCTGGTGGTCACCAAGGCCGCTGCCGACGACGGCAACACGCGGTGGGCGCAGGGCGGCGTGGCCGTCGTGCTGCCCGGCGAGCACGACCGCGGCGACACGGTCGCGTCGCACGTGGCGGACACGGTTACCGCGGGCGCCGGGCTGTGCGACGCCGAGGCCGTGCGCGCGATCATCACGGGCGGTCCGGCCGCCGTGACGGGGCTGCGCGCGCTGGGCGCGGTGTTCGACGCGAACACCGACGGCGGCCTCGCGCGCGCCAGGGAGGGCGGCCACTCGGCGTTCCGCGTGGTGCACGCCGGCGGCGACGCGACCGGCGCCGAGGTGGAGCGGGCCCTACTGGCCGCGGCGCGCGACGGCGGCCTGGCGCTGCTCACCGACCACGTGGCGGTCGATGTCGTGCACACGTCGGCGGGTGCGGTCGGCGGGCTGCTGGTGCTGGACGCGGCCGGAGTGCCCGGCTTGCTCAGCGCACCGGCGGTGCTGCTGGCCACCGGTGGTCTCGGCCAGCTCTACCAGGCCACGTCCAACCCGGTGGAGGCAACGGCGGACGGCCTGGCGCTCGCCCTGCGAGCCGGTGCGACCCTGGCCGACCTCGAGTTCGTGCAGTTCCACCCGACGGTCCTGTTCACCGACTCGGCCGCGCACGGCAGGCGGCCACTGGTCACCGAGGCGGTGCGCGGCGAGGGCGCCGTGCTGGTCGACGGCACGGGCAGCCGCGTGATGGCAGGCGTGCACCCACTGGCCGACCTCGCGCCCAGGGACGTGGTGTCGGCGGCGATCAGCGACCGGATGGCGTTGACCGGGGCTGACCACGTGTACCTGGACGCGACCGGTCAACGCGACTTCGCGACGCGGTTCCCCACGGTGCACGCGGCCTGCGCCGCGGCGGGCATCGACCCGGTGACGCAGCCCATCCCGGTCGCTCCGGCGGCGCACTTCGCGTGCGGCGGCATCGTGTCCACCGAGGACGGTCGCACCGGGCTGACCGGTTTGTACGTGGCGGGCGAGGTGGCGCGCACGGGCCTGCACGGTGCGAACCGCTTGGCGTCCAACAGCTTGCTCGAAGGTCTCGTGGTCGGCAGGCGCGCGGCGAAAGCCGTCGCACGTGACCTGGCGGAGGGAATACTCGGCGACCTCGGCACCACCGAGGCGGGCGTGCTGCCCGCCGCCGCGATCGCGGGCCGGGACGTGCTGCAGCGCACGATGAGCCGCTACGCGGGCATCGGCAGGGACGACGCGGGCCTGCGCACGGCGGCGGCCGCGATCGACGCGGCGGCCATCGTTCGTCCACTGTGGACTCGAACGGCGGTGGAGGACGCGGCGATGACGCTCACCGCCAGGGTGCTGCTCGCCGCCGCGCGCGAGCGCACCGAATCCGGGGCTGCCACCGGCGGTCCGATCATCCGGAACGCGGACGACGCCCGGTGGCGGCACAGCCTCCGGGTCCGGCTCGACGTGTCGGGGCAACCGATCGTGGTGGCTCCGCTGGCTCTGCGAGGTGTGGCATGAAGTACCTGACCGACGCCGGCCTTGACCCGGTGGACGTGCGGCGACTCGTCGACACGGCGTTGGCCGAGGATCTGCGCTACGGCCCGGACGCGACCACGGCGGCCACCGTGTCCGCCGACGCGGCGGCGACCGCCGAGTTGACCCGCGCGGCGCCGGGCGTGGTCGCCGGGCTGCCGATCGCGCTGGCCGTGTTCGCGCGGTGCTGGGGGAGGACTACGAAGTGCTGACCCGGTGCCCGACGGCAGCGGCTGCCGGCCGGCCGGCCCGCGCTGACGGTGCGCGGGCCGGTGCGCGGGCTGCTCACGGCGGAGCGCACGGCGTTGAACCTGTTGTGCCACCTGTCCGGCGTGGCCACGGCGACGGCGGCGTGGGTGGACGCGGTCGCGGGCACCGGCTGCGCGATCCGGGACACGCGCAAGACGTTGCCGGGGCTGCGGCTGGTGCAGAAGTACGCGGTCCGGATGGGCGGCGGCGTGAACCACCGGCTGGGCCTGGGCGACGCCGTGCTGATCAAGGACAACCACGTGGTCGGCGGCGGGCTCGGTCGCGGCGGCGCTGGCGGCCGTGCGGGAGCGGGCGCCGGAACTGCCGTGCGAGGTCGAGGTGGACACGCTGGCCGAGTTCGACGAGACCTCGCTATGGCGGCCGACGAGGTGCTGCTGGACAACTTCACGCCCGAGCAGTGTGCTGAGGCGGTCCGGCGGCGCGACGCGGCGGGCGCGAAGACGCGGCTCGAGGCGTCCGGCGGGCTCACGCTGGACAAGGCGACGGCGTACGCGGCCACCGGGGTCGACTACCTGTCGGTGGGCGCGCTGACCCACTCGGTGGTGGCTCTCGACCTCGGCATGGACCTGCGCTGAATCGCGGGGGCTGGTGGCGCGTCCGGTAACCCGCACCGGGTGATTCAGGCCCAGGGCGGACACCTCGCGGCGTTGTCGTCGGTCCAGGTACGGCAGCGGTACCTGGGCCTTCTCCGCCTGATGAGAGCTACCGGTCGGTCACCAGGTTGACTCGCATCAGGTAGCCGCCGGCAGGTGAGCACTTCCTCCGCCCGGACCCTTTCGGGGAGTCCTGTCGCAAGATCGTGTCCCTGCCGGTCGCCGGGAGAACAGGTCGCTGATGGGATGTCGTGCCCTTGGGGTGTCTCGCGATGCGCCCACCGGGAACCGGAATTCCACCGGCATGGTTACCGGACACCACTAGAGCCTGCGGTTGGCCAGGACCGGGATGTCCCGGCGGGCCCGCGTCACCACGGCCGGGTCGATGTCCAGCACCAGCATTCCCGGGCCCGCGTCCAGCTCGCCCGTCACGTGCCCGTACGGGTCGGCCACCAGACTGTGACCGATCCCGGTCGGTGCCTTCGTGGCGGGCGGGCGACCGCTGGCCGCCGGGTTGGCCTGGCCGCACGCGAGCACCCAGGCAGTGCTGTCCAGCGCGCGGGCCCGCACCAGCAGCTCCCACTGCTCGCGCTTGCCCGGCCCGGCGCCCCACGACGCCGGCACCAGCACAGCGTCCGCACCACGGTCGGCCAGCGCGCGGAACAGTTCGGGAAACCGCACGTCGTAGCAGATCGCCAGGCCCAGTGTCAGCTCGCCGAGGTCCACGACGACGACGGCGTCACCCGGCGCGACCGTCGCCGATTCGGCGAAGCCGAACGCGTCGAACAGGTGGATCTTGTGATAGCCGACATGCCGTCCGCCGCCGGTGAGCAGCAGCGTGTTGCGTACCCGGCCGTCGTCGGCGGGCGTGAACATGCCTGCCGCGACCAGTACGCCGGTGCGCTCCGCGATGCCGGCGACCGCGGTGGCCCAGGGGCCGTCCAGCGGTTCGGCGACCGGGCCCAGCGGCACGCCGAAGCACGCCATCGTGGCCTCGGGGAACACCGCGAGCGCGGCACCGCGCGCCGCCGCCCGGTCGGTGTAGTCGGCCACCAGGTCGAGGTTGGCCTTCGGATCGGGGGTGGACGTGATCTGACACAGCGCGATCCGCATTCGCACTCCGTTCTCACCAGCTGCTCGCGACGCACCAGCTAGGGTCCGATTCGTGCGCCGTCGGTTGCTGCTGCCCATCATGCTGGTTCTCGCGTGCGCGGGCGCCTGCACGGGCACTCCCACGCCCAGCGCGTCGGGCCAGCCGGACAACACCGCGATGGTGCTCGCCGAGCCGATGGCACCCACGACGCTCAACCCGCTGGCCGGCTACGCGCCCAACGGTGCGGCCAAGATCTACGACGGCCTCTACGAGTACCAGCCCGACGGCACACTGCGCCCCGCGCTGGCCGGTGCGCTGCCGGTGCCCTCGGCCGACGGCAGGTCGTGGACGGTGTCGCTGCGCACCGGGATCGAGTTCTCCAACGGCACACCGTTCGGCGCGATCGACGTGCTGGACACGTATCACGCGCTGCTGGACCCGAAGCTGGGTTCGCCGCTGCGGTCGAGCTACTCGATGCTGACCAGCCTCACCGAGATCGACGAGAACACGATCCGCTTCAACCTCGCCTACCCGTACGCGCCGTTCCCGGACAAGCTCGTGCTCGGCATCCTGCCGGTGGCCGCGCTGAACGCGGGCCTGCCGATCGCCGAGATGCCACCCGCCGTGGGCACCGGCCCGTACACGCTGGTGTCCTGGACGAAGGGCAGCAAGCTCGTGCTGGCGGCGAACACGCGCTACGCCGCCGTGCTGGGTGGCCCGCCGAAGGTGAAGAAGGTCACGGTCCTGTTCGTGCCCGACGACCAGGAGCGGGTCCGGATGCTGCGCAACGGCAAGCTCGACGGTGCCGCCGTGTCGCCGGCCCAGGCGGCGACGTTCGTCCGGTCCGACGCGTTCGACGTGCTCACCGACCAGGCCGCCGACCTGCGTGCGGTGCAACTGCCGGTGCACGGCCCGGTCACCGGTGACCCGGCCATCCGGCTCGCGCTCAACCTGGCCGTGAACCGCCAGACACTGGTGAACGGCCCACTGCAGGGCACCGGCACGCCCGCGTCCACCCCGATGCCCGCAGTGCTGCCCGAGTTCGTCGAACCGAGCGCGACGTTCACGCAGGACCAGGAGAAGGCCCGCACCGACCTGCTGGCAGGGGGCTGGGTCGCCGACACGCGCGGCGGGCGGTCCCGGCACGGTGTGACCGCCGCGTTCACGCTGGATTATCCCAGGGCGACACCGTGGACGCGGGCCTGGCCGCCGCGTTCGTCGCGGCCGCCAAGACCGTCGGCATCGCGGTGACCACGGTGGCCGCGCCGCCCGCCGAACTGGCCGCCAGATCGGCCACCGACGCCACGCTGATCAGCACCGGCAACCCGTTCGACCCCGACCTGGGTCTCTACCCGCTGCTGGACACCGCGCTCGCGGGTGCGGACAGCGCCGTGACCGGTCCGCTCAAGGCCGGTCGGGACACGCTCGATCCGGGCCAGCGCGCGGTGGCCTACCGGCAGTTCCAGAAGGCCTACCTGAGCGAGCCGACGATGGTGTGCCTCGTGTTCGTCGACCACACCTATGTGATGCGCGACAACTGGACCGGCTACGCGCAGGTGACCGACAGCGCGGCCCAGGGGGACACATGGGGCCCGTGGTGGAATCTGCAGCAATGGACCCCTCGATGAGCGAGCTGGAGCTGGCCGCGATCCGCGCCGACACCCCGCATGCCGGCGACCATGTGTTCCTGGACAGCGCTGGTTCGTCGCTGCCGCCGAACCCGGTGCTGGAGCAGGAGATCGCGTACCTGCGCCGGGAGGCCGAGATCGGCGGCTACCGCGCCGCCGCCGAGCGTGAGGACGACCTGCAGCGCGGCTACCAGGTGTTCGCCGACCTGCTGGACTGCGCGCCGGAGGAGGTCGCGTTCACCGACAGCGCCACCCGCTCCTGGCTGACGCTGATGGATTCGGTTCCGCTGCGGGCAGGCGACCGCGTACTGATCGGGCGGGTCGAGTACGCGGCGAACGCGGTCGCGCTGCTGCGCCGGGCCGAGGAGACCGGTGCGTCGGTGGAGATCGTGCCCGCCGACGAATCCGGTGCGCTGTCCGTGGCCGCCTTGCGCGACATGCTGGACGAGCGCGTCAAGCTGGTGTCGATCGTGCATGTGCCGACGGGTACCGGGCTGGTCAACCCGGTCCGCGAGGCCACGGCCGCCGCTCACGAAGCCGGTGCGCTGGTGCTGCTGGATGCCTGCCAGTCGATCGGCCAGCTGCCGGTCCGGGTCGGTGAGCTGGGCGTGGACCTGCTGTCGGGCACCGGCCGCAAGTGGCTGCGCGGGCCGCGTGGCACCGGCTTCCTGGTGGCGCGGCAGGCAGTCGCGGATCGCCTGCGCCCAGGCTGATCGACCACTACGGCGCCCGCTGGGTGGCCCCGGATCGCTACGAGCTGCGCACCGACGCCCGGGTGCACGAGCTCTTCGAGACGGACGTGGCGGGCAGGCTCGGGCTGATCACCGCCGCCGCGTACGCGCTGCGGCTGGGCATCGACCGGATCGCCGAGCGGATCACCGCGCTCGGCACACTCGCCCGTGACGGCCTCGCCGCGCTGCCCGGGGTGTGCCTGCACGACCTGGGCCGGGAGCACGGCGGGATCGTCACGTTCACCGTGGCCGGGCGCACACCCGCCGAGGTGCGGGCCGAGCTGTGGTCCAGGCAGGTCACGGTCGCGGTGAGCCCGGCCTCGACCAGCACGCTCGACCTGCCCGCCCGTGGCCTGGTCGACGGGGTGGTCAGGGCGTCGCCGCACTACTTCGTCACCGAGGACGAGGTGCGCCGGTTCGTGGACGAAGTGGGCAAATTGTCCGGTTAGCCCGGCCGCTGTCGCGCGTTGTCCAACCCGTACGCTGGGCACATGCTCCGCCGTACCGACCTGCGCGGTTCCGTGCCGCCACCGGCCGCCCTGCGGTCCATGCTGCCCAGGGCCGACGTGGACGTGGACGCCGTCCTCGACCGTGTCCGGCCGATCGTGTCCGCCGTGGCCGAGCACGGGGTGGCCGCGGTCCTGGACTACACCGAGCGGTTCGACAAGGTCCGCCAGGCGAGCATCCGGGTGCCCGCCGCCGCGATCGCGGACGCCCTCGCACATCTCGACCCGGCAGTGCACGCCGCGCTGACCGAGGCCATCGACCGGGTCCGGCAGGTGCATGCCGACCAGCGGCGCACCGACGTGACCACGCAGGTCGTGCCCGGCGGCACCGTGACCGAGCGCTGGGTGCCGGTCGGCCGCGTCGGCCTGTACGCCCCTGGTGGCCTGGCCGTCTACCCGTCCAGCGTCGTGATGAACGTGGTGCCCGCGCAGATCGCGGGCGTCGAGTCGCTGGTGCTGTGCTCGCCGCCGCAGGCCGCCTTCGGGGGCCTCCCGCACCCGACCGTGCTGGCCGCCGCCGGATTGCTCGGTGTGACCGAGGTGTGGGCGGCGGGCGGCGCGCAGGCCGTGGCGCTGCTGGCCTACGGCGGCACCGACACCGACGGCACCGAGCTGGCGCCCGTCGACCTGGTCACCGGGCCGGGCAACGTCTACCAGACCGCCGCGAAGCGCTTGCTGCGCGGGATGATCGGCATCGACTCGGAGGCAGGCCCGACGGAGATCGCGGTCCTGGCCGACCACACGGCCGATCCGGTGCACGTGGCGGCCGACCTGATCAGCCAGGCCGAGCACGACACGCTCGCCGCGAGCGTGCTGGTCACCACGTCGGCGGACCTGGCCGACGCCGTGGACGAGCAGCTGGCCAAGCAGGTCACCTCGACCAAACACGCCGAGCGGATCACCACCGCGCTGGGCGGCAGGCAGTCCGGCTGCGTCCTGGTGTCCGATGTGGACGACGGGCTCCGGGTCGTGGACGCGTACGCCGCCGAGCACCTGGAGATCCAGACCGAGGACGCGGCTGCCGTCGCGGCGCGCGTACGCAACGCGGGCGCGGTGTTCGTCGGGGCCTACGCGCCGGTGTCGCTGGGCGACTACTGCGCGGGCTCCAACCACGTGCTGCCCACCGGCGGCTGCGCCCGGCACTCCTCCGGCCTGTCGGTACAGACGTTCCTGCGCGGCATCCACGTGATCGACTACAGCGAGGACGCGCTGCGGGCCGTCGCCGACCAGGTGGTCGCGCTGGCCGACGCCGAGGACCTGCCCGCCCACGGCCAGGCCGTCACCGCGCGGTTCGGAGGTCGCTGATGGCCATCGGTGCCGACATCGACCTGGCCGACCTGCCGCTGCGGGCCGACCTCGTCGGTCGCAGCCCATACGGTGCTCCGCAGTTGGAGGTGCCGTACCGGCTCAACACCAACGAGAATCCCTACCCGCCGCCGCCCGAGCTGGTCGCCGACATCGCGCGCGCCACCGAGGAGGCGGCCGCGCGCCTGCACCGCTACCCGGACCGGGACGCCGTCGCGCTGCGGACCGCACTGGCCGGGTACCTCGCCGACTCGACCGGCGTGCCCGTGGATGTCGCGAACCTGTGGGCCGCCAACGGATCCAACGAGATCCTGCAGCAGCTGCTCCAGGCGTTCGGCGGCACCGGCCGGACCGCGCTGGGTTTCGAGCCGTCCTACTCGATGCACCCGATCATCGCGGCCGGTACGCGCACCGAATGGGTGCCCGCACCGCGTCGCGCGGACTTCTCGCTGGACACCGTCGAGGCGGCCCGGATCGTCACCGAGCGCGCTCCGGACGTGACGTTCGTGACCAGCCCGAACAACCCCACCGGCCAGGCCGTGCCCGCCGCCGAACTGCGGGACCTGGTCGCGGCCGCACCCGGGCTGGTCGTCGTCGACGAGGCCTACGCCGAGTTCTCCGACCAATCCAGCGCACTGCACCTGCTGCCGGACTTCCCGGCGAAGCTGGTCGTGAGCAGGACGATGAGCAAGGCGTTCGCCTTCGCAGGCGGGCGGCTGGGCTACCTGGCCGCGGCGCCCGCCATCGTCGACGCGCTGCTGCTGGTGCGCCTGCCCTACCACCTGTCGGCACTCACCCAGGCCGCCGCGCTGGCCGCGGTACGGCACGCCGACCAGACGCTCGCATCCGTCGCGAAGCTCGTCGCCGAACGCGAGCGAGTGGCCGCCGCGCTGGTCGAGCTGGGCTACTCGGTGGTGCCCAGCGACGCCAACTTCATCCTGTTCGGCGACTTCGCCGACCCGCACGCCTCATGGCAGTCCTATTTGGATCAGGGGGTGCTGATCCGGGACGTCGGCATCCCTGGGCACCTGCGGGTGACCATCGGCCTGCCGGTCGAGAACGACGCGTTCCTGTTGGCCAGCAAGGAGATCGCCAGGTGAACCGGATCGGCCGCGTGGAGCGGGCCACGAAGGAGTCCACCGTCGTCGTGGAGATCGACCTCGACGGTGCCGGCAAGGTCGACATCGCCACGGGCGTGCCGTTCTACGACCACATGCTCACCGCGTTCGGCGTGCACGGCGCGTTCGATCTCGCCGTCAGCGCGACCGGCGACACGCACGTCGACGCGCATCACACCGTCGAGGACGTGGCGATCGTGCTCGGCCAGGCGATCCGGCAGGCCCTTGGCGAGCGCAAGGGCATCCGCCGGTTCGGTGACGCCTGGATCCCGATGGACGAAGCGCTCGCCCAGGGCGTCGTGGACGTGTCGGGCCGGCCGTACTGCGTGCACACCGGCGAGCCCGAGATGATGGCCGGCTTCGTCGTCGGCGGGCATTATGCGACCGTGCTGAACCGGCACGTGTTCGAGTCGATCGCCTTCCACGCCCAGCTCGCACTGCACGTGCGGGTGCTGTCCGGCCGCGATCCGCACCACGTGACCGAGGCCGAGTACAAGGCGGTGGCCAGGGCGCTGCGGGCCGCCGTGGAGGCCGACCCGAGGATGGGCGGCGTGCCGTCCACCAAGGGCGTGCTCTAACGAAACGAGGAGTGCCGGGTGTCCAAGGAAGTCGTGCTGGTCATTCTGATCGCGGTGGCCGGGTTCCTGATCGGCGGCGTGTACACGACCTGGAAGACCGCGAAGGTCACCGCCACCGTGCTGGGTGTCGCGGCGGCTCTCGCCGTCGGCGGTGCCATCGCCTGGTACATCTCCTAGGCCGGTGATCGGCCGAGGGTGGACTCGCACTGCGGCACGTCCGGCCGGGGTCCCGGGCGAGATCGGTCGCCGGATCACCGCGCTCGGCATGGCCGACCGCCATCTCGTCGACGTGCGCATCCTGTTCGTCCGCGGTGGCGAGCCGGCCGACCGATCGGTGCCGCGAAGGTCACCGCCACCGTGCTGGGTGTCGCGGCGGCTCTCGCTGTCGGCGGTGCCATCGCCTGGTACGTCTCCTAGGCCGGTGATCGGCCGAGGGTGGACTCGCACTGCGGCACGTCCGGCCGGGGTCGCGGACGAGATCGGTCACCGCGCTCGGCATGGCCGACCGCCATCTCGTCGACGTGCGCATCCTGCTCGTCCGTGGTGGCGAGCCGGCTGACCGATCGGTGCCGCGACGGCGGCCGGCGGCAAGGCCGCCACGAATGCGTGGGCGGCGACCGGGATGCGTTGGCTGCTATCGGGATCGTCCTGCGGGCACTGGACGGCTGAGTCGGCGGGCAGCGGCGAGGCAGGCGTGCTCGAGACGAGTGCGGGCGCCGCGACGCCGGGAAACCGTGGTGGGGCGGCGGTCCGCGGCTGCACCTGGGTCGAGCGCACGACCGCCGGCAGTGCGATGATCACGACTCCGGCGAGTGATCCGTGCTCCCGCAACGGGTTTCAGTCGATGCCGCCCTCGCTGGCCGCCCGCAGCTTCAGCGAGCCGGCGCCCAGGTCCGCGGCCTCGTCGTCGGGATTGTGCAGCGCGCAGCTGCGCAGTGAGAGGCACCCGCAGCCGATGCAGGACGTGAGCCGGTCGCGCAACCGCTGCAGCGCGTCGATCCGGGTGTCCAGCTCGACCCGCCAGGCGCGGGACAGCCGCGCCCAGTCGGTCTTCGTCGGTGGCCGGCCGTCGGGCAGCCCGCCCAGCGCGTCCCGGATCTGCTCCAGGCTCAACCCGACCCGTTGCGCCGTACGGATGAACGCCAGCCTGCGCAGCACTGCCCTGGGATAGCGGCGCTGGTTGCCCGCGGTCCGCTCGGCGGTGATCAGGCCGGACTCCTCGTAGAACCGCAGCGCGGTGTGTGGCACACCGCTGCGCTCGGCGACCTGGCCGATGGTGAGTTGCTCGGGCAGTGACGGCACGTCGTCATGCTACGCCTTGACCTACACCTTGCTTGAGGTTGCAGGGTTGTCGCATGACCACGACGACACTGTCCGGCTACGCGGCACTGCCTGCCCTGATGGCCAGGATGACCGGCGACGAGAAGCACAGTATGGCCGCCTCCTCCACGGTGGACGTGCTGTGGGTGCTCTACGACCAGGTACTCGACCTCACGCCCGACCGCGTCGACGACCCGGACCGCGACCGCTTCCTGTTGTCCAAGGGGCATGGACCGACGGGCTTCTACGCCGTGCTGGCCGCCAAGGGCTTCCTCGACCCGGAACTGCTCGACGGGTGGACCGGCCGGGACTCGCCGCTGGGCTACCACCCCGACGGCGTGCTGCTGCCGGGCGTGGAGATCGGCAGCGGTTCGCTCGGTCACGGCCTGCCGCTGGGCGTCGGCGTCGCGCTGGGCCTGCGCATCCAGGGCCGCACCCGGCCGAGGGTGTTCGTCCTGGTCGGCGACGGTGAACTGGACGAGGGCAGCAACGCCGAGGCGATCGCGGTCGCGGGGCGCCTTGGCCTGGACAACCTGACTGTGGTGGCGATCGACAACCACAGTTCCTCGCACGGCTGGCCCGGCGGTATCGCCGCACGGTTCGAGGTCGAGGGCTGGACCGGTGCGACGGCGGGCAACCGGGACCACGAAGCGCTGCGCACAGCGCTGTCCGCACCCCATCCCGGCCGCCCCGCGGTGGTCGTCGCCATGGCACCCAGGAAGGCATGACCATGACCACCACGTACCCCACGACCATGCGCCAGGCGTTCGCCGACACCGTGACCGACCTGATGGCCGGCGACCCGAGGATCGCCGTCGTGCTGGCCGACATCTCGACCGACCTGTTCGCCCCCGCGGCCCGCCGATATCGGGATCGGGTGATCAACGTGGGCATCCGCGAGCAGTTGCTGGTCAGCGTCGCGGGCGGGCTCGCGCTGACCGGGCTGCGGCCGGTGGCGCACACGTTTGCGCCGTTCCTGGTGGAGCGGCCGTTCGAGCAGGTCAAGCTCGATCTGGGGCACCAGGACGTGGGCGCGGTGCTGGTCAGCTACGGCGGCTCGTACGACATGGCCGAGGCGGGCCGCACCCACCAGGCACCGGGCGACGTGGCCCTGCTGGACACGCTGCCCGGCTGGACCATCCACGTGCCGGGCCATCCCGCCGAGGCCGACCGGCTGCTGCGCGCGGCGCTGCCCGGCGACGACCGCGTGTACGTGCGGCTGTCCTCGGACGCCAACGACCAGCCGGTACCCGGCGACGGCGTGCGGATCGTGCGGCCGGGCCGGCGGGGCGTGGTGCTGGCGGTCGGCCCGACACTGGACGCCGTGCTCGCCGCCACCGAGACGACGGACGTGACGGTCGCCTACACGTCGACAGTGCGCCCGCTGGACGGCGCGGGCCTGCGCGCAGCGGTGCTGGCGGCCGACCGGCCCGACGTGGTCCTCGTCGAGCCGTACCTGGCGGGCACGTCGGCGCACCGGGTGAGCACGGTGCTGGACGACATGCCGCACCGGTTGCGGTCGCTGGGCGTGGGCCGGGACCGCGAGGCCCGCCACTACGGCACTCCGGCCGACCATGACGCGCTGCACGGCCTGGACGCGCGCGGGATCGCCGCCTCGGTGCGGTCCTTCCTGCGGTGACGCTCGCCCGGCACCCGGTAACCTGGGTGCCGTGCCACGCGTCGCCGTGCTGGACTACGGGTCCGGCAACCTCCGGTCCGCCGAACGTGCTCTGCGCCGGGTCGGTGCGGACGTCGACGTGACCTCGGACTTCCATGCGGCCGTGGAGGCCGACGGCCTCGTGGTGCCCGGTGTCGGGGCATTCGCGGCCTGCATGGCAGGCATCACCGAGGTGCACGGCCAGCGGATCATCGGCCGCAGGCTGGCAGGCGGCCGGCCCGTGCTGGGCATCTGCGTCGGCATGCAGGTGCTGTTCGAGCGCGGCGTGGAGCACGGCGTCGACGTGGCCGGTTGCGGTGAGTGGCCCGGCGCGGTGCAGCGGCTGCGCGCCGACATCCTGCCGCACATGGGCTGGAACACCGTTCGGGTCGCGCCCGGCTCGGCGTTGTTCGCCGGCCTGCCCGCGGACACCCGGTTCTACTTCGTGCACTCCTACGCGGCCCGCGACTGGCAGCTGACCGGTACCGATCCGCTGCCGGAGCCGTTGGTCACCTATGCCACGCACGGCGAGGAGTTCGTCGCGGCCGTCGAGAACGGTCCGCTGTGGGCGACCCAGTTCCACCCGGAGAAGTCCGGCGACGCGGGCGCGCACCTGCTGGAGAACTGGCTCAAAACCGTGTGACCTCTGCCACGTTCCGCTACCTCGAAGTCGCGGAAAGCGAGCAGGCAGGTGATCCGACCGATGCGACACGGTCCGCGCGCGGACTACGCATGAGTGGCGCAGTGCCGCGCAACCCATGACACATCGGAGCGTCCCATGGCATCGAACGACTCCCCAACCTCTGTCCGGAAACCGCGCATCCGTCTGACCCGCAGGATCGCCACGCTGCTCGCCGCGGGAGCGGTCGGCGGGCTCGCGTTCGCGTCCGTGGCCACCGTCGAGGCGAACGCGGTGCCCGCACCGGGCAGTGGCTGTGCCCAGGTGGCCATCATCACCGCCCGTGCCTCCGGCGAGGCGGCCGGCGAGGGCATCACCGGTTCGCTGGTGACCCAGATCGTCAACTCCAGCAACCAGACCGTGAGCAGGGCCTCGGTGAGCTACCCGGCCACCCTCACCAACTACGCCAGCAGCTCGGCCCAGGGTGAGTCGGCGTTGAAGACGCAGCTGACCAACGAGGTCAACTCCTGCCCGAGCACGAAGGTCGTCCTGCTCGGCTACTCGCAGGGCGCACAGGTCGTCGAGGACATGTTCAGCGGTGGCGGTGGCGGCCTGCTCGGCGCCACCACGGCACCGCTGTCCACGTCGATCACCAGCCATGTGGCGGCGGTCGCCACGTTCGGTGACCCGAGGCACGTCACCGGCCAGGCCGTCGACCTGGGCACCGCACGGGTCAACGGCCTGTTCCCGCGCAGTGCGTCCCAGGACAGCGCGCTCAGCGCGGCGTCGTCCAGGATCCAGGCGTACTGCGACGCGAACGACGAGTTCTGCGCCAGCGGTACGAGCCTCATGGTGCACCTGACCTACCTCGACCGCTACCAGAACGCGGCGGCCGGCTTCGTGCTCGGCAAGATCGGCGGCTGAGCGAACCGTCCCGGGGGCCGGGCCGACGTCGGTCCGGCCCCCGGGCCTGTTCAGCCCTTCACGCTGCCTTCGTTGGCACCGCGCACGAAGTAGCGCTGGAACACGATGAACACGATCGCCACCGGAATCGTCGCCAGCAGCGCGGCGGAGAGCTTCAACGGGTACTGCGTGCCCGCACCGAGCGACCCGGTCACCAGGTCGGCCAGGCCACGCGGCAGGGTGTAGAGGCTCGGGCTCTGCACCGCGATCAGCATGTTGGTCAGCTCGTTCCAGGAACCCTGGAACGCCAGGATGGTCAGCGTGAGCAGTGCGGGCCGCGACATCGGCAGCACCACCGACCAGTAGACCCGGAACGTGCTCGCGCCGTCGATCCGGGCGGCTTCCTCCACGCTCACCGGGATGGTCTCGAAGAACTGCTTCATGATGAACACACCACCGGCGTCGGCCAGCAGCGGGAGGATCATCGCGCCGTACGTGTCGTAGATGCCCAACTGGTTGAGCACCAGGAACTTCGGGATCATCAGCACGACACCCGGTACGGCCATCACCGCGATGACGCCCGCGAACAGCGCGCCCCGGCCGGGGAAGCGCAGCCGGGACAGCGCGTAGCCGGCCAGCGAGTCCAGCAGCAGCCTGCCCGCGGTGACGAACAGCGTCACGATCACCGAATTGAGCGTCCACAGTGGAAAGTCGGTGGTGCCGTTGAACAGTTTCGCGAAGCTGCTGGCGATGGTGACCGGGTGCGGGATGGGGGTCAGCGGGTGGCTCGCCGCGTCCGGCTGCGACTTGAACGAGGACGCGATCTGGATGAGGAACGGGTACAGGAAGATCAGCGCGAACACCACGAGCACGGCCATGCCGACGACCAGCCCGAGCATGTTGCGCCGCCGACGCCGGTTGAGGTGCCGGGTGGGGCCACCCGGGGCGGGTGTCACCGGTGCCGTCGCGACCGCCGTCATGCCGCGGCCTCCTTCCTGCGCAGTTCGCGCCGGGTCCGCCGTTCGTCCCGCTTCCCGGCCCTCGCGTCCTTGTCCCGCAGCAGCCAGCGCTGGACGATCGTCATCACCACGATGATCGCGAACAGCACGAACGACATCGCCGCGCCCGCAGGGAAGTTCTGGTCGCCGAAGCCGGTCGTGTAGGAGTCGAAGGCGGGACTGAGCGTGGTCTTGTCCGGACCGCCCTGGCTGAGGATGAAGATCTGGTCGAACACCTGCCACGAGCCGATCAGGCCGAGCGTGATGACGAGGAACAGCTGTGGCTTGAGCATCGGCAGGGTCACCTGCCGCAGCCGCTGCCAGGCGTTGGCGCCGTCCAGGATGCTGGACTCCTCGACGTCCATCGGCAGGTCCTGCAGCGCCGCCAGGAAGATCAGCATGAACGTGCCCGCGGTGGTCCACACGACGAGCGCGATGATCGCGCACATCGCGATGCTCGGCCCGGACAGCCAGTCCCACCAGGACAGGCCCAGCAGGCCGTGGTTCGCCAGCGCGCCGGGCGGGTTGTTCGGGTCGACGATGTGCAGTCCGCCCAGGATCAGGTGCAGCAGCCCGTTCGAGTCGTTGAACCACGACGGGCCCTTGATGCCGATGACGCCGAGCAGGTCGTTGATCGCGCCGCCGCCGGTGAACAGGTACAGGAAGACGATGCTGATCGCGACCGAACTGGTCACCGACGGGAAGTAGAACGCCGTGCGGAAGAACGTCCTGCCCTTGAGCCGCCGCTGGTTGAGCACCAGCGCCAGGAACAGCGCCAGCACGGTCTGCAGCGGCACCACCAGCAGCACGTAGTACAGGGTGTTGCGGATGCTGGTCATGAAGTCGTCGCGTTCGAGCCCCGGCTTGACCAGCAGTTGCGCGTAGTTGGAGCCACCGGCGAACGGCACCCCGGACGTGAACGGGCTGCCCTGCCCGGTCCATTTCGTGAGGCTCACCCACAGTGCCATGACGATCGGCACCAGCAGGAAGACGATCAGCATGACGACCGCGGGCGTGGCGAACAGCCAGCCCGCGAGGGCCTCACCTGGGTACCGCCCCCGCCGGCGGCGCGGCTGCCGGCGGGGACGGGGTGCGGTGCCCGTGTCGCCGGTGGTGGTGCCACCGGCGACGGGCGGGGACGTGACCGACGCCATCGGCTCAGCTGCCGAGCGCCGATGTCAGGTTCGTCTGCAGCCGCTGCAGGACCGCTGACGGCGATCCCTTGGCCAGCTGGGTGAGCTGCGTGTCGTAGTCGGAGAGCACAGTGGCCACCTTCGGCGCGTTCACCGGGCCGACGCCGCTGGGCGCACCGGCCAGGAATGCCTTGTCGGTCGGGAACTGCTGCGAGTAGGTCGACTCGACCGACTGCCGCGACGGGATCACGCCGAACGCCTTGGCGAACTTCAGCTGCTGCTGCGGTGCGGTCATGGCGTTGACGAACGCGATGTCCTGCGTGTGGTGAGTGCTCTTGGCGCTGATGCCCCAGCACTGGGTGAACTCCAGGGTGCCAGCACCGGCCGGGCCGGCAGGCATCGGCGCGATCTCGTACTTGACCGTCGGGTAGTCGGACTTCATCGAGCCCTCGATCCAGTTACCCTCGATCGTCATGGCGGCCTTGCCCGTGCCCAGGGCCTCGCCGCCCCACCCGGTGTCCAGCTGCGACGAGTAGGCCATCAGGCCGTCCTTGAGCAGGCCCTGCACGAACGTCAGCGCCTGCACGTTCTGCTGCGAGTCGGCGTCCGGCTTGCCCTGCTTGTTGACGATCGAGCCGCCCGCCTCGGTGATGAACGCGTCCACCCGGTCGTGCGTCGGGCTGACGGCCAGCGGCACCATGCCCTTGGCCTTGAGCTTCACCAGGTCCGCCCGGAACTGGTCCCAGGTCTGGGGCAGGTCGGCGTTGGTGAGCCCGGCCTTCGCCCACATGGCCGTGTTGATCACCAGGCCGAGCGTGGAGAAGTCCTTGGGAGCGCAGTAGAAAGTGCCCTTGTACGTGAACGCGGCGCGCAGTGTCGGGTAGAAGTCGTTGGGGTTGTCGACCTTGTTGCCGTACGGGTAGAGCGCGCCCACGCTCGCGTAGTCGGCGACCTTGGCCGCGTCCAGGTAGAACACGTCCGGCGGTTTGCTGCCCGCGAACGCCTGGCCCAGCTGCTGGTCGATGTTCTGCGCGGGGACCACGGTGGCCTTGTTGCCACTGCTGGCCGACCACGCGGCCGCGGCGTCCTTGACGGCCGCGGTCTCCGCGTCACCGGAGGACGCGATCAGGATCTGCAGGCTGGCCGGGCCGGTCTTCTGTGGTGCGGCTTTGGCGTTGGAGGAGAACCCGCTGCCGCAGCCTGCGGCGAGCAGCGCGGCGGCGGCGAGGACGGCCGCGCCGGCCAGGGGACGGGTCATGCGTGACATGACGACTCCTTTGTCGTGGGGAGTGTGTCGTGACGGGGAGGTTGCGGGAGAGGTAACACGTTGGGGGACTTCGGAATCAGCCCGTCTGGCGGATCACCAGGTGCGGTGCGAGGAGCACGTGGTGCTCCGCCACGGTGTCGTCCGCCGGTCGGTCCAGGAAACTGGTCAGGAGTTCGACACAGGTGGCGGCGGCCTCGCGCAGCGGCTGCGCCACCGTGGTCAGGCCCAGGGCGGAGGCCCAGGGCGAGTCGTCGAACCCGATCACCGGCACGGCTGCGCCGCCCTTGCTGACCTGGTCACGCACCATGCCCAGGGCGCCGAGTGCCAGCGTGTCGCTGGCACACACCAAGGCATCGGCACCCCGGCCCCGCACGAGTTCGACCGCCGACCCGTGCCCTTGGTCGGCGGTGTTCTCCGTGCTGGTGGCCAGGCCCGCGGGCTCGACACCGGCGGCGCGCAGTGTGGTCTCCCAGCCCGCCCGCCGGTCGTCGCCCACACCGGAACCCACTGGCCAGCCGACGAAACCGATCCGCCGGTGGCCGGCGTCCAGCAGTCGTTCGGTGGCCGCGGTCGTGCCTGCCTTGCCGTCCACGTCCACCCACCAGTGCGGGGCCCGTACGCCCCACGGCCGGCCGAAGGTGATGAACGGCACGCCCTGCTTGCGCAACCACGTCGTGCGCCGATCCCTGTGGTGCGTGCCGGTCAGGATGAACGCGTCCAGCTCGTAGGAATTGAGCAGGTCAGCGTAGGTGGCGATCTCGTCCCCGTCGTCGCTGGCGGTGAACACCAGGGTGCGGAACCCGAGCTGCTGGGCGGATTCCGTGACGGCGTGGACGAATCGATCCAGGACGGAACCGGCCAGCTCCTCGCTGAACGGCGACATCCGCATGGCGATCAGGTTCGATCTGTGGGTGCGGAGCTGCCGGGCCGCGCGGTGCGGCCGGTAGCCCAGTTCGTTGATCGCGGCCTCCACCCGTTCCCTGGTGTCCGCTTGTACCCTATGTGGTGCATTGAGCACATTGGACACGGTCTGTCGGGAAACGTTGGCGCGGGCCGCCACCGTCGTGATGGTGGGCCGGTCCTCAGCCATGGGTGTTCCCTCCCGGCCACCCACCTGGTTCGATCGGTGCGGCCGCGACGATTTGATCGTTCAAATTGTTGCGGTACAGTCTTAACCGGTCGGGTGACGATCGTCAACCTCGGGGAGCTGTCTTGGCTCAACTGCAACCAGCACTGCACGACCTCGACCTGTGCGTCCACGCGCCGACGTCGGTCGCCAGTGCCCACAATGGACAATTGCTCGCCGCGCCGGGCCACGGCGTCCTGCACGCCGACGTCCGCGTGCTCTCGCGCGCTGAGCTGGTGGTCGCCGAGAGCGGGCTGGAGCTGCTGCGGACCATCCGGGACGGCACGTCCCGCAGCCGGTTTGTCAGCCTGGCCAGACAGCTCGGCGATCCCGGGCCCGATCCGACAGTGCGGGTCGAGCGGCATCGGGAGACCACAACGGACGGTCTGACGGAGGAGATCCACGTGATCTCCACCGCCTGCGCGCCGGTGCGTACGGCTGTGCGGCTGGAGCTGGCGGCCGACCTCGTGGAGATCGCGCAGGTCAAGGCGGGCGGGCACGGCGACCCGGTCCCGTTCACCGTTGACGGTTCTGCTCTTACCTGGGGCAACGGCGGTGTCACCGCCGTCGCCACCGCCGAAGGTGCTTCGCCGGCCGCGTCCGCCGTCGGCGGCACGCTGGCGTGGCAGGTCGACCTGCCCGCCCGTTCGCGGACCGTGCTGCGCTGGCGGTTGCGCGTCACCGACCCGGCCGCCGTCGTCACCGCACCCGCGTCGGACGCCGGGTGGTCCAGGCTGGAGGTGACGGCGGACGATCCGCGACTGGCCGCGCTGCTGCACCAGTCGCTCGACGACATCGCCGCGCTCCGGCTCGTCACGCCCGACCAGCCCGACCAGCCGTTCCTCGCCGCGGGCGCGCCCTGGTTCTTCACGCTGTTCGGCCGGGACAGCCTGTGGGCGGCCAGGTTGCTGCTGCCACTGGGTACCGAACTGGCCGCCTCGACGCTGCGCGCGCTGGCCGGCAGGCAGGGCAAGACCACTGACCGGGAGACCGCCGAGGCACCCGGCAAGATCATGCACGAACTGCGCCGCAACGGATTCGTCGAACCGAACACCGGCATCACCCTGCCCGCCGTGTACTACGGCACGATCGACGCGACCCCGCTGTGGGTGTGCCTGCTGCACGACGCGTGGCGCTGGGGCATGCCCGATGAGGACGTCGAGGAGCTGCTGCCCAACGCCGAGGCCGCGCTGGGCTGGCTGGCCACCGACGCCGACCCGGACGGCGACGGCTTCGTGGAGTACCTCGACGAGACAGGGCACGGCCTGGCCAACCAGGGCTGGAAGGACTCCGGCGACTCGGTCCGCTTCCGCGACGGCCGCCTGGCCGAACCGCCCATCGCCTTGTGCGAGGTGCAGGGGTACGCCCACGAGGCCGCCGTGAAGGGTGCCGCTCTGCTGTCCGCGTTCGGGCGGTCCGGCGGTGACCGGTGGCTGTCGTATGCCGCCGCGCTGGCCGAGCGGTTCCGTGCCCGGTTCTGGGTCGAGGACTCCGTTGGCCCTTACCCGGCCATCGCGCTGGGCGGCGACAAACGGCCGGTGGACGCGCTCACCAGCAATATCGGGCATCTCGTCGGCAGCGGTCTGCTGACACCTGCCGAGATCTCGATCGTGGCTGCCCGGTTGATGGCTCCCGACATGTCTTCCGGTTTCGGCTTGCGGACGATGTCCGCCGAGGCCGGCGGGTACTCACCGTTGTCGTATCACTGCGGATCGGTGTGGCCGCACGACACCGTGGTCGTCGCCCAGGCGTTGAGCGAGGCAGGCGAGTCGGCTGCCGCTGTCGCACTGGTGAGCGGGCTGTTGCGGGCCGCGCCTTCGTTCGGGTATCGGTTGCCCGAGTTGTTCGGGGGTGACTCGTCGGCTGATCTTGCCGAGCCCACGCCCTATCCGGCTGCCTGTCATCCGCAGGCGTGGGCCGCCGCCGCCGGGGTGGGGATCTTGCGGGTGCTGACCGGGGTGGTGGCGGACGTGCCTCGCCGGACCGTGCGGATCGCCCCTCCTGCCGGTAGTCCGGTCGGGGCTCTGTCGGTTCGCGGGTTGCGGTTGGGTTCCGGGCAGTTGGATCTCTCGTTGGATGCCGCCGGGCATCCGGTTTCCGTTCGGGCTCCGATGGGGATCACCGTCGCTGGCCGGTGATTCGGCGGGGTGGACTTGGTGCCGGGCGGTCGTGGGGTGCGTCCACTCCCTACCTTGGCCGGGCGTGACTGCCGTCTCACCTCTAGGGTGAGCGCGTGACTCTGACGTTGTTGCCGGCCGTCGACGTGGCCGACGGCAAGGCCGTTCGATTGGTGCAGGGTGCCTCCGGCACCGAGACCGACTACGGCAGCCCGCTGGACGCCGCGCTCGCCTGGCAGAGCGGGGGTGCCGAGTGGGTTCATCTTGTCGACCTCGACGCGGCCTTCGGCCGGGGGAGCAACCGGGACCTGCTCGCCGGCGTCGTCGGCAAGCTCGACGTGCGGGTCGAACTCTCCGGCGGCATCCGCGACGACGCTTCCCTGGCCACCGCGCTGGCCACCGGCTGTGCTCGCGTCAACCTGGGGACCGCCGCACTCGAAGACCCGGCGTGGTGCGCCCGCGCCATCGCCGAGCACGGTGACCTGATCGCCGTGGGACTCGACGTGCGCATCACCGAGGCAGGCCACCGGCTGGCCGCGCGTGGCTGGACCCAGGACGGCGGCGACCTCTGGTCCGTCCTGGACCGCCTGGACATGGACGGCTGCGCCCGCTACGTCGTGACCGACGTCAGCAAGGACGGCACGCTTCAGGGACCCAACGTGCAACTCCTGCACGACGTGTGCGCCCGGACCGACGCCCAGGTGATCGCGTCCGGTGGCGTGTCCAGTGTGGACGACCTGCGTCGACTGGCCGAGTTGGAGGCGGACGGCTTGGAGGGCGCCATCATCGGCAAGGCCCTGTACGCCGGAGCGTTCACCCTGCCGGAGGCACTTGCTGCCGTACGGTGAAACCATGCGAGTGACAGTGCTGGGCCTGGGCAGGATGGGTCGCGCCTTCGCCTCCCGAGCGCTCGATCGCGGTCATCAGGTCACCGTGTGGAACCGGAGCGTGGGCAAGGCCGGTGATCTGGTCGACCGTGGTGCGACCGAGATCTCGTCGGCCGCCGCCGCTGTCGAGCGCGCCGAGGTGACCCTCGTGGTCCTCGCCGACGACGAGGCCGTGCTCGACGTGTGCCTGGGCATCGACGGCGCACTCGCGTCCGTCGCTCCCGGTGCCGTGCTGGCCAACGTCAGCACCGTCCTGCCCGGCACCGCTCGCGAAGTCGCCGCCGCCGGGCCCGAGGACGCCGTCCTCGACTCGCCGGTGCTGGGCTCACCCGCGGCCGTCGAGGCGGGCGCTGCCCGGTTCCTCGTCGGCGGGCCCCCCGAGACCGTGCTGCGGCTCGACTCGCTGTGGAACGAGCTGTCCGCGGGCTATGTGCACTGCGGCCCGACCGGCTCGGCGTCGGTCGTCAAACTGCTGTCGAACCTGCAGTTGATCATCGGCGTGACCGCGCTCGCCGAAGCCGTCGCCACGGCCCGCGCGCACGGCATCGAGGACGACCTGCTGCGCACGGTCTTCGGTGACAGCGGGGTGGTCAGCCCGGCGTCCCGGCAGCGGCTGGACTCCGTGCTGTCCGCCGACCATCCCGGCTGGTTCTCACCGGCCCTGGCCCGCAAGGACGTCCGGCACGCGGTCGCGCTGGCCGAGCAGCACGGCGTGCCCGTGCGACTCGGCCCGGCGACGGAAAACCTGTTGACGGCCGTGATAGATGGCGGCGCCGAATGGCCGGACTTCGCCGCCGTCGTCGAAGCCCTCAACCCCTAGCCGACGACTGCCAGGCCCCGCACCGCGTGGTGCGCGTTCTCCAGCGACTCGTCCGCGATGTCCTTGAACTGGGCCAGTGCCGGGACCACATTGGCCAGCGTCATCTCCGCGGTCACGAATGTGACGTCGCCGTCCAGCCCGACCAGGCTGAGTACGGCCCGCAGGTAGCGCTCCTGGAACTCGAAGCTCTCCCGGGGCGTGCCCGGCCCGTACGAACCACCACGCGAAGCCGCCACGATCACGCGCTTGCCGGCCAGCGGCCCGGTGCCCGTCTCCGCGTTCACCGCCGTGCCCTGCGTGACGATCCGGTCGAGCCACGCCTTGAGCGTCGACGGGATCGAGAAGTTGTACATCGGCACGCCCAGCAGGATCGTGTCCGCGGCCCGCACCTCGTCGATCAGCTTCGTGCTGACCGCCCAGCCCGCACGCTGCGCGTCCGTGTGGTCGTCCTCGGGTGTGCTGGACGCGATGAAGGTGTGCTCGTCCAGGTGGGGCACCGGGTTCGCGGCGAGGTCGCGGTAGACGTAGCCGCCGTCCGGGTGCGCGGACCGCCATTGCTGCGCGAACGCCCCGCTCAACTCCCTGGATACCGAACCCGACGTGCGAATACTCCCGTCGAGGTGCAGCAGATGTGACATGACCAGCCCTTCGTCTGACTCAAGAACGTCTCGTACCAGAACATACGTATCAAGTACCTTCCGAGACAAGATGATCCGGTGTGAGAGAAGTCATCGACTAAGCTGGCAGGGTGGCTGACGAATGCGGCGAAGTGAGCGTGAACTGCTCGGAGCTGGATCTGAGCTGGCTGTTGCACCGCGCCGCCCAGCGACTGGCCGAGGCGGTGCAGGCCGAGGCCGCCCGGCACGGCATCGGCATGCGCGCCCAACTCGTGCTCACCGCGCTCACCCAGGAGGCCGGCCGCACCCAGCTGGCGCTGGGCTCCGACCTCGCCGTCGACAAGACCACGCTCACCACCGAGCTGGACCGGCTGGAAGCGTGCGGCCTGGTCGAGCGGCGCCCCGACCCGAAGGACCGCCGGGTGCGCATCCCGGAGATCACCGAGACCGGCCGCAAGTGCCAGGCGGACGCCGCGGCCGCGATCGAGGACATCACCGACCGGCAGGCCGCCGTGCTGTCCCCAGCCGAGCGCGAGTTCTTGGAGAGCTGCCTGCGCCGGCTGATCGAAAGCCCCTCGGCAGTCGGTCGACCAGGCGTTTCCGCAGTGTGAAAGGCTGAGTTGGTGGCGGTTGCGGTACGGGTGATCCCCTGTCTGGACGTGGATGCCGGCCGGGTCGTGAAGGGCGTCAACTTCGCCGACCTGGTCGATGCCGGCGATCCGGTGGAGCTGGCAGCGGCCTACGACGCCGAGGGTGCCGACGAGCTGACCTTCCTGGACGTGACCGCGTCCTCCGGTGACCGTGAGACCACCTACGACGTGGTCCGCCGCACCGCGGAGCAGGTCTTCATCCCGCTGACCGTCGGCGGCGGCGTCCGGGCGGTGGACGACGTGAACCGCCTGCTGCGCGCCGGGGCCGACAAGGTCAGCGTCAACACGGCCGCCATCGCCCGCCCCGAACTGCTGCACGAGCTGTCCCGCCGGTTCGGGGCGCAGTGCATCGTGCTGTCCGTGGACGCCCGCCGGGTGCGCGACGGCGAGCCGACACCGTCCGGTTTCGAGGTCACCACGCACGGCGGCCGTGTCGGCACCGGGATCGACGCCGTCGAGTGGGCCCGTCGCGGCGAGGAACTGGGCGTCGGCGAGATCCTGCTCAACTCGATGGACGCCGACGGCACCCGTGCCGGATTCGACGTCGAGCTGATCCGGCTGGTGCGCGCGCAGGTCGACGTGCCCCTGATCGCCAGCGGCGGCGCGGGCGCGCTGGAACACTTCCCGCCCGCCGTCGACGCGGGAGCGGACGCGGTGCTGGCCGCGAGCGTCTTCCACTTCGGGCAGCTGCGCATCGGCGAGGTCAAGAGTGTGCTCTCCCGCGCTGGAGTGGAGGTCCGATGACCGGGCTGCCCACGGAGTTGGCCACGCGGCTCAAGCGCAACGCCGACGGACTGGTGTGCGCGGTCGCGCAGGCCCACGGCACCGGCGAGGTGCTGATGGTCGCGTGGATGAACGACGAGGCTCTGCACCGCACGCTGACCACCCGCGAAGCCACCTACTTCTCCCGCAGCAGGCAGGAATTGTGGGTCAAGGGCGCGACCTCGGGTCACACGCAGCGCGTGCGTGAGGTCCGGCTGGACTGCGACGGCGACACGATCCTGCTGATCGTCGAACAGACCGGCGGTGCCTGCCACACCGGTGACCGCACCTGCTTCGACGCGCACGTCCTGCTCGCCGACGGTCACTGACACCGGTCAGCCCGGATTCGGATCGGTCAGGACCGGGGGCTCGACGTGTTGGTGCGCGTTCTACTCGCCGACGGTCACTGGCGTCGGTTAGCCCAGGTCGGGATCAGCCAGTATCGGCAGCCGACGCGTTGGCGCGTTCCACTCGCCGACGGTCACTGACACCGGTCAGCCCAGGTCGGGATCAGCCAGTATCGGGGGCTCGACGTGTTGGTGCGTGTTCTGCTCGCCGACGGTCACTGGCGTCGGTTAGCCCAGGTCGGGATCGGCCAGTATCGGCAGCTCGATCTCCAGCGCGTGCAGTTCGATCGCGACCTGGCCGAGATCGGGTTGCCCGACCAGCTGGGCCACGATGTCGGCGATGCGCCGGCGGCCTGCCTCGAACTCGGCCGCCGCCGTGGTGAGTTCGGCGTGCAGCGGGTGCTCGCGAGCACCCGCCGACGGGGTGGCCGCTTCGTGCGCGAAGTCGGTACGCGCCAGCGAGGCCAGCGTGTCCACCTTCGGCAGCTCGGCGACCATCCGGGCGTGCAGTTGCCGTAGCCAGTCGGTCGCGGCCGACTCCGGGGCGAGCGCGATCGCCTCGCCCGCGCGCCGGACACTGTCGTGGCAGTTGGCGGCCAGCACCTGCCAGACGTCGATCGGCGAGCCTGCCCGCTCGACCAGCTCGGCGACCGTCCGCCGGCCGGACTCATGGCTGCCGGCGGCGGGATGTCTGCGAGGGGTCACCCGGTGCCGGGAGATGTCGATCAGGCCGCCGCCGATCATCCCCAACGGAGCCGCACCGAAGATGCCCAGCACCAGGCCGCTCCAGATCTCGATCAGGCCGCCGCCGGCCGCCGCCGCGACAACGCTGATCAGCATCACCACGGCGATACCCAGCAGTCCGCCCCGTAACCAGTATCGCTTGCGTCGCACGGCTTTGATGGTCCCACCAGGTGGCCTGGACAGCGCAGGCGTGTTTGGCTCGCGGGCCACTCAGAGCGGGCCACTCAGTGCGGGCCGCTCAGAGCGGGCCGGTCAGGTAGCGCTGCAACGTCGGCCCGACGGTGGCCACGAGCGTCTCCACGTCGGCCGAGGCGATCGGTTCCAGTTTGAGGACGTAGCGGATCACGCCGAGGCCCACCATCTGGCTGCCGCACAGGCCGGCGCGCAACTGCGCCTGGTCCCCGCCTGTCACGTCGGTGACCACGCGCAGGACTGTCCCGCTCAGGAACTCCGCCATCGCCGTGGCGGCGAGTTCCTGGCTGGCCACGCTCAGCATCAGCGTCGCGAACCGGCCCTCGTGCGTGTCCCACATCGTGACGAACCCGCGGACCAGCCGTTCGGCCATCGTGTCCGGGCTGCCGTGCACGACCTGGTCGATCAGCTCGGCCGGGTCGAACGGCAGCGCCAAGGTCGCCGTGAACAGGCCCTGCTTGCCGCCGAACCAGTGGTTGACCATGGCCGCGTCCACATCCGCGCGGGCCGCGATGCCGCGTACGGTCGCTCCCTGGTAACCCTGTTCGGCGAACACCGCGCGGGCGGCCGCCAGCAGCGCGGCCCTGGTGTCCTCACCGCCCGCGCGCCTGCCCCGCCGCCGAGGTGCCGCCACGATCTTCGCCCCCATTTCAACGACCTATGAAATATAGGGTCGCCGCTGATGCCGGTCAACCGACCGGGCAGAATGAGCGGCATGGTGGCCAGCGGCGATCTCGGTAGGCAGGGGCTCGGCGCGGTGACGCCCACCCGTGAGGAGTTCCGCGCACTGGCCGCGGACCGCAGGGTCATCCCGGTGGTCCGCAGGCTGCTCGCCGACGACGAGACTCCGCTGGGCGTCTACCGCAAACTCGCCGGCAGCCGGCCGGGCACGTTCCTGTTCGAGTCCGCGGAGAACGGCCAGTCCTGGTCGCGCTGGTCGTTCGTCGGCGTGCGCAGTGCCGCCGCGCTGACCGCCGTCGACGGCGAGGCGACGTGGGTGGGCACCCCGCCGGTCGGCCTGCCCTCCGGCGGCGACCCGCTGCGGGCGCTGCGCGAGACGGTCGACATCCTGCACACCGACCCGCTGCCCGGGATGCCGCCGCTGACCGGTGGCATGGTCGGTTACCTGTCCTATGACGCGGTCCGCCGGCTGGAACGGCTGCCGGAACTGGCCGAGGACGACCTGCACGTGCCAGAGCTGATCATGCTGCTGGCCACCGACCTGGCCGCGCTGGACCACCACGAGGGCACGATCACGCTCATCGCGAACGCCGTGAACTGGGACGACTCGCCCGAGCGGGTGGACGCGGCCTACGACGACGCGGTGGCCCGGCTGGACGACATGACCCTGCGGCTGTGCACCGAGGCCACGCCCACGGTGGCCCGGTTCGACCGGCCGAAGCCGGACTTCCACCGTTCCCGCACGCCCGAGCAGCACCACGCGGCCGTGAACGCGGCCAAGGAGGCCATCAAGGCGGGCGAGGCGTTCCAGATCGTTGTGTCGCAACGGTTCGAGATGACGACGACGGCCGACTCGCTGGACGTCTATCGCGTGCTGCGCACGACGAACCCCAGCCCCTACATGTACCTGCTGCGGCTGGACGGTTTCGACATCGTCGGCTCCAGCCCCGAGGCGTTGGTCACCGTGCGTGACGGCAAGGCGACGACCCATCCGATCGCGGGCACCCGGTGGCGGGGCGTCGACCCGGAGGAGGACGCCTGGCTGGAGAAGGACCTCCTCTCCGACGCCAAGGAGCGCGCCGAGCACGTGATGCTCGTCGACCTCGGCCGCAACGACCTGGGCCGGGTCTGCCGGCCGGGCACGGTCCGGGTGGTCGACTTCTTCCGTGTCGAGCGGTACAGCCATGTGATGCACATCGTGTCCACCGTGACGGGCGAACTGGCCGAGGGCCGCACCGCGTTCGACGCGGTCACGGCGTGCTTCCCGGCGGGCACGCTGTCCGGCGCACCCAAGCCCAGGGCGATGGAACTCATCGAGGAACTCGAACCGACGCGCCGCGGCACCTACGGTGGGGTGGTGGGTTATCTCGACTTCGCGGGCGACGCGGACACCGCGATCACGATCCGGACCGCGCTGATGCGCGACGGTGTGGCGTACGTCCAGGCGGGCGGCGGCATCGTCGCGGACTCCGATCCGGCCGCCGAGGACGACGAGTCACTGAACAAGGCGCGGGCCGTGCTGTCCGCGATCGCGAGCGCCGCCACGATGACGTCGCCGATCGCCCCGGTGCCTGCCTCCCGGCCGGCCGCCGAGTACGCGGGTGGTCCGACTCGTGCCTGACCAGCGGACCGAGCACGAGGCCACCAGCACGCAGCGCCGACCGGGCCTGCGTCCGTTGTGGACCGTGCTCGGGCTGCTGTTGGTCGGTGCCGCCGTGCTGTGGCTGTCGTCCCGGCTCACCTGGTCGTGGAGCCGCGAGCTCACTCCGTTGCGCGGCACCGTCGTGGTCGGCAAGAAGGGCAGCGAGATCGCACCGGCCCTGGTGCCGCTCGCGATCCTGTCCATGGCCGCGGTCGCGGCGGTGTTCGCGATCGGCGGGTGGGGGCGCCGGGCGGTCGGCGCACTGGTCGGCATCGCCGGTCTCGCGGCCGTCTGGGTCGGAGTGGACGGACTACCGGCTGTGTTCGGTACGCACACGAACGACTACCCACTGTCGCAGGTGGTCTCCGGACATCTGCTCGCCGTGCTGGCCGGACTGCTCGTCCTCGCGGCCGGAGTGCAGGTGATCCGGCACGCCAACGGGTTGCCGAGACTGGGTGGCAGCTACCAGACGCCGTCAGCGGCCAAGCGTCGCCGCGACCCGGACACCGAGCTGTGGCAGGCGTTGTCCGAAGGCCGCGATCCCACGGTCAACGAGTGACGGCCGTCCGCGGCGGTTGCGTGTAGCCGTTCTCACAACCCACGGCAAACCGGCAAGTCGCTCCGGGTTAGCATCCTTGCGGTGGGAAGGGGATATCGCGTGAGCAACTTGGAGTGCGTCAGTGCGAACCAGAAACCTCAGCAGGTCGGCACCGTATCCGAGTTGACACACAGGGTGATCCTGTGAGCGAACCGATCAACACGGCGAGTGCGCGAATGCGTCCGACGAGCGCTGGCGAGGAGGAGGCATGAGTGTCCTCGAGTCGATCATCGATGGAGTGCGCGAGGATCTCGCGGTCCGGGAGTCCGCACTGCCCTTCGAGCAGCTGAAGGAACTCAGTGCCAAGGCGCCGCCGCCGCTCGACGTGATCGCGGCGCTGAACGCTCCCGGTGTCGGGGTCGTCGCCGAGGTCAAGCGGCGCAGCCCGTCCAAGGGTGAGCTGGCCGACATCCCCGAACCCGCCGCGCTGGCCAAGGACTACGCGGACGCGGGCGCGCGGGTGATCAGCGTGCTGACCGAGCGGCGCCGGTTCGGCGGGTCGCTCGACGACCTGGACGCGGTTCGTGCCGTGGTGAACATTCCCTTGCTGCGCAAGGACTTCGTCGTCGGCCCGTACCAGGTGCACGAGGCCAGGCTGCATGGCGCGGACATGGTGCTGCTGATCGTGGCGGCGCTGGAGCAGAACGCGCTGGAGGCCCTGCTGGACCGTGTCGAGTCGCTCGGCATGACCGCGCTGGTCGAGGTGCACACCGCCGAGGAAGCCGATCGCGCGCTCGAGGCGGGCGCCAAAGTCATTGGCGTCAACGCGCGCAACCTGCATAGCCTCGAGGTGGACAGGGAAGTGTTCGGGCGGATCGCGCCGGGCCTGCCGTTCGAGACGTTGAAGATCGCCGAGTCCGGTGTTCGCGGACCCGCCGATCTGATGACGTACGCCGGCTACGGAGCCGACGCCGTCCTCGTCGGTGAGGGGCTCGTGACCAGCGCCGACCCGAAGACCGCAGTGGTGCAGCTGGTGACGGCCGGTTCGCACCCGGCCTGCCCGCGCCCCGCCCGGTAACCGAGGAGAACCCCGCCGATATGGCAGATGCGACCACTACGACCGGCCGCGCCCAGGACCACTCGCATGAACCTGACCAGCGCGGCTATTTCGGCGCGTTCGGCGGCCGGTTCATGCCGGAGGCGCTGATCGCGGCGCTGGACGAGTTGGCCGCGGTGTACGACAAGGCGCGGATCGACCCGGAGTTCCTCGGCGAGTTCGACCGGCTGCTGCGCGAGTATGCGGGCAGGCCGTCGCTGCTCACCGACGCGCCCCGGTTCAGCGAGCACGCGGGCGGCGCGCGTGTGCTGCTCAAGCGCGAAGACCTCAACCACACCGGGTCACACAAGATCAACAACGTGCTCGGCCAGGCGTTGCTCACCAAGCGGATGGGCAAGACGCGGCTGATCGCGGAGACCGGTGCCGGCCAGCACGGCGTCGCCACGGCCACCGCGGCCGCGCTGATGGGATTCGACTGCACCATCTACATGGGCGAGGTCGACACGCAGCGGCAGGCGCTGAACGTGGCGCGGATGCGGCTGCTCGGTGCCGAGGTGATCTCGGTCAAGACCGGATCGCGCACGTTGAAGGACGCGATCAACGAGGCGTTCCGCGACTGGGTGGCCAACGTCGGCGACACGCACTACGTCCTCGGCACGGCCGCCGGTTCGCACCCGTTCCCGTTGATGGTGCGCAACTTCCACCGCGTGATCGGCATTGAGGCGCGGGCCCAGGTGCTGGAGCGCGTCGGCAGGCTGCCCAACGTGGTGGTCGCGTGCGTCGGCGGCGGCTCGAACGCGATCGGCATCTTCCACGGCTTCATCGACGACCCCGGCGTCCGGCTGCTCGGCATCGAACCGGGCGGCAAGGGCATCGAGACCGGCGAGCACGGTGCCGCGCTGGGCGAAGGCTCGCCCGGCCTGCTGCACGGATCACGGTCGTACCTGCTGCAGGACGACGACGGCCAGATCGTCGAGGCCTACTCGATCTCCGCTGGCCTGGACTATCCGGGCGTCGGCCCGGAGCACTCGTGGCTCAAGGACAGCGGCCGGGCGCAGTACGAGTCGGTGACCGACGACGAGGCCATGCAGGCGATGCGCCTGCTGTCCCGCACCGAGGGCATCATCCCGGCCATCGAGTCGGCCCACGCGCTCGCCGGTGCGCTGCGCATCGGCCCGGCGCTGGGGCCGGACGGCGTGATCGTGGTGAACCTGTCCGGTCGCGGCGACAAGGACATGGACACCGCGAACAAGTACTTCGACCTGGTGCCGGAAGCTGGAGGGCAGGGCTGATGGGCCGGTTGGACCCGCTGTTCGAGCAGACGCGGGCCGAGGGCAGGGCCGCGCTGATCGGTTACCTGCCCGCCGGCTACCCGACGATCGAGGGCTCCAAGGAGTACCTCAAGGCGATGATCGACGCGGGTTGCGACGTGGTCGAGGTCGGCCTGCCGTTCTCCGACCCGGTGATGGACGGCCCCACTGTCCAGGCGGCGGCGGATCGCTCACTGCGCGGCGGCTTCCGGGTGCGCGACCTGTTCGGCGTGGTGGAGTCCATCGCGTCGGCCGGTGGCCGGGCGGTCGTGATGACGTACTGGAACCCCGTGTACCACTACGGCGTCGACAACTTCGCCCGCGACCTGGCGGCGGCGGGCGGTCTGGGCATCATCACGCCGGACCTGGTGCCCGACGAGGCGGGCGAGTGGCTGGCCGCGTCCGAGGCACACGACCTGGACAAGATCTTCCTGCTCGCCCCGTCGTCGACCGAGGAGCGCATCGCACTCACGGTCGAGGCGACGAGCGGCTTCGTGTACGCGGCGTCGATCATGGGCGTGACGGGCGCGCGGGACGTGGTCAGTGCCGAAGCCGCTCCACTGGTCGGCCGGATTCGGGCGCACACGGACCTGCCGGTCGCGGTCGGGCTGGGCGTGCGGTCCGGCGCACAGGCGGCGGAGCTGGCAGCGGTGGCGGACGCGGTCATCGTCGGCTCTGCCTTCGTCACGAGCGCCGGACAAGGCATGGCCGAGCTCCGCGCCCTCACCGCCGATCTCGCGGCAGGCGTCCGCCACCCCGTCGCCACGACCGGGTGAACCAGTGGCGCGTCCAGTAACCATGCCGGTTACCGGAACCACCACTACCCGGGCCAGAGATGCCCTATCTACCGCCGGCGGATGGGTGTCGCACAGGCCGAGAGCGGCAACCTTGTCTTGACGCGACCCTCCGTCGTTACGCTCTACCTGGGCTGACCCACCGTTACCGGGTCGTTGACCGGCGATTCACAGGGGACGGTTACGGTGGTCGGTGTGAGCCTCGCCGCTGGACCAGTCCTGGCCTTCATCCCCAGCCCATCGCAGGGGGTCTGGCACGTTGGTCCGATCCCGATCCGGGCCTACGCCTTGTGCATCATCGTCGGCATCATCGTCGCCATCTGGTGGGGTGAACGGCGTTACCAGGCACGGGGTGGCGAACAGGGCGCTGTCGTCGACATCGCCGTCTGGGCGGTGCCGTTCGGCCTCGTCGGCGGCCGGCTCTACCACGTGTCCACCGACTGGTGGCGGTACTTCGGCGCCGGTAAGGACTGGGTGGGCGCCTTCAAGATCTGGGACGGCGGCCTCGGCATCCCCGGCGCGATCGCGTTGGGCGCGGTCGGCGCGTGGATCGCGTGCCGGCGCAAGGGCATCCCGCTGCCGTTCATGGCGGACGCGGTGGCCCCCGGCATCGTCACGGCACAGGCCATCGGCCGGCTCGGCAACTACTTCAACCAGGAACTCTTCGGCGGCCCGACGAAGCTGCCCTGGGGCCTGGAGATCTTCCAGCGCATCAACCCCGGCACCGGCTTGCCGGACAACCTCGACGGCGTCGCGGTGAACACCACGCAGTTCCAGGTGGTGCAGCCGACGTTCCTGTACGAGCTGATCTGGGACCTGGTCATCGCGGGGGTGGTCGTCTTCGCGGACCGCAGGTTCCGGCTCGGCCACGGCCGTGCCTTCGCGCTCTATGTCGCCGGTTACGCGTTCGGCCGATTCTGGATCGAGCTGCTGCGCAGCGACGTGGCCACGATGATCTTCGGCGTCCGCGTCAACGTCTGGATCATGTCGCTGCTGTTCATCGCGGGCGTCGTGTACTTCATCCTGGCTCGCAGCCGCGGCCCGCGCGAGGACCCGTCGACGTTCCGCGCGGCCCAGCTCGACGTCGCGACCGAGGGCGCACCGCCGGTCGCCGAGGAATCCGACGAGGAAAACGAAGCAGCGGAAGAAGAAGCGCCGGCCGAGCAGAAGACCGACGAGGAAACGCCGGTCGCGAAGGAATAGCTCACAGGTCGGGCAGGCCCAGCTCCAGGTTGGGGCTCTCGGTCCCGCCGTCGACCTCGATCACCTTGCCGGTGACGAACCCACCGGCCTGCGACACCAGGTACACGACGGTCGCCGCCGCGTCCTCCGCCTCGCCGATCCGGTGCAGCGGGGTCGCCGCCTCCATCCGGCCGCGGATCTCCTCGTTGTCCATCACGATCTGCAGCGCCGATGTCGCCACCGACCCGACGGCCAGCGCGTTCACCCGGATCCGCGGCGCCAGGTCGGTCGCGGCCAGCCGGGTGTAGTGCGCCAGCGCCGCCTTGGCCGTGCCGTACGCGAGGAAACCGCGCCCGCTGACCCGGCCCATCACCGACGAGATGTTCACGATCGACCCGCCGCCCTGCTCCAGCAGCAGCGGGGTCGCCGCGAGCACGAGCGCGTGTGCGGTCGACACGTTGAAATGGAAAGCCTCTTCCAGGAATTCCGGCGTGCTCTCCAGCAGCGGCCGCGGGTACGTCCCGCCGACGTTGTTGACCACGATGTCCAGCCGCCCGAACACCTCCCGTGCCGTGGTCGCGAGGCCGCCGACGACCGACAGGTCGGACAGGTCGCCCACCACCACGTGCGCCCGCCTGCCCGCCGCCTCGACGCGCGCCGCGACCTCCCGCAGGTCCGACTCGGTGCGTGACGCGATGACCACGTCCGCCCCGGCCTCGGCGAGAGCGACGGCGGTGGCCGCACCGATGCCCCTGCCCGCTCCGGTGACCACGGCTACCCGATCGGTGACGCGAAAGCGGTCGAGGATCATGAAGCCCGTTCTACCGGGGGAGGGGACGATCCCGCAACGGGGCGACCACAAGCTGCCCGGTGCTGGTCGTCAGCACCTCGACGTCGGCCCCGTAGTGCTCGGCCAGCAGCGGCCCGGTGAGCACCTCGGCCGGTGGGCCGCACGCGACGGCCCGCCCGCCGGCCAGCAACAGCAGCTCGTCGGCGTACTGCCCGGCCAGCGTCAGGTCGTGCAGTGTGCTGACCACGGTCGTGCCGTCCTCGGTGCGCAGCCGGTCCAGCAGTTCCAGCGACGCCTGGGCGTGGCCGATGTCCAGCCCGCTGGTCGGCTCGTCCAGCAGCAGCAACCCGGTGCGCTGGGCCAGCGTCCGCGCCAGCACGGCCCGCTGCCGCTCGCCGCCGGACAGCGTGTGCAGCCGCCGTCCGGCCAGCCCGGTCAGGTCCAGCCGGCTCAGCACCTCGTCGACGACGGCGTAGTCCGCCGCTCCCTCACCGGCCAGTGGCCCCAGATACGGCGTGCGCCCGAGCAGCACGTAGTCGGTCACGGTCAGCGCGGCGGGCAGTTCCGGGCTCTGCGGTGCGTACCCGATGGCCCTGGCCCGCTGCCGATGCGACAGCGAGCCGACGTCCACCTTGTCCAGCCACACTTCGCCGGTCCGGCCCACCAGGCCGGCCACGGCTTTGAGCAGCGTGGACTTGCCTGCCCCGTTCGGTCCGATGACGGCCAGCCACCGCCCGCCGGGCACGGTCACGGACACGCCGGACACCACCGGCCGCCCGCCGTAGCCCGCACCGACCTCCGCCAGGCGCAGCGTCATCGCAGCTGGGCCCGGTTCAGCCGCAGGATCACCACGAAGAACGGTGCCCCGGTGAACGCCGTCACCACACCGATGGGCAGTTCGGCGGGCGCGAGCACAGTCCTGGCCACCACGTCGGCCGCGACGACGAAGATCGCGCCGCCGATCAGCGACAGCGGCACCACCACCCGGTAGCTGCCGCCGAACATCAGCCGCACCACGTGCGGCACGACGATCCCGACGAACCCGATCAGCCCGCTCACCGCGACCGCGCCCGCCGTGGCCAGCGACGCGGCGCCGAGCACCACCAGCCGGGTCCGTCCCGGCCGCACGCCCAGCGCGGTGGCCTCGTCGTCGCCCAGCGCCAGCACGTCCAGCAGCCGCGCGCAGCAGCACAGCACGACCGCGCCCAGCACGATGTAGGGCAGCGCGAGCACCACCTGGTGCCAGCCCGTGGTGGCCAGGCCACCCAGCAGCCAGGAGTAGATCCGCTGCAACGTGTCGGTGTCCAACTGCTGCACGAACGTCTGCACCGCGGTGAGGAACGCGGTCACGGCGACGCCGGCCAGCACCAGGGTTGCCGTGCCGCGCCCGGCCGACCGGCCCAGCCCCCAGGTGAGCGCGACGCCGCCGACGGCACCCGCGAACGCGGCCAGCGGCAGCGGGCCGACGAACCCACCGGTTTCCGCCGCCACGGCGGGGAACAGCACCACCACGATCGTCGTGATCATCCCGGCACCCGCTGCCGCACCCAACAGATACGGGTCGGCCAGTGGGTTGCGGAACACGCCCTGGTACGCGGCCCCGGACGAGGCCAGCGCGGCCCCGACGAGCGCGCCGAGGACCACCCTGGGTACGCGTAGCTGCCACAGGATCGCGGTCTCCTGCGTGGACAGTGGTGACCGGCCGCCGGTCAGCTCGGCCCACACCTCGGCGAGGACCCTGCCGGTGCCCAGGTCGACGGCACCGAGCAACACCGAGCCCAGCAACACCACCAGCAACAGCAAGACGGCTCCGCCCAGCACCACTGGGCGGAGCCGGGATTGCCCCTGCTGGACAACCGAATCAGCTGGCATGAACGGCGACCTTGCCGATGGCAGCGGACACGGTCCGCATCAGATCGACCATCCTGGGCCCCCAGCGGGACGCGATGTCGTCGTTCAGCGCCACCACGCCGCCGTCGCGCACCGCCGCCAGCGTGTGCCAGCCGGGTCGCGCGGCCACGCTGGTCGCGTTCTGGCCGCAGCACTGGCTGTCGGCGAGGAACACCAGTTGCGGGTCAGCGGCCAGCACGCGTTCCGCGGACAGCTGCGGGTAGCCGCCCGCCGCGGCCGAGTCGGCCGGGTCGGCGATGTTCGTCATGCCGAACTGGCCCAGCAGCGCACCGATGAACGTGTGTGAGGTGGCCGTGTAGTAGGTCTGGTCGAGCTCGTAGTAGTAGGACAGCGGCCGCTCCGGATGCGGCGCCGCCGCGACGATCGAGGCGAGCTGCTGTTTGGTCGAGGTCACCAGGTGCTGCGCCGCCGCGGTGTGCCCGGTCGCCTTGCCGATGCTCGTCCAGATCCCGTAGGCACCGTCCACAGTCGAAGGTGCCGCTTCCAGCAGTACGCGTACGCCGAGCTTGCGCAGCCCGGCGACCAGGCCGTTGGTGTCGTAGCCGGTGATGACGAGATCGGGATGGTATTTCGTGATGGCCTCGACGCTCGGCTTCAGGGCGTCCAACGAGGACCGGGGCGCGCTCGCCGGGTAGTCGGACTCCTTGTCCACGGCGACAACCTGCTTGCCCGCACCGATGGCGTACAGGATCTCCGTGCTGGACGAGTCGAGCGAGACGATGCGGTGCGGCCCGGTCGATGTGGCCGCGGGTGTCGACGGGTGGCTGGCGCAGGCCGCAACCGCGGCGAGCACGCAGATCAGGGCGAACAGGACGGTGGGCACGCGGTTGGACCGAACCGGCACGGCAGACATCGATGTCCTCGGGTCTCGGGCCGGCGCGGGTGCGCGGGTAGCCGGGTCCAGGGACGTCGGCGGCGCCGCGCCCCTGCTCCGGGGGCGGATGGCGAAACATGAACGGTGCGCGACCTGGCTTAACCCGTATAAGGTCATTACAGTTGCGGCACAGCGCCGGGATCTCACCGGACTTCGTCACCGATCGGCGGAGACGCTACACCTGAACTCGGGGTTGACCAGCGGACACAGTCCGGATGGCCCAGGGTCGGTTACACTGGGCAGACTGGCCGCCACGTCGATGAAGCGTGGCCATCGTCTCGATCAGCCAATTCGTTACCAACTGATGACCTGGATCACTCGTTCGTAGGTGTCGGAATGTTTCCTGGCTGTTAGAGTCACGTCAACAAAACGCACGGGCCGCCGTCGTCCCGTCCGGGACCTTGATCCCGAGAGCCATCAGGACGACGAGGGAGGTCTGGCTGTGATCTTCTCCGCCATGCCCGGCCCGCAGGGCCTCTACGACCCAGCCGCTGAGCACGATGCGTGCGGCGTCGCCATGGTTGCCGACATCCAGGGTCGCCGGTCGCACCGGATCGTGTCAGATGCCTTGACGGCACTGGCGAATCTGGAGCACCGGGGCGCGGCCGGAGCGGAGCCCACGAGTGGTGACGGCGCGGGCATTCTGCTGCAGTTGCCCGACGAACTGCTGCGGGCCGAGGTCGAGTTCGACCTGCCCATGCCGGTCGACGGCCTGAGCACCTACGCGGCGGGCATCGCGTTCCTGCCCGGCGATGCGGGCGAGCGCGCGCGGGCCGTCGAACTGGTCGAGCGCATCGCCGAAGAGGAGAGCCTGCGGGTGCTCGGTTGGCGTGTCGTGCCAACGGCTCCCGAGAGCGCCGAGGTCGGGCCGAGTGCCCGTTCGGTGATGCCTCATTTCGCCATGCTGTTCGTCGCCGGACTGCCTGACCACGACGGCGAGCTGCCGGCAGGCGTCGAGGTGGACCGGCTGACCTTCTGCCTGCGCAAGCGCGCGGAGCGGGAGAGCAATGTCGCTGGCTGTGGCGTGTACTTCCCGTCGCTGTCGGCGCGCACCTTGGTGTACAAGGGAATGCTCACCACCGGCCAGCTCCCGGCATTCTTCGCCGACCTGACCGATCCCCGCCTGCTCAGCGCGATCGCGTTGGTGCACAGCAGGTTCTCCACCAACACGTTCCCGAGCTGGCCGCTCGCGCACCCGTACCGCTATGTCGCGCACAACGGCGAGATCAACACGATTCGCGGCAACCGCAACCGGATGCGCGCCCGCGAGGCGCTGCTGGACAGCGACCTGATCCCCGGCGATCTCACCCGGCTGTTCCCGGTGTGCGACCCGGCGGCGTCGGACTCCGCGTCCTTCGACGAGGTGCTCGAACTGCTGCACCTCGGCGGCCGCAGCCTGCCGCACGCGGTGCTGATGATGATCCCGGAGGCGTGGGAGAACCACGCCACGATGGACCCGAAGCGCCGGTCGTTCTACCAGTTCCACGCCAGCCTGATGGAGCCGTGGGACGGCCCGGCCTGCGTCACCTTCACCGACGGCACGCTCGTCGGCGCGGTGCTCGACCGCAACGGCCTGCGCCCGGCCCGCTGGTGGTACCTCTCCGACGACCGTGTCGTGCTCGCCAGCGAATCCGGCGTGCTGGACGTGCCGCCGGAGGAGGTCATCGCCAAGGGCAGGCTGCAGCCCGGCCGGATGTTCCTGGTCGACACCCAGGAAGGCCGCATCGTCGACGACGACGAGGTGAAGAGCGCCCTGGCCGGCCAGCTGCCCTACGACGAGTGGCTGCACGCCGGCCTGCTGCAACTGGCCGACCTGCCCGAGCGCGAGCACGTCGTGCAGACGCACGAGTCGGTGCTGCGCCGCCAGCTCACCTTCGGCTACACCGAGGAGGAGCTGCGCATCCTGCTCACGCCGATGGCGGAGAAGGGGGCCGAGCCGATCGGCTCGATGGGCTCGGACACGCCGCCCGCCGTGCTGTCGCAGCGTTCCCGGATGCTCTACGAGTACTTCAAGCAGAACTTCGCCCAGGTGACGAACCCGCCGCTGGACGCGATCCGCGAGGAGATCGTCACGTCCGTGGCCCGGATCATGGGCCCGGAGCAGAACCTGATGGAGCCCGGCCCGGCGTCCTGCAGGCACATCCAGCTGCCCTGCCCGGTGATCGACAACGACGACCTGGCCAAGCTCATCCACGTCAACGACGACGGCGACCTGCCCGGGTTCGCGTGCACCGTGCTGTCCGGCCTCTACGAGGTGGACGGCGGCGGCCCCGCGCTGGCCGAGGCGATCGAGCGGGTCCGCCGCGAGGCGTCCGAGGCGATCGTGGCCGGTGCCCGCACGCTCGTACTGTCCGACAGGGACTCCGACCACCGCCTCGCGCCGATTCCGTCGCTGCTGCTCGTGTCGGCCGTGCACCACCACCTGGTCCGCACGAAGGAGCGGCTGCGGGTCGCGCTGGTCGTCGAGACCGGCGACGCACGCGAGGTGCATCACATCGCACTGCTGCTCGGTTACGGCGCCGCCGCGGTGAACCCGTACCTGGCGTTCGAGACCGTCGAGGACCTGCACGCGCACGGCGTCATCACCAGCGGCGACGCGGCGGCAGCGGTACGCAACTACGTGGCCGCGTTGGTCAAGGGCGTCCTGAAGATCATGTCGAAGATGGGCATCTCCACGGTCGGTGCGTACACCGCCGCCCAGGTCTTCGAGTCCTTCGGCCTGTCCCAGGCACTGCTGGACGAGTACTTCACCGGCACGCTGTCCAAGCTCGGCGGTGTCGAACTGGACGTGCTGGCCGAGGAGGTCGCGCGGCGCCACCGCAGGGCCTACCCGGACAACCCGACCGACCGCGTGCATCAGCGGCTGGACGTCGGCGGCGAGTACGCCTACCGCCGCGACGGCGAGCTGCACCTGTTCACGCCGGAAACCGTGTTCCTGTTGCAGCACGCGACGAAGACCGGCCAGGTAGAGGTCTACCGGCGCTACACCGACGAGGTGCACCGGCTCTACCGCGAGGGCGGCGTGCTGCGCGGGATGTTCTTGTTCCGCAACGAGAACCGCGTCGCGGTACCGCTGGACGAGGTCGAGTCCGTCGAGTCGATCCTGTCCCGGTTCAACACGGGCGCGATGTCCTACGGCTCGATCTCCGCCGAGGCCCACGAAACCCTGGCGATCGCGATGAACCGGCTGGGCGGCCGGTCCAACACCGGCGAGGGCGGCGAGGACACCGACCGGCTCTACGACGCGAATCGGCGCTCCTCGATCAAGCAGGTGGCCAGCGGCCGGTTCGGCGTCACCAGCGAGTACCTGGTCAACGCGACCGACCTGCAGATCAAGATGGCGCAGGGCGCGAAGCCGGGTGAGGGCGGTCAGTTGCCCGGCTACAAGGTCTACCCGTGGATCGCGCGCACCCGGCACTCCACGGCGGGCGTCGGCCTCATCTCGCCGCCGCCGCACCACGACATCTACTCGATCGAGGACCTTGCCCAGCTGATCCACGACCTGAAGAACGCCAACGAGCACGCACGCGTGCACGTGAAGCTGGTCAGCGAACTGGGTGTCGGCACGGTCGCGGCGGGCGTCGCCAAGGCGCACGCGGACGTCGTGCTGATCTCCGGCCACGACGGCGGTACCGGCGCGTCCCCGATGAACTCGCTCAAGCACGCGGGCACCCCGTGGGAGGTCGGCCTGGCCGAGACGCAGCAGACGTTGCTGCTCAACGGTTTGCGCGACCGGATCACCGTGCAGGTGGACGGCGCGATGAAGACCGGCCGGGACGTGGTGATCGCCGCGCTGCTGGGCGCGGAGGAGTACGGCTTCGCCACCGCGCCGCTCGTGGTGGCGGGTTGCGTGATGATGCGGGTCTGCCACCTGGACACCTGCCCGGTCGGCGTGGCCACGCAGAACCCGGTGCTGCGCAAGCGGTACACGGGCAACCCGGAGTTCGTGCAGAACTACTTCCGGTTCGTCGCGAACGAGGTCCGCGAGCTGCTGGCCGATCTCGGTTTCCGCACGCTGGACGACGCCATCGGGCACAGCGAGGTGCTGGACGTCGACAAGGCCGTCGAGCACTGGAAGACCGGCGGCCTGAACCTGGCTCCGGTGTTCGAGCAGGTGGAGAACCGCTACGGCTCGGCCAAGCGGAAGGTGCGCGAGCAGGACCACGGCCTGGAGCATGCCCTGGACCGCACGCTGATCCAGCTGGCCGAGGCCGCCCTGGAGGACGCGCACCAGTTGCGCCTGGACCTCCCCGTGCGCAACGTGAACCGCACGGTCGGCACCCTGCTGGGCGCCGAGGTGACCCGGCGCTACGGCGGCCAGGGCCTGCCCGACGACACGATCCACGTGACGCTGACCGGTTCGGCCGGCCAGTCGCTGGGTGCGTTCCTGCCACACGGCATCACGCTGGACATGATCGGCGACGCGAACGACTACGTCGGCAAGGGCCTGTCCGGCGGCAAGATCATCGTGCGGCCGCACCCGGACGCGCCGTTCGCCGCGGAGAACCAGGTGATCGCGGGCAACGTGATCGGCTACGGCGGCACCGCGGGCGAGCTGTACCTGCGAGGCCGGGTGGGCGAGCGGTTCTGCGTCCGCAACTCCGGCGTACTCGCGGTCTGCGAGGGCGTCGGTGACCATGCTTTCGAGTACATGACAGGTGGACGAGCCGTCGTGCTCGGGCAAACCGGCCGCAACGTCGCGGCCGGCATGTCCGGTGGCGTCGCGTATGTGCTGGACCTCGATCCGGCACTGGTGAACGGTGAGATGGTCGAGCTGGAGCAGCCCAACGCGGAGGACCTGCGGTGGCTGCGTGACGTGGTGACAGCGCACCACGAGCTGACCGGATCGACGATCGCGGCGTCGCTGCTGGGCGACTGGCCGCGCAGGTCGGCGGCGTTCACCAAGGTGATGCCGCGGGATTACCAGCGGGTGTTGGAGGCAGAGCGGCTGGCACGGGCTCAGGGTCGAGACGTGGATGAGGCGATCATGGAGGCGAGCCGTGGCTGACCCGAACGGCTTCATGAAGTTCAACCGCAAGGACCACGTCAAGCGGGCCACGTCGGATCGGCAGGGTGACTGGCACGAGGTCTACGCGCCTCTCCCTGCGGCGGAGCGTGCCGGCCAGGTCCGCAACCAGGCCTCGCGGTGCATGGACTGCGGTATCCCGTTCTGCCACAGCAGCAGCGCGGGTTGCCCGCTGGGCAACCTGATCCCGGAGTGGAACGACTTCGTCCGCAGGGACGACTGGGCGCAGGCCAGCGAACGGCTGCACGCGACCAACAACTTTCCCGAGTTCACCGGCAGGCTGTGCCCGGCCCCGTGCGAGGCAGCGTGTGTGCTGGCCATCTCGCCGGACGCGGGCGGTGCCGTCGCGATCAAGCGCGTCGAGCAGGCCATCGCCGATGTCTCGTGGGACAACGGCATGGTCGAACCACGACCGTCCACTGTGTCCAGCGGTAGGAAGGTGGCTGTGGTGGGCTCCGGCCCAGGAGGCCTGGCCGCCGCCCAGCAGCTGACCAGGGCGGGCCACGAGGTCACGGTGTACGAGCGCGACGACCGGCTCGGTGGCCTGCTGCGGTACGGGATTCCCGAGTTCAAGATGGAGAAGGCGGTCCTGGACCGGCGGCTGGCCCAGTTGCGCGCGGAGGGCACGAAGTTCGTGACGGGCTGCGAAGTCGGCGGGCGCAAGCCCGGCGACCTGTCGGTCGCGAAGCTGCGCGAGCGGTACGACGCGGTCGTGCTGGCCGTCGGTGCGCTGCGCGGCAGGGACGTGCCGGAGACGCGGGGACGCGAGCTGACCGGCGTACACCTGGCGATGGACTATCTGGTGCCCGCCAACCGCAGTTGCGAGGGCGACGGCCCCACACCGGTGGACGCGCGCGGCAAGCACGTGGTCATCATCGGCGGCGGTGACACAGGCGCCGACTGCTACGGCACGGCGACAAGGCAGGGCGCCGCGTCGGTGACCCAGCTCGACCAGTACCCGCGCCCGCCCGAGATGCGTGACGAGGACAGGTCCCCTTGGCCGACGTGGCCGTGGATCCTACGCACGTACCCGGCGCACGAGGAGGGCGGCGAGCGGAAGTTCGCGGTGTCGGTGGAGCGATTCATCGGCGACGAGTCCGGCCAGGTGCGAGCGGTCGAGCTGCGCGAGGTGAAGGTGCACCGCGACCCGGAGACCGGCGAGCGTGAGGTGGTGCCGATGTCCGACACGGTCGAGGTGCTGCCCGCGGACATGGTGCTGCTGGCGATCGGCTTCGACGGCGTGGAACACATGCCGCTGGTCGCCGAACTGGGCCTGAGCCTGACCCGCCGCGGCACGCTGAGCTGTGGCTCGGACTGGCAGACGGACACGGAAGGTGTCTTCGTCTGCGGCGACGCCCACCGGGGTGCGTCGCTGGTGGTGTGGGCCATCGCCGAGGGCCGGTCGGCCGCGCACGCGGTGGACGAGTACCTGACAGGCGGCTCGGACCTACCGGCCCCGGTGATCCCGAACCAGCTGACTCTGTCGGTCGTGTAGCCGGGTTTCGCGTTCCCGGCAGGGGCGGCTTGCCCGAGTTCCGTCAGACCAGCTCGCCGCGGCTGGCTGGTGGTGGCGAGCCGCCCGATGGGGTGCTGCGTCTGCGGGCCTGCCGTTGTCGGCTTGAGCGTCGCGCGGTGAAGATCAGGATGTGGTCCAGCGGGATGGCGCTCGATGACATCGCCATCGCCATCGCCATTGCCGACGACACGCAGCAGCTCAGCTGTCCCCAGCCGGCCATCGTGCCAGGGCCTGCGTGCCCAACGAGCTCAGCGTCGCACGTAACCCAGCTCGATTCGTCCGTCCCCGGTCGTGCCGCGTCGGTCGACGTCGCTGATGGTGCGGGCGAACCGCGATGTGTGGGAGTGTTGGGGCAGACCCGGGATACTGCGTGGCCGTGCGTTTGCCCGCTATGCCGGGTCGGTTGGCCCTATTGGTGGTGCGGGTGCGAACCGGGCGATGAACCGTCGTTGCCCCGGCGTCTCGACGGCCCGTGGTGCGTAGTGCTCGCGCACGTAGGCGACGGCTTGGTCGTTGGGCACGCCGTCCAGCACGGCAAGACAGGCCAGCGCGGTCCCGGTGCGCCCGCGGCCACCCGCGCAGGCGAATTCGACACGGTCGTCGGTAGCCCGTCCCCACGCTTCTCGCAGCGCGGCGGCGAACGAGTCCCGATCGGCCGGCAGGCCGAAGTCTCGCCACCGCAGCCACCGGTACTCCCAGGGCACGGCAGGCGGCTCCGAACCGAGCAGATAGAGCGCGAACGTCGGCGAGGGCGCCTCCGGCATCGCCCGCCGCAACCCCCTGCCGCGCACGAGCCTGCCGGAGGGCAATCGCATCACCCCAGCAGCACTCGGTTCCCACCGATGAGTCACGAGCGCGAGCTTAGTTGCGCCACGCAGTAGTCGCTCGGCGATGAAGATGGTGAACGACGGCCAGTGCGGCCCAGCCCGGCTCACCGACGCGACAACCACTGACGACCAGCGTGTCTTGCCCATCGGATGGTCGGCTCACCGATGAAGATGGTGGACGACGGCCAATGCGGCCCAGCCCGGCTCACCGACGCGACAACCACTGACGACCAGCGCGTCTTGCCATCGGATGGTCGGCTCACCGATGAAGATGGTGAACGACGGCCAGTGCGGCCCAGCTCGGCTCACCGACGCGACAACCACCGACGACCAGCGCGTCTTGCCATCGGATGGTCGGCTCGCCGAGTCGTCCGTGTCGTCCGTCTAGCTCTCGGCGCAACTCGGCGAGGCGAAGTTCGTCGCAACCCGGCCACCCGCGTGGTGATCCGACGGGCGCGTGTCGTCCATCGAGTGGTCGAGACCATAGCGGCGCGGGGCGTGTCGACCCTTGAACGGCGATCAGCGGGCAGTCCGTTGCCGAGGCTGCGACTATCGGGACCGGACTGGAGTGCTGCTCCCAGCGCGCGTGTTCTCCGCCGAATGGCCGCCATGCCGGGTCGGGCCGGGCGGCGCCAAGTCCCTCGCACGACTATCGGGGTGACGAGGCGGGATGGGTGCCAGGGCGGCCCGCCGGTCTGCGGCCGGTCTGCTCAGCGCGTGTTGCCCGCCGCATGGTCGGCTCGCCGGGTGTGGCCGGGCGTGTTGTCCCTTGAGTGGGTTGTCCGGCGGCGAGGCGCTGGGTGTGGCGTGCCTGGCTGGTGTGCTGGTCTGCTCAGCGCGTGTTGCCCGCCGAATGGCGGACCCGCCGGGTGCGGCCGGGTGTGTTGTCCCTCGAGTGGGTTGTCCGGCGGCGAGGCGGTTGGCTGCGTGCCGGCGCGGCCTGCTGGTCTGAGCGGTGTGTTGCCCGTTGCGTGGTCGGCTCGCCGGATGTTGCTGGCGTGTTGTCCCTTGAGTGGGGCTATCGGGCGGCGAGCCGCGTGTCAGGGCGCGGCGTGCTGGCCTAAGCGGCGTGTTGTCCGTTGGATGGCTGGCTCGCGAGTCCGGATGGGCGTGTCGTCCCTTGAATGTGCGGTGGCGGGTCTGCGCCCGGTTGCCTGGCGCCTGGGAACGCGTGTCGTCCGTTCGATGGTCTGCTCGTGGGATATCGCTCGACCGTGTCGTCCCGTGAGCGTGGGGGTGGTCAGCTGGCGAGCCGTTGAGCCAGCGTGCGTCGGGCCGGCTTCGGAGGGCTTGTTGCCCTCCGCACGGTCAACTCGCCAGGTGTGGTTGGGCGTGTCGGCCGTTGAACGGGTGAGTGGTCAGCTTGCGATTCCTCGGTCCCCGCCGAGCGACGTCAACAGCTCGATGTTCGTCCGCGTCCGCCGCAGCCCGTCCAACAGCGTCTCGATCCCACGCTCGGAGCCGGTCAACGCCCGCCGCAACTTCCACGTGGCTGCCAACTCCTCCGGCGCCAACAACAGATCGTCCCGCCGAGTACTGGACTGGACCACGTCCACCGCCGGGTACGTCCGCCGCGCGGCCAACGACCGGTCCAGCTTCAGCTCGGCGTTACCGGTCGCCTTCAGTTCTTCGAAGATCACCGAGTCACCGGTGGACGACGTCTCCACGAGAGCAGTAGCGAAGATCGTCAGCGACCCACCGTTCTCGATGTTCCGCGCCGCGCCGAGGAACCGCTTTGGTGGCAACAGCGCCGACGAGTCGATGCCGCCGGTCAGAACCCGACCCGACGCAGGTGCGGCCAGGTTGTACGCGCGCCCCAATCGGGTGATCGAGTCGAGCAGCACGACGACGTCACGCCCCAGCTCGACGAGCCGCTTCGCCCGCTCAATGGCCAACTCGGCCACCGCGACCTGCTCGGCCGGCGAACTGTCGAATGTGGACGCGATCACTTCGCCGTGGATCGACCGCTGGAGGTCGGTGACCTCCTCGGGCCGCTCACCGACGAGCACGACCATCAGCAGGCACTCCGGGTTGTTCTTGTGCAAGCCCTGTGCGATGGCGGTGAGCACGGATGTCTTGCCCGCCTTCGGCGGCGCCACGATCAGCGCACGCTGTCCCTTGCCGACCGGCATGATCAGGTCGATCACGCGTGTCGTCAACTGGTGCGGCTCGGTTTCCAGCCGCAGTCGCTCATTCGGGTACAGCGGAGTCAGATCGTTGAACCGGGGGCGCGAGCCGCCGGCCGCCTGATCGTTGACGGTGTCGACTCGCAGCAGCGGGTCGTGCTTCTTACGTTGGTCACCGGGGCCCGGTGCGCCGGTGGCACCGGTGATCTGGTCGCCGGTGCGCAGCCCGAACTTGCGAGCGAGCGAAGGCGACAGGTAGATGTCGTTCGGGCCGGGCGCGTAGCCGTCGGTCCGAACGAAGCCAGTCTTCTCTTGCAGGTCAACGATTCCCGCCACCGGAACTTCGGTGGTGGCCGGACCTGCCTGTGGTCTGTCCAAGACAGCGGTCATGATGAATCTCCAAACAGTGAGTACAGCGCGGAAACGGTGCACGTGAGCACTCGCGTCACGACTGGAAATAAGTTCATCGCGGGGGCTGGAGAACGCCTACATCCGCGGCCGAGATGACTTGAGAGTAGCGCGGGTCCGAATGATCCGCAACCTCACGCCGACGCGGGCTCCACGTGCTGGATCCGCGAGATGAGGAAATGACGCTCGTCGTCCCGCAGGTGGCACCAGGCCTCGACCCGCCCGTCGATCACGTCAGTGGGGGTGATGACCCGGCGAGAACCGCGGTCGTGCCCGTCCAGATACGTGATCGCCACTGGCGTCTCCCGTTGCAACGCGTCGTTGAGCAAGTTTATTTCCTCGCTGGTCAGGTGCTCGCCATAGCGTTGTACCAGGTCACCGGGCTCGGGTGGCTGCGGCACGCCGACGGCCTGCAACGACTCGGCCACCTCCAGCAGGTCGTACGGCACCTCGGGCGACTCCGGCCGCCGCGACGTCACCCGCGGCCTGGGTGCGGCCCGTCGCGGTTCGGCACGCTCCACGACGGGTATTCCCGACCCGTCCACTGAGGTCGGTGCATAACCGTTGGCGCGCAGCAACTCCAGCGTCGCATCAACGGGCTTCGCCGACGCGAGCACGCCAGGGGCGAGTAACCGCAAACCGAGTGAGACCAGCCCCCGATGGGCCGCCACCTCGGCCAGCAGCGTCGCGTCACCGAGCACACAGCACCCGACCGGCGCGACCGCCAGCTCACCGTGCCGCCGGGCCACGTCCCGCATCAGATACGTCAACGCCTGCGGCACCTCGCCGTCCGCGGCGGCCGCCAGCGCGTCTGTCAACTCGTCGGCGGATCGGCCCGCGTCCAACGCCCGCCGCACGCTCGCAGGTGAGAACCGCCACACCGACGCGGTGTCCCGCTCGTCGGCGTCCGCCGCCAGGTCGAGCAGCGCGCTCAGTTCGACGGTCGGCATCCCGGCCACGACCGCCGTGAGGTCACCGAGCAGCCGAACCGACCCGGTCGCGGCGGGCAACCACCGCTCCACGCCGTCGAGCACGTCCTGCTCCTTGCCGCCCACCAGCGCCCGCCCCCACGACGACAGGCCACCGTCGACCAGCACCCCGAGCCGTTCGGCCTCGCCGATGATGGCTTCCGCGCTCTCCGGCTCGCCGTAGATGTAGGGCCGCCACCATCCGACGGCGGCGAGCAGCGCGGACATGTCGACGACGGCCGAACCGGCGGGCTGGCCGGCGAACCATCCGATCAGGTCGTGCCGCAGCTCACGATCGGAGTCGTGAAAGGCGTGCAGCAACGCTGTGGGCGGCCGACCGTGCATGTCCGGCGCGGTCGGTGACGACGGCAGTTGCCACCAGGTCATCAGCAACGGGACGATGCGCGACGCCGGCGACCCGGCGAGCCACTCGTCGGCGGTAGCGGTCGGCAGGATGACGCCGTCGTCAGCGTCGAGCAGATCGGCGTGATAGGCCAGCGCGAGCCACAACCGGACGGTCAGCTCGTCGGCACCGAGGCCCTTCGCGGCCCGTCGCACCTCCTTGACGCCCACCCCGCCGCTGCGCAACACGTCCAACGGCGTGGCAGAACACAGTTCGAGCAGCGCGGTGACCCCACGCACCGCGGGCAGGACGACGGCCGCCGCGCGCTCGTCGATCGCGTCGGCACCCAGCGAGGTCATCTCGGGCGCGGGCGGCGCGGTGTGCAGCTCGCCCAACAACCCACGCACCCGCACCGACCGCAACGGCCGCACCAGCTCGTACCCACCGTCGACGGGCCACACCAACCCGAGCCGCGTCAGCTGACCGAGCGCGTCCTCGACGGCACCGAGGTCCGGTGTGTTCTTGAACCGATGGGTGATCTCGCCGGACGTGACCCACTCGCTCCCGACGGCTTGCGCAGCGGCGAGCACTTCGGCAAGCATCCTGTTCAGCGAACGCACCACGGCCTGCACGGACGGCGGTGCGGACAGCCGGTCGGCCAGTTCGAGCAGGTCGGCGGGCGGAATCACGACGGTGTCCGGCCGAGCGGCCAGCAGCGACGCCAGCGAACTGGCCGGCAACGCGGCCAGCCACTGCGGCAAAGTGTCCCGGTTCGGCATCGCGGACAGTGTGCCCCAACCAACCGACAGTTCCGGGCACCGACCCGCACCCGCTGACCGACTTCGTGTTCGAGCTGGCCAACCCCGACATCGCCGGGCCGCTCACGCCCGAACTGATCTCCCGCTGGACGGCCGCGTTCAGCTAGCTCAACGGATCGGCGAACGAGGAGCGCCACGCCAGGAACTGGTCGGCGACCTTCGTGGCCAGCTCCAGGCGTTCCGACACGGAGCCGGTCAGCAACACCCACGACTGTCCCAGCGCGGTCAGCTCGGCGACGAACGACGACGTCGTGGCTGCCCGCACCGCGAGATCACCCTCCCGCTGCCCGTCGTCGGCCGACGGCACCCCGACGTGGTCGGTCACCAGGTAGACGCGAGGCGCCAAGCCGTCCACCGACGGCGAGCCGGACCCGAGATACCGCCGCTCCCACAGCGACGTGGCGAACGCATCCGTGTCGCACACCAGCAATGGCGACCCCGCCCCGGCGGCCGCGTTCTCCAGCAACGTCTGCTCGGTCGCGATCCGCGCGAAGTCCGCGGGAGTCCAGGAAGACCCGGCGGGCACAGCCATCTTCCCGTACTCCGGCACCCACCGGGTCGACGCGAACACCCCGCCCCGGGCCCGGAACCGATCCGCCAGCATCGACGAGATCGTCGTCGTGCCTGTCGACCCGGCCCCGGCGAACACGCACCGCACCGCCAACCCGGCCCGCACCACCGGGTCCAGGAAGTCCCAGTGGCCGCCCAAATCCGCGCGCACGGCCGTCCCGGACACGGGCACCCGCATCCGATGTGGATCGACCGACACGTGCCGAGCGCCGAGCCGTGCCGCCAACTCAGTGCCGTACTTCTCCGATGTGAACACGACGTCCACGGGCGGCCGCCCGGCCAGCGCGGCCCGCAGCACCGCCAGCTGAGCAGCCCAGATCGGCTCGTCACCGAAGTCCGTCGGCACGTCGCACCGCACGCCGATCACGGTCACGTCCGGGTGCGCGGCCCGCAGCCACGCGACCCGGTCGGCAAGCGGGATCGACTCGATCTCGGCGGCCTCGACCACCACGGTCGCCCTTGTGCATCGCCGTTCCATGGTGCGGATCAGCCCGTGATGACCGCGATGCGGCGGATAGAACTTGCCGATCGTCAGGCCGTGGCCGATCGCGTCACCGGGAATAGCGGGCCGCCTGCTCTCTCAGGCGCGCGTGCACACCGTCGTCGGACAGCGCGGGCGGCAGCCATTCCTTGCGCACCTTCGCCACCGACGTGTAGTTGGTGTCGCACACGTTGGCCAGCGGCGACTCGACGGTCTGCGTGAGCAACTGGTACGCGTCCAGCTCCGACAACCCGCGCGTCGCCGAAACCCACTGGATCAGGTCGAGCTGCGCGATCCGGAACGCGTCCTCCAACGGCCGCGCCGACCCGGTCGACATCAGGTAGGTGTCGGTCTCCAGCCGCGGCCACGGCGTCGACCGGCCCTTGATGAGGTCCACGATGACCACGGAGTTCATCGCCGTCTCCACGGCCACCCCGCAGGTCTCGCCCTCACCCTGCCGCGCGTGCCCGTCGCCGAGGCTGACCAGCGCACCGGGCACGTTCACGCCCAGGTAACAGGTGACGCCGGCCCGCATTTCCGGCGTGTCCATGTTGCCGCCGTGCGCGTCCGGCACGAGCGCGGATCGCACCTCCAGGTTCGCGGGCGCGACGCCGACGGTCCCGTGCATCGGGTCCATCGGCAGCTCGACCCGCAGGTCGCTGTCCCGGGCGGTGAACGCGCACGTCCGCGCGGCCCGGTCCAGCTCCCAGATCCACACCCGCTCCGGCCAGCGGTGCCTGCAGCGTCGCCGTGGTGTGCGTGGAGGTCAACGCACCGAACAGCGGCACCGTGCTCGACGCTGCCCAGTCGCGGGCAGGCTCGATGGACACGAAGTGCACGGCCACGGTGTCACCCGGCTCGGCGCCCTCGACGTAGAAGGGCCCGGTCTGCGGGTTCAGGAACGGGAACTCGCACACCTCGGAGACGAGATCGTGCTGCGAGCGCACCCGGCCGGCGAAGCAGTCCTCGGTGAACACCTCCAGGATCGTGCCCGGCTTGATCGTGGCCAGCGGCGCCGCGCCACCGAACGTCCAGACGTACTCGTCGGGTTTCGGTGTGAACGTGAGTACGTCGTCGGTCATGAGGGCTGCTCCACCTGTGCCTCCGTGTCGGGGTCGGTCTCGTCGAGGTGCACCAGACCAGTGTCCACCACCCGCTGGCGGTGCCGTCCCCACAGATACACCAGATAGCCGATGCCCAACACCATCCAGACGCCGACGATGAGCCCCGAGTACGAGATCGGCGGCGACAGCGGTGCCACGAACGAGAACACCGGGATGCCTGCCGACACCAACAGCGCGGGCACGAACACGAGGATGCCCAGCATCGGCGACACCAGGTGCAGGAACCAGTTGAACTCACTGCGCCTGAACCGCAGGAAGAACCCGATGCAGGCCGCGTTCACGACGATGTAGACCGACACCACGACCACCACGATGACGGTCGCGACCAGCACGAACGCCGTCGTCGGCGTGAACACGAACCCGAGCACCAGGGTCAGGACCACCGCGATGGCGAACTGCAGACCGACGGCCACCACGGGGGAGCGGTGCACCGGGTGCACCCGGGAGAGCGCCTTGGGGAGCACACCGACCCGGGACAGCGCGAACGCGGTCCGGGTCGACACGTTCACGCCCGCGTTGGCGTTGGCGATCGTCGAGTTGACGATGGCCAGGAACACGAAGATCCAGAAGATGCCGAACGACGCCTTCGCGATGCCTTCCCAGGACAGCGGGCCCGTCGGTGCTGAAGCGAGCGAACTTGTCCGGCCCGACGAACACGGTCGCCGCGTAGGTGGTGAAGATGTAGACCGCGCCGATGCCCAGCGTCGCCCCGACCACGGCCCGCCGCACGGTCTTGCGCGGATTCCTGGCCTCCTCGGCCAGTGGCGCGGCTGCCTCGAAACCGGAGAACGCCAGTACTGTGTAGACGGACCCGGCAATGACCCCGGCGAAGCCCAGATGCGCCGCGGGTGTGTGCGCGGACGTGAACACCGACAGCGTGTTCGACCCGCCCGCCTTCACGATCAGCAGCACGGCCAGCACCAGGAACACGAGGATCTCGAACGCACCCAGGATCGTGCCCATCGTGGCCGACACCCGAGCACCCCAGAATCCGGCGACACCGACGATCACCGCGCCCAGTAGCGCCCACGGCCACCACAGGCCCTGCGGGTAGCCGTCGAACGTGCTCGCGACCGTGAAACCCAGCTGCAGCAACAACAGCGTCGGCACGAGGGCCTCGACGAACAGGTAGCCCCACGCCACCAGGAACCCGATGGCCGGGTGCAGGCCGCGACTGGAGTACGTGGCCACCGACCCGGCGGCGGGCAGGTGCTTGGCCAGTTCCGCGACGGACAGCGCCGTGAACAGGCAGGCCACCAGGGCCACGATGACGGCCAGCGGCAGCGCGCCACCGGCGAAGGCGGCACCGGACGGGATGGACGCCGCGATCGCCGCTCCGGGCGCCATCGCGGTGATGCTCTGGAACAGCACCTCGCGCAGCCCGATGGCCCCGCGGCGCAGTCCTGGCTGGTTCTTGCCTGCCGTGTTCTCGACCGTGTGGTTCTGGACGGGTGGCGTCATCGGGCACTCCCCGGCTAAATGGTTTAGTGCGCAGACCATAGAGCGGTGAGACGCAGGCCACAAGAGTTCGCAGGTTACGACTGTGAGTCGTCGTCTTCCTGCCCTGACACGGCCCTGACCAGGGCCGCACGGAGTTCGTCCTCGGTGATGGCGAAGTGTTGCCGCCCGATCTCCCACGCCACGTCCGCCTCGCCGCCGGTGACGGCAGCGGCCAGTTGCTGGTGTTGGGGCAGTGCCCGTGCGTAGACCTCGGTGGTGAACGGCTCGACCGCGAATCCGATGCTCACCTCGGACAGCAGTTGCTCCCGGACGGCCAGCAGCCGCGGATTCTTCGCGGCCTTCGCGATCGCGTGGTGCAGGCGGATGTCCGCGGCCTGGGCGTCGGCCAACGTCTCGGCACCCTCGTACTGTGTGAGCGCGGCCCGGATCTCGCGCTGGTCGGCGCTGTCCCGGCGTTCGGCGGCTGTGCGGGCCACCAGCCCTTCGACCAGCAGCCGCATGTCGAACGCGGCCTGCAGCTCGTCCCATCGCGGACCCAACGTGGACCGGACCGCCCGGGCCGACTCGCTGGTCCACGGGTGCCGGACGAAGGCCCCGCCCGACCGGCCCCGGCGGACCTCCAGCAAGCCGGCGGCCACGACCCGGGCCAGGGCATCGCGGACGGTCGTCCGGCTCACGCCCAGCTGTGCGGCGAACTCCCGCTCGGGCGGCAACCGCTGGCCCGGAGTGAACTCGCCCAGCGCGATCGCGGTCATGATCCGGTCCGCGAGCACGGCACCGGCAGCAGGCGTCTCCAGCCTGCTCAACAGCACGCCGGCCTGCTTGCGTGTCCGCCCTGTCACGGGTTCCAGGCTAGTTCACTCCCGCGTCCGGGCCCGCTGGGCGATCTTCATGAACTCGTGTGTCGGGTCGGTCACGAGACCGTGGATGGTCCGCACGGTGGAGCAGGGCCAGCGCGTGTTGCACGTCGGACAGGTGGCGGCCGAGGTTTCCTTGTGGTCGAGCAGAATGCCCCGGACGATCGTGGTCAGGTCCGGCACGAGGTTGCGGGCCGACAGCGCGTCCTCCAGCGACCACCCGCCGACCTTCGTCGCCAGGAACTCGGCCTCGTCCAGGTAGCCGGAGATGTCCTGGCGCAGCAGGCGAAACGCATCGGCCACGGCAGGTTGCAGTGCGTCCATTGTATACTCTCCCGTTTCGGCAATTCCCTCCGGCTACCAGACAACCGCTTGCTGGATATGCAATCAATTTGCCGTTCGGGTGGCATCTTGTGTCACTACGCGAAACGGTCGGTCCGACGTTCTACTGTCCTGCTCGTGTCCACCATTCGAAGCCGTGAACTCGGCGATGCACTGCGCCGCGCGATGGAGCACCGGGGACTCAACGGCAAACGCACCGCCATGGTGCTGGGTTGGTCGGAGAGCAAGGTGTCCCGGCTGCTGACCGGACAGTTGAACCTGCCGGAGATCGACATCGCGTCGTTCCTGGCCGTGTGCCACGTGATCGGCGACGAACGCGACCGCCTGTTGCGCCTGTCCCGCGACCAGGAGACCCCAGGTTGGCTGCAACAACACGGCTCCAAGATGCCAGAGCAACTGCAAACTCTGGTGGACCACGAGAGCATCTCTACCGAAATCCATCGAATTTCAACGGTCGTTGATTCCCGGATTGCTGCAAACGGGTGACTATGCTCGCGGTGCTGATGGAGCGATAGCGAACGGTTCGCTCACGCGAGGTCCAGGATCGCGTTGCTGCCCGGCTCGGCTCGCCGTAATGTCTTCAGCCACCGTTCGGCCAGGAGTTTACTTTCTTCATGCACGAGTTCGTGCTCCGGTTCCCATCGGCAGCGCCGAGATCATGTCGGACCAGCTCCACGAATTGCTCCGAATGGGTGTTCGTACCTACATCGCGATCAGGGTGGTCCCGGCCGCATTCGGAGCTCATGCTGGTACAGCGGGCTCGTGTCGCCTGATGGAGTTCGCAGAGTTCAAGCCAGTTGTCTACATCGAGGAGGAGACGGCGGGCCACTTCCTTGAAGAGCCGGACGAGATTGCGTCCTATCGCAGGATTTTCAAGGATCTAGGAGATTGCGCCTTGGACGAGCCACAATCAAGGGACCTGATCGCTCACAGTGGCTGTCGAGCTGTATGGAGGATCGCATGACCGACTGGCGCAAGAGTAGCTACAGCGCTCCAACGGGGAACTGCGTCGAAGTCGGCTGGCGCAAGAGCAGCTACAGCGCTTCGAACGGTGGGTGCGTAGAGATCAGCTGGCCGGTGACTGGTGTCGGAGTCCGGGACTCGAAGCAGGTTGCCAGCCCTGAGCTGACGTTCCCTGTTCTTGCGTGGCACGACTTCCTGAGCCGCTACGACGCCAACTCGTAGTCCCCTCAGCGCGAGACGCGGGGGCGTTTGCCGACGGCGAGGGCCGAGCCGAGGATCTGCGCGATGATCGCGATGAAGATCTTGTCCTGCTGGGTGAGGTCGCCGACGCGGGGCGAGTCGACGCTGAGCATGCCGAAGAGCACGTCGCCACTGGTCACGGGTGCGCTGATGAAGGTGGAGTACTGGGCGTCGTGCTGGATCGGCGGGAGGTCGTCGATGGTGTCGTAGGGGTAGAGGATGGTGCGCTTGCCGCTGAAGGTCCGGAAGATGAAGTCGCCGGCGCCGTCGCCCTCGACGAACTCGCGGCGAGGTTCGTCGGCGCGGCCCGCGTACTGGCGTTTGCAGAGGCGGCGCGGCGGGCCGGGTTCGTACCGGTAGTAGCAGGCCCGGGTGTGCAGTCCGTCACCGAGCGTGATGGCGGCGAAGTTCATGGTCGCCTGGATCATGGAACCCTGCAGCTCGCGGCGTTCGGTGGGGGCGGCGTTGATGATCTGGTCGAGCAGTCCGACGAAGGAGCGCAGGCCGTCGTTGATCTTGACCCGGTAGGTGGCGACGGACTCCTCGATGGCGCGGGTGAGGCGTTGCTCGGCCTCGCTGCGTTCGAGTTGATGGGACATCACCTGCGTCGGCATGAACAACGCCGCGACGGTGGCGAGCCCGCCTGCGATGAGCAGGGTCCAGTGCAGCCAACTGGGTAATTGCTCGCCAACCTGGGCTTGGAGGACGTAAGCACCGGCGGCGAGTGAGCCAGGAATACCGACCCGAGCCCCCCAGCGGCGCCACGCCACTGTTGTCAGGCTGGCCATGCTGATAAACCGTACTGTGAGTGCATACACGGGCGCGACGGTGTCCAGTATTTGTCTAGTCCTCCCGCTCGGACGGCGTAATCAGGGGGCGGTTGTTGCCGGGAAGGGTGGAGGCGCGGATACTTCGAAGGAGACCGTCCGCCGACCCGTTGGAGCACGCGATGGCCCACCGAGGCGCGAGCCGCACGACGTGTGCTGATGACGACGTGAGTCGAGGCATCGAAGGGCTGGTCAACGCGCCGCGGGAGTATCTGAAGCGGCGTGAGGCCGAGGAGCTGCACGACATCCAGGCGGAAACCAAGCGGCTGCGTGCCGCGTTGCTGGCGGAGACCAAGCACCGGTCAGGTGGGAGTCGCAAGACCCTGGGCCTGGTGCGTCGAGTCCGCTACAGCTAAACCGCTTGACCTGCTGTTTATCGTCAGCCCGTGATCGTGGTGACGGGCGAGGGCCAGGACCGCTGGACGGCGTCGGACGGCGCTGAGGTGGTCGGGCGCCTGCGAGCCTTCGTAAAACCTGATCAACGCTGTGCTCTGTTCGTGCGCGATGTGGTCGGCGAGCGAGCGTACGGGCCGCTGGTGGACGCGGCCCTGCGCGAGTTGGACCGAGACCTGTACATCGAGGTCGACGAGGATGCGCTCAGCGTTCGCGAAATCCTGGTCGAGCGCGGCTTCGCCGTCCATCGTCGCGAACACCACTACCTGGTGCCCACGGCTTACGTGCGGCCGATGCCGGCCGGTTACGACATCGTGTCGGCGGCGGACGCGGACGTGGCTCGGCTCAGTGAGCTGGACGCGGCGCTCCGCCAGGACGTGCCAGGTGCGGATGGCTGGCGCAACGATCCGCGCGAGTTCGAGAGGCAGACCTTCGGCGATCCAGAGTTCGACCCGGCCACGTATCTGGTCGCCGTCCACCAGGGCGCCTACGCCGGGCTGGTGCGGGTGTGGCACAGACCGGTGGTGCCGAGGCTGGGGCTGATAGCGGTTGTGCGGGAGCATCGCCGTCAGGGCTTGGCAAGTGGCTTGATCGCGAGGGCGTTCGGCGTGTGCCACGAACGCGGCCAGGCGGCGGCGATCTGCGAAGTCGACGTGACCAACACGGCGTCCAACGCACTCATGGCAACGATGGGCGCGAAGCGGGTAGGCGGCACAGTCGAACTCCTCCGCGCGGCTGCCCCAGCCGCTCGCGCAGACGCGGGCGGCGCCCGCAACGGCCGACGCTCGGGTGGATCAGACGTGCGCTGAGTCGATCGGTGATGCAGGCCTCGGACTGTCTCTGCCGAAGCCTGGTCGCCGATGATGACGTCGATGGGTGATGCAGGCCTCGGACTCGTCTCTGCCGAAGCCTGGTCGCCGATGATGACGTCGATGGGTGATGCAGGCCTCGGACTCGTCTCTGCCGAAGCCTGGTCGCCGATGATGACGTCGATGGGTGATGCAGGCCTCGGACTCGTCTCGCCGAAGCCTGTTCGCGGATGCCGCTCCGCGAGAACCTTACGCATCACGATGCGTGGCAGCCCGCCGCTTCTGGCCTGGGTGTGGCCGAATGGTTCGAAGCCTTCCGCGGCGAAGGCCACCCGTGCGCAGCGACTCCCGGCCGTCGGCAGCGCGGCACCCATCGGCAGTCGCACCGCAGCCGCCACCGCCACCGCCACCGGTAGTGGGCGTGGCGCTCCAGGGCGGCCGGCTGTGCGGCGGCCTTGTGCTGAGCTGCTGGATCAGCGGCTCAGTCGAAGCGTCTTGACCTCGAACGGCCGCAGCGACAGCGAGATGCCGTTGTCGACCACCTCGTACTCCTCGGTCTCGGACCACCGCCGCTCCAACAGATCCGTGGAGATGGCCGCGCTCAACGGAAACCCAGCGGACAACCGAGCCGCAGCCCGACCGCCGACCGCCTCGTAGAGGCGGACCACCACATCACCCGACCGATCATCAGCCAGCTTCACGGCCTCGACCACCACACCGTCGTTGTCCACGGCGACCAACGGCGCGACCGGCCCCGACCCATTGCGCGTCCGCAACGGAAGGTTGATCCGATAACCCTCTCGCACCGAGTCCACAACGGACGCGCCGACTACCAGCGCGTGGCGGAAGTGGTGTTCGCCGTGGTCGGTGTTCGGGTCGGGGAATCTGGGCGCGCGCAGCAGCGAAGCCCGAACCGTCGAATACGTGCCACCTCCTTCCCGTGCCGATCTCGTCACGTCGTGCCCATATGTCCCGTCATTGACAAGCGCCACCCCATATCCCGGCTCCGCGAGCCGCACCCACCGATGTGCACACACCTCGAACTTCGCCGCGTCCCAACTGGTGTTGGCATGTGCAGGCCGGTACACATGCCCGAACTGGATCTCCGCGGCGAACCGGTCCGTGTGGACATCCAGCGGGAACGCGAGCTTCAGGAACTTTTCGTGCTCCCGCCAATCTACCGTTGTGTTGATCTCGACGCACGGCGAATTCGCTGCCAGCGAAATCCGCTGCGTCACCCGCGACGACCCGAACGACCGCGTCGCCACGATCGAATTCCCTTCCACGGCAAGGGAATCGTGCGCGATCAGATCCGTGACCACGTTGCGATAGAACGAGTCCACGTCCCACGCATCCCACTGGTTCGGCAGATCCGGATGCACCTGCAGCAGATTCGCCCGCGCCCCAACGGGAACCAGTTCACGGCCGGCAGCCAGATCCACCACCGAAGCCAGCAACCCGTCCGCGTCGACCTGCACCCGAACCACACCGTTGTCCAACACGAAGTCCGCAGGCGCCACCGTGGCAGGCGAGGAAACGCCTGCGCTCATGGCAGGCAGGGAACCCCACGCGTGCGGAGCAGCGTTGAACGTCACCGGCTCCGACCCCGGACCGGCCGACGCCGTCTGGGCACGATCGATCACACCGGCCAGCTCGTCCGCTACCGCCGCGTACGTCGAAGCCGCCTCCCGGTGCACCCACGCGATCGACGACCCGGCAGAATGTCGTGGAACTGGTTGAGCAGCACCACTTTCCACAACCGGTCCAGCGCCTCGTACGGATACTCGAAATCGGCCGACACCGCAGCGGTCGCCGACCACAACTCGGCCTCCCGCAACAGGTGCTCGCTGCGCCGGTTGCCCTGCTTCGTCCGCGCCTGGCTCGTGTACGTCCCCCGATGGAACTCCAGGTACAGTTCGCCCGACCCAGACCGGCGCGTCCGGGTACTCCGCGACGGCCCGCGAGAAGAACGACGATGGCGCCTCCACCGTCACCCGCGGTGATCCCTCCAGATCACTCAATCGGGCAGCCCGCGCCAGCATCTCCCGCGTCGGCCCGCCGCCGCCGTCGCCGTACCCGAACGGCACCAGCGACCCGTGCGCCCTGCCCTTCTCCGCGAAGTTCGCCGCCGCGTGCGCCAACTCGGCGCCGGAGAGCGTCGCGTTGTAGGTGTCCACCGGCGGGAAATGCGTGAACACCCGCGTCCCGTCGATGCCTTCCCACCAGAACGTGTGGTGCGGGAACTTGTTCGTCTGACTCCACGATATCTTCTGCGTCAGGAACCAGTCCGAACCGGACAGCCGGACCAGCTGCGGCAGCGCCGCGCTGTAGCCGAACGAGTCCGGCAGCCACACCTCGCGCGTTTCGATGCCGAACTCGTCGAGAAAGAACCGCTTGCCGTGCACGAACTGCCGCGCCAGCGCCTCGCCGCCGGGCATGTTCGTGTCCGACTCGACCCACATCCCGCCCACCGGCACGAACTGGCCCGCCGCGACCTTCGCGCGCACCCGCTCGTACACCGCGGGGTGCTTGTCCCGCAGCCATGCGAACTGCTGCGCCTGCGACATCGCGTACACGAACCCGGGGTGCCTGTCCATCAGGTCCGTCACGTTGCACGCGGTCCGCGCGACTTTCCGCATCGTCTCGCGCAACGGCCACAGCCACGCCGAGTCGATATGGGCGTGCCCGATCGCCGACACGCGGTGCGCGCTCGCGGTGGCGGGCCGCCCGAGTACGTCCGCCAGTTCGGCGCGTGCCTTCGCCGCGCCTGCCGGGACGTCCGACAGGTCGAGCCGGTCCAGCGCGCGCTCCAGGGCCCGCAGCAGGTCGTATCGCCGCGCGTCGCTGGTGGACAGCTGTCGCATCAGCTGGTCCGCCACCTCGATGTCGGTGACCAACTCGGCGACTTCGGGTTCGAACACGGCGAAGTCGAAGCGGGCCGTTCGGTACAGCGGTGCGTCACCGGCCGTCGTCCTGTCACCCAGTGGGGTCGCACCGAAGGGTGGCCAGCCCATGATGTCCGGATTGGCCGCAGCCTCGACGTAGAGCAGTACGTCCTCGCCGCCTGACACCGGTGTCCCCAGCCGCAGCCATCGGTTGTCCGGGTGCAGGCCCTTCACGGGCGTCCCGTCCGGCAGGTACACGAGGCCCTCGCACTGGAAACCGGGCGTCCCGTTGTAGCCGAGGTCCACGACCAGCTCGACGACCCGGCCGGCCCACTCCGCGGGCACGATCCCGGACACGCGGAACCACGACGTGCCCCACGGTGGCCCCCACGGCTGCCCGACCTCGGTCGGCTCGTAGGTCGCTGCCAGCGCCGACGCGACCGGGACCGGTTCGCCGGGCGCGTGCCACACCTCCAGCCGCGCGGGCACCGAAGCCCCGTAGACCGCGGGCCGGATCCGGTCCCGCAGTACCCGATCGATACGGCCCTCGACCAGTCCCCGATCGTCGTGCATGCGGCCAATTTAGGGTGAGGCGATGGCAGCAGGGAAGTTCACCGGATTCGGTGAGGGCGCTATCGACTTCTACGACGGGCTCGCCGCGGACAACTCCAAGGCGTACTGGACGGACAACCGGCACGTGTACGAGTCGGACGTACGCGAGCCGATGCTCGCGCTGCTGGAGGACCTGGCCGGCGAGTTCGGCGACTTCGGCGAGCACAAGGTGTTCCGGCCCTACCGGGACGTGCGGTTCGCCAAGGACAAGACCCCCTACAAGACGCATTGCGGCGGCGTGATCGAGCCTGGCCGCGGTGGTGGCGCGTTCTACGTTCAGCTGTCCTCCGATGGCCTGATGGTGGCCGGCGGTTCGTTCCACATGAGTTCCGATCAGCTGCGCCGCTATCGCGAGTCGGCTGCCGACGACCTGCGCGGCGAGGCGCTGACCGGCATCGTCGCCACGCTGCGCGAGCAGGGCTGGGAGATCCGTGGCGAGCGCCTGAAGACCGTGCCCCGTGGCTATCCGGTCACCCATCCGCGCATCGACCTGCTGCGGCACAAGTCGTTGTTCGGGGCTGTCCACTACGAGCCCGCGGACCTGCTGCACGGCCCGGCGGCCGCCGATGTGGTCCGGTCGCGGTGGCGGCAGGTCAGGCGGCTCAACGAGTGGGCGGCCGACCATGTGGGTGTCGCGGACGAACACAATCCGCGCTGATCACCTGAACGACGGGTGACGTGGGTGAAAACGCAACCGGGTCCGCTGGATCGGTCCAGGATGCAGGGCTAGGCTGGGGACCCGTGAGTCGACGCGCGAAGATCGTGTGCACCATGGGCCCCGCGGCGGCCAGTCCGGAGAAGCTCCGTGACCTGGTCAACGCCGGGATGGACGTGGCGAGGTTGAACTTCAGCCACGGTAGCCACGCGGACCACAAGCAGGTGTACGACCTGGTCCGGCACACCGCGGCCGAGTGCGATCGCGTGGTCGGCGTGCTGGCCGACCTGCAGGGTCCGAAGATCCGGCTCGGTACGTTCGCGGGCGGTCCGGTCGACTGGCGCACCGGCGACGTCGTGCGCGTCACCATCGAAGACGTCACCGGCACTCACGATCGGGTGTCCACCACGTACAAGGGTCTCGCGAAGGACGCGAAGGTCGGCGACCGGTTGCTGGTCGACGACGGCAAGGTCGAACTCGTCGTTACCGACGTGCAGGGCCAGGACGTGGTCTGCCAGGTCACCGTCGGCGGTCAGGTGTCCAACAACAAGGGCCTGTCGCTGCCGGGCATGGACGTGTCGGTGCCTGCCTTGTCCGAGAAGGACATCGAGGACCTCGAGTTCGCGCTGCAGCTCGGTGTGGACTTCATCGCGCTGTCGTTCGTCCGCTCACCCGCCGACATCGACCTGGTCCACCAGGTGATGGACAGGACGGGCCGGGGCAGGCTGCCGGTGGTCGCCAAGATCGAGAAGCCCGAGGCGGTGGACAACCTCGAGGCGATCGTGCTGGCCTTCGACGCGATCATGGTCGCCCGCGGCGACCTCGGCGTCGAGCTGCCGCTGGAGCTGGTGCCGCTGGTGCAGAAGCGCGCGATCCAGATCGCGCGGGAGAACGCCAAGCCGGTCATCGTGGCCACCCAGATGCTCGACTCGATGATCAACAACCCGCGGCCGACCCGGGCCGAGACCTCGGACGTGGCCAACGCCGTGCTCGACGGCGCCGATGCGGTGATGCTGTCCGGTGAGACCAGCGTCGGCCGGTATCCGGTGGAGACCGTCGAGACCATGGCGAAGATCGTGTGCGCCGTGGAGAACGAGTCGGTGGTGGCCCCGCCGCTGACTCACGTGCCACGCACCAAGCGGGGCGTGCTCTCCTACGCGGCGCGGGACATCGGCGAGCGGCTCAACGCCAAGGCCCTGGTCGCGTTCACGCAGTCCGGCGACACCGTGCGCAGGCTGGCCCGGTTGCACACGCGGCTGCCGTTGCTGGCGTTCACGCCGGAGCAGCACGTGCGCAGTCAGCTTGCTCTCACGTGGGGCACCGAGACGTTCCTGGTGCCCAGCGTGGAGTCCACGGACGCGATGGTGCGGCAGGTGGACGCGTCGATGCTGGCGATGGACCGCTACCAGCCCGGTGACCTCGTGGTGATCGTGGCCGGGTCGCCGCCCGGTACGGTCGGCTCCACCAACCTGATCAGGGTGCACCGGCTCGGCGAGGAAGACCACGCCTGACGCCGTCGCACCCCAGCGGCGCCGGTGTCCGGTGCGAAGGGACGTGCGATGACGGAGGCGGCACGGACCGCGGCGGCGGATCCCGACGGCTTGGCGAGCGGTCAGGTACCGCTGACGCCCGACGGCGTCCCACACGGCCAACCAGTGCTGGACCGTCTCGTCGCGCTCCTGGACCTGGAGCGCATCGAGGAGAACATCTTCCGCGGGGTCAGCCCGGCCGAATCGCCGGTCCGGGTGTTCGGCGGGCAGGTGGCCGGCCAGGCGCTGATCGCGGCCGGCCGGACTGTTCCGACGGACCGGCGGGTTCACTCGCTGCACGCGTATTTCATCCGACCTGGTGACCCACGGATCCCGATCGTGTACGAGGTGGATCCCATTCGGGACGGTCGCTCGTTCACCACCCGTCGGGTCACCGCGATCCAGCGCGGCAAGGCGATTTTCGCGCTGTCCGCGTCGTTCCAGCTGGACGAGCCCGGTATCGAACACTCGGACCCGATGCCGGACGTGCCCGCGCCGGACACGCTGCCCACCTACGCCGAACAACTGGCGCCGATCGAGGACCTCGCGCGTGAACGGTTGCGCATGCCCCGGCCGATCGACCTGCGCTACGTCACCGAACCGCCGTGGCTGACGAGGAAGTCCGGGCCGCACGAGGCCCGGAACCAGGTGTGGATGCGTACGGACGGCACGCTGCCGGACGACCAACTGCTGCACGTCTGCGTGCTGACGTACTGCTCGGACCTGACGCTGCTGGATTCCGTGCTCGCCCGGCACGGCGTGTACTGGGGTGTGGACGACGTGAACGGCGCCAGTCTGGATCACGCGCTGTGGTTCCACCGGCCGTTCCGCGCCGACGAGTGGGTGCTCTACGACTGCTCGTCACCGACCGCCTCCGGTGCTCGGGGCCTGGCCACGGGCAGGTTCTTCACCCAGTCGGGCGCGCACATCGCGACCGTCGTGCAGGAGGGCTTGCTCCGGGTCCGGCGTCGAGATTAGGTTAGGCTGGCTTTAGTGTGATCAGGGAGGAGTGAGCATGGCGGAGAAGAAGCGCGGCATCACCACGATGCGGGTGCTGCGGACCGAATGGGTCACGCCGCACCTGATCCGGGCCGTGCTCGGTGGGCCGGGTTTCGCCTCGTTCGTGGACAACGGTTTCACGGACAAGTACGTCAAGCTGCTGTTCCCGCAGGCCGGCGTGGCCTACCCGGAGCCGATCGACCTCGACCTGATCCGGCGGGAGTTCCCCCGCGACCAGTGGCCGACGACCCGCACCTACACCGTGCGCTACTACGACCAGGGCGCCGGCGAGCTGGCCATCGACTTCGTCACCCATGGCGACGACGGCATCGCCGCCCCGTGGGCCATGCGGGCCCAGCCGGGTGACGAGGTGATCGTCCGCGGTCCCGGCGGAGCCTACGCACCTGACCCCGCCGCGGACTGGCACCTGCTCGTCGGCGACGAGAGCGCCCTGCCCGCGATCGCCGCGGCCCTGGAGGCGTTGCCGCAGGGCGCGTCCGCGCGAGTGTTCCTGCAGGTCGCCGACGAGGCCGAGGTACAGAAACTGGCCGGCCCTGGCGACATCGAGATCACCTGGCTCTACCGGACCGACTACGAGTCGGCGAGTGCGGCGGGCGACGCGCTGGTCGAGACCGTCCGCACGCTGGAGTTCCCGGCTGGTTCGGTGCACGCGTTCGTCCACGGCGAGGCCGGTTTCGTCGCGGAACTGCGGCGCCACCTGACGAACGAGCGCGCCGTGCCACGGGACCGGTTGTCCATCTCGGGCTACTGGCGACGCGGCAAGAACGAGGACGGCTGGCAGGCTGAAAAGGCCGACACCCGTCGCGCGGAGGAAGCAGCAGCAGGCAACCAGTCCTAGCCGCGCGGATCGACGCCGTCGGGCGCGGTGGTGGCACCGTCAGTCAGCAGTCGTAACGGTCGGAGGGTGCCCGCTGGGGCCGCCGGTCGTTAACCTCGTGCTGTGCGGCTGCGGTCGGTGCTCGTCCCGGGAGTTGTCCTGGTGGCCGTGATCGCTGCCGTGGTGGTCCTGCGGGCCCACCCCGCACCCACCAGTCCGGACGCGGCCCTCCCACAGCCGACGACCAGCCCCACGCCACCTCCGGTCGCCGACGCGCGCTCCGCACGCCTCACCTCGGCGTTCCTGCACACGACGATGCTCCCGGCCGGCTACCGCTTCGCCGAGGACCCAGGCACGCACGGCGCCTTCCGGTTCGAGCGCTACACCGACCCGGAGCCGGGCCTGCGGCCCGCCCAGTACGCGGCGACCGGCTCGCTGGTCCGGCCCGACAACGCCATGCTGGACCGTGTGTCCGTCACGATCGCCCAGGTGGCACGGGTCGACCAGCGGCAGCAGTACGGCAGCTGCGACCCCGGCGGCAACCACGACGGTTCGTCCTGCACGCAGCGGGTCTTCCCGGACGGCACCCGGGCGAAGGTGGTCCGCAACGCGGCGTTCGCGCAGAGCGTGGCGTCCGACGTGATCATCGGAGCGCGGCCGGGCATCCAGACGCAGCTGGACGCGGTGTTCAGCAACGGCACCCTGCTCGTGGTGACGGTCGACGCCGACAACGGCGCCGGCATCCCGCTGGACGACGAGGCGATGCTGCGCCTGGCGATGATCCCGGGCGTGTCGTCCTAGCGCACGACCACGAAGAACGCGAGGGAGCCCAGCCCCGCGATCAGGCAGTAGATGCCGAACGGGGTCAGTGTGCGGGTCTCGAAGTAGCTGGTCAGGAACCGCACCGAGATGAACGCGGCGACACCGGCCACTACCAGGCACACGAGGGCAGGCCCGAGCGAGCCCTGCATTTCGGGCCGAAACAGGTCGGGCAGCTTGAAGATGCCCGCACCGAGGATGGCGGGCGTGGCCAGCAGGAAGGCGAACCGCGCTGCCTCGTCGTGCTTGAGGCCGCGCAGCAGACCGCCGACGATCGTGCTGCCCGACCGGCTGATGCCCGGCAGCAGCGCCGCGATCTGGGCCGCGCCGATGCCGACGGCCTCCCAGATGCTCAGCTTGGCCAACTTCGCGTCCACCGCGGTCGCGGTCGACACCGCGTGCATCGGCGTCGTGATCTCGGTCGCCGACACCGGCTGGATCAGCATCGTGTCGTCGTCGGCGCCGTCGTGCCTGCGCAGGGCGTTCATGAACTCTTCGTCGTCGGCCCTGTTGCGCTGGATCCGTTCCACCGCGAACAGGATGACACCGTTGAGCGCCAGGAAGATCGACGCCGGGATCGGCTTGCCGAGGTCCTTCTGGACGACTTTGTCCAGCGCGATGCCCGCGATGCCGACCGGGATCGTGCCCAGCACCAGCAGCCACGCCAGGCGCTGGTACGGCGTCTCCACCTTGAAGTGGCGGATCGACGTGAACAGGCCGCCGACGATGCGCACCCAGTCGTTCCAGAAGAAGACCACCAAGGCGATCGCGGTGCCGACGTGCGCGGCCACGAGGATGTCCAGGTAGGGCGAGTTGGCCGTCGACATGTTCATGTCCGTGGCCCATTTCCCGCCGATCAGGGCGGGTAGCAGCACACCATGGCCGAGGCTGGATACGGGGAACAGCTCGCTGATTCCCTGGACCAGCCCGGCGAAGATCGCTTCCGGGTAGGTGAACGCGGACATCGACTCACTCTCGGTCGGCAGCAGCGACGCGCGGGTCAGCCTATCGAGCGACCCGAACGGGGTCGTCTGCGCACCTCGTGGGCGCACCTCATGGCAGCGCCTCACGGTCGCGCCGCTGAACGGTCGTCACACGAGGTGGCCGTTGGGCGGGGGTCGCTTCAGCGAGCTGACCGTCGAGTGGCGCTCTCGTGGCGAGTCGGGCGTTGGGTGGTGGCTGTTGGTGGGCTGGGCGTTCGGCGGGTTGCCGCCGGACCTGACTCGCTGAGTGGCCCTCGGGTGCCGAGTTGGCCGTTGAGTGGGATGTCACGGTGAGCTGGCCGTCGAGTGGCGCTCTCGCGGCGAGTCGGGCGTTGGGTGGTGGCTGTTGGTGGGGTGGGCGTTCGGCGGGTTGCCGCCGGACCTGACTCGCTGAGTGGCCCTCGGGTGCCGAGTTGGCCGTTGAGTGGGATGTCACGGTGAGCTGGCCGTCGAGTGGCGCTCTCGTGGCGAGTCGGGCGTTGGGTGGTGGCTGTTGGTGGGGTGGGCGTTCGGCGGGTTGCCGCCGGACCTGACTCGCTGAGTGGCCCTCGGGTGCCGAGTTGGCCGTTGAGTGGGATGTCACGGTGAGCTGGCCGCCGAGTGATCCTCTCGCGCCGAGTTGGCCGTTGGGCGGCGACATCGCGCACGAAAGACCGCGACAGGACTGAAACAGTCGGGGGACGCCTCAGTCCTGTCGCGGGGCGGTGCCGGGTGACGCGGTGGGGAAGGAGTCGAAAGACGCGCCGCCCGGCGGAGCTCCGGGTGGGCCGGGGCTCGTCTGTGGTCAGCTCGCTCTGTGCAGGTGCCGACGCGCGCCGACCGCGGCGTCGTCGGCGATCACCAGGCACAGGTGAGCCGCCAGGTAAGCACGGCACGGCGAGGGCAGGTTGCGGCTGAACCGGTGGCGGCGGCAGGTCGCACATCTGCCACGCTCGTCCGGTTGGTGCTCATCCAGCAATGCTCGCAGAGCCGTGACGATCTTCGGTAGCTCCACCCTGGCCAGATCCAGTGCGGTGCCGTCGTCACCTCGTTCGGCCCGGCGAACCAGGTCACAGAGGCGGTCGTGCAGTGATCGGTCGAGCTGGCCGAATAAGGAACTGGCCATAGCCGTCGAGACCCCTCCTCAGAACCGTCGGATGGCGTCGACGGTCCGGATTATCCGGCGCTGCGCATACCCGTTACGCGCCCGGCCGATGGTCACCGGATAACATACGATCCAGCTTTGTGGACCGGTCGCCGCCAGGCACGAGTAGCAGCCTGCGGCCGCGACGCGGATTCTGCAAGTTGCACCACACGGATGGGTGACCTTTCTTGGCGTTGATCCGAAACGGCGAACAGAATGTCCGCCAGATGCGGATCACCGCGCGGGCCACCGGCCGGATCCGCATTCCGCCATGGAGGTGACGTCCGATGGTGCGCGGCCAGAGTCCCACCGTGCGCCGGCGCAGGCTCGCGGCCGAGTTGCGACGGTTGCGCGACCAGGCCCAGCTGACCATCGAGGATGTCGCCGAGAAACTCGAATGCTCGTCGTCCAAGATCAGCCGGATCGAGACCGGCAACGTCGGTGTGACCCCCAAGGACACCCGGGAACTGCTGCGTCTGTACGGCGTGCCCGGCGACCAGCTCGATGCGCTCGTGCAACTGGCCAGGGAGGCTCGCAAGAAGGGCTGGTGGCACTCGTACAACGAGGTGTTCACCGGTGCGTTCGTCGGTCTGGAGGCCGAAGCGTCGTCGCTGCGCGCGTACCAGGCGCTGCTGGTCCCTGGCCTGCTGCAGACCGAGGAGTACATGCGGGCCGTCATCCGCGCCGCGCGGCCGGACGCGACGCCCGCGCAGGTGGACAAGCGCGTCCAAGCCCGGCTGGCCCGCCAGGAACTGCTCACCGAACCGGATCCGCCGAGGTACTGGGCGGTGATCGACGAGGCCGTGCTGTGCCGGTCGGTCGGCGGCGATGCCGTGATGCGTGAGCAACTGAGTGCCCTGACCACCAAGGCCGCGCTGCCGCACGTGACGATTCAGGTGCTGCCGTTCGCGGCCGGGGCACACGCCGGTATGGAAGGACCGTTTCTCATTCTCGGTTTTCCGGAACAAACAGACCCGGACGTCGTGTACGTGGATAACACGACAGCGGGCATTTATCTGGAGGAGCCCGCCGAAATTCTGCGCTACACATTGATGTTCGATCATCTGCGCGCAGCGGCGTTCTCTCCGGACGACACGCTGACCAGGATCACCGAGGCGAGTGTCCGGTTTCCTGAGCAGGGCTCAATCGATGGAAGGAGTGGAGTGTGAGCCTTACTGGCCAGAATCCGCGGTGGCGTAAGAGCAGCCACAGCGGAGGGGGAAACGACTGCGTGGAAATCGCGGCGGTCACCGCCGGTACCGCGGTCCGGGACTCGAAGAATCCAGACGGTCCACGGCTGCGGTTCGGCGACCGCGGTTGGACCGCGTTCGTCGGCGTCATGTGCGCTGGGTCACCGCCACACTGACGCCTCCAGTGTGAGTGTCCGCAGTGCGCTGACCTGCGTCTGAGCGCGGGGTAAGGGGTCTCAGGGCAACCCTTACCCCGCGCTCGGCGGTTACGGAGCGCTGACTGAGGGGCCCAGGGGCCACGGACTACGTGTTCTGCTGATGCCGCCCGGTGGGCCTCACGACGACTCTCATCCTCACCACAGGAGAACCGGGGATGGAGTCGATCATGATGAACTGGACGAACGAGGCAGTGCAGGCCGAGGCCGCGTACCGCAGGGAGGCGCTGCACCGGATGGTCTCGCACAAGCAGGTCACCGCCGTGAAGCGGGCGGGCGGCTGGTACAGGTGGTTGCCCGGCGGTCGGCGGCACTGAGCCGGCCGGGCACGTCGAGCGGGCATTAGGTCCCTGTCGGACGGTTGCGGAACAATGGGACTCGTGCCGAGGCTCGGATCAGGAATTCCGCTGGTGGCGCGAGCGGCCGAGATGTCTCGGCTGCTCGCGCCATTGGCGCTTGCCGAGGTCGGCACCGCCGGTGCGGTGCTGGTCAGCGGCGACGCGGGCGTCGGCAAGTCGCGCCTGCTGGAGGAACTGGGTCGCACCGCGCTGTCCCGAGGCGGCATCGTCCTGACCGGTCGGTGCCTGGACGTCGGCGAGACCGGCCTGCCTTATCTGCCGTTCGTGGAGATCCTCGTCGATCTCAACCGGCAGGACCCGGCCGCGGTCCGCAGGTGGCCCGCCCTGGCCAGGCTGCTGCCCGAGTCGAGCATGCCGGCGCGGCCGGAGCCGGTGAACACCTCACCTCGCCCTGGCGCGTCCAACGCGGCCCCCGAGCGCGACCTTGGCCAACTGCAGCTGTTCGACGCGCTGTTCTCGATGCTGGTCGACATGTCCAGCGACCGGTGCGTCGTGCTGATCGTCGAGGACCTGCACTGGGCCGATCCGTCCACCCGGGACCTGATGTCGTTCCTCATCTCCCGGCTGCGCAACCAACGACTCCTGATCGTGGGCAGCTATCGCGCCGACGACCTGCATCGCAGGCATCCGCTGCGGCCGATGCTCGCCGAACTGATCCGGCTGCCCACCATCGAACGCATCGACCTCACGCCGTTCGATGCCGAGGACTCCCGCCGCTTCGTCACCGCGCTGGTCGAGGAACCCGTGCCCGACGACATGCTCCGGGAGATCGCGGCCCGCTCCGAGGGCAACGCGTTCTTCGCCGAAGAGCTGATGGCCGCCCACGCCGATCACGCCGACGGCGTGCCCACCGGCCTGGCCGACGTGCTGCTGGGCCGGATCGAGCGCCTCAGCCCGAACGCGCAGGACGTGGTGCGGCGCGCGTCGGTCGCGGGCAGACGGGTGCGGCACCGGACCCTGCAGGGCGTCACCGAACTCACGCCGGTCGAGTTGGACGAGGCACTGCGCGAGGCCGTGCAGCACCATGTGCTCGTCGTCGGCGAGCGCGAGGACCGCTACATCTTCCGGCACGCCCTGCTGCGCGAGGCCGTCTACGGCGACCTGCTGCCCGGTGAGCGGGTCCGCATGCACGGCGCCTACGCCAAGCAACTCGCCGCCGGTGACGGCAGGCGCGGCGCGGCCGCCGCACTGGCCCACCACAGCCTGGAGAGCCACGATCTGCGCACGGCGCTGGCCGCGTCCGTGCGCGCCGCCGACGAGGCCGCCAACATCGGCGCTCCCGCTGAGGCGCTGCGGCACGTCGAAGAGGCGTTGAAGCTGTGGAGCGCGGTGCCGCCCGCGGAACATCCGGTCGGTGTCGACGAGGCGGGCCTGCTCCGCCAGGCCAGCTACCAGGCCGCCACCGCCGGTGAGCCGGAGCGGTCGGTCGCGTTCGCGCGGTCCGCCGTGGACCGGTTCGCCGAGGTCGAGGAACCGGAGATGGCGGCCCAGTCGTACCGCAGGCTGGCCCAGGCGTTGATCAACCTGGACGGTAAGGGTGCCGAGGCGCGCGAGGCGATCGAGAACGCCTGGGAGCTCGTCGCCGACCGGCCGCCGACCTACACCAGGGCCTGGGTACAGGCCGTGCTGGCGATGGCGTTGCGCCGCAGCGACCCGGCGGCCGCCCGGCAGGCAGCACAGAACGCCATCTCCGACGCCAGAGCCGTACACGCGCTGGGCGCGGAGGCCGACGCCCTCGTCACTCTCGGCATGCTCGACGAGTACGACGGTGCCGTCGACGGTGCCGTCCGGCACTTCCAGGCCGCGATCCGGACCGCGAGCCAGGTCGAGGCGTTCAGCACCGAGCTGCGCGCCCGGTACTTCGTCGGGCTGCACCTCTACGACGGCGGCGCGCTGGACGAGGCGGTCGTCGTGCTGGACGAGGCTGCCGAGCGGGCCCGGGTCAACGGCCTGACGTGGAGCGGCTACGGCGTCGAGATCCGGGTGTTGCGCGCGACCGCCAAGTACCTGACCGGCGACTGGGACGGCAGCGAGGCATCGGCCGAACCGCCCGGTCAGCGCGTGTCGGGCACCGTGGTGGCTCGCCTTGCCTCGGCCAGCGCCTTCGTGATGGTCGGCCGCGGCCACTTCGACGACGCCGAGAAGCTGCTCGCCGAACTGCGCTCGAACTGGCACCGGGACGCCGAGATCGCCGTGTTCAGCGGGTACGCCGAGGCCGAGCTGGCGCTGTGGCGGGGTCGTCCGGACCGGGCCGCCCGGATCCTCGGTGAGGTCACCGAGTGGCTGGGCAAGGCGGGCTGGGAGTGGATGCTGGGCCGGATCCGGCTGTCCGCGTGGGGTGTCACGGCCCAGGTCGAGCTGGCCAGGAAGGCCCGCCGCGACCGCAATGCCGACGCGGAGCAGGCCGCGATCGCCGAGGGTGAGCGCCTGGTCGAGGACTCCGACCTGGTCGCCACGACCGGGCGGCCGTGGACCGGGACGCTCGGCCCCGAGGGCATTGCCTGGAATCGGATGGCCCGCGCGGAGGCGTCCCGGCTGCACGGCGGCGGTGATCCCGAGCTGTGGCGGGACGTCGTCGCCGCGTTCGAGGGTGTCAATCGGTACCAGCAGGCGATCGGCAGGCTACGGCTGGCCGAGGCCCTGCTCGGCAAGGACGACAAGCCGGCCGCCACCGAGGAGCTGACCGCGGTCGCCGAATTCACCGCGGCACAGGGCGCCAAGCCGCTGGGCAGGGCGGCCGCCGAACTGGCCCGCCGCGGCAGGCTGACCGTGCCCGGCCTGGTGGCCCCGCGCGACCAGGTCGACCCGTTCACCCCCCGGGAGCGGGCCGTGCTGTCGCTCGTCGCGCTCGGCCGGACCAACCGCGAGGTCGGACAGGAGCTGTTCATCAGCGAGAAGACGGTCAGCGTCCACCTGTCCCGGATCATGGCCAAGCTCGGTGCGAGCAGGCGTGCCGAGGCCGTGGCCACCGCCTACGAGCGTGGCCTGCTGGAATCGGCGAACGGCGACTGAGCACTGCCGTTGCTGACGCTGCCTGGCGCGATGTCGATGGACATCCGCAGGAGGTCGTCCTCGAACCGCACCGACACCGGTAGGTCCGCCGCGAGCGACGCCAGCCCCGGCTCACCCGGTTCACCCGGCAGACAGCGGCCGAACAACTCGGTGTGCCCGCCGGCCCTGGCCGCACGGACCAGGTGCGCGAGCAGCGCGGTGCCGATCCCCTGACCCTGCCAGTCGTCCTCGACCAGCAGCGACACCTCGCCGACATTCGGTTGCGTGGTGTTGATCAGCTGGCCGACGGCCACCACCTGGTGGCCCGTGACGCCGACGATCGTCCGGCCACGCGGCGGCACGAGCAGGCGGTGCAGCAAGCGGCGCGGCAGCGTGTGGGTGCCCGCGTGATAGCGGGCGAACAGCGTCGCCCGGGAACAGCGGTCGTGCATGGCGGCCAGCGCGTCCGTGTCGGCCGGCACGCTGTCGCGCAGCACGACGCCCGCCCCGTCCGGTGTCACCAGGGCACTCGGTCCGACCGGAGCGCCCAGTGCCCGGACCAGTTCGGCGAGCGCGGCCGAGCGGGCCAGCTCGACCTCGGTGAACGGCGCCCAGCCGCGGCGCAGCTCCAGCGACGAGTCGTCCGCGGTCCGCACGACGACCTGGCGGCCGCCGTCCGGTGTGGCACCGGGTTCGGCCGAGTCGGCACCCAGCAGCACCCGGACGGCCTCCGCATAGTCGGCCGAGCCGTCCACCAGGGTGGCCGCGATCCGCAGGGCGGCCGTGGGAGCGTCGGTCAGGTCGCTGCGCTGTGCCCTGGTGATGCCCGCGCACCGGCCGCCGACCGAGCGGACCAGCGTGACCAGCTCAGCGGGCGGGAGGTCGTCGGGCGTACTCACGATCAGGTCGTCGATGACACCGCCGGGCACCGGGAGCACGGTCAGCGCCAGGATGTTGCAACCTGCGTCGGACAGCGACGCGGCCAGCCGGGCGAGCGTGCCAGGGCGGTCGTTGAGTTCCACGCGCAGCCGCCAGGTCGGCGCTGCGGAGTCTGCGGCGTCCATCACTCCAGCGTGCGGCAGCCATGTTTCCGGCGCGCGAAAGGCGTGTTACCGATCGGATCGGTCGTCAGGCAGCGCCACGGACTGCTGGCGAGGTGCGGACCGGTGTCCGCCCAGGTCCCGCTGCAGGTCCGCGATCCGGCGTTCCAGGCTGGTCAGCCGCTCGTACTCACGGTTGCGGGCGGCGACCCTGGCCAGCACCAGGCTCGCGCCGGACAGCCCTGCCACGACGACACACCCGGTCAGATGCCAGGTCGGGCTGCTGCCGGTGCAGTCGAACACCGTGCTGAAGCGGGGCGACGAGCACGTGACGTAAGGGATGCCGGCGAGCGCGACGCTGCTCACCGCGACCCCGCCGAGCAGTGCCGAGCCGAACGTCCGCATCAGGTCGAACGCCGCGTTGCCCGCGCCGAGCGCGCCCGCGAGATACAGCACCGGCACCGGGCTCGGGAATCCCGCGAACGCGGCGCCGGCCAGCAGCAAGACGCAGATCACCAGTTGTGCGATGACGATCGCGCGATCCGGCCTGGCCAGCATGGGTTTCGACCCTAGTCGTCCACCCTCGTCAAGGCAGCCCTAGCCGCGCCGACACGCACGGGTGTCGCTGGTCAGGCCGGATCGGGTGGTTCCGCCGGCTCTTCGGGTCGCTGGTGGGGTTGATCGCCGTGGCGGCTGGCGAGCAGGACTCCGGTCGCGCCGAGCACAGCCGCGACCCCAGCGGCCAGCACCAGCCAGAAACCCGCCCCGATGGTCCACGTCGACTCGAAGCCGGGGCTGCGGCTGGTCGCGTCGAGATCGGCGGCGACCACGATGCCCACCGTCCACACGGTCCCCACCAGCAGCCCCGCCGACGCGACCGCGCCGAGCCTGAGCAGGTGGTCGAGCCCGCCGCTGGACACGACGAGCAGCACGCCGGCCGCGATCGTGAGGGCGCCCGCGACAACCAGTGGGATGCCGAAGTGTGGTGCGTGGAAGCCGATCGGCGCCGAGTACGTGCCGCCCTGGATCAACAGCCACGACGTGTAGGTCAGGGTGAGCGTCTGGGTGCCAACCCGCTCGAACTCGGCGTCGAGCGTGCCGAACGAACCGCCGATGGCGAGTCCACCCGCGATGACCAGCAGCAGCGCCGAGGCTGCCCGGAGCGGTGGCGGGTGCGGCACCGTCAAATCGTGGCACGTGACGTGCGCTTTCACTGAGTGCGAGATCGTTGTGATGGACAGGTCGGCGCAAATTCCCGGCCACGAACGTCCCGATCACCTGCGGTGGCTATCTAACCGATGGGCTGGTCGGTCTGTGTGAGGGCCGGGCCGACCAGCCCCCTGCTCAGCCCAGCACATCGGTGGTGATCCGCTTCCACTCGTCCAGCAGGTGGTCACGGCGGGCCTGGTCGCCACCGATCATCGCGTCCATCGCGAGCCCGCGCACCAGGTTCAGGGTCAGCCAGAACAGCGTGTCCATCCGCTCGGCGGGCACGTCGTGCCAGGCCAGCTCTCGGTAGAGGTCGTAGGTGGCGCGGCCGAGCGCGCGGTCGACCGGCAGCAGCGCACCGCTCAGCTCCGGATCGGTGCGCGCGGCCACCCACAGTTCCATCGCGGCTGTGGACAACGTGCCGGAGAACGACTGCCACAGCAGATCGATGCCCTTCGCGACGCGGTCCGGGTCGTCGGCCAGCCGGTGCACGCTGTCCATCACCTGGTCGCGCAGTTTCGTGACCAGGTACTCCAGCGCGTGCGCCATCATGTCGGCCTTGGTGGCGAAGTGGTGCTGCTGGGCGCCACGGGAGAGCCCGGCGCGCTTGCAGATCTCGTTGACCGACGTGCCGGCGTAGCCCAGGTCGAGCAGGCACTCGATGGTCGCTTCGAACAGTTGGGCACGCGTGCGCTCGCTGCGCTCCGCCTGGGTGCGGTGCGTCCGCGAGGGTGCGATCACGGTGTCCATCGGTGCCACTTTACTTACATTCCGCCTTGCAGGTAAATTCCAGGTGGAACTTAACTGCTGCCTGGAATGTCGATCTCCCGTCAGGAGGCACGACGTGACGAACGAAGCCACCCGCCGGTCCGCTTGGCAGACCGAGGACCTGGCCGCGTTCCGCGAGCTGGCCCGGTCGTTCTGCGAGAAGGAACTGGCGCCCAACCAGGACCGCTGGATCGAGCAGAAGCACGTGGACCGCGAGCTGTGGACGAAGGCGGGCGAGGTCGGCCTGCTCTGCCTGTCCGTCCCCGAGCAGTACGGCGGTGGTGGCGGGAGCTTCGCGCACGAGATCGTGCTGATGGAGGAACAGACGCGCGTCGGCGACAGCTGCTGGGGCGTGAGCCTGCACAACAGCATCGTCGCGCCGTACATGTTGGGTTACGGCACGGAGGAGCAGCGCAAGGCGTGGCTGCCGAAGCTGGCCGGCGGCGAGTGGGTCGGCGCGATAGCCATGACCGAGCCGGGCACCGGATCGGACCTGCAGGCCATCCAGACGAAGGCCGTGCGCGAGGGCGACCACTACGTGCTCAACGGCGCGAAGACGTTCATCACCAACGGTGGCCAGGCCGACGTGGTGATCGTCGCCGCGAAGACCGACACCGGCCAGGGCGCGCACGGCCTGTCGCTGCTGGTGGTGGAGACGTCGTCGCCCGGCTTCCGGCGTGGTCGCGTGCTGGACAAGGTGGGGTTGAAGGGCCAGGACACGGCGGAGCTGTTCTTCGACGACGTACGGGTACCGGTCGCGAACCTGTTGGGCGGGGCCGAGGGCCAGGGTTTCGTGCAGCTCATGCAACAGTTGCCGCAGGAACGGTTGATCATCGCGATCTCGTCGGTGTGCGGGATGGAGGCCGCCGTCGAGGAGACGTTGCGGTACACGAAGGAGCGGACCGCATTCGGGCGGCCGGTGTTCAACTTCCAGAACACCAGGTTCACGTTGGCGGAGTGCGCGACGGAGGCGAAAGTGTGCCGGGCGTTCCTCGACCAGTGCATCGAGTCGCACCTGCGCGGCGAGCTGGACGTGCCGACGGCGGCCATGGCCAAGTGGTGGTGCAGCGACCGCGCGTACAAGGTGATCGACGAGTGCGTGCAGCTGCACGGCGGCTACGGCTACATGAACGAGTACCCGATCGCGAGGGCGTGGGCGGACATCCGGGTGCAGCGGATCTACGGTGGCACCAACGAGATCATGAAGGAAATCATCTCCCGGACGCTCTAGGACGGTGTGCGCGTTGACTGGACCCTTGGTCGGCTTGCGGGTAGTGGAAATGGCAGGCCTGGCGCCCGCGCCGTTCGCGTGCACGGTGCTGGCCGACCTCGGTGCCGACGTGATCCGGGTCGACAGGGCACGGCCGGGCGCGGACGTGTTCTCGGTGCCGGGTGATCCACTGGTCAGGGGCAGGCGGTCGATCGGCGTCGACGTGAAGACCCCGGCAGGTGTCGACCTGGTCCTGCGCTTGGTGGACAGAGCCGACGTGTTCGTCGAGGGATTCCGGCCGGGTGTGGCCGAGCGGATGGGATTGGGTCCGGACGAGTGTCTGGCACGGAATCCGCGGCTGGTGTACGGGCGGATGACGGGCTGGGGCCAGGACGGCCCCATGGCGCCCACCGCCGGGCACGACATCAACTACATCGGCATCGCGGGCGCGCTGGGAGCGATCGGCCCGGCGGATCAGAAGCCTGTGCCGCCGGTGAACCTGGTGGGGGACTTCGGCGGCGGTGGGTTGTTGCTGGCGATGGGCGTGCTGGCGGCGTTGTACGAGCGGTCGTCGTCGGGGCGTGGCCAGGTGGTGGACGCGGCGATGGTCGACGGGGCCGCTTTGCTGACGACGCACTTGCACGGGCTGCGCGCGGCCGGGTTGTGGGGCGGTTCGCGTGGGGCGAACTTGCTGGACGGCGGGGCTCCCTTTTACGACACGTACGAGGCCGCCGATGGGCGGTACGTGGCGGTGGGGGCGATCGAGCAGCGGTTCTGGGCGGATCTGTTGCGGGTGCTGGACTTGGACGCGGGGTCGTTGCCGGACCGGCTCAACCCGGCGAACTGGCCCGCTGTCCGGGAAGTGCTGACGAAGCGGATCGCGTCTCGGCCGCGTGATGAGTGGGCGAAGCTGGCGGAGGGTACCGATGCGTGCCTGACGCCGGTACTGAGTCCGTGGGAAGCCGCCGACCATCCGCACAACGCCGCCCGGCACACGTTCGTCGAGGTAGCCGGGGTGGTTCAACCCGCCCCGTCGCCGCGCTTCGACCGTACGCCGGCGGCAACGCCGAGCCCGCCGCCCGCTCCTGGGGCTGATACGGAATCGGTGCTCGCGGACCTGGGCCTGACAACGGCGGAAATAGCTGCGCTGAAAGCGAACGGCACAGTCACGCGGTAGCCGACCGATTAACGGCCAACAAGAGTTGGCGGGGCGCTGGGCCGTATGTCGTCCGTTCAGTGGCCGGCTTGTGTTGGACGGGTTGTGTTGGGCATTCGCCGGTCGACTGGCGGTTTTGGCTGTCGTAGTTGGTGCTGCCGTCGTAGTTGGTGATGCTGTCGTGGTTAGTGCTGCGTCGTGGTTGGTGATGCTGTCGTGGTTGGTGATGGTGTGTCGCCCGTTTGATGGTCGGCGTGTCGTGTTGGGCAGGCTGTGCTGGCCGGGTGGCGGGTTTTGGCTGTCGTGGTTCACGTGTCGTCCATTCAATGGCCGGCTTGTGGTGTCGGGCGGATTGTGTTGGCCATTCAGTGGCCGTGTGGTGATCTGGGCCGCGCCGGTCGTCGAGTCGTCCCTTCTACGGCGGACCGGCGAGGTGCTGGATGCGTTGTGTTGGCCATTCGCCGGCCGAGTCGGGTCTCGGCCCCGGTGGAGACCGGCGTGCTCGCCATCGGATGGTCGACTCGCGAGTCTCTCGAACGCCGACGCGGCCTGTGATCGCCATTCAGTGGCCAAGGGTGTCGCACCCTGTGGCGCGTGCTGCGTGTCGGCCATTCGGCGGTCGAGTAGCGAGGTGTCGAATGGCGGGTTCCTGGTGTGTCGACCGTCTGGTGGCCAAGGGCGTCGCGCCCTGTGGCGCGTGCTGCGTGTCGGCCATTCGGCGGTCGAGTAGCGAGGTGTCGAATAGCGGGTTCCTGGCACGCTGACCGTCTGGCGGCTGAGTCGCGGGTTGTCGGCAAGTTGGCCGTCTGGCGGCTGAGTCGCGGGTGGTTGGCAAGTTGGCCGTCTGGCGGCCGAGTCGCGGGTCCGCCCGGTGGCGTGCCGGATGGCCCTTGAGCGGTCGACATGAGACCTCGAATGTCGTGTTGGCCATCCAGAGGTCATGTCGCGTACTGCGGCGGTGGTTCGTGTGTTGGCCGTTCGGTGGCCGGAGCGTCGGCCTGGTGTTGGTTCGGCGTTGTGTCGGCAGTGTTGGCCGTTCGATGGGCGAGATGCTGCGGCTCCGGCCCTGTCTGCATGTTGACCATTCGGAGGTCAAGACGCGCAGCATGGATGCCGATGCCCTGGGGCGTCGACCGTTGGGTGGTCGCGCCGCGGCGTCTGGTGGCGGGCTGGGTGTCTTGGCCGCTGAGTGGTCGGCATGGCAGGGCATGCTCGGGCGGGACCTGAGTGGACGGCGTAGCAGGCATGCTCGGGCGGGACCGCCGTTGCTCCCGGGGCGGGCTCGTCGGCGGCAGCTTGCGGTGATTGCGCTCGGCTGGCGGCGGTGTGGCTTGTTGGCCGCTCAGCGGTCATGTCGGGTCTCTCGTGGCTTGCGTCGGATGGCTGCGGCCTTGATGCTGGCTGGCGTGGTGGGCGTGTGGGGAGTGACGCCTCGGGAGAGCGTCGAGGCTGAGTGCGGTCGGCGGGGGCGGGCTGGCGTGGTGGCCGGCTGCGTCGCACTGCTGTCCGGGCGAGATGTCGACGACTCGCTCATCGTCGCGCTTGCCGGGCCTGCCGCCGACCAGGTACTGGCCGGTGCCGAAGGCGGGCGATCCGGCTATTGGCCTCGCGTCTGGGCCGCTCGCGGTCTCCTGCACGTCTGGGACGACGACGCGCTGCCCGCCATCCTCACCGCAACCCGCGACGACGCCTGGCGCGTTCGTGAGATGGCGGCCAAAGTCATCGCCCGACACCGCCTCGGCGATGCGCTCGAAGCCGTCGCCGCCCTCCAACAGGACCCGATCCCGCGCGTCCGCACCGCCGCCCACCGCGCCGTCACCCTCGTCACCGGCGCCTGACCCGCTCCGGATATCCGGTCCGGACATCCGCTCCCCGTCGTCGGGAGTCTCCCTTCGGCACCGGGTCGGCCGACAGCCACTGAGCAGGCCACCAGCCGCTCCCCATCGTTTGCCCACCAGGTCCGACACCACGGGCGTGTTGAGTCAGCAGATTGTGAACTCGCCGGTAGCTGTGTGTACACCCGCCGACGCGCCGAACCGGCCGAAAGTCCCCTTGGCCTGTTTCACTTGGGCACGCAACTCGAACCGCCGCCCTGCCCCCCATCAGGACCAGGCGATTCAGCCAGCCGAGTTCCACACGCCCGAGGCGCGACACGCACCGCTCATGTGACAGGTCCTCGCTTAAGAGGATCACCGTCCAGTACCGTTGTGCCGTCCACCAGGGCGGTCGTTGGCCGGGGTGCGCGCCCGGGTGCGGTCGTGGCCATCGTTCAGCGGCGCTTACCGGCCATTCGCGTGATTTTCGGCCGATTTGCACCCACCCGGGGGACCATGAGGTCAATGGCGGAGGTGACGGCTCCAGGGCACGGTGGTCGTCCACCCGCCCAGGCAGCGGGACGGAGTATGGACTGGTGAACGCGAAGAAACTCATCCTGCTCTTGGTGGTCGCGTTCGTGCTGTTCTTCTTGATCACCCAGCCGACGGAGTCGGCCAATGTGGTCGACACGGTGCTCACCTGGTTGAAGGATGGCGCCGAGTCGATCATCACGTTCGTCCGTTCGTTGTTCGCCTGACGGCAACCCGGCATGTCCGGTGATGTGCGCCGGTCAGGTGGTTCGGCGTGCCCGCAGAACCATGATCACGCTCAGTCACGGTTCGCGCCGGCGGACCCCCTCGTTGGACCGTCCGGGTGGAAAGTTGCACATAACACCCTGGTAACGGGCTTGGTCGGCAACTGAGGTCTAGCGCACTGTCGGTCCCGCGTCATACGGTGCGCCCATCAACTGATCATCAGCCCGCCGAGGAGGCATGGATGGTCGAGGACCACGGGGTCGACGAGCTGATCCACCAGTGGACCGTGGAACGGTCCCAGGACGTCGAACTCACCGAGGCGAGCCAGCTCGCGACAGCTTGGTTGGCCGAGTCTTCGGTTGCCGCACCGGGTATCCCCGGTCAGCGCGGCAGGACGGGGACCGGCACGCTGCTCTCGGTCGAGTCGGCTGACCCGGCATACATCGCCGCGATGCGCGACCGGCTGCCGGGTGTACCGGAGGACTTGCTCGCCAGCGCTGCCACCTGTTGGCAGCTCGTGGGCACGATCGGCGACGCCGCCGCTTGGTGGGACGCCGGTATCAGCCCGCTCGACCAGCGCGCGTTGGACTATCGCGCTGCCGGCCTGAGCCCCGCGGACCTTGCGCGGCATCTTGGCCCTTACACCGTGCTCGAGCACCTGCGTCGCGGCAGCTCCGCCGCGTGGTGCGTGGCACGGCTGCGCAGGCAGCGCCGGGACGGCGTGGCCTGACCCGAGCCGGACACCAGTCGACGATTCGGCCTACCAGTCCGTAACCACCCGGTAGGCCGGTCGTTGGACCTGGTGACGTAGTTCCGGCCGGACCCGCCGCAGGGATCGGCACGATCCCCGAGGCATCCCAGGTGGCGACGCAGCAGGCGAGCAGGCGAATCCGGTTCGGTGTAGTTCATCGGCTGGCCGTCGTCAGCGCGGTACTCGTCGTCGGAGCGGCAGGCGTCTGGGGCCTCACTCGGGCAACCACGCCGACACCGAGCCTGACCACCGCGGACATCCCTGCCCTGCAGGTGAAGGCTGCTCAGGTCGAACCCGGTTCGGCGGTCCCGGTGAGTCTCACCGCGGCCGACGTGCCGCAGCGGCGACCCACGTCGCTGGACGCCTGGGCCAGCGAGGTCACCGGCGCCACGGCCATCCCGGTGCCCGCCCTGCGCGCCTACGGCAACGCGGAGCTGGCCATGAGGACGGCCGAGCCGCAGTGCCACCTCTCCTGGGCCACGCTGGCCGGTATCGGGCGCGTGGAGTCCGACCACGGTCAATTCGGCGGTGCTCATCTGCTGGCCAACGGCGAGGAGTCGCAGCCGGTCGTCGGCGTCCCGTTGAACGGCACCGGCGGTGTCCGCGACATCCCGGACTCCGATGGCGGCCGGTTCGACGGCGACCCGCGGTTCGACCGTGCCGTCGGCCCCATGCAGTTCCTGCCGAGCACGTGGGCCGGCTACGGCGCCGACGCGATGGGTGCCGGCCACCCGGACCCGGAGAACATCGACGACGCCGCGCTGGCCGCCGCGCGGTATCTGTGCGTCGGTGGCCGGGACATGGGCACGCCCGCGGGCTGGTGGTCGGGACTGCTGTCCTACAACGACTCCGACCAGTACGGCCAGAAGGTCTTCGGCCTCGCCGACACCTACGCCCGGCAGGCGTTCGGCGCGCTGGACGCGACCTCTCACTGACCGGTCCATCGACCTTGCCGGCCGACTGGCGGCGACTGCGACGCAGGTCACCAGGCCCCCGGTGCTAGCGTCGCCTACGTGCACCGGTTCTTCGGCTCGCGTGCGTTGGCCATCATCGGCGTCAGTCTTCTGGCGGTGGTCGGCGGAGGCCTGCTGGCCTGGTGGCAGTGGACGCGCTACACCTCGTCCAGCGGCACCCTGCAGAACCTCGGCTACGTGCTGCAGTGGCCGCTGTTCGGCGTGTTCCCCGCTTTCATGTTCTGGCGCATCGGCAGGGCCGCCCAACACGAGCGTGACCTCGACCGGGCCGCCGAGCAGCTGGTGCCGGAGCAGCGTCAGGACCCCGGGGCCCCCGCGAACATCGCTGAGCGGACGCACGTGGACCCACGCCTGACTTACACGCAGAAGAGCACGATGGACTACGAGGGCGAAGAGGACCAGGAGCTGCTGGCCTACAACCACTACCTCGCCCAACTCGCTGATCGGGAGCAACGTCATGCCGGCTGAGGCCGCCACCGTGTCCGCCACTGACCTGCGCACGCAGCGCATCAATGCTGCCCTGGGTCGCTACCGCGTGATCGCCTACACGGTCGGGTGCGGTCTGCTGCTGCTGTGCGTGGCCACGGTGCTGGACTGGGGCTTCCACCACCCACAGATGGCCGAGATCGTCGGCCCGCTGCACGGGTTCCTCTACATGATCTACCTGGCCATCGCCATCGACCTGGCCCTGCGGGCGCGCTGGTCGATCGGGGGCACGCTGCTCGTACTGGTGTCGGGCACCATCCCGTTCCTGTCGTTCGTCGCGGAACGCCAGGTCACCCGACGCGTGCGGGAAGGTCGTTCGCTGTAGGAGCCGCGGGAGCGCCGGCCACCCGGTGCCGGACCGCTTCCTGGAAGTCCGGGCAGCTCAGGATGTCGTCGTGGTGGCAGTCCAGCGCGTGCGTCAGCAGCTCGTAGGCCTTGTGCAGCTTCGCCAGGCTGCTCTGCACGTCCACCATCTTGTCCTCGACGAGCTGCCGCCACGTGGACGGATCGGTGGCGCGCTGCGCGATCATCCGCTGGATCTCGGCCAGCGTGAAACCCGCGTCCTGACACAGCAGCAACAGCCCGACCTGGTGGGTGGCGTCCTCGCCGTAGCGGCGCTGGCCTGCCAGCCTGGTCTGCGGTGCGAGCAGCCCGCGCCGTTCCCAGAACCGGATGGTCGACGTGGGCACGCCGGTGGCCTTGGCGAGTTGGCCGATCGTCAGCATCGGTGATTCCTCCAGCAGCGCTTGACTTGAACCATGGTTCAACCCCCAGTGTGAAACACGTGACCACGACACACCAGGGCACCCTGGGTGCGCTGTTCGATCCCGCGAACCGGCCGGACCCGTACCCCTTGTTCGCCCAGCTGCGCGACGCCGGGCCCTTTCCGATCATGGACGGCGCGATCACCGTCCTCGGCACGCACGCGCGATGCACCACGATCCTGCGCGACCCCACGTACAGCAGTGACCGCAGCCGGACGCTGCTGCCGCGCCGGTTCGACCGTGCCGAGGACGAGCGCGGCGCCGCGTCGTTCCTCTCACTCGACCCGCCCGACCACACCCGGTTACGCAGGCTGGTGTCCAAGGCGTTCACGCCCAGGGTGATCGCCGGACTGGAACCGCGGATCCGGCAGATCATCGACGACCAGTTCGCCGAGTTCGCGCCGACGGGTTCGGTCGACATCGTCAGCCAGCTCGCCTACCCGCTGCCGGTCCGCGTGATCAGCGAGCTGCTCGGCGTGCCCGAGGCCGACCATGGCCGGTTCGAGGAATGGTCGCGGTGGCTGGTCCGTGGCCTGGACCCGGTCATGGCGGTCACCGACCCGGCCGAGGTCGACGAGATCGACAAGGCTCAGCGCGACTTCCAGGCCTATTTCGCCGAACTCATCGCCACCCGCCGCCGTGCGCCCGGCGAGGACCTGCTGTCCCGGCTGGTGCTGATCGAGGAGCAGGGCGACCAGCTCACCGAGGCCGAGTTGATCTCGACGTGCACGCTGCTGCTGGTGGCAGGCCACGAGACCACGGCCAACCTGATCGCCAACGGCGTGCTCGCGCTGCTGCGCAACCCTGACCAGCTGGCCCTGCTGCGGGCCGACCCGGCGCTCGTCGCGGGCACCGTCGAGGAGGTGCTGCGCTACGACCCGCCGGTGCAGCTGACCACGCGGGTGGTGCGGCGCCCGACGCAGGTCGGGGACGTCGTAACGCCCACCGACGGCGTGCTGCTGATGCTGCTCGGGGCCGCGAACCGCGACCCCGCCGTGTTCGCCGACCCGGACCGGTTCGACATCACCAGGGACGCCCGCCAGCACCTGTCCTTCGCCGCGGGCGCGCATTTCTGCCTGGGAGCGCCGCTGGCCCGGCTGGAGGCCACCGTGGCGCTGTCCGCGTTCGCCGGTCGCATCACGGACCCGGAGCTGGACGTCGAGTCCCTGCGCTACCGCCCGCACGTGAACCTGCGCGGCCCTGCCCGGCTCGTCGTGGCCTTCGGTTCGGCGGTCTGACGGAACGATCAGCCCGGTGCGTCCGCACCGGGCTGATTTATCCGTACATCCTGCTGCGCCGAAGTTGCCAGTTAGCGACGTTTACGGGCCTTACCAGTTCCCATTGTGAGAATGTCCAGTATTTGTCGCGGTCTTCGCAACGCGGTACACCCAGGTTCACCCGTGGTCGAACTGGATCGGGTGAACGGCGCGCTGTGTCGGGCCCGTCCGGTGCGTCGTCGCGAATGGCGAGACCCTGTTCCACTCACCGTTGGTGACTGGTCCGGCGCTACCCGTGACGTACCGTCGAGCAGGGGCACATCCCCTGGTCAAGGTGCGCTCACCGGAACGGGAGCGTTCAGTTCGATCACGGACCATGACGGGCCGGGCACGCATTGCGGATATCCCCGCTACGGGTGAGGGGCAGTGGTAAATGTCCGTGTCGGGACCGTTGTCAATCGGCGACGCAGAAGGGCCCTTATTGGATACCCGGTCGCAATATGACAGGGCCGGCCGGACAACGCACCCAAATCGTCGTGACTCCGCGTACGTTCCTGACGAGTAAGTATGGCTTGCCACACACGTGGGGGGGTACGCTCTGTGACGCCCGGCAGGTTCGACGGCAGGACCTGTCGAGAGGGGTACGAGGTGATGCCAGTGCCAGTGTCGGGTCCGATCGTCCGAGTCGCCTGTCCAGCGACACGGTCGGCGGATGGGTACTTGCCGTTTGCACTGGTAGCTAAGGCTCCGGGTCGCCGCGGGACAGCCGCGACGGCGACGGAGTCGGGGGATTCGTTCGGTAAGGTTGGGGGCCGGTATGACCGAACTTGTAGTCAATGAACCGTTGGCCGCTGCGCTGCCACGCCTGACGGCGGTGGACACCGTGGCCGGTTCCACTGTGTCGTCCGTCGTGGACGTCGATCTGGCGCTGGTGGTCGCCGCCGCGGTGGCGGGTGAGCGTGCCGCCGTCGAGCGTCTGCTCGGCTATGTGCGCCCGCTGATCGTCCGGTACTGCCGCGCGAGGGTCGGTCGCCAGGAGCGTTCGTTCGCTTCCGCCGACGACGTCGCGCAGGAGGTGTGCCTGGCCGTGCTGACGGCCCTGTCCACCTACCGGGATCAGGGTCGCCCGTTCCTCGCGTTCGTCTACGGAATCGCGGCGCACAAGGTAGCGGATGCCCACCGGGCGGCCGCTCGAAACCGCGCGGAACCGGTTGCCGAGGTGCCGGACGAGCCGGAGCTGGAAGCGGGCCCGGAGCAGCGCGCGATGCGCGTCGAGATGACCACCAGGATGGCCGAGCTGCTGCAGGTGCTGCCTGCCAAGCAGCGGGAGATCCTGGTGCTGCGGGTGGTCGTGGGCCTGTCGGCCGAGGAGACCGCGGACGCCGTGGGCTCGACGCCCGGCGCGGTCCGCGTCGCCCAGCACCGAGCGCTGGCCCGGCTGCGCACCGCGGCCAGCCGCCTCGACCTGATCTGACCTACGACGAGCTACGGCTGCCCGGTCCTGGGGACCGAGCAGCCGTCGTTGTCGGGTCTGGGACCGGGCAGCCGTCGTTGTCGGGTCAGGGACCGAGCAGCCGGGAGAGTGCCTCCCTGGCCGCCGCGTCATGCTCGGCCAGCTTGCGGATCTCCTCGGCCAGCAGTGTCAGCCACTCGTCGATGCCGATGGACTTGCGGCTGATCACGACGTCCCGGACGACCGTCTTGACCTCGGCGTCGACCCCGCGCTTGCCTTGCCGCAGCTCGAGTTGGCGTTCGCGGCCGTGCACCGTCACCGCGATGGCCTGGCCGGGCCTGCCGGACATCCGGTCGCCCATGCTGCGCCGGTACTCCACCTCGACCATGCCCTCGGGCAGCGCGTCACCGAGCGTGTGGGTGAGGACCCTGGTGTAGGACTCGACGTCCGACCGGTCCGCGCGCAGCGCGGCGATCACCACGTGCATGTCCCACGCCGGGCCTAGTTCCTTACCGGTCACGAGTCGACCAACGGCAGCACGAGCTGCGGCTTGGCGATCGTGTGGTCGGCCCGCAGCGGTCGGACCGCGGTGCCGATCGCGAAGAACTCCGTGGTGTGCCCGCCCCACCGGTGCGGCAGCGACAGCAGTTGGACACCGACGATGCCTTCGGCCTGCAATGCCTCGGCCTCGGCCTGCATCCGGCTCATGGCCAGTTCCCGGGCGTCGTAGAGGGCCTCGGTGAACTGCGGGACCTCGACGTTCTGGCCGATGTTGCCGATCGCCTGGAAGAACCGCTGGTGCGCGATGTGATAGACGCACGACCCCATGACCATGCCCAGCGGTGCATAACCGGCCTGCACGAGCGTCCAGAAGTCCTGGCCGTTGAGGTCGGAGGTGAACGGCTTGCCGGTGTTGTTGCGCCAGGAGCCCGGTTCCTCGGCCTTGACCGCGGTGCCGATCGCGATGAACTCGGCCAGGTCGTTGCCGAACTCCTTGAACTCGATCTCCAGCCGCACGGCGACGATCCCGTCCGCGCCGAGCACGTCCGCCTCGGCCTCCATCCGGGACATCGCCAGCTCGCGGGCGTGGTACATGGCGTTGGACAGCATGTCCAACTCCTGGTTCTTGCCCCACCGGCCGACCTGGAAGCCGACGTGGTAGATGCTCGAACCCAGCACCAGCCCCAGCGGGCGGAAGCCCGGCCTCGCGGACCAGCAGGAACTCGTTGACGGACAGGTCCGACGTGAACAGCGTGGTGCTCTGCCCGGGCTTCATCTCGGCGAGCCGGCGCATCGCGTCCTCAGGGATGCTCTGTCCGTCGACCTCGGCACTGCTCATCGGTTCTCCATCCGCGGATCCGTCATCAACTCTCGCTCCTACTGCTGACCCGCCTGGCGTAGCGGCATGATTTTCAGCGCCTTGGTCGGCGCCCGCTGACCGGTGTGGAACCGGGCGATGGTGGTGCCGAACACGGACGCTTCGGCGCACAGCAGCGGAGCGTTGCCGGCCTCCTGCGACCACGACCGCAGGCTCATGCTGGCCACGATCGCGCCGTCCGCCCTGGTGCCGCGCGCGTGCGAGGCGAAACTCTGCCGGGACTTGGCCCGGGTCCGGTTGATCAGCTGGGTGTAGGCGGTGACCTCGGTATTGCCCGCCATCATCGTCATCTGCGACCGGCTGGCCCAGTCCAGGAACTGACTCTCCACGGCGATCCCGATGGCGATCCGCACCGGCACCCAGCCCGCCTGCATCAGTTTCGCCACGTCCTGGCCTGCCAGTTCGGTGGTGAACAACCGCCTCGGCCGACGGCTGGAGTCCGCCCGGACGGCCGTGCCCAGCGCGACGAACTCCTGGCTGTTCTCGCCCAGTCGTGAGCGCGTCAGCCGGATGCCGACGATCCCGTCGGCGCCCATCGCCTTGGCCTCGGTCGTCATCCGAGCGAGTGCCGTGTCAAAACCGTGATAAAGCGCGTCGACGTAAGGCTGGAAACTCACGGAACCGACGAAACCGCCCATCCCGTAATTGAGACCACCGGTCCACCCGATGTTCTGCACGATGCAGCCCATCACCTCGGCGACCGGGTGCAGTCCGACCGATTCGACACCCACGGTGCCCGCGACCGACAGCAGCGAGGTCTTCAGACCGACCGCGTCGTACCTGGCCAGACGGGCCCGCGCCGCATCAGGCAGCCAGTCCCCGGCCGTACCGGTCACGTGACCTCCTCCAGCTACCCACGGCTATCCGAGAGCCATCCGTGGACCTTGTGTTCATCGTGCCACGAGCGTGGTCCAGACGGCGGCCGGGCCGAAATGCTTGAAGGCTCGCGCAACGTGGAACATTACTTTGGCGGGGGTGGTGTGTGACTACCATCACCGTCCAGTTGTGTAACGCGCAGAAGGTGGGGGTGCTGACGTGACTACAGCCCAGCGGGACACCAGCGGAACCGTCCGAAGTCTGATTCCGGCCCGCATCGACCGGCTGCCGTGGTCGTCCTTCCACACCAGGCTCGTCATGGCCCTCGGCGTCGCATGGATCCTGGACGGCCTGGAGATCAGTGTGGCCAGCTCGATCGAAGGCGTGCTGACCAAACCGGACACGCTGAACCTGTCCGCTGCGGGAGCGGCGGGCATCGCCACCGTCTACCTGATCGGCGAGGTCATCGGCGCGCTGTTCTTCGGCAACCTGGCCGACAAGTGGGGCCGCCAGAAGCTTTTCATGATCACGCTGGGCGTCTATCTGATCGGTAGCGGCCTGAGCGCGGCGACAGCGGGAGCCGGTGCCGGCTGGGTCGCGTTCCTCTACGCCACCCGCATCATCGCCGGTATGGGCATCGGCGGTGAGTACGCGGCCATCAACTCGGCGATCGACGAACTGATCCCGGCCCGCCACCGCGGCCGGATCGACATCGCCGTGAACGGCACCTACTGGGCAGGCGCGATCCTCGGTTCGCTCGCCACCTTCATCTTCCTCACCGCGATCCAGCCGAGCCTCGGCTGGCGGCTGGGCTTCCTGCTCGGGCCGGTGCTGGCAGTGGTCATCATCTACGTGCGCCGCAACCTGCCGGAGAGCCCTCGCTGGCAGTTGATGCACGGGCGCGCCGAGGAGGCCGAGGCGACGATCGCCGGGATCGAACGGGAGGTCGAGGCGGCAGGCGGCAAGCTGACACCGGTGGACGAGAGCCGGGCGATCGAGGTCAGGCCCGCGGACAAGACCGGCTACTTCGCACTGCTGATCGTACTGCTGCGGGACTACCGGCCACGGGCCATCCTCGGTCTCGGCCTGATGGTCACGCAGTCCTTCCTCTACAACGCCATCTTCTTCAGCTACACGATCGTGCTGACCGTCTTCTTCCACGTGAACGGTTCGGCAGCGCTGTACGGCATCGCGTTCGCCATCGGCAACCTGGTCGGCCCACTCGTGCTCGGACCGCTGTTCGACACGGTCGGCCGCAAGAAGATGATCTCCGGCAGCTACCTGATCGCCGGTGTGCTGCTCGCCGTCAGCGCGTTCCTGTTCAAGGCGCAGGTGTTCACGGCGGCAACCCAGACACTGGCCTGGGTGATCATCTTCTTCTTCGCGTCGGCGGGGGCGAGCGCGGCTTACCTCACGGTGAGCGAGATCTTCCCGCAGGAGGTCAGGGCGAAGGCGATCGCGGTGTTCTTCTCCATCGCCCAGATCGTCGGCGCGCTCGCCACGGTGTTCTACGGCTCGCTGATCGACAAGAACCACCCGGACTTCGGCAAGCTGTTCATCGGTTACATCACCGGGGCCGTGATCATGATCATCGGTGGCCTCATCGCCGTGTTCTTCGGTGTGTCGGCCGAAGGCAAGTCGCTGGAGGAGGTCGCCAGCCCGCTGGGTGTCATCAAGGCCAAGATGCACAAATCCGACAAATCAGAAGGTGAGGCCGAGGCCGCCACCAGCTGACCGGGTCCCGCCGCACGGCCACCCCGATCCGCGCCGGTTGTTTACTCGCCAGTAGGTATACTGTGCGGTAGCCAACGACCGACGGGACGGGGTGGCCGTGACCGCGCAGGGCAACCGACAGCAGGGGCGCGACCCGATGAGCATCGGGCTCCGGCTGCTCAACCAGCTGGCAGGCGTCCGGGTGCTGGGCAGGCTCGGCCTGCGGGCACCGGCAGAGCGGGCCGTCTACGAGGCCACCCGCACCGGTTTCCGCGCCGCGGCGGCGGCAGGGCGCACGTTCCAGGCCGCCAGCCGGCTCGGCCAGCCGGCCCGGCTGCCCGCGGGCGAGGAGCGTGGCCTGCTCGATCTCACGCCCACCGACGACCAACGGATGATCACTGACGCCGTCACCGAGTTCGCGCAGGAGCAGCTGCGCCCGAAGGCGGCGGCCGCCGACGAGGCGTGCGAGGCACCGCCCGAGGTGTTCGGCACGGCCGCCGAGCTGGGCATCCCGCTGCTGGGCGTGCCCGAGTCGCTGGGTGGTGTCGCGACCGAGCGGTCGACCGTGACGTCGGTGCTGGTCGCCGAGGCGCTGGCCCGCGGTGACATGGGCCTGGCCGTCGCGTGCCTGGCGCCCGCAGCGGTGAGCGGCGCGCTCGCGCTGTGGGGTGATGCCGACCAGCAGGCCACCTATCTACCCGCGTTCGTCGGCGACAACCCGCCCGCCGCAGCGCTCGCCATCCTGGAACCGCGGCCGCTGTTCGACCCGTTCACCCTGCGCACCAAGGCTCACCGGACGTCCGGCGGTTTCGTCCTGGACGGCGTGAAGTCGTTGGTGCCCAGGGCATCGGCCGCCGAGCTGTTCGTGGTCGCGGCGGATCTGGAAGGTCGCGGTCCCGCGCTGTTCGTGGTCGAGTCCGCGGGCCTGGCCGTCGAGTCCGATCCCGCGATGGGCCTGCGCGCGGCAGGCATGGGCAGGCTGTTGCTCGACCACGTCGCCGTACCGGAGAGCGCGCTGCTCGGCGGCGGTACGCCCGAGATATACGCGGAGTGCGTCCGGCTGTCGCGGCTGGGCTGGTGTGCGCTGGCCGTCGGCACCGCCCAGGCGGTGCTGGACTACGTGGTGCCCTACGTCAACGGGCGGGTCGCGTTCGGCGAACCGGTCAGCCACCGGCAGGGCGTGGCGTTCCGGGTGGCCGACATCGGCATCGAGCTGGAGGGCATGCGCCTGCTCACGTACCGGGCGGCGAGCCGCGCCGAGCAGGGCCGCTCGTACGCCCGGGAGGCCGGGTTGGCCAGGAAACTGTGCGTGGACAAGGGAATGGCCATCGGTAGCGACGGCGTGCAACTGCTCGGCGGCCACGGCTACGTCAGGGACCATCCGGTGGAGCGCTGGTACCGGGACCTGCGGGCGGTCGGTGTCGCCGAGGGCGTCGTACTGGTGTGAGAAGGGATCAGCCGTGATCAACCTCGAAGTGCCGAAGAAGCTGTCCCTGCTGGTCGGCCAGGCCCACCGGTCGGCAGCGGAGATCTTCCGGCCGAACTCGCGCAGGTACGACAAGGCCGAGCACACCTATCCGGTCGAGCTGGACATGCTGGCCGCGCTCATCGACGGCCTCAACGCGTCCGGTTCGGGCGGTGCGGGTGCGGCGGGCGTGCGTGGCGAGAAGAAGACGAAGTCGGCCGGCGTGCGCAACGGCGGCAACCTCGCCACCGTGCTGGGCACCATCGAGATGTGCTGGGGCGACGTCGGCCTGCTGCTGTCCATGCCGCGCCAGGGTCTGGGCAACGCGGCCATCGCGTCGGTCGCCGACGACGAGCAGTTGCGCCGGTTCGCGGGCAAGTGGGCCGCGATGGCGATCACCGAACCGGACACCGGTTCGGACTCCGCGGCCATCCGCACGACGGCCGTGCGCGATGGCGACGAGTACGTCCTCAACGGGGAGAAGATCTTCGTGACCGCCGGCGAACGCGCGGACGCGGTCGTCGTGTGGGCGACGTTGGACCGCAAGCAGGGCCGCGCCGCCATCAAGTCCTTTGTGGTCGAGAAGGGCACGCCCGGTTTCGAGCTGGTCCGATTGGAACACAAGCTCGGGATCAAGGCGTCCGACACGGCCCACTTCCGGCTCGACGACGTGCGCGTGCCCGCCGAGAATCTGTTGGGCGACCCGGAGATCGCGGCGGGTGGTGGGTTCGCCGGTGTCATGCAGACGTTCGACAACACACGCCCGCTGGTGGCCGCGATGGCGGTCGGCGTCGCGCGGGCCGCCTTGGAGGAGACGGCGGCGCTGCTGGCCGAGGCCGGCGTTTCCGTCGACTACGACCGGCCCGCGAACAGCCAATCGGCTGCCGTGGCGACCTATCTGGCCCTGGAGGCCGACTACGAGGCCGCGTATCTGCTGACACTGCAAGCCGCCTGGATGGCTGACAACGCGCAACCCAACTCACTGCAGGCGTCGATGGCGAAGGCCAAAGCCGGCCGGACGGCCACGGACGTCGCGCTGCGATGTGTCGAACTGGCAGGCACCCTCGGCTATTCCGAGCACAGCCTGCTGGAGAAGTGGGCCCGCGACGCGAAGATCCTCGACATCTTCGAAGGTACGCAACAGATCCAGCTACTCATCGTGGCGCGACGCCTGCTGCACAAGACCAGCGCCGAGCTGAAGTGACTACAGCTCCAGCGTCTGCTCCGCGGCGCACGCGGCTCGGCACGGCCACTGCTGGCCACAGGAAACACACAGGGTGCCGACGCATTGGTGACTGACGAGCACCAGCACCGCTGACTCACGGTAGTGCGCGAGCAGTCCTGGCCATCCGTCCGTGGGCGAACTGGTCGCCTCGGCAGGCTCCGACATGATGATCACGGCCTTCCAACTGATCCGGTTCGTGCCCTCGTTGCCCCGACTCGTTGTCTTGACGGCCCGATGCTCCGAGTGTGACGCCGCTCTCGGGTCCTTTCCACTATCGACGCGCGCAACGTTCTCACGGTTCATCGAATTGGTTGTCTGGTCGTTACGAATCGCCTGTTCAGGGCAGTTGTCGGACCCTCACGATCGGGGGGTCACGACGATGCGCGCACCACGTGAGGGCACCAGCGTGATGTTGTGGGCGTGCGGCCGTTCCGGTCGTCGCTGGTCGGGCCGGATGTCGAAGCGACGCAACACCTCACCCAGCACGGTGGCCGACTCCAGCAGCGAGAACCCGGCACCCAGACAGCGCCGCACCCCGCCGCCGAAGGGAATCCAGGTGTTCGCCGGGGGTTGGCCGTCCAGAAACCTCTCCGGCCGGAACCCGTCCGGATCGGGATGGTGCTGCGGATCGGCCTGGACCAGCCCGATCGCGGGTGCCGCAACGACTCCGGCGGGCAGCCGGTAGCCACCGACGTCGACGGCTTCGGTCAACTTCCGTGCCACCTCATAGATGACCGGCCGCAACCTGAGCGTTTCCTTTGCCACAGCTGTGAGGTACTCGTCGTCGTGCTCGTCGGCCGCCCGCTGGGCCCGCCGTTGCGCGGCGGGCCGCCGCGCCAGTTCGTGCATGGCCCAGGCCAGCGCGGTCGACGTGGTCTCGTGGCCGGCCAGCAGCAGCGTGACGAGCTGGTCGCGCAGCTCGGCGTCGGTCAGCGCGTCGCCGTCGTCGGACGTGCGCAGCAACCGGGACAGCACGTCGTCCCGCGCCGCGAGGTCGCCCGCCTTCCTTCGCTCGGCGATCTCGGCGTACAGCAGGGCGTCCAGCCGCCGCTGCGTGGCCACGTACCGTCGCCACGGATCGACACTCTGCAACCGCGGATAGAAGTAGCCGAGCATGGTCAGCGTGCCGATGGACGCGATGTGCCGGACCAGCGGACGCAGCGCGGCCAGCCGCGCCGCGTCGGTCACGCCGAACACGACCTGCAGGATGATCTCCAGAGTCAGCGAGTGCATCCGCCGGTGCGACCGGAACGGGGTGCCCGTCGGCCAGGTGGCGACCTCGGCCGCCGAAAGCCGGGCCACCAGGTCGGCGTAGCCACGCAGCGCGGCCCCGTGGAAAGCGGGCATCAGCAGCTTGCGCACCCGCCGGTGCTCGTCCTCGTCCACCAGCAGCACCGAGTGCCGACCCATCACGGGGCCGAGGATCGCGTTGCCCTCGCCCGCGTGGAACACCGTGGCGGGACCGGTGAACACAGTCCTGATGTCCTCCGGGCGAGCGAGCATCACCAGCTTGCGGTCGCCCGGCGCCATGCGGACCGTGAAGACGTCGCCCCAGTAGCGGCGCACCACAGGCAGCAGTGCGGGCCGGAACTGGCTGAACAGGATGGTCTGGACCACGACCGGCAGGCGCAGCTCCGGCGGAGCGACGGTGCGGTCGGCGTCGTGAGTCGTGGTCATGACATCCTCTCGTCCTTCGCGTCCACTTCGGACTAACCGGCCGCGCCCGGCTCGTCGCGAACGCCCAATCGCAGGTGCTCCACGTGATAGATGGCTTCGTCCAGCAACATCGCGACGTGGTTGTCGTACAGGCTGTATACGATGCGTCGGCCGTCGCGAGTACCGCTGACCAGGCCCAGCGCGCGTAACAGGCGTAGCTGGTGGGACACGGCGGACTGCTCCATGCTGACGGCCTCGGCCAGTTCACCCACCGCACACGGACTGCGTCGCAGCCTGGTCAGGATGAGCAGCCGGCTGGGGGTGGCCAGCGCCTGCAGGGTGGCGGCGATTGTCGCCGCGTCGTCCGGGTCGAGGCGTGCCGGCGGGGTGTCGCGACCCTCCACGCCATGTCCCATGTGGGTATTCTAGCTGGTCAGGACCCGTAACCGGCACCTGTTGCGTGTCTCACTGTGATGGCGCCGACGCATTCGGTATGGTGGTCGTGTTGAAGGGGAGTAGCCCTCCATCCGGTGGATCGACACACTGGCGCCGATAGCGCCCGGTCGCCGGGCCCGGCCTCTGGCTCGGGTGGGCGAGACCTTCCGCGTACCGACCGTCATCACGAGGCCGGCGTGGAAGCGTTCCCCCGAAAGCTGCCACGCGGGTCGGAAGCGGAGAGTTGTGTCCCTTGCCGCCCTCGCCACCGTCTTCGGTGTGATCTTCATCGGCGAGCTCCCGGACAAGACCATGTTCGCGTCGTTGCTGCTGGCCGCCCGGGGTCGCAGCGGGCTGGTGTGGCTCGGCGTCGCCATGGCCTTCCTGGTGCACGTCGCCATCGCCGTCACCGTCGGCGGAGTTCTGCTGACCCTGCTGCCACACCGTCTGGTGCTGGTCGTGGTGGCCCTGATGTTCCTGCTCGGCGCGATCATGTCGTTCCGCGCCAAGGATGGCGACGACGACGGCATGGACGCGGCCCACTACCGGCCGAACAACGCACGCACCGTGGGCACGGCGTTCGTCGTCATCTTCATCGCCGAGTGGGGCGACCTGACGCAGATCCTCACCGCGAACATGGCCGCCCGCTACAACGACGCGATCGGCGTCGGCATCGCCGCCACCCTGGCGTTGTGGGCGGTCGGTGGCATCGCGATCGCGGCGGGCAAGCTGATCCGCCGCCTGCCCGCCACCCTGATCCGCCGGGTGACGGGCGCGGTGCTGCTCGTGCTGGCCGCGCTGGCCGCCTTCGACGCGCTGACCGGGATCAGTACCCTCATCTGATGGTCGTCGCACGCGAGCCCTCCACGGGCAGCGTGCTGGAAGCGGTCCTGGAGCGCATCACCTACGCCAACGAGGACACCGGCTACACGGTCGCGCGCGTCGACACGGGCCGTGCCGGTGAGCTGGTCACCGTGGTCGGCGCACTGCTCGGGGCGCAGCCCGGCGAGTCGCTGCGGCTGCGCGGCCGCTGGGGTTCGCATCCGCAGTACGGCAAGCAGTTCCACGTCGACGACTACACCACCGTGCTGCCCGCCACCGTGCAGGGCATCCGCCGCTATCTCGGGTCCGGCCTGGTCAAGGGCATCGGACCGCGGCTGGCCGACCGGATCGTTGAGCACTTCGGTGTGACCGCGCTGGACGTGATCGAGACCGAGCCCGCGCGGCTGATCGAGGTGCCCAACCTGGGTCCGAAGCGCACGAAGCTGATCACGGCCGCGTGGGAGGAGCAGAAGGCCATCAAGGAGGTGATGGTCTTCCTGCAGGGCGTCGGCGTGTCCACGTCACTGGCGATCCGCATCTACAAGCAGTACGGCGACGGATCGATCGACGTGGTGCGCCTGCAGCCCTACCGGCTGGCCACCGACGTGTGGGGGATCGGTTTCCGCACCGCGGACACCATCGCCAAGGCCGTCGGCATCCCGCACGACAGTCCACAACGGATCAAGGCCGGCCTGCAGTTCACGTTGTCCGAGGCGACCGGCGCCGGTGACTGCTACCTGCCCGAACAGCGGCTGATCGCGGAGGCCATCAAGATCCTCCAGGTGGACACGGGCGCGGTCATCGACTGCCTGGCCGAGCTGGTGACGGAGGAGGGTGTCGTCCGCGAGCTGCTGCCCGGCAGCGACGACGACCCCGTGGTCGCGGTCTACCTGGTTCCCTTCCACCGCGCGGAGATCTCACTCGCCGGGCAGTTGCGCGGCCAGCTGTCCGGGTCCGTCGACCGGCTGGCCGAGTTCGGCGGGGTCGACTGGACGAAGGCACTGACCTGGTTGCGCGCGCAGACCGGCACCGACCTCGCGCCCGCCCAGGAGGAGGCCGTGAAGCTCGCGCTGACCAGCAAGGTCGCCGTGCTCACGGGTGGTCCCGGCTGCGGCAAGAGCTTCACAGTGCGGTCCATCGTCGCGCTGGCGCTGGCGAAACGGGCGCGCGTGGTGCTCGCCGCGCCGACCGGCCGGGCGGCGAAACGGCTGGCCGAGCTGACCCACCACCCGGCCGCCACCGTGCACCGACTGTTGGAGCTGCGTCCCGGCGGGGACGCCGCCTACGACCGGGACCGCCCGCTGGCCGCGGACCTCGTCGTCGTGGACGAGGCATCGATGCTGGACCTGTTGCTGGCCAACAAACTCGTCAAGGCGGTCGCGCCGGGCGCCCATCTGCTGCTGGTCGGGGACGTCGACCAGCTGCCTTCCGTCGGGCCGGGCGAGGTGCTGCGCGACCTGCTGGCCGACGGCACCCCGATCCCGCACGTCCGGCTGACCCAGGTGTTCCGGCAGGCCCAGCAATCCGGCGTGGTCACCAACGCGCACCGGATCAACGCGGGGGAGCCACCGCTGGTCGAGGGCCTGTCCGACTTCTTCCTGTTCGCCGAGGACGACACCGAGCGCACCGCGCAGCTCACCGTCGACGTGGTGGCCCGGCGGATCCCGGCCAAGTTCGGCCTGGACCCTCGGCGGGACGTGCAGGTGCTCGCGCCGATGCACCGCGGCCCTGCGGGTGCGGGCGCGCTGAACGCGTTGCTCCAGGAGGCACTCACGCCCGCCCGCCCGGACCTGCCCGAACGGCGGTTCGGCGGCCGGGTGTTCAGGGTCGGCGACAAGGTCACACAGATCCGCAACAACTACGACAAGGGCGCGAACGGCGTCTTCAACGGCACCCTCGGTGTGGTCACCGCCCTCGACCCGGTGGAGCAACGGCTGTCCGTGCGCACCGACGAGGACGAGGAGGTCGACTACGAGTTCGGCGAACTGGACGAACTCGTGCACGCCTACGCGGTGACCATCCACCGCTCGCAGGGCAGTGAGTACCCGTGCGTGGTCATCCCGCTGACCACGAGCGCCTGGATGATGCTGCAGCGCAACCTGCTCTACACGGCCGTGACCAGAGCGAAGCGGTTGGTCGTGCTGGTGGGATCGCGGCGGGCGATCGGCCAGGCCGTACGCGCGGTCGGCGCGGGCCGCAGGCACACCGCGCTGGACCATCGCCTCATGTCGTGACGAGTCCGGCCGCGGGGCCGGTCACCGAACTGAAGCCCGCCGGGTCCGTCGCCTCCCCGGCGGCGGACGGCGGCGCGGTCCGGTTCACGCTGCTACCGCAGGACCTCGGCACCCGGCTGGTGCTCACCGCGTCGGTCGGGGGTGGCGGCTCGTCGACCTGAAACCCGAGCGGTCCGGCTGAGCGCGGTTCAGTTGTCGTCGACCTTGAGCGGGGTGGTCAGGCCGAGCGTCGGTGCGGGCCCGGTCACCTGCTTGGGCCTGCGCTGCCGGAACAGCCACCCGCCGAGCACGCCGCCGGCGAACCCGAACGCGTGGCCCTGCCAGTCCACGCCCTCGGTAGGCAGCAGGACCGCGAACTGATAGGCGAAGCACAGCGCCATGACCAGCCCGATCATGATGTCGATCCGGTGCCGGTCGAACGCGCCACGCACGATGATGTAGCCGAAGTAGCCGAACACGACGCCGCTGGCCCCTGCGCTGACCGAGCCGGGCTGCGCGGTGAACCACGTGCCAAGGCCGCTGGTCAGCACCACCAGCACGGTCACGTAGACGAACTTCCGGATGCCCCGGTATGCGGCCAGGAAGCCGAAGATGAACAACGGCCCCGAGTTGCCCTCGATGTGCGACCAACTGAAGTGCACGAACGGTGCGGTCAGAAGGTCGGGCAGCGACCCGAACTGCCGGGCGCGGATGCCGAACTCGAACGTCAGGTGGTACTGCACGCCCCAGTTGACGATCTGGATCAGCCAGATCAACCCGAGTACCGCGACCATCACCCAGAACGCCTTGTGGGCGTTCGCGATCAGCGTCTCGGCGTCCTGCCGTCCGCTGCTGGTACTCACGGGACCTCCCGGAGTCGGCGCCCCTACGGCTTCCGGCCCACACCCGCCAGGATCGCCGACTCGTTCGGGCTGGCGAAGGAGATCACGGGTGCGATCGCGCCGGTCTCCTCGGGGTGCCACAAGGGGGTCCACGTCAATCCGGGCTCGACCAACGCGAAGTCACCGAACAGTTCATGGATCTCCTGATTCGACCGGAACGCGGCGCTGGAACTGCCGCTCTGCTCGTACATCCGGTGCAGGTCGGTCAGGTTGCGCTCCATGTCGGGCGAGACGCCGTCCGGGGTGAGCTGCGAGATGGCCAGGTACGAGCCGGGCACCACCAGTTCGCGGTAGCGGGCCACCGACGACTCGCCGACGTCCTCGCCGTCCGGGCCCGGCTGGTGCAGGTGCAGGACGGCGATGAGCAGCAGGGCAACGGGCTGACCGAGATCGATCACCCCGGTCTGCTCGACCTGTCGCCAGAGGTGGTCGGGATGGCGCAGGTCGGCGTTGATCGCCGCGTGCCGCTGCCGGTCGCCGTGCTGTTCCAGCAGCATCTCCGAGTGCGCGACGGCCACGGGCTCGTTGTCCACGTAGACGACGTGCGACTCGCCGGGCGCGAGTTCGTCGGCCACCTCGTGCGTGTTGCCCATCGTGGGCACGCCCGAGCCGATGTCGATGAACTGGCGAACGCCCTGGCGGACCAGGTAGCGCACGGCGCGGTGCAGGAACAACCGGTTGGCCTTCGCGATCGGCCGGAGCAGCGGAAATCGCGACAGCACCTTCTTGCCGAACTCACGGTCGATAGCCCAGTTGGCCGTACCACCGAGATAGAAGTCGTAGACCCGGGCGACGCTCGGGTGTTCCAGGTCGACGCCGGGTGGAATGAATGCGTTGGATTCGGTGTTCACGGCGGTCCGACCTCCGGGTGCTAACGGGTTGCGCGGCCTATGTTAACCATGACGGCGCATCGGTATTTCGCTTGTCACACATTCAGCTCAGCGGCGAACCCGGCCGCCAGCGCGCGCAGATAATCCAGCGTCTGGTTCTTCTCCAGTGCGGACCCGCGTAGTTGATCCCACGCCTCGACGAACTGTTTGAACTGCGACTCGTTCTCGATCTTGGCGCTTCCCGCGACATGTTCGGCGAATGCGCAGTTCGGCGTGCCGTCGGTGAACCGCATGATGGTGAAGTCGTTCGGCACGTAGGGCAGATTCGCGTCGAACGGCAGCACGTGGATCGAGACATCAGGATGATTCTCGGCCAGGCCGATGAGGTGTTGCACCTGGTCGAGCGCCACGCCCGGATTCGGGCCGCCCGGCATTCGGCGGAATGCGCCCTCGCCCAGGATGAACCGGTGGCTGGGCGGCGGCTTCAGGTCGAAGACGCGCCTGCGGTCCCGGCGGTTGCGCACCTGCTCGGTGACGTTGGTGTTCCCGGCGACCTTGAACTGCGTGAGCATGTAGTGCTCGGATTGGAGGGCGCCATGGATGCGTTCGCCGTACCAGCCGAAGATCTCCGACGCGGCCTGTTCGAGGCTGGTGAAGGTCCGGAACCACGCCGGCACCGCCGATCGGTAGCCGGACCATTCACCCCGCTGATCGCTGGAAGCCGCCAGCTCCCGCATCAGGTCGGCGGTGGCGGCACCGACCTGGAAAGCCGTGAGCATCGTCTCGAGATCGGACTGTTTGACACCGACGGTGCCGTCCTCGATCTTGTTGATCTTACCCTGTTTGCACCCGAGCAGGTCGGCGACCTCGACCTGCGTGAGCCCTGCGGCAACCCGAGCTGACCGGATCTCGTTCCCGAGCCGGATGCGCAGTGAGGTGGCCGTGCCGGGCACCGGTTCTCCAGTCTCCACTCGTGCCGTCGAGTGATTGACAGTAGACCACAACCGGCAGGTCAGACCTGCAAGTTGCCATCCGAAGCCGCCGCCACGAACGAGCGCCACGCGGTCGAGTCGAAGATCAGCACGGGGCTCTCGGTGGGCTTGGTGTCCCGGACACCGACGATGGCGGCGGCGCTGCCGAGATTCACCTCGACGCAGTTGCCACCGTTGGGGCCGCAGCGGCCGGCGGTCCGCCAGCCGGCGGTCGGCAGGTGACCTGTCATGCTGTCCTCCTTCGGGGTTCGCGCACGTCCGGCGAGTTCGCTCGGGGACGCCGCGATTAATCGTGCTCTTGGATTAATCCAAAAGCAACGGCGAAGGTGGGCAGATTTGTGACCAGTGCCGCCGGGTACGCCTGCGGGGTGGTCGTGGCGGGGCCTGTGACCTCAGCCGATTACTCCGGGTCCACGCCGCGGGGTGGTGTTGATCACCCGTTCGAGGTTGGTTCGCGCCGCTTGGGCTGTCGGCTCACGGCTCGGCCAGGGTCTTCGGCACGTTGAGCGCCAGACTTGATAGGCAGATCAGGTGAATGTCTGAGTAGCCCGTTCACATTCAGTTATCGAATGTGAAGCCGTTTCACGCATTTGAGTGAAGTAATGGCTTGGCGCCCGTTCTGGAGTGCCATTCCGGGGCGCTGAACAGCGCATTTACCGCTCGGCGGCGAAATGACACCGTTGAACGCTTGTCCGTGATGTGCCTGGCGACAGGCGAGAGACATCCGGCAAACTGGCAGGTGCACCACACGAAAGAGCTCCCGGCGAGTGTCGTAGTCGGTTTCCGCTACGGCACTCCCCGGGAACTGGCTCCCTGTTGGCGCAGGGAGTCTGGGGTGCTGCTACTCAGATTGAAGGCGTCAGAAATGAGTACCAACGTGACGAGTGTAGAGGCATTACAGCGGATTAATCCAGGGGCGCCTGGATCACTCGACCGGGTCGAGTTGAACACCGCAGGTCAGTCCGGCAGCCCGGTTCGCAAGGTCACCCGTTTGGATGCGGATTACTACGCAGCGTTGGAACGGACACCCACTCCGCGTGTCCCAGCACCCGGTGTGACCGGCCCCCTCGGCAGTTCAGCCAGCTCTGTCGGCAGTTCAGCCAGCTCCGTTGGCAGTTCAGCCAGCTCCGTTGGCAGTTCGGCCGACGTTGCCGAGAGATCGGCCGGGCCTGTTGGCAGGTCAGCCGGTTCGATTGGGCGTTCGGCTGTCTACGTTGGCAGGTCGGCTGTGTCGGTCGGTAGGTCGGCTGCGTCCGTGGGCAGGTCGGCCGGCTCTGTCGGGCGGTCCGCGGTCTCCGCAGGCAGGCATGCCGCCCGTCGGCGAACCGTGGTGAGAGCCTGCCGGGATACCGCGTGGCTGCGCGGGTTGGAGCGAGCGTTCGGTGGTTGGGCGCCGACGCTGCGCGGATCGTTGGCCCTGGTCGTGTTGTTCCTGTGCGCGGCGGTAATGCTGGTGCTGGCACTCGGTGTTGTGGGCGTGATGCTGTCGACGGGCATAGCGGTACTCGCGTACTGGCTCAACGCGGCAGGCCACCTCCCCAGGGCATAGCAACAGAACCAGGCGACCAGCGCGCCGGCCGCACAGCCCGACCCGAGCGCATGTCGACCACCGGGCAACCAGCAGGCCGGCAGACCGCGACCCAGCACCGACAGGGCCGCTCCGCTGCGTACCCGCGTGTGTTGTCCCCCGAGGGGTCATCACGCCTGTAAACCGAGCTGCGGCATCGACCGAGCTGCGTACAGGCGTGTGTTGTCCCCCGAGGGGGTCATCACGCCTGTAAACCGAGCTGCGGCATCAACCGAGCTGCGTACCCGCGCGTGTCGTCTCCCGAGGGGTCATCACACCTACACACCGCCACCCAGCACCAACCATGCGACCGCTGCGTACCCGCGCGTGTCGTCCTCCGAGGGGTCACCACGCCAGCAAACCGCCACCCGGTGCCAATCACTCCCTGAGAACGCATTTCTTGCCCTCAGAGAGCCGAGAAGGGCGCAAGCCTCCCAGTGCCAACGAGGCCACCACCCCGTCAACGTGCGTGTGGTCCATCGAGTGGCCAGCGAGGCCGGTAAGCCGCCGCCCGGCACCCAACCAGTCGCCCGCGCCATCGGTTTGTGTGTCGTCCGCCGACTGGTCAGCGGGCCAGCGAGCCGCAGTTCAGCAGCGAACTCGGTCGCCCGCCTTGTCGGCGTCCGTGTTGGCCACTGAAATGTCAATAAGTCCGCGAACCGCCCAGCGGTCGACACAGCCATCCGCCGCGGCCGGCGTCTGTCGGCCGCTGAGCGGCCGACACGCCACGAACCTGCGTCCCAGCGCCAGAATCGTTCGCGATTCCCCACGTGCCGACCACTGAGCGGTCAACAAGCATGCGACTCGCCGGTCAGCACGGTCCTGCCGCAGTGATGTCGTCATCCCTGGTCGCGTAGTGAACTCGTGCCGTCCCTGGAGAGGTCGACTTGCCGCGAGCGTCTTGGTCGGCGTTGTGGCTGGGTGTGCGGCGTCCTGCGTGTCGACCGTCGAATGGCCGACACCGGACGTGCTGGCTACGCGCAGCGGAGGCCGTCGGCCAGGATCGTCATCACGAAGTCGACCCGGTCGACTTGTTCCGGCCGCTGCTCCAACAACCACGACACCGCACCGGCCAACGACAACAACGCGGGCACGTCGAGATCCACCCGCACCTGCCCGGCCTGCTGTGCCCGCACCAGCAACCCCCGCGCCGCCGCGTCGATGACCTGATACGAACTGTCGAACCCGGTCCCCGCGACCAGCGACGCCGACAACCCTCGGTAGCTGGCCATGTGCGCGACCAGCCCGCGCAACCACGTCGCCAGCGCCGCCGCCGGCTCCATGACCTCGGCCAGCACCGCCGCTTCCGTGCACAGCGCCGCGGTCCGCTCGTAGGTCAACGCCTCCAGCAGGGCCCCGCGATTCGGGAAGTGCCGGAACAGGGTGCCGATACCCACCCCGGCCCTGCGCGCGATCTCGTTGAGCGACGTGTCCTGCCCGGTTCCGGTCAGCGCGTCACGCGCCGCGTCGATGATCCGCTCCCGGTTCCGCCGGGCATGCGATCGCATCGGACGCTCGTCCGCCACGAGATCAACCATCTCGGCTCTCCTCGGATCACCGGACCAGATAGATCACGGGGACCTTACGTCCTTGGCCCAGACGCACTCGCACCGGCATCCCCACCTCACCGGCACAGTGCCCGGATCTCGTCCGCGTACCCCGGATACGCCCTGGCGAGCGCCTCGCCGTCACCGAACTCGACGATGTCGTCGCTGTACGGCGGCACCACCACTGTCCCGAGCAGGCTCCACTCGCCGAGCGTCCGGCACCCCTGCCACGTCCCCGGCGGCACCACGACCTGCGGCCGCCCGCCGCGCGCGACGTCCGCCCCCAACTCGCGGTGCGACAGGGTGCCGTCCTCGTTCAGCAACGTCAACCGCGCGGGCGCACCCGCGTGGTGCGCGTAGACCTCCACGTGACGCAGCCGGTGCAGCGCGGAGAACTCCGGCGCCACCAGCAGGTAGTAGATCGCGGTGCAGTGCTCGTCGCGCCACGTCTGCGCCCACAGCCCGCCCTCGACCGGCAGGGGCCGCAACCCCAGCGCCTCGATGATCTCGTCGGGTGACCGCATCGCTACTCGTCCGATTCCAGGGTGCCGACCGAGGTCACGCCATCCAGCTCCGCCAGCGCGCTGACGAGCTCGTTCGCCGGTGCTCGTCCGGACACACGCATGACGAGGTCGATCGTCGGCTTCCCGGCATCGCCCCTGCCCTCGGTGTTGACCTCCTGCACGGAGAACCCCAGCTGCGTCGCCGCCCGCAGGATCTCACGCAGCACACCATGTCCGTCCATGTAGTGCACGCGGATCCCCGCGACACCGCCGACACCGCGCCGCAGCGCCTGCAACAACGGCGGATACCCGTACACGACCAGGAAGTGACCCGCCGTCACCGTCGCCGCGAGCACCGGCAACCCGGCCCCGCACGCCGCACCGACCGCCGCCGCCACCCACACCACGGCCGCCGTGGTCAGCCCGCGCACGATGTCCCGCCGGACGAAGATCAGCCCACCGCCGATGAACCCGATGCCGGACACGATCTGCGCCGCGACCCGTGACGGGTCGAGCACGACCTCTCCGCGTACCAGGACGTCGGTGAACCCGTATTTGCTGATCAGCATGAACAGCGCCGACCCGAGTCCGACCAGGGTGTGCGTGCGCAGCCCGGCACTCTTCTGCCGCAGTTGACGTTCCAGGCCGATCAGCGAGCACAGCACCAGCGCCGCACCCAGTTCACCGATCTGCGGCCAGCCCTGCCCGGTCGGCTCACCCAACGCCAGCATGGTCATCGAGCCACGTCCGGATTCCGCACATCCGATCCCCGTACCCGCGAATCACGCATCCGGGCATCCTGCACCTTCGAAGCCCGGATTTCCTACCCGGCCAGGTCGGGTTCGCGCTCTGGCTGAGGCGTTACGGGCCGCCTGCTGACCCGCAGCTCGTACACGGCAACTCCCAGCGCGGCCAGGATGAACACCACGCCGGACCCGATGGCCACGCTGGCGCCGATCGGGTAGTCGCCCTTCGTGTGGCTGACGGTCAGCCGGAACGCGCTGGCCAGCACGACCGTGCCGATCGCGGTGCCGATCCGCTGCCCGGTCTGCAGCGCGCCACCGGCCGCCCCGGCCATGCTGGTCGGCACGCAGGCCAGCGTGAGTGTCGTGTTCGGCGAGATGACCGCCCCACCGCCGATCCCGGCCACCAGCAGTGGCGCGATCAGCATCAACCCGGTGACGCTCGGGCTCACGTGCGGGATGACGAGGAGCGCCGCGACGAGGCCGATGATGACCAGGCTCAACCCGGCAACCGTCAGCGTCCGGCCGAGCCTGCTGACCAGCCGCCCGGCGATCGCGGCCGTCACGGCGGAGCCCAGGGCGAACGGCGTCACGGCGAGGCCGGACTGCAACGGCGTGTAGTGCAAGCCGTCCTGCAGGAACAGCGACAGCACCAGCCAGAGCCCGCTGAACCCGCAGAAGTAGATCGACGCGAGCGTGATGCCGGACGAGAAACCAGATGTCATGGTGAACAACCGCAGGTCCAGCAGCGGGCTGTGACCGGTGGCCAGCCGTCGCCGTTCCCACCACACGAACGCATACCCCAGCACGGCTGCGGGCACGAGCAACACCCACAGCAGCTGACTGCCGCCGCCCTCCGCCTCGACCAGCGGGAACAGCACGCCGACCGTGGCGAGGCCGAGTAGCGCCATGCCGAGGAGGTCGATCTGCGATCGCACCGATGTGTGCTTCGGTCTGATGGCCGGCACGAGCCGCATGGTCAGCAGCAGCGCCACCACGCCGATCGGCACGTTCACGTAGAACACGAACCGCCAGCCGTCCTGCTCGCCGAACGCCTGGAGGATGAGCCCGCCGATTACCGGGCCGGCCGCGGTCGAGATGCCGATGGTCGCGCCGAGCATGCCGAATGCCCTGCCACGTTCGGGGCCCCGGAACAGTTCCTGGATCAGACCGGAGTTCTGCGGCGTCAGCAACCCGGCGGACAGACCCTGCACGAGCCGTGCGGTGACCAGCAGCACCTCATCGGGAGCGGCGCCCGCCGCGGCGCTGGTGATGACGAACGCGGTCAGCGCGATGAGGAACATCCGACGCCTGCCGAGTACGTCGCCGAGCCTGCCGCCGGCGACCAGCGTCAGACCGAACGCCAGGGCGTAGCCGGACACGACCCACTGGATGCTCTGCGGGGACGCGTGCAGGCTGCTCTGCATCGACGGCAGCGCGACGTTCACGATGCTGACGTCCAGCAGCGTCATGAAGCCGGCGGCCAACGTGACCGCCAGTGCTCGCCACCGCCTCGGATCGGGCTGGTAGGTGCCGTTTCCGTCCTCGACCTGCTCGGTCACGGGCCTCTCTTTCAGCTCTTACCGGACTCGCGCACCACTTCGGTGGCTCGTTTGTCCGTACGTAGGCCCTGGAACCGTGGGTGCCTGAGTCTGCCGTCGTGCGTCCACTCGGCGAAACCTATCTGCGCCACGAGGTCCGGCTTCACCCAGTGCGCGCCGCGCTCACCGGCTCCGCCCTCGAATGGCGACCGTGGCTGGCTCAACTGGTCCAGTTGGGCCCGCAGCGACCGCAGTGTCGCCGTGTCGAACCCGGTGCCGACCTTGCCGGCGTAGCGCAACGCGCCGCTGTTGTCGAAGTAACCGAGCAACAGTGCGCCGAAACCCGTGCGGGTGCCGGACGGGTCGGTGAACCCGCCGACGACGAACTCCTGGCCCGCCTCGCATTTGAACTTCAGCCAGTCCCGGGACCGACCGGGCCGGTAGGGCGCGTCCGCGCGCTTGGCGATCAGGCCCTCCCAGCCGTGCGAGCAGGCATGGCGGAAGTAGTCCTCGCCGTCCGCGTTGCGGTGCGTCGACATCCGGATCGGACCGCCGAAGTCGAACGTCTGGCGTAGCAAACGTTTGCGATCGCGCAGCGGAAGGCCGGTCACGTCCACGTCGCCGAGGACGAGCAGGTCGAACAGGTACAGGTACACGGGTACGGCCGCGATCTCGGCATCCGTGGGATGCGTCACGTGCATGCGATGCTGCAGCTTGGCGAAACTCGTCGCGCCGCGGTCGAACGCGACGATCTCACCGTCCGCGACGACCTGTTCCGGACTGCGTTCGGCGATGGCGCTGACGAGTTCGGGATAGCTGCTGTCCGCCGTGATCTGGTTGCGGGACCACAGATGTGGTGCCTCGCCGTTGGTTCTGCTGACGATCGCGCGGACGCCGTCCAGCTTGCGTTCATAGAGCCAGTCGGCGGAGGAGAACCGGCGGTCGGTGAGCGTGGCGAGCATCGGCGCGCGCCAGCCGACATCCCCGGCAGGGCGCAATGCGGCGGCGACCGCTCCGTCGAGCAGCCCTCGCGCTTTGGTCATTGCCTGGCCGGGATCATTGCCTGGCCGGCTCAGGCGTTTCCGCACGTGGCACGTCTGTAGGGTACCCGGTCCGTTGATCGGCCACAGGTTGTTCCGGAGCAGATTGTCCAGGATCCGCTTGTCCGGGCTCAGGTTCATCGGGATCAGGTTCACCGGGCGTAACGGGTTCGAGCTGCGAGGTGCGGCCCACCGCGGCCCAGGCGGCCACGAGCATCAGCATGCGGGCGACGAGGTAGATGAAGACGAGCAGGCCGATCAGCCACCCGAAGGTGACGCCGATCGGCGACTTGCCGACGGCGGTGAGGTAGATGTTGCCCAGCCACTTGAGGATCTCGAAGCCGATGGCAGCGGCCAGGGCGCCCCGGATGGCGCTGCGCACCTCGACAGGTCGGCGCGGCAGCCGGGCGAGCACCCAGATGAACACGAGCCAGTTCGCGGCCACAGCGAGGACCACGGAGGCCACCACGAGGACGCCGTGCACCCACCCGGTGTCCGACAGCCCGACCAGCCGCACCAGCAGGTTGCCCAGCCATCCGCCGACGGCCGTGAGCGCGAACGAGACCACCAGAGCCGCCGCGAGCCCGAGCAGCGCCACGATGTCCTTGAGCACCATCCGGATGATCGACTGCGGTGGTGAGTGCTCGTCCCACATCGCGGTCAGCGCGTCGCGCAGCGTGTTGATCCAGTTCCAGCCCGAGTACAGCCCGACGAGCAGGCCCAGGACACCGATCCTCAGCCGATGGGTGATCAACCCGTCGACCAGACCGTTGATGGTGCCGGCCAGCGAGGGCGGCACGCTCTGGCCGATGAGGACACGCAGTTCGTTCAGCACGGCCGGTTGACCGGCGAGCACGAAGCTGGTGACGGAGAGGGCCACGAGGAGCAGCGGGATCAGGGACAGAACCGTGAAGTAGGTAATCGAGGCGGCGTAGGCATACCCGTGATAGGTCACGTAGCGTGACCCGGCCCGCACGACACGATCGAGCCAGTGATACCGCTCACGGAGCACGGCGAACCGACCCGGTGCACGGTGTCGGACGCGGTTCATCCACGTGGAGTACCCACTAGGCGTCCGACCAACCCTGAGCCACCTGGTGGGCAGGGGTGCGGTCCCAGTTCGGTGCGGTCCCAGTTCGGGGCCCAGCCCGGTCGTGTTGCCCGTAGGGCGGTCGACATGCCGAGCGGGTTGGGGCCCGGCTGCGATTGGCTGTGTTGTGTTGGTCGCTGGATGGTCGGCACGGGGGAGCTGGTTCTGGTCGTCGGTTGGGTGGGTTGTGTTGCCCGTTGGGTGGTCGACGTGTTGCGCGGGTTGGTGCCCGGGCAGCGATCGGCGGCGCTGTGTTGGCCGCCGAACGGCCGACACGGGGTGCCGGCTGCCGGCCGCGATTGGCGGGGGTTGTGTTGTCCGTTGGGTGGTCGAGATGGCGAGGTTGTCCGGGGCAGGGTATTTGGGGGAGCTGTGTTGTCCGTTGAAGGGCCGACACTCGTGGATGGTCGTTGCAGGGGAATGGCCTGATGGTGCTGGTCGTTGACGGGTCAACACGGCGGCGAACGTTTCCGACGAGCGGAAGGCGATGGGCGATGGTGCAGTGCGCCGGAGCCGGAGCCGATGTACGAAATGGTGCCGGAGCCGATGTGGGAGATGGTGCCGGAGTTGGTGCTGGTGCTGGTGCTGGTGTCGAGTTGGTGTTGCGGCTGGTGTCGGATTCGCGCTCGGTTTTGGGGCTGGCTAGGGAGTGCTAGCTGTTGATCGTTGAAGTTGGCCACTGAACAGGCCGAGACATTGGCGACCAATTCGCATTCGGCGGTAGGGAGCTGTGGCCGCTGGACGGTCGGCACGGGAACGGACTTGGGCGGACGGCGGACGGCGGACGGCGGCCGGTGATGGGTGATGGGTGATGGGACCGTGCTTGGGTGATGGAACCGTGCTTGCGGCGGATAGTTCGTGGCTGTCGGTCGCTGATCTACGGTTCCGGCGACCGGTTCAGTGACCTGGTTCTGGAGTGTTGGTCAGTGAATGCCATACACGCGAACGGGTTCACGGAGAGCGGCCGATAGGGCGCGTGTCGACCGTTGAGTGGGCGGTGCTCGGACCGGCGTTCGCTTTGGGCTGAAGGAACTGAGGAACTGCGCGCTGGGCATCCGGCGATCGCTGGTGTGCCGACCATTCGGTGGTCGACTCGTCACAGAAACGTTGTCGCATCGCGACCGCACCTGGCCTATCTGTCCAGGCGTTGGGCCTGATTCGGGACGTCCAACGTGTGGCGGATTCTGGCTGCCAGGTTGAACAGCTCGTCTGCTACGGCTAGTGCCGCGTCCACGCCCTCCAACTCACCTGGTCCGACCTGCTGCGGCACCACATCCCGGAACAGCTCGTGTACCGGCGTGCCATGGGCCGCCGCGCTCAGCTGCGCCAACGGACCGATCAGCCGTGCCGTGTCCTCCACCTGATCCGGATGCCTCGCCAACCACCACACCACCGCACTCCCCGGACTGTCCAACACCTCGTCCCTCAAGTACGTCCGCATCGACCGTTCCAACCCACGCTCGTGCTCCCACACCTGCTCGTGTTTCCCTAGCTCCGCCATCTTGTGCAGCCGCACCTCGTCACCGTCCGGAATGGACAGCCCAACTTCCGATGCCCACGCCACCACCTGGCCCGACCCATCCGGTAACACCGTTCCCAGCGCCGCCGCCAGCTGATACCCGACCGCCACGTGGTCCCCCGGCGCCTGGTCCGCCGTGATCTGGCTCGCCCGTGCCCGGATCGACTCCAACGCCAGCGCCTCGGGATTCGTGTGCCGCATGCCGATCGGATTCGGTGCGGGACGCCAGAACACCGTCGCGGACAACAGGAACCGGTAGCCCGCCTCGGTACACGGCAGCGGCACACCCGCCATTCGCCTGCCCACCGCCGGCGGCTCCGCCGGGGAGACGGACGGCTCCGCCACGGGAACGGGCCGCTCCACGGACGCCCGCAACACCGCCTGCTCCCGCCGGTACCGCACCTGACGCTGCGCCACCACCGTGCCCGCCAGCAACACGAGCACCAGCAGTACCGTCACCACGACCGGCCAGTGCAGTTCGAACCCCACCGCCCCCGGTACCACCACACATCCCACCGCCAGGACAGCGAACAGCACTGTATCCTCGCGTCGCATCAGCCGGCCTCCATCGCCAGGAACACCCGGCGGCTGTCAGCGCCGCCGGGCGGGACCACCCGGCAGGCGGGACAATCGACCTGACGGGACCGCGCCATCGAGAAAGGGCGCCCTCCGATGGTGGCGCTCCCGCGCCCGGCCCGCTTCACCCGACCGGGTGGAGATACAGGGCCACTCGGCTGGGTAGCCTCGACCTGATCGACACCGATACGCCGACCGGGGGGCACTGTGACGGTACGGCCGGACGAACTCTTCTCGTCCGCTGAGTCCTATTACGCCCGCTACCGTCCTGCCTACCCGACATCACTCTTCGACTTTCTCGCCACCCGCCTGCACTGGACCCGCGAGGACCGCGTCCTCGACGTCGGCTGCGGCACCGGGCTGAGCTGCGTCCCGCTGGCCGGTTACGTCGGCACCGTCGTGGCCGTCGACCCGCTGCCCGGCATGCTCGACCACGCCCGCCTCGCCGCGTCGCACGCCGGTGCCACGAACATCGACTGGCGCCAGGCCGATTCCACCCGATTGGCCGAACTCGGCGTGACCGGCGCGGCCGCCGCCGTGTTCGCCGCCTCGTTCCATTGGACCGATCGCGCCGCCGTCGCAGTCGCGCTCGATCGCATCCTCGACCCGGACGGCGCGATCGTCGTCATCACCGACGGCCTCACGCACGAGGACCAACCGCACTGGGTGCACACGATCGCCGACATCCGCGCCCGCTACCTCGGCCCCAAGCGCCTGGCCGGTTCCGGGGAGTGGACACCGCCACCCCGCCGCCACACCGAGGTCCTCCGCGACTCGCCGTTCTCCGCCGTGCGGACCGTGCCCTGGTCCTGGCAGCGCCGCCTCACCGTGGACGACGTCGTCGGCCTGCAGTTCTCCTACTCCTTCTCCACCCCCGCCCTGTTCGGCGACCGCGCACCCGCGTTCGCCGGCGAGGTGCGTACCGCCCTGCTGGCCGCCCATCCGGACGGCACCATCGTCGAACCGCTCCAGGTGGACGTCGTGATCGCGCGCCGCCCACTCACCGGAATCGCTTGACCGTGCCGGTGCGGGAGCCTATGTTCCACCGAAATGAACAGGTCTGGACAGGAGCCGGGCATGACTGATCCGCAGCAGCATGCGTTCCAGGTGGAGGCCAACGGCATCAACGTGATCGCCGACACGGAACGCAAAGGCAAGCCCCGCCAACTGTTCTGGCCCTGGTTCGGCGCGAACGTGTCCGTTCTCGGCCTGAGCTACGGCTCGTTCGTCCTGGCCTTCGGCGTCGGCTTCTGGCAGGCACTCATCGCTGGCCTGGTCGGGATCGTCGTGTCGTTCCTGCTCTGCGGCTTCATCGCGCTGGCAGGCAAGCGCGGGTCCGCGCCGACGATGGTGCTGGGCCGGGCCGCGTTCGGCGTGCGTGGCAACAAGTTCCCTTCGGTCATCTCGTGGCTGCTCACCGTCGGCTGGGAGACGGCGCTGACCGTGCTCGCCACGCTGGCCACGGCCACGGTCTTCAGCCGGCTCGGCTGGGGCGGCGGCACGTCCACCAAGATCATCGCGCTCATCGTGGTCACCGGGCTGATCATCGCCGGTGGCGTGCTGGGCTTCACGCTGATCATGCGGATGCAGACCGTCATCACGATCGTCACCGCGATCCTCACGGTCATCTACATCGTCTTCGTGGCCCACCGGATCCACTGGGCCACGGTCGCCGCACTCCCGTCCGGCTCGACGCAGGCGGTGATCGGCGCGCTCGTGTTCATCATGACCGGCTTCGGCTTGGGCTGGGTCAACGCGGCCGCCGACTACTCGCGCTACCTGCCGCGCACTGCCTCCAGCAAGGGCGTGATCGGCTGGACCACGTTCGGTTCCGCGCTCGCCCCGGTGGTGCTGCTGATCTTCGGTCTGCTGCTGGCCGGGTCGTCGCCCGAGCTGAACAAGGCCATCGCCGCCGACCCGATCGGTGCGCTGGCCACGATCCTGCCGACCTGGTACCTGGTGCCGTTCGCGATCGTCGCCGTGCTCGGCCTGATCGGCGGGGCCGTGCTGGACATCTACTCGTCCGGCCTCGCGCTGCTCACCGTCGGCCTGCGCACACCTCGCTACGTGGCCGCGCTCATCGACGGCACGATCATGGTCCTCGGCACGATCTACGTCGTGTTCTTCGCAGGCAACTTCCTCGGCCAGTTCGAGGGCTTCCTGACCACGCTGGGCACGCCCATCGCCGCCTGGTGCGGGATCATGCTGGCCGATATCGCGCTGCGCAAGCGCGACTACTCCGAACCCGACCTCTACCGGCCCTCCGGCCGCTACGGCGACGTGCGCCTGCTGCCGATCGCGACCATGATCGTCGCCACGGCACTGGGCTGGGGCCTGGTCACCAATACCTCGGCGAGCTGGCTGCAGTGGCAGGGCTACCTGCTCGGCCCGTTCGGCCTCGGCGGCACCAACGGTTCCTGGGCGTTCGCGAACCTCGGTGTGCTGGTCGCGCTCGTCATCGGCTTCGCGGTCACGTTCGTCGCCGAGCGGTCCCGCGTCCGGGCCCAGGAAGCCTCGCCAACGGAGACCCCGACCGTCGCGGGCGTGCCGGCGTGAGCGACCCGCTGTTGGCCGTGATCGACATGCAGCGGGTGTTCGCGGACGCCGACAGCCCGTGGCGCACCCCGGGGTTCACCGGGGTGGTCGCGCCGATCAACCGCCTGGCCGCGCACTTCGGCGATCGGGTGCTGTTCACCCGCTTCGTCGCGCCCGAGCGACCGGAGGGTGCCTGGGCGGACTACTACCGCGACTGGCCGTTCGCGTTGCGGCCGCCGGACGCCCCCCTGTACGCGATCGTCGACGACTTCGCACCCGGCCCCACCCTGGACGCGACCACCTTCGGCAAGTGGGGTCCCGCGCTGGCCGACCGGCTGGCCGGCGGGGATCTCGTGCTGGCGGGCGTGTCCACGGACTGCTGCGTGCTGTCCACAGCGTTGGCCGCCGCCGATGCCGGGGTTCGCGTGACCGTGGTCGCCGACGCGTGCGCCGGCATGACCGGGGACACGCACCGCAAGGCCCTCGACGTCCTGCGGCTCTACAGCCCGCACGTCCGGGTGGTGGAGAGCGCCGAACTGCTAGGTTCGTGAACATGTCTGGACAGGTGATCCGGAGCAAGCATCAACGGATCGTCGAGGAACTGGCCAGGGACATCCGGGTCGGCAGGCTGCCGCGAGGTGCCCGGCTGCCCGGTGAGCATGCGCTGGCCACCCGGTTCGACGTCAGCCGCAACACCGTCCGGCAGGCTTTGGCCGACCTGGGCAGCAAAGGGCTGATCGCCACGCGATCGGGCAAGGGCTCGTTCGTCACCTTCGACGAACGCGGCATCGACGACCGGCTCGGCTGGACGATGGCCCTGGCGAACAACGGCGTCCGCACCGATACCCGTGTCGTGCGGCTGGCCCTGGTGTGCGACCGCGACCTCGCCGACCGGTTCGGTTCGCACACGGCCGAGTTCGTCGCCGTCGACCGAATACGGTCCATTGTGGATGGTGAGCCGGTGTCGTTCGAGCGGAGCAGGGTGCCCGCCATCGGCAGGCTCCGCGACCTGCCGGAGCGCGGTATCGACGGCTCGCTGTACGCCGAGCTGTACGCCGAGGGCCTCGTGCCGTCGCGCGGTGAGGAATGGGTCGATCTCGTCCGGCTCACCACCGAGGAGGCCGATCTGCTGGGGCGGACGCCCGGCGAACAGTTCCTGCGTGCCAAGCGGCTGAGTCTCGACGCGGCGGGCGAGTTCGTCGAGCACGTGCAGAGCCTGCTGGACCCGGACCGGTTCCGGCTGCACCTGGCGTTCGGCGACCCGGCGTGAGCGTCGACCGAGCCCTCGGCGCGCTCACCGGGCTGGCCATCGGCGACGCGCTGGGCATGCCGACGCAGTCGTTGCCGCGTGAGGCGATCGAGGCTCGCTACGGCCGCATCGCCGGCTTCCAGCCAGGGCCACCCGACCAGCCGATCGCACCGAACCTGCCCGCCGGCACAGTCACCGACGACACCGAACAAGCCCTGCTGCTGGCCCGGCTGCTGATCGAAGGCGACGGCCGGATCGACCCAGGGCGGCTGGCCGCCCAACTGCTCGCCTGGGAGCAGGACATGCGCAGGCGCGGCTCGCTCGACCTGCTCGGCCCGTCCACGCGGGCGGCCGTCGCCGCGGTGGCCGCGGGCGAGCCGATCGAGCTGGCCGGCCGCAACGGCACCACCAACGGAGCCGCGATGCGCATCGCGCCGGTCGGCATCGCCACCCCGTTGACAGTCCTGGTGGACCGGGTCGTGGACGCCAGCTGGGTCACGCACAACACGGGCGTCGCGCTCGCGGGCGCGGCGGCGGTCGCCGCGGCGGTGAGCGTCGGCGTCGACGGCGGTGGACTCGACGCGGCCGTCTCGGCCGCCGTCGTCGCTGCCGGGGAAGCGGGCCACCGGGGTCACTGGGTGGCCGCGGCCGACGTGGCCACCCGCATCGGGTGGGCGATCGAGCTGGTCAGCGGGTTGTCCGAGGACATCGCCGCAGAGCGGATCTACCGGCTGGTCGGCACCAGCGTCGCGACGCAGGAGTCGGTGCCTGCCGCGTTCGGCGTGCTGGCGGCGTACCCGGACGACCCCTGGCGGGCGTGCCTGCTGGCCGCGTCGCTGGGCGGCGACTGCGACACGATCGCCGCGATGGCCGGCGCGATCGCCGGTGCCTGTCACGGTGCGTCGGCGTTCCCCGAGCACGCCGTGCGGACCGTCCGTGAGGTCAACGAGCTGCCGCTGGACCAGTTGGCCAAGGACCTGGTCGGCCTGCGTGACCGGGGCTGAGACGCCACGGCTGGTGCACGTGGGCAACGTGCTCGCCGACGTCGTGCTGTACGTGCCCGCGCTGCCCGAACCGGGCGGGGACGTGCTGGCGAGCGACAGCACGATCACCGTCGGCGGCGGGCTGAACGTGCTCGTCGCCGCCCGTCGGCAGGGCCTGCCCGCGACCTACGGCGGGATGCACGGGACTGGCCCGTTCGGCGACCTGTGCCGCACCGCGATGGCCGACGCGGGCGTCACGGTGGTGCAGCCGCCGCTGCCCGGCGTCGACTCCGGGTTCAGCGTGGCGCTCGTCGACGCCGCGGGGGAGCGCACGTTCGCCACCAGCCCTGGCGCGGAAGCCCACCTGGACACCGCACACCTCGCCGCGCTACGGGTTCGGCCGACCGACATCGTCTACGTCTCCGGTTATGGCCTGCGGTACGCCGTCAACGGTCCGGCTCTCGCCAGTTGGGTGTCCACTGTGGAGGCAACTGTGATCGTGGACCCCGGCCCCCTGGTGGCCGACATTCCACGGGCCGTGCTCCACGCGGTCGCGGCACGGGCCGACTGGTGGAGCTGCAACGAGCGGGAGGCCCGACTGGGGCCGGTCGGCGGCCGAGTCGGCACGGTGGTGCGCATGGGTGCGCGAGGCTGCGTCGTGACCACCGGCGGCGCCGCCGTCACCGTGCCGTCGTTTCCCGCCGAGGCCGTGGACACCAACGGTGCCGGTGACACGCATGTCGGCGTGTTCGTCGCCGGTCTGGCCAGCGGCCTCGACCCGGTCACGGCCGCGCGACGGGCCAACGCCGCCGCCGCACTCACCGTGACCAGACTGGGCCCGGCCACCGCGCCGACAGCGATCGAGGTTGACGCACTCGTCGGACGTGGTTGACTGGCGATCATGCTGCCTTGGGAAGCCGAACTCGCCGGCCGGCTCGACCGGCATACCTTCACGTCGGAGCTGTTGCGCGACAACCCGCTCGGTGATCCGTACCAGCGGCCGCTGTGGGTGTACGTCCCGCCGGGCTACGACGACCACCCGGGGACCCGTTATCCGACGGTCTACATGATTCAGGGATATACCGGCCAGATCACCATGTGGGCCAACCGCACACCGTTCCGGCAGCCGTTCGTCGAGACCGCCGACGCGGTGTTCGCGAACGGCAGCACGCCCGGCTGCATCGTCGTCTACCTCGACGCGTGGACCCTCTACGGCGGCTCGCAGTTCGTCGACTCGCCCGGTACCGGCCGCTACCACTCGTACCTGTGCGAGGAGATCGTGCCGTGGGTCGACGCCAACTACCGGACGATCCCGGACCGCGACTCGCGCGGCATCGCGGGCAAATCGTCCGGCGGTTTCGGCGCGATGATCACTCCGATGCTGCGGCCGGACCTGTTCGGCTGCCTCGCCACGCACTCCGGCGACAACCTCTACGAGATGGGCTACATCCCGGAGTTCGCGCAGGCGGTGCGTTTCCTGCGCAAGTACGACCAGGACATCATGGCCTGGTGGGACGACTTCCAGTCGCGGGTCGCCTTCACCAAGGAGGAGGACCAGACCCTGGTCATGCTGCTCGGGCTGTGCGCGTGCTACTCGGCGACCCCGGACGGCACACCCGAGTTGCCGTTCGACCCGGTGACCGGGGTGCTGCGGCCCGATCAGTGGCAGCGCTGGCTGGACTGGGACCCGGTGCGCATGGTCTCCCGCTATACCGAGGCGGTGAGCTCGTGGCGGGCCGTGTGGATCGACGCGGGCACCCGCGACGAGTGGTACCTGGACATCGGCGCCGAAGCGTTCCGCACCGAGGTGCGCAAGGCCGGCCTGCCCGACGACCGGATCCGGTTCGAGCTGTTCGACGCCGGCCACATGGGCATCGAGTACCGCTACCCGTTGTCCCTGGCGTGGTTGGCCGAACGTATGGCCCGCTGAAGGGTCGGCTCGGGATGGTGGCCGGGTGAGTGGTCCGTTGAGGGGTCGGCTCGATTGGTTGGCCCGTTGAAGGGTCGGTTCGGTAGGGCTGGCTCGTTGCTGGTCGGCTTGGGATCGTGGCCGGTTTGGGTCGTCCGTTGGAGGGTCGGTTCGGGATGTTTCGTCCGTTGAGGGGTCGGCTTGGGGTGGTGGCCGGGTGAGTGGTCCGTTGAGGGGTCGGCTCGATTGGTTGGCCCGTTGAAGGGTCGGTTCGGTAGGGCTGGCCTGTTGCTGGTCGGCTTGGGATGGCGGCCGTTTTGGGTCGTCCGCTGAAGGGTCGGTTCGGGACGACTTGCCCGCTGAGGGGTCAGCTCGGGATCGCGGTGGGCGCGCTGTGCTCGGCCAGCCAGTCGATGATCATCGTCAACCGGGCGATCCGGTGGTCTGGCCGGCCCGCCGTGGCCAGCGTGTGGCCCTCACCGGGGAACCGCGCGAACCGGGCAGGCACGCCGAGCCTGCGCAGCGCCACGAACAGCTGCTCGGACTGCTCGATCGGGCACCGGTGGTCGTCCTCGCCGTGGATCAGCAGCAGCGGCGTGGTGATCGCGGCCGCGTGCCGCAGCGGGGAGAAGTCCAGCAGGGCGGCGGCGCCGTCGTCGAACACGTCGGCGCCGCCCAGTTCGAACCGGTTGACCGTGTAGCCGTTGTCGGACGTACCCAGTTTGGACACGAAGTTGGAGATCGACCGCTCGGACACCGCGGCCCGGAACCGGTGGGTGCGGGTGAGCGTCCAGTTGGTCAGGAATCCGCCGTAGCTGCCACCCGCCAGGTAGAGCCGAGCCGGGTCGGCCACGCCGGTGCCGGTCGCCCAGTCCACGAACGCCATCAGGTCCAGGTGGTCGCCGCCGCCCCAGTCGCCGACGGTCAACGCACGGAACCGGCCGCCCCGCCCTGCGCTGCCGCGCGGGTTGGGCAGCAACACATGGTGGCCCGCCGCAGCCAGGACCTGGTTCTCCACGTCGAACACCGTGCCCCAGGCCAGATGCGGTCCACCGTGCACGCGCACCACGAGCGACCCGTCCGCTGACGGGGCCCGGTAGAGCAGCCCGTGCAGATCGGTGCCGTCGTGCCCGGTGATCGTCACGGCCTCCGGCCGGACCGGGCTCACGGCGGCCAGCCACTCGCCGTTGAGGTCCGAGATCCGTTGCGACACGCCGGTTTCCAGGTCGACCAGGTGGATCTCGGTGGGCCGCGTCGGCTCCTCGACGCACACGGCCAGCCGACCGCGCGCGGCGGCGGAGAAGTCCGTGACCGAGCGGCCGGTCGGCGTGAGCCTGCGGGGGTCGCCCGCTCGCGGGTCGCCCACGAACAGCGCCACGTCCTCGGCCACCGAACCGAGGAACACGATGTCGTCCGTGCCGGCTACTGGCCGTACCAGCGCCGGTTTGCCCAGGGGCCTGCTGTCGCCGAGTACGGCGCGCTCGCACTCGATCTCCGTGTCCGGGAATGCCCGCCGTGCCGACCCGTCGCCGTCCAGTACCCAGATACCCGGTGGCACCGCGCTGTGTCCGGGGACAGTGCTGGACACAGCGATCACGTGACCGGACACGGCCGTCGCGGTGAGCGCGGCCACCGGCGACGGAGAGTGCCAGATCAACTCGTCGGCGCCGGTGTCCGGGTCGTAGCGGCGGACCTGCGTTGCCGGGGCGGGCAGGTCGGAGTGGCGTTCCTCCATCGCGTAGACGACCTGGCCGGCGACCGCGGTGAGGCACGCCAGGCGACCCGGCAGGTCCGTCAGCTTGCGCGCGGTGCGACTGAGGTCGAGCAGCCACAGCTCATGGGTCGGCTCCACGAAGCTCGGGCCGCCGTCTCGCTTGTAGCGCAACCATTCCACGACTACCGGAGCGTCGGGCCGCACGTGCGGCGACCGCTCCAGCACGCCGATCAGCCGCTCGTCGTCCAGCCACGCCAGCAGCACGACCTGGCTGTCCAGCACGCCGAGCGTGCGGACCGCGCCGGTGCCCGGATCGGCCACGTACGCTTGTCGTCGGCCGTCCCGTGTGGACAGAAATGCGATGTGCTCGCCGTCCGGGGAGAACTGCGGTGCGGTGTCCGACCACGGCCCGGCCGTCATCGGCTCGGCTGGTTCGCCGGGGTGGCACGACCAGAGCCCGCTGCGGTAGGCCAGCAACCCGGCGTCCACGGTCTGCACGGCCGCGACCACCCGGGCGCCGTCCGGTGCCAGCGTCGGCGCACCGGCCAGGCTCAGCGCGGCGAGATCGTCCGGGCCGAAGGTCATGACCGTTCCTCGAACGCGACCCGAGCCCGTTCGACCAGTTCCGGTTGGTCGAACAGCCCGGCGACGACCGTGCCCAGCAGCGCGGCCCCGTCCAGCGTGGCGTGGTCGCCTTGCTCGGTTCCCGCCGCGGTGGCGAACTCGCGGGTGTGGATCGCCAGGCCCGGCGCCACGCACACGTACGGGTGGATCGCGGGCAGCAGGTGGCTGACGTTGCCCATGTCAGTGGAGCCCGCGGGTGGATCGGTCGGCGTCTGCGCGACCGCGGGCCTGCCGATCGCGGCGAACGCCTGCTCGGCCAGCTCACCCAGCACCGGGTTGGTGAGGACGGGTTCGTAGGCGATCGCGGCCTCGGCCAGCACGGCTGTGGTCCCGGTGGCCAGCGCGGCGCCCTGTACGCAGTCGCGGACGGCCTCGTAGAGCCTGCCCCGCAGGTACTCCTTGTCCGGCGAGCGGATGAACATCGTGACCTTGGCGTGCTCCGGGATGACGTTGATCTGCTCGCCGCCGTCGACGACGTTCGCGTGCACCCGCGAGTCCGACCGCAACTGCTGGCGGAGCAGGCCGATCGCGACGAGCAGCAGCGTGGCCGCGTCCAGCGCGTTGCGGCCCAGTTCCGGTGCGGCCGCCGCGTGCGACGCGCGGCCGGTGAACGTGGCCTCCAGCGAGATCCGGCCCAGCGTCGTGCGGTGCACCGAGTCGAACCCGGTGGGGTGCACCATGACGGCCGCGTCGGCGCCGGTCAGCTCGCCCGCTTCGGCCAGCGTGACCTTCCCGCCGCCGCCCTCCTCGCCAGGCGAGCCGAGCACCACGAGCTTGCCGTTGCCGTCGTGCTCGGCCAGCCACCGCGCTGCCGCGACGCCCGCACCCGCTCCGGCCGCCGCGATGATGTTGTGGCCACAGGCGTGCCCGATGCCCGCCAGCGCGTCGTACTCGCAGAACACCACGATCGTCGGCCCGCCGATGCCGAACACGCGTTCCGCGCGGAACGCCGTCGGCAGGCCCGCGATGCCCGACTCGACGCGGAAACCCTGCTCCGCCAAGTAATCCGCGAGCAGCTTGGCCGCGGCATGCTCGGTGAACCGCAGCTCCGGCCGGGCGTGGATGTCGTGGCTGATCGCCACCAGGTCCGGGGCAAGTGCGGTCACGTGGTCGCGTACGTCCGCCGCGATGCCCGGCAGCCACCCTGTGTCGGGCACCTCAGCGCACCGGGATCTCGCCGTCGACGGCCAGGGTCGGCACGTCGACATCGACGGTCTGCGGGTACTTCATCCCGGCACCGGTGTTGAGCACGACCACCTCGTCGTCGTGGGAGAGCCAGCCGGACTCGCGCAGCTGCCGGGTCGCGGCCAGGCACGCAGCGCCCTCCGGGCAGATGAACAGGCCTTCCTCGCCTGCCATGATCCGCTGCTCGGCCAGCAGGGCTTCGTCGCTGACGGCGATCGCGGTGCCGCCGGTGGAGCGCACCGCGTCCAGAACGAGGAAGTCGCCCAGCGCCTTGGGCACCGTGATGCCGAACGCGACAGTGTGCGAGTCCGGCCAGGGCTCGCTGACGTCGGCGCCGGTCTCGAACGCGCGCACGATCGGCTGGCAGCCCTCGGCCTGTACGGCGACCAGGCGCGGCAGCTTGTCGCCGATCCAGCCGAGCTCCTGCAGCTCACCCAGCGCCTTGTGGATGCCGATCAGGCCGACGCCGCCGCCGGTCGGGTAGAGGATCACGTCGGGCATCCGCCAGCCCAGCTGCTCGGCGATCTCGTAGCCCATCGTCTTCTTGCCTTCGAGCCGGTAGGGCTCCTTGAGTGTGGAGACCTCCTGGTAGCCGCCGCGCGCGGTGACCGCCGCGTTCACCAGCTTCCCGGCGTCACCGATCAGCCCGTCCACCAGGTACAGCTCGGCACCCGCGACCGCGCACTCGGCGCGCGTGATGACGGGAGCGTCCACCGGCATGGCGATGAGGCTGCGCATGCCGGCGCGCGCCGCGTACAGGGCCCAGGCGGCGCCCGCGTTGCCGTTGGTCGGCATCGCGACGCCCTTGACGCCCAGCTCACTCGCCCGGGACACGCCGACCGCGGCACCGCGGGCCTTGAACGAACCGGTCGGGATCAGGCCCTCGTCCTTGAGCAGCAGCCGGGGTACGCCGATCGTGTCGCCGTAGGTGCGCAGCGGGAGCAGCGGCGTCATGCCCTCGCCGAGGGTGACCACGTTCGCCGGGTCACGCACGGGCAGCACCTCGTGGTAGCGCCACAGCGTCGGCGGCCGGCTCGCGATCTCGGCCGGGGTGACGGTCTCGGCGACTCTGGCCAGGTCGTATCTGGCCAGCAGCGGCACGCCGGCGTCGCTCACGCCCTGCACGACGTCGGCCTCGTAGCGCTCGCCCGTCCGGGAACAGTCGAGGTGGCTCAGGGCCGAGTACGTCATGGCAGCTCCCGGGTGCGTGATCGGCTTGTCGGCCGGCTCGTCAATCGCAATGCCTGGTCAGGATATGGGAATCGGGTATCCAGCCTGTGTGTGATGCCGACGACCCTTGACTTGAGTTCTGAAACGCTGTTTTATAACAGTGTTCCGATTGCTCGACCGAAGGAGTGGCCATGACCAGCACCCAGTCCGGGACCGTCGCGTTCGCAGCCGGCCTGACCACGCTGGAGACCGAGTCCAGCGACGTGCCGCTGCCGGTCGCGGGCGAGCTGCCCAGGTGGCTGACCGGCGATCTGGTCCGCAACGGGCCCGCCCGGTTCGACGCGGGCGACCACGCGTTCCGGCACTGGTTCGACGGGCAGGCGATGCTGCACCGGTTCGCCATCGGCGACGGCGAGGTCCGCTACACCAACCGCTACCTCGACACGCCCGGCGAACGCGCGGCGAAGGCGGGCAGCATCCGGTACGGCGAGTTCGCGACCGACCCCTGCCGGTCGATCTTCGCCCGCTACTTCACGAAGTTCCGGCGTGGCGTCGGCTCGTCCGGCAACGCGGGCGTGAACGTCGTGTCGATGAACGGCGGCCCGGTCGCCGTCACCGAGACCCCGATGGCCGTCCGCTTCGACCCGGAAACCCTTGCCACACTGAGCATCGAGGGCTATCAGGACCCGCTCGGCGGCCAGGTGACCACAGCCCACCCGCACCAGGCACCCGGCAGCGGCGACCTGGTCAACTACGTGCTGAACTTCGGGCGGCGCAGCGAGTACCAGGTGTACCGCCAGCATCCGACGTCGATGGCGCGCGAGCTGATCGCGTCCATACCGACCACCGAGCCCGCCTACCTGCACAGCTTCGGCATCACCGAGGACTACGTGGTGCTCGCGATCTTCCCGTTCGTGGTCAACCCGTTGCGGCTGCTGCTGTCCGGCAAGCCGTTCATCGAGAACTACCGCTGGCGCCCGGAACTGGGCACGAAGTTCGTCGTCGTCCGGCTGTCCGACGGCAGCGTCCGTGGCACCTACCAGGCCGAGCCGTTCTTCGCGTTCCACCACATCAACGCCTTCGTCGAGGGCAACGACCTGGTCGTGGACGCCTGCTCGTACGCGGACTCGTCCGCGATCGACGCGCTGTACCTCAACCGGTTGCGCGAGGGCGGCCGGATACCCACACCGGCGCCCACCCGCTACCGGATGGACCTCGACGGCGACACGGTGCGCAGCGAGCGGCTGTCCGACCAGGCGATGGAGCTGCCGCGGATCGCGTACGCCTCGCACAACGGCCGCCCGTACCGGTACGCCTACGCGACGGGATGGCACGACGGCCCGGCGGCGGGCCGGGACTTCCTCAACCAGCTGGTCAAGCTCGACGTCCGCGACCGGGTGACGCGGACGTGGCACGAGCCCGGCTGCTACCCCGGCGAGCCGGTGTTCGTGCCGTCACCGGACGGCACGGCGGAGGACGACGGGGTCATGCTGTCCGTGGTGCTCGACGCCGAGGCGAACACGTCGTTCCTGCTCGTGCTGGACGCCGGTTCGTTCCGCGAGGTGGCCCGCGCGGGTGTGCCGCACGCGGTGCCCTTCGGCTTCCACGGCCAGTTCACCCGGCGCTGACCACCCCGCCGCCACCGCGCCCCGGTCAGGATGCGGCGATGCCCTGCCCACCGCTGTCGCCGGGCACGGCCACCGAGCCGATCTTCGTCAGCGATCCGCCGGTGTGCACCGAGAACTCGTCCACGATCCCGCCGGCGCCGGTGTCCGCGTACAGGAACCGCCCGTCGGCCGATACCGACGCATCGACCGTGCCCGCGTCGGTCGCGGTCTCGCCGAGGTGGGTGAGCGCACCGCTGCCGGTGTCACGGAACCCGGACAGGGTGCCGCTGCCCGCGTTGGACGCGTACAGCGTCGTGCGCGCGGGGACCACCCAGCAGGTCGCGGCCTGCCCGGTGCCGGCACGGTCGAGGAAACCGAGCGTGCCGTCGCGGTGCACGGTGTAGGTGGCCACCGAGTCGGCTCCGGACTCCGCGACGACCAGGTGGTCTCGCGCGTCGAACGTCACGGCGAACGGGGTGCTCGGGTCGGCCGTGACGACCGGCCGCCGGGCCGGGCCGAGCAGCGGATCCACCGCGAACACGTCGATGTCGTTGCCGTTGCCCTTCGTGGTCACGACGAGCTGGCGGCCGTCCGGCGTGAACGCGACCTGGCCGGGCGTGCTGGTGAACTCCGGTGTCTGGTCGGGATTGAGACCCAGCGCGCGGTGCCAGGCCGGGACCCGCACCAGCTGGTCGCCCAGCCGCAGGAAGCCCTGCACCGAACCACCGTCGCGGGCGTTGAGCACGTAGACGAGGTTGCCGTGCACGGCGACGCTGACCGGGAACGCGCCGCCGGAACCGATCACCTGCCGCCGGTCCAGGTGGTCGCCCGACACCTCGAACACGGTCAGCGTGTCGCTGCCCGCGTTCACGGCGTAGAGCAGCGAGTGCGCGCGGTCGAGGACCAGCGAACCCTGGGATGCCAGGTGGTCGACGACGGACCCGGCGAGCACACCGCCGTCGCCGCCGGTCAGGTACGTACCCGACCGGGTGAGCGTGCCGCCGGCCGCCCGGTCGTACGCGACGACCGCGTTGCCCGTGGTGTTGTCGGTCTGGACGAAGACCGCGTCCGCATGGTGGCCGGATTGGGCCGGTGCGGCGACCGCCACTGCGGCGGTCAGGGCGGTCGCGGTCAGGGTGAGGCCGCCGAGGCAGGCGAGCCGTGCTGTGGTGTGCATGACGCTCCGTTGATCCGTGCTGATGTGACGGAGCGTTGGCGGCGCGGCCCAGCCTGCTCTTACCGGATGGGGCCGGGACGTTCGATGTTCGTAAGAACTACCACTACGAGAAGTGGGTGACAGGCCGTGCGAGGCGTTCGCCGTCGAGGGTGATGTCGGCCTTCTCGTTGTAGAACGCGATCAGTCCGGCGATCGGCAGCAACTGGCGGGTCGGGAAGTCGTAGGCCCAGGCGATGTCGGCGTGTGTGGTGCCGCCGACAACGGCCGACCAGTAGCCGCTGGTCTGCCCCTTGTACGGGCAGCCCGTCACGGTGTCGGTGGCCACCAGGTGGCTGAAGTCGACCTCGGTGCGGTTGAAGTAGTAGCGGGTCGGCAGGCCGGTCTCGAAGACCATCACCGTCGAGTCCGACTCGGCCAGCGGCACGCCGTCGATCCCGACCGCGACCCGGCGGGTCGAGCGCAGCGCGTCCACCCGCGAGTACGGGTCGCGCGGGTGGACGAAGATCTCCTCGTCCTCCTCGAACCACGAGTCCATCGCCGCCCAGTCGAACTTGACCATGCCGGCCAGGCCGTCGAGCGAGTCCTCGGTGTAGACGTGTGCGGCGTGCGGGCGGGACACCTCACCGACCCGCAGGCCGTGCCGCCGGGCGACGCCGCGCTTGAGCCGTTCCTCGCGGTTCTCGTCGACGAGTACGCCGGGCCGCACATCGGCGACCGGAATGTAGTACTGCGGATAGTTCGCCCATTCCCACAGGTAGACGGCCTTCGTGGTGTCGAGCACCACCTCGCCCGCGACGATCGCCCGCACCCGGCGGGGTGCCGGTTCGATGTGGTTGATCGGGACGTTGCGCTGTGGATAGTCAGGCATGGCTTCTCCCGTCGTCGACGCTGACGACAGTAGGCAGTCCGGAGCCTCGCCGCACGGATCCGCACTGCCGGATCCGGCGTCCGGACCGGGCACCGTGCCAGGCTGGCCGGCATGTCCGAGGCAGTCACCGCGACGGCGGGGAGAGACCCCGCCGGGGTGCTCAACGCACTGGGCCGCGCGGTCGCCCGATCGTGGCTGTTCGGCTGGGTGCCCGGGCTGGTGGCCGCCGTCGCGCTCGGGCTCGTCGCCGGTCCGCTGCCCGGCCGGCCGTTGACGCTGCTGGTGGCCGCCGTCGCCGGGTGGCAGGTCGCCTACGAACCGATCCGTGGCTTGGCCGTGCGCCGACGCCCAACCCTGGCACGCTAGGCACGTGCAGTCCGAACTGGCCAGGCTAGCGGCCGCCTACGGCGTCGCGACCAGCTACGAGAACTGGGAGCAGCGCGAGGTCGCCGTCGACGACGACGTGGTGATCGCGGTGCTCGCGCAGTTCGACATCGATGCGAGCACGCCCGAGTCCGTCGTCGCCGCGCTCGCCGCCGTGCGGGCCGTGCGGGAGTCCGGCGCACTGCCGCCCACGGTGGTGAAACGCGTTAGCGCGACCCTGGAGCTGTCCTCACCGGCCGTGGTCGAACTGGAGGACGGGAGCGCCCTGGAACTGGACAGCGTGCTGCCGCCCGACCTGCCGCTGGGCTGGCACCGGCTGGTCGTCGGCGAACAGTCGTCGGTGCTGGCTGTGGTCCCGGACCGGCTGCCCGAGGTGCCCCCGGCCTGGGGCTGGATGCTGCAGCTCTACGCCCTGCGCTCGGCCGACTCGTGGGGGATGGGCGATTTCGGCGACCTCGCCACGATGGCCGCGCGGTCGGCCGCCGAGCTGGGGGCCGGTGTCGTGCTGGTCAACCCGGTCGCGGCGATCGCGCCGACCCACCCGGTGGAGCGCTCCCCGTACTCGCCCTCCAGCAGGCGGTTCGTCAACCCGCTCTACCTGCGGATTCCGGCAACGGACGCGTTCGCGGCAGCCGACGAGGCCACCCGGGCCGCTGTCCTCGCGTGCCGGCCTGCCGGCGACCCGGAACTGATCGACTACGACGCGGTCTGGGACGCCAAGCGCGCCGCCCTCGAACTGCTCTGGGCGGGGCATCACGAGGACGTCGACCTGGCCGCGGACCCCGGGCTGCGCGACTTCGCCACGTTCTGCGCGCTCGCCGAGCTGCATGGCCCGGACTGGCGCGAGTGGCCGGCCGACCCGCAGGTCTCCGCTGACCGGGTGGCGTTCCACGCCTGGGTGCAGCGGCTGTGCCGCGCGCAGCTGGCCCACGTGCGGCGAGCAGCCGCCGGCATGTCCGTCGGTGTCGTGCACGACCTGCCGGTGGGCGTGCGGCCGGGCGGTGCCGACACCTGGGCGCAGCGTGACGCGTTCGCATCGGACGTCACCGTCGGGGCCCCGCCGGACGCGTTCAGCCAGCAGGGCCAGGACTGGAACCTGCCGCCCTGGCGGCCCGATCGCCTGGCCGAGCTGGGCTACGCGCCGTTCCGCGACATGCTGCGCGGCATCCTCGAACACGCCGACGGCATCCGCGTCGACCACGTCGCCGGGCTGTGGCGACTGTGGTGGATCCCACCGGGCGAACCACCCGACCGGGGCACATATGTGCACTACGACCCGGAGGCGATGCTCGGCATCCTCGCGCTCGAGGCGTACCGCGCCGGTGCCGTCGTCGTCGGCGAGGACCTGGGCACTGTCGAGCCCGAGGTGACCAGGACACTGCACGAACGCGGCGTGCTCAGCTCGGCCGTGCTGTGGTTCCAGCGCGACTGGGACGCCCCCGGCCAGCCGTTCGTGCGGCCCGCCGAGTGGGACCCGGACGCGATGGCCAGCATCTCCACCCACGACCTGCCGACGGTGGCCGGCTGGCTGTCCGACGAGCACGTCCGGGTCCGCGCGAAACTGGGCCTGCTGACCGGCGACGAGTCGACCGAACTCGCGGCGGCGCTGGTGGACCGCGCCGCGCTGGTGGACTTGGTGCGCGCGGAGGGCCTGCCCACCGGCGACCTGCCCGCCGCCCTCTGCACGCTGCTCGCGTCCTCGGCGGCCCGGCTGCTGCTGACCTCGCCTGCCGACGTGGTCGGCGAGGTGAGACAGCCGAACCTGCCCGGCACGGTCGACCAGTACCCCAACTGGCGTATCCCGTTGCCTGTCACACTGGAGGCGTTCTTCGCCGACCAGGGTGTACGGGCAGCAGTGGCACCACTGCGGACCGCTCGTCCGATGGTCGGCGACCCAGCTCACGATGCACGGTGATTTGACCGCCCGCTAGCTTGGGTAACTCGGTTATCCCGGCCGCGCAGCGCGGTCGAGTCACGTTTGAGGAGAACTTGTGCGGCTCTGGCCAGGCAGGCCCTACCCGCTCGGCGCCACGTATGACGGCGTCGGCACGAATTTCGCGCTGTTCTCCGAAACCGCCGAATCCGTCGAACTGTGCCTGTTCGACGAAGAGGGCAACGAGACAAGGTCGACCTTGCCCGAGATGGACGGGTTCGTCCACCACGGCTATGTCATGGGGATCGCCGCAGGCCAGCGCTACGGCTACCGGGTGCACGGCCCGTACGACCCGGCGCGTGGCCTGCGCTGCAATCCCAGCAAGCTGCTCATCGACCCGTACGCCAAGGCGATCTCCCCGGGGGTGGACTGGGACGAATCGCTGTTCGGCTACCGGTTCGACCAGCCCGACGAGCGCAACGACGCGGACTCGATGGGCCACGTGCCCTACTCGGTCGTGGTGAGCCCGTTCTTCGACTGGGCCAACGACCGCCAGCCCGAGACCCCCTACAACGAGTCGGTCATCTACGAGGCCCACGTCAAGGGCCTCACCATGCGTCACCCCGAGGTGCCGGAGTCCTTGCGCGGCACCTACGCCGGCCTCTCGCATCCCGCGATCATCGAGCACCTCACGCAGTTGGGCGTGACCGCGATCGAACTGATGCCCGTGCACCAGTTCGTCACCGACCACGGCCTGACCGATCGCGGCCTGCGCAACTACTGGGGCTACAACACGATCGGCTTCTTCGCCCCGCACGACGGGTACTCGTCGCTGGGCGGCCTGGGCAACCAGGTCCAGGAGTTCAAGGGCATGGTGCGTTCGCTGCACGACGCGAACATCGAGGTCATTCTCGACGTCGTCTACAACCACACCGCCGAGGGCAACCACATGGGCCCGACGCTGTCCATGCGGGGCATCGACAACGAGGCGTACTACCGTCTTGTCGAGGACAAACCGCAGTACTACATGGACTACACGGGCACCGGGAACTCACTCAACGTGCGCAGCCCGCACACACTGCAGCTCATCATGGACTCGTTGCGGTACTGGGTGACCGAGATGCACGTGGACGGCTTCCGCTTCGATCTGGCGGCCGCGCTGGCCCGCGAGTTCTACGACGTGGACCGCCTGGCCACGTTCTTCGACCTCGTGCAGCAGGACCCGGTGGTCAGCCAGGTCAAGCTGATCGCCGAGCCGTGGGACGTCGGGCCCGGTGGCTACCAGGTCGGCAACTTCCCGCCGTTGTGGACCGAGTGGAACGGGCAGTACCGGGACACGGTCCGCGACTTCTGGCGTGGCGAGCCGAGCACGCTCGGCGAGTTCGCCTCCCGTATCACCGGTTCGTCCGACCTGTACCAGCACGACGGCCGCAGGCCGTTCGCGTCGATCAACTTCGTCACGGCGCACGACGGCTTCACACTCGCGGATCTGGTGTCCTACAACGAGAAGCACAACGAGGCCAACGGCGAGGACGGCCGCGACGGCTCGGACGACAACCGGTCGTGGAACTGCGGCGAGGAAGGCCCCAGCGACGACCCGGACATCAACGCGCTGCGCACCAGGCAGCAACGCAACATGCTCGCCACGCTGCTGCTGTCCCAGGGTGTGCCGATGATGCTGCACGGCGACGAGCTGGGCCGCACCCAGGACGGCAACAACAACGCCTACTGCCAGGACAGCGAACTGTCCTGGGTGGACTGGTCGCTCACCGCGGCCGACAAGGACCTGGTGGAGTTCGTCGCCTCGCTGACCGCGTTCCGCCGCGAGCACCCGGTGTTCCGGCGACGGCGGTTCTTCGCGGGCAAGCCGATCCGCACCGGCGAGGACCTGGGTGACATCGCCTGGTTCACCCCGTCCGGCCAGGAGATGAAGGAACAGAACTGGGACGACGGCTTCGGCCGGTCGATCGTGGTGTTCCTCAACGGCGAGGGCATTCCCGACCTGGACCAGCGCGGGATGGACGTGGTGGACGACTCGTTCCTGATGGCGTTCAACGCGCACTACGAGAACATCGAGGTGACGTTGCCGGGCAACGGTTACGGCTCCGAGTGGGCGGTCGTGGTCGATACGGCGACCGGCGTGGTGACCCCGGAACCAGGCAAGGAAACGGTGCCCGGCGGCGGCGCGCTGACACTGGAGGCACGGTCGCTCGTGCTGCTGCAGCGGGTCGCACTGGAAGAAGGATGACCCCGGCGTCGACCTACCGGGTGCAGCTGCGGCCCGAGTTCACCTTCGCCGACGCCTCGAACCTGGTGGACTACCTGCGGCTGCTCGGGGCCGGCGCGCTGTACGCGTCCCCGGTGCTGGACGCGGTGACGGGGTCGACGCACGGCTACGACGTGGTCGACCCGACACGGGCCCGCCCCGAACTGGGCGGCGACGCGGCGTTCCTCGCCCTCGCCGACACGCTGCAGAACGCCGAGCTGGGTTTCGTGGTGGACATCGTGCCCAACCACATGTCCGTCGCCGACCCGCCCGCGAACGCCTGGTGGTGGGACGTGCTGCGGCACGGGCAGGCGGCCGAGCACGCGCACTACTTCGACATCGACTGGTCGCGGGGCAGGCTGCTGCTGCCGGTACTCGGTTCCGCCGATGACCTGGCCGAGCTGGCCGTCGAAGGTGACGAACTGCGCTACTACGACCACCGGTTCCCGATCGCGCCCGGCACGGCGGGTGGTTCGCCGCGCGAGGTGCACGACCGGCAGCACTACGAACTGGTGGACTGGCGGCGTGGCAACGCGGAGCTGAACTACCGGCGGTTCTTCGACATCACGACCCTGGCCGCGATCCGCGTCGAGGCGCAGGACGTCTTCCACGCCACGCACCAGACCGTGCTGCGGTGGGTGGCGGGCGGCCACGTCACGGGGCTGCGCGTGGACCATCCGGACGGCCTCGCCGATCCCGGCGGCTATGTGCGCAGGCTGCACGCTGCCGCGCCCGGTGCGTGGCTGGTGGTGGAGAAGATCCTGCAGCCCGGCGAGCGGCTGCCCGCGAGCTGGCCGGTCGACGGCACCACCGGCTACGACTCGCTGCGTGAGGTCTGCGGCGTGTTCGTGGACCCGGCGGGTGAGCGGCCGTTCACCGACCTGGCCGACTCGCTCGGCGTGGACACGGACTTCGTCGAGGTCACCCAGCGCTCGCGGCAACTGGTCACCGACACCATCCTGGTCGCCGAGGTCCGCCGGATCGCCGCCCTGCTCAAGGGCGTCGAGCCCGCGGCCGCCCGCGCGGCCGTCGCCGACACCATGATCGCGTTCCCGGTCTACCGCTCGTACCTGCCCGAGGGCGAGGCGCACTGGGCCGAGGCGGTCGGCGACGCCGAGCTGGACCGGCAGGTGCGGGCCGGCGGCGAACTGGCCACCCGTATCCAGCAGACGTCCGGCATGGTGGTCGCCAAGGGCACCGAGGACACCGCGTTCTACCGGTACACCCGGTTCGTCGCGCTGAACGAGGTCGGTGGCTCACCGGACCGGTTCGGCGTCCGCGTGGACGATTTCCACGCGCTGGCAGCCGAGCGCGAGTCCGCCTCGCCCACCGCGATGACCACACTGTCCACACACGACACGAAGCGCTCGGAGGACGTCCGCGCCCGGCTGGCCGTGCTGGCCGAGCTGCCCGCGGAGTTCGCCACGGCGCTCACCCGCTGGTCGTCGACCCACGGCATCGAGGAGCCCGCGCTGAACCTGCTGGCCTGGCAGTCGCTGGTGGGCGCGTGGCCGGTCAGCTCGGACCGGATGCGCGCCTACCTGGACAAGGCGGCGAAGGAAGCGAAGATCCGCACCAGCTGGACCGAGCACGACGAGCCGTTCGAGCAGGCCGTCGCCGCGTGGCCGGACCGGGTGCTGGCCGACCTGACCGACGACGTCGCCGACTTCGTGGCGCGGATCAAGGATCCCGGCTGGTCCAACGCCTTGGGCCAGAAACTGGTGCAGCTGACCGCACCCGGTGTCCCGGACGTGTATCAGGGCAGCGAGCTGTGGGACCTGTCGCTGGTCGACCCGGACAACCGCAGGCCGGTCGACTACCAGATCCGGCGCGGGCTGCTGGAGCGCATCGCGAACGGCTGGCTGCCACCCGTGGACGACACCGGCGCGGCGAAACTGCTGGTGGTGCACAAGGCGTTGACGCTGCGCCGGGAACGCCCGGAACTGTTCGGTGGCTACCACCCGCTGACCGCCGACGGCCCCGCAGCCGACCACGCCCTGGCGTTCGCCCGCACCGACCTGGTCACGGTCGCCACCCGGCTGCCGGTGGGCCTCGCGGCGAGCGGCGGCTGGCGGGACACCGTGCTGGCGCTGCCGCCGGGCGTGTGGACCGACGTGCTCACCGGCGCGCGGTTCGACACCGTGCCGAGGCTGGCCGGACTGCTGGCCCGCTATCCGGTGGCGCTGCTCGTGCGGGCAGACCGATGAGGTACGCGGTGTGGGCGCCCGAGCACGGTCGTGTCCGGGTGCGCGTGTCCGACACCGACCACGAGCTGACCAGCGGTGACGCGGGCTGGTGGCACGGCGACGCACCCGCCGGTGACTACGCGTTCCTGCTGGACGATGACGACACCGCGCTGCCCGACCCGCGGTCGCTGTGGCAGCCCGAGGGCGTGCACGGCCCGAGCAGGCCGTACGACCACAGCGCGTTCGCCTGGACGGACCGTGAGTGGACCGGGAAGCCGTTGCCCGGGGCCGTCGTCTACGAGTTGCACATCGGCACGTTCACCCAGGGCGGTACGTTCGACTCGGCCGTCGAGCGGCTGGACCACCTGGTGGAACTGGGCATCACGCACGTCGAGGTGCTGCCGGTCAACTCCTTCGACGGCACGGCGGGCTGGGGCTACGACGGCGTGCTGTGGGGTGCGGTGCACGAGCCCTACGGCGGCCCGGACGGGTTCAAGCGGTTCGTGGCCGCGTGCCACGCCAAGGGCCTGGCGGTGGTGCTGGACGTGGTCTACAACCACCTCGGCCCCTCCGGCGCGTACCTGGCCCGGTTCGGCCCGTACTTCACCGGTACCAACGACTGGGGTCCGGCGCTCAACCTCGACGGCCCCGAGTCCGACCACGTCCGCCGGTACGTGCTGGACAACGCGCTGGGCTGGCTGCGCGACTTCCACGTCGACGGTCTACGGCTGGACGCGGTGCACGCCCTGGTCGACCGCAGGGCGCTGACCATCCTGGAGGAACTGGCCACCGAGGTCGACGCGCTGTCGGCCGCGGTGCGCAGGCCGCTGACGCTGATCGCCGAGTCCGACCGGAACGACCCGGCCGTGGTCACCGCGCGCGATGCGGGCGGTGACGGCCTGCACGCCCAGTGGTCCGACGACCTGCACCACGCCCTGCACGTGGCGCTCACCGGCGAGACCGAGGGCTACTACGCCGACTTCGCGGCGCCCGGAGCGCTGGTACGGACGCTGCGTGAGGTCTTCTGCCACGCGAACACGTGGTCGTCGTTCCGCGGCCGCACGCACGGCAGGCCCGTGGACACGCACCGGCTGCCTGGTCACCGGTTCCTCGCGTACCTGCAGAACCACGACCAGATCGGCAACCGCGCCACCGGTGACCGGCTGTCCGCGACCGTGTCGCACGGCAAGCTCGCGTGCGGCGCGGCGATCGTGTTCTGCTCGCCGTACACGCCGATGGTGTTCATGGGCGAGGAATGGGCGGCGAGCACGCCGTGGCAGTTCTTCGCGTCCTTCCCCGATCCCGCACTGGCCGACGCGGTCCGCACCGGTCGTCGCCGCGAGTTCAGCAGGCACGGCTGGGCCGAGCAGGACGTGCCCGACCCCATGGACCCCGCCACCGTCGAGCGGTCCCGGCTGGACTGGTCCGAGCCGGGCGAGCCGTGGCACAACGACATGCTCGGCCTGTACCGCGAGCTGATCGCACTGCGCAGGACCCGCCCGGAGCTCTCCGATCCGAGGCTGGACCGGTTCGCTGTGCACGGCGAGGACTCCTGGCTGCTGCTGCACCGAGGCACCCTGCGGCTCGCGGTCAACCTGGGCGCCGAGCCGGTCGCTGTGCCGCTGGGTACGACAGCGGGCAGGACGCTGTTGGCCGGGGGCGACGCCACGGCGGCCGGAGCGTTCGTCCGGTTGGGTGCCGAATCGTTCGCCATCCTGGAAACTTTGGAAAGATAGTCCGACGTGGCCACCCGCACTCCCGTCCCCCTCGCCGGCCGCCCGTTCCCGCTGGGCGCACACCCGGAGGCGGGCGGTGTCCGGTTCGCGGTCGCGTCCGCGATCGCCGACGCCGTCGAGGTCTGCCTGATCAGCGAGGACGGTGCCGAGCGGCGGATCGAGCTGACCGAGCGGACGTTCGGCGTGTGGCACGGGCTCGTGCCGGGTGTGACCTCGGGCCAGCGTTACGGCTACCGCGTGCACGGCCCGTACGACCCGGGCCGTGGGCTGCGCTGCAATCCGGCGAAGCTGCTGATCGACCCGTACGCGACCCGGATCGCCGGCAGCCTGACGGACCTGGCGCCCGCGCTGGGATACGTCGGCGACCCGATGCGCGGGCCCGCCTCCCGGGTCGACTCCCTGGGCAGCGTGCCGCTGTCCCGGGTCAGTTCGCTCGGCGGCCCGGACACCGGTCATCGCCCGGAGGTCCCGTTCGAGGAGACGGTGATCTACGAACTGCACGTCAAGGGATTCACGAAGCGGCACCCGGAGCTGCCCGCCAGCCTGCGCGGGACCTACCTGGGCATGGCCCATCCCGTCGTGATCGAGCACCTGGTCCGGCTGGGCGTGACGACGGTGGAACTGTTGCCTGTCCAGGCGTTCAGCGACGAACCCGCGTTGCTGCGCCGCGGCAGGCACAACTACTGGGGCTACTCGCCGCTGGGCTACTTCGCCCCGCACGCCGGCTACGCGAGCGAGCCGGGCCGCGAGATCGAGGAGTTCCGCACGATGGTCGCCGCACTGCACGCGGCGAACATCGAAGTGCTCGTCGACGTCGTCTACAACCACACCTGCGAGGGCGGCCCGGACGGCCCGACGCTGAGCTTCCGCGGCCTGGACGCCCCCGCGTACTACGTGCACCGGGCGGGCGGGCGGGTCGTCGACATCACCGGCTGCGGCAACACCCTCGACGCGGGCTCACCCACCGTGGTCCGGCTCGTCACCGACTCGCTGCGGTACTGGGTGAGCGAGCTGGGCGTGGACGGCTTCCGGTTCGACCTGGCCAGCACGCTGGGCCGCCCCGGCGGCCGGATCTTCGACCGCGACTCCACGATGCTCACCGCCATCGCGACGGACCCGCTGCTGTCGCGGTGCAAGCTGATCGCCGAACCGTGGGACGCCACCGGCGACGGCTACCGGGTCGGCGAGTTCGGCAGGCAGTGGGCGGAGTGGAACGGCCGCTACCGGGACACCGTGCGTGACTTCTGGCGGGGCAGGACCGGGGTGCGGGACCTCGCCTACCGGCTGTCCGGCTCGTCGGACCTGTATGCCGACGACCTGCGCAGGCCATGGCAGTCGATCAACTTCGTGACCGCGCACGACGGCTTCACCTTGCGGGACCTGGTGTCCTACGACAACAAGCACAACGAGGCCAACGGCGAGGACAACCGCGACGGCACTGACGACAACCGTTCGTGGAACCACGGCGTGGAGGGTGACACCGATGATCCGGCGATCCTCGCGCTGCGCACCCGGGACGCCCGCAACCTGCTGGCGACCCTGCTGTTGTCGACGGGCACGCCCATGCTGTTGTCCGGCGACGAGCTGTGGCGCACCCAGCACGGCGACAACAACGCGTACTGCCTGGACGACGAGACGTCCTGGCTGGACTGGTCGCCGACACGCGAGGCGAACGCGATGCGATCGTTCGCCAGGAGACTCGGTTACCTGCGCGCGGCCAGCCCCGCCCTGCGGCAGCCTGCGTTCTTCGAGGGCAGGCGCACGCCAACGGGGGTGCCGGACCTGATCTGGCTGCGCCCCGACGGCGGCGAGATGACCGACGCCGACTGGTTCGACGATCACCGCCGCACCCTGGGCATGTGGATCGACGGCTCGAACAGCCAGTCCCGGACCCGCAACGGCGAGCTGGTCAGCGACCACTCCTGGCTGCTGCTGGTGCACGCCGGCGACACGGACGCCGACTTCGTCCTGCCCGGCCGGCAGTACGGGGCCACCTTCGAGCCGACCCTGGACACGACCACGGCCGACGGCGCACCGGCCACCGCGGGCGCACTCCCGGCGGGTACGAAGATCACCCTGCCCGCCCGATCGCTGCTGCTGCTGCGCGCCCCGCGCTGACCGGCGCCGTCGGTCAGTGGGCCAGCACGACGCGGCCCAGTTCGGCGGGCGTGGCCAGCAGGCCGTGGCGGGGCAGCACCCGGACCGTGTACCCGACGGCCCCTGCCCTCGGCAGCGGCAGCTCGGCGTCGTAGTGGCCGTCGGCCTCGTGGCGCATCGGCACGGTCACCAGGTCGTACAGGTCACCGGCCTCGTCGACCCGCCCGAACACGACCTGGACGTCGATCTCCCCGGGCTTGAGGTCGCCGTGCTCGATCACGGCCCGCACCCGCACCGGCATGCCCAGCAGCGGCGTGGCAGGCCCGGTCTCGTCCAGGTCCAGCGACGCGACCCGCACGTGCGCCCAGTGGGAGCGCAACCGGTCCCGGTACCCGGCCAGCTCGCGCGCCCCGCGGAACCCGTCGGCCACGGTCAGCGCCGCGGAGCGGGCCGCGGGCACGTACAGGTTGTTCACGTACTCCCGCACCATCCGGGACGCCTGCACGGCAGGCCCGAGCACGGTCAGCGTGTGCCGGACCATCGCCAGCCAGCCCAGCGGCAGCCCGTCGGTGCGCGAGTAGAACAGCGGCAGCACCTGGCGGTCCAGCAGCTCGTACAGCGCCGCCGCTTCCAGGTCGTCGCGCCGGTTCGGGTCGGCGACGTCGTCGGCGGTCGGCACGGCCCAGCCGTTGGCCCCGTCGTACAGCTCGTCCCACCAGCCGTCCCGGATGGACAGGTTGAGCCCGCCGTTGAGCGCCGACTTCATGCCCGACGTGCCGCACGCCTCCAACGGCCGCACGGGGTTGTTCAGCCACACGTCGCAACCCCAGTACAGGTACCGGGCCATCGACATGTCGTAGTCGGGCAGGAACACGATCCGGTGCCGCACGCCGGCGTCGTCCGCGTAGCGCACGATCTGCTGGATCAGCGACTTGCCGCCGTCGTCGGCCGGGTGGGCTTTGCCTGCGACCACCAACTGCACGGGCCGATCCGCGTCCAACAGCAGTGACCGTAGCCGCTGGGGATCGCGCAGCATCAGCGTGAGCCGCTTGTACGTGGCGGCCCGCCGCGCGAACCCGACGGTCAGCACGTCCGGGTCGAACACCGACTCCGTCCAATCCAGCTCCAGCGCCGACGCGCCCCGCGTCAGGCACGAGGCCCGGACGCGCCGCCGCACCTCGGCCACCAGCCGGGTCCGCAGCTCGCAGCGCAGGTCCCACAGCCGCAGGTCGCTGATCGACGTCTCGTTGTCGATCAGGTCCAGCGTCTCGGGTGCTGCCCACGTCGGGCCGTGCACACCGTTGGTGACCGACGTGATCGGCACCTCGGCCGTGTCGAAGCCGGGCCACATGCCGTGGAACATCTCGCGGCTGACCTCGCCGTGCAGCTTCGACACGCCGTTGGCGCGCTGCGCCAGCCGCAGGCCCATGTGCGCCATGTTGAACGTGCCCGTGGTGTCCTCGGCCCCCAGCGACAGGATCCGGTCCACCGGCACACCCGGCAGCAGCCTGCCGTGCCCGAAGTAGTGCTCGACCATGTCGGCGGGGAACCGGTCTATCCCGGCAGGCACGGGCGTGTGCGTGGTGAACACGGTCCCGGCCCGGATCGCCGAGAGTGCCTGGTCGAAGTCCAGGCCCCGGGACGACATCAGCTCACGCACCCGTTCCAGCCCGAGGAACCCGGCGTGGCCCTCGTTGGTGTGGAACACGGCCGGATCGGCCTGACCGGTCAGCTCGCAGTACCGCCGCACGGCCCGCACACCGCCGATCCCGGCCAGGAGCTCCTGCCGGATCCGGTGGTTCTGGTCGCCGCCGTAGAGCCGGTCGGTGACCGACCGCAGGTCGTCGTCGTTGGCGTCGAGATCGGAGTCCAGCAGCAGCAGTGGCACCCGGCCGACGGTGGCCAGCCAGACCTGCGCGACCAGTTCACGGTCGTCGGGCATCGCGACGGTCACGGTCACCCGCTCGCCGGACAGCTCGGTCAGCGGGGTCAGCGGCTCGCCGCGCGGGTCGATGACCGGGTAGTTCTCCAGTTGCCAGCCCTCAGCGGACAGCGACTGCCGGAAGTAGCCCTGCCGGTACAGCAGGCCCACCGCGATCAGCGGCACACCCAGGTCGGACGCGGCCTTGAGGTGGTCGCCCGCCAGCACACCCAGCCCGCCCGAGTAGTTGGGCAAGGTGGCGTTGACGCCGAACTCCATCGAGAAGTACGCGATCGACGCGGGCAGCGCGCCGTCCTGCTCGGCCTGCCGCTGGTACCACTGCGGTTCGGCCAGGTAACAGCGCAGGTCGTCGGCCAGGGCGTCGCAACGGTCCAGGAACTCGTCGTCGGCGGCCAGCTCGGCGAACCGTTCCGGTGTGGTGGCGGCGAGTACCCGCAGCGGGTCGCCGGTCTCCTCCCACACGGTGGGAACGACGGCGGCGAACAGGTCCCGGGTGGGCAGATGCCACGCCCAGCGCAGGTTGGTCGCGAGGGTGTCCAGCGCGACCAACCGCGGCGGCAGGCTGGCTCGGACGGTCAGACGACGAACGGCACGCATGTGGCGGACCCTATCCGGCGACGCTTGGACGCCGCCCGATCACCCGGTAGGTCGTGCCGACAATGTCCGGGTTGCGAGGGTGATTCAGATCTTCACACCCGAGTGTGAACGGCGGGAGTCCCGCTCGGGCGGACCACGTTACGTCCGAGTGACCACTCTGGACAGATCCGCCAACGGGTTCGGCAGGTGTATCCGAAGCGCGGACGGGGTAACTACGCTGGTGCAGGGTCCCGGTGGCAACCTGAGAGATCCAGCAGGGCACACTTGCTGGCACTACGACAGCCGTGACTGGAGGGGGCGCTGTCCATGACCGGTCGGCTCGGCATCGACGCTGTGTCCCCCTCGGTGAGCTGTGGCCGTTATCCGGCGAAAGCTGTGGTGGGGGAACACATTCCGGTCGGTGCGACCGTCTGGCGCGACGGGCACGACGCCGTCGCCGCGACCGTCGCGTGGCGCGGGCCGGACGACCGGGTCGCGCGCCTGGCGCGAATGGTTCCGGTCGGTGCCGGCCTGGACCGCTACGCCGCGGTCATCGTGCCGGACACCGAGGGCCTCTGGACGTACCGCGTGGACGCGTGGAGCGACCCGTGGGCGACCTTCCGGCACGCCGTCGAGGTCAAGATCGCCGCCGGGCAGGACGCCGGGGACCTGGCCAACGACCTGGAGATCGGCGCTCGCCTGCTGGAACGCGTGTCCCGCAGGCCGGACCGCAGGACCGATCGGCAGCTGCTGGTCGCCGCCGCGATCGCGCTCCGCGACGAGGGTGCCCCGCTGCCCGAGCGCGTAGGTCCGGCACTGTCCGCGACGGTGCTGTCGATCATGCACCGGTATCCGGTGCGCGATCTGGTCACCAAGGGCAAGCCGATGAAGCTGTGGGTGGACCGCAAGCGGGCCGCCTTCGGTTCCTGGTACGAGTTCTTCCCGCGCTCCACCGGCGGTGTCGACGAGTCCGGCCGCGCTGTGCACGGCACGTTCGCCACCGCGACCGCCACGCTCGACCGGATCGCGGCGATGAAGTTCGACGTCGTCTACCTGCCGCCGATCCACCCGATCGGGCGCGTGAACCGCAAGGGTCCCAACAACACCCTGACCGCCACGCCCGACGACGTCGGCTCGCCGTGGGCGATCGGCGCGGACGAGGGCGGCCACGACGCGATCCACCCGGATCTGGGCACGATGGAGGACTTCGACGCCTTCGTCGCCAGGACCAACGAGCTGGGCATGGAGGTCGCGCTCGACCTCGCGTTGCAGGCGGCGCCGGATCACCCGTGGGTGCTCAAGCACCCGGAGTTCTTCACCACCCGGCCGGACGGCACGATCGCCTACGCCGAGAACCCGCCGAAGCGCTATCAGGACATCTACCCGGTCAACTTCGACAACGACCCGCAGGCCGTCTACGCCGAAGTGTTGCGCGTGGTGCTGCAGTGGGTGGAGCACGGCGTCCGGATCTTCCGGGTGGACAACCCGCATACCAAGCCGCCGGACTTCTGGGCCTGGCTGATCGACTCGGTGAAGGGCGCCCATCCGGACGTGCTGTTCCTGTCCGAGTCGTTCACCCGGCCCGCGGTCCTCTGGGGCCTGGCCCGGCTGGGCTTCACCCAGAGTTACACGTATTTCACGTGGCGCACGGCCAAGGAGGAACTGGTCGAGTTCGGCCTCGACCTGGTCGCGCACGCCGACGAGGGCAGGCCCAACCTGTTCGTGAACACCCCGGACATCCTGCACGAGTCACTGCAGCTCGGCGGGCCGGGCATGTTCGCGCTGCGGGCCGCGCTGGCCGCGACCCTGTCCCCGGCCTGGGGCGTGTACTCCGGCTACGAGCTGTTCGAGCACGAACCGGTCCGCCCGGGCAGCGAGGAGTACCTCAACTCGGAGAAGTACCAGCTGCGGCCACGCGACTTCGCGGGCGCCCTGGCCGAGGGCCGCTCGCTGGAGCCGTGGCTGCGCAAGCTCAACGAGATCCGCCGTGCCCGCCCCGCGCTGCAGCAGCTGCGCACCCTGCGGTTTCACCACGTCGACAACGACGCCCTCCTCGCGTACTCGAAGCAGGACCCGGAGACGGGCGACACCGTGGTCACGGTCGTGTCGCTCAACCCGTACGGCCCCGAGGAGGGCACCCTCTGGCTCGACCTGCCGTCGCTGGGTCTGCACTGGGACGACCGGCTGCTGGCACACGACGAGGTCACCGGCGAGACCTGGAACTGGGGCCAGACCAACTACGTGCGGCTCGAACCGTGGCGAGCCGTCGCGCACGTGGTCGGCATCCGACGATCAGCGGGCTGACCGGACGCAGTCCCCCTTCAAGCGACCCTGCGTCCACGTGCCGCAGGGTCGGTCGCAGCTATCCCAGTGAGGTGGCAGGTGAACCAAGACTCCCGAACCGACGTGCCACGCCCAGATGCCGCCCTCGGCCTGGAGGGCGTCCCGCACACAGGTGAGTCGATCACCCCGGACGGCATCCTCGTCGAGCCGCAGGCCGACGACTTCCGGTCCGCGATGGAGGCACCTGACGACCCTGCCTGGTTCAAGGGCGCGGTGTTCTACGAGGTGCTGGTCAGGGCCTTCAGCGACTCCAACGGCGACGGCACCGGCGACCTGCGCGGCCTGGCGGGCAAGCTGGACTACCTGCAGTGGCTCGGCGTGGACTGCCTCTGGCTGCCGCCGTTCTACGCGTCGCCGTTGCGTGACGGCGGGTACGACATCAGCGACTTCCGCGCCGTGCTCTCGGAGTTCGGCAGCGTCGAGGACTTCGTCTACCTGCTCGACGAGGCGCACGCCCGCGGCATCCGGGTGATCACCGACCTGGTGCTCAACCACACGTCCGAGGCACACCCGTGGTTCCAGCAGTCCCGCACCGAGCCGGACGGCCCGTACGGGAACTTCTACGTGTGGAGCGACGACGACTCGCGCTACGCGGACGCGCGCATCATCTTCGTCGACACCGAGACCTCCAACTGGACCTACGACCCGGTGCGCGGCCAGTTCTACTGGCACCGCTTCTTCACCCACCAGCCCGACCTCAACTACGAGAACGCCGACGTCCAGGAGGCGATGCTGGACGTGCTGCGGTTCTGGCTGGACCTGGGCATCGACGGGTTCCGGTTGGACGCGGTGCCCTATCTGTTCGAGCAGGAGGGCACCAACTGCGAGAACCTGCCACGCACGCACGACTTCCTGCGCCGCTGCCGCAAGGTCGTCGACGACGAGTACCCGGGCCGGGTGCTGCTGGCCGAGGCCAACCAGTGGCCCTCGGACGTGGTCGCGTACTTCGGCGACCCGTCGGTCGGCGGCGACGAGTGCCACATGGCGTTCCACTTCCCGTTGATGCCGAGGCTGTTCATGGCCGTCCGGCGGGAGAGCCGATTCCCCATCTCGGAAATCCTCGGCCAGACACCGCAGATCCCGTCCGGCTGCCAGTGGGGCATCTTCCTGCGCAACCACGACGAGCTGACCCTGGAGATGGTCAGCGACGAGGAACGCGACTACATGTACGCGGAGTACGCCAAGGATCCGCGGATGAAGGCCAACATCGGCATCCGCAGGCGACTCGCACCGCTGCTGGAGAACGACCGCAACCAGCAGGAGCTGTTCACCGCGATGCTGTTGTCGCTGCCTGGTTCCCCGGTGCTGTACTACGGCGACGAGATCGGCATGGGCGACAACATCTGGCTCGGCGACCGGGACGCGGTGCGCACGCCGATGCAGTGGACGCCGGACCGCAACGCCGGTTTCTCCGGCTGCGACCCCGGCCGGATGTACCTGCCGGTGATCATGGACCCGATCTACGGCTACCAGGCCGTCAACATCGAGGCCCAGACCAACAGCCCGTCGTCACTGCTGCACTGGACCCGGCGGATGATCGAGGTCCGCAAGCAGCACCACGCGTTCGCCGAGGGCGACTTCGTGGACCTGGGCGGCTCCAACCCGAGTGTGCTGGCGTATCAGCGCAGCTGGCGGCGGCCGGACGGGCGGGAGGACGTCGTGCTGTGTGTGAACAACCTGTCCCGGTTCCCGCAGCCGGTGGAGCTGGACCTGTCGGCGCATCGCGACTCTGTCCCCGTCGAACTTACAGGTGGTGTCCACTTCCCTAAGATTGGTGAATTGTCCTACCTGCTCACCCTGCCGGGTCACGGCTTCTACTGGTTCCAACTGGTCGAACCCGACAACGACACCGAACCGAGGTGAGACCTGTGACCGATCGCCAGACACTGGTGAACAACCTGGTCGAGAAGGTGGCCACCGAACTCCCGGCGTGGCTGCCCGCCCAGCGGTGGTTCGCCGGTAAGGATCGGCCGGTCACCGCGGTACGTCCGATCACGTCGACATCGCTGCTGTGGGGCGACCCGACGCTGCTGCACGTGGTCGTCCTCGTCGAGCAGGAAGGCCGCGCCGAGCGCTACCAGCTGCTGATCGGTGCCCGAGCGCAGCTACCCGAGCACCTCAACACGAGCTGGCTGGGCTCCGCGAACGGCCTGCTCTGCTACGAGGCCAGCGGCGACGCCGATCTGACCGGCCACCTGCTCGACCTGATGGTCGCAGGCGACAGCGTCGGCGCCCTGAGCTTCGAGCACGAGCCGGGCGCCGAGCTGTCCGGCGGCCTGCGGGCCAGGCCGATCACCTCGGAGCAGAGCAACACGTCGCTGGTGTTCGGCAGCCAGTACATCCTGAAGCTCTACCGGAAGCTCTCGCCAGGGCTGAACCCGGACCTCAAGCTGCACCGGGCACTGCGGGAGGTCGGCAGCGAGCACGTCGCGCCACCGCTGGGTGCCATCACCGGTGACCTGGACGGCCGGCGCACGACCGTCGCGATGCTGCAGCAGTTCGTCGGCGACGCGGTGGACGGCTGGGCGATGGCCACCACGAGCGTCCGCGACCTGATGGCCGACCGGACGCTGAGCGCTGCCGAGGTCGGCGGCGACTTCGCGGGCGAGGCACAGCGGCTCGGGCACGCCGTCGCGACCGTGCACGCCGAGCTGCGGGAGGCTCTCGGCCAGCACGAAGTGGACGACGACGAGTTCGGCCGGACGGTCGACGCGATGAAGCGCAGGCTGGTGGCCGTCGTGGCGGACGTGCCCGAGCTGGCCGGCTACGCACCGGCCCTGAGCGCCGCCTTCGAGCAGCTGCGCGCGGTCAAGTCGCCCGTCTACATGCAGTTCATCCACGGTGACCTGCACCTGGGCCAGGTGCTGCGTACCGCGAACGGCTGGCTGACTGATCGACTTCGAGGGCGAGCCCGCCGCCCCGGCCGCCGAGCGGGGCGCGTTGCGGTCGCCGCTGCGGGACGTCGCCGGCATGCTGCGTTCCTTCGACTACGCGGCCAATCAACTACTCGTCGGGCAACCGGACGAGGACGAGCAGCTCACCGAGCGGGCCCTGGACTGGTCGCGCCGCAACCGCGCGGCGTTCTGCGAGGGCTACGCCGAGGTCGCCGTCGACACGATCGGCGACCCGCGATCGCACGGCGACCTGCTGCGTGCGTTCGAACTGGACAAGGCGGTGTACGAGGTCGCCTACGAGCACGCGAACCGGCCTGAGTGGCTGGCCGTGCCGTTGTCCTCCATCAGCAGGCTCACCGCAGGAGGCGAGTGACCAGTGAACGCAGTCCCAGCCGTGGCACCAGGGGTCATGCCATCACCGACGGACGTCGAGCGGCTGTTGGCGGGCAGCCACCACGACCCGCACTCCGTGCTCGGCGTGCACACCGTCCGGGGTGGTGTCGCGGCCAGGGCACTGCGCCCGGGCGCCGCCGCGGTCACCCTGGTGTCCGGTGACCTGCGGGTGCCGTTGAGCCGGGTCGCGGACGGGGTCTTCGCGGGTGCGCTGGAGCGCCACCCCGGCGGCTACGGGTTCGAAGTCGACTACGGCGACGGCAACGTCGTCACGGCCGACGACCCCTACCGCTGGTTGCCGACGGTGGGCGAGCTGGACCTGCACCTGATCGGTGAGGGCAGGCACGAGCGGCTGTGGGAGGTGCTCGGCTCGCACGTGCGTACCTACGACGTGCCGGGCGGTGACAGCGTGCGGGGCGTGTCGTTCGCCGTCTGGGCACCGACCGCGCGTGGCGTGCGGGTCGCGGGTGACTTCGACGGCTGGGACGGCAGGGCGAACCCGTTGCGCTCGCTGGGTTCCTCGGGCGTGTGGGAGCTGTTCATCCCCGGCGTGGCCGCCGGGGCGCGGTACAAGTTCCGCATCCTCGGTGCCGACGGTGCGTGGCACGAGAAGGCCGACCCGATGGCCAGGGCGACGGAGAAGCCGCCCGCGACGGCGTCGATCGTGGTGGACTCGTCCTACGACTGGGACGACGAGCCGTGGCTGGAGCAGCGCCGGGGCACCCAGTGGGCCCAGGCCCCGATGAGTGTCTACGAGGTGCACCTTGGTTCCTGGCGCGCCGGCCTGAACTACCGTGAGCTGGCGAAGGAACTCGGCGACTACGTGGTCGACGCGGGCTTCACGCACGTCGAGCTGCTGCCGGTCGCGGAGCACCCGTTCGGTGGCTCGTGGGGTTACCAGGTCACGTCCTACTACGCGCCGACGGCGAGATTCGGCAGTCCCGACGACTTCCGGTACTTCGTGGACTCCCTGCATCAACGCGGTATCGGTGTGATCGTCGACTGGGTGCCTGCCCACTTCCCGAGGGACAGCTGGGCACTGGCCAGGTTCGACGGCTCGCCACTGTACGAGCACCGCGACCCCCGGCGTGGCGAGCACCCGGACTGGGGCACGCTGATCTTCGACTTCGGCCGCAACGAGGTCAGGAACTTCCTGGTCGCCAACGCCCTGTACTGGTTCGACCAGTTCCACCTCGACGGCCTGCGAGTCGACGCGGTGGCGTCGATGCTGTACCTGGACTACTCGCGCGACGAGTGGCTGCCCAACGAGTTCGGTGGCCGGGAGAACCTGGACGCGGTGAAGTTCCTGCAGGAGCTGAACGCGACCGTCTACAAGCAACACCCGGGCGTACTCATGATCGCCGAGGAGTCGACGGCGTGGCCGGGCGTCACCCGGCCCACGCACATCGGCGGGCTCGGCTTCGGCTTCAAGTGGAACATGGGCTGGATGCACGACACGCTCCATTATCTGTCGCGCGATCCGATCCACCGGTCGTTCCACCACAACGAGATGACGTTCTCGCTGGTGTACGCGTGGAGCGAGAACTTCGTGCTGCCGCTGTCGCATGACGAGGTGGTGCACGGCAAGGGCTCGCTGTGGCAGCGGATGCCCGGCGACGACTGGAACAAGGCAGCAGGCGTGCGCTCGCTGCTGGCGTTCATGTGGGCGCATCCCGGCAAGCAGTTGCTGTTCATGGGCGGCGAGTTCGGTCAGCCCCGAGAATGGTCCGAGTCCAGGTCGCTGGACTGGGACTTGATGGCGCAACCGCTGCACAAGGGCATCCACGACCTGCTGCGAGACTTGAACCACCTGTACCGGTCATCGCCCGCGCTCTACAGCGAGGACACCAGGCCGGAAGGCTTCCAGTGGATCGACGCGAACGACTCGGCGGGCAACGTCCTGAGCTTCCTGCGCTACGGAGCGGACGGCTCGTCCATCGCGTGCGTGGCCAACTTCGCGGGCATGCCACACGAGGACTATCGAGTGGGACTGCCGTTCGAGGGCGAGTGGCGGGAAGCGCTGAACACCGACGCGGAGCTGTACGGCGGCTCGGGCGTGGGCAACCTCGGCTTGGTGATTGCGGAAAAGAAGCCGTGGCACGGACTGCCCGCATCGGCCGTGCTCAGGCTGCCGCCGGGCGGAGTCTTGTTCCTGCGACCGGTCACGGATCCGGTGCCGGCTGAGTAACCGGCGCGCGGCCGTGGCTCGGGCGAGGTTGCCGCTCCGCAGCAACCTGAGCCCGGGGCGGCAAGATCGGCTTGGTGCGAGGAAGCGGGTGCCTTGAAGCGCTACGGCCGCGTTCGCGGCCGCCGGATCTCAAGCTGGGTGCCGGAGGGCCTGGCGTCGCTCGATCGAGGTTCGGCGGGTGACGGTTCCTGGTGGTGTGTCCAGTGAGCATGCCGGTGGAATTCCGGTTCCAGGTGGGCGCATCGCAGGGCCGAGGAGGCCCAGGTAGCCCTGTCGTACCTGGGCCGACGACAACGCCGCGAGGTGCCTGCCCGGGGCCGGAACTACCCGGTGAGGGTTGCCGGACACACCATCAGGTCGTGTACGGTCCTGTTGGGACTTTGTGATATCCCTTGGCTCCTATGGTGATGGCCATGGCGCTTCTCGGGTCGTCACCTACCGCGAGGTGCTCCAGTGCCGTGCCGAAGTCGTGCCTCGGTGTCCAGCCGAGGTCGGCTCGAGCACGCGTGTTCACGTAGACCCGTTCGATGGCCGGGAACATCCGCCACCCCAGCTGCTGATACACATCGGGCTGGCCCGGGAACAACCGCGCGACGACGGCGGGCGCGCCCACCGTCAGCTCCGCCAGATCGTCCTGCGTGAACGGAGTGGTCGCCGTGATGACGTACCGCCCGAACCCCAACGCGCCACCCCGAGTGGCCGCCAGCACGTGCGCCGACACCACGTCGGCGATGTCCACCCGGCGATAGAGGTACTCGTTGACCTTGAGATTGAGATCCGGATACGCGGCCCGAACGTCGTCCCGGTCGTCGCCTTCCGGGAAGAACCTGGAGGTGCGCAGGATGAGGACCGAGAGGCCGTCCTCCAGGTGCGCGAGTTCGCACAGATCCTCGGCAGCGACCTTCGTCGCGCCGTAGATGTTCCGCACCACCGGCCGGACGTCCTCGGTGATCCATGCCGCGGGAGCACCCGGGGCCGGAGTCAGCGCCCTCCCGAAAGTACTGGTGCTACTGGTGAACACCATGCTCTCCACGCCGGCGGCGACAGCCTCGCCGAGTACCGTCAACGTGCCGGTGATATTGGTGTCGATGAAGTCCTGTGGCCCGTGCGAGCCGACGTGTGGCTTGTGCAGTGTGGCCGTGTGCAACACATACCGGACACCGGCCATCGCTCGGCCCACGATCTCCGGGTCGGTGATCGAGCCGACGACCGTCGTGAACGGGGAGTCGAGCACGTCCAGGCCGACGACGTCGTGGCCCTGCTCGCGCAGTGTCCGCACCAGCGCCTCACCGAGATGCCCCGAGCTACCGGTGACCAGGAAGCGGTCCATCTACTTCGGACCGGACGATCTCAGTCGCCATGGCAATGTCAACGCCTCCAGCTGTATCCCCAGGTTGATCTTGCTGGTACCGCTGTACCGCTCCGCGAAGTGGATCGGAATCTCCACGATCTTGTACCCCAGCCGCTTGCACCGGTAGTTCATCTCGATCTGGAAGCTGAACCCGTCACTGAGCACCCCGTCCAGCCCGATCGAGTCGAGCACGTCCCGCCGCCACAGCTTGAAGCCGCCAGTCGCATCGCGAATCTCCAACCCCAGCACCAGATTGACGTACGTGCTGCCGCCACGCGACAGCAACTTCCGGTGTGTACCCCATTGATCGGACATCGAACCGCCGATGACGTACCGGCTGCCGATCACCAGCCCCGCGTCCGTCGCCAGTGCCGTGCCCAGTAATTCCGGAATGGTCTCCGGTTGGTGCGACAGGTCGGCGTCCATTTGCACGACGTACTGCGCGCCACCCGCGATCGATGCCCGCATGCCGGCCAGGTGTGCCCTGCCCAGACCGTCCTTGACCTTCCGGTGCAGCACCGTCACGCGCTCCGGCCGCTGCTCGTTGGCCGTCCGCGCCAGTGTGTCGGCGATCCTGCCCGTGCCGTCCGGTGAGTCGTCGTCCACCACGATCAGCCGCAGGTTGGGCAACGGCAGCCCGAGGACCCGCTCGGCGAGCAGTGGCAGGTTCTCTGCCTCGTTGTACGTCGGTACGACGACGGCGATGCGCGACTCCGCCCATTCGCCCGGCAACCGCTTGGCCACAGACGGCATCGCGGTCAGTTCCTCGCCGTCACCCGTCGTCACCCGGCACAAGATAGCAGGACCGAAGTGGTTGCATAGTCCGTTTATCTGGCCTCCCGATGCGTGACATGGGCCTCTGCTGGCAACCCCGCGGGCAGGTGGTGAGTGGACGGCGTGTGAGGCACAGATCGCGCACGGTGGCAGTCGCCGGAACCTGGTTGGTACTCGCCGGTGTCACCGCCATCGCCCTGAGTGGTTGTGGTGGGCCCGCGGCAGCTCGGGAACGACCTCTCCCGACCGCCGCGCCCACCACCACGTCGGCCCCGCCGGCACCGACCCTGCCGGCACGACTGCCGCACCTGGGGCCACACACCCTGGCAGGCGTGCCCGCCGACAGCACCCAGGTCGTCGAGGTCCTGGGTGCGAGCCGCAACTCACCGGACGCGCAGGTGGTGCTGTACGAGCGCACCGCCGAGGGCTGGGTCTCGGGCGCGGTCTGGACCGCGCGCATCGGGTTGCACGGCTGGAGTCCCGACCATCACGAGGGTGACCTGCGCTCACCGATCGGCGTCTACGGGTTGACCGACGCCGGCGGCCTGCTGGCCGACCCCGGCACGAAGCTGACCTACGACCGGTCCCGCGTTTTCACCGCGCACGGCACCGGCTTCGACGGTGAGTCGCTCGCCGGCGCCTTCGACTACGTGGTGGCCATCAACTACAACCGCGAGGCAGGCACCAGCCCGCGCGACTGGACCATGCCGGAAGGCGCGGCTCGTGGTGGCCAGATCTGGTTTCACGTCGACCACGGCGGCCCGACGCACGGTTGCGTGAGCGTGTCCAGGGCGCACATGGTGACGCTGCTGCGGACCCTCGATCCGGCCCAGCACCCTGTCGTCGTGATGGGTGACGCCGCCACCCTCGCCCACTGACCAGTGGTGTGTCCCGTAACCATGGGGCCGGAACCAACCGGCGAGGGTTGCTGGACGCGCCGCTAACTGTGCACGGGCATCTCGTTCTTGAGGCCTGCCCGCATCGCATCCCGCAGTTCCGGTGTGTTCTCGTGACCGTGCACGGAGGCCGCGTGTTCCGCGCCCGCGCGGACGACCTCGTCCTCCTCGCCGGAGATCATCAGCGTGCAGTTGCTGTCACTCGGTTGGTCTCTGCAGTCGAGTACCTTGCGCATGTCGAACCTCCTCGGCCCGCCGCGGTCGCGGTCGATTTGACTCTGCGCGCGATGAGGTCGACCGTCTATACGTACTTCACGCATCCGCGCTGGTCACGGGGGGTGGCACCGTGGTTACCGGGGAAAGCCTTGCGGCACTGACCGAGCAGGAGTTGCGGGTGCTCGAACTCGTCGCGGCGGGCCGCACCAACCAGGCCATCGCGCACCTGCTGCGGATCAGCCCGCGTACGGTCGCCAAACACCTCGAACACGCCTACCGCAAGCTCAACGTCAGCAATCGGGCCGCCGCCGCGGTGAAACTGACCGCGAGTCGCTGATGGCGCGTCCGGTAACCCTCACCGGGTGATGCCGGCCCCAGGCGGACACCTCGCGGCGTTGTCGTCGGCCCGCCGAGGTACCCGGGCCTTTTGCGATCCGCGTACCTGGAACCGGAATTCCACCGGCATGGTTACTGAAGACACCATTTAGAGCTGTTAGCAGCTCTTAGAGCTGCTAACACAATAACTGTTCGGCTCGCGTCGTCCAGGCACGCCATCTGCGGCGTTGTCGTCGGCCCCGGTACAACAGCGGTACCGGGGCCTCCTCCGCCTTGCAGCTGGCGCACCTGGACGCCGCTCCCTGATCGAACGCCATTGTGTTAGCAGCTCTTAGCCTGCCTGGATCGCCAGCATCGCGATGTCGTCGTGTTCGCGGCCGGCCAGCCAGTGTGCCAGCCGCCGTTCGATGTGACCGGTCAGCTCCGCGGCCGACATGCCGGCGCCACCGGCCATCGCCTCGCCCAGCCGCTGCTGACCGAACTGCTCAAGGCCGTCCTCGCCGCCTCTGGCCTCGGTCACGCCGTCGCTGTAGAGCAGGCACACGTCACCCGGCCCGAGCACCACCGTGGTCTCGCTGAACCTCGGCTCCGGCAGCACACCGACGAGCGTGCCCGGCACGACGACCTCCTGGACGGTGCCGTCGGTGCGCAACAACACCGGCGGTGGGTGGCCACCTGACGCCAGCACCAGTTCCAGGCTGCCTCCGGCTGCCCTGCTCAGCGAGCCGACCACGAGTGTCGCGAACCGGTTGTCGCTGTTGCCCAGGATGGTCTGGTTCAACAGGTACAGCAGTTTCGACGGCCGCGACTCGACAAGTCGCAGTGCCGCGACCGAGTGCTCGATCCGCCCGGCCAACGCGGCCGCCTCGACGCCGTTGCCCGCGACGTCGCCGAGCATGAACAACGCGCCCTCGTCGGACGGATAGATCTCGTAGAAGTCGCCGCCGACCCGGATCGACTCCTTGGCGGGCCGGTACGCGGCCGCGAGCACCGCGCCCGGCACGTCCGGTAGCGGGCCGGGCAGGATGTCGGACTCCAGGATCGCCGCCGCGTCCGCCTGCTGCTGGTAGGCGCCGACCTGGATCAACGCGGTCGCCGACCGCATCGCGTAGTCGCGCACCACGTCGTAGCGGCTCGTGTCGATCGGGCCGCGCTGCTCACCGTTGACCAGCACCAGCGCGCCCACGGCCTGATCGCCGTAGCGCATCGGCGCCACCACCAGGTCGCCCGACTCGCCGAACTCGAAGGGCAGCAGCCAGTCCGGGCGCGGGCCAGGAGCCAGCTCCGACCTGGTCAGCCGGGCCTCCGGCGCGGAGTAGGCGTCGGCGAGGTCGAGGACGGCGTCCAGCGCGTACTGGCCGATGCGCCCGTGCGCGGTGTCGCCACCGCGCGTGAACCGCCACCACTCGAGCCTGCCGCGCGGCGCGGGCAGCACCACGGCGCAGCAGTCGGCCAGCATCGGCACCGCGAGCTGCACTGTCGCGCGCAGGATCCGGTCGCGGTCGAGTGAACCGCTGAGCAGCCGGCTGGCGTTCGCGAGGAACTTCGACCACGCACAGTTCTCGCACCACGGCTCGACGTCGTCGACCACGTCGCCGTGCCAGGCCAGGTGCTGCGCGTCGATCCGCTCCGAGTGGAACCGCCACCGCACGCCCGCGCGCTCCACCTCGAACGGTTCGGAGTCCGCGCCGAAACCGTCGACCTCACCGATCTGGGCGCCCGCGACGATGCCGGGGAACAACACCGTGGCCGCCGCACTGACGACCTGGACCACGCCCTGCGCGTCGTGCACGAGCACGGCCCGCTCGCTGGCATCCACGACGACCTGCCACACGTCCCCGGCCCGCGGGTGCGTGATGTGCGGCCTGGTCAGCCGCGCCTTCCCGGCATTCGGGCCGGGGCCTGTCCGAGCCGGCGCGGCAGTCCTCGGCGTGGCGGGCCGGTCGACCACCGTGCCACCTCCAGGCGTTTCGCCGGCCGCCCGCATCCCCGCTGGACTCGGCCGGTCGTGTCTGCAACTTCCTTGCTCGCTCGGATAGGCAGCCGCGCGCTGCCCATGGACCAGACTAACGGGTAGGGAGTGACGTCCCGGGAAGCCCAACGCGGTCGGCCCATCACCAGTGGTGAGCGCATGGCAGGCTGGAGGGAATCGAGTGCGACCCATGGGAGGCCGGCATGGACCCGAACTCGCCAGCTCCGCGGGCGGTGATCGACACCGACGACGCCGGTCAGGGGGCCGGTACGGACGCGTTCCTGGCACGCCTGGCGTCCGCCATGACGGACGTGCGGGACGGCAACTTCCGCCGCAGGCTCACCCCGGTCGGCGACGGCCTGCCTGCGCAGGTGGCGACGCTGTTCAACGAGATCGTCGAGCGCAACCAGGATCTCGTCGGCGACCTGACCGGCATCCGTGGCTCGGCGGGGGAGCAGGGCAGGCTGGGCGCGCGGCTGACGGCTGACCGGGACGGCACCGGTGGCTGGTCTCTGGCCCGCGAATCGGTCAACGGCCTCATCGACGACCTGCTGTACCCGACCACCGAGCTGAGCCGGGTGCTCGCCGCGGTCGCCGAGGGCGACCTGTCGCAGCGGATGGCCGCGGAGCGGGAGGGCCAGCCGCTGCGCGGCGAGTCGGGCCAGCTGTGCCGCACCGTGAACGGGCTGCTCGACCAGTTGGCCATGTTCGCCGAGGAGGTCACGCGGGTCGGCAGGGAGATCGGCACCGAGGGCAAGCTCGGCGGTCAGGCCAGGGTGCCCGGTGTCGCGGGCACCTGGAAGGACCTCATCGACAACGTCAACCTGATGGCGGGCAACCTGACCGCGCAGGTGCGCGACATCTCGCGCGTCGCGACGGCGGTCGCGGACGGTGACCTGTCCCGCAAGATCACGGTCGAGGTGTCCGGCGAGATGCTGGGCATCAAGAACACCGTGAACACCATGGTGGATCAGCTTTCCGCGTTCGCCGACGAGGTGACCCGGGTGGCCCGCGAGGTCGGCACCGAGGGCCAGCTGGGCGGTCAGGCGCGGGTGCCGGGAGTGGCCGGTATCTGGCGTGACCTCACCGACAACGTGAACTTCATGGCGGGCAACCTGACCAGTCAGGTCCGCAGCATCGCGCAGGTCACCACGGCGGTCGCGCGAGGCGATCTGTCGCAGAAGATCACCGTGGACGTCAAGGGCGAGATCCTGGAGCTGAAGAACACCGTGAACACCATGGTGGATCAGCTTTCCGCGTTCGCCGACGAGGTCACACGGGTGGCCCGCGAGGTCGGCGGCGACGGCAGGCTCGGCGGCCAGGCCCAGGTACCCGGTGTCGCGGGCACCTGGCGCGACCTGACCCAGTCGGTGAACTTCATGGCGGGCAACCTGACCAGCCAGGTCCGCAGCATCGCGCAGGTCACCACGGCGGTCGCGCGAGGCGATCTGTCGCAGAAGATCACCGTGGACGCGCGGGGCGAGATCCTGGAACTGAAGAACACCATCAACACGATGGTCGACCAGCTCTCCGCGTTCGCCGACGAGGTCACCCGCGTGGCCCGCGAGGTCGGCACCGAAGGCAAGCTCGGCGGCCAGGCCCAGGTCAGGGGCGTGGCGGGCACCTGGAAGGACCTCACGGACAACGTCAACGTGATGGCCTACAACCTGACCGGCCAGGTCCGGGGCATCGCACGGGTGGCCACGGCCGTCGCCGACGGCGACCTGTCCAAGAAGATCGTGGTCGAGGCGAAGGGCGAGGTCGCCGCGCTCGCCGACACCATCAACGGCATGGTCGACACGCTGCGCGCGTTCGCCGACGAGGTGACCCGCGTCGCGCGCGAGGTCGGCACCGAGGGCCAGTTGGGCGGTCAGGCCAGGGTGCCGGGAGTGGCGGGCACCTGGAAGGACCTGACCGAGAACGTCAACTTCATGGCGGACAACCTGACCAGCCAGGTCCGCAACATCGCTCAGGTCACCACGGCCGTCGCCCGGGGTGACCTGTCCAAGAAGATCGACGTCGACGCGCGCGGCGAGATCCTGGAGCTGAAGAACACCGTCAACACGATGGTCGACCAGCTCTCCGCGTTCGCCGACGAGGTCACGCGGGTGGCGCGCGAGGTCGGCACCGAGGGTCAGCTGGGCGGTCAGGCGCGGGTGCCCGATGTGGCCGGTACGTGGCAGTGGCTGACCGAGAGCGTGAACAAGCTGGCAGGCAACCTCACCATCCAGGTGCGGGCGATCGCGGCGGTGGCCACGGCGGTGACGGCGGGTGACCTGACCCAGCAGATCACCGTCGAGACCAAGGGCGAGATGGCCGATCTGAAGGACAACATCAACCGGATGATCGGCAACCTGTCCGAGACCACGACCGCCAACCGGGAACAGGACTGGCTCAAGACGAACCTCGCGCGGCTGTCCGGGTTGATGCAGGGTCAGCGGGATCCGCAGGAGCTGGCGATCCTGATCATGAGCGAGCTGACCCCGCTGGTGTCGGCGCAGCAGGGCCTGTTCTTCCTGGCCGACGCCGAGGGCGAGACGCTCACCCTCGCGGCCAGCTACGGCATGGGTGTGTCCCATGGCACCGAGCTGTGCTTCGCGTTCGGCGAGTCGCTGGTCGGGCAGAGTGCCAGGGAGAAGAAGACGATACGGATGGCGACCGCACCGCCGGACTATCTGCGGATCTCCTCCGGCCTCGGCTCGGCCCCACCGGCCGACGTGATCATGCTGCCGGTGCTGTACGAGGGCCGCGCTCTCGGCGTGATCGAACTGGCCTCCGTCGCCACGTTCACCGACGTGCACCGGGACCTGTTGGAGCAGTTGAAGGAGACCATCGGGGCGACGGTGAACACGATCCTGGTCAACTCCAGGACCGACGCGCTGCTGGCCGAGTCGCAGCGGCTCGCGCAGGAACTCGGTGAGGGCTCGGCGAAGCTGCAGGCCCAGCAGAAGCAGCTGCAACTGTCCAACCGGGAACTGGCCGAGAAGGCCGCCCAGCTGGCCAAGCAGAACAGCGATATCGAGCTGAAGAACAAGGAAATCGAGCAGGGCAGGCAGGAACTCGAGGAACGCGCGAAGCAGCTGTCGCTGGCGTCGACGTACAAGTCCGAGTTCATGGCGAACATGTCGCACGAGCTGCGCACGCCGCTCAACAGCCTGCTGATCCTGGCGAAACTGTTGTCCGACAACCTCGAACGCAACCTCACCGGCAAGCAGGTCGAGTTCGCGTCCACGATCCACGCCGCGGGCAGTGACCTGCTGCAGCTGATCGACGACATCCTGGACCTGGCCAAGGTCGAGGCGGGCCATCTGCAGCTGGACCAGACGACGGTGTCGGTGGCCGACCTGGTCGGCTACGTCGAGGCGCTGTGCCGTCCGTTGACCGCCGAGAAGGGCCTCGACTTCGCCGTCACGGTCGACCCGGCGGTGCCCACCACGATGTACACCGACGGCCAGCGGCTACAGCAGGTGCTGCACAACCTGCTGTCCAACGCGGTGAAGTTCACGCCGGAGGGCACGGTCCGGCTGACCATCCGGATGGCGGGCGCGGCCGACATGCCCGACTCGGCCCCGCCTGCCGCGCCGCGCATCGCGTTCGCCGTCGAGGACACCGGCATCGGCATCCCCGCCGACAAGCTGGACGTGATCTTCGAGGCGTTCCAGCAGGCCGACGGCACCACCAACCGCAAGTACGGCGGCACCGGCCTGGGTCTGTCGATCAGCCGGGAGCTGACCCAGCTGCTCGGCGGCGACCTGAAGGTCACCAGCACGCCCGGCCTGGGCACCACGTTCGTACTCAGCGTGCCGATGACGCCGCCGCCCGTCACGGTGTCCGATCACGACCGGTCGACCACCGAGGAACAAGCTGTGCCCGTGGACGGTGCGCTGCGCCGGTTCCACGGCGAGCGGGTGCTCATCGTGGACGACGACCTGCGCAACGTGTTCGCGCTGAGCACGGTGCTGGAGCTGCACGGGTTGCGCGTGGTGCTGGCGGACAACGGTGTGTCCGGGATCCGGGCGCTGGAACAGTACGACGACATCGCGCTCGTGCTGATGGACGTGATGATGCCGGAACTGGACGGCAACGCGACCATCGCGGCCATCCGGGGCATGTCGGCGCACGTGGACCTGCCGGTGATCGCCGTGACGGCCAAGGCGATGAAGGGCGACCGGGAGAAGAGCCTGGAGTCGGGTGCGACCGACTACGTACCGAAGCCGGTCGACACCGACCACCTGTTGAACCTGATCGCCGGCTACCTGGAGGACGACCTGAATCGGCGGCCCGTGGACGACTGACGCTCCGACAGCTCCGTGCGCCCGTGTTGCGGTGGCGTTTGACCAACCACACCATGGGAACTCGACGTGTGGGAACCCGATGCGCGGGGCCTGTCGGAACGGAGGACCACCATGACGGACTTCGGCGGTCAGTATGGCGCTGGATCGTTCGACGACTTCATGGCCAAGTTCTTCGGCTCGGGCGCCGGGCAGCCCTTGCAGTGGGCCGACATCGTGCGGGTGATGAGCGAGCCGGCGCGCCAGTTGACGGCTGCCGCGGCGGCCCGGGCTGCCGAGTGGGGCGAACCCGACCTCGACACCCACCACCTGTTGTGGGCGGCGACCCAGAACCCGGCCACCCGGCAGCTGATCAGCCAGGCAGGCGGCGACCCGGACGCGATCGCGGGGGCTGTCGACCGGATGGCGCCGGCGGCCCAGGCACACGGCGGCCCGGTCTCGCTCACTCCGGCGGCGAAGCGGGTTCTGCTCACGGCGCACCGGATCTCCAGGGCGATGGGCCAGTCCTATCTCGGCCCGGCACACATCCTGCTGGCGATGGCGGCCAACCCGGACTCCACCGGCGGCGGCATTCTGCACGACGCGCACGTAACCACCGATTCGCTGCAGGAGGTGCTGGCAGGCGGCAGCGGCAGACCGACGGAGCAGCCCGGCCGGGGTGCGAACACGCCGACGCTGGACCAGTTCGGCCAGGACCTCACGGAGGCAGCGCGCCAGGGTCGGATCGACCCGGTGATCGGGCGTGAGGACGAGATCGAGCAGACCGTCGAGGTGCTGTCCCGGCGGACCAAGAACAATCCGGTGCTCATCGGCGAGGCGGGTGTCGGGAAGACGGCGATCGTCGAGGGCCTCGCGCAGCGGATCGCCGACGACGACGTACCGGACGTGTTGTCCGGTCGCAGGCTGATCCAGCTGGACCTGACGGCCATGGTCGCGGGCACGAGGTACCGGGGTGACTTCGAGGAACGCATCAGCAAGGTCATCGACGAGATCAGGTCCAACAGCGACCAGCTCATCGTGTTCATCGACGAGCTGCACACGATGGTCGGCGCGGGCGCCGCCGAAGGCGCGGCGGGCGCGGGCAACGTGCTGAAGCCGGCGCTGGCCAGGGGTGAGCTGCACGTGGTCGGTGCGACCACCCTGGACGAGTACCGCAGGGACATCGAGAAGGACTCGGCGCTGGAGCGGCGATTCCAGCCGATCCTGGTGCCGGAGCCGACGGTCGAGGAGGCCGTGGCCATCCTGCGCGGGTTGCGCGACAGGTACGAGGCCCATCATCAGGTGCGCTACACCGACGAAGCCCTGGTCGGCGCGGTGGAGCTGGCGGATCGGTACATCACCGACCGGTTCCTGCCGGACAAGGCGATCGATTTGATCGACCAGTCAGGCGCGAGGGTCGCGCTGAGGTCCCGGCGTACCGGTCCGTCAAAGCGGCGGCTGGAGCAGCGCGTCGCTGCGTTGCAGCGAGACAAGGACCAGGCGGTCGCCGACGAACAGTTCGAGCAGGCGACCACGCTGCGCGACCAGCTGGCAGACCTGCGCGCACAGCTGGCCGGCGCCAGCGCCAGCGACCAGCGCACGGAGGCACCGGAGGTCACGGTCGCCGACATCGCCGAGGTCGTGTCCCGGGCTACCGGCGTGCCGGTCACGCAGCTGACCGAGGAGGAGAAGGATCGCCTGCTGCGGTTGGAACTGCGGCTGCACGAGCGCGTCATCGGCCAGGACGAAGCGGTACAGGCGGTCGCCGAGGCGGTGCGCAGGTCCAGGGTCGGTCTGGGCGACAAGGACCGGCCAGTGGGTAGCTTCCTGTTCCTGGGTCCGACGGGCGTGGGCAAGACGGAGCTGGCCAGAGCACTCGCGGATGCGTTGTTCGGTGACGACCAGCGCATGATCAGGGTCGACATGAGCGAGTTCGGCGAGCGGCACACCGTGAGCAGGTTGGTCGGCGCGCCACCCGGATACGTGGGCTACGACGAAGCCGGGCAGCTCACGGAGGCCGTCCGCAGATCGCCGTACTCGGTGGTGTTGCTGGACGAGATCGAGAAGGCGCATCCGGACGTGTTCAACCTGCTGTTGCAGGTGCTCGACGACGGCAGGCTGACGGATGGCCAGGGCCGGACCGTCGACTTCCGCAACACAGTGCTGATCATGACCAGCAACGTGGGCTCGGACCTCATCACCGGCGGCTCGGTCGGCTCGTTGGGTTTCGCCACCCAGAACGAGGAGTCTGCCGACCGGTCGGTGCGAGACCGGGTGATGCGGCGACTCCGCGAGGTCTTCCGCCCGGAGTTCCTCAACCGGATCGACGAAGTGATCGTCTTCCGGCGCTTGGAACGCGAGCAGTTGCACGAGATCACGAACCTCATGCTGGAGGAGACCCGCCGTCGGGCTCACGCGCAGAACGTGCAGGCCGAGTTCGCGCCGGCCGCGGTGGACTGGCTCGCGGAACGCGGCTACCAACCGGAGTTCGGGGCGCGGCCGTTGCGGCGCACGATTCAGCGCGAGGTCGACAACCGCCTCTCACAGTTGTTGCTGGACGGCCAGCTGCCACCGGACCGACGCGTGGTCTTCGACGTCCAGGACGGAGAACTGGTCATAGCCAACGCCCAACACGAAGTAGCGGCACAGTAGTGCCACCAGCTCGACACATGGTCGCCGAACGAACGTGACGGCAGCAAGACCGTCCGGCACGACTGGACCGTAACCGGCCCGGCGGTCGGCAGCCCGGCGCAACGCGCCGGGCGACCCGTAGCGGTTCACACGGCACCCGCTCCCTCGCACCAAGCCGATCTTGACGTCAGTGTGGTGGTGTCAACGGGAATCCGCCCCAGGCGGGTGCTCGCGCAGGGACGCGTCAGCGCCTGCCCTCATCAGTCCAGGGTGCGCCGCATCGCCAGCACCGCGACGTCGTCTCTTGCTCGTGCGCTGCCGATCAGCGCTGCCATGATCCGCACACAAACGGACTCCGGTGAGGCGGTGGTTACCGTCTCCCGTAACCGTTCCAAGCCGACGTCGATGGTGCTGTCCCGGCGCTCCACCAACCCGTCCGTGTAAAAGCACAACACAGCACCGTCCGTCAGCTCCAGCTCACTGCTCGGAAAGCGTCGTCCGGTTCCCGGAAACCCGATCGGTGGTCCGACTGGGAGTTCCAGCAACACCGTCTCGTGGCCCGGTTCGGCGAGCACTGGTGGCAGGTGTCCTGCCAACGCGAGGGTGATGCGGTCGTGGGAGGGGTGCACTACCGCGTACGACACGGTGGCCATGGCGCCGAACTCGAAGTGTTTGGCCTTGCGGTCCAGCTTTTCCAGCACCTCACTAGGGTCGTCGCTGTCGAGCGCGTACGCGCGCAACGAGCTGCGCAACCGGCCCATCACGACAGCCGCCGCGAGGCCGTAACCGACCACGTCACCCATCACGATGCCGACTCGCTCGCCGGGTAGGTGGAACACGTCGTACCAGTCACCGCCGACACCGGTGTCCGTGCCGGGCACGTAGCGGGCCGAGAAATGCAACCCCGCCACCGCGGGCAGGACGCTGGGCACCAGACTGTGCTGCAACGCTTCCGCTGCCGCTCGTTCGACGACCGACACCTGCGTGTGTGCCGCGAGTGCGATTCGGTCGCCGACCACCTGCAGCAACTGGATGTCGGCCTCGGTGAAGCGCTGCTGGGCGACCGTGCCGACGTGCAGCACACCGATCAGCTTGCCCTCGGCCAGCAGCGGGACGCCGGCCAGCCCTTTCAGGCCGCGTTCCCACAGCAGCGGGTTGATCACCGTCGTGTTGTCGACATGATCCACTACGGCGGGCGCGCGGTTGATCGCTATGCCTCCGGCGAAACCTCGCCCGATCGGCACGCGCACGCCCTGCCGGACTTCTTCCTCGATGCCGACGGCGGCCGCCGCGAGCAGTTGCCCGCCGGACGAGTCGAGCAGCAACACCGTTGCCGTGTCGGCGTGCAACAACTCGCGCACGCGCTCCAGCAACTCGTTGAGCAGCCTCTCGGTGTCCAGATGCGCAAGCGCCGAGTCCGTGACGGCTGCGATCTTGCGCAGGCGGTCCTGCGCGTCGTCGTCGGTCCTGACGGTCACGACTTAGTGTGCCTCGGCGGCGAGCGCTTCGGTCACCGATTTGTGGATCGGGAACAAGTCCGTCAGGCCCGTCAGTTCCAGCGGCCGCGCCACCGCACGCTGGTCGCCAGCGAGGCGAACGTCCAACTGTTTCGCGTCCATCTCCCGGCGCAGCTGCAACAGCAGATTGAGCCCCGCGGACGAGAAGAACCGCAAACCGGTCATGTCCAGGATGACGAACGTGCCTCGCGCTGTGGCATCGTCGAGCGCCTGCGAGGCCAGATCGACCGTCGTCATGTCGAGTTCACCGACGAGGCCGACGACGATCGCGCCGTTCTGCTCGGTCGTCCGGACGGCCAGCGCCGGAGAGACACCCGGTTCGCACAGGTGTTCAGCCATGAGACATCCTCATCCGCCGCCTTCCAATACCCCCGAGCCTACGCCCGAAACGCAGGTCGCGGCGCATTGGAGTGGACTGCGGCCACACAGTGGGTAGCCTGCGGGCATGACCGGTCGAGCCTGCAGCCGGCTGGAGACCAGATGACGCTGCCCGGCCACGAGCCGTACCTGATGCGCGTGGCCCTGTCCGCCCCGGCGCCACCGCTGTCCGCCCTGCGCGCCCAGATCGACGCCTCCCTGGCAGGGCAGGGCGCCGACCTGATCTCCGACGTCCAACTGGTGGTCACCGAACTGGTCACCAACGCCTACGTGCACGGCAAGCCGCCGGTTCGCTTCGACTTGTGCGACCCGTCCGGTCACGGCGTCCTGCGGGTCGAGGTGACCGACGCCGGACCGGACAAGCCCGAGGTACGGCATCCGGACGTGACCGAGTCGAACGGGCGTGGGCTCCTCCTCGTCCAGGCCTACACGACGCGGTGGGGCGTGATCCCCTTCGCCGGGGGCAAGACCGTGTGGGCCGAGTTCGCCGCGCCCCGCTGACGGTCTCCGGTTGTGAGTGTCCGGTGAACCTGCGACCCTCCCGCCATGACCGAGAGCACGGCTGCCCAGGACATCGGCAGGCCGATCGTGGCCGGCGTCGACGGATCGGACTCCGCTCGGGAGGCCGCCGAGTGGGCTGCCGGTGATGCCGCGCGCAAGCGTGTGTCGCTGAAACTGGTGTACGTCGTGCACGTGCCGACGGCCGCCGGTTACGTGGGCAGCGGTGGTCTGAGCGTGGACCTGCTCGACGACCTGCAGGCCGAAGCGCTGCGCCAGCTCACCGACGCCCGAACCCAGCTACTGGCCGCGCATCCCGACCTGTCCGTCGACACGGCCGTGCTCGTCGGACCGCCGATTCCCACCTTGATCGAGGAGTCGAAGGCCGCGCTGCTGATGGTCCTCGGCTCGCGCGGACTCGGCGGGTTCACCGGCATCCTGGTCGGCTCCACGGCGGTCGCGCTCGCCGCACACGGGCAGTGTCCGGTCGCTGTGGTGCGTGGTGGCCGGGTGACCGGGCCGGTCGTGGTGGGTGTCGACGGCTCACCGGCCGGCGAGGCCGCTGTCGCCATCGCGTTCGAGGAAGCCTCACTGCGCGGCGCCGAACTCGTCGCCGTGCACACCTGGTGGGAGCACGCGTCCGACGCCGCGTACGTGGCCGCGATCGAACCCGTGCTGAACTGGGACTCGCTGCAACTGCGCGGCGAGGAGGAACTGGCCGAGCGGTTGGCCGGCTACCAGGAGAAGTACCCGGACGTCACCGTCCGCCGCACCGTGAGCCGAGGTCGCCCGGTGCACAACCTGCTCGACCTGGCCACCGACGCCCAGCTGCTCGTCGTGGGCAGCCGGGGACGCGGTGGCTTCAAGGGCATGCTGCTCGGCTCGACCAGCCAGGCGCTGGTCTACCACTCACCGTGCCCGTTGATCGTCGCGCGCGGCTGACCGGTCAGAAGCCGGGGAACACCTGCCGCAGTGCGACGACGGTCGGGTCGTCCGCGAGTTCGGCGGGCGCGTGCTCCGCGTCCAGTCGCCCGTAGACGAGCCGCAGGAGGGCCTCGGCAGGCAGCGTCAGCCCGCTCGCCTCGGTGCCGGGCCGCAGCGACACCTCCGGGCCGGTCGTGAGCACGAAGTTCCGTTGCGGCGTGGTGGTTTCGATGCCGACCGTGCGGGCGGGCACCTCGGCCTTGCCGACCCGGCCGACCATCACGGGCATCGTGTCGACGAGCAGTTCGACGGCCCCGGCCGCGACCTCGGCGGACGGGTCCAGCGCGACCGCGATGTCCCACGTGTGCATCGAGTGCTCGCCCAGCCGCATGGCGAGCAGCCCGGTGAGGTCCAGATCGTTGCCGAACAACGAAAGCGCGAACCCGTCCCGCTCCGATTCGGACAGTTGCTCGATCCGTGCCACCAGCGTCTCGTTCGCGGTGACGCTGTCCGTCGCCTGCTGCTGCGGTGTGCGGTTGTTCCACTGGTCCCAGATCGGGTGGAAAGCCTCCGCGCCCGGCGGCTGCTGGCCCGCCAAGCCCGCGGCCAGGAACATGCCGAAGATCTCGGCCTGGCTGCCCAGATGCGACGCGACCTGGGCGATCGACCACTCGGTGTCGTAGGACGGGCCGCGGACGGCCTGGTCGGACAATGGCGCGAGGAGAGCCGCGAAACGGTCGTGCGAGCCCCGGATCGCGCGGATCCAGGCGGTCGGGTCAGCCATGTGGTGCTCGTTCCTGTGGGTCGTCATGCACTGGCACGGCACATCGTAATCATCGTCGGTGGGCGGTCAGCGTCTCGGCCGCCGTGGCACTGACCGCGTCCGCGAGGGCTGTCAGCGCGGGCGAGTCGAGTTTCCACTGCTGCCAGTAGAGCGGGACGTCCATCGGCCGGTCCGGCACGATTTCGACGAGTGTGCCCGCGCGCAGCCGTGGTTCGGCCTGCGGGTGCGGGACCATGCCCCAGCCCAGGCCCGCTGCGACCGCGTCGGTGAAACCCTCGGACGAGGGCACATAGTGCCGTTGTGCGCTCGCGTTGTCGCGTCCGGCGAGCGAGCGCACGAACCGGTCCTGCAGTTCGTCGCGTCGATCGAAGAACACCACGGGCGCGTCGGCGAGCGTGCCGTCGGTCAGCCACTGGGCGGCGAACGCGGGCGTGGCCAGCGGCAGGTAGCGCAGGTGCCCGAGTGGGCGGACCGAGCAGCCTGCCACGGGGTCAGGTGACGCCGTGACCGCCGCCATCACCAGCCCCTCGCGCAGCAGCGCGGTGGTGTGCTGCTCGTCCTCGCGGTGCAACTCGAAGCAGATCCGCAGGTCGGCCGGGACGCGGGTGAGCGCCGGCAGGAACCAGGTGGCGAGCGAGTCGGCGTTCACGGCGATCGACAGCGGAGCCGGCTCCCCGGTGCCTGCCACACCCAGTTCGACGAACGCGTCCCGTTCCAGGCGGGCCACCTGGCGGGCGTAGCGGACGACGATCGCGCCGGACTCCGTGGGTGCCACCGGTTTCGTGCGCATCAGCAGCACCCGGCCGGTCCGTTGTTCGAGCGCCTTGACGCGCTGGCTGATCGCCGAGGGCGTCACGTGCAGCGCGGCCGCGGCGGCGTCGAACGTGCCGTGATCGACGACGGCGAGCAGCGTGCGCACCTGGTCGAGCGGGAGATCGGTCATCACAGGCGCTAATGTTACGTAAGAATCCTTAGCTGTACTGTTGACAGCCGCGTTCCTAGTGTCGAGCACATGGGAAACGTGCTGCTCGCGATGGCGGCCGGGTTCGGCACCGGGCTGTCGCTGATCGTGGCGATCGGCGCGCAGAACACCTTCGTGCTGCGGCAGGGCATCCAACGGCACGCGGTGCCGTCGGTGGTCGCGATCTGCACCGTGTCCGACGCGGTGCTGATCGCGCTGGGCGTCGCCGGTGTCGGGGCGGCGGTCCGGGCGTGGCCGCCCGCGTTGACCATCGTCGGGCTGGTCGGCGGCGGTTTCCTGCTCGGCTACGGCGTGCTGGCCGCCCGCCGGGCGTACCGGCCCTCGGCGATGCGGTTGGCGGGTACCCCGGTGGGTTCCCGGGGCCGTGCCGTGGCCACATGTCTGGCGCTGACCTGGCTCAACCCGCACGTCTACCTCGACACGGTGCTCCTGCTCGGTGCCATCGCCGCCGGCCACGGTCACCTGCGCTGGGAGTTCGGCGTGGGAGCCGCCCTGGCCAGCCTGTGCTGGTTCGCGGCCCTCGGCTTCGGCGCCCGCCTGCTCGGGCCACTGTTCAGCAGACCCACGGCGTGGCGAGTCCTCGACGCCCTCGTCGCGGCCACGATGATCACCCTCGGCGTAGCCCTGTTCATCACTGTCTAGTCGAGTTGACAGGAACCTGTCTAGTGCGGTAGACAGGACGCATGGTCATCAAGCGCGTGCGGCCCGCCGCGGTGCTGTCGCTGCTGCGCAGGCACGCGCGGCGGCACCAGTGCCGGTTGCTGGTCGATGCGGGCAGGGGGAAGGGATCGCATCAACTCGTCACGATGGTCGACGAGGACGGTCAGGAGATCGGTCGGGCCGCGCTGCCCATCCATGTGAGGGAGCTGTCCTGGACAGTGCGCCGGAGCATCGGAGCAGCGTTCGCCACGCCGTTGGGTGAGCGATGGATGGAGGAGCGATGAGCGAGGAGCTTCCCGTCTACCGGGTGACGGTGTCGCGCGAGGGAAGTCTGTGGGTCGCGGAGGTCGAGGGCCTGGCCGGGGGCGCGACCGACGTCGAGCGATTCGAGGAGCTGTCGGATGCCGTCCGGGATCTGATCGCCACGCTGACCGCCGCCGAGCCGGACGCGTTCTGGGTCGAGTGGGATCTCCTGCAGGGCAGCCACGTGCTGGCCGGGCACCTCGCGGAGTTGCGGCGCTGGGAGCAGTTGGCGGTCGCGGCCGTGGCCCAACGGGATCTCACTCGCCGGCACGTGGCCGGCATGATGCGTGAGGCCGGGTTGAGCTACCGGGAGATCGCCGACGCGATCGGGATCTCGCACCAGCGGGTCGCCCAGATCCTCGACGCCGGTACCACCGGTGCCAGTCCGCAATGGACTGATCTGCGGATCGACGCGATGTGGCGCGCCGAGCCGCACGTGCGACTCGGCGAATTACTCGGCAGGAACCCCGGCGATCGCCAGGACGACAGGCCGCTCAGTCCGCTGGAGGCCGGTCTCGACATGGTGCTGACCAGTGCGCTCGCCGTGAGCCCCCAACAGCGCCATGATCTCCTGACCGCGACCGCCGGGGTGCTGGCGGGCGCGGCCGACGACGCGGAGTTCCTCAGGCAGCCGCAAGTCGGCGCGGAGTCCCGGTAGGCGTGGCGACTTCGGATGTACCGCAGGCGGTGACCGTCACCGACTATCACACCGCGGGTGAGCCGTTTCGGATCGTCACCGCGGGCGGGCCGGAGGTCGCCGGTGACACGGTGCTGGCCCGGCGGGCCCTCGCGCAGCGGTCACCCGAGGTGGACGCCGTGCGGCGCTTGCTGGTCAACGAGCCTCGGGGGCACGCCGACATGTACGGGTGCTTCCTGGTGCCCGGTGACGACGCGGGAGCGCACTTCGGGGTGCTGTTCTGGCACAAGGACGGTTACTCCACCGCGTGCGGGCACGGCACCATCGCGCTGGGCGCGTGGGCGGTGCGGACCGGCCGGGTCGCCGCGGTGCCGGATGGGGACACCGACGTGGTGATCGACGTGCCGTCCGGTCGGGTCGTCGCGCGGGTGCGCTGTGTGGCGGGCGGGGTGGAGCGGGTGTCGTTCCGCAATGTGCCGTCCTATGTGGTGGCCCGATCGGTGGAGGTCGCCACCAGCAGAGGTCCGGTCCTGGCTGACGTCAGCTACGGCGGGGCGCTCTACGCGTCGGTCGCGGCCGGCTCCGTCGGGCTGTCCGTGACTCCGGAGCACTACGCCGACCTGATCGCGGTGGGCAGGCAGGTGAAGTGGGCGCTCAACGACAGCCCATGGGCCCGGCACCCGACCGAGCCACGGCTGGACGGCATCTACGGCACGATCCTGTTCGACGATCTCGGCCGCACCGAGCACGGTCCGCATCAGCGCAACGTGACCGTGTTCGCGGACGGCGAGGTCGACCGGTCGCCGTGCGGATCGGGTACGTCGGCCCGGCTGGCGCTACTGGCCGAGGACGGCACGCTGGCCACGGGTCAGACCCTCCAGCACGACTCGATCGTGGGCACGACATTCCTCGGCCGGGTGATCGAGCACGTGACCGAGGCGGGCCGGCCCGCGGTGGTGACCGAGATCGAGGGCACCGCCTACCCGACCGGCACGGCCAGGTTCACGCTGGACCCGCACGATCCGCTCGGCACCGGGTTCACCCTGCGCTGAGCACACCGGTCGACGAGTGACCGAGAGGAGCGGCCGGCCGGAGCGTCCGCAACCACACGTCGAGATTGAGGGCGAAGTCGATGCCCGCGCGGGTGGCTCGATCAGTGGTCGGACGGGCGAGGCGGTCGCGCAACCGTTGCGGATCGAGGAAGGTCCACACCGGAGCGTTCGGACTGGCGTGCAGCTCGGCCGCCTGATCGCGGATCGCGCGGTCGTAGGCCGGGTCCTGGGTGGCCGGGTAGGGAGCCTTGACGCGGGCAGCGACGCCGGCCGGGAGCACGTCGGCCGCCGCCGCGCGAAGCAGGGACTTCTCGCGGCCGTCGAAGGTGTGCAGGGCCCACGGGACGTTGAAGGCGTACTCGACGAGTCGGTGGTCGCAGAACGGCACCCGGACCTCCAGCCCGACGGCCATGCTCAGCCGGTCCTTGCGGTCGAGCAGGTCGGGCAGCCATCGGGTCAGGTGCAGATGGAACACCTCGCGCATGCGGCGCTGCGGGCCGGTTTCGCCCGGCAGCTCGGGCACGTCGGCGCGCGCCTGCCGGTAGTGGCTCCGGCGGTGGGCGGCGATGCCGAGACTGGCGGCGACCTCGTCGCGCAGCAGGGCCTGGTAGGTGCCGCTGCGGCCGGTCAGGTACCGCCAGGGGTAGTCGTCGACCCGCTGAGCGTCCGGGTCGTGGAACCACGGGTAGCCGCCGAAAACCTCGTCGGCACTCTCACCGGAGAGCACGACGGTCGAGTGCTCCCGAACCGCCTGGAACAGCAGGTACAGCGAGGCGTCCATGTCGCCGGTCGCCGGTGCGTCCCGCGCGGTGACGACAGCCCGCCGGACAGCGGGATCGGTCAGGGCCGCCGAGTCGAGCACGATGTCGCGGTGGTCGAGGCCGCAGTGGCTGACCATGTCGCGCACGTAGGGCGCGTCAGGCGTGGCACGGAGTTGGTCGGGCACGAACCGGCCGGCGTGCCCGGCGAAGTCCACCGAGAACGTGCGCAGCGGCGCGGTCCCGTCGCGGCGAGCCACGCCTTGGCCCAGCGCCGCCAACACACTGGAATCCAGGCCGCCGGACAGCAGCGCGCCCAGCGGCACGTCGGCGCGGACGTGCCGGTCGGCGATGTCCGCCAACAGCTCACGCACCCGCTCGACGGTGGCCGGTAGGTCGTCGGTGTGCGGGCGCGCCGCCAGCGACCAGTAGCGGTGCTCACGGATACCGCCGCGGTCGAGGATCAGGATGGTCCCTGGCCGCACCTCCCGCACCCCGCGATACAGGCTGCCGCCAGGGGTACGCACGGACGCGAGGAAGTCGCGCAACCCGTCCTCGTCGACGGCAGGCGCGATCAGCCCGGCGGCGAACAGTGCCTTGGGCTCGGACCCGAACAGCACGCCCTCGCCGTATCGGGCGTAGCACAGTGGCTTGACGCCCAACCTGTCCCGCACCAGCAACAGCCGCCGCCGCGGTGCGTCCCAGAACGCGAACGCGAACATCCCGTTGAGGCGCTGCGCGGCGTGGATGCCCCATTCCTGGCAGGCATGCAGGACGACCTCGGTGTCGGTGGCCGTACGGAACTTGTGGCCGAGTAGCGCCAGTTCGGCACGCAGCTCGACGTGGTTGAAAACCTCACCCGTGTAGGCGATGACCGCGATCGGCTGATCCTGGTCGTCGCTGACCAGCATCGGCTGCTGACCGTGTTCCGGGTCGAGCACCGCGAGCCTGCGGTGACCGAGGACGGCGTGCGCACCCACCCACACGCCCGAGCCGTCCGGTCCTCTGGCCGCGAGCGTGTCGGTCATCGCGCGAACCGTCCGACCGCTGTCCTGGAGGGGACGGGCGAGATCAGCCCAGCCCGCAATGCCACACACTGCCGAATTCCTCCGGAACGATCCAAGCGCCGCCCGCCGGGGTGACTACCTCGACGGGCGGAATGATCACATGATGCGGGCGTGATCGCGGGCCACGACACCACCACGACCGGGCATGACGCAGGTCACAGTAGTCTACAGTGGATACTCCCGCCCCTCGACGACACGGACAAGGACCACATGAGTTCGCACGAGCCGATCGCGATCGTCGGCATGGGCTGCCGGTTCCCCGGTGCCACTACGTACCAGCAGCTCTGGCACCTGCTCGACGACCAGGTCGACGCCGTCGCGTCCGCCGCCCCGTCGGACCGGTTCGACGCCGCGGACCTCCACGACCCGCGCCGGCGCGGCGGCTTCGTCGACTACACAAGCGGTTTCGACGCCGACGGCCTGGGCATCACCGAACGTGAGGCCGCCGTTCTCGACCCGCAGCACCAGGTTCTGCTGACGACCGCCCGCGACGCCCTGCGCGACGCCGGCTTCGCCGACGCATCGGTCGCTGCCCGGGACGTCGGAGTCTTCATGGGACAGAGCACCGGCGAACACTGGGACACCCTGCGTGCCGGCACCACAGTGGACATGTACGCCATCGCGGGAGCGGCGGCCCGCAGCATGGCGTCCGGCCGCATCAGCTACTGCTGGGATCTGCGCGGCCCCTGCGCCACCGTCGACGCCGCCTGCTCGTCGGGCACTCTGGCCGTCCACCTGGCCTGCCAGAGCCTGCGCACCGGGGAATGTGACACCGCGCTGGCCGGGGGTGTCAGCCTCGTCCTCGGTACCGACCACACCGTGGGCTACTCGGCGGCGGGCCTGCTCTCCGCCGCGGGCCGCTGCCGCTTCGCCGACGAGCAGGCCGATGGCTTCGTCCGCAGTGACGGTGCCGGCGTCGTCGTCCTCAAACGCCTCGATGAGGCCCTCTGGCACGGGGACACCGTCCACGCCGTGATCCTCGGCAGCGCGCAGGCGAGCAAGGGACGCACCGCGAAGGCGATCATCGCGCCGTCGGTGGAAGGCTACTTGCAGGTGATCACCCGGGCCTGCGCCAACGCGGGCATCCCGCCCGCCCGGATCGGCTACGTCGAGGCCCACGGCAACGCCGCTCCCACGGGCGACACCATCGAACTGCGGGCGATCGGTACCGCTATCGGCGTGCACCGCGAGCCCGGCCGACCCTGCCTGGTCGGTTCGGTCAAAACGAACATCGGCCATCCGGAGGCGGCCGGGGGCCTCGCCGGCCTGATCAAGGCCGCGCTGGCCGTCCGGCACCGGCGCCTGCCCGCCAGCCTGCACTGCTCAGCGCCCACCACGAGCGTCGACTGGTCGGGCCTGGGGATCGCCCCGGTCCGCGACCCCCTCGCCTGGCCCGACCTCGGCCCCGCCATCGCGGGCGTGAACACCTACGGGCTGTCGGGCACCTTCGTCCACATCGTGGTCGGCGAACCGCCATCCGTCGCCCCACCGCCGCGTGAAGGCCGTCCCGGCCACCTGGCTTGACTGTGTCGGTGATCCTGCAGGCGTCGAGGTCAGCTGCTGATGGCCCGCCAGGACTCGAGTCGAGGAAGGATCGCCAGGGCTGATCGGCACCGCCACGACGATGGCCCGGGGTCAAGCACGGGCCTGGCGCAGCACCCCCGGGCCGTCCGGATGCGTCCCCATCAGTGCGCCTGCCCGACGATGTGTTGCCGGGCATCAGCCTGGTCACGGCGACGCCCGGCAACACTCACCCCGCGGCAGAACCGGTCGTCAGGGATCAGCTGCGAGACCTCCGTGCGCCCCGGCGTCGAAGTGCTGCGTCGGCTCGGCAACCCGGCACCTAAGCGCGGGTTGTCGGTCCATTCGCACAGAATTCATCACTGGCCCGCAATGTATTACAGTCCGCTGATGTCAAGCCAGGTAAATTGCTCACCTTTGTGAGCTGCTGATTCGTCCGACAGTCGAATATGGAAGGGTCCTGCTTCCTCTCCGTGGGAGAACAACCATGGATTTTTGCCGTCGGGTTGCATGAGCATGACGACGTGCGTTCCTGGTGCTTTCCCGTAGACTCCGAGTGCTCCCGGATGCGCGGCCGAAGTGTCCTCATAGTGGCCGAGATGTGAGAGAAGGGTTCCCGTGTAGCCCTCGCCGTTGTAACCGAGCCCGTTCGGATCGCGGAGCCCTGCCCATCGGAACAGGGACGTTACGGATTCCGAGCAGTCCATCGTGAGGTAGCCGCCCTGCTTGAAGAGCGACAGGACGCTTGACCATGTATGTTCCGCGAGCGACCGCATGGGCCGGCACTCAGCGTAATGAATGTGACTGGCGTGATCAACCAGTGTTTGTGCGTACTCAACGAGTCGCTCTCGCTGCGCTGCACTAACCATCGTTTTTCCTTATCCGTTGTAGGGTCCTTGGTCGAATAGAACTTCAGTGGGCTTTCCGCACGCCACAGCGCTTCCGTTGACGGCGTGGCATGATCACCTCGTCCCGTATTGATGGATGGGTGCCGGCGCTCCGCACAGAAGAGGTGGACGACCGTTCCTACCACGCCGGTGTGGTCCGGTGCCGGAACCGAACAATTCTGTCTGTTCCCGTTGGTCAATGGCCTACGACGCTAGGCTGTTTGGTTGTCCGGAGCCGATCGTCGGCTGGCCGGACAATGGTGGGCGGCAAGACTGCGTGATTGGTTGACATCTCATAAGGGGAGCGCGACGGCACGCCGGGAACGATTACTCGATCAGAGCGGCGCTGATCCGTTGGACCGTTTTGCGGGTGGAGCTGCGTGCGTTGCGAAAACGCGTCGATGATCCTACGTATCGCACATCAGCAGGCCGGGCGGGTTTCTCGGTGACCACGTTGGCTGCGGCGGCGTCCGTGGCTTGCCGACGCTGGCGGTGATTCGGGCCTATGTGCGTGCCTGTGTGATGATGTGGCGAAATGGGAACGCCGTCGGCATGGTCTGGCACCTGCCCGGCCCAGCGTCACCCGACGCGAGGCCCACGAGGCCAGTGGAGAGGGCGATGACATCGTGGCGTCGCCCTATGTCGGCCTGGCGCCGTTCGAGTCAGGTGACGCCGATCGATTTTTCGGCCGGGCGGAATTGACCATGGAGTTGTTTGCCCGGGTGACCGAACAGCATTTCGCGGCGGTACTCGGCGCATTGGGTTCTGGTAAGTCCTCGTTGTTGCGGGCAGGGCTTGTCGCGCGGTGGGTGGGCATCGGAGGGCGCGTCCTGATCATGACGCCGGACGAGCATCCGCTGAACAGGTACGAGGCCGCGGTGGCGGAACTGTCGGCGCCCGCCGGCGCCGACACGGCGGGTGGGACTGCTGAGCTGCTAGTTGCCCGGCGGGCCGCCGGGACCGCTGCCCTGGCCGGTGCCGCCGCGGCCGACCCGGGCGGCGATGCTGGTGTCCTCGATGGTCGACGCCGTCGCGGTCTGCCCGGACACCGTCGCGATGACGGTCACCGTGTTGCCCCTGGCGACCTTGCTGATCGTGTCCGAGCCCTGGTCCACCGAGGTGCCGGACCCGACGACGTAGCTCTGGGTGTACCCGTCGGTCGACCGCACCGTGATGTCCGTGGCGGACACGGCCGTGACGGTGCCGGTCTGCAGGCGTTCGGTCGCGTAACCGGTGCCGCTGGCAACCACGAAGTCGCCATGCAGCGCGTTCGCCACCGGGCCCGCACCGGGACCGCCGAACCCGCCGCCGAAACCCGCCCGGCCGCCCGGGCCGCCGCCGGCGCCGAACTGGCCGGTGCCCGGCCCACCGGTCGTGGCGGAGCTGCTGGTGGCCGTCAGGACCGCCGCCGTGCCACCGCCGACGATCGCGACCGCGAGCACGGCGGCTGTGACGATGCGCTTGGTGGACCACGGCTTGCGCGGCTGTGCGGGCGGGGGAGCACCCCAGGCGTTCGTGGGTGGTGGTGTCTGTTGTGTGGTCATGGGAACCACTGTCGAGCGGCGCGCTGTGCGGACCCTGTGCCGCCGTTAGGCCACGCCTGTGCGGCGGGCACACAGCGGATCCACAGGCTGGTCTCAGTTCGGCCACATGGAACTCACCGACGATGGGACCATGGCAGTAGCAGCGAATCCCTCGCCCGTCCGGGTCCTCGTCGTGGACGACGAGGTCACCCTGGCCGAACTGGTGACCATGGCCCTGCGCTACGAGGGCTGGGATGTGCGCAGTGCCGGGACCGGCCTCGCCGCCGTGCGGACCGCGCGGGACTTCCGCCCGGACGTCGTCGTGCTGGACGTGCTGCTGCCCGACCTGTCCGGCCTGGACGTCCTGCGTCGGCTGCGCGAGCACGAACCGAACCTGCCGGTGCTGTTCCTCACCGCCAAGGACGCCGTTGAGGACCGCATCGCCGGCCTCACCGCGGGCGGTGACGACTACGTGACCAAGCCGTTCAGCCTCGAAGAGGTGGTGCTGCGGTTGCGTGCCCTGCTGCGCCGCACCCGCGCGGCAGGCGAGGTGGCCGACTCGCTGCTGACCGTCGGCGACCTCACGCTGGACGAGGACAGCCGGGAGGTGTACCGCGCTGGCACTCTGGTCGGCCTCACCGCCACCGAGTTCGAGCTGTTGCGCTACCTGATGCGCAACTCGCGCAAGGTGCTGAGCAAGGCGCAGATCCTCGATCGGGTGTGGAACTACGACTTCGGCGGCCAGGCGAACATCGTCGAGCTGTACATCTCCTATCTGCGCAAGAAGATCGACGCCGGGCGGACCCCGATGATCCACACGATGCGCGGTGCCGGCTATGTCATCAAGCCCACCGCGTAGCGACGCGGGCCCGAGGCCACGCCGGTCCCGCAGGACCGGCACGGCATGACCACGGTCACCGGCATCCCGATGTCCACAGTGGATGACACGATCACCAGTCTGGGTTTCAGCTTCGGCGGTGTGGCGGTGGCGGTGGCGGCGAGGCGTCCTCGGCCCTGGCCGGCACGCTGACCGCGAGCACCACTCGCTGGGCCGCGGCGAGCGTCGGCTCGCAGACGGCGGTGTCGCTGGAACTGAGCAGCGGGGCCTCCGTGCTGGCGATCGGCGGCTTCACCGGCACCGACGACTCGCCGACGCTCGCCCGGTTCGAGGCCTACGTGCGGGCGGGGGAGATCCACTACTTCGTCGCGGGCAGCGGCTTCGGCAGCGGCGGTCCGGGTGGCGGCGGCGGTGCGGCGGCGCAGATCACCAGCTGGGTCACCACGCACTACACGGCGACCACGATCGGCGGCCAGACCGTGTACGACCTGATCAAGTAGCTACCGATCGAGCAGACCGAGCACCGCGTCGCCGAGCGCGGTGCCCGGCCGGTCGAGGTCCAGCGGCAGGTCGAAGTGGTTGCGGCCGGGCACGACCAGTTCGGTCACCTCGGCCTGCCGTTGCCGTAGCCGGGCGACGAGCCTGGTCTGCTGGGCCGCGAATTCGTCGGTCTCGTGCTCGCCGCGGGCCACGACCAGCGACGGCAGCCGGTCCGGCAGGAGGTCCAGCGGACTGTTGCGCTCCGCGGTCGCCGCGTCCATGCCCACCTTGTCGTTGACGTAGGTCAGCCGCAGCCTGCGCAGGTCGTAGACCCCGCTGAGCAGTACCGCGCTCGCGAACACGTCGGCCGGGTGCCGCCCGTCGGGCAGCCAGTCCTCCGACAAGGCCATCGCGACCAGGTGGGCACCCGCTGAGCTGCCCGCGAGGTGCATGGCACCGGGCCGCAGCTGGGTGAGCAGCCACCACAGGCCTGCCCGGACCATCGCCACGATCTCGTCGAGGCCGTACTCCGGCGCCAGCCCGTAGCCGAGCGCGGCGAACGCCACGCCCTTGTCGAGCATGCCGGGCGCCGCGAACGACGAGTCCGCCTTGTCCAGCTCCTGCCAGTAACCGCCGTGCACGTAGACCAGCAGCGGCGCACCGGGCTCGGCCGGGAAGTAGTCGAGCGTGGCGGGCGGCTGCGGGCCGTAGCGCAGCTCCTGATAGCCGGCGGCGCGAGCCACGGCGCTGCGATCCGCGTATTCACGCAGGAACACGTCGATGTCGGGCACGCGAGTGCTCGGCGAGAACGACCGGTCCAGCTCGGTCCACTCCGCTGCCACGGCGACAGAGTAGCCACCGTTCATGTTTCGTCGGATGCCGATTGGTGGTAGTCCGTCGCACCGAACCCGAGGAGCGACCCGTGACACCGCAGCAGCTGCCGCAGGCCTCGTGGTGGGACACCGCGCGAATCGCCACCGCCGTGCTCCTGCGCGGCCACGCGAAGATCGACGCCGGCATCCTGCTGCGAGAGCTGGCCGACCGCTACGGCGCCGGACCGCTGCTGCTGCGGCTACCCGGCCGGACCGTCGCGATCGTGCTGGATCCACACGATGCACGGCAGGTCCTGACCGTGCCGCCACTCGCGGTGCAGGGCGTCGCGCTGGCCGAGCACGTCGCGAACGTGGTCGCCGAGGAGACCGACGCGCTGCCGTCCGGCCCGCTCACCTGGGACACGTTCGCGCAGTCGTGGTCGCGGGTCGTGCACCGGGTCGTGGAGGGCGGCGGGTCGACCGTGCCGCCGTCGCTGCGCGCGTTCGACGCGGCGGGCATCGCGGTGTTCCGGGCGCTGGCCCTGCTCGCCACGCATCCCGAACAGGCAGCCTGGGCACGCGCCGACCCGGCCGGGCCCGATCTGCCGAGGCTGCGCGCGTGCGTGCTGGAGTCGGCCCGGTTGTGGCCGCCCACACCGGCCGTCCAGCGCAAGACCACGGCCGACACGACCTGGCGGGGACGGGTACTGCGCTCGGGCGCCACGGTCGTGGTGGTGACGTCGTTCTTCCACCGGGACATCGGTACCGTGCCGGACCCGGACACCTTCGCCCCGGAGAGCCGGATCGACGACCGCACGGACGAGTTGCTCCCGTTCAGTGCCGGACCGAGCCGGGATCTGGTGCTGCTGACGACCAGCACGCTGCTGGCGACCCTGCTCTACCGCTACGACATCGCTTTCGACGGCGCCCACCCGCTGACCCCGGACCGGCCACTGCCCGCCACGTTCAGCCAGCGCGAGCTGACGCTCATGCTGACGGCCCGGACACCGGCGTGAGCGCAGGTCAGGTCGCGTCCAGGTCGTAGGGCGCGTCCTCCCCGGCACCGAGCGGACGGTGCCCCTGCACGGCGGCCGGGATCGGGGCGGGTTCGGGCTCGGCCGCGTCCAGCAGGTAGGTGTTGATGGCGCGCTTCGGGTCGAGCCCGCGCAGTTGCTGGATCGGTGCGCGCAGCTCCTGCAATGGCTTGCGCAGGTCCTCGAAGTCCGTACCGAGTTCCGAACGCATCTGTTCCTGGGCGCTGGTGGCGTACTGGCGCAGCTGCCGGATCGTGCGCCCGAGCCAGGTAGCGGCGCCCGGCAGGCGTTCCGGACCGATGATGAACAACCCGGCCACGATGAGCACCACGAAGTCACCCCAGCTGATGTCCAACATCGTGCTGCCACCTCCGGTGGGGTCGGACGGTCACGCCCGCAGCTACTTCACCGTGAGGGTGCCTTGCATGTACTGGTGGATGTTACAGATGTAGGTGTACGTCCCCGGCGTGGTGGGCGCGGTGAAAGTCCTGATGGCGCCCTGCGTGATGTCGCCGGTGTCGAAGGACTTCGTGGTCGCGGAGAGCGTGTGGGTCGCCGCGTCCTCGTTCTTGACGGAGACCTTCGCACCGGGCGCCACGGTCAGCGTCATCGGCGAGAACGCGAAGTTCTTGATCACGATCATGTTCATGTTCGTCGTGGTCGGCGTGGTCGTGGTGCTACCGCTCGAACTGGCACCGCAGCCGGCCAGACCCAGGGACAGCAGCGTGACCAGGACGAGAACAGCGCGGCGCACGGTCACCGCACGTCCGTCGGCCGAGGTGCCGCGGTCACGGGTACCTCGGCCGTGCCGATCCCAGGCTCGTCGTTGCTCGCCTCGTGCATCTCCGAACGGAAGATGCGCATCGAGCGGCCCAGTGAGCGGGCGCTGTCGGGCAATCGCTTGGCGCCGAACAACAACACGACCACGCCGGCGATGATCAGCAGATGCCATGGTTCCAGAGCGTTCACGCCGCACCAGCTTTCGTTGGATGACAAGGGTGGTCCGGGTGGGGCCGTGGACAAAGGGGGAGGCGCACACGACCCCGCCCGGACCGGTCATCGGTGGTTCGAATCGGACGATCAGACGGTCAACTGGCTCGGGCTGGCCGCCTTGTCGGTGCCCAGGAAGTTGTCCGGCACCGGGTACTCGCCGAGCACGAACTGCAGGATCGCCGCGTGCATGGCCTCCACCGGGGCGATGCTGGCCGCGGTCGAGATACCACCGGGACTGGTCACGTTGAACTCGGTGAACAGGTAGGTCTGTGCGGCCTGGGTTTCCAGTTGCAGCGCCAGTTTCGCGACGCCTGCCACGTCCTTGACCGAGCCGAGGGCCTTCTCGACCGCGGGCTGCCCGGACAGCGGCACGTTGGAGATCGTGGGCTTGCCGGCCGAACTCAGCACCGCGTTCCACGCCTTCGCGTGGTCGGCGTGCTGGGCCATGGCCGTCTTCGCGAACGTGCCCACGGCGGGTGGCACGGCACCGAGCTTGCCCGCGGTGGCAGCGGCCAGCGCAGCCGTGTAGGCAGCGATGGCCTGGTTCTCCAGGGCGGTGGCCAGGGCGACGACCTTGAAGTCGCCGGTGTACTTGCTGCCGGCTGCGCCCGACGGCGCACCCGCACCGGTCGACGGGCTCGACACGGAACTGGTGCTGCCGCTGCCGCACGCGGCCAGCGTCAGGGCGGCACCGGCGGCACCGATACCGAGCAGGAACCGACGCCGCGCCAGGAACGACGAGGTGCCCGACTCCGCCGCGATCTGCTCGGCGAACTCGCCCGCCTTCGCGTACATCGTGGGAATGGTCTCCTTGTGGGCCTCATCGAGGTCATGCGTCAGCCCGGCCAGTTCGGCCTCGCTGATCTGCAGTTCCCACTGGTTCCTGCCGTTCACTTGACGGCTCCTTCACTGACCGGAGAGGCACTGGTGGTGGGGTAGAACGAAGTGGGGAAGCCGACGCTGCCCGCCGCGGCGGGCAGCTTGGCGACATCGGTGGGGATCGCGATCAGCGCTGCGCCACCGCCGGCCAGCAGAGCCTGCACGGCCAGCAGGACCGAGCGGTGCTGGGCCTCCACCGGTGCGACGCTGCCGAACAGCTTGCGCAGCGCGGGGTCGCTGACGTCGCTGACGTTCTTGGTGTAGGTCTGGGCGGCCACGTCCTCCAGCGTGATGGCCAACTTGACCACGTCGGCCGGGCTCTTGATGCTGGGCAGTGCGGCCTTCACGACAGCGGCGTACTTCGGGTTCGGCGAGTTCTGCGCCTTGCCGCCGGCCTGGGTCACGGCCGCGTTGAACGCCTGCGCGTGGGCCGCGTGCTGCATCGTCGTCTTGGCGATGAACGCGGCGACCACCTTGTTGCCGGTCTTGATGAACGGCAGGCCCGCCGCGGTCGTGTAGACGCTCACCGCGAGGTTCTCGATCGACGCCGCGGTCTGCAACGCCATGATGTCAGTGCTGTTCGCGGCCGAGGCAGTCCCCGCGCCCAGCACTGTTCCGGCACCAACCAGTCCCGCAACCATCGCGAGTGGACTCCACCGACGCTTGGCGGCAACCTCGTGCTGCTCGTCGGTGAACTCGTCCAGTGCGTCTCGAGTGATCCGTACCGCGTCGCTGTTCAGGTCCTGCGACTGTACGGTCAGCTCGTTCAGCAACTGGGTGTCGAGACGCTCGTCACCCATCTTTGTGCCTCCGTGTCGTGGTGGTTGCTTGCCAGTGGCCGCCGAGGGCGGCTCACACGGTCTGTTCGATACCGCACACGCAGCGGATTGGCCGGATCGCTCACTCGATCGAGCGATGTCCTTCATTCCCTGGTCAGGGCGGAGGAGACTGCTACAGCGGCTCACCTACCGTCGGTGGTGGACGGCCGGGTGGCCAGCTGTCCTTCCGCGCGACTCGCGACCCCGACGATTCGGTCGCCCGGCAGATCGGTAACCCGTGGGTTACGGTGAACTGGCTGCCAAGGAGGCCGACGATGACGTGCTACGAAGCGAATGTGGAGATCGGCGCACCGGCGCAGGATGTCTGGGCGTCGCTGGTCGACGTGGCGAGTTGGCCCGACTGGGACTCCGGAGTGGACAAAGTGGACGGCAAGGTCGAGCTGGGTGAGACTCTGCGCATCCGGTCGAAGGCGGCGCCAGGCAGGGTGTTCCCGGTGCGGGTGACGGCCATGACCGCGCCGGCCACGCTGGTGTTCACCGGTGGCATGCCGATGCGCTTGTTCACCGGCGTGCGGACGTACACGCTGGAGTCGGCGGGCGGGGTCACGAGGTTCCGGATGCGCGAGGAGTACGGCGGGCCGCTGGCGGGCCTGATCGGGCGGTCGATCCCGGACCTGACCGGGTCGTTCGAGCAGTTCGCGAACGGCCTGAAGCAGCGAGTGGAGAGGGACACCGCGGCGCGATGAGCGTCGACCCGTTCGACGCGCTCGGCGATCCGCACCGGCGTCGAATCCTTGCGATGCTGGGGAAACGGGAGCAGTCGGTGCAAGAGCTGGCCGACGCGCTACCGATCAGCAGACCGGCGGTGTCGAAGCACCTACGAGTGCTGAAGGGTGCGGGCCTGGTGGTCGTGCGACCGGCCGGCACGCGCAGGATCTACCGGTTGTGCACTGACGGATTGGCCGCTGTGCAGCGGTATCTGGCAGGCGTGTGGGGCGAGCGATGAACCGTGCGCGCCACGCCAGTCATGAGCGATCCTCACCCGGACAGTGTGTCGGGCTCATCGATGCGTCGTCAGGTCGGCGATGCCTGTGTCGCCGCACAGGAACCTGACAGTCAATTGTCGCTGCGCTCAGGTGTAAGCGAAATTCAACTCCTGCGGTGCGCTCGGATGTAGATCTCCGATGTTTGACCGTTCGAACATGTGTTCTTCACGAGTATCTCATGATTTCCTCAATGTTCGCCGTCGAGTATGCGTGCGAAGCTGGTCGCCATCAGTGGAACGGCTCGGGAGATTGGATACGGTGCAATGACTGGGGCCAAGATGAAGCTGATGGTGAACCAGCAAGGGGTCACCATCGCGGGCGACAACTTCCACTTCACATCGGGTACCCAGGTCGAGTCCGGCCTGATGTCGCCGGACGACATCGTGTTCGGGGTGGCCGAATCCGCCCAGTTGGAGATCGTCATCGCCAAACTGGAGATGATGACGCGGCGGACCTATGGCCAGTTCTGCGGTCTCGCGCGCGCACTTGAGCTGCTGGGCGAGCGCTGGGCCCCGTTGATCATCCGTGACCTGTTGGTCGGCCCGAAGGGAATAGCCGATCTGCAAGCCGGACTCCCGCGCATCCCGGCCGACGTGCTGGCCGCCCGGCTGCGCGAGTTCGAGCGGGCGGGTGTGGTGCGCCGACGCGTCGCACCGGAGCCGGACAACTCGGTGCGCTACGAACTGACCGAGTACGGCGCGGAACTGGACGACGTGATCCTGCGGTTGGGCAGCTGGGGCGCCCGGATGCTGGGCACGCCAAGGGCAGGCGAGATCGTCACCGTCGACTCGCTCGTCATGGCCATGCGCGGGACCTTCCAACCGGCGGCCGCCGAGGGTCTGCACGTGACGTTCCAGCTGAGGATGGGCGACATCCTGCTGCACATGCGAGTCGACGACGGCGAACTCACCGCCGCTGCCGGCCCGCTGCCCGGAGCCGACCTGTCGTTCGAGCCGGGCGCGTCGCTCAGGGGCCTGCTGACCGGCGAGATCAATCCGGAGCAGGCAGTCGAGGACGGAAGCGTGCCGGTCATCGGTGACCCAGCGCTGCTGGCGCTGTTCACCCGGCTGTTCCGGATCGGCGCCAACGTGCAACGCTCGGCGAGGCCGGCTGGTTGACACGCGCCGAGGCCGAGGCGGCGACCGAGAACTCGCCCGCGCATCCCGCAGACAGCGGAACAGAGTCGAACACACACAGAGATCGGCCCCTACCGTCCTGTGCCGGTAGGGGCCGCCGCCGGACAACGGTGGCGACAACGGCTGCGACGAGGCCCTGTCCACAGGGCGGCAACGTCTGCCACCCGAGCCGAGCCGACGAGGCGATCGTGGCGACCCCGGTTCAGCTCGCCCAGCGGCCGGGCTGACGACCTGGCCTGCGCGGTCGGCCAGTGTCTGATCAGGCTGCCGGCAGCACGTTGTGGCCGAGCCGGAACATGTTGGCCGGGTCGTAGGTCTTCTGGACGGCCGTCAGGCGCTCGTAGCGTTCCGGGCCGTAGATCGCGGCGACGTCGGTCGCTTCTTCCGGGGCGAGGTTGTTCACCAGCCGCCGGTCACCCTGCCAGGGTTCCATGCCTTCGAGCAGCACGGCGACCGACTTCGTGAGCTGTTGCTCCTGCGACAGCGAACCGGCCTCGACGCCCAACAGGCTGTACGGCAGGCCCCTGGTGGCCACGGCGTTGGGCACCGCGGGCTCCCGGTCCCAGGCCCCGCCCAGGGCACGCAGTTCGGCGATCGCCAGGGTGGTGTCGGAGTCCGGGCCGACGAGTTCGATGAGCTTGTCCTGCGCCTGCGCGGGGAACTCCCGCAGCATGATGCCCCGTTCGTAGTAGGGCAGCGGGTCGGTCGGCTCGTTGTGGATCGACGCGACCTCGGTGTACGGCATGTCCCTCACGGTGTCCAGGACTGCCGGAGCGACTGCCCGCATCGGCGCGATCATCCGTTCGCCGTCCGCGGCCGTGCCGTTGTAGGCGAAGCGCAGGGTCACCAGGAACTGCCCGCGCAGCGATTCGGGCTGTTCGGGCAGCGGTGGCATCCGCAGCACGGCGAACGAGGTGATCATGGTCTCCGGTGTGTTCGGGTGCCAGGCGGTCCAGGCGCGCAGCACGTCGGCCATCCGCTCACCGGGGAAGTAGATGGCGCCGCCATAGAGGCGGGGCACCGGGAACAAGTCGAATTCCAGCGCGGTGACGACTCCGAAGTTTCCCTTGACCCCGCGCAGCGCCCAGAACAGTTCGGGTTCGGACTGCGCGTCGGCATGCCGCAGTGCGCCGTCCGCGGTCACTACGTCGAGCGAGCGCACATGGTCGGCCGCGTAACCCTGGGAGCGGCCGAGAGTGGGGCTGAGACCGCCTCCCAGGGTGTAACCGGAGACGCCCACCGTGGGATTCGATCCGTTCAGCGGGGCCAGCCCCGCCTTGGCAGCCGCCGCGACGACCTCGGACCATATCGCTCCGGCGCCGACCCGGGCCGTGCGGCCGACCGCGTCGATGGCGATCGTCATTCATCCGATGGGTCGCGATCACGACGGCGCCGTGCGCCGTGCCGACGATCTGGTGGCCGGTGGTGATCACCAGGGCCGGCCGGTGCTGCCCCGCCGCGAAACGGACGGCTGCCTGGACATCGGCCGCGCTCTGCGCCACCACGATCACCGCGGGCATCAGCTCGTGGTTCAGGTTGAAGACGCCGCGTTCCTCGTCGTATCCCGCGTCGCCCGGCAGCAGAACCGAACCCGCCACCGCAGTCGCGAGGGCCGCCGCATCCTCCGGCCGGACCGGCGGCAGGGACGAATCATCGAAAGTCATTACATGCATCCTTTCACTGGTGCGAATATGCCGGAGCCGATACGACCGGACGGGCCCGGAGCACCTCTGACTCCACACGGACACCCAGAGTTACCGAGCGACGGAACCGCCATCCAAGAATGACCAAGAACGCTGGATCACACTTCTCCGATGGGTGGCCCGCATGAAATCAAAATTAGCAAGATGGAACAGATCACAACGTAGATGACATATATGACAATCGCCACTCGACGGGCGGGCACGTTACATGCCCGTGTGTGTCGGGACGCCATCGCCGCGACGAGTCCACGTCCACGCTGATGCGTGTGCGTGGTCGATGGGGCGACATGTATGTGGCCGCTGCGTGCTGTTGTACAGCGGTCGCACATCAGGCCACATCATCCTCTGTGGACGTATCACACCCTCCGACCGGTATAACAGGGTCGATGGCAACTTTGTTTCGTTCGGTGAGACCTGACCCACAAACCGACTGAGAAGACAGCGCGGAGCCTGGCCGGGCAGTCCGCGGTCCTGTATCGACCGCTCACGCAACGGCACACTCGGTCGTGTCGGGCGGCGCGAGGAAGAACACCATCCAGCGGAGTCTCCATACCGCGAGACCGGATGTGTCACTGTCGAATGTCCGGCACAGCGGTGCAAGCCCTATTCCGCGTCGACCATCCGCCAGGTACACGCCGTGTTCGTCACGGTTCCTTCGATTCTTTCGCGTGGTGCGCGCCGTGAGATTCCATTCAGGCGCGCCGTGGCGGCCGTGGTGCGGGGTGTGATGAGGGGAGTGTCTACGTTGCCGTCCGTCGCGTGGCCGGTTACGGGTGGGAATCGTTGATCTTGAGCGGGTCTCCGGTGTTGGAGACGAAGACGACCAGGAGCCTGGCCCGGTCCGTCTGGCTGGTGTTCTCCGTGAGGACGTGGTGGGCGCCCGGCTGCTCGACCCAATCCTCGCCTTGGTGGTACGTGATCACCGGGTTGTTGTCGAGCTTGCTGCGCACGGAGCCTTCGAGGACGTAGGCGTAGACGAAAGCCTGGCCGTGCCGGTGCGGCGCCGCGCGTGCACCGGGCGGGAAGTCGATGATCGCCGAGGTGAACGTCTTGCCCGGCACATTCGGCAGGGCCTGCTGGAACAGCTGTTCAAAGTTTTCGGTCGGCGGCGTCGATGCCGCGGACGCGGTCGGCGCCGTGGCGTGGGCGGGCTCGCTGGGGGTCGAGCAGGCTGTGACCGCGGTCAGCGTGGCGGCGGCCAGGAGGCCTGCGGCGATCCGTATGCCGATCATCGTGGGTCTCCTGACTCAGTCTTCCGTGACGCGGATGATCGTCTTGCCGGGGGTGCGCCTGCCCGGGGCGAACGCGGCGGGTGCGTCGGCGAGCGGGCGCACGGCACCGACGACCGGCTTGAGCCGGCCGTCCCTCAGCCGCGTCGCGAGCTCGGTGAGCCGGGCGCGGTCGGGTTCGACGACGAAGAAGACCGCCCGCCCGTCCTTGGGCTGGACCTTGGGTGGCATGGCGATGGTGACGAGCGTGCCGCCGGCCCGGACCAGGGCGGCCGAGCGGTCCAGGGTGTCGCCGCCGGTCGCGTCGAACACGACGTCGGCTTCGTCGGCGTCCTCAAGCTTCTCGGTCTGCAGATCAATGAAGGTGTCGACGCCGAGTGCGAGTGCCGTGTCCCGGTGGGAGGCCCGGCCGGTGCCGATGACGCGGGCGCCGGCCTCGCGGGCGAGCTGTACCGCGATCGAGCCGACGCCGCCCGTGGCACCCTGGATCAGGACGGTCTGGCCTGTGGTGAGGCGGCCGTGGTCGAACAGACCCTGCCACGCGGTCAGCCCGGAGATGGCCAGCGCGGCGGCCACGGTGTGGTCGATGTCCGCAGGCAGTGGGGCGAGGTTGCGGGCCTCCACCGCCGTGTACTCGGCGAGGGTGCCGTTGCGGGTCCAGTCGGCCAGGCCGAACACCCGCTGGCCAACGCTGAGGCCGGTGGTGCCGTACCCCAGCTCCGCAACGACACCGGACAGCTCGTGCCCGGGCACGCTCGGCGTCCGGTCGCGGCCTGCGCGATCGGTCCACGTGGTGGGCCAGTCCAGCTCTCCGGGGGTGAATCCCGCGGCGTGCACTCGCACGATGACGTCGTTCTCGGCCGCATTGGGGTAGGGCATGTCCGTCAGGGACATCCCGGCAAGACCGGCGTTACGGTCCCGAACAGTGATGGCTTGCATACAGGTCCTCCCGCAGAGGGCGACTCGCGCGCCAAGCCCGCTCACACGCGGGGCTCATAGCGGCTGCAGGTGGAGGTATGCCGTTCCCCATGATCGATGTCGCCTGCTCGCGCATAGTCCTTCGTCGCCGGTTGTGCGTTCTCACCAGGGAGACGAGGTAGCCCCTCCGGGTGTGACAACTCAGACGTGTACGAGTTTGTCGGGGTTGAGGACCCGGCGGTATGCGGTGATCAGACCGTCCGTGATCTGCACCGTGTCGACTGAGTAGACGCGGCCGTTCCGGTAGAACACGAGGGCGAGCTCGCCGCCGACCTCGACTGGATCGATGTGGTCCGAACGCCACTGACGACCCACTCGCACCATCACATCGGCAATGCGCTCACCACCATGGATGAGCTTGCGTGCCGCCAGGACCTTGCCGCCGCCGTCGGTGACGTAGACGGCGTCCGGGTGCAGGAGCCTGACCAGGCCGGCCAGGTCACCGGCCTCGTAGGCGGCACGGAAGGTCGCCAGCAGCCGTTCGCGCTCCGCCTTCGGTGCCTGCGGTGTGGACTGCTTGGCCCTGGCCACCCGCCGTCGCGCCCGCGAGGCGAGCTGCCGGGCACCCGGCACGGAGACGTCCAGCACTTCGGCGATCCGGCCGAACTCGAAACCGAAGACGTCGTGCAGGACGAAGGCCACCCGCTCCGGCGGGCCCAGCTCCTCCATGATCAGCAGCATCGCCGCGGCGACGGACTCGTCGACGAGCACCGGCTCCGAGGCGTCCGGCCCCGTCAACAGCGGTTCCGGCAGCCACGGCCCGACGTAGGTCTCTCGGCGCGAGCGAGCACTCTTGAGGATGTCGTAGGACCGTCGCGCGGCCACCGTGACCAACCAGGCCCGCAGATCATCGACCGCTCGCAGATCTGCTCCGGCCGCTCGCAGCCACACGTCCTGGGCCACGTCCTCGGCATCGGCCACACTCCCCAGCAGCCGGTAGGCGACGCCGAAGACCGCAGGTCGATGCATCGCCCACTCGGCACCGAGCGTGTCGTCCTGCTCAGACCGTCGGGGCGCAGGGCTGTTACCCATGCGGATCGCCACCTCCTCCGACGTGCGAATTCAGCGTACCTGTCCGAATCGTGGGAGGCAGGACCATCGTCGCTCAGCAGTAGGACCATGCGATCTGCCCGGATCCCTGGCGACCGCCGCGGCGAAGGCGGGCCGTGGACGAACCCTGGGGCTCGCGCTACGGGTGGTGTCGCTCAGTGGAACCGGACCAGCGTCAGTTCGCACTCAAACTCGCACCCACGCGGATCTCGGCACCGTCGCCGCACCGGACCGCTGGTGGCCCCAGTCGTTCTCGATCTGCCGGGATGTAAGTAGATGTGTGACAATGTAGTCATGGTTGATGGGCCTTGGTGGGACGATGCGGATGCCGACTACATCCGTACCCGTTCCGTGCGTTACCCCGGAGCAACGAACATCGACCCGTCCTGGACGCTCGAAGCCGCTGCTGATCCTCGGCCGATAGTCAGACCCTGATCCCAAAAGTCGGATCACGGCTATCCGGCTTATCGGGTATTCGCAGGCTGCTGGATTTGTTCTCACCGTGATCATCGATGCGGTCGACGAGGCTGTTATCACGGCATGGAAGACCCGTGGGACCGATTTGCGCGATTGCTTGGAAGGGAAGGATGAATCATGGCCGATCGAACAAATCGGGCCCGGCGAGATGCCATCCGCGCCGAGTACGCCGCTGAGGAGGCTGAGTCCGCCGAAGCGGAGGCGGTCGAAAATGAGCAGGCCGTCGTGTCGGTGCGTGTCCCCGCGTCACTCGCCGAAGCACTCAAGGCCAAGGCGGCAAGCGAACATATTCCGACATCGGCTCTGGTCCGCAGGCTTCTCACCCAGGCGGTCCAGGCACCACCTGCCACCGCGCTGACGGTCGAGCAGGTCGAAGAGATCGCGCGAAGGGTTATCCGCGAGTCCGCGTAAGCCGGACTCCGCCACGCAGATGGCATAGCCCAACCTGTTGTTCCAGCAGGTCAGAAGCGAGTGCCCCGGTGCGGCTCGTACGCAGACTGGACAGATTTTGAGTCGCCTCCACGTTCTAGCACGGACAATGACAATGGGCAAACGGGACGTTTAGGTGACGAAATGTTGCCTTCTTGTGCAACGCTGGCGGAGGTTCGCACGCGGATCCGCTGTCGGTAGTGGCGTCATGGCATGTGAAACACGGGTAAGCAGACTGTTCCGCTGCTCGACGTCGAGCGGCCACTCGTCGAGCCGGACGTCCAGCGTCGCGTTTGCCGTAGCGAGCATGGTCTCAATGTCCTGTTGGACAGTGTCAAACACACTGAAAGCGCCGCGATGGATCTCCAGCCATCTTTGCTCGTCGGTGTCGAGATACCAAGTGAGGTCGGCTTGTCCGGTGCGACCAAATGCGAAAGGGATGTGCGGCATGGCCAGGTGCGCGGCGCGCAGCAACTCCAGGCGGGCACTGAGCAGATTGGCAGGATCGTGGTCGCGAAAGCGGCTGCGAACGAACTGGTCGGCAAGCCGGGCGGGGCGGCAATGCGCACCGCCAAGGTTAGGAACTCTAGCGGCCCGAGAACCATGTCGGCGGCACGTAGGCCGCCGCCCGTCCGGGTCACGCTCGGTGTCGAGAAGCTGGGCCCACCAGTGCTCGAGGAGCCGCCCCGTCAGCCATGCCGCGACGTTAAGGGTAGTCAGTTCGATGCGTTACCGGTGTGGGTGTCGGCGTGGCCTCGTCCGTGTCAGCTCAATCCGTAGAGGTCCTTTCTGGTATAGAAAATATGTCCTGACCAGTGGGGCGGAACCGTAAGTGTTGGCATCACAGGCGGGTAACGTAAGGAGTATCGGCTCATACGCATCGAGGTGTAGCGCGTCTCGCAGATCTGACGGATCCACTCGACTGCCAAGAGCAGACGGTGTATCACCGTTGCCGTTAGCCACGGCGGAGAAGCTGAACCACGGGGACACCTGTCTACCGGGGGGCGTCGACAGCCAGCAGTATCAACGAGTGCTGACAAGTCAGGTCGACCCTCAAGCCACACCGCGACCTTCGTGGTTGGCTCCTCGCTGATGCTTAGCCGTAGGTCCCCGGCGAGAAGATCCGTCGCGATTGCGTCAGACACACCGAGGCCGTCGATGAACCGGCGGTGCCACGCCGCCAAGCTCATCGGGGGCGCAGGTTCCCCTCGCACGAGGGAAGCGCTCCTCGGCGCTGTAACAACCCTGACCGTGACGCGACATCAAACAATAAGGATTGAGCCGGACTGCGTCTTGGTCTGGACTGTGGCCGCTAGAGCTACCGCGAGGCAGTCTTTGGCATCGGATGAGGGAGAAGTGTTCCGCGATGGAGTTCACTGAGAAGCAACAGAAGCAGATCGATCGAGCCAAGGACGTCTTGCAGCAGGACGAGCTCGTGCTTGATGTTACTACCGGGATGATTGAGGTTCGGAGGCTCGGAACGTCAACGCAGCGCAACGGTGCAATCCTGGTTACTGATCGGCGCGTCATTCTATTTACGAAGAAAATCGGCGGCTATGAGATGAACGACCATGTGTTCGGTTTGCTCACGGCGCTTGACTACAAGAAGGGTGTGATGTTCGGGAACCTGACCCTCGCGGCTTCAGGTGACCGCACGCATGTATCACAGATCCCGAAGATTGATGTCGAGCGGGTAGCGAAGGCCATTCGTAGTCAGATGGCGGCGGCGCATGCGAATGGCGTATCTGGTGGTGGTTCGGCCGCCGCAAGTGTCAGTCCCGCGGACGAGGTCCGTAAGCTGCGGGCCTGCATCGCGACGGGATTATTACGGACGCTGAGTTTGCGGCAAAGAAACAGCAGTTGCTCGGCCTTTGAGTCAAGCTCTCTTGGCAATCGATGATGCCGGGGATCTATTCCGGCCTTTGGCCATTCGTTGTGCTCGATGGCCTGGCACGTTTCGGCAAGCTTGAGCCGAGAATCTCGGCAGCTTTTCTGTCGGAGGCGGCGACCCATGCGGCATATACGCGCAATGTGGTCGCCCCTCCGACGCCGTGTCCGAGTCGGCCGGAGACTGTTGGGAGGTCTACTCCGGCCGTTAGTAGCTCGGTCGCTGAGTAGTGGTGTAGGGCGTGTAGGTGAGATCGATTTTGAGCCGCGTTGACATATCCTTGTATCGCTGGGTTATGGCGTTGGGTGGGTAAGGCTCCGAGTGGTCGGGGGTCTTCGTGCTGCTGAAGGCGAACATATTCTCGCTGAACTCCACGCCCAGCGCTTCGACTCGTTGCTTGACTCTTTCCTTGTGTTCTTTGAGAAGGACGATTGTTTCACTGTCGAGAGCTATCCGGCGGTTCCGATGAGTCTTAGTGTCCTTCTCCTTGCCGAGCACCCAGTTGTGGCGGAGGTCGATTACTCCTTCGACCAGGTCGATTCGCCTGAATCGAAGCGCGACCAGTTCACCGCGTCGCATGCCGGTTGTCATAGCGAGCCAGACAAGTGTGCCCCAGTCGTCATCCATCTCGAATGCGGCTTCGCTCAGCTTGGCGGCTTCGACAGATGTCGGCGGATCGGGTTCTGGTCGCTTTTGCTTTGGCTTACATGCCAGGCGGGCTGGGTTGGATTCGATCCACTCCCAGCGCACCGCAGCGTCAAGAGCGCCACTCATGATCGCGTGGATCTGTCGGATGGTGGATGAGCCGAACGCCTTGCACTCGTGCGGCTTGCACTTCGCTTCCTCACAGTCGTGTGCGTCGTCTTTGTTGTGTTCGATGAACGGTCTGCCGTCACACCTAGTCCGGCAGCGGTGCAGCTCCGTGTAGAAGCTCTCCAGAGGCGCGCACTGATCTTCGTGGCAGGAAGCTCGCCGAGCGCCGGTCGGATCGTTCGCCTTATGTATCCTTCGTACGCGCGCCGGGTGCTGTCTTCCAACTCAGTGTTGTTGCGCATCCATTCGTCCAGCGCGTAGCCAAAGCTGACAGAAGACTCCACGGAATGCTGCTCGTTTACCTGTGTCAGCAGCTTGTTCATGGCGCGGTCAGCACGCTTGTAAGCGCCTTGTCGGTGCCCTTGATGGTCTCCCGTAGGTACGACCTGCGGCCTGTCACGGGGTCGGTGCCGGCGTAGACGATCACGCGGAGCGAGTCCCCTCGCTGCTCTACTCGGCCGCGCTGGCGGCCATCTGGGCGCGCAACACTCACAGCCTTGAGGGTACTTCGCACCCAAGGCCGCACCCAATGATCAACTACGTTGATCTTTATTCGGTTGTTCTTGCTGGTCAGAGTGTGCCCCCGGTGCGACTCGAACGCACACTGGACGGATTTTGAGTCCGCTGCCTCTGCCGATTGGGCTACGGGGGCCGAGCCACCGGGCGTCGGTGGATCAGCAAGCAGCGTACCCGGTCGGTCACGGCTCGTTCACGCCAGGCCGGGGCGTTGACCAGCGCACGGGAGTGGCACAGCGCACGACGTTCAGCCGTGCGGTGCGTCGGCTCTGGCCGGTAGGCTACGGATTCCGGCCGATCACGGTCGGTGACCCGCTGAGCTGCAGGAGGACCCCCGGTGACCGACGCGGCTGCCGAGGCTCAGGTTGAGGCCGGGCCGACACGCCGGGTGCTCGTCGCTGAGGACGAGGCCCTGATTCGACTCGACCTTGTCGAGATGCTGCGCGAGGAAGGCTACGACGTCGTCGGCGAGGCCGGCGATGGCGAAGAAGCCGTCCAGCTCGCCACTGAACTGCGTCCTGACCTGGTGATCCTTGACGTGAAGATGCCCAAGCGGGATGGCATCGAGGCCGCGTCCGAGATCGCGGGCCAGCGGATCGCACCTGTCGTGATCCTGACCGCGTTCAGTCAGCGGGACCTGGTCGAGCGGGCGCGGGACGCCGGTGCGATGGCGTATCTGGTCAAGCCGTTCGCGAAGCGCGACCTGGTGCCCGCGGTCGAGCTGGCGATCAGCCGGTTCACCGAGTTGCAGGCCCTGGAGAACGAGGTCGCCGGTCTGACCGACCGGCTGGAGACCCGCAAGGTGGTCGAGCGCGCCAAGGGTCTGTTGATGGCCAAGCAGGCGATGTCCGAGCCCGAGGCATTCCGCTGGATCCAGCGCACCGCGATGGACCGGCGCACCACGATGAAGGCCGTCGCGCAGGTCGTCGTGGAGAACTTCGCCTGACCACAAGTAGCCTCCGACCGGCCGACGGTATACCGTCCGTCACCACTGATGACCGAAGTACCGGCATCGGCCGTGTCCACCGTCACGATGTGGATACGGATGCACGTTTCATCCTGCCCGTCGGTGTGACGACGGCTAGTTTTCTCGCCTAGCCATGCCCGTACGGGGCATCCGCCGTTCGGGCGCTCGGTTGTTATGGGAGGTATGGGTGTCTGCAGCACGATTCGCGCGAGCAGTTACGGCGGTGGCGATCCTGTCGCTAGCCGTGACCGCCTGCGCCGCGAAGAACAGCTCTACCTCATCAGGTGGCAGCGGTAGCAGCTCCAGCTCGGCCAGTGGGTCGGTCAACCTGCCGGTGGTGAGCACGCTGCCCGTGCCGGCGGACGCCGCGAAGCCCGCCGGCAACGGCCAGGCCAAGTGCAGTGGAGTGACGATCGCGTACGCCGGTGCCGAGAGCGGCCCGAATGCCCAGCTGGGCATCAACATCTACAACGGCGTGCAGCTGGCGATCAACCAGCACAACTCGGCCAACCCCGGCTGCCAGGTGGCGTTCAAGAAGTTCGACACCGCCGGTGACCAGGCCCAGGCGCCTGGCGTCGTGACCCAGGTCGTCAGCGAGAAGGACATCCTCGGTGTCGTGGGCCTGCCGTTCTCCGGTGAGTCCCAGTCGACCGGCACGATCTTCCAGCAGAACGGCCTGGTGCACATCACGCCGTCGGCCACCAACCCGACGCTGACCCAGCAGGGTTGGACCACGTTCTTCCGCGCCCTGGGCAACGACAACGTGCAGGGTCCCGCGGCCGCGAAGTTCATCACCGGCAAGCTGCAGGCCAAGAAGGTCTGCGTCATCCAGGACGACTCCGACTACGGCATCGGCCTGGCCCAGGCGACCACCAAGGCACTGGGCAGTGCCGCCGACTCCGCGTGCGCCGACAAGGTGACCACCGGCCAGAAGGACTTCTCGTCCACGGTCAGCAAGGTCAACGCCGCCAAGCCGGACGCGGTGTTCTACTCCGGTTACTACGCCGAGGGCGCGCCGTTCGACCAGCAGCTGGTCAACGGTGGCTACACCGGCAAGTTCATCGGCCCGGACGGCGTGAAGGACCCGAAGTTCATCGAGCAGGCCGGCCCCGCGTCCTCGAACGCGTACTTCACCTGCCCGTGTGTGCCCGGTGATCTGATCCCGTCCTTCGCCGACGCCTACAAGACCGTCAGCAAGGGTTCCGCGCCCGGTACGTACTCGCTGGAGGGCTACGACTCGGCGACCGTCCTGCTCCGGGGCATCGACTCGGGCATCAAGGACCGCGCCGCGTTGCTGAACTACGTCAAGAACTACAACGGTGACGGCTTCAGCAAGCACCTGCAGTGGCAGCCGAACGGCGAGCTCGCCAAGTCCACGGTGTACGGCTACAAGGTGCAGAACGGGCAGATCGTCTACGTCGGCACGATCGGCTGACGTAGCCGAACCGCCTAGCCCCTTGAACCACGGCCGGGCATGTCCCCCGGCGACCACCAGGTCGCCGGGGGACATGCCCGGATTCACGACAGGAACCCCAGGAACGTGACGCAGTGCACCCGATGACCTTGTTCCTCGCAGATTCGAACAGCTGGATCACGTTCGATGTCAGCAGTTTCAAGGAACTGTTCTGGAACAACACGTTCGACGGCCTTGCCTTCGGAGCCATCTACTCGTTGATCGCGATGGGCTACACGCTGGTCTACGGCGTCCTACGGCTGATCAACTTCGCGCACTCCGAGGTCTTCATCGTCGGTGCGTACGCGGTCTTCTTCACCTTGTCCGCCTTGGGCTTCGGCCCGTTCATCCCGCAGTTGGGCATCCTCTCGCTGGTCGGTGACCTCGTCCTCGCCGGGGTCGTCGCGATGATCGTGTCCGGCATCGTCGCCGTGCTGCTGGAACGGGTGGCCTACCGGCCGCTGCGCAGACGCAACGCACCTCCATTGGCCTTCCTGATCACCGCCATCGGCGCGTCGTTCGCGATCCAGTACCTGATCGAGCTGTGGCGCGGCCCGAGCGCCGAGCAGGCGGTCATCATGATCAAGCAGACGCCGGTCTTCACGGTGTTCGGTGCCGACATCTCGAACATCCAGATCATCATCTTCGTCGCCGCGATCGTGCTGATGATCGTGGTGGACCAGTTCCTCAACCGGACGCGGTTCGGTCGCGGCATCCGCGCGGTGGCGCAGGACCCGGACACCGCGACGCTGATGGGCGTGAACAAGGAACGCGTCATCATGCTGACGTTCCTGATCGGTGGCCTGCTCGCCGGTGCCGCCTCGCTGTTCTACATCATGAAGGTCCCGGCGGGTGTGCAGTACAACGGTGGCTTCAACCTGGGCATCCAGGCGTTCGCGGCGGCCGTGCTCGGTGGCATCGGCAACATCCGCGGCGCCATGCTGGGCGGCCTGCTGATCGGCCTGGTCGGTGACTACGGGGCGACGTTGCTGGGCAACGCACAGTGGATGGCGGTCATCGCGTTCGTCGCGCTGGTGGTCATCCTGATGTTCCGGCCGACGGGCATCCTCGGCGAATCGCTCGGAAAGGCCCGGGTATGACTACCGTCCAGACGACTCCGGTCCAGCAGGTGCAGGAGTCGCCGATCCGGCGGTTCCGCACCTGGTGGAACAGCCTGCCCCGGCTGCAGCAGTGGATCGGCGTCATCCCGATCGTCATCCTGATCTACGCCCTGCCGGTGCTCAACCCGCCGATCCTGACGACCGAGCCGTACAAGAACTTCCCGATCTCGATGTTCAACGCGGCTGTGCTGGTACTGATCGCACTGGGCCTGAACGTCGTGGTCGGCCAGGCAGGCCTGCTCGACCTGGGGTACGTCGGCTTCTTCGCGGTCGGGGCGTACGTCGCGGCCCTGTTCACCAGTCCACAGTCGACACTGGTGAAGATCCCGTACCTGGCGGTGCTGCCGCTGGCCATGGTGGTCACGATGGTCGCGGGGCTGTTACTCGGCACACCAACGCTACGACTACGAGGGGACTATCTCGCGATCGTCACCCTCGGGTTCGGCGAGATCGTCCGCCTGTTGGTCACGATCATTCCGGCCCTCAAGGGCATGGTGGGCTTCAACAACGTCGGCCACCCGCCGGGCACCCAGGCCAGTGGCATTCCGATCTTCACCGCCAGCAACGGCACACCCTGGTACTGGCTCGCGGTGTCGATCATCATCATCATCCTGATGTTCATCGGCAACCTCGAACGCAGCCGGGTCGGCCGCGCGTGGGTGGCGATCCGGGAGGACGAGGACGCGGCCCAGATGATGGGCGTGCCGACGTTCACGTTCAAGCTGTGGGCGTTCGCGATCGGCGCCGCGATCGGTGGCCTGTCCGGTGCGCTGTCCGCCGGCCAGGTCGGCTTCATCAACAACCAGGACTTCGGCGTCAACTTCTCGGTGCTGTACCTGAGCGCGGTGATCCTCGGCGGCTCCGGCAACAAGGTCGGCGTGATGCTGGGAGCGTTCATCGTGTCCTACATCCCGGACCGCTTCAACTTCCTGGGCAGCCAGAAGTACCTGGTCTTCGGCGTCGCGCTGATCGTGCTGATGATCTTCCGGCCGCAGGGCCTGCTCGGTGCGCGGCAGCGGTTGCTCACCTACGGCCGGACCGCGTACCTGCGGCTGATCGGTAGGCCGGAGCAGTTGTCCAGCGACAGCGCGCTGGCTCCGGAGAAGGGCGACGAGGCATGACCAGCGGCATCGAGCCCACTGATGCCGGCCCGGACGTGCCGCCGGAGGGTGGCATCGTCGCCGAGGTCGCGCACATGTCGCAGGTGGAACTGGCCGAGCACGAGGCCGCGGTCGCCGAGGCCGTCGCTCCGGACCGGGAGATCGAGGTCGAGGTCGGCCAGACCTTGCTGGAGATCAGCGACGTCACGGTCCGGTTCGGCGGTCTCGTCGCGCTGGACCACGTGTCGTTCGAGATCCGGCGTGGCGAGATCCTCGGTTTGATCGGGCCCAACGGTGCGGGCAAGACCACGTGCTTCAACGTGATGACCGGCGTCTACCGGCCGACCAGCGGCAAGGTGCTGCTGGAGGGCGCGTCGATCTCGGGTCGCAAGCGGTACCAGATCACCAAGCTCGGCCTGGCGCGCACGTTCCAGAACATCAGGTTGTTCGGCGAGATGACCGCGCTGGAGAACGTGGTCGTCGGCGTGGACGCGCGGCACAAGACGAGCGTGCCCGGTGCGTTGATCCGCTCGCCGCGTCATCACCGTGAGGAGCACGAGGTCGTCGAGCGGGCGAGCGCGCTGCTGGAGTTCGTCGGCATCGCGGACCGCGCCGCCGACAAGGCCCGCAACCTGCCCTACGGCTACCAGCGCCGGCTGGAGATCGCCAGGGCGCTGGCCACCGAGCCGAAACTGCTGTGCCTGGACGAGCCGGCCGCCGGCTTCAACCCCACCGAGAAGGAAGAACTCATGGGGTTGATCCGCAGGATCCGCGACGACGGGTACACGGTGCTGCTCATCGAGCACGACATGCGCCTGGTCATGGGTGTCACCGACCGGATCGTGGTGCTGGAGTTCGGCAAGAAGATCGCCGACGGCCCGCCAGCGGAGATCCGCGAGAACCCGGCCGTGATCGCGGCCTACCTGGGGGTGCCAGACGATGGCGTTGCTTGAGCTGTCCAACGTGTCCGTCCACTACGGGCGGATCGGTGCGCTGTCCGGTGTCTCGCTGACCGTCGACGAGGGCGAGATCGTCTCCCTGATCGGGGCGAACGGCGCCGGCAAGACCACCACGATGCGTGCGGTGTCCGGCATCCGGCCGCTGTCCGGTGGCCGGATCTCCTTCGACGGCGGGGACATCAGCAAGCTGCGCGCCGACCTGCGCGTGGTGCGCGGGATCTCGCAGGCCCCGGAGGGCCGGGGTGTGTTCCCGGGGATGTCCGTGCTGGAGAACCTCGACATGGGCGCGTACGCGCGCAAGGACAGGAAGAACCTCGCCGCCGACTACGAGCGTGTGTTCAGCCTGTTCCCCCGGCTGGATGAGCGCAAGACACAGGCGGGCGGCACGCTGTCCGGCGGTGAGCAGCAGATGCTGGCCATCGGCAGGGCGTTGATGGCCAAGCCGCGGCTGCTGCTGCTGGACGAGCCGTCGATGGGCCTCGCGCCGCAGTTCATCCAGCAGATCTTCCGGATCATCACGGAGATCAACCAGCAGGGCACCACGGTGCTGCTGGTGGAGCAGAACGCGCAGCAGGCACTGTCGCGGGCGCACCGGGCCTACGTGCTGGAGACCGGTTCGATCGTGAAGTCGGGTACCGGCAAGGAGATGCTGGCCGACCCGTCGATCAAGGAGGCGTACCTGGGCGTCGCCTAGAGCTCTCAGCGGCTCTCAGGTGCCCGGGGTCTTCTCCCGGACGATGCAGGTCAGCCGGGCCGTGCAGGTCCGGCGGCCTTCCTCGTCGGTGATCACTGTCTCGAACGTGGACGTGCTGCGGCCGACGTGCAGCGGCGTGCACACGCCGGTGACCAGGCCGCCGCGGGCGGCACGGTGGTGCGTGCAGGACAGCTCCAGGCCCACGGCGATGCGGCCGTCGGGCGCGTTGAGCACGGCGGCGACGGAACCGATGGTCTCGGCGAGCGCCGCGTTCGCGCCTCCGTGCAACAGGCCGAGCGGCTGCCGGTTGCCGTCGACCGGCATGGTGGCCACGACGCGGTCGGTGCCGACCTCGATGATCTCGATGCCGAGCTTCTCGTTGAGTTCGCCCCGCATCGCGTTCGCGGCCTCGACGGTGAAGCCGGCGCGCGGCTCGTCGGTCGCCGTCACCGGCACCTCCAGTTGTCGTCCGATCGTGGTGCGACAGACGGCGCTGAACAGCCCTGTCGGTGTCTCACCCTAGACTCGGCGGGTGCCCGCCAAGTCCGAGACTCGCACCACACCCGCCAGTGACACGCCGCGCCTGCTGTTGCTGGACGGTCACTCGCTGGCCTACCGGGCGTTCTTCGCGCTGCCCGCGGAGAACTTCCGCACCCAGACCGGGCAGACCACCAACGCGGTGTACGGCTTCACGTCGATGCTGATCAATCTGCTGCGCGACGAGCAGCCGACGCACATCGCCGTCGCCTTCGACGTGTCGCGGCAGACGTTCCGGCGGGACACCTATGCCGACTACAAGGCCAACCGCAGCACCACGCCGGACGAGTTCCGCGGCCAGGTCGGCCTCATCCAGGACGTGCTCGGGGCGCTGGGCATCCCGTGGCTGAGCAAGGACAACTACGAGGCCGACGACGTCATCGCCACACTGACCGCACGCGCCGCGGACGAGGGCTTCGACGTGCTCATCTGCACCGGCGACCGGGACGCGCTGCAGCTGGTGAACGACCAGGTCACCGTGCTGTACCCACGGCGAGGCGTCTCCGACCTGACCCGGTTCACCCCGGGCGAGGTCATCGCCAAGTACGGCCTGTCGCCCGCCCAGTACCCCGATTTCGCGGCTCTGCGCGGCGACCCGTCGGACAACCTGCCGGGCATCCCCGGCGTCGGCGAGAAGACCGCGGCCAAGTGGATCCGTGAGTACGGCTCGCTCGCGCAGCTCGTCGACCAGGTGGACAAGGTCAAGGGCAAGGTGGGCGACGCGTTGCGGGCGAACCTGGCCGCGGTGCTGCTCAACCGGGAACTGACCGAACTGGTCAAGGACGTGCCCGTCGAGGTGGACCCCACGCAGCTGGAGCTGCACGCCTGGGACCGCGACGCCGTGCACCGCCTGTTCGACGACCTGGAGTTCCGGGTGCTGCGCGACCGGCTGTTCGCCACGCTGCAGTCGGCCGAACCCGAGGCGGAGGAAGGCTTCGAGGTCCGCGGCGGCCCGATCGCGTCCGGTGCGCTCGGGGCCTGGCTGGCCGAGCACGCGGGCGAGGGCGCGCGGGTCGGTTTGGCGCTGCGGGCCTACTGGGCGGCGGGTGTCGGTGACGTGCGTGGCATCGCACTCGCCACGGCCGACGGCGACGGCGGCTACCTCGACGTCGAGCAGCTCACCGAGGACGACGAGCAGGCGCTGGCCGCGTGGCTGGCGAACCCGGCCGTGCCGAAGGCCGGCCACGCGATGAAGGTCGCCCGGCACGCGCTGCGGTCCCGTGGCTGGCAGCTGGAGGGCCTGACCAGCGACACCGAGCTGGCCGCCTACCTGGCCCGCCCCGGCCAGCGGTCGTTCGAGCTGGACGACCTGGTGCTGCGCTACCTGCGTCGCGAACTGCGCGTGGAGAACGACGCCGACGACGGCCAGATGTCACTGCTGTCCACCGAGGCTGACGATGCCGAACGGCTGGCGCGCGCGGAGATCCTCAAGGCCCGTGCCGTCGCCGACCTGGCCGACGCGCTGGACACCGAGCTGGCCGACCTCGGTGGCGCCACGCTGCTGATGGACCTGGAGCTGCCGCTGCAGCGGGTGCTCTGCGAGATCGAGTCCGTCGGTATCGCGATGGACACCGAGCTGCTGGCCGCGCAGGAGGCCCACTTCGCCGCCCGCGTGAAGCAGGCCGCGCAGGACGCCTACTCGGTGATCGGCAAGGAGATCAACCTCGGCTCGCCCAAGCAGCTGCAGGTCGTGCTGTTCGACGAGCTGAACATGCCCAAGACCAAGCGCACGAAGACCGGCTACACGACGGACGCCGAGGCGCTGCAGACGCTGTTCGACGCCACCGGGCACCCGTTCCTGGAGTACCTGCTGGAGCACCGCGACGCCACGCGCCTCAAGACCACGGTGGACGGGCTGCTCAAGTCCGTCGCCGACGACGGCCGCATCCACACCACGTTCAACCAGACGATCGCGGCGACCGGCCGGCTCTCGTCCACCGAGCCGAACCTGCAGAACATCCCGATCCGCACCGAGGAAGGCCGCACGATCCGGCAGACGTTCGTCGTCGGCGAGGGCTATGCCGAGCTGATGACGGCCGATTACAGCCAGATCGAGATGCGGATCATGGCCCACCTGTCCGTCGACGACGCGCTGATCGAGGCGTTCCAGTCCGGGTTCGACTTCCACGCGGCCACCGCGGCCCGGGTGTTCGGCGTCGGCCCGGACGAGGTCACCGGCGCGCAGCGGGCCAAGGTCAAGGCGATGAACTACGGCCTGGCCTACGGCCTGTCGGTCTACGGCCTGTCGCAGCAGCTGCGGATCTCCGCCGACGAGGCCCGCGAGCTGATGGACGAGTACTTCGCCCGATTCGGCGGGGTGCGCGACTACCTGCGGGCCGTGGTCGACCAGGCGCGCAAGGACGGCTACACGGCCACCATCCTGGGCCGCCGGCGCTACCTGCCCGACCTGAACAGCGACAACCGGCAGCGCAGGGAGATGGCTGAGCGGATGGCGCTCAACGCGCCGATCCAGGGCAGCGCGGCCGACATCATCAAGGTCGCGATGCTCAACGTGCAGGCAGCGCTGGCCTCGTCGCAGCTGCGCACCCGGATGCTGCTGCAGGTGCACGACGAGCTGGTGCTGGAGATCGCCGATGGCGAGCGGGACGCCGTCGAGGCGCTGGTCCGCGAGCAGATGGGTAGTGCCTACGCGCTCGGGGTGCCGCTGGAGGTCTCCGTCGGCGTCGGCAGGTCATGGGACGACGCGGCTCACTGACCAGGTGAAATCCGGTTGCCCGTGGTCCTAGCCTGATCAAGTGGCCCTACTCGGACCGGACGACCCGCTGCCCCCCGCTGCCCGCCGAATCCTGGTGTCCGGTACGTCCGGCTCCGGCAAGACCACCCTCGCGCTCGCGATCGGCGAGACGCTGGGAGTGCCATCCGTCGAGATCGACGCGCTGCACCACGGACCCGGCTGGACCGTGCTGCCGACCTTCGAGCAGGAGGTCGACCGCTTCTCGGCAGGCCAGGGGTGGGTGACCGAGTGGCAGTACAGCGCCGTCAAGCCGATGCTGCTCGAACGAGCCGACCTGCTGGTATGGCTGGACCACGCCCGGTACACGGTGATGCGCCGGGTCGTCCGGCGCACGCTGGTGCGGCGGGTACGCCGACAGCAGCTGTGGAACGGCAACGTCGAACCGCCGCTGTGGACGTTCTTCACCGACCGCGACCACATCGTGCGCTGGGCGTGGCGCACCCACCAACGGCGCGGGCACCAGGCGCTCGTGGTGGCCGCCGACCCGGATCCGGCGATGCCCGACGTGGTTCGGCTGACCGGACAACGGCAGGTGGACGCCTGGGTAGCCGGTCCACTCGCGGCAGCCCGGCACCCCAGTGGACCGATTCAGAGTTGAAGGTGCCTGGTCCTGGGTAGGGATACGGTAGTCAGTACGACCGAGATCGCGGCGTCACCCGCCGCTCATCGATCCGGGAGGTGTCGTCATCAGCCCCCTCAGAGGTGTGGCCAGCCCGGCCGTCGAGATCGCCGGCGGCCGCGCGGGTGGCCACGGACGTGCCGGAGTGCCCCGCCAGGCGTTGGTCATCGGCGGTTCGGGGATGCTCGCCGCGTGTACGTCGCGGCTCGTCGCCTGCGGGTGGCACGTGGTGCTGCCCAGTCGCCGCTACTCACCGATCCCGGCCGTGCCCAGCGACTCGGGCACCGGCAGGGCACTGTGGGTCGCGGCCGACTGGTCGGACCCGTGCGGCTTGGCGATCCGCGTCCGTAAGGCGCTGGCCGGGCAGGCGGAACTGCTGGTCACGTGGGTCCGCCGGGAGCACAGGCCGACCCTGCTGAGCGCGGTCGCTCCGTTGCTCGCGACCGGTGCGCCCGTCGTCGAGGTGCACGGCAGCGCCGCGTTCGATCCGGTGTCCGGCTACCCGGAGCCGGTGTTGCGCGATCACCCCACGCAGCAGCTCGTGCTGGGCTTCGTGCCGGTCGGCACCACCAGCCGCAGGCTGTCCCACGAGGAGATCTCCGAAGGCGTGCAGGAGGCCGTCGACCGGGCCCTGTCCGGCAAGGCACCAGGCGTCTACCAGGTCGGCGAACCGCGGCCCTGGGTCCGCTCCGGCTGACGTCAGCGCTCCGGTTTGCGCGGTCCGCCGCGGCTGCGGGCGGGCAGTCTGCGGTCCTTGGCAGCTCGGTCGACCACGGCGGCCCGCAGGTCGACAGCCTGCCGCGCGGTGCGCAGCGGCCGCACGGTCCGGTCGTAGCGCCAGCCCGCCGCGACCGCGAAGCGCCGCAGGTCGTGGTCGTCGAACCCGGTGGTGGGCAGCCGGGCCAGCAACTGCTCGTGGATGTCCATCAGCAGTACCGACCTCGGCGCGCTGAGCTGCACGAGTGTCGTCGTGTCGGGCGGCAGACCGTGCCGCAGCCCGGCCGCGTCCACCAGCGCGGGTCCCTGCTCGTCCAGGATCAGGCCGCCGTTGTGCCACCAGCCCGCGGTCGGTGACGGACCGTCGGCGGCCAACCACCGGTCCACCCGGTCACCCAGCCGCCGTGGTGGCGCGCCGTCGTACCGGCGGGGCCGGATCCATAACTCGGCCTGACCGGGTGCGACCCGGTCGGGCCGCAGCAACGACTCGTCGTGTCGCTTGCGGGCCGCGTGCAGCCGGGCCAGGCCGATGCCCAGCGGCACCGCGGCCACGAACTGGCCCGCCGCCAGCACCGCGACCAGCCACCGCCAGGGCACGTCGTTGAGCGCCAGGATCGCGTCGACCGTGACGACGGAAAGCGACACCACGCAGGCCCAGACCGTCAGCCGCTGTGCCGAATGCGGTGGGAGCCTGCGCAGCCAGTCCACCACCACCGGCAGGGCGACCGTCATCGCCAGGCCGGCGATCACCCACGGCCAGATGTCCTGCCGCATCAGGTGTCTCCCTCCCGGCGGTCAGCGCAGCGCTCCGGCGGGCCGGGTCTCCCAAACCGTCCATAGTGGACGGTAGCCTTGCCGGGGCCAGAACACGGACGACAACGGGTTGGGCGGGTTGTAGTACAGGTACGTACCGATCGCGCCCGCCCGGTGCAGTTCCCCATGTGCCCGGTCCATCATCGCCCGGCCGACCCCGGTCCCTCTAGCGCCCGGTAGTACTGACACCGTATTCACGTAACCCCACCGGCCCGGCGGCACCGGAAACCGCCGGCGCGCGGTCGGATCGGTGTCGGTCAGCCAGCACTCGGCCAGCCCGATGGCCACGCCGTCCCGTTCGGCCAGCCACACCTGGTCACCCCGGCCGATCCGGTAGTTCAGCGCGGCACGCTTGAGCTGGGTCGCGTCCGGCCGCAGGATCGTGCCGCCCACCAGCGACGAGTAGCTCAGCTCGGCCAGCGCGAGCGGCAGCGCGACGTCCAGGTCCCTCGGCAGGGCACGGCGGACGACCAGTCCCGGCGGGACGGCGTTCGGCGGCATGGTGGCTGTGCCTCGGACCGCGAGCACGGACAGCGGCTGGAAGCCGTGGACCAGCAGCATGCCGCTGCCCTCGGTGTCGCGGCTGGGCCACGTGACCACGCACGAGGAGTCGGCATCCGGGACACCGTGGGCGTCCATCAGCTGCCGCCACGCCCGCAGCAGCGCGTCGATACCGGGGCCGGGCAGGTCACCGACCAGCGGAAACAGCTCCCACGTGTCGGAGGCGGACCACAGGCTCGTCGGTGCGCCCGGCCCGTGCACCGTGCGGCACAGCACGCCTGCCACCCGCTGCCCGCTGGGCAGCGCCGCGGTGAGCACCTCACCGGCCGGATCGGGAGCCGCGGGCGGCAGCAACGGATCCAACCCGGCGAACCGGGCAGCCTGCGCCTCCCGCAGCGTCCGCGAGCTGGTCAACCCCTACCTCACCTTCGCGTGCAGCAGAAGATCGCCGTGCCGGGGAACAGGCGCCCGCGCAACGGACTCCACTGTCCCCACTCCTTGTCGTGGCCCTCCGGCCACTCCGGCTCGACGAGGTCCGTCAGCTCCATGCCCGCCTCGCGGATCTGCCGGACGTAGTCACCGAGCGTCCGATGGTGTTCGACATACGTGGCCGTGCCGTTTTCGTCCACTTCGAGGTACGGCGTCCTGTCGAAGTAGGACTGCATCACGGTCAGCCCGCCGGGACCGGGGTCATCCGGGAAAATCCACCGCATCGGGTGGGTGACCGCGAACACCCACCTGCCACCCGGCCGCACCACCCTGGCCACCTCGCGCAGCACCGCACCCGAGTCGGCGACGAAGGGCACCGCCCCGAACGCCGAGCACGCGAGGTCGAAACTGCCGTCCGCGAACGGCAACTGGTCCGCGCTGGCCTGCACGAGCGGCACGTCGATGCCGGTGGCCGCGTTGTCCGCGACCGCGTGCCGCAGCATCCCCGCGGACAGGTCCAGCCCCACAGGACGGGCGCCCTGGGCGACCAGCCAGCGCGCGCACGGCGCCGACCCGCAGCCCACCTCCAGCACGGCGGCCCCGCGCACGTCACCGAGCAGTCGCGCGTCGGCCTCGCGCAGACCCTCCGGGCACCACACGAAATCGGCCGCGCCGAGGAAGTCACCGTGCTCGGCCTGATAGTCGTCGGCGTCCGCGTCCCACCACGCTCTGCTGGCCGCCCGTGACTCCGCCGGGCCCGCCGCGCGCTTGGCGATACCGACGGTGCCCAGTGCGAGTTCCGCGCTCACATGGTGTGGTGGCGGTGCCGGATGCGATTTCGGTTGCGATTCGATTTCGGTTGTCGCAGCCGCCGGGTCGTCCGGCTGGGTCACGGATGGCTCCTGACGTCGCGCTCCAGTTGGTCGGGATGGCCGCCGATCATGCCTGGCCAGCCGAATCGTCCCTCGTCAGAGCGTGGAATTTGCGGTATCGGGTCGAACCCGCGTACGATACCGCCCGCGCAGTGGGTCTACTGCCTGCGGTCCCGCGCGTCGGGAATCGGGCCGCCTCCGTCGTTGTTGTGACAAGGTGACATCGGCGTCTTCGCCCGGCCGTACCGTGGCCCGATCCATCGGCGCTGCACGCGTAGACGCCCACCCCACAACACCAATCCGTACCGGAGCAACCCACCTAATGTCCACCGACACCACCACTGTCCCGGCTGCCAAGGCCCCGACGCAGCAAGTCGCGATCAATGACATCGGGTCGGCCGAGGACTTCCTCGCCGCCGTCGACAAGACCATCAAGTACTTCAACGATGGCGACATCGTCGAGGGCACCATCGTCAAGGTCGACCGTGACGAGGTGCTGCTCGACATCGGCTACAAGACCGAGGGTGTGATCCCCTCGCGTGAACTGTCGATCAAGCACGATGTCGACCCGTCCGAGGTGGTCAGCGTCGGTGACGAGGTCGAGGCCCTCGTTCTCCAGAAGGAGGACAAGGAAGGCCGCCTGATCCTCTCCAAGAAGCGCGCCCAGTACGAACGCGCGTGGGGCACCATCGAAGCCCTCAAGGAGAAGGACGAGCCGGTCAAGGGCACCGTCATCGAGGTGGTCAAGGGTGGCTTGATCCTGGACATCGGCCTGCGCGGCTTCCTGCCCGCGTCGCTGGTCGAGATGCGCCGGGTCCGCGACCTGCAGCCCTACGTCGGGCGTGAGCTCGAAGCCAAGATCATCGAGCTGGACAAGAACCGCAACAACGTGGTCCTGTCCCGCCGTGCCTGGCTGGAGCAGACGCAGTCCGAGGTCCGCAGCGAGTTCCTCAACCAGCTGCAGAAGGGCCAGGTCCGCAAGGGCGTCGTGTCCTCCATCGTCAACTTCGGCGCGTTCGTCGACCTCGGCGGTGTGGACGGCCTGGTGCACGTCTCCGAGCTCTCCTGGAAGCACATCGACCACCCGAACGAGGTTGTCGAGGTCGGCCAGGAGGTCACGGTCGAGGTCCTGGACGTCGACATGGAGCGCGAGCGGGTCTCGCTGTCGCTCAAGGCGACGCAGGAAGACCCGTGGCGGCAGTTCGCCCGCACCCACGCGATCGGCCAGATCGTGCCGGGCAAGGTCACCAAGCTCGTTCCGTTCGGCGCGTTCGTCCGCGTCGACGAGGGCATCGAGGGCCTGGTGCACATCTCCGAGCTGGCCGAGCGCCACGTGGAGATCCCGGAGCAGGTCGTGCAGGTCAACGACGACGTCATGGTCAAGGTCATCGACATCGACCTGGACCGTCGCCGGATCTCGCTGTCGCTCAAGCAGGCCAACGAGGGCTTCACGCCGGACACCGAGTTCGACCCGACCCAGTACGGCATGGCCGCCGAGTACGACGCCGAGGGCAACTACATCTACCCCGAAGGCTTCGACCCGGAGACCCAGGACTGGCAAGAGGGTTACGACAAGCAGCGCGAGGAGTGGGAGCGCCAGTACGCCGAGGCGCACACCCGCTACGAGCAGCACATGAAGCAGATCGTCAAGGCAGCGGCCGCCGACGCGGAGGCCAGCAACGCCGAGCCGGCCAGCACCGGTGGCAGCTACTCGTCCTCCGACGAGAGCGCCACGCCTGCCCAGAGTGGCGGCACGCTGGCCAGTGACGAGCAGCTCGCGGCGCTGCGGGAGCGGCTGTCCGGCGGCGTGTGAGCCGGTAGCACCGATCGTTCACCCGAGGGCCCCGCGCCGACCGGCGCGGGGCCCTCGGGCGTCTGCTGACAGAATTCGGATCATGCTGCGCGTGGGACTCACCGGCGGAATCGGCTCGGGCAAGTCGACCGTGGCAGGCAGGCTCGCCGAACACGGGGCCACCTTGATCGACGCGGACCGGCTCGCCCGCGAGGTCGTCGCACCGGGCACCAGCGGGCTGGCCGAGATCGCGGCCGAGTTCGGCAGTGGTGTGCTCACCGAGGACGGCGAGCTGGACCGCGGGGCGCTGGCGGCGGTGGTGTTCAACGACGACGCGGCGCGCGGCAGGCTCAACTCGATCGTCCATCCCAGGGTCGCCCGGCGGACCGCCGAACTGATCGCGGCCGCACCCGACGACGCCGTCGTCGTGCACGACGTGCCGCTGCTGGTGGAGAACGGCATCGGGCCCGCGTACCACCTGGTGATCGTGGTGGACGCGCCCGTCGAGCAGCGCGTCCGGCGGCTCGTCGCGCAGCGGGGGATGGCCGAGCGGGACGTGCGCGCGAGGATCGCGGCCCAGGCCACCGAGGAAGCCCGGCGAGCGGCGGCGGACGTGTGGCTGGACAACTCGGGCACGCCGGACGAAGTACTGGCCGCGGTGGACGCGCTGTGGGCCGACCGGTTGGTGCCCTACGAGGCGAACGTGCGGCTGCATCGTGGCCCGGTCCGGGGCGGCCCACACCTGGTGCCCTACGACCCCACGTGGCCCGTGCAGGCCGAGCGGGTGCTGGCCCGGCTGCGGCTCGCGGCCGGCGACAAGGCGCTGCGGGTGGACCACATCGGGTCCACGTCGGTGCCCGGGATCGCCGCCAAGAACGTGATCGACGTCCAGGTGTCCGTCGCGAGCCTGGCCGACGCCGACGAGCTGCGCGAACCGCTGGCCAGGGCCGGTTTCCCTGCCGATCCGGAGCGCACCCAGGACAACCCGTACCCGCCCTGCCCGGATCCGCAGCGGTGGCGCAAGCGGATGGCCGTCTCGGCAGATCCGGGCCGGTGGGTCAACGTGCACCTACGCGAACACGGTGGTCCGGGCTGGCGGGCGGCGTTGCTGTTCCGGGACTGGCTGCGCGCGGAACCGGAGTGGCTGGCCGACTACCAGGCACTCAAGGAGCGGACGGCGGCCGAGTACGCGTCGCGAAGCACCTACGAGTACGGCGAGGCGAAGACGCCGTGGTTCCGGACGGCGTACGTCGAGATGGAGCGGTGGGCGGAGCGGACCGGCTGGCAGCCCTAGAGATGTAGTGACCTGGGACGTTGTTGACAGTCACACGGCCAGCCGGCTTGATGGCGTCGGACCATGAGTTGGCGGGCGTAGTGGTGGTACGGGCGTTACTGTGGGCCACGAGGACCTCCGGTGGGTCGTGGTTGCGTCGCAACAATCACTCCGCCTGGAGGTCCTCGTCTGTTCACGCCGATACGCCGTCGACAACCTCCTGGGTTACTACGCCTACAGCGGCGGCCAGGGCGTCACGATGCCGTGGTAGGTCAGCCAGCGCACCATGTCGTGGTTGCACCGGCTCAGCTCCTCCAGGGTGCGGTGCACGGTGCGCAGGGCCATGTCGGCGTCGTCGGGTCGCAGCACGTGACCGGAGACGGCGGCGGCGAACTCCTCGGCGCCCACGATGCGGGCCGTCGTCGAACCGGGTACGGACAGGCCGAGCAGCAGGTCGGTGGTCCGCCACGAGCGGGTGTCGCGCTGGACGCGGACGGCGGTGAGTGTGGCGGGTCCGCCGCGGGCGTGCCGCGAGCGAGGACGCCGATGGGTCAGGCGTAGGCCGCAGTCCGGAATCAGCCAGGTGACCTCGCTGTCCACGAACGGGTCATCCGGCGTGGGGCATTCCATCCGCAGTCCCCAGGACTCGACCTGGCAGAAGGCCAGCCGGACGCAGCTACCGGAGGAGTAGCTGCGCTCCGCGGTGAATGTGTCGACAATGTCCACCAACTGGGGCGTTATGGCGGTTCCCACCGGGCTGAGGGTAGCCGTGAGTGTGCACCTCGTGACGCCCGGGGTCGATTCGTTATGTGAAGATTACGTTGCGGGTTCATACCGACTTCACATCGAACCGCACCCCGACGAGTTTGCGCCCAGCGCATCGTCGCAGGTAGGCGGTCAGCGGCGTCGCCAGGTCAGCTCGATGCCCAGCTCGGCGAGCCAATTGGCCAGATCGTAGTCGTGCGCCGCGAGTTGCTCGACCGTGTGATGTGTGGTTTCGATCGCCGCCTGCGCGGTCCGGGCGTCGATGTACCCCTGCGCGGTCGCGCCCAGCAGCTCGTCGGTGTCCAGCACATCCAGCCCGCGGCCGGTGCGCAACACGACATCGAGGTAGAGGTCGACCAGCTGCCAGGTCCGCTCGCCGGGCCGGATGAGTCCGATGTCGAGGTAGAAGTCCTGGTCACGATCGTGGCCGGGCCGGAAGTACCAGTCGGTGACCTGGATGCCGAGATCGGGCAGCAGCCACGACTCGCGGTAGCTCAGCGACGGATGGTCGGGCACCTCGCGGGCCAGGTACAGGCCGAACGGCTCGACGCGGTACTCGTCGACCCGGCGCGGGTAGCCCTTGGGGTCGACGTTGGTCATGCCGGGCACGTCGAACGTTTCCAGCTTCGGCGGGTGCACGTCCACCACATCGGCCGAGTCGCCGCGGCGAGCCGCGGGCAGCAGGTGTGAGCTGACCGTCATGTGCGTCATCCTGCCTCCGTCGGGACGGCCGGTTCATCCCCAATATGAGCGTCACTCATACGAGTGATAATCGGCTCGCGGCTAGGTCAGCTTGAGCCCTCGGTGAACTGACTCTTGGCGCCTCGAAAGTGTCCGCCGTTCGGCCTACTCTCGAAACGTGGCTTTCGCGACCGAACTCCCCGTCACCGCTCACTCCGAGTTCCGCCCCATCGGTGAGATTCCCCGTACCGATGGGCACTTCCGCATGGTCAGCGACTACCAGCCCGCCGGTGACCAGCCGCAGGCCATCCAAGAGCTGACCAAGCGGATCGGCGCCGGTGAGAAGGACGTGGTACTGCTCGGCGCGACCGGTACCGGCAAGTCGGCCACCACCGCCTGGCTGATCGAGAAGGTCCAGCGGCCGACGCTGGTGATGGTGCCGAACAAGACGCTCGCGGCGCAGTTCGCCAACGAGCTGCGGGAGTTCTTCCCGGACAACGCGGTCGAGTACTTCGTCAGCTACTACGACTACTACCAGCCCGAGGCGTACGTCCCGCAGACCGACACCTACATCGAGAAGGACTCGTCGGTCAACGACGACGTCGAGCGGCTGCGCCACGCGGCCACGATGAGCCTGCTGTCCCGGCGCGACGTGATCGTGGTGTCGACGGTCTCGTCCATCTACGGCCTGGGCACGCCCCAGTCGTACCTGGACCGGTCCATCTCGGTGGAGGTCGGCCAGACGGTCGAGCGCGACCTGCTGCTGCGCGCCCTGGTCGACGTGCAGTACACGCGCAACGACCTGGCGTTCTCGCGTGGCACGTTCCGCGTCCGGGGTGACACGGTCGAGGTCATCCCGGCGTACGAGGAGCTGGCCGTCCGGATCGAGATGTTCGGCGACGACGTCGAACGGCTGTACTACCTGCACCCGCTGACCGGCGAGATCATCCGCGAGGTCCAGGAACTGCGGATCTTCCCCGCGACGCACTACGTAGCCGGCGCCGGCCGGATGGAGAAGGCGATCGGGGCCATCGAGGGCGAGCTGGAGGAGCGGCTGGGCACGCTGGAGCGGCAGGGCAAGCTGCTGGAGGCTCAGCGGCTGCGCATGCGCACCAGCTACGACGTCGAGATGATGCGGCAGGTCGGGTTCTGCTCCGGCATCGAGAACTATTCGCGGCACATCGACGGTCGTGCGGCCGGTTCCGCGCCCGCGACGCTGATCGACTATTTCCCCGAAGACTTCCTGATGGTCATCGACGAGTCACACAACACGGTGCCGCAGATCGGCGGCATGTACGAGGGCGACGCGTCCCGCAAGCGCACTCTCGTCGACCACGGGTTCCGGCTGCCCAGCGCGATGGACAACCGGCCGCTGACGTGGGAGGAGTTCAGCGATCGCGTCGGCCAGACGATCTACCTGTCGGCCACGCCAGGGCCGTACGAGCTGGGACAGACCGGCGGCGAGTTCGTCGAGCAGGTGATCCGGCCGACCGGCCTGGTCGACCCGCAGATCGTGGTGAAGCCGACAGAGGGTCAGATCGACGATCTGGTGCACGAGATCCGCGAGCGGGCCGAAAAGGACGAGCGGGTCCTGGTCACCACGTTGACCAAGAAAATGGCCGAGGACCTGACCGACTACCTGCTGGAACTGGGCGTCCGAGTGCGATACCTGCACTCCGAGGTCGACACACTGCGCCGGGTCGAGTTGCTGCGGCAGCTGCGGCTCGGCGACTACGACGTGCTGGTCGGCATCAACCTGCTGCGAGAGGGCTTGGACCTGCCGGAGGTCTCCCTGGTGTCCATTCTGGACGCTGACAAGGAGGGTTTCCTGCGCAGCGAGACCTCGTTGATCCAGACGATCGGCCGCGCCGCCCGTAACGTGTCCGGCGAGGTACACATGTACGCCGACCGCGTGACCGCGTCGATGCGGCGAGCCATCGACGAAACGGATCGCAGGCGCGCCAAGCAGGTCGCGTACAACGAGGAACGCGGCATCGACCCGCAGCCGCTGCGCAAGCGCATCGCCGACATCCTCGACCGTGTGTACGCCGAGGCAGACGACTCGGAGCGCGACTCGACGGTCCCGGTGGGCGGCTCCGGCCGGAACACGTCCCGAGGCAAGCGGGCCACAGGCGAACCTGGCGGCGCGAAGAGCGCGGGAGTGATCGACGCGAGTCGCGACCCGAAGAAGATGCCGCGCGCCGAGCTGGCTGACCTGGTGAGCAGGTTGACCGAGCAGATGATGAACGCGGCGCGCGACCTGCAGTTCGAGCTGGCGGCCAGGTTGAGGGACGAGATCGCGGACCTGAAGAAGGAACTGCGGGGGATGGACGCGGCGGGCGTGAAGTAGATGAACACCGACGAGGTGATCGCCTACAGCATGGCGAAGCCGGGTGCGGAGGAGACGTACCCGTGGGGCGACGGCGAGTTGGTGTGCAAGGTGGGCGGGAAGGCGTTCGCGTTCATCGGCATGGAGGCGGGAACGGTAGGCCTGAAATGCGGCCGCACGGCGGAGGTGGCGGGCGAGTGGCGCGAGCGCTATCCGGATGCGATCACGCAAAGCGCGTACATCGGCAGATACGGCTGGAACAAGGTAGCGCTGGATGGCACTGTCCCGCCGGGAGAGCTGAAAGAGCTGCTGGACACGTCCTACGAGGACGTAGTAGCGCGCCTCCCCAAATCCAAACGTCCCTGACGGCCTGATCACCACCCAACCCACCCAACGCCGAAACGCTGACCCCTGGCACGAGTCGCCCACCCAGCGGCCGACTCGCTGAGCGCCGTGCTGTCCTGATGTGAGTTGCCCGCTCAGCGGTCGACTCGCTGAGTCTTTGGCGCGAGTTGCCCACCCAGCGGCCGACTCGCTGAGCGCCGTGCTGTCCTGATGTGAGTTGCCCGCTCAGCGGTCGACTCGCTGAGTCTTTGGCGCGAGTTGCCCACCCAGCGGCCGACTCGCTGAGCGCCGTGCTGCCTTGATGTGAGTTGCCTGCTGAGCGGTCGACTCGCTGAGCTGCCTTGATGTGAGTTGCCCGCTGAGCGGCCGACTCGCTGAGCGCCGTGCTGCCTTGATGTGTGTTGCCTGCTCAGCGGTCGACTCGCTGAGCGTTTGGCGTGTGTCGTCCGCCCAGCGGTCGACACGTCGCGCTGAGCCGGCCATCCAACGGTCGATACGTTCTGTGCCATCGTGAACTGACTGTTTAAGAGCCGACAGTTAATGGCCGACATGCATGCGGACCGCGCGAGTCGACCGTTCGGCGGTCGACAAGTCAGCACGCCGATTGCTCCACCGGGTGTCGACCATTTGATGGTCGCGATGCACTCGCGTGTCGACCGCCCGGTGGTCGGGCCCATTCCGGTCCGCGGTGAGTTGGCCGCTCAGTGGCGGTGTGTCGACCGCTGGATGGTCGTCGGGCCGATTGCTGCACCGGGTGTCGACCACTTGATGGTCGCGACGCACTCGCGTGTCGACCGCCCGGTGGTCGGGCCCATTCCGGTCCGCGGTGAGTCGGCCGCTCAGTGGCGGTGTGTCGACCGCTGGATGGTCGTCGGGCCCGCTGGTCTGTGCCGGCCGTGGAGGGGTCGACTTGGGCCTGAGCCGGTCCGGCCTCGCGGTCAGCTGTTGATGTCCTTCGTGGCGAATCGTCGCGCCGCCAACGCCATGAAGATCACGCAGAACACCAGTGACGAGAGCACCCCACGGGCCATGTCGCCCCAGTCCACCGACGAACTCAACAAATCACTCCAGGCGAACGCGTAATGCGACGGCAGATACTCCCGCAGCCCGCCCAGCGCCGTGATCGAGTCCAGGATCTGCGACAGGATCGACACCAACACCGCCCCACCGACGGCCCCCAGCGGCGCGTTCGTCGACACCGACAGCAACAGCGCCAGGCCCGCCACCCACAACAGGCTCAACGCGATGTACACCACCGCCAGTGCGACCCGCCCAACCGCGGTGCCGAACGCCAGAGCCTCGCCCGTCGGACCGACCAGGTCGCCCGAGCCGTACCAGAGCACGCCGACCAGCAGCGACACCGCGGGCAGCACGATCAGCGCCAGTATCGACAGGATCCCTGCCACGATCGCCTTCTGCCGCAACAACCTGCCTCGCGGCACCGGGATCGCCAGCAGGTACTTCAGGCTCGACCACGACGCCTCGCTGGCCACCGTGTCCCCGAAGAACAACGCCACGATCACCACGAGCAGGAAGCTCGCCGACGCGAACAGCGCGAATACCGTGAAGTTGGTGCCGCTCTGCGTCGCCAGGTCGACCAACTGGCCCGAGTTCCGATTGGAATTCCCGTTGCCGACCTTGAACGCGATCAGCAGCAGGAACGGCAGCACGATCAGGAACCCGAGCGCGATCTGGGTGCGCCGCCTGCGCAACTGCCGGACGAACTCGACCCGGACCGGCAGCGTGCGCCGCGGTCTGGTACCCCGTCGCCGCTCCCGCGATGCCGGTCATGAGCCACCTCCCACCAGTTGCAGGAACGCGTCCTCGAGCTGCCTGCGTGGACCGACCTGGTCCACGGCGACCCCCGCCCGCACGAGCGCCTCCACCGCGGCCGCCCTGGGCAGACCGTTGAGCTGCGCGTGCACCTCACCGGCTGAGCCGTCCGGTGACGGCTGGTCGGCCAGGCCCGGCAGTTTCCGCAGCACCTCCAGGGCGCGCGCCACGTCGTCCACCCGGAACGATGTCTCCCCGCCGCCGCTGACGATGTCGCTGACCTCACCGGCCGCGACCAGCTTGCCCTTGTGCATCACGACCACATGGGTGCACGTCTGCTCGACCTCGGTGAGCAGATGGCTGGACACCAGCACGGTGCGCCCGCCCGCCGCGTACCCACGCAGCACCTCGCGCATGTCCCGGATCTGCGGTGGGTCCAGGCCGTTCGTCGGCTCGTCGAGTACCAGCAGGTCCGGCAGGCCCAGCATCGCCTGCGCGATCGCCAGCCGCTGCCGCATGCCCTGGCTGTACGTGCCGACCTTCCGCCGCACGGCATCGCCGAGCCCCGCGATCTCCAGGGCCTCCTCGAACCCGGCCTCCGACTCCGGCCGGCCCGTCGCTGCCCAGTACAGGTGCAGGTTCGCGGTCCCGGACAGGTGCGGCAGGAACCCGGATCCCTCGACGAACGAGCCGATCCGCGACAACACGGGCGCCCCCGGCCGCACCCGGTGCCCGAACACCCGGATCGACCCGCCGGATGGCCGCACCAGGCCCATCAGCATCCGCAGTGCCGTCGTCTTGCCCGCTCCGTTCGGCCCGAGCAGTCCGACCACCTGGCCGTGCTCCACCCGGAACGACAGGTCGTCGACCGCGACCACGCCGCCCGGGTACGACTTGCCCAGGCCGGACAGCACCAGCGGCACGTCGGCGAGCGACTCGTCCACGTCGTCCGGCCGCCGCCGCCACAGCAGCGCGATCAGACCGGCGAGCACGCACAGCGCCAGGACGACACCGATCGCGATCAGTTGGCCCGTCGGCAGTCCCGCCGAACCGGACACGCCTGGCACCACCGGCACGGCCAGCGCACCATCCGTCAGCGCGACCCGCAGTACGGCGGGCTGGGTCAGGTTCGCGTAGCTCTGGTCGGTGGTCGACACGACGAGCACCAACTGGTGGCCTGCCTGTACCGGCTGCACGATCCCTGGCAGTGTCACTGTCACCGTGACCGGGGAACCGTTGGCGGGCAACGGATCTATCCGAATGGGTGAGACTCCGGCACCCGGCAGCACGCGCTGGCCGGTCGGGCTCACGTCGTAGAGCTTCGCGAACAGCACGGCCTGCCCGGCGGGGTCGCTGCCGGGCTGCGCGCTCACCTGCAGCCGGACCGTGGACGAGCCCGCGATCTGCAGCTGCCCGGTCAACGGCCGACTGGCGAACGACGCGAACTCCCCTGGCACGTCGGTGGTCAGCCTGCTGGCGGCTCCGCCCAACGCACCGGTGAGCCCGGGCAGCCCGCTGACCGCTGACGGGCTGCCGCCGGGCGGGTTGAGGATCTGCTGCGGCGGTCCGCTGAGCACGACCGACTGACGTTGCGTGCTCGCGCCGACGAGGCCCGGGTAGGCGGGCGCGGTGACCGTGCGTACGGACGGCGCGCCGCCGGAGCGCAGCGAACCCTGCACGTCGTACTGGAACGCGGTGCCCGGATCGGCGCCCTTGCCCCGCAGGTAATGCTGGAACCAGTCGTCGATCTGCTGCTGGAGGGCCGCGCCGGGAGCGCCACCGTCGTGGCCGCCGTCGTACCAGATCATCTTGACCTTGCCGCCCGCCGCGGTGATCTGGCGCGCGTTCGCGTCCGCCTGGTCGAGCCCGAAGAGCGTGTCCTGCTCGCCCTGCACCAGCAGCGTCGGCTGGGTGATGTGGCTTGTCACGCTGACCGGCGAGTCGCGCCGCAGCAGGTCGATCGTCTGCTGGCCGGCCCGGCCGGTGGTGGCGATCTGCTGGTAGGCCTGGCAGACCTGCGGGATGAACCGGCCGCAGGTGCCCTGCACGGCGGCCGCGATCCCGGCCGAACCCGGCGTGGCCGTGGTGGAGGTCGACGACGACGCCGCGTCGCCCGGCGCCGGGGCGGCTGTCTGCGGTTCGAGCCCGCCACTGGACAGGCCGGACGCGAACAGGATGCCTGCCCAGGACCGCTTGAACACCCCGTCCGGTCCGAACGCACCGGCGGCAGGCGTGTTCGTCGCGGCCGGCGTCGAGGCGGCGGCGTTCGGCACGAGGGCCTGGGACAGGTCGTTGTACGTGATGACCGGCGCGATCGCGTCGACGCGGTGGTCGGTGCCGGCGAGCAGCAGCGACAGGGCGCCGCCATAGGAGCCGCCGGTTACGCCGATCCTCGGGTCGTTCGGGCCGTCCTTGGTCACCTCGGGCCGCGTGGCCAGCCAGTCGACCAGCTGCCGGGCATCGGTGACCTCGTAGTCCGGTGAGTTCAGCGCGATCTGGCCGGTGCTGGCGCCGAAGCCGCGCGGCGTGTACGCCAGTGCGACGAAGCCCTGCTGGGCGAGCTGCCGGGCCTGGTCGGCGACCGAGGTCTTGGTGTCGCCGAAGCCGGGCGAGAGGAGCACGGCCGGAGCGGGCGTGTGCTGCGGGTAGTAGACCGTGGTGTCGATGCGGACGTGCTGGTTGTGCGCAGGGCCGTCGACGACCGGGATGAACAGGTTCTGCGTCCGGACCGCGGCAGGCTGGTTCGCGGAGTGCACGCCGATCCCGATGCCGACCGCCGCCACCACGATGACCAGGCCCAGCAGCAGCCAACCGATACGGAAACGGCGAGATCGCGGCACGAACGCGAGACTACTGAGCGTCCGCTGAGAAACCCTCAGCGGCCTGTAACCATATACTGAGGTTTCTACCCCGCCCTCCGGTCAGCGGACCGGATGCAGCATGATGCGGGGTGCGTGGAGGGGAGTACTCCCTCGCGGCGGTGTCGTCAGCACGGAACCCCTGGGTTCCCGGTGCCGTCGGTCAGCGGTTTCGCTGGCGGAGGAGACCTCCGGATGGTGGGTTGTGCCCGGATCCGGAGGTCGTATCGGTGAACGTCCCCTTGTGGCTGTGGTTGGTCACGGCCCTCGGTGTACTCGGTCTCATCCTGATCGACCTGGTCGTGGTCGACCGCCATCCGCACCGCATCTCGATGGGCGAGGCCGGTCGGTGGGTCGCCGCGTACGTGGGCTGCGCGATCGTGTTCGGGCTGCTGGTGTGGATCTTCGAGGGCGGCCGCTTCGCGGGCGAGTTCTTCTCCGGCTATCTCACCGAATACTCACTGTCGGTGGACAACCTGTTCGTGTTCCTGGTGATCATGACCGCGTTCAAGGTGCCGGAGATCCACCAGCACCGCGTACTGCTGGTCGGCATCCTCATCGCGTTGGTCCTGCGCGGCGCGCTGATCGTGGCCGGTGCCGCGCTGATCAGCCAGTTCGTCGCGATTTTCTACGTATTCGGAGCGTTCCTCGTCTATACGGCGTACCGGATCGCACGATCACCGGACGCGGACGACGATGCCGACTACTCCGAGAACGCGGTGATCCGCCTGCTGCGCCGGGTGGTACCGGTGACCAGGAAGTACCACGACGGCAAGTCCGTGGTCCGGGTCGACGGCCGCCGGATGATCACACCGATGCTCGTGGTGATGATCGCGATCGGCACCACCGACCTGCTGTTCGCGCTGGACTCGATTCCCGCGGTGTTCGGCCTGACCCGCGACCCGTACCTGGTGTTCGCCGTGAACGCGTTCGCGTTGATGGGACTGCGGCAGCTGTACTTCCTCATCGGCGGCATGATCGCGCGGCTGGTGTATCTGCGGGCCGGGCTGTCGGTGCTGTTGCTGTTCATCGGCGTCAAGCTGATCCTCGAGGTCGTGCACGAGGACTGGCAGCCGTTCCGGTCGGGCAAGCAGCCGGTGCCGGTGCCGGTGCCCAGCGCGGGTGTCTCGCTGGCCGTCGTGGTCGGCGTGCTGGTGGTGACGGTGGTGGCCAGCATGATCAAGGATCGCAGTCGTCGGCGGAATCTCGAAACCAACTAGTACGCAGAACTAAGGATTTCGAGTAGCGTGGGCCGGGTGCGCCCAGAAGACCTTTCCCTGATCAGTGAACCCAGCAGCCCGACGCTGCACGGCGACCTGTTGGTGGTCGCGGTGGCCAGCCCCGATCCCAAGTCCAACGAGTACCAGGGTGGCCTGGTCCGGGTACCGCTGGACGGCGGCCCGCCGGTGCCCTGGACCTGGGGCAAGAGTGACGTGGCCCCAGCCGTCTCCCCCGACGGCAAGTGGCTGGCGTTCCTGCGGCCTGTCGACATCGACGGTAAGCCGCGCCCGCAGCTGCACGTGATGCCCACCGCGGGCGGCGACGCCAGGAGCCTCACGTCCCTGTCGCTCGGTGCCGGCAAGCCGGTGTGGGCGCCGGACTCGCAGCGCATCGCCTTCGCCGCAAGGGTTCCCGAGCCCGGGCGATACGGCACGGCGGACGACGAGTGGGACGACTCGCCAGGCCCCGACGCCGAGGCGCCGCGCCGCATCACACGGCTGGACTACCGCTTCGACAGCACCGGCTACGTGCTCGACCGCCATCCCAGGCTGTTCGTCGTCGACGTGGCCGCCGCGCTGGCCGAGCCGGGTGCCGACGTGCCGGAGCCGGTCGAACTGACCGACGGCCGGTGCCCGGTGGCCGACCCGGCGTGGACGCCGGACGGCACCCACCTGATCGTGGTCGCGCCCCGGGACCTGGGCGTGCGCGAGACGCTGTTCGACGACCTCTACGCGGTGCCCGCGGCCGGTGGCGAGCCGATCCTGGTCGCCATCACCCAAGGCGACGCCAGCGTGCCCGCGGTCACCGAAGACGGCCACGTGCTGTACATCGGCTCCGCGCACACCGAGGTCGTGGATATCGCGGCGAACAACCACGGCCTGTGGGCCACCCTGTTCCGGCCCGGTGAGCCGTCCACCCCGCGTCGGCTGACCGACGTCGAGACCGTGGACTGCGAGCCGGCCGGCGGTGCGCCGGTGCCGGTGCGCGGCGACGTGCTCGTCGTGGTGCGCCACCGCGGAGCGCTGGAACTGCGCCGGGTGCCGATCGACGCCACGTCGGCGACCCTGGAACAGCTGCCGGTGCTCATCGGCCAGCGGGCGGCCGTGCGATCGTTCAGCGTGTACGACGGCAGGATCGCCGCTGTCGTGTCCACTGCGGACAGTCCGGCCGAGGTCGTGGTCCGCTCCGGGGACGAGACCACCACACTGACCGAGTTCGCGAAGCCGTTGCGGGCGGCCGGACTGCGGCCACTGACCGAGCTGAACACCACGGCCCCCGACGGCTACCCGGTGCACGGCTGGGTCGTGCTGCCAGAAGGCCCCGGTCCGCACCCCGTGCTGCTGTACGTGCACGGAGGACCGTTCATGTACCACAGCTGGGGTTTCGTGGACGAGGCGCAGGTCTACGCGGCCGCCGGTTACGCGGTCGTGCTGCCCAACCCACGCGGTTCGGCCGGTTACGGGCAGGCGCACGGCAAGGCGGTGGTGCGCGGGTTCGGCACCGTCGACGTCGCCGACGTCCTCGCCACCCTGGACGCGGCGCTGGAGCTGCCCGAGTGCGACGGCGAGCAGGTCGGCGTCATGGGCGGTTCGTACGGCGGTTTCATGACCAGCTGGCTGGCCACCCACAACGGGGACCGGTTCCGGGCGGCGTGGTCGGAGCGGGCCCTGAACTCGTGGGACTCCTTCCACGGCAGCTCGGACATCGGCTGGTTCTTCACCGAGGGCTACGTCGGTCCGGACCCGGAGGACTGGCGGCGGGCCAGCCCGCTGACCTACGCCGACCAGGTCACCATCCCGTTCGCCGTCGTGCACTCGGAGCAGGACCTGCGCTGCCCGTTCGAGCAGGGCCAGCGGATGTTCGTGGCGCTGCGGAAGGCAGGCGTGGACACCGAGTTCGTCGTGTTCCCCGGGGAGAGCCATGAGCTGACCCGCTCCGGCAAGCCGCGCCACCGGGTGCAGCGGTTCCGGATCGGTCTGGACTGGTGGGCGCGGCACCTCAAGAAGAGTTGACCGGCTGGACGATCCGGCGGGCGACACCCGCTGATGCCGAGCGGATCGCGTGGCTGCGCGTCCGTTCCTGGCAGCACGCCTACCGGGACATCCTGCCTGCCGTGGGGCTGGCCGCGATGAACCCGCAGGCCGGTGTCGCCCGCTGGGCCGAGTTGGCAGCGGCGGGGCCGCCCATCGCGGTGTTCGTCGCTGTCGGCGGCGACGACGTGCCGGTCGCGTACTGCACGGTCGGCGCCGCGCGGGACGAGGTCGACCGGCACCCCGAACTGTCCACCGGCGAGCTGTGGGCGATCTACTCCGATCCCGACGTGCACGGCACCGGCGCGGGCCACGCACTGCACGAGACCGCCGTCGATCACCTGGCATGCCACGGTTTCCGGCACGCGACGCTGTGGGTGTTCGAGGCCAACGCGACCGCCCGGCGGTTCTACGCGGCGCACGGCTGGTACGCCGACGGCGGCCGGGAGCCCTTCGACTGGGCGGGTGCGAGCGTCCCCGAACTGCGGTACGCGCGATCGGTGGGTCAGCCGAGCAGCGTGTAGTTGAGGGCCGCGCAGACCCGGGCCAGCGGCACGTCCAGGCCGGGGTGGTTGAGCGGCACCAGCGCGTCCGGTGTCGACGGCAGGGCAGTGGCCGCGGGCGGGTCCCACAGGCACACCGCGGGATTGCCCGAGTCCATCGACGATCGGTACCACAGGCCGTCCAGGTCCGGGTACGCGGTGCGGATGGCCCGTGCCCACTCCTGGGTGCGCGCGCGGGGGCCGCTACTGATCTCTTGGGACGCGCCCACCCTGGTCGGCCACAGTCCGGTCAGATCCAGCAGCAGCAGCGGGCGGATCGGCCGCACCACGACCAGAAACGGTTGCCGTGTCAGTCTGTCCACTACGGACGTATCCTGGAACACTTCTGCCACACTGGTTCGCGCGGACAGTCCGAAGTAGAGCACACCCTCGTTCGGCGCGTCCGTCGGCCTGCCACGCGGTCCCGGCGGGTGGGTGTCGAAGCGGGCGTGCGGTAGCGGGCCGGTGCGGCGGAAGCCGTCCCACTCCTGGGGATGGCGGCCCGCGACGGTGAACACCCTGACCAGCCGGGTAGCCGGGTGCACCCGCACGACGTCTTCGTCGGGGCGCAGCAGTTGGGCGAGCACCGCCGGCGTGGGCGGCTCGGGTAGCCGTGCCATGTGGTGGTGGGCGCTCCTGTCAGGCGGGGGTGCCGAGCATCGCGGCGAGCCTAGCGACGCGCTGCGGATCGCCGCCTGCCAGTAGCCAGTCGCACGGTGTGATCGGCTGCGACCGGGCCAGCAGATCCTCCTGCCGGGTCGTCATGAAGGCGGCGACCACCAGCGCGGGCTGGTCGACGGGCAGTGCGGCGAGCACCTGCTCCAGGCCGGGCAGCACGCCGTGGCCGGTGAACTGCCAGGCGGGCAGCCGCCAGCCGCCGCGGTCCTTCCAGCCCATCAGCCGCCGGGCCAGCAGCCGGTGCCGGATCCGGCTGGTGTCCACACCGACGATCTTCGCTGCCTCGGTCACGGTCAGCGCCGAGTCGTGCAGTACGGCCTGCTCGGCGACCGCACGCGCTCGCGCGTCCGGTTCGTCGTCGCGCAGCGGGCTCAAGTCCAGCCCGACCTCGCGCAGCGCGTCGGCCTGGTCGGCGGTGAAGTAGCCCGCGGGCTCGGGGTGCGGTGGGCGCAGTCGCCGTGCGGCGTCCTCGACCAGGGACAGGAACGCGTGTGCGTCGACCCGCAGGCCGGCCTTCGCCAACACCGATTCGAGCGCGACCGTCATACGCACAGGATAGCGCGTCCGTGCGCATACGTGCGTGACCCCAGTTGCGGGAATCGCAGAACGTTGCGATGGTCGCAATGGAGTGCGTAGGCTGCAATCATGACGGACCGCTTCGCCGAGATCGCGGCAATCCTCGTGCGGGATCCCGAACCCGGCCAGCTCGACGAGCGAGGGGGTTCGTTGTCCGCCACGGAACTCGCCGCGCTCATGGACCAGCGGCGGCAGCAGGTCGCTGACCGGCTGCGGGTCGGTGCCCGCCAGCACACCGATGCCGATCCGGTCCTGGCCACGCTCGCCACATTGCACCGGCACCGCCTGGAGGCGGAGGTCCAGATCCGGCTGCTGCTGGCGTACGCCCGCGAGTACACCGAGCCGCGGCCCTACCGGCTGGTGGATCTGGCGCAGGCCACCGGCATGTCGGTCTCCGGCGTGCGCACGGCCTATGCGGACGACGAGATCCACCAGGTCGGCCAGGCCATCGACCGCCGACCGAAGGGGCCACGATGACGATCACTCTCCACCACGCCCTGATACCGGCGGCGGACAAGGACAGCGCGGCCCGCGCGTTCGCCGCCACCCTGGGTCTCGAGGTCGGCGCGGCCGGGCCCGGCGGCAAGTTCGCCCAGGTCCGCGTCAACGAGACACTGAGCCTCGACTTCGCCACCGTCGAGCGGGTCACGCCGCAGCACCTCGCGTTCGACGTCGACACCGCGACGTTCGACCGGGTCGTCGGCCACCTGCGTGCCGCGGGCATCCACTACGGCGACGACCCGCGCCACCCGGACAACGGCGGCGTCGACCACGCCCTCGCGGCCCGCGGTCTCTACTGGGCCAGCGAGGACGGGCATCTGTTCGAGGTCATGACCGATGCCTAGACCGCCTTTTGCCGGTCCGCCCAGAACGGCTCGCGGAGCTGCCGCTTGAGCACCTTGCCGGTGGCGTTGCGGGGGAGTTCCGCGACGACGAGCACCGACTTGGGCACCTTGAACGAGGCCAGGTGCCGGCGGCAGAACGCCAGTAGCGCGTCGCTGTCGAACTCCACGTCCGCCTTGGGCACCACGATGGCCTTGCCGACCTCGCCCCACGTGTCGTCCGGCACGCCGACCACGGCCACGTCGGCGACGTCCGGGTACTCGGCCAGCACCCGCTCGATCTCGGCCGGGTAGATGTTCTCGCCGCCGCTGATGATCATGTCCTTGATCCGGTCGGACACGTAGAGGTAGCCGTCGGCGTCGAGATAGCCCGCGTCGCCGCTGCGCAGCCAGCCGTCCTCGGTCAGCGCGGCCGCGTCGGCGTCCGGCTTGTGCCAGTAGCCCGACATCAGCTGCTTGGTGCGCACCAACACCTCGCCGACGTCGTCCGGCCCGAGCAGCTCGCCCGTGGCCGGGTCGGCGATGGCCAGCTCCACGCCCGGCAGCGGCAGGCCCGCCGAGGTCAGCCGGTACTCGTGCTCGGTGTCCCGGTGCTCCTCGGCGCCGAGCATGGTGACCCCGCCTGACGCCTCGGTCATGCCGTAGACCTGGTAGAAGTCCACGCCGAACGCGGCCATGCTGCGCCGCAGCAGTGGCAGCGGCATCGGCGACGCGCCGTAGATCAACGCGACGATGTGGCTGTAGTCGCGCTCCGCGACGCCCGGCACCTGCAGCAGGAAGCCGAACACCGCGGGCACCAGGAACGCGTGCGTGATGCGCTGCTCCACCAAGGTGTTCAGCAGCGACACCGGCTCGATGTCCCGGACGACCACGATCTTCGCGCCGTGGAACAGGCCGACGATCGCCCACGCCGACCCGCCGACGTGGAACAGCGGCATCGCGACCATCGACGCGCTGTCCGCGCCCATCTCGGTGATATCGGCCGAGTCGATCGAGTGCGCGGTCAGGCTCGCGTTGGTCAGCATCGCGCCTTTGGGGAAGCCCGTGGTGCCCGACGTGTAGAGCTGCAGGAAGCACGCGTCCGGGTCGGGCGGCGCGGTCGCGCCGAGCGGTTCGACGCCGGCCAGCCAGGCCTCGTACTCGTCCGCGTCGCCACCGACCACGATCACCCGCTCCACCGTGGGCAGGTCGTCCCGGATCTTGGCCAGCACGGGCAGGAACTCGGTGCCCACGAACAGGATCCTCGCCTGCGCGTCGTTGACGATGTAGCGGATCTCGTCCGGGGCGAGCCGGAAGTTCACCACGGCGTTCGCGGTGCCCACCCGCAGGCACGCGAACGTGGTCTCCATGCACGACGGGTGGTTCTTGTCCAGGTAGGCGACGCGGTCACCGGGCCGCAGGCCGGCCGCGAGCTGCGCCGCGGCATTGCGGTCGGTCCGGTCGGCGAACTCCCGCCACGTCCAGGTGTCGTCGAAGTAGCGGACGGCTTCGCGGTCGGGGGTCTCCCGCACCCAGTGGTCGACGAGGCTGGCGACGTCCTGCGGCACTGCGTCCATCGGTCCTCCCGGAATCGGTGTTCCAGCAAGGATGCTCGATAACGCGCTTCAGCGGGAGATCCTGGGTTGCGTGATCGCGCGTGTCGACCGCTCGGCGGACGCTTCGACGGGTGCCGGTGGGTCGTCGGCTGCCTCGACGGGTGCCGGCGCGTCGTGTGACCACCGCCGGGCCAGCCCCGCGCACACCATCAGCTGGATCTGGTGGAACAGCATCAGCGGCAGCACGATCAGTGCGACCATGCCTGCTCCCTGGCCCGCGAACAGCACCGCGGCGATCGGCAGGCCCGCGGCCAGGCTCTTCTTGGAACCGCAGAACACGATCGTGATCCGGTCCTCGCGATTGAACTTCAGCCGCGTCGCGACAGTCCAGGTGATCACCAGCGCCAGCGCGAGAAGCAGGGTGTCGGCGCCGATCAGCCCGACGAACCGGATCGGCCGCAGCTGGTGCCAGATTCCGGCGACGATGCCCTCGCTGAACGCCGTGTAGACGACGAGCAGGATCGAGCCGCGGTCCACGATCTTGAGCGGCTTGCCGTGCGCCTCGACCCAGGTGGCGATCCACCGCCGGGACAGCTGACCCAGCAGGAACGGCACCAGCAGTTGGAGTACCACGTCCAGCAGCGACTTGGGCGAGAGCGCGTTGCCCCCGGTGTTCACCAGCAGGCTGACCAGCACCGGCGTGATGAACACGCCGAGCAGGCTGGACAGCGACGCCGCGCAGATCGCCGCCGCCACGTTGCCCTTCGCGATCGAGGTGAACGCGATCGACGACTGCACGGTCGAGGGCAACACGCACAGGAACAGCAGCCCCGCGTACAGCGACGGCGTCAGGATGGTCGGCACGAGTACCCGCAGGGCCAGGCCGAGCAGCGGGAACAGCACGAACGTCGAGGCCAGCACGGTCAGGTGCAGCCGCCAGTGCTGCGCACCCTCCATGGCCTCCCTGGGTGAGAGCCGCGCGCCGTAGAGGAAGAACAGCAGCCCGATCGCCACGTCGGTGGCGATGCTCGCGACACCGGCTGCCGAACCCCTCGCCGGCAGCAGGATGGCGATACCGACCGTGGCGAGGATGCCCAGGATGAACGGGTCGATCTTCAGCCGGTCGAGGACGGACGTGCGGGCCATACCTGCATTGTCGGGGATTGATCGGTCAGCGTGAAGTACGATGACCGACCTCACTGTAATCGCGTATCGTGATGGACATGTTCGATCCGGTGTTGCTGCGTACCTTTCTGACCGTGGCCGAGGCAGGCGGCTTCACGGCCGCGGGTCGCCGGCTGGACCTGCGTCAGTCCACGGTCAGCCAGCACGTGCGCAAGCTGGAGCAGGCGGCGGGCAGACAGTTGTTCGCCCGGGACACGCATTCCGTCGAGCTGACCGGCGACGGCGAGGCGATGATCGGCTTCGCCCGGTCGATCCTGGCCGGACAGGAACGCGCGCTGGCCTACTTCGCGGGTCCGGAGGTGCGCGGCAGGCTGCGGTTCGGCGCGTCGGAGGACTTCGTGCTCAGCACGCTGCCGGACATCCTGCGAAGCTTCCGGGCCAAGCACCCGCTGGTGGACCTGGAGCTGACGGTGGAGCTGTCCGGTGTGTTGCACGATCGGCTGCGGGCCGGCGAGCTGGACCTGGTGCTGGGCAAACGGAATCCGGGCGAGCATCGCGGCAGGCTGATGTGGCGGGAGCCGCTGGTCTGGACCGGTGCCCCGGACACGCGGCTCGCGCTCGACGCACCCGTGCCCCTGATCGCGTACCCGCCGCCGAGCATCACCCGGGCCCGCGCCCTGGACGTGCTGCGCCGGTCCGGGCACGCGTGGCGGGTGGTGTGCACCAGCGGCAGCCTCAACGGGCTGCGGGCCGCCGCGGTCGCGGGCCTGGGCGTGACCGTGTTCGCGCGCAGCCAGATCCCGGCAGGCCTGGTCGAACTCGCACCCAGCACACTGCCCGATCTCGGTGCGGCCGAGTTCGAGTTGATCGGCCGGGGGGCGGTGCGCACACCGGCCGCGGAGGCCCTGGCCGACGCCATCGCGACGGAGGCCGACCGGCTTCGATCGACGGCTCCGGGCGACATGTCGGTTTAACGAAGGCTTGACGGGGGCACGATTCACCGGAGTAAGTCAGGAGTGCGCGTGTTTCGACCGAAAGGGGATCACATGCGTCCAGTCCTGTCCCGCTCCCGAACTGTGGCCGCGATCGTCGCCCTGGTCACCGCCGGCCTGGTGTTACCCGCCGCCGGTACCACCGCCGACGCGGCGACACCACCACCCGAACAGCACGACGCCGTCGGTACCGGCGGCGCCGTCGTATCCGACACCCCGCAGTCCACCGCCGCCGGTCTGGCCGTGCTGCGCGCCGGCGGCACCGCTGCCGACGCCGCGGTCGCCGTTGCGTCGACCCTCGGCGTCACCGACCCGTTCGTCGCGGGCATCGGCGGTGGCGGCTACCTCGTCTACTACGACGCGCACACCCACAAGGTCACCACCATCGACGGCCGCGAGGTCACACCTGCGGCCGACGACCAGAACCTGTTCATCGACCCCAGCACGGGCAAACCGCTCGCCTTCCCCACGGCGGTCACGAGCGGGCTGTCCATCGGCGTGCCCGGCACGCTGATGACCTGGCAGCAGGCCGTCAGCCGGTGGGGCCGGTTCGACCTGGCGGCCGACCTGAAGCCGGCCGAGCAGGTCGCCGAGCGCGGTTTCCCGGTCGACGCGACGCTGCGTGAAGAGGACCGCGAGAACGTGTTCCGCTTCGACCAGTTCAGCCCGACGGCCGCCCTGTTCCTGCCGAACGGGCAGCTGCCCGCCGTCGGTTCGGTGCTGAGCAATCCCGACCTGGCCGCCACCTACCGGCAGATCGGTCGACAGGGCGTCGGCGCGTTCTACGGGGGTGCGATCGGCAGCGACGTCGTGCACACCGTGCAGCACCTGCCGCTCGCGCCCGGTGCGACGCTCGTGCCGCGACCGGGCAAGATGCAGCTCTCCGACCTGGCCCGTTACCAGGCGCCGTTCCAGGCCCCGACGCACGTCGACTACCGCGGCTACGACGTCTACGGCATGGGCCCGTCGTCCAGCGGCGGTTCGACGGTCGGCGAGGCGCTGAACATCCTGTCCAACTTCAACCTGGCCAAGGAGCCCAGGGTCGAGGCACTGCACGACTATCTGGAGGCCAGCAGGCTCGCGTTCGCCGACCGCAACCGGTACGTCGGTGACCAGCGGTTCGTGAACGTCCCCCTGCAGCAGTTGCTCTCGCCGCAGTTCGGCAAGCAGCGAGCGTGCCTGATCAACCCGGATCACGCGCTGACCAGCCCGGTCGCGCCCGGCGACCCGTCAGCAGGCTCCGGCGGCTGCACGCCCGCCCAGCCGACCGACGCGCGCCAGCCGGACGAGGGCACGGAAACCAACCACTTCGTCGTCACCGACAAGTGGGGCAACGTCGTGTCCTACACGAACACCATCGAGGAACTCGGTGGCAGCGCGATCGTGGTGCCACACCGCGGTTTCCTGCTCAACAACGAGCTGACCGACTTCGACTTCACCCCGCTGCAGGCCGGTGTCCCCGACCCGAACCTGCCCGCCGCGGGCAAGCGGCCGAGGTCCAGCATGTCGCCGACCGTCGTGTTGCGGCACGGGCAGCCGTGGCTGGCGATCGGCTCGCCGGGCGGGGCCAGCATCATCACGACGGTGCTGCAGATCCTGGTCGACCGGATCGACTTCGGCATGACGCTGCCACAGGCGATCGAGGCGCCACGCGCGTCCCAGCGCAACGCCGCGACCACTCAGGCCGAACCAGCGTTCATCGCCGCGTCGACGACCCCGGGCCTGCAGGCACTCGGCCAGTCGTTCGCGGTCAGCAACACGTCACCGCTGGATCCGACGATCACGATCTCGCCGACCATCGGTGTCGCGGACGGGCTGGAGTTCCTCGGCCACGGCAAGGTGCTCGCCGCCGGTGAGGTCGAACGCCGAGGCGGTAGCGCGGCCGGGGTGATCCACCCGGCTCACTGAGGCAGCGCAGCGGTCGGCGGCTGGGAGTACCAGAAAACCGGCCGCTGCGTCGCTCTGGTCGACCGGCTTTCCCGTCTGGTGCGGCCCGGGCCCACTGCTCGGACCCCGTGTGGTCGGAGCGAGGACGTGCGATCCTGGGCACGTGACCAAGCTGTGCATCGCCCAGGACCCGGAAGCAGACGCCCTGTTGGAGCGCGAGCCGCTGGCTTTGCTTCTGGGAATGATGTTGGATCAGCAGATCCCCATGGAGGTCGCGTTCAAGGGGCCGAAGAAGCTCTACGACCGGTTGGGTCACCTCGACGTGCGCCGAATCGCGGACTACGAGCCGCAGGCATTTATCGACCTCGCCTGCACGCCGCCCGCCATCCACCGGTACGGGGCCGCGATGGCCAAACGGGTGCAGGCGCTGTGCCAGTACCTTGTGGACGAGTACGACGGCGACCCTGTGGCCATCTGGACTCTCGACAATCCGACCGGCGCCGAAGTCCTGAAGCGACTCAAGGCTCTCCCTGGTTACGGTGAGCAGAAGGCCAAGATATTTGTTGCTCTGCTTGGCAAGCAGCGTGACGTCCAGCCGGAAGGATGGCGCAAGGCCGCGGGCGAGTACGGCCAGGCCGGTTCGCACCGCTCGGCCGCCGACGTCACGAGTCCGGAATCGCTTCAGGAGGTCCGTACCTTCAAGAAGGCGATGAAGGCTGCCGCCAAAGCGAAAGCCTGAACGCTGCCGGTCAAGCCCGACGAGCGCGAGGTGCGCCGGGCTCAAGGCGCCGCCGGAGCTGCGTCGCCGGAGCTGCCACGACCGCGTTCCTGGCCCGTTGGGCAAGCAGTTCGGTGTGCGGCGGAGGGCAGGTATGCGGCAGGCGACTGGCGTGCGCGGCGAGGAGTGCTCGTCCGGACGAGCCATGACGCGGTCGAGGCCGACAGTTTCACCAGGGTGCGTGAGTTGCATGCGCGCGGCGAAGACGGCGGCTAGGGCGACGGCTAAGGCGGCTCCCGAACCATGCCGGTGACGGCGCAGCCCAATCGGCCACTGAACGGCCGACACGTGGGGCGGCCCGCGCCTGCCGGCCGTTCAGAGGCCATCACTGGCGGTCATCGGCTGGTTGTCGACCCCTCGGTGGTCAACATGTCGCGCGTCTCGGTTGGCCGCTCGGTGGTCGACGCGTTCGGCGCCGCCCGCAGTGTGTTGGCCATTCACCCGGCCATGACAGTCGGTCGTCGACTCGTTTCTGACCGCTTGGTGGTCGACACGTCACACCTGCCGCTCCAGTTGGCCGCTCGGTGGCCGACATGTTCGGGCCGGCCGATGAGTGGATGAGTGTTGGCCGTTGAGCGGCCGCGCCCGGCGGTTATCTGTCGTTGTTGGCCGTTATCTGGCGGTTGTTGGCCGTTGGATGGCGACGTGTCGCGTGCACTTCTTGTTGGCCGTTCAGTGGTCGACACGTTCGGGCCGGATCGCTGCGTGTTGGCCGTTGAGCGGCGATGACTGATGGTTGTGTGCACAGTCATCGCCGCTGGGTGGTCGACATGTCTCGCATGCTTCTGCTCGGCCGTTCGGTGGTCGACACGTTCGGGTGGCCCGCCGTTTGTCGGCCCTTCGGTGGCCGCGGCGGGCGGTCGTCTACTGGTTGTCGACCGCTTGGCGGTCGACACCTCACACCTGTCGCCGCCGGCTGGCCGCTCAGCGGCCGACACGTTCGGGGCGCCGTCGTGAGGCGGTTGCCGAGCGGTCGACATCCGGGGGCAAGCCGGATGCTGGCCTATCCTCAATCGGTGAGTACGACCGCAGTGGCGCGAACCGGCCCCATCGCCCGGTTCCGGCATCCGGCGGGTGGCACCCGGCCGGCGTGGCTGCCTGTGTGGTCGAGAGCTGCCGCGATGCGGGCCGCGCGGGCCACCATCGTCGTGCCGGGGATGTTCGCGTTGGCCTACGAGGTCATCGGCAGCCTGCAGATGGCCACGTTCGCCGCGTTCGGCGGCTTCGCGACGCTCGTGCTCGCCTCGTTCGCAGGCACGTGGCAGGACAAGCTCCGTGCGCACGTCGGCCTCGCGATCGCGGGCAGTGTGCTGCTCGTCATCGGCACCGCGGTCAACGGGTCGATCCTGCTGGCCTCGCTCATCTCGCTGCCACTGACGTTCGCGGTGCTGTTCGCGGGCGTGATCGGCCCGAACGCGGCAGCGGCCAGCACGGGTGCGCTGCTGATGTACGTGCTGCCTGCCGCGTCGCCGGGCACCATCGCGATGATCCCTGACCGGTTGGCGGGCTGGGGCCTGGCCACCGTGGCGGGCACGATCGCCGTACTGCTGTTCTCCCCGAGGTCACCCGGTGCCCAACTGCGCAGCGCCGCCGCCGACACCGCGCGAGCACTGGGCGACCAGCTCGCCGCGGCCCTGGCCGGTGATCGCACCGTTGCACATCGCGAGCGGTCGATCGCCGCGAAAGAACGGCTGATGTCCACGTTCACCTCGACCCCGTACCGGCCGACCGGCCTGGCAACCGCCGACCAGGCGATGAACAACCTGGTGGGGCTGCTGGAGTGGACGACATCGGTGATCTGCGACAGCCTCAGCGAGTACCACGACCTGCCGGACGTCGACCCCGTCGAGCGGCAACTGCTGGCCGACACTAGCGCGACCCTGCGTGACGTCGCGGCCGTGCTGCGCGACGAGCCAGGGCAACCGCAGCTCGAGTGTCTGGAACGCAGCCTCGCGACGAGCGTGGCGCACCTACGGGAACGGCGCAGCGACAGCGAGGGCTACGCGGCCGCCGTGCACCTGTCGTTCCATGCCCGCACCGCGGCGGTCGCGGCACACACCGCGCTGGCCGACGCGCTCATCACGGCGCACCGAGCCGATCCCGCGGTCGTCATCGGCAGGCGCAGGCGCTGGTACGGCACCGAGTTCGACACCTCGCCGGACCCGCTGAGCGAGCGCCGCCTCGCCGGGTTGGTGGCCGCGGCGGGAGTGGTGTCGCGGCACGCCAGCCTGCGGTCGGTGTGGTTCCTCAACAGCATGCGGGGTGCCATCGCCATCTCGGCTGCCATCGCGGTCGCGGACGTGACCGGGGTACAGCACGGGTTCTGGGTGGTGCTGGGCACGTTGTCCGTGCTGCGGTCGAACGCGGCGGCGACGGGTGCGACGGCGGCGCGGGCGCTGCTGGGCACGGTGGCCGGCTTCGTCATCGGCGCGCTGCTGCTGCTCGTCATCGGGACGGGCACTGCCGCCCTGTGGATTGCCCTGCCCGTCGCCGTACTGGTCGCCGCGTACGCCCCTGGCACGTTGCCGTTCGCGGCGGGTCAAGCGGCGTTCACGGTCGTGGTGTCGGTGCTCTTCAACCTGCTGCAGCCGATCGGATGGCAGATCGGCGTGCTGCGCCTCGAGGACGTCGCGATCGGCTGTGCGGTGAGCCTGCTGGTCGGGTTGTTGTTCTGGCCAAGAGGCGCGGGCACGCTGGTGGCGGATGATCTCGCCGACGCGCTGCGCACCAGCGGCTCGTACCTGACGGACGCGGCGAGTTGGGCGCTCGGCCTGCGGGCATCCGTCCCGCCTGCGACGGCGGCGATCAACGCGAGCGTGCGGCTGGACGACGCGATCCGCGGTTTCCTCGCCGAGCAGGGGGCCAAGAAAGTGCCCAAGGAGGACCTCTGGCGGCTGGTCACGGGAGCCCTACGCACGCGGCTGACCGCGCACTCGCTGGCCGGCCTGCCCAGCCCGGGCGACTGCGCTGACTCGCTGCGCGCGATGCTCAGCGAGCAGGCCGATCAGCTCGCGGCCTGGTACGACCACCTCGCGTCCCGCCTGGACCGAACCGACCACGGCGCCGTGCCGCTGCTGAACCCGCCGGAGTTCCGCGATCCGCTGACTCTGGAGGGCGTCCGGGTGGTCGACCTGTCCACAGCCCTGTGGGTCAGCGAACACCTCAAGCACCTGACCCCGCGCCTGGCCGAGCTGGTGGAACCGGCCAAGGTCATGGCAGCCCAACGGCACCGACCGTGGTGGCGCTGACAGTTCGCTCAGCACTCGATCGAGCTGGTGGAACCGGCCAAGATCGTGGCAGCCCAACGGCACCGACCGTGGTGGCGCTGACAGTTCGCTCAGCACTCGATCGAGCTGGTGGAACCGGCCAAGATCGTGCCGGTCAGCCAGTTCTGCTCTGCTGGGCTTCCTCGCAGCCGCGGGCGGCCAGGCGGTCGGCGCGCTCGTTCTCGGGGTGGCCGGCGTGGCCCTTGACCCAGTGCCAGCTCACGTCGTGCGGTGCCAGAGCCGCATCGAGCAACTGCCACAGGTCGGCGTTCTTCACGGGCTCCCGCGCGGAGGTCCGCCAGCCGTTGGTCTTCCAGCGGGGCAGCCACTGCGTGATGCCGTTGCGGACGTAGGTGCTGTCCGTGTAGAGCCGCACGACGGACGGCCGGGTGAGGCTCTCCAGCGCGCGGATGGGCGCGGTCAGCTCCATCCGGTTGTTCGTCGTCACGCCGGGCTCGCCCCCGTACAACTCCTTCTCGTGCCGCCCGAACCGCAGCAGGGCCCCCCAACCGCCCGGCCCGGGATTGGGTACGCAGGCCCCATCGGTGTAGATCTCGAGATGAACGTCGTCGCCCGCGGAAGTCACGAAGGCAACCTAGCGCCCGGGATCCCGCCTGCCGTACACGCCCACTCGGACGGCCAGGTCGTGGGGCGAGGTAATGGGGCGAAGTCATGGGGCGAGGTCATGGGGCGAGGTGCCGCCTCCCAGACCATTACCTCCACCTGTAGCTCGGTGCGCTACATGCGGCTACGCTTCATCCGTGAAGGTGATCACTCAGCGGGAGTTTCGGAACAATTCCGCCGCTGTCATGGACGCGGTCGAGGCGGGCGAGACCTACCACGTCACCCGCAACGGCGTGGAGGTCGCCGAAGTGCGTCCGCTCCCACGCCGCCGGCGTCTGACCGCCGAGGAGCTGGTCGAGCGGCATCGACGGCTGCCACGCGTGGACTACGGGCGCATGCGACGGGAAGCCGACGAGTTCTTCGGTACCGAGGACCGGTTGGGCGACGACGATGTTTGGGAGCGTAACCGTGGCTGACCAGCACGAGTCCGGTCTGCTGGACACCTGCGCCTACATCGATCTCGGCTTGCTCGACCCGGCGGCGTTGCCGAGGATCCCGGAGATCACCGCTATCACGATGGCCGAACTGCACCAAGGCCTTGCGATGGCGAAGGACCCCGTGGTCCGGGCGGCGCGGACCGAGAAACTCGGGGTGGCGATCGTCGATTTCGATCCGTTGCCGTTCGACGGTGCCGCCGCCGCGCGCTACGGCACGCTGGTCGCGCTCACGCTGGAGGCGAACCGGCACCCTCGACCACGCCGACTCGACTTGATGATCGCCGCGATCGCGTCCGCACGCGACCTACCGCTCTACACGCGCAACGAGGCCGACTTCCACGGCCTGCACGACATGGTCGAGATCATCGGCGTCTGAGTTCCTTGCGGCGCAGCCATGATCACCAGCCCCGGGCTCGCCATTCCGCCTCCGATACGAGGGACTCGGCGTGACGCGGGATCAGCTCGGTTCTCGCCTCGTTCACCTGCCCGAATAGCGACACCGAGAGCGAATGGGGCCGCCTGCCAAGCAGGTGGCCCCATTCGAACGGTTCGGCCGTTACCAGCCGCGGGCTCGCCATTCCGCTACGTGCGCTCGCTGTTCACCCAGCGTCGAGTCGTCGCCGTGGCCCGGGTAGAACCACGTGTCGTCGGGCAGCACGTCGAAGATGCGGTGTTGGACGTCGTCGATGAGGGACGCGAACCGGACCGGGTCCTTCTGCGTGTTGCCGACACCACCGGGGAACAGGCTGTCGCCGGTGAACAGGTGGCCGTGGCCGGACGGGTCGCGGTAGAGCAGCGCGATCGAGCCCGGGGTGTGGCCGCGGAGGTGGATGATCTCCAGTTCACAGTTGCCGAACCGGATCGTGTCGCCCTGCGTCACCAGAAAGTCCGGCGGGATCGGCAGGGGGCCTGCGTCCTCGGCGTGGGCGACGGTGTTCGCGCCGAATGCGCCCGCCGTGGCGCCCAGGGCCTGCCAGTGGTCGGCGTGCTGGTGGGTGGTGACGATGGTGCGCAGCGCGGGGCGCTCCGCACCGGAACCGACCAGGTCGGACAGGCGTTCCGGGTCGTTGGCTGCGTCGATCAACAACGCTTCGTTGCTGGCGCGGCACACCAGCAGGTAGGCGTTGTTGTCCATCGGGCCGACCGACATCTTGGTGATGGTCAGGCCGTCCAGGGTGCGACGCGCGGGGGTGCCGGCCGGCTCGACGTGGCCGGTGTACTCATCGAGGACATCCACGAATCCCGACAGTAGCCGGTTTCCCCGCCCCGATCAGAGCCAGGACGGCAACGCGGGCAGCGTGGTCGGCCTCGACCTGCCCGTGAGCCACGCCAGCGCGTCCGCGGCGGGGGCCCGGACGTCGCTGTGGTCGCCGTCGCCGAGCAGCCAGGTCCGTTCGCTGCCCTCGGGTAGTTCGACCGCCAACCGCACGGCAGGCATGTCGACCTTGTCGTCGAAGGTGGTCACGACGTAGTCGACCACCAACCCTGCCTGCTGACCGGTCTGCTCGACGACCTCCTCGAAGCCGACGCCGACGTCCAGGTCGACGTGGTGCACCAGCAACTCGGTCAGGCGCATCCACGGCACCAGCGACGCATCGATCTGCAGGCCCCGGCTGTTGACGACGCCTGCCTCCCAGTCCGCCTCGCCCATCACCTCGGCGGCCATGAAGAACCGCTCGTCGGCCGCCTTCAGGTCCTCCTGCTGGACCCTGGCCAGCCGGTTCGCGCCCTCCTGGATGTCCGCCTCGCGGTCGGCCCTGCTCGCGTACATCGGGCTCTCGATGCCGGTACGCGCCCAGTGCAGCAGGTTGACCAGCCCGTCCGCGTTGCGCGCGAGGTGGCTGACGACGTGGCCTCTCGTCCAACCGGTCAACGGCGTCCGCGCGTGCATGGCGACGTCATCGAGGTCACCGACCGCCTCGTAGAGCGCCGCACCCGCCCGTCTTGCTGCCGCGAGCCCTTCGCCCGCGAACCTGACTGCTTCGAACTGCTCGGCGCCGGAAAGTTGGGCGCGTAGTGCTGGCACGGCGGCTCCAGTGACGACGTTGCTGTTGCCGGGACGCAGGCTGGACCAATGCCGACTCCGCCCCCGGGCGAGGGCTGCGAGTAGGCGGTGCGTCCAGCGTAGGCTTGTCCGGTACCAGCCGGTAGAGGCCGAACAAGCGAACCGGAATAATCGCTGGTACATCCGTTGCTTCAATTGTTGTCGGTGCTGCCTCCTAGCATGGGCACGGCCGACCTGTGCGCCCCCGGTGCCCTGGCGAGGGCACGGTGAGGGTCGCCGTGAAGGTATGGCGCACGCCGCCGATCGCACACAGCTGAAGGGACCGCCGTGGCCGACCGACTCGTCGTGCATGGTGCGCGCGAGCACAACCTGCGTGGTGTCGACATCGACCTGCCGAGGGACAGCCTCATCGTGTTCACGGGGCTGTCCGGGTCCGGCAAGTCGAGTCTGGCGTTCGACACCATTTTCGCCGAGGGCCAGCGCCGCTACGTGGAGTCACTGTCCGCGTATGCGCGCCAGTTCCTCGGTCAGATGGACAAGCCGGACGTGGACTTCATCGAGGGCCTGTCCCCGGCCGTGTCGATCGACCAGAAGTCGACCAACCGCAACCCGCGGTCCACGGTCGGCACGATCACCGAGGTCTACGACTACCTGCGGCTGCTGTACGCGCGGGCGGGCAAACCACACTGCCCGACCTGTGGCGAGCTGATCAGTAAGCAGACGCCGCAGCAGATCGTGGACCAGCTGCTGGCGATGGCCGACGGCACCCGGTTCCAGGTGCTGGCCCCGGTGGTGCGCGGCCGCAAGGGCGAGTACGTCGACATGTTCGAGCAGCTCCAGTCCCAGGGCTACGCCCGGGCCCGCGTCGACGGCACGGTCCACCAGCTGACCGAACCGCCGAAGCTGAAGAAGCAGGAGAAGCACGACATCGACGTCGTGATCGACCGGCTGGCCGTGAAGAAGTCCGCCAAGCAGCGGCTCACCGACTCGGTGGAGACCGCGCTGCGGCTGGCCGACGGCCTGGTCACCGTCGAGTTCGTCGACGAGCCCGAGGGCGCACCGTCCCGAGAGCGGACCTTCTCGGAGAACCTGGCTTGCCCCAACGGACACCCGCTGACCATCACCGACCTCGAACCGAGGTCGTTCTCGTTCAACTCCCCGTACGGCGCCTGTCCGGAGTGCACCGGCATCGGTGTGCGCAAGGAGGTCGACCCGGAGCTGATCGTGCCGGACGACGAGCTGTCGCTGGCCGACGGTGCCATCGCACCCTGGGCGGGCGGCCAGACGGCCGACTACTTCCTGAGGCTGCTCACCTCGCTCGCCGAGACGCTCGGGTTCCGGATGGACATGCCGTGGCGCAAGCTGCCGGCGAAGGTCCAGAAGGCCGTGCTGTACGGCGTGAACGATCAGGTACACGTCCGCTACCGCAACCGTTACGGCCGCGAGCGTTCGTACTACGCGGCATTCGAGGGCGTGATCCCGTTCCTGGAGCGGCGGCAGGAGCAGACCGAGTCCGACTACATGCGGGACAAGTACGAGGGCTACATGCGTGAGGTGCCCTGTCCCGCCTGTCAGGGTGCCCGGTTGAAGCCCGAGATCCTGGCGGTCACGCTGGAGCACAAGACCTACGGCGAGAAGTCGATCGCCGACGTGTCCGCGATGAGCGTGCGCGAGTGCGCGGAGTTGCTGAACAGCCTCAAGCTGGGCAGGCGCGAGTCGCTGATCGCGGGTCGCGTGCTCAAGGAGATCCAGGCACGCCTGGGCTTCCTGCTCGACGTGGGCCTGGAGTACCTGTCGCTGGACCGGGCCGCCGGCACGCTGTCCGGTGGTGAGGCGCAGCGCATCCGGCTGGCAACGCAGATCGGGTCCGGCCTGGTCGGTGTGCTGTACGTGCTGGACGAGCCGTCGATCGGCCTGCACCAGCGGGACAACCACCGGCTGATCGAGACGCTGACCCGGCTGCGCGACCTGGGCAACACGCTGATCGTCGTCGAGCACGACGAGGACACCATCCGCACCGCGGACTGGATCGTGGACATCGGTCCGGGCGCGGGCGAGCACGGCGGCGAGGTCGTGCACAGCGGTACCTACAAGCAACTGCTGGCGAACAAGCGGTCGCTGACGGGTGCCTACCTGTCCGGCCGCAGGGAGATCCCCCTGCCCGCGATCCGCAGGCCGATCGACCGCAAGCGCCAACTGACCGTCGTGGGTGCCCGCGAGCACAACCTGCGGGACATCGACGTGTCGTTCCCGCTGGGCAGCCTGGTGACGGTCACTGGCGTGTCCGGCTCGGGCAAGTCCACGCTGGTCAACGACATCCTGGCCACGGTGCTGGCGAACAAGCTCAACGGCGCCCGCCAGGTGCCCGGCCGGCACACCCGGATCAAGGGCGTCGACCTGGTGGACAAGCTCGTGCAGGTCGACCAGTCGCCGATCGGGCGCACGCCCAGGTCGAACCCGGCCACCTACACCGGTGTGTGGGACCACATGCGCAAGCTGTTCGCCTCCACCACCGAGGCCAAGGTGCGCGGCTACCAGCCGGGCCGGTTCTCGTTCAACGTCAAGGGTGGCCGCTGCGAGGCGTGCGCGGGCGACGGCACGATCAAGATCGAGATGAACTTCCTGCCCGACGTGTACGTGCCGTGCGAGGTGTGCAAGGGCGCCCGGTACAACCGGGAGACCCTGGAGGTGCACTACAAGGGCAAGACGGTGGCCGACGTGCTCGACATGCCGATCGAGGAGGCAGCCGAGTTCTTCGAGCCGATCAACGCGATCCACCGGCACCTCAAGACGCTGGTCGACGTCGGTCTCGGCTACGTCCGGCTGGGCCAGCCCGCGCCGACGCTGTCCGGTGGTGAGGCGCAGCGCGTGAAGCTGGCCAGTGAGCTGCAGAAGCGGTCCACCGGCAGCACGGTCTACATCCTGGACGAGCCCACCACCGGCCTGCACTTCGAGGACATCGCCAAGCTGCTCGGGGTCATCAACGGCCTGGTCGACAAGGGCAACACGGTGATCGTGATCGAGCACAACCTGGACGTCATCAAGACCTCCGACTGGATCATCGACATGGGCCCGGAGGGTGGCAACGGCGGCGGTCTGGTGATCGCCGAGGGCACCCCGGAGGACATCGCGGCCACGCCGGACAGCTACACGGGCCAGTTCCTGGGTCGCGTGCTGAACACCGAGCTGGCCACCGTCGGCTGAGCGTCGCCACCGTGGCGCCAGTTGGCGCCACGGTGTGCCATAGCTACTTGCAATGGCGCCATAGTGGTGCCATGATGGCGTCATGGAGCTCACGCCGTACATCACCGCCCTCCGCCAGCAGCTGGCGGTGGCTGCCGAAGCCGGCGGCGAGGACGCTCGTGCCCTGGCCGAGCGGCTCACCGCCCCGCTGGAGTCGGCGGTGCGGCTTGCCCTGCTGGACACGTTGTCGGCAGCGGCAGACGAGATCACCCGCGACCTGGCGCCAGGCTCCGTCGAACTGCGCATCCGGGGTCGCGAGCCCGCGTTCGTGGTGACGCCACCGCCGCCGGAGGTCCCCTACGAGACCCAGGAGACCGTGACGCCATCAGTGGCGCCCGATGGCGACGAAGGCGCCACCGCCCGGATCAACTTCCGGCTCGGCGAGAACCTGAAGAGCCGGATCGAGGACGCGGCCGGCCAAGCCGGGCTCTCCGTCAACGCGTGGCTCGTCCGGGCCGCGGCGGCCGCGCTGGAGTCCGACGACGGCAACCGGCGGTCTGCCCCGCGCGGGCCGGACAGTCGCGCGTCGTGGCCGGGCGGCCAGCGCTACACGGGCTGGGTCCGCTAACCCACTCGCCACACCTCACTTCATCACTTCGTCCCCGACCTGCGGGGACTTCGTCCCCGACCTGCGGGGATTGCTCACCAACCCCTTTCGGAGGTACCGCCATGCCTACTTTCGACACCCCGGAGCCGATTTCCGCCACCCTCGACGTGGTCGTCGGATCCATCCAGATCAGGGCGAGCGACCGCTCGGACACCGTCGTCGACGTGCGGCCGTCGGACCCCTCCCGCGACCAGGACGTGCGAGTGGCCGGGGAGACCCGCGTGGAGTTCACCGGTGGCACGCTGCTGGTCCGGACGCCACGAGCCCGCAATCTCGGCCTGTTCGGCCGCACCGGGTCGGTCGCGGTGGACATCGAGCTGCCCACGGGCTCCAGCCTGCAGGCCGAAGCGGCCATGGGCGAGTTCCGCGTCCAGGGCGGCCTCGGTGACTGCCGCATCAAGACCTCAGCGGGCGACATCCAGCTCGACCGGACCGGGCAGGTCGAACTGCGCACCGGGGCAGGCGCGGTCGTGGTGGACCGCGTGGTCGGCAAGGCCGACATCACCACCGGGTCCGGCCGGATCCACGTGGGCTCGATCGACGGCAGTGCCGTGCTGAAGAACTCCAACGGCGACAACTGGATCGGCGCGATCACCGGCGAACTGCGGGTCAAGGCGGCCAACGGCGACGTCACCGTCGACCGCGCGAACGCTTCCGTCACGGCGAACACCGCGAACGGCAGCGTGGTGATCGGCGACGTGGTGCGCGGCACGGCGTCGCTGTCCACCGCTATCGGCCAGATCGAGGTCGGCATCCATCAGGGCACGGCGGCCCGGCTGGATGTGTCGACCCAGTTCGGCAGGGTCCGCAACGACCTGGACACCACCGACCGGCCGGCGGCCACCGACGAGACCGTCGACATCCAGGCCCGCACCAGCTACGGCGACGTCGTGATCCGGCGTGCCTGACCACGCCGCACCAATTCCAGGAGGGGACATGTTGACCATCACCGCGCCGACCAAGCTCGCGATCTCGGCGACCGGGCTCCGGAAATCGTTCGCCGACAAGGTAGTGCTCGACGGGATCGACCTCGAGGTCACCGAGGGAACGGTCTTCTCGCTGCTCGGCCCGAACGGCGCGGGCAAGACGACCGTGGTGAAGATCCTCTCCACCCTGGTCCCGGCCGATGGCGGCAGGGCGTTCGTCGCGGGCCACGACCTGACCGGCGACCCGGACGGCGTGCGGGCCGGGATCGGTGTCACCGGCCAGTTCTCCGCGGTGGACAACCTGCTCACCGGCGCGGAGAACCTGCGGCTGATGGGCGACCTGCACCATCTGGGTCGCAGCGAGTGCAGGCGGCGGGCGACGGAACTGCTGGCACGCTTCGACCTGGTGGACGCGGGCGGGCGGCAGGCCGCGACCTACTCGGGCGGTATGCGCCGCAGGCTCGACCTCGCGATGACGCTGGTCGGCAACCCGAGGCTGATCTTCCTCGACGAGCCGACCACCGGGCTGGATCCGCGTAGCCGCAGGGACATGTGGGACATCATCCGAGGACTCGTCGCGGACGGTGTGACGATCTTCCTGACCACGCAGTACCTGGACGAGGCCGACGAACTGGCCGACCGCGTCGCCGTGCTCGACCGCGGCACGCTGGTCGCCCAGGGCACGCCCGCCGAGCTCAAGCGCCGCATCCCGGGTGGACACGTCAGCCTGTACTTCGCCGGCCCGCGTGAGCTGGACTCCGCGGCCCGCCTGCTGGACCCCGCCGTCCGCGATGACGAGGCGCTGGCGCTGCAGGTGCCCGGCGACGGCGACGTCAAGTCGGTGCACGCCCTGCTCGACCAGCTGCGCGACGCCTCGATCGAGGTGGACCGGCTGGCCATCCACACCCCGGATCTCGACGATGTCTTCTTCGCCCTCACCGGTCACCAAGGAGTGCCCTCATGACGACCATGTCCCTGGCGGTCACCGACTCGGCGACCATGCTGCGCCGCAAGATCCGCCACCTGCAGCGCTACCCGTCGATGACGATCATGCTCGTCGGGCTCCCGGTGGTCATGCTGCTGCTGTTCGTCTACGTGTTCGGTGGCACGCTGGGCGCGGGGTTAGGCGCCGGTGACGGTCGCGCGCAGTACGTGAACTACCTGACGCCCGGCATCCTGCTGCTCACCCTCACGTCGGCCGCGCAGGGCACCGCGATCTCGGTCGCGATGGACATGACCGAGGGCATCATCGCCCGCTTCCGCACCATGGCCATCTCCCGGGCGTCCGTGCTCACCGGGCATGTGCTGGGCAGTCTCGTCCAGGTGGTGCTCGGGGTGATCGTGGTGACCGGCATCGCGATCGGGATCGGGTTCCGGCCGTCGGCGAGCCCACTGCAGTGGCTGGCCGCGCTCGGCATGATCCTGCTGGTCTCGTTCGCGCTCACCTGGCTGTCCGTCGCGTTGGGACTGGTCAGCGACAGCGTCGAGTCGGCGAGCAACCTGCCGATGTTCCTGGTGCTGCTGCCGTTCCTGGGCAGTGGTTTCGTCCCGACCGGCTCGATGCCGACCGTGCTGCGGTGGTTCGCCGAGTATCAGCCGTTCACGCCGATCATCGAGACGCTGCGTGGCCTGCTACTGGGCACGCCGATCGGTTCGGACTGGGTGATCGCCATCGCCTGGTGCGCCGGCATCGCAGCGCTGGGCTACGTCTGGGCGAAGCGCCTCTACCAGCGCAAGACGGTGCGATGACCGGGTACTACCTGGTGTGGCTGCGGCCAACCGGTCGCCCCGCCCCGGACCACGAGCCGTTCGTCGAATCGCTGATCGAGCGCGACGCGATCCTGCTCGGCGGCTCGGTCGGCGGGGCGACCGCGTATGTGCTGCGCTGCGCCGACCGGGCCGAGGCCGACCGGATCGTCGCGACCGACCCGCTGGTGACCAGCGGGGCTGCCACCCCCGTCGTGGACGAGTGGCACCTGGTCGGCATCAACGTGCGAGCGATCGACCCGGACCTGTGGACGATCAGTTGACGATCTCGGCCTGACGCTCGGCCGTTCAATGGCCGACTCGGAACGGGGCAAGCCGACCATTCGGCGGACTACTCGGACCATGCGCGCGAACCGACTGCTCGGCGGCCCAGCTCGAAATCACCTGCATGCGAGGCACCCGTCGAGCGGTCAACCCAAATCGCCCGCGCGCGAACCGACCCTTCGGCGGCCGATCGGAAACCGCGTGCGCGCGAACCGACCATTCAATGCCAACCTGGAAACGAGTACCGCAAGCTGACCGCTGGGCGGGGAACTCGAACCACGCCCGTGCACCAACATTTCAACGACGAACAAGAAACCACGCGCCTGCTAGCCGACCATTGTGGGGCCAACTGATGCCGGACCACCAACAACTCGACCATTCGCTGGTCAACTCGGAAACGAGGACCGCAAGCCGACCGTTCGGCGGCCAACTCGTTATCGCTTGCCCGTGAACCGATCGTCGAATGCCACATCGGCAGCGATTATCGCGAGCTGACCGTTGGGTGGCCGACTCGAACCATGGCTGCGGGCGGGCGTTTCGAGGGCGAGCAGGGAACCGCGCGGATGTGAGCTGACCGTCGTGTGGCCAGCTCATACCGAACATCCCAGCAACTTGGCCATTCGACGGCCAACTCGGCAGCAGTGCGCGAGCTGACCGTTGGGTGGCTGATTCGGACCACACCCGCGAGCCGATCATTGGACGCCACATCGGAATCGGACATTGTCAGCCGACCGCTCGGCGGCCAAGGCGTGTCTCCCAAATAATTGTTGGGGTGCGCGGCATTGGTCGGGGCTTGACCGGAATTGGATCTGGGAAGTTCCGGCCCCAGCAAGAGCATCGGAGGATGACGCGTGTGCTGCGGTAGTTGAAGGGAGGAGCTTGCGCCGTAGCTGGGTGGAGCTGTTCGTTGTGATCCGTGGGGGTTCGAGTGCGTACACCACGCCGCGTCCGGAACATGAGGACTATCTGTGCGAGCCGAGAGCTCGCACCGATGAGTTCCCTGCGTCGCGCCTGTCTGTACGCCTCAGACCGACTGACGGAAGGATGGCGCCATGCGGAGACTGATCTACGGTATGAACCTGAGCCTGGACGGCTACATCGCCGCGGCCGGCGGCGACCTTGGCTGGAGCGGGCCGAGTGACGAGCTGTTCCAGTGGTGGCTCGAGCAGGAGCAGGCGATCGACCTGTTCCTGTACGGGCGCAGGCTGTGGGAGACGATGAGTTCCTACTGGCCGACCGGTGACCAGCGGCCGGGCGCCACTCCGGCGGAGATCGAGTTCGCGCGGAACTGGCGGGACACGCCGAAGGTGCTGTTCTCCTCCACGACGATCGACAAGGTCGACTGGAACACCCGGATAGTGACTGGCGACGCGATCGCCGAGATCACCCGGCTCAAGGCCGAGGACGGCGGGCCGATGAGGATCGGTGGTGCAACGCTGGCCGGGGCGGCCATGCGGGCTGGGCTGGTCGATGAGTACGAGATCGTCACCCATCCGGTCCTGGTGGGCGGCGGCACGCCGTTCTTCACCATGCTGGACAGCTGGGTGAACCTGAACCTGATGCAGACGCGGACGTTTCCCGGTGGGATGGTCCTGACCAGGTACGAGAGAGGCATTGAGCGCGATTCCGCTGCGCGGGTCTGAACTCATCGAATGTCAAATCGGAAGCGGCCACTGCGAGCCGACCGTTCGGCGGCCAACGGGCCATCACGTGCGCGAGTCGAGCGTTGAACGCCAAAGTCGGCGCCGAGTATCGCGAGTCGACCGTTGGGTGGCCGACTCGAATGTGTCTGTGGGCTGGCGTTTCGACGGCGAGCAGGGAACCGCGCGTATGCGAGCTGACCGTCGTGTGGCCAGCTCATGCCGAACAACCCAGCGACCTGGCCATTCGACGGCCAACTCGGAAGCGAATGCGCGAGCCGGCCGTTCGGCGGCCAGCGAACGCCACGTGGGGGCGAACTGATCATGCGGTTGGACTACCACCGTGGGCGCACGACTCGGCCGGTTCGGCCGGTCAGGAAGCGCGCGCCGATGGACCGTTGGGGGGCCATCTCGCAAGGTGTGCGCCGGTCGGCCGTTGGATGGTCGACTTGCCAGTGGCCGATCAGCTGACGGTCTCGGCCTGCCGCTCGGCCGCGCTCACGGTCTGCTCCAGCAGCAGGGCGATGGTCATGGGGCCGACACCGCCGGGCACCGGCGTGATCAGCGAGGCCCGCTGGGCGGCCTCGTCGAAGGCCACGTCACCGACGTTGCCCTCGTTGTAGCCCGCGTCCACCACGACGGCGCCCTCGCGCAGCCAGTCGCCGCGCACGAACTCGGGCTTGCCTACCGCGGCGACCACGACGTCACCGGTGCGCACCACGTCGGGCAGGTCCCGGGTGCGCGAGTGGCAGATGGTCACCGTGGCATTGCGGGCGAGCAGCAGCATCGCGGCCGGCTTGCCGAGGATCGGGCTGCGGCCGATCACCACGGCGTGCTTGCCGGCCAGGTCGACCTGGTAGTGGTCGAGCAGCCGCAGGATGCCGCCGGGCGTGCAGGACGCGAAGCCCGGCTCGTCGAACGCCATCGCCGCGAACGAGTGCATGGTGACGCCGTCGACGTCCTTGGCCGGGTTGATCGCCTCGAATGCGGCGCGCTCGTCGATGCCGTCGGGCACCGGATGCTGCAGCAGGATGCCGTGCACGGACGGGTCGGTGGACAGCGAGTCGATCGTGTCCACCAGTTGCGCCGTCGTGGTCGTGTCGGGCAGGGCCACGTGCCGGGACGCGATGCCCGCCTTGCGGCTGCGGTTCTGCTTCATCCGCACGTAGGTGGCCGACGCGGGGTCGTCGCCGACGAGCACTGTGGCCAGGCATGGCTCGGTGCCGGTGCGGCGGGTGAACTCGGCGGCGCGCTCCGCCGACCGCGCGACGATCGACCGGGCGAGTTCGGTGCCGGACATCAACTGGGCGGTGGGGGCCTGGGTCATGCTGTTCCTCCGGGTCGGGATGCGAACGGGCCGCCCAGGCGGACACCGGCCGGACTGGCCACTGACACCGGTTACGGTCCGCTACCACCCTACCTGCGGCTACGCGGGCACCACGAACCCGTCCACCCAGCCGCCGTCCTCGGACTTCCCGCAGACCGGGCAGGGCTGGCTGACCATCATGCCGGGCATGACCTCGCGCATGACCTGTCCGTCGCCGACGAGCATGATCGGCCGCTGACGCTGTGCGTTGTCCTCGCCGACCATGTCGTAGCTGACGGCCCGGCAGCCGTGGCACGCGGTGCGTGCCGGTCCGATCGCGTTGTTCACTTCGGGCACGCTACCCGCGCCGCTGCCGCTAACGTCTGTGCGCATGGCCGCGGTCCGGCAGATCCTGGGCGGGTGGGGTGCTTTCACCTTTTGGTGGACGACGACCACATCCTCCGATTCGCCCGGAATGCCGCTGTCGCCGCCGCGCACCGCAAGGAGGCCGCGCTGCTGCCCAAGGTGGCGGCCGCGGTGTCGTTCCGGGTGCCCGAGCCGGACTTCTTCGGTGCCTGGGACGAGGGCAGCTGCATCGGCTACCCGCTGATCGCGGGCCGCCCGCTCACCGCCGCCGACGGCTGGCTGGCCCTCGCCGACATCCTGCGCGAGCTGCACGGCTTTCCCGTCGACGTGGCACGGGACACACTCGGCGTGGCGGGCACGGCCACCGAATGGCGCGACCAGCGCGCACAGACCTGGGCCGAGGCCACCGAACACGCGCTGCCGCTGCTGGACGAAGGTACCCGCACAGCCCTGACCAGGGAGTATGGTGCCTTTCGCGCCGCCGCCGACGGCTTCGTCCCGACGCTGGTGCACGGCGACCTCGCACCCGAACACGTCATCGTGGCCGACGACGGCCGGGTCGTCGGCCTGATCGACTTCGAGGACGCCACGGTCGGCGACCCGGCCGTCGACTTCGCGGGTCTGCTGCCGCTGCTGGGACAGACGCGGATGGAGCGGCTGGTGGCCGCGTACGGCAGGCCCGTGCACCCCGCCCGGCTGCGGTTCTACTGGCGGTTCGCGCCGGTGTACGACCTGCTGCACGGTGTCGAGACCGGGGCACCCGCGATCGTCGCTGCCGCGGTCGAGCAGCTGCGCGCTCGGCTCATCTAGGGCGACCGGGTACGCCGGGCCGTCGCTGCCAGGGGTGCGGCCCGGCCACTGGCCGGTACTCGACGCCGAGCGCGTCGAGCCGAGCCAGGTGCTCCCGGGTGAGCCGCCGGTGGAAGTCGGCCGGATCGCGGTGCTCGGCCGGGCTCCAGGCGACCTCCGCGAACGCCGCCAGCCGAGGGAAGGCCGCATAGTCCACGCGCCGAGCCGAGTCCAAGTGCTCGGTCCACACCTGGGCCTGCGCACCCAGCACATGGGCCGCGTCCGGTCCGGTGAGCGCCGCGGGCACCGGCTCGTAGCGGTAGACGTCGTCGAGCGTGTGCACGCTCCCGACCGGGATCGGCTCGTCCGGATCGGCGGACTGCCGGTGGTCGAGGTACACGTGCTGCTCCGGGCACATCACCACGTCGAACCCGGCAGCGGCGGCCTCGACACCGGCCCGCTCACCCCGCCACGACGCGATCACCGTGGTGTCGGCGACCGGCCCGACCCCGGCGATCTCGTCCCAGCCCAGCGCGCGCCTGCCGTGCGCGGCCAGGTGGTCCACGATCTGCTGCACGAACCAGCCGTGCAGCTCGGCGACCGTGCGCAGCCCCAGCTCCGCCCGCTTGCGCAGCGCGCGCTCATTGGTATTCCACTGGGTCAGCGGCACTTCGTCCCCGCCGACGGCGATCACCCCGCTGGGGAACACGTCCACCACGTGGTCGAACACCGCCCGAAAGAAGTCCACGGTGGACTCCTCGACGTTGAGCACGTTCTCGCAGATGCCCCACGACGTCCACACCGGCAGCTGTTCGCCGGTGTTGCCCAGTTCCGGGTACGCGGCGATCGCGGCCTGCGTGTGACCTGGCACGTCCACCTCGGGCACCACGGTGATCGCGCGTTCCGCCGCGTACGCCACGATCTCCCGCAGGTCCGCCGTCGTGTAGTAGCCGCCGTGCGGAGTGCCGTCGAGTCGACCCGCGGGCGGACTGCCGACGGTCGACTCGGTGCGCCAGCCGCCGATCTCGGTCAGCCGGGGCAGCCCGGGCACTTCGAGCCGCCAGCCCTGGTCGTCGGTCAGGTGCAGGTGCAGCACGTTCATCCGGTGCGCGGCCAGCAGATCGACGAACCGCAGCACGTCGGCCTTGGGCAGGAAGTGCCGGGCCACGTCCAGCAGACAGCCTCGCCAGCCGAACCGCGGATGGTCGGCGACCACACCGCACGGCAGCGTCCACCCACCGCGCGCCGCCGCCCGGAACGCGTCCGGCCCGGCGAGTTGCCGCAGCGTCTGGGCCGCGTAGTGCGCCCCGGCCGCGTCGGCCGCCAGTACGAGCACCTGGTCGGGCGTGATCTCCAGGCGGTAGCCCTCGGCGTGCGGTACGACGGCCGGATCGAGCCGGAACCGGATCGGCCCGTCGTCCGAGACACGCGATCCCAGTGCCCGCGCCAGCCACGCGCCCGCCGTCGCGGTGCCGTCGTCGACGCCGACCACCGACCCGACCGCGTGCACACCCTCGGTCGGGCTGACCGAAACGGGCTTGGGGAGCAGCAGATCGAAATCAGTCACTCGAACAACACCACCGCGACCGCCTTCATCGTCGTCGTCCCGCCGACCGGGCCCGGTCGGCCGCTCTTCGGGTCGAGCGGCAGCCAGGTGACCGTGCCGGATCGTTGGTTGGCCACGTACAGCCGTCGCCCGTCCGGGGTGAGCGTGGCATGCCGGGGCCAGTCACCACCCGTCGAAGTGGTGTCCACCAGGGAAAAGCCGTCCAGCGCGAACGTCGTGACGGTGTTGGGGCCGCGGTTGGTGACGTAAAGGAATCGGCCGTCGGCCGACACGACGCCCTCGCCGGGATAGCCGTCCTCGGCGATCCGGCAGGTGCCGAGCGGCGTCAACGTGCCGTCGTGCCAGGAGTACGCGATGACCTGGGGAGCGTTCTCGCACACCAGGTACGCCCGCGTGCGGTCCGGATGCCACACGAGGTGCCGCGGCCCCTGTCCGGCCTCGACGCGCTGCCGCCGCCGCAGCCTGCCGCCGGCCAGTTGGTACACGTGCACGGAGTCCGTGCCCAGGTCCACGACCAGCACCCAGTGCCCGTCCGGGTCGGTCACCACCTGATGCGGGTGCGACCCGGAGCCGTACCGGACCACGTCGGTCGGCGGTCCGAGCGTGCCGTCCGCGCGCAGCGGCAACACCGTGACACTGCCCGACCCGTAGTTCGCGACGAGTAGCGAGTCACCGCCCGGGTGCACGCTCAGGTGCGTCGGCGCGTCGCCGTCGACGGACCGGACTCCCAGCACCGCGAGGGTTTGCGCGTCCAGCACGGTGACGGAGCCGCCGTCGTGCTCGTTCGTCGCGTACAGCAACCGGCCGCGGGTCGCCAGCCACGACACGTCCGGCACGCCCACGGTCGCCGTCACTGTCAACGCGCCGGTGGCGTCGACGTCGGCGACGGTGAGGCCGTCGGGCGTGTAGCTACCCACGAACGCCATACGCGCTCCCTCGGATCGAGTGGCCCGGCAGGGCCCCGGTCGGCCTGCCGTCGTCGAGCACGGCGACGCCGTTGACCAGCACGGTGTGGATCCCGCCTGCCTGGTTGCGCGGCTCGGCGAAGGTCGCCGTGTCGCCGACGGTGTCCGGGTCGAACAACACGAGATCGGCCACGGCACCGATCCGCACCACCCCACGGTCGGTCAGTCCGAGCCGCCGTGCCGGTCGCGACGTCAGATGCGCGACACATTCGGCCAGGTCCAGCACGCCGAGTTCGCGCACGTACCGGCCGAGGTAGCGGGGAAACGTACCCCAGCCGCGCGGGTGCGGCCGGTCGCCGACCAGCAGCCCGTCGCTGCCGCCGGTGTGCGTGCGGTGCCGCATGATCGTGCGCACGTTGTCCTCGTCGCCCACGTGCATCAGGCACGACGTGCCCAGTTCCTCGTCGCGCAACACGTCCAGATACAGCTCGCCGGCAGGCACCCCCAGCCGTGCGGCCGACGCGGCGATGCTGTGCCCGACCAGCTGCGCGTTGCGCCGCTGCCGCACCCCGCTCACCTCGATCGTGTCCCAGTCGACCGGCACCCCGTGACAACCATCCGACCCGGTTTCCTCGATGGCCTGCAGAATCCGCGCCCGAGTATCCACATCGGACAGTCGGGCCAGGGTGACGGCAGGCCCGCCCTCGGCCGCCCAGCTCGGCAGCAGCGCGGCCAGATAGGTCGCGCCCGCCAGGTAGGGATAGGTGTCCAGCGAGATGTCGCAGTCGGTCGCGGAGTCCAGCAACGCCAGCAGTTCGCCCGCGCGGCCCGCGTTGACCGGGAAGTTCATCGTCGCGTGCGCGAGGTGCAGCGCGACACCCGACTGCCGCGCCACGTCGATCATCTCGGCGAAATGCGCCACGGCGCCGGCGCCGTACCCGCGATGATGCGGGCTGTAGTAACCGCCCGCGGCCGCGACCACCCGGCACAGCTCGATCAGTTCGGCCGTGTTCGCGTACATCCCCGGCGGATACGTCAGGCCGGACGACATGCCGACCGCGCCCTCGGCCAGCGCGGTGGCCACGTCCGAGCGCATCGTGTCCAGTTCCGCGGGACTCGCCGGGCGGTCCGCCCAGCCGACGCGACGCATCCGCACGGTGCCCTGCGGCACCAGGTAGGCCGCGTTCACCGCGATGCCCGCGTCCAGCCGGTGCAGGTACTCCGCCACCGACCGCCAGTTCCAGTCGAACCCGGCCGGATCGCCGTTCCACCCGGTCAACTGGTCCCGCAGCAGCGCGAGCACGTCGTCGTCCACCGGGGCGTAGGACAGGCCGTCCTGACCGATCACCTCCAGCGTCACACCCTGCGACACCTTGGCCAGATGAGCCGGTTCGGTGAGCAGTACCAGATCGGAGTGCGAGTGCATGTCGATGAACCCGGGCGTGAGCACCAGATCGGCCGCGTCCACGACACGGTTGCCGGACAGCCCGTCGCCGATCTCCGCGATCCGCCCCGCCCGCACGCCCACCGACGCGCGGTAGCCGGGCGCGCCGGTGCCGTCCACGACGGTCGCACCGGCCAGTACCAGGTCGTGCGCCATCAGAAGTACGTGCGCACGAGGTCCACCACGGTCGTGCCGTCGACCACCGGGATCAGCTGCCACTTGTCGAACGTGGTGCACGGATGCGACAACCCGAAGCCGACCCAGTCGCCGACCGCGACCGCCAGTCCGTCGCCGTCCCGTTCGGGCACCAGGAACGTGTGCTGGTCGGCCAGTTTGCTCACCCGGCACCCGGTCAGCGGTCCGACATCGCCGGCTCGGGTACGCAGCACCCGGGGCACCGGCATGCCCTCGTCGTAGGGCGCGTCCCGCTTGCCCATCGTGAGCAGCGCCAGATCGGGCTCGGGCACCGAGGTCACCTGCGCCCACGCCGTGAACGCGGCCCGCAACGGCTCGGCGTCCGGCAGCCGGAGCGACTCGCCCAGCGGCGAGACCCCCTGGTAGAAGCCGTCGTCGTGGGTGAGGTACGCGCCGCTGCGCAGCACCGGCCGCACGTTCAGCCCGGCAGGCCACTCCCGGCCCAGCACGTCGACCACCACGTCGAAGTACGCGCTGCCGCCTGCCGACACGATCAACTCGGGCACTTCGGTCAGGTCCGCGGTCCGCTCGACCAGCGTCCGCATTCGTTCCAGGTAGTGCCCGACCGCGGCCATCGACGCGACCGACGGCCCGTGGCCGACCACGCCCTCATAACCGGCCACCCCGGCCAGCCGCAGCACCGGACTCGCGGCCACCGCGGCCGCGACCACGGTGCCCTCCTCGACGGCCCGCACCCCCGACCGCGCGCCGTGCGCGCCGAGCTCGATCAGCACGTCGACCGGCCGGGTCGCGTTCGCCGCGCGCAGGCCCTCGTCCAGCAGTCCCACACCCGCCAGCGAGTCGACCCAGCAGTAGAACTCGAAGTCCTCGTCGCGAGCCAGCTCACCGGCCAGCCAGCGCAGCCCGGCCGCGTCCACGATCTCGTTGGCCAGCAACACCCGCCGCACCCCGAATGCCCGGTACACCCGCAGTTGGCTGATGTTCGCCGCGGTCATGCCCCAGGCACCCAGGTCGAGCTGCCGGGCGAACAACTGCGGGGCCATCGTGGTCTTGCCGTGCGGCGCCAGCGACATGCCGTGCCGGGCGGACCAGTCGGCCATCGTGGTCAGGTTGTGGGTCAGCGCGGCCTCGTCGATCACCAGCAGCGGCCCGACGAAACCGTCGTCGAACACGTCCAGCCGCGCGTCCGCCACCTCGCCGATCGTGCGGCCGAACACCGAGTCCGGCAGACCCTTGAACCGCCAGTCCACCACCTCGGCACGGATCATGGTCAGCGCGTCGGCGTCGATCCCCGGCAGGCCCATGGGCGGCTACCTCCGTTGCGTAGGGTGCGACGAGTATCCCGTGCCGGCACGACGACCGACCCGCACGACGACCGACTCGCACGACGGTCGACCCGCACGACGACCGACTCGCAGACGATGACCGCACGACGATCGACCCGCACGACGACGGAGAGGACGGCCGATGGCCAAGACGGAGCTGCGCACCGACGACGCCCCCAACCCGGTGGCGGCGTTCGCGCAGGGGGTCCGCAAGGGCAATGTGGTGCAGGTCGCGGGCCAGGTCGGGATGGACCCGAGCGGTCAGCTCGCCGGTCCCACCGTCGCCGACCAGGCCGGCCGGACCCTGTCCAACGTGGCAGCCGTGCTGGCGGCCGGTGGGGCGAGTTTCGACGACGTCGTGATGGTCCGCGTCTACCTGACCGACACCGCGCACTTCGATGAGCTGAACAAGGTCTACGGCGAGTTCATGGCCGAGCACGTGACCGAGCCCTACCCGGCCCGGACCACGGTGTACGTGGGGCTGCCCAAGGGCCTGCTGGTCGAGATCGACGCGCTGGCGGTCCTGGACTAGCAAGGGACTAGTACACGGGGCCGGTGTACTTCTCGCCGGGACCGGCGCCGGGCTCGTCCGGCACGACCGAGCCCTCGCGGAAGGCCCGCTGCAACGCCTGCAGGCCGTCCCGCAGCGGCCCGGCGTGCGGGCCCAGGTACTCGGCCGAGGCCGTGACCAGGCCGGCGAGCGCGGTGATGAGCCTGCGCGCCTCGTCCAGATCCCGGTGCTCGGCGGCGGCCGGGTCGTCGGCGGACAGGCCAAGGCGCTCGGCGGCGGCCGACATCAGCAGCACCGCCGCCCGGCTGATGACCTCGACGCTGGGCACGTCGGCGAGGTCGCGGACGTCGGGGGATGGGTCGGGAGCGGCGGGCAGGTCGGCCATGCTGGTACCCTGACAGGTGCGACCGATCCCCGCGCAAGCGGGGAAGCCTCCGCGTGAGTGGAGTGGTCGGCAAGTGGAGTCCGCTCCCACCCGAGTCGTCCATCACGAGGCGGCCGGGTCCGGTACCGAAGTCGCGTCGCTCCGGCGACCGGCTCACGGAGTTCCGATGCGTCCGCGCATCGGGGCGATCGGTTCGGCAGCGGCCCCGTTCAGCCTTCGGGCGACGGGGCTTTTGGCCGTACAGGGGCACCGCGACGCCGTCGGCCGCGACGACCACAACCCTCGAACCGAGGAGGCCCCATCAGCCCCGAGCCGCGCATCACCGAGCCGCGCATCAACGATCGCATCCGCGTCCCCGAAGTCCGCCTGGTCGGACCCGCGGGTGAGCAGGTCGGCATCGTCCGCATCGAGGACGCCCTGCGACTCGCTCAGGAATCGGATCTCGATCTCGTTGAGGTCGCACCCCAGGCGCGCCCTCCCGTGGCCAAGCTCATGGACTACGGGAAGTTCAAGTACGAGAGCGCCCAGAAGGCACGTGAGTCGCGCCGCAACCAGCAGTTCACCGTGATCAAGGAGCAGAAGCTCCGGCCGAAGATCGACTCGCACGACTACGAGACGAAGAAGGGCCATGTCGCCCGCTTCCTCTCGCACGGGAACAAGGTCAAGGTGACCATCATGTTCCGTGGTCGTGAGCAGTCCCGGCCCGAGCTCGGCTTCCGACTGCTGCAGCGGTTGGCCGACGACGTCGCCGACCTGGGCTTCGTCGAGGCTTCGCCGAAGCAGGACGGCCGCAACATGATCATGGTGTTGGCGCCGCACAAGACCGTGAAGCAGCAGCACGACCAGGCGCTACAGCAGCAGCAGCGAGACAAGGCCGCTGTGGCCGCTCAGGACGGCGCCGCCGAGACCACCGACCGGAGCGAAGGCGAGATCTCCGGCCAGGAGTGACCGTCACACCGACAGTCGCGCGAACACGAGGACGACGACAACATGCCCAAGAACAAGACGCACAGCGGGTCCAGCAAGCGGTTCAAGGTGACCGCGACTGGCAAGGTGCTGCGCGAGAAGGCCGGCAAGCGGCACATCCTGGAGAAGAAGTCCAGCAAGCTGACCCGCCGCCTCTCGGGCACCACCGAGGTCGCGCACAGCGACGTCAAGCGCATCAACCGCCTGCTCGGCCGCTGACCGACTCACCCAGCACCGTCATGCACATCCGGGGCGTACTACTGGCCCCACGAGACCGGACAGGACTTTCACCGTGGCACGCGTGAAGCGGGCGGTCAACGCCCAGAAGAAGCGCCGCACCACCCTGGAAATGGCCAGCGGCTACCGCGGCCAGCGCTCGCGGCTGTACCGCAAGGCCAAGGAGCAGATGCTCCACTCGCTCAACTACGCGTACCGGGACCGCCGGGCGCGCAAGGGCGACTTCCGGCAGCTGTGGATCACCAGGATCAACGCCGCCGCTCGTCAGAACGGCCTGACGTACAACCGCTTCATCCAGGGTCTCAAGGGCGCGGGTATCGAGGTCGACCGCAAGATCCTCGCCGAGCTCGCCGTCAGCGACCCCACCGCGTTCACCGCGCTGGTCGACCTGGCCCGCGAGCACGCCGACGCACAGGGCAGCCAGGACAAGGCCTCGGCCTGATCCTGCCGGTCGTAGCACCGCCCATGGCAGAGCTGATCAGCCGACCCGGGGTGGCTCCGTTCACCGAACGGACGCCCCGGGTCGTCGCTGCGCGGCGCTTGACGAAACGAGCCGGTCGCACCGACGCGGGCCGGTTCATCGCCGAGGGTGCCCAAGCGGTGCGCGAGGCACTGGCCTGGCGTGGCGGCACCGTGCACGAGTTGTTCGTCACCGCGGCCGCCGCCGAGCGCAACCCGGAACTGGTACGCGCGGGACACGATGCCCAGGTGCCGGTGTCCGAGATCACCGAGCGGGCCGCGGCAGGGCTGTCCGAGACCGTCACCCCCCAGGGTGTGCTGGCCGTCTGCGACCTGGTCGACCAGCCCCTGGACGCCGTCCTGGCGGGCACGCCGCTGTTGGTGACCGTGCTCTACGGCGTCGCCGACCCCGGCAACGCGGGCACCGTGATCCGGGTGGCCGACGCTGCGGGCGCGGACGCCGTACTGCTGGCCGGCGACACCGTCGACCCGCACAACGGCAAGAGCGTGCGGGCGTCGGCGGGCAGTCTTTTCCACCTGCCGATCGCGCGGACCCGGCAACCGGCCGACGCGTTCGCCGCGTGCCGGGCAGCGGGGCTGCGGCTGATCGCCGCCGACGGCTACGCCACCGCCGACCTGGACACCGCGATCGACGCCGGTGACCTGGCCGGCCCGGTGGCCTGGGTGTTCGGCAGCGAGGCGCACGGGCTGCCCGCCGACGTGCTGACCAGCGTGGACACCGCGTTGCGCGTGCCGATCCATGGCAGCGCGGAGAGCCTCAACCTCGCGACCGCCGCCGCCGTTTGCCTCTACGCGACGGCGAGGGCGCAACGTTCCACCGACCGACAGGTAACTCGACGGCGGCCCAGCGGCCCGGTCTCGTAGGATCGACCCTGCTCGGCACCCAGCCCGACCAGCCAGGAGTGGTTTCCCCTCATGTCCGGAGCAAACGATCCGTACGACCCCAAGGAGGTCGCGGCGCTCGCGCCGGAGACCCTGCTGTCGGCTGTGAAGCGGGCCGAGGAAGCGTTCGCCGACGCGGCCGAGCTGGCCGCGCTGGTCGAACGCAGGCCCGCACACCTCGGGGACCGGTCACCGGTACTGCTGGCCCGCCGCGAGATCGGCGCACTGCCACCGGCCGCGCGGTCGGAGGCGGGCAAGCGGGTCAACGAGGCGCAGGCCGGGATCAAGGCCGCCTATGAACGCAGGCACGCCGAACTCGAAGCCCGCCGCGACGAGCACATGCTGCGCGAGGAAGCCGTCGACGTCACGCTGCCCTGGGACCGCGTCCCGAGGGGCGCGCGGCACCCGATCACCACGATCTCCGAGCGGATCGCCGACGTGTTCGTCGGGATGGGCTGGGAGGTGGCCGAAGGGCCGGAGGTGGAGACCGAGTGGTTCAACTTCGACGCGTTGAACTTCCCGAAGGACCATCCGGCCCGCACCATGCAGGACACGTTCTACATCGCCCCGGAGAACTCCGGGCTGGTCATGCGCACGCACACGTCCCCGGTGCAGATCCGGTCGATGCTGACCCGCGAGCCGCCGCTGTACGTGGTGTGTCCCGGCCGCACGTTCCGCACCGACGAGCTGGACGCCACGCATACCCCGGTGTTCCACCAGGTCGAGGGGCTGGCGATCGACAAGGGCCTGACCATGGCCCACCTCAAGGGCACGCTGGACGCGTTCGCGCGGGCGATGTTCGGCCCGAACGCGAAGATCCGGCTGCGGCCGTCGTTCTTCCCGTTCACCGAGCCGTCCGCCGAGCCGGACGTGTGGTTCGAGGCCAAGAAGGGCGGCCCCGGCTGGGTCGAGTGGGGCGGTAGCGGCATGGTGCACCCGAACGTGCTCGCCGCGTGCGGCATCGATCCCGATGTCTACTCGGGATTCGCGTTCGGCATGGGCATCGAGCGGACACTGATGTTCCGCAACGGACTGCCCGACATGCGGGACATGATCGAAGGCGACGTGCGCTTCACGTCCGCGTTCGGAATGGAGGCGTAGGCGGTGCGAGTCCCCGTCACCTGGCTGGCCGAGCGGCTGGAGCTGCCCGAGTACGACGACGGCATCTCGTTGCCCGACCGGTTCGCCGAAGCCTTCGTCCGGGTCGGTCTCGAGGTCGAGGACGTCACCCAGCTCGGCGAGGCGACCGGCCCGATCGTGGTCGGTCGCGTCGTCGAGATCGAGGAGCTCAAGGAGTTCAAGAAGCCCATCCGGTACTGCCAGGTCCAGGTCGCCGAGGACTCGACGACCGAGCACGCGGTACGCGGGATCGTCTGCGGTGCGACGAACTTCGTCGAGGGCGACCTGGTCGTCGTCGCGTTGCCGGGTGCCGTGCTGCCCGGCGACTTCGCGATCTCGGCGCGCAAGACGTACGGCCACGTCAGCGACGGCATGATCTGCTCGGCCCGCGAACTGGGCCTGGGCGAGGAACACTCCGGCATCCTCGTGCTGCCCGGCGGCACCGCCAGCCCGGGCACCGACGCGATCGCGCTGCTCGAACTGGCCGACACCGTCATCGAGCTGGCCATCACGCCGGACCGCGGCTACGCGCTGTCCGTGCGCGGCCTGTCCCGGGAACTGGCGTGCGCGCTGGACATCCCGTTCATCGACCCCGCATCGACCGAGGTGCCCGGCGCCGAGGGCGTCGCGTGGCCGGTGCACATCGAGGACCAGCAGGGGTGCTCGCGGTTCGTGATGCGCCGGGTCACCGGTATCGACCCGACCGCGCCGACGCCGTGGCCGGTCCGCAGGCGGCTGATGCTGGCCGGCATCCGGTCCATCTCGCTGGCAGTCGACGTGACCAACTACGTCATGTTGGAGATCGGCCAGCCGCTGCACGCGTTCGACGCGACAGCGCTGCGCGGCAACATCACGATCCGCAGGGCAGAGCCGGGCGAGAAGCTCACCACGCTGGACGACGTGCAGCGCGCGCTCGACCCGGACGACATCGTGGTCGCCGACGAGAGCGGCGCGATCAGCCTGGCCGGTGTGATGGGTGGCGCGTCCACCGAGGTCCGCTCGGACAGCAGTGACATCGTGTTGGAGGCGGCCACCTGGGAGCCGGCGTCGATCGCCCGGACCGCGCGCAGGCACAAGCTGCCCAGCGAGGCATCCCGCCGGTTCGAGCGCTACGTCGACCCGGCCGTGGCTCCGGCCGCGCTGGAGCTCGCCGCGCGGCTGCTGGCCCGGCACGGCGAGGGCGACATCCAGCCCGGCCGCACCGACGTCGGCAGGCCGCTGCTGCCTGGCCCGGTGGTCGTCCCGATGGGTCTGCCCGACCGCACCGCCGGTGTCGCGTACGCCAGGGGTGTCACGGCGCGCCGACTGCAGCAGATCGGCTGCACCGTCGAGGTGGACACGGCTCAGGACGGCACCCCGATCGTGATCGCGACGCCGCCGAGCTGGCGGGCCGACCTCAACCAGCCCGCCGACTTCGTCGAGGAAGTGCTCCGGCTGGAGGGCTACCACACGATTCCGTCGGTGCTGCCGCCCGCGCCGGCCGGTCGCGGCCTGACCGCGGCACAGCGCAGGGAACGCGCGGTGTCCCGGGCACTGGGCGAGGCCGGTTACATCGAGGTGCTGCCGTTCCCGTTCGTGTCGGCAGGCGTGTGGGACGACCTCGGCCTGCCCGAGGACGACCCGCGCCGCCGGACGCTGACCGTGCTCAACCCGCTCGAGTCCGACGCCGACCAGTTGGCGACGACGCTGCTGCCCGGACTGCTGGATGCCGTGCAGCGCAACATCTCCCGTGGTTTCGCCGACCTGTCGCTGTTCACCATCCGGCAGGTCGCGATCGCCCACGCCGAGCACCACGACGTGCCCGAGGTCGGTGTCGCCGGTCGTCCGACCGACGCCCAGATCGCCGCCCTGGACGCTGCGCTGCCCGACCAGTCGGTGCACGTCGCCGCGGTGCTGACCGGGCACCGGGTCCGCCCGGGCTGGTGGGGCAAGGGCGAACCGGCCAGCTGGGCGGACGCGATCCAGGCGGCCAGGACCGTCGCCGAGACGTCCGGGGTGGCCGTCGAGGTCACCGCGGCCGACTACGCCCCGTGGCACCCGGGCCGGGGCGCGGCGCTGTCGGTGGACGGCGTCGTCGTCGGGCACGCCGGCGAGCTGCACCCGAAGGCGCTGGAACGGCTCGGCCTGCCCAAGCGGACGTGCGCGATGGAGCTGAACCTGACCGCGATTCCGGTGGTGGAGCGCAGGCCGGTGCCGGTCGTGTCGGCGTATCCGCCGGTGCTGCTGGACGTGGCCCTGGTGGTGGACGAGCAGGTGCCCGCCGCCGAGGTCGCCGCCGTGCTGCGCGAAGGCAGCGGCGAACTGCTCGAAGACCTGTCGATGTTCGACGTCTACACGGGCACGCAGGTCGGCGATGGCAAGCGGTCGCTGGCGTACGCGCTGCGCTTCCGCGCCAAGGACAGGACGCTGACCCGCGAGGAGGCCACAACCGCCAGGGACGCGGCCGTCGCGCTGGCTGCACAGCGGTTGGGTGCGTCGCTGCGCGCCTAGAAGTGTTTGGTCGCCTCGCGTTTCGAGAGCGGGGACAGGTTCGGCTGGGCGCGGACGAACGTGCGCGCCCAGCCCGGATCGGTCGTCGCGTAGCGCCCAGCCGTTTCCCTCGCGCGGGAAGAACTCCTGTTCATCCATTCTGGACTCGATGCGTACGTGGGCAGGTCCGGATCGGTGCCCGTCTTCGCCTTGAGCTGGCAGCTCACCGCGCCGCTGCCGCAGGTGGCATCGGTCGCCCACTCGCGCATCACCGGCGTGAGGTCGGCCCGGTAGTCGGCCGGCAGCGCGCCGCCGCGACCAGCTCGGCCACCGCCTGTCCGCGTCTGCGCCCAGGATCGCGACCAGGGCCGACACCGCCGGTCGCGCAGCGTGGCGGTCGTCTCCACCCAGGGCGTTGATTGACCTTGCATCGTCGTGCATAATTATCCACATGACGGTGCGAGTAGCGGTAGCCGGTGCCAGCGGGTACGCGGGCGGTGAGCTGCTGCGGCTGCTGCTGGGCCACCCGAGCGTCGAGATCGGCGCGCTGACCGCGGGCGGCAGCGCGGGCACGCCCTTGGCCGCCCACCAGCCGCACCTCGTGCCGTTGGCCGACCGTGTGCTCACCGACACGACACCGGAGATCCTGGCCGGTCACGACGTGGTGTTCCTCGCGCTCCCGCACGGCCGCTCCGCCGAGATCGCCGCCACGCTCGACCCCGACGTGCTGGTCGTCGACTGCGGCGCCGACCACCGGCTGGCCAGCGCGGACGACTGGGCCCGCTGGTACGGCGGCGACCACGCGGGCACGTGGCCCTACGGCATGCCCGAACTGCCCGGCGCCCGCGCGGCCCTCGTCGGTGCCCGCCGCGTCGCCGTGCCCGGCTGTTACCCGACGGCCGTCAGTATCGCGCTCGCCCCGGCTCTGGCCGCGGGCCTCGTCGAACCGGACATCCAGGCCGTCGCCGTCAGCGGCACCTCCGGCGCGGGTCGTGGCCCCAAGCCGCACCTGCTGGCCAGCGAGGTGCTCGGCTCGGCGTCCGCCTACGGCGTCGGCGGCACCCACCGGCACACCCCGGAGATCGCGCAGAACCTCGGCCGCGCCGCGGGCACGGCGGTCGCGGTGTCGTTCACCCCGGTCCTCGTCCCGATGGCCCGCGGCATCCTCGCCACCTGCTCTGCCCCGACCCAGGCCGACGCCCAGACCCTGCGCAAGGCCTACCAGGCCGCCTACGCCGACGAGCCGTTCGTGCACCTGCTCCCGGAGGGCACCTGGCCGACCACGTCGGCCACCGTCGGCGGCAACGCCGTCCACCTCCAGCTCACCGTCGACGCCGACGCGGGCCGCCTGGTCGTCGTCACGGCCGTGGACAACCTGACCAAGGGCACCGCGGGCGCGGCGATCCAGTCGATGAACCTGGCCCTCGGTTTCCCGGAGACCACGGGCCTCTCGACTATCGGGGTGGCCCCGTGACGCTCCCCGCGGGCTTCACCACGACACCCGGCCTGCTGGTCAATGACGGCCCGACCGACGCGGCCGCGGGGCGGTTCACCGGTGAGCTGACCGCGCCCGCGCTGTGGTCCCGCCAGGTGCTCACCGACGGCAGGCTGCGCGCGGTCACGGTCGTGCCGCCCGTTCCGGCAGCAGGCCCCGAGGCGTTCCAGGCGGTGCACGCGACCGCGGAGCGGGTGGCGACCGAGCTGGCCTTGGGGGCGGTCGAGGTCGCCGTCTGGTGGGCGGACACCCTGAGCCACAAGGCATTCCGGCCGACATCGAACTGGGCGGTCGCGGGTCTCACCGCGGGTGACCTCGCGCTCGTGCTCACCGACGCGGCGCTCACCGCCGACACCCTGGCCACCGCGCTCGCCGGCTGGCCGGGCAACGTCGTCGCACTCTGCTCGGGCATCACTCCCGCCGACCCCGCCGACTTCACCGCCGCGCTGTCCGCGGTCCGGCTCGACCTGGGGTGTGTCGCATGACCGCCGTCGACGACCTGCGGGCCGAGGCCGGCCGCAAGGCCGCGGTACTGGTCGAGGCCCTGCCCTGGTTGCAGGAGTTCCACGGCAAGATCGTCGTGGTCAAGTACGGCGGCAACGCCATGGTCGACGACCGCCTCAAGCACGCCTTCGCCCAGGACATGATGTTTCTCCGCCTCGCGGGCGTGCACCCGGTCGTCGTGCACGGCGGCGGCCCGCAGATCACCGCGATGCTGGACCGGCTGGGCATTCCCGGTGAGTTCCAGGGCGGCCTGCGGGTGACCACGCCCGAGACCATGGACGTGGTGCGGATGGTGCTGTTCGGCCAGGTCGGCCGCGAGCTGGTCGGCCTGATCAACCAGCACGGCCCGTACGCGGTCGGCATGTCCGGCGAGGACGCCCACCTGTTCACCGCGCAGCGCAGGAACGCCATCGTGGACGGCAAACCGGTGGACGTCGGGCTCGTCGGGGACGTCGTCGCGGTCAACCCGGACGCGGTGCTGGACATCGTGCACGCGGGCCGGATCCCTGTCGTGTCGACGGTCGCGCCGGACATCGACGGCGTGGTGCACAACGTCAACGCCGACACGGCGGCCGGTGCGCTGGCCATCGCGCTCGGTGCCGCCAAACTCATCGTGCTCACCGACGTCGAGGGCCTCTACCTCAACTGGCCCGACCGCGAGTCGCTGTGCCACGAGATCCACGCGAACGAGCTGGCCACCGCGCTGCCCGGCCTCGCCAGCGGCATGGTGCCCAAGATGGAGGCCTGCCTGCGCGCGGTCCGCGGCGGCGTCGCGCGTGCGCACGTCATCGACGGCAGGCTGGAGCATTCGGTGCTGCTGGAGGTTTTCACTACCCAGGGAGTCGGGACGATGGTGCTGCCGGAGGAGTCGACGTGATCAAATCCAATGTGGATGGACAGGCCCAGTGGCAGGCCACGTTCATGGACAACTACGGCACTCCCGCGCTCACGCTGGTCCGCGGCGAGGGACCGTGGGTGTGGGACGCCGACGGCCACCGCTATCTCGACCTGGTCGGCGGCATCGCGGTCAACGCGCTCGGCCACGCGCACCCGGCCGTCGTCGCCGCCGTGACCGAACAGATTTCGTTGCTGGGCCACACGTCCAACCTCTACGTCAACCCGGTCGCGGTCGAACTGGCCGAGGCGCTGCTGGACGTGACCGGCTTCGCGAGCAACGGCAAGGTCCTGTTCTGCAACTCCGGCGCGGAGGCCCTGGAAGCCGCGTTCAAGATCACCCGGCTGACCGGGCGCAGCAAGGTCGTCGCGTGCGAGGGCGCCTTCCACGGCCGCACGATGGGCGCGCTCGCGCTCACCGGCCAGTCCGCCAAGCGCACGCCGTTCGAACCGCTGACGCCCGGCGTCACGCACGTCCCGTTCGGTGACGTGGCCGCGCTCGCGGCCGCCGTCGACGACGAGACAGCCGCCGTGTTCGTCGAACCGGTCCTCGGTGAGGGCGGTGTCGTCCCGGCACCCGACGGCTACCTCGCCGCGGCCCGTGAGATCACCACCAAGGCGGGCGCATTGCTGGTGGTGGACGAGGTGCAGACCGGCCTGGGCAGGCTCGGCACCTGGTTCGCCTTCCAGCAGGCAGGCATCACCCCGGACGTCATCACGCTCGCCAAGGGCCTTGGCGGTGGCCTGCCGCTCGGCGCGGTGATCGGTGTCGGTGCGGCGGGCGATCTGCTCCGGCCTGGCCAGCACGGCACCACGTTCGGCGGCAATCCGGTCTGCTGCGCGGCCGGCCTGGCCGTGTTGCGCACCATCGCGACCGACCGCCTCGCCGACCACGCCGCGGCCGTCGGCAAGGAGATCGTCCAGGGCGTCGAGGCTCTGCACCACCCGCTGGTCACCGGGGTCCGCGGTGCCGGCCTGCTGCTGGGCATCACGCTCGGCCGCCCGGTCGCCGCCGGTGTCGCCGCCGCCGCCCAGGACGCCGGCTATCTCGTCAATCCCGTGCAGCCCGATGTGGTCCGGCTGGCCCCGCCGCTGATCATCGACCACGATCAGGCACACGCTTTCGTGGCCGCGCTGCCCGGTGCTCTGGACACAGCTCTTGACAACGCCGTGCTCGACGATGCCGTGGCGGAGGACTGACATGGTGCGCCACTTCCTACGCGACGACGACCTGACCCCGGCCGAGCAGACCGAGATCCTCGACCTGGCCGACGTGATGAAGGCCGACCCGTTCGGCCACACGCCATTGGCGGGCCGCTCGCGTCGCCGCGATCTTCGAGAAGAACTCCACCCGCACCCGGCTGTCCTTCGACGTCGGCATCCACCAGCTCGGCGGGCACGCCGTGATCGTGGACGGCCGCACGATGCAGCTGGGCCGCGAGGAGACCATCGAGGACACCTCCCAGGTGCTGTCCCGGTACGTGCACGCCGTCGTCTGGCGCACGTTCGCGCAGGCCCGGATCGTCGCGATGGCGGCCGCGTCCCGCGTGCCCGTGATCAACGCGCTGACCGACCAGTTCCACCCGTGCCAGGTGCTCGCCGACCTACAGACCATCCGGGAGCGGCTGGGCGGGCTCGCGGGCCGCACGGTCACCTACCTGGGTGACGGCGCGAACAACATGGCCCACTCGTTCCTGCTCGGCGGCACCACGGCGGGCATGCACGTCCGGATCGCCGCGCCCGCCGGTTTCCAGCCGCACCCGGACGTGCTGCTGGATGCCAAGCGCCGGGGCGAGGAGACCGGCGGCAGCGTGTCCGTCCTGGACGGCCCGCACGCCGCGGTCGACGGATCCGACGTGCTCGTCACCGACGCGTGGACGTCGATGGGGCAGGAGACCGACGGCAAGGACCGGATCAGCCCGTTCCGTCAGCTGCAGCTCAACGCCGGCCTGCTCGCCAGGGCGGCGCCCGGTGCGATCGTGCTGCACTGCCTGCCGGCGCACCGCGGCGTGGAGATCACCGACGAGGTACTCGACGGCCCGGCCAGCGCCGTGTGGGACGAGGCGGAGAACCGGCTGCACGCGCAGAAGGCGCTGCTGGCCTGGCTGGTGAACCAGTCATGACCTCCGCCACCGCGGCCACCCGCGTCGCCCGGCAGGGCCGGATCGTCGAGCTGGTCACGTCGATGGCCATCCGCAGCCAGACGGAGCTGGCCAAGCTCCTGGCCGCCGAAGGCGTCGACGTCACCCAGGCGACCCTGTCGCGCGACCTGGACGAGCTGGGTGCGGTCAAGCTGCGCGGCGCGGACGGCGGCGCGCCGATCTACGTGATCCCCGAGGACGGCAGCCCCGTCCGCGGCATGCAGGGCGGTACGTCCCGCCTGGCCAGGCTGCTCGGCGAACTGCTCGTGTCCGCTGACGGCTCGGCGAACCTGATGGTGCTGCGAACGCCGCCCGGTGCCGCGCAGTTCCTCGCCAGCGCGATCGACCGGGCAGCCCTGCACGAGGTCGTCGGCACCATCGCCGGCGACGACACGGTGATGGTGATCGCGCGTGAGCCGTTGACCGGACTCGAACTCGCCGATCGATTCACCACCCTGGCCGGACGACCGGCCACCACGGACGCCCGTAGTAGTGAGAACAAGGAGAACAGCAATGACTGAGCGGGTCGTGCTCGCCTATTCCGGTGGCCTGGACACCTCGGTGGCCATCGGCTGGATCGCCCAGGAGACCGGTGCCGAGGTGGTCGCGGTGGCCGTCGACGTCGGCCAGGGCGGCGAGGACATGGACACCATCCGCAAGCGGGCGCTGGAGTGCGGTGCCGTCGAGGCCGTCGTCGCCGACGCCACCGACGAGTTCGCCGAGCAGTACTGCCTGCCCGCACTGCAGGCCAACGCCCTCTACATGGACCGCTACCCGCTGGTGTCGGCGCTGTCCCGCCCGGTGATCGTCAAGCACCTGGTGCAGGCCGCCCTCTACCACGGCGCGAGCACCGTCGCGCACGGCTGCACCGGCAAGGGCAACGACCAGGTCCGGTTCGAGGTCGGCATCAACGCGCTCGCCCCCGACCTGAACGTCGTCGCCCCGGTCCGCGACTACGCCTGGACACGCGAGAAGGCCATCGCGTGGGCCGAGGAGCGCAGCCTGCCCATCGACGTGAACAAGCGCTCGCCGTACTCGATCGACCAGAACGTCTGGGGCCGGGCCGTGGAGACCGGCTTCCTGGAGGACATCTGGAACGCGCCGATCGAGGACGTCTACGCCTACACCTCGGACCCGGCACTGGAGCGCGACCCCGACGAACTGGTCATCACGTTCGAGAAGGGCGTCCCGGTCGCGATCGACGGCGATACGGTCACCGTGCTGCAGGCCATCACCGAGCTGAACCGGCGCGCCGGCGCGCAGGGCGTCGGCAGGTTGGACATGGTCGAAGACCGGCTGGTCGGCATCAAGAGCCGTGAGATCTACGAGGCTCCCGGCGCGATCGCGCTGATCGCCGCGCACCAGGAGCTGGAGAACGTCACCCTGGAACGCGACCTCGCCCGTTTCAAGCGGACCGTCGAGCAGCGCTGGGGCGAGCTGGTCTACGACGGCCTGTGGTTCTCCCCGCTGAAGAACGCGCTGGACACGTTCATCGCGAGCAGCCAGGAGCACGTGTCCGGCGAGATCCGGCTGGCTCTGCACGGCGGCCGTGCCGTGGTCACCGGGCGGCGCAGCGACCAGTCGCTCTACGATTTCAACCTGGCCACCTACGACGCGGGCGACACGTTCGACCAGTCGCTGGCGAAGGGCTTCATCCAGTTGTGGGGCCTGCCCAGCAAGATCGCGGCGAAGCGCGACAAGCAGATCGGACAGTGACGTTGGTCGACAAAGGACAGCCGGTCGCCCTCTGGGGCGGCCGGTTCACCTCCGGCCCCGCCGACGCGCTGGCCGCGCTGTCCGCGTCGACGCACTTCGACTGGCGGCTCGCGCGCTACGACATCGCGGGCTCCCGAGCGCACGCGCGGGCCCTGCGCGGGGCCGGTCTGCTGACCGATGCCGACCTGGCCGGGATGCTCGCGGCGCTGGACACCCTGGACGCCGACGTGGTGTCCGGCGCGTTCACGCCGACCGTCGCCGACGAGGACGTGCACACCGCACTGGAACGCGGCCTGATCGAACGAGCGGGCGCCGAACTCGGCGGCCGCCTGCGCGCGGGCCGCTCCCGCAACGACCAGGTGGCCACGCTGTTCAAGATGTGGCTGCGCGACGCGGCCCGCCGGGTCGCCAGCGGGGTGCTGGACGTCGTCGACGCCCTCGTCGGCCACGCCACCGCCCACCCGGACGCGGTGCTGCCCGGCCGCACCCACCTGCAGCACGCCCAACCGGTGCTGCTCGCGCACCATCTGCTCGCGCATGCCCAGGCCCTGCTGCGGGACGTGTCCCGGCTGGTCGACTGGGATCAGCGCACCGCGCTGTCGCCCTACGGCGGCGGTGCGCTCGCGGGCTCGTCACTGGGCCTGGACCCGGTCGCGGTGGCCGAGGAGCTGGGCTTCGCCGGACCGGTGGAGAACTCCATCGACGGCACGGCCTCCCGCGACTTCGCAGCCGAGGCCGCGTTCTGCCTGGCCATGCTGGGTGTCGACCTGTCCCGGATCGCCGAGGAGATCGTCATCTGGACCACCGCGGAGTTCCACTACGCGGTGCTCGACGACGCGTGGGCCACCGGCAGCTCGATCATGCCGCAGAAGAAGAACCCCGACGTGGCCGAGCTGACCAGGGGCAAGTCCGGCAGGCTGATCGGCAACCTGACCGGCCTGCTGGCCACGCTCAAGGCCCAGCCGCTGGCCTACAACCGGGACCTGCAGGAGGACAAGGAGCCGCTGTTCGACTCCGTCGAGCAACTCGAACTCCTGCTCCCCGCGATCGCGGGCATGGTCGGCACACTCCGGTTCGACACCGACCGCATGGCCGAGCTCGCACCCGCCGGCTTCACTCTGGCGACCGACATCGCGGAATGGCTGGTCAAGCAGGGTGTGCCGTTCCGGGTCGCGCACGAGGCGGCGGGCGAGTGCGTCCGCATCGCCGAGGGCAGGGGAGTCGGGCTGGCCGACCTGACCGACGCCGAACTCGCCGGAGTGGCCGCGGCACTCACGCCCGAGGTGCGTACCGTGCTCACCGTGCGAGGATCCATCGCTTCCCGGGACGGCTACAACGGCACGGCGCCCCAGCGCGTCGCCGAACAGCTGACCCGCCTCGTCGACCGGGCCAAGCAGGCCCGCGCGTGGGCAGACACAGCCCCTGGCGCATGACCTGCACCGGCGACGTGCGTAATCCGGCGGAGGCGGCATGACGACAGTCGGCCGCCAGCTCACGCGTGCGGAGCTGGCCGTCGACGCGCTGGTCGCGGCCCGGCTGCTGCTGGGCTGCGTCCTCGTCTCGGACACGCCGTCACAGGTCGCGGTGCGGCTGGTCGAGGTCGAGGCGTACCGGGGCCTGGATGACCCCGCGTCGCACAGCTACCGGGGCCAGACCGCCCGCAACGCGGTGATGTTCGGCCCGGCAGGCCACCTGTACGTGTACTTCGTCTACGGGATGCACTTCTGCGCCAACGTGGTGTCGATGACCGACGGCGTGCCCGGTGGCGTGCTGCTGCGTGGAGCCGAGGTCATCGACGGTCTGGACGTGGCGCGCGACCGCAGGCCCACGTCCCGCCGCGACACCGAACTGGCCAAGGGCCCTGCGCGGCTGACCACGGTGCTCGGCCTGCACCGCGCCCACAACGGCCTCGACCTGACCGATCCCGGCTCGCCCGTGCGCCTGTACGCGGGTGACCCGGTGCCCGACGACCAGGTCCGCACCGGTCCCCGCGTGGGCGTCGCCACCGCGATGGAGGTGCCGTGGCGGTGGTGGGTCGCCGGCTCGCCGGGGGTCACCACCTATCGCCGAGGCGGCAAGCGGCGGATCGTGCTCGGTTAGCCGGCGGTCCGGCCGAGAACCGGTGTCGGCGGTCGGGGAGAATGAGGGTCGTGAGTGAACACATCCTCGATGAGCTGACCTGGCGCGGCCTGATCGCGCAGTCCACCGATCCCGAAGTGCTGCGCAAGGATCTCGACACCGACTCACTCACGCTGTACTGCGGTTTCGATCCGACCGCGCCGAGCCTGCACCTCGGCCACCTCGTGCAGATCCTCACCGTCCGCCGGTTCCAGCAGGCAGGCCACCGGCCGCTCGGCCTGGTCGGCGGGGCCACCGGCCTGATCGGCGACCCGCGCCCGAGCGCGGAGCGCACCCTCAACTCACCCGAGGTCGTCGCGGGCTGGGTGGAGCGCATCCGGCGCCAGATCGAGCCGATGCTCGACTTCACCGGGCCGCACGCGGCGATCATGGTGAACAACCTCGACTGGACGGCCGAGCTGTCCGCGATCGACTTCCTGCGGGACATCGGCAAGCACTTCCGGGTCAACCGGCTGCTGGCCAAGGAGGCGATCAGCGCGCGGCTCAACTCCGAGGCGGGCATCAGCTTCACCGAGTTCAGCTACCAGCTGCTGCAAGCCAACGACTTCCTGGAACTGCACCGCAGGTACGGCTGCACGCTGCAGACCGGCGGCAGCGACCAGTGGGGCAACCTCACCTCGGGCGTCGACCTGATCCACCGGGTGATGGGCCGATCCGTGCACGCGCTGGCCACGCCGTTGCTGACCAAGGC
>CAWACW010000016.1:460000-1356672 GCA_963780635.1 Candidatus Melainabacteria bacterium
CTGGAACGTTAAGGGGACCGGTTAGTCCTTCGGGGCGAAGGTGAGAACTTAAGCGCCAGTAAACGGCGGTGGTAACTATAACCATCCTAAGGTAGCGAAATTCCTTGTCGGGTAAGTTCCGACCTGCACGAATGGCGTAACGACTTTCCTACTGTCTCAACCACAGGCCCGGTGAAATTGCACTACGAGTAAAGATGCTCGTTACGCGCGGCAGGACGGAAAGACCCCGGGACCTTTACTATAGCTTGGTATTGGTGCTTGGTTCGGCTTGTGTAGGATAGGTGGGAGACTGTGAAGCGGCCACGCCAGTGGTTGTGGAGTCAACGTTGAAATACCACTCTGGTCGTACTGGGTGTCTAACTTCGAACCGTGATCCGGTTCAGGGACAGTGCCTGGTGGGTAGTTTAACTGGGGCGGTTGCCTCCCAAAGAGTAACGGAGGCGCCCAAAGGTTCCCTCAGCCTGGTTGGCAATCAGGTGTTGAGTGTAAGTGCACAAGGGAGCTTGACTGTGAGACTGACAGGTCGAGCAGGGACGAAAGTCGGGACTAGTGATCCGGCCATGGCTTGTGGAAGCGTGGTCGCTCAACGGATAAAAGGTACCCCGGGGATAACAGGCTGATCTTGCCCAAGAGTCCATATCGACGGCATGGTTTGGCACCTCGATGTCGGCTCGTCGCATCCTGGGGCCGGAGTAGGTCCCAAGGGTTGGGCTGTTCGCCCATTAAAGCGGTACGCGAGCTGGGTTTAGAACGTCGTGAGACAGTTCGGTCCCTATCCGCCGCGCGCGTTGGAGACTTGTGGAAGGCTGTCCCTAGTACGAGAGGACCGGGACGGACGAACCTCTGGTGTGCCAGTTGTCCCGCCAGGGGCATGGCTGGTTGGCTACGTTCGGGAGGGATAACCGCTGAAGGCATCTAAGCGGGAAGCCTGTTCCAAGATGAGGTCTCCTACCACCTTGAGTGGGTAAGGCCCCCAAGAGATGATTGGGTTGATAGGCTCGGGATGGAAGCACCGTGAGGTGTGGAGTTGACGGGTACTAATAGGCCGAGGGCTTGTTCACGAAGATGTTGCGCATCCACTGTGTGATTCTGAACCAATCACCCATCCCCCGCGGGGACAGCGATTGTGCTGTTTGTGCTGGGTGGGGTGGGGTTGGTGTTAGGGTTACGGCGGTTATAGCGGGAGGGAAACGCCCGGTCCCATTCCGAACCCGGAAGCTAAGCCTCCTTGCGCCGATGGTACTGCACTCGTGAGGGTGTGGGAGAGTAGGACGCCGCCGGACACTCATTCCCGAAAGGGGCTCATGGCGAGGCGTGGTTTATAACCGCCTCCGCTATGGGCCCCTTTCGGTATTGTGTGTGTTTTGGAGGAACAGTGTCCGAGTCGAGGCAACATGACCGCGGCAGCGGCGGCGGTCGGCCTCGCCGGCCGTTCGGTAGCCAGTCACAGTCAGAACCGCGCAACGTAGACGACAGGCCGGACAAGGCGGGCGCCCCCAGGGGTGACCGCCCACGAGGCCAATGGCGAGACGACAACCGTCGAACCGGTGACCGCCGCGATAGCAGCGGTGGCAGCGGTGGCGGCAGGCGCGACGACAACCGACGCCAGGACAGCGACCGCCGGCAGGACAGTGACCGCCGGGACCGTCCCCGCAAGGATGACGGCAACCGCTGGCAGGACCGAGGCCGCGCTGGCGGCAACGCCGGTAGTGGCGGCAGCGGTGGCAGGACGAGCGGTGGCGGCGCCAGGTACGGCGACGACAGGCCACGCCCACGCCGAGACGGTGACGATCGCGACAACCGAGCCCGAGATTCCCGCGACCGCGGCACCACCGGTGGCCGCGACTACGGCTCCCGCGGCAGCTCCCGAACCGACAATCGCACGGACGGCCGCACGGAGGGCCGCACCGGCGGCCGCACTGACGGTCGTGCCGACAACCGCGGCTCCGGCTACCAGCGCAACGACCGTGGCGCCGGCTCCGGGGGCGGCGGCGACAACCGAGGCACCGGTTATCAGCGCAACGACCGCAGCCCGGGCTACAGCCGCGGCACCGACAACCGCCAGTCCGGCACCAGCGACCGGGGCTCCGGTTACAACCGCCAGTCCGGTTCCAGCGACCAAGGCTCCGGTTACGGCCGCCAGTCCGGTTCCAGTGACCGTGGTTCGGGCTATGGGCGGGGCAGCGATGACCGCCAGTCCGGCTATTCGCGCGGCTCCAGTGAGCGGGGCTCCAGTTACGGCCGCCCGTCCGGCTCGGGCGAGCGGGGTTCCAGTTATGGGCGCGGTCGCGATGATCGCCAGTCCGGCTCCAGTGACCGTGGTTCGAGCTATGGACGCGGCGGCGACGCTCGCCAGGCCGGTTCCTCGCGCGGATCGAATGACCGGGGCTCCAGCTATGGGCGCGGTCGTGACGACCGGCCGTCCGGCTCGAACGATCGTGGCTCGGGCTATTCGCGTGGCGGCGATGACCGCCAGCCGGGTCACTCGCGCGGATCCAGCGATCGCGGTGCCAGCTATGGGCGCCCGTCCGGCTCGGGCGACCGGCAGCCGGGGTACTCACGCGACCGCAACGATCGTGGGTCGAGCTACTCCCGCGACTCAGGCGATCGGCGTCCTGGCTATTCGCGCGACGACCGCGCGTCCAGTGGCACCGGCGGCCGACGCGACGACGGCGGCTACCGCAAGCGCGACAACGACAATCCCAAGCGCGATGACGACCGCAAGTCCGGCTACCCGCGCGACCGTGCCGGTGACGGACAGCGAGCCGGTGACGGCCGAACCGACCGCAAGCCGGCCCGCGACGATCGCCCCCGTGAGTACAACCATGGCAGCAGCGACCGCAAACCGACGGGCGACCGCAAGCCGACAGGGACCGCAAACCGACCGGTGACCGCAAACCGACGGGCGACCGCGACGATCGCCGCCGCGAGCACGGCACCGACCGCGACAACATCTCGCTGTCCCGAAGGCGCCACGACCACAGCCGTGACCGCGATGATCGGCGCAGCGACAACCGAGGCAGCGACAACCAAGGAAGCTGACAACCAAGGAACTGGTAACCAAGGAGCTGGTAACCAAGGCTCCGAGAACCGAGGGAGCGACGACCGCGACCGCCGCCAGGACTCCTTGTCCTACGGCAGCTCCACTCCCCCGGCCGGCCGCCGCGACGACGAATCACCCGAGATAGTCGAGATCGCTCCCGAGGCGATCGTCGAGCCTGGAGCGCTTGTCGAGCCCGCAGCCGAATCCGTGGGCGAGCCTGTGGTGCCGGTCGACCACAGCGTGCTCGCGGATGGTGAGCCGGACGCGGCTGTTGGGTCGGCGGTCCCGGTTGCGGGGGCCGTGGCAGCCGCTACCGAGCCCGAGCCGGATCAGCGAACGGCGGCCGAGCAGCAATCGGCGGTCGACCACCAGCTCGACGCCGGCCCTCAAGCCGAGGTCGGGCAAGAGTCTGCTGCCGAGCCCGAAGCCGAGACCGAGCAGCGGGTTCAGGCCGAGCACTCCGAGGCCGACCGGCAGCCGGAGGACCACGGCGAACCCGAGGCCGAGCAGCCGGCGGGTGACCAGTCGGACGGTGAGCAGTCGGACGGTGAGCAGGCTGTTTCGGCCGTGGTTGTGGAGGGTCCGAGTCGGCAGGCCGAGTTGGCTGAGCCCGACGGTGAGCGGGTGGTTCCGGCTGCGGTTGTGGACAATCCCAACCGGCCGCCCGAGTTGCCGGAGGAGGCTACGTTCTCCTTGCTCGATCCGGAGGTGCGTGGCGAACTCCGTGGCCTGCCGAAGAACCTGGCCGAGATCGTGGGCCGGCACCTGGCCGCCGCCGGGATGCTGATCGACGAGGACCCCGAACAAGCACTCCGGCACGCGCGTTATGCGCGGGCCAAGGCCGCTCGGGTCGCGCTCGTCCGGGAAGCCGTGGGGTTGACCGCTTATCACGCCGGTGAGTGGGCCGAGGCGCTGTCCGAGCTCCGGGCCGCGCGGCGGATGTCCAACGGGCCCGGGCACATCGCGGTGATGGCCGATATCGAGCGCGCGCTCGGCCGGCCCGAGCGGGCGTTGGATCTGGCCAAGGAGGCTCGGACGCTGAACCTGCCGCTGGACGAGGCGATCGAGCTGAAGATCGTCGCCGCCGGTGCCCGCCGGGACATGGGGCAGCTCGACGCGGCCGTCGTGGAGTTGCAGATTCCTCAGCTCGACCCGAACCGTGGCGAGCCCTGGACTGCTCGGCTCTGCTACGCCTACGCCGACAACCTGGCCGCCGCCGGACGCACCGAGGACGCCATCCGCTGGTTCCTCAACGCCGCCCAGGCCGACGACGACGGCGACACCGATGCCGCCGAGCGCGCCATCGAGCTGAGTCACCCGGATGGTGTCACTCCGATGCTCGACGGGTTGTCATGAGCGAGTCCCTTCTCTCGCGCTACGACGCGCTCCTGCTCGACCTCGACGGCACCGTCTATCGGGGCGGCGGGGCCGTGCCGGGTGCCGCCGAGGCGATCGAGGGTGCCCACCGGGCCGGTGTGGGTGTGCGGTTCGTCACGAACAACGCGACGCGGCGCCCGGCGGACGTCGCGGCCCACCTCAACCAGCTCGGCATTCCCGCGAAGGACGACGAGGTGACCACCAGCGCCCAGGCGGGCGCCGGGATGCTGGTCGATCGGGTCGCACCCGGCTCCGAAGTCCTGGTGCTCGGTACTGACGCGCTGTTCACCGAGGTCACCGATCGTGGCTTCACGCCGGTCGACAAGGCAGGCCCGGACGTGCGAGCGGTGGTGCAGGGGTTGTCGCAGGAGATCGGCTGGCGCGAGCTGGCCGAGGCGACCGTCGCGATCCTGGCCGGTGCGCTGTGGGTGGCCACCAACGCGGACGCGACCCTGCCCACCGAACGTGGCCTGGTGCCGGGTAACGGTGCGCTGGTGGCCGCTGTGCGGGCCGCGACGGGCGCCGAGCCGCTCGTCGCCGGCAAGCCGGAACGGCCGCTGATGGCCGACGCGATCCGCGCCTCGGGTGCCAGCCACCCACTCGCGGTCGGCGACCGGCTGGACACCGACGTGGCGGGCGGGGTGACCGTCGGCATCGACTCGCTGCTGGTGCTCACCGGCGTCTCGTCGGCGGCCGATGTCCTCGCTGCCACACCGGATCGGCGGCCGACGTACGTGGCCGCGGACCTCGGTGGACTGCGGGAGCCCGACCCACGGATCGGCCCGCAGCCGGACTGGCAGGTGGACGGCGACTCGCTGCGGCACGTCGGCGACGGCAAGCCCGACCCGATAACGGCGCTGCGGGCGCTGTGTGCGGCCTGGTGGACCGACGAGCGTGGTGCGGCACCGGTTCGCCCGCTGGACGACGCGGCTGCCGCGGCGGTCCGGGCACTCGGCCTGCCGACAGCGTCCTGAGCAGTGTGGGTACGGGCATCGGCTAGCGTTGGTGTCGTGGATCCCGCTGATTGGACACCGCCCGCGCCGACCCCGGTGCCCGGCCCGCCGCCGGGTGGCCAGGTCGACAGGGACACCGTCATCTCCCAGGTCGAGCACGCCGTGCAGCGGCTGTCCGGCCTGGACGCGCTGCCGATCACCGAGCACGTCACCCGCTTCGAGGCGACGCACGCCGCGCTGACCGACGCGTTGTCCAGCATCGACAAGGTGTGACGACGTGCCACGACGGGCACGGCTGGACGCTGAGCTGGTGCGGCGGGGCCTGGCCAAATCGCGTGGCCAGGCGGCCGAGCTGATCGCGGCCGGTCGGGTCACCCTGCGCGGCACGGTCGCGAGCAAACCGGCGACAGCTGTCGACACCGACGCGCCGGTGGTGGTGCGCGAGGACGCCGACGATCCCGGTTACGCCTCCCGTGGGGCACACAAGCTGGTCGGCGCGCTCGCCGAGTTCGGCCCGGCCGGGCTGACCGTGCGGGGCCGCCGCTGCCTGGACGCGGGTGCCTCGACCGGTGGGTTCACCGACGTGCTGCTGCGCGAGGGCGCGACCCAGGTGGTGGCCGCCGATGTCGGGACCGGCCTGCTGGACTGGCGGCTGCGCACCGACGAACGCGTGCTGGTCAAGGACAAGCTGAACGTGCGACACCTCACGCCCACCGATATCGACGGCCTCGTGGACGTCGTCGTGGCGGACCTGTCGTTCATCTCGCTCGGGCTGGTGCTGCCCGCGCTGGTGTCCTGCACTACCGAGGACGCCGACCTGATGCCGATGGTGAAGCCGCAGTTCGAGGTCGGCAAGCAGCGGGTCGGAGCCGGTGGTGTGGTGCGGGATCCGGCCGTGCGGGCGGACGCGGTGCTCGGCGTGATCGGCTCGGCGGCCGAGCTGGGCCTGTCCGCCAGGGGTGTGGTGGCGAGCCCGCTGCCCGGTCCGTCGGGCAACGTGGAGTTCTTCGTGTGGTTCCGGCGCGGCCCGGCGCTGCCCGCTGCCGAGGCCGAGCGGCTTGTGCTCTCGGCGGTCGAAAGGGGTCCTCAGTGACGGACCGGGAAGTGCTGCTCGTCCTGCACACCGGCAGGCAGACGAACCTGGACACCGCGGCGAAGGTGGCCGGCTGGTTCACCTCGGCGGGCGTGAAGCTGCGGGTGCTGGCCGGCGAGGCGGACGACCTCGATCCGGGCAGCTACGACACCGTCGTGCCGGTCGGCCCGAAGGCGGCCGAGGGCACCGAGCTGGTGTTCGTGCTGGGCGGTGACGGCACGCTGTTGCGGGCCGCCGAGCTGGCGCATCCCGTCGGGGTGCCGGTGCTGGGCGTGAACCTGGGCCGGGTCGGGTTTCTGGCCGAGGCGGACTCCGACGCGCTCGAGGAGACCGTGGCGCACGTGGTCGCGCACGACTACGAGGTCGAGGAGCGGATGACGGTCGACGTCACCGTGACCCACCAGGGCGAACAGCTCGCGAGCACGTGGGCGTTGAACGAGGCGAGCGTGGAGAAGGCCACTCGCGGCGGGGTGCTGGACGTGTGCATCGAGGTGGACGGCGAGGCGGTGACCGCGTTCGGCTGCGACGGTGTGCTGTGCTCGACGCCGACCGGGTCCACGGCCTACGCGTTCTCGTCGGGCGGTCCGATCGTGTGGCCGGACATGCGGGCGCTGCTCGTGGTGCCCAGCAACGCGCACGCGATGTTCTCCCGGACGCTGGTGGTCGCGCCCACGTCGGTGGTGGCGCTGGAGGTCGACCCGGACGGGCACCCGGCCGTGCTGTGCTGCGACGGGCGGCGGAACTTCGACGTGCCGCCCGGTGGTCGCGTGGAGGTGGTGAACGGGTCGGTGCCGCTGCGGCTGGCCAGGTTGCACGCCAACACGTTCACCGAGCGGCTGGTGCGCAAGTTCGAGCTGCCGGCGCAGGGATGGCGCGCGCGTCGGGACCGAAAGCTGCCCCCGGTGGGCGACAGCTATTAGGGTGCGCACTGTGCTGGCCGAGATGAGCATCTCCGGCCTCGGTGTGATCGACGAGGCCACGCTGGAGCTGCACCCTGGGTTCACGGTCCTGACCGGCGAGACTGGTGCCGGCAAGACGATGGTGGTGACCGGCCTGCATCTGCTGTCCGGTGGTCGTGCCGAGGCGTCGCGGGTGCGCAGTGGCAGCCGGCGCGCGGTCGTGGAGGGCCGGTTCGAGCCGGAGCCTGGTGCCGAGGCGGTGAAGCTGGCCGCCGAGGCGGGTGCGGAGCCGGACGAGGACGGCAGTCTGATCGCGGTCCGCACGGTCGGCGGTGACGGGCGGTCCCGCGCGCATCTGGGCGGCCGGTCGGTGCCGGTCGGTGTGCTCGCCGATCTGGCCGAGCACCTGATCGCGGTGCACGGCCAGAACGACCAGCTGCGGCTGTTGCGGCCCGCCGAGCAGCGGGCGGTGCTCGACCGTTTCGCCGGTGCGCCGGTGACCGGACCGCTCACCGAGTATCGAAAGTTGCGGCAGGACTGGCTGGCGGTGATCGCCGAGCTGGCCGAGCGCACCGAACGGTCGCGGGAACTGGCAAGGGAGGCCGATCTGCTGCGCCACGGGTTGGCCGAGATCGCCACTGTGGCACCGAAACCCGACGAGGACGCCGAGCTGATCGAAGAGGCCAAGCGGCTGTCCGATGTGGACCAGCTGCGCACGGTTTCGACCGCTGCCCAGTTCGCGGTGACCGGTTCGGCCGAAGGTGATCCGGAAGCGCCGGGTGCGCTGGGTCTGGTGGACGCCGCCCGCAGGCAGGTCGAGGCCACCGACGACGCGCAGCTGCGTGGTCTCGCGCCGCGGCTGGCCGAGGCCGAGGTGTTACTGGCCGACGTGGGCGCCGAGCTGACCGGCTACCTGGACGGGCTGGCCGCCGATCCGGCTCGGTTGGAGCAGGTGCTGGCCCGGCAGGCCGAGCTGAAGGCGTTGACCCGCAAGTACGCGGCGGACGTGGCGGGTGTGCTGGCGTGGGCCGAGGAGGCCGAGCGGCGGCTGGACGGCTTGGACACCTCCGAGGAGGCGCTGGCGGCGCTCGCGGCCCGCCGGGACGAGCTGGCCCGGCGGTTGGCCGAGCGGGCCGCGTCGATCACGGCCGCCCGGCAGAGCGCGGCGGCGCGGTTGGCGAAGGCGGTCACCGAGGAGCTGGCCGGTTTGGCCATGGCGCAGGCCGCCGTGGACGTGTCGGTGGTGCCCAGGGTCGTCGAGCCGGGCGACGCGCTGGCGCTGCGGGTGGGCAGGCAGGTGCTGCACGCGGGCCCGGACGGCGTGGACGACGTGGAGCTGCGGTTGCGGGCGCACCCTGGTGCGCCGCCGCTGCCGGTGCACAAGGGTGCTTCCGGCGGTGAGCTGTCCCGGGTGATGCTGGCGCTGGAAGTCGTGCTGTCGCACGCGGATCCGGTGCCGACCCTGGTGTTCGACGAGGTGGACGCGGGCGTCGGCGGGCGGGCGGCGGTCGAGGTGGGCAGGCGGCTGGCGCGGCTGGCGCGCAGCCACCAGGTCGTGGTGGTCACACACCTGCCTCAGGTGGCCGCGTTCGCGGACCGGCACCTGGTGGTGGACAAGACGACCGGCGGCGGCCTGACCCGCAGCGGTGTGCGGACGCTGGGCGATGCGGACCGCGTGGTGGAGCTGGCCAGGATGCTGGCCGGCCTGGACACCACGGACACCGGCCGCGCGCATGCCGAGGAACTGCTCGCCGCCGCGGCCGCGGACAAGGCCGCGGACGCGCAGCCGCGACAGAAGAAGCCCAAACGGTCGTGATCTTGATCACTATCAAGATCGGCTAGCCACGATCGGTACGGCGACGACCTCGGACAGTACGGATGGCGTCGTCCGATCGGGTAAGCGGCTTGCCCTGTTCGGACGATTGTCTATTGGGCAACCCACGTTATCGTTCCGTGACGTGTCGCCGTCCAGCTCCGTACCGTCGTCCACTGCCAGTCTCGGCCCGCGACCAGCAGTACCGGACGTCGATCTGGACGAGGCGGAGGCGTTCATCCGGCAGTTCCACGACGAGAACCCGGACATCGGGGACGTGCAGCGGCGGGTGGCCTGGGTGCGGGCCGAGGTGCTCACCACCGGCACGTATCGCCACACCACCGCCGAGCTGTGCTTCGGCGCGCGCGTGGCCTGGCGCAACAGCGCGCGCTGCATCGGCAGGCTGTACTGGCAGAGCATGCGGGTGCGGGACCTGCGAGCGGTGCGCGACGCCGACCGGGTGGCCGCGCAGTGCGCCCGGCACCTGCAGATGGCCACCAACGGCGGCCGGATCCGGCCGATGATCAGCGTGTTCGCCGCCGACGAGCCGGACAACCCGGCGCCGCGGATCTGGAACGAACAGCTCATCCGCTACGCGGGCTACCGGCAGCCGGACGGTGCCGTGGTCGGCGACCCCCGCTACGTCGAGCTCACCGACACCGTCCGCGGGCTGGGCTGGCGCCCGCCGGTCGACCCTGGCCGGTTCGACGTGCTGCCGCTGGTAGTGCAGACCGAGCAGGATGGGCCGCGGCTCTACCAGATCGACCCGGCACTGGTGCTGGAAGTGCCGCTGAGCCACCCGGAGTTCGGCTGGTTCGCCGGGCTCGGGCTGCGCTGGCACGCGGTGCCCGCGATCTCCAACATGCGGCTGGCCATCGGCGGTATCGAGTACCCGGCGGCACCGTTCAACGGCTGGTACCTGGGCACCGAGATCGGCGCGCGCAACCTGATCGACGCCGACCGCTACGACATGCTCGGCCCGGTGGCCGAACTGCTGGGCCTGGACACCTCCCGCGAGCAGACGCTGTGGCGCGACCGGGCGGCCGTGGAGATCAACCGGGCGGTGCTGCACTCGTTCGCCGCCGCCGGCGTGACCATCGCCGACCATCACACGGAGTCAGGGCGATTCCTCACTCATTTAGCGAAAGAGGAAAAAGCGGGCAGAGGATGCCCGGCCGACTGGTCGTGGATCGTGCCACCCATTTCGGGGTCGCTCACACCGGTGTTCCATCGCTACTACGACAGCGAGTCGGCTGCCGGACCGCGGTTCCTACCCCCGATCGGCGGTACATTCTGACCCCCAGGTGGCCGTGTCGGCGTGGCGGACGGACTAATGGGGGCCTGTTTGTCACCATCGCCGCATGAAGCTCCCCGGTTTGCTGACCAGGACCAGTCACGTACTGCCCGGTGTCATCGGGGTCGCCCGGGTCGACCGGCGGACCGGTGACCTGTTGCGGCGGGTCGGACCCGGCGACATCGTCGTGTTCAACCAGCTCGACCTCGACCGCCGCACGGCCGACGCGCTGGTCGCCGCCGACGTGGCCGGGGTGGTGAACGCGTCGCCGTCGATCTCCGGCCGCTTTCCCAACCTCGGGCCGGAGATCCTGGTCTCGGCCGGTATCGCGCTGATCGACAACGTCGGCGGCGCCGCCCTGCACGACATCAAGGAGGGCGCGCGGCTGCGGTTGCACGAGGGCCGCGTGTTCGCGGGCGAGCGGCAGCTGGCGGCCGGCACCCTGCAGACCGCCGAGTCGGTGGCCGACCAGATGATCGAGGCCAAGGCCGGTATGTCCGCGCAGCTGGAGGCGTTCTCGGCGAACACCATCGAGTTCCTGCGCCGCGAGCGGACGATGATCCTCGACGGTGTCGGCGTGCCGGAGCTGTACGTGTCGATGAAGGACCGTGAAGTGCTCGTGGTCGCGCCGGGGCACGGCCACGCCGAGGAACTGCGCAGCCTGCGCCGCTACATCAAGGAGCACCGGCCGGTGCTGATCGGCGTCGAGTCCGGCGCCGACACGCTGCGCGCCGCGGGCTACCGGCCGCAGGTCATCGTCGGTGACCCGGACGGCATCGGCACCGAGACGCTGCTGTGCGGGGCCGAGGTGGTCGTGCCGGCGCACACCGACGGGCACGCGCCCGGCCTGGAGCGCGTGCAGGACCTGGGCACCGGCGCGGTGACGTTCCCCGCGTCCGGCAACGCCGAGGATCTGGCGCTGCTGCTGGCCGACACGCACGGTGCGAGCCTGGTGGTGACCGTCGGGTCGCAGGCCACGCTCGCCGAGTTCCTCGACCGCGGCCGCTCCGGCTCGAACCCGTCGACGTTCCTCACCCGTCTGAAGCTGGGCAGCAGGCTGGTCGACGGGAAGGCTGTCGCGACGCTGCACCGGGCCCGCGTGTCCACCGGGGCGATCCTGCTGCTGATCCTCGCGGTGCTGATCGCGATCGGTGTCGCGATCGCCGTGTCGGACACAGGTTCGCTGTACCTGAACTGGATCGTCAACACCTGGCAGGACGTCGTCAGCTGGGCCAAGGGGCTGTTCTCGTGATCTCGTTGCGCTACCACGTCATCTCGATCTGCGCTGTGTTCCTGGCTCTGGCCCTGGGCGTGCTGCTGGGGTCGACCACACTGTCCGACTCGATCCTGTCCGGGATCAGCGGGCAGAAAGCACAGCTCGGCCTGCAGGTCACGGACCTGCAGGCGCAGCGCGACAACCTGAACGCGCAGCTGTCCGATGCGGACCGGTTCGCCACCGGCGTCGGACCGCTGGCCGTGCGGGGAGCGCTCGCCAAGCGGACGATCGTGCTGGTCACGACACCGAACGCGAGCCGGTCCGATGAGGACGCGGTGCGCGAACTGCTCACCGCCGCGGGCGCGCGGGTCACCGGCCGGGTCCAGCTGACCGACGCGTTCAGCGACCCGAACCGGGCCGACCAGCTCAACAGCCTGGTGACCCGGTCGATCCCGGCGGGCGCGCACCTGCCGGTGGCCTCCGACGCCGGCACGCTCAGCGGCGGTCTGTTCGCCGACCTGTTGCTGCTCGGCAAGACGACCAACGCGTCCCAGGCGACCGCGGCCGAGCGGTCGGCGGCGCTGACCGGCCTGGCGACGGCGGGCTTCATCGCGCCCGTGCAGGCCCTGCAGCCCGCGCAGCTGGCCATCGTGCTGACCGGCGGCGCGCAGACCGGCGGCTCGGCCGGTGACCGGGCGACGATGCTGGCGAACTTCGCCACCCAGCTGCGGCGCGGCGGCGCGGGCGCGGTGCTGGCGGGCAGCGACGGCGCTGCGACCGGTTCCGGGCCGATCGGCGTGGTCCGCGCCGACGACGCTGCCGACTCGGTGTTGTCCACAGTGGATGACGCGAACACCGCGGCGGGCCGGATCGTCACGGTGCTGGCGTTGCAGGAGCAGCTCGACGGCAAGGCGGGCGCGTACGGCACCGCGGGCAACGCGGCCGCGCCGGTGCCGCAACCGGCAGCGAGCTGAGCCGGCAGGACACTCGGAGCACCCCGGCGGGGACGCGATGCGCCCGGCCGGGGGTGCTCCGGTGCGAGGCCCCCGGTCGTCGAGGGGGGAGGTCACGACCAGGGGCCCTGACCCGGTCAGCGGTTGGGGGAACCGACCGGGGAGCTGCACGCGCCTACCGAAAGCATACCCGTTCCGTAGTCGTGGCAACCCCGGAACGTGATGACGCCCGTCGCCCCGACACGCCGACGCTTCACTCGAATGCATGGCGCCCAACTGGCCCATCGGCACTCGTAGTGATCAACTACGCGGCCCGGACCAGGTACGTTGGGAGTCGGTCGCCGCAGGAACCCATCGGCGTGGCACGCGGCACGACGCGGCGGGTGCTCCGTTCGTGCTACCGTGAAATTCCGTGGATAGCCCTGGTCGAGTACGTCGTGCCGACCGAGAACACGGGGAGCGTTGTTGGTGCTTCAGGCTCGCGTGACCAAGCACGTTTTCGTCACTGGGGGCGTCGCCTCCTCATTGGGCAAGGGCCTCACGGCTTCGAGCCTTGGTCAACTTCTCACCGCACGGGGTCTTCGGGTCACCATGCAGAAGTTGGACCCCTATCTGAACGTCGATCCAGGCACGATGAACCCTTTCCAGCACGGTGAGGTGTTCGTCACCGACGACGGCGCCGAGACCGACCTGGACATCGGCCACTACGAGAGATTCCTTGACCGCTCGCTGTCCGGTTCGGCAAATGTGACGACCGGTCAGGTGTACTCGACGGTCATCGCGAAGGAGCGGCGCGGCGAGTACCTGGGCGACACCGTCCAGGTGATCCCGCACATCACCGACGAGATCAAGGCCAGGATCCGGGCGATGGCCGAACCCGGCCCGGACGGCGAGATCCCGCACGTGGTGATCACCGAGGTCGGCGGCACGGTCGGCGACATCGAGTCGCTGCCGTTCCTGGAGGCGTGCCGGCAGGTGCGCCACGACGTCGGCCGGGACAACTGCTTCTTCCTGCACGTCTCGCTGGTGCCCTACCTGGCGCCGTCGGGTGAGCTGAAGACGAAGCCGACCCAGCACTCGGTGGCCGCGCTGCGCAACATCGGCATCCAGCCGGATGCCATCGTGTGCCGTGCCGACCGGGAGATCCCGGCCGGTCTCAAGCGCAAGATCGCGCTGATGTGCGACGTGGACACCGAGGCAGTGGTGGCCGCGCCGGACGCGCCGTCCATCTACGACATTCCCAAGGTGCTGCACGCCGAGGCGCTGGACGCCTATGTGGTGCGGCGGCTCGGGCTGCCGTTCCGGGACGTCGACTGGACCGTGTGGGGCGACCTGCTCGAACGCGTGCACAACCCGGCCGAGACGGTCCGGATCGCGCTGGTCGGCAAGTACGTCGACCTGCCCGACGCCTACCTGTCGGTGACCGAGGCGCTGCGCGCGGGCGGGTTCGCCCACCGTGCGCGGGTCGAGGTGCGCTGGGTGCCGTCGGACAGCTGCGAGACCGAGGCGGGTGCCGCCAGGGCACTGGCCGACGTGGACGGTGTGCTGATCCCCGGCGGGTTCGGCGTGCGGGGCATCGAGGGCAAGCTCGGCGCCATCCGCTACGCCAGGACGCGCGGCATCCCGCTGCTCGGGCTGTGTCTCGGCCTGCAGTGCATGGTGATCGAGGTGGCCAGGGACCTGGCGGGCATCGCGGACGCCGACTCGTCGGAGTTCGACGAGCTGACCGGGCACCCGGTGATCAGCACGATGGCCGACCAGACCGACGTGATCGCCGGCGAGCGGGACATGGGCGGGACCATGCGGCTGGGTGCCTACCCGGCCGCGCTGCTGCCCGGCTCGAAGGTGGCCGAGGCCTACGGCACCACCGAGGTGTCCGAACGGCACCGGCACCGCTACGAGGTGAACAACGCCTACCGCGAGCGGCTGGCCGAGGCGGGCATGGTGTTCTCCGGGACGTCGCCGGACGGGCACCTGGTGGAGTTCGTCGAGCTGAACCCCGACCTGCACCCGTTCTTCGTGGGCACGCAGGCGCACCCGGAGCTCAAGAGCAGGCCCACCCGGCCGCATCCGCTGTTCGCCGCGTTCATCCGCGCGTCCCTGGGTTACCTCGCCGCGGACCGGCTGCCGGTCGAACTGGCCGAGACCGCCGGCCTGCAGGTATGACCGACCAGCGGGAACAGCCGGGCACGCACGAGTTCCGCACGGTGGCCAGCCAGGACATCTACCGGGGCAAGGTGCTGGCGCTGCGCGCCGACGACGTCGCGATGCCCGACGGCAAGGTCGCGCGCCGCGAGGTGGTCGAGCACTTCGGTGCGGTGGCCGTCGCCGCGGTGGACGACGAGGGCGCGGTGGTGCTGATCCACCAGTACCGGCACCCGCTGGGCCGCAGGCTCTGGGAGCTGCCCGCCGGGCTGCTGGACGAGCCCGGCGAGCAGCCGCGGCACGCGGCGGGCCGCGAACTGGCCGAGGAGGTCGGGCTCGCGGCTCGCGACTGGTCGGTGCTGGTCGACGTGGCAGCGTCGCCCGGGTTCACCGACGAGGTCGTGCGCGTCTACCTGGCCAGGGGTCTGTCCGCCGCGGCCCGCGAACAGCCCGTCGGCGACGAGGAGGCCGATCTCGTCGTGCACCGGGTGCCACTGGCCGAGGCGGTACGGATGGTGCTGGCCGGTGACGTGGTCAACGCCTCGTCGGTCGGCGGCATCCTCGCCGCACACGCCGTGCTGTCCGGGGAAGTCCCCGCCCGGCCGGTGGACGCGCCCTGGCCGGACCGGCCGACCACGCTGGCCGACCGGCCGTGACCACGCGCGCGGCGGCCGACGCCGAGGGCATCGCCCCGGCGCTGGCCGCCGTGCTGCGGCAGTACCTGGACCATCTGGCCGTGGAACGCGGCATCGCACGGAACACCCTCGACTCCTACACCCGCGACCTGCACCGCTACCTGCGCCACCTGACCGCGAACGGCGTCACGGAACTCGCCGGTGTCACCGAGTCCCGGATCGCGGCGTTCGTCGGTGAGCTGCGTGCAGGCGACGCAGGCCATCCACCGCTGGCCGCGTCCTCCGCGGCCAGGGCCGCGGTCGCCGTGCGTGGCCTGCATCGATTCGCCCTGCTGGAAGGGCTGATCGAGGTCGACCCTGCCCGCCTGGTGAAGCCGCCGTCGCTGCCGCGCAGGCTGCCCAAGGCCCTGCCGGTGGACGACGTGATCCGGCTGCTGGACTCACCGGGGACCGATGAGCCGAGATCGGTGCGGGACAGGGCATTGCTGGAGCTGCTGTATTCGACCGGAGCGCGCATCTCCGAGGCCGTCGGCCTGGACCTGGACGACGTGGACCACGTCGACCGCACTGTCCTGCTGGCCGGCAAGGGCGGCAAGCAGCGGCTGGTGCCGGTCGGCAGGCCCGCCCTGGCCGCACTGGACGCCTACCGGGTGCGTTCCCGGCCCGCGCTGGCCGCGCGCGGTCGCGGCACGCCTGCGGTGTTCCTGAACGTGCGCGGCGGCAGGCTGTCGCGGCAGAGCGCCTGGCAGGTACTCAAGGACGCCGCCCGGCGCGCCGGCATCACCGCGCCGGTGTCCCCGCACACGTTGCGCCACTCCTTCGCCACGCACCTGCTGGAGGGCGGCGCGGACGTCCGTGTCGTGCAGGAACTCCTCGGCCACGCATCCGTGACCACGACGCAGGTTTACACCTTGGTGACAGTGACGACCCTCAGGGAGGTCTACGCCACCGCGCATCCCAGGGCTTTGGGCTGACCGAGGGGTTGTCGCTGCGAAGCCGAACACGGGCGGTGGCAGACCGGTACCGTTGCCGCAGGACGGTCCCGAGGGGCCGGTGACACGCCCGAACGAGGTGATGGCGATGGGCGATGTGGATGAACCGACAGGTGAGGCGATCACCCTTGTCGCGGTGTTGCACGCGCTCAGCGACCCGACCCGGCTGGCCGTGGTGAGCCAACTGGACTCCGGTGGCGAGACGCTGTGTGGCCGACTCGACGTGTCGGTCGCGAAGTCCACACTGTCCCAGCATCTTCGGGTGCTGCGTGAGGCGGGCGTGACCCACACGCGGCCCGCGGGCACCCAGCGGTGGCTGTCTGTCCGCAGAAGTGATCTGGACCTGCAGTTTCCCGGCCTGCTGGACGTCGTGCTGGCCGCGGCACGGCATCCATCGCTTACCGGTTAGCATCCCTGTCGTCCGGCGAGGCGCGTTGCCGCCACCATGATCGACGCATAGCATTCGGCAGTCGGTCCGATCACTACAGGGAGTCAGGTCGCCATGTCGACACCGCAGCCTGCCGCCGACGGGCGGTCGCGCGGTAGTTCGGTGGAGCTGAACCTTGCGCCGAGGGCCGCCGTCGACGAGGACGAGCCGCTGGACAGCGGCAATGGCCTTGGCGCCATGGGCAGGCCCAAGCGGCGCACGCCGGAGCCGGCCCTGATCGCCCACCACGGCCCGGCCAGAATCATGGCTATCTGCAACCAGAAGGGCGGGGTCGGCAAGACCACGTCCACGATCAACCTGGGCGCCGCGCTGGCCGAGTACGGCAGGCGCGTGCTGCTGGTGGACTTCGACCCGCAGGGTGCGTTGTCGGTCGGGCTGGGCGTGCAGCCGCAACAGCTGGACCAGACCATCTACAACGTCATCATGGAGCGGGACGTCGGCGTCGACGACGTCGTCATGCGCACCACGGTCGACGGCATGGACCTGCTGCCCAGCAACATCGACCTGTCCGCGGCCGAGGTGCAGCTCGTCGCCGAGGTGGGCCGCGAGCACACGCTGGTCCGCGTGCTGCGGCCGCTGATCGAGCACTACGACTACATCCTGGTGGACTGCCAGCCGTCCCTGGGCCTGCTCACGGTCAACGCGCTGGCCGCCGCGGACGGCGTGATCATCCCGCTGGAGTGCGAGTTCTTCAGCCTGCGCGGGGTGGCACTGCTCATCGACACCATCGACAAGGTGCGGGAGCGGCTCAACCCGAAGCTGGAGATCACCGGCATCCTGCCGACCATGTTCGACCCGAGGACCCTGCACTGCCGCGAGGTGATGGCCAGGGTGGTCGAGGCGTTCGGCGATGTCGTGTTCGACGCGGTGATCAACCGCACGGTCCGCTTCCCGGAGACCACGGTCGCCGGTGAGCCGATCACCCGGTGGGCGCCGCGCTCGGCGGGCGCGAAGGCGTACCGGGAGCTGGCCCGCGAGGTGATAGCACGGTGATCGCATCGGGCTGTGATCACCCGGTGAGCCGGCCGATGCCGATCTGGGCCGGCGAGGCGATGGGGTGACTCGACGCGCCGCACTGCCGGGCGCGGCCGAGTTGTTCCGCTCGACCGATCCAACGGCTTCTCCCACCCTCGACCGTGTCTTCGTGGCTGACACGCGCCCGGGCTCCGGCAGGCGCCGCCACGACGCCAAGATCACCGTCTACGTGTCCGACGACGAGCTGGTCGAACTGGAACAGGCGCGGCTGAACGTCCGCGCCGACCACGGCCTCGTGGTCGACCGGGGTCGCATCGTCCGGGAGGCCATCGCGGTCGTACTGGCCGATCTCGCCGCACGCGGCGCCGATTCGGTGCTGGTCCGGCGGCTGCAAGGCGAGCGAAACGAGTGACACTGGTGGACGTGACGCCGGACTCGCTCGACCAGCAACCACCGGCGCCGGCCGTCGACGACGGCCGGTTCAAGGTGCGGTTGGCCAACTTCGAAGGACCGTTCGACCTGCTGCTCCAGCTGATCGCGCAACATCAGCTGGACGTCACCGAGGTCGCGCTGCACACGGTCACCGACGACTTCATCGCGCACATCCACCGGGTGGGTGCGGAATGGGACCTGGACGAGACCACCGAGTTCCTGGTCATCGCCGCGACCCTGCTGGACCTGAAGGCCGCGCGGTTGCTGCCCGCCGCCGAGGTCGAGGACGACGACGATCTGGCGTTGCTCGAAGCGCGTGACCTGCTGTTCGCCCGGCTGCTGCAGTACCGGGCGTACAAGCAGGTGGCCTCGCTGTTCGCCGAACTGGACGCGTCCGCGTTGCGGCGCTACCCGCGGTCGGTCGCGCTGGAGGAGCGGTTCACCAAGCTGCTGCCCGAGGTGCTGATCGGGGTCACTCCGGAGAAGTTCGCCGAGATCGCGGCCGCCGTGTTCCGGCCAAGGCCGCCGCCGGTGGTGTCGCTGGACCACCTGCACGTGGCGAGAGTGTCGGTCCGCGAGCACGCGGCCCTGCTGCGGCTCAAGCTGGCCGAGATGGGTTCGGCCACCTTCGCCCAGCTGGTCGACGACTGCGACCACACGCTGGAGGTCGTGGCGCGGTTCCTGGCGCTGCTGGACCTGTACCGGCAGCAGACCGTCGCGTTCGACCAGCCCGATCCGCTCGGCGAGTTGCACGTGCGGTGGACGGGCGGGTCGGTGCAGGAGGTCGCGACCGCCGGCGCGGACGCCGGTGAGGACGAGGAGTACGGGTGACCGACGAGCAACCACCGGCAGTGCTGCCCGACGAGGTAGTGCGCGGGGAGGTAACACCCGAGGTCGTGCTGCCCGAGGACGTGCCGCCTGCCGAGGCCGAGGGCGTCCACGAACTGGAGATCGAGCCCGAACCCGAGCCCGCCGAGGCAGTCGTAGAGCCGGAGCCGGTTGCCGAGCCGGAGCCCGCTGCGGCAGCCGTCGAGCCGGTCGCCGAGGGGGAGGTATCACTCGAGGTCGTGCTGCCCGAGGTCGTGCCGCCTGCCGAGACCGAGGGTGTCCCCGAATTGGAGATCGAGCCCGAACCCGAGCCCGCTGCGGCAGCCGTCGAGCCGGTCGCCGAGGCGGAACCGGACGCGGTCGAGGCGGCAGGTGATCTGCCGCCGTTGGCCGATGACGCCGCGCTGGCCAGTGCGCTGGAGGCGTTGTTGCTGGTGGTGGACTCGCCCGCGGCCGACGAGTCGCTGGCCGACGCGCTGGACCAGCCAGTGGCCCGGGTGCGCGAGGCGTTGCGGCGGATGACGGCCGAACTCGCCGAGCGGGGCAGCGGGATCGACCTGCGGCACGCGGGCGAGGGCTGGCGGTTCGTCACCCGGGATCGCTACGCGCCGTTCGTGGAGAAACTGCTGCTCGACGGCCAGCGCGCGAAGCTGACCAGGGCCGCGCTGGAGACGCTCGCGGTGATCGCCTACCGGCAGCCGGTGACCAGGGCGAGGGTCGCGGCGGTGCGTGGTGTGAACGTCGACGGCGTTATCCGTACGCTGGTGGGGCGTGGCTTGATCGCAGAGACCGGCACCGACTCGGACACCGGCGGCATCCTGTACCGAACCACCGAACTGTTCCTGGAGCGGCTGGGGCTGTCCTCGCTGGAGGATCTGCCCCCGATCGCTCCCCTCTTGCCAGAAGTGGATGCGATCGACGATGTCTGACCGGTCCGGACCCGCGCCTGACGGCGTTCGGCTGCAGAAGGTGCTCGCCCAGGCGGGCGTGGCGTCCCGGCGTGCGGCCGAGGAGCTGATCGCCGAGGGGCGGGTCAGTGTCGACGGCGACGTCGTGCGTGAGATGGGCAGGCGGATCGACCCGGACACCGCCATCGTGCACGTCGACGGCCTGCGCGTCGTGCTGCGCGAGGAGCTGGAGTACCTGGCGTTCAACAAGCCGCTCGGCGTGCACACGACGATGTCCGACGACCGCGGCCGCCCGTGTGTCGGCGACTACGTGCGCCGCACCGAGGAGGGCGCGCGCAACCTGTTCCACGTGGGCAGGCTGGACGCCGAGACCGAGGGCCTGCTGCTGCTCACCAACGACGGCGAACTGGCCCACCGGCTGACCCACCCGTCCTACCACGTGACCAAGACCTACCTGGCCGACGTCATGGGCACGATCCCGCGCGACCTCGGCAAGCGGTTGCGCGAGGGTGTCCGGCTGGAGGACGGCCTGGTCAGGGTGGACAGCTTCAAGCTGGTCGACACCCTGCCCGGGCAGGCGCTGGTCGAGGTCGTGCTGCACGAGGGCCGCAAGCACATCGTGCGGCGGCTGCTCGCCGAGGTCGGCTACCCGGTGCACCGACTGGTGCGCACAGCGGTGGACGGCGTGATGCTGAGCGACCAGCGGCCGGGCACGCTGCGCCGGCTGAACCGGCAGGAGGTCGGTTCGCTGTATGCGTCGGTGGGGCTGTAGGTCGGACGTGGTCGCGGACTTGGTCCACGACCGGCGGCCGGGCACGCTGCGCCGGCTCAAGCGGCGACACGTCACGGGCCAATGATCAACGTGAACGGCGGTGCGTGGCCCACGCGGTGACCCGGGCGGGCAGGATGGGCCGACATGACGGGCGTCGTGCGGCCGATCGCGGCCGGGTGGGTCGTGACCGGGGATCGGGTACCGGGGCCGGACGTGGACGAGTTCGCGGAGCCCGACCAGGTGATCACCGCACTCGGGGCACCCGACCTGGCCGGCACGGACAGCCTGCTGGCCGTCCAGCACCCACACCGCACCCCGGCGGCGCTGGCGGGCAGCCTCGCCGTCGTCGACGCCCTGCCGGCGGCCCGGGAGATGCTGGATCGGCTGGTCGCGGCCGGCTACCGCGAGGTCACCGGCATCGTGGCGCCGTACCTGGTCAGCGGACCCGACGGCACTGCGCTGGGCATGTTGTGCCTGGTCGACCCGGCCGTGCTGGACGCGGAGGGCATGGCCAGGGTCCGGCACTCCGAGCAGGTGTACCCGAAGGTGGTCGCCGAACGCGCTACCGTGCTCGCCGGTCTGGGGCGGGCGACCAGCGCCGCGATGCTGATCCCGGTCACCGACGGTCCCGACCTGACCGCCGCGCTGCACCGGGTCACCAGCGGGCTCGGGCCGGCCGCCGTGAGCACGACCGACTCGGCGGGCCGCCGCCACCAGCTGTGGCTGCTGGGCCCCGGCCCTGACCAGGACGAACTCGTCGCGGTAGCGGGCAGGCACCCGCTGCTGGTGGCGGACGGCAACCACCGGGTCGCGGCCGCGGCGGTCAGCGATCCGTCGGGCCTGCTCGCACTGGTCACCGGCGGCCCCGATCTGCGGGTCGGGGCCATCCACCGTGTCCTCGTCGGCACGGGCCTGGACGCGGCTGCACTGTCGGCCGCCTGGCGGGCGGCCGGGCTGGACGTGACCGAGGTGGCATCCGGGCAGACGCCCAAGCCGGGTGTCGTCGTCGCCGTCGCGGGTGGTCGGACGCTGCGCGTGCGGCTGCCGGAACCCGCCTTCGGGGAGCCGCTGCCCCGGATCGACCACAGCGTCGTGGAGCATGTGCTGCTCGGGCGGGCGCTGGGCCTCGACCCGGCAGGTTCCCAGGTCAGGCCGTTGCCGCCGGGAGCGCGGGTGCCCGGGGCCGCGGACGCCGTCCTGCTGCTGGCACCGGTGCCCTACGAGGACGTGCTGGCGGTGCACGAGCAGGGCAGGACCATGCCCCGCAAGAGCACGTACTTCACCCCCAAGCCCCGCAGTGGCCTGCTGCTGGCCGGGCTGAGCTGACCGCCAGGCAGAATGGACTACTGGGACCGTCGCCCGTCCGGCCCCGAGACCCTTGCCGAGCACAGACCGTGGAGGAATGCCGTGACACGCGGAGCGCAGGCAGCAGCCGCCCTGCGGGGTGTGGTGGCGCTGGACGGCCCATCGGGCACCGGGAAGTCCACGGTGGCCCGCCGGCTGGCCAACGCCCTGCACGCGCGCTACCTGGACACCGGTGCGATGTACCGCACGGTCACGCTGGCCGTGCTGCGCGCGGGCATCGACCCGGCCGATCGCGCGGCCGTCGTCGAACTCGCGCGGACGAGCGTGCCGATGATGGGCACCGACCCGACCGCGCCGACCGTCCAACTGGCCGGTGTCGACGTGGCGACCGACATCCGGGGCCCCGAGGTGACCGGCTCGGTGTCGGCCGTGGCGGGCATCCCCGAGGTGCGGGCCGTGCTGATCGCGCAGCAGCAGCGCATCGTGGCCGACGTGGTCGCGGCGGGTGGCGGCGTCGTGGTGGAGGGCAGGGACATCGGCACGGTGGTCGCGCCCGACGCCGGCCTCAAGGTCTACCTGACGGCCAGTGCGGCGGTCAGGGCCCGCAGGCGCAGCCGCCAGGACTCGGCGGCGGGCCGCAAGTCCACTGTGGAGAAGACGCGGGCCGACGTCGACCGGCGTGACGCCCTGGACAACCCCACCACTCCGTTGCGCGCCGCCGACGACGCGATCGAGCTGGACACCACGGACCTCAACGTGGACGGCGTGATCTCCGCTCTGCTGTCCTTTGTGGATGAGCACGGGATGCGGGTCGGGGACGCGGTGACGACATGAGTGCCGCCGACCTTCCGCCGGGCACGTGGACCTGGCTCCACGACGGTGTCCGGCTGCTCCTGCCGGCGCTGGTCACGCCACTCGTGCGGCGGCGGGTGTTCGGCCGCGAGCACGTCCCGGCCACCGGGCCGGTGGTGATGGTGGCCAACCACAGCTCGATGCTCGACGGGCCGGTGATCAGCACGGCGCTGTGCGCCACCCGGCGTCCGGTGTTCCTGATCAAACGGGAGATGTTCCGCGGTCCGCTGGGTGCGCTGCTGACCAGGGTCGGCCAGGTGCCGATCAACCGCGGGTCCGTCGACCGGGCTCCGCTGCTCACCGCGGTGCGGGTGCTGCGCGGCGGGGGCTTCGTGGGGATCTTCCCGGAGGGCAGCCGTGGCTCCGGTGATGTGGCGCAGGCGCACAACGGGGCAGCGTGGCTGGCCAGGGCAGGGGACGCGGTACTGCTGCCGGTGGCGTGCCGGGGTACGTTCCGCGCGCCGGGCACGCCCCGCCGCTGGCGGCCGAGGGTGGACGTGCTGATCGGCGAACCACTGCCCGTGCCCGCCGGCCGGGGCAAGGCCGCGCTCGTGCCGGCTACCGAGCAGGTCCGGGTCGCCCTGGCCACACTGGTGACCGAACTGGACCGGCTGCGCGCGCAACGCGTGCGGCCGGACGAAGACGAACGGAAAGCGACAAGCACGTGAGTGAACTGGACGGGACGTGGCTCGACGAGTCCGAGTGGACCGCCGACGATCCGTCCACTGTAGACGATGAGGGGACCGGCACACCACAACCGGTGCTCGCCGTGGTCGGTAGGCCCAACGTCGGCAAGTCGACGTTGGTCAACCGGATCCTGGGCCGCCGCGAGGCGGTCGTGCAGGACATCCCCGGGGTGACCCGCGACCGGGTCGAGTACGACGCGCTGTGGAACGGCCGGAAGTTCACGGTCGTCGACACCGGCGGCTGGGAACCGGACGCGCGTGGCCTGCAGGGGGCCGTTGCCGAGCAGGCGAACATGGCCATGAGCACGGCGGACGCGGTACTGCTGGTGGTGGACGCGACGGTTGGTGCGACGAGCACCGACGAGGCCGTGGCGCGGGTGCTGCGCCGCTCGAACCGGCCGGTGCTGCTGGCCGCGAACAAGGCGGACGACCAGCGCACCGAGGCAGACGTGGCGAGCCTGTGGTCGCTGGGCCTCGGCGCGCCCTACCCGATCAGCGCGTTGCACGGCCGGGGGTCCGGCGATCTGCTGGACGCGATCCTGGCCGCGCTGCCGGAGAGCCCCAAGGACACGTTCAAGCAGGTCGCGGGCCCGCGCCGGGTGGCGTTGGTGGGCAAGCCGAACGTCGGCAAGTCCAGCCTGCTCAACCGGCTGGTCGGCGAGCAGCGGTCCGTGGTGGACCCCGTGGCCGGCACCACCGTCGACCCGGTCGACTCGCTGGTCGAGCTGGACGGTGACGTCTGGCGGTTCATCGACACGGCGGGCCTGCGCAAGCGGGTCAACACGGCCAGCGGCATGGAGTACTACGCGTCGCTGCGCACCAAGGGCGTGCTGGACGCGGCCGAGGTGGCGATCGTGCTGCTGGACGCGAGCGAGCCGATCAGCGAGCAGGACCTGCGGGTGCTGACGATGGTCGTGGACTCCGGCCGGGCGCTGGTGCTGGCGTTCAACAAGTGGGACAAGGTCGACGAGGACCGTAGGCTGCAACTGGACAAGGAGCTGGACCGGGAGCTGCACCGGGTGCGGTGGGCGGAGCGGGTCAACGTGTCCGCGACGACCGGCCGCGCGGTGCAGAAGCTGGCACCGGCCCTGCGCACCGCGTTGCGGTCCTGGGACCAGCGAGTGTCCACCGGGCCACTGAACTCCTGGTTGTCCGATCTGGTCGCGGCAACGCCGCCTCCGGTGCGCAGCGGCAAGCAGCCGAAGATCCTGTTCGCCACCCAGGCTGCCACCAGGCCGCCGACGATCGTGCTGTTCACCACGGGTTTCCTGGAGGCGAGCTACCGCAGGTTCGTGGAGCGGAAGTTCCGCGAAACGTTCGGTTTCGCAGGCAGTCCGGTGCGGATCTCCGTGCGGGTCCGGGAAAAACGACAGCGCAAGTCCTGACGCGAGGTTTTCGTCGCCGTCCGGGCTGGTAGGAACGAGGTACGGACGGATCACGACGGTTTCCCGCGGACAGGAGTGGTACGTGGCGGAGCAGGACAGCGGGTCGACACCGGCGGAACCGGTGCGAGTCGTGCTCGCCGACGACGAGCCGTTTGCTGCGGCGGGGGCTGCGGGGCATGGCGGAGCGGGCGGCGACGGTCGGCGGGCAGTTGGACGTGCGCCAGGACGGTGGCATGTTCACCGTATGTGCCCGGCTGTCGCTGGAGAGTCACGTAGCGGCCAAAGTTGATACGACTCAACCAACTATCGACGGTAGTGAACCCGTGCTGGACCCTAGATAGTGGAGCAGTCCGGCACCCGGGGGAGGTGTCGAGGGCCGAGGGGAACACAGGAACCCGCCATTGGCGGGTTCCTGTTTGTTTCCGGGCAGCCAGACGCTGAGGTGAGCCGGTGGCCGGTCACCGAGCAAGATCCACAGGTGCCGGCCCGACGCGAGTATCTCGCGACTGCCCGCCACCTCACCCGACGAAGCACCGCACGCGATCCTGCTGCGCCTCAGGCCCTGACCGTGTACTTGTCCACGAGGTCGAGATCCAATTCCAGGCCGAGGCCTGGCCCGGTGGGTACGTCGATCATTCCGTTGTGTGGCTTGGGATAGCCGCCGATGAAGATGTCGCGCAGCGGGTTGTCGATGAACATGTACTCCAGCAACCACAACTCCGCCGCCGCGGCCGCCGTCTGCAACGCTGCCAGATGACTCACGCCACCGGAGAAGCCCGTGTGCGGGGCGAAGCGCATGCGGTGTGCCTGGGTGAGTGTGGCGACCTGGCGCGCGCCCGTGATGCCACCGCACCGGGCCAGGTCGGGCTGCACCACGTCCAGCAGGCCCCGCGCCAGGAACTCCTGGAAACCGTAGAGCAGGAAGAACGTTTCGCCGCCCGCCAACGGGATTGCCGACTGTGCCCGCACCCGTGCGTAGCCCTCGATGTCGTCCGGGTGCACGGGTTCCTCGAAGAAGCACATGTCCAGCTCCACCAACCGCCTGGCCATCCACACCGCGTCCGCCGCGTCGTAGGCGCTGTTCGCGTCGACACCGAGCGCGATGTCCGGGCCGACGGCTGCCCTGATCGCGGCCAGTTTCTCGATGTCCGCGTGCTTCCCACCCGCGTCGGCCGCGTGGCCCGCCTTCAGTTTCACCGTCGTGTAGCCCGCCGCGACCTGCTCCCGCGTCTGCGCGATCATCACGTCCACGTCGTCCAGGTAGACCGACGACGCATAGACGGGCACCGACTCCCGGCCCGCGCCGAACAGCAGGTCCCGGATCGGCTTGCCGGCTCGCTTGCCCGCGATGTCCCACAACGCCGTGTCGATCCCGCTGATCGCCTCGACCACGATGCCGCCGTCGTGCCCGAACCGGCGCAGCTGTCCGATCATCAGCCGGTACAGGCCCTCGATGGTCGCCGGGTCGCGGCCGATGATCGCGGGCCCCAGCAGTGACTCGACAGCCGCCTTCGTGGCCTCGCCACCCGCCCGCGCGATCGCCTCGCCGTAGCCCGTGATGCCCTCATCGGTGTCGACCTGGACCAGTACCGCGGAGAACTCCGGGTAGTTGCCCGCCGCGAACACCACGCCACGCTCCGGACGGGCCCGCAGCACGCGAGCGGTCACCGAGACGATCCTCATGGGTACTCCTGGTTGCCGATTGCCGACCTGCCGTCACCACCTTGCCAGCCCTGTACGTTCATGCCGTGACCGGAACGGATGGACGTCGGCGAGTGCTGGTGACCGGGGGTTCGCGCGGGATCGGAGCGGCGATCAGCCGCCGGCTGGCCGCCAGGGGCGACCGGCTCGCGATCCACTGCCGATCCGACGTGACCACGGCGGAGAAGCTGGTGGCGTCGCTCGGCGGCGACCACGTGGTGCTCACCGCGGACCTCGCGGACACCGAGGGCATCCCCGCCCTCGTGGACCAGGCCGTCGCGGAACTCGGCGGTGTCGACGTGCTGGTGCACAACGCCGGGATCTTCCTCCACCAGCCGATTGTCACGACGACGTTCGAGGACTGGCTCGCATCCTGGCGGCAGACGATCGACGTGAACCTGATGGCGGGTGCGGCTCTCGCGCACCGCGTGGTCGACCATCTGGTGCACCGGGCAGCAGGTCCGGCCGGTGGGCGGATCGTGATCGTCGGTTCGCGGGGTGCCTACCGCGGTGAGCCCGACGCGCCCGCCTACGGGGCGAGCAAGGCCGGCCTGCACTCGATGGCCCAGTCGCTGGCGGTGGCGCTGGCACCGCACGGCATCACGGTCGGGGCGGTCGCACCGGGCTTCATCCGGACCGACATGGCCAACGGGGTGCTCGGCGGCCCGGCCGGGGACGCGATCCGGGCGCAGAGCCCGTTCGGCAGGGTCGGCGAACCCGACGAGGTCGCCGCCGCTGTCGCGTGGCTGGCCTCGCCGGACGCGACCTGGGCCACCGGCACCGTGATCGACGTCAACGGAGCCTCCTACCTGCGCTGACCCGTTGCCGTGCCCGGGCCCGACCGGCACCATGCGTGCTATGCGCTATTCGATCAACATCCCGAACTTCGGGGACTTCGCCGACGCCAGGGCGGTCGCGACCGTGGCCGTCGCCGCCGAGCAGGCGGGCTGGGACGCGCTGTTCGTCTGGGACCACGTCGTGCACGACAAGCGGCAGCGCGTGGGCCAGCCGTTCGGTGATCCGTGGCTGCTGCTCACCGCGGCGGCCCTGGCGACCTCCCGCATCCGGCTGGGCACGCTGGTCACCCCGGTGGCCCGGCGGCGGCCCGAGCAGCTCGCCCGCCAGGTCGCGACGCTGGACGGGCTGTCCGGCGGGCGGGTGATCTTCAGCGCGGGCCTCGGCGGGCCGATCGCGGACGAGTTCGGCAGCTTCGGCGACGCGACCGACCCGATCGTGCTGGCGGAGCGCCTGGACGAAGGTCTGGACCTGCTGCGCCGCTACTGGGCAGGCGGGCGCGTCGACCATGACGGGAAGCACTACCAGGTCAACGACGTGACGCTACTGCCGGCGACCGTGCAGCAGCCCCGCCCGCCGGTGTGGATCGCGGGCTTCTGGCCGCGCCGCGCCCCGATGCGCCGCGCGGCCCGCTGGGACGGTGCGGTCCCGCTGTTCGCCACGGCCCGCCACGGCCAGGTACCGCCCGTCGACCAGGTACGAGACCTCGTGGCCTACGTGCAGGAGCAGCGGGCCGGCCAGGAGGGCCCGTTCGAGGTCGTAGTCGGCGGCATCAGCCCTGGTCAACCGGCCAAGGCCAGGGAACTGATCGAGCCGCTGCGCGACGCGGGCGCCACCTGGTGGGACGAGCGACAACTCCAGACCAGCGACGAGTTGTACCGGCTGGAGCCGGTGCTGCGACGCGTTGAGCAGGGACCACCCGGTCTCTGAGTCCACTGTGGTCGGTCGAGGCACGCACCGACCGTTGGTGTATCCCCTCCGCTTCCCGGAGTAGTACCGAAGTCCAATGGCAGCTCGTACCGATCAACGGCAATCATTTGTGACATGGCAGCCGGCAGATAGCCGAGCACAGCTAAGCAGGAAGGACTGGTCAGCATGAACGACATCAAGGCTCCCATGTCACACCACGGAGACCACGACGAGCGCCACGGCGGCCGCAGGCACGGCGGCAGGCGTCGCGACGGCCGTACCCGTACCCGTAGCCGTTCGCGCCGGTGATCCTCGCCGGTGGCCCGCAACCTGGCAGCGGGCCACCGGCCGCATTGGTTTGCTTTCCAACCGTCTGGTCAACGGTCCTTTCAGCCCCGTACACCGGTATTCGATTGCCGGTGACGGGGCCGTTTGGGTACAAAGAGCGCGTGTTCCACAAGTTCCCGCGAACGCCGCACGTCCAGGGGTCCCGCCGCCAGCCCGGCGACGAGGATCTCGGCTCGGTGCCGTTCGCGGAGCTGGCGGACCGGTACCTCGTGGTCGAGGAGAAGCTCGACGGGGCCAACGCGGGCATCAGCTTCACCGAGGACGGGCGGCTGCGCCTGCAGAGCAGGGGTCATGTGCTGTCCGGTGGCCCGAGGGAACGTCAGTTCGCGCCGCTGAAGGCGTGGGCCGCCGCCGTGGCGCCGATCCTGTGGGATCGCCTGGGCAGCCGGTACGTGGTCTACGGGGAATGGCTCTACGCCAAGCACACCGTGTTCTACGACGCCCTGCCGCACTACTTCTGCGAGTTCGACGTGCTCGACCGGGCGACGGGCGTGTTCCTGTCCACGGCGGCCAGAGCGGCACTGTGGGTGGACACGCCCGTCGTCTCCGTTCCGGTACTGCACGAGGGCACGGTCCCGGACCTGGCAGCACTGGTCGCGTTGCTCGGTCCGTCCCTGTGCCGCACCGGCCGTTGGCGGCACGAACTGTGGTCGGCCGCAGCAGCGCTGCCACGGGTAGCAGGGAGACCCGCGAACGCGCCCAGAGAGCGCGCCACGCCGGCGGCAGCACGGGGGCGCGCACCGCGCCGCGGCACACGCAGCAGGCGCACGACCGGTCGACCACGGTAGCCGTCGGCAGGGCGACAACCCGCGGCACAGCACGCACGCCGACAGACCAGCAGGCACAGGTGCCCAAGCGAAGTGACGTGGAGCGTCGCACAGAACACGTAGCACACCGGACAGATCACGCTCGCTGAACGAGCGCTGTTCGGCTGCACGCTCGGTAGCTTGGTGATCACCGGCCGGATAGGCCTTTGCGGAGCCAGGAACTGGCCAACGCGGGGACGAAGTCACCCGAGGACAGTCGTGAGGTAGAGCAGCGGTAACATGCTGATTTGGGGTTGGGAGGGGGGGGGTCGCCGCGAGGCGGGATCCGGCTGTTGTCGCCCATGAGAGCGACAGCGACGACCTGATGGAAGGGCTCTACGTCAAGGTCGAACGGGACGATCGGACCCTCGCGCGGTACAAGTGGGTGCGGGCAAGCTTCCTGACCACGATCCTCGACTCCGGTACGCACTGGCAGGACCGGCCGATCGTGCCCAACCGGCTGGCGGACCCGGCGGTGATGGATGCTCTCGTGTGACGACCTGGTACCCGGGCCGCCGGACTGGTCGGTGCCGTGGCCGGTGATCCGTGCGACGTTCGACTGGGTGCGGCGGCTGGAGGGTGTCCCGCAGGACCCTGTGCACCACGGCGAAGGTGATGTCGCCGTGCACACGCGGCTGGCGTGCGAGGCACTGGCCGCCCTGACCGCCTGGCGTGCCCTGCCGGATGACGAGCGAGCGCTGGTGTTCACCGCGGTGCTGCTGCACGACGTGGCGAAGCCGTACCGGACGCGGATCGACGAGGAGGGCCGCATCACCGCGCCCGGCCATTCCCGGCACGGTGATCTGCTGGTCCGCAGGCTGCTGTGGGAGCTGGGTATGCCGGCCGGGCGGCGGGAGCACGTCGCGGGGCTCGTCCGTCACCACCAGGTGCCGTTCTGGGCGTTGGAACGGCCCGACCTGGACCGCATTGTGTTCCGGTCGAGCCTGGTGGCCAGCAACGGCCACCTCGCGCTGCTGGCCACCGCGGACATTCTCGGGCGCGAATGCGAGGACACCGAGCGGATCCTGGAGAACATCGAGTTGTTCCGCGAGTACTGCCGGGAGCGGGACTGCCTGGACCAGCCCCGGCGGTGGGCCTCCGAGCACGCACGGTTCACCTACTTCCGCACGCCCGGCCGGGATCCCGGGTACGCCGCGTACGACGACACGCGGGTCGAGGTGACCGTGCTGTCCGGCTTGCCCGGTGTCGGCAAGGACCACTGGATCGCCACGCACCGCGCGGACTGGCCGGTGGTGAGTCTGGACGCCATCCGCGCCCGGTTGCGCGTCGCACCGGGCGGCGACCAGCGACCGGTCGCGGCGGCCGCGTTCGCCGAGGCCCGCGACCATCTGCGGTCCGGCACGAGGTTCGTCTGGAACGCCACCAACGTGTCCCGGCAACTGCGCGACCGCTGTATCGGTCTCGCCGCCGACTACCACGCCCGGATCACCCTGGTCGGCCTGGAGGCGCCGCCGGACGTGGTCGCGGCGCGCAACCGGTCCCGCGAACATCCCGTGCCCGCGTCGGTGATCGACCGGCTGGTCGATCGCTGGGAGGCACCCGATCCGACCGAGGCGCACCAGGTGCGGCTGGTCAGCACCGACCGCCCACGACTGCCGTAGCGCGCAATGGTGTCGCCAACGTGGCCGCAGGCATGGTCGGTCGTGATGTACTGCTGGGCGTGACCCGACGCCTCGGCGCCCGCCAGCTGATCGACACCGTGCTCGACCCGGGCAGTTTCCGCACCTGGGACGAGCCCCTTGCCGAACCCGTCCACGCGACGGCCGAATACCGCGCCGAACTGGCGCGGGCCCGCGGGATCAGCGGCACGGACGAGGCGGTGCTGACGGGTCGCGGCGCGCTCGCGGGCAGGCAGGTCGCGGTGGTGGTCAGCGAGTTCCGGTTCCTCGGCGGTTCGGTCGGTGTCGCCACAGCGGACCGGATCGAGGCGGCCGTTCGCCGCGCGACCGCCGATGGCCTGCCACTGCTCGCCGCGCCCGCATCAGGCGGGACGCGCATGCAGGAGGGCACGATCGCGTTCGTCCAGATGATCAGGATCACGGCCGCGATCATGGCCCACCGGGCGGCCGGCCTGCCGTACCTGGTGTACCTGCGGCATCCGACCACGGGCGGCGTGTTCGCGTCGTGGGGCTCGCTCGGGCACATCACGGTCGCCGAACCCGGTGCGCTGCTGGGGTTCATCGGGCCGAAGGTGTACGCGGCACTGCACGAGACACCGTTCGAGTCGGGCATCCAGACGGCGGAGAACCTGGCACGGCACGGCATCATCGACGCCGTCGTCGCGCCGACGCATCTCAAGGAGGTGGCCGCCCGCGCGTTGCGGGTACTCACCGGTACACCCGGCCCGGTTCCCGGCACGGTACCGACGGCGACGGCGGATATCCCCGCGTGGCAAGCGATCCAGCGGACCCGGGAGCCGCGCAGGCCGGGCGTGCGCGAAGTGTTGCGGCTGGCGGCGGAGGATGTCGTGCCGCTGTCCGGTACCGCGGAAGGCGAACACCAGCCAGGCATGGTCACGGTGCTCGCGCGGCTGGGCGGGGTGCCGTGCGTGGTCGTCGGCCAGGACCGGCACGCGCAGAGCCGAATGGGGCCACTCGGCCCGGCTGCGCTGCGCGAGGCGAGGCGCTGCATCCGGATCGCCGACGAGCTACGACTGCCACTGGTCACGGTGATCGACACGCCAGGTGCGTCGCTGTCCAGGGAAGCGGAGGAGGGCGGGCTGTCCGGCGAGATCGCGCGCAGCCTGGCGGGGCTGCTGGAACTGCCGTCACCGACGGTCGCGGTCCTGCTGGGCGAGGGCAGCGGCGGTGGCGCGCTGGCCCTGCTGCCGGCCGACCGCCTGATCGCGGTCGCGGACGCGTGGCTCTCACCACTGCCACCGGAAGGCGCCAGCGCGATCATGCACGCGGGCGACACGTCGTTCGCCCCGCAGTTGGCCGAGTCGCAAGGCGTCGCCGCATACCGGCTACGGGCGCAGGGCATCGTCGACCTCGTGGTGCCGGAGCCGATCGAGGGCCACACCGCCGAGTTCGCCGCCGACATCGCCACGGCCGTCGCCCACCAACTCGCGATCGCGCGATCCCAGCCAGTGGCTGATCGCTTGGTCGCACGAGCGGATCGCTTCCGCCGCAACGCATAGCTGAGCGAGCACCACCGATGCGGGCCGCCCGGACCCGCGTAGAGCGTGGGTCAGCACTGGGGCGGCGGTGAGTCTCGGTGCCGGGAGCCCGACGACCCGGGCCGTCCGCTCGCTCGCCGTCGAGTGTTGCCGGCGTCGGTGTGTGGTGGAGTCAAGGGCGCTGACGCGGCGCCGTGCGAGAACCCGCTGACGCGGATTTCCTTGACACCACCACACTGACGTCAGGATCGGCTTCGCGCGAGGGAGCGGGTGCTACCGGTCGCCTGCGTGATCAGCGTTCGATCGTCAGAGCGTGCCGACCCAGCCCAGGCCATCGACGGTCTGGGCCGCGGGTCGGTACTCGGCCGCTACCAAACCCGCGTAACCGCTGGTCGACAACGCTTGCAGCACGGCCGCGAAGTCGATCCGGCCGGTGCCTGGCTCGTGTCGGCCGGGCGTGTCGGCGAGCTGGACGTGGCCTATCCGCGCCCCGTACGCGTCGACGCACGCCAGCAGGTCCTCGCCGTTGTTGGTCAGGTGGTACGTGTCGAACAGCAGCGCCACCCTCGGCCCGGCATCCGCGAGCACCTGCGCGACCTCCGCGCAGGTCGTCAGTGGATAGTCGCCGTTCTCGCCGATCGTCAACGCCTCCAGCACAACCGTCGCCGACGGCGGTAACGCGTCGGTGGCGGCACGCAGGTTCCGCAGGGCGCACTCGGCCTGCTCCGCCGGGTCCAGCCCGGGCTTGCGCTGCCCGTACAGCGCGTTGAACACCGGGCAGCCGGTGCGCTCGTGCACCGTGCCGATCACGGCGAGGCCGGCCAGGAACTCCTCGCGCCGGGCCGGGTCGGACAGCACGCCACGCTCGCCGCCCGGCATGTCGCCCGCGAAGAAGTTGAGGCCCACCAACCGGACCCCGGCCCCATCGACGGTCCGGCACAGCGCGTCCACGTCCGCCGCGTCCGGCGACGCCGTCGGGAACGGCCACCACGACTCCACTGCCGTGAATCCGGCGTCCCTTGCCGCCGCGAACCGGTCCAGGTACTCGTGCTCGGCGAACAGCAGCGACACGTTGGCCGCGAGTTCGTACCCACCGACGTCCATGCGTGATCCCCTCAGCGTTCCCGGCCGGACAGGCGCTCGACCTGCAACAACAGTGCGGAATGGTCCAGGTCGCCCATGCCCTGCGCCCTCAGCGACGCCATCAGCCCGGCGACCACGACACCCAGCGGCGTCGCCGTGCCCGCTTGCCTCGCCGCGTCGCCGAAGATGCCGAGATCCTTGTGGTGCAGGTCGACCCGGAAGCCGGGACCGAAGTTCCTGGCCAGCATCGCCGGTGCCTTCCGGTCCAGCACCGCGTTGCCGGCCAGGCCACCGGCCAGCACCTGGACGGCCGACTCCAGGTCCACGTCGTACGCGTCCAGGAACGTCAGCGCCTCACTGACCAGTTCGATGATCCCGGCCACGACGAGCTGGTTCGCCGCCTTGACCGTCTGACCCGAGCCGCTGCCACCCACGTGCACCACCGTCGTGCCGAGCGCGTCCAGGATCGGCCGTGCGGACTCGAAAGCCGCATCGTCGCCACCGACCATGATGGACAGTTTGCCGTCGATCGCGCCCTGCTCGCCACCGCTGACCGGCGCGTCCAGGAACCGTATTGCCTTGGCAGCCGCGGCTTCCGCGATCCGCCGCGTGACATCCGGCCTGATCGTGCTCATGTCGACCACCAGCGTCCCGGGCCGGCTCGACTCGAGAACGCCGTTGTCCCCCAGCATGACGGCCTCGACATCGGGCGAGTCGGGCAGCATCGTGACGACGGCGTCGGCGTCACGGACGGCATCGGCGACCGACTCCGCGCCACGGCCGCCGTCGGCGACGAACTGTTCGACCTTGGCCGGACTGCGGTTGTAGGCGACGACGTCGAAACCGGCAGTACGCAGGTTGCGGGCCATCGGCGCTCCCATGATGCCGAGCCCGACGAAGGCGACCGTGGTCATGCCCATCCTTTCCTGGAACCTCGACAAGAGGCAGCGATCAGCACCGTACCGGCCCCAGCGTCACGCGGTGCGCAGCCGCTCGTCGACTGCCGCGGCGAACTCGGCCGTGTTCGCCGTGCCGCCGAGGTCACGGGTGCGGATGCCGTCGCGCAGGCAGGCCTCGAACGCTGCCTCGATGGCGTCGGCGGCGGCCGGTTGGCCCAGGTGGCGCAGCATCATCGCGCCCGCCCACAGCTGGCCGACCGGGTTCGCCACGCCCTTGCCCGCGATGTCGGGTGCCGAGCCGTGCACCGGCTCGAACATCGACGGGTGCTCGCGCTCCGGGTTGAGGTTCGCGCTCGGCGCCACGCCGATCGACCCGGCGAGCGCACCGGCGAGGTCGGACAGGATGTCGCCGAACAGGTTGGACGCCACGATCACGTCGAACGAATCGGGATGGGTGACGAGCTTCGCGGCCAGCGCGTCGATCAGCACCTTGTCCAGGCTCACCCCGGGGAACCCGGCCACGGTCTGCTCGACCACCTCGTCCCAGAACGGCATCGTGTGGATGATCCCGTTCGACTTGGTCGCCGAGGTCAGCTTGCCGCGCCTGCCGGTGGCCAGCTCGGCGGCGAACGCGGCCGCCCTGGTCACGCCGCGCCGGGTGAAGATCGACTCCTGGACCGCGGCCTCGCCGGGCTGGCCCTGATAGATCCGGCCGCCGACGACGAGTACTCGCCCTCGACGTTCTCCCGCACGATCACCAGGTCGAGGTGCTCGCCGCCGATCACCCTCGGTGCCACGCCGGGCAGCGTGCGGACCGGCCGCAGGTTGATGTACTGGTCGAACGTGCGGCGGATCGGGATCAGCAGGCCCCACAGCGTCTCGGTGTCCGGGATGCTCGGGTCGCCGACCGCGCCCAGGAAGATCGCGTCATACCCGGCCAGCTGGTCCAGGCCGTCGACCGGCATCATCCGGCCGTGCCGGTGGTAGTACTCCGAGCCCCAGTCGTAGTCGGTCACGTCCAGCGTGAAGCCGTGCTTTTCGGCGACCACGTGTAGCGACCCCAGCGCGGCGGGCACGACCTCGGGGCCGATGCCGTCGCCTGCGATGGTCGCGACGGAGTAGCGGGGTGACGGTGTGGTCATCGGGGATCCTCTCCGTTTCCACGGGGGTCTGATTCCCCGCACATCGGCATTATCCGGTCGTGTGAACTCCACGTGACACGATCGTGGGCCGCGCCACCGCGACGGATACCGCACGTTCACAACGTGGACCCGGCCCCGTCACGGCCGGCCGGTGCACTGATGGCGACCCGCACACGTGCGGGGCGCGTCTAGGGTTCCGCCGCCCGAGCCGGGTGGGTCTGGTCCGAGAGACGCAGGCGGTCCGCGTCCGGCGCGCAACCGTTCCACGGCGGGAGAAAAGCCCGGGAGGCCAGCACGGCCCCGGGCTGCGCACGTGGTCCGGGTTTCGCGATCCGGAGGCCACTGTGACCGTGACGTCCCGACCACACCCGACCGCCGACGAGGGCGACCTGTCCTCGTTCGGCTATGGCCAGCAACTGCGCCGCAAGATCGGCGGCTACGGCTCCTTCGCGGCCGGCTTCTCGTTCGTCTCGATCCTCACCACCGTGTTCCAGCTGTTCTTCTTCGGCTTCTCCTTCGGCGGACCCGCGTTCTTCTGGACGTGGCCGATCGTGCTGGCAGGCCAGCTGCTCGTCGCGCTGTGCTTCGCGGAACTGGCCGCGCGCTACCCGATCTCCGGCGCGATCTACCAGTGGTCGACCAGGCTGGGCGGCAAGCTGTGGGGCTGGGCCGCGGGCTGGCTGATGATGGTCGCCCAGGTGGTGACGCTGGCGGGCGCGGCGATCGCGCTGCAGGTCGTGCTGCCGCCGGTGTGGTCAGGGTTCCAGCTGGTGCCCGGTGACCCGTCGCTGACCAGCCCGTCCGGCGCCGCGAACGCCGTGGTGCTGGGGGTGCTGCTGCTGGTCGTCACGACAGCGGTCAACGCGATCGGCGTGCGCGTGATGTCGGTGGTCAACAGCGTCGGCGTCACGTGCGAACTGGTCGGTGTGACGCTGCTGTGCATCGCGTTGTTCTCGCACGCGAAGCGCGGTCCGGGGATCGTCCTGCACACGCAGGGCGTCGCCGGGCACAGCTATCTGTGGGCGTTCGTGGTGTCCGGGCTGATGGCCGCGTACGTGCTGGTCGGGTTCGACAGCGCGGGTGAGCTGTCCGAGGAGACCCGCGACCCGCGCCGGACCACGCCGCGCACGATCCTGCGTGCCGTGCTGGTGTCCGGTCTGGGCGGCGCGCTGATGCTGCTGGCCACCCTGATGGCCGCGGGCAGCGTCACCGACGGCAGCCTCGGCGACCCGGCCCGCGGACTGCCCTTCGTGCTGACCAGCAGGCTCGGCGACACGCTCGGCAGGGTGTTCCTCCTCGACGTGGCCATCGCGGTGTCGGTGTGCACGCTGGCCATCCAGACCGCGGCCACCCGCATGGTGTTCTCGATGGCCCGTGACCACGTGCTGCCGTTCTCCAACGGCCTGGCCACGGTGAACAAGCGCTCGGGCACGCCGATCCGGGCGTCGCTCGTGGTCGGTGTGCTGGCCGCGCTGCTGCTGCTGGTCAACGTCGGCAATCCCGCGCTGTTCACGACGCTGGCCAGCGTCTGCATCATGCTGCTCTACCTGGCCTACCTGATGGTGACGCTGCCGATGCTGATCCGCAGGCTGCGCGGCACGCTCGGCCACGCCGAGGACACCACGCTGTTCGGACTGGGCCGCTGGGGCGTCGCCGTGAACGTGCTCGCCGTCGCGTGGGGCGCGCTGATGGCGGTGAACCTGGGCTGGCCGCGAGCCGAGGTGTTCGATCCGGCAGGCGGCCACATCTACCTGCAGTGGTTCGCGCCGCTGTTCCTGATCGGTGCCCTGGCGATCGGCGCGCTGGCCTACGGCGTGCAGGCGCGCCGCCCTGCCCTCGCCGAGGGTGCCGCGCTGGCCCTGGGTGGTGCGGAATGACCGCCATGCTGCTGTCGCACGAGATTCCCGGCGGGACCGCGTGGTCGGTGCTGGTCCGCGCGGGCCGCCAGGTCCGGCTGACCGCGATGCGGGCCGGTGCGAACTGCTCGACGCTGATGTTCGCCGCGCACCACCCGGTCGACCGGCTCAACGTGCCGGACACGCTCAAGGCGCAGCTCTCCGCCCGCGTGCACCCGCCGATGGTGCTGATGTCCGACCTCGGCACCGCACTCTGGCTCGGTCACCGGTTCGTCTTTGGACTGGCACGACGCCCTGTGCGGGCACTCGCTGGACGCGCACGTCGCCCGGTTCGGCCAGACGAGCTACGCGACCGACCGCAACGCCTGGCGGCGGTCGGCTCGGGCCGGTCTGCTGGCCGAGCTGCGCAAGCACGGTCGCGGCCCGGCCGACCTGCACGGCTGCGTGAACTTCTTCGCCAAGGTCGCCACGTCCGATGACGCGCCGGGCTCGCTCGTGTACGTGCCCGACCACGCGTCGGCGGGTGACTGGGTGACGCTGCGTGCCGAGCTGGACGTGCTGATCGTGCTGTCCACGGCGCCGCATCCGCTCGACTCGCGGTGGGCTCCGGCGGCGGTCCGGGTCGAGGTGTCCGCGGCACCACCGGCGGAGGCCGACGACCCGTCCTGGACGTTCCGAGCGGAGAGCCAGCGCGCGCTGCGCCCGGCGGGGGAGGTGCTGGCATGACCGCGGACACTGCTGCCCACCGTCGACAGTTCGCTCGACCCGGCGTCCGCGGTACTGGACGTGGAAGTGGCCGCCGGCGACGGTTTCGCTGGGCACTGTGCCGGCCGGCGGTTCGTTGCGCATCGTCGACCTGCGCGGCAACCAGGCCGTGGACACCCTGTTCTACGACGCTGCCGACATCGACAACCGGTACAGCGCGATGGACACCATGCGCGAGCAGGGTGCCGCGTACCTGACGGCCGGTTCGCGGCTGCTGTCGGCGAACCTGGACCTGCTGGCCACCATCACCGCGGACACCTGCGGGCGGCACGACACGCTCGGCGGCGCGTGCGCGCAGGAGTCCAACGTGGTCCGCTACGGCATGCACACCCGGCACCAGCACGCGTGCCGGGAGACGTTCCTGCGCTACGGCGCCACCATCGGCATCGGGCCGCGCCAGCTCGCGCACAACATCAACTTCTTCATGAACGTGCCGCTGTACCGCCGACGGTGGCCTGACGTTCGAGGACGGCCTGTCCGCGCCGGGCAAGTACGTCGAGATGCGCGCCGCGCGCGACCTGTACGTACTGATCAGCAACTGCCCGCAGCTCAACAACCCTTGCAACGGCTGGGATCCCACCCCGGTCCGGCTGCTGGGCTGGTGGTCATGACAGTGACCGAGAGCCCCGGTGCGGCTCGTCCACACCGGGACGCATCACCGTGCTCACACCTGGAGTGCAGACCAGCGTGCAGGACCTCGCAGGGCGTGGCGGCATGTGGGACGTCGGCGTGCCGCCGTCCGGCGCGTGGGACGACCTGTCCTTCGCCCTGGCCAACGCGGCCGTCGGCAACCCGCCCGGAGCGGCCGGGCTGGAGGCCGTGGTCACCGGCCCGGTCCTGCGGTTCGACCGGCGCACCACTGGTGTGCCTGACCGGTGCCGCGACCGAGGCGACCGTCGACGGCAGGCCGCTGCGGCCCGGCGTCGTCACCTCCGTCGCGGCAGGGTCCACGGTGGACGTAGGACGGTGTGGGGGTCCCGGGATGCGCGGCGTACCTGGCCGTCGGCGGGCGGGCTGTTGGTGCCGAGTGTGTCTCGGCAGCAGGGCCACGTTCCTGCTCGGCGGGTTCGGTGGCCTGGACGGCCGGGCGCTGGCCGACGGGCGACGAGCTGCCGGTTCGGTCGAACCGAGAACCTCGGGATTCCCGTCGACGTCGCCCCCGTGCTGCCCGGCGCTGGGCACGGATTGGACGGTCCGCGTGCTCGCCGGTCCGCACGGCGCCCCCGAACACCTGACCGACGGAGGGCGTCGGCCGCCCTGTTCGCCGCGACCTGGACGGTCGACCACCGCGCCGACCGCACCGGCATCCGCCTGGTCGGGTCCGGCACCGCGGTGGGCGCGGCAGCGACGGCGGCGAGGCCGGGCTGCACCCGTCGAACATCCACGACAGCGCGTACCCGGTCGGCGGCATCATGCTGTCCGGCGACACCCCGGTCGATCGTCGGACCGGACGGACCGAGCCTCGGTGGGTTCGTGGTGCCGTGCCGTGGTGATCCGGGCCGATCGCTGGATGCTCGCGCAGGCACGACCCGGTGACACCGTGCGGCTGGCCCTCGTCTCGCCGAGCAGGCCGACGCGGCGAACGCCGAGCGGGCCGCGCTGCTCGCCGATCCGCGTGCCGCCGTGGCCGCCGGTCTGCGACGGACATCGCTGACGCGCGCCGGCTCCGCGCCGGCGCCGGAACTGCTGCGCGACGCACGGTTTGCTGCTCGACCGTCCGGCGACGGCGGACGCGCCCCGGCTGGTGCTGCGACGGGCCGGGGACCACCACGTGCTGCTCGAGGCCGGTCCCGCCGAGCTCGATCTGCGGGTGCGGCTGTGGGTGCACCTGCTCGCCGCAGGCACTGCGCCGATCGGCGACGCCGGGCGTGCGCGAGATCGTCGAGGGCGTGCGCTCGCTGCTGGTCCAGGTGGACCCGGCACGGCTGCCGGCTGCGTGCGTGGCCGGGTTACTCGCCGAACTGGCCGACGGACGTACCGGATCCGCGCCGACGTGACACTGCCGGTGCGCGAGGTGACACTGCCCATCGCGTTCGACCATCCGGCCGCGCACGAGGCGATGGCCCGGTACGCGCGGTCGGTGCGGCCGGATGCGCCCTGGTGCCCGGACAACGTCGAGTTCATCCGGCGCATCAACGACCTGCCCGAGCGGGACGACGTGTTCGACGGATCGTCACGGCGGCGACGTACCTGGTCGTCGGGCTCGGCGACGTGTATCTGGGTGCGCCGGTCGCGCGTGCCGATCGACCCGCGGCACCGGCTGGTGACCACGAAGTACGACCCGGCGCGGACGTGGACACCGCAGAACGCGGTCGGCATCGGCGGGGTCTACCTGTGCGTGTACGGCATGGAAGGGCCTGGCGGCTACCAACTGGTGGGGCGTACGGTGCCGGTGTGGCGGCACGTGCCGGGCTCGACGGAGCCGCCGTGGCTGCTGCGGCAGTTCGACCGGCTGCGGTTCCGGCCGGTCAGCGCGGCGGAACTGGCCGATCTGCGCGCCGGCAGTGCGCTCTGGTCGGTCCGACTGTAGACTCCAAGCCGGCGACGTTCCGGCTGGCCGAGGTGACCGAGCTGGAGGCACGGCACAGCGCGGAGATCGCCCGGTTCCGTGCGGCGTCGGCAGGCGGCTTTCGACGCGGAACGGGAGCGGTGGGGACGATGACGGACGATCCGCTGGTGGCACTCAAGCGCCGCATCGGAGGTCGGGCAGCCCGCGTTCATCAGCCTGCTCGACGCCGAGCGCGTGCGGCCGGTCGTGGACGGCCCGCTGGCCGGAATGCCGTTCGCGGTCAAGGACAACATCGACGTGGCCGGGGTGCCGACGACGGCCGCGTGCCCGGCTCGCACCGAAATCGCCGCCGAGTCGGCGGTCGCGGTGCGCGCGGCTGGTCGCCGCCGGTGCGGTGCCGATCGGCAAGACGAACCTCGACCAGTTCGCGACCGGCCTGGTGGGCACCCGCTCGCCGTACGGGGCCTGCCACAGCGTCGCGTCCGCCGAGCACATCAGCGGCGGGAGCAGCGCGGGTAGCGCGATCGCGGTGGCCCTCGGCGTTGTGCCGTTCGCGCTGGGCACCGACACCGCAGGCAGCGGCCGGGTGCCCGCCGCGTTCAACGGCATCGTCGGGGTGAAGCCGACCCGCGGTCTCGTGTCCACCCGCGGGGTGCTGCCCGCGTGCCCGACGCTGGACTGCGTCACGACGCTGACCAGGACGGTCAGCGACGCGCGTCCGGTGCTGGCCGAGTTGGTCGGGCTACGACGCGGCCGACCCGTACTCCCGGCGGCAACCCACGGCCCTACCGTCCGGGGTCGCGGCGCGGATGCGGGTCGTCGCGGTGCCGGACGGTCCGCTGGACCTGGATCCGGAGCACGAACAGGCGTGGGCCGCCGCGCTGGCTCACGCGGCGCGGGTGGCGCACGTCGTGCCGGTGGACGTCGGCCCGTTCCTGGCGGCCGCGCGACTGCTGTACGAGGCGGCGTTCGTCGCGGAACGGCTGGCCGCGTTCGGCGACCAGATCGGCGACGGCCCCGAGTTCGACCCGACAGTGCGGCGGATCGTGCGGGGTGCGCGGCGGTTCACCGGCGCCGACGCCTTCGCCGGCCTGCACGAACTGGCCCGGCTGACCCGGGCGGCCGAGCAGGTGTTCGTCGGCGCGGACGCGCTGCTGCTGCCCGTCACACCGGGCCACCCGACGCTCGTCGAGGTGATGGCCGATCCCATCGGCGTCAACTCGCGGCTGGGCACGTTCACCAACATGGCCAACCTGCTCGACCTGTGTGCGGTGGCCGTCCCGGCAGGCGTGCGGCGCGACAGCCTCCCGTTCGGCGTGCAGTTGCTGGCTCCCGCGTTCGCCGACGGTCCGTTGCTGGACCTCGCCGCGCGGTGGACCGGCGAGCCCGTGGAGCCGTCGGGCCACCGGACGCTGCTGGCGGTGGCCGGCGCGCACCTCACCGGCCAGCCTGCCAACCCGGACCTGATCCGGCTCGGCGGCGTGCTGCACTGCCGTGCGCGCACTGCTCCGGGTTACCGCATGTACACGGTGGACGGTCCGTTTCCGAGGCCGGGCCTGGTGGCAGATGGCGACGGGCCCGCGGCCGGTATCGAGCTGGAGGTGTGGGACCTGCCGGACGCCGGGCTGGGCGCGCTGCTGCCGACGATCGCAGCACCGCTGCATGTGGGGCCGGTGGTGCTGGACGACGGCAGCACCGTGCTCGGCTTCGTGGGCGACACGGGGTGTGCGGAGCCGAGCAGGGACATCAGCGGATACGGTGGGTGGCGGGCCTATCTGGCGGCGCGGTGATCATCCCGCCGAGTCGATGACGCGGGCGAGGATGTCGACGCCCTCCGCGATGGCGTGCTCGTCGACCGTGGCGAAGCCGAAGACCAGGCCACCCGGTCCGGGTTCGCTGATGCGGTAGGGCGCGACGCCGTCGACGCCGACTCCGGCCTGGTACGCGGCCGCGACGATCGCGGCTTCGTCGTACTCCGGTGGCAGCCACGCGACCAGGTGCAGACCCGCCGAAATACCGGTCGGTGTCAGTTCGGGCAGCCGCTGCGCGAGTGCGGTGAGGAGAGCGTCGCGGCGACGGCGGTAGACCGGGCGCATGCGGCGCAGGTGCCGGTCGAACTCGCCGCGCGTCAGGAAGTCGGCCAGGGCGAGCTGTTCCAGTGCTGGTGAGCCGCGGTCGGCGGCGATCTTGGCGTCGGCCATCGGGCCTGCGAGGTGGCTGGGCAGCACGAACCAGCCGATGCGCAACCCGGGCGCCAGTGTCTTGCTGGCCGAGCCCGCGTAGACGACGCGCTCGGCGGCCAGGCCCTGCATGGCGCCGATCGGCGCGCGGTCGTAGCGATATTCGGCGTCGTAGTCGTCCTCGATGACGATCGCGTCCCGCTCCTGCGCCCAGCGCAGCACCGCCGCCCGGTTATCCGGTGACAGCACCGCGCCTGCCGGCCACTGGTGCGACGGTGTCAGGATCACCGCGTCCGCGTCGGAGTCCCGCAGCCGGTCGACCCGGATACCGTCGCCGTCGACCGGCACACCGACCACGTCCAGCCCGGCAGCGCGGGCCACCGGCAGCGCGTCGTCACGGGACGACGGGTCCTCCAGCGCGATCCGGCGCGCACCCCGGTCGGCCAGTACCCGGATGAGCAGCGCGATCCCCTGGGCATAGCCGGTGGTGATCACCACGTGCTCCGGATCGGCTGCGGTGGCGCGCACCCGGTTGACGTAGTCGGCGATCGCGGTGCGCAGCTGCGGCACACCGCTGCCCGTGAGGTAGCCGAACAGCTCGTTCGGCGTCTCGTTCAGCGCGGTCCGGATCGACCGCAGCCACGCCGCGCCTCGGGAAGCTCGCCACGTCAGCGCGGCCGTAGCTGAGGTCGATGCGGGCAGGCTCCGGTCGAGTCCGGCGCACCACCGCGGTCCGGGCGGCCGGGCCGGCGGCGACCGTCGTGTACCCACCGGTCCGGCTCACCAGGTACCCCTCGGCGGACAGCTGCTGGTACGCCTCGACCACGACACCGCGCGAGACGCCCAGGTCGGCGGCCAGTACCCGGGTCGGTGGCAGGACCGAACCACGGGCCAGCGCACCCGAACGGATGGCGGTCCGGATGGAGCCGACGATCTGGCGGTGCAGGGGAGCGGGCCCGTCGCGGTCCACATCGACGAGCAACGCGGAATTGGTCCTGAATCCGGCCATCGAACTGGACCTTACCAACAGGACCAACCCCGGCGAGGCTGATGTCAGTACCCACCAGCCGAGCACGGAGGCCGAGATGCGCAGCGTCGACCAGTCCAGCCCGACCGCACCCACCGGCCGGTGAGTGTCATGGCGATCGTGTTGGGCCTGGCAGCGGCTCTCCTCTACGGCGGCTCGGACTTCGCCGGTGGCCTGGCGGCCCGGCGGCTGGGCTCGCTCGCGGTCAACCTCGTCGGCTTGTCGGCGTCGGTCGCGCTCGTCTGGCTGGTGATCGCGGTGAGCGGAGGCCCGGCGCCGACGGTGCACGCCATCGTGTGGGGCGTGGTCGGTGGCGTCGGTGGCGGCGTCGGCACGCTCATGCTGTACCGCGGTATGGCCCGCGGGCAGCTCAGCGTGGTCGGCCCGGTGTCGGCGGTCGGCGCGGCCATCGTGCCGGTGGTGGTCGGCGTCGGCCTCGGCGAACGCCCCGGCGGGTGGGCCATCGCCGGTGTCCTGGTCGCGCTGCCCGCCATCACGCTCGTCGCGATGACCGGCTCGGACGGTTCGGGCCCGTCCCGGACAGCGTTCGTCGACGGCCTGATCGCCGGTGTGGCGTTCGGCTTCCTGTTCGTCGCGCTCGCGCGGGCAGGCAACGGCTCGGGGCTGTGGCCGGTCGCGGCCGAGCAGACCACGGCACTGGTGCTCGTGCTCGGGGTCGCGATCTTCTCCCGCACACCTGTGCGGCTGACCGCGCGTGGCCTCGCGCTGCCGGTGCTCGCCGGTGTCAGCGGCGTGGCGGCCACGCTGCTCTACTTCGTCGCCACCCAGCGAGGACTGCTGTCCACGGTCGCGGTCCTGACGTCGCTGTACCCGGGCGTCACCGTGCTGCTGGCCCGCGTGATCGTGCACGAGCGGTTCCGCTTGACCCAGCGGGTCGGCCTCGGCCTGTGCGCGCTCTCGGTGGTGGCGATCGCCGTCAGCTGAGGAACTCGCGCAGTGCGGCGGCGGTCTCGTCGGGTGCTTCCTCGGCCAGGAAGTGGCCCGCGGGCAGCGCCGAGCCGGTGACGTCGGTGGCGAACCGCCGCCACACCGCGAGCACGTCGTTGTTGCGGCCGACCACCCCGTGCTCACCCCACAGCACCAGTGCGGGGCACCGCACCTGCTCGCCTGCCGCCCGGCTCGCGGTGTCGTGGTCGAGGTCGACGGTGGCGGCGGCCCGGTAGTCGGCGCAGGTCGCGGCGATCGTCGCGGGATCGACGAAGCACCGCACGTACTCGGCGAACGCGGCCGGGTCGAACGGCCGACTCGACGGACGCAGGCTGGTCAGGAACGAACGCAGCCAGAACTCGGGGTCGCCACTGATCAGCCGTTCCGGCAAGCCGTTGCCCTGGGACAGGAAGAACCAGTGCGTATGGGCGGTCGCCACGGCCCGGTCCACGTGCTCGAACACGTGCAGGGTCGGCACGATGTCCAGGAACGCGACCCGTTCGACGTTGGCGGGCGAGTCGAGGACCAGCCGGTGCGCGACCCGGGCACCCCGATCGTGCCCGACCAGCGCGAACCGCCGGAAACCAAGATGCGCCATGAGCCCCACCTGGTCGCGCGCCATCTCCCGCTTCGCGTAGGTCTGCCGGGAGGGCGCGGGTTTGTCGCTGTCCCCGTAACCGCGCAGATCGGCCAGCACGACAGTGTGATCGCGGGCCAGCGAGGGCGCGACGAGATGCCACATCGAGTGCGTCTGCGGATACCCGTGCAACAACAACACCGGCGGTCCGTCCCCACTCACGGCGGCATGAATCCGCACACCGTCCACCTCGACATCGCACGACCGAAACGTGTCAGGCAGCAGGTCCGTCACGCACCCACGATACGGGAGCGCCTACCGGAATGGTCAGAATCGTGTCGACCATGGTCCGGAGCCCGGAGCAGGGTTGGCTTGTTCGTTGGGAAAGCAACCCGTAACGCTCGCTCGCAAGTCCACGATAGCGTCGCTGAGTCGGCTTATCGGTATCGAACAGGAATCAACGGTTCGGATGTCATGGCTGACAAATGATGGACAGATTTCCCCGTGGGGGGCGAAGCAGTGATCGACGATTCTCCCGATCGAAATGTGACCACGTTCGAGAACCCCGACGATGCGGAACCGGCCGAGCAGTACTGGGATGTCGACCGCACGTACGCGCCCGCCACAGTGGCCATCGTGCCGAAACGGCTGTGGACGTCGGTGGCGGTGGCAGGCGGGTTGCCGCTGCTGCTCATCGTGCTGGTCGCGATCCATCCGTGGACATTCGCTTCCTACAGCGCCGCGCCGACGCCGACAAACGGCGGCACGGCCTTCCCTGTCGGGATCATCGGTTCGAGCGGCGATTCCCAGGTGGTCCTGCAGAATCCGCCGGACAGTGGTACTGACACGACGGAGTCCGCCGTTCCCGATCCGGCCACCGAGGCGGCCGCGATCACCACTGTCCTCCAGCAGGCGCAGACGGATCGGCAGTCGGTGGTCAGTGCGGTCGGCGACGCTCTGACCTGCGGGAACCTGGCCGGCGATGAGCAGGCCCTGCAGACTGCGCAGGCCAACCGGCAGAGCCTGGCCCAGTCGGCGAGCGAATCCCAGGTCGACGCGCTGCCGGACGCGTCCGCCGTGCCCCAGGAGCTCAGTGACGCGCTGACGGCCTCCGCGTCCGCGGACGGCGACTTCATCACCTGGATCGGTGATCTGCGGTCGTCGTGTGACAAGCACACCACCACGGCCGATCCCGCCTACCAGCAGGCGGCAGCGGACAGCAAACAGGCGACGCGGAGCAAGCAGGCCCTGCTCGGTACCTGGAATCCGATCGCCCAGGAGTACGGGCAGCCGACCTGGTCGGAGTCGGACATCTGAGCAGCGGCGCCAAGAACCCAGGAATCCGAAGGAACCGACATGCCGATCACTCGACAGAGTCCGTACGCGGCGAACGACATGACCCGGCTGCTGTGCGCGGGTGCCCGCCTCGATCCCACCTTCGCCAAGCAGGTCATCGCCACCCTGCTGGACGATCGCGACCGGGTCGCGGCGCCCGCCTACGGCTTCGACGCGGTGCCGGTGCTCGGACACGCGTTGGACGCGAGGCGACTGCGCCGGATCCGGCTCACCGTGATCGCGCTGAGCGTGATCGCCGTCGTCACGGCGATCGCGACCACACCGCTGGGCGTGCTCGTCGGCATTCTCCTGCTGTTGTGGGCCACCTGGTTCACGATCCTGCTCGAACGACTGGTCAGCCTCCAGGTCCTGGTCACCCACCTGAAGTCCGCCGGTACCGGTGGTTTCGGGTTCGACGGTCGCTACCCGCGGTCGGACTACCTTCTCGGCCCGCTCGTCCGCGAGATCGCCGCGGAGCAGGACACCAGTGGCAACGTGGTCTACTACGGTGGCTTCCTGCCCTTCGTCGGCGCAGGCGAGCGGGTGCGGAACTGGTCGTTCGCTGTGCTGCTCGAAGCCGTCGAGGACGTGCTGCTGATCGGTGGCACGAAATCGACCGGCGGTGACGCGCGGGTCCCCGAGTCGTTCACCATCGACGAGCTGACCTCCTACGTCCACAAGCGACTCGAAGCCGTGCTGACGACCGAGTCGCTCGACGGGCAGCGCGTCGAGCAACTGGACATCGTCCGGCGCTGGTACCGCAAGGTCATCTCCGCGACCAAGCCGGATGCGGCCGGAGTGGGACGGCCGTCTTTGCACGACGTGGCGCGCGGGCCGCAGCTCTACGACCACGCACGGGAGTACCTGTGCGTCCGGGTCGGGTCGTGGCAGGAGGAACTGGTCACGTCCGTGTTCGTGAGTTTCGATCTCAAGGGCAAGATGCTCTACACCGAGCTGCACGGCTACGTGCTGCCGCCGATCAAGCCGAAGTTCCGGCTGGTCGACCGGCTGCCCGCCACGCTGGACGGCGAACTGGTCGGCCGCCTGGCGTGGCACGCGCTCAAGAGCATGCTGACGGACCTGGTCGCGATCCCGGTCGGCGTGCTCGGGTGGCTCGGCCGGTTGCTCAAGCGCCGGCCGTCCGACGACCTGTTCGACGCCGACGACCTGACCCGCTACGCCGAGCGCGTCGCCGACCACGGCGCCCGGCACAGCGTTCGCGAACTCGCGGCCATCACCGGCTACCGGCATTTCTTCCAGCAGATCGACGCGCAGAAGTACACGACCATCGTGGAACGCCGGCTGCTGGAGCTGGTCTACGACTTTCTCGAGGAAAAAGGCGTCGACACCAGGGAGTTCCGCGACCGCCAGACCGCGGTGCTCAACTACGGGATCATCCACAGCGGCAGTGGCAACGTCGTGAACAACGGAACCCAGGCCTTCGGGCCGAAGTCGACCGCCACCACGACCGCGACCACCCCACCCGCACAGTGAGGGGCAACCAATGGCAGGGGACAACTACGGCATCCAGAATTCCGGTGCGGGCGACGTCGTGAACCTCGGTGTGCAGGCGTTCGGTCCCCATGCGACGGCTTCGGGTGGCGATCGGCCGCGGCCGGCCGAGACCGTGCCCGAACTGCTCGACGCACTGCGCCGGAGCCTGTACGCCGAGGACGGCGAACTGCCCGCCGGTCGGCGCGCCGAGGCACTCACGCAACTCGACGTGGTCAACGCCGAGGTCGCGGCGCCCGCGGCCCAGCGGGACCGATCACGCATCACCGCCGCACTGGCCGCGCTGACCACCGCGGTCGGCTCGGTGGCGACCCTGCTGACCAAGGCCGAAGCACTCACCGACTCAGTCGTGCACCTGATCCACTGATCGGCAAAATTCGCGAAATCGATTCAGTGCTCGTGGCTCACGATTTGCGGAGCACGTTGTATAGCGGCACCCTCGGGGGACCAGCAACGAGGGAGACGCCTGAAATGAACACCGTGACGTTCTCGGTGACCGCGTTCGCGCCCGTGGTCCTCGGGTTCTTCGGGTTGGGTACCGGCTATCTCATCTATGGCCCACAGGAACTGTTCGGCTTTCCCGCGCGCAGTCCGGCGGTCGACCGTGCGACCGGTATCTGGGGTATCTGGATGCCCGGCTTCTGCCAGTTCGTCACCGGCGTCTATTTGTTCGTTGCGCTGACCTGGCTCGGGTCGCTGAAGGATCCGGCGCTCTACACGGCCGCCCTCGCGTTCTCCGCGTACGGTATCCACTGGTTCGCCCTCGGCTGGAACCGCTACCAGGGCAACGACCCCCGGCCCAACGGATTCATGTCGATCCCCTTCATCATCATTTCGGCGCTGGGTGCGTGGGTGTTCTTCTCGGTCGGCGGCTGGCCGGTGGCCGTCCTGTTCGTCGGCCTGGCGGTCGTCTACATCAGCGAGTTCCTCGCGAGCTTCCGGATCGGCGCCAGCAAGGTCATGGCCACCGGATCGGCAGGCAGCGAGCCGGCGCCTGCCGGGAACAACCCCGGTGAGCGGCTGCTCGGTGCCGCCCACACCCTGGTCGGCCTGTGGCTGATGTACCTCACGTTCGCCACCACGCTGAACATTTCACTGCACTACGCGCTGCCGGGCGGCTGATCTCGGGTTCGGTCCCCGTAGCGCTACGCGGTCGGGCCGACCCGATACGTGGCCGGCGAGCTGACCCGCCCGCCAAGCCGGCCACGAGACGCCGGCCGAGCGTCCGGCTGGGTCGACCGCGGCGCGATCAGCCCCACTGGTACTTCAGGAACTTCCCGTCCAGGGTGACCACGACCCGCTCGCCGCCCGGGTCCTCGCGACGGGTGACGTCGAGCTTGAAGTTGATCGCGCTCATGATGCCGTCGCCGAACTGCTCGTGGATCAGTTCCTTGATGGCGGGCCCGTAGACCTGTAGGACCTCGTAGAACCGGTAGATCGTGGGGTCGGTGGGCACCGCCTGCTCCAGTGCACCCCGCGTCGGCTGCGCGGACAGCGCGGTCACCACGTCCGGCTCCAGCTCCAGCACGCCGGCCACGATGTCGGCCTGTGCCTTCGGCACCGGGTGCTGGCCCAGCAGCGCCGCCGTCGTCCACGCCAGCGGTGCGTCGATCGCCGACGCGAGCTGCGCCCACGTCAGGCCCAGGCGGGTCTTGGCCGCGAGGACGGCGTCGGCGGCTTCCTTCTTGGTCGTCATGTCGCGACCTTAGCGGCGAGAGGTTGCGCCGGCGTTTCGTCGCGGCGGGCAAGCGACGGCGTAACGTGGACCCTTGACCGTCCGGTGTGGACGACCGGTGCCGGGAGGGATGGAGCCCAGTGCCACTCACGGACATGACCGCCGCGTCCCGGCGGCAGGTCCTCGTCCTGGCCACGAGTGCGCTGGTGGCATTCGTGGTGTTCGCCGTGCTCGCGGAGGTGCCGTGGCCCGCGCTGCGGCGCCTGGACGCGCTCGCCCCGGCAGCCGGTCACCGGCTGCTGTCGCAGGACATGGGCCTGCGGATCGTGGCCAGGACCGTGACCGACCTGGGCAGTCCGCTGGCGGTCGACATCGTGGCGATCGTGGCCGCCGTGGCATTGCTGGTGGCCCGTCGATGGCGCCTGGCCGTGGCCATCGCGGTCGCGCGGCTGGGTGAGCTGGCCACGGTGTCGGCGGTCAAGGTGATCGTGCACCGGCCGCGGCCGGATCTGCTGCCGCAGCTGACCTCGGCCAACGGCCCGAGCTTCCCGTCCGGGCACACGGCGGGATCCGCCGCTGTGTACGGCACGATCGTGGTGCTGCTGTGCGCGTCGCTGGGTGCGCGCGAGCGTGGGTGGGCGATCGCGGGCGTCGCCGTGTTCGTGGCCGCGGTCGCGGCGTCCAGAGTGCTGCTGGGCGTGCATTACCCCACCGATGTGCTGGCCGGTGCCGCGCTGGGGCTGTGCTGGGTCGCGGTCGCGCTGGCGGTGCTGCTGGCGCTGGATCGCCGGACCGAGCCGACGCCGCCGTGACGTGTCAGGCGCCGCGCCTGCGCTGCCTGCCCGCGAAGTTGCGCAGTGCGCGCAGGAAGTCGATCTCCCGGAAGGCGGGCCAGTAGGCCTCGCAGAAGTACAGCTCGGCGTAGGCGGTCTGCCAGAGCAGGAAGTTGGACAGGCGCTGCTCGCCGCTGGTGCGGATGACCAGGTCGGGTTCCGGCTGGTCGGCCGTGTAGAGGTGGGCGGTGACGTCGTCGACGGTCAGGGACGTGGCGACCTCGGCGAGCGAACCGCCCTCCGCGGCCCGCTCCAGCAGCAGGTCGCGCAGGCCGTCCACGATCTCCTGCCGGCCGCCGTAGCCGACGGCGAGGGTGAGATGGCAGCCGGTGCCGACATCGTGGGTGGTCTCGACGGCGTGCTTGAGTGCCCGCGCCGTCGTGTCGGGCAGCAGGTCCAGCGTGCCCGCGACGTGCACCTGCCAGCGGGCGTCCGGCCGGGCGAGCCGGTCGGCGGCGAGCTGTTCGATCACGCGCATCAGGAACGCGACCTCCGCCGCGTCCCGGTTGCTCAGGTTCTCGGTGGAGCACAGGAAGACGGTGACGTGCCGGATGCCGACGGCCTCGCACCAGGTCAGCACCCGCTCGGCATGCTCGGCGCCGTACTGGTGACCTTCGCTCGGGTCGGCGAGGCCCATCTGGCGCGCCCAGCGGCGGTTGCCGTCCATGATCAGCCCGACGTGCCGGGGCAGCGTGCCTGCGAGCACGCGCCTGCGCAGGCGGTGGCTGTAGAGGGCGTACAGCGGATCGGTCAGACGCATCGCTGGACCTTTCACTCGCCTGCGGGCACGTGGCGTAGGTCGTGCAGCGCGGCCGCGACGACGGCGGTCAACCCGAGCAGGCCGATCCCGGTCACGACGGCCAGCGCGGGCGAGTGCGCACCACTGGTGGCGAACACGAGGATGGTGGCCGCGGCGACGGCGGTGGTGGCCGCCAGGACGCCGATGCCCAGCTGGCTGCGCACGGGCCGCGGCGGCACGAACAGTGCCGGCTCCAGGTGCACCAGGATGCGGCAGCTCTGCACGACGCCCAGTGCCCACGTCGTCCACCAGGCGGTCAGCACGACCACGCGGACCGGCACGGACGCGAGATCGGCCAGTCCGGAGTGGACGGCGAGCAGGACGGCCGCACCGAGGATCGCGGGCGCCGCCAGGCGACGAACGGTGTGCCGCACGACGGCGGTGAGGGCTTGGTGCGACAGGCGGGGGCGGGGTGCGGCCAGGACCAGGCCGAGGACGACGCCGACAGCGCAGCCGTCGAGGATTTTCGCGTAGCCCGCTGAGCCCTGTTCGGTGGTGAGGTGTGCGACGAACCATCCGGCGACGGTCGCGGTGATCGCCATCGCGGCGACCCTGGTGCGGCGCAGTTCCCGGGATTCGGCAGGCCACAGCGCGGGATGCAGCCACATGTCGACAATCCCGATGACCAGCCCAGGCCACGCGCGCCATCCCGCGGCGCGCATCGCGGCTTCCAGTTCCTCGCCCCATCGCTGGCGGAAGGCGACGGGATACAGGCGCACCATGCTCATGCCGGGTTCACCCCGAGCCGGCGCAGGCCCTGGTCGGCCAGGCGGGCCATGGAGCGCAACTCCTGCTCCAGCGCCTCGCGGCCGGCCGCGGTGAGCCGTACCGGTTGCTGGCGGCCCTCGCCGTCGACCGGTTCGATCAGGCGTTTGGCCTCCAGCCGGGCCAGCGCGCCGTACAGGCTGCCGGGGCCCAACCGCTTCCCGGTCAGCTCCTCGATCGCCACATTGATCGCATAGCCGTGCAGCGGGCCCTCGGCGAGCGTGCACAGCACCAGTGTCTGCGCATCGGTGGCCTGCATCAGCCCTCCCCGAACCGATCCGAACCAACTGAACCGAACTTCGTGCGCCGCAGTCTACTACGCGTCGAGTAGTACGCGATGTGTATTACTTAGAGCTGCTGACACGATGGCGTTCGATCAGGGAGTGGCGTGCCTGGGCGCCGCGAGCCGAACAGTTATCGTGTCAGCAGCTCTTAGGTGCGGTCGAAGCGGTACACGTGGTGCAGCCGGTCGTCGATCGGGTTGTCCGGCTCCAGGTCACCGGAGCCGACGCGGCGGGCGCCCGCCTTCTCCAGTGCCCGCCAGGACGCGCGGTTGGCGGCGACGACCGGCACGAGGACGGCAGGTGCGTCCGGGTAGCGCTGCCACGTCTGCTCGACGGCTGCCGCGATGACGCGCGGGCCAAGGCCGTGCCCGATCCGGGCCGGGTCGCCGATCAGATAGTCGATCGTGACCGCGCCGTCCGGCACCGGGACGACGGGTGCGAGTTCGGCGAGATAGTCCGGATAGTCGCCCAGCAGGCAGCGCTGCACGAGTCCGATCGGGACGCCGTCCAGACAGGCCAGCAGGTCCTCGGCCGGTTCCTCGCCCCGGGCCGCGGGCCCGAAGTCCCGCTCCACCGCCGCCGGCGAGGTCTCGTGATGCCACCATCTCGTCACGTGCGGCTCGGCGAGCCAAGCGGCCAGCAGCGGGAAGTCGCCGGCGCCGACCGGGCGGAACGCGATCGTCATGCGCGGCAGCCTGCCATGGCCGTCCAGCCCTCGCGGGCACCGGGTCGGCCGGTCCCGGCAGCCGGACAGCCGCCCTTGACGTGGCCGCACTGTCCGAACCGGACTGCGGCAGCCGGCCGGCGATACCGGTCACCGCGGCCACGGCCGGCACGGCTCCCGCGGCGACGAGCACGTCACGTCGGGTACGCACCGGAGTGTCCGATGAAATGTCGGCGGTGGAACGGTTGTGGGCACGCGACAACACCGCGAGCGCGACAGCCCTGCCAGACCGGCACCCGGGGACGGCAGCACGCCGACGACCGATGGGGGGAACACCGGAAGGGTTGGTTTCCGGCTGGATTTCTGCCGGTGACCGCCACCCCCGACAGTGGACGGTGGCCGGATTTCCTTTGCCACCAATCCGATGGCTCACCGGCGTCGAATCACCAGGCTCGGGTGCGCTGCGACAGGCTCAGCACCGGGTGCGACGGTCACGAATCGCGGATCGACGTGCGCTCAGGCACGATCGGGCCATGGACATCCTGGTCGCGGGCGCATCCGGTTTCGTCGGGTGCCGGTTGTGTCCGGCGCTGGAGCACGCCGGGCACACCGTACGAGCGATGACCCGCAGGCCGGAGTCCTATCAGGGTGCGGGAAAAGCGGTCGGTGCCGACGTCGCCGACCTGGAGTCGATGGTCGAGGCTCTGTCCGGCTGTGACGCCGCCTACTACCTCGTCCACTCGCTGGACAGCACCGACTTCGCCATCCGCGACGCGCGCGCCGCCCGCGCCTTCGGCCAGGCATGCGCGCGGGCGGGCGTGGGCCGGATCATCTATCTCGGCGGCCTCGGCGACGGCACCGACACGCTGTCCGAGCACCTGCGCAGCCGCAGGCAGGTCGAGGCGCTGCTGGCGACCGCCGGAGTGCCGGTGACCACGCTGCGCGCCGGCATCATCGTCGGGCACGGCGGCATCTCCTGGGAGATCACCCGGCAACTGGTCGAACGGCTGCCCGCGATGGTGACGCCCCGCTGGGTGCGCACCAGAACCCAGCCGATCGCGATCGCCGACGTGATCCGCTACCTGGTCGGCGTCCTCGACATCCCGGCGGCGCCTGGTCGGCCGTTCGACATCGGCGGCCCCGAGGTGCTCACCTACGAGGACATGATGCGCAGGCTGGCGACCATCCAGGGCAGACCGCTGGTACTGGTACCGGTGCCGTTGCTGTCACCGAGCCTGTCCTCCTGGTGGCTGTCGCTGGTGACCGACGTGGACGCGCCCACCGGCCGGTCGCTCGTCGCGTCGATGTACAACGAGGTGGTCGTGCGGGAGAACGACATCCACGAGCTGGTGCCGTTCGAACCGATGGACTACGACGACGCCGTGCTCGCGGCGCTGGGTGAACGGGCCAGGGAACGCCGGGCCGCTCGTGCGACGTGACCTGGCCACCACCCGGCGCCGGGTGGTGGCGGTGGCAGGCGTGGGCGCGGCGCTGCTGGGCGCGTCACTGACCACCGAACCGGGGTCCCGCCGGTTCTATGGCCTGACCGCCGCCGTGGCAGGCACCTGGATCGCCGGTGGCCTGGCACTGGGCCGGGTGCGGCTCGGTGGCCGGGCGCCGCCGGTGGTGCGGGTGCTGCGGCCGGTCGCGGTCGGTGCCGGCGCGTTCGGCCTCTTCTACGGAGCCGCACTCGTGGCCCGCGAGGTGCCGGTACTGCGGCGTGCCCTGACCGGCGTGCTCGGCTACGCACACCACGGTCGCGGCCCGCTGGTGCTGGCGACGGTGCTGGTCAACGGCGTGGCGGAAGAGATCTTCTTCCGGGGCACGCTGTACGACGCGATGGGTGACCGGCATCCGGTGGCCGGGTCGACCGCCGCGTACGCGCTGGTGACGAGCGCGACCGGCAATCCCGCGCTGGTCCTGGCCGGGCTGGTGATGGGCACGCTGTTCGGCTGGCAGCGGCGGACCACCGGTGGCATCCAGGCACCGGTGCTCACGCACGTGACGTGGTCGACGCTGATGGTGTGGCTGCTGCCGCCGCTGTTCCATGGCGACAGCGACTCGGGCTGACACGCCGGTGGGCCGCCCTGTGCGGGCGGCCCACCGGTATCGGGGCGGGATCAGATGATCGGCACGGTGACCGGACCGAAGTTGGTGGTCGCGAAGCTCTCCAGATCCTGCAGCGCCGGGTCGGCGCCGCTCAGTGGCTGGTGGTAGGAGACGGCCACCACCGCGTTGGGGCCCAGTACGGCACCCGCGAGGGTCAACGTGAGCACTGCCTTGTTCGGCGGTGAGTCGTTCGAGATCGCCACGGCCGTGACGGCGCGCGCGGCGCCGTTGACCGTGACCGTGAACCGGTTGAGCGCGGGCAGTCCCTGCGTCGTGCCCAGCATCTCCTGGTCGAACTGCAGCAGTACCGAGTGCGTGCCGCGGTCGGCTTCACTCGCGCCGGTCAGTGCCGGCGCCGTGTCGGGCCGGCTGACCGGGTTCGCGGCGACCGGTCCCTGCGAGCCAGCGGGGGCGGTCCAGAATCCGGCGTTGGTGCAGGTCAGTGGCGTGGGTGACGTTCTGGTGGCGGTGTAGCTCCACCCGTGGGTGAACCCGATGGTGTCGGTGAAGTCGGCTGTCGTGCTGAAGCCGCCCTCGGCCGGGCTGAACGCCAGCGCGGGCAGCGGGGTCGGCACGATGTTGATCGGGTTGCCGATCCGGCCGCCGGTCGTCGCGCTGTACTCCTGCGCAGTGGCCGACAAACTCCACACCTCGGAGCCGTCCGCGCTGGGGATGGTGATGTCCACGGTGATCGGTCCACCGGCCTTCTTCAGCCGCAGATCCAGGATGTCGCCGCAGCTGCCGGTGGTCTGCAGCCGGGCGACGCCGCCACCGCCGCCACCCCCGCCGCCACCGCCGCCACCGCCACCGCCGCCGCCACCAGGGCCTCCCGAGGCCATGGCGGGACCGGCGGATGCGATGGCCATCGCGATGCCGACCACCGCGATGATGATCAGCAAACCTAACTTTCGTGCCAGTTTCATTTCTTCCCCTCACTTCTGTACTGCGAAACATCCGAGCCGATCGGGGAAACCGACGTCCCTGTCGGTCGGGCGGGGACGACACGTCGCCGGGTGCATACGGACAGGGATCGGCCAGCCGTCAAGGATCCAGGGCCGCCCCACAATCCACTTCGGTCTGCCATGCGATATGAAATGGACAGGGACAATAGCGGTGAGTGGTGGGCATCAATCGTGGCAACCGAACAAAGCACCATGTTCGGTCTCGTCGTCTTATGGGCAGGTCTCAGACGCGACGGATGTCCTTTGTGGGCAGGGTGGAATGGCTGGCAAACATCCGGTTGTCGATGTTTGCCGGCGATGCTGTCGGACGGAGTACGTAATCAACACGTCTGATCGGCCGGGCCGCCTCGCGCGTTACCAGGGTGGGTGAGTCGGTCTTTCCGGTTCGCCGGGATCAGCGGTCTTTCCCGGCGTACCTCGACCACGTGGTGAGATTTGTTGCGCGGGTCCCTGACTCGCTGAACTTCTATGCGGCATCGGCAGTGATCGAATGGCCACGCGGACGATAGCCGGAGTTGCTTCTCGACGGCTATGCGAAACCTGGGGCAGCACGCATCGGTGAATCGGTCAGGAGAGGCGCTCGTGGGCTATTCGTGGGCACGCTCGCTCGCGTGTGGCAGGCCGCGGGTGGTCAGCGGTCCCCGCCGCGGCGGCAGGACGATGCACGCACAGGCCAACGGGCCGTCCGGCATGCCGGACGGCCCGTTGGGTGGGGAAGGGGAATCAGAGGATCGGGATCGTCACCGGGCCGAAGCCGACGGCGTCCAGACCAGGAGCGGGTGCGACCCCGATGTCCTGGAACTGGGGATCATTGCTGTTCAGCGGCGGGTGGTACGTGACCTGCACGTTCGCGGCAGCGCCAATTACTGCGCCAGCGAGCGTCAGGTTCGCAACCGCCTTGTTCGGCGGGTTGTCGTCCACGACGGACACGGCCGTCACGGCGCGAGCCACACCGTTGACGGTGACGGTGAAGCGGTTCGTAGCAGGATCGCCCTGAGCGGTGGCGAGCATTTCCTGGTCGAACTGGATCGACGCCACGTGCGTGCCGTGCAGGGCCTCGTTGTTGCCGGTCGGGGCCGGAGCGGTGTCAGGCTTGCCGGTCGGGTTCTGTGAGACTGGGCCCCTCACGCCGGTGCTTGGGTCGGTCCAGAAGCCCTGGCTCGAGCAAGTCTGCGGCGAGGGGAGGACCCGGGTGGCCGTGTAGCTGAAGCCGTAGGTGAACCCGGGGTTGTCGGTGAAGTTGGCCGTGGTGTCGTAGCCACCCTCGGCCGGGCTGAACGCCAGGTTCGGCAGCGGGCTGGGAACCAGGTTGATCGGCGCGCCGACGCGGCCACCGGTCACCGGGTTGTACAGCTGCTCCGACGCGGTGAAGTTCCAGGTCTCGTTGGGATCGGCGCTGGGGACGACGATGTCGATGATGAGCGTGCCAGCGACCCTCTCGACGAAGGTCAGGAGGTCACCACAGGGGCCGGTCACGATGAGCGCGTTGGGCCGCCCCGCCGCCGATGCGGTGCCAGCCGTAGCCAAACCCAGGCTGGTACCGACGAGGGCCAGTGCGGCCACCGCCCCCAATATCCGTCTCAGCTTCATGCTTCTCGCCTTTGCGTTGATGTGTGCCGCTACCCCGAAAACAGGACCGAACCGGAGTTCGGCGCTCCCGGTGAGGCGGCGCTGTTAACGGCCTAATGCGGCAATTCCACGCCATGACGCCGTTCTCATGGTGCTACCGCGACCGTTCACTGCAGATCATTCGGAGACAGTGGGTAGAGCCTTCTTCGTTGGATCGCCGATCCCACGGGTTCAAACGCAGGATCTGCGATCCCCCGGGTCTTGGCGGGATCGGTGATCCCACTGGAGAAGGCTGCCGGGGGCCGATGCGCACAGGAAGCCTGAAGTAGAGGGGATTAGTACCCCTCCGATTGGGGGTGACGCGAACTCATCCACGTTTTCGTGGGTATGTGCACAACCACTGACCGTTGTCCAGCCGATTTCGACGAAATATAGCCGGCTGTCGCGATTGAGTGTTCTGCGGCGTCGTTGTCATCCTAATGTATCCACTGCATGCACAACGACGATCACCGGGGGTACCCCCAATCTTGTGTCGGCAGCCCCTCATCGTTCGGTGTAGGCAAGCCGGGCGATGTCTGACCTGCGGTCGATGCCGGCTCCCGACGGACGCTGCCCGAGGTCGAGGCGGTGACACCGGACCGGTGCGGCCGCGGCCGGTGCGCGGGGTGTCGACACCCACCCAGGGACCCAGGGACCCAGGAACCCGGAACCCAGGAACCCAGGGACCCAGGGACCCAGGAACCCAGGAACCCAGGGCGGCCTGCCATCGAGTTGCCCTCGCTCGCGGCTGCGGGAGCATGGACGGGCCAAGATCACAGCACAGCAGGCCGGTGGTCCTGGCCGAGGGGTGTCGACGATCCGACGAACGTGGTCGGGCGACGGCGCGTTCGGTTCGCGCTGGATGGACTCGTCATCGTCGTGCCGGTCCTCGTCATCGGCATTGCCGAACCGAGTGCCCGGCTACTTCGCGGCGACGGCCGACCGGCCGAGGCCGCCGAGCGGCAGGCCACGGCGACCTCACTGTTCGACCGGACCAGGACTGCCGACGCGATGCGTCAGGTGCGCAGGATCGCCGAGCAGGGCGACGAGTTGCCGCACCGATGATCACCACCAAGGCCCGGCAGGAACAGCGCCGTCGACCACCGCCACGACCACCCGCCGCTGGTTCGGCGTGCCGCGCTGGATCTGGTCGAGCAGGTGCGCCGGCGATCCGGCCGCGGATCGCCGTCGTGATCGTCGTCGGTGGCGCGTTCTGCCGGTGGTCGCCGGGCGTGACCGGCGGGCCGCCGGCAGTGGCGCGGCCAGCGCCGCCCAGGACCGGTCCGCACTGCCCGGCGGCTACGTCGAGGAGCCGGTCGCCACCACCGACACCTCTCGGGCAGGTGCGCCGCTGGCCGGCGCCGGGTCGGCGGCCGATGTCGCACTCGCCGAGCGCACCGCACGCGAAGGATTGGCCAAGGTCGCCACGGCGCACTCCCGGATGGGCATCTCAGGGCCGAGTTGCCCATCCGAGTGAGTTGTGCATGGCACCGGCATGGCGAATCCCGGTGTCTCCCAGGAGTTTCACAGCGCGCACCCAGGTGCTTACTCACGAACACGTTGCGGTGCACGCGATTTGCCGACATTCTTAGTGTTCGATCAGGTAGGACATGACCATGGCGAGGACACGCAGTACCTATCCGCCGCGCGAGGCAGCCGCCGACGCGGTCACCGACGCTGTCCTCACGGCGTCCCGGCTGCTCACCGGACTCTCGGTCAACTCCATCGCCGCGGTCGACGAGTCGATCACCATTCCGCAGTTTCGCCTGCTCGTGGTCCTGCGCACCCGCGGCCGGGTGAACCTGTCCGTGCTCGCCGACCATCTCGGCGTCAACCCGTCCACAGTGACTCGTATGGTCGACCGGCTGGTCACGGCCGGCCTGGTGGATCGGCAGGTCAACCCCGCTTCGCGTCGGGAGGTCGTGCTCGATCTGACCGAGACCGGAGTGCGGATCGTTCGGCTCGTGACGCAGCAGCGCCGCAAGCAGATCGCACGGATCGTGTCCCGGATGCCCGAGGACAGCCAGACGCGGTTGATCGAGGCGTTGGAGGCGTTCAACGGCGCGGGCGGCGAGCCGGCCGTCGCCGACTCGCACGATGAGTGGATCTGACGGATTCCGGCAGTCCGGCTAGGACAGATGAACGCCTGGTGACGCGTTCCGACGTGCGCCGTCGCACGGCGCGACCATGGTGAGAACCCTCACGCTCGGCGAAGTATTTCTCTGCGCAACCAAACTGGCTTCCGATATCTGCCTAGTGCAACACTTGCCATGGCTGTGTTGTGGTGGCGACCCAGCCGCCGATCAGTGTGCGGATCTTGTGAAGCGCCGTGGGTGGAAGGGGGGAGTGTCGTGCCGGCAGCGGGATACCAGTGGTTGAACCCTGTTCCGGGTGGCCCGGACCAACTCATCCCTGAATGGCTGACGCAGGCGCTGCGCTCGGCACTGTCCACGCCACACGCACGCGTCACGAAGCTGAGGTCCGAGCGCATTGGTCAGGACCACGGGTTCACCGGGGTAGTTGCGAGGTTGTCGATGGCCTACGACCCCGCGGGCAGTGGCCCTTCCACGGTTGTTTCCAAGTTTCCCCGCGCTGACACAGAACTTTCCGGGTTCCGGCTGGCGCTGCGTGATCGTCCCGACGCCCAGCGTCTCGCCGACGACCGTGCCCGCCGGGAAGCCTGGTTCTACGAGCGGATCGCGCCACGACTCCCCGTGCCCGGCCCGGTCTGCCACGCGACCGCGGAAGATCCGGAGAACGGCCACCTCGTCCTGGTGCTGGAGGACATCCGAGGCGGCCGTCCTGGCGACGCGCTCAACGGCGGCACACCGGCCGACGTGGCGGCGGTGCTCGACTCGATCTCGGGCCTGCACGCGGCCTGGTGGTCGTGGCCCGACCGGCTGGCGCTGCTGCCGGTCTGGTCCGGTGACCGCGATGCGTGGCTGGAGCGCCAGTCCCGTTACCGGGACCGCTGGGCCACGTTCGTCGCGCACTACGGCCTGGCGTTGCCCACCAGGATCCGGGCGATGGGCGACCGCCTCGGTGACAATCTCGTCGATGTGCTGGAGCGGCTGAACAAGGGCCCGAGGACGGTCATCCACGGCGACCTGCACCTGGACAACGTGATCTTCACGCCGGAGGATCCGCAGCGGCCGGTGGTGCTGCTGGACTGGCAGAGCGTGTGCCAGGGGCCGGTCGCGGTCGACCTCGCCCAGGTCGTGGTGGGGTCGCTGTCCGTGGCCGACCGGCGGGCGCACGAGGAAGGCCTGCTGAGCGCACACGCGCGCACGCTGCACCGGCTCGGCGTGCCGAGTTCCGACCTGGTCAATCTGTACGAGCAGTACATCTTGGCCCTGATCGTGCGATTCGTCGGCGTCGTCGGCTGGGTCGCGTCGGATCACGACCATGGCGATGCGGCGATCGAGCGGGAGAACGCGCTGCGCGACGCCGCTCTGGGCAACGGCAGGCTGATCTCGGCCCTGCTGGACCACGACGCCGACACCCTCTGCTGACGCCTGCCCGAGCTGCGCTGAATCCGCCGGGACGACGTCGTCGCCAGCAGGACATCATGACGTTATAATGACTGCGTGGCTGAGGACTCTGGACCGCTCTACGCGCGGGTCGAGCGCGTCATCGCCGGTGAGATCGCGGACGGCTCCCTCGCCGTCGGTGCCCAACTGCCCACCGAGGAGCAGTTGGTCGCGCGGTTCGGGGTCAGCCGGATCACCGTGCGGCGGGCCGTGCAGAACCTCGCCGCTCGCGGGCTCGTCGAGGTGCGCCGGGGCAAGGGGACGTTCGTCGTCGAGCCGAGGATCGTCCAGCCCCTGACGTCGCTGACCGGGTTCGTCGAGGACATGACCGCTCTCGGCCTGGACGCGACCGCCCGGGTGCTGCGGGTCGACATCGTGACCGCCTCCGCCGCCGTCGCCGGCGAGCTGGACCTCGATCCCGGCAGCCGTGTGACGCTGATCGAGCGTGCCCGGCTGGCCAACGGTGTGCCGATCTCGTTCGACCAGACGTACCTGCCAGTGGGGCTGGGCAGCCGGATCGCCGAGGACGACCTGGCCAACCAGCCCGTGTTCGACCTACTCGAACACAAGTACGACGTGCCGCTCGTGGCGGCCGACTACCGGCTCAGCGCCGTCGGCGCGCACCGCGCGGCGGCCGACGCGCTGGGCATCGCGGTCGGCAGCCCGGTCCTGCGCATCGAGCGCACGTCGTTCACCACCGGCCTGCGCCCGATCGACTACGAGACCCTGCACTACCGCGGTGACCTCATCACCTTCCACACCCGTCTGCAGCGCGCGGCACCGTGACCGTCGGGCTCGCGGTCGAGCTGTTCGCCGTCGCCGTCGCGGCGAACGCGCTGGGCAGCGCTCTCGGCATGGCCGGCGGGATCTTCATCGTCCCGGTCCTCACCGGTCTCGTGCACACGCCGCTGCCGGTCGCGATCGCGGTGAGCCTCGTGTCGGTGATCGCCTGCTCCTGCGCGAGTGCGCCGCGGTTCCTGTCGGCGGGCATCACCGACATCCGCCTCGCCGTCGTCCTCGAACTCGCGACCGCGTCCGGCGCGTTCCTCGGTGTGCTGCTCGTCGGGCACATCGCGGGCCGGATCCTGTTCGCCCTGTTCACCGCGGTACTCCTGCTGTCCGCGGTGCAGCTCGGCATCGGCAGGCGCGGACAGCGGGTGCCCGAGGTGCCCGCCGGGGACACCCTGGGCGACCGGCTCCGGTTGGGTGGCCTCGCCCCGGCACCGGACGGGACGCTCGTGCCGTACCGGGTGCGCAGGGTGCCGCTCGGTCTGGCGTTGATGTTCGCCGCAGGCCTGCTCGCCACGCTCCTGGGCATCGGCAGCGGTGTGCTCAAGATCCCCGCGATGGACTCGGCGCTCCGCCTCCCGCTCAAGGTGTCCTCAGCGACCGCCAACCTGATGATCGGCGTCACCGCGGCGGGCGGCGCTGCGGCCTATGCACTGCGCGGCGAGGTGGTACCCGCGCTCGTCGGTCCCGTCGTGGTGGGTTCGGTACTCGGTGCCGTGCTCGGCGCGCGGATCCTGGTGCGCGCCGCCACCGGCGGCCTGCGCATCGCGTTCGCCGTGATCCTGCTCGGGCTGGCCGTGCTGACCACGTTCGCCGTCGTGGGCGCCGGCCCGTTCGGCAGCCCGGCATGACCGCCCGCCTGGCCGCGTTGCTCCGCTGGGGCACGCTGGCGGCCTGCGTCGTGATGGGTGCGGGCACGGTCTTGTTCTGGAGTCCGTGGCGCGCGGCCGCCCCGGGCGTGATCCTCGTGGCGACGCTGCTGTTCGTCGCGCTGCCGGTGGCCGGCCTGATGCTGATCATGGTCGGCTACCTGCGCCGCCGGGACGCGCTCTACGTGGTCGTCACCGGCACGGTACTGGCGCTCGTGGTCCTGGACGCGGTCGTGGGCGGCCTGCTGGCCTGACCGGTGCCGCTTGCCCTCACCTGAAACGGCTACTTCGCCGCCGCCACAGCGATGACGCCATGACTGCCGTCCATTTCGCCTCGACAGCAACACTATGGCCTTCACCGGATCCCGTGTTTCCCGGCAGGCCAAGGATCGCCGCTGCTCGACCGACCGCGCAGCGGTTCACATGTCCAGGACGAGATCGCCGTCCGGGCGGGCGCAGCAGATCAGTACGTCGCCGTCGGCGGGCGGTTCGAGCGGATCCGGCCGGTAGTCGACCCTGCCGGACAGCAGGGGCGTCACGCACGTGTGGCACACGCCGATCCGGCACGAGTAGCGCGTCGGCACGTCGCACCGTTCGGCCATGTCCAGCAGGCTGGGCTGTGCGGTGTCGAACGGCACCGACAGGCCGCTGCGGGCGAACGTGACCAGCGGGCCGTCACCCACCGGTCCGTCGGGCACGTGCGGCGCGACCTGGGTACCACCCACGACGCCCGGATTGATCGCCGCGAGGGCGCCGAACAGCTCGGTGCTGACATCGCCGATGCCGAGTCCGGTCAGCGCCGCCCGCAGATCCGTCATGAAACCCGCGGGCCCGCAGACGAACGCATGTGCGGCCGCGGGCAGGTCGAGCTGGGCCAGCGCGGTGGCCGTGATGCGGCCATGGTGAACGTGGGGGGCCTCGTTCGACGCCGTGTAGAAGACGTGCTCGTGCGCGTGCGGCAGTGTGGTGAGCAGTTCGTGGGCCTCCCGCGCGAGCGGGTGTTCGGCCGGGCCGCGGGCCGCGTACAGCCACCACACCTCACGCTCGCTGTGCTGCGCGGCCAGTGCGTGCAACATCGCCAGCACCGGCGTCACGCCGATCCCCGCCGAGATGAGCAGCACCGGCGAGTCGCCGCCGTCGTCGAGCACGAAGTCACCGCGCGGTGCCGCCACGTCCAGCACCGCGTCGGGCCGCAGTTTCGTGTGCAGGTAGCCGCTGACCACGCCGTGCGGCTCGCGTTTGACGCTGATCCGGTAGCCGCCCGCGCCCGGTGCCGAGGACAGCGAGTAGCTGCGCACGGGCGCCGGCTCACCCGCGTCGGCGACCCGCAGCGTGAGGTACTGGCCGGGCCGCGCGGCAGGCAACCTGGCGCCCGCCGCGTCGGCCAGATACACCGAGGCGACCGTCGTGCTCTCCGGCACGATCCGCGTCACGCGCAGTTGCCGGAACCCGGGCCAGCCGACGGGTGGCACCGCGGCAGCGGCGGCCAGTTCGCGGAACGACTGCTGCCAGCCCGGACTCAGCGCGGGGATCTTCAGTGCGCGGCGCAGCGCGTCGATGTCCTTGTCGGGCAGGTACAGCAGCGCGTCGATGTCGGCGACGCTCACGGTGCCGGGTCCGTCGGCCGTCTTGACGATCTCGTCGCCCGCCTCGACCTCGCCCTCGGTCAGCACCCGCAGATAGAAGCCGGGCCGATGGTGCCCGACCAGCAACGACGGCATCTCGGGCACGCCCAGCCGCATGCCGACGCGGTAGCACGTGACCCGCGGCTGCGTGACCTCGAACTCGGCAGTACCGATCCGGTAGCGGTCGCCGACGCACACCTCCTTGTCGGGCAGACCGGACACGGTGAGGTTCTCGCCGAACATGCCGAAGTCCAGATCGTCGCGATCGAGCTGGCGTCGCCAGTAGTCGTAGGAATCCGCCTGGTACACCATGACCGCACGCTGCTCGCCGCCGTGGCCGTTGAGATCGCCCTGCCCGTCGCCGTCGATGTTGAGCCGCCGGACCATGTGGGGCCCCGGAATCGACTGCTTCCAGATACCCGTGTGGACGGTCTTACCCTGCCACGGCACGTCTCGCGGCAGGCCGATGTTGACTGAGAGCACCGCTGCCATTGCGTCGCTCCTCTCTCGACAATGGGACTGGGGACCCATAGGGTAAACGCAACTCCGCGGTGGCCGCGGGATGATCAGTCCGGACTGCGGTACGCTCGCGCGCATGGTTGGTGGCGAGGGCGCCCCGGAACAGCGGCTGACGCCGAAAGGCCGCGTCACGAGGGAACGGATCATCCGTACCGCGGCCGGCCTGATCTACGAACGCGGTGTCGCCGGGACGAGCATCGAGGACGTCCGCGCGGCCGCGGCTGTCAGCGGTTCGCAGATGACCCACTACTTCCAGGACAAACGCAGCCTGATCCGCGCGGTGATCGCGTGGCAGGCCGACACCGTGCTGGACATGCATCAGCAGGCGGTGCTGGGTGAGCTGGACACCTTCGAGGCGTGGGACCTGTGGGTCGAGCTGACCCTCGCCCGGCAGCGGGCCCGCGGCTGCCAGGGCGGCTGCGGGCTGGGCTCACTGGCCGGCGAGCTGGGCGAATCGGACGAGGCCACGAGGGCCGACCTCGCGGCCGGGTTCCAGCGCTGGGAGGCGCTGTTCCGGCACGGCTTGCGGCTGATGCGCCAACGCGGTGACCTGCGCGCCGACGCCGATCCGGACGAACTGGCGCTCGGGCTGCTCGCCGCGGTGCAGGGCGGCCTGCTGATCAGCAGGACCTGGCGGGACATCCGGCCGGCCGAGGCGGCGCTGCGCAGCATGGTCGCGCACGTCCGCTCGTTCGCCACCGACGAGACCCAGCGCACCGGCAACGCCCGCAAGCGTGCCGCGATCCGCCGCAAGGCAACGAAACTGGTCGCCGCGGGCTGAACGATCCTATTAGGACTGTCTACTCAAGATTGAGTGCGGCCGCGGTACTCTCCGGACCTGCGGGCAGTAGCGGAAGCCGTACGTCCGCGGTCGGAATCCGGCCCCGGGCGTGCAGCACCGCCTTGATCACGGTCGGGTTCGGCTCCGCGAACAACGCGGCCGACAAGCGCCCGAGCCGCCCGCCGAGCGCGCGTGCCGCTACCACGTCGCCCGCCTGCCACAAGCCGATCAGCGCGGCGAACTCGGCCGTGGCCACCTGGGCCGACGCGAGAATCGCCCCCTGTGCACCGAGCGCCAGCAACGGCGAGACGAACACGTCGTCACCACCGAGGATCGCGACGTCGGCAGGCGGGTCGGCCAGCAGCGCGATGGTGTCGGCGTTGATCCCGCCGGGGGCGTACTTGAGGCCGACCACACCGGATATGCCGGCCAGCCGCCGCAGCGTGTCCGCGGACAGGTACTGGCCGGTCCGGTGCGGCACGTCGTACACGACCAGCGGCAGCGGACCGGCCGCGGCGAGCTGCCTGAACCAGGCCAGTACGCCGGCCTCGCCGGGCCGTACGAATGGTGGCACCACACTCAATGCGGCGACGATCTCCGGCCGGTCGACCCAGGGTTCGTGGCCGCCGACGACGAGCGGGGCACCGCGCTCGCGGCAGACATCGGCCACGACGTCGACCACCTCCCGCCGTTCGGCCGGGGTGAGCGCCCCCGGTTCGGCGGTGGTGCCCAGTGCCACGATGCCTGTTGCTCCCGCACCCAGCACGTCGTGCGCGAGGGCCGACAGGGCGTCGAGGGCGACGGCCCCGGACCGGGCGAACGGCGTGATCAGCGGAACGTACAAACCGGCCAGCATGGTGCCAGCGTGCCTGGCCGGGAGCGGTAGTACCAGTACACGTTTGTCGGTTCGACCGTAAGCTGAACTGATGCTCGACGTCCGCAGGCTGCGTCTGCTGCGGGACCTGGCCCACCTGGGCACGATCGCCGCGGTCGCGCAGGCCCACTCGTACACACCGTCCGCCGTGTCCCAGCAACTCACCGCTCTGCAACGGGAAGCGGGTGTGCCACTGCTCGCGCACACCGGTCGCAGCGTCCGCCTCACCCCCGCGGGGCGGGCCCTGGTGGCACACACGGAGACCATCCTGGCCACGCTCGAAGCAGCCACCGCGACGCTCGCGGCCGCACGGACCGACCTGACCGGGACCGTGCGGATCGGTGCGTTCCCCAGCGCGGTGCGCACCCTGCTGCCACCCGCCCTGGTCGCGCTGGGCCGCGATCACCCTGGCCTCGACCTGATGGTCACCGAGCTGGACCCGGTCGCGATGCCCGACGCGCTGCGCGACGGCAGGCTGGACGTGGCGCTGCTGCACGACTACGACACCGTGCCCGCGGTACCCGACCCGACACTGGACTCGACACCGCTGCTGGACGAGACGGTGTTCCTGGCCGTGCCCGCGGGCACGGCCATCGACCCCGACGGCGACCCGATCGCCGCCGCCCGCGACGCGGCCTGGATCGTCAGCACGCCCGGCACGTTGTGTCACACGGTGGCGATGCGGGCCTGCGCGGCGGCAGGTTTCACGCCCGCGGTCCGCCATCACGCCGACGACTTCACCGCGGTACTCGCGCTGGTCGCGTCCGGCCAGGGGGTGTCCCTGGTGCCGGAACTCGGGGCGACACAGCCACCGCCGGACGTCCGGTTGCTCCCGCTGGCGACCCGCCGGCGCACCCGGGTCGCGTACCGGCGGGGTGCGGGCACGCATCCGGCGGTGGCCACCTGTGTGGCCACCCTGCGAGCCGCGGCCGAGGCCTGTCCAGTGGCGCGTCCGGCAACCCTCACCGGGTGATTCCGGCATGGTCACCGGACCCACCTCAAGACGATGAAGCGGACCGGAGCAGGCCGACCGAGGCGCGGACCGCGACCTCCGTGATGTCGCTGATCCGGCCGCCGTCCTCGACGGTGGTCGCGATCAGCTCGCGCAGGCCGCCGAGCAGGATCACCGCGAGTTGCCTGGACACCGGGCCGACGCCGATCGCGTGCCACTCCTCGGTGTCCCACAGCGTCTGCAGCATGGTGATGAAGTCCTCCATCACGTCGCGTTGCAACTGACGTGCGGCGGTGCCGAGCGAGGGCAGGTCGCGGATCCAGCTCAGCGTGATGGCGGGGGAGGACTCCGCGCTGCCGATCCACGCCTCGACGGCCTGCCTGACCTGGCGCTCCCAGGGGACTGCCGGATCGACGGCGGCCGTGATCTGGTGGATCATCGCCGTGTTGGCGTCGGCGAGCAGCGCGATGAAGCAGGCTTCCTTGCCGGCGAAGTGCTCGTAGAAGGTGCGTCGTGAGGTGCGTGCGCGGCGCACGATGTCGGCGACCGTGGTGTTGCGGTAGCCGTCGGCGGCGACCGACCCGGCCAGACCGTCGAGCAGCCGCTGACGGTACGGGCTCGGGTCGTCCGGCCCGGCCGCGGTCCGGTCGGCATGCGCGGTCGACACCGTGGTCACGCTGTACCCCTCGTCTCGACGAAACCCTTGGCAAGCATGGTACTCCGGCGTACCGTCACGTCGGTACGCTCACGTACCACATTACGAAGGCGCTGGCCGATGACGACAGTGACGCTTCCTTCGGGCCTGCCGGCCCCGCGCCACCCGCGGAAGGAGTTGGCATGACCGAACCCAAGAGCCCCACAGCGGTACTGCGGGAGGGGCCGAGGAACCTCTCCGACGCGGAGACCGCCGAGATCGAGGGGCGGGATCTCCAGGGCATCAGTGACGTCGACATCGACGACGTGATCGAGTACGTGCACCAGGGCCTGCGTCGGCTGCCGGACTTCGTGACCCTCTACAAGAAGTACCTCAAGCAGCGCTGGGACGTGTACGAGCTCGACTTCACCCAGGACCGCATCGACTGGACCGAGAAGATGTCCGAGGACGAGCGCACGTCCTTCGTCGGCATCTCGTCCGGTTTCCACCACGGCGAGCGGCAGGTGGAGATCGAGCTGCCGGTGTTCATGATCGGCGCCACGGAGGAGGAGAAACTCCACATCGCGGCGCAGATCGAGGACGAGGCGCGGCACACTGTGTTCTTCGACAGGTTCTACCGTGAGGTCGTCGGCATCGAGGGCGACGACATGATGTCCGTCCTGGACAAGTCGTTCCCGTACGTGCAGGAGACGTTCGTCGGTCCCTTCGGCCTGCTGGCGTACCAGGCGGAAGAGCTGCGGCGCAATCCCTACGACGAACGCGCCCGCGTCCGTTACGGCACCACGTACTTCCTGTGGATCGAGGGCGTGCTCGCGCTGTCGGTCATGAAGGTCACGCTGTCCTACGCGCGCTGGCGCGGCTTTCTGCCTGCCTACTACACGGGTTTCACCGCGACCTGCCGGGACGAGTCGCGGCACGTGCAGGGTGGCATGCGTTACCTGCAGGACGCCGTGCGCAAGGACCCCACGATGCTCAAGGAGATCCACGACACGCTCCGCACGATCCTGTCGCTGTCCGGTGTGGCCAGTCGGCGCGTGTATTACGAACCGTTGGGGTGGACCGAGGAGGAGGTCCGGGTGCTGCTGATCCAGCAGTTGCGTCGCAAGCTCAACGACGTGGGCATCTCACTGTCGCAGGACCTCGAGGACATGCTCACGTTCATCCAGCCGGTCCTGGCGGGAGGCTGACATGACGGCACCGACGTTCTTCAGCCCGCAGTGGGCAGGCGCGGTCCAGGACGCGCTGCAGGCGGGTCCGGACGAGCAGACCCGCGCCGGGAAACTCCAGGAGTACTGGGACTTCTACCAGTTCGTGCGCAGCCGGTACGCGGGCTCGTGGGCGCTGGGCGTGCGCAACCTGCCCGCGGATCTGGGCGGTGGCACCGGTTATCTGCGCATCGAGTGGGCAGGCGGCGAGGTCATCGACAGCCGCGTCGTGCCGCCGGGTGAACCCGTCTCGGCGACGTACGTCCTGGACGGTGAGTACGCGGACTGGAAAGCGCTGTACGAGGGCTACGACGCCCTGCGCACGGTGATGTACCGCAAACTGGTCCTGCAGGACGGCCCGCTGCTGGAGTTCTTCAAGACCATCTATTTCTTCGTCGAATGCCTGGCCCTGCTCGCGGCCGTGACGACGCGGTTCCCGGAGCGGTAAGCGCTGTGCACCGTGCTGTGCCGTGGCGGCACAGCACGGTTCACGGCTTGCGGCCCCAGGCGGAGATCAGTGGTGCGGTGGCCAGATCGAGTTCGCCGGTGGCGACGTTGGCCAGGTGCTCGTCGATCTCCGCGTCGGTCGCGATGCCATGCTCGACCAGACGTCCCCGGATCTGCCGGACCGTGGCGTCCTCCAGTGCGGTGCACGCCGGTGCGGTGACGGGGAAGAAGCCGTCGGCCCGCACGTCGGCAAGGCCCGCCTCGCGCAGCAGCCGGGGCAGTGTCCGGCCGAAGGCAAGCTCGGCGCCACGCTGGGCCATCAACTCGCGGAAGCCGCGCCGCAGCTTGTTGGCCAGCCGTTGCGCCGGGCCGGACTCGTCCGGGCAGATCAGCGGCTGCAATGCCGGATCGGCGTCCTCCAGCACCAGCCAGCCACCGGGGCGCAGCACGCGGATCATCGCGGCCAGCGCGGCCGACCGCTGCGGCACGTGCACCAGCACCAGCCGGGCGTGCACGAGGTCGAACGGACCCTCCGGTGGCTCGTCGGCGCCGACCTCGTGCCGTAGCACCTCGAACGGCGTGCCCGCCGCGGACATCCACGTCGTGTCGATGTCGGTGGCCAGCACGTGCCCGGTCGGTCCGACCTGCTCGGCCAGCCACGCGGGCACGGTCGGGCCGCCCGCACCGACCTCCCAGCACCGCCACCCGGGCGCGACGCCGACGGTCGTCAGGTGCCGCCGGGTCACCGGGTCCAGGAGCACGGACAGCGCGTCGAACCGCTGTCCGGCCTCGGCCTGTTCGTTGGCGAGCAGGTAGCCCTCGTCCGTTGCCACGGCATCATCATGACCGATCTCCGTGCTGCACGATGATGCGACCGGCCCGCATGACGCGCGACACACCGCAGGCCGCGCAGGCGGTCCCGTTCGACCGGATCGCCGGCACCGAGCGGCCCGACCAGCCACCACGGCGCACGCTGACCGACCGCTGCCGCGAGATCGCGATCCGCGCGGCGCGCACGCTGGGGAACCGGCGCTGTCCGAACTCGGCACCCTGGTCGGCTAGCACGCGCAGGTCGCGTTCGCCCTGCTGGTGTGCCGGTTGGTGCGGCCGGAGGGCGTGGAATAGGACCGCCGCCGGCCAGGTTGCCACCACTGGGGGACCAAGCACGAGGAGTGACGCGTATGAAGATCGGTATCGTCGGAGCAGGCAAGATCGGTGGCACGCTGACCAGGCGGCTGCGCGAACTGGGACACGAGGTCCGGGTGGCCAACTCCCGGGACCCGCAGACGCTGTCCGAGCTGGCCGACGAGACCGGCGCCACGGCGGTGTGGGCGGCGGACGCGGCCGACGGCGCCGAGCTGGTGATCATCAGCATCCCGCAGAAGAGCGTGCTCGACCTGGCCCCCGACCTGCTCAAGGCCATGCAGCCGGGTGCGGCGGTGATCGAGACCAACAACTACTACCCGCAGCGCGACGGGTACATCGAGGAGATCGAGTCCGGCACACCGGAGAGCGTGTGGGTGGCGAAGCACGTGGGTGCACCCGTGCAGAAGGTCTTCAACGGCATCTTCTGGGAGCACCTGCTCAACCGCGGCCGGGCGAAGGGCGCCGAGAACCGCATCGCGCTGCCGATCGCGGGCGCGGACGGCCCGGCCAAGCAGGTGGCGTTCGACATCGTCGACGCGCTGGGCTTCGACCCGGTGGACGCGGGCTCGCTCGAGGAGTCGTGGCGCCAGCAGCCGGGCTCCCCGGTCTACGGCAAGGACTACGGCGCGGCCGACACCAAGCAGGCCCTCGCCGAAGCCAGCCCGGAACGCCCCGCCGACTTCCGCGCGCAGCGCGACCGGTAACCGGCAGAGCAGAGCCACTGAGCGCGGCGCCACCCGCCCACCGGATGGCGCCGCGCTGTGAGAGCTGCTGACACAATGACGTTCGACCAGACAGCGGCGTCCAGGTGCGCCGGCCGCAAGACGGGGAGGTCTCGGTACCCCTGTTCGTACCGGGGCCGACGACAACGCCGCAGCCGGCGTGCCCGGGCGCCGCGAGCCGAACAGTTATCGCGTTGGCAGCTCTCGGTCACTGGTCACGCGCACGAGGCTCCGTTGACGTGGAACGTCGACGGGTTGGTGTCATTCGCGGTCCAGGTGCCCTGCCAGCCCAGCGACGTGCTGCCGCCAGGTGCGATCGCGGCGTCGAAACTGGCGTTCGTCGCCGTCACCGCTGCTCCGGCCTGGGTCACCGTGGCGTTCCACGCGGTGGCCACGTGCTGGTCGCCGGGGAACGTGAAGGTCAGCGTCCAGCCGTTGATCGGCGCGGTGCCGGTGTTCGTGATGGTCACGTTCGCCACGAAACCACCCACCCACTCGCTGGTCTTCACGTAGTCGACATGACACGTGGCCGTGCCACCACCGACCGCACTGACCGTCCACGTGAACGTCGCCGACCCGGTCGCGCCCGTCGCGTCCCTCGCCGTCGCGGTGACGGTGAACGTGCCCGCGGTCGTCGGCGTCCCGGACAGCACACCGGTCGTCGCGTTGACCGCCACGCCAGGCGGTAGGCCGGTCGCCGAGTACGCAAGCGCTTGTGCCGGCGCCGAGTCCGTCGCGTGCAGCGTGACGCTCGCGGCTGTGCCCACCCTGCCGGTCTGGGCGCCCGGGTTGGTCAACGACACCGTGTTGCCCGCGGGGGTACCGCCGCCGAGTGCCGCCACGACCGAGTTGAACGCGGGTTTCGGCTGGTAGTTCTGGTCGAACATGGTCGCGGCACCCTGGCCGGCGAACGTGCCGGGGATCCACGAGTCGGCGTCACCGATGCCCCACTGCGTGACACCGACACACCGGGCCACTCCGAGGCAGTCCTTCACCACGGCCGCGAACTCGTTCGCCTGCGTCTGCAGGTTGGCCGCCGTCGCGGGCAGCGTGATCCGGTCGTCCAACTCGGTGACCGCGACGTCGACGCCCAGTGCGGCGAACCTCGCCATGTTGGCCTGCATGTCGGCGGGCACCTGGCCGAGGATGAAGTGGCTCTCGAAGCCGACCCCGTCGATCGGCACGCCCTGCGCCTTCAACGACTGCACGAGGCTGAACATCGCGTTGCTCTTCGCGTTCTCACCCTCGATGTTGAAGTCGTTGAGGTACAGCTTGGCGGTCGGGTCGGCGGCGTGAGCGGTGCGCAGCGCGTCGGCGATGTAGCCGGCCCCGCCGAACGCCCGGTCGAACACGTCCGTCTTGAGCGTGCCGTCCTCGTTGAACGGCTCGTTGACCACGTCCCACGCGTACAGTTGGCCCCGGTAGTGGCTGACCTCGGTGGTGATGTGCGTTTCCATCGCCGACTGCACCTGGGTGAGCGGCAGGCTGCTCACCCAGGACGGCAACTGGCTGTCCCACACGAGGTTGTGGCCGCGCACCCGCGCACCGGTCGCTTTGGCGTGCGCGACGATCTGGTCACCGGGGGCGAAGTTGAACACGCCGTTGGACGGCTCCGTGGTGTCCCACTTCATCTCGTTGCCCGGCGTCACCATGTCGAACTGGCTGTCGGACACCGCGAGCAGCGTTGGACTGGACAGGTTGGCCTGGGTCAGCGCGGTACCGAAGTACCTGCCCTGTAACTCCGCCAACTGGTGCAGGGACGGGATGGCCGCTTGGGCAGGCACCGCGGCGAGCACCAGGCCCGCCGCGGCTGCCGCCGCGGTCACCGCCGACACCAGCATTCGGGTCGTTTGTCGTTCCGGCATGACAAATCCTCCGTCGATAGCAGGGGTTGTGCGAAAACCGTTGTGCGGGCAGGGATCATCGCCCGCTGAACAGCGAATCGGATCGAACTGTCGTACTCAGCCCTTGACGGCGCCCGTGAGCCCGCCGACGATTCTTCGCTCCGCGACCAGGAAGAACCCCAGTGCCGGTACCATCGACAACGCGGTGAACGCGAGCGTGCGCGCGGTGTCCTGGGAATACTGGGACTGGAAGCTGGCCACGCCGAGCGGCAGCGTGAAATGCGATGAATCCTCGAACACCAGCAATGGCAACAGATACTGGTTCCAGCTCGTGACGAACGCGAGTACCGCGACGGTCGCCAGGGCCGGCATCGACAGGGGCAGCAGCACCCGCCAGAAGAAGCCCAGCCGCGTGGCCCCGTCGAGCACGGCGGCGTCCTCGATCTCGTCGGGCACGGCACTCATGAATGGCCGCAGGATCACGATCGTCACCGGCAGCGAGAACGCCGCCTCCGGGATCGCGACACCCAGCGGGTTCTCCAGCAGCCCGATGTCACGCAGCAGCAGGTACAGCGGCAGGCTCGCCACGCCGATCGGGAACAGCAGGCCGACGGTGAACAGCGTGTAGAGCCCTTCCCGGCCACGGAAGGTGTAGCGGGACAGCGCGAATCCGGCCATCGAGCCGAGCACCACGGCCAGGCCGGTGGCGATGACCGCGATCACCGCGCTGTTGCGCAGGTACTCCCAGAACGCCGGTGTCGTGAGGATGTCCAGGTAGTTGCCACCGACCCACGGGTGCGGCAGGCCCGCGGGGTCCGCGTTGATCTGGGCGTTGGTGCGGAACCCGCCGAACACCACGAACAGCAGCGGTACGACAGTGACCCCGACGACCACCACCGCCGCGAGGTACGCGAACGGCGTGCCCGGCCGCAACCGTCTCCCGCGCGTCGGAGACGTCTGCCGGACGGGCACCTGCCCTACGTCGACCACAGCGGACATCGGCCTGGACATCAGCTCACCCCACTGGGCGGGTCAGTGCGCCTGCGGTGTCGCGGCGCAGTGCGAATCGTTGGTACAGCAACGCGAACACGAAACAGATGGCAAACAGCAGCACGGCGACCGCGCTGCCGTAACCGAACTCGGAACGCTTGAAACCGTGGTCGATCAGGTAGCTGGCCATGGTCGTCGACGCGTTCGCCGGGCCGCCGAGTGTCATGATCCACACCAGGTCGAACAGCTGCAGCGAGCCGATCACGGACAGGAAGACCCAGATCCGGATGGTCGGGCCGAGCAGCGGCAGGGTGACGTACCGGGTGGTCTGCCACGCCGACGCCCCGTCCAGCGCCGCAGCCTCGCGCACCTCGGCCGGTATTCCTTGCAGACCCGCGAGCAGCAGGATGATGCCGAAGCCGATGTACTTCCAGGTGATGACCACGAACAGCGTGTAGAGCACCAGATGCGTGCTGGCCAGCCACAGGTGGATCAGGCCGCCGAGGCCGAACGACTGGAGCACCACGTCGACGAAGCCACCCGGCTGCAACATGAGCAGCCAGATCACCGCGGTGATCGCCTCGGACAGCACGTACGGCGCGAACACCACGATGCGCACGAACGTCCTGCCGTGCAGCTTCCGGTCGAGCAGCAGCGCGAGCCCGACGGACAGTGGCAGCTGAATCACCACGGACAGGCCCGCGATGATCAGATTGTGCTGGATCGCCTGCTGGAAAACGGATCCGGTCAGCGCATCGTGGTAGTTCCGGATGCCGACGAAGTCGGACAGCGGTCCGTAGCCGGTCCAGTTGTAGAGGCTGTAGTAGGCCGCGATCCCGATCGGCACCAGCACGAAGCCGATGAACACGGCCAGCGCCGGCCCGAGCAGGATCACCAGTTCCAACCTGGTGCGGGCGCGCCGCCGCCTGGCCGGCCGCACAACCCGGGCCGTGGCCCCCGGTGTGGCGACGGTGCCGTCTCCCACCGGGGTCACGACCGTCCTGACGTCGGCGCTGACGCCCGTGTGCGTGTCCATGCCGCTACTTGTCGCCGTTCGCCGCGTTCGTGATGTCGTGCACGATGGACTGCGGTGTGCCCTGACCGGCGAAGTAGTTGGCCACCGAGTCGTCCAGTGCCTGGCCGACGTCGGTCGGGAACGCGATGTCGAAGTACTGCTGGACGTATGGCGTGTGCTGGCTGTACTGGAGCACCTGCTTCAGCGTCGGATCGGTGATCGCGGACGCCGCGGCCGGGTTCACCGGCAGGCCGTTGCCCGTGGCGGCCAACGTCTTCTGCACCGGCACGCTGTCGATGTACTTGAGGAAGTCCGGACACGCCGAGCCGGCCTGCGTCGTGCAGGAGAAGCCGTCGCCGCCGCCGAGCGCGACCGCCGGATTACCCTTGCCGCCGGGGACCGACGGGAACGGGAACCAGCCGATCCGCGAGGAGAGGTTCTTGTCCGAGGTCAGTGACGCCATGGTGCTGGGCTCCCAGTCACCCTGCAGCTCCATCCCGACCTTGCCGTTGCTCAGCATGCCCGCCGAGCTGCCCGCGCCCTGCTGGGCCGGTGTGCCCAGGAAGCCCTTCTGGAACGGTTGGGTCGCCAGGAATGCCCTCAGGTCGTTGCCCGCCCTGACCCAGCACGGATCGTTGAGGTTCAACGACTTCGCCGTCTGCTGCATCGTCCGCACCGAGCACTCGCGGACCGCGAAGTAGTCCCAGTAGAACGCGTCCGGCCAGCGGTCCTTGCTGCCGATGCCGATCGCCTGGATGCCGTGCGCCTTCAACTGGGCGACGTCGGCGTCGAGCTGGGGCAGCGTCGTCGGCGGGGTGGCGATACCTGCCTGCGCGAACACGTCCTTGCGGTACCAGAAACCCACTACGTGCAGGTCGAACGGGACGCCGTACTGCTTGCCGTCGACCTGCCAGCCCTGGGCGGCGGGCCCGATCTGTCTGATCCATCCGGCGGTCGCCTGCGTGAGGTCCATGACCTTGCCGGACGGGATCTGGCTGGCCTCCTGCCCGCCGCCCCATTGCTGGTAGATGTCCGGTGGATCGTTGGACTGCAGGGCGAGCGGGACCTTGGTCGGGAACTGCTCGTTCTGGATCGGATCGTCTTTGATCGTCACCTTCGGGTGGGCGGTGCGGTAGTCCTTCGCCACCTGCGCCCAGACACCCTCCAGCGGTTGGGCTGTCGCGTTGTTCCACCAGTCGAGGGTGACGGGGCCTCCTGCGGCGGCGCTGCCGGATCCACCGCCGCCGCAAGCGGCCGCCCCGAACGCCACCAATGCCGCAATGGCGAGGAATCGTGATTTTCGGATGTCGCGCATGTTGGTCCACTCCTGACGACGTCGGCGCGAACTGGACCGGGCCGTGGCGAGCCCAGGTTGGCTCCAGAGTCTCCGCCCAGACCGGAGGCGTGTCAATCGTTGTCGATAACGTTTTCGAGCGGCTATTCTGGCCCTGTGCAACCGAGCTCCCGGGCCACCATCCGCGACGTCGCCGCCAGAGCGGGCGTCTCGGTGGCCACCGTGTCCAAGGTGATCAATCAGCGGTACGGGGTCGCTGCCGACACCTCCGCGCGGGTGCGGGCGGTGATCGACGAGTTGGGCTACGAGGCGAGCCTGGTCGCGCAGAGCCTGCGCAACCACCGGACGAACGTGATCGGCATCCTGGTCGCCGATCTGGAGCCGTTCAGCACCGAGCTGCTCAAGGGCGCGGCCGACGCGATCCGGGGCAGCGGCTTCGAGCTGGTCGTGTACTCGGCGGGCGGCCGCGTCGGCGACCACGTCGGCTGGGAGCGCAGGTACCTGTCCCGGCTGTCCGGCACGCTCGTCGACGGGGCCGTGCTGGTCACGCCCACCGTGGTCGACGTCCGGTACGGGGCGCCGATCGTCGCCGTCGATCCGCACACCGGGTCGACCGACCTGCCGACCATCGACTCGGACAACCTCAGCGGTGCGCGCCTGGCGACGGAGCACCTGCTTTCCCTGGGACACAACAGGATCGCCATGCTCACCGGCCGGGCTGACCTGCAGTCGTCCCGGCTGCGCGAGGAGGGCTACCGGCAGGCGCTGGCCGCGGCCGGGGTGCCGGTGGACGAGCGCCTGGTCGACGTCGGCGACTACGACTCCGATGTGTCGGCGGCATCGGCGCACCGCCTGCTGACCCTGCCCGACCGGCCGACCGCGGTGTTCGCCGCGAACGACATCTCGGCGATCGCGACCGTGCGGACGCGCGGCCGAGCTGGGCCTGCGCGTGCCCGACGACCTGTCCGTCGTCGGCTTCGACGACGTGCCCGAGTCGGTGCTCTGCACACCGCCGCTGACCACGGTCCACCAGCCGATCCGGGAGATGGGCCACACCGCGATCGAGCTGCTGATCGGACTGATGCGCGGCGACACGACCGACTCGCCCCACGTCACGCTCGCGACGAGCCTCGTCGTGCGGCAGTCGACCAGGGCCGTGTGAACCCAACCCCCGATGACGGACGGAGCGACGTGACTCTCGACAGCGGCACAGTCGTCGACACCTGGCGCGATCCGACGGCACCGGTCGCGGACCGGGTGCGTGACCTGATGGCGCGGATGACCACCACCGAGAAGATCGCGCAGCTCTACGGCGTGTGGGTCGGCATGGACGCCGGGGGCGAGGTCGCGCCGCACCAGCACGACGTCGCGTCGCCCACGCTCGACTGGACCACGCTGATCAAGGACGGGATCGGCCAGCTCACCCGCCCGTTCGGCACCGCACCGGTCGAGCCTGCCGTCGGCGTGGAGGGGCTGGCCCGCAGCCAGCGCGAGATCGTGGCCGCGGGCCGGTTCGGCATTCCCGCGATGGTGCACGAGGAGATCCTCACCGGCCTGGCCGCCTGGCAGGCCACGGTGTACCCGTCGCCGCTGTGCTGGGGCGCCAGCTTCGACCCCGGCACCGTCGAGCGGATGGGCCGCCACATCGGCACGCTGATGCGCGGGCTCGGTGTCCACCAGGGACTCGCGCCCGTGCTGGACGTGGCCAGGGACATGCGCTGGGGCCGCATCGAGGAGACCATCGGCGAGGACCCGTACCTGGTCGGCACGATCGGCGCCGCCTACGTGCGCGGGGTGCAGTCGGCGGGCGTCGTCGCCACGCTCAAGCACTTCGTCGGCTACTCGTCCTCCCGCGGCGGACGGAACCTGGCGCCGGTGTCGATCGGCCGCCGCGAGCTGGCCGACGTGTTGCTGCCGCCGTTCGAGTTCGCACTGCGGGCCGGTGCCCGGTCGGTGATGCAGTCCTACACCGACAACGACGGCGTACCGGTGGCCGCGGACCCGGCGATGCTGACGGAGTTGCTGCGCGGCACCTATGGCTTCACCGGCACGGTCGTCTCCGACTACTTCGCGGTCTCGTTCCTGCGTGACCTGCATCAGGTGGCGGCCACGGAGGCCGAGGCGGCGGGCCTCGCCCTGCATGCCGGTGTCGACGTGGAACTGCCGACGATGAGCTGCTACGGCGATCCGCTGCGCGAGGCGGTGGCCGACGGCGATGTGGATGTCGCGCTGGTGGACCGGGCGGTCGCCCGCGTGCTGACGCAGAAGTGCGAGCTCGGCCTGCTCGACGCCGACTGGGCACCCGAGCCGCCAGCGTTGACCGGCGGACCGGTCGACCTCGACGACGACGAGGCGCGTTCGATCGCACTGGACCTGGCCCGGCGGTCGATCGTGCTGCTGCGCAACGAGAACACCCTGCCCCTGCCCGCCGGTCACCGGCTCGCGGTGATCGGCCCGCGTGCGCACGAGGCCAGCGCGATGATGGGCTGCTACGCGTTCCCGCAGCACGTCGGCCCGCGCCATCCCGGCGTGCCGGTCGGCATCCGCGTGCCAACGCTGCTGGACGCGCTGACCGCGGACCCGGCGGGCTACCAGGTGTCCTACGCGCGGGGCGTGCCACCGACCGGTGGCGACGACGACGGCATCGCGGCGGCCGTCGCAGGTGGCGGCGGCCGCCGACACCTGCGTGCTGGTGCTCGGCGATCTGGCCGGGCTGTTCGGCAACGGCACGTCCGGCGAGGGTTGCGACACGAGTGAGCTGCGGCTGCCCGGCAGGCAGGAGGAACTGCTGGAGGCGCTGCTGGCGACCGGCACGCCGGTCGTCCTGGTGCTGCTCGTCGGCAGGCCCTACGAGCTGTCCCGGCAGGTCGACCGCCTGGCCGCCGTGGTGTGCGGGTTCTTCCCCGGCGAGGAGGGCGCGACGGCGTTGGCCGACGTGCTCGCGGGCCGGGTCAACCCGTCCGGCCGGCTGCCGGTGAGCTTCCCGTCGGCGGGCGCCACGCAGCCGACCAGCTACCTCGCTCCGCCACTGGGCATGCGCTCGGATGTCAGCACCGTCGACCCGACACCGGTGTTCCCGTTCGGGCACGGTCTGTCCTACGCGCCGGCGACCTGGGTCGGCGTGACCGCGCCCACCGGCCGGTACTGGCCGAGCGACGGCACGTGCGAGCTGGCTGTGACCCTGTGCAACGACACGGACATCGCGACCACCGAGGTCGTCCAGGTGTACCTGCACGACCCGGTGGCCGACGTGGTCCGGCCGGTGCGCAGGCTCGTGGCCGCGGCCAGGGTGGAACTGGCGCCGGGGCAGGCGGCGACCGCGGTCGTGGACCTGCACGCGGATCTCATGTCCTACCCGGGCCGATCCGGCCGTCGCCAGGTCGACCCGGGTGAGGTGGAGCTGCACGTCGGATCATCCAGTGCGGACATCCGCGCGGTGGTGCCGTGCACGGTCACCGGGCCGCGGCGCGAGGTCGGCTTCGACCGGGTGCTGTCCCCGGAGATCAGGATCAGCTGACCGGCAAGTCCGGTATGGACTGTGTGCCGGTGTGGTCGCGGAACAGCACGATCTTGCCGTCCTGGATCCGGATGACCTGGATGCACGGCACTTCGAAGTCCTCCCCGGCCGTCACGATCTCGACCACCACGACCTCGGGATCGCCGGTCCCGTGCGGGTCGGCGCGGCCATTCCCGACGACGACGCCGACCTGCGGGCCGCCCTGCTCGGCGCGACACTGATCGGCGTCGTCCCGGGGCCGTCACCAATCGAGCTCGACGAGCTGGCCGCCGCCGACCCGCGACGGATCATCCTGGAGCCGTGCATCCGCTCGCTCACCAGGGCCGACGGCCGACCGTTCAGCCCGCGGCGTTGACGGGTGTGGTGCGGCCGGTGAGGTGGCGGGTGAAGAAGCGTTCCCAGCTCGCCCCTTCGAACGCCGGGATGCCCAGGTGGCCGCCGGGGTTGATGTGCATGGACTTCTCGGTCGAGCCGAGTGCGTCGAACAGCGCGAGACCGGCCTCGTGGCCGGCCAGTTCGTCGTCCCACTGGAAGGCGAACTCGACCGGGATGGTGACCGCGGCCGCTGCCTCGACGAAGGCCGAGTTGGCCTCGTGCAGTCCGGCCAGGCCCAGCACCGCGGCGTTGATCCGCGGCTCGGCGGCGATCAGCGGCACGCCGATGATCGTGCCCATCGACACGCCCCAGTAGCCGACCGGACCGGCCGTGCCCACGATGTCCAGTTCTCGCAACGCGTCCAGCGTGGCCCGCCACTCCGGTACCGCCTGCCGTGCCCGGTCGGCCATCGCGCGGGCCACCTCGGCGGTGATCCCGCCGCCTTCGGCGATCCGCCGCCGCACCGCCGCCGAGTACTCGGCCGCCTGCTCCGGGGTGATCCGGTCCCCGTGACCAGGCGCGTCGATCGAGGCCACCACGAAGCCCAGCTTCGATGCGTAGCGGCGGGCGCGGACGACCAGGGTGTCGGCCTTCTTGTGCTGCGATCCGCCGTGCCCCATCAGCACCAGCGGTCGCGGTCCGGTCGCGTCGGCCGGTGCCCAGAGCGCGCCGGGCACCCGCTCGCCTGCCACCTCCAGCTCGAAATCCGTTGCTACGACGCCGTTCTCGGTGCTTTCAGCGGTGACGCGCATGCGGCTGCCTCCTCGGGCTCCGGGTAGTGGGCCCAGTCTGCCACGGCGTTCCCTATCGGTGATTTCGCCGATAGGGAACCGTTCGTCAGGCAGCACCCGTGCGGCACCGACCCGGACCGGCGTCCTGCCGCACGCACTGTTGGCCCCCGCATGACCACCTCGAAGACTCCGGCCACCGGTATGCCAGATGATCGACTCGGCCGCCCAGGTCTCGGGCCACCCGCGAACACTCCGCATCCGGCGTGGGTTCAGCGGTCGGCGTCGGCCCGCTTGAGGTCGTCGGTCCGCTTGATGTCGCAGTCGGCGAGGCGGTTCATGATCGGGATCGCGGCCAGGAGGCAGCGGCGTTCCTCGTCGGTGAGGACGGTGGCGATGGCCGAGTCGAGCCAGGCCTCGCGGAGGGCGGGGACGGTCGCGACGAGGGCTTCACCTTTCTCGGTGGCGCTGATGAGCGCCTTGCGGCCGTCGCGGGGATCGGGCTGCGAGGTCACCAGCTCCTGGCGTCTGAGCGCGGCCACGGTCTCGGCCATCGACTGGGGGCGCACGTGCTCGGCGTGGGCCAGTTCGGCGACGGTGGTCGGGCCCTCGCCGGCGATCCGGCTCAGGGTGACCAGCTGAGACCAGTTCCAGTCGTGTTCGCTCGGCGCGGACTCCAGCCGCAGCCGGGCGCGCAGCCGCGTCATCGCCTGCGCGAACCCGCTGGCCAGCTCCAAGGATTCGGGCACCTGTGTTCCCACGTCAGTCAGCATAGCGAATGAACAGGCAGCCTGTTATATTAGACAGGTAGCCTGTTGACTAGGAAGCGAGCGTGATGCATGGACGTGGACGGCAGGCCGGAGGCGCGCGGCGTCGTGGCCAAGTCGGCGTTCACCCCGCGGTTCGTCACGCCGCTGTTCATGGGCTCGGCGCTGAACCCGATCAACAGCACGGCGATCGCGACCGCGCTGGTGGCGATCGCGGCGGCCATGGGCGTGCCGGTCGGGCGGACCTCGATCCTGATCTCCGTGCTGTACCTGACGTGTGCGATCGCGCAGCCGACCGCAGGCAAGCTGTCCGAGGAGCTGGGGCCACGGCGGGTGTTCATCACGGGTATCGCGATCCTGCTGGTCGGCGGTGTCGTCGGCGGCCTGGGGCAGAACCTCGCCACGCTGGTGGTGTCGCGGGTGCTGATCGGTCTCGGCACGTCGGCCGGGTACCCGTCGGCGATGGTGCTGATCCGCCGTCGTGCCGAGGCGGCCGGGCTGCGAGAGCCACCGGGCAGCGTCCTCGGCGGCCTGGCGATCGCGGGCCAGGCGACCGTCGCGCTCGGGCCCACTGTCGGTGGCTTGCTGATCGGCTGGTTCGACTGGCGGGCGGCGTTCCTGCTGAACGTGCCGATCGCTCTGGTCGCGATGGCGATGGCGGTGTTCTGGTTGCCGAAGGACGCTCCGTCACCCTCCGGGCGCACCGCTCGGGAACTGGTCTCGCGGATCGACCTGGCCGGCATCCTGGGCTTCGGCGCGACCATGACCGCGCTACTGGTCTTCCTGATCGGACTGCCGAACCCGGACTGGATCGCGCTGGCCGTGTCGGTGCTGATCGCGATCCTGCTCGTCGCGTGGGAGTTGCGCGCCGGCAAGCCGTTCCTCGACATCCGCCTGCTGATCAGCAACGGCCCGCTCACCCGTACCTACGTGAGGTTCAGCCTCACGCTGCTGGGCATGTACATCATCCTGTACGGCCTGACGCAGTGGATCGAAGTCAGCCACGACCTGTCCCCGGAGGGAGCGGGCCTCGTCCTGATCCCGATGGGCGCGATCGCCGCGATCATCGCCAGGCCCATCTCGCGCCGCAACCTCATCCGTGGCCCGCTCATCATGTCGGCGGTGTGCCTGCTGCTCGGCGGCCTGGTGACCCTGTTCCTCACCGGCCAGACCCCGATCATCGCGATCATCGGCGTGACAGTGCTGTTCGGCCTGACGACCGGCGGCACCAGCGTGTCCAACCAGACCGCCCTCTACGCCCAGGCCCCGGCCGAATCCGTCGGCACGGCCAGCGGCCTGCTCCGCACCTTCGGCTACATCGGGTCGGTGGCGTCAGCGACGATCACCGGCATCGCCTTCCGCACCCACGTCACCGACAGTGGCCTGCACGGCATGGCGTACGTCCTGCTCGGCGTCGGCGTAGTCGTCCTCCTGCTCACGGTCCTCGACCGCGAACTCAAGCTCCCGTCCACGAAACGGGACTGACTGACGGGTCAGGAATCCAGCGGACCGGCCTGAGCCGCTTCGCTGTATGCGGTGGCCACGTCCCTGCAGAACGTGAGCAACGGCTCGGCGGTCGCTGCGGTCAGCCAATCTGCCTTGGTGTGCGCGAACTGCTCGGCGCCGGTGAATCCGAACAGCTGACCGGCACGGGAGCGAAAGTCGGCGGTCATCAACGCCTCGACCGGAATGCCGGTATTCAGCCCCGCGTACGAGCTGAACGGCACCATCACGCTGTTGTCCGGATAGATCGTCACGACTCGTCGGATTCCGTTGGCCGACGGGCCTTTTGCCTCAAGCATGAGCTGGTGATTGCGGCCAACTCGCCGCCGATGGCCGGCCGCCAGCCAACCGGCCAGCACAGCCTTGGCGGGCGAGGCGGCGTCCGGTGAGGTGAACAGCTCCCAGAACTCGTCGAGCGTCAGCAGCGACTCGGCCTGTTTCGCCTGTTCCACCCGTCGAGTGAACGCGTTGGGCTCGACCACTGCCGTGAACAGCGGAGCCCAGTCGCTGGTGCCGATCCGGACCGCCTGGGCTTCCACCAACCACACCGCGACACCGCGCTCCGGCGCGAGCTCCGCCAGCTCGTTGAGATACTGGGCGACGGCACGGAACTCGTCGCGGTGTTCCTCGGCGACGATGACCAGGCCGCGAGCCCGCCGTGCGACGGCATAAGCCAGACCGCGTGTCAGGTGATCATGGTCGGCACGGTCGTACTGATTCTCGACCACGAACTCGGAGCCGTCATCGCCTTGCGCGACGATGTCGATTCTCCGGCCGCCCGCCGTCGGCACCTCGGACTGGCCGAGTGAGGCCAGATCGACGCCGATCGCCGTCCCGAGCTGATCGAGTTGCTCGGCCAGTAGTGGCGTGAAGTCGCTGGCCTCGCCCCGCCATGCCACCGACAGTCGCCCGTACTCCAGTCGCGCCATGGTCGCCACGTCAACTGTATAGCACACAGAGTGACGGTGATCAGGGCTCCGTGTCGAGGTGGGCTGCCAGTAGTTCTGCCAGGTGGACGCCTTCTCGGTCGGCCAGTTCGTGGAGTTGGGTCCGGCAGGAGAAGCCGTCCGCCAGGACCACCTGGTCCGACGCGGTGTCGCGAACCGCCGGCAGCAGATTCGTCTCGGCTACCTGTACCGACACCTCGTAGTGACCGCGTTCTACGCCGAAGTTGCCCGCCAGGCCACAACACCCGGCCACCGACGTGATGTCGGCACCCGCTTCGGCCAGCAGGTCCGCATCCGTCTGCCAGCCCAGCACCGCGTGGTGATGGCAGTGCGGCTGCGCGATGCCGCGCACGCCGGCCATCCGGGGCGGCGACCAGCCCGGCGTCTGGACCAGCAGCTCGGCCAGGGTTCGTACCGACTCCGCCACAGGCCCGGTGCGCGGGTCTTCGGGCAGCAGGTCCGGTGCGTCGGAACGGAACACCGCCGCGCACGACGGCTCCAGCACCACGATCGGCAGGCCATCGCGCAGCGCTGGCCCCAGCGCGTCGAACGTCGCGCGCAGTTGGGTTCTCGCTCCGTCCAGCTGTCCCGTCGAGATCCACGTGAGTCCACAACAGACTTTGGCCGACGTGGTCAGTGACACCGCGTACCCAGCCGCTTCGAGCACCCGCACCGCCGCTTCGCCCACCTGCGGCGAGAAGTGCGCCGTGAACGTGTCCACCCACAGCAGCACCCGGCGACCACCGGACGACGGATGGCCGGCGAACCAGGACCTGAATCCGCGACGAGCGAACCGAGGAAGTGCCCGCCTGACGTCCACGCCCGCGACGCGTTTCGCCAGTTGGGCGACCACCGGCGCCGACAGCAGCGCGTTGGAGACTCTCGGCGCCCGCGCGGCCAGCCTGGCCCACCTGGGCAGCCAGCCCAGCGCGTAGTGCGCTGCCGGCCGCAGCCGCCCGCGATACCGCTGGTGCAGGACCTCCGCCTTGTACGTCGCCATGTCAACGCCCGCCGGGCAGTCCGACGCGCATCCCTTGCAGGACAAGCACAAGTCCAGCGAGTCCAGTACCTCGTCGGCAGCCAGACCACCTACCAGCGTGCCGTTCACGGCCTCCTGCAACACCCTCGCCCGGCCGCGCGTGGAGTCCTTCTCGTCCTTGGTCGCCAGGTACGACGGGCACATCACCCCGCTGCCCGGCGCGCGACACCGGCCGATGCCCACGCAGCGGTGCACGGCCGTGGTCAGGTCGCCGTCGTCGTGCGCGTAGCTGAACGCCAGGTGCCGTGCCGGCTGCGCCATCGGCAGCCGCAGATCCGTGTCCACCGGCGCCGGATCGACGACGACACCCGGGTTGAGCAGCGCGTCGGGATCGAACACGCGCTTGACCGCCGCGAACATGCCGATGATCTGCGGCGAGTACATGGTGCGCAGCAGATCCGACCTGGCCCGCCCGTCACCGTGCTCGCCGGACATCGACCCGCCGAACGACGCGACCAGCTCGGCCGCCTCGCCGACGAACTCGCGGAACGTGGCTGGGCGGTCGGCGAGCGGGAAGTCGATGCGCGAGTGGACGCAGCCGTCGCCGAAGTGGCCGAACATCAGGCCGTCCAGCGAGAACCGGTCCAGCAGTGCCCGGAACTCCTTGAGGTACTCGGCCAGCCGCTCCGGCGGCACCGCCGCGTCCTCCCAGCCCGGCCACGCAGGCCGGTCGTCCGGCGTGCGGCCGCCCAGGCCCGCGCCGTCCTCCCTGGCCCGCCACAGCGCGGCCTCGGCAGCACCCGTCACGACGACCGAGTCGAGACAGGCCGCGTCCGCTCGCAACCGTTCGGCGGCGGCAACGGCCTCGGCGAGCGTGTCGCCGCCCAGTTCGGCGAACAGCCAGCCACCGCCACGGGGCAGCTCGGGCAGGCCACGGCCGCGCTTGCGCAGCACGTCGACCAGGCGCGAGTCCATACCTTCCAACGCGACCAGGCCCGCCGCGCGCAGGGCGGGCACCGCCTCGGCGGCGGTGGGCAGATCCGGATAGCCGAGTACCGCCAAGGCCGTCGCCGCGGGCCGGGTGACCAGGCGGACCGTCGCACCCAGCGTCACGGCCAGCGTGCCCTCGCTGCCGCAGAGGAACCGGGCGAGGTTCCCGCCGTGCTCCGGCAGCAGGGAGTCCAGCAGGTACCCGGAGCCCTGGCGGGCGAACCGGCCGAACTCGGTCCGGATCGAACCCAGCCCGTCGCGCACCAGGCGGGCCAGCGGGTCACGCAGTTCGCCGGGCGCGTCGGTGAGCCGTCCCGCGGTGAACCGGGTGCCCGCGACGGTCACCACGTCGAGGTCCACCACGTTGTCGACGCTGCGCCCGTATCGCAGGGCCCGTGCGCCGCAGGCGTTGTTGGCCAGCGCACCGCCGATGGTCGCCCGCGAGTGGGTCGACGGGTCCGGTCCGAACCGCAGCCCGAAGCGACTGCCTGCCGCGGACACCGAGTCCAGCACGGCACCCGGCTCCACCCGCGCGGTGCGGGCGTCCGGGTCGACCGACAGCACCCGGTTGAGGTGCCGCGAGAAGTCGAGCACCACACCGGGGCCGACCGCGTTGCCCGCGATGGACGTGCCCGCGCCGCGACACGTCAGCGCGGTACCTGTCTCCCGGCACACCGCGAGCGTGGCGAGCACGTCGTCGGCGTGCCGGGGGAACACGACAGCGGTCGGCACCACTCGGTAGTTCGATGCGTCCGATGAGTACTCTGCCCGCCGCCTGGTGGTCGTGTCGACCTCCCGCACACCTGCCTTCGCCAGCAGCGGACGCAGGTCCGTGGTCACTGGTCCAGACCGAAGTACACCGACTTCGTCCAGGTGTAGAAGTCGGTCGCGGTGCTGCCCTGCTCGCGGTAGGTGTTCGTGGACGACTCCTTGACACCGCCGAACGGCACGTTCGGGTCCACACCGCTGGTCGGCCGGTTGACCTTGACGATGCCCGCCTGCGCCGAGTCGACGAACCGGCGAGCTTGCCGCATGTCGTTGGTGACCACACCGGCGGACAGTCCGAAGGGGATGTCGTTGGCCAGTTCGATGGCCTCGTCCAGGTCGCCGGCCCGCATCACGGACACGACCGGCCCGAACACCTCCTCCTTCGCGATCCGGTGCGTGGGCAGCACATCCGTGAAGACCGCGGGCGTGAGGAACTGATCGGAGTACTCGACCTGCGGCGTGACGAGCTTCGCGCCGTCGTCGGTCCCGGTGGTGATCCACTCCAGGTCGCTGCGCAGCTGCGCGTCGCTGACCACCGGGCCCATCTTGGTGGTGGGCAGGATGCCGTCACCGGGCTGGTATCGCGCGGCCTCGGCGACCAGCGCTTCGACCAGTGCGTCGTGGATGCCCGGCGTGCAGATCACCCGGCTGGTGGCGGTGCAGGTCTGGCCGGTGGCACCGAAACCGCTCTCCGCCGCCAGTCGCGCGGCCACGTGCAGTTCGGCGTCGTCCAGCACGACGAGCGGGTTCTTGCCGCCCAGTTCCAGTTGGATCCTGGCCCGCCGTGCGGTCGCGACCTGCTCGATCTGGCGGCCGACGAAGTTGGAACCGGTGAACGACACCGCCGCGATGTCCGGGTGCCGCGCGATGGCGTTGCCGACCGCACCGCCGGGACCGTAGACGATGTTCAGCACGCCGTCGGGCAGGCCGGCCTCGGCCAGCGCCTGGGCCAGGTTCCACACCGACACCGGGGTCAGTGTCGCGGGCTTGAGCACGACGGCGTTGCCCGCGATCAGTGCCGGAGCGGACTTCCAGGTCGGGATCGCGATCGGGAAGTTCCACGGCGTGATGATGCCGACGACGCCGAGCGGTTCCCGGCGCGTGTACGCCAGGGTGTGCGGCGTGCTGGACGGCATGATCTCGCCGCGACCCCGGCGACCTTCACCGCCGTAGTACTGCAGGATCTCGATGGCCCTGCCGACCTCACCGGTCGCTTCGGCGAGCGTCTTGCCCTCCTCGCGGACCAGGTCCACGGCGGCGGCTTCGTGCCGTGAGGCCAGGATCGCGGCCGCACGCAACAGGATCGCACCGCGGGCCGGTGCGGTCATCGCGGCCCAGCCGGGCTGGGCGCGTTGGGCCGCCTCGACGGCCTCGGCCACCGTGCTGGCATCACCGTTCGGCGTCACGGCGACGACGTCGCCGGGTAGGGCCGGGTTGATGCGCTCCACTTCGGGATGCCCGGCCAGTTGCGCACCGATCCGGTGGCGCAGCACGCGAACGTCGGGACGTGTGAGTGTCGAGTCGTCGATCGTCATGTGTCTCTCTCTCCGCCGGACGGACGGGGGGATACGCGGAACGCCTGGGCTCCGCCGATGTCCGATACGCGCAGCAGGACGTATGGTATCTGGTATAGCGTACAGCGAACACCGTCATTGCTCGGTGGTCAAGAGCGGGACAAAGGAGTCAAAAATGCAGCTGGCCACTGTCTGTACCGGTAGTGAGCCGTTCGCGGCCGGCGTCGATCCCGCGCGGGGTGTCGTATCGCTCAGTGCGCTGCCGGATCCGGTCGACGGCACGGTACTCGACGTCATCCGCGCGATCAGGCCAGGCGAGTTCACCAGCATGGTCGCCAACGCGCCGGACGACCTGTTCGTACCGCAGGACACTGTGAGGTTCCTTGCGCCGTACCGGAATCCCCGGAAGATCTGGGGCATCGGGCTCAACTACACCGAGCACGCCGACGACCTGACCGCCGACTACCCCGACGAGCCCGCGTCGTTCGTCAAGGGTGACCACACGATCATCGGGCCCGACGACGTGATCCCGCTGCCGCCGCAGAGTAAGCGTGTGACGGCCGAGGCGGAGCTGGGCATCGTCTTCGGCTTGTCCAGCCGGGACGTGGAGCTGGACCACGCGTTCGACGACGTGTGGGGTGTCTGCCCGGTGCTCGACCAGACCGCGGAGGACATCCTGCAGCGCAACCCGCGGTTCCTCACCCGCGCCAAGAACTTTCCCGGCTTCTTCTCGTTCGGCCCCGGCATCACCCCACTGCCGGAGGTGCTCAACAGCGAGGGCAACCTGTCGGACATCGAGGTGACCACCGTGCGCAACGGCCTGGTGCACCGGTCCAACGTGGTGGCCAAGATGATCTTCTCCCCGGAACAGCTGATCAGCTTCCACAGCAAGGTCTTCCCGTTCTTCCCCGGTGACATCCTGTCCACCGGCACGCCGGGTGCGGTCGTCGTCTCCGACGGTGACGTGGCCGAGTGCCGGATCGGCACCATCGGCGAGCTGCGTAACCCGGTGCGCGCCCAGTGACCGGCGGCCTGACCGCCGGGATGGTCGGCCAGGCGTCGGCACTGGCCGCGCGGGATGGTGAGTTCGGCCTGGTCGCGGCCGGCTGGACGGGCTCGCTCGCGCTGGTCGCCGACGAGGACGCCTGGCGGGTGTCCATCACCGGCGGTGTACCCGGAGTACCCGTGCCGGTCGCGTCGATCGAGCTGCGGGCGACCGCCGACGACATCGTGGTGAGCGCGCCCTCGTCGTCCTGGCACGACTTCCTGGCCAGGGTGCCTCACCCGCCGTACTCGGACCTGTTCGGTGCGCAGCGTGGCCGGGTGATGGACGTGGCCCCGCTGATCGCGGACGCGGCCCGGCACAACGCGGTGCGCAGGTTCGGCTGGCTGCTGCGGCAGGCCGCCATCGGCGCCGACCCCTCGGTGCCCGCGACCGCACCGAGCAGCAGGCACGGTGAGCACGACGACGCGGTGGGCCGCTACGTGCACGTCGACATCGACGGCGTGGACCACCGGATCTACTACGAGTCGGTCGGCACCGGCATCCCGTTGCTGTGCCACCACACGGCGGCCAGCGACGCGCGGCAGTGGCGACACCTGCTCGCCGACCGGCGGGTGACCAGCCGGTTCCGTGTCATCGCCTACGACCTGCCGTTCCATGGTAAGTCGTTGCCCGCTGGTGACCGGTGGTGGGCATCGGAGTACGTGCTCACCAGGGACATGGCGATGGCGATCGCGGTACGGCTGGCCTCCGCCCTGGAGCTGGACCGGCCGGTGTTCGCCGGGTCGTCCATCGGCGGCATGCTGGCGCTGGACCTGGCCCGCTACCACCCCGACGAGTTCCGGGGCGTCATCGCGCTGCAAGGCGGGCTGCGCAGCTCCGGCGGGCTGGACGACGAGGGCGTGGCCAGGATGCGCCGGTTCCGGGTGACCGAGCGGCTGGCCGATCCGGCCCTGGCCGCCGCCCGGATGATGGGCATGATGTCGCCGACGGCTCCCGAAGCCGACCGCCAGGAGACCATGCTGCACTACGCGCAGGCCGCTCCCGGCGTCTACGCGGGCGACCTCTACTTCCACTCGATCGACCACGACCTGCGTGGTGAGGCGGCCGCGATCGACACCAGTCGATGCGCGGTCCACCTGCTGACCGGCGAGTTCGACCACACGATGGTGCCGATCACACAGCGCGCTGCCGACGAGATCGCCGGTGCCTCGTTCACGATCATGGCCGGGTTGGGCCATTTTCCGATGTCCGAGGACCACGAACAGCTGATGCGCTACCTGCTTCCCGCACTGGAGTCGTTCCTGCCGGGGTAGCGCTGTACAGCACACAAGACGCCGTATATCGTACGCGAGAATGTGACGGGAGGCTGCGACCATGGGGCAGCAGGACGTTGATGTGTCCTGTGTCGACGGGGTCGGGCGCATCGAGATCCAGCGCCCCCATCGGCGCAACGCCGTGGATGTCGCCACTGCCAGGGCGATCAGCGCCGGGCTGGCCGGGTTGGCCGCCGACGCGGACTGCGTGGCCGTGCTGCTGTGCGGTCAGGGCGGCGACCTCTCGTCCGGCGCCGACCTCAAGGAGCAGGGCGAGCAGCGCGCCGGGTCACCCAGCGCGAGGACGGTGATGCTCACCGACATCGCGGCCAGCCCGCTGCCCGTCGTCGCGGCGGTGGACGGCTGGGCGATCGGCACGGGGCTGGGCATGGCGGCCGCGGCGACGTTCGTGGTCGCGGGTGAGGCAGCGCGGTTCCTGCTGCCCGAGGTCCGCCAGGGCTTCTACCCGCACCAGGTGGTGCCCCATCTGGCGAGGCGGGTCGCGCCGTCGACCGCGCTGCGGTGGGCACTGACCGGCGTCACCGTGAGTGCCGCCGAGGCGGCGGCGGCGGGCCTGGTCACCACCGTCTGCCCGGCAGGCATGGCGGAGACGGCGGCACACGAACTGGCGCGGGACCTGACCACCGGTTCCCGCGTGGTCATCGACGCGGGCATGCGTTGGTGGCACGACACGACAGCGGTCACCGCGGGGAGGATCTGATGACGGTCGACGGACCGATGCACGGTATCCGGGTGCTCGAACTGGGCCACTACATCGCAGGCCCGTTCTGCACCCAGATTCTGGCCGACCAGGGCGCCGACGTGATCAAGGTCGAGCCGCCCGGTGGGGGAGCGCGCCGCCACTCGGACCCGAAGTCCAACCCCGGCGGTTACTTCGCGATGCTCAACCGGAACAAGCGCAGCATCGACGTCGACCTGAAGTCCGAGCGAGGCCGCGAGATCTTCGCCGCGCTCGTGCGGACCTCGGACGTCCTGGTGACCAACTTCGCCGTGGGGGTACCGGAACGGCTCGGCTTCGGTGCCGACGAGCTGCTCGCGATCAACCCGAGGCTCGTGTACGTGCACGCGACCGGCTTCGGTGAGGACAGTCCGTACGCGACGAAACCCGCGTTCGACGGGATCATCCAGGCGATGTCCGGGCTGATGCACCTGACCGGCGAGCCGGACGGTGCCCCGTCACTGGCCGGCGTGTTCGTGCCCGACCACGTGACCGGCCTGTATGCGGCCCTGGCCGTGCTGTTCGGGCTGCGCGAGCGGGACCGGACCGGCCACGGCGGCAAGACCGACCTGGCCATGCTCGACTCGATGCTGACGTTCCTCGGCGCGACGCTGTCGGAGGTCGCCGACCACGGGATCAGCCCGCAGCGCACCGGCGGCATGGTCCGCCGGTCCTACGCGGGCACGTACGCGACCAGCGACGGCTACGTGTATCTGGCGCCGATGACCAGCCGCATGTGGGCCGGCCTGACCGACGCGATCGGCGCCCCCGAACTGGCCGACTACTACCCGCTGAGCACCGGGGTCGACGACCGCATGGCGCACCGCGACGAGCTGGACAAGGTCATCGAGGCCTGGACCAGCGCACATCCGGCGGACGCGGTGGCGTCGCTGATGGAGACCGTCGGCGTGCCCGCGAGCCCGATCCTCAGTCTGGAACAGATCCTGGCCGACCCGAACGTGGCACACCGCGGCATGGTCCGCAGGCTGCCGGTGCACGGCGGGTACGACGTCACCGTGGTCGGCTCGCCACTACCCGTCGACGAGGGCACGTACCAGGTGCGGCCACCCGCCGCCGGGGAGCACACCGACGAACTACTGGCCGAGCTGGGCATGCTCGGCGAACTGGAGGGCAGGACCGCATGACGGCCTCGCACACCCTTCCCGCGCTGTCCGTCGAGGTCGGCGCGACCACCCGGCTACCGGTCACCGAGGACCCGGCCGACGTGCTGGCCACGATGACCCTGGCCGTGGACCGCTGCCGGCCCTCCGATGCCGCGCGGCTGGTCGCCGTCACCGGCACCGACGCCGCCGACGTGCCGACGGGCGTCCGGGAGCTGGACGCGATGGTGACCCGCCGCCGCGCCGCCGCGCACGGCCTGCGCGTGCACCAGGACGTGCGCGCGACCGCCGCCGACGGCTCGGTCGTGTACCGGGTCGGCCTGGTGTGGGCGGTCCCCGCCGACAACCCACCAGCCACAGCGCGGCAGTTGGCCGTCGCGGACATCGGGTCGGTGGAGTGGGGCACGCGCCTGGCCGAACGGCTGGCATCCGACGATGCGTTCGCGTCCTCGGTGTCCACTTTCGACGGCACGATCGGCGTCGTCAGCGGCGACGAGCAGGTGCGGTTGCGCATCTACCGCGGCCGGATCATCGAGACCGCCCGCAAGTCGTTGGACGGAGCCACGTTCGACATCACCGCCGACGAGCGGACCTGGGTGGAACTGCTGCTCGGCGAACACGACGACTACGTGCGGTTCGCGGCGCGCGGCCGCTTCCGCATCCTCGGCAGTGGTTTTCAGTACCTGCGGATGACCAGGACGGTCCGGCTGATGGTCGCCGCCGCCCGCGCGATGGCAAAGGAGCACGATGCGGACCAGCGCTGACTACCTCGACATCGACGGGCGGTTCGGCTTCGTCGAGCAGGCCGGTGACGGCGACGACGTCATCTTCTGCGTGCACACGGCGGGCCAGCACGGTTTCCAGTACCGAGCTGCCCGCGACCAGTTGGCACAGCTGGGTTATCGCGTCATCGTGGTCGACCTGCCCGGCCACGGCAGGTCGGATCCCGCCGAGCACGGCCCCATCTCGGACCTGGGCTGGTACGGCGACTGGTGCCTGACCGTCATCGACCGGCTCGGGCTGGACCGGCCCTACCTGCTGGGCTGCTCCATCGGCGGCAAGATCGTGCTGGACATGGCCGTCAAGGCGTCCCGCAAGCTCGCCGGTGTGGTGTCGATGGCCGCGTACGGCCAGCGTGGCGGTCGCGGCCGGTCGGCCCGCCCGTGGGGCCTTGAGGACTCGTCGTCGCCGAGCAATCGGGACCGGTCCTACTACGGCTACTCGGCGCTGACGGGCCGCTCGGTGCCGCCCGAGACCACCGAACTGCTCGCGCTGATGCACTGCCGGGAGGACTGGCACGTCACGGTGTCCGACCAGAGCGGCTGGTCCAAGCACGACATCTGGGACGAGCTGGGGTCCATCGAGTGCCCGGTCCGGCTGGTGGTCGGCGAGGACGACTTCGGGGTGCCCGCGGCCCGCGTCGAGCAGACCGCCGCGCGGATCCCGGGCGCGCAGTGGGAGGTCGTGCCGGGCATCGGCCACTTCCCGATGCAGGAGATCCCCGACTTCGGCACGCACGCGCACCGCTGGTTCCAGGCCATGCGGCCCGCGGCCGTGCACCGGTAGCGGCACATGGCATCCGCGGTCATCGCAGGCGTGTACGAGCACCCGCTCCGGGAGATCCCGGACCGGTCGGTCGCACAACTGCACACCGAGGTCGCACTGGGTGCGCTCGCCGACGCCGGGCTGGGCCTGGCCGACGTGGACGGCTACTTCTGCGACTCCACCGCACCCGGCGGCGCGCTGGGCATGGTCGACCACCTCGGCCTGACACCGCGCTACGTCGACTCCACCGAGACGGGTGGCTCGTCGTACCTGGCGCACGTCGGCCACGCGGCGGACGCGATCGCGGCAGGCCGCTGCCGCGTCGCCCTGGTCACGATGGCAGGCAGGCCGCGCAGCCTGGGCAGGTCCGGGCGCACGGCGCCGTCCCCGTTCGGCCCGTTCGAGGACAACTGGGGCCTCACCGCGACCGTGCACGACTACGCGCTCGTCGCGATGCGGCACATGGCCGAGTTCGGCACCACGGCGGAGCAACTGGCCGCGGTGAAGGTCGCCGCGTCGTTGCACGCCCAGTACAACCCGAACGCGTTCCTGCCCAAGCCGGTCACCATCGAGGACGTGCTGTCCTCACCGATGATCAGCGACCCGCTGCACCGCCTGGACTGCTGCGTGGTGACCGACGGCGGCGGCGCGGTGGTCGTGGTGGCAGCGGATGTGGCGCGCTCGCTCGGCCGCGGCGACGCGCACGTCCTGGGCTACTCCCAGGCCGTGTCGCACGCGAACCTCGGTTCGGTCGACCTCACCACGACGGCGGCCGCCCGGACCGGCCCTGCCGCGATGGCGGAGGCGGGCATCACGGTCGCCGACGTGGACTACGCCTCGATCTACGACTCCTTCACCATCACCGTCGTGGTCACGCTGGAGGACCTGGGTTTCTGTGCGAAGGGGGAGGGCGGCCGCTTCGTCGAGGACGGCGCGCTGCTCGCCCCGCACGGGCGGTTGCCGATCAACACCGACGGCGGCGGCCTGTGCAACAACCACCCGTCCAGCAGGGGCGGCATGACGAAGATCATCGAGGCGGTCCGTCAGCTGCGTGGCGCGGCGCATCCCCAGGTGCAGGTGCCGGACTGCGAGATCGCGCTGGTGCACGGCACCGGCGGCAGGCTCGGTACCCGGGCAGGCAGTGTCACCCTGGTCCTGGGCAGGTCGGGCCGATGACGGGCATGTTGCCGGTACCGGAGCCGGTCGTCGATCCGGAGCAGGTGCCGTTCTGGGAGGGCACCGCCCGCGGTGAGCTCATGCTGCGCCGATGCGCTGCCTGCGGCACGGTGTCGTGGCCGCCCAGGACGTTCTGTCCGGCCTGCTCGGCGCGTGATCCGGAGTGGTTCGCCGCGGCGGGCACTGGCGAGGTCTACACGTACACCGTGGTCCGCAAGGGCCAGGGTGCCTGGAAAGACGCACCGCCCTATGTCATCGCGTACGTGCGGCTGGCCGAGGGGCCGACCGTGCTGACGAACATTGTGGACTGCGATCCCGAGTCGGTCCACATCGGTCTGGCCGTGCACGTCGTGTTCGTGCCCGGTGTCAACGGGTATTCGCTCTATCGATTCGCGCCGGACGGTGTGTGACCAGCCGCGACGGCAGCGAATGTTTCCGCTACGTGTCTTGACGGTATACCAGGTGCCGGATACGGTATCTCACATTCTGCAGACCGGTTAGGAAGGTCGCTGCAATGTCCAATGCGGGTTCAATGGCGAGATTCGCTCGCGCGCGACGCTTTGTCCGGTTGCTGGTACCGGTGGCAGCCCTGAGTCTGGCGGCCGCTGCCTGTTCCTCGGGCGGCAGCGGTGACGCGGGTGCGTCGGCCGACAGTTCAGGGTTGACCACCATCAACGTCAGCAACACCGCCATCGTCGGCGACGAGGTACCGCTCGTCTACGCGAACGCGACGAACCTCTGGAAGAAGTTCGGGCTCAAGGTCAACATGATCAACGTGACGTCGTCGGCCCAGTTCTCCGGCCTCGGCGCCGGTCAGGCCGACATCGCCCTCGGCGGTGCCGCCAGCATCGAGGCCGCCCAGAAGGGCGCGCCCGAGGCGATCATCGGCAGCATCGGCCACGTGCGGATGGACTTCCTCGTGCAGGGGGACATCCACAACGTGAGCGATCTGCGGGGCAAGACCATCGGCGCCTCGTCGCCGGGTTCGCTGCTCGGTGCCGGCCAGCAGCTCTACCTCAAGCAGCACGGGCTGAACTACCCGGGCGACTACAACATCGTCTACACGTCCGGCAGCTTCGCCGCGAACATCACGGCACTGATCAACAACAAGACCGCGGGCTCGTTCGCGGCGCACCCCTTCATCGACACCGCCGAGAAGGGCAACCCGTCGCTGCACGCGCTGGACCGGATCGACAAGACCGATCTGGGCATCCTCACCGCGAACGTGGCCACGGTGAACACGCAGTGGGCGTCGAGCCACAAGGACGCCGTGGTCAACTTCTTCAAGGCGTGGCAGGCCGCGTCGGACGAGGTCAAGACGCACGAGTCGCAGACTGCGGGCTACCTCGCGGACGCTGCCAAGGTCAGCCAGCCCATCGCGCAGGCGTGGCTGAAGGACCAGTCCGCGCTCGACGGGTTCGCGCCGTTCAGCCAGTCCGACTTCGACACCACCGTGAAGGCGCTGGCCATCAGCACCCCGTCGGTTGCCTCGGCCAACTTCGCCAAGACCGTGGACAACTCGTTCGCGAACTCGGCAAAGGGTGCGTGATCTCGGATGAGCGCGTCGACAACGACGGCCCCACCGAGCAACCTCCCGGCTCGTGGTGCGCCACGGGCCGGGGGGCCCGGGGTCGTGCTGCGCCGCCTGCGGTCACCGATCCTCTCGGTCGGCTTCGTCATCCTGGTGCTCGCGGCGTGGCAGCTCTCGTCCTCACTGCACTGGGTGAACCCGCTCTACAGCAGTTCGCCGAGCCAGGTCATCACGTCCGCGTGGCACTTCCTGCCCTCCAGCGAGGGCCTCAACGACATGAAGATCTCCGGTGAGGAGTTCGTCATCGGGCTGGTGTGCTCGATCGTCGTCGGTGTCGTGGTCGGCCTGCTGATGGGCTGGTACGTGCTGATCGAGGAGACACTCGGCCTGGCGCTGAACATCTTCTACTCGCTGCCGCTGGTGGCCCTGGCGCCGATCATCGTGCTGTGGTTCGGGATCGGCATCCTGTCCAAGGTCGTGGTGGTGTTCGTCGCCTCGCTGTTCCCGATCCTGATCAGCACATTGACCGGCGTGAAGAACGTCGACCGGACGCTGATCAACCTCGCGCGGTCGTACAACGCGAGCCGGATGGAGATCTGGCGGACGATCCTGCTGCCCGCGGCCGTGCCGTCGATCGTGACCGGCATCCGGCTGGGCATGGCGACCGGGCTGATCGGCGTCATCGTCGGCGAGTTCATCTCGGCGGAGGCCGGGGTCGGCTTCCTGATCTCCCAGGCGGCCAACAACTTCAACACCGATCTGCTGTTCGTCGGGTTGCTGGTGCTGGCCGTCGTGTCGGTGGTCCTCACCTTCGCGCTACGGGCAGTCGAACGTCACTTCAACCGCTGGAAGGTGGGGTGAGCATGACCAGGACCAGTGCCCCCGCGGGCGCGACCGACCGGGTCCAACCGGCTGCGCCGACGCCCAAGCTGGCCATCGAGCACGTCCGCATCGAGTACCGCAGCCCGGTGACACATCTGCCGTTCCGCGCGGTCGACGACGTCAGCTTCACGGTGCCCAAGGGCAAGCTCGTCTCGGTGATCGGGCCGAGTGGCTGCGGCAAGTCGACGCTGCTGAGCGCGATCGCCGGCCTCGTGCCCTACACCGGCGGGCTGGTCGCGGTGGACGGCGAGAAGGTCACCCGGCCCGGCAACGACCGTGCCGTCGTGTTCCAGAAGGCCGCGCTGCTGCCGTGGCGTACCGCCGAGGACAACGTCGCGTACCCGTTGCGGCTGGGTGGCATGAGCAAGCAGGCGGCCAGGGAGAAGGCGCGCGAGGTACTGGTCAGGGTGGGCCTTGGCGACTTCGCCGGGCACTATCCCGACCACTTGTCCGGCGGCATGCAGCAGCGGGTGAACGTGGCCCGCGCACTCGCGGTGGAACCGGAGTTGCTGCTGCTGGACGAGCCGTTCGCGGCAGTGGACGCGCAGATGCGCGAGATCCTCCAGGACGAGGTGCTGGGCCTGCTGGAGACCAGCTCGTTCTCCGGCGTGTTCATCACCCACCAGATCGACGAGGCAGTGCTGGTCGGCGACTCCGTGGTGATCCTGTCGCGCGGTCCGGGCAGCACCGTCCGCGAGATCGTGGACGTGCCACTGCCCCGGCCGCGCACCGCGCAGGTCCGCCGCTCGCCGGAGTTCCTGGCACTGGTCGACCACGTGTGGGGCATCGTCAAGGGCGAGATCGAGGCAGGCTACGGCGTCCGCACGGAGGGCAAGTCGTGACCGCTACCCACTCGGCCGCCGACGTCCGGCAGGTCGACCACTGGATCGACGGCGCGACCGTCGTGGTGCCCGGCGAGGACCGCACCGGCGTGGCTGACCCGGTCACCGGTGACCGGGTCTCGTCGGTCGCCCTCGGCTCCTCGGCACTGGTCGACCGGGCGGTGCGCAGCGCGGCGGCCGCCGGGCCCGACTGGGCCGACCTGCCCGCCGCGCAACGCGGCAAGCTGCTGTGGCGGCTCGGCCAGGCGCTGCGTGAGCGCGGCGAGCAGTTCCTGGTCACGGAATGCTCGGAGACCGGGAAGACGCGCTACGACATGCAGCGCGCGATCAACGACTCGGCCGAGTACTTCGAGTACTACGGCGGGATCGTGCGGGCGTTCTTCGGCGAGACGATCGACCTCGGCGCCGGCCAGCACGCCTTCACCCGGCACGAACCGCACGGCGTCATCGGGATGATCACGCCGTGGAACAGCCCGCTGTCCCAGGCCGCCCGCGGTATCGCGCCCGCGCTCGCGACCGGGAACACGTTGGTGGTCAAGCCGTCGGAGTTCACCTCGGCCACGACGGTCATGCTGGCGCAGCTGGCGTCCGAGCTGGGCCTGCCGCCGGGCGTGTTCAACGTGGTCACCGGGAGCGGGCCGGACACGGGGGCAGCGCTGACCGCGCACACCGCCGTGCGCAAGCTCGTCTTCACCGGTTCGGTGGCGGCCGGCCGGCAGGTCGCCGCGGCGGCCGCGGCCAATCTCATCCCGGTCACCCTGGAACTGGGCGGCAAGAGCCCGATGGTGGTGTTCGCCGACGCCGATCTGGACGCGGCGGCCACAGCCGCTGTCGCGTTCAGCCGCAACGGTGGCCAGGTCTGCTCGGCGCTGACCAGGCTGCTCGTGCAGCGACCGGTCTACGAGGACATGGTGGCGCGGATGGGCGAGCTGCTGGCCGCCGTGACACCGGGCGAGACGCTGCAGCCGATGACCACCCAGGCGCAGTTCGAGAAGGTCCGCTCGTACTTCGACATCGCCCGCGCCGACGGTGCCCGGCTGGTCGTCGGCGGTGACGTCGCGACCGGTCCCGGCCTGACCGGCGGCCGCTACGTCCAGGCCACCGCCTACGCGGACGTGTCGCCGAGCATGCGGATCTTCCGCGAGGAGATCTTCGGTCCGGTCCTGGCGATCACTCCGTTCGACGACGAGCAGGACGCGATCACGCTGGCCAACGACTCCGAGTACGGCCTGATCGCGTCCGTGTGGACGGCGGATTCGGGCCGTGCGCTGCGCATGTCGCGGCGGCTGGTCGCCGGTCAGGTCGCCGTGAACGGCGGCAAACCCGGCGTCGAGACACCGTTCGGCGGCTACCGGTCCAGCGGTCTGGGCAGGGAGAAGGGCTTTGCGGCGCTGGGCGACTACACGCAGGTCAAGACGACGATCATGGCGACCGGCGGCTGAGTAACCGTGGAGGCGACGGCGGCCTGGCTCGTCGAGTGCGGCCACGTCGGTGACCACCCCGCGGGTCTGCTGATCGAGGGCAGGCCCGCGACCGACGTGCGCGAGGTGCCGTACTGCTTCGCGGCGGTCCGTACCGGTTCGTCGGTGATCCTGGTCGACGTCGGCTTCTCCTCGGCGTACCACCAGCAGCGGTTGGGCGCGAAGTACAGCGACGCGATCTGGTGCGCGCCGGCGCGGGCGCTGGCCAGGATCGGGATACAGGTCGCCGACGTCGACGTGATCGTGTTGACGCACAAGCATTTCGACCATGCCGGTGCGCTGCCGGACTTCCCGGCCGCGCGGGTCCTGCTGCGCCGTGAGGAGTACGAGCTGCACCGGGCCGCCGTCGCCGACCCCGACCGGTTCGGGGCCGCGATGTTCCGCGCGACCGACGCCGACGTGCTCGACGTGCTCGACGCCCGCGCCGCGGCGGGCCTTCTCACGCTCGTCGACGGCCCCGTCGACCTGCCGGGCGTCGATGTCCGGCCCGCGCTGGACACCCACACGCCGGGATCGCAGTACGCGGTCGTCGCCACCGCCGACGGACCGCTGGTCTTCTCCGGGGACAACGTGTCCACGTACGAGAACATCGAAGGTGGCCGGGTGCCGATCAGCTCGCTGACCGGCCCGGTGGACCGCTGGCACGCGCTGGCCGACGAACTGGTCGACGCGGCAGGCGGCGACACCCGACGCATCGTGCCGTTTCACGACGACGAGGTCTGGCGGCGCTTTCCCAGCGTGGCGTTCGACGACGGCCTGCACGCGGCTGCCCTCACCACGACCACGCCTCTGCCCCAGGAACCCGCCACAGCGCGGAAAGGAACGACATGAAGTACACCAAGCTGGGCACGACCGGCCTTGAGGTGTCCCGGATCTGCCTCGGCGCGATGAGCTACGGCGAGCCCGACCGCGGCAACCACATCTGGACACTGCCGCTGGACCAGGCACGGCCGCTGATCACCGGCGCGCTGGAGGCGGGCGTCAACTTCTTCGACACCGCCAACGGTTACTCCGACGGTGCCAGCGAGGAGATCCTCGGGCGCGTGCTGCGCGAGTCGGCGTCGCGCGACGACGTGGTCATCGCGACCAAGGTGCACAACAGGATGCGGCCCGGCCCGAACGGCGCGGGACTGTCCCGCAAGGCGATCCTCAGCGAGATCGACCACAGCCTGCGCAGGCTGGGCGTGGACTACGTCGACCTGTACCAGATCCACCGCTGGGACCCGACGACGCCGATCGAGGAGACACTGGCAGCGCTCGACGAGGTCGTGCGAGCGGGCAAGGCCCGCTACATCGGCGCGTCGTCCATGCAGGCCTGGCAGTTCAGCAAGGCGCTCTACACCTCCGCCGCGCACGGCTGGGCCCGGTTCATCACCATGCAGGACCACTACAACCTGCTCAACCGGGACGAGGAGCGGGAGATGTACCCGCTGTGCGTGGACCAGGGCATCGGCGTGATCCCGTGGAGCCCGCTGGCCAGGGGCAGGCTCACCCGGCCGTGGGGGGAGACGACGCTGCGGACCGAGAACGACGCCCTGGGCAAGCGGCTCTACCCCGAGGTGGACAAGCAGATCGTGGACCGGGTCGGCGAGATCGCCGCGGAGCGCGGGCTGTCGCGTGCCCAGGTCGCGCTGGCGTGGGTGCTGCGCAACCCGGTGGTGTCGGCACCGATCATCGGCGCGACCAAGCCGCACCATCTCACCGACGCGGTGGCGGCGGTGGACGTCGAATTGACCGACGACGACGTCAAGGGCCTCTAGCGGGTGGGGTGTCCGGCAACCGGTGAGGTTGCTGGACACGCCCCCGGCTAGCTGGCGGACGCCAGCACGAACTTCATGACCTCGGCGATGTGGTCCAGCATCTGCTGGGCTGCCAGGTCCGTCTGGCCGGCCTTGATGGACTTGGCCAGCTGTACGTGCTGGCGCCCGCAGTGCACGGAGTCGTCCGCGGTCAGGACGTCCCGGGACCGCAGCGTGAAGGCCAGTACCACGGAATCGCCGACCGCCTTGGCGAGCAGCTTGTTCCCACAGGAGTCGCCCACGGAGGTGTGGAACGACATGTCCCATTCGGCGAAACCGGCGGAATCACCGTTGCGCGCGGCGTCCAGCGACTTGCGGGCCGCCTCGGCGATGAGCTGGCGCTGTTCGGGGGTGGCCCGTTCGGCGGCCAGTTTCGCGGCGGTGCTTTCCAGCCCGGTCCGCACCTCGTATGCGTCGCGAATGATGTCCTTGTTGGGGAGCACGACGCGCAGCCCGCGCGTGGTGGGCTCGACCAACCCGACGTGGCACAGCCGCAGCAGCGCCTCGCGCACCGGCGTCTTGCTGACCTGCAACATCTCGCCCAGCATGGACTCGCTCACGCGGGTTCCCGGCTCCAGCGTCCGCCGCACGATCGCATTTCGGATGCGGTCAAATGCGATGTCGCTGAGGCTCTGCGGGCGGTCGGCCACCGGCTCCAGGGTCTGAGATGTCATGACGACGCATCCTCCTTTGCCGTTGTCCCCGACATGTCACCGCCGCGGCGTTTCGCGTACTGGACATGATGCACTAGATACTACTGAGGAGTCCGCCATCGCACCGAACTATCGTGCCGGTGACGTACGAGGCGCCTGCCCCGGCCAGGAACGCCACGGTGGTGCCGAACTCCTCCGGACGACCATATCGCCGCAGTGGAATGTTTGTCTCGGATGCCGCGCGGACCGCCTCCGGTGTCCGGTTGGTGCGTTCCGCGGCTCTTTTGTCGAGTTCGGCCACGCGATCGGTCGCTATCCGTCCCGGTACCACCATGTTCACCGTGACACCGTCGGCAGCGACCTCGCCGGCCAGCGTCTTGAGGTAGGCGGCCAGGGCGGCCCGGCCGGTGTTCGACGCGGCGAGGTTCGGCAGGGGAGCGACGACACCACTCGACCCGATGGCCACGATGCGGCCCCAACCGCGTTCCCGCATGCCGGGGAGCACGCGGTTCACGAGTTGCACATGTCCGAGCAACAACGACTCCACAGCGGCCGCAGCGCCCGTTGGATCCAGCGCCGCCGCCGTGCCGGGAGCCGGGCCGGGACCATTGAGCACGACGATGTCGATCGGGCCCGCTGCCGCGGTGGCGGCCTCGACCAGATGGTCTGCGGCTCCGCCCTCGGTCAGGTCCACCTCGACCCAGGACGCCTTCGGCAACCCGTCGGCGATGCTCTTCGCCAGCTCGCCGCGCCTGCCGCTGACCACGACGTGCGCGCCCTCCGCGGCCAGTGCCCTCGCACTGGCCAGACCAAGCCCTGCCGTGGATGCGCACACCAGTGCGACCCGGCCGTCGATGCCCAGTTCCATCGCGCTCCCGTCGATCCACCGGTCGGGGTCGTCGCTTGACTTCCACCATTTGACGTTCGTAGGGTATCAGACATCGAATACGGAATCTGATCCACGGTGCATGAAGTGACGAAGCGGGAAACACCCTCCACTCAGGACGGCACCGGGGTCGCGGGCTCTATCTACGCAATGGAGCGGTTGGCATGGGTATGACCATGGCGCACAAGGTCCTGGCGGCACACAGTGGCGAACGGACCGTCGTGCCCGGGCAGCTTGTCGTCACCGACGTGGACCTGGTGGTCATGGCGGACAGTGTGTTCCACCTGACCGGCGACCGGATGCCGACGGACCTGATCAAGGTCTCCCACCCGGAGCGGGTGGCCGTGCTGCTCGACCACGCGGTGCCCGCGCCGACCGTGCGCACCGCGCTCGCGCACAAGCGAGCACGCGAACACAGCGACCGGCTCGGCTTCCGGTGGCTGGCCGACGTCGGTCGCGGCGGCATCGAGCACCAGGTGATCATCGAGCAGGCGCTGGCCCTGCCCGGCCAGCTCGTCGCCTGCAACGACTCGCACACCCCGTCGGCGGGCGTGCTCAACAGCGCGGCCCGCGGGCTGGGGATGGCCGACATCGTGCAACTCGTGTGCACCGGCAAGACCTGGTACAAGGCGTCGCCCACGGTGAAGTTCCGGCTCACCGGCGAACTGCCGTTCGGCACCTACGCCAAGGACATCTTCCTGTACATCGCGCAGAACTACGGCAGTCAGGAAGGCCACGACATCGAGTTCGAGGGCCCCGGGCTGCTCACGCTGCCGCTGGACGCCAGGGCGACGCTGGCCACGATGTGCACCGAGCTGAACGCCAACTTCGTGATGTTCCCGGCGGACAAGCTCATCACCGACTACGTCGAGTCCGTGACCGACCGTCCGTACGAGCCGGTGGTCGCCGACCCGGACGCCGAGTACGACGCCGTGTACGAGGTGGACCTCGGCGACGTCCGCACGTCGGTCGCGCTGCCCGACGCGCTCAACGGGAACGTCGCGCCGATCGGCCAGGTCGTCGAGCAGCACGTCAGGATCGACCAGGCCTTCGTCGGCTCGTGCGCCAACGGCAAGCTCGACGATCTGGCAGTGGCGGCCGCGGTGGTGCGCGGCCGGAAGGTCGCCGACCACGTCCGCTTCATCGTCACGCCCGCGTCGCAGGCGATTTACCTGGAAGCGCTCAAGCGCGGGTACATGCAGACGCTGATCGAGGCTGGCGCGATCGTCACGAACTCCACCTGCGGCGCTTGTTCGGGTGGCCACATGGGCGTCCTGGCACCCGGCGAAACCTGCATCACGTCCAGCACCCGCAACTTCAAGGGCCGCATGGGCAGCCCGGACGCGCGGATCTACATGGGTTCGTCGGCCACGGTCGCGGCATCCGCCATCGAGGGCTACGTCGCCGACCCCACCCCTTACCTCACCGCCCTGGAGCACTCGGCATGAGCACCACGATCGACCTGGCGAACATCACGGGGCGGGCCTGGGTCTTCCCGCAGGACTACATCAACACCGACGCGATCATGCCCCGGTCGGGCTACGACCTGCCGCCCGCCGGACAGGACGCACTCGTCCTGTCGTCGATCCGGCCCGGCTGGGCGGCGAACGAGGTCAAGCAGGGCGACCTGCTGGTGGCCGGCCGCAACTTCGGCACCGGATCGAGCAGGCCCGCCGTCACACTGCTGACCCGGCTGGGCATCGTGGGCATCATCGCCGAATCGGTCGGCGAGATCTTCTTCCGCAACTGCATCAGCTACGCCATGCCGGTACTGGAGTGCGCGGGCTGCCTCGACATGACGACCGAGGGCGACACCGTGACCCTCGACATCGTCAACGGCACCTACGCGAACGTCACCGCGGGCACGTCGAAGGCGGGCCAGCGCATGCCCACCATGCTGCTGGACACGATCGCGGCAGGCGGTGCGTACGAGCTGCTGCGCAACGAGGGCTACATGTGAACCGTGGACGGAGAGGACAGACGACCTCCCAGGTGGACCAGGACAACGAAGACCGGACGGGACACGACATGACCGGCGGCACCCCGCGGAAGTCCGCGAAGAACTCCACGATCCCGGGCAGCACCGGCACCGTGCCCGTCCCGGTGAGCGCGCCGTGAGCGCAGGCCCGCGACTCGCGTTGCTGTCCCGGATCGTCGGTTCGGACCCCTCCGCCATGGCACACCTGGCCGAGGCCGGCGTCGACGTGGTGATCGACCTGCCCGGTTTCCAGGCGCTCGACGAGGACGAGGCACGATGGCATGAGGTGCTGGGCCGGATCGACGGCCTGGTGATCGGCCTGCAACCGCTGACCCGCGCCCACCTGGACGCCGCTCCCGACCTGCGGTATGTGCTGCGGATCGGCACCGGCACCGACAACATCGACGTCGCCGAGGCGAACAAGCGCGGCATCGTCGTGGAATCCCTGCCCGGCCTGAACGCGCCCGCCGTCGCCGAGTACGCCTTCGCGCTGCTGCTGGCCGCCGCCAAACGCATCCCGGAGGCGGACCGGTCGCTGCGGTCCGGCGAGTGGACCCGGTTCTACGGGCGGCACCTGGGCGGCCGGACACTCGGCCTGGTCGGTTTCGGCGAGATCGCCCGCGCGATGGTGCCCAAGGCCCGCGGCTTCGGCATGGACGTGATCGCGCACCGCAGGTCGACCGCCACCGACGACACCGACGGCGTCCGCATGGTGCCGTTGGACGAACTCCTGGCCACGGCGGACTTCATCAGCCTGCACGTCCCGCTCACCGACGCCACCCGGGGCCTGCTCGGTCCCGCGGAGCTGAAGCTGGTCAAGCCGGGAGTGGTGCTGGTCAACACCGCCCGTGGCGCGGTGGTCGACCAGGACGCTCTCTATGCCGCCCTGGTCGACGGCCGCATCGGCGCCTGCGCCCTCGACGTGTTCCCGGTCGAGCCGCCCGGCCCGTCGCCGTTGTTCGACCTGTCCAACGTCATCGTCTCGCCACACAACGGCGGGTACAGCGACCTGGTCACCGAGTTGACCGCCCGCACCGCCGCGGAACGCATCGTCGCGGGCCTCGCGCCGCTTCCCGCACAGCACAAGGAGAATTGATGCCCACGTCCCCTCTCGTCGACTCCGAGGTCCATGTCACCGAGGCGATCATCCGTGCCCTGGAGGACGCCGGGGTGGACACGGTGTTCGGGCTGTCCGGTGGCAACACCGGCCGCATCTTCAGCGCGCTGGCTCACCACACCGACACGATCCGCTGCGTGCTGCTGCGCAACGAGGCCTACGCGACGTCGGCGGCCGAGGCGTACACCAGGGCCAGCGGCAAGATCGCGGTCGCGATGGCACAGGGCAGCTGGCTGCTCGGCCAGGGTGTCGTCGGCACGCTGGAGGCGCTGTTCGGTGCCACCCCGATGCTGCTGCTCGGCGACCTCAGCGACGGCGCGCCGTTCTCCCTGCACGCGCCCTACCAGTCGGCGACCGGCGAGTACGGCAGCTGGGACGCCAGGACGGCGTTCTCCGGGCTGACCAAGCAGGTGTTCGAGCCGCACGACCCGGTGTCCGCCGTGCAGAGCGTGCAGCTCGGCATCAAGCACGCCCTGTCCGGCCAGCCCGGCCCGGTCGCGGTGCTGTTCCACTCCGCGGCGCTGACCGGCACCGTCGGCCCCGACTCGGTGCCGCGCCTGTACGCCAGCTCCGGCTACCTGGCCGCGAGCACGCCCGCCGTGCCGGACGTGTCCGGTGTCGCCGAGGAACTGCGGACCGCGCAACGGCCGGTGCTGCTGGCCGGTGGCGGTGTACGCACCGGTCACGCGCAGCAGGCACTGGTGCGGGTCGCCGAGCTGTCCGGTGCGACCGTCGTCACGACGTCGGCGGGCAAGGGCGTGTTCGGCGAAGAGCACCCGAACTCGGCAGGCGTCTTCGGCAACTTCGGCGTGCCGCTGGCCAACGAGGCGCTGGGCGCTGCTGATGTCGTGGTCGTCCTCGGCAGCAAGCTCGGACCCAGCGACACCGCGTCGGAGTCGGCGAAGCTGATCGACCCGACCCGGCAGCGGCTGATCCAGGTCGACGTGGAACCGGTCAACGCGGCCTGGACGATGCCGACCGACTCGGTACTGATCGGCGACGTGCGCGACGTCCTCGACGCGCTGGCCGCCGAGCTGACCGACGCCCCCGTGGCCGAGGCCCAGCTCGCCGCCCGCGACGCCCACCGCGCCGCGCTGCGCGCCGACGTGCCCGCCGACGAGCGGAGTGCCTCCGACTCGGTGCCGCTGCACCCGCAGCGAGTGATCGCCGAACTGCGCAACGCCCTGCCCGACGACGTGGTGATCTGTGCCGACGCCGGGGAGAACCGGCTGCTGATGTGCCGGTACTTCCAGTCCCGTCAGGGCGGCGAGTACCTGCAGCCCGCGGGCGCCGGTGGCATGGGCTACGCGATTCCGGCGGCGCTCGGCGTCAAGACCCACGACCCGGACCGCACCGTGGTGGCCGTGTGCGGCGACGGTGGCCTGAGCATGTCGCTGGGCGCGCTGCTGTCCGCCGTCGAGGAGGACCTGCGGATCGTGGTCGTCGTGTTCAACAACGGCGTGCTGGGCTGGGTCAAGCACAGCCAGCGGATGCGCGGCGAGGTCGAGTACAAGTCGTCGCTGCAGCGGTTCGACTACAGCGCGATCGGCGCGGCCGCCGGGATGCACACCTCGCACGTGACCGCGCCCGCCGAACTCGCCCCCGCCATCAACGAGGCGATCAAGGCCGACCGGCCCGCGCTGGTCGTGGTCGACGTCTCGACCGAGCAGACCTTCGTCGATCTGCGGACCCCGCTGATGGCGTGAGTTCGCACCCGACAGTCACACCGTAGGAGGAAGGCACGTCATGCGGCTCAAGGACAAGGTGGCGATCATCTTCGGCGGCGGCCAGGCCGCCGGCCGGACGATCGGCAACGGCAAGGCGGTCGCCGTGCTGTTCGCGCGCGAGGGCGCCAAAGTGTTCTGCGTGGACATCAGCAAGGCGGCGGCCGACGAGACGGTCGCCGAGATCAGGGCCGAAGGCGGCACGGCGGAGGCGTTCCAGGCCGACATCACCGACGAGTCGGCCGTCGAGGCCGCGATCAAGACCTGCTACTCGATGTGGGGCCGCATCGACATCCTGCACAACAACGTCGGCATCAGCATCACCGGTGGCGACGCGTCGATCCTGGACATCTCGGTCGAGGCGTTCGACCGGGTGATCGCGGTGAACCTGCGGGGCATGGTGCTCACCATCAAGCACACGCTGCCGATCATGCGCAAGCAGCGGTCCGGCTCCATCATCAACATCTCGTCGGCTGCCGCGTTCAACAACTACCCGTACGTCGGCTACAAGACGTCGAAGGCGGCAGTGCTCGCGCTGACCTCGCACGTCGCGATCCGCAACGCCGAGTACGGCATCCGCGCCAACACGATCCTGCCCGGCCTGCTCAACACCCCGGTCGCGGTGGAGAACCGGATGAGGAAGTTCGGGCTGACCTACGAGGAGGTCGTGGCGCAGCGCGACAAGGAGGTCCCGCTGCGGCGCAAGATGGGCACCGCGTGGGACATCGCGTACGCGGCCGTGTTCCTGGGGTCCGACGAGTCCAACTTCATCACCGGCGTCGACCTGCCGGTGGACGGCGGGCAGAGCCGTCAGATCGGCCGGTTGCCATCGCCGTCCGAGGCAGCCGAGGAACAGGCGTCGGCCGCTGCCGCTGCCGCGTCCCTTGGCTGAGGCCGTGACCGACTCGCGCCTACCGCCGTTGCGCCGCGACGATCTCGACGCGGCGCAACGGCGGATGTGGGACGCGCTGACCGCAGGTGGTCGGGGTGCCAAGGCCTTGCGCGACGAGGGCTACCTGAGCGGCCCGTTCGACGTGCTGCTGCGCTCACCCGAGGTCGGCAACGCCGTGGCTGGGCTCGGCGACCTGCTGCGTTTCTCGACGGATCTCTCGCAGCGGCACCGGGAACTGGTGATCGCGACGGTGGCGGGCCACTGGCGGGCGCGATTCGCCTGGCTGCGTCACGCTGAGTACGCCCGAGCGGCGGGCATTCCGCAAGCCGTGGTCGATGCGATCGCGGCGGGTGAGCGCCCGGTGATCGACGAGCCCGCCGACCGGGCCGTCCACGCACTGGCCGATTCGCTGGTCACGACCGGTGTCGTACCCGACGCCGTCTACGCTGACGCCGTCGGCCTGCTGGGCGTCCAGCCGGTCGTCGAACTGACAGCGCTCGCGGGCTATTACTGCCTGTGTTCGTTCGTGCTCAACACGTTCCGGGTGCCGTTGCCGGCCGGCGAACACTCGCCGTGGACAGAAGAGGGGACTCTCCGATGACCGATCACTCCGAGTACCTGCGTCAGACCGATTACGAGACGTTCGCCGCGCTCGCCGCGGACAAGCGGTACACCCAGAAGCTGCTCGACCGCACGTCCGGCGGCGAGCGGGTCGCGGTGAACCTGATCCGCACCCCGGCGGGCCAGGGTTCACCGGAAGGCCTGCACACGCACGACTTCGAGCAGATCTTCTACGTGCTGTCCGGCACGATGAACATCGAGATCGACGGCGACACGTTCCGCGCGCCCGCGGGCAGCCTCGTCCGGTTCCCGCAGGATGTGCCGCACCGCAACTGGAACGACGCGGACGGCGAGGACAGCATGCACCTCGCGATCAACGTGCCCGCGCCCGTGCTCGGTGTGCCGATGGCGAAGCCCGTCCGGTGAGCCAACCAATGAGCACGGCGCGGTTGCGAATGCGTCCGGCGAGTGCCGGCGAGGAGGCGTCATGAGCATCTGGGGTGATCTCGCGTCGGCGCCGTTCCGGCTGGAGTTCGTGGACGCGGCCGGGATGGCGACCCGGTCGCTCCAGGTCGGCACCGGCGAGCCCGTGGTGCTGCTGCACGGCACGTCGAGCCACCTGGAGGTGTACTCGCGCAACGTGCACGCCATCGCCGCAGGCGGGTACGCGGTGCATGCCATCGACATGCTAGGGCATGGCTTCAGCGCGAAACCCGATCGCGACCTTGAGGTGCCCGACTATGTGCGGCACGTCGCCGATTACCTGGACGCGATCGGCGCCGAGCGGGTCCACCTGATCGGCGAGTCACTGGGCGGCTGGGTCGCGGCGTGGTTCGCGGCCGAGCACCCGGACCGCACGCGGAGCCTGCAGTTGCTGGCGTCGGGCGGCACCCGTGCCGTGCCGGCGATCATGGACCGCATCCGCACCACGACCACACTGGCCGCGACCAGCCCGGACCGCGAGTACACACGGGAGCGCATCGCGAACCTGCTGGCCGATCCGTCGACGGTCGACGAGGACCTCGTGGACGCCCGGTTCCGCATCTACCACCAGCCCGAGTTCGTGAAGATGCTGCCGCATTTGCTGTGCATGCAGGACATGACGGTGCGGCAACGCAACCTGCTGCGCCCGGACCGGATGGGCCGGATCACGGCGCCGACCCGGATCTACTGGGGCAGGCACAACCCGATGGGCGATGTGACCGAGGCAGAGGGCATCCACGCCGCGATCCCCGGTTCGGAGCTGAAGATCTTCGAGGGCTGTGGCCACTTCCCGCAGATCGAGTTCCCGGCGAAGTTCAACGACCTGGCGGTGGAGTTCCTGCGGGCGGCAGTGTGACGACCGGAGTCGCCATGCTCGACTGACTATCAGCGGGTGCGGCGGAGTGCGCGGACCGGTCGCGCCTGGACGTGGACTTCGTCGACGAGCACCTGAGCGGCGACGCACTGACCACGAGACTGGCCGGCCGCGAGATCGTGGTCGCGATGCGCGAGCGCACGCCGTTCACCCGAGAGGGCCGGCGAGCCTGCCGGACCTGCGGATGCTGGTCGCGACCGGTGTGCGCAGCGTTGCCATCGACCTGGCAGCGGCGGGCTCGCTGGGCGTGCTGGGACCGGCACGGCGCGGCCTGCGCGCCCCGACGTCCGAGTCGACGTGGGCGATGATCCTCGGCCTGACCCGGCCGGTCGGGGAGTACGACACGGCGGTGCGGCTGGGCGGCCGGCAGCGCACGGTCGGCGGAGGCCTGGCGGGCCGGACGGTGGGCCTGGGCAGGCAGGGCAGGCAGGGCAGGCAGGGCAGGCAGGGCAGCGCGGTCGCTGCCTTCGGTGCGGTATTCGGCCTGGATGTCATCGTGTGGAGCCCGCACCTGACCGAGGAGCGGGCGGCCTCAGCCGCAGCGAGGTTCGTCGAGCGTGCGGACCTGTTCGCCTCGGACATCGTCAGCCTGCACCGGTTACTGGCGGCGGACACGAGGGCCCTCGTGGGGGAGTCGGAGCTGCGGGCGATGCGCGCGGAGGCATGCCTGGTGAACACGGCCCAGGCCGCCGCTGATCGACCAGGACGCACTGCGCGAGGCGATCGAAGGCGAGTGGCCGGCAGGGCGTTGCCCCGGACGTATTCGACCTCGAACGGGTCCTAACCGGCGCCCCAGCAACCTAACCCCTGAACGGACGGCATGCGCACACCGCATGCCGCCTCTTCAACGGCCGGCTCATCGCCACATCAACGGCAATCGCGTACTCCGCCGCGTGCCGACCCCTCGATGGCCAGAACGGCAGTGACGCGGTGGTGTGTGGGCCGTTGGATGGTCAGGACGGCGGCGATGCAGTGGTGTGTCGGCCGTTGGAGGCCCAGGACGGCAGTGGCGCGTCGACCGCTCGATGGCCAGAACGGCAGTGACGCGGTGGTGTGTGGGCCGTTGGATGGTCAGGACGGCGGCGACGCAGTGGCGTGTCGGCCGCTGGATGGTCAGGACGGCAGCGACGTGGTGGTGTGTCGGCCGTTGGATGGTCAAGACGGCAACGGCGCGGTGGAAGTACCGGCCTCTGGCTCCAACCGGCGACGCCAGACCGGTTCGGGTCAGCGACGCCTTCGGCCGCGTGTCGACCGTTCGGTGTGGAACATTCGTGCCGGGCTGTCCGGGCCTTGTCTTGGCGCAATCGTGAACTGGCTGTCGAATGGACGACATGAGAAGGCGGGCGGTCGTCGGCTGGGGATCTCCGGTGCCGATATCGCGCGTCAACTCCTCGCCGCGGGTCTGCTCGACGAGATCGTCATCCACCTCGTCCCCGTACTGCTGGGCAGCGGCCTCCGCCTCTACTGCGATCACGACGAGCCGACCGTGACGCTGGAGCGCATCGACGCCACTGTCTCCAGCCAGATCACCGATCTGCCACTCCGTGTCGTGCGCTGAGCCGATATACCACAACCCGCCGATGCGAGGCATCCGGAGAAGCGGACTCGACCTGGGTGACGAGTTGGGGGTAATCTCGCCCGAATAGCGTGGATGAAGTTCGGCGGAACATTCTCACCAGCAACCCGATGTGTCCGTATTCCGATATTTCTCCGATGGTCGTCGGCTCTGTCGAATGTGCCCGTTTTTTGCCGCCGAGAAGGCATGCCTAACCACATTCCGCATTCTGTCCGTCCGGTGCACCGGCTGTGCGGCACTCGGCGTATCCAGTGTCACCCGAACGGTGGCAAATCGTCAGACCATTGCCCGGTTCCCGGAGACCTTCCAGATGTTTCAGCAGGTGCGCCGCTTCCACCCCTAAATAGGGTGGTCGGCTCACCCTCAACATACGGGAGTGCTCCGGAGGGGGTTCGGCACCATCCTTGCCCTGGGCAAATGACATCCTTGCCCGGACAAAGTGAGCGGCCTGCGGCAACGATTCCGCGATGGTTCAGGGCCGATGGAAGGAAAGACCACAATGTCTGACGAACGTGCGGAAACGCCCGACGGAGCTGCGATGAAACCTGACGCAACCGACACCCCCGAAGCGTCCGACGGTAAGCAAAACATCAGCCGCCGCTGGGCACTGCGGCTCGGTGCTGCTGGTGCTGCCGCGGTCGCCGTGGGTGCCGGACGAGCGATGGTGATGCCCAAACTCAACCGGCAGGGCCTGGCCAACGCGGACGGCATCTTCGATGCCGCCTCGGACGCCGTGTCCGACCAGGTTTACACCGAGGTGTTCCCGACCAGTCCGCTGATCCTCAACCCGTTCACCGACGAACTGCTGGTGCCGAAGGCGGCCACGCCGCTGACGACGCAGGAGATCGCCGCGCTGCCCAAGCCTCCTGGCCCCGGTGTGGGCCAGCAGAACTCCCTGGGCAACGAGACCCACCAGATCTGGACGAGCGACATCGGCCTGCCCGACCCGATCGTCTACCACTTCGAGCTGCAGGTGCGGCCGAAGTCGTTCACGTCCTCCCAGGTGCTGCCGATCAACTCGGCCGGCCTGCCGACGCCGTCGTTCGACTCGGCTGGCAACACTTTTGCCGCGGGCACCGTGCGGACGCTGCCGGACAGCACGATCTACGGCTTCAACGGCACCTTCCCCGGACCTCGGATCAACGCCGAGTACGGCAAGCCGGTGCTGGTGCGGTTCGACAACCAGCTCGACCTCAACCCGTTCAACCTGGACCGTCAGGACTTCGGTGCGCCGGACTTCTCCTTCCTGACGCACCTGCACAACGGTCACACCGCGCCGGAGAGCGACGGTAACCCGCACTACTCGATGACCGCGGGCCCGAAGCACGAGGGCTACAACGTCCAGACGTCGGTCGACAACCTGTACCTCAACTTCCCCGCCGGCAACGACGAGCGGGAGAAGCAGAGCTTCTTCTGGTTCCACGACCACCGCATGGACCACACCGGTGCCAACGTCTACAAGGGCATGGTCGGTCTGTACCCGATCTACGACCCGACGAACGGCACGGACGACGGCGACGAGACCACCGGTCTGCGTCTGCCCGGTGTCCGCACCAACAACCCCGATGGCTCGTTCGACGTGGACTTCGACATCCCGCTCGCGTTCTACGACACGCGGCTGGACGACGGTGTGACCTTGCACCACGACTTCCACGACGCGGAGTTCCCGGCCGCGGGCAACCCGAGGACGCACCCGGAGTGGTGGGGCAAGACGTTCTTCCGTCACTTCCCCAACCACGGCTTCGTCGGCGACGTCTTCACCGTCAACGGCACGGCCTACCCGACGCTCGAGGTGAGCCGGCGCAAGTACCGGTTCCGCTTCCTCGACGCCTCGGTCTCCCGGATCTACGAGTTCAAGCTGATGACCTCGACCCTGGGGCCGAAGTCGGCAGTCTCGCTGGGCTACGGCGGCGACGAGCTGCAGGGCCAGTACCGGATCCAGGATGGCCAGCAGGCCATGCAGTGGACCCAGATCGCCACCGACGGTGGTCTGCTCCCGGCACCGATCGTCCGTGACTCGTTCGAGTTGTGGCCGGCCAAGCGCCGTGAGTTCATCGTCGACTTCACCAAGTTCATGGACGGTTCGCCGACCCAGAAGGGTGACGTCATCTACCTGACGAACGTCATGAAGATGCTTGACGGTCGCATGTGGACGGACTCCACCCGGTTCTCGCCCGACCCGAAGTACTTGATCCCCATGGTCAAGTTCATCATCGGCGACACCGTGGTCGACAACAGCCAGATCCCGGTGCACATGCGGGATCTGCCGCCGCTGCCGTCCAACTGGCAGGACCTGCTGGACAACCGCTCGATCTGGGAAGTTCAGCGCGGTAGTGCCGGTGGCGAGATCGAGTGGCTGATCAACGGCAAGCAGTTCGACCCGTTCAACCTGTTGACCAGCTTGAAGAACCCCGCGGGCGGTACGCCGCAGTCGGCGCAGCCCAAGGGCAGCTTCAACCTGTGGGAGATCCGCAACGGCGGCGGTGGCTGGGTGCACCCGTTCCACCTCCACATGGAGGAGCACCGCACGGTCATGCGTAACGGCAAGGACGTCACCGGTGGTGGCGACCCCGGCCACCCCGACGACGTCTCGAAGGAAGACCTCGCGGCACTCGACCCGAGCGAATCGGTCATCGTGTACCGCGGGTTCCGGGACTTCACCGGGCCGTACGTGGCGCACTGCCACAACCTGATGCACGAGGACCACGCCATGATGTTCGGCTGGTCGATCGTGTAGCAGTCGCTCCAGCAGTTTGATCCACCCTCAGCGGCGGCGCCGCGCTGCTGGTGGCGATCCAGCCTGGTCAACTGGATCGCCACCGGCGGGTGGCCCGCCGCACCCGAGGTCCTGTTCCGCCCCCGCGTTGTCAGTCTTTCGGTCGACCAGGGAGATCATCATGTCCCGCGCACCCATCTTCCGCCGCATCGGCGCGTTCCTGAACCCCCGGCCCGCCCGGTGGTCCACGGTGGCGCTGCTGACCATCGTGCTGGCCTACGCCGATGGTGCGGTGCTGACGATCATCAAGGGAGCGACGGGCTCGATCGCCCGAATCCAGACTCCCTTCTCGAGCTGGCTGATCGACTCGACGGCGCTGCTGCCGGTGTTCCTGCTGGGCGTGTTGCTCGCCTTCCGCATCGCCCACCGCCGCGTCGCACCCGAGTTGCAGAAGCCGAGGAAGGTCCTGGCGGGCGCGCTGCTGATCGCGCTGTTCGGCACCATCGTCGGCGTCGGCGCGATGGTGGCCAGCGGGGCCTACGACTACAACCTGCAGTCCAGCGAGCTCGAGGCGGACGGGCCGGTGCACGCCGACCACGACGTGACCATCCCCGGCGTCCCCGCCAGCCACGCCCATGCCGCGTGTGACGAGACGTGCACCGAGTTGCACGACACGCTCTCGGCGGACGTCGAGGCCGTTGGCTTCGGTGGCCCGATCGTGCTGGTCGCCAACCTGGTGCTCGTCGGCTGGATGGTGGCCCTGATCGGCGGCCGGTTGAGTGGTGAGCCCAGGCGGCGCGGCGCGGCCGCTGCCGCCGGCGAGTCGGCCACCGCTACGGCGCCGGTCGAGGCGTCCGCTGTGTCGTCGGCTGCCCAGCAGTCCTGACGGCACGGGGTCGACACCCAATTTTCGGACCCCCAGCGGAGGGGTCGGAATGCCCTGGCCAGCCAGTTTTCGGGGTGACCTTGATGTGGTCGCGTGAGGTAAAACTCAGGTATGGCCACGGCACAGACTCTTTACCCGGCAGGTCACACTGATTCCGACGCGGTCGCCGACGCCGTACTGACGGCGTCCCGGCTGCTGATCGCCGTCTCGGCCAGCTCGATCGCCGCGGTGGACGAGTCGATCACGATCCCGCAGTTCCGCCTGCTCGTCGTGCTGCGGACGCGGGGCGCGCTGAACCTGTCGGTCCTCGCAGAGCACCTCGGCGTCAACCCGTCGACCACGAACCGCATGGTCGACCGGCTGATCGCCGCGGGCCTGGTGGACCGGCAGGTCAACCCGGAGTCCCGCCGCGAGGTTCTGCTCGACCTGACCGACACCGGCACCTACGCGGTGACCCGCGTGACGCAGCAGCGTCGGGTCGAACTGGGTCGCATCGTCTCCGGCATGCCATCGCCCCGCCGCAACCAACTCGTCGAAGCGCTCGAAGCGTTCAACGAAGCAGGTGGCGAACCGCCGGTCACCGAACCCCGCGACGACTGGATCTGACCCCCACCGCACCGTTCCGCGCGGCTCGTGCCGGTCGCCTGCCGCGAGAACCCGGAGTTCGGTGCGCGCGGTCGCCCAACGAGGAAAGTGTTGGCCCCTTTGTCTGTCCTTTGCGTTCACAGTAATCGAAATAGTGAACGCCGGTGGCCCACCGCGGCGCGGGCGGTGGGCCACCGGACGATTGTGACAATCAGCGGCCGTGCCGATCAGTAGTCACGGTCGCTGTGGCGCCCGGAGGGTTCGTACCGGTCGTGCGCAACCGGACGGGCGGCTTGTTCGATCACCGGTCCGCCTCCTCGATCTGTGAATAGACCTCGTCGGCGGGGCCGGCTGGGGTGGGAATTCCTCTGACAACACAGCTCGGCGGCCGCGGGGTTGGCCCTCGCCAGTGCGGTGCTCCGCAAACAGGGTGGCCCGGACTTCCTGGGGGTTGCGTCCGTCGCGCTGTGCATATTGATGGTGTCGTCACGGTGGTCCGGGCCGCTATTGGACGTTGGTACTACTCCGCCTTTGTACCCCGATTAATGGTGATGAGCAGCGCAAACAATGGCAGGCACGCTTACGAATGAGTAGTCAGCGAGCCCAATCCGGTTTCCAACAGGTGGGCGGCGCGCTCGACGTCATCGCTGACCAGACGTTCGATCTGGGCCGGTGACCGCGCCCCGCTCAGGTGCCTGGTCAGGCTGTCCGACTGGATCTGCCACAGCGCGATCAGCGCCGCGACGGCGATGCTCAGCTCCGGGTCGTCGACATGGCGACCGGTCCGCTCGGCCAGGATCTCCCTCGCCGCGGTGGCGAGGCGGTCCGCGGTGTCGTGCTGGTGGGCTCGCAGCGCCGGTGTCGAGCTGATCAGGTCGCCGAACCGCCTCAGCCGCGCCGCCGCCCCCGCGCGGTCCTGCTGGGCCCGCAACCACGCCAGCAGCGCCCTCAGTTCGTCGGCCAGGATGGCCAGGACCGCCCGCACGGGCGGCACGCCGGGGTCGGCCAGTCTCGCGTGCAGCGAGTCCAGGGTCGAGTCCCATCGGTCCAGGACCAGGGACTCCTTCGTCGGGAAGTAGTTGTAGACCGTCTTCTCCGACACGCCACACGCCGTGGCGACCTCCGTCACGCGGACGGCGTCGAAGCCGCGCTCCAGGAACATCTCCGTGGCCGTGTCGGACAGTTGTTGCCGCGTCAGGCGCTTCTTCCGCTCCCGCAACCCCTCGGGCGGCGACGACCAGTCGACCGTCCGTGCGCTCACGTCGCCGATGCTAGCACGAACCTACTGCTACCCTACTTTTATAGCTACTGTAAGGAGTCAGGCATGGTCGAGATCCGCATCACCCGGGACTATCCCCACCCGCCGTCGGTGGTGTGGCGAGCCGTGACCGACCCTGCCCTCGTCCCACGCTGGACGTCGACCGGGCGGGGCGGCCGGCCCGAGGGCTTCGCCGCCGAAGTCGGCAGCCGCTTCCGGTTCGTGGCCAAGCCGATCGCGGGCTGGCGCGGCATCGTCGACTGCGAGGTGCTCACGGCGGACGAACCCAGCCTGCTGCGCTACACCTGGGTCGGCGACGAGGACGCCCAGCCCACCTACGTCAGCTACCGCATCGAGGAGACCGGCGGTGGCGCCCGGTTCACCTACGAGCACACCGGCTTCCGCGGCATCCCCGGACTCGTCATGGCCAAGCTCGTGCTCGGTCCCGTCCGGCGGAAGATGCTCGACGTGGGCCTGCCCACGGTCCTGAACGACATCGACCGACCCGAGGCGGGAAGCGGGTCCGATTTCGTCGGCTGACCAGGCCAGCTACCATCAGACGGGCGGCCGTGGTTCGTGGAACTCGAACGGAGCGCCGCCACCATCACCCCGAAGGTGCTGCACAGCGGCTTCGCCGCTCGCTGTTCTGGGCCCTCGCCGAGTGGCCGGTCGACCCGGGCGAGGTCGAGCCGGCCCGACAGGCCTACGACGCCAGAGAACCGAACCGGCACACCTGAACTCCCGGGCGGTCACCCCGGAAAATGCCTCGACCGGCCGCGTGAGGCGCGGCCGGTCGAGTGTCGATGGAACCGCGTCAGTGGCCCTGGGCCGCCCGCACCACCCCGGCGATGTCCTGCTCGGTGATCGAGCCGTACATGTCCTGCACGAGGTGGGTCAACGTCAGGCCGGGGTTGAGGTAGTAGACCTCGCGCTCCTGGGTCGTGACGATCCCGAGGCCGTTGCGGATCGGCCCGCTGAGCATGTCGTCGAAGAACGACAGCACCGCGGGCGGCACGGCCTTCGACACCGGGCTGGCGCGCAGCTGGTTGGCGAAGTCCCCGGCACACAGCTGGGTCTGCTTGCCACCAGCCTGCACCGTGTAGCAGCCGTTGGTGTGCGTCACCACGGTCTTCTGCCCGTTCTTGGCGGTCAGCGTCATGCTCCGCAGCACCGCGTCCACGCCACCGGGGACGTGCACGTCGTCGAACGTGATCGGGCCGATCAGGATGCCACTGGGCGAGCCGGGCCCGGCCGCGTCCACCAGTGCCTGGCCGACGTCGTGCAGCACCGGCATCTCGTCCGGCGCCATGCGCTCCAGGATGGTCTTGACGTTCCCGTCCAGCACTTCCTGCATGGTGTCCTCGACGGCCTCGTTCGGGACGTCGGCACCGAGCGAGGGCAGCGCCGTGGTCGGCCACTGCTGGTGGCTGGACTGCAGCGCGGCGTTCGCGATCGAGTAGAACAGGCTCGGGTACCACCGGCCGCCCTGCTGGACCGTCGCGATGCCGACCGGATGCCCCTGCTGACGGACGATCTGGGCGATGTTCATCGTGAAGCTCGAACCGCTGCCGGTGACCCCACCCGGGAACGCCGACTGCAGGAAGCTGTCCGTGTAGCTGTTCGATGCCACCTGCGTGCCGACGGTGATCGTGCCCGCGACCAGGCTGGTGACGGCGATATGGCTGTTGACCTGCTGGACATCGGAACCGAACTGGATGCCGCTGGTCTTGACCGTCACGCCGGTGGCCGCCTGCGAGTTCACGTTCGGCTTCACGACGTTGATCCGCTTGAGCTGGTTGGTGAGGCCGTCCATGGTGGTGCGCAGGATCGCGGACTCGTTCGGCGGCAGGTCGTTCACGAGGCCGAGGACGTCGTCGTTGCCGATGTCGGTGACCAGCTTCGTGGCGGCGTCCTGCGGGGACGACGAGCCGGGTGCGTCGGATGACCGGTTGACCGCGACCGTCGTGCCGATGCCGGCACCGACCAGCACCACGACGGCCACCACGATGCCGACCAGCAGCGGACGCCGCCGCTGCCACAACGGCTTGAGCTCCGCCGACAATGTCTCGACCGGCGGATCCGCCTGCTGGACGGCCGTCGCTGACCCGCCGTGCTCCTGGCCTGCGTACGGCCGGCCCTGTGTTTCGGACTCCTCCGGCTGCGGCTGCGCAGCCGAGTCCGGGCCTGGATGGGTCATAACGATCCTCTCGTTGTTGCCAGCTGCCGGACCTGTGGGCCGACCAAAATCGCTGCCGACCCGACCAGCGCGAGCATCGCGCCGGCCAGGGTCACCGCAGGCCCCGTGGCCACTGCCTTGATCAACGCGCCCCAATCGTTGCTGTGCGCGACGATCGCCACCACGGCCACCACACCTGCCACGACGCATCCGAGCCCGGCCGACACGCGGCGCAGGCGCAGGGCATAGAGGGCGATGCAGAGCCCGCACACGGGGATCACCATGAGCCAGGCGTTCAGCAGGACACCGGACGCGCCACCACCGGCCAGCGCGCGCAGCGCACCCGCGGACTGGTAGCTGTCGCGCAGTACGACGCCCGACCGGAGCCACGGCAGGAACGTCCCGGCGATCACCAAGACCAGACCAGTGGCGGCCACACTGGCCCCCAACCGGTCGGGCACCGAACGCATGAAGAACATGATGCCGTTCGGTCGGGACGACGGATACCTACAACGAGCGAGCGTGGCACCCCAGTTTGGGGGGTGTGCGGCGGCTTTTTCCCTCGATTTCGCGTTACCTGCGAAACGGCTGTGAAATTACGCCCGCGACGTCGGCCGAGCCACCCGCATCGAGGGGGTCCTACGACCCTCCAGGGCAGGCTTCGACTGTCCGTACCGGATCAGCGCCGGGCCAGGGGTGCCGCCGGACCAGCACCAGCGTCCCGACTCCGGTGGGCGGCGGCAGCACGGCGTGCCCGGCCGCACGTAGGCGGTGATCGGTGTGGGCGGTTCCGGGCAGGCGGGCGTGGCAGCCACGCCCGACACCTCCGAGTCGGCGTCGGGTCGGGCGGTGTAGCCGTCCGCGACTTCGCCGGCCACCGGTGGTGGCCCGCGGCGACACCGGTGAAGGCGTACGTCCCGTCCGCGGCGCTCGTCGTCGTGACCGGGTTGCCGGGCCGACGGTCGAGTTCACCCGACCGGCTGGCCCGACCGATCCCGAATGGACATGGGGTGTGCCGGTAGGTGGCGGGACCAGGCCGACGCGATCGTGGCGGTACACCCGATGGCGATGACGGCGAGCGCGGCCAGCATGACGGGATAGGTCAGCCAGGTAGCGAGGGCGGCGAGGGTCGCCGGGAGCAGGAAACCGATGTAGGCCAGCGCGTAGTAGACGCCGGTGAGGCCGGCGCGCTCGTCGGGTTCGGCGATGCGCTGGATCTCCAGCAGGCCGGACACCACGGCGATGCCGTACGCGGCACCGAGCAGGACCGCCACCGGGACGGCGAACCACGGTGAGCCGGTCGCAGCCGTGGCCGCCGCCGCGATCAGGCCGCAGCTCATCAGCACCATCGAGACGACCACCGCGCGGGCCGTGGACCGGTCGTCAAGGCGTTTGGCCAGTGGTTGCACGGCGACACCGGCACCGAGCGTGGCCACGATCAGCACCGTCGTGTAGAGCAGCGCCCACTGGCCGAGGCGCGGGTCGACCAGTTGCGGCACGATCGCGTACGCGACGCCCGCCGCGCCGAAGATCCACGGCGCCATCGGCAGCACCACCCACCGGAACCGGCGATGCCCGGCGGCCGGTACCCGCAGCCGGCGACGGATGGACACGGATGACGCGGCCGAGGAGCGAGTCTCCACGCCACGAGACCACAGCAGCACCAGGACCGGCACCCCGAGCACGACCTGCACGAGGTAGGGCAGTACGAGCGGCAACGGCGCCCACTGCGCGAGCGCACCAGCGCAACCGGGACCGACGGCGAAGCCCAGGGTGAGCGTGATGGACGCACGCCGTGCGCCGTCCCCGGGGCTCGCGGCCGGGTCGACGTCCGGTGTGGACAGTTCGCTCACCCACGCGGTGCCCACGGCCATCGCGATACCGACGGCGATCCCGCACAGCAGCCGCCCGGCGATGATCGCGCCCGCGCCGCCGAGTGGGCCCCCCGCGAGTACCGCGCTGCCGGCGATCGAGGCGACCACTCCGGCCACCAGCACCGGGCGGCGGCCGTACCGGTCGGACAGCGCCGCGGTGACGAGCAGGCCGGGGACGAGGCCGACGACGTACGCGCCGAGGAACACGTCGACGCCGACCTGCGAGTAGCCCGCGAGGTCGCGGTAGACGATGAGCAGGGGCGTGAACTGGTTGCCCGCCCAGCCGATGCAGAACATGGCGGCGGCGACGACGAGCCAGGGTCTGGCCGGCCGTGTCGTGGCGGGTGCTGTCATCGAGTGTGGCAGCCGGCGACCAGCCAGGATCTGACCGGCCGTGTCGTGGCAGGTGCGGTCATCGAGTGTGGAAGACGTTGTGGGTGGCGTCGAGATGGTCGGCGAGGAACGCGGCGAACCCGGCGACGTCCCGGCCTGCGACAAGGTCGCGCAGTGCGCGATGTTCGCTGACGAGGCCGGGGAGCCGCTCCGGCCGGGGGCCGACCGCGCCGATGGTCATCCGCCGCTGCCGGTCGGCCAGCCCGAGGTAGCACTTGGTGGCGATCGCGTTGCCTGCCGCGGTCACGATGGCCCGGTGGAACAACTCGTCGACCTCGGCGAACTGCTCGACGTGCTGGTCATCGGCATACCGGGCCTGCCGCTCGATCAGGTCGTCCAGTTCGGTGAGGAGCAGTTCGGTGAGATCGGGCCAGTGGCGTAGCCGCCGGACGGCGGCGGTCTCCAGCGCGAGCCGCACGTCCAGCACGTCGGCGGCCTCGGTGGGCGGCACCGGCACCACGACGGCACCCCGCTTCGGGATCAGCCGCAGGAGTTCCTCGCTCTCCAACCGCAGAAAAGCCTCCCGCACGGGCGTCCGCGACAGTGCCAGCCGCTCCGCGATCTTCCCCTCGCTGAGCAGCGCGCCGGCCGGAATCCGGCCGGACAGGATCAACTCTTTGGTCGCGGCGTAGGCCCGCTGAGCAGCCGGTTCGTTGGTCACGCGCCCATCCTAAAGCTTGAACCCAAGCATAGATGCAAGCATGAGTCCCAACTCACGCCCACCAGCGGGTCGGCCCCGTTCGGCTGAACAACGTCCGATGGGCGGCACGTTGACCGGGATCTCACGGAGTGTGGCCCTAAGGTTTTACACAACTGTAGACGTCCTGTCGGAGTCCCGTGAGTGGAGGAGCATGGCCCACGTGGCCGACTGGCTCGCGGAGTTGTCGCTCACCGACTGGTGGCCGGTGCGTGTCCTGCTGATCCTGGTCGTCGTCGCCATCGCGGCCGCGATGGTGTGGTGGGCGTCCCGGTGGTACACGCGTGCGCTGCTGGCCGTGCTGGTGGTCGTCGCGCTCGCGGCCAACGTGCTGGCCGGGGTCAACTCGTACTACGGGTACTACCTCACCCTCGGCCAGGCGGTCGGGTTGCCGGGGCGCGACGCGGCGTCGCTCGCCCAGTTGGATCGCCGAGACCCACCTGCCAACGGGATCGTCGTGGGCATCGACATCCCGGCGAGCCGGTCGCGCATGGCGGTCCGGCCGGCCCAGATCTACCTGCCGCCCGCCTGGTTCGCCCATCCGCGGCCACGGCTGCCGGTCCTGCTGCTCCTGCACGGCAGCCCGGGCGCGCCGACCGACTGGATGGACGGCGGCATGGCTCAGCAGACCCTGGACGCGTGGGCCGCGGCCCACCAGGGGAGCGCTCCGATCGTGGTCATGCCGGACGTCAATGGTTCGCTGACCGGCGACACCGAATGCGTGGACAGCCCGCGCGGCAACGCCGAGACGTACCTCACCGTGGACGTGCCGCGGTTCGTGCACAGCCGGTTCTTCACGCTGTCACCAGGTCCGAACTGGGCGGTGGCCGGCCTGTCCGAGGGCGGGTCGTGCGCGCTCATGCTCGCCCTGCGCCACCCGGACCTGTTCGGCGCCTTCGGCGACTACAGCGGCCTGGTCGGTCCCCGGGCAGGCACCACCAACGCGGTCGGCGACACCGTGGCGATGCTGTTCCACGGATCGCGCCGGCAGTTCGACGATCACGAACCGGCTGACCTGCTCGCGCACCACAACTACCACCGCGGGCTGGCAGGCTGGTTCGAGGTCGGCGCCCATGACACCGGACCGCTGCACGCCGAGCGCTACCTGGCTCCGCTGGCCGAGCGGGCGGGCATCGTGACCCAGCTCGTCGTGGTGCCGGGTCAGAGCCACACCTTCCACTTCTGGCGGCAGGCCCTCGTCGACTCGCTGCCCTGGCTGGTCGACCGGATGCGGTCCACACCATCGGGAGACCGCAGGACCGGCCGGCCAAAGGGGCGGACATGAGCATGACGGCCCAGACCTCGGCACCGCGGCTGCTGGGCTGGACCGAGGGAGTCGGCACGGCGCGGACCGTGGCGTGGTGCGGCAGGCTGGTCGGGCTGCTCACGATCCTGGCCGTGGTCTTCCGCCCGGTGGGCCGCCGCCTGGGCCATCCGGTGGTCACCTGGCTCGACCCGTCGGTGCTGGCTCACGTCGCCGCGGGCACGCTCACCGTCGCGGCCGGGATCGGCCTGGTCGTGGTCGCCGCCGGGCTCCGCCGCCGCAAACGTCGCGCCTGGCAACTGGCCGTCGCGATGACCGTGCTCGTGCTGGTACTGCACATCGTCTCGCACCGCGGCTGGATCGCGCTGCTGGCGACGGCTGCGCTGCTGGTGGTGCTGGTGCTGCACCGCGACAGGTTCGTGGCGCTGCCCGATCCCGTGATGGGCAAGTGGCCCGCGATTGTGGTGCTGGCACAGCTGCTGGTCATCGGCGCGGTGGTCGACATGCTCATCCTGCTGGTCAACCGGCATGAACTGATCGGGGCACCCTCGCTGGGAGCACAGGTCGAGCAGGTGCTGCTGGCGCTGGTCGGCGTGTCCGGACCACTGGTGTTCCGCCGGGAGGTGATCGACGACCTGACGGCGACGATCGGCCTGTGGTCGACCATCGGCGCGGTCCTCACCGGCGGCTACTTCCTGCTGCGCTCCGCCGAGCCGAAGCCCGCGCTCACCACAACCGACGAGTCGGGCATCCGAGCACTGCTGCACACGCACGGCAAGGCCGACTCGCTGGGCTACTTCGCGCTCCGCCGCGACAAGTCCATCGTGTTCTCGCCGAGTGGCAAGGCGGCCGTGGCCTATCGCGTGCTCGCCGGGGTGGCGTTGTCCTCCGGTGACCCGCTCGGCGACGTGGAGGCATGGCCGGAGGCGCTCAAGCAATTCCTGCACCGCTGCGTCCAGCACGCCTGGGCGCCTGCCGTGCTGGGCTGCTCGGAACAGGCGGCCACCGTATGGGCACGACACGGGCTCTCGGTGCTGGAACTGGGCGACGAGGCCGTGGTCGAGCCGGCGACGTTCACCCTGACCGGGCGCAAGATGCGTGGCGTGCGCCAGGCGGTGGCCAGGGTAGGGCGGTCGGGCTATGTCGCACGGGTCCGTCGAGCGGGCACGCTCGGCGAGACCGAACGAGCGAACCTCGACGCCCTGGCCACAGCCTGGCGCGACACGGCAACCGAGCGCGGTTTCTCGATGGCACTGTCGAGGGTCGCGGGTGCCGACGACCCGGACTGCGTGCTCGTCACAGCGGAACGGGACGGCGTGGTGCACGGCGTCCTGCAGTTCGTGCCGTGGGGACCGGACGGTCTGTCCCTGGACCTGATGCGCCGGGACCGCGGCTCGCCGGACAACGGCCTCAACGAGTTCATGATCAGCGAGCTGCTGGCGGCCTGTCCTGAGTTGGGCGTCTGCCGGGTGTCGTTGAACTTCGCGATGTTCAGGGCCGCGTTGGCCAGAGGCGAGCGCATCGGAGCGGGTCCGGTCGCCAAGTCGTGGGCCTGGGCGTTGCGGCTGTGCTCCAGATGGTGGCAGATCGAGTCGCTGTATCGCTTCAACGACAAGTTCCACCCCACGTGGGTGCCCAGATTCCTGGTCTTCGCGGCGGCGCGCGACCTGCCGAGGATCGTCCTGGCGGCCATGGAAGCGGAAGGCTTCGGCGGCAGACCCCCTGCGGTCATGCGCATCCTCCGCCGCCGCTGAGAGAGACAGCGGACGGGAACAATAGTCCACTCCGGACAGAAGGCATGGCGAAAAACGCCGGGCGAACAAGACTCACTGGACAGCCCCGGCACCGGTCGTGCCCGGTTCGACGCTGGAGCGGTGGCGTCAAGGACGGCCATCGCCGTCGCTTCGCGAGAACCGCCGGCGCGGATGCCACGTGACACCACCACTCCAGCGCCAAGTGCCTGGGCGAAGGGGTGGAGAGGACTGAATCCTGGCTCGCATTCCTGGTACGACCGCAGGTGTTGGGCGATCCTTCGGCTCGACCGGCTGCGGGGACGAGCAAAGTCAGCTGAAGTCGGCCTTCCTGATGGTCGCGTGTACGCCGGTGGTCCGGTCTACCACCTGGGAGACGTGGAAGTCGGCCGCTGCCGACAGGTAGGCGTAGGCAACCGCCCTGTCCATGCCGAGGTCGTGCTGCAGGAAGTCCAGTGCGTTGACCACGGCCCGGCGCATCGCGATGTTCAGGTCGTCGACCTGCCCCTCCTGTCCCGCGTCCGGATCGGACAGTCCGATCGGTACCCACACGTCGTCGTTCTCGCCGAACGGGTAGCCGAACGCGACCGATGGCGCGTCGCCGGATCCCGGCTTGCAGACGGTCAACCGGAACGTGGACCGCAGCGAGCCTTCCATCGCGGTCAGCGACACTTCGCCGTCACCCATCGCCAGGTGCGGGTCTCCGGCGTAGAACAGGGCGCCTTCGGCGAAGACCGGTAAGTAGAAGTTGGCGCCGACGGTGAGCACGTTGATGTCGATGTTGCCGCCACCCAGTGTGGGCGGGATCGAGTTGAGGTTCGGGTCGGTCAGGCCTGGCGCCGCCGCGAACGCGACGCCGGTCATGCCCATGAACGGTTGCAGCGGAAAGCGAACAGAGTGCCGGCCGCGGGGCATGACGCCGACTGCGCCGCCGTGCGGTCCCGCTTCGACCGGCGTGAACTGGAAGACGTTGCCGTACTCGGTCGGGATGCCGGTGGCGCGGCCGTCGGTGGCGATCGGCGGCATGACCTCTGCCAGCGTGATGCCGACCGGGGCGGAGCCGTCGGCCTGCCTGGCCAATGACCCCTTGCCGTGCCTGCTGGACACCACGCCGTAGGGCACCCTCGGCAGGAACGACAGCATCTCGATCTTCAGTACGTCACCCGGTTCCGCGCCGTCGACGTGGATCGGTCCGGTGACCACGTGCGGCCCGTCGACGTCGAAGTCGCGGGTCGTCCTGTCGTACTCGGCCGCGATCGCGACGGCGTCGGTGAGCACCTCGTGCTTCGGCACACCGTGCGAACCGAAGTACGCCACCGGATCGCGGCCCTGGTCCTCCAGGATGCCCTCGTGCGACACGGTGTCCACGGTGACGGTCTCACCGGAGCGGATCCGCAGCACCGGAGCGCTGTCGGTCGCGGGCACGTATCCCCAACGAACCTGGTCGGGCAGCGATGGCAGGTAGTGCTTGCCGTGGATCGGACCTTTCCCGGGTTGGAGTATCTCGCTGGGCAGGGCGCTGCTGCCGGTGCCGGCGTGCGCGGTGCCGGCGTTGGCGGTGGTCGCGGTGGCGGACAGGCCTGCCGCGCCGCCCAGTGCCGCCGCTGCCCGCAGGAATCCTCGGCGGCCGAGGCCGCGCACCAGGACTTCCCGGATGTCGCTGGCATTGCCGGGTACGTTCACTGAACCTCCCGAAGCCCGGCACGGCTCGGGCGGGTGCCCGGCCGTTCGGGCCGTCCATGTGCAGGCTTGTATAGGCGCGGCGGCTTTCGGCCGTGTTACGTCCTTGTGGCCACGGGGTCACGCACCGGAATCTCGCCCTGTTACGTGTACGGGTGCCGCGGTCGTGGCTGATCGATCACTCCTGTGCTGCCGCCGCGCGGTGCGGTACCTAGGATCGACCGTATGAGGATCGGCGTCGTGTTTCCCCAGACCGAGATCGGTGCGGCCGCCAGTGCGGTGCGCGAGTACGGGCAGCGAGTGGAGGAGCTGGGCTACACGCACGTGCTCGCCTACGACCACGTGGTCGGGGCCGATCCCGAGGCGCACGCGCCCTGGCGAGGCCCCTACGACGTGCACACGACCTTCCACGAACCGATGGTGCTGTTCGGCTATCTCGCGGCGCTGACCTCGCTGGAACTGGTCACCGGGATCATCATCCTGCCGCAGCGGCAGACCGTGCTGGCCGCCAAGCAGGCCGCCGAGGTCGACCTGCTCACCGACGGCAGGTTCCGCTTCGGCATCGGCGTCGGCTGGAACGAGGTCGAGTACGAGGCGCTGGGCAAGGAGTTCCGCAACCGCGGCCGCCGGTTCGACGAGCAGATCGCCCTGCTGCGCAGGCTGTGGACCGAACCGTCGATCACCTTCGACGGCGAGTACGACAAGGTCACCGCGGCCGGGATCGCGCCGCTGCCCGTGCAGCAACCCATTCCGCTGTGGGTGGGCGCGCAGTCGCCGCGGGCTTACGAACGGGTCGGGCGGCTGGCCGATGGCTGGTTCCCGCAGATGGGGCCGGGTGAGGAGTTCGACGAGGCCCTGACCACCATCCACGCGGCCGCGAGGGCGGCAGGGCGGGACCCGGGCAGCATCCAGATCGAGGCCAGGGTGCAGTACCGCGCGGGGGACGTGGCCGGGCTGGTCAAGGAGGTCAACGCCTGGCGCGAGCGCGGCGCGACCCACCTCTCGGTCAGCACGATGAAAGCGGGCCTCGGTCCGGTGCGCGGGCATCTGGACGCGCTCACCGAGATCGCCGGGGAACTGAACCTGTCCTGACCGTTGCTCAGGGTTGCGACCGGTGCCTGCCGGCCGTCTGCGCTGGGACCCGGTGGACCGTCACCGGGGAGCAGCTGACCAGGGCGACCGGGATCGCCTGTGTCGGCGGCGGTGCGGGCAGGCTGGTGGCCACCGTGGTGGGAGCCCGCAACTCGGCCAGCCGCTTGCGCGAGGGCAGCAGCACCACGGTGACGATCACGCCGATCCCCAGCAGCACCGCGGACACGCCGAACGCCGTGGTGTAGCCCTGCGTGGCCGCGATCGCCGGTGCGAGCGGGCCAGTGGGGTGGGTGACGAGGTAGTCGGCCGTCGTGGTCAGTGCGATCGTGCTCAGGGCTGACGTGCCGATCGAGCCGCCGACCTGCTGCATGGTGTTGACCAGTGCCGCGGCCACCCCGGAATCCTGCGGTGCGACACCCGCGGTCGCGGTGTTGATGGCCGGAGCGAAGATCATGCCGAAACCCAGTCCCATCACCAGCATCGCGGGCAGCACCCCGCTGACGTACGGCGTGATGATCGTGAGCTGGGTCAGGTACACCATCGAGGCGGCACCGAGCAGCATGCCCGATGCGATCAGCGCCCTCGGTCCGAAGCGGGGCAGCGTCACGATGCTGGAGACGTTGGAGCTGAGCAGGATGCAACCCACGAACGGCAGGAACAGCAGCCCGCAGGTGAGTGGGCTGTAGCCCTTGATGACCTGGAGATAGAACGTGAGGAACAGGAACACGCCGAAGATCGCGATACCGGCCAGGCCGACGGCCGCGTAGGCGCCGCCCCTGGTCCGGTCGAGCAGCACCCGCAACGGCAGCAGGGGATGGGTGGATCCGCGTTCCGTGAACACGAACGCCGTGAGCACGAGCACGCCCAGGATCAGCGAGCCGAGTGTCACCGGCGAAACCCAACCCGCGGTCTCGGCATGGGAGAAGCCGAAGACGAGCAGGAACAGCCCGACAGAGGCCAGCACGGTGCCGGGCCAGTCCATCCGTGGCCGGGCGGCGGCCCGGCTGGTGTGCATGTAGAGCAAGGCACCCGTGATGGCGATCGCGGCGAAAATCAGGTTCACGTACAGCGTGTACCGCCACGAGAAGTACTGGGTGAGCAATCCGCCCAGGATCAGCCCGACAGCACCACCGCCCGCGGCGACCGAGCCGAAGACGCCGAAAGCCTTGCCCCGTTCCTTCGGATCGCGGAACGTACTCACCAGCGTGCCCAACGCGGCCGGTGCCAGGATCGCGCCGAACGCGCCCTGCAGTGTCCGTGCCGCGACGAGCATCTCGAACGAGGTCGCCGCGCCGCCCAGCGCCGAGGCCGCGGCGAACCCGGCCAGGCCGGTGATGAAGACCCGTTTGCGGCTGAACATGTCGCCGATGCGACCACCCATCAACAGCAGGCTGCCGAACGCCAGCGCGTACGCGGTGACGACCCATTGCCGGTCACTGTTGGGAAAGCCCAACGCCTGCTGTGCCGAGGGCAGCGCGATGTTGACGATCGTCGCGTCCAGGGTCACCATCAGTTGCGCGAGCGCCACCACGACCAGCACCAGCCACCGCCGGTCGCCGGACGCGCGGCGTTCCTCGGTGGCGGACGGTGCTGTGGTCGACATGGCATTCCCCGTTCAGCGCGGATCGCTGCCGGGGGCTGGAGCAACGACTGTCCCGTGGACGCGGGACCGGCAGACCCACCACGGAGCGGTCCGCACGAGTGGCGCGTCCAGTAACCATGCTGGACACACCACTAGACGATAAGCACGCCGGGCATCGACGGCCACCCGAACCGTGGCCGGACTCGTTCGCCAGGTGCGTACGGGAATCGCCCCGTACGCTCACCCGTGCCGCTCCGGACCTTGGTGGCATTCGGTCCATCGACACGGTCCTGGCTGGATTCTGCGCATTGTGGGGGCATCTTCGACTTCGGGGGTAGTCGAGCGCTACGTCCTGTCACCGACGGGTCGGTCGGTGTGACGAGATCGCAGTCCTGACTTCCGTTCGCTCTTCGATCGACGTACGGGAAAGGCATCAACGTGCACTTCGCTCGAACGGTCCATGTTCTCAAGTCACGTCGGATCCAGTTGGCAGCCGTGGCGGTCAGCGCCGCCCTCATCCCTGTGTTCGCGGTGTCCGCGGGTACGGCGACCGCAGCCCCTGCCGCCGCACCGGCGACCGTCGCCCACCACCACCCTAAGCCGACCATCGTGCTCGTGCACGGCGCCTGGGCCGACGCGTCCAGCTGGTCGGGCGAGGTCAGCCGCCTGCAGCACGACGGCTACACCGTCGACAGCGCCCCGGACCCGCTGCGCGGCCTCAACGACGACACGGCCTACCTCAAGGACTTCCTGAGCACCGTCACCGGCCCGATCATCCTGGTCGGGCATTCCTACGGCGGCGCGATCATCACGAACGCGGCCACCGGCAACCCGAACGTCGAGGCGCTCGTCTACGTCGACGCGTTCGTCCCCGACCAGAACGAGTCGATCACCACGCTCCTCGGGGCGGGTTCGTTCATCGCCCCGGCGCTCACCGACCCGACATCGGTGTTCAACCTGGTGCCCTACCCGGGCGCCCCGGCAGGCCAGGTCGACACCTATGTCAAGACGAATCTCTTCATCTCGAAGTTCGCCAACGGCGTGCCCGCAGCGCAGGCGGCCGTCCTGGCCGCCTCGCAGTCGCCCGCCTCGACGCTCGTGTTCGAGCCCACCGGCGTGCCTGCCTGGAAGACGATTCCCTCCTACGACCTCATCGGTCTGCGCGACAACGCCATCACCCCGGCCTCGCAGAAGATGATGGCCGCCAGGGCGCACGCCAGGACCTTCACGTTCAACGCCGGACACCTGGGCCTGATCAGCGACCCCGGGACCGTCACCAAGGTCATCGAGACCGCGGCGGAGGACCGCGGCTGACCGAAATGTCCTGCGGCGGCGGCATCGGACTGTGCCCGGTGCCGCCGCTTCGCGTCCACAATGGATCGGGCGTTTCGCTGTAGGGTCTAGTGGCCGGTGACGGAACGAGCTGCGGAACGGTGGGTGCTCGACGATGAAGATCGGCATCGTGGGTGCGGGCGCTGTGGGGGCGGCGACCGCCCTGTCGTTGATCGAGCGCGGTGGCATGTGCCGGGAACTGGTGCTGATCGACCGGGACACGGCCCGCGCCAAGGGCGTGGCCGCCGACATGCGGTACGCGTCCCCGCTCTCGCCGGTCGTCGACGTGCGGGCGGGGGACTACGCCGACCTGGCGGGCGCGGCCCTGGTGATCATCACGGCAGGCGTGAACGAGAAGGCCGGTGGTGCGACCGACCGCGGCGACCCGCAGGGCAGGTTGCGGCTCGTGGACACCAACGCCCGCGTCTACGCCGATGTCGTACCCCGCGTCGTGGCCGTCGCGCCGGACGCGGTGCTGATGGTGGTGACCGACCCGCCCGACCCCCTCGCCGACCTGACCCGCGAACTCGCCGGCCACGACCGGGTGTTCTCCACCGGCACGCTGATCGACAGCCTGCGCTTCCGCGTCCACCTGGCCGACCGGCTGCGGGTGCGGGCGCGGGACGTGCACGCGATGGTGGTCGGCGAACACGGCACGTCCGAGGTGCTGCTCTGGTCGTCGGCGACCGTCGGCGGGATCCGGGTCCTGGACCTGCTCAGCGAGGGGGACACGCCCGTCGAGCGGCTGCGCGAGGACATCGAGAACGACATCCGCTACGCCAACATCACCATCATCGAGGGCACCGGGGCCAGCCAGTACGGCATCGGTGCGGTCTCCGCCCGGCTCGCCGAGGCCGTCCTGCGCGACGAGCGCGCTGTGCTGCCGGTCGCCGCGTACAACGACAAGTACGGCGTGACGCTGTCCCTGGCCTGTGTGCTGGGCGCGGGTGGTGTGCAGCAGATGCACGAGCCCGCCATGACCGACGAGGAGCGCGCGGCACTGCATCGCAGCGCCGAGGCGTTGCGCACCGCCGCTCGGCGTGCCCTGGCCGCCGCCGGGTAGTCCAGCGGCCACGGCAAGCGAGATCGCCGGTCGGTGGTCGCACCGCGGCCGAGCCGAGCCGAGGACCACGTCATGGGCACAGGTCACCGGGGTGGCGTTCCGGTACGACGAGAAGAACGTCGTCGAGCTCTCCTCGACGACACCCGTCACAGAACCTGCGCCGCGCACACGACGCTGTTCATCGTGGACCCGGCCAGGCCCTGCCGGACGCTGGAGATCCAACTTGCCCCGGACTCGACTTCTCCTTCGCCCGGACCGACGGTGCCCAGTACGGCCAGGTGCGACGAGCCCGAGCTGCCCGGCGGGACGCGCGCCATCGTGACCTCGCGGCCGGTCAGGATCAAGGGAGCCGACCTCACCTGCCACCGTTCCTACCCGGTCGCAGGTTCGGCCGGGCGAGCGCGCGACCGCCGGTAGGGTCGGCGTGTGCTCGCGATTCCCGGAACGCTCTGCTCGCCCGCCGTGTTCGACCGGCTGGCCGAGCGGCTGGCGGGTCGCGAGGCGATCGACGCGGTGTCGTGGCTGACCGAACCTGGCCCGTGGGACATCGCGACGGTCGCCGAGCGGATCGCGACGGGCTTGAGCGGCCCGGTGCCGGTGCTCGGTCATTCCACCGGCGGGGCCATCGCGCTGTGGTTGGCGCTGGAGCATCCGGAGCTGGTGTCCCGGCTGCTGCTCGTGGACACCGGCGCGCACATGCGCGGGCACGGTGACGTGGCCGCGATCATCACCACGGTCGAGACGTCCTGGGGTCCCGACCTCCACCGGGCGGTGCTGGCACGGTCCTTCGCGACACCACCGGCCGACGAGGATCTCCAGGTACTGCTGGCCTACGCGGCGGCCGTGCCGCGGGAGGCGGTCCTCGACGTGCTGCGCTCGCAACGGGACCTCGACCTGACGGCCAGGCTGGCCGAGTTGACGTGCCCGGTGACGGTCCTGCACGGCACGCTCGACCCGACGCGAACGCCCGAGCAGGCCCGCGAACTGGCCGACGCGATCCCCGGCGCGACCCTCCGCCTGCTCGACGCCGGCCACACGCCGGTCTACGAGGCCCCGGACGAGGTGGCTGCCGAGGTACTGGCACTGCTGGCCCGCTGACCTGTGCTAGCCAGTCCGTACCGGCCTCAGTCGGCCAGTTCGGCCCCGGTCAGGTCGGCGCAGTAGGCCAGCAGCTCGTCGCCGAACCGTTCGTCGTGCACCGCGGGGTGCGTGTCCCGCGGCCGGTGGTGGTGGAAGAAGCCGCCGGTGACCGTCGCGGCCGGGTCGTCGGACACCGCGAGCCACACCTGCGTGGCGGTGCCCTCGGACAGCTCGCCCGGAGCGCCCGGCCCGCCCATCCTGGTGGGCACCCAGCCGGGGTCGACCGCGTTGCTGAGCACCCGGGGCCGGCGCCTGGCGACCGCGGCGGCGAGTACGGCGTCGAAGAGTTTGCTGTCCGAGTAGGCCTGCGCGCCGTTCCACCGCTGCCGGGTCCACTGCGGATCGGACAGGTCGGCGTCGCCGCCACGGTGCATGCCGGAACTGAGATACACCAAGCGATCGGGCGCCGGGAGCAACGCCGTGAGCAGGTAGGGCGCGAGCACGTTGACGGCGAACACGTGCTCAAGGCCGTCCTCGGTCTCGACCCGGCGACGTTCCCGGTAACCGATCCCGGCGTTGTGGATCACCGCGTCGAACGGGCCCGCGTCGGCCGCCTGTGCCGCCACCTGCCGTACCCCGGCCAGCGTGCTCAGGTCACCGACGACCACACCGGCCGCCCCTGGCACGGTCGTGTCGCGCGCCCGCTGCTCGTTCCTGGCGTGCAGCACGGCCTCGTGCCCCTGCTCGACCAGGGATTCGGCCGCCATCCGCCCGAGCCCGTCAGCCGAGCCGGTGACCAGTACTCGCGCCATTCGTGCAGTATGCGCGTCGCCGCGCGCGTCCTGCCCCGGTGCTGGCAGGGTGCACGCCATGAAGGTGCTGCTGTTCGGCGCGACCGGGATGGTCGGCCAGGGTGTGTTGCTGGAATGCCTGGCAGACGAGCGCGTCGAGCAGGTGCTCGCCGTCGGCAGGACGGCCACTGGGCGGCAGCACCCGAAGCTGCGCGAGATCGTCCGGCCGGACCTGTTCGACCTCGACGACGTGCGGGACGACCTGGCCGCCAGCGACGCCTGTCTCTTCTGCCTCGGCGTGTCCTCGACCGGCATGCGGGAGGCCGACTACCGCAGGATCACCTACGACCTGACCCTGTCGGTCGCCCGGGTCCTCGGCGACGGGACGACGTTCTGCTACGTGTCCGGCCAGGGCACCAACGAAGGCGGCAGGCTGATGTGGGCGCGGGTCAAGGGCACCACCGAGAACGCCTTGGCCGCGCTGCCGTTGCGAGCTGTGATGTTCCGCCCCGGCTTCATCCAGCCGATGGACGGCGTCACGTCGAAGACCCGGCTCTACGCGGCCGTCTACCGGTGGACCCGGCCGCTGTTGCCGCTGCTCCGCCGGGCCGTCCCAGGTTTCGTGACCACGACGCGGGCCGTCGGCCGCGCGATGATCGCGGTGGCGGCGAACGGCTCACCCAAACGGATCCTGGAGAACAGGGACATCAACGAGCTGGGCGCATGACGAAGCCCGTGCGGTGAACCCACCGCACGGGCTTCGCCGGTTGCCGTTGGTTACTGCGCGACGGCGGGCTCGACCTCACCCGTCATGGCGTTGATCGTGGGCTCCTGGGCCTTGGTGCGCTGGCCGAGGATGCCGTAGGTGACGCCGACGAGCAACCCGCCGCCGACCAGGTTGCCCAGGCCGACCCACAGCAGGTTGTTGGCGAACGCGCCGACCGTGGCGCCCGGCGTGCCGGAGAACAAGGCGAGCGAGAACGTGGTCATGTTGGCGACGACGTGCTCGAAGCCGGAGCCGACGAACGCCAGCAGGCACCAGAAGATCAGGAACATCTTGGCGCCGTCGGACTTCGTGCGCGCGGCGGCCCACACCGCCAGGCAGACCAGGAAGTTGCACAGGACGCCGCGGAAGAACAGCGTGGCGGCCGACTCCGCGGTCTTCGCCTTGATCAACGACGCCAGCAACAGCGCGCCGGCACCGGTGTGGCCAGGGGTCGCACCGATGTTGATGATCCCGGCCTCGTGCACGATCCACGAGAACACGACGGCACCGACGAGGTTGCCGACGAACGAGAAGACGATCACCACGATGGCGGTGACGACCGTGGCACGCTTCTTGGCGACGCCTTGCACCATCGTCATCATGTTGCCGGTGGACAGCTCTGCCCCGGCGAACACGACGAGCGTCAACGCGATGCCGAAGACCGCACCCTGGATCAACTTCGTCCACGGCGACTCGACGGCGTTCAGCGGGCCGGTGACCGCCAGTAGCAGGACGAGTGCGATACCGATGTAGGACCCGGCCAGCATCGAGCTGAGCAGGTACCGACCCGGCCGACGCACGTCGTTGCCCTTGGTCTCGGCCACGGCACCCTGGTCGTCCAAGGCCTCGGTGAGGGGAATAGGCATGATGTCTCCCTTCAGGGGCAACGATGGCCCGCGAACATCATTCGTAATATGTTGACGCGTTATCACGCACCGGTCCATACAATGCGTGTTACGTATCCGAATGGAGCACCGCTCCGCCGGTGGTCCGGCCGGACGCGTTGCTGGGCGAGGAGCGTATCCCCTTGTCGTATCGGCGTTTCCGTTCGGCGCCCGCTCGGCCGAACGGCACAGTCCTGGATGCTCCAAATGCCGAATTATCGCATCATGGAATTACCGCATGATGGAATTTGGCGGTTGATTCAACGGTTGATCGAGACTCACCCGGAACAACACCCGCTCACTCTCCGCGACTGTCGGGGTCGACGAGTGTGGGCACCGCTGTACTGCTACGGGCTTGTAGAGGCCGGCACTCCGCCGCTGCCGGACCCCGACGGAGTCCACGAGACGAATCTGTCGGCGAGGGATTAATTGGAGTGTGTCGCACGGAACAAATGAATTCGTGGCGGACTGCGACGTAATTCCATTCTGTGAAACGTGCACTGATGAGATGCTCCGAACTTTGACACGATCGTTCGGCGCCACGCATACTCGCTGACGTGGTCATACCGACGAACCCCCTGGTACGGCGGCTGTATCTGGACTTCGCGCTGTTCGTCGGCGCGGTCTGCCGCTGACGTCATTCGCCGTGCCGTTCGTTTTCGGCACGGTTCGAATCGAGGCAGAAATCGCCACGTCAGCGACAGTACTGGAGGGTGTTCGTGCAATCCGCCACCGTGCGCAGGGTCAGACGTGCCCGGCGTCTTCTGGTGCCGGTGCTGTCCATCGTGGTCGGCATCGCACTGTGGCAGCTGGTGATCGTCGTCGTCCATCCCAACCCGCTGGCCGTGGTCGGCCCGGGTGACGTGGTACGCGACGCCATCACGCTGACCAGGGCAGGCACGCTCTGGCCGGACATCCGGCTGAGCGTGGTGCAGCTGCTGGTCGGCATGGTGATCGCGGTCGTCCTCGGCACGCTGGTCGGCCTGCTGCTGGGTGCGAACCGGTGGATCGGTGCCGCGGTCGGGCCGTGGGTGACCGCGCTCTACACGATCCCGGTGATCGCGGTGGCACCCCTGGTCATCGTGGGCCTCGGCATCGGCGACACAGCGAAGATCGCCATCGTCGCCGCGTCCGGCTTCTTCCCCGTCGCGATCAACACCCAGGCGGGCGCGAGCCAGGTGATCCAGAGCAGCCTGCGCGACGTGCCTCGCTCGTTCCGGGCGAACCGCTGGGAAACCCTGCTGTTCCTGGTGATCCCGGGCACGGTTCCGTTCGTCCTGACCGGCATCCGGCTGGCCATCGGACGCGCCCTGATCGCGCTCGTCGCCGCCGACCTGTTCGGTTCCACGTCCGGCATCGGCTACCTGATCCTCGCAGGCCAGCAGAACCTCAAGACCGACGACGTGTACGTGGGCGTCGTGACGCTGAGCGTGATCGGCATCGCGGCCACCGCACTGGTCGCCCTGTTCGAACGCCGGGTGACCGCCTCCCGGACTGCCAGAACGGACAATTCATGACGCTGATCGGCGACCGCACCGAACTGGTCATCGACGTCCACGCCGCCAACGCGCACTATCCGACCGCGTCCGGCCCGCTGCCGGTACTGGACAGCGTGGACCTGCAGGTGCATCGCGGCGAGGTGCTGGCCGTCGTCGGCCCGAGCGGCTGCGGCAAGACGACACTGCTGCGCGCGATGCAGGGTCTGGCCACGGTGGACTCGGGGGAGATCACCGTGCACGGCCGCACGCCGGACCGGAGCATGGACAGCGGCTACGTATTCCAGCAGCCGTCGCTGTTCCCGTGGTGGAGCGTGCGCCGCAACATCGAGTTCGGGCTGCGCCTGCGGTCGCACCGTGGCCGCGTGCCGGCGCACGAACGGCGGGAGCGGGTCGACCAGCTCATCGACCTCGTCGGTCTGACCGGATTCGACGACTTCCGGCCCGCCGGGCTGTCCGGCGGCATGCAGCAGCGGGTGAACCTGGCCAGGGCGCTGGCCGTCGACCCGGCCGTGCTGCTGCTGGACGAACCGTTCAGCGCGGTCGACACCCTGACCAGGGAACGGTTGCAGCGCGTGCTGTCCGCGACGCTGGACACCCTGGGCACGGCAGCGGTGATCGTCACCCACGACATCTCCGAGGCGGTGTTCCTCGGTGACCGCGTGGCCGTGATGAGCGAGCGGCCCGGCCACATCGTGGCGGTCTTCGACGTGCCCGCGACCCGGCCGAGGACCGAGGACTTCCAGCACAGCGAGGAGCTGGCGGCCCTGGCCGCCCTGATCTACCAGCGCCTCAAGGCGGGCGACGAACGGGCCGCCGCCGAGGCCACGGCACGGCACCACCCGACCACCGGAGAGACCACCTGATGCGCACCCGAAGTACCACCCTCCGGCAGCGCCTGCGCCGCGTGCTGCCCGTCCTCGTCGTGCCGACGGTGCTCGCCGTCGCCGCCGCCTGCGGCAGCGCGTCCGGCGCCGAGCCCGGATCGGGTTCGACCACCGACCTGACCGTGCCCGCCGGTTCGGTGTCCGCGGCTCAGGGCTCGCTCCAGTACACGATCAGCAAGGGCTTCTTCAGCCGCAACGGCCTGCACGTGACCACACCGCTGTCGGCCGAGGGCCAGCTCAAGGCCGCCATCGTGGCCGGGTCGGTCGACTTCGACCAGCTCGCCGGCGGCGACGTGCTCGACCTGTACGCCGAGCACGTCGGCATGAAGGCGATCGCCTGCACCGCCACCAACACCGGTTACTACCTCTACGCGCAGCGCGGCGTCACGTCGGTCGCCGCACTGACCGGCAAGACCGTCGGCGTGCCGTCGCTGGGCGGCGCACCGCAGGTGGCGATGGAGGCCTACCTGGTCAGCAAGGGCCTGGCCCCCACCGCGGTCAAGTTCGTCGCGCTGGGCTCGATCCCGAACGTGCTGGCCGCGCTGACCGGCGGCAAGGTGGACAGCGGCCTGCTGTCCACGCCGTTCAACAGCAAGGCCGACGCGGCAGGCCTGCCCGATCTCGGCTACGCCACCGGCCCGCCCAGCCCCTACATCGTCAACGCGGCCTGGGCGAAGCAGCATCCGACGGTGGTCACGGCGATCATCAAGAGCCTCGCCGAGGGTACCTGGGCCTACCAGCTGGACCAGCCCGGTGCCACCCAGGTGCTGGCGAAGTTCCTCAGCCTCGACCCGACCACGAAGTCCGGGCAGGCGGCCCTGAGCCGCAGCTTCACGTCGTACCTGCCGCCGGTCCAGGCACCGCCGGGCCGCTGCCTGGCCGCCGACTTCGCACCGTACGTGCGCTACCAACCGGCGGCGCAACAGCAGGCCCTGCGCGACCTCGGCCCGCTGTTCGACAACTCCTATGTGGACGCACTGGACAAGCAGGGCTTCTACACCGGCCTGCAGAAGAAGTACGGGCCGCTGCCCAACCACACGACCATCGCCCAGGTCCTGCGCTGAGCCTGGCCGAACTGTCACCCACCCCGAGAAAGGCATTGCACCATGGCACTCAAGAAGATCGTCAGCGAGACATCGAGCCCCATCTTCTCGCTGCCCTATTTCGTGGCCCGCGACGAGGGATACTTCGCCGAGGAAGGGCTGGAACTGGAGCTGGTCCGCAAGGGCGAGCGCGACGCGGCCATCACGCCGGTCGAGGACCACAAGCTGATCTCGTCGTTCAGCGCGTCGTCGTTCGAGACCGGTGACGCGACGCTGTACCGGGCCTGCGAGTGGGGTCAGATCCGCCGGTCCTACGACAGCGGCGTCGGCGGCCAGGTGGTCAGCAAGCGGGCAGCGGTCGGCAGCCAGGCCATCTTCGTGCGGCCGGACGACCCGGCCACCCACCCGCAGGACCTGGCCAACCGCACCGTCGCGGTGAACTTCCACCACGGCTCGCACTACATCGGCATCCAGTCGCTGGAAGGCTTCGTGCGCAAGGACGAGATCAAGGTCGTGCACGTCGGCGGCCCGCGTGAGCGGTTCGAGGCGCTGCGTGACGGCCGGGTCGACGCGGCGGCCGTGATGGAGCCGTGGATCACCGTGGCCGAGAAGCTGGGCTACAAGCTGATCGTCGAGGCGTACTACGTCGGCTCGGAGATCGCCAGCCCCGACCTCGCGCCGGAGACCTTCGAGGCCATCCAGCGCGCGGTGATCAAGGCGGTCAACAAGATCAACGAGGACCCGAAGCCCTACCTGCACTACCTGATCGCGGACGTCCCCGAGGACATCGTCGCCCTGGCACCGGAGGACTTCCGCCGCGAGCGGCTGCGCTACACCGCGCCCGCCCCGTACCCGGCCGAGCAGTTCCAGCGCACCTACGAGTGGATGGTGGCCTGGGGTCTGATCCCGGAGGACGGCGAGTACACGCAGCTGGTCGACAACCGGATTCCCCAGCTGGCCCTGTAGTCCTGGCTCGGCTCTGCGAACAGCCCCGTCGCCCGACCTGTGCGGCGGGGCTGCTCGCTCTCGCCGTCCGGTTACTGATGGTTGAGATCGGCGACAGCCGCCGACCTGACGTGCCGGAACCCGCTACAAATCAGCAGCCGGCCAGGGCTGGAACGACACAGTCGGTCCGCGGGGATGCCGACCGGTCGCCGACGCGGTGCTCACCGCGTCTCGGCTGCTCGTCGCCGTCTCCGCCGGCCCGATCGCCGCGGTGGACGAGACGATCACGATTCCTCGGTTCCGCCTGCCCGTCGTGCTGGGTACGAGGGCGCGATGAAGCAGTCCGTGCCGGCGGAGCATCTGAGCGTGCACCCGTCGACGATCAACCGGCTGATCGAGCGGCTGATCGCGGCCGGCCTCCTCGACCGGCAGGTCGACCCGCAGTCCCGCAGTGAGGTCGTCCTCGACCTGAGCGGCACCGGCACGGTCACCCGCGTCGCTCGGCAGCGCCGCCGGGAGATCGCCCGCATCGTGGCCGAGATGCCGCTATGGCGTCGTACCCAGCCGGTCGAGGCACTCGAAGCGTTCACCGAGGCAGGCGGCGAACCACCGGTCGACGAGCCGCGCGGCGACTGGATCCGACGACCGTGCCGGACGCGGGCAGGCCGCAGACCGAGGTGGCCACCACCAGTACGGTCAGGCTCACCGCGGACAGCACGAGCGGACCGATCGGGACCGGTACGGACTCGAAGAGGATCGCGTCGCGCCAGCAGAAGTTGCCGATGTAGGCGCCGATCACCACAAGACTGACCGCCAGGTGCGCCAGGCTGGCGCGAAACACCCGGGTGCCGGGCCTGGTCGCGAGAAGATCCACGACTCCAGTCATGGCGGCGACCAACGCGACGAACACACCCAGCCCGATCAGCGGCATCGAGGCCTGGGTGAAGAAGGCCGGCGCGCCCATCACGCGCGAGGCGACGTCGAACACGAGGCTGACCGACCATAAGCCGATCGGCACGACCGCCAGGATCACTCGGCTGGTCTGCCTGCGCGGGCGGACCGGCGCGGCATTCCTCAGCTCGTTCATCCGCTGCGTATCACCGGTCATGGTCACACCTTCAAGACCAATCGGCAGACTTCGCGATCACAGCCAAGTCTTGCACAGGACAATATATGCCTCAGACAACAATCGCTCGGTTGGCGTCGCGGTGATCTCGTCGTGTTCGCAGTCGGCAACTCTGTGTGACGCGTCCGCCCGGGCCGGTCTGTACCCACTGTAGGTGACCACAATAGACCGCACTCACCGCACCCACCGGGTCTTCAGCCGATTGGTCAGGTAGGTAGCTCAGCGTCCCGAGGCGATACCGCCCAGTCATCCGACGGGTTGCGGACTGGACCAAACCGGGGTCCGCGCTGCTGCGAATGTCCCAACGCCGGACCGAGGTCGCAGGTAACCCCGGCCTGCCGCGGGAGATGGTGCCAGGTATCCGACTACCTGTACTCACAGTAACCGGACGATACCGTCATGCAGGCAGCCGGCGTGCGACGCTCACGGCCGTCCGGCCTTGGTCGCGTGGTGTGGACCGGCGGACCGAGGACTCAAGGCCCTTCGCCGGAAAGAGATGCGCCATGACCGGACAACGTGTGCTGGTGCCCAGGGCACCGAGAACGGCGGCACCGCCGGAATCGCGGGCAGGATCGGACAGTCGCTGCGAGAGAGCAAGGCGCCGTGGACGTGCACCACGCGAGGGACGTCACCGACGTGACCGGCCACGCGGCCGTGATGGTCGCCGGCCCTCGACAAGTCGCGTCGGCATGCCGATGCGGTGAAGTTCGTCCGACGCCACCGCAAGGCGCTCGTCGTGCGGCCGGTCTGGTTGGTCGGCAGCGGACCGCCGGTGAAGTCGGCCAGTAAGAGCTGCTAACACGATGGCGTTCGATCAGGGAGCGGCGTCCAGGTGCGCCGGCTGCAATGAACAGTGCTCACGCCCCGGGGGGTAGGCACGACATCCCATCAGCGATCTGTTCTCCCGGCGACCGGCAGGGGCACGATCTTGCGACAGGACTCCCCGAAAGGGTCCGGGCGAAGGAGGTGCTCACCTGCCGGCGGCTACCGGATGCGAGTCTGCCTGATGACTGACCTGCAGCTCTCATTAGGCGAAGGAGGCCCCGGTACCGCTGTTGTACCGGGGCCGACGACAACGCCGCAGCTGGCGTGCCTGGGCGACGCGAGCCGAACAGTTATTGTGTGAGCAGCTCTAATGCGGCGCAGCAGGTGTCGGCCCGGGAGCACACGACGTGTGGCGGCAGGCCGGACGAGCAGACCAGCGGCCGGATGGCGCGGCGACCGGTGGCCGATGGCGGCAGCGGTGACTTCAAGAGCGGTTTCGCCGTCGCCGCGGGAGCACCCGCCGGCGCGGATTCCTCTTGACACCACCAAAGCTGGCGTCAAGATCGGCTGTCTGTGAAGGAGCGCTCCGGGTCGTGTGGGTGGCCCGGTCGAGCTCCGCGAGTGCCGGTGCTCCGGAGTGGACAGAGCCCGGCTATGACCTGACCCAGCGCACCAAGGCCGTCGCGGTGACGGTCTTCGCCGTCATGCCCATGGGGTTCCAGGTCATGCCGTGCTCCGTGCGGTCGATCGTGATGTCGCTGCGCAGGGTCACCGCGTCCACCGCGATGTCGTCGACGTGCGCCGTGAACTCCAGCGGTCGGGACTGGCCGCCTGCTGTCATCGTGCCGTGGCAGGCCAGGTCCGCCGGGCCGGTCGCCTCGGCCGACGTGACCGCGATGACGATGTGCGGGTGTTCCTCGGCGTGGAAGAAGTCCGACGAGCGCAGGTGGTCGTCACGTCGCTTGTTCTTGGTGTCGACCGAGGCTGCGTCGATGGTCACCTGGCCGGTGGCGGCCCCGTCCGGCGTCACGTCGCCTTCGGCGGTGAACTGTCCGAAGGTGCCTCGGACCGAGATCAGGCCCCAGAAGTGCTTGACGGCAAAGCTGATCGACGACCGCGCGGGATCCGCGGTCCAGTGCCCCGTCGCGGCACCGCCGCTCAGCAGCTCGTCGAGCTGGTCCTGATGCTGTGGTGCGGGCTCGGTCATGGCACGTCCTGTCTGTCGGCTCGGGTGCTGGCTCGCGCCCTGGGACAGGAGGCGCTGGATCACGCAGCCTACTCTCCGCGACCGTCGATGATCTCCGGATCAGCTGTTGAATCCGGCCCCGAATCGGTCCAGCGTGCGCAGCCACAGGTTCCGCCGACCGCGATGGCGATCGGCCGCCGCGAGTGACGCCCTGGTCAGTTGCACGCCGACATAGCGCAGCGGCTCCGGTGGGAATGGCAGCGGCTTGCGCCGGACCAATTCCAGCTCGGTGCGCTCAGTGGGCGTGCCGTCCAGCAGGTCGAGCACTACGTTCGCGCCGAACCGCGTCGCGCCGACGCCCAATCCGGTGTAGCCCGCGACGTACGCGACCCGGCCGCGGTGGGACGTGCCGAAGAATGGGCAGAACCGGGTGCACGTGTCGATCGCGCCGCCCCACATGTGGGTGAACCGCACGCCCGCCAGTTGCGGGAACGTGGCGAAGAAGTGCTCAGCCAGCTTCTCGAACGTGGCAGGCCGCTGGTCCAGTCGTGCACCGATCCGGTTGCCGTAGTGGTAAATCGCGTCGTAGCCGCCCCACAGGATCCGGTTGTCCCGGGTGAGCCGGTAGTAGTGGAACTGGTTCCCGGCATCGCCGACACCCTGCCGGTGCCGCCACCCGATGTCCGCGAGTTGCCCGTCGGACAGCGGTTCGGTGACCAGCACGTAGTCGTACACCGGCACCACGTACGGCCGAGCGCGGCGCACCAGCGCCGGGAAGGCATTGGTGCCCAGCGCGACCTTCGGCGCTGACACCTCGAAGCCGTCGCCGCGTACCGTCATGCCGCTGCCGGTCGACTCGATCCCGCGCACCCGGCTCGACTCCGCGATCCGCACTCCCGACGCCAGGCACGCGTCCCGCAGCCCCCACGCCAGCCGGGCCGGGTTCACGATCGCCGTGCTCGTCCGGTCCCAGGTCGCCGCCAGGTAGGTGGGGGAGTCGACCTCGGCCCTCGCCGCCGGGCCGTCGAGGAACTCGACGCCGCCGTACTCGGCTGCCAGCTCCGCGTACTCGCGCAGCTCGGCCACCTGATGGTCCTCGGTCGCCACGTCCAGCGTGCCGTTGCGCTGCCAGTCGCAGTCGATGCCGTACTCGCGCACGGTCGCCTCGATCGCGTCGAGGTTGTCCGCTCCGAGCCGCTCCAGTTCCTTGACCTCACCCGGAAAGTGGGCGATGCCGTTGGCCAGGCCGTGGGTCAGCGACGCATCACAGAAGCCGCCGTTGCGCCCGGACGCTGCCCAGCCGATCCTTGCCGCCTCCAGCAGCACCACACCACGACCGGGATCGCGCTGCCTGGCCAGCAACGCCGTCCACAACCCGCTGTACCCGCCGCCGACGACCACGAGATCGGTGCCGGTGCGACCGGTCAGCGCGGGCAGCGGCTCTGGCCGGTCCGGATCGTCCAGCCAGAAGGGCACCCGCCGGGCGCCGGCGAACTGTGCGCGCGGGGCACGCATGGGTTATCGCCGCGCCCGGAACTGGTTGACGCCCAGGGACAGCGCGATCACGGCCATCGTGATCAGCAGCATCATCGAGCCGATCACGTCGATCTGCGGCGGGACGGCACGCTGCACCGAACCGAAGACGAACATCGGGAACGTCTCGGAGCTGCCCGCGGTCAGGGCGGTGATGATGTAGTCGTCGATGGACAGTGCGAACGCCAGCAGCGCGGCGGCAGCGATGCCCGGTGCGACCAGCGGCAGCGTGATCTTCAGGAACGTCTGCCGAGGCGTCGCGTACAGGTCCGCGGCGGCGTTCTCCAGTGTCGGGTCCATGCCCGCCAGCCGGGACTTCACCGTCACGACGACGTAACTGAGGCTGAACATCACGTGCGCGATGGTGATCGTCCAGAAGCCGAGCGAACCCGGGCCGACCAGGTTGAAGAACAGCGTCAGCAGCGTCGCGCCCATGACGACCTCGGGCGCGGCCATCGGCAGGAACAGCAATGTGTTGATCGCGGAGCGGGCGCGGAACCGGTGGCGGACGACCGCGAAGGCGACCATCGTGCCCAGCAGCGTGGCCAGCACCGTCGCCACGGCACCGATCTCCAGCGACAGCCGCAGGCTCGTGCACAGGCCGCCCACGGCACACGGATGCGCCCAGGCGGACAGTGAGAACTGGTGCCAGATGTAGTTGTACTTGCCGATCGGCTGGTTGAACGAGAACACCAGCATGACGGCGTTGGGCGCCAGCAGGAACACGAAGACCAGCAGCGCCACGAAGGCGAGCACGTGCTCCCTGGCCCAGTTCAGCGGACCGGTGTGGCGGGTCTGGCGGAGCTGCGTACTCATGAGAACACGTCCTCCGTTCCGGCCCGCTTGATGTAGGTCAGCACGATGGCCAGCACCACGACCATCATCACCACGGAGATCGCCGAACCGATGGGATAACCCAACGGGTTGCGCAGGAACAGGTCCTCGATCTTCTGGCCGATCACCGTCGTGTTCGGGTTGCCCAGCAGCTGCGCGTTGATGTAGTCACCCACCGCCGGGATGAACGTGAGCAGGGTGCCGCCGACCAAGCCGGGCATGGACAGTGGCAGCGTGACCCGCCGCCACGTGCGAAACGGTGTGCAGTAGAGATCCCGCGCCGCTTCGTGCAGTCGCGGATCGATCTTCTCCAGCGACGCGTACAGCGGCAGCACGGTGAACGGCAGGAAGTTGTAGATCATGCCGCACACCACGGCCGCCGGGCTGGCCAGCACGTGGTCGCCCTGGGTGAGGCCGACGGCGGACAGCACGTTGGTGATGTGCAGGACGTTGAGCACGTGCACCACGAACCCGTTGTCGGACAGGATCGTCTTCCACGCGATGGTGCGGATGAGGAAGCTGGTGAACGAAGGCACGATCACCAGCGCGAGCAGCAAGTTCTTCCACTTGCCCGCCTTGAACGCGATGAAGTACGTCAGCGGGTAGGCCAGCACCAGGCAGCCGATCGTGCACAGCACCGAGTACAGCAGCGACCGCAGCAGCTCCGTGTGGTACTGGGTCAGCGCGTCCGAGTAGTTGGCCCAGCGCCACGCCAGCACGAACCCGGTGTCCAGGCTGCCGGTCTGGACCGAGCCCGATACCGCACTGAGGATCGGCACCAGGAAGAACATCACCAGCCACAACACGCCGGGCAGCAACAGCAGGTAGGGCAGCCAGCGGCGGCGCCTGCGGCGGCCTGCCGGCTGCTCGCTGTCGTCCGTGGACGGGCGGACGTCCTCGGCGACGGTCACGGATGCGCTCATGCTCGCTCCTCGCCGTCGCGGGGCAGGGCCTCGCCGCTCACGTCGCGGCTTCCTCGTCCATCTCGACGCCCGCCTCGATGTCCTGGGCACCGTCCAACCCGAAGGTCTGGTCGGGATGCCAGTGCAGCGTGACGTCGGTGCCCGGCCGGAGGATCTCCGCGCCGGTGTTCTGCTCGAACACGGCGAGTTCCTCGCCCCAGCCCATCCGCACCAGGTACTGCGTCGACACACCGATGAACGACGCGTCGGTGACCACCCCGCCGGGCAGTGCGTTGTGGTCGTGCGGCACGTCGTCGACGGACTTGGCGATGCGCACCTTCTCCGGCCGCACGCCCACGATCACCGGCCCGCTGGTCACCCGGCAGCCACTCGCCGGGATGTGCAGCTGCCTGCCCTGAGCGGCCACCGCGACCACGTCGCCGTCGATCCCGGTCACGTGCCCGCCGACCAGGTTGGAGCGACCTAGGAAGTTGGCCACGAACGTGCTGGCCGGGTGTTCGTAGAGGTCCGCGGGCGAGCCGAGCTGTTCGATGCGGCCCGCGTTCATCACCGCGATCGTGTCGGCCATCGTCATGGCCTCTTCCTGATCGTGCGTGACGTGCACGAACGTGAGGCCGACCTCGGTCTGGATGCGTTTGAGCTCGATCTGCATCTGCCGCCGCAGTTTCAGGTCCAGTGCGCCCAGCGGCTCGTCCAGCAGCAGCACCCTCGGCTGGTTGATCAGCGCCCTGGCGACCGCGACCCGCTGCTGCTGGCCGCCGGAGAGCTGGGTGGGCTTGCGTTTGGCCAGATGGCCCAGCTCGACCAGGTCGAGCATCGCGGCCACCGGCTCGCGCACGTTCTTGACGCCCCGCCTGCGCAGCCCGAACGCCACGTTCTCGGCCACGTCCAGGTGCGGGAACAGCGCGTAGTTCTGGAACACCGTGTTCACCGGCCGCTGGTGCGGCTTGTAGCCGGTGATGTCCCGCTCGCCGAGGAAGATCCGGCCCGCCGACGGGTCCTCCAGGCCGGACACCATCCGCAGCGTCGTGGTCTTGCCGCAGCCCGACGCCCCGAGCAGCGCGAAGAACGAACCCTGCCCGACGACCAGCGAGATGTCGTCCACGGCGGTGAAGCCGCCGAACCTCTTGCTCAGGTTCTCCAGGCGCAGGTCACCGCTGATGTCGGCTCCCACCGCGTGCTCCGCCGTCATCCTGGTCACTGCCCGCTGATCTGCTGGAACTGCTCGGTGTAGCTGTCCAGCTGGGACACGGTCAGCGCCTTGAACGGCCGGGCCTTCGTCAGCATCTCCTGGGTCGGCGCGATCAGTGGCACCTTCGCGGTGTCCGGGTCGAGCTTCGCCAGCGCGGCCACCGCACCGCTCACCGCCGGGATGTAGTCGATGTAGTCGTTGAGCTCCGCGGCGATGGCCGGCTGGTAGTAGAAGTTCATCAGCGTCTCGGCGTTTTTCTTGTGCCGCGCGTAGTTCGGGATGACCATGTTGTCCGACCAGGACAACATGCCCTCCTTGGGCAGGTCGACCGTCTTCAGGTTGGGCTGGCCGAGCTGGGCCACGTCACCGGAGTAGGCCATGGTCGCCGCGGTGTTGCCCTGCTGGAAGTCGCTGAGGTAGTCGTTGCCGTTGAACTGCCTGACCTGGCCTGCCGACTTGGCCTGCTTGATGTAGTCCAGCGCGGCGGCGAAGTCGTCGTCGGTGAACTTGGCCGGGTCCTTGCCGTTGGCCAGCAACGCGAACGCGACCGTGTCCTCCATCTCGGCGAACAGCGTCACCCGGCCCTTCAGGTCGGGCCGGGTGAACAGCTCCGCGATGGACGTGATCGGCTCGTGCACCAGATCGGAGTTGTAGGCGATCGTGGTGAAACCCGATGCCCACGGCATCGAGAACCGGCGGCCGGGATCGATCGGGTCGTTGAGCATCGAGGGCAGCATGTTGGCCTTGTTGGGCACCAGCTTGGTGTCGAGCTCCTGGATGTAGTTGAGCTGCCGCAGCTTCGGGATCATGAAGTCGGACAGCACCACGAGGTCCCGGCCGGTGTCCTTGTGCGCGGCCAGCGCCGGGTCGATCTTGGTGTAGAAGTCGTTGTTGTCGTTGATCTCCTCGACGTATTTCACCTGGATGCCGGTCTGCTTGGTGAACGCGTCCAGCGTCGGGTGGTCGTTCTGGTTCTTGTCGGCGACGTCGATGTAGGCGGGCCAGTTGGAGAAGTTCAGGACCTTCTCGGTGTCGGAGAAGTCCTTCGCCGCCGCGAGGCCGACGGCCTTCGCGGGGGGCACCGCCTGACTGCCTGCCGCCGACACGCCGCACGCGGCGAGCACCCGCGCCCCGGCGATCGCGGCACCGCCGAATACGACCCCTCGCAGCATCGACCGGCGGGACAGCCCGGCGGACAGCGAGTTCCTCCTGGTGCGATTCTCGTATTTCGCCAGGTCGGCGATGATCTCGGACGCCTCACGTGGGTCGGTCATCGGTGGGCCTTTCGATCCGGGCATGGTCAGGTCATGGGGGTGGTCCGGTCAGATATGGAAGATCGTGCGGTGCCATTCCTTGCGGGCGACCCCGGTAATGTCCTGCATGACGTGTTTGACCTGCGTGTACTCCTCGAACGCGTACATGGACATGTCCTTGCCGAAGCCGGATGCCTTGTAGCCGCCGTGCGGCATCTCGGAGATCAGCGGGATGTGGTCGTTGATCCACACACAGCCGGCCTGGATCTCGCGCGTCGCGCGTTGGGCGCGGTACGTGTCGCGGGTCCACGCCGAGGCAGCCAGGCCGTAGTCGACGTCGTTGGCCAGGGCGATCGCCTCGTCGTCGGTGTCGAACGGCAACGCCACCAGCACCGGGCCGAACACCTCGCGCTGCACGATCTCCGAGTCCTGCGACGCGCCGGTGATCAGCGTGGGTGGGTAGAACGCACCCTTGGCCAGGTCGCCGCCGGGGATCTCGCCGCCGGTGACCACGGTCGCGCCTGCCGCGCGCGCACGGTCCACGAACCCGGCGACGCGTTCCTGCTGTTTGCGTGAGATGACCGGTCCGATGTCGGTGGCCGGGTCGAACTGGCCGCCGAGCCTCACGTTGCCGAACAGCTCGGCCACGCCCTCGACGAACTCGTCGAACCGGGAGGCGTGCACGTACGCCCTGGTGGCGGCTGTGCAGTCCTGGCCGGTGTTGATCAGCGCGCCGGCCACGGCGCCGTGCACGGCGGCCTCCAGGTCGGCGTCGTCGAACACGACGAACGGTGCCTTGCCGCCCAGTTCCAGGTGCACGCGCTTGGCCGTGCGCGAGGCCAGCTCCATCACCCGCCGACCCACCGGGGTCGACCCGGTGAACGACACCATGTCCACGTCCGGGTGGCTGACCAGCGCCTCACCCGCGACCGGGCCGGTGCCCGCGACGATGTTGACCACCCCGGCGGGCATACCCGCGTCGGTGCAGGCCTGCGCGAGCGACAGCGCGGTCAGCGGCGTGATCTCGGCGGGCTTGAGGACGATCGTGTTGCCTGCCGCGACCGCGGGCAGCACCTTCCACGCGGCCATGCCGAGCGGGTAGTTCCACGGCGCGATCGACCCGATGACACCGACGGGTTCGCGGCGGATGGACGAGGTGTGCTCGCCGGAGTACTCACCGGTGGCGACGCCCTGCGGGTTGCGCGCGGCGCCGGCGAAGAACTCGGCGCAATCGGCCGCGCCAGGCACGTCGAAATCGGCGGCCAGGCGAATCGGCTTGCCGGTCTGCTGGGATTCGGTCCGCGCGATCTCGTCGGTGCGCTCGGTCAGCAGGCCACCAAGCCGGTACAGCGCGGCGGCGCGTTCGGCGTGTGTCGCGCCCGCCCACTCGGGCAGTGCGGCCCGCGCGGCCTCGACGGCCGCAGCCACGTCCGATGCGTCGGCCAGCGGGTAGTCGGTGATCGCCTCACCCGTCGCCGGATCTGTCACGGTGAATCGCTCCGCCGCGCTGCCGTCGCATTCGCGGCCCGCGATGTACTGGTGCATGCCTGGCCCTTCGTCGATGCCGTGCGGCTCCGGTATGCCTGGGGATAGTGACAGAGCTGACAGGCATCGACAAGGGATTCCGTTGAGAAGGTCCGATTTGACGACCGATTCTTTTCAGCAACGTAACCCCGGCGACGATCTCGGTGGCGGACAGAACCGCAGGTCGGCCTCGGTGCGGAGTCGATAGTGTGGGGGGTCGATCACGACGAATTCGGCGACAAGATACCCCGTTGAGATGCGGATTCCCTCGTAAAGCCCTTGCCAAACCACGGCACAGGTCGTCAGGATGACGGTTGTGTCCACCGAATCCCGGCAGCAGACAGGCACGTCCTCGGTGGTGCTCGACGACTTGTCCAAGGCCATCATCGAGCAGCTCCAGCAGGACGGCAGGCGCCCCTACGCGAGCATCGGCAAGGCCATCGGCCTGTCCGAGGCCGCGGTGCGGCAACGCGTGCAGAAGCTGATCGACGGCGGGGTCATGCAGATCGTCGCGGTGACCGATCCACTCACCCTCGGCTTCCGCAGGCAGGCGATGATCGGCGTGCGCTGCGAGGGCGACACCCGCAAGGTGGCCCAGGAACTCGCGGACATGACCGAGGTCGACTACGTCGTGCTCACCGCGGGCGCGTTCGACCTGATCGTCGAGGTCGTCTGCGTCGACGACGACCACCTGCTGGACGTCATCAACCAGCGCATCCGGTCGATTCCCGAGGTGCGCAGCACGGAGAGCTTCGTGTACCTGCGCTTGTGCAAGCAGACCTACTCATGGGGAACCCGATGACCGACATCAGCGATGCCGTTCGCGTCGAGCTGGACGCGGACGCGTTGTCCCGATCCGCCTACGACCACCTGTGGATGCACTTCACGGACATGTCCTCCTACAAGGACAATCCGGTACCGACCATCGTGCGCGGCGATGGCGCCTACATCTACGACGTGCACGGCAAGCGGTACCTCGACGGTCTGTCCGGTTTGTTCGTGGTGCAGGCCGGACACGGCAGGGTCGAGCTGGCCGAGGCCGCCTACCGGCAGGCCACCGAACTGGCGTTCTTCCCCGTGTGGTCCTACGCCCACCCGCGCGCTGTCGAACTGGCCGACCGGCTGGCGGGCGAAGCTCCCGGCGACCTCAACAAGGTCTTCTTCACCACCGGTGGCGGCGAGGCCGTCGAGACCGCGTGGAAACTGGCCAAGCAGTACTTCAAACTGACCGGAAAACCCTACAAGCACAAGGTGATCAGCCGGTCGATCGCGTACCACGGCACACCGCACGGCGCGCTGTCGATCACGGGGCTGCCGGACGCGAAGAAGTACTTCGAGCCGCTCGTGCCAGGGGCGCACAAGGTACCGAACACCAACTTCTACCGGGCCGCGGAGACCAGCGGCGTGGCCGATCTGGGCGTCGATCTGAAGGCGTTCGGCCGCTGGGCCGCCGATCGCGTCGAGCAGGCGATCCTCGCCGAGGGCGCGGACACGGTGGCCGCGGTGTTCGTCGAGCCGGTACAGAACTCCGGCGGCTGCTTCCCGCCGCCACCCGGATACTTCGACCGGCTGCGCGAGATCTGCGACACCTACGACGTGCTGCTGGTGTCGGACGAGGTGATCTGCGCGTTCGGCCGGCTGGGCACGATGTTCGGCTGCGACAAGTTCCACTACGTACCCGACATCATCACCTGCGCCAAGGGCATGACGTCCGGCTACTCGCCGATCGGCGCGGCGATCGTGTCCGACCGGATCGCCGAACCGTTCTACCAGAAGGGAAACTCGTTCCCGCACGGCTACACCTTCGGCGGGCATCCCGTGTCCGCGGCCGTGGCGATGGCCAACCTCGACCTGTTCGAACGCGAGGGCCTCAACAAGCACGTGCTGGACAACGAGGAGGCCTTCCGCGCCGCCCTCAACGGCTTGTCCGACCTGCCGATCGTCGGCGACGTGCGCGGCGACGGCTACTTCTACGGCATCGAACTGGTCAAGGACAAGGCGACCAGGGAGACCTTCGACGCCGACGAGTGCGACCGGCTGCTGCGCGGCTTCCTGTCCAGGGAGCTGTTCGACGCGGGCCTGTACTGCCGCGCCGACGACCGAGGCGAACCGGTGGTGCAGCTCGCGCCGCCGCTGATCTGCGGCCCCGAGCACTTCGCCGAGATCGAGCAGGTGCTGCGTGACGTGCTGACCAGGGCGTGGGCCCAGCTGTGAGCAAGGGGGCCGCACCCCCGTACGGCGTGTGGTGGCTGGAGCAGGCGCTGGGTGCGGACCCCGGTGCCCCGTGCCCACCGTTGGCCGGGCCGGTGCGCGCGGACGTGTGCGTGGTCGGCGGCGGCTATGTCGGCTTGTGGACGGCGATCGAGCTGCGGCAGCAGGCACCGGACACCCGCGTCGTGCTGATCGAGCGCGAGTTCTGCGGGGCGGGTGCGAGCGGGCGCAACGGTGGCTGGGCCACGGGTTGGTTCGACGAGCTGGACGGCCTCGTCGCGCGTTTCGGCGCGGCCGAGGCGCTACGGCTGGCCGACCGCGCACAGTGGGCGATCGACCGGATCGAGACGTTCTGCTGCGAGCACGACATCGACTGCCAGCTGCGGCGGCGCGGCGCGATGTGGGTGGCCGGCGCGCAGGCACAGGTAGGCGCGTGGGAACCCGCGGTGCGTACCGGCCGGGAACTGGGTCGTAGCGAGATGCTGGAAACTCTTTCTGCCGGGGAATTGCGGCAGCGGACTGGGTCGCCTGTCCCATTTGGCGGCGCGCGGCACACCGACGCGGCCGCCGTGCAGCCCGCGTTGCTCGCGCGGGGCCTGCGGCGGGTGGCGCTGGAACTCGGCGTGACGATCTACGAGTCGACGCCGATGGTCGAACTGCGGCACGGGCGAACGCCTCGGGTCGTGACGCCGGCGGGCCACGTCGAGTGCGACCGTGTCGTGCTGGGGCTGGGAGCGTGGAGCGCCCAGGTGCCCGAGTTGCGGCGAGCGACCATCCCGGTGGCCAGCCACATCGTGCTGACCGAGCCGCTCGGTGAACGGGTGGCTGAACTGCCGTGGGCGAACGGCGAGCTGCTGGGCGACGCGCGGCTGATGGTGCACTACGCGCAGGTCACCACCGACCGCCGGATCGCATTCGGCAGAGGTGGCGGCGCGCTCGGCGTGGCGGGCCGGGTCCGGGCACGGCACTTCTACGACCCGCTCGTCGTCGACGCCGTCGCGCAGGACTTCCGCCGCTGGTTCCCGCGGTTCGCCGATGTGTCGCTGGCGAGGGCGTGGGGCGGGCCGGTCGACCGGGCACCAGGTCATCTGCCGTTCGCGGGCCGGTTCGGTGAGGATGGCAATGTCCTGTACGCCACAGGGTTTTCCGGCAACGGCGTAGCGCCGAGCGCGCTGTTCGGCCGGATTCTGGGCCGCATGGCCCTCGGCCACCGGGACGCCGACACGACATCACCGCTGACCGGTGGCCCGCCATCATTGTTGCCACCGGAGCCGCTGCGCTCGGTCGGCGGCGAGCTGGTCCGCAGCGCACTGGGCCGGTTGGAACGAGCCGAGGAGGCGGGCACGACGGCTCCCCGGGCCCACCGCGCGCTGCACAGACTGGTCGCCGCCCACACCCCGCCATCGTGGGACCCGCAGCTGGCGGTCCTGCGCCGGGCCGCCGCACAGGCGACGCCACCTCGTCAGTGATCCGCGAGCGTCGTGGCCGAGCGGCCATCCCCGGGACCCTGGGTTCGGCGGGGGTGCGTCCACTCCGGACCGACTGTGCGGCGGTGCCGTGTGGCTCGGCGGATCAGGGTGAGGCTTCGCCGAAAACGGTGCGCAGTTTGGGGAGTACCGTGTCCAGGTCCTGGGTGGTGTGCAGCACGATGACCGATGTCGTGCCCGTTGCTGATGCGTTATCCGTGAACAGGGCAAGGGTCTGGGTCATCGCCCCGTCGAACTCCGCCTCCGGCTCCTGCGTCAGCCCGCGTAGCCAACGGCGCAGCACGTGGTTGTGCGTGGTGACCACCGCCGCCGCCATGAGTTCGGCCTTGAGTGCTGTGTCAGGGCCCGCGCCCAGCCATTCGTGAATGAAAGCGCGGAACACCTGCTGGTACTGGTGGGTGCCGGCGATCTCCCGGATCCGCAACGCGGGCACACTGCGGCTCAGGCGGTACCTGCTGCGGGCCACGTCGCCCTCGGCCAGGTAGTGCATCAGCACCAGGCGAATGGCTTCGGACACCGCGACCAGCGCCGTCTTCGGTGTGGCGCCGGCCAGTCGGGCATCGACCGTGCGCAGGACGGCTTCGTGGTCGGGGAAGATGACGTCCTCCTTCGACCGGAACGTGCGGAAGAAGGTCGCTCTGCCCACGCCGGCGCGCTCCGCGATCTCGTCGACGGTGGTGCCCTCGTAGCCACGTTCCTCGAACAGCGCGAACGCCGCCTCACTCAGGCGCTCCTTGACCGGGCGGTCAGCCATGTGGTGCCCCTTGATGTGTGACGCAGGCCACGTGCCGTGGCCGGCCTTCGGGAGTCATGATACTCAGTACTGTACTTCCGAGATTCAGTCTCATCGCGGAGGCGAGATCATGCAATCGAGCAGCACGGTGGTCCGGAGCGGCAGCGGGATCGCGGAGTCCGCCCGCGGTGGCGCCGCGGTCGCGCCCAAAGCGTGGGGCTGGCCGGTCAGGGTGGTCGGCTCCTCCATCCTGCTGGAGACGACCTCGGGTTTCTGTGGCGTGGAGATGCGCCAGAGCCTGGGCGAAGCCGTGCTGCGACTGCTGCGTCAGGCGGGCACCGACGGGCCGGTGGTCAGGGTGATGCGGCCGGAACCGTGGCTGGTGTTCATCGCCGAGGCCGACTCCGTGGTGACCTCCGACACGCTGCCGAACATCGCCGCGACGGTCATCGAGCGTGGCTCGATGATTCCGTTGCCGCCCAGCCACACCGGCACGGGTCCTTGCTCCTGGGTCGTCGCACCGCAGCCCAATCACCGCTGGCTGCCTGGCCTGTCCACCATCGTGTGGGCACTGCGCGCGGCCACCGCGATCTACTGACACGTCAGAGCGTGGTGATCAGGCCGCCGTCGATGGTGACGTCGGCGCCGGTCATGTTGCCCGAGCGGTCGCTGGCCAGGTACGCGACGAGGTCGGCGATCTCGTGAGGTTGGGTGAACCTGCCTGTCGCGGCCTGGGCGGCTACTTCGCCTGCGACGCTTGCCGGATCGCCGCCACCAGCCGCCGCGACGGTGGAGGCCACGCCGTGGTCGCCGAGCCACAGGTCGGTGGCGACCGGGCCGGGGCTGATGGAGTTGACCCGGATGCCCCGCGGCCCCACTTCCTTGGACAAGGACTTCGAGAAGTTCGTCAGGGCTGCCTTCGCGGCGCTGTAGTCGATGATGGACGGGTCCGGCAGGAAGGCGTTGACCGAGCTGATGGTCACGATGCTGCCCCGCCCGGCGGCGAGCATGACCGGCAGCGCGGCGCGGGTCGTGCGGACCGCGGCCAGCAGGTTGAGGTTCAGCGAGGCGAGCCATTGCTCGTCGGTCACGTTCAGGAACCCGGTCAGCCTTGGGGTGACCGCGCCGACGTTGTTGACCAGGATGTCCAGCCTGCCGCCGTCGGCCGCTGCCGCGACGAGCTGCGCAGGCCCGGTGGGGGTCGACAGGTCGACCTTCACCTGCTGCACCTTGCCGCTCTCCACGAGGGCCGCCAGGTCGTCGGTCAGCTCCCTGGCACCGGCGAACACGCGCACGCCTTCGGCGGCCAGCGCGCGGGTGACTGCCAGCCCGATGCCCTTACTCGCACCTGTCACGACAGCGATCTTGCCGTCCAGCCCCAGATCCATGCTGTTCTCCCGTCCCGGCACTATCCATTGTGGACCATCTCGCCGGACGTCGACCGGCAGATCGCCGAGGTCTGGAGCGACCGCGTCACTCTACGCCGGTGAGTCCGGCCGTGCCCTCCGTCGCGCCGCGGCGCCCGCGCGCACTGGCGCACGCCCTCCTGCTGATCGGCCCAGGATCGGTGAGCGGGCCGCTCGCATCATCGCCGGTGCGAATCGATCCCGAGATGCGTGATCGCGTCGGGGAGCCTGTCCGCCGATAGGAATCGCCCACGGACGTCCGTCCGGTCCGGCCCGGTTCGGGAAACGCTGCCGGGACTTCCGGAACGACCGTCAGCATGCGTTGGAAACGGCGTACGGAAACCGACCCGTCGCACTGTGACCGGCGGCCGCCGATGCTGCTCCGGTCTGGAACTCGTCATGATTCCAGACCGATTTATCGTGCTGTGAAGGTTGGTGGCAGAGGTCGTGGTCGAGCTCACGGGCGGACCCCGCCATCGGTTTTTCGCCCTGGTGACAGCGGTTGGCGCACCGCGTTGTCGCCACGTGGGCGGCACACCCCAAACCAGGTAACGGCCGCCGTCGGCCTGGCGAATACCTCAGCGAGAGGGGCTCTGGTGTCTGCGTGGTGGACCGCATCGTGATCGATCTGGGCCCTGCCGGGCGGATGTCGCTGGCCATTGTCCCGGACGGTGGGCCGTCCTGCCCGGTGATCGACTCGGCCGAGTTCACGCTACCGCTGACCGGCGAGGATGTGGCCGACCTGCGGTGGTATCTGGAGGAGTACCTGAGCGCACCCTTCAGCGTCTACGAGGACCGGGGCACGCGGATCGCCGCTCGCCTGCCGGAGTGGGGTCGGCGGATGTTCGGCGCGGTGTTCCGGACCGACGCCGCGGTCGCCGCCTACGACGTACTGCGCGATCGGGCGTCCGAGGGCAAGCCGACGGAACTGGTGCTGCGATCGGCGATACCGGAGTCGCTGGCTCAGCCCTGGGAGTTGTTGCACGACAACTCACCCGGTATGCCCGTGGCCCAGCACGGGATCGCCATCAGTCGCAGCCTGCCGGGCGGCCAGTACGACTCGACCGTCGACATCACAGGCGAGCGTCTCCGAGTTCTGATGATCATCGCCAGGCCCGCCGGTGTCGAGGACGTCGACTATCAGCTCATCGCTCGCCCACTCCTCGCGCGGCTGGCCGCCGCTGCGCGTGCCGTCGATCTCGTGGTGCTGCGCCCGCCGACGCTGGACGCACTCACCCAAGCCGTGCTCACAGCCCGGCTGGCAGGCGAACCGTTCCACATCGTGCACTTCGACGGCCACGGCGCGCTGTTCCCCGGCCAGGGCGACCACGGCGAATCGGGTGCCCTCCTGTTCGATTCGCCCGACGGTGGGGTCGACTACGTGTCCGGCGCGGAACTGGGCCGGCGGTTGGCCGCAGGGCAGGTGCCGGTCGCGGTGCTCAACGCGTGCCAGTCGGGAGCGGTGGGCAAACAGGTCGAATCAGCGGTGGCGACCAGCCTGCTGGCCGGCGGGGTCGCCGCGGTGGTGGGCATGGCCTACAACGTCTTCGCGGTCGCGGCGGCCGAGTTCATGGCCACGTTCTACGAGCGCCTGTTCGCCGGTGGCACCGTCGCGGAGGCGACCACCGCGGGCCGGGCCCAGCTGGCGGCGCGGCCGGGGCGGCCGAGCCCACGAGGAGACATGCCGCTGGCCGACTGGTTCGTGCCGGTGCTCTATCTGCGGCAACAGGTGCGGTTCCCCGAACTTCGCGCCGCACGTCCACCGGCTGATGACGACGCTCCGCCGGATGCCGATCAGCTGGCGCCGCAGGGCGAGTTCGTCGGGCGGGACGCGCTGTTCTACGAACTGGAAGTCGGCGCGCGTTCTGGACGCGTCCTGGTCCTGCACGGCCCGGCAGGCACCGGCAAGACCGAGTTGGCCAAGGCATTCGGGCGTTGGCGGCGGGACACCGGCGGGGTCGACCAACCGGGCTGGGTGATCTGGCACTCGTTCGAGCCCGGTATCGCGTCGTTCGGCCTGCCGGCACTGCTGGCGACCATCGGTCTGCGGGTGTACGGCCCCGGCTTCGGCCGCCTGGATCTGTCAGCTCGTCGCAACGCCGTCCGGGAGCTGTTCGAACAGCGTCGGCTCCTGCTGGTCTGCGACAACCTCGAGGCCGCCTGGTCGATGCCCGATCCCACGGGTGCCACCCCACCGCTCGGCGATGCGGAACTGGCCGAGCTGCGCGACTTCCTGGTGGACGCCGCGGCAGGGGGCCGCAGCACAGTGCTGGTGACCAGCCGGACGCCCGAAGACTGGCTCGGCGATGTGTGCCGGATCCGGCTGGGCAACCTCACCTTCCGGGAGTCCGCCCAGTACGCGGATGCCCTGGTGGCGGCTTCGCCGCGGGCGCGGGCCAGCCGGGCGCAGCGGGCCTTCGCCGAGTTGCTGACCGAGTTGGACGGCCATCCGTTGAGCATGCGGTTGCTGCTGCCACACCTGGAAACGCTGGCACCGGAGGAGATCCTGGCCGGTCTGCGTGGCACGGGTCCGCTGCCGGCGGATGCCATGCCCGCGGACGGTCGGACCGGATCGCTCGCGGCCGGCATCGCGTACTCGATCGGCCAGCTCAGTGCGTCCGACCAGCGGCGGATGGCAGCGGTGAGCCTGTTCCTGGGCGTCGCCGATGTCGACGTTCTCGACGCCCTGTCCCAGGTCGAACAGGTCCCGGCGCGATTCCGCGGGGTGAGCCGGGACGACTGGCTCGGAGTACTGGACCGAGCGGTCCACGTCGGGCTGCTCACCGAGCTGCCCGGCGGCATGTACGAAGTCCACCCGGCACTACCGGCCTTCCTGGTCGCGCTGTGGCAGGAACAGGAACCCGACGTCTATGCCACGGATCGCATGGCGACAGATCAGGCGTTCCTGACCGCCTACGTCGCCTTCGCGCGGTGGTTGACCCCGCAGTCGGACACCAGTGCCGCACCACTGGTCCAGCTGATCGTCGACCTGCAACGCCGAACCATGGGTCAGTTGCTCGGTCGTGCTCTCGACACGGGCCAATGGCGGGCAGCGCAGGAGCTGGCCACGCCGCTCACCGCGTACCTGCAGGTGCGTGCGCTGGACGAGGAGATCCACGGTTGGGTGGGCCGCATCCGGACAGCCGTGGCCGAGGCCGTGGGGACTCCGCCGCCGCTCGACCACCCGGCCGGCGTGCTGTGGCTGACCTCCCTGAGCCGGTCGGTGCTCCTGCTGAAGGACGCGGGCCGCCTGGACGAGGCCGGTGCCGTACTGGACGAGATCGACGAAGTGTTGCGGGCGCAGGCAAACCCGGACCGATTCCGTTCGGCCATGGCGGTCTGCTGGCATCAGCGTGGTCAGCTCGCCCAACTGCGCGGACAGTGGACCGAAGCCGAACACTGGTACCGCCGGGCGCTGGCCGTCGAGGAGCTACTCGGCGATCCCGCGAGCACGGCGAACACGTATCACCAGCTCGGGCGGATCGCCCAGCTCCGTGGCCGATGGGACGACGCGGAACAGTGGTACGCGAGAACGCTGGCCATCCGGCAGCAACTGGACGACAGGCCCGGCGTGGCCGACTCGTATTTCGTGCTGGGCTGGGTCGCGCGAGCGCAGGGCCGGCCGGCCGACGCGCAGCAGTTCCATCGGCACAGCCTGGTGATACGGGAACAGCTGGGCGATCGACGTGGCATGGCGGAGTCGGCCCACGAACTCGGCATGGCCGCACAGCTGACGGCCGACTGGGACGAAGCGCAGCAGTGGTACCGGCATGCCCTCACCATCCGCGAGCAGATCGGCGATCGCCCTGGCCTGTCCAGCTCGTACCTGCAGCTGGGTGTGGTGGCCGGACACCTCGAACGGTGGGAGGACGCCACACAGTGGTACGAGCGGGCGCTGGCCATCGTCGAGGATATCGACGATCGGCAGGGCACCTCGGTCGTGTACTACCAACTCGGGCGGCTGGCACAGGCGCGCGGACTACTGGCGGACGCCGATCGCTGGTACCGGAGATCACTGGAGATCGACACGGAGTTGGACGACCAGTCCGGCCTGGCGCAGACCTCTCACCAGCTCGGCGTCGTGGCGCAACTGGACGGCCGGTGGGCGGACGCCGAACAGTGGTATCTGCGGGCCCTTGCCGTGCGGACGGAACTGAAGGACAGACCGGGCGTGGCGGTGTCCTGTGGTCAGATCGCATTACTCGCCGATCAATTGTCCCAACCGGACAGTGCGATGGAATGGCTCGTGCGCTGCGTCGCGTTGTTCGAGGAGTTTCCCCATCCGGCGACCGAGTCGGGCCCGACGCAGCTGGCTCGCCTCACCGCGAAGTCGGGCATCGTGGCACTCGAACAGTGTTGGCTGCGGGTGACCGGGACCGAGTTGCCGGAACAGGTCCGCCAGTTCGTCGAGACGACCGCGACCGAGGGGTAAGGAGTGACATGACCGAAGCGCACGACGGTACCGGCGACGAGCACGCGGCCCCCAGCCCGCCGCCGGCCGCGCCGGTTCGGCCGCCGCCGCCACTTCCGGACGCCGATTTCGATCCCCGGTCCAGGACGCCATCACCCAGTTACACCGGCGCGCCGCCGGGGCCGAGTTTCTGGACGGATGCGGCCCGGTCCCGCCAGGAGACGCAACCGATACCCGGACCCGCCCCCGACCTGCGCGAGCCGAGGTTGCGCCGTCTGCTCCGCCGCCTGCGGCCTGGCCGCACCGACCAGGCATGAGGGCGTCACAACCTGCTGTAGGAGTCGATGTCCTCCTCGAACTCCTGGACGGTCGCCGCCGTGAGCGTGGGCCGGGTGGAGTTCGTGGCCATGAGGTAGTCCTCGGTACTCGCCGATCTGCCTTCGTGGTGAGTCAGCTCGTGCTCGAATGCCGCCTGCGCGCCCTTCCTGGCGGCGAACTCGATGTCGGCGGGCGTGAACATGTCGCTGGCATCGACGAGTCGCGGCAGATCCACAGTGTCGGCGATGGAGCCGAGGTAGCGCCGCCAGATGGCCGTCCGCGCGGTCGGGTTCGGCGGTCCGATGGGAATGACGTAGTCGAACCGGCCGGGCCGCAGAAACGCCTGGTCCAGCGAGCGGACCGAATTGGTGGCGCAGATCAGCAGTCTGCTGTCGTGTTCACGGAACCCCGGAATGAGTTTCAGCAGCTCGTTCGTCACGTCCGGCGCGGCCGACGACTCGGTCCGGGCACCGGCGATCTCCTCGACCTCGTCGATGAACAGCAACACCGCGGCCAACTCGGCCAGCTCGGTGAAGACCTCGCGCAGGGACGCCGCCAGGCTCGTGCCCGAGTCGGTCGTCAGCCGGGAGGGAAACAGTTCGACGAACGGCCAAGCCAGCCGGGAGGCGACAGCTTTCGCGAAGCTCGTCTTCCCGGTACCGGGCGGCCCGAACAGGATGACACCTTTCGGGGGCGTCACGCCGTAACGGGCGGCCAGTGTCGGCTGCGCGAGCGGGAGCACGATGCGTCGCTCGATGATCTCCTTCTCGCGCTCCATACCGGCCACGGTCTCCCACAGGTCGGTGCGCAGCATCCGGCCACCGACCGCGGCCAGCAAACCGGCGTCGGCGCCACCTTGTTCCTGCTTCTCGAAGTAGGTCAGACCGGTCCGTTGCTGGAATCCGGAGTTGGTCAGGGCTGTCACACCAGTGGCGGCGTCGGGCAGCAGAGCACTGATCCGGCGCACCCCGGCGGCCCGCATCCGTTGTTCCAGTTCGGCGAGCAGCGAGCTGCCGATGCCTTGGTGCCGCCACCGTGCCGACAGGCCGACCAGCAGCACCCAGCCCCGCTCACCCGCGGCGTGCCCCACGGCCACACCGACCAGTTCGTCCCCCGCGACGGCCACCACGGCGGGCTGCCGAGCCCTGGCCGCCGCCATCACCTCGGAGATCGGGAAGACAGGCGCGGGCTCGTCGTCGGATCGGCTCTCGTCCCACACCCGGATCGCCTGGTCCAGGTCGTCGGCGCGAAAGTCCCGCAATCGCCACGCAGGCACAGACACCACCCCATCGATCCCGAGACCACCGATTGTCCCCGAGATCGCCCGGGACGGCCCGCTGACGACGTGCCGGAGCCCCGCCAAATGGATCGGCATCTTCGCGAGGATCGCCCGTCCCCGTGGCCAGTTGAACGACGAGCGGTGGGTATCGGTGCCGGAAGTACCGACGCGATGGGTGACTGACACGGTCCACTCGGGACAGTTCGCATGAGATGAGCCGAGCTGCATTGGCCGACAAAGACGGCAATGACGTTACATTCCTCGACGGCTGCCGACGTGGCGATCGCGCGGTAGCATGCGACTCCTGAGCCCGACGGTCCGTCGTCCGTCCGGTCGTCCAGTACTCCGGCACGAAAGGCGGCGTTCGCGATGCCGATCAGCGAAGTCCAGGGTGTCCATCATTTGCGTCTGACGGTGACCGATATCGGCCGTTCCAGGGCATTCTACGAGAATGTCCTCGGTTTCCAGGTGGTCGCCGAAGCGCCCGGCGGCCCGGACGACCCGGCCATCAGGGCGGATCCGGAGGCGCTGTACGGCGGCGTGGTGTTCAACGCGAACGGGACGATCATGGGTCTGCGTCCGGTCGCCAATCCGGCCGACCGCTTCGACTCCGAACGTGTCGGCCTGGATCACCTCAGCTTCCAGGTGCCCTCCTTCGCCGACCTGGAAGCGGCGGCACAACGCATGGTCGACGCATCGGTGGAGCACGGCGAGATCAAGCGGCTGCCCTCGTTCGGCATCGCCATCCTGTCCTTCACCGACCCGGACGGCATCCACCTGGAGCTGACCGCGGCGCTCTGACGACGCGCGGCGCACGCCACTCAGGGCCACCCCCTGTGCGGGCGACGCCGGCCGGTCTGTCCGGTCGCCGGTGCGGGACCGGCCGCGGGATCGCGCGAGTGTGGGAGCTGATCGGCGGGCTGTCCATCGGGTAGACGCACGAGATCGGCGCGCTGGTACCCGACGACGAAGCCGCGGAAAAACCGCGAAGGTGACATCTCCGGTCGGCACAGGCCCGGCGCGATAAGTGTCGGTGTGATTTTCGCGTGTGCCCGGATCAGCTCTGTGGGCATAATGACCCACACAATCATTTCACTCGGACGGTCATCCGGTGTAGTCATTTCGACCCACTTTGTCGGCGCGTATTTCGTGGCACCATCTCCTCGCGCGCAGGGCCCCGTTCACTGTTTCACAGTGCACAGTTCGGCGGGTCGTGCTCGCACGGCATTCATCACGTCGAGGAGGCCACGAGTGTGACCATCATGAAATCCCCGTCCCGTTCGGGGCCGCGCCGGTGGGCGCGACCGTGGCGGGACGATCCACAGCCGGGGACTCCGTCACCACCGCCGGCCGGTGTGCACAAGCGGGTGCTCACCATCGTGGCGCTGAGCGGACTCCTGTTCGCCCCGGCGACCGCGGCATTCGCCGGGACGGGCTCACCCAGGTACCGCAACCCGCGGCGGCCGCCAAGGCGACGATCAAGGTGACCGTCATCGGTGACTCCTTCACCAGCGGGGAGGGAGCCAATGCGGCCACCTACAAGCTGGTGCCGGTCCCGAATCAGGTCACCATCAGCGGCCAGCCGGTATACGAAGTCGATCCGGCACACCAGTCCACGACCGCGCCGACGCTCCAGGCGCTCAGCCAGATCCAGGCCGCCAACCCGGACGCCAACATCAGTGTCACGTTCGTGCCCGTGTCGGGAGCGACGCGGACGAGCCTGTACCAGACGACCCGTCCCGGGACACCGTTCGAGCAGGCTCCCCAGATCAATGCCGTCAAGGATGCCGATGTCGTCCTGGTCGGCATCGGGGGCAACGACGCTCGGTTCACCGACTGGATCACCACGGTGCTCTCGTCGCAGGGATCGACGTCGACGCAGGCATTCCCGCAGTTCATGGCACAATTCAACGACGGGACTTATCTCGCCAACCAAGTCGCGCTCCTGCACGACATTTCGAATTTGGCGAGCCCGAACGCCACGATCGTGTCACTGGGCTACCCGAAGGCCATGCCTGCCGAGGTTCCTGGCACGCCGACCTGGTGGTCACCGTTCAGCTGGTCCACGATCAGCCAGGACGAGGCCAACATGTCCAACCAGTTGGCTGGTGCCCTGAACACGGCCAACGAGCAGGCGTCGTTCATCGCGGGCGGCCAGCATGCGGGGCAGCAGTTCCTGTATGCGGATGTGTCGAACGCGTTGCAGGGCCACGAGTTGTTCACCAGTCAGGAAGGGTTGCACGGTCTGGACCTGACCAATACTCAGGGTTCCTACCACCCCAACGACGTGGGGCAGCAGTTGCTCGGCACTGTGCTGTTGCCGTATGTCCAGCAGGCGGTGAACGACCAGCTGGCGAAGCAGGGCGTGCAGGGTGCGGACGACATCGCACCCATCAACCCCGGGTTCGCCTACCAGTGGAACCTGCGGGTGCAGTTGCCATTGCAGTTGCAGTCCCAGCCGAAGACGCCGGACCAGACGGCGCCCAAGCAGGCCGGGCCTGCGCAGGACAAGCCCGCGCAGGATCAACCGGCCCAGGACAAGCCCGCGCAGGATCAGCCGGCGCAGGATCAGCCGGCACAGCCTGCGGATCCGAACACTCCGGCTGATCAACCCGTGGACGCGCCCCAGGCACCGGCCGCGACGCAGCCGGACAACTCCACTCCGGACGGTGCCACGCCTGACGGCACCACTCCGGACGGCACCGCTCCGGACGCGGTGACTCCGGACAGCACCACGCCGGACAGCACGGCGCCGGACGCCGACCAGTCGGTTGCCCCCCGTTCCGATGTCGCCCCAGCGGTCGGCGCGGAACAACCGGCAGCCGACGATGCCGCATCCGCACCCGCGGCTGCGGATCCGGCGGCCGATGCCACGGCTCCCGCGGCTGACCCCGCTCCGGCGGATCCAGCGGCGGAACCGGCACCGGTGGATCCGGCGGCCGATGCCACGGCTCCCGCAGCCGACCCCGCTCCGGCGGACCCGGCAGCGGAACCGGCACCGGTGGATCCGGCGGCCGATGCCACGGCACCTGCGGCCGACCCCGCTCCGGCGGACCCGGCAGCAGCACCGGCACCAGTGGATCCGGCAGCCGACCCCGCTCCGGCGGATCCCGCGGTTGCGGACCCCGCTCCGGCGGATCCGGTGGCCGACCCGGCACCGGCGGCACCCGCGGACCCCGCGCCCGTGGTCGACCCGGCACCGGCGCCGGTCGTGGTGGCTCCGCCACCGCCGATCGACATTCCGGCACCGCCGATCGACATCCCGGACCCGGTCGTGGCACCACTCCCGGACCCGGTCATCACTCCGGTGACCGTGCCGGTGGTCCCCCCGGTCGAGTCCGACCCGGACCCCGGGATCACCCCGATCGGCGACACCGGCGTGATCGATGACGGGGTCGGCAGCGACACCGGCATCGGCGTCGGTGACACCGGCATCGACACCGGATTCGACGGTGGCGACGGCGGCGGGGATTAACGAGTAGTCAGCTCACCACGGGCGGGGCACAGTCGCTGACACGGCGGCCATGCCCCGCCCGTCCCGTCAGTCCGCGGCCGGAAACGCCACGTCGTGGCGGGCGGCGTCGGGTGCCAGGAAGGCCAGCAGCCGCTCCGCCTCCGCGAACAGCGCTGCCTTGCCCCTGAGCCGTGTCTCCCGGTGCGTCAGCGGCCGGAGCGTCAGCGTCGCCACGTCGCGCTCGCGACCGTGCTGCCAGGTGCCTGCCACCACACCGTCGATCAGATACGTGGCAAGGCATTCGCCGTTGACGGCCTTGTACACGTCGGCGTGGATCGCGGCGGGCAGGATGCGGGTGCGGTCGGCGTGCGACAGCAGTGCGGCGTCCCATTTCGGCAGGAACCGCACCGGTAGGGGAGAGTCCGGCAGTCCGGGCTCGGGTGCGCCGGGCAGGTCGAGCAGTTCTCGGCCGTCCTCGCCCAGGTAGCGGCGCAGCGGACCGAGCCGGGCGAGTGCCGGATCGATCTGCCGCATCCGCAGGTACGTGAACTGCGCGATGTCCGCCCGGCTCGCCGGACCGAAAGCCGCCAGATACCGCCGCACCAGCAGCGCCGTCGCCGCGGGTTCCGCCGGGAGTCGCTCGCCCGGCCGGCGCACCATCGTGGGTCTGCCGTGTGCGCGCCAGCGTCCCGACGGCGCCACATGGACCAGCGGGACGAGGGCCCTGGCGTACTGGAGCAGGTCAGCGGTGCGGACCCTGCCCCGGGACACGTCGGCGACGCGTTCACGCAGCTGCGCGGCACTGCGCGGCACTGCGGTGAACTCGGTGAGCGAGGCGAGCAGCGCGTCCTCGTCGACGCCCGCGGTCCTGTGGCGGCCGCGCAGCTCGGTCAGCGACTGGTTGCGCCACGCCGCCGCGAAGCAGCCGAAGTCCTCGCCCGCCACCAGGTGCAACGTGCCCCGCATCAGGGTCGCCTTGACCACGGTGCCGTCGACGAGCGCGTGTTCGAGGTCGGCGGTGGTGAACCCGGGAACGCGGGCGAACAGAGCGATGTGCGGCGACGGCGAGTACTGCGCCTGCAACGCGGCCAGGTCGCGTACGGCGTCCTGGGCTGCCGCCGGGCGGTCCCGGTGCAACAGTTGGCGAGTGAACAGCGAGACGGTCAGCTCGCGTCGGCTGAGCACTCGGTCACTCACGAAGTCATCATGCAGCACCACCGAAGGGGCACGACATGGCGTCACCGGCCGTCGTCCGCAACGATCCGGCGCAGTACGACGACCTGGCCGCGCAGTGGTGGCGGCCGAGGGGTCAGTTCGCCATGCTGCACTGGCTGGCCGCGGCGCGTGCCGAGCTGGTGCCGCCCGCCCGGCGGCCCGGCGCGATCCTGGTGGATCTGGGCTGCGGAGCCGGGTTGCTCGCCCCGCACGTGGCCGACAAGGGCTACCGGCACATCGGGGTCGACATCACCGCGAGCGCGCTCGGGCAGGCCGCCGCGCACGGCGTGACGGCTGTGCGGGGTGATGTGTGCCGGGTGCCGCTCGCCGACGGCTGCGCCGACGTGGTCACCGCGGGGGAGATCCTCGAACACGTGCCCGACCTGCCCGCGGCGGTGGAGCAGGCATGTCGCCTGTTGCGGCCGGGTGGACTGCTCGTGCTGGACACCCTCGCCGACACGTGGCTCGCCCGGTTCCTGGTGGTCACGGTCGGCGAACGCGTGCCCGGCACGCCGCCGCCGGGCATCCACGATCCGGCGCTGTTCGTGAGCCGGCAGCGGCTGGTCGCGGAATGTGCCCGGCACGGTGTCACCATCGCGCTGCGTGGCATCCGGCCTGGCATGGGCGATGTCGTCCGGTGGCTGGCCGGTCGGGTCGGGGGCGTGCGGATGGTGCCCGTGCCGACGACCGCGGTGTTGTTCCAGGGCGCCGGCCGGAAGCGCGCTACAGACTGAACGCGATCGAGCGCAGGATGATCGCCAGGATGAACACGGCCGTGAACGCCAGGTCGAGGGACATCCCGCCGGCTCGCACCGGCCGCAGCACTCGCCGGGCCGGTGCGATCACGGGTTCCGTCGCGGCGTGCGTCAGCTCACGGCCCCGCCTCGCCCACGGCGGGACGCTGGTCATCAGCACGCTCGCCCAGTCGAAGACGACCCTGGCGAGCAGCACCAGGATGAACAACGTCAGGGCGTATCCGAGCACCGTTCCGACGAGGTACATGGCGTTCTCCTCCGCGCTGGCGTAGTACCACACTCAACGCGCCGGGCAAGATCGGAGTGCCGGATGTGGCCCGGTTCTCAGTCGGCTGTCAGCTCGGTCCGCTGACGTCACGTCGAGTTCGGGCGGATTGTCAGGCAGTGGTGCGTTCGAACTCGATGACCGGGATGACCCTGCTCGTCTTGCGCTGGTACTCGGCGAACTGCGGTGCCACGGCCGCCTGCTTGGCGTAGATCTCGTCGTGCTCGGGGCCGGTGATGTCCTTCGCCGTGACCTGGAACGTCTCGTTGCCGATCTCGACGGTGGTCTTCGGGTTGGCGAGCAGGTTGTGGTACCAGGCCGGGTGGTCCGGGGCGCCGCCCTTGCTGGCGAACACGAAGAGCCGTTCGCCGTCGGCCAGGTAGACCAGCGGCGTGATGCGCTCGGTGCCGGACTTGGCGCCGACGTGGTGCACGAGGATCATCGCCGAGCCCTCGAACATGCCGCCGACCTTGCCGTCGTTCTCCCGGAACTCCGTGATGACGTTCTTGTTGATCTCGTTCATGTCCGGCGTCTCGGTCATGTGCCCCTCATCCTGATCAAACGGTTTAGTTGAAACATAAACTAGATTGCGACGTTCTGTCAACGCGGACTCGCGCTCGGTCACGAGCAGGCACGCTGGACCCTCCCCTTGCCGGCGGCATTACCTGACGGCACCGGGACCCCGCCAGGTGCCGCGAGCTGCTCGCACGGCCATGGAGGTGAAGTACCACGACGAGGCCTTCGGTATCGAGGCCTGATCAGTCCGATCAGGACACTCGGTGCTACGCCCGAACCGGTTGCCATGCCTCGGCGAGCAGCGTGACCGACCGGAGCCGGGCCTCGGTCGTGGGTGCCTGGTGCACGGTGATCAGTTCGTCGGCATCGGTCTGCTGCCGGAACCCGTCGAGGTAGTCGCTGACCTTGTCCGGCGTGCCGACGGCGGAGTAGGTGAGCATCGAGTCCACGTGCGCGCCAGCACCGGCCGCGAGCAGCTCGTCGGCCTGCTCGTCGGTCATGTCCTGCGGAGGGATGCCACGTGCGCGCCCGAACAGGCTGACGGCCCGCACCCGCCGGATGGCCCGCAGGTGCTGCTGGGCATCGCTGTCCGTGTCGGCGGCGATCACGTTGACGCCGGCGATCACGTACGGACGATCGAGCTGCTCGGACGGGCGGAACTCGCGCCGGTAGACGTCGATGGCGGCTGCCAGCGACTGCGGCGCGAAATGCGATGCGAATGCGTACGGCAACCCGAGTGCCGCGGCCAGCTGCGCCCCGAACGTCGACGAACCGAGGATGTAGAGCGGCACCCGGGAATTCTTGCCGGGCACGGCGTCCACGCCGGGCACCCGCGACTCGCCGGACAGGTAGGCCTGTAGCTCCAGGACGTCCTGCGGGAACGTGTCGGCCGACTGCGGGTCACGGCGCAGCGCGTACATCGTGTTCTGGTCCGAGCCGGGCGCCCGGCCCAGGCCCAGGTCGACGCGTCCCGGGAACATCGCCGCCAGCGTGCCGAACTGCTCCGCGATCGTGAGCGGCGCGTGGTTGGGCAGCATCACGCCACCCGCACCGAGCCGGATCGTGCTGGTGTGCGCGCCGACATACGCGATCAGCACACTCGTCGCCGAGGACGCGATGGTCGCCATGTTGTGGTGCTCGGCGTACCAGACACGCTGGTAGCCGAGCTGCTCCGCCCGCTGGGCGAGCGCGACACTGGCGGCGAAGCTGTCGGTGGCGGTCTCCCCCCGGCCGATCGGCGCCAGATCGAGGATGGACAGCGGGACGCGCATCACAGACTCCTGGTGGTTCAGAGGTAGTTCTCGAGGTCGGCCTTGATGTCGGCGGGAGCCACCGGCGGCTCGTAGCGCTTGATGACCTCGCCGTCGCGGCCGATCAGGAACTTGGTGAAGTTCCACTTGACCTCGTCGGTGCCGTTGGCCTCGGGGCGGTACGAGGAGATCCGCTCGAAGAACTCGCCGTACCGAGGGCCGAAGTCACCAGGGGCCTGAGCACGCAGGTACTGGTACAGCGGGTCGGCGTCCTGGCCGTTCACGTCGATCTTGCGGAACACCGGGAACGTCACGTCGTAGTTGGTCTTGCAGAAGTCCTGGATGTCCGCGTCGGTGCCGGGTTCCTGCCCCTTGAACTGGTTGCAGGGGAACCCGACGATCTCCAGGCCACGGTCGCGGGCGTCGCGATAGAGCGACTCCAGGCCCTCGTACTGGGGCGTCAGCCCGCACTTGCTGGCCACGTTCACGATGAGCAGGAGCTTGCCCTGGTAGTCCCCCAGCGGGACCCGGTCGCCGTCGACGGTGGTTGCGGCGAAATCGTACGTAGTGGTCACCAGTGCTCCTCACTCATCAGATGACTCCTGTAACGAGAACACCAGGTGCCGGTTGATTGATTCCACTCCTGGCGTCGTCGCGCAGGTCGACCGGGTCCGGCCGGCACGAGGGCCTGGTTGTGATAGATAAGGTCGCGGCAGCCGACCTCGGAAGGTCGCGACGACATGAGTGTGGGGTCCATGATGTGGAATTCGTTCTCGACGGCTGGGCCGGTCAGCGTGTCGGCCCGGATCACGACCTATCCCGGCGGAGGCGGTGACGAGATCCACGCCTACGTCGCCCGGCCCGATGGTGACGAGCCGCTGCCGGGGATCGTGCTGATCCATCACATGCCGGGTTGGGACGAGTTCTACCAGGAGTTCGCCGAGCGACTGGCCCGGCACGGCTACGAGGTGATCTGCCCCGACCTGTACTGCCGGTTCGGGCACGGCACCTCGGATGACGTGTTCGCGAAGGTGCGCAGCGAGGGCGGTGTCCGCGACGAGAGCGTGATCGCCGACTCCGAGGCCGCGCTGGCGTGGCTCAAGGCACGCCCCACGCACAACGGCAAGGTCGGCATCCTGGGCACCTGCTCCGGCGGGCGGCACGCGTTGCTGGTCGCGTCGCGGGTGCCCGGTTTCGACGCGGTGATCGACCTGTGGGGTGGCGGCGTCGTGATGGCCCCCGAGGACGCCACGCCCGCGCGTCCGGTAGCGCCGATCGACTACACCGACCAGCTGGCCGTCCCGCTGCTCGGGTTGTTCGGTAACGACGACCAGAGCCCGACCGCGGAGCAGGTGAACGTGCACGAAGCGGCGCTCAAGGCAGCGGGCAAGGACTACGAGTTCCACCGCTACGACGGCGCGGGCCACGGTTTCCTCTACTACCACACCCCGATGTACCGGCAGGAGCAGGCGATGGACGCCTGGAGCAAGGTCTTCGGATTCTTCGCCGAGAAGCTGCACGCCTGATCCCGACCGCCTGACCAGGAGGCTGACATGTGCACGATGATCGCGGTGACCGGTCCGATGGCGGGTATGGCCAAAGGGGCCGAGGGATGGTTCCCCGTCACCCAGGCCACGGTCGGATACGACCACACGACCCACAGCAAGGAAGAGCACGCGCTGCTGATCGACTTCACCAACTACGACATCGGGATCGGCGCGCGGGTCGCGCTCGAACTGGACCTCGACTCGGGGCGCGCGCTGCTGGAGCAACTCCAGTCGGCGATCGCCCAGGCCGAGGCCAGTGGGGTCCACTGAGCTGTGAGCGATGACGTGCTGGCCGGCGTGCGGGCGCTGGTCACCGGTGGCACCAGCGGGCTGGGTTACGCGATGGCCGAGGCGTTGGCCGGGGCGGGCGCGCTGGTGATCATCACCGGCAGGTCGGCGGAGCGGGTCGACGACGCTGTCGCGCGCCTGCCCGGGGTGACCGGTGTCCTCGCCGACGTCCGCGACGAGGCCGCGGTCGCCTCGGCCGTCGATCAGGCGTGGTCCCGGCTGGGTGGCATCGACCTGCTGGTCAACAACGCCGGGCTGGGGATGCGGTCGGTGAACCCGCGGTTCCTGGCCGAGCCGCAGGGTTTCTGGCAGGTGCCACCGGACAGGTTCCGGGCCGTGATCGACACCAACCTGACGGGCTACTACCTGGTGGCCCGGGAGATCACCCCTCGGATGCTGGCGGCCGGGGCAGGGCGCATCGTCAACATCTCGATGAACCACACGACCATGAACCGGCGCGGGTTCGTGCCCTACGGCCCTTCCCGCGCCGGTGCCGAGGCGTTGTCCCGGATCATGGCCGCCGACCTGGCCGACACTCCGATCCGGGTCAACATGCTGCTGCCCGGCGGTGTCACGGACACCGGCATGCTGCCCGACGAACGACCGGCGGGAATGACCGTCCTGCCCGCGGCGGTGATGGGGCCGCCCGTCGTGTGGCTGGCCTCGCCGCAGGCGGCCGGAGTCCATGACGAACGCATCGTCGCCGCGGACTTCGACACGTGGCTGGCGGCGCGCTGACCATGTCGGCTGACGAACGAGGTCGAGGAGCGTAGGCGGATGAAGGTCGGTTTGCACATCCCGGATTTCACCTGGGAAGGCGGTCCGCCCGCGATTCGTACCCGGCTGGCCGAGGTGGCGCGGCGAGCCGAGCAGGCAGGCGTCGACCGGATCAGCGTGATGGACCACGTGTGGCAGATCGACCGCATCGGACCGCCGGAACACGAGATGCTGGAGGCGTACACGACCCTCGGCTACCTGGCGGCCGTCACCGAGCGGGTCAAACTCCTCACCGTGGTGACCGCGGTCGTCTACCGCGAACCGGGGCTGCTGGCCAAGTCCGTCACGACGCTGGACGTGCTCTCCGGCGGCCGGGCGATGCTCGGCATCGGCGCGGCGTGGAACGCCGAGGAGTCGCGCGGCCTCGGCCTGTTCTTCCCGTCCACCAGGGAACGATTCGAGCGGCTGGAAGAGGCGCTGCGGATCTGCCTGCAGATGTGGAGCGACGACGAGGGCCCGTACGACGGCGACCACTATCACCTGGGCCGCACCCTGAACTCGCCCCAGTCGCTGAGCAGGCCGCACCCGCCGATCCTCATCGGCGGCTCGGGGGAGAAGAAGACGCTGCGCCTGGTCGCCCGCTACGCCGACGCCTGCAACATCTTCGACTCGCCTGATCTCGCCCACAAACTCGACGTGCTGCGCGAACACTGCGCGAACGAGGGTCGCGACTACGACCAGATCGAGAAGACCGTCCAGACCCGCTTCGACCTGGGCGAGCACGGCGAACGAGTGGACGAGACGATCGCCCGCCTCCGGGAGCTGGCCGAACTGGGCGTACAGGTTGCCCACGGCACCCTCGTCAACGCGGGCGCCCTCCACCCGCTGGACCTGATGGCCGAACGGGTCATCCCCGCCATCGCCGCGCTGTAGCGCCGGCCGCCGACCAGCAGGTCACCCGGCACGGCCGCCTTCGCCGCCCCCCTTTCGCTTCGGCTTCGCCTTCGGCTTCGGCTTCGCCTTCGGCTTCGGCTGTCGCCTGCGGCGATCTCATGCTCCTCGATGTGGATCGAGGTGAGCACGTCGTCCCGCACCAGGCGCCGGGGAGCCGGGCCGGGTGCGGTGCCGCTCAGCCGGCGGTCCGGGGCGGCTGGCCCGGGTCGCTCGGGTGCGGCGACAACGGGGTCACCGTGTCGTGCCGCCAGATCCGCAGCGGCATCGACGCCAGCACCGTCTCCAGTTGAGCCACGTCAGCCGCGCTGAACAGTCCCCACGTGCGCCACTCGCCCGGCGCCAGCGGCGGCCGCCACAGCCGCAGCAGGTTCCCCTGGGCGATCAACTGGGCGGACCGCGCGCCCTCGCGGCCACGCAGTTCGGCGACCTCGTCATCGGTCGTGCCCGCCGGGACGGTGGTGACCATGTCGACCAGGAACTCCATCGGGCACATGGTCCGCCACCACCGTGGTGATCGCCCGATCGCCGCTGTCGGTTCGAGCGGTTCGTGCGAGAGTGACGCGGTGAGCCCGCGGCGACAGCAGCCAAGCCGGTCGACTACGCCTGCCGAGCGTCGGCAATCAAGCGCCGAGGTGGCATCGGCCGCCGCCGGTGACGCGGGCGGGCTCGATCCGGCGTTGCTCGGTGACTTCCTGGACCGGCTGGCCGACGCGCAGCGCGCACCGACCTGGGACCAGCACCAGCAGTCCGCGTTCGAGGCGCTGGGCGCCAGGGCAGTCGAGCAGGGCGCGAGCCTGCGGGACGTGGTGGACCTGTATCTGTCGGCCGCGTGGCGTTCGTGGCCGACCCTGCCCGCGGTCAGCGCGCCGGACGCGGCGACCGTGCGGGCCGCCGGTTCGGCGGTGCTGCACGTGGTGGACGACGCGGTGGCCGCGGTGGCCGCGGGGTTCACCGAGGCCCGGCGGGCCATCGTGCGGCGCGAGGAGTCGCTGCGCCGGGAGTTCGTCGACGACCTGGTGTCCGGTGTCGCCGACCCGGCCGGCCTGCTCGCCCGCGCCGACGGCTACGGCCTCGACCTGGCGGGCGACCACCAGGTCGTGGTGGCCAGCACCACGCAGCCGTTCCGGGACGCGACGCCGGTGCTGTCGGAGGTGACCGCGTCGATCAGCACGCGCGTCCAGATCGAGGGCCACTTCGTGGCGACACGGGACGGCCTGCTGGTCGTGGTGTTGCCCGCTGTCGAGCAGGACGTGCTCGCCGCCGCCGTCGCGGCCGTGCGGACGGCGGCGCGTGACCGGCCGGAGTCCAGGATCGCGATCGGGCGCAGGCGGGAGGGTCCAGCCGGGGTGGCCAGGTCCTTCGCCGACGCGCGGGAGGCGCTCGACCTGGCCGGCCGGCTGGGCTGGTCGGAGCCGGTCGTCACCGCCGAACGCATGATCGTCTACCAGGTGCTGCTGAGGGACCGCGCCGCACTGGACGACCTGATCGACAGCGTGTTGTCGCCGCTGCGCGAGGCACGCGGCGGTGCGGGTCCGCTGCTGGAGACCGTCTACGCCTACTGCGAGACCGGCGGCAATGTCACCGGCACGGCCGCCCGGCTGCACCTCTCACCCAGGGCGGTGACCTACCGGCTGGCGCGGGTAGCCGAGCTGACCGGCTGGCGGCCCTCGGACCCGGCCGACCGCTACGTGCTGCACACCGCCGTACTGGGCGCCCGGGCCGTCGGCTGGCCCCACTGACCTGAGATTGCCGACATTCGGCAATACCGGCCGGCCGATACTGGCCGTCCGTGAGCGGGCGCACGCGGCCGCTCGCCCACACACTGGGGACATGACAGCGACGAGCACTCCGAAGCGCCACCCTGCCGTGCGGATCGCCCGCGTCGCGGGCGGCTGGGTGGTGCTCGCCGTGGGCGCGGCCCTGCTGGTGCTGCCCGGACCGGGGTTGCTGGTGGTCGCGGGCGGTCTCGCCTTGCTGGCCGGCGAGTACGACTGGGCGGCGAACCTGCTGCACAGCGTCCGCGAGCGCATCGCGAAGCTGCGCCGCCGCGACCGTGAGCCGTCGGAAGTCGCGGCGGTGCGGGCCCCACAATCCAGCCAGGCCAAGGAGTTCAGGGCGTGAGTACCGTGCTCGTCATCGTTGTGCTGCTGGTGGTCCTGGTCGGCCTCGGCGCGTATGTCACCAGGAACCGCGCCAGTTCCCGGGAACGCGACCTGGCCGACGCCAAGGCCGAGGCCCGTCGCTGGGTCGAGCGGCTCGGCGGGCAGGTGCTGAACCTCGTCGGCACGAACGAAGCCTCGAAGCAGGCCGTCGCGGACGCCGCGGAGCGGTACAACGCCGCCGGGTCCCAGATGGAGCAGGCGACGACGGCCCGCCAGGCACACCTGACCACGCGCACAGCGCTGGAAGGGCTGTACTACGTCCGGGCGGCGCGCATCGCGATGGGCATCGACCCCGGCCCTGACCTGCCCGAAAGCCCTGACCAGCGCGGCGCGGGCCAGGTCGGCGAGCGCCGCTCGGTGAGCGTCGACAACCACGGCTACGAGGCATCACCCGACCCGACGGACGAGACGCCGCACTATTACCCGGGCGGCCGCGTCGCGGGCCGGTCGGTACCGCAGGGTTGGTACAGCGAGCCGTGGTGGCGGCCCGCGCTGACCGCCGGCGCGTGGGGTCTTGGCTCGTTCCTGCTGTTCGACGCGATGTTCTCGGGCATGAACGGCATCCCGGACGCCCAGGCGTGGGAGAACGGCTACGACGCCGGCCAGGCCGACGCGGCCGGCGACGGCGGCGACGGCGGTGGTGACGCGGGCGGCGACGGCGGCGGGGACGCCGGGGGTGGCGACATGGGCGGTGGCGACATGGGCGGCGATTGGGGCGGCGACATGGGCGGAGGAGGCTTCGACTTCTGACTCGGCCCGACAGCCGTCAGCCAGGGGGCCTCCGTAGGTCGCACACAGGACTTGCGGGGGTCTCCACTCTTTGTTGTCAGGCGCGTTCTTCGGTGCTGCCGGACTACTGATCGCGGAGCACCACCCGTGCCGAGATCAACGGTCCGGATGCCTTACGGGCGCCCATTGCCCGGATGGTGCGAGCCGCCGCGGACAACGCCGAGCACGACCAGCAGGACACCCGCGATGAGCACCGTCGCGATCAGCACGTCCACCCCGGCGATGACCAGGGCGTGGCTGTGGCTCAGGCCGCCCGCGAGCAGAATACCCAGCCCGGTCAGGCCGCCGACGAGCCAGAACAGGCACGTCCGGACAGGAAGTCCCACGCCGACCCCGACGAACGCCAGCTTCCGGGACAGACTTACCAGCCGCCGCTCCTGGGCCAATTCGGCCGCGACTTCACGCCAGCGGTCCTGCTCATCCCCGGACAACCCCATGTCCGACCTCCGCGGTGTGGTCGCCCACCACTGTAGTCAGGCGCTGTCCACCGGCCGAGCCGCTTTGTGCACCAGGAACGCTTCGGTGAGCGTCGCCGCCGTGCTGACGACGCTCGCGATCGCGTCCTCGGCGGCCAGCCCGTCGAGGACGGTCAGGTTGACCAGGGTTTCCACGCTCACCACGACGGCGAGACCGCGGGGGAGCTGTGCCAGCGCGGGATCAGCCGCGTCGACGGTCTCGGCGAGCGGGTCCAGCGCGTGATCGATCAGGCGCGGGCAGGCGCGCGTCTCATGCGTTTGATTCCGACCGGCCGGCTCGACGCCATCACCATGCCCATGCCCGGTGCCGACGGCCAGCTGATGCTGCTGCTGCGCCGTCGTGCTGCTGCTGCTCGATGCCCCGATCGCCGTCGCACTCGGCGTCGCGGACCAGGCGGTGATCATCAACGGTAGCTCCGGCATCTCAGCGGTGTCCGGGCAGTTGCCGGTGCCGGTGGCCAACATCGCGCTGCTCGCCGTGCCGATGTTCATGTTGATGGGCGGCCTGTTCGCCAACAGCAGGCTCGCCAGGGACCTGAGCGTGTTCGTCAAGTCCCTGGTGGGCTGGCTGCCCGCTGGCATCGGCGTCGCCACGGTGGCCACGTCGGGGGTGTTCGCGAACGTGTCGGGCTCCGCGGTCGCGGACCCGGCGGCGATCGGCAGTGTCTACATCCCCGAGATGGTCGAGAACGGCTATAAGAAGGAGGCCGCCGCGGCGGTCCAGGCGGCAGCGGGCGTCATCGGCGTCATCTTCCCGCCCGCCGTCGCGATGATCGTGTTCGCGTCCAGCGCCGGCATCAGTGTGGTACCGGTGTTCGAGGCGGTCATGATTCCCGGCCTGCTGGTCGGGTTGACCAACCCACTTCAACTGGCCGTCGTGATCGGTGTGAACTCCACGATCGGCGCCATCATGCCGCCGGTTGGCGTCGGCCTGTTCGTCGCCAGCCAGATCGCCGGAGTCGAGGCGCGCTCCGTGGTACGCCGCCATCATCCCCTACGTCCTGGCGTCCACAGTGGTCCTCCTGCTCGTCACAAGGAGGTAGCGGTACGTCCGTTGTACCGGGACCGACGACAACGTCGCAGCCGGCGTGCCCGGACGCCGCGAGCCGAACAATTATTGTCTTAGCGGCCCTACGGACAGCAGGATCGTCAGTCACGCAGGACTGACGATCCTGCCGCTGGGCCGGGCGACGGTGGCGAGTCCGGGCCAGGCTGTCGCGGTTCCCTCCACGCCAGATCATCCAGCGCATCGTCGCGCGAGCACTGGCGGATACTCAAGTGACCTCAGCGCATCAGCTGGCTAGAGTCGGGGCCGTGCCCGAGCTGCAGACGCTGAATGCCGGCCATGCCCCGGCGCTCCTGGCCTTCGAGCTGACGAACCGCGCCTACTTCGCCGCGTCGATCTCCGACCGCGGCGACGACTTCTTCGATCAGTTCGCCGCCCGGCACAGTGCTTTGCTGGCCGAGCAGGAGACCGGCGGCTGCGCCTTGTACGTACTCGTTGCCGAGGACGGCTCGATCCTGGGGCGGTTCAACCTGTTCCGCATCGAGAACGGCACCGCCGACCTCGGCTACCGGGTCGCGCGGCACGTCGCCGGCCGGGGCGTGGCGACCGCGACGGTCCGGGAGTTGTGCGGGCTGGCGGCGGCGCGACACGGGCTGCGCACACTGCGGGCGGCCACCTCCCTGGAGAATGCCGCGTCCCAGCACGTGTTGTCCAACGCCGGGTTCGTGCCGGTCCGCCCAGCCGACCCGGCCGACATCGGCGGTAAGCAAGGCACCTGGTACCAGCGCGAGCTGGCACCGCACGATGATCATCGAGCGGCCACGCCAGGCAGCGAGTAACGAGCTACGACACCCGTCCATTCTGGCGGGGCCAGGTGCTGTTCTTCGACATGACTCACTCGAAGTCGCGCTGTGCGGAAATGGTGCCAAAGCCCGCATGCCCGGCGCTGCGATTCTCGAAGTCGTGCGAACCGCTACTCCGAAATGGAGTATCGGCCCACGGTCTCCACCTGTCCCTGTGCACACGGCGGACAGTCGTCCTGTCGGATAGGTCACCGGCGGACGAGCACGGGTGGCGCCTGGGCCGGATTCTCGATCCCTTCGGTGGCGAATGGGAGGGAGGGACGCCACCGGGCATATGGCTCCCGGCCTGACTCGCCTCATCTGTCTGGGGTAGGCGATCTCACCAGTTCGATCGATTCGGAGACTCCGGAGCGTGGTTAGCGTCCGCGATGGAGGGAGCCGATGCGGGTAAGCGGGCGATCTTGGTCGCGGCTGGGGGCATTGCTGTCCGTGGTCGCGGTGCTGCTGCTCGTGCCCGGTGTTGCGAAGGCCCAGGGGGATCCGGTCACCGCCGTGAGCCTCACTTTCGACGATGGTGATGCCGACCAGGCGATGGCTGCCCGGATTCTGGCCGAGCACCAGTTGCCGGGCACCTTCTACATCATCACCGGTGCCATCGGGTCACCCGGTTATCTCACGTTGGCCGACATCCGGGGGCTGGCCGCGCAGGGGAACGAGATCGGCGGGCACACCGTGTCCCACCTCGATCTCACGCAGGTGTCGCTGCCCGAGGCGCGACGGCAGGTATGCCAGTCGCGGGCGATCCTGTCCGGCTGGGGATTCCGGGTGACGTCGTTCGCCTACCCGGACGGTTCGCAGAACCCCGCGGTGCGGCAGATCGTCCAGGAGTGCGGCTACAACAGTGCCCGGCTGGACGGCGGGTTGCGGTCGCCGACCTGCGACGACTGTGCCGCGGCGGGACCCTTCCAGCCGACCGACCCGTACAGCGTGCAGACGCCCGACCAGGTGGACAACAGCTGGACCCTCGCCGACCTGGAGCACAGCGTGACCGACGCCGAGCAGACCGGCGGTTGGGTGCCGCTGGTGTTCCACCACATCTGTGACACCCCGGTCTGCGGACCGCTGTCGGTGCGTGCCTCGACGTTGCGAACGTTCACCGACTGGCTCGCGGACCGGACCCAGTTGGGCACGCAGGTCGAGACGGTCGACCAGGTCATGGGGGGACCGGTGCGGCCGGTCGAGCAGGTCGGACCGGCGCCGCCACACGGCGTGGTGAACGGTTCGCTGGAGACCCTCGGCGCCTACGACGCCGACGAGTCCGATCTCGGGTCGTCGACCACGCATCCGACAGTGCCGCGCTGCTGGACGGAGTCCGGCTACGGGAAGAACACCGCGAACTGGACGCACGTGCCCGGCGGGCACAACGGCGGATGGGCCGAGCAGGTCACCGTGACCAGCCACTCCAGCGGCGACACGAAACTGCTGCCGCGGTTCGATCTCGGCGAATGCGCACCACCGGCGACGCCGGGCCGGGCATACCAGCTCACGGCCTGGTATCACGGCACGGTCCGCACGCAGTACTCCGTCTACTACCGGACGCCGCAGGGCAGGTGGGTGTACTGGACATCCAGCCCGTTCTTCGCGCCCACGACGCAGTGGGCCCTGGCGAGTTGGCGGACGCCCGCCCTGCCCGCGGACGGCAGCGCGGTCAGCTTCGGGCTGGCGGTGGCCGATGTCGGCACTCTGACCACCGACGACTACGGCATCCGATCCGAACCGCCGGAGCCGGCATCGACGCCGCCCCAGGGGGGACTGTCGCTGACCACCGTCCTGCTGATCAGCGGGGCCGCCGTCGTCTTCCTCATCTACACGCTGCGGGTGCGGCCGCGCAGACGCCGCCTTCAGATTGCCCGCGCCGAGCGGTCCAAGTCGTCCAGGAGCCGATGACGAACCGCGAACGAGGCGGCCTCCAGGCGTGAGTGCACGCCGAGTTTGGTCAACAGGGTCTGCACGTGCGTTCGCACTGTCGTGCGCGAGACGCCGAGCCGGGCTGCCATGGCCGCCGTGTCCAGACCGTCGACCAGCAGCCCGAGACAGTCCCATTCGCGGGCGGTGAGATGTTCGGCCAGCCGCCACGCACCGACCCGCCGGGTCGACCCCGACCGCGCCGCGGGGATCGCCAGGTCGGTGACGATCTCGCCGTCGAGGATGCGCTCGACCGCTGCGATGAGGGCGGACAGCGAACGGCTCTTGTGCAGGTAACCCGAGGCGCCGACGCCCAGCGCGCGCTCGATGGCGGCGGGGTCGCGATCGGCGGACAGGACGACCACTTTCGTCGTGGGGCTCACCCGCAGCAGCGGTGCCACGGCGTCCAGGCCGTCGCCGTCGGTGAAGTGCCGGTCGATCAGGCACACCCTCGGCCGCACCCTGCCCACCACGGTCACGGCCTGCTCGACACTGAACGCGACAGCGCCGATGGTGAAGCCGTACCGCGCCAGCGCGGTCGACATGGCGTCCACGAACACCGTGTGGTCGTCAGCGAGTACGAGATCCGGTCCGGCGGAAGTGTTGGCGGTCGACGTCTCCGACACCCTCTCACCCTCTCGGCTGTCGTGGCCGCGGGAACACTGCCCGCACGGTGGTGCCGTCGGCCGCCTCGTCGCTTCGCACCTCGAACCGGCCGCCGACCGAGTCGAGCAGCGACGTGACGACCCGCAGACCCGTTGACCCGTTGGCACTGAGGCCGTTACCGTGCGCGGTCGCCGCGAATCCCGGCCCGGTGTCGTGCACCTCGACGACGATCGCGGTGTCGCCCTCCACGGTGATCTCGACCCGGCCCGCAGGCCCGGCCGCGCGCGCCGCGTTGTCCACGACGTTGGCCAGCACCCGCCACACCACCGCGGTACTGACCGGCAGGCTCACCGCCGCTCCCGGCAGCAGTTCGACGATCACGCCGTGTTCGATTTCCGCCAGCTGCGCGATCTCCTCGGCGATCGCGCGCACGTCGACCTCGCCCGCGGTGGGGTGGGTGCCGTCGTGCCACTGCGTGATGAAGGAGAACAGCATGCTCAGTTCGCGCTCGGCCCGGCGTAACTGGAGCGATGAGTCTTCGGACAGGGTGGTGTCCCCGCTGACCACTTCGATCAGCGAGGCGAGTGTGGCCAGACCGTGCTCGACATCGTGCAGCAGACCACGAACCACCACAGTGTCGCGGGAGTCGGCGTCCAGGTGGTGCGTGGGCTCGTGTCGCGGATCGATCCCCATGCCCATGAGCCTTCCCCTTTGTCGATCAACATCCCCGGCGGTGGTCTTGGCCGACTGGCAGGTGGCTACCAAGAGGAGCATGACACCATCGACTGTTTTATCGCGCAGCCAACAAAGAATGTTACCCGGTAGTGCGGTGGGACAAGCTTTTCCGACTGTCAACTATGGACAGTTCTGCGCGGCGATCGTCGACAACCAGCACTGAGTAGAGCACGCAACGTAGGCTACGATATGCGGCAGTACACCGATTCGAGCGTGTCGCGCAGTTTCGTCGCCTGAAAGTTGTCGCCCAGTCGTGCCGTTGCGTTAGCGGCAAGTTGTTGCGCCACTTCCGGGTGATCAAGAAGGTATCGAATGGCGTCGGCCAACAGATCCGGCCGCCCAGGTGGCACCAGAACCCCCGTCTGCCCCGGGATGACGACATCGCCCACCGCGTTGACCGCCGTCGCGACCACGGGTACCCGCGCGACCATCGCCTGCACGACGGCGGTGGGCAGGCCTTCGTACCGGCTGGCCATCGCGAACACGTCGAACGCAGGCAGCAGCGCGGGCACGTTCGTCCGCTCGCCCGCCAGCAGCACCCGCACGCCCGGCGTCGCCCGGGTCAACCGGGCCATCCGGTCGGCGAGCTCGCCGTCGCCGATCCACACACCGATCACGTCCGGCCTGTTCAGCGCGCGGAGCGCGGCGACGAAGTCCTCCGGTGCCTTCTGGAACGTCATCCGGCCGACGGTGCCGACGACGGTCGCGTCGCACGGCAAGCCGAGTTCCCGCCTCGCGGCCGCGATGCCGTCCCGGTCGCGGCTCGGCCCGACGTGATCGACGACGACGCCGATCGTGCGGATCCGTTCCGGTGCCACTAGTGTGCGCCGGACGGCCTCCACCGCGACGCCCGTGCCGACGCAGAGGGCACGGTCGGTGATGCGGCCCAGCCGCCGTTCCACGGCCACGTACGCACGGCGGCGGGCGGCGGACTGGAACTGGTGGAACGGGAAGCCATGATAGGTGTGCACCACCCACGGTGTGCCGACATGGTGTGCGGCCAGGCGGCCGAGCGTGCCCGCCTTCGCGCAGTGCGTGTGCACGACGTCGAAGCGCCGACGGCGCAGCAGCTGGGTGATTCGACGCAGCGCCAGCGCGTCGTGGCGTGGTGCGATCGGCGCGCCCAGTTCCGGCACGACGACCACCTCGACGCCGGCCTCGCGGGCCGCCGCGGCGAGTCTGCCGTCGTCACCGGTGACGACGGTCGGCACGTAGCGGTCGCGGTCCAGCGCGAGGACACCGTGCAGGGTCAGCTCACCGGCGCCGCCCGCGAGCCGCGTGATCAGCGTGCCCACTCGTACCGGGGCCCCGGTCATCGCGGTTCGTCGGGTTCGTCGTACTCGCCGTGCGGTCGCAGGCCGGCCGCCCTGGCCACCCGGACGGCATCGAGCCTGCTGTGCACTCCCAGCTTGGTGAGGATGCTCCTGGTGTGCGTGCGGACGGTGTCGGTGGAGATGGACAGCTGCTCGGCGATCTGCCTGGCCCGCCTGCCTTCGGCCATGCTGACCAGCACGTCCCGCTCCCTGGGGCTGAGCACGTCCAGCGGTCCGGTCCGCTCCTCGGCCTGCTGGATGTCCGAACGCAACGCACGCAGGACCGGGCCGAGCAGGTCCGGCGGATAGAAGGCGTCGCCGGCGCGCACCCTGCGCAGGACGGTGACCAGTTCCTCGGCACCGCTGTCCTTGGGCACCCAGGCCACCGCACCGGCGCGGGCGGCCTGCACGGCGTGGGCGACGTCCCGGTCCCCGCTGAGCACCACGACGCGCGCACCGGGGCACGTGATGGCCAGCCCGGCCAGCACGTCCCCGACGGCCGAGCCGAGTGGTTGCACCTCGATGGTGATGACGTCCGGGTGCAGGCGTCGGGCGATGTCCAGCAGGGAGGCGTCGCTGGTGGCGCACCGGCCCGCCACCCACAGGTCGTCGACCGTCGCCAGCCGGTCGCTGAGCGCCTCGGTCAACATCAGGTGATCGTCCACCAGGAGCAGTCGCCGGATCGGCATCCGTCCACTGTGCTCCAGGACAGCGCCGCTGTCCTCCGTCAAACGCACGAGATCCCCCGGCTCCGTCATGATTCAGCCCGCGACTTCCACGCTCTCGGCGGCGGCCTCGGACTCCTCGACGACGGTGTCGTCCTCCGGCGCGGCCGACAGAGCGCGGCGCGCCGGGCTGCGCCATCGGCCGTCGGACCTGGCGAACCATGCCATCGGCAGCGTGGCCAGTGCCGTCACGGCGTCCAGGACGCGCAGGAAAACGAAGAACGGCGCGCACAACAGCAGCTGTGGCCGTCGTTCGAGGAGGGTGACGACCACGGTCATCACCAGATCGGGCACGAGAATCCCGAACACCAGCGCCGTCACGGTGACATGCGCCGCCACCACGGTGTGCAGCCAGCCGAACACCGGCAGGCCCGCGGTGGCGGGGAGGGCATCGGGCAGCAGCAGGACCAGGAACAGCAGTGGCATCAGCAGGAAGATCAGGCTACTGGTCATCAGCTCGATGAGCAGCGCCGTGAGCATCAGGGTGAACAGGTTGGTGGTGGGTGGATGCCTGCGGACGGTCTGCCACAGGCCGAGTGCCCAGCGCCGGGTCTGCCGGACGTAGTCGCGCAGGGTGTCGGGATCCTGGGTCACGGCGACCGCGGCGAGGCTGAAGCCGACCTTGCCCAGCCGGTGCTGGTACAGCTCGAACGTCATGTTGAAGTCCTCGATGACCAGCCCCGGCGGGTTCATGTCGATCTTCGGCAGCACGTCCGTGCGATACATGCTGGCGAAGCCCGGCACGATGTGCGTCGCGTTGGCCTTGGCCCACGTCTGGCCGAACTTCAGGGCCCGCTGGCCGAGCGCGTAGATGCGCATCCGGTGGCCGATGAGCAGATTGCCGACCAGCGACAGTTCCCTGTCCCGCGCGGTGCGCACGCAGCCGGCGACCGCGACCACCTTCGGGTCGTCGAACAGCGGCAGCGCGGCGGTGAAGTAACCGGCCTCCACGCGGGTGTCCGCGTCCAGCAGCATCACCACGGCGAAGCGCTCGACCAGGCGGAACTCGGCGACGGCCTCGGCCAGCGCGCCCGCCTTGCCCAGGTTGGTCGCGGTGGCCATCACCCGCACGCCCATGCCCTCTGCCAGTGTCATCGTGTCGTCGGTCGAACCGTCCGACACGACGTGCACGTTCTCCTTGGGTATCAGCGCGATGATCGCGGCGAGGCTCTCCTCGATCACCACGGACTCGTTGTGCGCGGCGATCAGCACTGCCACGTCCGTCAGGTCGAGTGTGGTCGTCGGCGCGGGTGCCGGTTCGACGGTGCGAGCCTCGGCAGGCCGTCTGCGGCGAGTCAGCTTGACCAGGCCCTTCGGCGACGACACGAGCCACAGCAGCAACGCGACCATCAGCGCGCCCGCGCGGCGGCAGCGCCTGGCAAGGTGGAATTCGTCGGCGAGCCGGGCGATGCCGATGACGCCCCACAGGACGAAGTTGGCACCGAAGGCGAACACGGCGAACCCCCACCAGGGCATCATCGCGGCTGCCCGGCGGAGTCCGAGGGGGTCGGCGGGGTGGTGGGCGACGCGGTCGGTGCGGTGGTCGGCGAGGTGGCGGGTGGGGTCGACAGCGACGCTGCCGGCGGGGCGGGCAGCGGGAACCCCTTGTGCAGCGCGGGCCACACCCCGGTGTCCTCGTAGCCGTACAGCCACAGGTAGACGCCCGCGGCGCCGGCACCCTGGGCGGCGTTCAGTTTCGCGGTCACGCTGGCCGCGTTCTCGAACCACACCTGGTGGCGCTGCCCCGCACCGTCGGTGTAGCTGAACCACGGCGTCTGGCTGGCCTTGTCGAACTGGGTCTTCACCTTGTACTGCTTGGCCAGGCGCAGCGCCTGCAGCCAGGTGATCGAGGTGCCCTTGTCGCCGATCCAGTCGTAGCCGTACATCGGCACGCCCAGCACGATCTTCGCAGGCGCGATCTGCGTCCTGGCGTAGTCCAGCACGGCCCTGATCCACGTGACCGGCGCGATGGGACCGGGTGGCGAGGACGCCCAGTGGTAGTCGTAGCCCATCAGCCGGACCTGGTCGACGACCTTGCCGATGGCGGCGTAGTCCTGCGCCACGTTGCGCTGGTCGTAACCCGCGTCGGTGGTCTTGGCGAACAGCGCCGCCGACAGCACCTTGTGGTGGGCGTGCAGGGCGGTCGCCAGTTCGGTCATGAAGCTGGTGAATACCTGCCGGTCGGTGCCGACCAGGTCTTCGTAGTCGATGTCTATACCGGTGAAGTCGTTGCGCACCACCAGGTTCACGATCGCATTGATGTGTGCCTCGGACCGCTTCGGGTCGTGCAGGATGGCGGCGATCGGCTGGTAGGCGAAATCGCCGTCGACCACGTTGGCCAGGGTCGGCACGACGCGCAGCCCGGACGCGCGCAGCCGGGCGATGTCGGCGGCCACAGCCGCGTCCTGGCCGGGCTGGTACTGGTTCACGATGTCGCCCTCGGCGTCCAGCCCGTACACCCACGGCGAGACCTCGTTCACGTCCCCGCGGTTGGCCAGCACGGCCGACGTGCCGTGGTCGATGTTCCAGTACGGCATGGACACGACGACCACGGGCGACGGCACCGCCGGGGGAGCGGCGAACAGGTTCGTCGCGACCACCGCGGCCACCACCCCGATGATCAGCAACGGCAGGAGCAGCCACATGCTGCCGCCCACCCGGAAGCGCCGTCCCTTCGGCGTCTGCCGCGCGATGGACAGCGCGGGCCGACCGTCCTTTCGCCTTCGACCGCCTGGGCGCTCCTCGGTGAGGACGTGGGGGACATCGGTAGCCACGGGCTCGTCCTCGATCACCGCAGCGCACCGGCGGGTGCCTGGTCGACACGGCTGCGCTGCTCGTCGATCACCGCCGTGACGATGTCGGTGAGGGTCCTGGTCGGCTCGAACCCGACCAGTTCCCTGGCCAGGCCGATGGCGGGCACCCTGCGTTGCATGTCCTCGTAGCCGGATCCGTACACCTGTTCGTAGGGCGTCGAGGTGATGGTGCTTCGCGAACCGGTCAGCTCGATGACCCGATTCGCCAGCTGCTCTATCGAGACCTGCTCGGTGCTGCCCAGGTTCACGGCCCTGCCGACGGCCGCGGTAGAGCCGACCAGGCCGACCAGCGCGGGCACCACGTCGGACACGTGGCAGAAGCAGCGGATCTGCTGTCCGGTGCCGAACACCGTCAGCGGCTCGTCGGCGAGTGCCTGGCGCACGAACCGGGGGATCACCATGCCGTACCGGCCGGTCTGCCGGGGGCCGACCGTGTTGAACAGGCGCACGATCACCGCGGTCAGCCCGCGTTCCCGGACGTAGGCGTCGACCAGGCTCTCGTCCACGGCCTTGGCCTCCGCGTAGCTCCACCGTGACTTGAGCGGCGAGCCGATCACCCGGTCGTCGTCCTCCTTGAGCCCCACGGCGGTGTTCTTGCCGTAGATCTCGCTGGTGGAGGCGACCAGCAGGGCGGCGCCGTGCCGGGCCGCGGCCTCGACGACGTGCTCGGTGCCGTGGATGTTGGTGCGCAGGCTCTCCAGGGTGCGGTCGCGGATCACGAACGCGCCCACCGCCGCCGCGAGGTGGAAGACGGTGTCCACGTCCGCGACCAGCTCGTCCACCAGGCGTTGGTCCAGGATCGACCCCTCGACGAACCTGAACCGCCCGCTGTCGACCGCGCCCGCCAGATTGGCCCGCCTGCCGGTGCTCAGGTCGTCCAGGCCGACGACCTCGTGCCGGGCGGCGAGCAGGGTGTCCACGAGATGCGAGCCGATGAACCCGGCCGCTCCGGTGACCAGTGCCTTCATCGTGGTACTCCTGCCGTGCCGGGGACCGGCTGACCGGTCGCATGGGGTGCCTGCGCCTGCCGTGCCCGCCGGGGCGATCGCCGGGCGAGCAGCTGTTCGTAGAGCTGGTCGATCTGTTCGGTGACCGCGTCGATGCCGTACCGCTCCCGGACCGCGGGTTCGGCGATCCGCTCGCGCGGCGCGATCGCCAGCTCGGCCGCCATGGCCGCGCGCAGGTCCGGCACCGTGCCCGCCACCTGGCGCGCCCGGTCCGTCCGGATGCCGTCCATCGCGGGACAGGTCGTGTAGAGCGCGGGAGCCCCGTTGGCCAGTGCCTCCAGTACCGACAGGCCGAACGTCTCCTGCGCCGATGACGCCACGAATACGTCCATTGTGGACAACATCGCGGACACGTCGTGGCGTTCGCCCGCGAACACCACCCGATCGCTGACTCCGCACTCGGCGGCCACAGCCACCAGGTGGTCGTGCTCGGCGCCCTTGCCGACGATCAGCAGCCGGGTGTGCTCGTCCAGCAGCGGGGCCGCCGACCGGATCACCAGGTCGAACCGCTTGTTCGCGTCCAGCCTGCCCAGCACGCCGAGTACCCGGTTCGTGCGGCCGATGCCGAAGTCGGATCTGACCCGGATCCGGGCCTCACCGTCGAACGCGACGCGGTCGAAGTCGACCCCGTTCGGGATGAGCGTGACCTTCCGCTGCGGCACTCCCCAGTTGACCAGCCGGTCCCGCACGGTGTCGGAGACCGCGATGGTCATCTGGGACAGTCGCTCGGTGCCCAGGTACAGCGCCCGCACGCCGACGGTCATCTTCCGGCGTTCCAGGTGCGTCTCACCGATCGAGTGCTCGGTGCTCACCACCACCGGGGTGCCTGCCAGGCGGGCGGCCAGACGGCCGTAGACCTGGGAGCGGTACAGGTGCGCGTGCACCACGTCGAACCGGCCGCCGCGAATCAGCCTGCGCAGCCGGGCCAGCGCGGTCACCTCGGTGTTGCTGGTCATGCCGAGGTCACGGACCGGGATGCCGTCCACCCGCATCATGTCCGCCACCGGCCCCGCGTTGTAGAGCGTGACCACCTCGGCGTCGTGCCTGGTGTGCTGGAGGACCGAACGCAGTTGGAGTTCGGCACCCCCGACGCCCAATCCGGTGATGACATGCAGAACCTTCAACGGAGCCTCCTCGTTGCCATGGCGAAGCGAGCGTGCGCACCAGGACGACCAGGTCCAGCCACGGCGTCCAGTACTCGACGTACTGGTTGTCGAACCGGACGCGGTCGGCCATCGAGGTGTCGCCGTGCAGTCCGTGTACCTGCGCCCAGCCGGTGATCCCGGCGGGCATCCGGTGTCGTCCCGCGTAGTGCGGGATGCGCTGGTCGAAGCGCGCGGCGAAGTACGGCCGCTCGGGCCTCGGTCCGACCAGGGACATGTCGCCGCGCACCACGTTCACCAGTTGGGGCAGTTCGTCCAGGTGGGTCGCGCGCAGCCAGCGGCCCAGCCGGGTAGCGCCGGCGGGTACGGCCCACCGGGTGTCGGCGTCGGCGTGCACGGGCAGCGTGCGCAGCTTCAGGATCTCGGTGCTCCGGCCGACTCCGGTGACCCGCTGCTGCCGGAACAGCACCGGCCGGCCCGACGTGACCGCGACGGCAGCCATCAGCACCGCGAGCACAGGCGCCAGCACCAGCAGCAGCACACCGCCCAGGACGACGTCGACGGCACGCTTGGTCGGCATGCGCAGGCCCGTGTCGCGACGCAGCGGCAGCAGCGGGACGCCCCAGATCTCGTCCAGGCACGACCTGGGCACCGCGATGCCCAGCTCGTCCAGGCGGGGCACCACGCTGACGTCCAGCCGCACCGTTGCGGCGGCCAGCAGCGCGTCGACCGGGTCACCGTCCGGGAAGCACACGATCACCTGCCGGACACCGTGCCGGGCGGCCACCGCCGCCAGGTCCGCGGGCGTGCCGAGCACGTCGGCTGCCGGCCGCTGGTCGAGGAAACCGATGGGGCGCAGGCCGAACTCCGGCCGGCACGCCAGTGACTCGGCCACCCGCAGGCCGATCGGGTCCGCTCCGACGACGACGGCGGGCCGCAGGCACCGGCCACGCATCCGCGCCGCGCGGTACACCGAGGCGAGCGCGAGCCGCGCGCACACCACGAGCAGCGCCGACCACGCGCACAACCGCAGTGTCGTGCCCGCCGACGTGAACGGCAGCAGTACCGGTACCGCCAGCACCACCGATCCGACCAGTCGCGGCACCTGGTCGGACACCCGGGGGCAGATCCTGGGCCGCTGCGACCCCCGGCCGGCCAGCAAGGCGAACACGGCCACGACGTAACCCGCCGCGGGCCCGCCGAGTGTGCCGCTCACGACCGTCGCCGCGCAGAGCGCGGCGAGGTCGGCCAGCGGCAGCACGACCGAGCCCGGTCGGCCGCGGGCTCGGGGGAACCGCGCCGCGTCGTCGGCCGGCCGGTCCGCCTCCGTCGCCCGCGACAGCGTGGCGGACGTCGTCATCCCGCTATCCCCGCCACGGTGCCGGTGTAGTGGAATGCCTCGCGCGCCAACGCTTTCGTGACGGTTCGTACCGCGAAGTCGGCCCCGTACACGAACCGCATGACCGGCCCGAACGTCGGTGCGACCGCTGGCCCGACCACGTACAGGCCGGGTATCGACGAACCGAACTCGGCGTCCACGGCGACCGTGCCGTCGATGGTCCGCAGCTCGCGGCGGATGTCCGGGCCGAGGAAACCGAGCCTGCGCAGGTCGGGCCGGTAACCGGTGGCCGCGATCACGTGGTCGGCGGCGAGTTCCTGGAGTTCGCCCGCGCTCGTGGTGATGCCCAGGCGCGCCTCGCCGTCGACCTCCTTGACCCAGCTCACGCGCCGGTTGGTGAGCAGCGGCAGCCGCCCCTCGACCCGCTCGCGCAGCCAGCTCGCGCCCGCGGGCCCCAGTCCGGTCCGCGCGCGGTACACCCGGGTCGACTGGGGCAGCCGCCGGAACAGCTCAGGGTGGTTGGAGTAGAACCAGGTGCCCCAACCGGAACCCAGACCCGCCTCCGGCTCGCGCAGCCGCTGCGTGAGCGGCCGGTCCGGTGGCAGCGGTGTGCCGTTCCACCTGATCTTGCCCGTCCTGGCGACCAGCCGCACGTCGGCGCCGTTCTCGCGCAGCAGGGCCGCCGACTCGAGTGCCGACTGGCCCGCGCCGAGTACGACGACCCTGCGGCCACGGAACTCGCCGAGATCGGTGTGTGCGGAACTGTGCGAGCACATGGTGTCGGACAGCCCCGCCAACTCCCCGGGCATCCGTGCGAAGTGCTCGACGCCCGCGGCGACCACGACGGCGCGGGCGTGCGCGGTGTCGCCATTGGACAGTTCGAGGGTGAACCGGCCGCCACGCCTGGCCACGTCGGTGACGAGCACCTCCTCCAGGCTCGACGCCCACGCCTCGTGGAACCAGGCACCGTAGGCGACGAACGTGTCCAGCGCCACCGGCAGGCCGTAGTCGGCGTAGGGCCGCGCGGTCTCGCCGCAGAACGCCGCCAGCGTGTGAGTGCCGCGCGGGTCGGACAGGTTCGAGGCGAACCCCTGGGACTTCAGGTACATGCCTGCGGGCATGGCGTTGCGCCACAGGCTCATCGGTCTCCCGAACTGGCGGAAGGCGATGCCGTTGGCGCGCAGGTGAGCGGCGAGCGACAGCCCGTAGGGGCCCGCGCCCACGATGGCCACGTCGACGATCTCGTTCATATGCGCTCCCTCTGCTTGGTGGCCGGTCGGGTGCCGCGGGGCACCGGGACTTCCGCGTGTGCCGGCTCCTGGCCGGGCTCGGCGTGGCGCGGGACCGTCCTGCTGACCGCCCGCCACCCCATCCGCACGCACATCAAGCCGAACGGCAGCAGGTCGTCGCGGGCGAACCAGGCGGTCTCCGGGTTGCCGCGCAACGAGTCCAGCCAGCCGGTCAGACACAACTCGCCCCGCCGCCAGTAACCGAACGCCGCGATGGGGTCGTAGTTCTCCACGACGAAGGCACGGCCGGCGACCTGGTCGCCCTCGGCGACCCGCTGGCCGGTCAGGTCGAGGTACTGGGCCAGCACGACGTCGGTGCCCGCGGTGTCGTGGAACAACCGGAACTGCGCGCCCAGCCGCGGGTTGAGGTCCAGCACCTTGTACGTGCCGTCGCGGTAGTCCAGCCGGACGTCGACATCCACGATGCCGCGATAGCCCAGCGTCGAGAGCAGCCGGGTGAGCTGCGTCCGCAACCGGGCGTTCGGGATCGAGCGGCCCATGCTGGTCAGGCCGGCGCGCACCGGGTAGGACCGTTCCTTCACCCCGGTGAACGCGGGCAGGCACCCACCGTCGCGACCGCAGTAAGCATGGAAGAACCAGTCGCTGTCCCTGCCGTCCGGGATGAACTCCTGCAACATCAGCCCGACGCCCGCGTTCGCGCACGTCAGGTAGAGGTCGGCGAGTTCGGCCGCGTTGGCGATGACGCTGGTGCTGCGGACCGTCGTGCCACGGCGCACCCACGGGGTGGCCAGCTTGCCGATCAGCGGGAAGCCCACGCGGGCCGCGAACGACCGTGCCTCCTCCAAGGTCGTCGGCACTACCGCGTCCGGGCACGGCACGCCCAGGTCCCGGCAAAGCCGGAACATCGAATACTTGCCCGCCATCGTCCTGGGCAGGTGCGCCGGCGGTGCCGGGAACAGGAAGTCCGACCGCAGCGGTTCCCCGTGCTCGGCCAGGAAGATCGCGGCGGCGTCGTCCGTCGGCACGAGCACCGAAGGCCGGCCGATCCGCCGCGCCAGCCCGGCCAGGTCGTCGAGTATCCGGTCCGGATCGGCCATCGTCGGCCGCCAGATCCACCGGCCGCGCAGATAGCGCGAACCGGCGGCAGGCGCCCACCGGTACTCGTGTACCCCGTACACGGGCACCCCGATCCGGCCGAGACTGCGGATGGCCCCCAGGCCACCGTGGTGCATCGGGTTCTGGTCGAACTTCAGCACCACCGCAGGGGTGCTGGTGTCAGGTCTGGCACGCGCCCTCGGGTCCGCCACGTCGGTCACTCCGTTCCCTCAGACCACGACCTGGTGCGGCGCCAGGTCGAACTGGTACGTGGCATCGAGCACACGCCCGCATTCCGCTGCCCAGGAGTTGTCGACGCCGGGGTGGAGGGTGTGCACGATGACCAGATCCCAGTCATCGCCCGCCGGATCCGGCTCGCTCGACATCAGGCGACCGTCCGGGAAGCGGATCTCGGGGATCAGCGGATCGTGGTAGGCGACTTCGGCACCGGTCGCGGCCAGCCCGTCGATCAGCGGCAGCGCCGAGGACTCGCGCAGGTCGCGGACGCCGGGCTTGTAGCTGGCACCCAGCACGATCACCCTGGCCTCGGCGGGCGTGATGGTCGCGTCGGCCAGCACCTCCACAGCCCGCCGCACGACGGTGTGCGGTCGCTTGTGGATCGACCGCATCGCCTGCTCCACCAGCGGCGCGTTGGTGTCCGTGCCTGCCAGCTGCCACAGCAGGTAGTACGGGTCGCACGGGATGCAGTGCCCGCCGACACCGGGTCCGGGCATCGAACCGAGGAAGCCGTACGGCTTGGTGGCGGCGGCCAGCGTGATCTCGACCGGGTCGAGGCCCAGCGTGCCGCACACGTCGGCGAACTCGTTGGCCAGGGCCAGGTTCACCGCACGGAAGATGTTCTCGTACAGCTTCGTCGCCTCGGCGGCCTCGGGCGAACCGACCAGATACACCACGTCGGTGAGCTCGCGGATCACCTTGGCCACCTTGGCCGCGCACTCCGGGGTGGCGCCGCCCACGACCCTCGGAGTGTCCCGCTGGACGTGATCGGGGTTGCCCGGATCGATCCTTTCCGGACTGAAGCCGACGAACACGTCGGTGCCCGCCTGCAGACCGCGCTCGCGGAGCGGGTCGATCAGCATCTCACGTGTGGTGCCGACGAAACTCGTCGACGTGAGGATGATCGTCTGACCGGCCCGCGCCCGTGCGACGACGGTGTCGCAGGCTCCGCGCAGCGCCGTCAGGCTCGGCACGTGGTGCTCGTCGACCGGGGTCGGCACGCACACGATGACGGCGTCCGCGTCGTGCAGGACCGCCGGGTCCGCGGTCAGCTCGAACGTCCGGTCGGCCATGGCCGCGACCAGTCGCATGCGGTCCGGTATCCCGAGATCGGCCTGCCCGCCGGCGATCTCGTGCAGCCGGCCGGCGTTGATGTCGACGCCGACGATGCGCGAGCAGTGCCCGTGCAGGGCGAGCGCGGTCGGCAGGCCGACGTAACCCAGGCCCACGATCGCCACGGTGCCCATGCTGGTGGCGCGGGTGTCTGTCTCCTGGGTCGTCTCGAACGCGACCAGCCTGCTGTGCAGCAGATGCTCCCTGCCGTTCACCGCGAGCGAGAGTTCCTGTTCGGTCAATGGTGTCGACCCCCTGTCGGCGGCACTCCGTCGTTGGCGCCCTCGGTTGGTGGTGCACTGGATCGGTGCGGTCAGTGCACGGCGATGGGTTGGTGTTCGCGGCCGCGTCGGTAGCTCCACGTCACCTGGTGGCGCAAGTGCTTCGCCCGCAGCCGGACGCCGGTGTCCACGTCACCGACGTAGGTCCGCGGCAGGGCGTGCCTGCTCGTGTGGGGCGAGCGCCGGATCGCGCAGCCGTAGTCGTAACCGGCGGCACGCACCCTCGCGACCGCCTCGGCGGAGATGTCGCCGTAGGGATAGCAGAATCCGGTCACCGGCTGGCCGCTCACCTCGCGCAGCAGCTCCCGGCTGCGCTCGGTCTCCTCGGTCAGCGCCGTCGTGTTCAGCGCTCGCAGCGACAGGTGGTTGAGCCCGTGCGAGCCGATCTCGACGTCCGTCGCGGCGACCTGGCGCACCTGCCCCTCGGTCATGAGCGGTTTGCGTGGTCCGTCCGGATCCCACTGGTTGCTCCCGCCGAGCAGCCCCGCGATGACGAACACGGTCGCCGAGAAGCCGTGCCGGTGCAGCGCGGGCAGCACGTACTCGACGAAGTCGGCGTAACCGTCGTCGAAGGTCAGCCCCACGAGTCCGTGCGCCCGGCCCGCGTCCTGCGCGACGAGCAGCTCGCGCATCGACACGCCCCGCAACCCCCTGGTGCGCAGCCAGCCGAACTGCCGCTCCAGCCGGCTCGGGCAGACCGTCACAAGGTACGGATCCTGCCCATACGGCATCACGGAGTGATACATCAGGACGATCGGCGGGCGGGGTGTGCTCATCAGCGGCTTCCTCCGCGGTTTCGCGATGCTTTCACCGCGAAACTATGTGCACACTGCGCTCAACAACTCCTGTCCTTGAGTGAGCACGACTACCCCATTTGCACTAATGAGGTAGCGCCTTCGGCTTAGTGCGCGCGAGGGCGGCTCGCTCCCGGGCGTCAACCGGGTGGGTCTCGCGGCTGCCGCGACGGTCAGCCGCGTCCGAACCCGGCCTCCGACCACCGGCAGAGCGTCAGCGCAGGTGCCGCCCGGCCCGTTCGGTGAAGCTGGTGAGCCGGCCGGGGCGGCCGACCCGAGGGTGGCGCTGCTGGAGCGGCCGGCAGCCGAGACGGCCTACGCGGCCACAGCCCGCGGCCTGGCCACCGCACTGGTCCAGGAGCAGCCCGACCCCGTCACACGCGAACACGACGAAGCCGGCCGGGGCGGCTGACCCGCTACTGCTGGCCGCGGCCCGGGCGGGCGTGCTGGTGCCGGGCTTGACGGCCACCGACCTGTTCACCCTGTTCGCTGGCCACCGACCTGCTCCCTGATCGCGGGCCACCGAGCACCACCTTGACCCCGAAGCCGAGGCCCAGCACCTGCTCGCCATGGCAGTCCGTGGCAGCAGCCCAACGGTGGAAACCCCGGTCAGCTCAGTGCCGGGACGTCGGGTCTCACGGCGCGGCGGACGGTCCCCCGTGACACTGGGGGCGACCGGTCGCCGTCGCCGCATCCGCCTGCGGATGTGCCGTCGTGCCAACGGTATTGATCTGGATCCTGGGCGGTGCGGTCGCCTCGGCGCCCGCCGCGGGTACCAAGGTGCTCGCGGCCAGCCCGACACCCGCGGTCAAGGCGGCGATCAGTGCGGCTCGACGGACCGGCGACCTGCCTGCTGACACGGGAGTCTCCTCGTCGCCGAACGCCTCGCGGACGTGCATCCGGCTCCCATCGTCCGCGCATGACGCACGGGTGACAACAGCACCGCTCGACGAATGCGGGGACGTTTCCGCCATTACCGTCAATCGGTTGCCATCAGTACGGTCCCGCGCTGCCCTGGGGGAACGACGAGGGTCGCCACGCCGTTGCCGGCCACCGTGAGTACGCAGCCGTCGACCACAGCGCGCCGACGGTGGGCTCGACCGGTGCGGAACCGCCGGTCACGACGGCGGTGTCGAGGTATTGGCCGGGCCTGGCCGCGCACCCAGGGCCGGCCGGGTTCGGGTGCCGAACAGCGCTCGAACCGGTCGGACGGCATGCCTCCCAGCTGATCGCGTGGTGTCCGCCCACGGCGACGGAGGCCGCAGCGGCTACGAGAAGACGATCTTGGACAGCTCCGATGCGAAGAACGTCGGGTCGTCGCCCCTCGTGACGATCCGCGTCATCATCCGGTCGGTCGTCCCGACACCGGACCGAGGTGCCGCCCTCGCCACCAGATAGCCGTCCGACTCGGGAAAACCATCGGCGGATGACAGACCGGATCCCCGGTCATGACGGGGGAGCACGGTGCCCCGGCGCGTTCGCCGGGGCACCGCGTCATCACGGGTTGATCAGATCGGGCGCTGCCACGACCGGATCCAGGACACCGGATTCGATGGCCGTGACCAGGACTCGCAACTGGTCCGCGCTCAATTGGATGCGCTGGCCGAAGTCGTCGGCGATGATGATTCTCCGGTCCGCCGGCGCGTCGTGGTCGACGATCAGTTCCGGATAGTTCCGAACGTGGTCATCCGCGTCCGCATTGTCCAACGACTCGTTCATCGGGGCTCCTTTCGTCCCTCCGCCACCGGAGTTCCCGCCCATTCAGGCGGCGACTTCCTGCTGGGCGGATGGGCGGACGGACGTGCCACCGCGACCACGCCGTACGAAGGCGCCGAGACCGAAGCCGAGACCGAGTGCGGCGATGACGATGCCGATTCCGCCGAGCCAGCGTGCCGTGCTGTCGGCGGTGGCGGCCGCTGCCGGCGGTGCCGCCTGGGTGCCGGCCGTGGCCGCGGCGGGTGCGGCGTCATCCGCGCCCGCGGGGGCCAGTGCCAGGTTGGGTGCCGGGTGCTCGGGTTCGGGCCGGCCGGGCACGGTGGGCTGGATCCAGTTGATGACGCTGCCGTCGGAGTAGGTCTGGATGGCGGGCATCACCAGGGTGTCGGTGTTGTCGGGGAGGCCTTCCACGGAGATGGAGAACTCCTGGAACTGGCCGGGGGCGATGCCGCCGCCTGAAGTGGCGGTCCAGGTGATCGACTTGACCGCGGTGGTGACGGTTTCGTTGTCCATGTCGACCGGCTTGGGCAGGGTCATCATGGTTTCCTGTGCCGTCCAGCCGGGGACCGGTTCGAGGTCGGCGTTGGTGATCGGGCTGGTGGTGGAGAAGTTCACCTGCAGCTTGACGGCGCTGGCGGTGGCTTCTTCGTTGGGCATCCGGAAGGTGATCTCGGCGTCGCCGCCCTTGGCGGCGACGTCCGGGGAATGCGCGGTCACGTGGGCCGAGGCGATCCCGGTGCTGACGAGCACCAGGAGGCCGGCACCTGCCACGGACGCGGCAGCGCGCACCACGAGCTTTCTGTGCGTGGACATGGTTGTAGTACTCCGTGAGGTTTGTGGGGCACCGTGTGGACGGTGCTCGCCGGTGGGGACGAAGAGTGCGCGCGGGACCGACCCAGCAGGCAACTGTGGGTTGGGCGGGTCGGTCAGGCGGCCACCGGGGGACCTCGACGGGCATTGCTCCGGCGCAGCAGGACACTGGTGGCGCGGTCCTGCCCGGCGGCGGCGGGTCGCGGATGCTGGGCCTGCTCAGGTATCGCGCGCAGCGAGAGCAGTCGCGGCAGCAGGCGGGCCAGCACAGCGGCGGCCAGGAAGATCGCGTCGTCCGCGCGGGCGAGCAGCCAGGCGGACACGAACACGGCGACGGCGTGCGCACCGAGCATGGGCAACGTGTAGCCGTGGCTGATCATGCCGATGTTGCCGGTCAGGCCCATTTCGGCGTACGACAGCAACATATGGGTGGCCAGTTGGGCGGCACTCAGTACGGCGATGATCGCGCCGATCGAGCGGCGCCGGTCGGCTAGGGTGACACCCAGTGCGGCCACTCCGATGGTGGGCAGCGCGGTCACCCCGATATCGGGTAACCCGCCACCGGCGATGGCGTGTGCGGCGACCGCCAGCGTGGCCGACGTGACCGCCAGCGCGACGGCACGCCACATCCGCGGCGCACCGCGGGTCGGGGTCGGCCGGCCGGTCATGGCTCAGGAGTCTAAGCGGGCAGGTCGGCCAATTGATCCCCCCAATTCAAGCGGTCAGCGGGAATCCCGTGCCGACCGGCGATGGTCTTCGCACTTTGTCAAGAAGGCGGATGTGTCCATCTTGGTCCGTCGCGTTGCGTTCCGCGGCGCTGAAGATTGTTCGGGAAGTCATTCGCCCAGTGGGCCGACCGCGCCGTACCAGCCCGGGCGCGGATTGGGTCGCGGGGTTGCGGTATCCGCTGGCGACCGTGCGCGGCGCCGGCGTGGCCGCCTTTGTCGATCGCGGCCGGCCGCTGCCGTAGACTCCCGCGCCGCGGTAGACGGGTAGCGGGGTCTGGATGCCGTGCCCCACTGGGCGTTTCTGGTTCGGTACGGCTGGGTTACGACCACGGGCCGTCGAGACACCGGTGGGAGCACCGTCGCGGTACTACCATGAGCACACAGTTCGCTCCACGGTGCCCAGACCTCGGGCCACCCATCTTCGCACAGCCGGGAGGGTTGAGGCAGGACAGTGACTGGCAACGGCCGTCCATCGGGCCAGGGCGCTGACCGCTCGCGGGCGCGGTGGCAGTGGTCGGTCGGCCGGCACCCCAGCGACCTCGTGCGCCTGCTCGCCGCCGCCTGCGTGGTCACGTTGTGTGCGCTGCTGGCGCTCATTCCCACGATCAATCCCGTCGAGATCGCGATCTTCGAACAGCTGGGCAAGCTCCCGGCACGCTCCCAGCCGGTGTGGGTCGCGTTGAGCTGGGTCGGGACGTGGGCGGGGATCGCGGTCGTCAGCGGGGTCGCGCTGTATCTGAAGCGGATCAGCCTGGGCCTGCAGTGCATCGCGGGCGGGGCCCTGGCGTGGGGTCTGGCGGCGATCCTGCACGGCGTCCTGGGCGTTCGTCCGGTACCGGAGGCACTGCTCGGGGACCCCAGGATCCAGGACGCCGGCGTCACCGGCTTCTCGCTCCCGGCGCCGTCGGTCGCCATCGCGGTCGCGTTGTGCGTGATCGTCGGGCCGTACCTGGGCACCGCGGCACGCATGTTGGCCTGGGCCATCGCCCTGCTGGTCGGCGTCGCCGAGGTCGTCCTGGGCACCCACCTGCCGCTCGACGTGTTCGCCGGGGTGTTCGAGGGCTGGGGAGTCGGCGTGCTGTTCCGGCTGCTGTGGGGTGCCCCGGGCCGTCGGACGTCCGAGGAGGCGGTCCGGCAGCGGTTGGAGCGGGCCGGGCTGGCGCCCGTTCGAGTGGTCGCCGTGTCCCATCGCAGGAGCGGCCCGTTGCAGTTCGCCGTCGACACGGCCGCCGGTGACGTGCTCAGGGTGAAGGTCGTCACCCGGTTGCGCCGGCGGGCCGGGTGGTGGCACAACGTGCGGCGGATGCTCGCCTCGCTGGACACGCAGGGTGAGCCACGGCTGTCCACGACGTTGCACGAGGCCGACCACGAGGCATTCGTGGGACTGCTGGCCGAGCGAGCCGGAGTGCGCACGCCGTCGGTGGTGCTCGCGTGCCGGACCGAGCACGGGTCGCCGCTGCTGGTCCGCAAGCAAGTCGCGGGCCGGCGCCTCGCGAGGTTGGCGGCGGCGGACATCGGCGACGCACTGCTCGCGGAGCTCTGGGGCCAGATCGAGGTGCTGGGCGAGGCCCGGATCGCCCACCACGACCTGCGGGCCGCGAACCTCTTCGTCGACACCGATGGCATGCCCTGGCTGCTGGACTTCACGTTCGGCGAGGTAGGCGCGGACGCCGAGCGCACCGCACAGGACCTCGCCGAAGCCCTCGTGTCCGTGGCGTCCGTGGTCGGCGTCGAGCGCACGGTGTGCAGTGCCTGCCGGGCGCTGCCGGTGGCCCGGCTGGAGGCCGCGTTGGTCTACCTGCAGCCACTGGCGCTGCCGCGGGGGATCCGTACCCAGCTGCACGGCCGCCTGCTGCTCGTCGAGCTGCGAGAAACCCTCGCGGACCGGATCGACCGGCCGATCCCGAGTTTCCGGTCGCCGGTACGTCCGGCCACGGTGATCGGGCTGCTGCTCGGCGGCGCGGCGGTCTACCTGCTGCTGCCCCAGCTGAGCAGCCTGAGCGCCGTGGTGGGCTCGTTGCGGGATGCCAACTGGATCTGGCTGGGCGTGGCAGTCGTCACCGGCTTCATCGCGATCGTCCTGTCGGGAGTGTCGATCCAGGGCTCCAGCCATCTGCCGCTGCCGTTCTGGCGCACGGTCGATGTGCAGCTGGCTGCCGCCTTCACCGGGCGCACCACGCCCGGTGGCATCGGCTTCTTCGGGATCAACATCGCGTACCTGGAGCGCCTCGGTATGAACAGGGCCACCGCGGCAGGCACGACTGTGCTCAACCTGACGGCTACGGGTGTCGTGTCCGGCATCGTCTGTGTCGTGGGCATTCTCGGCGTCGGCGGCAGCGGAACGGTTCCCGACGTGTCGATCCCCACCGGATGGCCGGTGCTGTTCGCCGTCATCGGAGTGGTCGTGGTGATCGGCGTCGTGCTGGGTTCACCCTTCGGCCGCAGGCGGATTCTCAGGCCGGCGCGGGAGGTGACGGGCCACCTGTGGGCGACGCTGCACAATCCGGTCCGCGCGGTGCAACTGTTCGGCGGATCGCTGGGCTACCTGGTGGTCTCGGCGCTCGGCCTGGCCGCGAGCCTTGCCGCGTTCCAGCCGCATTTCCCGCTGGTGGGCGTACTGACGGTGTTCGTCATCGGGCAGACGCTCGGGCACCTCGTGCCCGTCCCCGGTGGTCTCGGTGCTGTCGAGGCAGTCACGATCGCCGGGCTCACCACGCTGGGCATCACGTCGACCGTCGCGGTGGCCGCCGTCCTCACCAGCAGGCTGCTGACGTACTGGCTGCCGGTCCTGCCGGGCATCGCGATGTTTCGCTACCTGCAACACCACGGCACCATCTGACGCCACGAACATCGTTGCTCGGTCCGGACATCACCGTGACCGGGGCGTCGTTGTCGACATGCCCACGTCGCACGGATGGGTCAACGGCCGCCTTCTCGCTCCGCAGGAGGCAGTTGATGGGAACCATCACCACCAACGACGGCACCGAGATCTTCTACAAGGACTGGGGGACGGGCAGACCGTGGTGTTCAGCCACGGCCGGCCGATCGACGCAGACAGGTGAGACGATCAAGCGTTCTTCCTGGCGGCCAACGGTTATCGCCATCGCCCACGATCGCCGGGGCCGTGGCCGGTCCGGTCAGACCTGGGCAGGCAGCGAGATGGACACATCTGCCGATGATCTCGCCGAGCTCATCACGAAGCTCGACCTGCACGACGTCGTCCTGGTCGGCCACTCGACGGGCGGGGGCGAGGTCGCGCGTGTCCCCAGGTCGTCGTGCCGCACCTCGACGACCAGTTCCACTTCGCCCAGCGCGTCCCGGGATCCCGGCATCGGGGTCAGCGTACACCGGCGCCGAGCCGGCCGCCTACTCGCTCACCGAGGCGTTGCAGCAGGTCCGGCGGCCTGACGTGGTCGCCCGCGCGCCCCGGGGGTTCGCTGGTCGCAGCCCGGTACGTGGCCTGATTCGACTCGCGGCAGCGCTCCGGGTTGACGCAACTGAACGGTTGCCATAGTGTGGCAACCGTTCAGTTGCTACTACATGGAGGCTTGTCATGGGATTCCCGGATCGCATCGAGCGGGTCGTCGAGATCGCCCACCCGCCGACGAAGGTGTGGGCCGCGCTCACCACAGCCGAGGGCCTGGCCGCCTGGTTCGGCAACCAGGCGGAGATCGACCTGCGGCCGGGTGGCTCGGCCCAGATGAAATGGACCAACGGCCACACCGCGGACATGCGCGTCGAACGGGTCGACGAACCGACGGTGTTCGGCTTCACCTGGCACATCTACGGCCTGCCCGACGACGATCCGCGCCGCACCTATGTCGAGTTCACGCTCGAACCGTTCGACGCGGGCACCCGGTTGACCGTGGTCGAAACCGGCTTCGCCCAGCTGCCGGAGAACGCCCACAGCACGGCCGTCGAGGGCAACACGGGGGGTTGGGTCAGTGAGCTGGGTGAACTGGTCGACTACCTCGATGCCGCCTGACATCGAGGCGGTCGCCGAACAGGTCTTCGTCGCCCTGGCCGACCCCAGCCGGCGGACCATCCTGGCCGCGCTGGCGTCGGGCGGGCCCGCGACGGCCACGGACCTGGCCGGTCGGCTGCCGATCACGCGGCAGGCGATCGCCAAACACCTCGCCCTGCTCACGGAGGCCGGTCTGGTGACCGCCGAACCAGGCGAGCGCCGCCGGGTCCGATACCGGCTCCGCTCCGCGCCGATGCAAGTGGCGCAACAGTTCCTGGCCGCGCTGGCCCGTGACTGGGACGGCCGGCTGGACGCACTGATGGACCACCTCGGCCAGTGACCCACATCCGCGCAACCGCGACAACCAGAGGAGATGCCATGACTGACCACAGCTTTACCACGACCATCTCGGTGGACCGCACCGCGCGGGACGCCTTCGCCGCCATCACGAACGTTCGTGGCTGGTGGACCGAGGACATCGAGGGAGGCACCGCACAGGTCGGTGACGTGTTCCGGTACCGCGCCCAGGACGTGCATCAATGCACGATCCGGGTGACGGAGGTCGTCCCCGGCCGGAAGGTGTCCTGGCTGGTGCTGGACAACTACTGGGACTCCGTCGAGGACACGACCGAGTGGGCGAACACCACGATCACCTTCGACATCGCCGAGCACGACGGCCAGACCGAGGTCCGCTTCGCGCACCGGGGCCTGGTGCCGCAGTACGAGTGCTTCGAACTCTGCTCGACCGCCTGGGGTTTCTTCGTCAACACCAGCCTGCGCGAGCTGATCACCACCGGGACCGGCAGGCCCAACGGTCGTGATCGCCTGCGGACGGCTGCCGAGATGCAGACGGTCCGGTGAGGACGGGCAGGCCGGAGATCGTGACGGCGGCGAAGTGGCGGCAAGCCCGCGCCGAGCTGCTCGTGGCCGAGAAGGAGGCCACCCCGGGCGCTCGCCGCCCGCCGCCGTCACCCGGCTGATCCCGGCAGCCCTCGGCCATCGTTCCGAACACCATGCCGCTACCCGGCGAAGCCGTGAGCTTCGGCCGATTCCGTTGGACCACCAGGGAAAGGTGGAGATCATCATGCAGACGCCACCGATCGTCTCGGCGCAGGAGTGGGACGCCAAGCGCAGGGAACTGCTCGTGCGGGAGAAGGAGGTGACCCGCGCCCGTGACGCGCTGGCCGCCCAGCGGCGGCGGATGCCGTGGGTGAGAGTCGAGCAGCGGTACGAGTTCGACGGGCCGCGGGGCAGCGCGAGCCTGCTCGATCTGTTCGAGGGCCGCCGCCAGTTGATCGTCTACCGCGCGTTCCTGGAGCCCGGTGTGTTCGGCTGGCCCGAGCATGCGTGTGTCGGCTGTTCGCTGGTCGCGGACCAGGTCGCCCACGTGGCCCATCTGAACGCCCGCGACACCACGCTCGCGTTCGCCTCGCGTGCGCCGCAGCCGGACATCGAACGCGTGAAGGCGCGGATGGGCTGGTCGATGCCCTGGTACACGATGACCGACCGGTTCGACGTCGACTTCGGCGTCGACCAGTACCACGGCACGAACGCGTTCTTCCGCGACGGTGACACCGTGTTCCGCACCTACTTCGTCCAGAACCGGGGCGACGAGGTCATGGGCGGCACCTGGAGCTACCTCGATCTGACCGCGCTCGGCCGCCAGGAGGAGTGGGAGGACTCGCCGGAGGGTTACCCCCGGACGCCGCCGTATGGCTGGTGGCGCTGGCACGACGCCTACGGCGACGGCGAACCCAGCCGTGACCCGATCGCCGGGTGAACTGGTCTGAATCAGCCGCGGACGTGCGTTGGGCGCCCAACGCACGTCGGGTCAGGGCGGGTCGGTCCGTAGGTGCTTGCCCTGTCCCACGGCGTAGGTCTCGTGCAGCAGCCCCTGGAACTCGTCGTCGAAGGCGTCCGGCGTGGTGATCGTGAAGCTGTGCACGAACAGCCGTTTCGTGTACGGCGTGATGTTCCGGAAGCGTGGGCTGTCCACGCGCCGCATCAGGTCGATGTAGCCCTTGAGGCCACTCTTGCCCAGCCGCACACCGGCGAAGATCCGCTGAACCCGGAAGCCCACCTGCCCGCGGATCGGCGCGAACTCGAACGGCCCGCACCTGCACACGCCCTCGGTGAAGAGGTTGAACAACTCGACCACCTCGGGCGATCTGCCGACCAGGTGCTCCTCGACGGTGTGCGTGGCGCAGACGTGTCGCTGGCCGATCTTCGCGAACACACGTCCGCAGTCCGGGCACGACCAGTCGGTGGCCACACCGGGCTCGTCCAGCACCACTGATCCCCCTCGCGAGAGGCGTTCCGGTGAGGTCGCACCCTACGGATCCGGTCCGACAAGATCGGCTCGGTTGCCCTCGACGCCATACGTGACCCACGTCACTTATCCTGGCCGACGGGTTTCTCGGCGGTGGCTGGTCTTGATTCCGACCGAACCCGACCATCACTCCGGAGTGTCCGATGTCCGAATCCAGCCAGACAGCCGTCGTCACCGGTGCCAGCCGCGGCTTCGGGCGCGCGATCGCCGCCGCGCTCGTCGCCGGAGGCACCCACGTCGTCGGTATCGCCCGTGGCGAGCGTGAACTACGCGCCGTGCGTGACGAACTCGGTGCGGGCTTCACGCCCGTCGCCGCCGACGCCACCGACGGCACACTCGCCCGGGAAGTGCTCCGCGAACACCGCCCGGGCCTGCTCGTCCTCAACGCCGGGGTCACCCCGCACATGGCGCCCGTGCACGAGCAGACGTGGGAGACGTTCAGCCGCAACTGGCACGTCGACACCCGGCACGTCTTCGAATGGACCAGAGCCGCGCTGCGCGAACCGCTCGTGCCGGGCAGCGTGGTCGTCACGATGTCCAGCGGCGCCGCCCTCGCGGGATCCCCGCTCAGCGGGGGTTACGCCAGCGCCAAGGCTGCCGTCCGATACCTGCGCGGGTACGCGGCCGACGAGTCGGTACGTGCCGGGCTGGACATCCGGTTCGTCACACTGCTGCCGCAACTGACCCCGGCCACCGGTCTCGGCTCGGTCGGGGTCGCCGGTTACGCCGCACGCCAAGGCGTCGACGAGGACACCTTCGTCGACGCGCTGCAGCCGATCCTCACCCCGGACCAGGTCGCCAAGGCCGTCCTGGCACTCGCCGCCGACCCCGACAGCGCTCCCGAGTACCAGGTCAACGGCGCCGGACTGCGCCCGATCGGCTGAGCTGCCTACAGTGGACCGCACCGCATCTCCTGGAGAAACCGCGATGCCCTCGGACACCGAGTTCGCCGCGCTGGCCGAGCCGTTCCGGCCGGAGCTGCTCGCACACTGCTACCGCATCCTGGGCTCGATCCACGACGCCGAGGACCTGGTGCAGGAGACCTACCTGCGGGCGTGGCGCGGGTTCGGCCGGTTCGAGGGCCGCTCGTCGGTGCGGCGATGGCTCTACAAGATCGCCACCATGGCGTGCCTGACGGCGTTGGAGACGCGCACCCGGCGACCATTGCCGTCGGGACTGGCGGCGCCGTCGGACGATCACCGGGTGGCCATGGCGCCGCGCGAACCGTCGGTCGCGTGGCTGCAGCCGGCACCCGATGCGTTGTTCGGCGGGGACGACCCGGCGGTGATCGTGGCGGCGCGGACCGGAGTGCGGCTCGCGTTCATCGCCGCACTCCAGTTCCTGCCCGCCCGGCAGCGAGCGGTGCTGACACTGCGGGACGTGCTGGCGTTCCGGACGGCCGAGGTCGCCGAGATGCTGGACACGACGACCGCCGCGGTGGACAGCACGCTGCGCCGAGCCCGTGCCCACCTGGCCGGCGCCGGACCCGTCGAGGACGACCTGGCCGAGCCCGACGAGGCGACCCGGCGGACCGTCCTGGACGGCTACGTCGACGCGTTCACCCGGTCCGACGTCGACGCCCTGGTGGGCCTGCTGCGGGCCGACGTCGAACTGGAGATGCCGCCGACCCCGACCTGGTTCACCGGTCAGAGCGCGGTCGTCGGATTCCTGGCGAGCCGAATACTGCGCCAGGACTTGTGGCGGATGGTGCCGACCCGCGCCAACGGCCAGCCCGCCGTCGTGGTCCACCGGCGAGTGGCCGATGGCCGGTACACGGCGTACGGCGTCCAGGTCCTGACTCTGATCGGGAGCCGGATCGCGCGCATCACGGCATTCAACGAGCCCAGCCTGGTACCGACGTTCGACCCCGTGCCGGCCGGGAACGCGGCGCCTACCTGATCCCTTGCCTGCGGCGCCGTCGCTCCGTCGGGGCCGAGCGCCGTCGCGGGCACGTGTATCAGGCCCTGTGCGGCAGCGGCGCGGTCGATCAGCGCAGGTCGTCGACCAGAGAGCGAGCATTTAGTACAGCTGCGGCTGTATAGTCCTCCACATGCTGAAGTGTGATGCGCGGGAGGACGCGCTGGCCCGCATCGGCCGGGCGTTGGCAGACCCGACGCGCTGCCGCATCCTCGTCGCGTTGCTGGATGGCATCCCCTACCCGGCCCGACTCGCCGAGCGACTGGGGCTCACCCGCTCCAACGTCTCCAACCATCTGTCCTGTCTGCGCGGCTGCGGCCTGGTCACCGCGACGTACGAGGGTCGCCAGGTTCGCTACGCCCTCGCCGATGCCCACTTGGCCAGTGCCCTCCGGGAACTGGTCAAGGTCGTGCTTGCCGTGGACACCGACCAGCCATGCCTGGACGACGAGAAGGACACCAGGAACTCGTTCGTACCGGCCGAGGTGGCCCCGTGAGCGAGCACGCAGGCCGAGAACCGGACGTGGCGACCTCCCTCCCGGCCGGCGGCTGCACGGACGGGTGCTGCCCGCCCGCCGTAGCGGTGACTTCGGCGCGGCTCACGACGGACCGTCGCACGGTGCTGTCACGACGGGTGCGGCTGGTTGTCGCCGCGACGATCACCTACAACGTCGTTGAAGCGGTGATCGCCATCAGCGCCGGAACCGTCGCGTCGTCGACCGCGCTGGTCGGCTTCGGACTCGACTCGGTCATCGAAGTGGCCTCCGCCGCGGCGGTCGCGTGGCAGTTCTCCGGCTCCGACCCCGAGGCCCGCGAGCGCGCCACCCTGAGGGTGATCGCGCTGTCGTTCTTCGCGCTGGCCACCTATGTGACCGTCGAGTCGGTCCGCTCACTGCTCGGCGGCGAATCGGCCGGGCACTCCACGGTCGGCATCGTGCTGGCCGCCGCGTCGCTGCTCGTGATGCCGCTGTTGTCGCACGCTCAACGCCGCGCGGGGCGCGAACTCGGCTCAGCCAGCGCGGTAGCGGATTCCAGGCAAACCCTGCTGTGTACCTACCTGTCCGGTGTCCTGCTGGTCGGGCTGCTGCTCAACAGTCTGCTCGGCTGGCGATGGGCCGATCCTCTCGTCGCCCTCGTTGTCGCCGTCGTCGCGATCAGGGAAGGCCGCGCAGCCTGGCGTGGCCGGCGCTGTTGCTGAACCGGACGCGGCAACCTGCGATGGTCGCCGCCACCCACGAGGCCGACGCAGGACGTCGACCGCGGCGCGGCCGAGGTGACCCAGCAGATCGTCGACGTCCTGGAGGCCAGGACTGACCGCGGTGCACCGCGCCGCCTTCGCCGGGACCGGAGGCGGCACGCTGCATCAGCGCACCGGTCCGGTCCGACCGAGTGGCGACGCGACCTGTCCGGCAGACTGGTGACGTGCCCTCATCGACCGACGCCGACGAGCGGAACCCGGCGCCGGGCTGGCTGTTGCTGATCTATCGGATTCCCTCGGAGCCGACGCGGCTGCGCGCGACGGTGTGGCGGCGGTTGAAGGGTCTTGGCGCGATCTACCTGCAGAGCTCGGCCGCCGCGTTGCCCGCCAGTCCGGCCAACGAGCGGGCGTTGCGCAAGCTGCATCACGACATCATCGAGATGGCAGGCACCGCATCGCTGCTCTCCTGTGCGGTGCTGGTGGGTGAGCGGGACGTGGTGGCGGCGTTTCAGGCGGCGCGCGACGACGAGTACGAGGAGATCGTGGACAAGTGCCAGGACTTCCTCGGTCAGGTGGCCAAGGAGTACCGGGCCGAGCACTTCACGTTCGCCGAACTGGAGGAGAACGAGGAGGACCTGGTCAAGCTGCGTAACTGGCTGGCCAAGGTGACCGATCGTGACGTGTTCGGCGCACCGGGACGGGCGGCGACGCTGGCGGCGGTGGCGGAGTGCGAGCGGGTGCTGGAGGAGTACGCGACCCGCGTCTACGCCGAGCAGACCGATACCCACTAAGAGCTACTAACACAATAACTGTTCGGCTCGCGTCGCCCAGGCACGCCAGCTGCGGCGTTGTCGTCGGCCCCGGTACAACAGCGGTACCGGGGCCTCCTTCGCCTTGCAGCCGGCGCACCTGGACGCCGCTCCCTGATCGAACGCCATTGTGTTAGCAGCTCTAAGAGCTGCTAGCAGCTCTAACGGCGCCGCCGGGTGGCCCGCCACAGACTCCACGGCAGCACGAGCACCACCACGACCGGCAGCAGCCACCAACTGGGCACGCCTGCCCTGGTCAGGGCGAACGTGAGCGCCAGGCCGAGCACGACGGCCACCGCGACCTGCCAGTCGTCGCCGACGACGAAGTCGTACCAGAACGCGCCGAACGCCCGCAGCCTCGTGATCATCGGCCGGCCACCTGCTCATCCAGCACAGCCGGCGCCGGGATGGCCGACCTTCGCAGGACCGCGACCGACACCAGGGCGAGTACCGCGACCGCGGGAATGACGCCCAGCAGGGCCGCTTCGGAGCCCGGCCACCGGGCGCCGGCGCCCTCACCGCCCCAGAACAGGCCGAAGCTGGTCAGCATCACGCCGACCACGAACTTCAAGGTGTTCTCCGGTACCCGCGCCAGCGGTGCGCGGACCACGACCCCGGCGCCGGTCACCACCACGACCGCGGCGGCCGCCGCGATGGCCGCCAGGGGGATGTCGTGCTGGTTGGCGCCGAAGGTCAACGCGATGAACACGACCTCAAGACCCTCCAGCAGCACACCCTTGAACGAGATGGTGAACGCGTACCAGTCGCGTACCCCGCCGCGTGCGGTGGCGGTCGCGCCGCGCGCGGCGGCCTCCTGGGTGGCGAAGATGGCGTCCTCGTCGTGCAAAGCCTTGTGCCCGCTCGCCCGCAGGATCGCCTTGCGCAGCCATTGCAGCCCGAAGACCAGCAGCAGCCCGCCCACCACCAGGCGCAGCGCGCCCAACGGGATCGCGGTCAGCGCGGGCCCTAGCGCCGCGACCACGACGGCCAAGGCGGCGAGTGCGGCCAGCACTCCGGTCATCGCCGAGCGCCAGTCGCGGACCGTGCCCACGGCCAGCACGATCGTCAGCGCCTCGACTGCCTCCACCACGCAGGCCAGGAACACCGCGAGGAACAACGCACCACCGGTCATGACCACCTACCCACGAAACGCCATTACCGCGATCGTAACCGCTGTTAGCTCGCTGGCCTAACGCTCCAGTCCGTGACGCTCCGCGATGGCCGACTGCGCGGTCAGCCGTTGACCGCCTGGTCGACGTCGTCGACGGGCCGCGAGCGGCGGCGCAGGGCGGCCCGCCTGCCCCGATGACGCGTCGCGAACACGGTCGGCGAGCCGGTCGACGCCAGCAGCGCGGCCACGAACCTGCTGGCGTCCTGGCCGATCGACCACCCTGGCGCACCCCTGCCGGTGCGGTGCTGCCGCAGCACCTCGTCGATCAGCGCGGGCACGTCCTTCGGCCACGGCACCAGGCCCGATTCCTCGAGCACCCGCGCGTTCGCCACGCCGTGACCGGGAATGGGCCGGAAGGTCACCGCGGGCAGTCCCGCCGTGAGCGCCTCGGTGAGCGACAGCCCGCCCGCGTTGTGCACCAGCACGTCCGCCGCGGCCATCAGATCGGCGACGTCGGAGCGCCAGCCGAGAGCCAGCACCCGGTCGGACCTGTCGAGCTGGCCGCGGAGCCGTTCGTTGCGGCCGCACAACACGACGATCTCGGCGATGTCCGCGCGGCGCAACGCTTCGACGGTCGACGGGATGTCGCCCATGCCCTCCGAACCGGCCACGATCAGGACCACCGGCCCGGTCGCGGGCAGGCCGAGTGACCGCCGAATGGTGTCGCGCTCCTGCCGGGTGTGGCGGCACGAGAACGCGGCGGCGACGAGCGCGCCCACGGGCCGCATCGGCGTGCCGTAGTCGCGCAGGCCGACGGCCGCGGTGGCCGGCGTGACGGTCAGGTGGTGGTCGACGGCCGAGTGCAGCCACAGCCGATGGGGTGCCGGATCGGTGAGGTAGGTGACCGTCGGCACGTGCAGCACACCGGCCCGCGTCAATTGGCCCAGAGTCTGGCTGGCGAACGGAAACGTCGACACGACAAGGGATGCGTCGCTCGCCCAGGCACGCACCCGGCGGCGGCCCAGCCAGCACAGCCAGCCGAGCAGCAGATGCATCCACCGGGCCTGCTCCGCGCTGGCGAACAGCCATTCCAGCACGCCGGGCCGGAAGCGGATGCTGGCCGTGTAACCGCGCCGCAGCACGGCGGCGAACGGGCGGGGCAGTGCCCGCAGGTAGTCGCGGATCTCCACGGAGATGTCGCGGTCCCGTAATCGGGCGGCCAGTTCCGCTGCCGCCCCGTCGTGACCCGCACCGACGCTGCCACTGATGATCAGAACCTGGTCGGTCACAAAGGTGCGCTCGTGCGTCGGCATCGGAGCTCCTGGAGATGGTTCCGGTACGGGACCTGCGGCGACGTGCTGACGTGACTGCGGTTTCCCGGTCCACACCGTGCCGACGACGACATCGCGACATCGCGAGGCGAGTGTGGGCGGCCAGGGTGTCGCCCACGTGGCTGGCGCGGGACCCGGACATGAACAGGACCACGCCGCGCCACCCTGGGGCGGCGCGGCGTGGTCAATGGATGCGGATCAGTGGCGGAAGTAGTGGCCCTTCTCCAGATCGTCGACGAGGCCGGGCTGCGTCGGCTGCCACCCCAGTAGTTCGCGGGTCAGCGCGCTGGACGCGGGGCTGTCGAGGCCGAGGAAGCCGGCCAGCCAGGTGAAGTGCTCGCCTGCCCGCTCGGCCGGGACGGCGGCCACCGGGAGGTCGAGCTGCCGCCCGATCACCTCGGCGACGGAGCGGATCGGCACGCCCTCGTCCGCGACCGCGTGCAGCGTGCAGCCCGCCGGGGCCTGCTCCAGCGCCAGCCGGAACAGCTGTGCGGCGTCCAGCCGGTGCACGGCGGGCCAGCGGTTGGACCCGTCGCCCAGGTAGCCCGACTCGCCCTTGTCGCGGGCGATCCCCACGATCCTCGCCAGGAAGCCGTTGTCGCCGTCGCCGTGCACCGTCGGGGGGAGTCGCAGGACCGACGAGCGGACACCACGCTCGGCGAGCGAGGCCGTCAGCTGCGCGGTGGCCAGCCGCGTCTCCGGGCCGCTGCGCGGCGACCCGGCTTGGTCGGGGACCTGCCCGTCCCGTTCGGTCAGCACCCGTCCCGGGGCGAGCCCGAGTACTCCGGAGGCGATCACGAACGGCCGGTCGGAACCCGCCAGCGCCTCGGCGAACGTCTCGACGGCACGCCGATCCGCGGCGGCAGCGCCCTGAAAGTCGCCCGTGAACGCGATGTCGTGCTTGAACGCGAGGTGGATCACGCCGTCCGACGCGGCGGCCGCACTCCGCAGGCTGTCCAGATCGTCCAGCGTGCCGCGCTGGACCTGAGCGCCTGCCGCGATGAGGGCGGCGGCCGAGGCGTCCGAGCGGGCGAGCCCGGTGACCTCGTGGCCCGCGCCGATCAGCTCGGGCACGACGGCAGACCCGATCCAGCCGGACGCACCGGTGACGAAAACGCGCATGAGATGCCCTCCGAGCGATTGATGTCAGTTGCTGTCATCAGCCTAGCGCGGATGTCAGCGACTGTCATCACGTACGATCGGCGCATGAGTCGATGGGAGCCGAACGCGCGCGGCCGACTCGAGCAGGCGGCGATGGCGCTCTACGTCGAACACGGCTTCGAGCAGACCACGGTGGCCGAGATCGCCAAGCGGGCGGGACTCACCGAGCGCACCTTCTTCCGGCACTACGCCGACAAGCGGGAGGTGCTGTTCGGGGGCGCGAGCCACCTGCAGGAGTTCCTCGTGACCACGGTCGCCGACGCACCCGGCTCCGTAGCGCCGATCGACGCGGTCGCCGCGGCCCTGGCGGCCGCGGGCGCCAGGTTCGAGGAACGGCGCGACAGCGTGCGGCAGCGGCAGACCGTCATCGTCGCGAACGCGGAGCTGCGGGAACGCGAGCTGATCAAGCTGGCCGCGCTCGCCGCCGCCCTTGCCGACGCGCTGCGCGGCCGCGGTGTCCAGGACCCGGCCGCGAGCCTGGTCGCCGAGGCGGGCATCGCGGTCTTCCGGATCGCGTTCGAGCGCTGGGTCAACGACACCGACCAGCGCGACCTGCCACGAGTCATCCGGGCATCGTTCGACGAGCTGAAAGCGGTCACCGCGGGCATCTGACCGGCCGCGCCCTGTCAGGAGGCACGACCGTCGGGCCGGCCGGTGTCATCCCGTCGACAAGTGCGGCCGTCCGGCGTGCAGTCGTCCCGCCTTCGTGGGACTGCTGGTACCACGCTGCTTCGCGGTCCACGATGCACACTGGTGGCATGGCGACGGCCGAGTTCGGAAAAGCGGTGCGCCGGTGGCGTGACCGGGTCTCGCACGAGGCCGCCGGGCTGCCCGCCGGTGGGCACCGGCGGGCGCCCGGACTGCGCCGGGAGGAGCTGGCGCTGCTGGCCGGGATCTCCGTCGACTACGTCACGCGCCTGGAGCAGGGTCGTGCGTCCAGCCCGTCGGCACAGGTCGTCGAGGCGTTGGCCAGGGCGTTGCGGCTGGCCGGTACCGAGCGCGGACATCTGTTCCGGCTGGCCGGTCTCGCCGAGCCGGGGCCGGAGACGATGTCCGCGTACATCACCCCGAGCGTGCAGCGGATGCTGGACCGGCTGACCGACACACCCGTTGCCGTGTACGACGCGAGCTGGACGCTCCTCACGGCGAACCGCCCGTACACGGCCCTGATGGGCGACCCGTCCGGTTGGCACGGCGGTGAGCGCAACGGGGTGTGGCGCAACTTCCTCGGCTCGGGCAGTCGTGCCCGGCTCACCCCGGAGTCCCGGCGGGCGCTGGAGGCCGCGGAGGTCGCCGACCTGCGCTCGGCCGCCGCCCGGTATCCGGCCGACCAACGGCTGCGGCGGCTGATCGCGGAACTGCGCGCGCACAGTCCGCGGTTCGCCGAACTGTGGGACTCCGGTGCCGTCGGCACACATGTGGCCGCACGCAAGACCATCGACCATCCGCAGGTCGGCCCGGTGACGCTGGACTGCGACGTGCTCACCGTGGCGGGCAGCGACCTGCGCATCATGATCTATACCGCCGAGCCGGGTACCGAGGATGCCGACCGCCTCGCACTGCTGACCGTGCTCGGTACCCAGACACTCGTCGAGTAAGCGGATTTCGATACCCGAGTTCGGATTTCGGTATTCCGTCAGGGCATCCGCGGTCGAACGTAACCGGACCGAAGTCCGCGCCAATAGTGGTGCTGAGCAGCTACGAAGCATATTCCACGTGAATTCTGCCCGAACGCATGTGAACAATGCATAACCGGTCAGATGATCGGGACACTGGTCCCGAATTCCCCGGCCGGGGAGCATTTGTCGTTGACTTAGGTGAGGAGTCCTCAACGATGCCGAAAACGCGAAGCGAGGGCACACGCCGGTCCGACCGGTTCACCCCGCGTGCTGCCGCGGCACAGGCGTGTCACCTGCCGCCTTGCGCCCGGCTCGCCGAACAGGCCGTGGGTGCCGATGACGACCGCACGGCGCTGCTGGACAGCCACCCGGCCACTCGCTCGACAACCTCCAGGGCCGCCGCCACGAGGGCACCCTCCTCGTGACCGGCTTGGTAGGAGGGCGGTGACTGCGCTCGGTGATGAGGTGTGCCGCCGGCGCGAGTCGTCGCCACGCAGGCCGGTCACACCTGGTGATCGGCGGAAAGGCAGGGCAGAGGCATGCGTGTTGCAGAGCACGACACGACGGCGCCAGAACTGCGGTTGTACTGCTACCTGTTGCTGGCGTCCTACGACGACGCCGAGTTGATCCGCGCGAGCGTGCTGGGATTGGGCAGGAACGGGCAGGTCCAGCGGGACGCCGGTGCTCGCAGGCGGTCACTGTTCCGCGACGCCGTCCGCGCCTGTGCGGAGTTGGCCGACACCAGGAAACGAGAGCCGCGCACGGCCGACGGCGCCCGGAGTGCGCCTCTGGTCGCGATCCCCTGGCTGCAGCCTTACCCGGACCGGTACCTCAACGGACTCCGACCTGCCGACACCACCGCGGAGCGCGAGTCGGTGCGGCTGGCGTTCGTGGCAGCGCTGCAGTGGCTGCCGATGGAGCAGCGCGCCGCGCTGGTCCTGCGCGAGGTGCTCGGCTGGACCGACGAGGACATCGGCGACGTCCTGGACCGATCGGTGGCCGCCGTGGCGGACGGCGTACGCGACGGCTGGTCGGCAGTACGGGAGCACCTGCCCGAGGACGGGGACGATGTCGCGCCCGAGGATCGCCGGAAGGCCGAGAAATCGGTACTGGAGCGCTACATGTACGCGCTGCAGCAGACCGACGACGCCGGCCTGACCGACCTGCTGCGGGCCGATGCCTGGTGCGCCCGGCAACCCTGGGCGGGCGGGAACGATACCGACGAGCCGGGCTACCTCCGTGGCAGGGACGCCATTCTGCGGCAGTGGGCACCTGCGCTGCACGGCTCCGGGGCCCTCGACTTCGAGTTCATCCCGTTCTGGGTGAACCAGCAGCCGGGAGCGGCCACCTACGTGCGGATGCGGGGCGAGACCGAGTCGGCGCACGTGCCGTTCGGGCTCACGGCACTGGGCGTGGTGGGCGACGAGGTGACGGAGATCGCGGTGTTCTCACCGGACCTGTTCGGCACGTTCGGCCTGCCTGCCGAAGTCTGACGTCGTCACCCGGACCGGTCCGGCCCCGCCGGCAGGCCTGCGTGGCCGGGCCGGCCTGCCTGCCTGCCTGCCTGCCTGCCGTGTCTGACGTCGCCTCCCGGCCGGCCGGCCTCCGCCGGCCGGCTTGCCTGGCCGGCCTGCCTGCCTGCCTGCCTGCCTGCCTGCCTGCCCTGCTTCCTGCCTGTCCGCCCGCCTGCTGCTGCTGCCGCCTGTGCCTGCCTGCCTGCCTGCCTGCCTGCCTGCCGAAGTCTGACGTCGTCACCCGGACCGGTCCGGCCCCGCCGGCAGGCCTGCGTGGCCAGGCCGGGCCGGTCCGGGCCGGCCTGCCGCCTGAGCCCGCGGGCGAGCCGCGACGCGTGCGACGACCTCGACGGCTTCTCCCATCTGTCGGATACATCCGATCACGGCTTAATCAAGGCGCGTGGGATGGATTTGGATTCGGCCATTCGGGTGTCGCCAGTCGGGCGGGCGCACGAACGGCGGCCGGCGAGTCAGGATTTGCGTGCATTCGGTCGATCGCGACGCGAGATGGCAACGTCAGATTGGCTCGCGGGCAACCGACGAATAGACCGGTATCCGCGTACTATCTGGAGGGTTCGAGGAAATCGTCCGGAGGGTGGCGACGGTTGGTTGCCGGAACGGGGTCGACACCACCAGCTTCCGGTGCTACTCCACCGAAAGCCGGGCGGTCCCCCGTACTTTCGATCTTGCGGCGCGATCACCGTCCGCAACGCGCCTGGTACCTGGCCGCCGCGATCGTCGCCGCGGTGTTCTTCGGCTACTGCATAGTAGGTTTATTGGAGCTGCTGCGGGTGGCCCCGACCGCGGCGGCTGCCATTCTTGGTGTACTCGGCACCGGAATTCTCCTGGCGATTCAACTACTGTATTTCAGTCGACCGTCAACTGTGATCCGGTCGCCTCGCAGCATCGCGATGCTGCTGGCGCAGGCGCTGCTGGTGTATCTGCCGCTGCCGGTATTCGGCCAGTCGTGGCTCGGGTTGGCCAGCTTCCTGGCGGGCAGTGCGCTCCTGGTGCTGTCGTCGCGCACGTCCTGGATCGTGTTCGGGCTGGTCGTGGCGAGTACCGGCTGGCTGCAGGCTGCCTTGGACGGCGTCGCGCTCGACGTGGCCTACACCGTCATCGGCACCGCGGTGTTCGGCTTGGAGGTGTACCTGCTGACCTCGCTGGCCAGGCTCGTCGCCGAACTGCACGCGGTGCGTACCGAACTGGCCAGGCGTGCGGTGGCGGAAGAGCGGCGCTGGTTCGCCAGCAACCTCGACGACCTGCTCGGGTTGAGCCTGTCCGCCATCGCGCTCAAGGGCGAGCTCGCCCGCCGCCTGATCGTCAAGTCCCGCCAGCAGACCAAGCGGCAGCTGGCCGAGATCAACGAGATCGCGCGCCGGGCACTGGCCGATGTGCGGTCGGTGGCCCGCAGCTATCGGCAACTGTCCCTCGCGGGCGCGTCGAGGATCGCGGTCTCACTGCTCACGGCAGCCGACGTCGAGTCCGACATCGCACTCGACGTGGGCGAACTACCCGCACAGATCCGCGCGCCCATCGTGACCGCGTTGCGGCAGGGCGTGGCCGCCGTGCTGCGCCGCCAGGGGGTCCGGCGGTGCGAGATCACCGCTCGCCAGACGGCGGGCACGGTGTCACTGGACATCGTCGACGACGGATCGCAGACGGGGTCGATCACGCTCTCCGGGCCACTGCGCGACACCATTCGCGCGCTGGGCGGCACGATCGCCACCGGACCCGGCATCACCGGCGGGGCGGGCCTGCACGTGACCGTCCCCGTGACAGGCGGCCCGGCGCGAGGCGACCGGCCGTCCGCGGCCGGCGGCGGGCTCGTCCGCGTCCCGGTGATCCTCACGTTCGCCGGCCTGTGTGTCTCGGCCGCCGTGCATGTCCTCTACCTGACGACGGACCCGGGCAAGATCGCGGTCGGCGCGGCCTGTGTGGTCGCACTGCTGGTGCTGCAGCTGACCTACTTCGACCGGGTCATCACGCGGCCGCGTGTGTCGAGCGGCGCCTGGCTCCTGCTCGCCCAGGCGTGCCTGGTGTACCTGCCGCTGCTGTATCTGCGGCAGGACTGGGTCAGCCTGCCGGGCTTCCTCGCCGGTACGGCCGTCCTGGTCCTGCCGATCGGCGCCGGTGCCGCGGTCTTCATGCTGACGTTGGGCAGCGTCGTCACGATCAACGCCGGGTTCGGCGTGGCGCCGCGCGAGATCGTGTTCAACGTCGTCGCGACGGCGGTCAGCGGTCTTGTCGTGTACGGCCTGACCTGGCTGACCCGCCTCGTCGCCGAACTCGACACCGGCCGCACCCGGCTCACGCAACTGGCACTGACCGAGGAGCGGCTCCGGTTCGCGCGCGACCTGCACGACCTGCTCGGCCTCAGCCTGTCCGCGATCACCCTCAAGACCGAACTCGCCGACCGGTTGCTGGCCGTGGACGACACCCGGGCCGCCGCGGAGCTGACGGAGATCCTCGACCTGACCAGGCAGGCGCTGGCCGACGTCCGGTCGGTGGCCAGCGGCAATCGGGAACTCTCCCTGGACGCCGAGTTGCGGATGGCCCAGTCGGTACTCACGGCTGCCGACGTGCAGGTGCGGGTGGCGCCCGGGTTCGGTCACGTGCCTGTCCATGCCCGCACCGTGCTCGCGGTGGTGCTGCGCGAGGGTGTCACCAACATGCTTCGGCACAGCAAGGTCGAGCGGTGCGAGATCATGGTGTGCACTGGCGACGCCGAGGCCTCGCTCGACATCGTCAACGACGGCGCCGAGGATCAGACCGCCGCCGAGCGGAGCCGTGACGTGACCAGCAGCGGCATCCGCAACCTGTCCTACCGGGTCGGTGCGCTGGGCGGCGAACTCACCGCGGGTGTCGACCCGGACGGCCGGTTCCGCCTGCACGCCGCGGTGCCTGCCCCGCACTAGACGTACTTTCGTTGTGGTGTCGAGATGGTTGCCCGCGATACCGCTGTATTCCGTGCCGTCACGCGACATCGGTACGTTGGTCCAGAACGACCGGCCGGCCCCGTCAGCGGCCGGGTTCGCCCTCCGAGAGCATGTCCAGGTGCAGCAGCCGTAGTTCGTTGCACGGTTCGATGCCGAGTTCGTCGTTGAGCCGCCTGCGTAGCTGCCGGTAGCAGCCCAGCGCGTCGGGGCGCCGGCCGCTGAGGGCCAGCACTCGCATCAGCTGCCCGTGCAGGCTTTCGTCCAGCGGATTGGCAGCGGCCAGCGACGTCAGCTCGCCGACCAGCTCATGGTGCTTGCCTGCGTTGATCTCCGCCTCGATCCACAGGTGCCGCACACCGCGCCGCTGCTCCAGCAGGTCCACCGCGTACGCCGACAGCAGGGACCCACACTGCACGTTGCCGATCGGGCGGCCGGTCCACATGTCCAATGCGGACCGGAAGGCGTGCGCGGCCTCCTGGTCGCTGTGCTGGGCGAGCAGCTCGCGACCCTGTTCGCATCTGCGGTGGAACGGGAACACGTCCACCTGCGCTGGGTTGATGCGCAGCTGGTAGCCGCGTGGTTTGGTGACGAGCGGTTCACCGCAGGTGGCGCTCAGGCCGATGCCTGCCAGAGATCGCCGCAGCAAGTAGACGTAGGTGTGCATCGTGGTGCGGACGCTGCGCGGTGGCCTGCTCTCCCACAGTTCCTCGACGATCGAGTCGATGTGGACGATCTTGCCCGGGTGGGCCACCAGCAGGGCCAGCAACTGGAGGATCTTGGGCCGTGTCGGCGCGTGGTCGACGCCGTCCTTGAGCAGTTCGACCGGTCCTAACAGGCGGAACCGGACGGGTCCGTCGGCCGCGATGACCGCCTCACCCGAGCCGTCGGGACGACCCGACGGCATGGTGTCCAGGTACATCGCTGCCTCCAGCACGTCTCGGTTCGTGCGTCCGATCCCCAGGGCGTCGGATCCGAATGGTGGATCAGTCCGCCTCGATCACCCCTCTGTCGACCGTGGCAGAGTCGCCGCACCCGCTGCCAGTGCGCGCTTACCCGGTGGGCTGTGCGTTTCACCGGTCGGCCTATGCGTTCCGCAGGTCCGCACGGTGCACCGCACACTGGTTCGACCACGGCGGCGCGAAGGACAATCGACTCAGTGCGATACCCAGGGACGGACGAATCGTCGACGGTGCCGGTGCCAGGCCGGATCGGCGGGGAAAGGACGCCGAGGGAATGACGTGTGGCGCTGCTGACAGTGCTGCGAACAGGTATGTGGACTTCAAGCGTCACCTGCGCCCGGAGATCCGCCCGGGCGATGGGGCTTATCTGTTCTCCGAGCGCGGCGTCGTCACGATGCGGGGCACGCAGGTCGCGTCGCTCGCGGCACTGCTGGACGGCACCCGCGATCTGGACACCCTGCTCGGCGCGCTGCCTGACGACATGGACGCGGGCCAGGCGACAGCACTCCTCGCCCGGCTGGTGGAAGAGGATCTGGTGACGCTACGTGCACCGGGCGATCTCGGTCTGGACGAACGGGAACTCGCCTACTGGGACGCGTGCGGGGTGGACGCCGGGGCGGCGACGCGGCGCGACACAGCGGTACGTGTCGGACTGGCCACGGTCGGCGACGGTGTGCACCGGCCGTCCGTCCGCGGCGCCCTGCGCGACGCCGGGCTCGACGTGGTGCGGGAGGACGCGGCCGCCGACCTGTCGGTGGTGGTGTGCGAGGACTATCTCGATCCCCGGCTGGGAGAGATCGACGCGGCGCACCGGCGCACCGGGCGGCCGTGGCTGCTGGCGAAACCCGTTGGCGCGCAGGTATGGCTCGGCCCGATCCTGCGACCGGGCGAATCCGGTTGCTGGCACTGCCTGACCCACCGGCTCTGGGGCCACCGGTACGCGGAGGCCGCTGTGCAGGCCGAACTGGGGCACACCGGTCCGGCGCGCTGTCCGCTGCCCGCGCTGCCCTCGCTCACCTCGGCGGCCGCGCACCTGATCGCGCTGGAGGCCACCAAGTGGCTGGCCGGTTACCGCTACCAGGGCCAGAGCTGCGTCTGGGTGCTCGACACGCTCGACTTGAACGGCCGCCGGCACGAGCTGCGGCGCCGACCGCAGTGTGCGGAGTGCGGTGACCCGTCGCTGATGGCGGAGCAGGCCAGGTCGCCGGTGGAGTTGCGGCCCGCCCCGAAGGCGACCAGCCAGGGCGGCGGCCACCGGACGCTCACGTCCGTCCAGGTACTCGAGAGCTTCCGGCATTTGGTCAGCCCGGTGACCGGCATCATCAAGGAGATCATCCGGGACCCGAACGCACCGCCGTTCGTGCACGCATACCGCTCGGGTCCCAATATCGCGCGCAACGTCACGAGCCTCGCCGGACTGCGGTCGAACCTGCGTGCCGAGAACGGCGGCAAGGGCGTGACATCGGTCGACGCGGAGGCCGGCGCGCTGTGCGAGGCGGCGGAGCGGTTCTCGGGCACCTTCCAGGGCGACGAGCTGCGGATCCCCGGGTCGCTGCACGACCTCGGTGCCGACGCCGTCGACCCCAACTCCTGCATGTTGTTCGACGATCGCCAGTTCGCCGCCCGCACCGCCTGGAATGCCGACCACGCCGGGTTCCAGTACGTCTGCCGGCCGGTGGACGAGCACGCGGTACTGGACTGGACCCCGCTGTGGTCGCTCACCGGGCAGCGACAGCGGCTGTTGCCCACCGGTCTGCTCTACTTCGGCGCGCCGGACCCGGACGGTCGCAACTGCGTGCTGGCCGACTCCAACGGCAACGCGGCCGGCAGCAGCCTGGAGGACGCGATCCTGCAGGGCACGCTGGAACTGGTGGAACGGGACGCGGTCGCGCTGTGGTGGTACAACCGCACCCGGGTGCCCGGCGTCGACCTCGCCGCGTTCGCCGAACCGTGGCTGGAGGAGACGCACCGCCAGTACGAGAGCATCGGCAGGGAGCTGTGGGCGCTGGACCTGACCGCCGACCTCGGCATCCCGGTCATGGCGGCCCTGTCGCGCAGCACGGTCGGGCCCACTGAGCGGATCATGCTCGGCTTCGGCGCGCACCTCGATCCGAGGGTCGCCCTGCGCAGAGCCGTCACCGAACTCAACCAGTTGCTGCCCGGCGTGCTCGCCGAGCAACCGGAACTGGACGACCCGGACGCCACCCGCTGGCTGCGGCACGCCACGATCGCCAACCAGGCGTACCTGCGGCCGCAGGCGGGCGCCGCGGCCCGCACCCCCGGCGACGTGCCGTTCGTCCGCCGCGAGGACGTCCGCGACGACGTCGAGGCGCTCGTCGGCACGCTGGCCGGGCACGGGCTGGAGACCCTGGTGCTCGACCAGACCAGGCCGGACATCGAGTTGCCCGTCGTCAAGATGGTCGTGCCGGGCCTGCGGCCGTTCTGGTCGCGGTTCGCGCCCGGCAGGCTGTTCGACGTCCCCGTGCGGTTGGGCCGGCTCGCGGCACCGACGCCGTACGACCAGCTCAACCCGTTCCCCATGTTCCTGTGACGGTTGCCGTTGACCGTCACGTTCATGGTCGTCCGGCTGTCAGAGCCATTCGGCCTCGGTCGCGATCCGGATCGCGTCCACTCGGTTGCGGGCGTTGAGTTTCGTCACCACGGCGGCGAGGTAGTTGCGGACCGTGCCGAGAGACAGGAACAGCTCACCCGCGATGTCGGCCACCGTGTAGCCCTGGCCGGCCAGTCGCAGGATCTCCGTTTCCCGGGCGGTGAGTGGGCAGTCGGTCGCCTCCCATGCGGCCAACGCGAGATCGCTGTCGATCACGCGACCTCCGTTGGCGATCGACCGCACGGCGCCCGCGAGCTTGTGCGATGGCGCGTCCTTGAGGATGAAACCGTTGACCTTCACGTCCAGCGCGCGGCGTACTGTCCCCGGGCGACCGAGCGATGTGAGGATCAAGGTGCGACAGCAGGGCAGGTGCCGGTGCATCTCGGCGGCGGCGGTGAGGCCGTCCATGCCCGGCAGGTCGATGTCGATGATCGCGACGTCCGGGTGACAATCTCGTGCGGTCGACACGATAACGTCGCCCGAATCCACTTCCGCCACGACCGTGATGTCGGGTTCGAGGTTCAGCAGCGCGACCAGGGCGCCGCGGACCATATGCATGTCCTCTGCTAACAGGACGCGAATCACGTTTACCTCCCGTCTGTGGGTTGCCCGCCGAGCGGCTGTCAAACCCGCACAATCTACGGACGCTGCGTTCTTCGCCGGTACGACCCCGACCCGTGCACGGAGTGTATTCAGACGGAGACGCGAGTAACGTTCCGTATCGATTGTTGATCACGGTGCGTCGCTGGGTCAGTGCCGATGTGGCTCGGAATTCCGCGCGCCGGGCGTGTGCAGAATTCATCGTCGGTCGCGACCGGGTGTCCAGTGCTCCGCTATCGAGTGGGAGTTGTCTGTAGACCAGAGACAAGGGAGTCCGCGATTTGTGACCGAATTCGAGGTTCGACATGGAACTAGTACGGGGCGTACCGGCCGTATCACGAGAAAACATCAGCCGGCTGGTGAATCCGCCCGAGCCCGAGCCGGCGAGCCAGACCGCCGTTCGCAAGGCGATCTCCTCGATGTGTACGCGGTATTTCGATCCGATCACCCTCAATGAGATCGCCTCCGAGGTGTTCGTCAGCCCGTTCCACTTCTCCCGGATCTTCGCCAAGACGGTGGGGTTGACCCCCGGTCGCTACCTCACGGCGCTACGCCTGTTCGAAGCCAAGCGGCTGCTGCTGAGCACCTCGCTCACGGTGTCCGATGTGGTCTGCAGCGTCGGCTACAGCAGCGTGGGCACGTTCACCAACCGGTTCACCAAGGCCGTTGGCATGACACCCACCCAGTACCGCGACCCCGAGGTGCGCGACCTGCTCGTCGCGCTGGCACCCCACTACCAGCGCCTGCCCCCGGCAGACGTCCTGGAAGACGTCGGCGAGAGCGAGACGTCCGTGGGACCGGGCGAGGGCACCATCACCGGTCGCGTCGCACTACCGCACTGGGCACCGCCCGCCGACACGCTCGTCGGCGCGTTCGCCGAGGAGGTACCGCAGTCCGGCCCCGCCGCGTTCACGGTGCTGCGCGGCTCCCAGTCGCCGCGCTTCACGATCCGCGGTGTGCCGGACGGACGCTGGACTGTCATCGCGATGGCCGCCCACGCGACGCCCAGCGGACCCGGTTCTCCTTCGGCACCACCGGTCGCCAGGCTGAGGTGTCCGCGAGCGGGCAGGCGGACGTGCGGGTGCGCATGCGCGGCCTGCGGATCACCGACCCGCCGATCGCGATCACGCTGGCGGGCCGGCCGAGCCCCACCGGGCTGCGCACGGCCGCCGACTCGCGTCTCCACCTGCGCGCCGCGGCCTGATCGCGACCGCCGTACCCACAGGAAGGCCACTCTCATGACGACGGACGACATCGACCGGAACCGGACCGACACCGTGGTCGGCGACGACGGGCTGCTCCTGCCGTTCCCACCGGAGCAGGGCCGCGTGGGTGACCTGGGCCACGGTCTGGTCTGGAGTGACGTGGTCGCGGCCATCGAACGGCATGACAAGATCGGGCACGGCTGGCGCCGGGACAGCGCGGCGTGACGGCGGCCGACGACCCTGAGCGCGCCGGCGCAGTTCGGAGTCGCGCGCGGCGAGCCACGCCGGACTGGGCCGGTGATCCCACTCTTGCGCGGCCCGCGGCCCGCGGCCCAGCCGCGGCCTGGACATGCTGCGGGACAGCGCACTTTCCTGCCGCAGCGCAAGCCCGGCACCACGCCGATCTGAGCTGCCTCGCGGGGATCCTGCCCGGGGCACTGGCCGCTGTCGGTGGACTGACCACCGTGCTGCCGAATCCGGTGGTCCGTAGGTAGCGGGCCTGGGATGCTCAGATCATGGATGCCGGGATCGTGAACGGATACGCGATCAGCCCGGCAGGGCTGGGCCGCGCGATCGAGGAGCGCGGCTTCGATTCGCTGTGCTGCCCGGAGCACACTCCGTGCCGGTCACCCCTGTTCGGCGCCGTCCCCACCATGCTGGACCGGTTCGTGGCGGCAGGGTGAACCGCCGCCTGCGCACCGCGACATCGGAGCGCGCGCCGACGTGTACGGCGTCGTCGCGAACTCACTGCGCAACGGGATCAGCGTGTTGTTCGAGAGGTGAAACGGAAGTCGGATCCATTGTCCGTATTAGACGAACCAGCCAACGTTGTCCACCAGTACGGACAGTCCCACTTCGTGGTGGAGAAGTGGCGCCGCGTCGATGTGCGGCGCTTGGTGTGGTGGAACGGCCCGGCACACGATGCGTGCCGGGCCGGTGTCGTCGGGTCAGGCTGCTCTGGACTGTGGTTGCAGGCCGCTCGACCGCCACCGTCGCGCCCGGGTGGTACGCGACCGTGGGTGGGTGCTGTGGCCGTGATGTACGGCCACATAGCGGATCACGCCGTCCACGAGCGGTTCCAGGTCGGTCGGCTCGCCCCTGACGAACGGGGCGCCACAGGCAGCGCAGGTCAGCTGCCGTGCCGCCGCGCTCACCGGTCGCCCTCCTGGTCCGGTTGGTCGATCGTGGTGTCGTCCAGGTGCGGCGCCGTGTGGTCGGCGGCGTGTTCGTCAGCGCCGTGCCTGACGACCGTCACCGTCACTTCGTCGTCCGCGAAAAGCTCTGCCGGGTCAAGGTATTTGGTCATCTCACACTCCCTCGGTGAGCGTCGTGCACCGGCTACCCATCCATGTCATCGCAGTACGGCTCCACAGGCGACTCATCGCTTGCTGGGATGCGACATGAGAAAGCCACGTCGTATCCGTGCGGCTGACACTGGCTTCAGGCTCTGCTCCAGCTCACACTGAGGGTGCACGAGTGGTCCAGCCCACAACAGCGCCCGGAGGTTGACCCTATGACGATGACCCCGTCCGACAAGGTGGCGAACTTCTTCGCCGGTCTCGGCTTCGACAGTGCGCCGGCCGACCGCTGCGGCGTGGTGATCGACAGCTACGACCAGTGGACCAATCCCCGGCAGTCGCCGCTGTCGCCCACGATCTGCACGTGCGTGATGGAGCCGGAGCCCGAACGAGTCGCCTGACGCGGCCGACGAGCGTGCCGAGCAGACGCCGCCCCACCAGGGCGGCGTCCGCTGCTGTGCACCGACGAATCCGTGCCAGGGCAGGCCGGGAAGCCGGCCGAGTCGAAGTTCGCGGGCGCCCGAACACCTCGGTACAGCGGCCAGTGGCGCGACCACGCCGAACACGGCGGTGTCGCGTGCGGTGAACGTGCCCGCCAAGCCGGTGACCAGGGAGAACAGCAGTCCGGCGGCCGTCCCCCTGATGGTGGCGCCGGCCGGAGTACTTCCGCACACCGCTCATGCCGGTCATCGCCGGTGCGGTCGCGGTCGCCATCGCAACATCCAGTCAGGTCACTCGAACAGTTCCGCCACGAAACTGCCCTTGCCGCCCGATCGCGGGTGCGGGATGTCCCGCCGGGTGTTCAGCACGTGCCGTCGCAACGACTCGCGATGCGCCGGGCTCCCGTAGAAGCAGGCCTCGGCCGCGAGGACGCGGTCGAGCTGACTGCGGTCCAGGAACACGCCCTGGCAGACGGGGCACTGCTCGATGTGCGCGCCGCCCTTGTCCACGGTGCTCATGGCGGCCCCACACTGGGGGCAGGTCATCTGCCACATGTCGGCTCCCGTGGTTCGGCGTCGTCGGTCCGGGGATTGCCGGCCCCGCGCGGCCGGAACGCCTGGATGCGTTCTTTCGCCTTGCGCAGCAACCTGGCCGCCCAGTCGTACTCGGTGGCCAGCAGGGCGAGACCGCCCGCGATGACCAGCAGTCCCGGACCCGGCAACACGAGCAGTGCCCCACCGATCGCGAGCAGCGTCCAGCCGCCCACGACCCGCGCGATCCGCCGGACCGGATGGCCCCCCGTCCTGGCGGTGGATTCGCACGGCACACCGGATTCGCCCACGTCTCGTGCGATCCGCCGGACCGGATGGCCCCCCGTCCTGGCGGTGGATTCGCACGGCACACCGGATTCGCCCACGTCTCGTGCGATCCGCCGGACCGGATGGCCCCCCGTCCTGGCGGTGGATTCGCACGGCACACCGGATTCGCCCACGTCTCGTGCGATCCGCCGGACCGGATGGCCCCCCGTCCCGGCGGCGGAATCGCACGGCACACCGGAATCGCGCGGCACCACAGTGGGTGCCCGGACGATCCGGACGTCATCCTCGATCTGGACGCCTGAGCGCGTCATGTCGGCGGCTTCCTGCCGAAGCGGCCGCGCAGCTGGTCCAGCTTGCGCCGCGTCGCGGGGTCGCGCGCGATCTCCTTGGCCCGCTCGGTGAGCTTTCTGGCGGTCGGGGTGCGCAGGGCACGAGCGATACGGTCGGTCATGGCAGCCATGGCCCTCGTCCTCTCGGGGTTGCGTGTCGTGACACCACTGAGTCTGCTTGCGATGGGCCGGAAAATCCCGCCCGCGGACCGCCAGGATTGGCGGAGGTAACTTGCCGGGAGTCGGCAACCTGGCGAGGAACGGCGTCGTCGATCCAGGTGCCGCCCGGAAAGCGCGGCTGGGATCGGTGGTGGTGTCCCAGCTGGACAATAGTTGCCGAATATGGTAACTATTACTCATGGTCGCTGACGGTGTTGAGCTGGCAGCCCTGTTGCGGGTGCTGGCCGATCCGGCTCGGCTCCGGGTGGTCGAGTTGCTCAGCGAGGCGCCACGCCGGGCCGGGGAACTCGCCGAGGACCTCGGCGTGCCGCCGCCGACCATGAGCAAGCACCTGCGAATGCTGCTCGCAGCGGGAATCGTCGTCGACGAGCGGCGTCCCGAGGACGCCCGGATGCGGATCTTCCGGTTGCGCCACGAGTCCGTCGTCGCGGTCCGGGCGTGGCTGGACCAGATCCAGGCCCACTGGGACGAGCAACTCGGGTCCTTCAAGGCCCACGTCGAACGGAAGGCAGCCGATGAGTGAACCCCGCCAGGCGGACCGCTCGATCTCCTCGATTGTCGAGGTCGCCGTCGATCCCGACACCGCCTTCTCGGTGTTCACGCACGAGGTGGACCTGTGGTGGGTGCGGGGCCCGATCAACCATCACGCGGGGGGCCGGGTACTGGCCATGCGCTGCGAGCCAGGCGTCGGCGGCCGGCTGCTGGAGGTCTACGACGACGCGACCGATGACGCCCTGGAACTGGCACGTATCACCGCGTGGGAGCCAGGGCGGCGGCTGGCCTGGGCCAGCTCGATCGACGACGTGTCCACCGAGGTGTCGTTCGAGCCCTCCGGCACTGGCACCGTCGTGCGCGTGGTGGCCCGGATACCCGCCGACGGTCAGGACCGCGGCGGCACGAGCTGGGTACGTGTCACGCCGAAGTGGTTCGGTCCGTGGTGCGCCACACGGGAGCAGGCGCCCCACGAGGTACGCGACCTGGCCCGGCTGGCGCTCGGTGTCTCCTACGTCAAACCCGCCGCCGCGGCCCGGTGGCTCGCCACGACCTTCGGCTTCCGGTCCCCGGACCCGCTGCCCGCCGGTGCCGACCCGCTACCCGAGACCGGGCACGGCCATCCCTGGATCGAGTTCCGCCTGGGCGACAGCTCGCTGATGATCTTCAAGCTGGACGGCGACCAGCCAGGGCACGTGCCGACCCACGTGCCCTGGGTGTACGTCGACGACGTGGCGGCGCACTTCCACCGAGCCTCCAGCGGCGGAGCGACGATCGTCGAACAGCTCGCCAGTCCCTGGGGCCTGCCCTTCTACGTCGCCGACGACCCGGAAGGCAACCGGTGGACCTTCGCCCAGGCACGCCCGACCATGCGGTGAGCGCGCCAACTCTTCGTTAGCCGATTCGGTTCTACGTTTCTGGTCCGCACGATTTTCCGAGCGGGCCATGAGGTGCGGGTGGGCCGGCACCTGCGTGCGACGGGTCACCGTCGCAGACCGCTGGCTACCGGGGCTGTGCCTGGTCGTCGCCGCTGCGCGGGCCGAGGGCGAACTGCACGCGCCCATCGCCATCCGCTGCCGCGTCCAGCACCTTGTCGTTCAGGTACGGCATGGTCTCCGGTTCGAGGAAGACCCGCGCGCCGTCCTGGACGACGATCTCGTCCTCGTCGGCCGGGCCTGCCACGAACTCGACCTCCAGATCGGTATCGCCGCTGGTGGCGATGCGCAACCCGCCGGTGTTCGGCTCGCTCGACGCCTGAGCCATGGTGGCGACAACCTCGGTGGCCGCCGGAGTCAGTGTGAGCATGATTCAGCTCCTTACCGTTTCGGCTCCAGAAGCCAGCCAGGGTAGTCCTGCCGGGACGTGCCCGCTGCCCAGTCGCGTGTGTGGTCGGCCGAGCTCGTCCGGGGCTTCACGGCGGAGTCGCAGCGTGCGACCGGACGATCTTGCCTGCCGGCGCGTCCGGACGAGGGTAGCGGATCATAGTGTCCACTCCGGACGACTCTGCGGTCGCCTCCGATAGATCAACTCGTTCAGGTGATGGGACGAGCGCTCCACTGTGGTCGGTGTCAGACTGGCTGCCGTCCGGCCAAGAACCTCGCCGAGCAACAGGACGATGGTGGTTGGCCGGAGGTGCCTGAAGGCTCTGCCTGGCCCTGTGTGGTCGCCTGTCTACAGTGGTCCACTGCTCGTCACTCGACACCAGATGTCCCGACGCGACTTCGGCGACACGCCGATATCGACCTACCTCAGACCGTTGGCTGTCCGTGCTTTCCGCGGAGTATTGCCAGCCGGTCGTACAACAGCACACCGCGGGGGCCGGCCAACGTTGGCCCCCGCACCCCGTTCCGGCCATGACGTTCCGCGCGTCCCACCCGTCGCGTTCAGATCGCCTATCGACGTCCGCCATACGGCTGCCTCATAAAGGAAGAAGATTCATGGACTCACATCCTGCTCAGGTCGAGGCTCACGTCCGCACCGGCCGTGCCCGCTGGCTCTCGCTCATCGGGCTCGTCGTGATGATCAGTAGCCTCCTGCTGATCGGATTGATGGCGGCATCGACTCAGGCGTCCGCCGCCCCGTCGGCGCACCCGGCCCGTGCTCAGGCTCGGACCGGGGGCAGCACCGACGTCGGCTTTCCGGCGCGGCCCGGCATCACGGTCACCAGAGCCCCGTTGCTGCACCCGTCCGATCGCGTCCGGCCACCGAGCCACCCGCGGCGCGTGGACGTCGCCCACCCTGTCGTGACGACCGGTGCCGCCGCGTCGGTCAAGAACAATGCGGGCCCCGGGTGTGACAGGTGCGGCGACAAGCCGACCCACCCGACCCACCCCTCCAAGCCGACCGACACCACCGAGCCGACTCATTCCAGTCACCCGACCCACCCCACCGACCCGACCTACACCTCCAAGCCGACCTACACCACAGAGCCGGATCACCCGGGCCACCCCGGCCACCCCGGCCACCCCGGCCATCCGGACCACCCCTGCCACCCAGGTCACCCGGATCACCCAGGTCACCCGGATCACCCCGGTCACCCGGATCACCCGGGCCACTACCGGGCCATCCCGGCCACCCGGGCCACACCACCACGACCGTGCCCCCGACGACGACCCGGACCGTGCCCGCCATCGTGCATCGGGGTCCGACGGTTGGCCGTCCGGCGCCGCCCAAGCTCGCATTCACCGGCGCCAGCCCGCTGCTGAAGCCGCTACTCGCCGTCGGCGTCCTGTTCCTGTGCCTGGGCGCCCTGCTGGTGGTGACCGAACGCGTCCGGAAGCGCTCGCGGACGCAGAGGTAGGCCACCTGGTCTGGTCGGCTGTCGTGGCCGCGATATCGGACACGACAGCCGGCCACATCCAGAACCGTTGCGCTGACCCCGCGGTCTTCTCGGCGCCGGCGGCGGCCGGAGCGCCGAGACGGCTCCGGCCGGCGGGCGAAGTGGGAGGATGGGGCCATGCGCGAGGTGCCCACGTCGGACGCCGGTGACCCGGCGTGCTGGCTGAACAGGGTCTGCCCGGACTGTGGCCGGTTCCAGGACGATCCCGCGGCCGACCGGTGCCAGAACTGCGGTGCGGTGCTCGCCGATGGCGGCGGTGGCTCCACGCGCGACCGGGACCGGGACCGGGTCGGACGCGCCCGCAGCGCGCGCCCACGGGACGGGCTGGGCCGCCCGCTGCCGCATGGCGCACCGGGAGTCGAACGTCAACCCGAAGGCATCGTCCGATCACCGCGGGAGGCGCTGACCGAGGCGCAGCGGCTGCTGGACGCGGGAATGCCCTTCCACGCGCACGAAGTGCTCGAAGACGCCTGGAAACTCGCCGCCGAACCGGAACGGGAACTGTGGCGCGGTCTCGCGCAACTGGCCGTCGCCCTGACCCATGCGGCGCGCGGCAACACCAGCGGCGCCGTGACACTGCTGCGGCGCGCGGCCGAGAACATCGCGCCCTATCGGGACAGCTCGCCTGATGGCATCGACGTGGCCGGCTTGTCCCGGTGGGCGAGTGAGCACGCCATCGAACTCGACGCGGCGGAGTCGCGCACCGGCGAGCTGCGGCCGCCGCGCCTGTGCCGGCGCTGATTGCCGACAACCGGCAACCTGGATCGCCGAATCCGGCCATTGCGGCCGGTGTTTTTGCGGGCTCCCTGCATCACCCTGGATGAAAGGACGACGCAGCCGACACGACGACAGGGGACACGATGGCCGTCGCATGGTGGGTCTGGGTGGCGACGCTGCTCGGCTTCGCGGCTCTGATCGCGATCGACCTCTACGTCTCGCGAGCCGGGAAGCCGGTGACCTTCGGCAAGGCACTGCGCTGGTCAGGCGTGTACGTCGGCCTGGCGATGCTGTTCTGCGCGGGCCTGTTTCTCTTCGTCGGCCCGACGCCTGCCGTCGAGTTCCTGACCGGGTTCGCGGTGGAGAAGACGCTGTCGGTGGACAACCTGTTCGTGTTCACCCTGGCGCTCACCGGGTTCGCCGTGCCGCAGCGGTACCAGGCGCGGGTGCTGACGATCGGGGTCATCGGCGCGCTGCTGATGCGTGCGGTCCTCATCGTGGTCGGTGTCGGCGCTGTGGAGCGGTTCTCGGTGCTGTTCCTCGTGTTCGGCGTGCTGCTCTGCGTCGCGGCCATACGGCTGGTGCGCACCCACGGCCCGCCGGACGTGACGAACGGCCGCGTGCTGCGGTGGGTCCGGCGCCGGGTGCCGATCGTCGAGGACGACCAGTCCGGCTCACTCGTGGTGCGCCGCAACGGCAAGCCGGCGCTGACCACGCTCGCGCTGGCGGCCGTCGCGATCCTGTCCGTGGACGTTGTGTTCGCCCTCGACTCCGTCCCGGCGATCCTGGGCATCACCCAGAACGTCTACCTGGTGCTGTGCGCCAACGTGTTCGCGCTGCTGGGCCTGCGGCCGCTGTACTTCGTCCTCGTCGGACTGCAGGAGCGCCTCGTGCACCTGAACTACGGCCTGGCGATCGTGCTCGGGTTCATCGGTCTGAAGCTCTCGCTGCACTACCTGCACACGATCGTGCCTGTATTGCCCGAGATCCCGACGCCGATCTCGCTGGCGGTGATCGTGGCCGTGTTCGCGATCACGACGGTGACCAGCTTGCGGGCGAACCGGCGGGAGCCGACGCGGGAGCTGGAACGGAGTGCACGATGAACGATCGGACCGACGCGGTCGCCGCCCGTGTACTGGAAACGGCAGCCGACGCCACGGGCCTGATCGCCATCGCCATCGGCGACCGGCTCGGCTACTACGCGGCGCTGGCCGGGCATGGACCGTGCACCGACGCCGAACTGGCCCAGCACACGGGTACGTCCCGCCGCTACGCTCAGGAATGGCTCGAGCAGCAGGCGGTCACCGGACTCGTCGTGGTCGACGGGCCGGCCGATCGGTTGGCAGGCCCGAGGTTCGCTCTGGCCGACGGCGTCACAGGCGTGCTGGCCGACCCGGAGGCGCTGACGTTCCTGGCACCGCTGGCCCGTCAGATCGTGGCCGCGGCGGCCAAGGTGCCCGCGATCGCCGACGCGGCCCGGTCCGGTGAGGGCGTGCCGTGGTCGGCCTACGGCACCGACCTGCGCGAAGCGCAGGCCGACCGCAACCGGCCCGGCTTCCTGCGGCTGCTGGCCGGGGAGTGGCTGGCCGCACTGCCCGACGTGCGCGAGCGGCTGACCTGGGAACCCGCCGCGCGAGTGGCCGACGTCGGCTGCGGAGCGGGCTGGTCGAGCATCGGCATCGCGCGGGGCTACCCGCTGGCCCAGGTGGACGCGTTCGAGCTGGACCCGGCATCGGTGCGGCTGGCCAGGGACAACGTGGCCACCGAGGGTCTGGCCGACCGGGTGCGGGTGCACCAGGTCGACATCGGCGCGGTGTCCGCGCACCAGTCCTACGACCTGGTGATGGCCTTCGAGTGCGTCCACGACCTGCCCTACCCGGTACGGGCGCTGCGGGCGATGCGCAGGATGGTCAGGGACGGCGGCGCGGTGCTGGTCGCGGACATGAAGGTGAGCGAGCGGTTCGCACCGCCGGGGGATGTGGTGGAGCGGCTGATGTACGGGCTCAGCCTGTCGATCTGCCTGCCCGACAGCATGAGCCACCCCGGTTCGGCGGCCACGGGCACGGCGATGCGGCCGGACACGTTCCGCCGGTACGCCGAACTGGCCGGTTTCACCGCGGTCGACGCGCTGGACATCGACCACGACCTCTGGCGGTTCTACCGGTTGCACACCACCTGAACCAGCGACCTCCGGACGTCGTCTCGGGCACGCTGGGTCGTCGGTCATCCGCCGCGCGATCGGCTACCGCGCCTGCAGTGGTCTGGGTGGCGGGATGCGTCTCACGCCTCACGAGTCCGATCGTCCCCCAGGTGAGCACTCTGGTCCCGAACATCGTCTCGGGCACGCTGGGTCGTCGGTCATCCGCCGCCGATCGGCTACCGCGCCGGCAGTGTTCTGGGTGGCGGGATGCGCCTCACGCCTCAGGAGTCCGGTCGTCCCACCAGGTGAGCACTCGTGTCCCGAACATCGTCAGCCACTTCGACGGTTCGCCCGTCGGCACATCGACCTCGAACCACACCCGCCCGGGCTGCCTGCCGGCCTGCAGCCAGGTGCCATCCGGCTGCCTGGCGGCTCGGATGATCCCGATCGCGTCGGCCATTCTGGGGTCCGGCGCCGTGCCGTCCAGTTGCGCGGCCTGACGCAGATACTCGGCCGCGGTGAGCACGTTGTAGGTCCACCGCGGCGGGTAGGCGAAGCGATCCACCCACGGTGCCACCTGTTCTCCTGTGGACAGACGGCGATGCAGTCCACGCCGCAGCAGGTACTCCTCGCCGCAGCGCCGGGCAGCGCGCGTGGCGTCCGTGCCTCCGGTCGCGATCTCGTAGGCGAGCAGTCCGCTGAGCGCATTGAGCGTCGAGTGGAACGACGATCGTGTCGAGCCTTCGATCCACTCGCAGTTCCAGCCGCCGTCCGGCAGGCGATGCTCCAGGAACCAGTCGACCACGCCGGTGATGTCGGCGCCCAGCCATACCCCGTTCGCGACCGTCCAGGCGTTGATGCAGCAGTCGACCTCGCCACCCCAGTACGGCAGGTTCTCGTACTCCCAGCGGCTGTGCTCGGCGAGCAGTTCGGCCGTGCCGCGCAGGACCGATGACTCCAGGCCCCATTCCCGCAGCGAGTTGAGCGTCCACGTCGTCGCGGTCCAGGGCTGGCCCGCACCTTCCGCCGCTTCAGGACCGTGAAAGTCGAAATCCGCGGGGAAGTACGCGCCGCCCGCCCACTGGCCGTCCGGGTCCTGCAGCGCCAGCAGGCGCGCGCCGAAGCCCTCGGTCGCGACCCTGGCCCGCGTTGCCCGCCACACCTCGGGCGGCTCGCCCGCGAGATCGCGCTCGACCTGCCAGCGCAACGCCGGATCGGAGTCGCGCAGCCACGCGATCGGGGCACTCGTCGTCATTCGGCGACTCTAGGGTCCGAGCCGCCGCGCGTCAGCCCGGGTTCGGCGCGGGCCCTGCGCAGTGCTGTTGCCCACCAGGCGAGTTGGTGCAGCATCGTCTTGGCGTAGTTCGTGGCCTGCGGGTCGTCGGGCCGGTCGTCGTGCCGGTTCAGGTAGCAGTGGGGAAAGGCGAGGCCGTCGCGGATGGTGACCGCGTGCAGCTCGGTGAGCACGTTCTCCAGGTGCGGCACGGCGTGCCTGCCGCCTGCCGCGCCGCCGTAGCTGACGAACGCCACGGGCTTGGCGGTCCATTGCGTGAAATGCCAGTCGATCGCGGCCTTGATCGACGCCGGGTAGCTGTGGTTGTACTCCGGCGTGACCAGGATGAACGCGTCCGCCGCGTCGAGTCCCGCGGTCAGGCCGCGCATGCCCGCCGGGCGTGGGTGGGCGTCACCCGCGTATTTGGGCGAGTCCGCCGGCAGGGACAGTGGGATGTCCACATCGGCCAGATCGATGACGTCGACGTCGAAGCCGCCGTGCGCGTGGGCCTGGTCGGCGACCCAGGAGGCGACGGTCGCACCGAAGCGGCCCTCTCGCACGCTGCCGACGATGACGGCCAACCTGGTGGGTTCTGGTTCGTTCATGTCCGCGACTCTCGGTGGCCGGCATCCCGGTAGCCAGGCCGCGTCCATGTGGACCGTGGCAGGGCCACTCTCGGGTGCCTGCCCGCACTCGCCGCTGGTCGTAGGCTGGGCCGCGTGGGTACGCAGCTGGGTGATTTCCTGCGGGCGAGGCGGGACGCGACTGCGCCGGAGAGTGTCGGGCTGGCCGGCGGTGGGAATCGCCGTGCGCCGGGTCTGCGCCGCGCCGAACTCGCGGTCCTGGCCGGCATCAGCGTCGAATACCTGACCCGGATCGAGCAGGGCCGCGACCGCAACCCGTCGCCCGCCGTGGTGAACGCTCTCGGCGAGGCCTTGCGGCTCGACGTCACCGCCCGGGAGCACCTGCGCTATCTGACCAAGGTGAGCGCGGGCACGTGCCGTGGTCCGCTCACCCAGCCGCGGCGCGAGGTGCGGCCGGGCGTGGTGGCGGTGCTGGCGCAGTTCGAGCCGGGAATCGCGATCGTCACCAACCGTCTTGGCGACGTGCTCGCGCACACCAGCGGATTCGAGCTGCTCGCCCGGCCCACCGGTCTGCTCGACGCCCGGGAGCCGAACCTGACCCGGTTCGTGTTCACCGACGACCGGGCCCGCGAGGTCTTCCCTGACTGGCACGTGGTCGCCGACGAGCGGGCCTTCGACCTGGTGCTGGGAGCGTCGGCCGAGCGGTCGGCCGAGTTCGTGGCCGCGCTATCGCCGCTGGCCGGGCCGGAGTTCGACCGGCGGCTCCAGCGGCACGACCTGCCCGTCGCCGGTACCCAGCGGTGGCGGCACCCGGCGTGCGGCGAACTGCGGCTCGACCGTGAGGTGCTCGAACTGCCGGCGGCCGACGCCCAGCAACTGGTCGTGTACCTGCCTGCCGACGAGGCCACCGCCGGCGCGCTCGATCAGCTCCGTCGCACGGCTGCCGGCGCGCTGCGCGCCGTCTAGTGATGTGTCCGTAACCATGCCGGAATTACCCGGTGAGGGTTACTGGACGCGCCACCAGGGATCGGTCGCGAGCGGTCGGCCGGCCGCGCTGTGGACGGTCGAGGTCAGGGTTGCCACGGCCGGAATCGTTGCCCAGTGCTGGTACGACCGCCATTGGACATTGGTACTAGACCACTTGGCGGCAGTGCGTGAATGAGCGGGCGGGGGCACCGGTACATGATCGACCTACTGATGCGTAGGTTGCCAATCGCAACACGACGGAGCACTCGGTCCGGTGGACCAGCGCAGACCTCAAGCGGCGCAAGGGGACTGGCGAACCCGATAAGGTTAGTTCGAGACTCGAATTGATTTTCGAATAATGTAGGCAGGCTGCTTTTCATATGCTCGCGGGAAGGCCTGTCAGCATTTGGCCCAATGCGTCGGGCAACGCTGGACACCGTCGTGTCTGGTCGTGTAGACACCACCAGCGTGTTCAAGCACTAAGTGTGTGCATGACTCACGCGTACGTGTGGCACGCAGTGCTACGTGTTCACCCATTTGGACCCTCCCTGTCAAGTCCTGTGTGATCGGAGACGATGAGACCAGCCTCCTTGTGGCTAGCCGACGAATTCTTCCTCATCGCTCACCGCGACTATGATGGTCGGCCCCGCCTCAATTCGTCCGCCCTCGCACTGGGCCTCGCGGGCGCGTTGTTAGTCGAACTGGCACTGCACCGCAAGCTACGTATCAACCCACAGCAACTGGAACTCGTCGTGGCCAATTCGGACACCCCGCCGCCGGACGCGACCGCGCACGCCGTGCTGGACCAACTGGCAGCCGAGCCGGAGATCAGGGAGATCTCGACCTGGCTGCAGTTTCTGGCCCAGACGGCAGCGCAGCGCGTCGCGGAACGGTTGGTGCGCGCCGGTTTGGTGCGCCCGCAACAGTCCGGTCCGCCCTGGCGTCGGGCGAACCTGTACCCGCCGCTGGACGCCAACGAGGCGATCCTGCCCGCGGTGCACATCAGGAGCGTGGCGCAGAACAGGCAACCGCTCCAACTGTCCGAGGCGCTGCTCACCGGGCTCGCCGCGGCCACCGGTCTGGACGGTTTCCTGTTGCAGGACCTGGATGCCGACGGCCGCCAGTTCCTGCGTGAGGTCCTCGGCCGGCTGCCCGCGCCGTTGATCTGCCTGCTCGCCGAAACGAAAGCCGCGGTCGGCGCAGCCGTGCTCGCGCGCAAACGCTGACACCGAACTCGTCCGCAATTTCACTATTCAACTGGAGTCCAGTATGGACAAACCGTCCAATGTCGCGAGCAATGTCGCGGCTGCGCTGGCGCACAACAAACTGGGTACCACGCGCATCACCCAGTTCGCGCTCAGTGCCGCGGCCACCCTGACGGTGGTGGCCGGTGTCGTGCCGACCGGCTACGCGGTCACCGGCATCATCGGCATCCCGGCGGCATTCTTGCTGCTGGGCATCGTGCTGCTGGTGTTCTGCGTCGGCTACAACGCCATGTCGCGGCGGATCTCCAACGCCGGTGCCTTCTACGCCTACATCGCGCAGGGCATCTCCCGGCCGATCGGCGTGGCGGCGGCCTGGGTCGCCCTGCTCAGCTACAACCTGCTGCAGGTCGGCCTCTACGGGATCTTCGGCGCGCTCGGCGCTCCGCTGCTCAACTCCTGGCTGCACGTGAACCTGGCGTGGTGGGGCTGGGCGCTCATCGCGTGGGCCATCGTGGCCGTGCTGGGCCTCGCGCAAGTCGAGTTCAACGGCTCCGTGCTGGGCATCCTGATGGTCGCCGAGGTCGTCGTCATCCTGATCTACTTCGCCGCCTTCGTGTCGCACCCGGCCGGTGGCCAGGTCACTGTGACCACGTTCGAGCCCAGCCACCTGTTCGTCGCGGGCTTCGGTTCACTGATGGTGATCGCCGTGACCGGGTTCGTCGGGTTCGAGTCGGCCGCCTTCTACTCGGAGGAGGCCAAGGACAGCCACCGCACGGTGCCCAAGGCGACCTACCTGTGCGTCGGCCTGATCGCCCTGCTGTACTGCCTGGCCTCCTGGGGCATGTCCGTGGTGACCGGCCCCGGCCGGATCGTCGCGGACGCGAAGGCACAGAGTGGTGAGCTGGTGTTCAACCTGGCGACCCAGACGCTGGGCTCCGCGTGGGGCACCATCGGCCACGCACTGCTGCTCACCTCGGTGATCGCGGCCATGATCTCCTACCACGGCTCGGCGGCCCGCTATGTCTTCTCCCTGGGCCGCGAGGGCGTGTTGCCCGCCGCGTTCGGCCGCACGCTGCCCAAGACCGGTGCCCCGGTGTGGGGCTCGCTCTCGCAGACGATCATCGGCCTCATCGTGATCATCGGCTACGCCCTGTCCGGAGCCGACCCGCTGGTCAACCTGTTCTTCTGGCTGGGCACCACCGGCGGCTTCGGTGTGCTGCTCCTGCTCGCGGCCACGTCGGCGGCGGTGATCGGCTACTTCCGCCGCAAGGGCGGGGAGAGCATGTGGCGGGCGGCCGTGGCCCCGTTCATCGCGTTCGTCGCACTGACCGCGGCCATCGTCGTGGCAGTGATCAACTTCGCCAACCTGCTGGGCGTACCGCCGACCTCGCCCGCCCGCTGGGCGTTCCCGGCGGCGTTCCTCGTGGTCGCCATTGGTGGCGTGCTCTGGGCAACCGTGTTGCGGGCCCGGCGGCCCCAGGTGTACGAACGCATCGGCCTGGGCGTCACCGCCGAGACCGGTCGGTCGAGCGCCCTGGGCACCGACGGCGACTCCTACCAGACTGCGGGGTCCTTGCTGTGAGCCACGAGATACCGACAGCGGCCGGCGTCGAGATCGTCGCCGCCGACCCGGACCAGGCACCGGTCGCGGCCTCGATCATCGCGGACGCCTTCGAGGCCCTCGACGTGACGCGCTGGCTCGTGTCCGACGACGACCAGCGGCGGGATGTGCTGGAACGGAACATGCTGATCTGGACCACGCACGCCGGCAAGCACGGGATGATCGACCTGACGGCCGACCGGTCCGGCGTCGCTGTGTGGGTCCCGGTGGGCGAGCCGTTGCCCGAACCGGACGACTACGCCGAGCGGCTGCGGGCGGCGTGCGGGCCGTGGACCGAACGATTCCAACTGCTCGACGAGACGTTCGAGGCCAACCACCCGCACGAACCGCATCACCACCTGGTGTTCCTGGCCATCCGTCCCGGCCACCAGGGCCGCGGCATCGGCACGGCGCTGCTCAACCACCACCACGACCTGTATCCGGACGCGGCGGAGTACCTGGAGGCCAGTTCCTGGCAGTCCCGGCGGCTGTACCTGCGCCACGGCTTCGACGACCGGGGCCCGTTCTACCCGCCTGACGGCCCGCCCCTGTGGGCCATGTGGCGCCCTGCGGGCGCCTGAACACCGATCGTCGGCAGTGCGGAGGCGGATGCTCAGCCGGGCATCCGCCTCCGCACTGCCGCCCGCGGTGACACGGCCAGCGACATGTGCCTGGTCAGGTTCGATCACGATGCGCCCAGTAGGTGTCGAAATCTGGCCGCGCACGGAGGGAGACGAGCCGTCGGCGCCGGGTAGCCATAGTTGAGGCAACCGGTGTCTACGAGAGGACCCCGCCGTGCCCGTCACGGACCGTTCCCCACGCCTGCGCCAGTTCCAGCACCCGCTCGCGTTCCGGGCGGGCGCGGTTGCCTGCACCGCCGGCGTGTTGCTGCACCTGCCGACGTACTTGATGGGCAGGGACATGGGCTACCGCTTGGCCGGCATGCGACCGGACGCGCCGATGCTCGTCGGCATGGGGCTGATCGTGGCCGGCCTGCTGCTCGCGCTGTACGGCCTCGTGCCCAGGGGAGCGGCCGCGATCCGCTGGCAGGGCCAGCACATCCGGGTCAGAGCGCTCGACGACGCGCCGATCCGGTTCCAGCACGTCGCCCTCCTCGCGGTGATTGGATCAGTTCGGTGACCGCGCAGGTGTCGGCGTACGGCGCGGAGATCTACCCGACGCGCATCCGGGCCCGTGGCGCGGGCCTGGCCGCCGCCATGACGAAGGCGGGCGGCGTCCTCGTGCTGGCGCTGGTGCTCGCCGTCACCGCGACCCCGTCGCTCGCCGTCACCTCTCGTCGACCCCGTCGCTCGGCGTGACCGCCGTGATCGGCGCCGTGCCCCTGCTGCTGGCCGTGGTGCTGTTCCTGCGCACCACGCCGGACACCCATCAGCGCAGGCTCGAGGACATCGTGCGCAGCGAGCACGCCGTCGAGCGCGCCGGAACGTAGCCGGCACCACCGGTGCCGGCTTTCCCGCAACCAGTGAAAGGAGTGCGGATGACCGACACTGAACAGCGCACCAGATCGGGGCCGGAGGCGGCGCCACCGCCGGTGCGGGACACGGTGATCCCGCACCGCGGTGCCGTCGTCGTGGTCGGGGTGCTCGTCGGCCTGGCGATCGCGGTGCTCTGGTCGGCCCGCCTGGTGGACGATGACATCGGCGTCAACACCGCCAGCGGACTGCTCGGCCAGGACGCAGCGGCCGCCACCGTGCCGAGCGGCATCGCGGGTCTGCTGTTCGCCTTCGTGACCGGCCTCGCGGGCACGTTCACCGCGTGCAACGTGGCCGTGTTCAGCGCCATCGCACCGATGGTCGGCGCCAGGCCGTCGGTCGCCAGCCGGGTGCGGCAGGCGCTGCGGCCGCTGGGCTGGCTCGGACTGGGTGCCGTGGTGGTCGCGGGCGGCTACGGTGCCGTCGGGGCCCTGCTCGGCGACCGGATCCCGCAGCTGTCCACGGCGACCGTGGGCGCCGGCGTACCCGTGAAGACGCTGCAGTCCATCACCGTGTTCGGCGTGATCGGGCTGGTGCTGCTCTATCTCGGGCTGGCGGCCGCCGGGCTGGTGCCCGACCCGATGCCCCGGCTGGCCGCCTGGTGGGCGCCCGCGCCGCAGGTGCTGATGGGCGTGCTCGTCGGCGGGTTCCTGATCGGCAGGCCGTGGCCGCTGTTCCACACGATGTTCGAGCACGCGGCGCGAACGCACAACGCGCTGTTCGGCGCAGGTACGTTCGTTCTCGTGGTCGTGGGCAACCTGATCGTGATGGGCGCGGTGTTCCTGCTGCTGTCCGCGAGCCGGTTCCCGAGGTGGCTGCGGGCGACGCCGACGCGCATCGCGACCGTGACGGCGGTGGCCCTGTTGATCGGCGGCGCGTTCACGTTCTTCTACTGGGGCGTACGCGTGCCTGCCGGCCTGGGCTACGGGTGGTTCCCGAAGATGCCCTGGCACTAACGGCGCACGACGAAGGGCCGGTCCGAGCGGACCGGCCCTTCTTGCTGCTCGCTCAGCGGTGCGCGAGAGCGCTGAACTGGCCCGGCCTGCGGCCGGCGCCCGCCGGGCCGCGGTAGCACTGGGCGATGTCCAGCCAGTGCTCGGCGTCCGGGCCCTCGGCGGTCAGGGCGAGGTCGTCCCGGTGCCTGCGACGGGTGGCCAGCAGGCACAGGTCCTCGGCGGGGCCGCTGATGCGCTGCGACGCGTCGTCCGGGCCGAAGTGCCACGCCGCACCAGAGGGTGCGGTCAGCTCGAATCGGAACGTCGTGTCCGGCGGGGTCTCGCCGCGGGACTGGTAGCCGAAGTCCCAGGTCTGGGTCACGAACCAGGCGACAGGGCCGACGCGGTCGGTCCACGTCCGCCGCACTTCGACGGCGTCGCGGACGTCCTGGCCGTGCCCGAACAGCTCCATCAGGCCCGCACACGCCAGCACCCGCGCGGGGATGGGGCGCACCAGCCACGGCACGATCGTGTCGCCGGTCAGCCCGGCGAGCCCGTCGACGGTCGCGGCGCGCTCGCCCCGCCAGCGCTCCAGCAGCACCGAGGGCGGGTTGGGCAGGTAGTCGGCCAGCGCGGCGTTCACCGCGGCCTCGAAGTTGCCCGCGGCCTGTTCGGTGATCGCCTGGAACTTCTGCCCGTCGGACACGGCGAGGCCGGCCAGCCGGAAGATGAACGAGACGTGGGCGATCTGGTCGGCGACCGTCCAGCCGTCGGCGGGCGTCGGCCGGGTCCAGCCCGCGTCGTCGAGGCCGGCGACCAGCTGGTCCAGTTCGTCGCTCTCCGCCCTCAGGTCGGCTATCAGCTCATGGTGCTCCAACACTGTTCTTCCCTTCGTTCGGAGGGTTTGTCGGACACGAGCGGTGGTGGGCGCCGTGACCGGCACCCACCACCGCTCGTACCTCGTGTGCCGTCACTGGCTGGGCTGAGTCCGGACTTGGGACGCACGCATCAGTGCCGGCGGCTTACTGGGTTCCCGCTGCTCGGTCGCGGCGGGTGCTTGCTCGTCGGCCGGGACATCACCGGCCAGGCGGGCCTTGCGCTTGCGCATCAGGTGGATGCCCCACCAGCCCAGGCCGCGCAGCGCGCAGACGATCGCCGTGGCGAAGAACAGCGTGTAGACGATGTTGAACAGCATCAGGATGCCGTACACGAACGCGACCGACGCCGCCGAACATGAACTGGTACGCGGCCGGGACGGCGTGGTGCCGGGGTCGGTGATCATGTAGTTGGTGAACAGCACGAACGCGATGCCGGTCATCACGCCCAGCGCCGAGTACAGCTGGACGTGCCAGATCCAGTGCCGCAGGAACGCCTGGATGGCGAACGCGCCCATCCAGCCGACGATCAGCGCCATCCGCTTGGTGAGCATGGCGTTGATCACCGTGCCCGGCCGTGGCGATGACGAGCGGCACCATGATGCGGAAGTACGTGTTCGCGTTCTCGGTGAACTCGTAGGGCGGCGCGATGCTCGACCCAGCGGCTGAAGAGCCAGCAGCACAGCGGTGATGCCGAGGTTGGACGGGTTCATGAAGTGGCGCATCCGCCCGTTGATCGGCGCCTGCAGGACGTACTTCGCCGACACGCCGACGATCACGCCGAACAGGACCGGCCAGAACTGGTTGTTGGCGTACAGCAGCATGTTGACGGCGAGCGCGGTGATGTGCGCGGGCAGCAGGAACTCGTACATGCCGCGTGCGCCCGTGCCGAGGAACGCGGCGGGCGGCGCTTGCTGCGCCCACGCGCTGATCAGCTCGAAGACGATCTCGGTCGTGTACCCGATCACGACCGCGAAGATCGGCCACAGCCACGGCTGCTCGAAGCCGAGCAGCGTGTAGCCGAAGACGTTGAACACGCTGATCGAGAGCGCGAAGTTGCGCAGTGCCAGGTAGTGCGGGATCCGTCGGCTTCTTCTCTTCGCCGCGGTTGCGGCCGGCGTGCGGCCGGCGACACGGCGGTCCGCGCGGTCGGTCTGTGACTCGGTGGTGGCGGTCATCGGCTCGGGACCTCCTGGATGTTGTTGGTCAGCATCAGGTTGTGGGGCCCGGGGGTGAGCTGAGGGTCTGCTGGTGCAGGCCGCCGTGGTCGTCGCGCCACTGCAGGTGCACGGTCACCGGGCCGGTGTAGGAGCCGAGGCCGAAGTGGACCTCGAAGCTGCGGTAGCCGCGCATGGCCGCTGCCGCCGTCGAGCTGGGCGATCTGGGTGCCGTCCGGGGTGGTGGATCTGACGGTGTCCCGTAGGCGGGCGTGCCGAGGCCCTCAGGCCCTGGCTCGGCGTGCCGCCGCTCGGACGGCCGGTACAGCTCGCAGGTCCAGGTAGTTGCCGAGGTCCGGCGACGTGTTGGCGTAGAACGCGGGCGGCCCCCACTGCCGGGCGACGCGCGAAGTCGAGCGCGCCGGTGCCCGTGGTGTCGGCGGTCGCGATGCCGCGGCGTCGGTGTCGGGAGGCAAGGCCGAGCTGCTTGCTGATGTTGACGTACTTGCCGCGCCGGACTCTTGGCGTAGAACGCGAGGGCACTGGTGGCCGGCGACGTCGTCGCCGGGCTGCACGTTCGGCCACATCGCCGGGTTGGTCAGCAGGTCGTCGTTGGTCATGGCCATCTCCTGCAGCCAGTTCCAGCGGTCGATCGTTGCCCTTGACGAAGCCGTCGGTCTGCACGACGTCCTGGTTGCCGTTGTTGAGGAAGTCGCCCATCTTGACGTCCCAGGCCCAGCCGGTCCAGGCCATGCCGTACTGCTCGCGCGTCCTGGGTGAACGGCGCGACGCCGTGCCAGGTCCTGCTTCATCTGCGCGTCGCTGCTTCGCTGGTTCATGAAGACGAAGTTGCTCTCCTGCAGACCCCAGGGCGTGGTGATGTTGCTGACCATGATGTCGAAGCTGGCCGTTGCCGTTCAGGTCGCCGAAGTCGACGCCCATGCCCTTGAACGAGCCCGTTGCCCAGCACGAACGACTTCGGCGTGTCGGCGTGCGCTGGCCGTTCGCCTCGGCTGAAACTGATGTGGCCCGGCGTCGACACGTTGTAGAGCAGGTGGCCGTGGCCGAAGTCGTTGGCGATGTACAGGTCGGGCAGCCCGTAGCCGGTCAGGTCGGCGGCGGACAGCGCCAGCGTCCAGCCGGTCGAGTCGGCATACGGGATGGCGTCCTTGTCCTCTGACGTAGTTGGCCGGTCGGGTGCGGCGCCGGACGGTGCCGCCGTACCAGCGGAGGACGTGGTCACCGCCGCCGTTGCTGCGCGCTGGACAGCGAGTTGTTCATCTGACACGTTGTTCTGGCCGTTGGGGTCCAGCACGTCCGAGTCGGGGAAGTAGTTCCCGATGACGATGTCCGGATGGCCGTTGCCGTCGAGGTCGCGCGACGTACGACCGCGTCGGTGTTCCAGCGCGGGCCGTGGTACTGGCCGTCCACTGACGTCTCGGGCACCAGCTCGGTCGGCTGGTAGGCGCTGCTGCGACGGCGCCGTGGACGTCGACTTGGCCAGGAACAGGATCGGGGTGCGGCCCCAGTAGTGACCAGCAGGTCCATCCGGCCGTCGCCGTTGAAGTCGCCGGGCGTGCAGCCCGTCGGCGCCATCGTCTTGTCGACCGGCAGCGGCGCCGGGTTCAGCACGAACGGCGTGAACCGGTCGGCGCGCGGTGCGGTCGGCGTGTAGGTACACGATGACGTCGTTGGTCCGCGTGTCGACGATGCACATGCCGTCGGACCGGCCGTGGCCGGTCAGGTCGTTCATCGCGACACTCGCGCCGACCGAGGAGATCCACGCGTCGATGTGCTGGTACGCGGGGTTCACCTGCCGGATCGTGTTCATGTGCTGGTCGTTGTAACCGGGCGGCATCGCGATCGGTTCCTGCTTGAACTGATACTGGGTGGCCACCTGTTCGGCGCCGTGCGCGCTCACCTGGTTCTGTCCGATGAAGAAGATGGACGCGAGCAGCACCACGGCCAGCAGGCCGGGCGCCAGTATGCGTCCTCGCTCGCGGAATAGAGCCATGATCTGCCTTTCGTGGTCCGATCAAAGCCGAGCTGTGACCCTTGTCCGGCCGGGTGATGTACCTTCCCGGATCCGGAAGAGCGAATCCAGAATGCGGCTTCGGTCGTGGCGGAGTCGTCTCTGATTTTGCGGGTGTCGAGTCAGCTCGCCGCGCGCAGCAGATCGTCGGAGCGGAGATCGGGCAGCGCCAGCAGGTGTGGCGGGTCCGTGATGCGCGTGGGATGGAGGTGGACGTCGGCGAAGCGGGCGGTCACGCCTTGTTCGGTGGCGACAGGGCCGGAGGAACCCTCGTAGTGCTGCTCGCCGTCGTCCACGGTCTCGCCCAGCGACTGGGCGGTGAGGTACCACTGGCCGGGCGGGACGGCCGGCAGGGTGTAGGAACCGGGGCCCCGCAACACCGCGTAGCGCACCGGCCTGCCCTCGGGGATCCGGCCGCGGAACAGTCCCAGGAAGATCGGGGACCGCATGGTGGCCGGCACGCCGTCCGCGCGGCCGAGCAGGGTCGTCGCTCGACCCTCGACCGCCGACCGGTCGTCCACCGGGACCTGGCCGACGACACCGCCATGCCGGCGATACGCGATCGGGCTCAGGCCGACGCTCCTGCTGAACCGGGAACTGAACGTGCCGATGCTGTTGTAGCCGACCTCGTGGCCGATGTCGGCGACCGTGCTGGACGTGGTGACCAGCAGCCGCTTCGCCTCCTCGATCCGCAGGGCGGACAGGAAACGCGCGGGGGACACGCCGGTGACCCGCTGGAACAACCGAGAGAAGTGGAACTTGCTGAACATGGCGGCTCGCGCCATGTCGTCGATGGTGATGTGCTCGCCGAGGTTGTCGCGCATGGCCTGGATGGACCGCTCGACTGCTCGGAGTGTGCTTGCTTCCATCGCGTCGTCCTTTCGCCTCAAGACGTCGCTGGTCGCGCGGTGTGTGGCAACCGAATCGGGAGTAGGTGCGCGTGTTTCTCGCCGCCGGATTCGGAAAAGTGCCGTGCCGCCAGTGCGCCGTGTGTTTCGCCGTACGATGGCGAGTAGCGTCCGCGACTTGGCCGTGATCACTTCGCTGAACTCGCTACGAGTATCTTGCTGGAAACCGATCCGCTCCCACCAGTGCGCCGTGCACGCTTGTCGATGGCCGGTGCACGTCGACGCCCGTGAATTTTTCAGAGGCTTTTCACTGTGCTGTGCCGGCATACTCCGGGTGGCCTATTAAAAGGACACATGTCGATGGTGAGCCGGGCACTGGCGGACTGGATGCCGGCGGGGCAGGATAAGCCGCTGCCGAATCGTCCTGCCGGGGCGCGTTCCGACGCGCCGAGATCGTCCGCGGCCGACCCGGGCAGGCCGACCCGGTCCTGATGCGACGAAGCAGCGGGAGGGTGGACCAGGAGGCCTGGTCCACCCTCCCGCGCGGGTGGCTGCGCGGCGAGCGGAGCCGGACGGTCGGCCGGTTCGAGTAAGAGCTGCTAACACCATGGCGTTCGATCAGGGAGCGGCGTCCAGGTGCGCCGGCTGCAAGACGGGGGAGGCCCAGGCGGTTGTACCGGGCCGACGACAACGCCGCAGCTGGCATGCCTGGGCGACGCGAGGCGAACAGTTATCGTGTTAGCTCTTAAGCCGGCTACGCCGGTGAGGCGATCACGCCCGCCGAGTGTGTTCTTCATGGTCGGTGACGGCCGCCGTCCAGGTACTGATGTGCCGCGCGGTGGTCAGGGCGGCCCACGAGGTGAGCTCCACCAGCGGTGCGTCGCCCGGCATGTCCTCGCGATACGCGGCCACGACGGTGTCGTCGACCTGGTAGGACGCCACCGCGGTGAGCAACGCCAGCCGGCCGGCGGCGCGGTCGGTCGCCGGCAGGGAGGCCACCGCGTCGTCCACCCAGGCGCGGCTCAGGCCCGGCGGGGTGCCGTCCCAGCCTGCCAGGTGGTCGTGCAGGAGGTCGCGGACCGCGTCCGGTACGACGGTCGTCGCGTCCACGGCGGGCGCCGCGGCCGCGAACGCCGCGCTGACCGTGGGTGAGCCCGCCGCCCAGCCCAGGTCCGCCGGTAGCGGTGCGGCAGGCAGCAGCGCCGCCGACGCGCCGGGCGCGGGGCCCGCCGAGGGCCGCATGACCTTGGCGAGCAGGCCTCGCGCCCGCTCGCGTGCGGCGGCCGGCATGCCGCCGGGCAGCGGCGACGCGGGCAGGAACACGTTCACCATCCGGTTGAGGTACTGGAACGTGGTCGCGACGCCGAGCAGTTCGGGGAGCAGCGCGGCGTCGCCCGGTGGCCGGGTCGTGCTCGCGCGGGTGCCCGAGGCGCCTGCCCAGGCGGCGACCGGGCCCGACGGCGCCGAACGCAGGGCCGCCGTGTGCACCTCGACGCAGTAGGGACAGGTGTTGGCCTCCGACACCGCGGCGGCGACCGTCTCCTTCGTGGCGCGGTCGGCCTTGCCGCCGGCGATCAGCGTCTCGCGGAGCATGGTCCACGCGGCCGCGAGCGCACCGGGTGCGGGGGAGTGCAGCGCGACCGGCGGCGCGAGCAGACCGAAGTCCCGCTCTGCCTGCCGGTACACGTCGGCGACGGCTCCGGTCGCCTGGCGGGGTGGTACCGGCCGGACGTGCCGGATCTGGCCCAGCGTGCCGCGCAGCAGCGTGCGCATCACAACACCGCTCATCGTGACCTCCGGTCGTGCAGCCGCTCGGCGTGCCGGCGGGCCGGCGCGGCCTGGCGGCGCGAGTCCGTCGCGTCCGCGCCGCCCGCCGCACCGAGGTGGTCGAACAGGTCTGCCTTGAGCTGATACCAAGCGGCGACCTCGTCCTCGCGGGCGCCTGGCCCCGGCGTGGCGAGCACGACCCTGGTCAGCTCCCGGAGTGCGGACATCACGCGCTCCGGCCTGCCGTCATCGCACTGCTTGCCGCCGCGCCGGGCAGCGGAGCCCCGTAGGTGACGTCGACACCACGCTCCCGCGCTGCCCGCACGATGCCGGGCATGGCGCGCTCGGCGAGCGCCGCGATGGTCAGCGCCGGGTTCACGGTGAGCGCACCCGGCACCGCGGAGCCGTCGGTCACGAAGATCCCGGGGTGCCCGCGCAGCTCGTGGCTGTCGTCCAGCGCGGACGTCGCGGGGTCGTCGCCGATCCGGCACGACGACAGCGGGTGCACCGAGTAGGCGCCGACCAGGTCGTTGGTCCACGGGGCCACCTCGGCCAGTCCGTCGCGTTCGAGGATGTCCCGCACCTCGGCGTCCGCCATGGCCCACGCGGACAGCGTCTCGTCGGTCGGGTCGTAGCGCAGCGAGCCGCGGCCGAGCATCTGCTGCGAGATGCGCACCGCGTTGCCGGTGGGCGGCGGCGGGCCGAAGACACCCTCGTTGTCGTCCTCGATCATGTGGAAGATGCGTCAGCCACGACTTCCAGTGGGCGCAGCATCTCCTTCTTCTGCACGCCGAACCAGCTCGGGCCGGTCGCATCGGGCACCTGGGCCAGGATCGTGCCCAGGCCGGGCGGGAAGTAGAGCTGCTCCAGCGAGAACCGGGAGAACTCCGGGCAGGTTCCCGTCGAGCTTGTCCCAGCTCGCCACGACCGGACCCTTGCCGACCTGGTTGGCCTCGTACGCGACGCCGTTGCCGCGGTCCAGACCGAGCACCTCGCGCACGCGGTCCTCGTTGATGACCGCGGTGTTCAGGCGCTCGCCGTTGCCGGAGAAGTACCGGCCCACGGCCGTCGGCATCGTGCCCAGCGTCTCCTCGGACCGCTGCAGGATCACCGGAGTGGCGCCGGCACCCGCGGCCAGCACGACGATCTTCGCCTCGATCGACCCCGTCGCCGGTGTGCACGCGGTAGTCCTCGTCGTCGACCACCTTGTAGTGCACGCGGTAGTCGCCGTCGTCGGTGCGGGAGATCGACTGCACCTCGTGCAGCGGCCGGATCCGGGCGCCCTGGTCGACGGCGGCCGGCAGGTAGTTCAGCAGCAGCGACTGCTTCGCGTCGAACCGGCAGCCGGCCATCATCCAGTTGCAGTTGGTGCACAGGCCGTTGTCGACGCCGACCGGTACCGGGTTGGCGGTGCGGCCCGCGTGGTCGCACGCGGCCGCCCACAGCCCGCCGGGGTAGCGTGACGTCGTCCCAGCCCTGCTGGGGGACCGGCATCGCCTCGGCCACCCGGTCGTACCAGGGGTCGAGCGTGTCGCGGTTGATCGACGGCCGGCCACATCCGCCTGCCGATGCTGCCGTGCCGCTCGAACGACGAAGCGCGGCGCGCGCGGCATGGCGGCGAAGTAGACGACGCTGCCGCCGCCGACGCAGTTGCCGCCCAGCACGCTCATCCCGTCGCCTGCGATGAAGTCGAACACCCGGGTGTAGGACGAGCCGAGCAGGAAGTCGTGGTCGAAGTCCTCGCCCTCCAGCCATGGCCCGCGCTCCAGGACCACGACCGCGGCGCCGCCGGCGGCCAGGTGGTACGCGGGGATGGCGCCGCCGAAGCCGCTGCCGACGACCAGGACGTCGGTGCGTTCCGATGCTGCTCATGCTGGACTCCCTGATTCGGTGGTGTCGGGGTGGCAGCTGCGGCGAGCGGACGTCCGTAGGAGAACTCGGCGGAAGCGCCAGAGGCCGTCGGTGTCGGGATGGCTGAACCCCATGGAGCGCAGGCCGGGGTGGCCCGCCGCGAGCGCCTCGGCCGTGTGCAGGTGCGCCGCCGGTGTCGTAGGCCATGTTGCTGAACAGGGCCAGCACCACCCAGCCGCCCTGCTCCGGGTGGCCCGGCGCGGTGAGCGCGCGTGACCAGCGCGGTCCGGTCGGCGAAGGCCAGGGCCACGAACGGCGGCACCGTCGTCGTCCAGGGTCAGGCCGTGCTCGGTCGGCGTAGGCCGCGGCGTGCTCGTTGAGCGCCGTGGCGAGCGGTCGTCCAGCCCGGCGGTGACGCCGGTGGCCGGCGTGTGCAGCAGTTCCAGCGCGCCCGCCGCGACGGCGCCGCCGCCCGGCGCGGCGCCGGCGATCGCGCGGTCGTCGGGGAAGCGCTTCTCGCCGGGGATGATGGTGTCGGCGAACGCTTCCAGTGTCAGGGTGGTGATGTCGGCGGTCACGTCTGCTCCTCGTTCGGGCCGGTCGCCGGGTGGACCGTCATCGGCAGGCCGCCGCGCACCCGCAGCGACAGCATCGGTTCGGGCACAGCCTGGTGGCCGGGCACCTTGGCGAGGGTCATCCGGCGGGCGAGGGCGGCGAGCACGAACGTCGCCTCCATCAGGCCGAGGTTGTTGCCGACGCAGAACCGGGGACCGGCGCCGAACGGGATGTAGCGCGTAGCGCGGCCGGTCCAGCCTCGCGGTCGGGGTCGAACCGGTCCGGGTCGAACCGGTCCGGCTCGGTCCAGAACGCGGGATTGCGGTGCATCGTGTACGGCAGATCAGCACGTCGGAGCCGGCAGGCACGTGGTAGCCGCCCACCTCGTCCTCACCCACGGCCTTGCGGGTCAGGATCCACACCGGCGGGTAGAGGCGCATCGCCTCCTGCAGCACCATCGAGCGTGTAGCGCAGCCGGTGCAGGTCCTCGTAGACCGGCGCGCCGGTCGCCGAGCACCTCGACCGCCTCCGCGCGCAGCCGCTGCTGGACGTCGGGGCCGCCGGTCGATCAGGTGCAGTGTCCAGCTCAGCGTGCTGGCCGTCGTTTCGTGACCGGCCAGCAGCAGGGTGACCAGCTCGTCGCGCATGCGCTGACGGCCGACGGCGGGGTCGGACTCCTCGCCGGTGGAGGAGATCAGCCGGGTCAGCACGTCGTCGCCGATCCGGCTTCGGGTGCGCCAGCCGGTCGTCGACCATCGGGTCGACGATCCCTGCGAGGTCGCGCCGTGGCCTTGCGGAAACGCAGTTGCTTGGGCAGCGGCAGCCACATCGGCACCATGCCCATGGACTCCATCTCGAACATGGCCTGGTCCTGCACGGCCTCGAACGAGTGCGCCGATGCCCGCGTACGCGGCCAGATCCATGTCGAGCAACGTCTTGCCGAGCACGCCGAGGGTGAACCCGGTGAACTCGGCGGTCACGTCGATCGGCTGCTCGCCCACGTGGCCGGCCAGCCGGTCGGCCAGCGCGACGGCCTCCGCCGACACGACGTCGGCCTGTGCGCGCGATGCGCTTGGCCTGGAACACCGGCTGGATCGTGCTGCGCTGCTTGCGCCACAGCTGCCTTCGCTGGTCAGCAGCCCGTCGCCGAGCGCCTGGCGCGCCTCGATGTAGCCGATGCCCTTGTGGTAGTTGCCACTGTTGTCGGCCAGGACGTGCTTCGCGTGGTCGGGGTGGTTGAAGAAGTACAGGGTCTTCGGGCCGATCGCCATGCGAACCGCGTCGCCGTACTGTTCGGCGGCCGAGGTCAGCAGCGCGAGCCGGTCGCCGGCCAGTTGTTTGAGCATGCGCAGCGTCTCGGTGCGCGGCGGGCCGGGTGGCGTGCGGCGCTGCCCGGTCGTGGTGCCGGTCGTGGTCGCCGTCATGACACGGACCCTCCTGTCGGGACGGTGTGGCCGTCGGCGTGCGCCTGGAACGCGGCCGCGATCCGCTGCCGCCATGACCTCGAACGCGGGCGGGTCGCCGTCGGCCTCCGGTTCGGGCCGGGCGTCCCTGCTGATCCGCGCGGCCTCCTCGGCCGTCGTGTCGCAGAAGATACGTGCCGCGACCTCGTTGTGCGGCACCACGAGATTCGCCCTGACCCTGGCCTCGCAGGCGAACGAGCAGCCCTGCGCGATCATCGGGCGGTGCGGGCCCGCGTACTCCCACAGCGTCCGCAGCTCGCGGTCGTCGGCGCCGCCCGCGTAAGTGGCCGCCAGGCCCATGCCGCCGAACAGGTCGGATCGGCGCTCCTGCGGGGAACCGGTCGACCATCTCGGCGGCTCGCGCCGCGTCGGTGCCGGCCGACGAACCACATCGCCCGGCCGATGCCCTGGTCGCACGGCGTGCTTGGCGTAGCCGTGCGGGTCGTGCCTCGGCCAGGGGAAGTCGGTCCTCCTGGTACTGCTCGTGGACGTAGCGGCGGGTGCGGAAGTACGCCTGGTGGAAGCCGTAGCCGTCCAGCACCAGCCAGCGACAGCAGCGGGTCCATGCCCTCCGTGCTCGGCCACGCGGAACCGGGGCAGGCGGGCCATCGCCCAGCCGATGCCGACGTACACCATGTAGACGTGCGCGTCGCCTCGGCCGTCGAGGAACTCGCGGACGTGGCCGTCGCCGCCCAGCGGGAGGCCGTCGCGCATCGCGAAGCCCATTCCGGCGCCCTCGTAGGCGAAGCCGCGGAATCGGGTCGGCAGTTGCTCCAGCCGCTCCTCGGCGTCGGCGGCGTGCGGCTTCCGCCGCGTACGCGTAGCCGGTCAGGAAGCTGCGCGCCGACCGTCTCCAGCAGTTCCTGAGCTCCGGGTCCTTCTTGTGGAAGCCGCGGACGTCCAGCAGGGTCGCCGAGATGTCGGGTGTCAGAATGCGGCGGCGAAGCGCACGCATAGCGGTGTCCCAAGACGCTCTCCCCCTCACGGGTGGAATCGAATGTGCCGGCTCCCAGTCGCGGGCGCACACGGAAACCGGGTCCACTTCCCGCAATGCTGACCCGCTCAACTCGCGGCAGGCGCGTGCACCCGGCGTCGCGTGATCCGCTGCCGCCACAGCTCGTACGGCGGCTCGTCGTCCGCACGCGGGAGGTCCACGCCGGTGCTGTCGGCGAGCGCGACGACGTCCTCGATGGACAGGTCCGGCGAGCGCTGGACCGCCGCGTCGCTGCGTGTGCTCCGGGCACGAGACCGGCGTAGTCGCGTGCCTTGACGGCGAACACCGCCCCCAGCGCACGTGCCTCGGGTGCGTACCGGGCCGACCGCCTCGCGCAGCGTCGCGAAGCCCTCGGCGTCGCAGCCGCCCGCGAACGTCGCGGCCAGGCCGACGCCGCTCCACAGGTCGGCCTGGCGTCCGCGGGCGAAGCGCGCGACGCGGCCGCCGCGGCGGCCTCGGGCCTGCCGCCGTGGATGAACCACAGCGCCCGCCCGATGCCCTGGTCGACCGCGCGCGGGAAGTAGTCGGGGCGGTCCTGCCACGGATACGGCGGCGGGCACGTACTGCGCGTCGACCCAGCGCCGGGTGTCGAAGTAGGCCCGGTCGAAGCCGTAGCCGTCGACCGCGAGCCAGCTCATCGTCGGGTGGTATGGCCGAGTCCGGGAGGTCGGGCAGGACCTTGCGCCACAGCCGCCGGGGCAGCCGGGCCATCGCGAACCCGATGCCGATGTAGGCCAGGAACAGGTGCGGCTCGCCGGGGCCGCGCAGCAGATCGCGGGTCGCCGGGCGTGGCCGCCGCCCATCGCGTCGCGCACCGTGAAGGCCATCGTCGCGCCCTCGTAGGCGAAGCCGCGCAGGTCGCGGTCGACCATGCTCCAGCCGGCGTTCGCGTCTCCCACTGGTCGCGCGCCTCGATGCCCCACTCGAAGCCGCAGATGACCGCCTGCGGCATGGCTTCCAGTCGTCGGGTGTGGTCCGTCGCGGTCACCGGGAAACCCCGGCGGGCGAACGTGACCGCGTCCAGTGGCGGCGTGAGTACACGCCTGCGCAGCATTCCCGTCGTGGTCGGCATCGCTCCTCCTCGGCTCGCGGGTGGCACCGTCACGGTATCCCTGTACGCGCGCCGGAAAACGGTTCGGGAACGACCACGGCACGCTCGGAGAAGAGGCCTCTCCGAAGGAAATGAAACACTGTTATGAAATGGATTGGTGAGCCGTGCCGCCGCGTTGGCACTATGGGAGATGAGACCCAGTATGCGGCGGGCGCAGGCTGTTGCCTGAATGATGGTTACAGGTGACGTCGATTTCGGGCCCGTTTTTGCCGTCCCTCGTACGGGTACCGCCGTTTCGTTCGGAACGGTGGTCGGTACAGCTGTGTTCTCGCTCGTCATTGGCGAGCCAGTCCGTGAGGGGATTGAACGAATGAACAATGCGCAACGGATCGCCATGGTCGGGATCGGCCTGTCGTTATCCCGACGCGAAGTCCCCGGACGAGCTCTGGGAGAACGTCCTGGCCGGCCGCCGGGCGTTCCGCCGGCTGCCCGACGAGCGCATGCCGGGCCGACTACTACTCGCGCCGACCCGACGGCCCCGGACCGTTCTACGCCAGCAAGGCCGCGGTGCTGCGAGGGCTACGAGTTCGACCGGGTCGGCTACCGCATCGCCGGCAGCACGTTCCGGTCCACCGACCTGACGCACTGGCTGGCGCTGGACGTCGCCGCCCGGGCGCTGGCCGACGCCGGGTTCCCGGCGGCGAGGGCCTGCCGCGGCGACAGCACCGGCGTCGTCGTCGGCAACACCCTGACCGGCGAGTTCACCCGCGCCAACCTGCATGCGGCTGCGCTGGCCCTACGTCCGGCGCACGGTCGGCGCCGCGCTGCGCGCGGCAGGGCTGGGACGACGAGCGAGCTCGGCGAGTTCCTGACGCGACTGGAGGCGCGCTACAAGGCGCCGTTCCCGCCGATCGACGAGGACACGCTGGCCGGCGGCCTGTCGAACACCATCGCCGGCCGGATCTGCAACTACTTCGACTTCGGCGGCGGCGGCTACACCGTGGACGGCGCCTGCTCCTCGTCGCTGCTGTCGGTCGCCACCGCCTGCAAGGCGCTGGCCGGCGGCGACCTCGACGTGGCGGTCGCCGGCGGCGTCGACCTGTCGCATCGACCCGTTCGAGGTCGATCGGGTTCGCCAAGACCGGCGCGCTGGCCAAGGCCGAGATGCGGGTCTACGACAGGGCTCCAACGGCTTCTGGCCCGGCGAGGGCTGCGGCATGCGTCGTCCTGATGCGCGAGGAGGACGCCGTCGCGCCAGGGCCGCGCGTCTACGCGACCATCACCGGCTGGGGCGTCTCCTCCGACGGCAAGGGCGGCATCACCCGCCCCGAGGCCGACGGCCACCGGCTCGCGCTGCAGCCGGGCGTACGAGCCGGGCCGGGTTCGGCGTCGAGACGGTGCCGCTACTTCGAGGGCCACGGCACCGGCACCGCCGTCGGCGACGCCACCGAGCTCGAGGCGCTGTCCGCGCGCCCGCCGCGCGCGGCCGACGCGCAGCGCCGGCCCGCCGCGATCGGCTCGATCAAGGGCAACATCGGCCACACCAAGGCCGCCGCCGGCGTCGCCGGGCTGATCAAGGCGATGCTGGCGGTGCACCACCAGGTGCATCCCGCCCGCCACCGGCCACGTACGACCCGCACCCGGTGCTGCTCGGCGACGACGCCGACCCTGCGCGTGCCGCGCACGGCCGAGCTGTGGCCGGCCGGCGCGCCGATCCGGGCCGGGTGTCACCTCGATGGGCTTCGGCGGCATCAACACCCACCTCGTCGTCGAGGCACGCCCGACCGCGCACGCCGCGCCGCGGCTCGACCACGCGCACCACGCCGCGCTCGCCGCGTCCGCGCAGGACGCCGAGCTGCTGCTGCGTCGACGGCGCCGACCCGGCCGAGCTGCGGGCCGGCGTCGCGGAGCCTGGCTCGAGCTGCGTGCCGAAGCTGTCGTTCGCCGAGCTGGCGACCTGGCCGGCACGCTGCACGCGCGAGCTGTCCGGCCGGCCGCTGCCGCGCCGCGGTGGTCGCCACCTCGCCGGAGCAGGCGCGAGCGCGCGGCTCGGCCGCGCTGCTGGACGCGCTGGACGCCGGTGAGACCGGCGATCGCTCGACCGGCCGACGGCGTGTTCCTCGGCGCACGCCGGCGACGCCGCCGCGGATCGGCTTCCTGTTCCCCGGCCAGGGCTCGGGCACGGGCCGGCGGCGGCGCGCTGCGCCGCCGGTTCGCCGACGGCCGAGGACGATCTCCAGCCGGGCCGGCCTGCCCACCGGCGGCGACCAGGTCGCCACCGCGGTCGCCCAGCCGCGCGATCGTCGCCGGCTCGCTGGCCGGCGCTGCGGGTGCTGTCGCGCGCTGGGCATCGAGGCGCGACGTCGCCGTCGGGCACAGCCTCGGCGAGCTGACCGCGCTGCACTGGGCCGGCGCGATGGACGAGGCGCGCAGCTGCTGCGCGCTGGCCGCCGCGCGCGGGCAGGTCATGGCCGAGCGCAGCCACGGCGGCGGCGCGATGGCCGGCCTCGGCGCCGACGCCGACGCGGCCGAGCGCGCTGCTCGCCGGCGAGCCGGTGGTCATCGCCGGCTACAACGGCCCGAGCAGACCGTGGTCGCCGGCCCGGCCGAGGCCGTCGAGCGGGTCGTGCGCGCGGGCCGAGCGCCGCGGGCGTGACCGCGACCCGGATCGCGTCTCGCACGCGTTCCACTCGCCGCTGGTCGCCCCGGCGGCCGAGGCGCTCGGCCGAGCGGCTGGCCGAGCAGCGTTCGGCCGCTGCGCCGGCACGGTGATCGTCCGACCGTCACCGGCGAGCGGCTGCGACGCCGACGCCGACCTGCCGGACGCTGCTGCGCGGCAGGTGCTGCGAGCCGGTGCGCTTCCACGAGGCGGCCGGCGCTGGCCGCCGAGGGCGTCGACCTGGTCGTCGAGGTCGGTCCCGGCCGCGTGCTCGCGGGCTGGCCGCCGAGATCGCGCCGGACGTGCCGGTGCTCGCCCTGGACACCGACAGCGCGTCGCTCGCCGGGCTGCTGCGACGTCGTCGGCGCCGCGTTCGCCCTCGGCGCTCCGAGTCGACACCGAGGTGCTGTTCGCGCGACCGCGTCTCCGGCCGCTGCCCTGGACGGCGAGTTCGGCTTCCTGGCCAGCCCGTGCGAGGCGGCGCCCGGCCATCGACGCCGACCTGACCGTGTCGGCGCCAGCGCCGCAGCGCCGCGACGGCCGATGCGGCCGGCCGCCGATGGCGCAGCGGCCGTGGAGCACCCTGGACGTGCTGCGCAGGCTGGCCGCCGACCGCGCCGAGCTGCCGGTGGAGATGGTCGTCGCGGACACGCTGCCCGCTCGACGACCTGCACCTGAGCTCGATCACGGTCGGCCAGATCGTCAACGACGCGACGAAGCGAACTGGGCCGCCGCCGTACTCGGCGCCACGGCCAACTTCGCCACCGTCACGCTGGGCGAACTGGCCGACCATGATCGACGAGCTCGCCGGCACCGCGGGCGACGGCGCTGCCGACGCCTCGGGCGCCGGGGAGGTTCGCCGGTGTGGCACCGTGGGTGTCGCCGTTCTCCGTCGAGTACGCCCCGGCACCCCGCTCGCCGCGCCCGCCGACGCCGGGCCCGGCAGGCGGCAGTGGACCGTGTTCGCGCCCGACGGCCACCCGCTGGCCGCGCCGCTGCGCGCCGCCCTGGCCGAGTCGGGCGTCGGCGCCGGCGTCCTGCTGTGCCTGCCCGACAGCGGCGCCGGACCACGTGTCGCTGTTCCTGGACGCGGCCCGGGCGGCGTTGCCGGGCGGCGGCACCCGGTTCGTCGTCGTGCAGCACCGGCTGGGCGCGGCGGGCCTGGCGCAGGACGCTGCACCTGGAGAACGCCGTCGGTCGCCACCACCGTGGTCGGACTGGCCGATCCGGCGCCGACGGCCACGGACGCGGTCGACGAGATCGTGCGGCACGTGGTCGGCGACGTCGCGGGCACCGACGGTTTCGCCGAGGTCCGCTACGAGGCCGACGGCACCCGCACCGCACCGGTACTGCGGCCGCTGCCCGCGCCCGACGGTCCCGCCGGGGCACCCCGCTCGGCCCGGACGACGTGCTGCTGGTCACCGGTGGCGGCAAGGGCATCACCGCCGAGTGCGCGCTGGTGATGGCCCAGGACACCGGCGCGAAGCTGGCCCTGCTCGGCCGGGCCGACCCGGAGCAGGACCCCGAACTGGCCGAGAACCTGGCCCGGATGAGCGCGGCGGGCATCCGGCACCGGTACGACCGGGCCGACGTCACCGACGCCGCAGCAGGTGCGCCGCCGCCGTCGCCGCGATCGAGGCCGACCTCGGTCCGGTGACCGCGGTCCTGCACGGCGCCGGCCGCAACGAACCGCGCGGCGCTGTCCGCCGTGACCGAGGAGGCGTTCCGGGCGACGCTGGCGCCCAAGATCGACGGCCTGCGCACCGTGCTCGCCGCCGTCGACGCCGACCGGCTCAAGCTGCTGGTCACGTTCGGCAGCATCATCGGCCGGGCAGGCCTGCGCGGCGAGGCGCACTACGCCACCGCCAACGACTGGATGACCGAGCTGACCGTCGACTTCCAGGCCGCCGCACCCGAAGGCCCGCGTGCTGGCCCTGGAGTGGTCGGTGTGGTCCGGCGCCGGCATGGGCGAGCGGCTCGGTGTGGTCGAGGCGCTGATGCGCGACGGCATCACGCCGATCTCCCCCGACAACGGCATCGACGTGCTGCGCCGGCTGCTGGCCGACCCGTCGGCGGGCCGGTGCCTGGTGGTCAGCGGCCGGGCCGAGGGCCTGCCCACGCTGACGCTGGAGCGCGCGGAGCTGCCGCTGCGCCGGTTCGTGGACCGGGCGCTCGTGCACTACCCGGGGATCGAACTGATCACCGAGGCCGACCTGTCCGTCGGACAGCGACCCGTACCTGGCCGACCACCTGCTGGACGGCGACCTGCTGTTCCCGGCCGTGCTCGGCATGGAGGCGATGGCGCAGGTCGCCTGCGCGCTGACCGGCCGCACCGACAGCAGCCCGGTGCTGGAGGACATGCGAGTTCCTGCGGCCGATCGTCGTCCGGCCGGGCGAACCACGACGATCCGGCTGGCCGCGCTGGTGCGCGACGGCGAGACCGTCGACGTGGTGATCCGCAGCGGGGAGACCGAGTTTCGGCGCCGACCACTTCCGGGCCCGTGCTCCGGCTCGGCCGGCCCGGAGCTGCCGACCCGGCGCACGTCCAGTGAGAACATCGGGCTGCCCGCCGTGCCGATCGACCCGGCCGGCGAGCTGTACGGCCCGGTGCTGTTCCAGGGCGAGCCGGTTCCAGCGGCTGCGTCGCCTACCGGCAGGCCGGCGCCCGGCACGCGGTGGCGGAGCTGTCCACGAGTGCCTCGGCACGCCGTGGTTCGCGCCGTTCCTGCCCAGGACCTGCTGCTGGCCGACCCGGGCACGCGGGACGCCGTGATGCACGCGATCCAGTGCTGCGTGCCGGACGCCACGCTGCTGCCGGCGGCGATCGAGAAGCTGCACCTGGCCGGCGCGCCGACGCAGGACGCGGAGTTCGTGGTGCTGGACGCCGTCGAGCGGTCGCAGGACGGCGACAGCTACGTCTACGACGTCGACGTGCTCGACCCGTCCGGCAGGCTCGTCGAGCGCTGGGAGGGCCTGACGGCTGCGGGCGGTCCGCAAGCTCGACGGCCGGGGACCGTGGCTGCCCGCGCTGCTCGGCCCGTACGTCGAACGGCGCGCTGGAGCGGCGTGCTGGGCGGCACCGGGCGCGGTCGCCGTCGAGCCACGGAGGCCGCGGACGGAGACGCCGGCCGGGCGCGCACCGCGCTCGCCGTCGGCACGGGCACTGGGCAGCGCCGACGACCGTGCGGTACCGGCCGGACGGCAGGCCGGAGACGGACGGCGTCGCGATGTCCGCGTCGCACGGCGCCGGGCTGACCCTGGCCGTCGCCGGCGACGGACGGATCGGCTGCGACGTCGAGTCGCGTCCGGCGAGCGGTCCGACGAGGACTGGCGCGGGCCTGCTCGGCGCCGACCAGGTCGGCGTGCCGCGACCTGCTGATCGCCGAGACCGACGAGGCGCCCTCGGTGGCCGCGACCCGGGTGTGGGGCGCCATGGAGTGCCTGCGCAAGGTCGGCTGTCGCCGGCCAGTCGCTCGACCGTGCGTGACGGTGCACCCGGACGGCTGGGCCGTGCTGTCCGCCGGTGACGCCGCCGTCGCGACATGGGTGACGACCGTCAACGACCGGCCGCGAGTCCGTCGTGCTCGCCGTCCTGTCCGGAGAGGAGGCACTGACAATGGCAGACTACTACGAGATCCGGCACATCGTCGGGTTCGAGGAGACCAACCTCGTCGGCAACGTCTACTACGTCAACTACCTGCGCTGGCAGGGGCGGTGCCGCGAGATGTTCCTCAAGGAGCAGGCGCCCGGTGTCCTGCCGGACCTGCGCGACGACCTGAAGCTGTTCACCGTGAAGGTCGAGTGCGAGTTCCTCGCCGAGATCACCGCGTTCGACGAGCTGTCGATGCGGATGCGGCTGGACGAGCTGACCCAGACGCAGATCGAGTTCGCCTTCGACTACGTCAGGCTGGTCGACGGCGAGGACGCTGGTGGCCAAGGGCAGGCAGCGGATCGCGTGCATGCGCGGCCCGAACACCAGGCACCGTGCCGATCGCGGGTGCCCGACGAGCTGCGGGAGGCTCTCGGCCAGTACGCGACCCAGCCGATCGGCAGCCCTGAGATGCGGAGTCGTGAGGCAGGCGACCGACGTCGCGACACCCAAGGCCGAAGCGGACACGTCCTTCGGTGCGGGACGTGATGTCGACAGCTTCGCGACCGGCATCACCGTGCTGACCGCGGGCGGCGAGGACGCCCACGGCATGACGGCGAACTCGTTCACCTCGGTGTCGCTGGAACCGCCACTGGTGCTGGTGCTGCGTCGCGGAGAGCGCCAGGATGCACAGCGCGATCACGTCGGCGGACTCGTTCGGCGGTCCGTGCTGGGCGCCGACCAGGAGGGTCTGGCGCGCTACTTCGCCGACCGCAGCCGGCCGCTGCGGCGTCGCGCAGTTCGACTCGACCGAGTGGCTGCCGGGCCCGAACACGGGCGCTCCGGTGCTGGTCGAACTCGCTGGCCTGGATGGAGTGTGCGCTCGCGCAGACGTACGACGGCGGCGACCACTCGATCTTCGTCGGGCGCGTGCTCAACCTGGGCAGGCGGGACGGCGACGGCACGCCGCTGCTGTTCTTCGGCGGCGACTTCCACCACGTGCGGCCCGCCGCACCCGAACCGAGGTCAGGAGGCTGATTCCCGTGCTGGTGACCGTCACCGGTGGCACCGGTTTCGTCGGCAGCCATTCCGTCGCGGCGATCCGGGCGGCAGGCCACCAGGTCCGCCTGCTGGCCAGGGACCCGCGTTCCGCACCATCCGATGTGGACGTCGTCACCGGTGACGTCACCGACCCGGCCGCCGTGCGGGCCGCGGTCCGCGGCGCGGATGCCGTGCTGCACGCGGCCTCGGTGTACTCGTTCGACAGCCGGCAGCATGGCGCGGTGCGCCGCACCAACGAGTACGGCACGACGCTCGTGCTGGACGAGGCGCGCCGGGCCGTGCCCGGTCCGATCGTGCACGTGTCCAGCGTGGTCGCGCTGTTCCCGCCGGCGGGCGGCCTGGTCGACGTGCACTCGCCGGTCGGCAGGCCGAGGGAGACATACGCGGCGAGCAAGGCGGCGGCCGAGGTGGTCGCCCGCAGGCACCAGGCCGATGGCGCGCCGGTCGTCATCACGTACCCGCCCGCACTGCTCGGCCCGGACGACCCGAGACTGGGTGACCAGACGGGCCGCCTGCGCAACGTGCTCCGCGGTCTGATGCCCGTGTGGCCGACCGGCGGGCTGCCGGTCGGCGACGTGCGGGACACGGCAACTCTGCACGCCGCCCTGCTCGGCAACGCGGGCCCCAGCCGGCACTTCGGCCCGGCGCACGACCTGTCCACCCGCGAGTACGTCGCGGCGATCCGGGCCGTCACCGGCAGGGCGCTGCCCACGGCGTTCCTGCCGGCCCGGGCGATGCTGCCCTTCGGTGCGCTGACCGATGTCCTGCAGCGCGTGTGGCCGAAGCCGATCCCGGCCGAGTACGGCGCCATCTACGTGTGCGCGTGCGCGGCACGCGTGGGCGCCGACCGCGGCGGCCTGGGCATCGGCCCGCGCCCGGTCGCGGCCACGATCCGCGACACCGTCGCGTGGTTGCACGCGGCGGGCAAGCTCACGGCCGCACAGGCCGGGGCGGCGGTGGGTGCGATCACGACGGTCGCCGGCTGATTCGCCGCGGGGCAGGGGCGGCTGATTCGCCGCGAGGCGGGGGGCGGCTGATTCGCCGCGGGGCAGGGGACGGCTGATTCGCCGCGAGGTAAAGGGACGGCTGAGTCGCCGCGAGGCAAAGGGACACAGCGGAGCGGGGTGGGACACAGCAGAGCGGGGCCGGCGAGCCGGCCCCGCTCTCGCTGTCCCGACCGATCGGTCAGGCGTGTGCCGGGCTGTTCTGGTAGGCGGAGATGAGCCATTCCGAGCCCTGCTTGGTGACCACCCAGGTGGCGTGCACGGAGCGCTCGGCGCTGACCTTCTCCTCGCCCGGGGCCAGCACGCCGCCCAGGGTCACGACGACAGCGGTGTCCTGACCGATGGCGCGCACCGACTTCGGCTCACCGAACACCCGCGTGCCCTGATAGGGGCCGGCGAACGCAGCCGCCATGAACTGACGGATCGCCTCGCGGCTGCCCGCGAAGGAACCGGGCAGGATCATGCTGGCGTCCTCGGTGAACACCGCGGCGAACGCATCGGCGTCGTTGCCGGCCCACGCCTCGGTGATCCGCTTCGGGACGTCCCGCACGGCGGCCACGTCGTCGGCGGCCAGCGTCGTTGCAGTGTTGCTGGACATATCTGGTCCTCTCCCACGATGGTTCGCGTCTGGCGGAAGGCCGTCCCTGTCGACGCGACGGGCGATCCGCACGCTTGCAGCATGACCGCGTCGCGCGCGGTGACGCATCTCCCGGCGTGCCCGCCGCTGCTGGTCACTTCGGTTGTGCGGCACCGTGTTCGGGCCGTTGTGCCCGCGTGTCGCGACTGGTTACGGTGACGCCGTGAAACCGACCATTTCCCGCTCAGTCCGGGTCGCCGCCGACGCGGCCACCGTGTGGTCGCTGGTGAGCGACCTGACGCGGATGGGCCGGTTCAGCCCGGAGAACGTCGGTGGTACCTGGCTGCCACCGGCGACCGGGCCCGCCCTGGGCGCGGAGTTCCGTGGTACGAACCGCAACGGCCGCAAGGAGTGGCGGACCCGGGTCCGCGTCGTGGCGTGGGAACCCGGTCGCCGGTTCACGTTCGACGTGCGCAGCCCGTTCGGGATGCGCGTGTCCCGCTGGGGTTACGAGGTGGCACCCACCTCGGACGGCTGCCTGCTCACCGAGCACTGGTACCGCGTGGGCAACCTGTTCGTGCAGCGGTTTCTCGGTCCGAAGGTGACCGGCAGGCTGGACCGGCCAGGTTTCAACGTTCACTCGATCGAGCGCACCTTGGCCAGTGTCAAGGCAACCGCGGAGTCCCTGAACTGAACCGAGAAACCGCGCCCTGAGCAGCACCGATCCAGTAGCACAGCGGCACGGATCGGTCGGTCCCGGCGAATTCGCCGGGTGACGGTGTCCTCTCGCGGTCCTCCCGTTCGTCGTAGTGGCAAAACCGTACGAGGTAAAAGGAGGTCGAGAAAGTGTCCGCCATTCGTTCGCGGGGTATGAGAAATTCATGGCCGACTGATGACCCTGCCACTGGTCCGCACGTCCGGGCAGTTGGACAGTGACTGGGCGACCGTCTACGAGCGGCCGGACGGCCGTCGACGACTGGGATGCCCAGCGTCGCTTTCCCACGGGAAGGAGATCTCCATGACTTCGCACATGCCGAGCGGCACCACCGCGTCGGCGGGGCGACGGGAGTGGATCGGGCTGGCTGTACTCGCGCTGCCGACCCTGTTGACCGCGTTGGACATCAGCGTCGTCTACCTGGCCCTGCCGCAGCTCAGTGCCGACCTCGGTACCAGCCCCACCCAGCAGTTGTGGATCGCCGACATGTACGGCTTCATGCTCGCCGGGTTCCTCATCGCGATGGGGACGCTCGGCGACCGGATCGGCCGACGACGGCTGCTGCTGATCGGCGCCGCCGCCTTCGGCTGCGCATCTCTGCTGGCCGCGTTCTCACAGAGCGGGGCGATGCTGATCGTCGCCCGTGCGCTGCTGGGCATCGCGGGTGCGTCGCTGGCACCGTCCACACTGGCGCTGATCACCAACATGTTCACCAACCCGCGTGAACGCGGCAAGGCGTTCGCCATCTGGGTGAGCTGCTTCATGGCGGGCACCGCGCTGGGCCCGTTGATCGGTGGCGTGCTGCTGCACTTCTTCTGGTGGGGCTCGGTGTTCCTGCTCGGCTCGCCGGTCATGCTGGTGCTGCTCATCACCGGGCGGATCTTCCTGCCCGAGTACCGCAACCCCAAGCCCGGCCGGATCGACCTGCTCAGCGTCGTCCTGTCGATGGCGGCGATCCTGCTCGTCATCTACGGCGTCAAGGAACTGGCGGCCAACGGCGTGAGCACGCTGGCGATCGTGGCCATCATCGTCGGCCTCGCGATCGGTGTGATGTTCGTTCGACGCCAGCAGACGCTGAAGGAGCCGCTGGTCGACCTGCGGCTGTTCAAGCGAACGTCGTTCAGCGTCGCCACACTGTCGTTGCTGCTCAACTCGGTGGCCATGAGCGGTATCGCGCTGCTGGTCAACCAGTACCTGCAGTCGGTGCGCGGACTGGCCCCGCTCACCACGGGCCTGTTGCTGGTGGCGCCGTCGCTGGCGGTCGTCGGCAGTGCGATGACGGCACCCAGGTTCGCGCAGCGGATCCGGCCGGCATACCTGATCGCGACCGGCACCACGGTGACCGCGATCGGCTGTTTCCTGCTGGTCTGGGTGGGGCCGTCCGGCCCGGTCCTGCTGGTCGAGATCGGCTACCTGCTGGGCATGCTCGGTGTGGGCCCGATGGTCGCCCTGGGCACCGACCTGGTCGTCGGCCAGGCCCAGCCGGAGAAGGCAGGCGCGGTCGGCGCCATCAAGGAGACGGCCGACAACCTCGGCTTCGCCCTGGGCGCTGCCCTGCTGGGCAGCATCGCGACCGCCGTCTACCGGACCACACTCGTCGTGCCTGCCGACGCCGGGCAGGGCGCCGGGCGGGCGTCGGACACCATCGCCGAGGCGGTCACGGTCGCAGGCCGACTGCCCGCGCACGCCGCGGATGCGCTGCTGTCCTCCGCGCGGTCGGCGTTCACCAGCGGCTTCAACATCGCCGCGGCGACGGCGACGGGCATCGCCCTGGTCATCGTCGCCCTGGTGCTGGTGACGCTGCGGAAGATCCCGCCATCGGGCGCCGCATCGCAGCAGCCCGACAGTGGGTCGGACGCCGACAGTGTGTCGGACGCGTCGGTCCGCGAACACGAGGCCGCGGGCAAGGTCGCCGACTAGGGCGCACCGCGGTGTGACCAGCAGGGCCGGCCCCGTTTCCAGGGTGCCCGGCCCTGCTGTCGTCCGTTGCCAACGTCGCCGGAGAACCGTTGCCGCGTAAGCACTTTGGGAGACGCATCGCCGTCGCCAAGTGCCTACCGTGGACGGTGGAAGCATCGACTGAATGCCTCTCGGGAGGTTTCTATGGAAAGCCGTTGTCCGGTCGTCCTCGACACCACCGGGCCTGACGTACACGCCGAAGGCGAGGTCCTCCGCCAGCAGGGCCCGATCGCTCAGGTCGAGCTCCCGCAGGGCGTGCGGGGATGGGTGGTCGTCGGCCACGACCTCGCGACCAAGCTGCTCTCGGATCCGCGCGTGTCCAAGGACCCGCGCAAGCACTGGCCCGACTACATCGACGGGAAGATCGGTAAGGACTGGCCGCTGGCGAGCTGGCCGGCGATGGAGAACATGACCACGGCCTACGGCGAGGACCACCTGCGGCTGCGCCGCCCCGTGGTGCGCAACTTCACCCCGCGCCGGGTCAAGTCCATGCAGCCCTACATCGAGAAGACGGTGAACAGCCTGCTGGACGACCTCGCCAAGTTCCCGCCCGGCGAGGCGGTCGACCTCAAGCGCAACTTCTCCTACCGGCTCCCGGCCACCGTCGTCTGCGACATGTTCGGTGTGCCCGAGGAGGCGCGGGAGGACGTGCTGCGCGGTGGCGAGGTCACCACGGACTCCTCGATCACCCCTGAGGAGGCCGAGGCGAACGTGGCGATGTGGACGCAGCAGTTCACGGAGTTCATCGCCGCCAAGCGGGCGCACCCTGGCGACGACCTGACGAGCGACCTGATCGCCGCCGGGAAGGACGGTGGCGGCCTGACCGACGGCGAGCTCATCGGCACGCTGTTCGTCGCGCTGGGCGCCGGCTCCGAGACGGTGATGAACCTGGTCACCCACGCCGTCCACCGTCTGCTCACCGAGCCCGAGCAGCGTGCGCTGCTGGAGAGCGGCGAGGTCGACTGGGACGATGTCATCGAGGAGACGCTGCGTTTGGAGTCGCCGCTGAACATGCTGCCGCTGCGGTACGCCGTCGAGGACATCGAACTGGACGACGTGACGATCCCCAAGGGTGACCCCATCCTCATGGGTTACGCCGCGATCGGCCGCGACCCCGAGGTGCACGGCGAGAGCGCGTGCACGTGGGACCTCAAGCGCGAGGACAAGTCCCACCTGTCCTTCGGCCACGGCAACCACTACTGCTTCGGTGCGCCGCTGGCCCGGCTGGAGGCGAAGATCGCGCTGCCTGCCCTGTTCGAGCGGTACCCGAACCTGGCGATGGCTGCTCAGACGGACGACCTGGAGTCCCAGGGCACGTTCATCATGAACGGCTACAAGACGCTGCCGGTGCACCTGAACGCGACGGTCGCCGTCTGACCGGCACGGATAGTGGCTCCACCGTCCCTCGGTCCCGGCCGATCGGGACGGTGGGCCCGTGTCCGGACATCGACCTACCGGGAGGTCAACCATGAACACAGTGATCGTTTCGTACAGCACCCGCGAGGACGCCGCGGACGAGAACCAGCGGCTCGTGGAGCAGGTGTTCGACCAGCTGGCCGGCGATGAGCCGGACGGCCTGCGGTACGCGTCGTTCCGGCTCGCCGACGGCGTCACATTCGTCCACGTCGCGATGATGGACGGCGGGTCGAACCCGCTCGCATCGTCGACGGCGTTCCAGGAGTTCCAGCGCGGCATCGAAGACCGGTGCGGCGAGGCCCCGACCCCGCGACCGGCCACAGTGGTCGGTTCGTACCGGTTCCCCGTGGACTGAGGGCCGCGCCGCGGACAGGTGAGGAGACCATGATGTTGGAAACACTGAGCCCGACCCGGGAGGAGCTCGTCCGCCGTGCGGCCGACCTGGTACCGCTGCTGCGGGACCGGGCACCGCAGATCGAGCAGCGCCGGCGGCTGCCCGAGGACGTGGTCGAGGCGATCGAGGACTCCGGCCTGCTGCGGATGCGGGCCCCGGCGCAGTACGGCGGCTACGAGAGCGACGCGCGCACCCTGATCGACGTGCACGCCGAGCTCGCCAGGGGCGACGCCTCGGCCGCCTTCTGCGTGTCGGTGTGGACGCTGATCAACTGGCTGGTCGGCCGTTTCCCGGACCACGTGCAGGACGAGGTGTTCGCCACCCCCGACGTGCGGGTGTGCGGCAGCATCTCGCCGACCGGCACCGCCGTCGCGGTGCCCGGCGGCTACGTGTTCAACGGCCAATGGCGCTTCAACTCCGGTGTGCTGCACAGCCACTGGAAGTTCACCGCCGCCATGCTGGACGGCCCGAACGGGCCGGAGCCGATGACCGCGCTGATGCCGGCCGGCGACATGGAGATCATCGACGACTGGCATGTCTCCGGGCTGCGCGGCACCGGCAGCGTGACCACCGCTGCCACTGACCTCTTCGTGCCCAGCGAGCGGGTGGTGGCGCAGAGCGATCTGTTCAGCCCTCAATGCCAGTCCGACAACAACGCGGGCAAGGCCATCTACAACGTGCCCCTGCTGGTCACCTCCACGGCCGCGACGGCCGGGCAGACCCTCGGTTCGGCGCGCTACGCCCTGGAGGACTTCCTGGAGCGGCTGCCCGGTCGCAAGATCACCTACACCGACTACGACAGCCAGCGCCACGCGCCGATCACCCACCTCAAGGTCGGTGAGGCCGCGCTGCTGGCCGAGGAGGCGGAGACCAGGGCGCACCGCTTCACCGACCTCGTGGACGGCAAGGCCGCGATCGACGAGCCGTGGTCGGAGGACGAGCGCGTGTACTCCCGTGTCCAGATGGGACGGATCGCGCAGCTTGCCAAGCAGTCGGTCGACACCATCGGCATGATCAGTGGCGGGTCGTCCATCTACGACGACGCGCCGATCCAGCGCATCCAGCGCAACCTGCACGCGCTGACCATCCACGCGCTCACCAACCCCGACACCAACATCGAACTGTACGGCCGGAACCTCTGCGGAGTGGAACCCAATACGCCCTTCCTGTAGGCGGCCGCACGATCACCGGCCCGAGGACGACGACATCCATGAACGACGCTGTCAGGCATCGGCAGGTCCAGGTAGGAGGATCAGCGCTGCACATCCTGGAGGCGGGGTCACCCGACGCGCCGCCCGTGGTGTTCGTGCACGGCTTCCCGACGTCGTCGGAGAGCTACCGGCGGATCCTGGAACTGGCTGCCTCGTCGGCCCACGCGATCGCCGTCGACCTGCCGGGCATCGGCGGGTCGACGGGCGATCCGACGGACGGGACGAAGAAGGCGATGGCCCGCAAGCTGCGGGGCCTGTTCGACGCGCTCGGGCTGCGCGAGGTGACGCTGGTCGGCGGTGACGTCGGCGGCATGGTGGTCTACGCCTACCTGCGTCACCTGCCCGGCCTGGCCAGAGCCGTCATCCTGCACGTCGTGGTGCCCGGCGTGGCGCCGTGGGAGGACGCGGTGCGGGATCCGGCGATGTGGCACTTCCACTTCAACGCCGAGCCGGACCTGCCCGAGCGCTTGGTGACCGGCAGGGAGCGCCCGTTCTTCGACCACTGGTACGACGAGCTGTCCGGCTATCCGGAGCGGATCACCGACGCGGCACGCCGCGAGTACGTGGCCGCCTACCAGCAGCCCGGTGCGCTGCGCAGCGCGTTCGCCTGGTACCAGGCCCTGACCACCGACCGCGCCGAGAACCAGGCGGCCGAAGGTGAGATCGACACACCCTTGCTGTACCTGCACGGCGACGTCCCCGCAGGACACTCGCTCAGCCCGCACGTCGACGGGTTCCGCGCGGCAGGCATCCGGGACGTGAGTGGCGCGTTCGTCCCGAACTGCGGGCACGCGGCCCAGGAGGAGAACCCGCAGGCGTACTGGGCTCTGGTGGCCGATTTCGCCGGCCTTTCCCGCTGACCCGAAGCACACGGCGGCCCGGTGGCACCTCGCCACCGGGCCGCCGTGCGTGCTGTCGCGGGTCAGCCGCCGTGCTGTGGCCGGCCGACGGAGTTCGCGGGGACGGCCGGGTTCCCGGCGAACTCCGCCCGGGACCGGGAACTGCGGCTCCACCGGCGCATGATCGGGCGTTCCACGAACGAGTAGAGCAGCGCCGCGGCCACCAGGTTCGCGATGAAGAAGGCGATGATCATGCCGATGCCGACGGGGATGCTGTACTGCGACCCCCGCATCGCGTACCGCGTGCCCAGCAGCACCACGCCCTGGCACATGTAGAAGGCGAACGAGATCTCGCCGAGCCATCGCCACGTCCGGCTGCGCAGGCCGCGGCCGGTGCGTTCGATGTCGGCGGTGGCGACCGCACAGATCAGCAGGCCGATGGGTACCACGGTGGTGATGTTGAAGTCGAAGTCGGCTGGCAGGAAGATCGTCAGCACGTAGGCGGCGACCAACAGCGCGACCGCCGGGCCGACAGGCAGCCGCACCCAGCGGCCGGCCAGCACGATACGCGCCAGCAGCACGCCCAGCACGAACTCGAACAGCCTGCTCACCGGCAGGAAGTAACCGAACCAGTACTGCGGGCCGGTCGCCGACGCGGGGCCGGTGGCCGGCAGCGGGGCACCGGTGGCCAGCGGGTCGTGCATCACCGACGGGATCACGAAGTGGTTGACCAGCGCGATGACCAGCATCGCGGCGACCATGCCGCCCGCCCAGAACCACAGCCGATTCTCCGCGATCCTGCGCAGCGGCCGGATCAGCAGCGGGAACAGCAGGTAGAACAGCAGTTCACAGCACAGCGACCAACTGGGCGAGTTGACGGCCCAGCGGGTGAGCGGGTTGAGCGACCACGCCTGCAGCAGCGCCGCCGTCGGCAGCCACTGCGAGACCGAGTAGATCCCGGCCGAGAAGAGGAGCATCGAGACGGCGAACGTGACCAGGTGGTTGGGATAGATCTTCAGCAGGCGCCGCCGCCAGAACGCCCGCGCCGGCTCGCCCGGCCGGGTCGACCACGCCAGCACGAAACCACTGAGCACGAAGAAGAACGAGACGCCGACGAAGCCGCCGTTGAACGCGATGTGGTTGAACACCGCGTCCAGCCCCGCGTTCCGGAACGGCACGACGGGGCGGAAGGGCGGGAACGTGTTGTTCAGTGCCGACGTGTGACACACGAACACGGCGAGCGCCGCGATGAAACGCAGACCGGTCAACGATGGCAGCGAGACATTCCGGCCGGCAGGCCGGCCGGTGTCCCGTGGTCGCGCCACTGCTTGTTCGGTGACGATGTCACCGCTGGTCTCGGACATCGGTGGGCCTCCCATCAGGACAGTGATGACGTCGCCACCACCAGGACATCCTGGTACCGCGGGCCGCATGGGCCATCTCGTGGCGTGCTGAGTTCTCCGGCGCCTGCGCCGCAGCTTGGGAGATGCGCCCCGCGGGTGGCGCTGCCACGCTGGCCGCACGACAACGAATCCTTCCTGCGGTGACGAGGAGCCCGGTGTGCAGCCATTCCGTATCGACATTCCGCAAGCCGACCTTGACGACCTGAACCGCAGGCTTGAAAGCACGCGGTTCCCGGCGGACCTGCCTGGCACCGGCTGGGAGCGGGGCGTGCCGACGGCATATCTCAAGGAGCTGGCTGAGTACTGGCGAACGACCTTCGACTGGCGTGCCGCTGAGGCGCGCCTCAACAAGTTCCCCCAGTTCATGACCGAGATCGACGGCGCGCCCGTGCACTTCCTGCACGTCCGTTCGCCGGAGCCGGACGCGACCCCGCTGCTGATCACGCACGGCTGGCCTGGTTCGGTCGCGGAGTACCTCGACGTGATCGAGCCGCTGACCGACCCGAGGTCGCACGGCGGCGACCCGGCGGACGCGTTCCACGTCGTCATCCCGTCCATCCCCGGCTACGGCTTCTCCGGTCCCACACCGGGTCCCGGCTGGGGTCTGGAGCGGATCGCGGGCGCCTGGGTGGCGTTGATGGGTGAACTCGGCTATGACCAGTACATCGCGCAGGGCGGCGATTTCGGCGTGCCCGTTTCGCTGATGATCGGCATGATGGACCCCGACCACGTCGTCGGCGTCCACGTCAACATGCTGCCCACCACGCCCAGCGACGACCCGGACGACCTGAAGGACCTCAGCGAGACCGACCAGGCGCGCATGGCGCACTCGCAGCGGTTCTACGACGACCTGTCCGGCACCATGAAGCTGCACTCGACGAGGCCGAACACGGTGTCCTACGCCCTGACCGACTCGCCCGCGGGCCAGCTCGCCTACATCGCCGAGAAGTTCAAGGACTGGACGGACTCCGAGCGGGTCCCCGAGGACGCGGTGGACCGGGACGCGCTGCTCACGATCGCCTCGATCTACTGGCTGACCGGTACGGCGGGCTCGTCGGCGCAAACGTACTACGAGAGCGCGGCGATGTTGCCCATCAACGTGCAGACCGGCCGGTTCCCCCCGCTGCCCGTGCCGATGGGCGTCGCGGTGTTCCCGCACGCGGCGTTCGTGGCCATTCGCCGCTTCGCCGACCGCGACTTCCCGACGATCGTGCACTGGACCGAGTACGACCGCGGTGGGCACTACCCGGCCATGGAGGAACCCGACCTCTTCGTCGGCGACGTCCGGACGTTCGGCAGTGCCCTCAAGCGCGAGCAGCGGGCCGAGAAGCAGGAGACACCGGCATGAGCGACCAGGTCGGAACACGCGCCGTCGTGCTCGGCGGCAGCATGGCAGGCATCCTCGCCGCCCGCGTGCTCGCCGAGTCCTTCGCCGAGGTGCTGGTGGTGGACCGCGACGTGGTGGTGGGCGAGAGCGGCGTCCGGCGCGGTGCGCCGCACACCATCCACGCGCACGCCCTGCACGCCCGGGGCCACATGGTCCTGGAGGACCTGTTCCCGGGTCTGACCGACGGGCTGGTCGCGGCAGGCGTGCCGACGTGCGACTACGGCGACATGCACTGGTTCATGAACGGCAGGCGGCTGCGGGCCTCCCGCACGGGCATGCTGTCGGTGATGGCGCCGCGGCCGCAGCTGGAGGAGCACATCCGCAACCGGGTGGCCGAGATCCCGAACGTGACGTTCCTGGAGCGGCACGACATCGTCGGGATCGTGGCGGATCGGAGCCGGCAGCGTGTCGTCGGCGCGACCGTGCAGCCGCAGACCGGCGGCGGGGAGATCGTGCTGGAGGCGGACCTGGTGGTGGACGCCACCGGTCGCGGCTCACGCGCGGGGACGTGGCTCTCGGAGTTCGGCTACCAGCCGCCCGCCGAGGAGCGCATGAAGATCGGCCTCGCCTACACGACGCGGCACTACGCGATGTACCCCGGCATGCTGGAGGGCATCCCGTCGATCAACACGATCGCCACGCCGGCGCATCCGAGGGGCGCGTTCTTCGGCAAGATCGGGCCGAACCTGTGCAACCTGTCGCTGACCGGCATCCTGGGCGACCACCCGCCGACGGACCCGGACGGTTTCCTGGAGTACGTGCGGTCGCTGCCCGTGCCTGCGATCTACGAGACCGTGCGGCACGCCGAACCGCTGATGGATCCGGTGCGGTTCCGCTATCCGGTGAGCGTGCGCAGGAAGTACGAGGACCTGACACGGTTCCCGAACGGGTTTCTCGTGGTGGGCGACGCCGTGTGCAGTTTCAACCCGGTGTACGGCCAGGGCATGAGCGTCGCGGCGCTGGAGGCGGCGACGCTACGTGATCACCTGCGCCAGGGCACCGCGCCACCGGCGACCGGGTTCTTCGCCGACGTCTCGAAGATTCTCGAGGCACCGTGGGAGATCTCGGCGGGCGGGGACCTGGCGTTCCCCGGCGTCGAGGGCAAGCGCACGGCGAAGGTGAAGCTGGGTAACGCGTTCATGTCCCGGTTGCAGTACGCGGCCACGAAGGACCCGAAGGTCACCGAAGGGTTCATGCGGGTTGCCGGCCTGCTCGACCCGCCCACCGCGCTGATGCGGCCGGGCATGGTCGGCCGCGTACTGCGGCACGCCCCGCGGACGCCGGACGTCGCGACCGTGCCGCCGCAGCCGCGACCCGCCGACGTCGCGGGCACGAGTTCGGCGGCTTGACCACCGGACGCACCGGGTACCCCGCACAGGAACGCGGTCTTCAGGGGCCGGACCACCGGCAGAAGGGAATCGACATGGGACAGGCGGTTGTGCACGTCGAGGTCTCCGGAAAGGATCCCGAGAAGCTACGGGGCTATTACGGTCACCTGTTCGGGTGGAAATTCGACACTGGCGGCCCCGTCTCCTCGGAGATCTCGGAACCGAAGAACTACGGCTTCTCCGACGGCAACAAGACCAGTGACGGTATCGGCATTCCAGGCGGTATCGGCGGCGGCGCCGGTTACGAGCCGTACGTGACGTTCTATGTGAACGTCCCGGATGTCGAGGCTGCGCTGAGCAAGGCCGAGGAACTGGGCGGCAAGCGCACGATGGGCCCGGACAAGGTCAAGGAGACCGGCCTGGTGATCGGTCACTTCACCGATCCGGAAGGCAATCTCGTCGGCGTCGCGCAGTTCCCCTGATCCGGACGTCGCACCTGGACGAGCGGGGCCCGGCCTGCGGGCCGGGCCCCGCCCGAGTGTGTCCGAGGCCGAACGCGACGTCCGATTCCTGCCAGCAGGTCAGCGCCCGGAACCGGGAACCTGGGCCGGTGACCACATCGACCGCCGCTTTCCGCATCCACGCACTGCCCGCCGACGTACTGGACGACATCCGCGCAGGCGGATCCGACGCCTCCGGCCGGCCCGCCGAGCGCATCACCGCTGACGGCGGCGAGCCCCTGCGCTGCTGCCTGCGCAACGCCGACCCCGGTGCGGAACTGCTCCTGTTCGGCTACCGGCCGCCACTGCCTGCCAGCCCCTACCAGGAGGTCGGGGCCATCATCGCCCACGCGGGGACCTGCGGCGGACCCGCCGGCATCGTGGGCTACCCACCGGACTGGCGCGGCCGGGCACAGGTGCTGCGGGCATACGACGATCGCGGCTGGATCCACGAGGCGACCATGGTGCACGATGGCCAGGACCCGGAAAGGGTGATCGCCGCGGTGCTCGACCAGCCCGGCGTGGTGCGGGTGCACAGTCGCAATGTCGCCTGGGGCTGCTACATGTTCACCATCACCCGCACCGACTGAAGTCCGGAGTGGACCTGGACTCCGGAGATCGCACGGGTCGACCCGGCTGCCGGTGCTCGCGCTGCTGGCGGGTGGACGCGCTGGGACTGGGCGGATCGCCGAGGTCAGTGCGGGGTGATCTTCGACAGTCCGATGAAGTCGGGAGTGGATCCTGGGCTCCGGAGATCGCACGGGTCGACCCCGACGCTCGCGCACTGGCGGGTGGACGCGCTGGGACTGGGCGGATCGCCGAGGTCAGTGCGGGGCGATCTTCGACAGTCCGATGAAGTCGGGAGTGGACCTGGGCTCCGGAGATCGCAGGCGGGTCGACCCCGATGCTCGCGCTACTGGCGGGGTGGACGCGCTGGGACTGGGCGGATCGCCGAGGTCAGTGCAAGGCGATCTTCAACAGTCCGATCAGGACACCGAGCGCCGCGCTGGCCATTGCGTACACGACCATCCAGCCGGGTCGCAGGTGTGCCCGGCGAGCCGCGAACAGACCCCACGCGACCAGTTGGGCGATCGAGCACAGCTGGGCCGCGTCGACGGCGACCGACAGGCTCGCACCGGCGAGGTCCACGATGACCAGCACGAGCACCAGGCCGAGACCGCCCGCGATGATGCCCAGTTCCTGCGCCAGCGACTCGACCGCCGCGTGCCAGTCCGGCCGGGCCGGTTCGTCGCCTTCGGCGAGGGCCTGCCGGGCCAGCAGGTCGGCGTACGCGTGGGCGAGCCAGTACACGACCAGCGTGGCGAGGATCGTGCCGACCGTCTCCCCGAGCGTGTCGTGGGCGCCGGCCTCCGTGGCGAGCAGGGCGGCGGCCACCAGGGTGCCGTAGATCGTGGCACCCGGGTTCTGCGTGGGCCACAGCAGTGCCGCCCAGCGCTCGGCCGCGGTGTGCCCGTCCGACGGGCGTGAGGTCATGCCGGGACCACCAGCGCCGCTGGCCGGAGATCCCGGATGATCCCGTCGTCGGCGATCGCTGTCTCGGTCATGGCTGCCTCCGATCCGGTGCGGCCAACCACCGTGGCCGTCTCGGTGTCACTGTGCCTCACCCGGCCGGGACGAGCTGACCGACCGTTGCGGGCCGCCCGGATGGTCGGCCGGGAAGGCCCCGTGTCCTACCGTCGCCATGGCGCTGGGACCGCGAGTCCGGGAGGCGGCGGCCATCGGATCGTGAGTGTCCTGGGCTCGGTCGGGATCAAGACGTCGACCGGCCACGTGCTGCTCGACCGCAGGCAGGCCGCGGTGCTCGCCATGCCGGCCGCGCACCACCGCATCCGCGTGCCGGTCGACGCCGTGGTCGATGGCGTCCGGCGTGATCACCTGCCCGCTGACCCCGTCAACGCCCCGCAGCTGCGCACGTGACCTGGCGGCGGCGATCCGTGACGCCGGGTTCAGCGACGTCGACACGAGGAATACCGCGTGTGTTCGGCACTGCTGCCGTTCGACACCCGGATCGCCGGCATCGCGATCCGTCAGGTCGTCAGTGGGCTGCGGACGTCCGCGGTCTCGTCGTGAGATGTTGTGGGCATGACGACTTCCGCTGCCGAGGTGGGCAGGCTCGCCGCCGGTGGGCTGACGTGGCTGCTCGGGCTGGCGCGGGATACCGAAGAGGGGCTCGCCTGGAGCGGGAACACCGCGGACGACGGGATGGATCCGACCCTCTACAGCGGCGGCGCGGGCATCGTGATCACGCTGCTGGAGGCCCATCGTCACTTCGGCGACGAACGGTATGCCGAGGCCGCCGTCCGTGGTGGACGGGCACTCGCCGCCGCGATCGACCGCGAGGATGACTCCTCGTTGTATTTCGGCTTGACCGGGATCGCCGTCGCTCTGCGGGCGATCGGCGAAGTGCTCGGCGACGCCGTGGCCGCCGCCGCGGCGGACCGCGCACTCGGCGCCGTCCGGTCCCGGTTCGACGGGCAGCGCTGGAACCCGATGTTCGAGCTGCTGGTGGGCAACGCCGGTATCGGCCTTGGCGCGCTGTGCGCGGGTGATCCCGACCTGGCGCTGCTGGCGGTCACTCCCTATCTGGCGACCGCCGATCCGACGCCGGGCGGGGTCAACTGGCCGGTACGGCCCAGTCCGCCGCGCTCGCACCACATCGCTCACGGCACGCTGGGCATCGTGCAGGCCCTCGCCGTGATCGGCACCGCGACCGGCCACCTCGACCTGGTCGACCTGGCGCTGGCCGGGGCCGCTGATGTGGTGTCGCGCAACGAGGCAGGCCAGACGGGCTTCCTGGTCGCGCACTCCGATCCGCCGCACCGGCCGGAGCTGATCGAGCGCTACAGCTACGGCTGGTGCAACGGTCCCGCGGGCGACGCCCAGGTGTTCCGGTCGCTCGGCGCGGTGACGGGAGACGCGGCCTGGCAGGCTCTCGCGGACCGCTGCTGGCACACCGTTGTCGAGTCCGGCCTGCCCCGGCGGCTGCGACCGGGGTTCTGGGACAACAGCGGCCGCTGCTGCGGGACGGCCGGCGTGCTGGCGCTGGCCTGTGACAGGTACACGGAGCGCGGCGACGATCCCCGGTTCGCGACGGTGCTCGTCGACGACCTCGCCGCCCGCGCGACCGTGGACGATGCCGGGGTGCGCTGGTCGAACCACGAGCACCGGCGCACTCCGAGTGAATTGCCTGCCCGCACCGGCTGGGCCATGGGCAATGCGGGGATCATCCGTGAACTACTGCGGTATGCCCGAGTCACGACAGGCGCCGACCAGTCGTACGCCGTGACCTGGCCGGATCACCCCGCCGCCATCGCCAGTGGCGCGGGCTGAGCGCCGTCCGGCGTTGGCTGCCTTCCCCGGTCAGACCCGTTGCCGGCAGGGAGTCGGCTCGTGGGAGCCCGCGCTGTCCAGTTCGTGCAGCTTGGTGATCAGGTCGGACGTGCTCACCCCACACAGCTCGGCCAGGTTTTCCAGCGCGGGCAGTTCGAGGGGGACCGCGCGCCGCTGGTCAGGCCTGATATGGCCGAGTTGTGCGGATGCCCAGCGGCGCAACGGAAGTAGCTCCGACCGGCGATCCCTGACGAGAAGTTCGAGGTCGATGACGAGCCTGCCACCGTCGTCGACGCGCACCGTCCGCTCGTACGCGCGAGCCAACACCTCGTGTGCGAGCACACCGAGCGCTTGGCACAGCTCGACCAGCCGCGCCACCGAGCACTGGCGAGTGCCGAGTTCGTAGGTGGCGAGCGTCTGGAGCGAGATGTCCGAGGACAGCCTGGCCTGCAGTTGCCTTCGGGTCCAGTTCCGTTCGGTGCGGATCCGCTTCAGCTCGTCCCCGAGCGCGTGGGAGAGACACGTGGACGGCTGGAGGGCGACATCGTGGGTCACGACGAGAGTTCCTGGTGTCCTGGGGCGCGCCTGCGGCCCACGCAGGTGACGGTGTCGTGCTCGCGGCGCGGCCGCGCCTGCCGACACAGGTGATGTCCGCTGACGGACACGGCAACCTCCTTTTACCTCCGGTGAGTGGAGCGCCACCAGGGTCAGGGGAGGCGAATTCCCGTCAGGTTGTACGCAGGGCCACGGTGACGGATGGTAGCCAATCAGTTGCTCAGGGAGACGGTACGCCCGTTGGGCCGGGTACCGTCAGTTGCCCCGTGATTACGCCCGAACGGCCTAAGAGCTGCTAACACAATAACTGTTCGGCTCGCGTCGTCCAGGCACGCCAGCTGCGGCGTTGTCGTCGGCCCCGGTACAACAGCGGTACCGGGGCCTCCTCCGCCTTGCAGCCGGCGCACCTGGACGCCGCTCCCTGATCGAACGCCATTGTGTTAGCAGCTCTAACTGATGTCCGGTCGTGTCGTCCCGGATGGTACGACCGGCGAGTAGGCCGCGGTCAGTCCTGTGGGTCCTGGGCGAGGCGTTCCGCGGTGTCGGGCCCGTAGCCTGCCGTGGTCAGCATCCGGCGCAGGTCGACGACCATCTGGGCATCGATGTCCTTGTGAGCCGGGCGTTCCAGGTATTCGGTCTCGGCGCCGAGGTTGACCGCGAACTTGCCGTCGTGGTGTTCGTCGACCGTGCCGATCACCTCGAGCAGGGACACCACGGCGTGCCATTCGATGTTGTGGCTCACCGGGTGTTGGAAGAGCTGGCGCAGCGTGTTGCGGTGGTGGTTGTTCAGGTGCGTCGGGTCTGGCGTGGTTGACATGCTGCTCCTCAGTCCGCTGCGGCTATCCCTGGGCAGCGCGATCGATGATGCCGGCCTGCGGGTCGCCGAGATGGCGAGATGCGCCCGCCTGCTGCCACCTTGGCACGGATACGCGCTGGGCGCCTGCCAGGTCGTGCGGGCCGACCTCGGCAAACGCGCCGCTCCGCCAGGGGTCGGTCATCGTCGAGCCGGCTTGGCGCGGCCAGCTACCATGCGTCGCATGGTAGCTGGCCAGGGCAGGAACCCGATGACCGAGCTGCGGCGCGGCACGATCGCGTTCTGCGTGCTCGCGCTGCTCGACGAGCGGGAGCGCTATGCCGTCGAGCTGGTGGGTGCCCTGACCGACAGCACGGCACTGGCGGCCGGGTCGGGAACGATCTACCCGCTGCTGTCGCGGCTGCGCGAGGACAACCTGGTCGCCACCACCTGGCAGGAGTCCCCGGCGGGCCCGCCGCGCCGGTACTACCGGCTGACCCCGGCCGGGCGCCAGTCGCTGGCGGCCTTCCGCGCCGAGTGGGCGCAGTTTCGCGACGCGGTCGATCAGCTGCTGACGAAGGGGGCGTCATGAGTACCGCACCGTCACACGAGCACTGGCAGGAGCGAACCGCTGATGGCCACCGCCGACACGCTGGTCGCCGACCACCTGGACCGGCTGGGGCGGCCCGGCGTCCACCTCCCGGCCGACTGCCCGCGCCGAACTGATCGACGACATCACCGCGCCGCTCGCCGAGACGGTGGACACCGGCCGGCCAGGCCCGGATCCGTCGAGTGTCCGACGAGCTGGGGAGATCGGGTCGGCCGCGGCCGTCGAGTCCGGCCCCGGCCCCCGGTCCGCACCGGCGGTGACCTCGCCTACGACGCCGCCACCGTGCCGGCGCTGTTGCCCGGCGGGTTCATGATCCTCCTGCCGGGCGAGCTGGCGGTGCTGTGGAACGGGCCCCGTCGGGGTACTCGTCAGAAGTGGACCTGCACGCTGATCCGGCCCGTCGCGATCCTCGTGGCCGTGGCGGTGCTGATCGCCGGCCGGCCGCGGCACTGACAGCGCGTGCGCAGGCAGGACACCGAAGCTGACCAGGCACCAGAGAGGATTCCCATGACACAGCCGGAAAGTGTGCGACCCAGGCTCACCCGCTCCCGCGAGCACTACGTCTTCGGGGGCGTGTGCGCCGGCCTGGCGGAGTTCTTCGGCTGGCGCCGCTCCACCGTGCGTCTGCTGTTCGTGTTGTCCTGCGTGCTCCCCGGCCCCCAAGTCGTCGCCTACCTCATCCTGTGGTTCGTCATCCCCGGCGAACCCAAGCGCGGCTGACATGATGTTGTGCCGTAACAAGATGGACACTCCATATCGCGGCGTGCGAGACGCTTGAATTTGGGGGGATCAACTAGTGGAGTGATCCCTTTAGACTCCTGAGCTATGAAAGGTCGGCCGACCCCGACTCGCGGTGCGCTGCGAGTGTGTCGTGGGGTCGTGCTGGCTGTGACGTCAGCGGCCCTCGCGGTCGCCGCGCATGCCGCGGCCGGTGGCGGAGTCCCTGATGCCGGGTTGACGATGCTGCTGACGCTCGGGATCGCCGTGATCGGTGTGGTCATGGCAAGCGGGCGTCGTTCGACCGGCGCGATCCTGGCCGTGCTCGGCGCGGACCAGCTGGCCATGCATGCGCTGTTGTCGCTGGACACGATGGACATGTCGGCGATGGGTATGGACGTGGCGTCGTTGGACGGTGTCACGATGATCGGCACGCACGCGGTCGCGGTCCCGATCACCGCTGTCCTGCTGGCCAAGGCGGACGCCGCGGTGTTCATGGTGGCCGCGGCGCTGGCCAGGCTGTTGCCCACGGTGCTGGTCGCACCTCCGGTGCTGACCGCTCCCGCTCTGCTGCGACCCAGCGTCGCGCCACGGATCAGGGCGACCGCGGTGTTGCTGTGCCGAGACAACGCCCGTCGAGGGCCACCGGTAGCTGCCTGACCGACCCCTCTACGCCAGGCAGGTGGGTCGGTCACGCGCGTGCCCACACCACCTTCAGCGCCGTGTCGGGAAGCCCGACCATCGGTGCCCCATGCCTTTCGGAGTTCGTACTGTCATGACCACACAACGAAATCAGCCCGGAAAGCTCGCGCCGCGAGTGGCCACCACGGTGACCGCGACCGGCGTGCTCCTCCTCACCGCGGTCGGCGTCGCGTCAGCGCACGTCACCGTGCACTCGCCGGACAACCTCAGCAAGGGCAGCACGGGGGAGATCGTCTTCCGCGTGCCCAACGAGGAGGACACCGCGCACGCCACCAAGGTGCGGGTGAACTTCTCCACCACCAGCCCGATCACCAACGCGGGCATCAGGCCGGTGCCGGGTTGGACCGCGCAGGAAACCATGATGACCCTGCCCAAGCCGGTCGACATCGACAACGAGACCGTCACGACCGCAGTCAAGTCGATCACCTGGTCGGCGGCGACCGGCGGCGGGATCGCACCCGGCGAGTTCCAGGAGTTCCCGATCGTCGTGGAGGGTCTGCCGGACAACACCGGCACGCTGATCATGCCGGCCGTCCAGACCTACGACAACGGCGACATCGTGAACTGGGATCAGCCCAGCGTGGCAGGCCAGCCGGAGCCGGAACACCCGGCGCCGCACCTGGTCCTGGCCGCGTCACGTGACTCCGGCACGGCAGCCGCGGCGAACACCACGTCCGCCGCGCCACCCGCGGCGTCCTCTTCGGACGGTACGGCGAGGTTACTGGGCATCATCGGCATTGTCATCGCAGCACTAGGACTGGGCTTCGGACTCGGCGCGTTCGCGCGCCGCGGTCGGACCGGCGGCGGTGGATCGACCACCCACCTGTCCGCCAAGCAAGGGGCGTCAGCGTAAGCAGGCGCCCATTGCGGGAGCGGGGCCGGATGCCAGGCATCCGGCCCCGCTTCGCTGTCCGCACAGTTCGACGAAGGGCTGCGGCAACGCAGGCCGGGTTGCCATCCAGAGCGGCAAAGTAGCACCACGCCAACACTGTCCGGCAGTGATGCCCACCGCGCACGCGTCCAGCATCCTGGTGGACGGCACAGCGGAGAAGCGCGTCATGGCCCGCTCGCCGGTGGCGATCCAGGTGACCAAGCTGGATCGCCACCGCGCGGCGCCGCCGGTTCAAAGCGGCCCTACCCCGCTACACGATCGACCAGGCGGACATCTTCGCGTGGTCCTCGTGTATCAGGTTGTGGCATGCGCAACGTACGGCCCGGTGAAACCTCGATGGCCGACTCAGGTCGAGGGCTGCGAAACCTCGTGCCAGAAGTCGGGTAGCCGGGGTCCCCTCCACCGGTGACATCCTTTCCGTTGCGTACCACCGTCCGGTGCTCCTCCGAGGAGCTGCACCGGATGCTTCCAGCCAGATCCGCCGTCGAAGATCCCCCGGTTGCGAGGTGTCGGCGGCCGGCCGATGGCTGACGTGGTGCGGTATGCCGCGCCGCGGAGGCCGAAGCCTCCGGCGGCTCCCGGCGCGACCGGCGCGGAAGGCGCCGAGGTCGAAGGCCGGGTACGTGCCGATGTGTCCAGCCAACCGCATCGAGATGACGGTATGGGGTCGCGATGACGACCAACAGGGCTGGGGATCGGTCAGGCGGCCACTGGCGGGCCTCTACGGGCGTTGTCCCGGCGCAGCGACACCGCCGTCGACCGCACCCGTGGCGCGACGCTGGGCCGCAGCCGAGCGGGACCCGTCGGAACCGGCGGTGCGATCAGGATCGTGGGCAACAGCCTGGCCAGCGCTTCGGCGACCGCGAACAGGGCGGCGTCGGCCTTGGCCAGGAGGATCGCGGTGACCAGGGCGGCGACCGCGTGTGCGCTCATCATCGCGACACTGCCGAACGGCGGCCCGGCGGGCGTCATGCCCGACATTCCCATGCCGGGCATGGTCGTCGTGTCGAAGGACAGCAGTAGATGCATGGCGAGCTGGGCGGCACCGAGCACGATCAGGATCGCGCCGGTCGAGCGACGCTTGCTCGCCAACGCCACACCGACGATGGCGACCCCGAGCGTCAGCAGCATCGTCGACACGGCGTCCGGGACTCCGCCACCGGCGATCCTGTGCGCGGCGACCGCGAGGGCCGCCGAGGTCACGGCCAGCACGACACCACGAGACACCCGCAGCGCACCGCGGGTCGGGGTCGGCCGGCCACTCATGGCTGCGAAGTCTAGGCGGATCGGCCGATCAGTTGACCCCCCAAATCAAGCAGTGCCGGGCGAAATCAGGAAACCCACAGCAGGCCGGCCGGCTCCGGGGACGCGGCGCGGTTTTGCGGGAACCCCGGATGACCAGCAACGACACCGGCTCGATCGCCCATATGCCGTCGTCAGGACGTACCCGCGTCGACCAGACCACGGCGGTAGGCGAGCACGACGGCCCGCACCCGGTCGCGCAGTCGGCGTCTGCCGAGGATGCGGGCGACGTGGGTGTTCACCGTCTCGGGGCTGATCACCAGGCCGGCCGCGATCTGCGCGCCGGACAGCCCGGCGGCGATCAGCGTCAACACCCTCGAGCTCCCGCCGCGCGAGCCGGTCGAACGGGCGGCGGCGCCGCGCGGGTCGCCCGGGCGGACCCGGTCGCGGCCGCCCCGATGAACCCGGCCACCACCAGTGCCGCGCCCCCAGCGTGCTCCCTACGGCGTCCCGTGATCCACCTGCCGGGCGCGCCCAGCCCGCATCCCGAACTCATGGCAGAAACGTGGCAGAAATGTCTCGGCGTGACGTCCCCGTCGAGTTCTCATTCTGCCGTGGCCCGCACGGGGGACAACGGGAGAGTCCCGGAGGTCAGATGCTGCGGAGCACCGAGACGACTACGCCCAACACCACGGCCTCGTCGCCGTCGATGACGTCGTAAGCCGGATTGCGCGGCTCCAGGTAGACGTGGCCGCCGCGGCGGCGATACACCTTGACGGTCGCCTCGCCGTCGATCATCGCGGCGACGATCTGGCCCGAATGAGCCTCGGACTGCTGCCGCACCACGACCGTGTCACCGTCACAGATCGCTGCGTCGACCATCGACTCGCCGCGCACACGCAGGCCGAAAACAGTGCCCCGCCCGGCGAATTCACGCGGCAACGTCAGGATGTCCTCGACGTGTTCCTCGGCTGAGATCGGAGTTCCGGCGGCGATGGTGCCGACGACGGGCACCGGCACCGAGTCGCCGGCCGCCTCTCGCGTCGTGGGCTGGTGCAGGAACATCCGCACGTCGACCGGGCGCGACATCGTGGTGGCGCGGCGGAGGAAACCACTCTCTTCCAGACTCGTGAGGTGTTTCGACACCGAGGACGACGACCGCAGGCCGACGGCGTCGCCGATCTGCCGGGTGCTCGGCGAATAGCCGTATCTGACCGCCCAATCGCGGATCGTCGCCAGGATTTGCTGCTGACGTCGCGGCAGGGTCGAGGTGTCCAGGTGCTCGAACGCGTCAAGATCGTCGTAGGCGGTCACCTGCGGAATCGTAGAGGTAGCCACCCGCCTGGCGGCGCTGGGCATGCGCGGCAAACCATGGGTAGCGGAACGCCGCAGGATCGTTGCGGCGGGGCTGGCACGTATTACGTTCTCGACGGGATACGAGGGCGGGAAAGTATCTCCGGACGGACAGGCGGGCGCGGTGCCGGTTCCATCGGTGTCCAGCTCGACATGAATCCTGTGTGCTGTCCGGCGTCACTTGGTGACAGGCGGCTATTGCGGGGTATCGGTGCTTCGCGCCTTGTCATTTGCTAGATTTACCGAAGGAACGCCGACCGTGTTCCCCCACCCTGTATTGCTCTGCGAGATGCATCGAGGTCACCGACATGGCTCAGAAGACCGTAATCCAGTTCATCGATGACTTGGACGGCACCACCCGCGACAACGTCGAAACCGTCACGTTCGGCTTGGATGGTGTCGTCTACGAGATTGATTTGAGCGACGCCAACGCAGCCAGCCTGAGGGACGGCCTGGCCGAGTTCGTCGAATCCGCGCGGCGTACCGGAGGTCGCGCCAAGCGCGCCGTCGCACCGGTGGCCGTCGCCGGCCGCGTGAACGGGCGCAGTCGTGAACAGACGCAGGCAATCCGGGAGTGGGCCAAGAAGAACGGCCACGACGTCGCGGACCGTGGCCGTATTCCGGCCATGGTCATCGAGGCGTTCGAGGCCGGCGCGGGGACCGGAAAGGCCACCAAGAAGAAGGCCCGGTAGTCCGATCTCGGGCAATCAGGTCGACGCCGACCGGTTCGGGTCGGCCTGTCCGACCCGGGCGGGTGTGGTGGGTCTCTTGGCGGCCGGAGACCCGGTCCTCCCGTACCGACGGCACCTTCCGGCGAAGGTGCCGTCGGTCACTGTCTCGCCTGACACCGATAGCGAGGCCGGTTGATCACCGGCCTCGCTATCGATTCGGCGCTACCCGTGCCGAGTGCGGCGACCACAAACGATCACCGGTATGCGAGGCCGCCCGCTCGACGACCGGGCTTGAATTCCGGCCGTCGATCGTCGGCGACTGCCTCTATGTTTGCTGCATGACCACAGTGGCGGCGGGTGGGGACGGCTACCGGATCGAACCGCTCGGTCCGCAGACGTGGGACGCGTTCGCGGATCTTGCGGAGCGGCACAACGGCGTGTGGGGCGGGTGCTGGTGCACCTGGTTCCATCTCTATCCGGATTGTCCCGTACGCAAGACGATGGGCAACCGCGCGTTCAAGCAGCGCCTCGTCGACGAGGGTCGCGCGCACGCCGCACTGGTGTTCGACGGTGAGATCGCGGTCGCCTGGTGTGAGTACGGGACGGTCGAGGAACTGCCGAACATCCACCACCGCAAGGAGTGGGAACAGGGTGTCGTCCGTATGCCGGACTACCGGATCACGTGTCTGTTCGTGGACCGCGGGTACCGGCGCAAAGGGATGGCAGCGGTCGCCGTTCGGGGTGCGTTGGAGCTGATCAGTGCGGCGGGCGGCGGTCTTGTCGAGTCCTACCCGCATGACCTGGCCCCGGGCAAGAGGCCCTCCGCGTCGTTCCTCTACAACGCCACCCGGAGCATGTACGAAAAGCTCGGGTTCAGCTACGACCGGCCCAAGGGCAAGGGCAATTGCGTGATGAGCAAGTCGGTCCCGGCCGGCTGAAGCGGTGACCGCTGACGATCACTCGGGTTGGTCACGCAAACGCATGGTTGAGGACCGCCCCACCGCCGTGCCGTTCACTCCGTACACGGGCGCGTCCCACCGTTGGCGGCCAGCACGTCCGGGTGCCGGTTGTTACCGCGACGGACCAGGCGTGAGAGGTGTTGGCCCTCGTCTGGACGCAGGCGGCGGGCCCTGACAGGTTCGGACAGGACACGCCTCGCCCCGACCCCCAGGCAAGATCGACAGTGCGCCGGAGGGCAGCCAGAGCCACGCATCCGGCTCGGCGTGTCGCCAACCCGGTGATCGTCAGTGGTCACCGCGCCAGGGCCATTCGCTCGGCGCGGACGCACGGTCCCGGTCGAGACGTGCTGACGTCCGTCCGGCCGAAGTTCACTCGAACGTCGCGCGGTGCGCTGCCGCGTACTGCCGGATCCGGGGCGGGTCGGCGGGGAAGTAGCTCTCCCAGTCGCGGTCCAATCGGGTCCAGGCGACCGGCTGGCCGCGTTCCGGCATGAGTGGTGTGGACGCTGCGACGATCGCGGCATACGACAGCGCGGCGGTCGGCGGCCAATTCGGACGGAAGGAGCGGATCGCGACGGCCGCCGGTCGCGCCACCAACTCCGCCCTGACTCCGGTCTCCTCGAACAGCTCCCGTGCGGCCCCGTCACGCGGTGTCTCACCAGGTTCGACCTTTCCGCCCGGCGGAACCCAGCCCCGCCAGCGGTGGCGCACCAGCAGGACATGGGTCGATTCCTCGTCGAACACCCAGACCTCGGCTGCGAGCGGGTCCATCGGCCGTCCGTGGGCGCCCGCCAGCCACTGGCGGGCATCGTCGAACTCCACGGCCGCACGCCCGGCATCGGCGAGTGCGGCATCGAGGGCTCGTTGTTCGATGGCGCTGCGCATCACCGGACCACGGTAAGGCGGCCGGCTGACATCCAGGTCAAGCCGGAACGCCCGCCCCCATTGCGGACAATGTCCCCTTTGGTTCCGGCTGGGCTGGGACGCGCCGCGGCCGCGGGTCGACGCGTTGCGCGACCGGAACGGGCAATGGCCACGTGCGCCGGCGCGAGGGCCGCCGGCACCTGATGACGGTGGATCGGCTTTTGTGGACCATTCGGCGACCAGGCGTCGCAGCGTGGGTCCTGGGATTTGTCCTGTCCGGACTTCGCGACTCTTACGGTCGGTAATCGCGACATCCCGCCACAACCCAGACGGGTAACTGGCCTCACCGACCTTGAGGTGGGTCATCGGCGCGGCGTTACACGAAATCGCGCGCAACCGGGCGGTTTATCGTCGGCCGCTACCACCCAACGTGTCGGTCCGCGATGTTACCGGCAGGTAGGGCCGCCCCGTACGCACTAGTCGCCTCACCATATCGGGGACTTGGCCAATCCCAGGAAAACCCGCAATGCTGTGCGGGCAGCGGATGAGCCGAACGCCAGCGAAACTGCCGAGTGAGGATTGTCCTGGAATGACCGCACGTTACGAGGAATACTGTCATGCCGACCCGGTCTACTTTGACTCTCAGGCCCGCGAGGGTAATGGCGGTGGACATTTCCAGGACATCCTGCCCGCGACTCCGGACGACTGGTCCTTTGTAGATAGAGACACCTGGTGTGTACTGCGGCCACGCGAAACTTCCGTGCGGACGCAGGGCTGGAAGGTGCACGTCTCCAGCGGCTTGGGCAATGCCGAGCGGATCCTGCACACAACGTACGACTACTGCGTCGCCACCCGGACGCCATTCAAATATCTGCGTAGTCGCAGTGTCCTGCTGGCCAGGAACTCGAAATACGCACCTCGCGCGGCGAGTGGCAAGCTGATCACGATCTATCCTCGGGACGACGACCAGCTGGGCACGATACTGACCGAACTCGGCGCGCTACTCGACGGTCAAAAAGGGCCCTACATACTCAGTGATCTCCGCATCGGCGACGGCCCGCTCTATGTCCGGTACGGCGCCTTTCTGGAGCGGTCGGCGATCACCGAGGACGGTTCACTGGTCCCCGCTGTCCAACGGCCGGACGGCACGCTCGTACCCGACCAGCGCCGGCCGGGTTTCCACATCCCGGACTGGGTCACGCCGCCGGTCGCGCTGGCCCCCCATCTGGCCGCCCGCCGGGTGGCAGGCGAGGGCAGCTTCCCGTACCGGGTGACCAGCGCGCTGCACTTCTCCAACGGCGGCGGGGTGTATGCCGCTCAGCGGGACGACGGCACCGAGGTGATCCTCAAGGAGGCGCGGCCGCTGGCCGGCCTGGACCGGGACGGCACCGACGCGGTCACCCGGCTCAGCCGCGAATGGCACACCCTGCGCCGCCTGGCCGGCATCCCGGGGGTGCCCGCGGCGTACGAGCTGGTCAGCTGCTGGGAGCACTACTTCCTTGCCATGGAACGGATGCCCGGCATTCCGCTGGGTCGCTGGCTGGCCGTGCACTACCCACTGTCCCGCCATGGCGTGTCCCCGGCGGAGATCGCCGACTACACCGGGCGCGCGCTGCACGTGCTCGACCAGGTGGAACGCCTCGTCGGCGCCGTGCACGAGCAGGGCATCGTGTTCGGTGACCTGCACGACCGCAACCTGCTCGTCGACGAGGACGACCGGGTGTCGCTGATCGATTTCGAGCTGGCGTTCGACGCGACACAACCACGCAGGCCCGCACTGGGCGCCGCCGGGTTCGCGGCACCACGCGACCGCACGGGCTTCGCCATCGACGAGTACGCGCTGGCCGCGCTGGCCCTGTGGCTGTTCCTGCCGCTCAACATGGTGCTCTCGCTGGACAGCGGGAAGCTGGCAGGCTACCTGGAGGTCATCGCCGACCGCTTCGGCCTGCCCGAGGAGTACCTCGACCGGATCAGCGACCTACTCGGACCCGCGGAGCGGCAGGAGGCGCCACGACGGTGGACCGACTGGAGCGCGGTGTGCGACTCGATCGCGGACGCGGTGGTGCACTCGGCGACTCCGGAGCGCACCGACCGGTTGTTCCCCGGTGACATCGACACGTTCACGCTCGGCGGCACGTGTTTCGAGTGCGGGGCGGCCGGCGTGCTGTACGCGCTGGCGGCAGGCGGGGCGGGCCGGTTCGAGCGGTTCGAGCGCTGGCTGGTCGACTCGGTGCGCCGCGACCCGCCGCAGCGCGCCGGGTTCTACGACGGGGCCCACGGCGTCGCACACGTCCTGGCGGGTTTCGGCCACCGCGAACTCGCAGCGGACCTGGTGACCGAGTACGCGCCCGCCGTACCGACGATCACCGACCACAGTCTGCGCGGCGGGCTGTCCGGCATCGGCCTGAATCTGTTGTCACTGGCCAACAACTGGCTGGACAGCTCGCTGCGCCACCAAGCCGTCCAGATCGGCGACCGGCTGGCGGACTCGCTGGCCCGGGCCGCGCAACCGCGCGGCTTCGCCGAGGCCGGCCTGCTCTACGGGTGGTCCGGACCGGCACTGTTGTTCGCCCATCTCTACCGGCTCACCGGAGACCAGGGCTGGCTCGACCACGCCGAGCGAGCGCTGGAGCGCGACCTGGCCGAATGCGTGCGGACAGCTGATGGCTCCCTCCAGGTGCGCGACGGTGACCGGCGCACCCTGCCGTATCTCGGAGTGGGCAGTGCGGGCGTGGCGGTGGCGGCGGACACGGTGGCGGTGCACCGCCCGGACGCGGAGTTCACGCACCGGTTGCCCGACCTGCACCGGGCGCTGCTCAGCGAGTTCGTCATCCAGCCGGGCCTGCTGTTCGGCCGGGCCGGACTGGTCACCGCGTTGGACGTGGCCCTGAGCCGGGCGTCCGATCCGGTGCTCGAGCAGGCACGCGACCGGCACCTCGCCCGCTTGTCCTGGCACGCGGTCGACCACCAGGGCCGGTTGGCTTTCCCCGGCACGACGCTGCTGCGCCTGTCGATGGACCTGGGCACCGGTGGCGCAGGCGTCCTCATGGCGGCCAGCGGGCACAGCACCGCGCTGCCGTTCCTCACCCCGGCCGTGACCACTGTCGCGGCCCCCTGATCGCCGGCCCACCCGGGCCGGTTGCCGTACCCGAACAAGGAGACATCCATGGAGCACGTCCTCGAACTGCAGGAGCTCGACACGCCGGACCTGATGAACGACGGTGGCGGCCACGGTGGCGGCAACGGCGGCGTCAGCGGCGTCAGCCTGCTGCTGTGCGGTGGCAGCACCCTCTCGCTGATCACCTGCGAGTGACGATCGGCTACCGCTGACAGGCGGGGCGCGGCGCCGGCGGACTGCGCCGCGCCCCACTGTCATTCTCGTCCCACGAGTAGCCGGAGGGATCCGATGGAAGCCGACGCGCTGTTGCGCCGGGTCGCTGCCCGAACCCCCGGCTGGCTGATCAGCGCGGCACTGGCCGGCGCGCTGGCCGCGGTGGCGGGCCTGCTGCTGCCGGACGCGACCGCCAGGGCCGTGGACGCGGCGCTGGCAGGCGACGCGGGTGCGGCCGGCGTACCTGTGCTGCTCGGCGTCGTCGTCACGATCGCCCTGGCCGACGCGGCGAACCAGGTCGCGACGACCGTGCTGACCTCGACGGCCACGGCGTGGCTGCGCAGGACGGTCGCCGATCATCTGGTCGGCTGCCGGGCCGAGCGCCAGGTGCGCGAGCTGGGCGAGCCCGGCGACCTGGTGAGCAGGCTGACCGGGGACGCCGCCCAGTCCGGTGGCGTCGCGGCCCTGGCCATCCAGCTGCTGTTCGGCGCGATCACCTCGGTCGGTGCCGTGGTCGCGCTGGCACTGCTCGATCCGTGGCTGGCACTGGTGTTCGCGGTGAGTGTGCCGCTGGCGTTGTTGCTGGCCAGGACCCATCTGCGTACCACGTCCCAGCATGTCGCGAGCTACCGCGAACTGGCCGGTGAGCTGTCCGCGCGGCTGCTCGACGCGGCCCTGGGCATCCGCACGATCGCGGCGACCGGCACCGCGACTCAGGAGTCCGAACGGGTACTGCGGCCGTTGCCCGCGCTGGGCCGGGCCGGCCACGGGATGTGGCGGACGCAGGCCGTGATGATCTGGCGGGCGGCGCTGTTGCTGCCCGCGGTGCAGCTGGCCGTGCTGGTCGCCGCCGGGTTCGGCGTGCTGACCGGGCGGCTCAGCCCCGGCCAGTTGCTGGCCGCACTCGGCTACTCCGGGATGGGCATGACGTTGATCGGTTCGCTGCCGTTGCTCACGTCACTGGCCACAGCGCGGGCGAGCGCGGCCCGGCTCGTCGATGTCCTGCGGATCCCCACTCTGCCTGCGGGTACCGAGCCGTTGCCTGCCGGCGGCGGCTCGCTCGAACTGCGCGGCGTCAGTGTCGTCGGACTGTCCGAAGCAGACCTCACGGTGCCTGCCGGCGCGGTGGTGGCGATCGTCGGCGCGTCGGGGGCGGGCAAGTCGACGCTGGCCGCGGTCGCGAGCGGGTTGCTGCCCGCGGACAGCGGTGTGGTGCTGCTGGACGGAGTGCCGGTCGACCGGATCCGACCGGACGAACTGCGGGCGGCTGTGGGGTACGCGGTCGAGCGGCCTGCTCTGCTCGGTGGCACGGTGGCGGGCGCGATCGGATACGGGACCGACGCCGAACCACCCGCCATCATCGCGGCCGCGCGGTCGGCCCGGGTGCACGACGCGGTGAGCAGGCTGCCCGCCGGCTACCGCACGTCGCTGGTCGACGCGCCGCTGTCCGGTGGCGAGGCGCAGCGGCTCGGGCTGGCCAGGGCGTTCGTCCGCACACCGAGACTGCTCGTGCTCGACGACGCGACCGGCAGCCTGGACGCGGTGACGGAGGCCGAGGTGGACGAGGCGGTCCGGACGAGCCTGCCCGGCCATACCCGGCTCGTGGTCACCCACCGGCTGCGCACGGCCGAACAGGCCGATCTGGTCGTGTGGCTGGCGTCCGGGCGGATCCGGGCAGTTGGTCCACACGCGACACTCTGGCCGGATCCCGGCTACCGCGCGGTGTTCACGGAGGCCGCCGAATGAGCGCCTGGGCCACCTACACCGGCGCGTTGCGCGGCACCAGAAGAGCGCTGATCGCATTGGCGGCCTGGTCGCTGGTCGAAGGCGGACCGGCGCTGGTGTCCGGCAGGCTGGTGTCGCTCGCGGTGGACCGAGGTTTCGGCGCGGGGCACCCGACGGTCGGCGTCGGCTGGCTCGCGGTGTTCGGTGCGGTCTCGTTGGCGGGGGCGATCGGCTCGCGGCAGGTGTTCGGGCGCCTCGGGCACGTCGTCGAACCCGTGCGGGACGCGCTGGTGACCGGCATCGTGCGGGGGGTGCTGCACGGCGACATCGCCACCGCGCACCAGCAGGACGCGAGTTCGGTCGCCCGGATCACCCGGCATGTCGAGGTCATCCGGGACGTCACGGCAGGGCTGCTCGTCCAGGGCCGAAGCCTGGTGGTCACTGTGATCGCCGCCCTCGTCGGCCTGCTGGACACCGCGGGCAGCCTCGCCGTGCTCGTGCTGCCGCCGGTCGTACTGTCGCTGCTCGCGTTCGGCCTGCTGCTGCGGTCGCTGGCCCGGCGGCAGCGGGACCTCGTGCTGTCCGACGAGCGATGCGCCGCGACCGTGGGCGCGGTGGCCAACGGGCTGCGCGACGTGCTCGCGTGTGGGGCGGAACGGATCGCGAGCCGGGACGTCGGCGAGGCCGTGGACGCGCAGGCCGCCGCGTCGATCAGGCTGGGCATGGCCGGTGCGTTGCGCTCGCTCGTCGTGTCGCTGGGCGGGTTGGTGCCGCTGGTGCTGGTGCTCGCCGCGGCACCCGGTCTGGTGGCCGACGGCAGGCTCAGCGCCGGCGCGGTGCTCGGTGCCGTCGTCTACCTGACCACCGGCGTCGGGCCCGCGTTGGTGGCGCTCGGCCAGACCGCCGGTGCGGCCGTGCTGCGGCTGATGGTGACCATGCGCCGGCTGGCGGACGTGTCGGCGGTCGCCGAATCGCCCTGCCCGCGGCTGGCACGGCCGACCGGCACCGACGTCGAGATGCGCCGGCTCACCTTCGGGTGGGGCGAGACGGCACATCCGGTGGTCCGTGAGCTGGACCTGACCGTGCCTGCCGGGCAGCACATCGCGATCGTCGGGGCGAGCGGGATCGGGAAGTCCACGCTGGCCGGGCTGTTGACCGGGCTGCTGGCGCCGAGATCGGGTGCGGTGCTGCTCGGCGGGGCCGACGCGCGGACCGTGTCCCACGAGCTGGTCGCCCTGATCCCGCAGGAGTCCTATGTGTTCACCGGGACGCTCCGGGAGAACCTGGCCCTGCTGGCGGGTGAGGCCACCGACGCCGAACTCGCGCGGGCGCTGGCCAGCGTCGGCGGTGCCGGGCTGCTGGCGCGGGCCGACGGTCTGGACGCCCGGATCGGCCGTCTCACGTTGTCCAGCGGCGAACGGCAACTCGTCGCGCTCGCCAGGGTGTACGCGTCGGCAGCGCGGGTCGTGGTCCTGGACGAGGCCACGGCGCACCTGGACCCGGCCACCGAAGCCGTCGCCGAGCAGGCGTTCGCGGACCGCGACGGCACGCTGGTGGTGATCGCGCACCGGCTGACGTCGGCGTTCCGCGCACAGCGGGTGTTGCTGATGGACGGTGGGCTACCGGTGCTGGGCACCCACGCCGAGCTGCTGGCCGGCTCACCCGGCTACGCGGAGCTGATGCGGGCCTGGACCGGAGTCCCGGCCACCCTCTTGACGTGACGGCACTTTAGAGCTGCTGACACAATGGCGTTCGATCAGGGAGCGGCGTCCAGGTGCGCCGGCTGCAAGGCGGAGGAGGTCCCGGTACCGCTGTTGTACCGGGGCCGACGACAACGCCGCAGCTGGCGTGCCTGGGCGACGCGAGCCGAACAGTTATTGTGTTAGAGCTCTTATCGCTGTTGCGGTCGCAACTCGGTGGTGGCCCCGGGCCGGCCGAAGTGATGACCCTGCACCGGGTCGCAGCCGAGACCTCGGAGGATGTCGTACTGGCCGCGCTCTGGACAACCTCGGCGGTCACGACCACGTCGTATCCACTGTGCCGGCGCGAGCACTGGCCACACTCGCCGATGTGGAGCGCGAGGATCTCCGCCGCTGGGGAAACTCGTTGTCGCGTGGTGCACAGCGCGGTTAGCGTGCTCGCATGCGCACCAGCCTGCGACGCGATCTCACGGCGGCCTTGAAGGCCCGCGATCGCGTGGCCATCGCCGCCCTCCGCTCGGCGTTGGCGGCCATCGACAACGCCGAGGCGGTCGGCGGCTCGCCGGCACAGGTCACCGGTAGTGAACACATCGCGGGCGCCGCAGCCGGCTTGGGTGCCGCGGAAGCCGTGCGTCGTGACCTGACCGACGCCGATCTCCATGCGATCCTCGAAACCGAGGTACAGGAACGGTCCGCCGCCGCGGCCGAATACGAACAGCTGGGCCGCGACGACCTCGCCGAACGTCTCCGGTCGGAGATCGACGTGCTACGCCGGCACCTGCCTTCGGCATGATGGCGGACCGCTACATCTGCTGGGCGCCCGCCTTGATCGCGGAGCGGATGCGCGAGTACGTGCCGCACCGGCAGATGTCGCGGATCTGGTCGAGGTCGTCGTCGGTGGCGATGCGGCACCGATGGAGCCCGTTGCTCGACTTCGTGCCAGGCTCGCCTGGGCTCGGGGGTCGTCAGAGTGTCCGAATCAGTCCTGAACTCGAAGCTGAGGGGCATCGTGCGGCAAGCCGAACCACTTCTGATTCCGGATAGCGCTGTCGCCGGCGGCCGCGGCCGCCGGCGAAGTGCTTCGCCGGTGGCCGCGATCGCTGCGGTCAGTGCAGGCGGGCTTCGATCGCCTCGATGATGCGCGGGCGCAGTTCGGCCGCGCGGATGACGGCGTCGACCGAGCCGACCTCCACCGCACGCTGGATGTTGTGCACGCGGTCGAACTCGCCTGCCACCTCGGCGAGCTTGTCCGCCCGCACCGACGAGCGGATCTCGTCGAGTTCGGCGCTCAACGCGGCCCTGTCGACGCCTGCCGCCGCGGCGAAGCGTGCCTCGGCCTCCCGGACGCGCGGGTCGTCCGCCGTGCGCGCGTTGACGTCCCCGGCGAACACCGCCGCGGCGGCGGGTGCGCCGCCGAGTACCGACGCGAACGAGCCCTCCAGCGCCAGCACGGTCATGCCCGGGTTGAGCGCCTTCGAGAACACCACGAACGCGCCGCCGTGGTAGCGCGAGATCACGCAGAACACGATCGGGCCGCGGAAGTTGACGATCGCGCGGCCGATCTCCGCGCCGTACTCCAGCTGGAGTTTGCGCATCGACTCCGGTGAGCCGTCGAAGCCGGACAGGTTCGCCAGCACCACCACCGGCCGGTTGCCGCTGGCCGCGTTGATCGCCCGCGCCGCCTTCTTCGACGAGCGCGGGAACAGCGTGCCCGCGGTGTAGCTGTCCGGCCCGTCGGTGGGCGGGAAACCCCGGCGCGGCACCGAGTGCGACTCGATGCCAAGCAGGCACACCGGCAGCCCGCCGAGGTGCACGTCCTGCACTGCCGCGGTTTCCGCGTCGGCCATGCCCGCCCAGCGTTCCAGCACCGGGTGGTCCTGGTCGGAGATGGCGCGCATGACGGTCCGGATGTCGAACGGCTTCTTGCGGTCGGGGTTGGCCTCGGCGGAGAAGATCTCGCCGACCCGGGTGAACTCGCTGTCCACCACCGTGTGCGGGTAGCTGGAGATGTCGCGGTCGAACGGGTCGGTCGTCTCGGCGCGGCGCGGGCCCTGTTCGCCCGGTACGACGTAGCTGTGGTCGTAGTGCGCCATCAGCACGTCCCGCGCGGCCGCGAGATCCGGTGCCCAGTACTGCGCCTGGCCGTTCGGGCCCATCACGCGGTCGTAGCCACCGATGCCGAAGTTGTCCTCGGCCGACACGCCACCGGAGAAGTCGAGCGCCTGCTTGCCGGTCAGCACCATCGCCGAGTCCGGCGTCATCACCAGGATGCCCTTGGTGTGCATGAGCATCGTCGCCTCGGCATTCCAGTACGGCTGCGCGCCGACGTTGATGCCCGCCACCACGACGTTGATCTCGCCACCCAGCTGGGTGAACTCGACGATCCGCTTGAGGGCGGCGGCCACCCAGTCCATGTTCTCCGTGCCGGACTCCATCGAGATCCGGGCGCCGGCCGACAGCGCGTACCACTCCAGCGGCACGCGCAGCCGCTCGGCGAGGTCCAGCGCGGCGACGACCCGGCGGCATTCCGGTTCGGACAGCGCGCCGAGTGCCTTCGTCGGGTCGCCGAGCAGCACCACCCGCGTGACGCCTTCGGGGTGCCGTTCGGTCGTCGTGGTGACGACACCGGCGACGATCGCCGCGCTGTTGCGCCCCTTGGGCCGGTCGACGGGGACGAGCACGTGGTCGCTGTCGAGGTCGTACTCGGTGAACGTGCCGAGCAGACCGGTCAGCTCGTACGGGTAGACGGTGTTGCGGCTGCTCGCGCGCAGCACCTTCTGCCGGTAGCCGTCGAGTGGTTCGACCAGCTCGGCCGACGGTTCGCCGATGGTCAGCTGGCTGCCGCCGGTGACGTCGAACGCGACACGCACGGCGATCTTCGCCGGCGCACCGGTCTGCGGGTCACGCTGCCGGGCGATGAACTCGATCTCCTCCAGTCCGGCGCCCGCTGTGGTCGGCAGCACGCGGGCGGCGATCGTCTCCAGCTCCGCGCGGGTGATCTCACTCGGCGGCCAGACGTAGAGAACGATCCGGTTGGTGGGGAAGCGTTTGCTCGCCGGCCGCCGCGACTGCGCGCGGCGGATCGAGTCCAGGCAGGTGGCGATGGTGTCCTCGGCCGTGGGCAGCGCGACCAGCCTGCCGTTCTGCTCTCGCAGCTCGGTCAGGTCACGGACCTGCGCGAACGCGACGAGCCGGTCGTCGGACGGGTTGTCGCGCGCGACGCACTGGAACAGGTAGACCTCCTCGTCCGACGACGGCAGCCGGGTGAGGTCGAACTTGCGCAGCCGTTCCAGTTGCATCCGCTGCGCGATGTACGGGTGCAGACCGCGGATCAGCCGGTCCTCGGTCATCCCGGTCGCCGACTGGCGGAACGTGAAGTGATGGTGCATCACCGCGCCCCCGCTGCCCGCGACGGTGGTGGTGAGCCTGCGGACCTGCCTGGGCAGCGGGTGTGCGCTGACGACCTCGTGCAGCGCGGCGCCCATCGCGTCGGAGCCCTCCGGCTGCTTCTCCCACGCCAGGTAGATGTCCGCGTCGACGTCCTCCTCGGAGGTGCCGGCGACGGCGGTCAGCCCGTGCAGCGCGTCGCCGAGCGCGTCGAAGCCGACCGCGGTGGAGACCAGCCGGGAGCCTGCCTGTTCGGCGACCACGAACGTGCAGCCCACCGCTTGGCTCGTGCGGACGTTGACCACGCCCTTGTTGCCGTAGTAGCGCCTGGTCAGCACCTCCAGCAGCACCGCGTGGTCCAGGCCGGTGTCCGTCGGAGGGCGACCGAGCCGCTGGCTGAGCAACCGCACCAGCGGTTCGGTGCTGCCGACCATCGCGGCGATCCGCTCGGCGCGGTCCGGTGTGTCCGGGTTCGCGTCGAGATAGCGCAGGTTCCTGCGGACATCGGCGTAGACGCGGGCGCGGTTGCGGCGCAGCAGCGGCTGCCCGAACCACGCGAACACCACCCCGCGGGCGAGGTCGGACACCACCGGGAAACGCACCTGTGTCGCGGCGACCAGCCGTTCCAGCGCGAGACCAGCGGGCTCCCGCAGCGCCTCGCCGGGCGGCGCTTCACGCAGCCACAACCGCAACAGCGTGATGACGACTCCCGAGTCGGACGCCGCGCGCTGCTGAGCGAGGAAGATCCGGAACACGGCCTCCTCAAGCTCCGGCGTGCGCTCCAGTTCGGTGACGCCGTAGTGCCCGAGCGCCTTCGCGAGTTTGCCCTGGAACGACTCCGACAGCCCGGCACGGTCGACGTCGAGGCTCTGCAGGTACGTGTGGAAGTACTCGCGGGCGCTGTGCACGTGGCTGTCGTCGCCGGTCTCCTCGCCCGCCTGCTTGTTGCGGCTGAGCTCGGACAGGTCGGCGAACACCGACAGCAGCCCGACCTCGTCGGCGAGCGGGCGCTGACCCGCGTCGGCCAGTTCCGAGCGTGCCGCCAGGTAGCCGGCGAGCACCCGGCCCTCGTCGTGCGGGTCGACGTCGAAGCCGAGCAGCAGACCGCGCAGGTCCTGCAACCCGCGAGCGATCCGTTCCCGCGCCGGGACACCGGACGTCTCGGCGGGCAGGTCCAGCTCGACGGCCTCGACGGCTTCCGGGGCGCTCTCGGCGCCTTCGTCGGCGAGGGGCTCCAGCCGCAGCAGCGGCGCGCCCGTCTCGACCTGGCTGCCGACCGACACCGCGCACTCCTTGAGCCGCGCGCGGAACGGTGCCCGCAGCACCGTCTCCATCTTCATGCTCTCCAGCACCAGCACCGGAGCGCCCGCCTCTACCTCGGCACCGACCGCGAGCGGCGTCGCGACGACCAGTGCGGGCGCGGGGGAGCGGACGACGCCGCCCTCGTCGCGGCTGACGCGGTGCGTGACACCGTCCACCTCGACCAGGTGGATCGGCCCGTAGGTGCCCGTGACCAGGCGGAACCGGGTGCCGTTGACGGTGATCCGGCCGGTGTACCGGTCGAACCGGTCCAGCTCGACGGCCGCCGTGTGTTCCTCGGTGCCCGCGCCGGTGTCGATGCCGACGCGGAACCGGTGCGCGCCGACGCGGGCGACCTTGACGCGGTAGCCGGCGCCGCGCAGCTTGAGCTCCAGCGGCCTGCCGCTCTCGTGCCGCACCTGCGGCCGCCCGCCGGACGCGGTCGACAGCAGCCCCTGCCGCTCGACGCGCTCGGATGTCTCGTACGCCTCGATGGCGGCCGCCGCGAGCGCGACCGCGGAGTGCCGGTGCGAGACGAGCCTGCCCTCGCCCCGGACGCGGTCTATCCAGCCGGTGTCCGCGCTCGCGTCGATCACCTCGGGCTGGTCGAGCAGGTCGAGCACGAAGCTCTTGTTGGTCACCCCACCCTCGATGACCACCGTGGTCTGCGCCATCGCCCTGCGCAGCCTGCCGAGTGCCTCGTCGCGGTCGCTGCCGTAGGCGATGATCTTCGCGATCATCGAGTCGAAATCGGCGGGGATCGTGTCGCCCTCGCTGACCCCCGTGTCGACGCGGATGCCTGGCCCGGCGGGCAGGTCGAGCCGCGCGATCCGGCCGGGCGACGGGGCGAAGTCGCGGTCGGGATCCTCGGCGTTGAGCCGTGCCTCGATGGCGTGCCCGCGCTCGGCGGGCTGCTCACCGGTCAGCCGCCCACCTGCCGCCACGTGCAGCTGGAGCCGCACCAGGTCGACGCCGGTGGTCGACTCGGTGATCGGGTGCTCCACCTGGAGCCGGGTGTTGACCTCCAGGAACGCGAACAGCTTGTCGCCGGGGTGGTACAGGAACTCGACGGTCGCCGCGCCGGAGTAGCCCACCGCGATCGCGAGCCGCTCGGCCGACGTCTTGAGCTCCTGTGTCTGCGCGGGACTGAGCACGGGCGACGCCGACTCCTCGATCACCTTCTGGTTGCGCCGCTGCACCGAGCAGTCACGGACACCGAGCGCCCACGCCGTGCCCTTGCCGTCGGCGATCACCTGGACCTCGACGTGCCGCGCGCCGGTGACCAGCCGCTCCAGGAACACCACCCCGCTGCCGAACGCGCGCGCCGCCTCCTGGCTGGTCCGCTCGTAGGCGTCGACCAGTTCGGCCTCGTTCGTGATGACGCGGATGCCACGCCCGCCGCCACCCGCGGTCGCCTTGAGCATCAGCGGGTAGCCGATCTCGCCCGCCGCGCGGACCGCCGCGGGGAGGTCCTCGACCGCGCCGCGGCTCCACGGCGCCACCGGCACGCCGACCTCCTCGGCGATCAGCTTCGCGCCGATCTTGTCGCCGAGCTTGCGCATCGCGTCGGCGCTCGGGCCGACGAACGTGACGTCGATCTTCTCGCACAGCTCGGCGAACGCCGGGTCCTCGGCGACGAAGCCCCAGCCGACCCATGCCGCGTCGGCGCCGGTCTCCACCAGCGCGCGCTCCAGCACGGCGAGGTCCAGGTACGGGCGGGCGGCCGCCGGGCCCAGGTCGTAGGCGAGGTCGGCCTCGCGCACGAACGTGGCCGTCCGGTCCACGTCGGTGTGGAGCGCGACCGTCTCGATCGGTACCCCGGTCTCGGCGGCGAGGTCCCGGATGGCGTGGATGAGCCGCATGGCGGACTCACCCCGGTTGACGATGGCGACGCGACTGAACACCGAAGCGAACCTTTCTTGTAGCCGAGACACAACAGGAGCACCGCGCAACGGTCTGCCCGTGGGTTACAGACTTCCCCCTACCGGCTGTTGAGGGTATGTCGGAAGCTGCGCATGCCACGGGCAGCCGTTTGTCGAGAACAACCAAAAGCATCCAACCAGTGGTGGCTGACCAGCGCATCCCGGCCCGATGTCCGAAGCCTGCCTCGGCCTGCCCGGTGTGACATGTGCGATACGCATGGCCCGATCGGTCGAACGACGACGCTGCCTGTCGTTGCATTCGGCGCTGCGGGACCCGCACGGTGGGCGATATCAGATATTAGATATTATCTGCAACCGCTCGCGACCGCCGGTATTGAGGAGTTCCGGGTGCGCTACGTGCGGCCGAGCAGGCGCCGCGCGTGTGCCAGGACCGGCTTGTCGATCATCTGGCCGTCCACCGCGGACACCGCGTCGCCTGCGTCGAGGACACGCTCCGCCCACCGCAGCTCATCCTCGGTCGGTGCGAAACCGGCGCGTACCAAGGGCACCTGCCGAGGGTGGATGCACAGCTTCGCGGTGAAGCCGAGCCGCCGCGCGTGGCCGACGTCCGCGGCCAGCAGATCGTGGTTGGCGATGTCGGTGGTGACACCGTCGATCGGGGGCGCGATACCCGCGGCCGCCGAGGCGATCACCAGGCGCGAGCGGGCGAAGGTCAGGGCGAGCGTGTCGTCGTGGCGGATGCCCAGCTGTGCTGCGAGGTCGACGCTGCCGAACGCGGCGCGGCGCACGGCGGGGACGGCGCAGAGCGAACAGGCGTGCTCGATGCCGATGGCCGTCTCGATCAGCGCGATGAGTGCCGCCCCGGGGGCACGCTCGGCTATCTCGGCCAGCACGTGGGCGTCCTCGGCCTTGGGCACCATGACGGGTACGCCGTGGCGGGCCGCGAGCGCGAGGTCTGCGTCGAACCACGTGGTGCCGGGTGCGTTGACGCGCACCGCGGCCTGGCCACCCGTGGCGAGCCAGCGCGCGACGTGGTCGCGGGCGGTTTCCTTGTCCGCAGGGGCGACCGCGTCCTCGAGGTCGAGGATCACCGCGTCGGCGCCGGCCGCGGCAGCCTTGTCGAAACGGTCGGGCCGGTGTCCCGGGACGAACAGGAACGTCTGTGCCGACTCGGTCCCGGTCATCCGAGGGTCACTTCCGCGGTGGCGTTGCGGTCCTCCCGGGCGGTCGCGATGCGCAGCGCCACACCGTCACCAGTGGGCTCCCCGGCGGCGAGTACTCGTTCGCCCGCGAACACCGGGCGGCGCAGGCGATAGGACACCGAGCCGACCTGCTGCCCCCGCCTGCGGGGGAGTTCCAACATGAGCAGCACCAGCAGCGGGCCGTGCACGACGAGTCCTGGGTAGCGCTCGACGGCGGTGACGTACGGGGTGTCGTAGTGGATGCGGTGGGCGTTGCCGGTCAGGGCGCTGAAGCGGAACAGCAGCACCGGGTCCGGTGTCAGCGTGAGCTGCCAGGGCGAGTCCGCCGCGGGTACGCCGTCGGTGTCGATCGCCGCCAACGCGGCGCGTGCCGCGTCCTCGCCCGAGCGGTACACCAGATCCTGTTCGTCGACGGCGCAGAGTCGACCGTGCTGGCTGATCTCGCTGCGGACGGTCACGAAGGCCATCTCGCCGGTGCTGCCGTGCTTGACCACGACGTTGGTGACGCTGCGGGTACGGTCGGCCGGCTGGTCGATGATCAGCGGCCGGCGCAGCCGGAGCCGTCCGCCCGCGAACATGCGCCTGCGGTCGGGGATCGGGGGCAGGAAGTACCCGGCGAGTGGGTGGCCGTCGGCGCCGAGTTCGGATTCCGGCGGCCATTCCAGGAAGTGCAGCCAGTGCCACAGCGGCGGCAGCGTGTCGCGGGGGACGGGCTGGTCGAGGACCCCGGCCAATGCCGCTACGGGGCCCGCGGCGAGAACGTCGTGATCCGTCACCGCCTCCGGCCGCCACGATTCGACGTAGCGTGCCAGTTCCGTCATGTCGTGACACCGCCCCGGGCGACGAGTTGCGCGGCGATGACGTTGCGCTGGATCTCGTTGGTGCCCTCACCGACGATCATCAGGGGTGCGTCCCGGAAGTAGCGTTCGACGTCGAACTCGGTGGAGTACCCGTAGCCGCCGTGCACCCGTACCGCGTCCAGCGCGATCTCCATCGCCGTCTCCGACGCGAACAGCTTCGCCATCCCCGCCTCCATGTCACACCGCCCACCACTGTCATAACGCTCCGCCGCCAACAACACGAGTTGACGAGCGGCGGTGTACTTGGTGGCCATGTTCGCCAAATGATTACCGACCGACTGGTGCCGCCAGATCGGCTTGCCGAACGCCTCCCGCTCCTGCGCGTAACGCAACGCGTCATCCAGTGCGGCGCGGGCCACCCCGAGGGCGCGGGAGGCGACCTGGATCCGGCCGATCTCCAGGCCCTTCATCATCTGGGCGAACCCGTGGCCCGCCACCGATCCGAGCAGCGCGTCGGCGGGTGCCCGGTAGTCGTCGAAGGACAGTTCGCAGCTCTCCACCCCTTTGTAGCCCAGCTTCGGCAGGTCCTTGGACACGGTGAACCCGGGGCCGTGCTCGACCAGCAGGATGCTGATGCCCTCGTGGCGGGGTTGCGCGGCCGGGTCGGTCTTGCACAGCAACGCGATCACCTGCGAGCGGCGGGCGTTGGTGATCCACGTCTTCGACCCGTTGACCACATACTCGTCGCCATCCCGGCGGGCGGTGGTGGTCAGTGCTTGCAGGTCCGAACCGCCACCGGGTTCGGTCAGTGCCATCGCGGCCCGGATCTCGCCGGTGGCCATCCTGGGCAGGTAACGCCGCTTCTGCTCTTCGGTGCCGAACGTGAGGATCAGCTTGGCGACGACGGTGTGCCCGCCCATCGCGCCGGCCAGGCTCATCCAGCCGCGCGCCAACTGCTCGGTCACGTGCACATAGCACGCGGTGGACACCGCCACCTCGCCGTAGGGTTCGGGGATCGCCAGCCCGAAGATCCCCAGCTGCTTCATCTGCTCGATCAGCCGCTCGGGATAGGTGTTCGTGTGGTCCAACTCGCGGGCCACCGGCCGCACCTCGCGGTCCACGAACTCCCGCACCGTGTCCACGATGGCCCGCTCGTCCTCGTTCAGCTCACTCATGCACTGTCCTTCGCGGTGAGGGTGGTCAGATGACGCCGTCGCGCCGCAGCGCGGCGATCTCGTCGCCGGTGTGGCCAAGGCCGAGCAGGATGTCCTCGGTGTGCTGGCCCACCGCGGGAACCGGGTCCATCACCGGGGTCACGCCGGTGAGGATGGCCGGTGGCAACAACGCCTCGACATCCCCACCCGGCGTACCGACCGTGCGCCACCGATCCCGCCCGGCCAACACCGGATGATCCAGAAACTGGGCGACGGAGTTCAACCGGGCGTTGGCGATACCCGCCTTGTCCAGCAACGCCACCACCGAATCCGTGGCGAGAGCCGCGAACCGGGCCGCGATCATCCCGTTCAGCTCGTCCCGATGCGCCACTCGCGCGGAATTGGTCACGAACCGGGCATCCCCCGCCAGCGCTGCATCCCCCAACACCAGCCGACAGAACGACTGCCACTCGCGCTCGTTCTGAATCCCCAGCAGCACCGTCTCACCCTCACTCGTGGTGAACGGCCCGTACGGTGCGATCGTCGCATGCTGAGCACCCACCCGATCAGGCTGCCGACCGCCATATCGCGTGTAATACGCCGGGGAACCCATCCATTCGGCCAACGCGTCGAACAGCGACACCTCCACCGCCGACACCCGACCACTGACCGCCCGCCGGTACAACGCCGTCAGAATCCCGCTGTAGGCATACATTCCAGCCGCGATGTCCGCGACCGAGATCCCCACCTTCGCCATCTCGTCCGGGCTGCCGGTCAACGACACCAACCCGGTCTCACACTGCACCAGCAGGTCATAGGCCTTGCGATCCGCCCACGGACCATCGGAGCCGTAGCCCGAGATCGAACACGGAATCACCCTCGGAAACCGCTCCGCCAACGACGCGGCATCGACACCCAACCGGGCCGCCGCCCCAGGACCGAGGTTCTGCACCAGCACATCCGCCCCGGCCAGCAACTCATCCAGGACGGCACGACCGGCAGGAGTCTTCACGTCCAGCGTCAGCGACTCCTTCGAACGATTGAGCCACACGAAGTAACTCGACTGCCCCACCACCGACTCGTCATAACGACGAGCGAAATCCCCCACCCCGGGCCGCTCCACCTTGACCACCCGCGCACCCAGATCAGCCAACTGCCGCGTCGCGAACGGAGCCGCCACGGCCTGCTCCAAACTCACCACGGTCACCCCGGCCAGCGGCAGGGTCGTCGCATCGTCGGTCATGTCAGACGGCACCTCGGGTCAGGTCCATCGCGGGCAACCGCTCGGCCAGGATCGTCGCGGCCGTCGGCCAGTCCAGATCGGCGAGCAAGGCGGGTAGGTCCGGGCCACAGCTCGCGATCTTGGCCGCCAGGTCGGCTGCCGAGGGCGGACGTCCTGGGGAGCCGGGTGGCAGGCGCAGGCTCGCCGAACGGCTGACACCACCGCCCAGCACGACCGTGATGTCGATCTGGCCTGCCAGGAGGTTGTCATCGCCGGGGACGAGGGTGGTATCCACCAAGCGCACCAGCCGTTGTGCGGTGGGGCGCAGTACGGCCGCGTCGGTGAAACTGTCGAAGTCCGGGTGTCGGTCCAGCAGCGTGGCGGCGATGGCGTACTCCAGACTGAACTTGCCCTGCAGTCCGGTCCGCGGCCGGTGGTGGATCAGCGGCTGGACCGTGGCTTCCGGCGTGGTCACGTGGATGGCGGCGACATCGGCAGCCCCGATGCCGGCAGGCAGTTGTTCGAGCAGTGCGCTGATCGGGCGCTGCAGCGCATAGCAGCAGGGGAACATCTTGATCGCCAGACCGCCGGGCACAGCGGGACCGGTCAGCTCCACCAGGGACGGATCACCGCCGACCAGCCGGAGCCAGTCGTCCAGTGCGGCGGGGTCGGCCGTGGCACCCGCCGCGGCCAGCCGCGCGGCACGCACTCCCGCGTCCGCGGCGAATCCGACCTGCAACGACTTCGCCGACGAGCCGAACGCCCGCTGCACACCACCGGCGGCGGGTACGGCCAGTGCGATCGCGATGGCGGTCCGCTGCACGCTCAGCCCCATGGCGACCGCGGCGGCAGTCGCGGCGGCCGGTGCGCCCGCGGTGCAGGTGGCGTGCCAGCCGCGGGCGTAGTGCGACCAGCCCAGGGCCACACCCAGCCGCGCCATGACGCCCGCACCGGCGAGGTAGGCGCGCGCATCCCCGCCCGCGGCCAGCGTGGCAGGCACACACACCGCGCTGATGTGCGCGGTGGACTCCAGGTGGAGGTCGTCGAAGTCCAGTACATGCGCGACAGTCGCCCACCTCGCCGCATCCGGCAGCGTCGCCGCCAGACGGGCGATCGGGTCTTCGCGAGCGGCCAGCGCGACTGCCATCGTGTCGAGCAGCGAGCGGTCCGCCAGTTCGAGATCGTCCGTGGCAGGCGTGTGATCGTGCGCCCACTGGGCCAGCGCCTCGGCGGTCGACGTCATCAGCCCTCCGGGTCCGCCGCGAAATGTACGGCCAATAATGCGGATATGTCACTGCGGGTGTCAACACCTGGCAGGCGTGGCGATGGCTACCTCCGGTCGCGCCGCAAGCGGATCCGGTACGAGTAGCGGTCCGGGTGGAAGTGGCTGATCGCCAGTTCGACGGGCGTGCCCGCGCTGTCGAAATACGTGCGGTCGATGCGCAGCAGCGCGGTGCCGGGCGGCAGGTCCAGCGCGGTCGTGACGTCGGTCGTCGCGGTCGCCACCGTGATGCTCTGTTCCGCGTCCTGGATCGGGGCGTCCAGCAGGTGGTCCATCAGCCCGATCACGGTCACCTGGCTGGCGTGCCCAGGCGTGGTCAGCTCCGCGACGTCGCCGAGCCGTTCCCTGATGTGCGGCGGCAGGGCGACCGTGGTGTGACAGAACGCCTCGCCGTCGTGCACCCGCAGGAACGCCGTCCTGGCGACGCTGTCGGCGGGCAGCCGCAGCCGCGCGGCCGCGGTGGGATCGACGGCCGTGGCCAGGGGTTCCAGGACGACCAGCGCACTGTCGGCCGAGAGCGCCATCAGGTCCTCGACCGACCCGAAGTGCCGGAGGTACTGCGCCGAGCTGGGCGTCGCGAACGTGCCTTTGCCGGGCACCCGGAACACCAGATCCTCGGCGACCAGGTCCTGGAATGCCCGGCGCACGGTCTGCCTGCTCACGGCATACCTCGCCGCGATCTCCGACTCTGTCGGCAGGGCAGTGCCCGGCGGGAACTCCTTGCGCAGCAACTGCGTCCGGAGTTCGGCCCACACTCGCCGGAACGCGGGCTGCGCCTTCACCGCATCGTTCATAGTGCTGGACAGCGTAGCGGAAATGGCAGGCCAAATAGGCCCGCTCGCTCATCGAGGACATCGTGGGTGGCCGGATGAAACGGGGCGACCGCGTCAACCAGCACGAGATCTGCGAGCGCCTCGGCGTCAGTCGGCTACCGGCCGGTGAGGCGCTGATCGCGCCGGAGCCCGAGACCGCGACAGTGCGCTCGCGGCGGCCGAACGCCACCTGCGGCGCTCCGGCGAACGAGCGGTCCCGATACTGACGGAGTCCGGATCGAACGCCGCGCCGCCACGCCACTGCTCGACCTGAGCCTGCTGCGCCGGATCTCCTTCGCCACCTTGATGTTCGCAGCGAGGGTGCTCACCGCGGCCGGATTCTGGTCGTGACCGCAGCCTTGTCACCGAGCCGGGCACGCGGCGCCATGGCGGGCATCCACCTGGTGGCCGGTGAATCAGGACGTCGCAGCCGTCCGCACGGCGTCGCGAGCAGGCGCTCGGACTCGGCCCGGAGCCGGTCCGCGTTGGTCGGATCGAGCGCACGGCGCGACTCCGCTGCGGTAGCCGTTGTCGTCCGGTACGGCGAGCGTCACCTCAGCACCCGCCGCGGCCGGCGACGGGCCGCCTCGATGCCCAACCCGGACGAGCGGCCGGTCACGATCGCCCGCCTGGATGCCCAACCCGGACGAGCGGCCGGTCACGATCGCCCGCCTGGATGCCCAACCCGGACGAGCGGCCGGTCACGATCGCCCGCCTGGATGCCCAACCCGGACGAGCGGCCGGTCACGATCGCCCGCCTGGATGCCCAACCCGGACGAGCGGCCGGTCACGATCGCCCGCCTGCCGGACGGGTCGATGCCCTCGATGACGTCGGTTGCCGTCGAGGCGGACTCGAACGGTGTCTGGCTGCGACTCACCCGATCCGGGCGGGCCCGCGTCGCCGCGGCCCGAGCCGGCCGCGTCTTCGTCGGTGGTCAGGCCGGGAGTGGCCGAGTCGGATCTGTGAGGGCGTCCGGATCGACCTGCTTACCCGAGCGGATCAGTGCCTTGATCGGCTCGGCGACGTCCCAGACGTTGACGTTCATACCGGCCACCACGCGACCCTCACGCAGCCAGAACGCGACGAACTCGCGGCTGCCCAGGTCACCACGGACCACGACCTGGTCGGCGGCGTCGGCGTGGCCGAGGTACTCCATGCCCAGGTCGTACTGGTCGGTGTAGAAGTAGGGCAGTTCGTCGTACTGCGCGTCCTGACCGAGCATGCTCGCCGCGGCGGTCGTCGGCTGGTTGAGCGCGTTGGCCCAGTGCTCGACGCGCAGGTGCCGGTCCAGCAGCGGGTAGTGGGTGTTGGCGACGTCCCCGGCGGCGAAGACGTCCGGGTCGCTGGTGCGCAGTCCGGCGTCCACGACGATCCCGTCGAGCACCTCCAGTCCGGCGTCCTGCGCGAGTCCGGTGTTGGGGATGGCGCCGATGCCCACGAGAACGGCGTCCGCCTCGAACCGGGTGCCGTCCTTGAGCCGGACGGTGGCCGCGCCGTCGCGGCCCGCGTCGATCTCCTCGACCGTGACACCGAGACGCAGGTCGACGCCGTGTTCGGTGTGCAGATCGGCGAAGACCTGCGCGATCCGCGGGCCGAGTACGCGCACCAGTGGCAGTGCGAGCGCCTCGAGGGCGGTGACTCGAAGCCCGGCCTCGCGAGCCGCGGCGGCGACCTCCAACCCGATCCAGCCTGCGCCGATGATCACCAGATGGCCGCCGGTGGCGAGGATCTTCTTGATGTGGTCGGAATCCTCCAGTCGCCGCAGGTAGTGGACGCCCTCGACGCCAGGCAGGGTGCGGGGGCTCGAACCGGTGGTCAGCAGCAGCTTGTCGTAGCCGATCCGGCTGCCGTCGGCCAACTCCACCTGGTGGGCCGCCCGGTCGATCGACGTGGCCGCGACACCGACGCGCAGGTCGACCGAGTGCTCGCCGTACCAGTCGGCGGTGTGCACGAAAACGCTTGCGTGGTCGGCTTTGCCTGCCAGGTAGTCCTTGGACAGCGGGGGTCGTTCGTACGGGCGGTGGTCCTCGTCGCCGACGAGGACGATGGCGCCGTCGAATCCTTGGTCGCGCAGTGCTTCGGCGGCCTTGGCGCCGGCCAGTCCTGCGCCGATGATCACGAACGTACGTGTGGTCACGAGTACTCCCTTGTCGGATGGTGAGAGGTCAGCCGGCGCCGAGCGCGGTGAGCAGGACGAGCACGAGGGTCACGACCGCCAGCAGCCCGTGCCCGAGGACCACCGGTACGGGGAAATGCTGCTCGGCCGGTGTCCGGTCCGCGGCCGGCGCGGCACCCGGGCCGCCTGCGTGCGCCGTCGCGGTGCGGGCGGCGCGGTAGGTCGGGATCCAGCGGGCCAGCATGGCGAAGCCCAGCAGCGCGACCGGGACCAGCAGGCCGAAGGCGATCCAGTCCAGCACGGTCCGGTCGGCGATGAGGGCGACGATCCACACGACGAGGCCGAGTGCGGCCAGCGCGAAGTGGCCGAAGATCAACGCGGGTGGCAGTTGGCTGGTGCGCGGCGGGCGAGCGCCGCCACGGGAGATCCAGGTGCCCAGGAGCACGAAGCCACCGAGTGCGGTGACGACCCAGGCGATGAGCGCGGCGATACCCATGATCGGGCTCCTTACGGATGACGGGTGGTGGTCAGCGGGTCGGTCGAACGTGTTCGAAGCCCTCGGCCTGCGTGGCCGAGTCGGCCACCCGGACGCCGTAGCGGTAGGCGAGCTTGCCGCCGAGGTAGCCGGACACGCCCAGGACGGCGAGGCTGACCGCGGACAGCGCGAGCGGACCGGCCGCTACCGGGGTGGGCTGGCCGATGTCGGCGTCCCGCCAAAAGAAATTGCCGATATAGGCGCCGACGACAGTGAGGTTGAGGGCCATGTGCACCACGCCGATGCGAGACGCCCTGGTGCCGTTCGGGATCGCCAGCAGGTCCAGGAACCCGATCATGGCCGCGACCAGCGCGCCGATCACGCCGATGACGATCAGCCACGAGGAACCCTGACCCAGGAACGTAGCGCTGTGATCGACGCGGGAGGCGATGTCGAACACCAGGCTGGCCACCCAGGCGCCGATCGGCACGGTGACCAGGATCGGGTGGAACGGGTGCCCGTACGGACCCGCCAGGACCGCGCTGACAGGCTGCTTCGACTGCTGGACCTCACTGGTCATCCCGCACGCTCCTGGTTTTGATTCACCAATGAAGTTTGGTCTTATAGCGGCGACGGGTCAAGACCATATGGTCACCGGATGTGCGGGATGGCTGAGAATATGCCCGTTGGTGTTACCCTGCGGAGGTGACGGTCGATCCGATCCGGGCGGTCGCCGCCCTGGACGACGAGCTGCGGCGCGGCATGTACGCGTTCATCCGGGCAGCGGGGCACCCGGTCACCAGGGACGAGGCGGCGGCAGCGGTCGGGATCTCCCGGAAGCTGGCGGCCTTCCACCTGGACAAACTCGTCGCGGTGGGCGTCCTGCGGACGGGCGAGGCGACGGGCCTCAAGCGGGTCGGTCGAGCGCCCAAGGTCTACGAGCCGACGGACACCGACATTCAGGTCAGCATCCCCGGCCGCCGGCACGAGGCGCTGGCCGAGATCCTGCTCGGCGCCGTCCTGGCCGACGGAGCCGACGCCGAGCAAGCGGCCCTGCGCATCGCCCACGACCGCGGCGAGGCGATCGGTGCGGCCGAACGAGAGCAGGTCCGCCCGGGCAGGCTGGGTGCCGAACGAGCGGTCACGCTGACCGGCGAGACGCTACGCAAGCACGGTTTCGAACCCGCCCGGCAGTCCCCGACCTGCATGCGCCTGCGGTCCTGCCCGTTTCATCCCCTGGCCGAGCAGGCCCCTGGCATGGTGTGCGGCATCAACCACGCTTTCCTGGCAGGCGTGGTCGACGGCCTGGACGCGTCCTCTGTGGAAGCGGTCCTGGACCCGAGGGCAGGCGAATGCTGCGTGGAACTGCGCGCGCGTACGTCGCCGCCGGCCACGTCCTGAGCCGGGAGTCCCGAGTCGTCGACACCTGCTACCGGGATCTCCGTGCGGGAATGCTTGTTAGCGTGGGGGAGTGGCGGTGCGACGACCGAATCCAGCGTTGTGGGTGTACTACCAGTACGGCGGCACGTTGCCCGGCCGGTACCGGGAGTGGGTGCGGCACGACGCGACCTGCCGTACCTGGCTGCTGCGGGTGTTCGTTCGTGGCCTCGTGATGGTCGCGCCCATCGCTGCCGTGTTGTTCGTCGGCTTCCTGTGGCTGGGTCACTCGTGGCCGCTGGCGATCGGCTCGATCGTGCTGGGCTTGCTGGTCAACCTCCGCTACTCGCTGTCGTACTCCGAGGAGAGCGTGAACAGCCGCCTGGTCCGCCACGGCTACCCGGCTGGGTACGGGTCGACGGTGCGCGCCCAGGCATACGAGGCCGCCCACGTGGGCGAGGCCGAACGCTATCGGGCCGCGTACCGGCCTGGTGAGGAATGACCGGCGCCGGTTCGGATCGCTAGAATCGGGTTCGGTTTCGGTTCAGATCGGCAGCCTGGCCGCTGGCCCTGTCACGGCGGTCCGGCGTCCCGTAGCGTGCCGCTGTGACGTCCTCCCGGTACCTCCGCAGCGCAGCCGTTGCCGCCGTCGCCATGGCGGTGATCAGCGTCAGTCCCGCCGTCGCGGCCACGGCCGTCCAGCGCGGTGGCTGGCTGTCCGACTCGTCCCGGATCACCTCGGTGACGGTGTCCAGCAGTCAACAGGTCGGCCGTTTCCACGGTGCCGCATACGTTCGGCTGGTCGGTACGCTGGCCGGGGTGGTCGGGCCGCACGAGCGGATCGTCGGCCTGGCGGGTCTGCCCAAGGACAGCGCGGGCGACTACCACTACTCGGCGCAGTTCGAACTGATCACGGCGGCTCCGGGCCGGCAGCGCAGCGACGGCGTGCTCGTCGAAGCGGAGAACCGGGGCAACCCGTTCCTGCTCGACTCGCTGCAGAACTTCCCAGGACTGCTGTCCGGCACACCGAACGCCATTCAGTATCCGGCGGGGCTGGGTAATGGCTTCCTGCAGGACAACGGACTGTCCTGGGCGCGCGTGCAGTGGCAGGGACCCAACGGCACGGCCGCGCCGGTCAACCCGACCGTGCCCGCGAACGCACAGGGCGTCGGCGAGGTCATCGTCCGGGACTTCGGTCTGCTGCTGCGGGGCGATGACGGCAGTGTCGGTTCATCCGCGGGCGTCCCGGCGTTCGACAAGCTGATCCTGGGCTCGGACAGCCAGAGTGCCTGGTTCACCGACGCGTTCATCGCAGAGGGTTTCAACGTGCCGCCGCGCGGCCGCGGCCCGTTCTCCTCGGCACCGCGGCGGGTCTTCGACGGTGCGTACACGCAGGACGGCGACGGCAACTGGCTCGGCATCAACCAGCTCAACCAGGCTCGCGGATTCACCAGCCAGACCTCGTACGTGGAGCAGAACGGCGTCCCGTTGACGCCGGCACAGTTGCTGCGCCGGCCGTCGACCGATCCGTTCCTGGTCGACGTGACCGCTTACACCGACTTCTACCGGGTTCGGGCAAGCATCTTCAACTCGGCACCGCTGCCCCGGAATCTCCGTGAGTACAACATCCCGGCCGCCCACGTACCGTCCATCGCGGTCCCGGCAGGCATCACGGTGAACCAATTGGGCTGTGCCGGCAACGGCACCCCGATTCCGGCGCTGAACCCGTTGGACAGCAGGCCTTTCGCGCGCGACGCGGTCCTGGGCCTGGCCCGTCAGGTCGGCGTCCGTGGCCTGCGCGGCTTCGCCCCGAGCCTGCCTGCGTCGACCCGATTCGCGCTCACCGCCGGACCGGCACAGCCCGATCTGGACCGCGACGACCCGACGCTGCCGCTGTTCAACTTCCTGCCCGGCGTCAACCTGCGGGTACCGGTCGTGGACACGGACAACCAGCCGGTCGGCGGTGTCACCTTCCCGGACTCCCGCCTGACGCTCGGCACGCCTGCCCCGGTCGCCGTGCCTCCGGTGGCGACGAGGTCGATCGTGGACACCTGCGGCAACTTCGGCGGCTGGCAACCGTTCACGGCCACCGAGTTGGCCGCGAGGTACGGCAGCGTCGGAAAGTACGTTTCGGCATACGGAACACTGCTCGACCGGCTCATCGCCCGTGGCTACGTCCTCCCGGCCGACCGGGCGGGCATCCTCGCCTACGTCCGCGGCCTGTACCTGGCAGCGCCCACCGCCTGACGCTCGCCATTCGCCGCGATCCCCAAGGCGATTCCCTGCCCCGCCATGGCTCTCGGCCGAATGCCGTTTCGGCATAGGCTCGGTCGGTCGGCACAGGGCCGACGCGACCAGGAGGAGGCGCGGGTGGCGCAGGCGCGGGTGGCACAACCGGTGGCGAGGGTCGATGTCGTGACCGAGACGCGGTTCGGGGTGGCGTTGCCGGATCCGTACCGGTGGATGGAACAGGGAGGGCCCGAGTTCGACGCGTGGATGGTGGACCAGGGCGCCTTCACCGACGAGTACCTGGCGGCCGTGCCCGAACGCGCGGCGCTGCTTGCCCGGGTCACCGAGCTGACCGCGGGCACGGTGTCGGTGACGAAGCTCGCCACGGCCGGCGACAAGGTGTTCTACCTGCGGCAATCGGGCGAAGACGGGGTGCCCGTGCTGGTCCTGCGGGACGGCGACACGGAGCGTGTGTTGCTCGACCCGGCGAAGTTGCCCGGCGACGAGCACAGCAGCCTCGACTGGTACGTGCCCGACCACGACGGCACCCGGATCGCCTGCGGGATCTCCCGAGGTGGATCGGAGCGCAGCGCGCTGCACACGCTCGACGTGGCCACCGGGGCACTGAGCGACGAGGGCGTGCCCGGTATCGCCCGCGGCGTCGTGAGCTGGTACCCGGACGGGTCGCGGTTGCTGGTCCTGGTCATCCCCGAGCCCGCTCCCGGCACGCCCGCGGAACATCGGCGGGACAACGCGACGACCCGCCTGCACGTCGTGGGCGCGGCGGCCGAGGAGGACGTCGTGGTGCTCGGTCCCGGCGTCAACCCGAATGTGCCGATCGCGCCGCGGGACCGGCCGTCCGTCCTGCTCACCGAGGACTCGGACTGGGCGGTCGCGATGGTGTCGGACGGCCCGTCGACCGGCGCGACACGCGAGGGCTGGAGCGAGAACACGATCTACGTGGCGCCCGTGTCCGGTCTGGCCGACCCGGCGTCGTGTCCGTGGCGCGTGCTGGCCACGGAGTCGGATGGTGTCACGGCCTTCGCGGTGCACGGCGACGCGTGCTACCTGGTCACCCACCGCACGGCACCCCGCTCCGAGGTGGTCGTCGCATCGCTGCGCGACCCGGACGCGCCGCGTGAGGTCGTGGTGCCCGGCGGGGAGCGCGCTGTGGCTGCCGTGCAGGTCGCCGGTGACCACCTGGTGGTGCGCGACGTGGACGGCGGAGTCAGCCGCCTGCGCCGGGTGCCGCTGGCCGGCGGTGCGATCCAGGACATCGAGTTGCCCGCGGACGGCACGATCGAGCAGTGGGTGACCGGCCCGGACGGCGGTTTGCTGGTCACGTTCGGCTCGTGGACGTTGTCGCCCAGGGTGTACCGGTGTGACGTGGCGCGCGGTTCATTCGAGGACACCGGCTGGCTGCCACCGTCCACCGTGGACTTCAGTGGGATCGAGGTGCGGGATGTCCGCGTCCGGGCGCGGGACGGCGCGCAGATCCCGCTGTCCGTCATCCACCGCAGGGGCATGGCTCTGGACGGTTCGCATCCGGTGCTGCTCAACGGATACGGCTCCTACGGGCTGACCCAGGCGCGTGCCTTCCGCCCGGAGATGCTGGCCTGGTACGAACGCGGTGGCGCCTTCGCGGTCGCGGGCCTGCGTGGCGGCGGCGAGTTCGGCCGTGAGTGGCACCAGGGCGGCCGGGGGCCGACGAAGATCAACACGATCAACGATTTCGTCGACTGCGCCGAGTACCTGGTGGCGGCCGGCTACGCGCGTCCGGAGTCACTGGCCGGTGAGGGCATCAGCGCGGGCGGTATCCCGACCGGTGGTGCGCTGGTGCGCCGCCCGGACTTGTTCGGCGCCATGGTGATGCGCGTGCCGTCGGTGAACAGGACGCGCATGGAGTTCAGCGAGGGCGGGTCGGCGAACGTGCCCGAGTTCGGCTCGGTCACCAGCGAGGACGGTCTGCGCGACCTCCTGGTGATGGACGCGTACGCGCGGGTCGAGGACGGTGTCGGCTATCCGTCGGTGCTGCTGACCACGGGCCTGAACGATCCGAGGGTCGCGGCCTGGGTGCCCGCGAAGATGGCGGCCAGGCTGCAGGCGGCCGGCTCGCCGCACGTCGCCCTGCTCCGGGTCGACGCCCACGCGGGCCACGGCTTCGGTTCCACGCTCGCCCAGCGAAACGCGCTCACGGCCGACGTGTTCGCGTTCCTGCTCGCGGAACTGGGCCGGACCAGGACGGGTTGATCGGGTCGCATCGGTCGCCGAGCCGGGCAGCCGCGTTTCAGGCTGCCCGGCTCGGCTGCTGTCGGCGGGGGAGACGACAAGCGTGACTCTCCCCCATGGGGAGGGATCAGGCTGGCGCTCAGGCGGTCATCACCCGTTGACCGAACCAGCGAAAGCGATCAGACATGACCTACGCCCTTGACCCGGAACTCGTCTCCGTCCTGGCCTCCCTGGCCCAGCAGGCGGCGGGAGCACCCGCCCGCGAGCGCGGCGACTGGCAGGCGCTGCGCGCGGCAGGCAATGCCGGCCAGGCGTACCTGGCGAGCCTTGTCCCGCCGGTCTCGGGCATCAAGACCGCCACGTATTTCGCCACCGCGCCCGATGGCGCCTCCGTCGAACTGCGCTGGTACACCACCGGCGACGTGCCGCGGCCCGGCCCGGCCGTCGTCTACGCCCACGGCGGCGGCATGGTCCTGGGCAGCCTCGACCTGTACGACACGCTGCTGTCCTGGTATGTCGCCCACAGCGGCGTCCCGTTCCTGTCGGTCGGCTACCGGCTCGCCCCCGAGGCCACCGGCACCACGGCTGCCGAGGACGTCTTCGCAGGCCTGGCCTGGCTGGTCGAACACGCGCACGAGGTCGGCGTGGACGTGCACCGCATCGCGGTGATGGGCGACAGCGGCGGCGGCGCGCCCACGGCCGCCACCGCGATCCTGGCGAGGGACCGGCAGGTGCCGCTGGCCCGGCAGATTCTGATCTACCCCATGCTCGATGACCGCAACCAGACTCCGGACCGGGCCCGCGAGCCGTTCCTGACCTGGACCTACGACAACAACTTCACCGCCTGGACCGCGTTGCTGGGCGACGCCGTCGGCTCCGCTGACGTCTCGCCCATCGCGGCGCCTGCCCGCCTGCGGGACTTCACCGGCCTCGCCCCCGCCTACATCGACACCGGCGATCTCGACATCTTCCGGGACGAGGACCTCTCCTACGCCCAGCGCCTCGCCGCCGCGGGCGTGCCGGTCGAATTCCACCTCCACGCAGGCGTCCCCCACGGCTGGGACCGCATCGCCCCGGACGCCCGAACCACCCGGCAGGCCTTCGCCGACCGCATCCGCATCGTCAGCGGGCTGTGAACCGCCACGAGCGTGCCCGTCACCACTGGACACAGGACCGAACCCGGGTACACCGGCGAAGTCATCGCCGCGACCCGGGTGACGACACAGAGCCGCACCAGCGCACGGGCGCCCGTCCGACGTCCCAAGCCCGTCGCGCCCGGGAGAGTTGGCTGAGCGAGACGATCAGCCGGTGACCCGGCCCACCCCGCCGTACCCGAGAGTGCGGGCGATGTCGGTCAACTCGCTGTCGTCGTCGCTGCGCCAGTCGGGCAGTTCGACCAGTCCTGGTGGCACCATCGTCAGGCCGTCGAACCAGCGCAGGATCTCCGCGTGCGTCCGCGGATACACCGCCTCGCCCACCTGCTCGTACATCGCGCGCAGTGCCGCCAGCTCCGTGAGCAGCTCGGCCGGGGCGTGCTCGTCGGTCAGCGTGGAGATCGCCACGTAGCTGCCGGTCGTCAGGTTCTGGCGGTACGCCTCGATCATCCCGCCCGGATCGTCGCTGTCCGGCAGGTACAGCAACACCCCCACCACCAGCAGGGCGACGGGCTGCGCGAAGTCCAGCAGCCGCTCGGTCTCCGGGTGCGTCAACACGCCTGCCACGTCACGCATGTCGGCGTGCAGGATGGTGGTGTTCGGGGTGTCGGCCAGCATCTGCCGCGCGTGGTGGTAGGCCACCGCCTCGTTGTCCACGTAGACCGTGTGAGCGTCGGTGATGCCCAGCCGCTCGGCGATCTGGTGCGTATTGCCCACCGTCGGGATGCCCGACCCCAGGTCCAGGAACTGCCGGACGCCCTGCCCCAGCAGGAACTCCACCGCCCGCCGCAGGAACGACCGGTTCAGTGCCGTCACCGGCACACTGCTCGGCGCGATCGCCTTCACGTGCTCGGCGAACTCGCGGTCCACATCGAAATTGGCGTTCCCGCCGAGAAAGTAGTCGTAGGCCCTGGCCGCACTCGGCTGGTCGTGATCGACGATCGGCAACGGTTCCGACGACGACAAGTCGGACATCGCGGCGCCCCCTCATCCGGATTCAGGATAGATGCGATGGCCGAGGTTAGCCCGTCGACGGCGGACACCGCCTCCTTCGCCCCACCTGATCGCGACGGTCGAGCACGACTCGACGGTCCGCCGCTGAAAAGCAGCCGATCTTTCGCTTGAATGCCTGCGTCGGCGACGGTGACGGCCATACGATGACATTCGCCGTGTCCGGTGGCGGCGGCAGCGCTGGGGTGTCCACAGGTGGCGGTCGATGATCTGCCCGGTCCGGTGGTGAACCTGCTCAAGGTGATCGGCGTGCCGTGGCCGTACATCGACGAGGACACGGTGTCCCGGTTCGCGACCTTGGCGCGGCAGTTCGGCCAGGCGGTCCAGACCACCCATCAGGACGCCACGCGGGCACTGGCCGCGGCGGCCGGCACTCCGGACGCGCCGACGGCACGCACGCACACCGCGGCCCTGCGCGGGCACGCGGAGACACTGCGCTCTCTTTTCGTCATTCGGGAGGGTTCAGGTGACAATTTCGTACAGTTCTGTGGCCGCCCTCTGGGGTGACGACCAGCTGGTCCATCTCCCGCTGGACCGGCTGGACTCGGAGATCCGGTTCGACGCGGCGCTACTGCCCGCCGGCTGGGCGCTGCCCGCCGACGTGCCCATGCTGTTCACGGTCCAGTTGCCCGAGTCGATCCCGCTGTTCGCCACTGTCGAGTTCCGGGTCGGTTCGACGGAGACGGTGCGCCTGATCGTGCTCGGTGCGGCTCCGGGCAACTCCAGCCTGCTGTGCTGCCTGGACATCGCGACAGGGGTGGTCGCGTTGCCGGACACCGAGGCTCCCGGCTTGGAGCTGGTGAACTCCAGCGCGGGCCTGTTCGTCGAGTTCCTTTACCGGCTCGCCCAGTTCTTCGAGGCGGACACCGGCAGCGCCGACCGTGCCGCGCGCGCCAGGGACCTGCGGCCGGAACTCGCCGCGTTGGACAGCGCCGCGTTCCAGGACGAGCAGGCCTGGTGGTCGCTGGTCTTCACGCAACTCGCGAACGCGGGCTGACCGCTCGGTCCTGCTGCCGGGACGCGAACCCGAGTGGGCCGCCCCGGGGCCGATGATTGGGACGGACGACCACGGCTGGACTGAGCACATGTACATACCGGCCGTCGCGATCTGAGCCGCGAGACCCGGTAACGACGTGACCTGGGCGGGTGAACCGGGTCACCGGTTCTGCTCGCTGACCAGGCGATGTGCTCGGCGACACGCGCCCTACGGGGTCCGCTCAACTTGATTGATTCCAGAAAGTGGGCCACACTTCGGGCGTGCCGACGACATCGGACTTCGAGCGCATGTTGCGTGGGGCCGCCCTGCGGGTGACGCGGCCCCGGCTGGCCGTGCTGCACGCGGTGTACGGCCATCCGCACGCCGACACGGACTCGATCATCGGTGTCGTGCGCGCCGATCTCGGTGAGGTGTCCCACCAGGCCATCTACGACGTGCTGCGGGCACTGACCGCTGCGGGTCTGGTGCGGCGCATCCAGCCGTCGGGCTCCGTGGCGCGCTACGAGTCGCGGGTCGGCGACAACCATCACCACGTCGTGTGCAGATCGTGCGGTGTCGTCGCCGACGTCGACTGTGCGGTGGGTGAAATTCCCTGCTTGACCGCGTCCGACGATCATGGCTTCGCGATCGACGAGGCGGAGGTCATCTACTGGGGTCTGTGCCCCGGCTGCTTGACCGCACGCAGTTCCTGAGTTCAACCATTGATCCCGGAGGGTTTTCGTGTCTGACAAGCCTGACGCCGTTGTTGGAGAAATGAACGAGGAGAGCACGGGCGAGTGCCCTGTCTCAGCTGGACGCTTCAATCACCCGACCGAGGGCGGCAGCAACCGGGAGTGGTGGCCCAAGCAGCTCAACCTGGCGATCCTGCGCAAGCAGGCCGCCGTGGCCAACCCGATGGACGAGGACTTCGACTACGGCGCCGAGTTCCAGACCCTCGATCTCGACGCCCTGGCCGCCGACGTCGACGCGGTGCTGACGACGTCGCAGGACTGGTGGCCTGCCGACTTCGGCCACTACGGGCCGTTCATGATCAGGATGGCGTGGCACAGCGCGGGCACGTACCGCGTCGACGACGGCCGTGGCGGGGCCGGCGCGGGCATGCAGCGGTTCGCGCCGCTGAACAGCTGGCCCGACAACGGCAACCTGGACAAGGCGCGCCGGTTGCTCTGGCCGGTCAAGCAGAAGTACGGCCGCAAGCTTTCCTGGGCCGACCTGATGATCTTCACGGGCAACCGTGCCCTGGAGACGATGGGCTTCACGACCTTCGGTTTCGCAGGCGGCCGTGAGGACCTCTATGAGCCCGAACAGGACGTCTACTGGGGTCCCGAGCGCACCTGGCTCGGCGACGAGCGCTACACCGGTGACCGGGAACTGGAGCACCCCCTCGGTGCCGTCCAGATGGGATTGATCTACGTCAACCCGGAAGGCCCGAACGGCCGGCCGGACCCGCTCGGCTCGGCGCGGGACATCCGCGAGACGTTCCGGCGCATGGCGATGAACGACGAGGAGACCGTCGCGCTGATCGCGGGCGGGCATACCTTCGGCAAGACCCACGGTGCCGCGGACCCGGACGAGTACGTCGGCGACGAGCCAGAGGGCGCCCCCCTTGAGCAGCAGGGCCTGGGCTGGCGGAACAGCTTCGGCACCGGCAAGGGCCGGGACGCCATCACCAGCGGTATCGAGGTCACCTGGACGGCCACGCCGACCCGGTGGAGCAACAGCTTCTTCGAGAACCTGTTCGGCTACGAGTGGGAGCTGACCAAGAGCCCCGCCGGTGCCAACCAGTGGCAGCCGAAGGACGGCGCCGGCGCCAACACCGTGCCGGATCCCGAGGACGGCTCCCTGCGCCGCACCCCGACGATGCTCACGACCGACCTCGCACTGCGGGTCGACCCGGTCTACGAGCAGATCTCGCGGCGCTTCCTGGAGCACCCCGACGAGTTCGCGGACGCGTTCGCCCGGGCATGGTTCAAGCTCACCCACCGCGACATGGGCCCGATCCAGCGCTACCTCGGCCCGCTCGTGCCGCAGGAGACGCTGATCTGGCAGGACCGCGTGCCCGCGGTGGACCACGAACTGGTCACCACCGAGGATGTCGCCGCGCTCAAGGCCACGATCCTCGGCTCGGGTCTGACGCTCTCCCAGCTCGTCTCGACCGCCTGGGCGTCGGCCTCGACGTTCCGCGGCAGCGACAAGCGCGGCGGGGCCAACGGGGCGCGCATCCGCCTGGCACCCCAGCGTGAATGGGAGGTCAACGACCCCGACACGCTCGCGACCGTGCTGAGCACCCTGGAGGGGATCCAGCAGACCTTCAACAGCGCCCAGACCGGCGCCAAGAAGGTCTCCCTGGCCGACCTCATCGTGCTCGGCGGGAGCGCGGCCGTCGAGCGGGCGGCCAAGAACGCCGGCCACGACGTCCAGGTCGCGTTCACCCCGGGCCGCACTGACGCGACGGCCGAGCAGACCGATGCGGAGTCGTTCACCGCACTGGAGCCGGCCGCGGACGGGTTCCGCAACTACCGCGGCAAGGCCAACGGGCTGCCTTCGGAGTACCTGCTGGTCGACCGCGCGAACCTGCTGACCCTCAGCGCGCCGGAGATGACCGTCCTCGTCGGCGGCCTGCGCGTGCTGGGCGCCAACTACCAGCAGTCCTCGCTGGGCGTCCTGACCTCGACGCCCGGGTCGCTGACCAACGACTTCTTCGCGAACCTGCTCGACATGGGCACGGAGTGGCACGCCACCTCCGGGGACGCGGAGACCTTCGAGGGCCGCGACCGCGCCACCGGTCAGCTCAAGTGGACCGGCAGCCGCGTCGACCTCGTCTTCGGCTCGAACTCCGAACTGCGTGCCGTCGCGGAGGTCTACGCCAGCGACGACGCGAAGGAGAAGTTCGTGCGCGACTTCGTGGCCGCGTGGGTCAAGGTCATGAACCTCGATCGGTTCGACCTGGTCTGATCCTGCCTGATCCGATGTCCAGGCCGGCCGCTCGACGGCCGGCCTGGACATCGGCCGCGGACGACCGCGGTGTAGGCGGGAATTCGCGAGCGGTGAAATCCTGGTGCGCGTCGCATTGTCCGGGAGACCCGGCCCGGCGATTTCATCCGCGCTGTTCGGTACTCAGTGGACAGTGCATTCGAGTTCCGATTGTCGTGCCGCGACGCGCTGGAAACCGATGCGGTCTCCGCTGCCGTCGCCGCTATTCGGCGAGATAGGACTCCAGGCGCTCGACCTTGCTGGTGAGGCCGTCGGTGACGCCGGCTCGGATGTCGGCCTTCAGGACCACGCTCACCCGGCTGGTCTTCGCGGCGACCGCGTCGACCGCGCGCTTCACCACGTCCATGACCTGGTCCCACTCACCTTCGATGCTGGTGAACATCGCGTCCGTGTGGTTGGGCAGGCCGCTTGACCTGACCACTCGAACCGCGTCCGCCACCAATTCGCCGACATCCTCCCCGGTACCGATCGGGGTGATCGAGAACGCCACGATCATGATCATTACCTTTCCCGGTGGGCGGCCCGTACTTCCAGCCGTACTTCCAGCATGACTTCCCGCCGTACCGGACGGTGTGCCCCCGCCGAGCGGGTGACCGATGGCACAACCGGGACAGGCAAAGATTCGGCGATCGGGTGAACCTATCCTAGCCCGGGCACGTACTGGCTTCTGGGAATCTGACTTCCCCGTGTCGGACGGGGGAAAGGGGACGTGGTGACCGAGTCGCGGTTGACTCCCGGGCAGGAGCTTTCGTCGAGCGCGTGGGCGCAGGCCCAGGCCGACGGCATCGTGGCGCAACTGCGAGAACAGGCGGCCAGACTCAGGGAGCGGCAGACGTCGGCCCTGTCCGGCAAGGGTGAGGCCAGTGCCAAGGACGGCTCGGTCAAGGCCGTCGTCGATGCCAGTGGGGTGGTGACCTCGCTGCAGTTCGCCCCGTCGGTCTTCGAGCGCACCACCCCGGACAAGCTGGCTCGCACCGTCGTGGCCACCATCCAGGCGGCCGCCACCCAGGCGCGTGCTCAGCTGACCGAGTCGCTGCAGTCGCTGCGAGAGGGCGATGCCGGCGTGCTCGCGGCCGCCGCCCAGGGCGCCGAGCGGCTGGGCCTGCCGAGGGTGGGCGTGCCCGCGGTGCCGCGCACCGAGGAGGACCAGAGCGGCCAGCCCGCGGCCTGGAGCCGGCCGGTCGACGAAACCGCGGGCTCGAACAGCGGAACCCCGGAGCCCGGCTTCGCGTCGAAGCCATCGCCCGTCCGCCCACCCGAGCCGAGGGCGGACGATGTCGACGGCGGTCTGCTCGACGAAAGGCCTTGGTGATCTTTGTGGGTTTGGTACTGCCGGGCGCGCTGGCCTGGGTGCTGGACATGATCGGGATCGAGTGGCCGAACATCGACGAGGACGACCTGACCCAGGGCGCCGACCAGATGCGCCAGCTGGCCGACGAGCTGACCGGCAACACCGGGCAAGCCCAGTCGGACATCGCGCAGATGCTGTCCGCGAACTCCTCGCAGTCGTTGGACCTGTTCAACACTCTGTGGCAGAAGCTGGCCGCAGGCCATCTCCCGCAGCTGGCGGAGGGCCTCAAGGCCATCGGTGTCGCACTGGACGCCTCCGCCGCGCTGGTCGTCGGCATGAAAGCCGGGGCGATCGTCCAGCTGGGCATCCTGGCCGCCGAGATCATCGCCGACCAGGCTGCCGCGCCGTTCACGTTCGGTGCGTCCGAGGCGGCCATCCCGGGCGAGGTCGAGCTGACCAGCCAGTTGGTCAAGCAGATCTTCAAGAAGGTCGCCGAGCAGGTGGAGCAGGCACTGCTGAGCGCGGTGGAGGGCCCGGTGTTCTCGGCGCTGGGCAGCGCGGGCGAGGAACTGGCGGGCCAACTGCTGGGCGACGCGGTCGGCACCAGCAGCGGCCTGAACGTCGGGGCAGTGGTGTCCGCGGGCGAGCAGGGTGGGGCGAGCGCGGTCAGCGGCGAGGCGAACGACCCGCTGTCTGTGTTCGGCATCTCGGGCAGCGGCGACCAGAGCGGCGATTCCGGCACCGGCGATTCCGGCACTGGCGATTCCGGCACCGATGATTCCGGGACCGGGGACGGCACCGACGGCGGGTCCGTCGACCCCTCGTCGGCTGATCCCGGCTCCGCACCGCGGCAGATGGGTCCAGGGCTGGAGATTCCGCCGGATACGGCCACGCCGGGGTTGGTGGAGACGAACTCCGCAGCCACCGGCAGCGATCGACTGGCATGAACACCGGGTGAATTAATGGTGACCGGCTCGGTGCCGGTGCCGGATGTGACCTTCAGGCTGACGATCTGCCCGCGCAAGTCCGGTGTGGACGGAGCGGGGCCGAATCAGGTCACCGATCCCGCCGGCTTCGACCGGATCGCCGACACCATCGTCCTGCTGACCGGTTCAGGCGGCGGCACGTTCGAGCGGCCGAAGGGATGAGCGGACTAGGCCGAGCGTGGCCGTCCGAACTCCGGTCCAGGCAAGAGATGTCGGTCGAGGAACGGCAGGCAGATGGGCCATGGTGGCGAAAGATCGCCGCCGCCGGCGGGAACAGCGGATCCGAGCAGGTCACCGCGGGTATGTCCGGCCCCGGCAATTCATAGTAGTACCAACGGCCAATGGTAACTACGACTCCCTCTCGCCCACCATTGGTGACATGGCAGCCCCTGCCACACACCCTGCCGGCAGCGGCAGCGGTGGAATCGAGAGGACATCCTGATGCGGAACTTGACCAAGGGACTGATGCTGGCCGCCAGCGTGGGCTCGGCGGCAGTGATCATCGCCGCGTGCGGTGCCAGCGGCCAGGTGGGCGCGGCGGCGAACACAGCGCACAAGGCCGATCTAGTCGTGAGCACCTCGACGCCGTTGACGCCGTCGACCTTCACCATGACGGCCACCACGTTGGCGCCCGCCACCCTGGCGCCGCCCATCTCGTCGCCGACCGCCCGCACCAGCGACCCGGACGACAACGACATCAACGATGACCGTGGCGTTGCCGGTCCGGACCATGACATCAACGATGACCGTGGCGTTGATGGTCCCGACCATGACATCAACGACGACCGTGGCGTTGCCGGTCCGGACCACGACATCAACGATGACCGCGGTGACGACGGTCCCGACCACGACATCAACGATGACCGCGGTGACGACGGTCCCAACCACGACATCAACGACGACCGCGGCGGTGACCGTGGCGGCGACGGCGGCGGCGACCGCGGTGGTGACGGCGGCGGACACGGCGGCGGCGGTGGCGGCCACCACGACCGGTGATGATGTGCTCCCTGGCGCCATCGTGGTGATCGCGCCAGGGACGGTCGGCGTTCCCGGGTCGTAGTACCCGATGGCGACCGTCGTCGCAGGCGCCGCTGCTCCGGCGGACAGGGCCGCCTGAGGACGCCGTCACTGTCGAGGTGACCGCGCTGCGGCATCAGCTAGCCCGCAGATCGGGAATGCCGACCGGCTGTCGGGGAGATGGACGTGACCGGCTCAGGGTCTGGATCGGGGTTCAACATCAGCCCGGCCGATCTGCACGGCTCGGGTCGTCATTGACCCAGTTCGGTGAGCAGGTCGCGGCGAGCGGCGACAAGCTGCTGGCCAGGGATGCCAGAGGGGTGCCTGTTCGGTGGGCCGTGTCGGCGGGTCGGCCGGCGACTTCGCGCCATTCCTGGAGTTCGTCGACAGCCCAGTGTCGACGGGCGGGAGCGGTCGGTGCCACGTGGCAAGCCGCGTCTACTGCCGGACGCGCTCCACCGACGAACGCTCGACCCAGTTGGTCAGCAGCTTGCCGTCTTCGCGAACCGCCCAGACGGCGGTGCCCGTGAAAGTGATCTCCCTCTGGTCGCGTTCCGTGCCGAGGATCCCGTTGTCGCGCCCGGTCACGCGGAAGCGGGACGCAACCCGGCTCCCGTCCTCGTTCTGAAACGTCTCGATGACTTCCAACCTCAGATCGTTGATCCTCCCCAGGAAGTCCCCGATCCACTGCTTGAAGGTCTCTTTCGGGGTGATCTCACTCCCTGCGTTGACCAGCATGAAGTCGTCGACGACGAAGTCGTCGGTCGCATCGGGGTCGTGCGCGTTCCAGACGGCATCCCAGAATTCTTCGACGATTTCGACCGATGATGACCTGCTCATGTGCATTCTCCTCATGACCCGTCCTGCTTCTGCATGCGCACCCAGTGTGCGTCGCCCGCCCCATGGCGGCAGGGTGTGCCGGTCCACGACGCGGCGATGCCGGGCCACCGCGGTTGCCGATCCCGTCGTCGATCTTCACGTACAGTGCGGTCGGCAGGGTGTTCGGATCCGTGTGCACAAAGGGATCCGTTACGCCCTGTGCGCACTCCAGGGGGCCACTGCGGTGTTGTGCGCCGCACGTGCGTGCTCGACGGAAGCGCCCGGGTGGTCCGGGAGAGGTTGGTGCCCTGGTGGAGGTAGCCGTCGAGACCTTTGACCCGTCGCGTGGTGCGCGTGTGGCTGCCTACCATGCCGTGTCCACATCGCTGGCCCTGTGCGGTGATCGCGAACTGCGCGACCTTGTGGACGCTGCTACGCCGATGGGTTCCGGTATCGGCGGGACGTCGGCATTGCTGGAGGTCGGCGGGACCCCGGTCTTCGTCAAGCGGGTGCCGCTGACCGAGCTGGAAAGGCAGCCGGAGGTCGTCCGATCCACGGCGAACCTCTTCGGGCTACCTGCCTTCTGCCATTACGGCATCGGGGTGATCGGGGGGCCGGGCTTCGGAGCCTGGCGGGAGTTGGCCGTGCACACCATGACGACGAACTGGGTGCTCGCACAGGACTACGAGGGATTCCCTCTGATGTACCACTGGCGGGTGCTGCCGCACCCCGGGCAGTCGCTGCCCGAAGAGCTGGCCGATGTGGAGAAGGCGGCCGCCTATTGGGGAGGCGGACCGAGTGTGCGCCGCCGGATCGAGGCACTGCGAGAGTCCTCGGCGAGCATCGCCCTGTTCCTGGAGTACATCCCGCGGAACCTGCACGATTGGCTCGGCGTTCAGGTCACGGCAGGCGACGAAGCGGCCGACCTGGCCTGCGCCATGGTGGCGAGGCAACTGGACGCCGGGACCTCGTTCATGAACGCCCATGGTCTCCTGCACCTCGACGCCCACTTCCAGAACATCCTGACCGACGGCCGGCGGCTGTACTTCGCGGACTACGGCCTCTCGATGGCCTCCCGGTTCGACCTGTCCACGGAGGAGGCCGACTTCTTCGCCCGGCACCGGACCTATGACCGTTGCTACACCCTCACGCATCTGGTGAGCTGGCTCAGCACCGCTCTGTACGGGTACGCGCGGGACGATCGCGAAGCGTTCGTTCGCGCATGCGCCCATGGGCGGCGCCCGACGGGAATTCCGCCGCTGGCGGCGGCAATCCTCACCCGCCACGCCCCGCTCGCCGCGGTGATGACGGACTTCTACCGCGAGTTCCAACGTGAGAGCAGACAGACGCCCTATCCCCTGGAGGCGATCCGCCGGATCGGCGGGCCGGACAACTCGTTCATCGCCTGACGGGCGTGGGCGAGAGGTTCCTATGAGGACGAATTCCGCCAGGTCGTCACGGCCAGCGTCAGGTATGCGGGGGAGGTGCTGGTGTTGATGGCCACCACCCTGACTCCAGCGACGACGGCCGTGTTCTCGATGATGCAGAAGGCTGTGCCGACGACGAGTTGCGAGACGGAGGACTCAATGCGCTGACCGGTCTTGCAGGCCTGGTAGCCGGGGACCGAGCCGGTATCGAGCAGCACGGCAGGCTCGTTGGCACCGGGGACCAGCGGTTCCCCACCGAGGTCGCTGCGCCAGGTGATATCGCCCTGGTCACCGGCGAGCAGTTGAGCCTGGCTGGGTGCGTGGGCGCCGAGTGGGACTTCGTGGCCGCCGACCAAATCGAATTGATAGCTGCCCAGCTCCGTGCCACCGCCTGCCGACGATTGTTGAGTCCGCGGCGCCGGCGAGGTGGTCGAATTCTGCTTGGCCAACTGCGCCCGGTACTGCTGGTTCTGTGTCTCCAGCCGGCTGTTTCGGCCACTCAAGGCGTTGTACTGGGACTGCAGCGTAGCCAGATCCGAGCCGGCCTGCTGCCGGTCACTGTTCACCTCGGTGGTGATGAGTGTCAGCACGGCAGTGGCCAGTGTGAACGCGGCAGCCGCGACGGCGAGGAACTTCTCCAGACCGGTCCATCGACGATGCGCGCTGCTCTCCTGGTGAGAATCTTTGACCGTCCGCGCCATTACCAACTCCCATAACCGCCGGCACTGTTGGGAGTAGTCGAGCGGGACCGGCACATCGTTACCGCGACCGGACCCGGGTCGGCGAGGTGGGTCCGCGCACGACCGGCTTGACCTGATCTGGGCAGGATGACCTCAATTGTCCATCGATGCCCGTCGTGTCCCGGACGGTACCGGTCGCTCAACTGTTGACCGCAGCGGATTCACAGTCCGGCCGGATCCACGAAGTCAATGCGGAATCATACGTTCTTTAATAGTTTCGTTCCGCCGCCTCACCCGTTCGGCCGCTGGCAGTTTCCGTCGACGACCGACACGATATGGACGCTGGCAGCTTTTTCCCGGGTAACCGAAGCGGTGTGATGGCGCCCGCATCCGCTTATTTCCAGCATCCACCCGATAGCGATCCGACGGGTCGATGATCCACTGATGCGAGGGAGAATGTCATGAAGCCCGCAAAGAAGATGAAGAAGATCACCGTCCGCCGCACCGGCGACATCCGGTTGACCGCTGCCGCCCCCTGCGGCACGTGCTATTGCGCGTTCGTCTGATAGATCGCTACCTGTGACGGCCCGGCCCCTTCGGGGCGCCGGGCCGTCACCCGCCGCCACCAGGGAGCATCATGTCGGACGAGCGAAGCCTGGAATTTCACCGGCTCAGTTTCGTGCCGGACGGCGAGGATGTCGTCGTCGGCCGGGTGGACACCGGCTCCTACGCCGTGCTGCCCGCGGACGGTGCCGAACTGCTGCGGAGGCTTTCCGCGGGACTACGGCCGGATGCGGCCGCGGAATGGTATAGGGCAGAGTTCGACGAGGACGTCGACATTGACGACTTTGTTGCCGAGATAGCGGAGCTGGGTTTTGTCCGGGTTGCCGGGGAAACCGCGACCGTCGAGACGCGGCCACGTTTCCAATGGCTCGGCAGAGCGTTGTTCTCCCCAGTCGCGTGGTGCGTTTACGCACTGATCGTGATCTGCTGGGCGGTGTTCGCCGCTCCGCATTCCGACATCCTGCCCAACCCCGCGCAGGTCTATTTCACCGGCTCGCTGGTCGCGGTGCAACTGGTCGTCGTCGCCAGCCAGATCCCGTTCGGCTTCCTGCACGAGAGCTTCCACGTGCTGGCCGGACAGCGGCTCGGGCTGTCCAGCACGTTGGCCGTCAGCAATCGGTTCACCTACGTCGTGTTCGAGACCAGGATCAACGGTCTGATGAGCGTGCCGCGCAGGCAGCGGTACCTGCCGGTGTGCGCGGGCATGATCGTCGACGTCCTCGTGCTCTGCCTGCTCGACCTCGTCGCCGAGTGGACCAGGTCACCGGGCGGTGCGCTCTCCTTCCTCGGCAGGCTGTGCCTGACGCTCGCCTTCACCACAGTCGCGCGCATCGCCTGGCAGTTCCTGCTCTACCTGCGCACCGACCTGTACTTCGTGCTCGCCACCGCGTTGCGCTGCCACGACCTGCACGACGCGGGCGTGGCGATCTTCCGCAACCGCTTGCGCAGGCTCACCGGCCGGACCGCCGGGCTGGTCGACGAGACCCAGTGGACCGAGCGAGACCGGCGGATCGGCGCCTGGTACGGCTGGTTCATCTGCGTGGGCATCCTCGCCGCGGTCTCCGTGACCGTGTTCCTGACCGTTCCCGTACTGATCAAGTTCGTCCGGCTGCTTCTCGCCGGCCTGGTCTCCGCCGATCACGGCACCGCGTTCTGGGACGCGGTCGTGTCCCTGTTGTTGCTGGTGGCGCAGTTCGCGCTGCCCGCCGTCCTCGCCCGTCGGAAACGCCGTCTGGACACCAGCCGCAAGCCGCGGCTCGCGGTCGACACTGGAGGCAACTGATGATGACCAGGCACCTGCACGTCACCGGTACCCGCGCACGCGACCGCGAGGCCGTGTTCCACCCGGCCGTCGCGGGCAGGCGGTTCGTCCTCGCTCACTGCCACCGGCGCCTGCGTGGTCCCTACACCGGTGTCGACACCATCCTCGCCGAGGTCCTGCCGCACGCCCAGGAACGCTGGCCGGACCTGGTCGCGTTCCACCGGCTCGAACTCCTCGACGGGATGCCCCAGTTCGCCGAGGTCGTCGGCCCCGCCCCGCAGACGCTGGCCGCGGACGCGCCGATGGAGGAACGCACGCGCTGGTACAACGAGCTGATGGTCCGCTGCATGAACCAGGGGATCGTCACCTTCCTGCGCGAGTACGCCCGCCGGATCAGTGCCGACGGCGGCGAACTCCCCGTGCTGATCTTCGACGGTCTGCACGACGCCGACCGCACGACCGCCGACTTCGTCGCCCTGTTCCTGCGCCGGATCGACGCCACCACCTGGCCCGTGGTCGTCGGCAGCACCGGCGACGTCGACGCCGACCTGGAAGCCGTACTCACGACCTGCGCCGAGCGGCGCGGCGCGCCCGACCTGCCCGCCGAGCCGATCCCGGCCACGGCCGCGGACTGGGTCGACTCCGACGGCACCTGCGACGATCCGCGCGCCCGCGCCGCCTACCTCGCGCTGTCGCCCGGCGAGCAGGCGGTCCTGCACGACCGGCGAGCCGGGGAACTCGCGCGCGCCGACGTCCACCCCAGCCTGCTGGTCGCCTCGCTGCCGTTCCACCGCGGTCGTGGCAGCGACCCCGGCGGTACCGGGGTCGGCGCCTACCTGGACGCGGCCGAGTACGCCACCCGGGCCGGGTTCACCGCCATGGTGGTGGAACTGTGCGAGCAGGGTCGCGCCCTCGCGGATCCGGAACGGGACCCGGAGCGCTACCGCAAACTCTCGCACCTGCTGATCGCGCAGATCATCGGTCTGCGCAGGCTCGACGAAGCGATCGAGCTGTGCGGCGAGCTACGGCGCCGGTACGCCGACCCACTGGTGCACATGACCACCAGCTACTTCCTGGCGATGATCTACACCCGCTTCGTCGAGCCACGGCAGCACGAACTGGCTGTGGAATGGGAGAACAACGCCATCGCCCTCGCCTCCGGCCTGCCCGACCCGAAGCAGCGCATGCTGCTCACCGGGTTCCAGGAGAATGGCATGGCGCTGATCGAGATGCATCGGCGCAACCTCGACCGCGCCCTGGAGCTCGTGGACGGCGTACTGGCCCGGCTCGACGGCGAACTCGACCCGGGCGAGTGGGTACTGCACCGTTCCCAACTGGTCTACAACCGCACCCGGCTCCTCGCCGCGCTGCACCGCTACGACGAGGCATACGAGGGGTTCACCTCGCTGATCGAGCTGGATCCGCACTACACCGACTACCTGTCCGAACGGGCCAAGGTGTCCCGCAAGCGAGGCGACCTCGACGGCGTCCTGGCCGACTACAACCGGGCGGTGGAGATCGGGCCGCCGTTCCCGGAACTGTTCCACAACCGAGCCGCCCTCCACGTCGAGCTGGGCGACCACGCCAGCGCCATCACCGACTTCGACCTCGTGCTGGACATGGAGCCCGACGACGCGGAGACCCGGCTCAGCCGAGCCGAACTGCACTACGCGGAGGGCAACGCCGAGGCAGCGCTGGCCGACGTCGAACACGGCCTGCGGCTGCGGCCCACCGACGCCCGGATGCTGTGCCTGCGCGGCATGATCCGGCTCGACGAGGGCTCACCCGCGGCCGCTCTACCCGACCTGGACGCCGCGCTGCTGGTCGACCCGGCCTACCCTGCGGCTCTGGTCAACCGTGCCACCGCCCGGTTCGAGCTGAACCGGCCCACGGACTCCGTCGAGGACCTCACCGCCGCGCTCGCAGTGCTCGGCGACGACCCGGACCTGCTGCTCAACCGGGGTATCGCCCTGGCAGCCTGTGGTCGTCGCGATGCCGCCCTGGCGGACTTCGACCTGGCGCTCACGCTGCCCGACTGCGACGTCGACGAACTCGACAGTCAGCGCGTCGCCCTCGTCTCGACCGAGCAGAAGGCGGTGCAGACAGCCTGAGGTGGGGTGCGGGATCGTGAGGGCTGGACGCCGTCCGGGCACACGCCGTCCGGGCACCAGAAGGCGGTGCGGACAGCGTGAGGTGGGTGCGGGATGGTGAGGGCTGGATGCCGTCCGGGCACCAGAAGGCGGTGCGGACAGCGTGAGGTGGGCGCGGGATGGTGAGGGCTGGATGCCGTCCGGGCACCAGAAGGCGGTGCGGACAGCGTGAGGTGGGGCGCGGGATCGCGAGGGCCGGACGTCCACCAGAACGCGGCGTGCGACCGTGAGGTCGGGCACCGCCGTGACATCCTCCCCGGGTTGCCTGTCCGATGAGCTGACTGCTCGGCGCGGCCTCGATGTCGGATCCGGCGAGTGGATGATCACCGCCACCAGCTGTCCGCGACGCGCGGGCTCTGGCGCGGCGATCGGCCCCCGCGCATGATCACGCTGCGCGTTGGCGCACTTGTCCTGCGGCCGGCTATCGGCGACCACGGCCGAAGTAGCGTGCGCGCAACCGGTCGAGCAGGATCGCGATACCGAGCACGACACCTTGCGCCACGGTTTGGTAGTAGGTGTTGACGTGCAGCGCCAGCAGGCCGTTGGCGATGAATTCCAGCAGGATCGCGCCTGCCGCGATGCCGATGATCCGGCCTTCGCCGCCGGACAGCGACATGCCGCCGACCACGGCGGCCGCGATGGCCGTCAGCTCCCAGCCGGGACCGACCGAGGGATCCGCGACGTTCATCCGGCCGATCACCAGGATGCCGACCACGGCGGCGAGCACGGAACTGAACACGTAGGCGGAGATGACCCGGCGGGCGACGGGAATCCCCGCCAGGCGAGCGGCTTCCCGGTTGCCGCCGACAGCGTAGATCTGCCGTCCCACGTAGGTGCGTTCGAGCACGAACCACGTGATGAGCACCGCGCCGATGAAGAACAGCGCGGGCACCGGGACCGGGCCGATGTAGAACTGGCTCAGATCACTGAACAGCGGGCTGATGTTGTTGATGGGCGTGCCGGTGGTGATCGCGAGTGCCAGGCCCTGCGCGACCGTGTACGTGACCAGGGTGATGACGAACGGTGGCACGTTGAGCCGGGTCACCAGAGCGCCGTGCCAGAAACCCACCGCCGCGCAGATCAGCAGCGTGATGACGATCGCCACCGGCGCGGGCATCCCGTGGTTGACGTTGAACCAGGCCACCAGGATGCCGGCCAGGCCCGCGAGGGCGCCGACCGACAGGTCGATGCCGCCCGTGAGGATGACCACCGACTCACCGACCGCGAGGATGCCGACCTGAGCCAGGTCACGGCCCATCACCTGGAGGTTGCCCGTGGACACGTAGGTCGGTGCGTTCACCCCGATGACGACGAAAACCACGACGCAGGCGAGGATGACGCCGGCCTCCGGGGATTCGGCGAGTCTGCGTGCCAGCCGGACCACGGCGGGCCGCTCGCGCGTCGTCGCCACCTCGGGAGTCAGGGTGCTGTGCGCGGTCATCGTGCGACTCCGTTCCTGAGCATGCTCGCGGTGGCCGGGGACGTGCCCGCGGCCGCCTTCATGATCCGTTCCTTGGTGACCTCGGAGCGGTCGATGACCTCCACCACCCGGCCGTGGTTCATCACGGCGATGCGATGACAGATCCACAGCAGTTCCTCTAGTTCGGACGATGCGACCACGACCGCCATGCCCTGTTCCGCCGCGCGGTCGATGAGGTCGTAGATCTCCGCCTTGGCCCCCACGTCGACGCCACGGGTCGGCTCGTCGAGCAACAGCAACCGGGGCTCGGTGGCGAATGCCCGGCCGAAGACCGCCCGTTGCTGGTTGCCGCCGGACAGCGAACCGATCGGCTGATCCACCGACTGCATCCGGACGTTGACGCCGGCGGCGATCCGTTGGGCCTCGGTGCGTTCCCGCCGGGGGCCGAGCAGCCCGCGGTTGCTGATCCGTTTGAGGATCGGGATCGTGACGTTGGCCCGGATCGGTGCGAACAGCACGAGCGACTGCTCCTTGCGGTCCTCGGGAATCAGGGCGATACCCGCGGCCGCGCCGTCGCGGGGCCCGTGCGGCGCGTAGGGCTCGCCACCGAGGCGCATCGAACCGCCCGTGGCGGGCTGGGCACCGGCGACGGTGTGGATCAGCCTGCTCCGGCCGGAGCCCATCAGCCCCGCCACGCCCAGGATCTCGCCCGCGTACACCTGTAGGTCGACGGGGCCGAGTCCGTCGGCGGTCAGGCCGTCGAGTTCGAGTAGCAGCGGGGTGGCCGCGTTCCTGACCTTCGGCTCGCCGTGCGAGACCTCGCCGCCGACCATCTCACGGATCAACCGCTCCTCGGTGGCCTCGGCCGGTGTGAGGTCCGCGACCAGCCTTCCGTTGCGCAGCACGATGATCCGGTCGCTCACCTCGCGAACCTCGTCGAGCCGGTGGCCGATGAACAGCACGGTGCCACCGCTTTCGGCCAGTTGCCGGGCAAGCCGCAACACCTTGGTCGCCTCGACGGGCCCGAGTGACGAGGTGGGCTCGTCGAGGATGAGCAGGCTGGGTTCGTGCCCCCAGGCCTTGGCGATCTCGATCATCTGACGGGTGGGCACGGGCAGCGTGCGTACCTGGCGGGTGACCGGGATGGCCTTGGGGGACAGACCGATCTCGGCCAGCATCGCTTCGGCCTCGGCACGCTGTGCGGCGCGATCCACCAGGATCCGCCTGCGCGACTGCCGAGGGCGACGGCCCAGCAGCAGGTTCTCCGCCACCGAGAGCTGACCGACCAGGGGGAACTCCTGCGACACCAGTGCGACGCCGAGCGCCCCGGCCGCCTCGGTCGAACCGGCCACCAGGCTCGTGCCGTCGATCTCGATCTCGCCGCCGTCCCGGTGCACCGAACCCGCCAGCGTGCCCATCAGGGTCGACTTGCCCGCGCCGTTCTCACCGACCACGCCGACGACCTGGCCGGCGTAGAGGTCGAGCTCGGGTAGGTCGAGTACGCGCACCGGGCCGTAGGACTTGTGCACCCCCCGCAGCCGCGCGGTGACCGCGCGGCCGGGGATGTTACCCGTGTCCGTCATCGTCAGCTGATTCCCAGCTGCGACTCGAGGGTCTGGTACTGACCGAGGTCGGACTTGGTCAGCAGGCCGACCCCGGAGCTGAGAGTGGAACCGTCGGACTCCAGGTACGGCTGGACGATCGCCATCGTCGCTGCCTTGCCCAGTACCTTCTGCGCGGTCAGTACGAGCGCGCCGGTGTAGCCCTGCTGGTAGGGCATCTGCACGACCGCGCCGGAGATCACGCCGGACTTGATGAACTGCAGCGTCTGCGCGTCCGAGTCGTCGGACACGATGTGCACCGATGAGGTCTTGCCCGCCGACTGCACGGCCTGGGCGAGGGCGGGCCCGTCGTAGGAGTACACCCCGTACAGGCCGTTGACGTCCGGGTTGTTGGCCAGGATGGTCTCGGCATCCGAGGTCGCCGTGCTGGCCGAGAGGTTGTCGTTGACCTTCTGCGCGATCGTGATGCTGGTGCCCTTGAGCGCGCTCTGGAATCCCGCGATGCGCTGCGTGGAGTTGGCCGCGGTCAACGACCCGACGAGGATGGCGATCTTGCCCTTGCCGCCGAGTACCTGCTTCATCGCGGTGCCCGCCTGGAACCCGGCGGTGAAGTTCGGCGTACCGAGGTAGAGCGATGCCGCGTCGGTGCCGGGCAGCGGCGAGTCGATGGCGAGCACGTCGATGCCCTGCGAGACGTCCTTGTGGATGGTCCCCGCCGCCGAGGTCGGGTCGATCGCGGAGATCGAGTATCCGGTGATGCCCTGGGAGTGCAGCGTCTCCAGTTCCGAGCTCTGTTCGGTCAGCTTGCCGTTCGGCGGTGCGAAGAAGGTGCACTTGCCGCTGGCGATGCCGAGGTCGGAGCAGCCCTTCTGGAAGCCGACCTGGCCGGCCTTCCAGTAGTCGGCGGCCACGTTGACCACCATCGCGATGTTGACCTTCGACAGATCCTTCCCGGCCAGCGCCGACTTGAGGGCCGCGTCGAGCTTGGCGAGATTGGCCTGGTTGAACGTGACCGAGCCCTGCAGGGTGATCTGCCGGGCGGGAGCCGCTGTGGTGGTGGTGCCACCCGGGCTCTTGGAGCAGGACACCGCTGTGAGTGCCATGAGAACCGCGGTGCAGGAGACGGCGACAGTGCGGAACGTTCTGGTACTGATCATCGTTGATCACGTCCTTCTCGGAGTCATACCGGTTGAGCTGTTCGAGTGCGGGATGCGTTCGACGGACCGGGCGCGGTGCTACAGCCCCTGGGCCAGGCGGTGGTACGCCTGGTTCCAGCGCAGTTCCTTGGCGAACTGGCCGACTGCGGTGTCGGCGTCGATGACCAGGAGTTCGACGGAGAGGGCCTCGGCCAGGTCCGTCAGTTCCTCGGTACCGACGGCCGTGGAGAGCACCGTGTGGTGCGGGGCGCCTGCGATGAGCCAGGCTTCGGTCGCGGTACTCAGGTTCGGCCGCGGTGCCCACACCGCGTGGGCGACCGGCAGCCTGGGCAGTGCTGCCAGCGGTGCGACGACGTCGATCTCGTTGGCCACCAGCCGGAACCGGTCGCCGAGATCCGCCAGGCCGACGACGACGGCGGGACCGGGGGCCGCGGCGAAGACCAGGCGCACCGGGTCCTCGCGCGCGCCGATGGACAGCGGGTGGATCTCGCAGGACGGTGTCCGCGCGGCGATGGATGGGCAGACCTCGAGCATGTGCGCGCCGAGAATGAGTTCGTGTCCTGGCTCAAGGTGGTAGGTGTAGTCCTCCATGAACGAGGTCCCGCCGGACCGGCCCGCGCCCATGACCTTGAGCGTGCGCAACAGCATCGAGGTCTTCCAGTCGCCTTCGGCGCCGAAGCCGTAACCGTCGGCCATCAGCCGTTGCACTGCCAGACCCGGCAGTTGGCGCAGCCCGCCGAGATCCTCGAAGTTGGTGGTGAACGCATGGAAGTCACCGTCGGCCAGGAAGTCCCGCAGACCGAGTTCGACACGTGCGGCATAGCGCAGCGAGGCGTGGCACTCGCCGCCCGCGCGCAGGGCGGCGGCCACCCGGTAGGCACCCTCGTATTCCTTGACCAGGTCGGTGATCCGCGTGTCGGCGACCGCGTCGACGACGGCCACCAGATCGTTGACCCCGTAGGTGTTGACCGAGACACCGAAACGGTGTTGGGCCTCGACCTTGTCCCCTTCGGTCACGGCCACATCGCGCATGTTGTCGCCGAACCTCGCCAGCCGCAGCGTTCGCAGCTCGGCCAGGCCGAGAGCGGCGCCGGCCCACGAACCGACGCGCTGGATCACCGAGGGGTCGCTGACGTGCCCGGCGACGGTCTTGCGCGGCACACCGAGTCTGGTTTGGACGAACCCGAACTCGCGGTCGCCGTGGGCGGCCTGGTTGAGGTTCATGAAGTCCATGTCGATGGTGGCCCATGGCAGCGCCCGGTTGGCCTGTGTGTGCAGGTGCAGGAGCGGTTTGCGCAGGACGTCGAGTCCGGAGATCCACATCTTGGCGGGGGAGAAGGTGTGCATCCAGGTGATCAGCCCGACGCAGCGGTCGTCGCCGTTCGCGTCGAGGCACACCCGGCGGATCGCCGCCGCGGTGGTCAGCACCGGCCGCCACACCACGCGGACGGGGACGCCGCCCCGCCCGGTCAGCGCCCACGCGAGCGCCTCGGCGATGCCCTGGGACTGTCCGCTGACCTGCTCCAGCAGTTCCTCACCGTAGAGGTGCTGGCTGCCGGTGAGGAACCAGATCTCGGGTAAGTCGGACTCGGCGGGGGTGGGGTCCGGTGACGTCATTGTTCGCTGGCTCCGTCCGCAGTGGGCTGCTGCCCGTAGGCATGGGTGTACCGGTGGTGCAGTGCGTCGATGTCGGCGCTCGGGATCGGGTCCGGCTTGCCGTAGGCGTACGCCAGGTGCACCGTGCGGGCTACGTCCTCGGTCATCACCGCTGCCTTGACCGCCGCGCGGGCGTCCTGGCCGATCGTGAAGACCCCGTGGTTGCGCATCAGCACAGCGGGAGAGCGGTGTCCCGCGAGTGTTTCCACTATTCCCTTGCCGATGGCCTCGTCCCCGATCAGCGCGAACGGCCCGACCGGGATCTCGCCGCCGAACTCGTCGGCCATCGCGGTGATCACGCAGGGGATCGCCTCGCCGCGCGCCGACCACGCTGTCGCGTACGTCGAATGTGTGTGCACCACGCCCCCGACGTCGGGGCGATGCCGGTAGACGTAGGCGTGCGAGCCGGTGTCGCTCGACGGCGAGTACTCGCCGTCGACGACATTGCCGTCCAGGTCGCACAGGACCATCGACTCGGGCGTGAGCGCCTCGTAGTCCAGGCCACTGGGCTTGATCACCATCAGGCCCGTGCCGGGCACGCGTGCCGACACGTTGCCGGACGTCCAGGCCACCAGACCATTGGCGGGCAACAGCGCGTGCAGGTCGCAGACCTGGCGGCGCAGCCGCGTGATCACCGCGCGCAGGGCCGGATCCGTCTCTGACGAACGCATGGTCACGAGCCCTCCCGATCGATGTTCGCGCTCCCATCGGGCGCCCGCTGGTACGCGTCCAGCCGGAGCTGCCGCAGCCGGTGCATCACCTTGTTCGCGCCGAGCCCGAAGTAGTCGTGTAGCCGCACGTACTCCTCGTAGAGCGAGTCGTAGCCCGCGGCGCGTACCGGGTCGGGCGTGTACGCGGCACGCTCGACCTTGCCCATCGCACGTGCCGCCGCGGGCACGTCCGGGTACATCCCCGCCGCCACGGCGGCGTGGATCGCGGACCCGAGCGCCGGGCCCTGGGCCGTCCCGATGAGGCTGAGGGGCCGCCGCGTGATGTCCGCGTACAACTGCATCAGGAAGCCGTTGCGGAGCAGACCGCCCGCGACCACCAGCTCGTGGACCGGAACGCCGTTGTCCTCGAACGCGTCGATGATGACCCTGGTGCCGAAGGCGGTCGCCTCCAGCAGGGCGCGGTAGACCTCGTGCGGCCTGGTGCCGAGCGTCAGGCCGACGATCACGCCCGACAGATGGTGGTCCACCAGTACCGAGCGGTTTCCGCTGTGCCAGTCCAGGGCGATGAGTCCATGCGCGCCGACCGGCTGTGCGGCGGCCTGTTCGGTCAGCAGATCGTGTACGGACAGACCGCGTTCGGCGGCCTCGGCCCGCACCTCGCCGGGCGTGGACTGCTCGGCGAACCAGGCGAAGATGTCGCCGACGCCGCTCTGGCCGGCCTCGTAGCCCCACAGAGCCCCGACGATCCCGCCGTCGGACGACACCGCACATGCCCGGCACCTCGACGAGTTGTTCGCCGTTCATCACATGGCAGGTCGAGGTGCCCATGATGGCGACCATCTGGCCTGGCTCGACGGCCTGCGCCGCCGGTGCGGTCACGTGGGCGTCGACGTTCCCGACGCACACCGCGATGCCCTCGGGCAGCCCGGTCCAGGCCGCCGCTCGCGCGCGTGAGGCCGCCCGCCCGGGTGCCGAGCGGGGCGACACCGACCTGGCCTGCGGCCTGGTCGAGCTTGGCGTCGAAGTCGGCGAAGTCCGGGTGCAGCGCGGTCAGGAACGCGCGTGACGGGCGAACACCGTCCTGCAGGAGGCCCTTGTACCCGGCGGTGCAGGCGTTGCGGGTCTCGACGCCGCACAGCTGCCAGGTGATCCAGTCCGCCGCCTCGATCCACCGCGCGGCCCGCGCGTAGATCTCGCGGGTCCTCCTCCAGCAGCTGCAGGCCCTTGGCGTACTGCCACTCAGCGGAGATCTTGCCGCCGTACCTGGCGATCCACGGCTCGGTTCGCTTGTGTGCCAAGGCATTGATCCGGTCGGCCTGCGACTGGGCGGCATGGTGTTTCCACAGTTTGACGTAGGCGTGCGGCCGGTCGCGGTACTCGGCGAGCTCGCACAGTGGCGTGCCGTCCGCCAGCGTCGGCAGCACGGTGCACGCGGTGAAGTCGATGCCGATGCCGATGACCTGCGCGGGAGCCGACCCCGGCATCGGCCAGCGCGGCGGGCACGGCCGCGCGCAGGACATCGCGGTAGTCGTCGGGGTGCTGAAGTGCCCAGTCGGGCGGCAGCCCGACACCGGAGGGCAGCGCATCGTCCAGCACGCCGTGTGGGTACTCGCGCACCGCGGTACCCATCTCCAGGCCATCGGTGACCCGGACGACCAGTGCCCGGCCGGACAGCGTGCCGAAGTCGACACCGATCACGTACTGGTCGTCGCTGCGGATGTTAGCGCTAACATTCATGGCGGGCTCTCTCGACTACAGCCGGATGGCGAGGGCGGGTCGGTCAGGGCGCGTCGGCTCTGGCGGATCTGGGCGGCGGGGCGGCGGAGGCACGGACCATGAGACTCGGTTCGATCGACACCTGGGGCATGTCCGCCCTGGTACCGGGCTTCTGGCCGGGAGCCGCCGGCGCGTCGATGAGGCTGATCAGGCTGGCGAGTGCGCGCCTGCCGAGTTCGTCGAAGTCCTGTCGAACAGTCGTCAGCGGTGGTCCGAAGTACTCGGCGTCCGGGATGTCGTCGAACCCGACGACGCTCACGTCCTCCGGCACCCGCCGTCCCGCCTCGTGCAGCGCACGCAGCAGGCCGAGCGCCATGTCGTCATTAGCGCAGAAGACGGCGGTCACCGACTGGTCGCGCGCGATGCGTTGCCCGTACTCGAATCCCGTGCGGGCCGACCAGTCGCCGCCGGCCAGCGGTTCGGGCACCGGTGCGTCCCGTGCCTGCAGGGCGTGCCGCCAGCCGGACTCACGCTCCTGCGCGTCGAGCCAGGAAGCCGGGCCTGCCATGTGGTGCACGGTCCGGTGGCCGAGGTCGAGCAGGTACGCAGTGGCGCGCCGCGCACCTGCCTCGTTGTCCATCGCGACCGAGGCGATCAGCGAGGCGTGCGTGCCACAGCCGACCGCGACCAGCGGCACGTCGGATGGCATGTTGGTCAGCGCGGTGACGGCGGTCGTCTGCGGAGCGATCACGATGATGCCCTCGACCGCCTGGTCACGCAGCCGTTCCGCGGCGTCCAGCACGGACCGCCGGTCGAGCGCGGCCAGCGCGGCGACGGTCACGAAGTAGTCGTGTTGCTTGGCTGCCTGCTCGATGCCGTAGAGCATCGAGGCCGGACCGTACAGAGTGGTGTTGAAGCCGATGACTCCCAACGTCCTGGTGCGCCGCGTGACGAGAGTGCGGGCGGCGACGTTGGGCCGGTAGCCGAGTTCACGGATGGCCGCGAGCACCCGGTCCCGAGTGGCGGGACGTACGTGGGGGTGGTCGTTGAGTACGCGCGAGACGGTCTGATGGGAGACACCGGCGATCCGGGCGACATCGGCCATCACCGGAGCACGGTTGCCTTCGATGATCCGCATGGCCAGCCTCGCCTCCCTTCCCGTACGCCGTCGTACGGGGCCGCCATCGTGCGACGCCGATTGTGAGCGTGAACATAGATCGGCGTCAAGGGTTCGTGACCCGCTTGCGATCTGCGCGCGGCACCGACAAACAGCGCAGTCGGGTGATCCGCCACCGCAAGGGAGGTTTCGGGTTTCCCGCCGTATTCGGGCACCGGCAGCGGGTGCCTGGCCGCCTTCCAGCCACCCAGGCGCCGGGCTCCGGCGCGTGTTCACGTTAATACGAACCTGTGTGCCACACCTTGACGCACTATTCGGGCGGCGCGATAGTGAGGATCGCCACGCTGCTCAGCGCACAATCTGCCCGGAGGTTTCGGATGTCGCGGACCTGACGAAATGTTAGCGCTAACATAGGCTCGTGTCGAGACAGGCAGGCGGACTGTGTGCAGGTCGCACGGTGCCGGTAACCCCTGCGCGCTGAGCGCCGTCTGCTCGCCGGGAAGTGACCACGATCCTGCCTTTCCTGGGCGGCGGCAGTCCACTCTCGATGAACAAAGGAGTTCACCATGGCTGCTCGACCATGGATTCGGCGTCTCCGAAGGACATTACTGACAACAGGAACCACGATCGCGCTGGCCGTCGGCGTCGTGGTCGGCACTGCCTCGCCATCGCAGGCCGCCGTTCAGGGTCCGTGTGACATCTTCGCCTCGGCGGGTACTCCCTGTGTGGCGGCGCACAGCACGGTGCGCGCGCTGTTCGGTGCGTACAACGGTTCGCTGTATCAGGTGCAACGCTCGTCCGACAACACCTTCGCCAACATCGGCGTGCTCTCCGCCGGTGGGGTGGCCAACGCTGCCGCGCAGGACTCGTTCTGCGCCAACACTTCCTGTGCGATCACCCGGATCTACGACCAGTCGGCGCGGCACAACGACCTCACCATCGAGGGCCCTGGCGGCAACGGCGGTCAGGACCGCGGTGCGACCGCCAACGCGCTGCCGATCACCGTCGGCGGCCACAAGGCCTACGGTGTGTTCATCGCGCCGGGCATGGGTTACCGCGACAATGCCACGTCGGGTGTCGCCACCGGCAGTGCGGCGCAGGACGAGTACATGGTCGCCTCCGGTACGCACGTCAACGGCGGTTGCTGTTTCGACTACGGCAACGCCGAGACCAACAGCCGTGACAACGGCAACGGGCACATGAGCGCGATCAACTTCGGCACCGAGTGCTGGTTCGCTCCGTGCTCGGGCGCCGGGCCGTGGGTACAGGCGGACCTGGAGAACGGGCTGTTCGCCGGCGCCAACGGCTCGGACACCAGCAACCATGGCAACAACAGCACCTTTGTCACAGCGCTGGTGAAAACCAACGGCACCAGTACCTACGCGATCAAGGGCGGGAACTCCCAGTGGGTGGCCTGACCACCTGGTTCAGCGGTTCCCTGCCCAACATCGGCGGCTACATCCCGATGCACCAGGAGGGCGCCATCATCCTGGGCACCGGTGGTGACAACAGCAACTCGTCCGCGGGCAGCTTCTTCGAGGGCGTGATGACGGCAGGGGCGCCGTCGGATGCCACCGACACCGCGGTACAGGCCAACGTCGCCGCGGCCGGATACGCCACCGCCCCGGCGGGTTCGGTCGGTCCCGCACCCGGTTCGAGGATCTCGCTGCGCGCGACGACCGCGTGCTGCACGGGCGACTACATCCGGCACGACGACACCGACACCACTGTCGTCATCTCCGCGACCAGTTCCACCAGTTCGGCCACTGCCAGGGCCGACGCCACCTGGATCGTGCACGCCGGTCTGGCCAACAGTTCCTGCGTCTCGTTCGAGTCGGCCAACGATCCGGGCCAGTACCTCCGACATTTCAACTTCGAACTGTTCCTCGAACCCAACGACGGCACCGCGCAGTTCGCGCAGGACGGCACCTTCTGTCCGCAACCGGGCATGAACGGCCAAGGCACGTCATTTCAGTCGGTCAACTTCACCAACCAGTACATCCGGCACTTCGACTTCACCGTGTTCATCGCCAGCGACGGCGGAGCCAACGCGTGGGACAGCGCCACCTCGTGGGCCGATGACGTGAGCTGGATCGTCGCGGCGCCGCTGGGCTAAGAGCTGCTAACACAATAACTGTTCGGCTCGCGTCGTCCAGGCACGCCATCTGCGGCGTTGTCGTCGGCCCCGGTACAACAGCGGTACCGGGACCTCCTCCGCCTTGCAGCCGGCGCACCTGGACGCCGCTCCCTGATCGAACGCCATTGTGTTAGCAGCTCTAACGCGACCGCGACAACGCCCGATGGGCGCAACCCGCTGAGGCGCGGACCACGAATCGGTCCGCGCTTCGGCGGCGCGCAGCCAGGAACTCGAACTCGACCCACTGATCACCCGGCGCGGTCAGCCGGCCTGGCCGCCGGATCCGCCATCGTGTACGAGCACGGTCGGCTCGATGGCCTCGGCGCCGACCACCTCCTGCCACGCCTCGAAGCCGGCCTGGAACGCGACGACTCCCGCTTCGGGCAGCACGATCTCGATGGCCTCCAGGATCTCCGTCGGTGTGACGCCCAGGTCGAGCGCGACCCGGATGTGACTCTGGATGTGGCCCTTGGCGGCGCGCATCACGGTCAGCGTGGTGACGAAGATGAGTTCCTTCGTCCGCCGGTCAAGGGTGCGCTGGTCGAGATAGGCGGCGGAGATCAGGTTGTTCGCGGCCTGCAGTACCGGGAAGTCGGCCTTGGCCATCCGCTTGTGATAGTCGAGCACGTAGCCGCGGCTGCGCGCCATGTCGTCGATGTAGGCCTGGGCATCGTCCACCATCATCGTCCCCGTTTCGGTCAGCTCGCCGCGGCGACGCGGGCGGGCGAGCCGCCGAGGCGATAGGTCAGCTCGGTGGCCGCTGCCCGTACGTGCGCGGCGAGCGGCTTCTCCCGGTTGGGGTCGAACCGCGCGTCCGGGAAGGTGACGACGATGTCACCGAGCAGTTCGCCCGCCGAACCCCAGATCGGCGCGGCGATGGCCACCGCACCCGGTATCCCGGCTCCGATGGTGAACGCGTATCCACGCTCGCGGGTCAGCGCCAGCTCGGCGTCGAGCCGGGCCCGGTCGGTGACGGCCGGGTCGGTCAGCGCGGCAACGCCGTACTGACCGATCGCGGCGTCCAACTCGTGATCGGTCAGCGCGGCGAGTACCGCCAGGCCGGTCGCTCCGAGGTAGATCGGGCTCCAGACATCGAGGTCCATCCGATACTGCAACGGATGCCCGGAGCTGACATACGTCTTCATCATCATCATGTGCCGGCGCGGGTCGTACAGACCCAGGATCGCCGACTCCCCGCACCGGGCGACCAGCTCCTCCAACACCGGCTGGGCGGCCCGCCGCACCGGCATCAACGCGGCAGCCCGACTGGCCAGCCGGAAGAACTCGAACCCGATGTCGTAGGTGCCGTCCACGTGCCTGCGCACCATGCCCGCGTTGCTCATCGCGCCGAGCGCGCGGTGCACACTGGTGACCGGCAGCCCTGCCGCCTCGGCGAGCTCGCGCACCCCGAACGGTTTGCCGTCGAAGTCCAGCATCGTGGCGAGCAGGGCGAAGGCACGCAGTACTGGCTCCCGCCGCGAGGGCTCGGCGCCATCCACTGTGTCGTTGTCCGCTACGGTCACGCTGCCCATCGGCCGAACCTCCCACGGTAGAACAACAATGGATCGTCCATGTCGGACGCGACCATGTCCTCGACGAGACCGACGACGATCTCGTGGTCGCCCGCGTCGTGCACGGCGTGGATTCGGCAGCCGAGGAACGCCAGGTGGCCTGAGAGTACCGGGGCGCCGGAGTCGTGCGGCTGCCATTCGACACCGTCGAACTTGTCCGCACCCGAGGTCGCGAACACCGAACACAGGTGATGTTGCGCCGCACTGAGAATATTGACGCCGAACGCCTCCGTGGCTCGAATGCGCGGCCACGACGTCGAGGTCTTCTGCGGGCAGAACAACACCAGCGGTGGGTCCAGGGACACGCTGGTCAGTGACTGCACCAGCATGCCCTGTGGCCCGTCGGCGTCGGTCGCGGTGATCACGGCGAGGCCGGTGCAGAACCTGCCCATCACCGAGCGCAGCCGTGCCGGCTCGACCAAGGACTGCTCGACCACGTCACACTCCCTTCCCTGTCAACGGCATGCCATGTGTGGCCGCGAACGAGGCCGCATCGGCGAGACCAGCCAACTGCAGGCCGTCCTCGCCGACGAGATGGCTGTAGACGCCGAACCCACCCAGTTCGGCCGAACGCATCAGATCCGCGACCGACTGGGCGATGGTCCGCCGCCCGCCGCCGGCGAGGGGTGGAGCGTCCACCCGCACGGTCAGCAGGTGGCCGGGCCTGCGGAACATTTCCCGGTCCGACCGGGGGTCCGCGAGCAACCGGGCGGTGTGCGCCCGGTCGTGCGCGGAGATCCCGGTGCCGATGCCGTCCGCGGCGTCCACCGATACCCGCAGCTGCGCTGCCGGTGCGGTCTCATCGTCGCAAATGGACATCGCGGGCAGGCCGAGCCGGTTGCAGTCCGTGGCCGGGACGGTCACGCAGACCAGTCCGGAGCAGTGCCGGACGAGGAACGCCAGCTTGCCCTGCGTGACCGACGCCGCCGGCAGCGTGAGCACTGCCAGCGGGTTCGCCAGCTCACCACACCACAACACGACCGGGCTGCCCGACCGCAGGGCCACTGCGACATCCACATCGTCGCCCGCAGGCGCGAGAACCAATCGAGACATCGGTGTCATCCTCTGTTCCTTTCAGAGGAACATCTGTTCTCGTATAAGGAAAATCGTAGGCAGCGCATCAGTGCTGGTCAAGGATCCCGTCTGACCAAAGGATTCTTAGCAACTCTTCAGGCTGCGGCGCAGGTGGAGTGTCATCATGCCGACGTCAGCTGCGGAGCCGAGATCCCGAGGTTCGCGCGCAGCGTCTCGTGCTCGTAGTCGTCATGGAACAGGCCGCGGGACCGCAGCTCGGGGACGAGCAGGTCGACCACGTTGTCGACGCCTGAGGGCAGCTCGTCGACCATCATGGTGAACCCGTCCGCCGCACCGGCAGCCAGCCGTTCCTCCATGGCGTCGGCGATCTGTGCCGCGGTGCCGACCATCTGGTGATGCACCGCGCCGGACGTCTTCCGCAGCAGCTCGCGGACGGTCAGGTTGTCCTTCACGGCCAGGTCGACCAGGCTGCGCCGGAAGCCGACCGAGCCCTTGAACTCCGAGTCCGGCGGCATCAGGTGCACCGGGAACGGCTTGTCCAGTTCGAGCGTCTCGATGGGCATCCCCGTCCGGCCTGCCAGTTGCCGCAGGTTCGCCACGATGCCGGCCGCGTCGTCGAGCGCCTCCTTGCGTGCCCACGCCTCCTCCTCGGTCGAGCCGAGGATCGCCACCATGCCGGGCAGCACCTTGATGCTGTCGGGGTCGCGGCCGTAGTCGGCGGCGCGCTGCCGGATGTCGGTGCGGAATTCGACCGCGCCCTCGATGGTGTGCTGGGCGGTGAACACGACGTCGGCGGTCTTCGCGGCCAGGTCGCGGCCGATCGAGGACGAGCCGGCCTCGAAGATCACCGGCCGGCCCTGCGGGCTGCGCGAGAAGGGCAGCCTGCCCTCCACGTCGTAGTGCTCCCCGTGGTGCTGGATCTCGTGCACGTGCTCGGGGTCGATGAACACCCGGTTGGCCCTGTCGCCGACCAGCGCGCCCTCCTCGTAGGTGTCCCACAGCTGCCGGGCCACCTCGATGAACTCGGCGGCACGGACGTAGCGGTCGTCGTGCTCGGGGTGCTCGGGCATGCCGAACGCCTTGGCGACCGAGGAGTTGAAGGTCGTCACGACGTTCCAGCCGGCGCGGCCCCGGCTCAGGTGGTCCAGGGTGGCGAACCGGCGGGCCAGCTCGTAGGGCTGGTTGTACGTCGTCGACGCGGTACCGACCAGGCCGATCCGGTTCGTCACCGCCGCCATCAGCGACAGCACGATGGCGGTGTCCATCGAGCCACAGGGCGTCTGCAGCCCCCACTCCGTGTTCGTGATGGTCTCGGCGAGGAACAGGGCGTGCAGCTTGCCTGCCTCGGCCTTGCGGGCCATGTCGATCCAGTGCTGCGGACCCAGGTAGTCCGACGGCTCGCCGTCGCGGTGGATCCACGCGCCGTAACTCATGCCGAACCCGTGCATCAGAGCCGCGGTGATCACGATGTTTCCGCTGCGTCCAGAAGTCACGATCTACCTCCAACGAAGAGAAGAAAGACGGGACACAACGTCGGAGCGTTCCGCTTAAAGGAACAACCATTCCGTTGTAAGTAAACGCTACGAGCGTCCCGGTGGACTGTCAAGAGGCCGAGTCGACTGCGTCGTCAATGAATGGACGGCCGCAATTTCCCGATTGCCGATTGGCCGGCCGGGAATGATGTGATCGCGGTATTCTTTTATGGTCGGACGAAGACGGGTTCGTCGCCGGGTCGCAGTGGGACCTGCCAGACCCGCAGGGCAAGGGCCGTGTGCAGGTAGTGCCCCACCAGGCTGACGATGTCGAACAGCGCCACCGTGCCGATCATTTCGGCTGTCGCCGCGAATTGTGAGTCGGACAGATCATGCTCCCGGACCAGCGTGGCGGCGACCTGGCGGGCGCATTCCTCGGCCGGAGAGAGATCGGGTACCGGTGCCCCGGTGCGCAGCGCGTCGAGTTGTGCGCCGGAGAGTCCCGCCCGGCGGGCCTCGTCGAGGTGACCGTGCCATTCGTAGTCGGATTTCTGCGATTCGGCGATTGTCAGGATGACGATTTCCCGCTGCCGGTCAATTGCTGGATCGCCGTGCCCACGGCCGGGTCGAGCAGCCTGGCGTTGAACGCTCCGTGCAGCCTGCCGTGCTCGTCGACGACCGTGTCGCGGTCGCGCGGGCCGCTGAGCAACCGGTCGTAGTATGCGCGCTGCTCCTCGTCGAGTTCGTCCGGCCGCAGCCACGGCAGCCGACCATGGAAGTCCCGTGTCATCGGCGCGCCCCTTCCCATGTGCGTCCGCCCGGCGCCACCGACAGCAGCAGCTTTCCCTTGACCTGGCGGGATTCCAGTAGCCGATGCGCGTCGGCGGCTCGTTCCAGGGGCAGCACCTCGGCCACCGGGATGCGCAGCCGGCCCGCTGCCAGCCAGCCGAGGATGGCTTCCGCACTGTCCGCCAGCAGCTCCGGTGCCCGTTGCCGCAACTGCTGCAGGTGCAGGCCGACGACACCCAGCTCGCGTTCCCGCAGTTGCCGCGGCGACGGCAGTTCCTCGGGTTCGCCGCTGGAGTTGCCGAAGTGCACCAGCCGGCCGAACATGCCGAGGCAGTCCAGCGCCGCCCGCCGGACCGCGCCGCCGACCCCGTCGAGCACGATCGCCACCTTGTCGACTCCCGCGTCGGCCAGTTGTTCGGCGAGCGGGCCGGCCGAGTAGTCCAGCGCGACGTCGGCGCCCACCGCGATGCCCTCCGCCGCCCGGGCGGCCGACCCTGCGGCGGCGACCACCACGCCCGCGCCCAACAGCCGGGCCACCTGGATCACGGTGAGCCCGACCCCGCCGGCCGCCCCGGTGACCAGCAGGTTCTCGCCCGGCCGCAGGCGCGCGGCGGACACCAGCAGGTGGTACGCGGTGTGGCCGACGACAGGGAACGCGGCCGCGGCCTCGTCGGTGACGCCGTCCGGCACCGCCCAGACGAGCCGGGCTGACGTGACGACGACCTCCGCGTACCCCGGTGTGCTCGCGAAGCCGGCCACCCGCTGGCCGACCTTCAGGTGGGCCACGTTCGACCCGACCCCGCACACCTCGCCGTACACGTCCAGACCGAGGCCGTGTGGCCTGGCGCCCGCCGCGCCGAGGTACGTCCCGCGCCGAGCGTTGACGTCGGCGAAGTTCACCCCGGCGAGGCGGACCGCGATCTGCACGTCATCCGGGCCGGGTTCGGGCACGTCGACCTCGACGAGTTCGAGCACGTCCGGGCCACCGTCGGCCATGGCGTGCACTGCCTTCACGCCGGCACCCGGCCGAGATGCCCGGCGAGGACGGCACGGAAGCCATCGGCGTTCTCCAGCGGCACGATGTGGGGCCCGTCGATGACCTCGAACCGGGCACCGTCGACGAGTTCGGCGATGGCGCGCATCGCCTCGACCGGGACGGACTTGTCACCCGCCGCGGCGACCACCGTGGTCGGCACGCGCACGCCCGCGATCCGGTCGCGCAGATCGTGCTCGGCCATCGCCTCCCAGTACGCGGCGAACACCTCCGGGTCGTCGGCGAGCAGCCTGCGCCGCGCGTAGCCGACACCGGGGTGGTCCTCGTCGGCCAGCGCCGCCGGGGTGAACCAGCGGTCGAGCGTCTGGTCGAGCACACCCGCCATGCCGCCCTCCCGGGTGTCGCGCGCCCGCTGCCGCGACGTCTCGGGACTGGTGGCCATCCCGCCGCAGGCGAGGACGATCGAGCGCACCCTGTCCGGCCGCAGCAGGGCGGTGTGCTGGGCGACCATGCTGCCCAGCGACACCCCCACGAGGTCGGCGGGTTCGGTCAGCTGGTCGGCCACGAAGTCCGCCAAGCCGGCAAAGGTGGGCGGACCGGCCAACCGGGTATCGCCGAAACCGGGGAAGCTCAGCGCGAGGTCACCGGGGCGCGCGAAGTCGTCCCACAGTCGCGCGTCGAGTCCGATCGGGTGCAGGAACACGGTTGGCACGGTCAGCTCCTCTGCTGGTCAGCGCTGGTTCTGGGCCGCGACCGGGGCGGCGACCGACTCGGCAGTGGCCGCGTCGGCGCGTTCCCGGCGCGGCCGGATGACTTTCTCGACCAGCACGAACAGCACGAACAGCAGCACGGGGCCGGTGAACAGTGGCTGCGAGATGATGGTCTTGACGATCAGCGGGTAATGCGCCGTCGACTCCGCGTTGACGAACAGCCCACCGATCGCGATCATGAACGGCGGCCCGATCACCAGCAGCGTCAACTGGTCCCACTTGACACGGCTCAGCGACTCCAGCCCGGAGGCCAGGATCACGCCGAACAGCACGACGGCGGCGGCGGCGACGATGTTGCTGGGGATGCTGACGAAGATCTCGTCGAACTTCAGGATGAAACCGCCGACGAGCAGCAGCAACCCGGTCGTCATGGTGATCCACCGGCTGCCGATGCGGCTGGTGCGCACGATGGCCAGGTTGTCCGGGTAGACCGTGACCGAGAACGTGCCGAGCATCGAGCTCGCCACGGTGGCCAGTGACTGGCCCAGGATGCCCCAGGACATCCGTCTGCCCGGCAGTTCCACGCCGTCCCACTCGGCGGCCACGTTGTACAGCGCGAGCGAGTTGGTGACGCCGGTCATCAGCAGCAGGAAGAACAACACGACCAGGGCCGCGTTGACGTGGAAGCCGAAGCCGAACACGTGCGGAGTGAGCAGCCACGGTGCCGAGCCGACCCGGGCGAAGCTGATCGGCTGGAACAGCGCCCACACCAGCGCGCCGACCACGATCCCGCAGAGCATGGCCGTCGACCGGGCAGGACCGCGGACCAGCAGCAGGATCACGAAGCTGACCACGATCGCGACCCCGCCACCGACCCAGGCGGGTGCGCCGAAGCCGGGACTGCTGGGCGTACCGACCCAGTTGACGACCGTCACCGAGGTCAGCGTCGTCATCGCGATCAGGATGACGCCACCGAACAGCAGCGGATGCCGGAACAATCGCCCGATGTAGCCGACCGCGGACCAGCCGGGGATCGGTAGCGACAGCACCAGCCAGATGAGCGCGGCGACGAAGAACGAGCCGAACGCCGTGCCGAGACCGGCCACCTTGCCCGCGGCGATCAGACCGGCCAGCGAGGCCGCCCACGGGCCGAGCACGATCGGCATCCGCAGGCCCAGCACCGCCTGCAGCACCGTGCCGAGCCCGCCGACCACGAAGGTGACGCCGTAGAGCTCCGCGGTGGCCGCGGGGCTCAGGTGCAGGCTCGCACTGAGCACCGCGGGGAACAGGAACATGCCCACGATCGCGAACACGTTCTGGATGGACATGACCGTGTGCTGGAGCCAGCCGACGGTCCCGTCGAAACCGACCTTGAGAAGCGATGGGTGCGCGGCCGCCGGCCGCCGTTCACTGGGAGCGGCGGGTGCCGGTTGCTGCTGCGTTGTTGCCATGGGTTACCTCTTCTGCCGCCGCCCCGCCGGGCTCCACTGCCCGACGAGTAGGACTATTCGTCCGCCGGGATGGCCGCCCTCGCTGAGGCGATGGGCAGCCGCGACGTCACTGAGTGGGTACTGGGCGCCGATGACGACGCGCAGGCGCCCCGAAACGATCAGCGGGAGCACCTCGGCGAAGACCTCGCGCATGCCGAGGCGGCGGACCATGCCCCGTGAGTAGTGGACGTCGAGCCGCTCGGCGTCCGGGTCGGCGATGGTGACGACCCGGGCCGGATCTCCGGCCAGTGCGACGGAATCGGCCAGCACGCCCCTGCCCGGCGCGTCCAGCACCGCGTCGACGCCGTCCGGCGCGAGGGCGCGTACCCGGGCCGCCCAGCCGTCGCCGTACACGACCGGCTCGGCACCGAACGAGCGAACGAGGTCCTGGTTGCCGGGCCCGGCGGTACCGATGACCCGCGCTCGACCCAACACCGCGAGCTGGGCGGCCACCGCGCCGACGCCGCCCGACGCCCCGTGCACGACGACGGTCCTGCCGACCGCGTCGGGCCCGGTGATGCCGAGCAGGCGCAGCGTCCGCACCGCCGTCTCGACGGTGACCGCCAGGCTCGCCGCGACTTCCCAGGGCAGTTCGGCCGGCTTGGCGACCAGGTCGTCGGCCGCGCACAGCGCGTACTCCGCGTAGGCGCCGTCCACGGCGCGCCCGAACACCTCGTCGCCGACCGCGAACTCGCTGACCTCCGCCCCGACAGCCGCGACCACCCCGGCGAGGTCGATGCCGAGGCGTCGTGGCTGGTCGAAAGGCTGATCGGCGCCGGTGAAGCCGGAGCCGCGGCGCTGCTTGCAGTCGACCGGGTTGACGCCGGCCGCCCGGACCGCGACGCCCACCTGGCCAGGACCGGGCATGGCCTGCCCGATCTCCGCCAGGCGCAGGACCTCGGGCCCGCCGTACTCGCTGTAGACCACCGCCGTGGGCACACCCGCCTCCTAGGGTCGGCCGAGCATGCGATCGAGGGCATGGTTCATCCGCTGGTCGGGGTGGACGTCGCGGACGTCGTGCAGGTAGCGCTTGGAGCGCAGCAGCAGTTCGGGGGGCGAAGCGGACAGCGTCGCCACCAGTGCCTCGGTGGCCGCCGTCAGGTCGTCCTCGCCGACCACCCGCGACACCATGCCGATGCGCTCGGCTTCCAGCGCGGGCACCAGCCGGCCGGTCAGGATCAGGTCGACGGCACGTTTGCGGCCGACGAACGACTCCAGATACCCCATGACGAACGCGGGGGAGAGGCCGTGCCGCGTCTCGTCGAACCCGAGGACGGCGGTGTCGGCGACCACTGTGAAGTCGCTCTGCAACGCCATGCCGCAGCCGAACCCGATCGCCCTGCCCCGGACCGAGCTGATCGTGACGCCGGGAAACCCGGCGAGCGCGTCGTTGGCGGCCACGATCAGTTTCGTGTTGTCGGCACGCGTCATGCCATCGGGCAGCACCTCGTGCTGGTCCCGGCCGAGCGAGAAGTCCGCCGACGTCGAGGAGATGACGAGGATGTCGGCACCCGAACTGCCCGCCGCGATCAGCGCGTCGGCGAGTTGCCGCATCATCGTGCTGGTGATGAGGTTGCCGTACTCGCCCCGGTCCAGGGCGAGCCGCGCCACGCGGCCGTCGACGGAGAGTGTCACGAGCTGATCGGTCATCGGTCTCCAGCGCTCCCTTGCTGCGGAACGGGCCGCATGCTCATCGGGGAAAAGAATTCTCATCGGCCAAATATGATCGGGTCGACAATGGGAAAATAGTGTCCGTGACCCGAATGGCCTAAGCTGTTCCGTTGAACGAAACGTTTGTACTGTTCACCTGGTAGGTAGATGTATACGTGGCCCGTCGGGGCCCGTCAAGACATTCGCCGGACGCGTGTCCGTTCGGACACTCAGAGTGGACACTGGTCGTAAACCCTTTGCTGGCAACGAGTCCCGGAGTCGTTCGAGCCGCCCGGCCCGGCGTCCGGATGGTGCAGTGCTCTTGACATATTTCCGCGCAGCGATGACTCTACGGACATGGAGGCGAACGGCTGTTCCGTTGTACGAAACAAATCCTCTCCGCCGATCGCGGATTCACGGCATGAATCCGTCACTCGATCCGATCAGTCGCGTGTTCGGTATGGCGAGGGTCGCGCGCGGTACAGCCGCCGGGCGAGCACGTATCGGAGGAGCTGGCGTGTCAGGTGAGCGGGAACCGATCGGGCGGGCCATCGACGTGCTGTCCTGGCTCGCGGCGAACCCGGTGCCACCGTGGGGTGTCCGGCACGTCGCGCGTGGCCTGGACATGTCACCGACGACAGTGCATCGGATCTTCGGCATCTTCGAAAGCCGCGGGCTGCTGGAGAAGGACGACGAGAGCAGCTACGTCGCCGGGCTGGAGCTCTATCGGATCTGCCATTCGGTGGCCGCCCAGCTGTCACCAGTGCACCTGGCCCGCAAGCATCTCGAAGCGCTGTGTGCCGAGTGCGACGAGACAGTGCTGTTCGGCGCCTACGACGCCAAGCGCACCCAGATGATGTTCATCGACATCGTGCCGACCGCGCATCCCGTGCAGTACCTGTCCAGACTCAACCACTGGATACCGATCCACTCGGGCGCGACCGGGTTGGCGATCTTCGCCTCCCTGCCCGAGGTCGAGCGCAAGGCCATCTACACGGCAGGGCTCGCGTCGCTCACCGACCGGACGCTCATCACCGAGGACGATGTCGAGGCCGAGCTGGAGCAGGTGCGCCACCGAGGCTTCGCGTGCTCGCACGGGCAGCGCACGGTCGGTGCGGTCGGCTTCGCCGCTCCCGTGTTCGACGCGGCCGACAATGTCTTCGGCGACGTCTGCGTGACCATCCCGGAGCAGCGGTTCGCCCAGTCGATGACCGAGACGATCGGTGCCGCCGTCCTCGCGACCAGCAAGATCGTCAGCAGAGAGCTGTGCCGGGCCGGTTTCCGGCGCGGCATCGCCTGAACGCGCGCCGCGCACCGCCCGCACCGGGCGATCAGGCGGTATCACGTCACCCGGTTCGACCCCACGCGCCAGTCGGCGCGTGGCAGCGAGCTGAAAAGGATCCGACATGTACTTCGACGACTATCGGGCCTATCTGGCGGCGGTCGACGGACTCGGCGAGCTGCGCACCGTGCGAGGCGCGGACACCAAGTCCGACATCGGCCCGATCACCGAGATCACCGCGTGGTCACCCGACCACCCGATCCTGCTGTTCGATGACATCCCCGGCCACCCGGGCTACCGGATCGCGTGCCACTCGTTCGACTCCCTGGAGCGGATGCGGCTGATCTACGGGTTCCCGGAAGGACTCCGCGGGCAGCCACTGGTGCGGTGGTGGAAGGACCGGCTGGCCGCCTACCAGCCGGTGCCGCCGCGCATGGTCGACACGGGCCCGGTGCTCAGCCGCGTCCAGACCGGCGACGATGTCGACCTCACCCAGTTCCCCGCGCCGCTGTGGCACGCGGACGACGGCGCGCCCTATCTGGCCACCGGCGGCGCCTCGGTCATGCGGGACCCGGACACCGGGCGACTCAATGTCGGCTGCTACCGGGGCATGGTCTACGACCGCGACACCCTCGGACATCATCTCGCCGGCGGACACAACGGCCAGGTGATCCGCGACAAGTACTTCGAGCGTGGACAGAACTGCCCGATCGTGATCAGCCTCGGCAACGACCCCGCCTTCACCATCGCCGGAGCGGAGAACGTCGGCTTCAACCTGAACGAGCTGGAGTACGGCGGGTTCCTGCGCGGCGCGCCGTTCGATCTCATCGAGGGTCCGCTCACCGGGCTGCCGATGCCCGCGACCGCGGAGGTGGTGCTGGAGGGCGAGATCCTGCACCCGGACCACGAGCCGCCGCGGCTGGAGGGCCCGTGGGGCGAGGGAGCCGGCTACTACGCGTCGGCGTTCACTCAGCCATCGGTGCGGGTGCGGGCGGTCTACCAGCGCGACGACCCGATCATCCTCGGCGAGCCGACACTGCGGTTCCGCACCGGTGCCGCCATGGGGTTCACCAGGACGGCCTGGCGCTGGCACCTGCTGGAACAGGCAGGCTTCGAGGGTGTGCAGGGCATCGGCCAGGTCGGCCCGTTCCTGGTGATCTCTCTCAAGCAGTACTACTCCGGCCATGCCCTGCGTATCGCGGATTTCGCCATGGCAGGTTTGGCCGACCGGCCGCCCCGCTACCTCGTGCTCGTCGACGAGGACATCGACCCCACGAACCCCGCGGCGGTCAACTGGGCGATCACCACCAGGGTCGACCCGGCGGCGCAGGTGCACATCGAGCGCGACCGGTGGTGCAACGCCATCAACCCGGCCGGACTGACGCCGCAGAAGCGGGCCATCGAGGACTACACGCTCGGCACGATGATCATCGACGCCTGCAAGCCGTACCGCTGGCGGGCCGACTGGGACCGGATGTTCAAGCGCAGCGACATCTCCGACGAACTACGCGCGCAGACCGCGCGGAAATGGCAGGACACGCTGGGATCACTGATCACGGCACCGAAACCTGCCTAGTCGAAACCTGCCCAGACATCGAGGAGCACGTGATGGACAAGGGATACCGGACGGCCGTCGTCGGTGTCGGCGCGACCGAGCAAGGCGAAATCCCCGGCGAGACCGGGAACCAGATCGCGGTGCGCGCCGCGGTGCTCGCGCTCGCCGACGCCGGCATCGACAAGAACGAGATCGACGGATTGGTGACCTGCAAGCCACCGCGAACGGCGGAGAACGGTGGCATCGACGAGGACATGGGGCAGCTGCTGGGCATCAACCCCGCCTACAGCACGACCCTCGACTACGGTGCCTGCGGTTTCTCGTTGCACATCGCGGCGATGGCCATCCAGGCGGGCCTGGCCAGTACGGTGCTGCTGACCTACGGGTCGAACCAGCGTAGCGCCAAGGCGAACTTCTCCACTCCGATCGGCGGCACCGCCGACTGGGCGGCGCTGGCCGGCTTCGTGCACGTGGCCGGGCCCGCCGCGATGGCCGCCCGGCGGCACATGGCCCGCTACGGCACTACCGAGGAGCAGCTGGGCTGGGTCTCGGTCGCGCAGCGGGAATGGGCGCAGACCAACCCGATGGCGATCTTCCGCAAGCCGATGTCGATCGAGGACTACCTGGCCAGCCCGTACATCGTGGCCCCGCTGCGGCGCGCGGACCTGACCATGATCTCCGACGGCGGCACGGCCGTGATCCTCACCAGCGCGCAACGCGCCCGGGATCTGCGCCCGGCGCCGGTCTACCTCGCGGGGATGGCGCAGCAGTCGGCGATGCGCAACGACCAGAATCCGGACAAGCTGATGCGGCCGTGGATCGCCGACATCGCCAAGCGCGTCTACGCCGCGGCGGGCCTGGGGCCCGCCGACATGGACCTCGCCTACCTGCAGGACGCCACCTCGGTGTGGGTGCTCCAGCAGTTGGAGTGGTACGGCTTCTGCGGGGTCGGCGAGGCCGGTCCCTTCCTGGCCGAGGGACACACCCGGCCGGGCGGTTCGCTGCCGGTGAACACCAACGGCGGCCAGCTCTCCGAGGCATACATGTGGAACTGGATGCACCTCTACGAGTGCGTACGGCAGTTGCGCGGCGAATGCGGCGATCGGCAGATCGCCGGTGCCGAGGTCGCGTTGCACGCGCAGACACACGACTTCTTCAAGGGTGCGGCCACCGTCCTGACGACACGGAGCGAGTCATGAGCGACTACACCAAACCTCTGCCCGATCTCGACGATCCGCTGACCGCGCCGTTCTGGACGGCCGCCCGCGATGGCCGGCTCGTCGCCCAGCGATGCGCGCAGTGTGGTTACCTGCGCTGGCCACCGGGGCCGGTGTGCAACGAGTGCCTGACTCCGGGCGGCGAGTGGGTCGAACTCTCCCCGCACGGCACGCTCTACAGCTACGCGGAGTACCACCGGGCGCTCGACCCCGCGTTCAAGGCCGACATCCCTTACACGGTCGGGCTGGTCGAGTTGGACGAGGGGCCGAGGATGTACGGCCTGCTCCGTTCCACCGTCAGCACGCAGGACATCGGCCGGAAGGTCGCCGCTGTCTTCGAACCGGTCACCGAGCAGGTCACGTTCGTCCGATGGGAGCTGGTCTGATGAGCGAGCAGACGTCCAACGAGGTCCCCACCGGGCGCAGGCTGGCCGTGCTCGACGGGGTGAAGGTACTCGACCTGACCCGATTCCTCGCCGGCCCGTTCGGCGCGATGGTGCTCGCCGACATGGGTGCGGACGTGCTCAAGGTCGAACAGCTCACCGGCGACCCGACACGGGAGAACCCGCCGTACTACCACCAGGGCGACAGCGCCTACTTCCTCGCGATCAACCGCAACAAGCGGTCCATCGCACTGGACATCCGCAGTCCCGAGGGCGCCGAGGTGCTGCGCAAGCTCGTCGCCGAGTCCGATGTGGTCATCGACAATCTCCGTGCGCCGCAACGGAAGAAGCTCGGTCTCGACTACGACCAGCTCGCCGCCGTCAACCCGCGCATCGTCAGCGTGTCGGTGACCGGGTTCGGCTCCGACGGCCCGTACGCCGACCGGCCGGCTTACGACATCATCGTCGAGGCGCTCGCCGGCGTGATGAGCGTGACCGGGCCGATCGGCGGCCCCAGTGTGCGCGCCGGTGTCCCCATCGGTGACATCACGGCCGGGTTGTACGCGGCCATCGGCGCCCTGGCGGGCCTGCAGACCGTGCGCACCACCGGCCGGGGTGCCCACCTCGACATAGGCATGCTCGACTGTCAGCTCAGTCTGCTGTCCTATCTGGCGCAGTACTACTTCAACGGCGACCTGGTCGCCACGCACCAGGGTCGCGAGCACGTGTCCATCCCGACCTACAACACCTTCGCCACCCTGGACGGCAGCGAGATCGTCATCGCGGCCAACACCGAGGAACAGTGGCAGTCGCTGTGCGCCGTGCTCGACCGCAAGGACCTGTGTGCCGAGGCGAGATTCGAGAAGAATGCCGCACGGCTGGCGCACCGGGACGAACTCGTGCCGATCCTGCGGGACGAGATGGCGAAGTGGGACCGGGACGTGCTGGAGCAGGCGCTGATGGCCGTCGAGGTCCCGGTCGCGTCGATCAACACGATCGACGTGGCACTGCGGAGCCCGCAGGTCGCGCATCGCGACATGGTCGTGCGGGCACCGCACCGCAACGGCGGCGACTTCCACACGCTCGGCGTCCCGGTCAAGAGCGAGCAGCGCCAGGGCGAGGCGTTCACCTCACCGCCCGCGCTCGGTGGCGACACGGTCGAAGTCCTGCACGGCCTCGGTTACGGCCGTGACGACATCGCCGCACTCAGCGAGCAGGGCGTCATCAGGTCCGCCTGACCGCAGCACACCGTTTCAGCACACGGAACACAGGGAAGCACCGACGCTGCCGAGTTCCCCGAAGTCACCACGTCGTCGGCTCCCGCGAAACCACCCAAGTCTACTGTAGACGGTTGAGGAGCGATCATGACCACTGAGCGATCCCGCGACCTGCCGGCGACCGTGGTGACGGACGGCGGACCCACTCGGCTGAGCCGGTATCTGTGGCTGGTGCTCGCTTCGGCGTTCCTGGCCTGGATGTTCGACTCGATCGCCCTGAACGTCTTCAATCTCATTCTCACCCCGAGTATGAGCGAACTGCTGCACACCCACGCGAAGGCCGAGATCGCGGGCACGGGTGGGCTCGTGGTGGCGATCAAGCTGGTGGCCTGGGGCATCGGCGGTACTGTGTTCGGCGTACTGACCGACCGCTACGGCCGCGCGCGGATCATGCTCGTCACCATCGTGATCTACGCGGTGTTCACCGGGCTGAGCGCGACCGCGCAGAACTGGGAACAACTGGCCCTGTTCCAGGGCTTGGCAGGCCTCGGCATCGGCGGCGAATGGTCCGCCGGTGCCGCACTGCTGGCCGAGAGTCTGCCCGAACGCCTGCGACCGCGACTGATGATCGTCATGCAGCTCGCTTTCTCGGTCGGCTACTTCTTCGCCGCCGTCATCAACCTCGCGGTCGGCTCGAACTGGCGGCTCGTCCTCGTCTGGTGTGCGGTGCCCTCGATCGTCGTCATCGTGCTCCGGTTGTTCGTGAAGGAACCCGACCGGTGGGTGCACACGATCCGGGTGCGCAGCAGCCGGCGCCTGGGCAGCCTGCGCCGGTTGTTCGAACCCGATCTGCGCAGGCGCACCCTGGGCGGCCTGTTCAGTGCGATGACCCTGATGGTCGGCTCGTTCGCCGCGACGACCTTCAGCCCGTCCTGGATAGCCGAACTACTCGGCCCGGCGGCGGCCGCCCACGCCAGCAGCTACGTGAGCTACTTCGCCATGCTGCTCAACGGCGGTGCCGCCCTGGGCTACCTGTTGCTGATCTGGCTGACCCAGGCGCTGGGCCGCCGACCGTCCTACTTCATCTTCGCGCTCGGCTCGCTGCTCACCGCGATCGGCATGTTCACCCTCGTGCACAGCGCGAGCGGCGTCCTCATCGTCGCGCCCATCGCGGGCTTCTTCATGCTCGGCGGCTTCGGTGTGTTCGCCGTGTACCTCCCGGAGCTGTTCCCCACCGAGGTCCGAGCCACGGGTCAGGGCCTGTGCTTCAACTTCGCCAGGATCATCACCGGTGCCGGCACCCTGCTGACCGGAGTCCTCGTCGGCACCCTCGGCTCCTATCCACTGGCCGGAATCCTGGTCTCCCTCGCGTTCGTCATCGGGTTGTTCACCATCTGGATCGGCCCCGAAACGCGGGGCTGGCGCCTGAGTGACGCGTGATCTCACGCGTCGTCGAGGCGCATGACCACATCGCGACCGGCTCATCGCCGCCGCCGCGGACGCTGGTGGCAGCGTCGTCGTGTGCCGGGCGTGAACGCGCGATTCGCTGCCCGGCTACAGGTCCAGCGGGATCACTCCGCCCGCGGCGGCGACCATCGCGGCCGCCGCGGTAGCCAGATCGGAGGTTGTGCCGTGTAGTTCGGCATGAGCGATGCGCAGGTTCGCCGCGTGTCGTTCACTGTCCGGCCAGTTCGGCCACCGGGTGCTCGCTTCCTGCTGGAGGGTGTCGAAGCCGGGTTCGTCGCTGCCGCCGACGGCGTCGACCACCCACCGCAGGTAGGTGCGCAGCGCGCTGATCGCGATGGCGGGTTCGAGCAGCGGGCCGTGGCCGGGGACCAGTTGCCGGGCGTCGAACTGTTCGAGCCAGTCCAGCGCTGCCAGCCAGCCGGTGACCGAGCCGGACAAGGCCAGCGGTGTGACCTCGTTGAACAGGAGGTCTCCGGTGAACAGGACACCGTCGCGGGGGGCCCACACGACGAGGTCACCGTCGGTATGGGCACGGTGTCCGACGGGGAGCACCTCGACCACCTGGTCGCCCAGGTCCAGTCGATGATCGGCGACGGGCTGGATCAGGTCCGGGGGAGCGATGTCGCCCCAGCCGTCGAAGCGGAACGCCTCGGGATGTGTGTGCGGGCCTGCTGCGATCTCAGCGGTGGCTGCGCGCGTCGCGAGGATCGTCGCGCCGGCCCGTGCCGCTTGGCCCGCCCCGTTGGCGTGATCACCATGGGCGTGGGTGATGACCGCGGTGAGGGGACGCGGCTCGGTGTGGTCGTGCAGGGCGGCCAGCAGGCGAGTTGTCCTCGTCTCGGTGGCGCAGGTGTCGACCAGCACTGTGCGATCGCGCCCGGCGATCCAGCCCGCGTTGTTGTGGAACCAGCCGCCGGGCAACTGGAGATACGCGGCGGTACCGGCGCTCAGCGGAGCAACGGAAGCATCTGACACGACGGCGAGTCCTTCCTCTGTCCTACCGTTCGGCGCCGACGATGCTATGCGGGTCTCCCGGCACCGGCGCGGTGGAGTCGCGGCCAGGAGACCACGGCGCGACGGGGTCAGCCGGCGTGCTCGGTGCACAGGCACCCGACGCCCCGCTCGATCCACTCCCGGCCGACCCACTCGGGATGCCGCTCGATCAGCAATGCCCCCCGCACGGCAGGGTCGGCCGGCGTTTCGTCGGTCATGCTCCGATTCCACCGCCTGGCAGCGCTACCGTCCAAGACCGATCACGTGGTGTCGATACCGTACGGGTATCGCCGCCGGTCACGTCCTGGATCCCGCCGGCTCGCGCGGTGCGAGGTCACGGCGGCGCGGGTCTACCACCAGCTCGGTGACCGCTGCGATCGCCGCCCTGGTTCGCCGATCCGGCAACGAATTCTTCCTGGGCGGTCGTCTCGACGGCTGCCGGACAGTAGTGGGTGCGGACCCAGTCGACCGCGGTGTGCCGGGGCTGCCCGGCAAGGACAGCGAGAACCGCCAAGGCGGTGCCGGTGCGCCCGTGGCCCCCGAGGCAGCCGAGCTCAAGCTGTTCACCGGCCTGCGCGCGAGCAAGCAACGACCGCAGTGCCGTGAGGACCGGCGCCCGCTCGTCGGGTACGCCGAAGTCGGGCCAGTCAAGGTGATCGTGTGGCCATGGTGGCTGCCAGCGGCGGTCGAGGTAGAGCCCGTGGTCCGGCTGACGGTCGCGGGCGTACGGATCGAGCGCATGGAACGATGCCGCGGTGACCCGGTTGCCGTCCGGCAGTTCCACCGTATCCAGGTGCCGGTGCATTTCGCGCAGTTCGTGCTGGTGACCCGGCTCGGTGCACTTGGCGGGCTCGGCACCCGGATACCAGAACACTCGTCGTTCCGGGCAGACGACGATCACGCTCGTCTCGCTCATCTGCACTCCTTCGGGTTATGCGGGCGGCGGGTTGTCGAGAGCGCGAGGGTGCTTGGCGTGTCGCGCCCAGCTTGCCGCCGACGCTCACCCGGCGGAAAGCGATTCCGCTCGCAGATGAACCCTGGCACGCCGTTGCTGATACGTGTGTCCGGGCTGGTCACCGCCGGTGACAGGTCCTGACGGCTGCCTCGTTCTCGAGCACGCGCTGTGCCGGAGGCATGAGTGAACCTGCTGCCGACCCTCGCGGTCCAGACCGTGGGCGAGCCCGCGATCCGATTCACGGCCACCTCGAACGGCTCCCGCCAGCGGACGGGGGATCCATGCCGTGGCCAGCGGCCACCGTCTCATCGTTGGTCCCCGCAACTCACGATGATCAACGGTCACCGCACCCCCGCGGTGTCCGCTGTCAGTGCCGGACGAGACAGAACGGGTGTCCCGCCGGGTCCGCGAAGATGCGCCAACCCCGCTTCCCATCCCCGTCGTCGAGCAGCGAGGCACCCAGACGGAGGACGTCCTCCTGAGCTCGGTCCAGATCCTTGACACCCAGGTCGAGGTGGACCTGCTGGGGCCGGGCGGGATCCGGCCACCGTGGTGGCTGATGGTCTGCCACCCGCTGGAAGGCCAGCACGAGCCCGTCGGTGTGCAGCGTCGCCCAGCCGTCGCTGAGCAACCACCGCGGATCCGGCTGGTTCACTACGCCGCCGAGAAGCGACTGGTAGAACCGGGACAGTTCAACGACATCGGCACAGTCCAAGACCACACACTGCAGGTTGGCGATCACGAAAGGAAGCGTCTCACGACGCCTGATCTCGATCTACAGTTCAAGTACCGGGAGGCGACGTGATGTCCCCGCGCAATCCGGCGCTGGACCTGGAGCGCATGAGGAAATTCGTGGCGGTCGCCGAGGAACCGCACGTCGGCCGGGCTCAGCGGCCGGTGCTTCTCGATTCCTGATCGGTCTGGTCGGCTGTTCCGTCACGCACCCGGAGTTAGAGCTGCTCACACAATAACTGTTCGGCTCGCGTCGCCCAGGCACGCCAGCTGCGGCGTTGTCGTCGGCCCCGGTACAACAGCGGTACCGGGGCCTCCTCCGCCTTGCAGCCGGCGCACCTGGACGCCGCTCCCTGATCGAACGCCATGGTGTTAGCAGCTCTTACGCCGCCTCACCTTTGCTGCGCCGGGGAGGGGTGAACGTGGGCACCTCGTCCAGGCCCGCGGGCCGGCCGGCGCCACCCGCGCCGAACTGCGTGTAGTGCCACCACAACAGCGAGCACGAGCGGCACTCGAGCAGCACCCGATGCGGCGCGGACTCCAGCAGGTACCGCCAGTGCAGCCCACAGTTGCGGCCGGCCTGGCAGTCCACGCACTCCGTGGTCTCCGCGCACCACGGGCAGGCGATCCATGCCCGCCGGCAGGGGTCGGCCCGCGGGTCAACCGGCATCGGGTACCCCGCTTCGCCGGGGCAAGACCCCGTGCTCGACCAGGTTGTCGTAGACCGCCTGCTGCTCGGCGTCCAAATCGGAGTACAGCATCCGATACGCCAGCTGCTCGTCTTCCAGTGCGGTGATCTCGTCGAAATCATCGTTCAGCGCGAGGCGAACCTCGGCCTGCCGCGCGATTTCGTGCGCGGTGAGATCGATCGAGAATTCGATCAGATCTGCGTCGTCTGCCATGGAGCATCCTTCGGTACGGTCGCGGTCCCCGCTCGGGACGGGGACGGCGACGCAGATGCTGCCATCGAGCGCAGCCGCGCAGGGTTAGGTGAGGCTTGCCTCACAGTGAGTTGCATCACGGGCTGCTTCTCGACGGGTAGGTACGTCGTCGAGCACGGCGAGCGGTGGTCGGCCGACAACGAGCGGGTCGGTGGCAGTCAACGGTGTTCGGATGCCCTGGCCAGGGCGGGTACGGAGATGACGTGCATGTTTTCGGCCGAGGAGTACCCCGCACCTCGCCGAACCGGCCACCGAGCATGTGCCGCCGCCTGGCCACGACGACGGCGAGGAGTTCGCGTTCGGGCTCGACCTGATCCTCGACGGCCTGGCGTGCTCGCTGAGCGCGACGGACGCCGCTCACCCGGACCGTCGACGCGCGACGACCTGGGCGCCCGGTGTGGCCTGGCCTGCGGATCCCGAACGAGCGGATAATGGACCTCACCCAACGGGACAGGGGACAGCATGGCCGTCGTCAGCGAGAATCCCGCCAAACTCGCAGTGCTCATCGACGCCGACAACGCACGGCCCACGATCACCGAAGGACTACTGGCCGAGGTCGCCAAGTACGGCACCGCGCACGTGAAACGCGCCTACGGCGACTGGACCGGCACGAATCTGCGCGGCTGGAAGGACCAGCTGCTCGCCCAGTCGATCCAGCCGATCCAGCAGTTCGCCTACACGAGCGGCAAGAACGCCACCGACGCGGCGATGGTCATCGACGCGATGGACCTGCTGTATTCGGGCCGCTTCGACGGGTTCTGCATCGTCTCCAGCGACAGCGACTTCACCCGCCTGGCCGCCCGGATCCGCGAGGCGGGCCTCACCGTCTACGGCTTCGGCGAGCGCAAGACCCCGAAACCCTTCGTCGCGGCCTGCGACAAGTTCATCTACATCGAGAACCTGACCTATCCCGACAGTCACCACGCGGCCGCCGACGCCACGCTCACGGCGAAATCCGCTGCGTCCGAGACAAGGCTGCAGAACGACGCCGAATTGGTCAACCAACTGCGCAACGCCGTCGAAGCCGCCTCCGACGACGACGGCTGGGCGTCGCTCGCCTCGGTCGGCCACATCATCACCAACCAGCGCCCGGACTTCGACTCCCGCAGCTACGGCTACGGCAAGCTCAGCGATCTGATCACCGCGACCAAGCTGTTCGAGCTGGACCGGCGCAGCCCCGGCGACGGCAAACCGGGGATCATCTACGCACGGGACAGGCGATCCCGTGCGGGCAAGAGTTGACCGCACCGTCCGTTCCGGACAGCAGCACTGCCCGGCGGGGCGGCTGATGTCGTCGACGACCGGGTCACGGGTGCAGGTGTGCCGGCAGCGCGAACCGGGTCAGGTCGGCGGTGAGGAACGCGGTCACGCCCGTGACACCGTGGTGGTCGAGGGTGAGGACATCGAGTCCGCCGGGCACGAACCGCTGTAGCTCGGGGTCCCATAGGTAGGTGCCGAAGGCGAGTTGGCCGTTGGCGGTGGTGGGCAGGAATCGCCACTCGGAGCGCAGCGGTCCATCGACCAGGAAAGCGCGGATCTCGTCGCGACCGCGGTACCAGCGCGGCAGTGGCGGCATGCAGTAGCGGGCGTCATCGGTGAGCATGGTGATGATGGCGTCGACGTCGCGGGCGTGCCAGGCCTGGGCCCAGCGGGCAGCGATCGCGGCGACACCCTGGTCACCCAATTCGCGCAGGACGGTGTGCTGGTCGGGTGCTGTCGAGTCGATGGCCTTACGGGCTCGTTGCAGGGCGCTGTTCACCGCGGCCGCCGACGTGTCGAGCTGGGTGGCGACCTCGGCGGCGGTGAAGCCGAGCACGTCACGCAGGATGAGGGCCGCTCGCTGGACCGGCGACAGGTGCTGCAGCGCGGCGACGAAGGCGAGTTCGACGCTCTCGCGGGTCAGGTAGTGCCCCTCCGGGGTGGGGCCGGGACACGGCTCCAGCCAGCTGATCTCGGCCGCCGGTGTGTCCGGTGCGACGCTCATGGGCAGTTCGCGCCGGGCGCGCTGGTGCAGCGCGGTCAGACAGCGGTTGGTCGCGATGGTGTAGAGCCAGGCGCGGACGAAGCCACGCTCGTCCAGGCTGCCGATGCCACGCCACGCCCGCAGCAGGCTGTCCTGGACCGTGTCCTGGGCGTCGTGCCAGGAGCCGAGCATCCGGTAACAATGGGCGTGCAGCTCGCCGTGGTACGGCGCGATCAGCTGGTCGAACGCGGCCGGATCACCGGATCGTGCCGCGGCGAGCAGGTCGGCCGGCGCACTCATGAGACGAGTGTGCCGTAGCGCGATGAGTTTGCTCGCCGGCCGGGGTTCCACCTACACGACCACCCGCGGGGATCCGCCTCGGCGGGCGAGGACAAGGAGGGGCCATGACCGACGAGCAGCAGATCCGCGAACTGATCGAGCGCTGGGCCGCCGCCGTGCACGCGGGGGAGTTGCCGGTGGTGCTGGCCGACCACACGCCCGACATCGTCATGTTCGACGTGCCGCCGCCGTATCAGGGTGTGCGGGGTCTGGACGCCTACCGGGAGAGCTGGCCGGGCTTCTTCCGCTGGCAGGCGTCCGGTGCGGTTTTCGACATCGAGTCGCTGGAGGTCACCGCGGGCACGGACGTCGCGTTCGCGTTCGCATTGCTGAGGTGCGGCACGCCGCAGGAGTTCGAGCGTGACCCCGCACAGCGGCTGCGGCTCACGATCGGCCTGCGCAAGAGCGACGGGCGCTGGGTCGTCAGCCACGAGCACCACTCCTTCACCGATACGACCGGGTGATCGGGCGACTCGGTGATCACAGGGCGCTCACCGCAGCCAGCCGTAGGCCGTCTGGCGGGAGATGCCGAGTGCCTTGGCCATCGCGCTGATTTCCAGCCCGCATGCCTTGCCATCGGTGAGCAGTTCCCGCTGCAGGGTGCGCAGTGCCTCGATCTCCGTGGCGACGTCCCGCATGCGGGCGAGCAGTTCCTCTGCCTCGGCGCCCGCTCCGGTTCTGGAGTGGCCCGCGCCGGGGCGGGGGAACGCGCGCACCTGCCCGGCGTCCCACAGTCTCGTCGTGCCGTCACCCGGCAGCGGCTTCGGTGCCTGACCGCGCGACACGTAGCCGTGCCACGTCGGCGTCTGCACACCCCACGCCGCGGCGCACTGCGCGCTTGTCCACGTCTCCGGCACGGCCCGTGAGCGTACGGCAGGCAGGCGCGATCCTCCAGCCGACTCGGCGGCGCCCGCCGAGCCGCCGGGAGGCGACTCGGCCGTAGCGGTCAGCGCAGGGACCCGAACGTCGCCCGGAGCGCCGCCGAGAAGGTCCCCGGCCGCTCCCGGGCGGCGAAGTGGCCGGCCGCGTCGACCTTGTCGCAATGACTGAGCCTGGGATATGCGCGCTCCGCCCAGCTGCGCGGGACTGGATACAGCTCGGCCGCGAAGAAGGCCGGCCAGCACCTCCTACGACTGCTGCTCGGCGGACAGGCAGGCCCGATGGCGCCGGGTCGCCGATGCGGATCGCCGTGCATATGTCGGGCGGAACCGCCGGAGGCATGTTCGGGTGGATGCCGAGCAGGCCCGGCGGCCGCGACAGGGCCGGATTCCGCTGTCGACGGTTGGTTGCCTGCGTGCCAACGGTCTACACAGGAATTACGACTGACCGGTCCTGATCCCGCGATCACCTGGTGGTCCGAGCACCGCGTCCAGGGTGATGGGCAGGGAGCGAATCCGGGTGCCAGTGGCGTGATACACCGCGTTGGCGATCGCCGGGGCGACACCGTCCAGGCCGACTTCTCCCACGCCCTTGCTGCCCACGGCCGAGCCGCGGTCCGGCTCGCCGACGAAGGTGACATCGATCTCGGGAATGTCGGCGTGTGCCGGGATCAGGTAGTCGCCGAAGGTCGCGTTCGCGATGCGGCCGGTGGTGTCGGTGATGGTGTCCTCGAACAGGGCCATGCCGATGCCGCCGATGGCGCCGCCGATGATCTGGCTGGTGGCCGTCTTCTCGTTGAGGATCCGGCCGCCGTCGATCACGGACACCAGTCGCCACACCCGGATCAGGCCGAGGTCCTCGTCGACCCGGACCTCGACGAAGTGCGCGCCGAACGCGCCCGCGTGCGCCATGCCCAGGTCCGCCGACTCGGTGGGGGTGCCGGCACCGTCGACGGTCAACTCGGATCGGCCGTGCCGGGCCAGGATGTCCGTGTAGGTCTCGCCCCGCAGCGGGTCGTCCGATAGGTGAATCCGGCCGTCGGCGACGACCACGTCGTCGCGGCCGCTGTCTCGCAACACCGATGTGGGGTCGTCACGCGCGAGTTCGAGGAACGCGTCGACCAGGTTCAGGCAGGCGTCGTGAACGGCCGAGCCGAGCGCGCCGGTGAGCCCGGACCCGCCTGCCTGCGGTGCCTTCGGCAGGTCCGAGTCGCCGAGTTCGAACCGCACCCGGTCCAGTGGCAGGCCGAGCAGTTCCGCCGAGAGCTGGGTCATCACCGTGTAGGTCCCGGTGCCGATGTCCATCCCGGCACTGCGCACGATCGCACGACCCTCGGCGGTGACGGTCGCGCGCGCCTGGCAGGGTGCCTGGTACCACGGGTAGCTGACGCCGGCCATGCCGTGACCGATGAGCCAGTGTCCGTCGCGCAGGGACCGTGGCGTCGTCGCGCGCCGGGACCAGCCGAACCGCTCGGCGCCGACGGTGTAGCAGTCGCGCAGCGCTTTGCTGGTCCACGGCAGGCCCAGCGCCGGATGGATGTCGGCGTAGTTGCGCAGCCGCAGTTCCACCGGATCCATGCCCAGCATTTCGGCCAGTTCGTCCATCGCCGATTCGAGGGCGAAGTTCCCCTGCGCGTCCGCCGGTGCCCGCATCGAGACCGGAGCGGGAATGTTCATCCGGACCTGCTGGTCGCTGGTCACCACATTGGGGCAGGCATATGCGCTCGCCGAGCCCGCGGCGAACGGTTCGTAGTCGTCGTCCGCGATGGCCAGCAGCGACCTGCTGTGGTGGTCGACAGCCAGCAGCCGGCCGTCGGCGCCCGCGGCGAGCCTCACCCACTGGACTCCTTTGGGCCGGTGGCCGATCGAGGTGAACATCTGCGGGCGGGTCAGCGTCGAGCTTGACGGGCCTGCCGAGTTCGCGGGCGGCCAGCACGGTCAGGATCACGTGCGGCCACGCGCGCAGGCCGGCGCCGAATCCGCCGCCGACGAACGGGCTGAGGACCCGCACCGCCGACTCGGGCACCCCGAAGACCAGTGCGAGGGTCTCGCGCACCATCGATGGCCACTGGGTCGAGTCGTGGACCGTGAGCCGGTCGCCGTCCCACTCGGCCAGCGTGGTGAACAGACCCAGTGGGTTGTTGGTGTTGTCCGAGGTCGAGTAGGTGGCCTCGACCGTCACGTCCGCGGCGGCCATCCCGGCTGCCACGTCGCCCCGTTCACTGTTGAGGCCCCACGGGTTGTCGACCGTCACCGCTCTCGGGTCGTCCCGGTCCAGCACCGGCTCGGCCGCGGCGTACTCGACACGCACCAGCGCCGCCGCCGCGGTGGCCTGCTCGGGGGTCTCGGCGACGAGAAGCGCCACATGCTGACCGTGGTGCAGGACGCGGTCGTCCTGCATCGGTGCGGGCGGCGAGGCACCCAGCGGGGTCATCGGTCCGCGCGCCAATCGGGGCATGTTCAGGTGCGTCAACACCGTGCGCACACCCGGCGCTGCCTGGGCAGCCGCCGTGTCGATCCGGATGATCCTGCCTGCCGCGATCGTGCTCTGCACCAGGACGGCGTGCAGTTGGCCGGGCAGGCTGAAATCCGAAGGGTAGGGCGCCCGGCCGGCGACCTTGCGTGGCCCGTCCACGCGGTTCACCCCGGCACCGATGACGGGTAGCGCCGCAGTCGTGGTCACGACGACACCCCCGACACTGTTTGCAGTTGCCGAACGAGAGCCCGCTGGGCCAAGTCGACCTTGAACGCGGTACCAGGCACTGTCCACGCCCCCTCGACAGCGGCCGCCGCGGCCGCACGGAAATTCGCCACGCTCGCGGGTCCGCCCCGCAGCACGTCCTCCGCCCGTGTCGCCCGCCACGGCTTCGAACCGACACCGCCCAGCCCGATCCGGGCGTCCCGGATCACCCCGTCCTCCACCTGCAAGGCGACTGCCGCGGAGACCAGTGCGAACTCGTAGGACACCCGATCGCGGACCTTCAGGTAGCCCGACCGGGCGGTCACCGGCAGCAGCGGGATCTCGACACCGGTGATCAGTTCGCCGTGTGCCAGGACGTTCTCGGTCTCCGGCGTCTCGCCAGCCGCCAGGTAGAAGTCCGTCAGCGGCACGCTGCGCGGTCCCCGCCCGCTCTCGATGTGCACGACCGCGTCCAGCGCCACGAGCGCCACGGCCACGTCCGACGCGTGCAGGGCGATGCACCGGTCACTCACCCCGAGGATCGCGTGCATGCGAGCGGGTCCCGTGACGGCCGCGCAGCCGGATCCCGGCGCGCGCTTGTTGCAGGCGGCGACCGTCGGGTCACGGAAGTACCGGCAGCGGGTCCGTTGCAGCAGGTTGCCGCCGATCGTGGCCATGTTGCGCAACTGCACCGAAGCACCGAGCAGCAGAGCCTCGCGCACCACGGGTAGCCGGCGAGTGACCGTCGGGTGGGCGGCCAGGTCCTCCATCGTGGTCAGCGCGCCGACGTGCACAGCGCCGCCGATGTCGAGGATTCCGCGCATCGGCAGCCAGGTGATGTCGACGAGCCGCTCGGGCGCGAGAACGCCGTCCTTCATCAGGTCGACCTGGGTGGTGCCGCCCGCGAGATAGGCGGCATCGGCACGCCCTGCCAGCGCGGCCAGGGCATCGGCCACCTCGGTGGCCCGGATGTACTCAAAGGTGCGCATCGGAATCTCCTGAGGTGGCCACTTCTCGGATCGCGGCCACGATGTTCGGGTACGCCCCGCAGCGGCAGAGGTTCCCGCTCATGAACTCGCGAATGTCCTCGACAGTCGCAGCGCGGCCCTCGGCCAGCAGAGCCACGGCCGACATGATCTGGCCGGGAGTGCAGTACCCGCACTGGAAGCTGTCGTGCCGGACGAAGGCCTCCTGCATCGGATGCGGATGCCCGTCGTGGGTCAGGCCCTCGATCGTGGTCACGTCGGCGCCCTCGCACTGTGCGAGCAGCGTGAGGCAGGCCAGCACGCGCCGACCCCCGACGTGCACCGTGCAGGCGCCGCATGCGCCCTGGTCACAGCCCTTCTTGGTGCCCGTCAGTGCCAGGTGTTCCCGCAGGGCGTCCAGCAGCGTGACCCGGGTGTCGGCGACCACCGACCGTGGTTCGCCGTTCACCACGAGCGCGGTCGCGATCCGCGCCGGAGACCGTGCAGTTACCGAACGAACTTCCGCTGGGTAGGTCATTCCTCACTGTGGGACCGGGCCGGGGTCGTCGGACCCGGGAGCGACCCCGGTGACACCCGGGGCATGCCCGGGTTGGCACAGCCGTGGGAGGTCGCGAAGCTGCCGGCGCGACGTGACGTCGAGTTTGCTGAAAATCTTGCTGAGGTGCCATTCCACCGTGCGCGGGCTGAGGAACAGTCGCGTGCCGACCTCCGCGTTGGACAGGCCCTCCCGCACGAGCCAGGCGATCTGGGCCTCCTGCGGGGTCAACTGGAAATCCCCCTCGACGGCACGCCGGTGCAACGCCTGCTCCCCGCCGGCGAGCAGTTCCCGCTCGGCCCGCGCCGCGAACGCGGTCATCCCCATCGCCGCGAACATCGTGTGCGCGGTCCGCAACTGTTCGCGCGCCGCCAGCCGCCGGCGGTTGCGCCGCAACCACTCGCCGTACAACAGGTGGGCCCTCGCCAGCTCGCCACGCACCGGCGTCCGGCCGAGCCGGTCGATCGCCTCCTGATAGTTGTGCTCGGCGGCAACGCCCTCGGTGACCATCGCCCGGCACCGGGCCTCGATACCCAGGGCCCAGTCCGTGCCACTGACCCGCGTGTAGGCGCAGAGCCGCCGAAAGGCTTCGATGGCCTCGGCCGGCAGCCCGGTGCGTGTCGCCGCCTCCACCCGCTCGGCCAGCATCCACAGACCCGCGCCGACGATCAGGTATTGCTTCGCGATGGTCTCCGTCGCCGCCGTGGCATCGGCGTACCGGCCCATGCTGTTGCCCAGCAACGCTTGCGCCCACGAGCAAATCTGCACCCCCGTCCCTTCGCCCCGGTCCAGGACCTCGGGCAGGGCAGCGGCGATCAGCGCGGCTGCGTCCTGTTCGCGGCCCTGCCAGGCGGCGACCAGGATGGCTCCGTAGGGCGCGAGGTTGACTCCCAGTGCGTCGGTGACCACGGCGATCTCCCCGACCAGGGCGGCTGCTTCCGCCAGCTCACCCATGACCACGTGCACGGCCACCCGCGAGGTGAGCGCGAGCGGCAGCGACGTGAGCGCGCCGGCCGCACGGGCCCGCTCGACGTGATGTGCCGCGAGAAGTTCCCAGCTGCGGCTGTCGAACAGGTCGGGTGCGGTGGTGCCGGCCAGCCAGAGCCAACGAAGGTCGTCCGCACCAGCACCCACCTGGTCACAGAAAGCACGCAGTGCCCGTTTCGACAGCTGGGTACCGGCGGCAAGCTCGCCGGTGTCGCGCGCCGCCAGGCCGTCGAGGAGCACATCCGCCGCGGTGGGTGGCCCGGGCGGTGCGGGCGCTGCCCGAGCCGCCTCGGCCACCTGGACCACGTCGCCACCCACCGCGAGCCGCAGTGCGAACCGCGCCGCGGACAGGGCCTGAAGGTAGGTATCCCTGGCCAGCCGCGCGTCGAGCGGTTCCAGCTGCTGAGCGGCCTTGTACAGGAGTATCGGCGCCTCAGCGCCCCGATTGACCGCGAACGCGACCTCGGCCCCCAGCAGGTCCACTGTCGCGCGCTGCAGGTCGTCGAGGCGGCCGGCCTGCGCGACCGACAGCAGATTCACGGCCGACTCGGGTGCACCCGAGTCGAGCGCCGCCCGGGCGGCGGTGAGAGCCCGCCGCGCCCGCCGGACCGGATCACGTGTCAGCTCGACAGCACGCGCCAGGAACGCCGCCGCCGCCGGAATCCCGCCACGGGCCTGCGCACGGTCCGCCGACCGCACCAGCTCGGCCGCCACCTCCTCGTCCGGCCCGGTGACCGCCCAGGCCTGGTGCCATGCCCTGCGGTCCGGATCGGACGCCGGGTCCGTCGACTCGGCCAGCGCCCGGTGCACACGTTGCCGCTGCTGCTCGGTGGCTCCTTCGTACACCGCCGAGCGCACGAGCGGGTGACGGAACCGCACCCGCGCGCCGAAGTCGAGAAGGCCCGTCGAGACGACCGGGCCCGCCGCCTCGACCTCGACGCCCAGCAGGCCGGCAGCCCGCCACAGCAGGACCGGGTCGCCCAGCGGATCAGCCGCCGCGACCAGCACCAGCCGTCGCGACGATGCGGGCAGCGCCGCCACGCGCCGCTGGAAGCTCTCCTCGATCCGCCCTGGCAACGCCCGGGCGACCGGTAGCCCGAACCCTCCTGCCAGTTCCGCCGGCGGCAGGCTGTGCGGCAGTTCCAGCAACGCCAGCGGATTACCCTCCGTTTCCGCGACGATCTGGTCCAGCACGCGGTCGTCGACCGGACCCGGCAGCGCCGACCGCAACAACGCGCGAGCCTCGCCGACGAGCAGTCCGGAGACGGCCAACTCGGGCAGGCCCGTCAGACCTTGACCCGGGGCACGCTCACGCGTGGCGAAGATCAACCCGACCGACTCCGCGAACAACCGGCGCGCGGCCATCGTCAGAGCATGGGTCGAGGCATGGTCGAGCCACTGCAGGTCGTCGACGAGGCAGACCAGCGGACGCCGCACGGCGGCTTCGGCCAGCAGTCCCAGTACCGCGAGCCCGACCAGGAACCGGTCCGGTGCCCTGCCCTCGGTCAGGCCGAACGCCGTGCTCAGTGCTTCGCGCTGGGGGACGGGCAGCCGATCCAGCAGATCCAGCATGGGCACGCACAGCTGGTGCAGCCCGGCGAAGGGCAGTTCCATCTCGGCCTGGACACCGGCCGCACGCAGCACCCGGCAGCCCGTCGCATGCGTGGCCACGTGCCGCAGCAGGGCGGTCTTGCCAACGCCTGGCTCACCCAGGATCAGCAACGCGCGGCTGTGCCCGGCGCGCACCGCGTCCACCAGCCCATCGAGCGCTGCACACTCGGTGTGCCGGCCCAGCAACGCGTCCCGGTTGCCACCCATCAACCCCAGTAGACCACCTACCGGACCACACCGCGTCCGGCATGTCGGGACGGTCGGATCATGCGCGAACAGCGGGTAGTCGGTTGACAGCAGGGCGATGAACCAGTGGTCGGCGGCCGTCCGCGTCGCCGGGCCGGACGCCGATGGCCGCTCGGCGACCGACCAGTGCGAACAGTTCGCGCAGCGCCTCGGCGCTCACGAGTTCTCCGTCATGTCGTCGGCGACCTGGTGCAGCACCTCGATCAGGTCGTCGACCGGGCTCGTCCGCGTCGCGGCCGGGAGGGTCCAGACGGTGATCCGGCGTGCGAACGCCGGCGCCACCGTCGGCCGGACCACGACATCCGGCCGATGCGGGCTGAGCGAGAGCCGCGGAGCCATGCTCACGCCGACACCAGCGGCGACCAGCCCCTGCAACGACTGGTAGTCGGCGGCCGCGAAGACGACGTCGGCTTCGAAGCCGGCGATCCGAAACATCTTCTCGTACGGATCCGGTCCGCCGTAGCTCGCACGATGGGCGCGGGTCACCCACTTCTCCGACGCGAGGTCGGCGATCGCGACGCTCGGCCGGTCGGCGAGTGGATGGTCCATCGGCAGCACGACGAACAGTGGGTCTTCGAGCAGGAAGGACTGAGTGAACGTCGGGTCCGGCGGAGTGGGGTCGAAGTCGTAGTCCCACATCAGAATCGCGTCCATCGTGCCGTCGCGCAGCAGCGCCAGCGGTTCACCCGACGACGGCCGCACGACCAGTCGCACATCAGGACGCCGGGCGGTGAACGCGCGCACGGCCTGCGGCAGCAGGTCGACGCCCGCACTGACGAACGTGGCCAACCGCACCTCCGGAGTGCCGGCGCCCAGCCGGTGCAGCTCCTGCTCGATCGCCGTGCTGTCGGCCAGCAGCGCCCTGGCGCGGACCACGAGCACGTCACCGGCGGAGGTGAGTTCGACGCCGCGGGGCAACCGGCGGAACAGCGGCACGCCGCTCTCGCGTTCGAGTGCTGACATCTGCTGTGAGACCGCGGACTGCGTCATGTACAGCCGATGCGCGGCGCCGGTGAACGAACCCTCCTCGACCACCGCCACGAAGATCGACAACCGTCTGAGATCGAGCATCTGACCATCCTGGACGAGAACTCCGGCGAGGGCACTGTGGTGACGGCCAATGGTGTGTCCGGCAGCCACGCCGGTGGAATTCCGGTGCCAGGTGGGCGCATCGCACGACGGAGCAGACCCAGGTACCGCTGTCGTACCTGGGCCGGCGACCACGCCGCGAGGTGTCCGCCCGGGGCCGGAATTACCCGGTGAGGGCTACTGGACGCGCCACCAGGGTCGTCGCCGCCGCGCACGAAACGACACGACCCGGGCAGCGAGTGTCGGCAGGGGAGGGTCGAGCACGGCCCGCTGACGTCGATCACGCCGCCGAGCGGGGCGTGCACGGTCGCCGCACAGGTGCCGGCGTCGTGCCGCGCCCCGCCGACCCGCGGTTATCGCGGTGCCGCCACCGCCAGCGGGGCACCGAGGCCCAGGTGCTCACGCAACGTCGTGTGCTCGTAGTCCTCGTGGAACAAGCCGCGTCGCTGCAACTCGGGCACCAGCAGCTCGACGATGTCGCGCAAGCCGTCGGGCAGTACGTCGATCATCATCACGAACCCGTCGCAGACGTCGGCGTCGAGGCGTTCCTGCATCGCGTCGGCAGCTTCGGTCGCTGTCCCGACCACGTGGTGGTGGACGCTCGATGCGCGGCTGAGCAGCTCCCGGACGGTCAGCTGCTCCTCGACGGCCAGGCTCACGACGCTGCGCCGCCAGCCGACGCCGCCTTTGAACTCCTCGTCCGGGACGAGCCGGTCGGCGGGGAACGGCCGATCGAGATGCTCTTCGAGCAGCTGGGCGGAAAGGCCGGTGCGGCGGGCCATCCGGCGCAGCTTCTCGGGCAGCGAGACCGCATCGTCGAGAGCCCGCTTCTTGGCCTGCGCTTCTTCCCGGGTCCGGCCGAGGACGGTCGAGATGCCCGGCAGGATCTTCACCGAGGCGGGGTCCCGGTCGTACGCGGCGGCCCGGCGGCGAATGTCCTCTCGGAACTCGCGGGCGCCCTCCAGCGTGTGCTGCGCGGTGAAGATGACGTCGGCGACGCGGGCGGCCTGGTCCCGGCCCGCGTCGGACGACCCCGCGTGGAAGACCACCGGGCGGCCCTGCGGCGTGCGCGGGAACGGCAACGGCCCTCGAACGCTGAAGTGCTTGCCGACGTAGTTGATGTCGTGGACCCGATTGGCACTGGCGAACACGTCGCCTGCCTTGTCCCCGACCAGCGCACCTTCTTCCCAGCTGTCCCACAGCCCCAGCACGACGTCCAGGAACTCGTCGGCCCGTCCGTATCGCTCGGCCGCGTCGGGGTGGGTGTCGTAGCCGCCGCCACCGAACATCTCGGCCGTCGACGGGTTCGCGGTGGTGACCGCGTTCCAGCCGGCCCGGCCGCCGCTGAGGTGGTCAAGGGTGGCGAAGCGGCGCGCGACCTCGTAGGGCTGGTTGTAGGTCGTCGACGCGGTGCCCACGAAGCCGATCCTGTCGGTGACCGCGGCCATGTGCGAGAGCACGGTCGCGGTGTCCAGCGCCCCGCAGGGCCGGTCCGTACCGGTGTCGCGATTGGTCATCTGCTCGGCCAGGAACAGTGCGTGCAGCTTGCCTGCCTCGCCGAGCGACGCGATCTCCCGGTAGAACGAGGACGACAGGTAGTCGCTGGCGTCTCCCTCGCGCACCCGCCAGGCTCCGAACTCGGCACCCAGGCCGTGCATCAACGCCGCAGTCAGGATCATCTGGTCGTCCTCTCTCGTGGTACTTGCGAGTCAAATCGCAATGGTCACGAGTGACAAGCAATCCCTGCTTATGCCACGGAGTAGCAACGCTTGGTCGTACCGCACCACCCATTTCCGCAGGCCGGAAGGCGCCCTTGACCAGCGCGGCAGTGGTCACGGCATCGTGCGGAACCGTGAACTCCGGCGTTGCGTTGTCGCGCGGAATGCGCCGCACAATCGATGCGGTGTCCGCGATGGCGATGCGGTGTCCGCGATGGCCGATCGAGCCCGCGCCGAAAAGCGCCCCGGGCTCGCGTGCACGTGCGCACGCGGGCCCGGGGCGCGGCGATTCGACTCTCGGCCTGCCGGGGTGGTGGTGACAGCCTCGCTGAGTTCGGTCAGGTCGCGGTGGGTCTCCAGCTCCTGGACGAACCCGAAGATCCGCTCGCTGGGCCGCGGCCCCAGCCGTGGGTCGACCAGGGACGGAGCCCGCACCGAAAAGCGCCCCGGGCTCGCGTGCACGTGCGCACGCGGGCCCGGGGCGCGGCGATTCGACTCTCAGCCTGTCGCGGTGGCGGTGACAGCCTCGCTGAGTTCGGTCAGGTCGCGGTGGGTCTCCAGCTCCTGGACGAACCCGAAGATCCGCTCGCTGGACCGCGGCCCCAGCCGTGGGTCGACCAGGGAGGTGAACTTCTCCCGCAGGTCGTCCCACGGCATGCCACCCAGCTCCCAGTGCCCTGGTGCGATCCGCTCCGGGCCCCGGTGGACCTGTCCGTCCTGGGTCTGGATCTCCACCCAGGACACCCGGCGCTGCGCTGCGTCCGAGGACAGGTTCTCGTCGCGAACGATCTCGATCGTGCCGCGGAGCCGGCGTACATCCTCGCGCCGCAGGTTGCTCTCGTCATGGGCATCTTCGTAGTGCAGCCTGCCCAGCACCATGCCGACGCTGAGCATGTCCTGCAGGCAGATGCTCGGCATCGACCGGTTGTCGACCACGTCGGCGCTGGCGGGCGCCATGCCGACCCGGACCCTCGTGATGTCGTCGGCGGCGATCGTGTGCTGCTTCATCAGCGCGAAGGCGCCGGCGAGCGGCGAGTTGATCGGGTATCCGGCCGAGTAGTACTTGAAGCCCGCATCCATGATGCTGTAGCTCTCGCCGAGGCCGGCCGCCATCGCCTCGACGTCCGTCCGCTCGGTGTACCAGCCGTCGATGAGGCCGTCCTTGGTCTCCAAGATCCGCTCGTGGCCCTCGAACCCGTTGGCGGCCAGCAGCGCACCCGTGACACCCGCGTAGGCGGCCTGGCCCTGGTTCATCGCCTTGCTCATGTGGTTGCGCTCGTCGTAGAACGAGGCAGGCACCGCGATGTTGAGCACGGCCAGGGCCATCGCGTACTGGATCCGCAGCGGGTCCAGTTCGAGCAGGCGGCCCGCGGCCGCCGCCACGCCCAGGCAGTAGAGCGGGCTGCCGTGGACGTGGTGCTCACGGCGCACCGCGTGGCCGCCGCCCATACCGATCAGGACCCGGCAGCCGACGTCGAACGACAGTGCGACCGCGTTGATCAGGTCCTGGCCGCCCAGACCCAGCTGTTCGCACACGGCCAGCGCGCCGGCGACCGACGTCCCGGCCGGATGGCCCTGGCTCACGTGCACCCCGTCGAGTTCGTCGGAGTGCGACGACGTGCCGTTCGCCAGCGCGGCGTAGCCGGCCGGGGTACGGACGCCACCACCGACCACACTGGACTGCGCATGCCCGCCGATCGAGGCCACGAAGGACCGCATCCGCTCGCCCGGCGGCATCGTGCTGCCCAGCACCATGCAGCCGAGCTCGTCGGCGATCACTCGCTTGGCACGGTCGACGACCTCCTCTGGGAGTTTGGCGAAATCGGTCGACCGCGCGTAGGCGGCCAACCGCTCCGTCACGCGGGATTCCCGAATACTCGACACGTCCATCGCCGTCTCGCTTCCTCGATCAGGTCGCCGACGGCACCATCGGGAAGGTGCCTCCGGTGACGAAGAGTTCCTGGCCAGTGATGTACCGGGCCCGATCCGACGCCAGGAACAAGCACATGTCCGCTACGTCCTCCGGCGCGCCCAACCGCTGCATCAGCACCGTGCTGGCCGCCGTCGCCGCGTCCTCCTTGGCGCCGTACATCTCGACAGCGCCCCGCTGCGTGTCGATCCGCCCTGGCACGACCACGTTCGCCGTCACGCCGAACGGCGCGGTCTCGAAGGCGATGCCTCGGGTCATGCCGATGACGGCGCTCTTGCTCGCGTGCACCTGGGTGCGTTGGGCACTGCCCTTGTAGCCGTGCAGGCCGCCGAGGTTGATCACCCGGCCCCAGCGGCGTTCGACCATGCCGGGCACGAACTTCTGGCTGAGGAAGAACGGGCCGCGCACGTTGACGGCGAACACCTCGTCCCACAGTTGCGGGGTGACCTCGGCCAGCGGTCGCTTCGGCCGGACGGCGGCGTTGTTGACCAGGATGTCCACCGGGCCGAAGGCGGTCGTGACGGCGTCGGCCGTCGCGGCGACGGTGTCGAGATCGGTCAGGTCGACGCCGAACGGTTGGGCGATCCCGCCGGCTTCGGTGATCAGCCGAACGGTCTCGGCGGCCGCCTCGGCGTTGCCCGAGTAGACGACCGCGGTGCGCGCGCCCGCCCCGGCGAGCGCGATCGCGATGGCGCGGCCGATGTTGCGAGCGGCGCCGGTCACCAGCGCGGTCTTCCCCGTCAGGTCCGTGTCCATGTGGTCTTCTCTCTCAGGTCACGCGGCGGTCAGGCCGGGTAGCACGTGGTCGGCGATCAACTTCACGGCGGCCACCGGGTCGGGGCCGAGTTCGGAGAAGATCACCTGCTGGAAGTGGTGCTCGTGGACGATCTCGGCGAACTCCGCCATGCGTTCGGCGCAGTAGGCCGGATCACCGGCGATGTAGGACGCGTCGATCATCGCGTCGGTCACGAGGTCGCTGAAGTCGGCGAACGGGCCACCGGCCTGATAAGCCCGCTCCAGTGCGTCCACGTCGTCCGGACTGATCCCGAGTCGGAGCAGGTCGTCGTCGGTGTAGCCGCGTTTGCGCAAGCCCAGCGTGCGCCGGGCACAGGACGGGTCGACCCGCACGAAGCGGCGCGCCGCCTCGTGGTCGCGGGCGACGGAGATCTTCAGCTCGGTGACCTGCCGGAACGTGTCGGTCCGGCCCGAGGCCGTGACGGCTTCGGTGACGATGTCGAGCTTGTCCTTCACCCGGCCCAGCGTGGCGTTGAGCATCGTGGTCCAGCCGAAGATGAGCCCGTCCATCAGCTCACCGGCCAAGGCCAGACCACGGGGCCCGTTGCCGCCGCCGTACAGCCGGATGGGACTGCCCGGTGTGGCCGCGACCCGCAGCCGCGCGCCCTGTGCGAACCGGAAGTAGTCGCGCAGGATCGGGTAGGAATCCAGCTCGATCTCCTCGCCCGCGAGCAGCTGACGCAGGCATGTCGCGGTCTGCCGCATGAACCCGACCGGCCGCGGCATCTCGATCAACCGGCTGGTGGTGGGGTTGCCGGTGCCCAGGCCGACCGAGAGTTCCCGGCCCGCCATCAGTTCGCTCACTGTCGTCAGCGACCGTGCTGCCTCCACCGGGCTGCGGAAGTACTGCGCCATGATCGCGGTACCCAGCTTCGCCCGCACCACAGGTGCGAACGCCGCGAGCACGACGAAAGTGTTGCGGCACTCCAGATTGTCGGTCACCCAGACCTGGTCGAACCCGGCCGCCGCCGCCGTGGTCGCGATGCCGGTCAGCTCGGCCAGCGACGAGTCCAGGTAGGACGGGAGGTGCAGCTGTATTCCCGCCTCGACCTGAGGTCGGGCTGTCCGCTGGACGCCATCGCTCACGGTTGCATGCCCAGCTTGCGGGCGGTCCAGCCGTCCAGCCAGCTCAGGATGAGGTTGAGCACGAAACCCATCAGCACCAGGACGAGGATGGCCGAGTAGACCGCGGCGGCGTTGAGGTTGCTCGATGCCGACGACAGCTCGTGGCCGACGCCGTTGTAGGAGGCGACGAACTCACCGATGATCACGCCGAGGACCGCGAACGGGCCTGCCGCCTTCACGCCCGCGAAGAAGGGCGTGAGCAACGACGGACCGTACACGTACTTGAGCAGGTGCCACTGGTTGGCCCGCATCAACCGCATCACCGAGACGAGCTCGGTGTTGATCGTGCGCATGCCGATGTAGATGTTGTAGAACAACACCAGGGACACCATCATCGCGGCGATCGTCGCGTCGGTCCACGTGCCGATGCCCAGGATCAGTACGAAGACCGGCGCGAGGGCGATCTTGGGGATGCCGTTGACGGCGCCGATGAACGGCTCGAGGATCGCGCCGACCATCTTGAAGTAGCCGAGCACCAGGCCGATGATCGTGCCGCCTGCCACACCGACGGCGAAGCCGAGAGCGAGTTCCTTCGCGGTGACGGCGATGTTCACCCAGCCGGCATGGGTGCTCACGATGCCCCAGAAACTGTCCCACACGTCGTGCGGATTGCTGATCGAGTAGTCCGGCAGCACGCGTCCGCTGAACAGCTGCCACAACCCGAGCAGCGCGAACACGGCGACGATGCGCCCGATGATCACGGTGAGTCCGGTTTTGGTGCGGATCGAGGTGCGCTGCCGCGCGAGTTGGCCCGGACCGACTCGCTTGGGCATCGGCACCTGCGTTTGCATCTCAGTCGCGGTCATGTCACTTCCTTCCGATCCGCGCCAGGGCCGCGGGGCAGTGGCCCCGCGGCCTGCGGCTCAGCAACCTTGCTGGGGCGTGGTGTAAGCGTTGGTCCAGACCTTGCCCTCGGCGGCCGTGGCCGTGTTGGGCAGTGTGCCGGACGCGATCGAGAACTTGACCGTCTTGGTCCACAGATCGGCGGTCATCGGGGCACAGGTGGAGTACCCGGCCACGGGCAGACTCTCCTGGACCTCGGCCGCCGTCGCCTGCAGCAGGCTGGCCGACTGCTGGGATGCCTGTGCAGGGTTTTGCTGCACGTACTCGATCGCGGCATGCACCGCGGCGACTACCTTCTTGGTCAGGTCAGGATGAGCTTCCGCATAGGACTTGTTCGCCGCCAGCACGAGGTTGGCGTTGCCAGCGTTCCACACGGGAGCGTTCTTGGAGGTGATGAGGATCTTGCCGGCTCCCTGCGTCTGCGCCTCCTGAGGCACCGGCGGGCCGGCGATGAACGCGTCGATCTGGCCGGACCTCAGCAGGCTGGACAGGCCGCCCTCGGAGCTGACCGTGACGGTCTGCACCGAACCAGGGTCGACGTTGTACGCCTTCAGCAGGGAGTTCTCCTGGTCCTTGATCACGGGGCTGGAAACACCCACGTGACTGCCCGCGAGGGACTTCACCAGTTGGTCGATCGGAGTCGAGTTGGTGAGGTGCTTCGCGGCGATGAACTTGTTCGAGAAGATCACGTCCACCGGGGTGCCCAGCGTGTAGGCCGAGATCGCGATGACGCCGGTGCCCTTGGCGACGGAGGTGATGAGCTGGCTCGCGCTGGTGAGCGAGTAGCTCACCGAGCCGCTGGTCAGAGCGGCATTGACGACGTTCGCCGTGCCCAGCGATGTCGCGGTCACACTCAGACCGTTCTTCGCGAAGACACCGTTGCTGGTAGCGATCTGGACTGCGACGCTTTGCACGTTCGGCAGCGGATAGCCCAGTTCGACCTTGGTCGAGGAACCACCACCACTGGTCGCGTCCGTGCTGCCGCAGGCCGCGACCAGAGCCACCGCCACACAGCCAAGCGCAAGAGTCAGGCCGGTTCTCCGGCCGCGACCGCCTAGATTGCGCGCCGCGCTGCGCACGTACATGGTTACCTTCTTCCGCTTGGGAATCCTGAAGCTCGAACTACTACGCTTCGGCTTGGAAGAGCGCCCACAGCTGTTTGGCCAACTGCGTGTAGGTCGGTGATTCAGTGAGATCGAGGATGTTTCTGGGCCGTGGAATGGGTACCGAAAGAATGCCTTTTACTGTGCCCGGACCGCCTGCCATGACAGCGACCTCGTCGGATAGGCAGATCGCCTCGCTGAGATCGTGGGTCACGAATATGACGGTGCGGCCACCGGTCTGGGTGAGATTGAGCAGATCCTGCTGCAGTTTCATGCGGGTGATCGCGTCCAACGGCCCAAATGGCTCGTCCATCAGCACCAGACTGGGATTGCTGATCAACGCCCTGGCGATGGACGCGCGTTTGCGCATCCCGCCGGACAGCTGGCGCGGGAAATGGTTCTCCCAGCCAGTCAGTCCGACCAGTTCGACCCATCGCTCGACCTCGGCCTTCTGTTCACTCTTGCCGACTCCGCGGAGCTTCAGCGGCAGCCCGATGTTCGCGCCGACGCTCAGCCAGGGTAGGAGGTTGGGGTCCTGCGTGATGTAGCCGATGTCGGTGTTGATGCCGGTGACGGGCTTGCCCGCATAGCGGACCTCGCCATCGCTCGGCGCCAACAGTCCGGCGCTGAGATTGAGCAGGGTGCTCTTTCCACAGCCGCTCGGGCCGATCACACTGACGAACTTGCCTCGCTCGACAGTGAGGTTGATCCGATCAATCGTCAGATTCGCGTTCCGGTTGAATCGCAGGCTGACGTTGTCGAATACGATTGGCGGCTCTGATTGCGCCACAGAGGCTCCATCCGTGGCGGGAACGTCCGTCAGGTTCGATGTCATATCGGTAGCCGATCAGTCAGAGTCGTGGCTTGAGGGCGCTGCACGGCGTGATCCGCCACGAGCTTGTTTTCCTGCGGAGCCACGTTATCTGGAGATACGGCTCCCAGTGAACTTGGAGGGCAGTATAGGTAGACACCCGAGTGGCGGTCAAGGAAATCACCTGCCACTTTTCGTGTGTTGCTGCCGTACATCGGTCTACCCTCCTGCATCATTGTTCGCTGACGAATTTGAGCTGCTGAAAAGCGGAGATACCTTCGATTCCGCCCTCGGCGCCGAATCCGCTGTCCTTGTGCCCGCCGAACGGCGTCTCCGGGCCTGACACCTGCCAGTGATTGACCGCGATCGCTCCGCAGTCCAGTTCGGCGCCGAGCTTGCGAACCGTGGCGGCGTCGTTGCCGAAGACGTAACCGGCGAGTCCGAACGGGACGGCGTTGGCGCGGCGGATCGCGGTGTCGAGGTCATCGTAGGCCGTGACCGTGGCAAGTGGACCGAACGGCTCGACGCGCGATACCTCGCACTCCTCGCTCACCTCGGCCAGCACGGTCGGTTCCCAGAAGTAGCCCGCTCCGGCGCGCCGCCGACCGCCCACGGTCACACGCGCGCCGTGCTGCCTCGCGTCGGTCACCAGCTGCTCCATCGCCGCAAGACGGCGGGGACCGGCGACCGGGCCGACGTCCGTCCCGGCAGCAAAACCGTTGCCCAGCCGGAGTGCGCCGACCCGCTCGGTCAGTGCGTCGACGAAGTCGTCGTAGCGCTGCCGGGCGACGAAGAACCGCGTCGGCGACGTGCAGATCTGGCCGGCGTTGCGATACGCCGCCACGGCCGCTCCCGCGGCGACCTGTGCCGGATCGGCGTCGGCGCACACCACGACGGGAGCGTGGCCGCCCAGCTCCATGACGGCGCGTTTCAGGTTCGCCGCCGCCCGAGTGGCGAGCGAGCGCCCGACCGAGGTCGAGCCGGTGAAGGTGACCGCCCGGATCACATCGGAGGCGAGCAGTCGTTCGGAGATCTGCCCCGGTTCGCCGAACACGACGTTGAGCACCCCGGCCGGCAGGCCTGCGTCGACGAAAGCCTGTGCCAGGCAGATCGCCGTGCCCGGGGTCTCCTCGGCGGGCTTGATCACCACCGAACAGCCCGCGGCCAGCGCCGAGCTGATCTTGCGGGACGGGGTGATGAGCGGTGCGTTCCACGGCGCGAACGCGGCAACCGGCCCGACCGGTTCGGGCTCGACGAACTGCCTGCGATTCGACGGACCGGGATCACCCGGCCGTAGGTGCGCCTGCCCTCGTCGGCGTTCCACTCCAGGATGCCGATCGCGGTCCGTACCTCGGCCCGAGCCTCGGCCAGCGGTTTGCCCAGCTCGCGGGTGATCACCCCGGCGATGTGGTCGGCCCGCTCGCCGACCAGCCGCGCCGCTTCGCGGATGATCGCGGCGCGCTCGGCGGCGGGCACCCGCCGCCAGGTGGCGAACCCACGCGCCGCGGAGTCCAGTGCCGCGTCGATGTCCTCGGTCGTGGCATGGGGCACCTCGGCGATGACCTCCTCGGTGGCCGGGTCGACCACCGGGGAACTGACCGCCGAGGACAGCCACCGGCCGTCGATGAGCAGCCGCAGCTCGGGGTACTCGCCCTCGGTCACGCCGGATGCCGGTTGGCCGGCCGGCCGTACCGCGGTCATCCCTGGCCACCGTCTTCGACGAGCCGCTTGCGTTCCGCGATCGCCGCTTCCAGCGTCGGCAGGAAGTAGGTGCGAAAGCGTGCGTAGTCCTCGCTCATCGGGAAATGGCCGAGGCCGGACATGATCGTCGCTTGGGCGCCGGGCACGGCGTCGCGCACCTGCAGGGTGTCCTCGGGCGTGCACGAGTAGTCGTACTCGCCGGTGAGCAGGTAGACCGGGCACTGATCGGTGTCGATGGCGGCCAGCCGGTCGCGGACGTCCCCGTCGATCTTGTAGAAGTACAGGTCGCCCTTGAACACACCGGGCCCGCCCTGCATGTAGTGCCAGAGCGTCTCCCACCGTTCGCTGTCGGGGGCCGTCGGAGCGATCAGGCCCGAGACGACGCCCGCACACACCAGGCCGCCGTGCACGTCCGGCCGGTTGAGCCACTCGGTGTCGTAGTACGGATCGACGTGCCCGCCGGACTGCAGGCCGATGACGCCACCCATGCGGTCCGCGTGGTCCGCGGCGAGGTAGAGCACTTCACGGCCGCCGATCGAGCAGCCCATCACCACCGGCCGGTCGAGCTGGAGCGCGTCGATCACCGCCATCACGATCTCGGAGTACTGGCTCGCGCTGAGCTGGTAGGTCGTCTCGTGCCAGCCGGCGGGCGGCGAGGACTTGCCGTGCCACGGCAGGTCGAAGGTGACCACCCGGCAGTGCCGCAGCACCTCGTCGTCGTTGAGCACCCCCCGGAACTGTCGGGTGTCGGCGCCTGCGGTGTGCAGGCACAGCAGTGGCACGCCCTCACCGGCCTCCTCGACGTAGACGCGGTGCTGGACACCGTTGATGTCGATACGCACGTACCGGCCGGTGATCGGTTCGACGACTGCTGCCATCACGCTGCCCTCGGAAGCGCCAGAAGTGCCTTGAAGTACAGGAGGTTGCTCATGAAGGGATGCGGGTCGCCCTCGACGCGCAGTTGTTTGCGGCGCAACAGGGCGAACAGGTCGTGCGAACCCGGCTGGGGTGCCGGGGCCCAGAACGCATCCCATTCCCCCGCGGGCGCGCGCAGCGCGAACTGCCAGCCCGGCATGACAATGGTCTTGCTGTCGGTGATGGCGGTGACCCGCCCTCGGGCGATGGTGACCACCGCTTGCTCAGCACCGGCGTCGATCAGCACGGTGGTCGACACGTACCGCCCGCGCTCCGCGGTGCGATCGTCGAGCCGGTACAGGTGCTGTAGCCGATCGGCCAGGGTCGGGGCGCTCACGTCGCTGTCCCTTCGCCCCGGATACCGCCGGCCGGCTGTTCGTGGGCCGTCACTCGGATGAGCGCATCCACTGCCACGACACCCTTCCCTTCCGTCTGCACTATCAACGGGTTGATCTCCAGCTCACGGACGTCCGCGCGTTCGGCGAGGCGGGACACCCGGACGATGGCGTCGGCGAGCGCGGCGACATCCCCGGCCGGCCGGCCACGAAAGCCTTGTAGCACCCGCAACGAACGCACTTCGCCGATCATGTCGATGGCCGTCGCCTCATCGACGGGCGCCAGCCGGATACTGCGGTCCGCGTATACCTCGGCCAGCTCGCCGCCCGCCGCGACCAGGACGATGGGTCCGATCTCCCGGTCGATGCGGTAACCGACGAGCACCTCGGCCACACCGCTGATCATCGGTTGCACGAGGATCGGCGGCGGCGCCAGCTCGGGGCGGTGGCGCGCGATGTTGGCGCGGATCTCGCCGACCGCGGCGAGCAGCGCCGCCTTGTCCTCGATACCGAGGACGACACCGCCGAGGTCGGTCTTGTGGGGGATGGCATCCGACAACACCTTGGCGGCGACGGGGAAGTCGAAGTCCAGCGACGGCACCACGTCCCCGTCGATGACCGCCATTGTCGGCCGGGGGATGCCCACCGAGTCGATGATCTCGTAGGCGGCTTCCTCGTCCAGCAGGGCGTCGCCGCCCGGCGAGGAAATCGCGGCGGCAGCGGGCACCCCGGCGGGGCGCACCTCGGGGATGATCCGGCCGCGGCGGGACAGGACGGCGGACACGGCATCCGCGCACGCCTCCGGCGACCGGAAGCACGGCATGCCCGCCTCGGTGAGCATGGCCAGCGCACGAGGTGAGTCGGGCACGATGAAGGCGGCCAGCGGAACGGGGGAGTTGGCGCGCTCGACGATCGGCTGCACCGCGGCTTCCGGCTCCAGACGGGCCGACGAGCCGACGACGACGATCAACATGTCGTGCTCGCCTGCCTCGATCATGGTGTCCAGTGCGGCACTCATGACCTCGTACCGGGCGCCCGCCAGCGTCAGGTCCACGATGCGAGCGGTCCGGGCAGGAGCTCCCCGCGCGGCGAGCGCGGCGAAGGTCGCATCCGATGGCTGCTGGACGTCGATGCCCAGCACACCGAGCTGGTCGACGATCATGGCCGCACCGCCGCCGGTACTCGTGAGCACGCCGACCCGTGGTGGCCTCGGCGCACGTGGGATCGGTACCCGCCCGGCGAGGGACACGCCTTCCAGCAGCGCGTCGAGGGTGCGGACCCGCGCGATGCCGCAGTCGGCGAAGAAGGCGGCGCTGACCTCTTCCTCGCCTGCCAACGCCCCGGTGTGCGACTGTGCCAGTTCCGCACCCGCGGCGGACCGGCCGAGTTTGTAGGCGACGACGGGGCGATTGCGCCGCCGGGCCGCGTCGGCGAATCGGCGGATGCTGTCGGCACCGGTGACCGATTCGAGGAACAGCGCATAGCCGTGGATGGAGGGGTCGTCGAGGGTCGCCGCGCAGATCTCCCCGACGTTCAGGTCGATCTCGTTGCCCACCGAGACCAGCGCCGCGAAGCCGACGCCGAGCGATTTGCCGCGTGAGGTCAGCGCACCGATCATGCTGCCCGACTGGGAGACGGCCAGCGTGTGGCCGACCAGCGGATCACCCTCGGCGAAGGCCGCGTTGGCCGTCAACACCATGCCGTTGCGCAGGTTGACGACGCCGAGGCTGCTGGGGCCGACGATGCGGGTGGCCGAGCCGGCGATCAACGACTTGAGCCGCTCGGTGAGCTCCCGGCCCGCCGGGCCGTTCTCGGTGAAACCGTCGGCGAGGATCGTCACCACCGACACTCCGAGTTCGACACATTCGCGTGCCACGTCGAAGACATGCGCTGTGGGTGCCATGACGAACACCTGCTCGGGCACCTCGGGCAGCGCGCTCACGCTGGGCCAGGCCGACTCACCCTGCACCTGGTCGCGGTTGCGGTTCACCGGATACACGGTGCCGCCGAAGTGCGCGCGCCGCAGGAACGCCAGCGGCCGGCCGGTCGTCTTCGTGACGTCGTCGGAGACACCGACGAGGGCGACGCTCGCCGGATGGAAGAGCACCTGTCCCAGCGGGGAAGGTGACACGCTCATGGCTGTCTCGGTCAAGCTCATGAGGCGGCCACCGCCGGTCGCTGGCTGAAGCGGCGGTCGAAGACGCACTCGGCGATCCGGTTCTTGAGCATCTCGATCGAGCCGCCCGCGATCATCCAGCCGCGGGTGCGCAGCAGGCAGTACTCGACCAACGTCTCGCGGGTGTAGCCGAGGCCGCCCATGACCTGCAGCGCCTCGTTGGCCGCCTCGAACCCGGCCTGGTTGGCCGCGAGTTTCGCGGCCGAGGTCTCGTAGACATCGGGCAGGCCCGCGGAGGCGTGGACGGCCGCCCGGTTCAGCATGAGCTGCGCGGCGTCGAGCTTGACGGCCATGTCGGCGAACTTCCATTGCAGGCCCTGGAACTCGCACAGCGCTCTGCCGAACTGTCTGCGCTCGGTCGCGTGTCGTTTGGCCAGTTCGTAGGCCAGCTGACCCAGCGCCAGGGCGCGGGCGGCGTTGCCGATCCGTTCGACGTTGAATCCGCTGATCTGCTTCTTGAAACCGCCCGCGCCCAGGACGATGTTCGTGGCCGGGATCCGGCACTCGTCGAAGAAGAGCTGGCTCCACTGTTCGCCGTTCATGAAGTCCGACGGCGGGGCGATGGTCAGCCCGGGCGTGTCCCGGTCGACGATCACCGATCCGATGCCGCCCACCCCGGGCCCGAACCGGACGTAGACCAGGAACGCGGTGGCATCCGGGCTGTTGGTGGAGAACACCTTGGACCCGTTGATCAGGTAGTCGTCGCCGTCGGCCGTGGCGCTGGTCCGCAGTTCCGTCGCCGCCGAGCCCGCGTCCGGCTCGCTCATCGCGAGGGCGAGCAGCGCACGACCGGCCAGCAACTCCGGCAGATAACGCTCCTTCAACTCCGGTGACGCGTACTCGGCGAACGTGCGGATGGCGCCGAAGTTCGCTGCCTGGACGACATCGCCGCTCTTGGGGCACGCCTTGGCGACCTCCTGGATCGCGATGACGGCGTCCATCAACGAGGCGCCCTGACCGCCGTCCTGCTCGGCGATCGTCAGCCCCAACAGCTGATGCTCGGCCAGCAGCTTGGCCGAATCCCAGGCGTAGCCAGGCTCATGGGCTCGACGAAGGGCCTCCGGGGCGAGCCGTGCTTGCGCGAAAGCCCGGACTGATGCCGCAAACGCCTGCTGTTCGTCGGTCAGGTCGACAGTCATGCGATCACCTCTGCGTGCGGTTGCGAGCGAGTATACGTAGGCGTAGTGCTGTATACCAGGGTTAATTTTCGTGTCCGACAGGTTTCGCCAGGATGCACGTGGGTGTCAGTGCGTATCTGCTGGCAGGCCTGGCGACCGGTGCCGGCATCGCGGACGCGCCCACAGGCACTGCGGGCTCACCCGGCCGGCGGCATGGCGAGTCGGTCGAGCGGCCGATGACCTTCTGTGCGAAGGGTCGGCAGGAGAGGACCGCGGACCGGCACGGCGAGCGTGCGGGCGGTCCGCGTGGCGATCGAGTCCGCCGTGACCGGGGCCGGCGGGACGCTTGGGGTGGCCCCGGTCAGGCAGGGAGTTGTCCGCTCGGGATCGAGCAGGACGTTCCGTCAGCGCAACGGACGTTCGTCGAGTTCCGTGGCCTCGTCGGGCAGGAACCGGTGGGAGCAGAAGGGGCAGAGCAACTTCAGCCCCGCGTAGCGCAGGCTCCCGTCGACCAGAAACGGCTTGGAGCAGTTCGGGCAGGTGGCCCAGAAGATGTGCTTGGTCGTCATCGGATTCCCTTCACGCGGTCGGTGGCCTCGTCCAGCCATTCGTCGACCACCACTCGCGCCATGGCGTCCGGTGGCACCCGCAACCTGGTGGGGAACGCGATGTGGGTCGGCCGGGTCGCGTCGATCAGGACGCGGGTCGACCCGAGACCGCGCGGATCGGTCGGGTGCCGCAGGTTCTTGATCATGTCGACGTCGGTCGACGGGTCGACGTAGGTGTTGGCCGCCCACAGCACGTCTTCCTCGTTGAACACGTCGATGTCGTGGTCCACCACGACGACCACCTGGAGGTTCGGCACGTGCGCGACCGCCTGCAGGGCGGCGAGCTTGCCCTGGTAGTCGGTGCCCTTCTTGATCGAGATGTAGGCCGAGTAGCGGCCACAGCCCGAGTACGGCATGTTGACGGCGGTCACCGTGCCGATCTTCTCGGCCAGATGCTTGTAGATCGTGCCCTCACGAGGAATGCTGCCCAGCAGCATGTGCTCCCGATGGCCGCTGAAGATGTCCTGCATGATCGCGCCGTCGCGGAAGGTGATGGCGGTGACCCGCATCATCGGCGCGAGTTCCTGCGGCTGGTACTGCCCGCTGATCTCGCCGAACGGGTCCACGAGGGTCTGCTCGCCGGGGGTGATCTCACCCTCCACGATGATCTCGGCGTCGGCCGGGACCAGGAACTTGTTGCCCCAGGTCACCGAGGAGGCCAGGCGTACCGGCTCGTCGAGGAAGCCGCCTGCCGTGGCGTACTCGTTGTCGCCGTATGGGGTGTTGTTGAGCGTGCCGGTCCAGAACGCGGGATGGTGGCCCAGGATGTTGATCACCGGGACGGTTTCGCCGCGTCGTTCCCACTCGCGCAGCATGCGGCTCATGTGCGCCGAGTGGATCGTCACGCCGCCACCTCGCGGACTCTCCGCGAACTGCTTCACGAACGTGATGTTGTAGAAGTCCTCGCCAGGGGCGTGCATCGCCAGTGCCATGGTCAGCACGCCGCCGAGGTCCATCTCGGAGTGCCGCACCACGGGCAGCCGCCACAGGTCGGCGTCCTCGCCGCGCCAGACGTTCGCCTGGACCGGGGCATCCTTGATGACGACCGGTTCGCGGCGCCGGCCGACCATGTCGGCGAACCGCAGGCCGAGTGCCGCGCCCGCGTCCTCACGGGGCAGCCCGACCACGTCGGCGCAGCGCTCGCGGGTGGCCCAGAGGTTCGCCACGAGTGGGAACTGGCTCGGGTCGCCGTGCATGTCCAACGGATTCTCGAACGCGACCGTGGGGTACTCGTGCCGACGCTCGAGGTGCTCCAGAATCGCCGTCACGTCGAAGTCCATCGGATTGACCGGCCTGCTCACCGAGCGGTACTCGGCCGGATCGTCCTTGATCGAGTCCAGATAGGAGCTGAGGTCCTTGACGCCCGCCACCGGCGTTCGGGGGCGGCGCAACGAGGTCTGCTCTACCGACATCCGACCACTCTTCCTTCCAGGTCGCCTGCGGCTCGGGCGCACCGGGCGCCAGGAGTCCGCGAGCCTGTCGGACCGCGCACCGCGCCGAGCTGAGCTCAGAATTGTGCGCGATGCGAACCGCGGTTCATTCTGCGGTAGTCTAACCAGCGCGCGACGCACGTCAACATCCCCGGAGGTTCGATGACGGACTCGCTCACCCGCGGGCTGCTGCAGCCCCTGCTGACCGTGACGCCCGACGAGGCCACGTTCCGCGCCATCCGCAACCTGTTGCTGGATCACCTGGGCGTCGCCGCCTGGGGCGCCGACAGTCCTGTTGCGACGATCATGCGAACCCACGTGCGGGAGGACCTGGCCAGGCACAGCGGTCCCCGATTGCCGATTGTCGGCACGGGCGACAGCTGTTCGGCGGTCGAGGCGGCGATGGCCAACGCGGTCGCCGCCGCCTGCTACGAGTTCGACGACACCCACACCGCTGGATCGGCCCACCCGGGTGCGGTGATCTTCCCGGCGGCCCTGGCAGCCGCGGTCATCGCCGAGTGCGACGAGCGGCGGCTGCTCACCGCCGTCCACGTCGGGTACGAGGTGATGTGCCGGGTCGCCAGGGCACTGAATCCGCACGCCCACAGGGCTCGGCACTTCCATCCGACCGCCACCGCCGGTCACTTCGGCGCGGCCGCCGCGGCTGCGGTGTGTCTGGACCTGGACCTGGACCATGCCGTCGCCGCGCTCGCCCTGGCAGGCACCGTGGCAGGCGGCAGCATGCAGTTCCTCGTCGAGGGCGCGATCACCAAGCAGTTGCATCCGGCCTACGCCGTCCAGCGGGGCGTCCAGGCAGCGCTGCTGGCCCGGCGGGGTTTTCCCGGCCTGGCCGACCCGATCGGTGGCACGCGGGGGTTCCTGGCAGCGCAGAGCGAGGACCCCCGGCCGGAGCGGCTGCTCGCCGGCCTCGGCGTCGACCCACCCGAGGTCACGCAGACCGGCATCAAGCCGTATCCGAGCTGCCGCAACACCCAGTCCCCGGTCGGCGCTCTGCTCGCGCTGCTGGCCGAGCGCCCGGTCCGGCCCGACGAGATCGAGTCGATCACCGTCGGCCTGATCCGTCCCGGCCTGGCCACGGTCTGGGAGCCGCCGGCGCGCACCCGGCGCCCGCAGACCCTGGCCGACGCGCAGTTCAGCATGCCGTACGTCGCGGCCGTCACGATCGTCGACGGGCGGCTGGGCACCGAGCAGTTCGACACCGCCCGTTTCGCCGATCCGGCGCTGCTCGCGCTGATGGACCGCGTCGAGTGCGTCCACGATCCGGCCCTGGACACGCGGTATCCACGGTCGTGGCCGGCCTGGGTCGAGATCCGCACCCGCGCCGGTGAGCTGCTGCGCGGCGATGCCGAGCATCCCAGGGGGGATCCGACCAACCCGATGACCGACGCCGAACTGGCCACGAAGTTCACCGATCTGACCCGGCACTGCTACGACGAGGCCCGGCGCGCGGCGGTCGTCGACGCGGTGACCCGGCTGCCGGAGCCGGGCGCGCTCGCCGACCTGCTCGGTGCGGCAGGCGGGCAGGCTTTGACAGGTTCTCGTGGCCGCCAGTAACCTACCCTGCCAAGCGCACTGCGGTTCGCATCGCGAACACCGATCGATCGCCTGTCCGCTGCGGCGGGCACGCGACAAGGGGGAGGCCGGTTGCGAGGCAAGAACGCCTCTGACCCGAGCGACGTGATCGCGTCCGTGGACGATGCCGACGCGACGGCCGCCGGTGGCCAGGAGCGCAACACCAACTATGTCCAGTCACTCGAGCGCGGGCTCTCGGTGCTCCGCTCGTTCGATCCCGAGCACCCTCGGCTCACGCTGACCGAGGTGGCCCGCCGTACCGGGTTGAGCCGGGCGGCGGCCCGTCGCTTCCTGCTGACCCTGGTCGAACTGAACTACGTCGGCTTCGACGGCCGCACCTTCGCGCTGCGGCCGACGGTGCTCGAACTCGGATATCCGTACCTGTCGACGTTGAGCGTGCCCAATGTCGCGGTGCCGCACCTGAACGAACTGGTCGCGAACGTGTCGGCGTCGGCGTTCCTGTCGGTGCTCGACGACGGCAACGTCTTCTACGTCGCTCAGGTCGTCGCCAAACGGATGCTGGCGGTCAATGTGCCCGTCGGCACCCGGGTACCCGCCTACGCGACGGCGATGGGGCAGGTGCTGCTGGCCGCGCTGCCCGCGTACGAACGCCGGAGCTATCTGGAACGGACCGAATTCGAGGCGCTGACACCGCACACGCCCGCGGACCGGCGGGCTGTCGGCGCAGTGCTCGACGGCGTCTACCGGGACGGCTACGCCGTCGGCGACGAGGGTTTCGAGGAAGGGTTGCACGCGGTGGCGGTACCGGTCACCGATGGACACGGCACGGTCGTCGCCGCACTCGGCGTCGCCACGACCAACGCGGCGACCGCTACGCCGGAGAGCCTCCGCGAGGAGTACCTCCAGGCATTGCTCGACTGCTCCGAGGAGATCAGCGATGAGCTGGGCCGGCTGAACAAGCCGGCACCACGCGGATGAAGGAGGTCGCATGAGGCTGTGGCACCAGAGCCGCACCGAGCTGGCCAGGCTGCCGAAGTACGCGGCGGCGATGGCCGAGCACTTCCAGCGGGTCGGCAGGCCGGACACGGTGGTCGACCTGCATGGACTCACGCCAAGCACCTATGTCACCGAGTATCCCGGCTACGACAACCGATACGTGTACCTGGCCTACCTGCACTCGCTGCAGATCCTGCGCAACGTGCAGCAGGCCGAGGCCGAGGGCTACGACGGTTTCCTGATCATGAACCTGCCGGAGAACATCCACGCCGAGGCACAGTCTCTTGTGGACATACCGGTGATCAGTTACGCGCAGGCGTCGATGTACACCGCGGCCATGCTGGGCCGCCGCTTCGCCGTCCTGACGATGATCGACGAGTACATCCCCCTCTATGAGGCGCACATCGGCAAGTTCGGGATGCAGGGGCGGGCCTGGGGTGTCCAGTCGCTCGGGCAGGACTACAAGACCGTGTTCGACGCCTTCGACAAGCCGGAGCCGGTGGTCGAACGAATCACCGAGGTGACCCGTCGGCTGGCTCGGGAGCACGGCGTCGACGTCGTCATCCCGGGAGAAGCGCCGGTGTCGACCGTGCTGTCGGTCGCCGGGCTGACCCGGGTGGACGAGATCGCCGTGGTGGACTGCCTCGGGGTGACCCTCAAGTTCGGCGAGATGATGGTCGATCTGGCCCGCACCACCGGCTTGCGTGCGTCGTCCTCCGACTTCTTCAGCGCCCGCCCGCCCGCACCGCGGCTGGCCGAGGTGGAGCACTTCTACGGACTGGACCGCTTCGGCCGCACAGACTCGGAGGACCGATGAGCACGCCGCGCACGATTGTCCTGTTGGGATCGGACCAACCCATCCCCGGCGAGGATGGCAGCCACTGGCACGCGGTCGACGGGGCGCCCGCCTACCGCCGGGTGCTGCTGGTCGAGGACGCCGCCACCGTGGACCCGGCGGCGTTCGGGGATGGCGTCACCGTGTGGATCGGCACGCAGCTGGATGAGGTGTCCGAGGCGGGCGACCACCAGGCGGCCACCGCGCTGCTGGCGGTGGGCCAGGAGCCCGCGGCAGGTCACGAGGTCGAGTTCAACGCCTGGATGGACGAGGAGCACGTGCCAGGTCTGGGTGCGGCGCCCGGCACGTTGTCGGCCCACCGCTACCGCAGCGTGAACGGCGAGCCGGAGTACTTCGCCGTCTATCACCTGCGCGATCTGGAGGCCAACCAGACGCCGGAGTGGAAGAGCGTCGGGTCGAGCGAACTGAGCGCCGCGATGAAGCCCCACTCCCGCAAGAAGATCCGCGGCCTCTACGTAGCGGACTGACACAGTGGTCCGGCTCGCCGGGCGGGTGACCCGCCCGGCGAGCCGGACCAAGACCTACTGGCAGCGTCGAGTCAGGCAGCCCGTTGCGCCGCGGTGATCAGCACCCGCTTGGTCAGCGCACGGGCCAGGTGCAGGCGGTACGCCGCACTGGCGTGCAGGTCGGCGCTGGGTGTCACGTCCTCGCCGACCAGATTCACGGCCCGGTCGATCGCCTGCTCGTCCAGCGGGGATCCGAGCAGGGCCTCCTCGACGTGCGGGGAGCGGACCGCGTTGGCCGCCAACGAGGTGTAGGCGATCCGGGCGTGGTCGACAGTGCCGTCATCGGCGAGCCCGATCACGCCGCCGACCCCGGCCAACGCGAAGTCGCCACGGCGGCGGGAGACCTCGGTGTAGGCGAAGCCGGAGCGCACCGGAGCAGGCGGAATGACGATCTCGGTGAGGATCTCGTCACCCGCCAGTGCCGTGGTGAGCGGGCCCTGGAAGAACTCCGCGGCCGGGATCTCGCGGTCGCCGTCGGGACCACGGACCCGCATCCGGGCATCGACGGCCAGGCTCACCGTGCACAGCTCCGAACCCGCGTCGGCGTGGGCCAGGCTGCCGCCGATGGTGCCCCGGTTGCGGATCGCCGCGTGCGCGATCAGTGGCATCGTCTCGGTCAGGATCGGACAGCGTTCCTGGACCAGTGTCGACCGCTCGACCGAGCGCTGCCTGGTCATGGCACCGATGACCAGCCCTCCGTCCGGCGTGGCCTCGATGTAGTCGAGGTCGCGGATCGGATTGAGGTCCACGAGCAGTTCCGGGCGGGCCAGCCGCAGGTTCAGCAGGGCGACCAGGCTCTGCCCGCCGGCGATCGCCTTGCCGTCCTCGACGGCGTGCAGTGCCGCCACGGCGTCGTCGACGTCGACAGCGCGGTGGTAGTCGAACGGGGCGGGCTTCATGCATGGCTCCCATCGCGAACCGCGGCGGATTCGGCCACCGCGGCCAGGCTGTCGAAGATCAGCTGCGGCGTGATCGGCACCTCGTGGATACGGATGCCCAGCGGCGCCACGGCATCCTCGATCGCGCTGGCGATCGCCGCGGGCGCGGTCATGTAGGCGCCCTCGGCCGCGCCCTTCGCGCCGTACGGGTGTACGGGCGAGGGTGTGCACTGCTCGTGCAGCTCGACTCGTGGCACCTCGGCCGCCGTCGGCATCAGGTAGTCCATGAAGCTGACGGACTGCATCTGTCCGTCCTCGTCGTAGGCGAAGTTCTCGTACATGGCGCCGCCGACGCCGTGCCCGATGCCGCCGTAGACGAAGCCGTCGACCACCAGCGGGTTGAGCACCGTGCCGCAGTCGTGCACGACCAGGTACTTGCGCAGCGCGATCTCCAGGGTCTGCGGGTCGACCTCGGCCACGACGACGTGGAAGTCGAAGGCGTAGGTGGGAAACTGCTTCGCGCCGGTCTTGAGCTTGCGCTGCGTGACGATGTCCGGTCCAGCGTAGACGTTCAGCTCGACGATGCCGGGCTCCATGCCGGGCGGACAACTCAGCCGTGGCCCGTAGGCGATCTTGGCCAGCTGCGCGAGGGTCAGCATGCGGGACGGCTCGGCGGCGACCCGGAACTCGGTGCCGTCGATCTCGATCTCGGCCGGCTCGACTCGCAGGGTGAACGCGGCGATCTCACGCAGTTTCTGGTGCACCTTCGCCGAGCACTGGTACACCGACGTGCCCAGCATCTGGGTCATCCGGGATCCGGTCGGCGCACCCGCGTAGATGCCGCCCAGACCGTGGCCGCGCTGGACGATGACGTCCTCGATCTCGACCCCCAGCTCTTCGCAGATCAGCTGGGTCACCATGCTCTCGTGCGCCTGGCCGGCGGACTGGAACCCGATCGTGGCGACGACGTGACCGGTCTGGTCGATCTCGATGCGCACACCTTCCCCGTGCTCGGCAGCGGCACCGCCCGGCTCGATGCCACCTGCGAGGCCGATGCCGTAGAGCCGGCCCGCCGCGCGTGCCTGGGCCTGCTCGGCCAGCAGGTCCTCGAAGCGGGCGTGCTTGAGAGCCAGCTCGGCGGCACCCGGGTAGTTGCCCGAGTCGTAGATGGCGCCGCCGGGGATCTCGTAGGGGAATTCGTGTGGCTGGATGTAGTTGCGCAACCGGATGTCGACCCGGTCGATGCCCAGTTCGCGGGCCACCAGGTCCATCGTCCGCTCGACCGCGAAGTTGTGCGGCGACTGGCCTGCGCCGCGGAACGGCACCTGGTTGGTCTTGCAGGTCAGCACGCCGTAACCGCCGTAGCGCACGGCAGGGATCTTGTACGGCCCGACGACCGCCGAGGTGGGCTTGGTGATCTGTCGTGGACCGCGGCCGCAGTACGCGCCGAGATCCTCGACGACGTCGATGTCCAGCGCCTGCACGATGCCCTCGGCCGACGCGGCCACCTTCACCTTGTAGAACCGGTCCGGACCGTGGCCGTCACCGGCCTGCATGTTCTCGATCCGGTCCTCCATGAACTTCACCGGTCGCCCGGTGCGGATCGCCGCGGCGGCGGTGAGGTACATCTGCTTGCGGCCACGCTTGGAGCCGTACGAGCCGCCGATGTCGATGTCCATGTGCACCTTGACCTTCGGGGTGCGCATGACCTTCATGGTCTCCTGCTGGATGTCCGGGTTCTGGTGCGAGGCCCAGATCTCCAGGATGCCCTGCTGGTCGACCTGGGCGATGCAGCCGAAAGTCTCCAGCGGCACACCGGAATGCCGGTGCCAGCGGTAGGCGTACTCGAAGACGTGGTCCGCCGACTCGAAGGCGGCGTCCACCTCGCCCCAGGTGTGGCGTTCGTGCCACACCACATTGGAGCCATGCGCCTCGTGCAGCAGCGCCGCGTCCGGCTGCATGGCCCGGCGCGGGTCCACCAGCGGCTCCAGTTCCTCGAACTCGATGGCGACCAGCTCGGCGGCGTCCTCGGCGGCCGACCGCGAGGTCGCGACGACGGCGGCCACCCACTCGCCCGCGTACCGGATCTTGTCCACGGCCAGCGGGTACCAGGTGACGTGCGGCAGTTCGAGCTCCTGTGGCACCGGCCCGATCATGCCCAGCAGGTCCGCGCCGGTGAGCACGGCGGCCACCCCCGGCGACGTCAGTGCCTCCGACGTGTCCACGCTGAGCAGCCTGGCGTGTGCCACCGGGGCCGGGACGACGGCGATGTGCAGCATGGCAGGCAGTGCCAGGTCGTTGATGTAGCGGCCACGGCCGCGGACGAACCGGCGGTCCTCGATGACCGGCATCGGCTTGCCGATGTACTTGTAGCGGCTTGGCGCGGTGTGGGTCATGCGTTGCCCGCCTTCGCGGCGTTGTCGGCGATGACCGATTGCGCGGCCTGCAGGATCTGCTCGTAGCCCGTGCAGCGGCACAGGTTCCCGGACACGGCGTCGACCAGTTCGTCGTCGCTGGGCTGGGGATTGGTACGCAACAAGTCCTCCAGCGTCATGATCATCCCCGGGGTGCAGTACCCGCACTGCATGGCGTGCTTGGCACAGAACGCCTCCTGCAGTGGGCTCAGCTGTTCTTCGGTGCCGATGCCCTCGATCGTCTCGACCGAGGTGCCATCGGCCTGCACGGCGAGTATCAGGCACGAGCGGACGAGCGAGCCGTCCACGATCACGTTGCAGCAGCCGCACACGCCGTGCTCACAGCCGACGTGGGTGCCCGGAAAGACCAGGTCCTCGCGCAAGCAGTCGAGCAGGGTGCGGTTGGCCTCGACCGTCACGCGTTGCGGTGCGCCGTTCACCGTGAGCGTGATGGGGAAACTGGCTGGTTCGACCACGGGTCACCTTCTCTGGGTTGCGATCACTGCCACCGGCGGAAGGCGCCGTGCTCGATCCTGAACTGGTCGAGTACCTTGCCGGCCGTCTGCCTGAGCAGGTCCTCGACCGACTCGGGCTGGTGGTAGAACGCCGGGACGGGCGGGAGCACAGTGGCTCCGGCCAGCGTCACGGTCTCCATGTTGCGGATGTGGATCAGGTTCAGCGGCGTCTCCCGCGTCACCAGCACCACCGGCCGGCGTTCCTTGAGGTTGACGTCGGCGGCGCGGGCGATCAGGTCCACGCTCAGGCCGGTCGCCACGGCGGCCAGCGTCTTCATCGAGCACGGCATGACCACCATGCCGTCGACCAGGAACGAACCGGAGGAGATGGCGGCGGCCATGTCGTCCGGCGCGTACACGACATCGCCGAAGGCCTCGACCTCGGCCCGCTTCAGGTTGAGTTCCAGCTCGATGCTGCGCTCGGCCCCACGGGACACCACCAGGTGCACCTCGACGTCGTCGATGTCGCGCAACAAGGTCAGCAGGGAGATCGCCAATTGGGGCGCGCTGGAGCCGGTGACCCCGACCACCAACCGTCGTCTCGCCATGTCATCTCCTCCGATCGAACGATCAGCGCAGGCCGAACAGTGCCTGCGCGTTGCCTGCCAGCACAGCGGCGGTCACCGTCGGGTCGTCGCTCGCGTCGTGCACGGCCGCGGTCACCTGGACACCGGCCCGTTCCGCCGGTGCCGCGCCGAAGTCCGAACCGACGAGCACCCGTTCCGGCCCGACGTAGTCGTACAGGAATCGCACGGCCGCCGCCGACAGCAGGACGGTGTCGTAGTAGAGCGAGCGGACGATCTCCGACGGTACGCCGCCGGGCAGGGTCACCGCCCTTGGCGTCGCGGTCGAAACGCGCCGCCTGGAAGGGCAGGAAGCCACCGCCGTGCACGACCACCAGTCGCAGGCCGGGGAACCGGTCGAACACGCCCGTCATGATCAGTTCGGCCGTGGCCAGCGTGGAGTCGATCTGGCGGCCGAACAGCCCCTTGAGCGCGGGGAACTGGGCCATCAGGTCGTTCGACGGTGCCGTCGTCGGCGGGTGCAGCACGATGGGCACGTCGAGTTCGGTCGCGGTCGCCCACAGTGCGTCGAAGGCCGGATCGGACAGTCGCCCTACCGGTTGGGCGGCCGGAATCATGGCGCTGTGCATGCCGAGTCGCTCGACCGCTCGCCGCAACTCGGTCGCGGCGGCCTCGGGGTCGGCCAGGTGCAGCGTCGCGTGGGCGGACAGGCCGCGCGAGGTGTCGGCCACGGACTCGGCCATCGCGTCGTTGAGCAGCCGCACCCAGGCAGCGCCGTCACCGGCGGGCAGATCCTGGCCGTGCACGTCCAGCCACGGGGCCACGACCTGGTGGGTGAGTTCCTGCTTGCGGAACCACTCGCCGCGGTCGGTGGTGTCGAGCATGACGCCCGCCACCGGCCGCAGCGGCTTCTGACCGGGGAACGTGAGCACGTACTTGTCGTCACCGACCTCGGCGTGGACGCCGAACGGCCGGCTGCGCACGACCTCGTCCAGGAACGCTCGCGGGACACAGTGGCCGTGTACGTCGATCGCGCTGCCGGTCATCGCGGTTCGTCCTGTTCGTGCTCGGCGATCACCCGGTCGATGACGACCATGGCGTCGCGGGCGGTCGGGTAGCCGACGTAGGGATTGAGGTGCAGGGCCAGCGCACGCAGCTCGGCTGGCGTCAGCAGCTTCTCGCGCAGTGCTCCGGCCACATGGAACCCCAGCAGCCCGTGATGGCGCATCGTGATCATCGCCACGATCGTCGCCGTACTCTTCAGGCGCAGCTCCAGCGTGGGGTCGATCCAGCTCCCGCACCAGATGTTCTCGATGCCCGCCTCGGTGAACATCGCCAGACCGGGCGAGGTGCGTGACTCGTCGTTCCATGCCGGACCGAGAATCCGGTCCCGGATCTCCAGGCCCTGCTGACGGCGCGCGTCCACCTGGCTCGACTGATCGGCGGTCATGGCATCCCTTCGATGGTTCCGGCCGGTTGCGACTGTCGGATGAGGACGGTCAGCCGCGGCCGGCGACGTACGGTTCGCGTGGCGCGCGCTCCGGGCACGGTGCGGTGCGGGCGCAGTAGCAGTGGTGATACTTGTTGCTGACGGCGGCATAGCCCCAGGTTTCGAGCTGCGCGACGGGATACACAGACGGCCTGCCCGGCAGTGCCGGGCTGGCCGCGTAGCTCAGCCAGGTGCCCGGCAGTTCCGCCGGGAGGCGCTCGAGAGCGGCGTCGTCGGCGGAGTGGACGACCAGCGTCTCGACCCCGGCGTCGAGCAGCTCGCCTGCGCGGTCGAGCGCGACGGCGAACCCACCGTCGGCGGCGTCGATGTCGCACCGGGCGGTGATCAGGACGTCAGTGCCACTGTCGGCCGCCACCCGCACGCGCCCCAGCAGGTCGTCGTGGGCACGGCGGCGCTCACCGGGATCGCGCAACGGCACGGCTTCGGGCAGGTGCTGACTGCTCAACAGGATGCCCGCCGCGCCCGCAGTGGCAAGGCGGCGTACCGCCGACCGCAGGTCGTGCTCGGGATCCCAGGCGATGTCGGCATCGAGCAGCAACGGCACACCACAGGACTCGGCGACCCGCCGGACCGTCCGCTCGATGTCGGCCAAGGACAACAAGGTGTCGCCGGGCAAGTGGGCGCCGATCGCGAACCCGGGCAGCGTCACTGCCTGGTAGCCGGTCGCGGCGGCCGTTCGGGCGCCGAGCGGGTCGCAGACGGTGGGCTGTTCCAGGATCGTGGGCTGGGCGAGCAGCTCGCGAAGCCGCGCGGACGGGGAGGTCCGCTCGACTCCGGGCGTCTCGATCACGAGTCCGTGCGCAGGAGCTTCTCGTCGACTCATCGCCGGTAATGTATACCTGCTTTCAGGGTTCGTATACCCCTATACTATCCGTGTCGACCACGCGACGGCCCACCCTCGCCCACAGCGCATCGATCATCCTCAGGAGTAGCAGTGGAAGCTCTGCCGGCAGCGCCAAAGACCGTGGCCCTGTACGAACAACTGCGCGGCGCGGTGGCCGGAGGTGAATTGCCGCCCGGCAGCCGGCTCTCCGAACCCGACCTGTGCCGCCAGTACGAGGTGAGCCGCACCCCCATCCGCGAAGCCCTCGTCCGCCTGGAGCAGGACGGCCTGGTCGAGCGGCGCGGTGCCACGTTGTTCGTCCGCGACAGGTCCGCCGACGAGATCATCGACATCTATCGAGTCCGCGTCTATCTCGAAGGTGCGATCGCGTTCGACGCGGCGCACCGCCGCAGCGAGACCGACCTCATGCGACTGGAGGCGGCAGCGGCCGAGGGCGCCAAGCTGGCCGGGAAGGAGGATCCAGCACTCCTGCAGGCCACGAACACGACGTTCCACCAGGAACTGGCAGCGGCCTGTCACAACCAGACCCTCCAGGACCTGCAGAGCAGGCTCACCGCGCAGGTCGCCAAGCTCCCGTCCACCACGCTCAGCTATCCAGGGCGCTGGAAGGCCTCGACCGGGGAGCACCTGGACCTCGTCGACGCGATCCGCAAGCAGGACGCCGAATTGGCCCGCACGATCGGCAGCTCGCACATGCAGGCCGCCGCCGAGATCCGCTCGCGGCTGATCGCCCGCGAACTGAACGGAAGGACTGGCACCCGATGACCGCCGATTCGCTCGCCGTCACGGTCCGTGGCAAGGCGACCTGGTTGGGCATCAACCGGCCGGACAAGCGCAACGCGCTCGACGTCGCGACCAGCCACGCGCTGCGGGATGTCCTCGACCGGGCCGAGACCACCGAGCCGACCGTGCTGGTCGTGCACTCCACCACGGCGGGCATGTTCGTGTCCGGCACGGACATCGCCTCCCTGCTGGACCGGGGTCTGGACGAAGCGCTGGTGCCGCTGAACGTCCGGCTGTTCGCCCAGCTCGCCCGTTTCCGCTGGCCGACGATCGCGCTCATCGACGGACCGGCCTTCGGCGGCGGGCTCGAACTGGCTCTCGCGTGCGACCTGCGGGTCGCCACGCCGGCCGCCCGATTCGCGACGCCGGAGCCGTCGCTGGGCATCATGGCCGGTGCGGGCGGCAACTGGCGGCTCGCTCAGCTCGTCGGACCGGGACTGGCACGGCGGATGCTCTACACCGGCGAAGTGGTCGGTGCCGACGACGCACTCGCCGCGGGACTGGTCGACCGGCTCGTGGCACCCGACGAGGCCGAGTCGACGGTGCAGAGCATGGTCGACGGCATCGCTCGCCGATCCTGGCGCGCGCTGGAACTGACGAAGCTGGCGCTGGCGTCCACCAGTGGCGAGACGACCTCCTTCGACATGGTGGCCCAGGGCCTGCTCTACGAAAGCGCCGAGAAGACCGAGCGGATGCAGGCATTCCTGGCCCGCAGGCAGGCCCGGTGACCCGGTCGGAACCGGTGCGGATGGCGGTGCTCGACGACTGGGAGAACGCGGCCGCCACGACTGTCGACTGGTCCGCTGCGCTGCCCGAGGTCGACGTCACGATCTTCACCGACCACCTCGCCGACGCGACCGAACTGGCAGCCCGGCTGCGGTCGTTCGAGATCGTGATGCTGATGCGGGAGCGCACCCCCGCACCGGCCGAGCTGTTCGCCGCCCTGCCCGGACTGCGGCTGGTCGTCACGACCGGGATGCGCAACCGGGCGCTCGATGTGGCCGCCGCCCGCGCTCAGCGGCGTGCTCGTCTGTGGCACGGACGGCCTGCAGTGGGCGGCCCCCGAGCTGACGTGGGCGCTGATCATGTCGCTGTGCAGGCAGGTGCCACGGGCGGATGCCTCGATGCACGACGGGCGCTGGGAGCCCACGGTCGGACTGGATCTGCGCGGGTCCACCCTTGGTCTGCTCGGCCTGGGCAGGCTCGGCGGCCAGGTCGCGACCGTCGCCCGTGCGTTCGGCATGGACCTGGTCGCCTGGAGCCCGCACCTCACCCGGGAGCGCGCCGCCCGCCACGAGGCCCGGTTGGTCGACAGGCAGGAGTTGTTCGCGGTCTCCGACATCGTGTCGGTGCACATGATCCTGGCCGACTCGACACGGGGGCTCGTCGGCGCGGCGGAGTTCGGCGCGATGAAACCCACCGCGTACCTGGTCAACACCTCACGGGGACCGATCGTCGACCAGGACGCACTGCTCGACGCACTGCACGAGGGGCGCATCGCCGGTGCCGGGCTCGACGTGTACGACGAGGAGCCGCTGCCCGTCGAGCATCCGCTGCGATCCGCGCCACGCACTGTCCTCACGCCGCACCTCGGCTATGTCACGCGCAGGACTTTCGCGGCGTTCTACAGCCAGGCGGTCGAGGATGTGCGCGCCTACCTCGACGGCTCCCCGATCCGCGTCCTGGAGTGATCATGACCGACCTTGTGGCCGAGACATCGCTGCCGCAGACCACCACGCAGGTGCTGGCGGACTACGTCGCCGGGCTCGAATTCGACGCGCTGCCGGCCGAACTGGTCCGCCGCGTCGGCAGGCAGTGCCTCGATGTGGTCGGTGTCGCGCTGGCCGGGGTCGACGAGCCTGCGGCCGCCGCCGTCCGGCGGCTGGCAGGCCCGCCCGCGTTCGCCGACTCCGCCTCGGTCTGGGGTACCGGACAGCTCGCCACCCAGGCCGACGCTGCCTTCGCCAACGCCACAGCGGCACATGCGCTCGACTTCGACGACATGTGGCTGCCGGGAGCGCATCCCTCCGCGCCGATCGTGCCCGCCGCCTTGGCTGTCGCCGAGGGGCTGGGCAGCACAGGAGCGGAACTGGTCACGGCGCTGGCAGCCGGATACGAGTTGATGGGCCGACTGCACTCGACGGTCTCGGGACGCTTCGGCTGGCACCCGACCGGCGTGTTCGGCACGTTCGGCGCTGTCGCGGCCAGCGGCCGGCTGCTGCGGCTGTCGGGCGCTGAGCTGACCATGGCGTTCGGGATCGCGAGTTCGATGACCGGTGGCATCGACGGGCACTCCGGGACGATGACCAAGCCATTGCACGCCGGACTGGCCGCGCATGCCGGTGTCCGGGCGGCACTGCTGGCGGCGGACGGGTTCACCGCGTCCGCGACCGTCTTCGACGGCAAGCGCTCCTTCTTCGAGGCGTTCTTCGCGTCCACCACCCCGCAGGCATGGCGCCTGACCGCGGATCTCGGCCGCAGCTTCTATCTGCTCAATCCCGGGATCGGCATCAAGATGTATCCGGCCGGTTACTACATGCACCACACATTCGAGGCCGTGCTGGGGATCGTGGCCGACCACGACCTGCGCGCCGAGGACATCGGCACGATCCGGATCGGACTGACCGGCAGCCGGTTCGACCGCGCCTTCCCCGGTACGTCCCTCGAAGCCAAGTTCAGCCTCCAGTACATGGCGGCGATGGCGGTGTTGTACCGGCGGTTGACCGTCGACCTGTTCGATCTCGACATCGTGCGCAGCGACGCGGTGCACTCCGTCCTGGCTCGTATCGAGACCTACGTCGAACCACACCTGCCCGCCAACCCGGACATCGCCCACAACCCGGTGCACATCACCTGCGTCGACGGGCGTCGGTTCACCGCCTCCGTCACGATGCCGCAGAGCCACTGGCGCTACCCGTTGCCACAAGAGGCCTGGGTGGCCAAGTTCCGGGCCAACACCGCGGCGCACCTGGATCCCCACGCCGTCGACGAGTTGATCGAGGTGCTCGGCCGCCTCGGCGAACTGCGTGACGTGCGCACGGTGACCGACCTGCTGGGCTCGCGGGCCAAGTCGACGTCGGTGTCGACGGAACCCACCAGCTGAAAAAGCTGCCGGCGAATCACGATTCGCGGCGATCAATCCGCCGTCTGCCGGTATTTGTTGACATTTCGCCGATGGTAAATCTGTGAACGGCGTGACTGTTATGTGGTAATTCATTGGCCGGTTACCACTGGTATTGCCTTGATCGGTTTCCCGACGTCAGAGTTGTGATGTTTCCACACAACTCCGACGTTGGAGGTCACGTGCTCACCGGTCGGGGTATTCGTAGGCTACTTGTTCCCTTATTACTCAGCGTTGTCGCGCTGGTAGGACTGGTCGTGCAGGCGAACGCGCTGCCGCCGGGAATTCCAAGTGCGACAGCGGCGCTTACGCAACTGAACGAACTGACGGTGGCGGCGGACGGGTCGATGACGGGCTACTCGCGCGACAAGTTCCCCACCTGGATCACCATCGAGGGCACCTGCGACACCCGGGAAGAAGTGCTGCGGCGCGACGGCGTCGGTATCACCGTCGGCACGAACTGCCAGCCGACGGCGGGTCACTGGGTCAGCCCCTACAACGGCACCACGATCACGGTCTCGTCGAAGGTGCAGATCGACCACATCGTGCCACTCGGTGACGCGTGGCGGACCGGTGCGTCGTCGTGGACCACCGCGCGGCGTCAGGCCTTCGCGAACGACCTGTCCGACCCGCAGTTGCTGGCCGTCGACGCCTCGGACAACGAGTCCAAGGGGGACCGGTCGCCGGACCAGTGGATGCCGCCGAGTGAGGCATTCTGGTGTACGTACTCGAAGATGTACACCCACATCAAGTTCGTGTTCGGGCTGACGGTCACCGCCGCCGAGCGCAGTGCGCTGGCGGACATGCTGGGCACCTGCTGACCGACGGCTGATCGCTCACCAGCCGCGGCCTTGCAACCGTCCACTGCCAACCGTCCACTGCCAACCGTTCTGCCAACCGGTGCCCATGCCGGCTGCTGACCCTGGCGCCGCCAGCCCACCCCGATGCCCTGCACTCAGAGTGACTTCGAGGCTTGCGGGTGGGACTGGCGGTGCCCAGGAGGCGGCAGGATGGCTGTGCGGATGCCAGAGCTGACGGTGGGTACAGCGCGACGTCGCGCCACCGCCGACAACTGCAGTCGGCCGAACAGGCGTGCTGCCCGGGACCGACGGGCTTTCCGGTGAGCGGGACGGGACGATCGGGGGTTCGTCCGGTGTCCGCAGTGGCCGGGTGTCCGCAGTGGCGGTTCAGTCGCCCGCGTGGCAGCCGCCGGGCCGCATGTGCATGTCGACGACACGCTGTTCGCTGACGGTGAGTTCGGCGCCGGACAGCCAACGCCACACCGCGGCATCGAGCCGGGCGCGCATGGCCTCCGGATCCGGAGGCGCGGACTTCAGTTGATCGGACATGACACTCCTGGTGACGCGTACGGGGTTTCGGGAATGGTGCCTGCTGCGCGGCCGAATCCCTATGGACTATGCGCGAAGTCACGCCGTCGGCCGGGCCGCCGGTGATCCCGGCCTCGGTTTGCGGCCTGGCAGGGTCGCGTCTAGGCTCGATGTAATGCTTCTGTGATTTCGATCACAGTAGACCGCTGCCTGCGCTGGAGGCGGTTGGGGTCGCACGCCCAGTCGTCCGCGGGCCGGCCTCCGTTGAGCGTCTCCTCGGGACACCAAGGGAAGCAAGGAAAGGAACATCAACAATGACTGGAAATCGTGTCGTCGTCTACAAGGGCGGCGGGAACGTAAGCGTTGAGAGCATCGGCTACCCCAAGCTCGAACTGCCCGCGGACGTGACGAATGGACTGGGGATCAAACAGCAAGCGCCCCACGCCGTGATCCTGAAGATCGTCGCGACCAACATCTGCGGCAGTGACCAGCACATGGTTCGCGGTCGCACCACAGCACCGGTCGGCCAGACCCTCGGGCACGAGATCCTCGGCGAGGTCGTCGAGGCGGGCGACGACGTGCTGTTCGTCAAGTCCGGCGACATCTGCTCGGTACCGTTCAACATCGCCTGCGGTCGTTGCCGGATGTGCAACGAGGGCAAGACCGGTGTCTGCCTCAACGTCAACCCCGCCCGGGCGGGTGCCGCCTACGGGTACGTGGACATGGGCGGGTGGATCGGCGGGCAGGCCGAGTACGTGATGGTGCCGTTCGCCGACTTCAACCTGTTGAAGTTCCCGGACCGCGATCAGGCCATGGCGAAGATCATGGATCTGACGATGCTGTCGGACATCTTCCCGACCGGCTACCACGGCGCCTACACCGCGGGCGTGACCACCGGTTCCACGGTCTACGTTGCGGGCGCCGGTCCGGTGGGGCTCGCGGCCGCGTACTCGGCGCAGCTGCTCGGCGCCGCCACCGTCATCGTCGGCGATCTGAACGCCGAACGGCTGCAGCAGGCTCGCAGTTTCGGGTGCGAAACCGTCGACCTCACCCAGGACGCGAGCCTGCCCGACATGATCGAGCAGATTCTCGGCGAGCCGGAGGTGGACGCCGCTGTCGACGCGGTCGGCTTCGAAGCGCGGGGACACGGCGCCGATGCCGATGAAGCTCCGGCGACGGTGCTCAACGACATGATGACCGTCGCGAGGGCGGGTGCCTCGCTGGGCATTCCCGGCCTGTACGTGACGGGTGACCCAGGCGGGGTCGACGACAACGCGAAGGTCGGTCAGATCGGCGTCCGGCTCGGCCTCGGCTGGGCGAAGTCGCACTCCTTCACCACAGGTCAGTGCCCGGTCAAGCGGTACAACCGGCAACTGATGAACATGATCCTGAGTGGGCGGGCCCAGATCGCGAAGGCCGTCAACGCGACCAAGATCACCCTGGACGAGGCGTCGGAGGGTTACCACGACTTCGACCGCGGCGCGGCCAAGAAGTTCGTCATCGACCCGCACGGCAGTGTCATGGTGTGACCGTTGGTCACTCGTGGCGTGTCCGGTAACCATGCCGGAACTATCCGGTGAGGGTTGCTGGACACGCCACTGGTCCGAATCGGCTGTGGCCGCCGGGGCGCCGGCGTCCACAGCCGTTGGTCTGCGCAGCCGTTGGTCTGCGCAGCCGTTGTCACTGCCCGGCTGATCCACTGCGTCGAATGACGACCGGTCGGATGACGTCCTACCGCGCAGGGGATCGGGTGATCACGCGTCGACGAACTGCTGGCCGCCGTCGATGTCGTATGTCGCGCCGGTGAGTGCCGTGTTGGTCATGATGTGGACCGCGAGGGCGGCGACGTCGGCAGGCGTCACGACGCGGCCGATCGGGAGCTTCGCACGCAGTTCCTCGCGGCGCTCCTCAAGTCCGGCGCCGAGCAGCGATGCGGACAGGGGACTGTCCACGAAGCCCGCGGCGATGAGGTTGACGCGTACCGGCGCCAACTCCAGCGCGAGGGCCGCCGTGAACGGGGGCAGCGCGGCGGTGGCGGCGGAGGCGATGCCCAGGCCGTGACCGATACGGCGGCCGCCGGTGCCGCCCATCATCAGCAGCGTGCCCCCGGGCCGCATCCTGCCCGCGGCGTTACGCGCGACCTCAAGTGCCAGCATCACGTGCTCGGTCATGGCGAGGCGCACCTGGGCCGGATCCATCCGCAGCAGGGGTCCGTACTGCGGGCCGCCTGCCGTGACCAGCACATGGTCGATCGGCGTCGGCAGGTCCTGGAAGAAACTCGCGACGGCCGCCGCGTCGTTGGCGTCGAAGGTCGCGGTGCGCCGTGCGCCGACTACCAGCGCCGCCTGCTTGAGCCGGTCGGCATTACGGCCGGTGAGGATGACGTCGGCACCCTCGACCCGCGCTCGTCGCGCTGTCTCCAACCCGATGCCCGCACTGCCGCCGATCAGGACGACGGTCTGTCCGAGCAGTTCCGGCTCGCGCTGGGTGGGCACGGACGTCGTTGCGCCAGTCATGATTCCCCCGCTCGGTGCAGTGCCGCGGCGTGCATCCCTGAGCAGCCAGGGTATGGCCCACCGGCCCGGTCAGCACCTCGATGATTGATGCCGTGAAGTCGATGTCAGTGATCGAAGGCCGACAGTGACCGTGTGCTGGTCAGACCGGTCGCCGCGGTGCGCGAAGCCATCGACGGCCCGCGGCCGCGTCTCACATCGACTTCGCGCCGGCGCTCAGCCGTGTCCTCCAGGTGCTCATCGCGGGCCTCGCCATCACCGGAGACGGGCTCAGCGGCGCAGGGCGGTCTCCCTCTCCAGATGGGACAGCTTCTCGGGATTGCGCACGGCGTACAGCCCCGTGATGAGGCCGTCGTCGACACGGAGAGCGACGACGGTGTCGATCTCACCGTCGAACCGGAGAATCAGCGCCGGGTAGCCGTTGACCTGTGCCCGCTGCAGCGACGACGCGGCCATCCTGCCCAGCCCGGCGGTCAGCACGCGGGCCACACTGTCGGCTCCCACGACCGGCGACAGCACGGCCTGCACGACTCCGCCGCCATCACCCAGAAGCACGACGTCCGGAGCGAGGATGTCGAGCAGACCTCGCAGATCGCCCGTTTCGACCGCCAACTGGAACGCTTCGAGCGCGTCTCGCGTCACGGCAGGGGAGACGACCCCGCGCGGTCGGCGGGCCGCGACGTGTGCCCGTGCCCGGTGGGCGATCTGGCGGATCGCGGCCGGGCTCTTGCCGAGGGCGTCGGCTATCTCGTCGTAGGCCAGGTCGAACACCTCGCGCAGCACGAACACCGCCCGCTCGGTCGGCATGAGGGTCTCCAGCACGAGCAGCATCGCCATCGAGACGCTGTCGGCCAGTTCGACGTCCTCGGCCACGTCGGGGGCGGTCAGCAGCGGCTCCGGCAGCCACGGGCCGACGTAGGACTCCTTGCGGCGGCCGAGCGTGCGCAGCCGGGTGAGCGCCTGGCGGGTGGTGATCCGGACCAGGTAGGCGCGCTGAGCCGCAATAGTGTCGAGGTCGACGCCCGCCCACCGCAGCCAGGTCTCCTGGAGGACGTCCTCCGCGTCGGCCGCCGAGCCGAGCATCTCGTAGGCCACGGTGAACAGCAGGTTGCGGTGCGCGAGGAACACCTCGGTGGCGGGGTCCGGGCGATCGTCCTGGCCTGCCATGGATGCCACCTCCTCACTCTCGACTGTGTCCCCACCAGACGCCGGCCCTTGCCGGTTTGTGACACCGACCGAGCCGGCACCCTATGACGCGCGTCACGTCGCAGCCCTGTCACAGGGAGCTGGTCCACCGGCATCTCATGGTCGTCCAGTGCCGTAACACGAGTCCACAAGCGAGGACGAAGTCATGGAACCCCGTATCAATCTGCTGACCAACGAGGTCGGCGCCAAGATCGCCAAGCGGATCGCCAACGTCAGCCAGGTGATCGTGCAGTCGACGCTGCCGAAGTCCACGCAGGAGCTGGTGTCGCTGCGAACCAGCCAGATCAACGGCTGCGGTTGGTGCTCCGACATCCACACCAAGGAGGCCGCGGCCGCCGGTGAAACCGCGGTCCGGCTCAACCTGCTCGCGGCGTGGCGCGAGACCACGGTGTACACCGAGGCCGAGCGGGCCGCGCTGGCGCTCACCGAGGAGGGCACCCGGCTCGGCGACGCCAACCATGGCGTGTCCGACGAGACCTGGGCCCGGGCCCGCGAGCACTACGACGACGACCAGCTGGCCGCGCTGATCTGTCTGGTCGCGATGATGAACGCGACCAACCGGCTCTGTGTGATCGCCCGCCAGCAGGGCGGTTCCTACGAGGTCGGCATGTTCGGCTGATCGGCACCCGTGTCCCGGCCCGGATCGAACGATCCGGGCCGGGACACGTCGCTGCGGCGACATGATCCGGTGAGGGTCCTGACCGGGCCGGGCGACGGTGCGAGAATCGCGGCATGAGCATGCCCGACGCGGAGGGTCAACCACTCGACGCCACCGACATCGACGTCTCCACGCCAAGTCCGGCGCGGATCTACGACTACTGGTTGGGCGGCAGCCACAACTTCGCCGTGGACCGTGAGGTCGGCAGCCGGGCCGCGGCGGCGATGCCGACCCTGCCCGCCGCCATCCGGGCGAACCGGGCCTTCCTGCGCAGGGTCGTGCACCACCTGGCCACCGAGCAGGGTGTCGACCAGTTCCTCGACCTCGGCTCCGGTGTGCCGACGGTCGGCAACGTGCACGAGGTGGCGCAGGCGGCGAATCCGGACGCCAGGGTCGTCTACGTGGACATCGAACCGGTCGCCGTCGCGCACGGCAGGCGACTGCTGGCCGACAACGACCGGGCGACGGTGATCCGCGCCGACCTGCGGCAACCCGACGACGTACTCGCTCGCCCCGAACTCAACAGCGTGCTCGACCTCTCAAGGCCGGTCGCCGTGCTGATGATCGCCGTGCTGCACTTCCTGCCCGACACCGATCGGCCGGGGGACATCGTGCGCAGCTACCGCAACCGGATCACGCCGGGCAGCTTCATCGCCCTGTCCCACGCGGCGGACGACGACGAGCTGCCCACCGAACAGGCGACGATGGTCGAGGACTACCAGAAGTCGACCGCGGTGCCGTTCGTGCACCGCGATCCCGACGTGCTCGCGGAGTGGCTGTCGGGCATGGACCTGGTCCCACCGGGCATCGTGCTGACCAACCAGTGGCGCCCGGACACCGACCCGGAGGCCATCCTGCGCACCTTCGGCGTCCTGGCGAAGAAGGTCGACTGAGGACATCTCCGCGCCCGTGCCACCGAGCGGCTGTGCCCTCCGTCAGCTGACGGAGGGCACAGCTTCCTCGAAGTAGGCCGCGCCCGGATCGGGTGGCCTGCCCGATCCGGGCGGCGATCGGCGTGCCGGATCAGCCGGTGACGCTGTGGCTGCCGTCCTCCAGGTGGCCCACGTAGCGGCGCGTCCACGAGTGGTCGCCCGTGATCGTGACCGACACGTCGTACCAGCCGTCGGACACGAACGAGTCCAGCGACCGCGTCAGGCGACCTCGTGCGGGCACGCGGAACGTCTGCTCCCGCTCCCGCGCGTAGTGGTTCGCGGCGACGGTGAACGTGACGGCCTGACGACCACTGTTGATCAGCTCGAACACCAGGTGTGGCGTGGCCTGGAAGCCACCCTGGTAGTAGCCCACCTCGACCTCGGCGGTCGTGCCCGCCGCGGTCAGGTCACCGGTGAAGTGCCGCAGGAACCGGTTCGGGCCGACGATGGTCAGGTCGTACGCGCCGGCGCCGATCTCGACCGAGCCCGGCGTCGACCGGTTCCAGACCGTGGTGGACGGGTCGATCGTGAACTGGCCGGGGAACTTGGCCGGGTAGTCGGCCAGCGACAGAGCGGGGGAGATGTTGTCGTAGACCGCGAAGTGGCTGGCCTTGCGGACATGCGGGCCGTTGTTGCTGAACGACAGCCGAGCCCGCGACCGCTCCGCCCGGTCCGAACGTGAAGCCGTCGAGGTTGGCGTTCGGCTGGTAGGGCAGCGCGCGGGCGCGCTTGCTGCCCTGCTCCTGGACCGGCATCTCGTTGCTGGTCGCCGGCGGGTTGTAGGCGCCACCGGGCGGGTCGCCGATCACCGAGACGGCGGGCAGCTTCGGCATGCCGAACACGGGGGACTCGAAGTCGAACGCGTCGACCAGGTCGCCGCAGACACTCCGCCGCCACGCGCTGATGTTCGGGCAGATCGCCGGCCTGCCCAGAGCGCCGGTCCACTTCTCCAGGAACTGGATCACCGACGTGTGGTCGGACACCTCGGACGTGACCCAGCCGCCCCGGGTCCACGGCGAGATCAGGATCAGCGGCACCCGGAAGCCGAGGCCGACCGGCACCGGCTGCGTGAGGCCGGCCTGCACCAGCCCACCGGTGGGCTCGAAGAAGAACTCGTCGCGCGTGCCCGTGGGCGCCACCGGCGGCGGCACGTGGTCGAACTGACCGTCGTTCTCGTCGTAGTCGATGATCACCAGGGTCGAGTCGAACACCTCGGGGTCGGCGTTGAGCGCGTCGAGCACGCCCTGCACGAAGTACGCTCCGTCGCCGGGCGCCCCGTCCGGGTGCTCGGAGAAGGCCTGGTTGGTGACGACCCACGTGACCTGGGGCAACGTGCCCGCGAGCACGTCTGCCCGGATCGCGTTGGCGAGGTTGTCGGCGTTGCCGGTGACCCCGGTGACCGGCTCATCGACGGTCGCCACACCGTTGTCGTACAGGACGTTGCCCGGTGCGGGCGTGCCACCCTGCTCGGGGTCGAACGCCGCGAACGACGCGAAGTACTCCAGGCCGTTGTCCCCGAAGTTGTCCGAGCCCTGGTACAGCTTCCACGACACGCCTGCCCGCTGCAGCGTCTCCGCGTACGACTGCCACAGCAGGTTCTTGCCCAGCTCGTCGCCACCGTTGAAGGCGACGAAATCGCTGAACCTCTGCTGGGCGTCGATGGTGCCGCTCCACAGGTACGTGCGGTTCGGGCCCGTGGCGGACAGCACCGAGCAGTGGTAGGCGTCGCCGATGGTGTAGGCGTCGGCGAGTGCGTACTGGAACGGGATGTCGGCGCGGTTGAGGTAGCCCAGCGTCGTCGGGCCACCCTTGGCGAACACCCAGCCGTTCATCTGGCCGCCGAACCAGGCGCCGTGCTGGTCGTCCCAGCTGTGCGACGTGCCGCCGTAGCCCTGTGCGCCGACCTCGGACGTGGGCGGCTCGTGGTTGGCCGGGTACGCCGTCGTGGGTGCCTGGCTGAGCCGCCAGGGGAACTGCGTCGTCGTGACAGGGCTGCCGGGTGCCGTCGTCGGCTGCTGGAACACCGGCAGGCCGCCGGGCAGGGTGATGGTCGAACGGTCACCGAAACCGCGTACCCCGCGCAGCGAACCGAAGTAGTGGTCGAAGCTGCGGTTCTCCTGCATCACGATCATCACGTGCTTGATGTCGCGGATGTCCCCGCGCCTGCCGTGCTGCTGCGCGAGCGAGGACAGCGTGTCGGCCGCCGCGGTGGGCGCTGCTGTCGCACCCACCACCGCGGCGCCGGTGACCGCGGCGGCCGCGCCGAGGAATCCTCTACGTGACAAGTCGGGCATGGACGACGCCTTCCGTATGGGTCCGTGCGTGGTCGGACCACCGGAAGGTAAAGGCGCCCGGCGCGTGCGGGGCAAACTCGATCTGAACGACGAACCAAGCGCCCGCGAATCATCCGGCCGGGCGCCGGTCGGCCATGCGGCCCGGACGGGCGCCTGCCCCGCGGGACCGGGTGAGGGTCGTGGGATCGCCTCGTCCGAAGACGCCCGTCACTCCTACAATCGAGGACATGACGGGCCGTGACGACAATCGCTCGGAGTGGCACACGCCGCAGTACAACCAGCCCTACTACCAGCAACAACCGCCCCCACAGCAGCCGCAGTACCCGGGGCAGCCGCAACCCCCGTACCCGCCCGCGCAGTACCCGCAGCCCTACGGTCAGCCGCAGTACCCGCCGCCGGGGCATCCGCAGCCGTACCCGCCGCAGCAGTACGGTCCGCCGGCGCAGCAGTACCCCCCGCAGCGTACCCGCCGCAGCAGTACCCCCCGCAGCCGTACCCGCCGCAGCAGTACGGTCCGCCGGGGCAGCAGTATCCGCCCGCTCAGTACCAGCAGCCCGCCGGCCAGCCGATCGTCATCCCCATCGAGGGCAAAGGCGCTGCGAAGCTGGCCGCCCGCATGAACCGGCGGTCGCTCGTCATCGGCCCGGAAGGCTTCGCCCACGAGGGCAAGAAGGGCGCGTTCCGCATCGCATGGCCGGAACTGCGGCGGATCGCGATCACCACCGCCTACCACCAGGACCGGACTAAACTCCTTGCCACGAAGGTATGGCGGGTCCGCGTGGTGCTGGACGCCGCCGATCCGGGCTTCGTCCAGCGGCACCCGGAGATCTCGGGGCTGCAGGGCAAGTACGGCGGCTCCGGCCCCGGCTCGTACGGCCTGCCGCTGGGGCCGGTGAACAACCTGGTCGGCCCACTCGCCCAGGCGCTCGCCACGTACGCCGGGCAGCTGTTCGGCGGCGTCATCGAGGAAGGCCCGGTGCTGGGCTTCACCTACCTCTGACCACGCTCTCGCCCGGCGCCCGGTTACTCCACGGTCACGGACTTGGCCAGGTTGCGGGGGCGGTCGATGTCGTGGCCCAGAGCCAGCGCCGCGTGGTAGGCGAGCAGCTGCATGGGGATGGTGAGCAGGATCGGGTCGAGTTCGGGTTCGTTGCGGGGGACCGTGATGCGGTGCGCCGCGAGGTCGCCGAGGTCGACGTCGTCGTGGGTGACGACGACGAGGGGTCCGCGGCGGGCGGCGATCTCGTGGAGCGTCGCGGTGTTGCGGTCGAGCAGTTCGTCGTGGGGGACGACCGCGACCGTGGGCAGGTCGGGGTTGATCAGGGCGAGCGGGCCGTGTTTGAGTTCGCTGCTCTGGTACGCCTCGGCGTGGCAGTAGGTGATCTCTTTGAACTTCTGAGCGCCTTCGCGGGCGACGGGGAAACCCCGGACGCGGCCGATGAAGAACAGGCTGGGGGCCTTGGCCAGTTCGTGGGCGACCTCGGCGATGGCGTCCTCCTGGCCGAGCACGGTGGCGATCTGCTCCGGGATGCGGCGCAGGCCGTCGACCAGGCGCCTGCCGTCGGTCACGGACAGGTCGCGAACGCGGCCGAGGTTGATCGCGAGCAGCGCGAAGGCGATGGCCATGTTGGTCAGCGCCTTGGTCGAGGCAACGGCGACCTCCGGGCCCGCGTGCAGGTAGATCCCGCCGTCGGACACGCGGGCGATGGTGGAGCCGACCACGTTGACCACTCCGACGATGCGGCCGCCCTTGCGTTTGATCTCGTCGACGGCGTTGAGCGTGTCGGCGGTCTCCCCGGACTGGCTGACCGCGACGTAAAGGGTGTTCGGTTCGACCACCGGGTTGCGGTAGCGGAACTCCGACGCGGGTTCGGCGTCGGCGGGGATGCGGGCGAGGTCCTCGACCAGCTGGGCGCCCATCTGCCCGATGTAGTAGGAGGATCCGCAGCCGAGGAACTTCACCCGCGTGATCTCACGATTGGCCCGCGGGTCCAGGTTGAGTCCGTTGAGGATGGACGTGCCGAACCGGTCGTCGAGACGGCCGCGCAGCACACCGTGGGCGCTGTCGGGCTGCTCGCGGTACTCCTTGCGCATGTGGTGGTCGTAGCCGGACAGCTCGTAGTCGGCGTCCGCGACATCGACGGCCACCGGCGACTTCGTCACCCCGGCCCCGTCCGGAGTGAAGGTGGTGAACCCCTCGGCGGTCACGGTCGCGATCTCACCGTCCTCCAGGTGCACCACCTGGGAGGTGTGCCGCACGAGCGCGGCGAGGTCGCTGGCCACGTGCGTCTCACCGTCACCGATCCCGATCACCAGCGGCGACCCGTTGCGGGCCACGACCAGCCGGCCGGGGTACCGCGCGTCCAGCACCGCGAGCCCATAGGTGCCCTCGATCTGCGCCAGCGCGTCGATCACGGCCCCTTCGAGCGTGCCCGCCGGCGACCGGGCGATCAGGTGGGCCAGCACCTCGGTGTCGGTGTCCGAGCGGAGTACGACGCCTTCGTCCGACAAGCGCGCACGCAGCGCCGCGGCGTTGTCGATGATTCCATTGTGGACGACACAGGTCCTGCCGTCCGCCGACCGGTGGGGGTGGGCGTTGGCTTCGGTCGCCGGTCCGTGGGTGGCCCAGCGTGTGTGCCCGATACCCACCGTGCCGGTCATCGCCGCGGGCAGCGCGGCCCGCAGTTCCTGCACCCGCCCGACAGCGCGGTGCACTCGCACCTTGCCCGCGGCGTCGAGGACACCGATCCCCGCCGAGTCGTACCCGCGGTACTCCAGTCGCGACAGCCCCTGCACCAGCAGCGGCCCGGCGTCCTGCGCGCCGACGTAACCCACGATTCCGCACATAGCGCTGTGTGTCCTATCCGTAGATCATCCGACGCAACTGCCGCATGGACAGCTGTGGTGGCGCCACGAGTCGCCCCGACAACTCCCGTTGCAGGAGTGGGTAGATCTCGTCGTTGTGCATGCCACGCAAACGGCACTCGCCATGCCTGCGGCGCACGTACACCTCGATGGGCTCGTCGTAGTAACCGAGCACGTCGAGGACGACGCGCCGCGCTTCGTCCGCGCTCACCCCCAGCGAATCAGCCAGGTACCGGACCAACTCGTCATCGGGCATCGGGGGGAGCATGGCACGGTCCGGCTTCGGGCGCCAAAGATCTGCCCGAATTCGGGCAGGGCGCGTTTTCGCCGGCTCAGGGCGGTCAGATGCCGTGGTGGAAGGTCGTGGTGAGGGTGCCGTCGTCGTCGATCCGGTGCAGGGCCATGCCGGGCGGGCAGTCGCGCACCGTGATGGGCCGACGATCCGGGTCCAGTGCCAGCGTGGACGCGACTCCCGGAGCGCACAGCACCGGCGTGCCGGACAACGACGACGCGAGCGGGGTGTGTATGTGTCCACAGAGGATGGCCACCACTCGCGGTAGCCGGCGAACGAGTTCGGCCAGTGCCTCCGGGTTGGTGAGCAGCATGGCGTCGGCCATGGCGTGTCCGGTGCTGATCGGCGGCTGGTGCAGCGCCAGAACGACGTATCGCGCGTCCCGCGCTCGTGCCGCGACGAGCTGCGCGGTGTCCTCGCGCAGGAAGCCATGGTTTTCGCCCGGAACGGTCACGTCCAGCCCGATCACCCGCACCGGGCCCGCGTCGAGGACCGGGCATTCGTCCTGTCGCAGCACGGCGCGCAGGGTGTCCGGGTCGTCGTGGTTGCCGGGGATGGCAAGCCAGGCGGGCCGCGCTGTCATCGTCTCGGCGAACGCCTCGTACTCCTGCGCTCGACCGTGATCGGCGATGTCCCCGGTGGCGACGATCGCGTGCGGCCGGCGTGACTGTGGCAGGTCGAGCACCGCACGCAGCCGCTGCACCGAAGCCGGGTCCTCGGTGATGTGCGGGTCACTGACGTGCAGCAGCGTGACACTCATACCCGGAAGGCTAACGCGTGGATCCGGGTCATCCGCCGGACTTCGCCGGCCTGCGCTACAGCTTGTCGGTGAGCAGTTCGTCGGATCCGCCGGCTGCGGAGCCTTCGGCATGCCGGCGCCAGGTGGCGAGGTTGTTCCGGGTGGTGCGGGTGTCGGCGTGGTCGGGACCCAACAGCCGCACCTGGTCGGCGAGTACCTGTTCGAGCGCGGTCGCCGCGCCCGCCGCGTCGCCGGCCTGCCCGCGCCAGGTGGCGAGGCCGGCGCGGGTGATGAGGGTGTCGGAATGGTCGGGGCCCAGCAGTCGCAACCGATCGGCGAGCAGTTCCTTGAGCGCGGCGACCGTGCCCGCCGCGTCGTCGGTTTGTTCGCGCCAGTGGACGAGGTACGCGCGGGTGGTGATGATGTCGGGATGGTCAGGGCCCAGCAGTCGCAACCGATCGGCGAGCAGCTCCTCAAGCGCGAGGGCGGTGCCCGCCGCGTCGCCTGCTCGTCCGCGCCAGTAGACGAGGTTGTCGCGGGTGGTGAGCACGTCGGGGTGATCGGGGCCCAGTAGTCGCAACCGATCGGCGAGGGCCTGTTCGAGCGCGCGCGCCGCGCCCGAAGCGTCGCCGGCCCGCCCGCGCCAGTACACCAGGTTGTCGCGGATGGTGAGGATGTCAGGGTCGTCGGGGCCCGACACTCGCAGGAGGTCGGTGAGCACGTCGTCGAGTGCGGTGGCCGCGCCCCCGGCGTCCCCCGTCTCACCGCGCCATGACGCGAGGTTGGCGCGGGCCACGAGGATGTCGGGGTGGTCGGCACCCAACTCCCGTACGAGGTCGGTGACCAGGTCCTGCAGTGCGGCGGCGGTTCCTGCCGCGTCGCCGGCCTGACCCCGCCAGTGGACGAGGTTGTCGCGGGCGACGAGGATGCCGGGATCGTCGGGGCCCAGCACCCGCAACTGGTCGGTGAGGAGCTGCTCGAACGCGTCGGCCGCGCCGGCAGGGTCTCCCGACTCGCCCTGTCGGCTCGCGCGTTCGATGCGAACCTCGAAGGGTTCCCCCACTGCGCGCTCCTCAGGTCGGTTCGCCGGATACGTCGTTGCCCGCTCTGCGTCGTGAGCAGGGTATCCGTCGCGATCTTGATCAATTGGCGGGCCGGGACCGAGACCAGAGTCCGCCAGGCACGTCGGCCGCACGCCGGTCGAGCCGGACATGGCGGGGCGCTGCACCACCGCATGCTGATCACCAAGGACCCCATCGACGGCCCGTTCGTGACCGCGCTGGCCGACCTCATCGTGCACGGCGTCACGGCCTGAATCGCGTGCCCGCCGGCGCGGCGGCCACGGCGACCGGAGGGCTTCGAGCAGCGCGATCCCGGCCCGGCCCATACCTGCCCTACCGCGGTCGCGCGGCTGTGCGCCGTCCTCGCCCGACCCGCCAGTACGTGAAGCTAGACTCACCGCACCGCTGTCGCCGGGGTGTGAACGGACTGCCAGCATGCGGGCATTCGTACCGGCTCGACCGGCGAAGACCTGATCCGCGACCTGTCCAGGGTCGCGCTGGACCGTGTCTGTGAGGCTTGATGAGTTGGCTTGACGCGGTGCCTGTCGCGCTGCTGTCCGCTGTCTGGCTGTTCGTGCCCGGCCTGCTCGTCACTTACGGGTGCGGCCTGCGTAGCTTCGCTGCCTGGGCACTGGCCCCGGTGGTCTCGGTGGCACTGGCCGGCGCGCTGGCCGTGGTGCTGGGGAAGCTGCACGTCGCGTGGTCGGTGCCCGTCGTGCTGATCGCGGCCCTGGTGGTCGCGGTCGTGGTGGCGGCCGCCGGATTCGTGCTGCGCCGCCGCTGGCCCGCGCGGTCACCGGACCCGAAGCGCGTGACGCTGGCCGCCGCGCTGGGCCTGATCCCGGCCATCGTGGTCGCCGCGATCACGTTCGTGCGCGCGATCCAGCGCCCGGACGCGCTGTCCCAGACCTACGACGCGGTCCTGCACTACAACGAAGTGGCGTTCATCCTGGACTCGAAGGACGCCTCGTCGCTGGGCATCAGCAGCCTCGGCAACCCCGGCTTGTCCGGCAGCTTCTACCCATCGGCGTGGCACGACCTGGTGTCGCTCGTCGTCATGTCCGGCGGGTTCGGCATCCCGGTCAGTGTGAACATGGTGTCCGCGGTCATCGGCCTGGCGGTGTGGCCGGTGGCCTGCCTGCTGCTGGTGCGCCAGATCATCGGCAAGTCGGCCACGGGCATGGCCATCACGGGCGTTGTCAGCATCGCGTTCACCGCGTTCCCGTGGGACCTGCTCGGCTTCGGCGTGCTGTGGCCCAACCTGCTGGGCATGTCACTCGTACCGGCGTCACTGGCGCTGGTCATCTCGGTGACCGGCCAGGCGCGCGACGACGCGATCGGCAAGGGCAGGGCGTGGCTGATGATGCCGGTCGCCCTGGTGGCAGGCGGGCTGGCGCATCCGAACGCGATCTTCACGGTGATCGCGCTGTCGCTGTTCCCGATCGGCATCGCGCTGTTCCAGCGGGCGCGGCGGCTGCGCCAGGAGGGCAGGCAGTGGCGGGGCATCGGCGAGTGCGTGCTGGCCGTCGTCGTCTTCCTCGCGTTCTGGTACTGGTCGACGCACAGCCCGATCTTCGCTTCGGTCCGCAACTTCCACTGGACGCCGATCGACACGCCCGCCCGCGCTGTCGGTGAGACGCTGTTCCAGTCGATGAACGGCTACAACGCGCTGTGGGTACTGGCGCTGGTGACGCTCGGCGGCGTCCTGCTGTGCCGCCGGTACGCACCTCTGCGCTGGGTGGTCGGCGGCTTCGTCGTCACCGCGTTCCTCTACGTCATCGCGGCCGCGTTCAACCGGCCGGACACCATGAAGTTCACCGGTTTCTGGTACAACGACCCGCACCGGCTGTCCGCGATGCTGCCGATCACCGCCGTGCCACTCGCGGTCTCGGCACTGATGTACCTGGGTAAGCGGCTGGCCGCGTACCTGCAGCGCACTCCGCGACTGCCCGAACTGCTGCGCGATCGCGCGTTCGCATCCTCGACGCTGATCGTCATCGTGCTGCTGGGCCTGCTCACCCAGGGGTTCTACGTCGGCAAGCACGCCGCGGTGATCCAGCGGCTCTACCTCAAGCCGGCCGACGACCCGTCGTACGAGGTGGTCGACCCGGCCGAGCAGGCATTCTTCGCGCGGGTCAAGCGGATCGTGCCGCCCGGCGCCGTGGTGGCCAACAATCCGTGGGACGGCAGCCCGCTGCTGTGGGCGCTGACCGACCGCCGCGTGTTATTCCCGCACATGGGCAGTTCCATCACCGACGACCAGGACTACCTGGCCGACAATCTGAACTCCGCCGCGGTCGACCCCCGGGTCTGCCAGATCGCGAACAAGCTGCACGTCGACTACCTGCTGATCGGCGACCACCTGTTCTGGCCGTGGGACAAGCGCAACCAGAACTATCCGGGCATGGCGGATCCCGGTCACCAGCAGGGCTTCCAGCTCGTAGCGTCGGCAGGGGACAAGCTGCGGCTCTACCAGATCACCGCGTGCGGCGGGACGCAGTAGCCGCGATCTCGACAGCGGTGGTGTGACTTGCCGGCAGAGCACGGTCGCTAGACTCCGCGCCATGCGAGTGTTGAGTGTCGTTGGTGCGCGTCCGCAGTTCGTCAAGCTGGCCCCGATCGCGCGGGCCGCACAGGGCGTGTTCGAACACCTGATCGCCCACACCGGCCAGCATTACGACCACAACATGAGCGACGCGTTCTTCGAGGACCTCGGCATCCCGCGACCCGACTTCAACCTCGGCGTCGGCTCCGGCAAGCACGGCGAGCAGACCGGCACCATGCTGGCAGGCCTGGAAAAGATCATCGAGGACACCACTCCGGACTGGGTGCTGGTGTACGGCGACACCAACTCCACACTCGCCGCCGCCGTCGCCGCGGTGAAGCTGCACATGCCGGTCGCCCACCTGGAGGCCGGGCTGCGCTCGTTCAACCGGCGGATGCCGGAGGAGCACAACCGGGTACTCACCGACCACGCCGCCGACCTGCTGCTCGCGCCCACCCGGACCGCGATGGACCACTTGGCCACCGAGGGGCTGGCGGAGCGGAGCGTGCTGGTCGGCGACGTCATGACGGACGTGCTGTACCGGGTGCTGGACGAGGTGGCGGAGCAGCCGGTCGAACTGGCCGTGCCGGTGCAGCCCGACGAGTACTACGTGGCGACCATCCACCGGCCGGACAACACCGACGACCCGCGGCGGCTGCGCGCCATCATCGAGGGCATGGCGAAGGTCGGGAAGCCGGTCGTGCTGCTGGCGCACCCCCGGCTGCGTGCACTCGCGCAGCGGCACGGCATCGAACTCGCGACCGGGTCCGTCTCGGTCAGCGAGCCGATCGGCTACCCGCAATTGGTCAACGCGGTCAGGCACAGCGCAGGCGTGATCACCGACTCCGGTGGCCTCCAGAAGGAAGCGTTCCTGATGCGCGTGCCGTGCACGACGCTACGTCCGGAGACCGAGTGGGTGGAGACGGTCGATCTGGGCTGGAACGTGCTGGTGGACAAGGACTTCGCGGCACTGCCGGGCATCGTGGAGCGCCCACGGCCTGCCGCGACGGACGCTGCCCCCTATGGCGACGGCCAGGCGGCGAACAACGCCGTGCGGGCGCTCGTGGACCACGCCTGACCAAAGCCGTCCCAGCGTGCGCGTGCTGCTAACGGCGCATGTCCTCGGTGATCCAGCGCGCCACGGTCCGGCCGGTCGTCGCCAGGGACGCGTTGTCCCGCGCCCAGGACACCAACCGCATACCGTCCACCGAGTACCCGTCCAGCAGCGCGATCATCTGCAACGCAACGGCTTCCGGCGTGTACTGGGCGACGAGCCCGAGCGAGTTCTCAGTGATCAGCTCGGCGCTGGCGCCCTCGCCTGCGAACACCACCGGCGTGCCGCACGCGGCGGCCGCGTAGATCTTCGTCGGCTTCGCGAAGTCGTAGCCCTTGCCCGGCACGATGCTCACCAGCGCGCCGGTCGCCCCGCTGATCCACTTCGCGGCCTCGGTGGGGGCCACGACACCGCCGAACTCCACGCTGTCCGGCGCCAGCTCGGCGGCCAGCGTGCGCAGCCGCGGCTGCGCCGAGCCCTGGCCGAAGAAGCGCAGCCGCGCCTTCGGGTGCTTCGCCAGCACCGTCGGCATCGCCCGCACGAACACGTCGGCACCCTGCCACTCGGACATCGTGCCCGTGTAGACGAAGTACGGTTCGTCCGGCGACCACGACTCGCCGACCGGGTGGAACACGGCCGTATCGACGCCGTTGGCCGCCACCTTGATCCGCTCGCGCGGTACGCCCAGCTCGTGCACGCGGTCGCCGACGCCGTCGGACACCGCCGCCACGCCGCGCGCCCTCCGCAGTGCGAACTGCTCGAACGCCCGCATCAGCGCGGACACCGGCTTCGGCGCGTCGATCGCCACCAGCGCGTCCGACCAGATGTCCGCCGCGTAGTAGTAGAACGGCTTGCGCTTGAGCAGGCACACCAGCGCGGCCATCACACCGGTGGTGGGCGGCGGCTCGGTGACCACCACGTCAGCCGAGCGCACCAGCAGCCGCGCCACCAGCGGGAAGTCGTAGCTGGCGTACTGGACGTAGCCGCGGACGTTGCCGCCCGCGTCCCGCAACACCGGCCACCGGCGCACCGTGTAGTCGGGGAACTCCTGCCCACCGGCGTTCTTCGGCGGCGTCGTGGTCAGGATCGTGACCCGGTGGCCCTCGGCGGCCAGCCCGTCGGCGAGGGCCTTGAGCCGGAACGCCGCCGCTGCCACCTCCGGAGCGAACAGCCTGGTCGTCAGGACGACCTTCATCGAGGCCCACCAGCCGCCGTGGCCAGCAGCTCCTCCGCCGTGCGCAGGGTGTTCAGGCCTTCGTACAGCGTCACCACGTCCTGGCCGACGCCGAGCACGGCGTCGCGGAACTTCTCGTGCTCGACGCGCAGCGGCTCGCGCTTCTGGATCGCGAACCGGGTCACGTCGCCCTCGGCGACGCCGCGGAAGTTCGCCACCGACTCCCATTCGGTGTTCACCACACCGTTGGCGTAGAACGTCAGGTCGGCGGTCAGGGTGTCGGCGACGAACGCTCCGCGCTCACCGGTCACCACGGTGACGCGCTCCTTCATCGGGGACAGCCAGTTCACCAGGTGGTTGGTGATCGTGCCGTTGGCCAGCTTCCCGGTCGCGGCGACCATGTCCTCGTGCTGCCGGCCCGACCGCAGCGTGACCTGCGCCGAGACGCTCACGTACTCGGACTTGGCCAGCCACGCTGTCAGGTCGATGTCGTGGGTCGCGAGATCCTTGACGACGCCGACGTCGGCGATCCTGGCCGGGAACGGGCCCTGCCTGCGGGTCGCGATCTGGTAGATGTCGCCGAGGTCGCCGGACGCCATCCGCTCCCGCAGCGACTGCAACGCCGGGTTGTACCGCTCGATGTGGCCGATCGCGCCGATCACGCCGTTGTCGGCGAATGCCCTGACCAGCCGCTCACCGGCTTCGATGCTGTGCGCGATCGGCTTCTCGATCAGCGTGTGCACGCCGGCTTCCGCGAGCGCGATCGCGACCTCCTCGTGCATCCCGGTCGGCACGGCGCACACGGCCATGTCGACTCCGGCGTCGATCAGCTCCGCGACGCCGCCGCACACCGTCAGCCCACCGGCGACACCGTGCGGGTCGCCGATCGCGTCGGCGACCGCGACCAGTTGCAGCCCGTCGACCTCGCGGATCACCCTCGCGTGGTGGCGGCCCATCATGCCCAGGCCGATCAGGCCCACTCGCAGGTCAGCCACGCTCACATACCCGCCTTCGCCAGAGTGTTCACCGCGGTCACGATGCGGTCGCGGTCCTCGTCGTCCAGGGATGGGTGCACCGGCAGCGACAGCACCGTGCGGCACGCCTGTTCGGTGACCGGCAGGTCGTCGGTCCGGTCGAATGATGGCAGCCGGTGGTTCGGGATGGGGTAGTACACGCCGGACCCGATCTGGTGTTCTTCCTTCAGCGCCTTGACGAAACCGTCGCGGTCGTCGGGCACCGTGACGGTGTACTGGTGGTAGACGTGCACGGCGCCGTCGGCGACCGCGGGCACACCGACACCCTGCAGGTTGGTGTCGAAGAACCGCGCGTTGGCCTGGCGGGTCTTCGTCCAGTCGCCGACCTTGGTCAGCTGCACCCTGCCGATCGCCGCGTGCAGGTTCGTCATGCGCGCGTTGAAGCCGACGATCTCGTTCTCGTAGTTGCGCAACATGCCCTGGTTGCGCAGCAGCCGCAGCAGGTGGTCGATCTCGCCGTCCGGCGTGGCCACCATGCCGCCCTCGCCGGACGTCATGTTCTTGGTCGGATAGAGGCTGAACATGGCGAACGTGCCGAACGTGCCGACCCGCCTGCCGTGCAGCGAGGCACCGTGCGCCTGTGCGGCGTCCTCGTAGATCGCCAGCCCGTGGCGTTGCGCGACGTCACCCAGTGCCGTCATGTCGGCCGGGTGCCCGTACAGGTGCACCGGCATGATCCCCTTGGTGCGCTCGGTGATCAGGCTCTCGACGTGCGCCGGGTCGAGGCAGTAGTGGTTCGCCTCGATGTCGGCGAACACCGGGGTGGCGCCGGTCAGCGCCACCGAGTTGGCCGTGGCGGCGAAGGTGAACGACGGCACGATCACCTCGTCCCCCGGGCCGACACCGGCGGCCAGCAGACCCAGGTGCAGGCCGGTGGTACCGGCGTTGACGGCGACGGTCTGCCTGCCGTCCAGCAACGCCTCGCTGAACTCCTGCTCGAACGCGGCCACCTCGGCGCCCTGTGCCAACATGCCGGAGCGGAGTACGGCATCGACCGCCGCCCGCTCGGCGTCGCCGATGATCGGCTTGGCAGCCGGTATGAAGTCCTTGCTCACGGTTCTCCCAGATTGTTGATCAGGGATTAAGTCGGCATTACTGTATGTGTCAGCGGACTGGACCCTTCGGCGGGGTGGTTCGTCGGCTATGGGTGGTTCACCGGCACCCCGCTGACATGGCTACACTCCCCGCTCATGGCCGGTGCGCAGCCTCGTAGGCGGGTTCTCTGCATATCTTTTTCGGATATCAACCGTGACGCACGGGTGCTGCGGCAATTGGACGTGCTCGCCGAACTCGCCGACGTGACGACCGTCGGGTACGGCGACAAGCCCGCGGCGGCCACCGAACACCTGGAGATCGACGCCGACCTGCCGTCGCTGCCGCAGACCGCGCGCGGCGTCGCCATGCTCGCACTGCGCCGTTACGACTGGGTCGAGCTGAACGCGCCCGCGGTCCGCGCGGTGCCGCCCCTGGTCGGCGACCGCCGGTTCGATCTGGTCGTCGCCAACGAGGCCCGCGCGATGGCCGTCGCCGAGCGTGTCGCGCGCGGCGCGCCGATTGTCGCCGACATGCACGAATGGGCACCGGAGGAACGGACCCACGTACGTTCCTGGCGGCTCCTGGTGAAGCCGTTCATGATCCACCAGTGCCGCAAATACCTGTCGAGAATGGCCGCTGTCACGGTCGTGAACGACTCCATCGGGCAGCTCTACCTCGACCATTTCGGCGTGTCGACACACACCGTCCGCAACGCGAGCGCATTCCGCGAACTGCCGCCCAGTGAGGTCGCCGACGGCCACATCCGCCTGGTGCACAGCGGTGGTGCGGTACCGGGCCGCAACATCGAGGCGCTCATCGATGCCGTCCACCAACTCGGCGCGACGTTCACTCTCGACCTGTACCTGGTGCCGGGCCGCGACGGCGGCAAGTACCTGGACAGCATCCGCGCCCTGATCGCAGGCGACGAGCGCATCACGCTGCACCCTCCTGTCAAGCCGACCGAGCTGGTGGCCGCGCTCAACCAGTACGACGTCGGGATCTACAGCCTGCCGCCGCTGACCCCCAACCACCGGCTGGCGCTGCCCAACAAGATCTTCGACTTCATCCAGGCCCGGCTGGCCGTCGTGTTCGCGACGGCGCAGGAGATCGACCGGCTGATCAACGAGTACGACCTGGGCGTGATCGTGCCGGACGCGACGGCCAACGCCATGCGGGATGCGTTGGCGCCGCTGACCGTGCAGCAGGTCCGGGTGTTCAAGCAGAACGTGGACAAGGCGGCCAAGGTGCTGAACTCCGCCGAGGACTCGGCGGTGGTCCGGACCTTGGTGGGAAATCTGCTGACCAAGACCGCTCAGTAGGATTCGGCCTGTGACGCTCTCCGAGGACGCAGCGAGTGCCGCGCCGGCCGACGGGTCGGCGGCGCAGCCCACCGCCCTGCACGTCAACGACGCGGCGTTCACCGCCCACCGGATGATCGCCGAGGCCACCCGGCGCGGCTACACCTGGCACTTCATGCCGAAGGCCGCACCCACCCAGGAGTGGCGCGGCGTGACCGGGAAGGCCAGGAAGGCCGCCATCGGCGTCACGTGGGCCGCTCGGCTCGCGGTGCGCGCCCGGCAGCACGACATCGTCCAGATCCACTCCGCCGGGGTGCTAGCCCACTCCCGCGTCAGCGCACCCCGATACGTGCTGCACTGCCACGGCACCGACTTACGCACCCGACAGTACGAGCCAGGCTGGTCACGCACCATCCGCGATGGACTGCGCGACGCGGAGGCGGTCTTCTATCCGACGCCCGAGCTGGCCGAACACGTCCTGCCACACCGGCCGGACGCCATCTACGTGCCGATCCCGGTGGACGTCCAGAACGTCGCCGAGTGGGCGCCGGAACCGGGCAGGCCGAGGGTGTTCTTCGCGTCCCGGTGGAGCCCGGACAAGAACAGCGCGACCCAGCTCGCCGTCGCCAGCGAACTCATGGCGGCCGTCGGCGACCGGGCCGACGTCGTCGGCCTGGACTGGGGCCCGCAGGCCGAACAGGCCGCCGCGCTGGGCGTGCGGCTCTTGCCGCCGTGCGACCAGGCCGACTACCTGCGGCTGATCGTCGGATCATCTGTCGTCATCGGCCAGGCCGCGGGCATCCTGGCCACCAGCGAGCTGGAGACGCTTGCCGCCGGGGCGCCACTCGTCCTGCCTGTCCCGTTGCCGCTGTACGCCGACACGAAGCCGCCGGTCCACGGCGGCACCATCGCCGACGCTGTCGAGGCCACGGTCGCACTGCTGGCAGGCGACGGGGCGCACGACCTCGCGACCACCCGCACCTGGACACGGGACCACCACGGGATCGAACACGCCGTCGACACGGTCGCCCGGGTGCACCGGGAAGTCATGGCTGCCCGCCGGTGACTGCCATCGCCAACAAGCAGCGGGGCGTCCTGAGCCGCATGCTCCACCAGGTGCGGCTCGACGAGCCCGTCCGGACGTCACTGGCCCGCGGCAGCGTGTTCAGCACCGTCGGCCTGATCGCCCAGGGCGTGCTGCGCTTCGCCACGTCGCTGCTCATCGGTCACATCGCGGGCAAGGCCGAACTCGGTGTGGTCGCATCGGCCATCGCGACGGCCCTGACACTGGCGGTGCTGTGGCCGACCTCGACCGGCAGTGCCGCGTCGAAGTTCCTGGCCAGAGCGCGCGGCGCGGGCAGTGCCGAGGAGACCCGCGCCATCGCCGGTCACCTGCGGACGCGGACGGTCCAGACCTCTCTGTTCCTGGGCGCGGTGAGCCTGCCGATCTGGATCGTCATCGACCACGGCACGTGGCCCGACGCCATCAGCGTGGCCGCCCTGACCATCGCCTACTCCGGTTACAGCTTCACCAGGGGCATCCAGTTCGGCGCCGGGCAGGTGCAGCGGGCCACCTCGTGGGACGTCACGACCGTGCTGCTCGGGCTGGCGGGGCTGGCCGTCCTGCTGGTCGCCGGCGCGCGGGGCACCGTCCTCGTCCTGCCGCTCGTGCTGACCTACGGCGTCTACACGGTGGCCGGCTGGCCGTACGCGGCACACGGCAGGCCGACCGTCTCACGCCGCCGCGAACTGGACGTGTTCGTCCTGCTGGGCGCTGTCGGCTCGCTGGCCAGCACCGGATTCCTGCAGCTCTCCCAGATCGCGGCCAAAGTGGCAGGCGGCGACGCGGCCGCCGGGCAGTACGCGGCGGCGCTGAGCCTGGCCACCCCGGCGTCGCTGCTGGCCGGCTCGCTGAGCCTGGTGCTACTGCCGTCCCTGTCCGAGGCGTGGGGCCGGGGCGATCAGGCCACCTTCCGCGCACAGACCGACCAGGCCAGCCGAGGGCTGGCGGTCGTGATGGTGGCGATCTTCGGGGCCATCGCCGTGTGCAGTCCGTTGATCGTCGACGTGATCTGGGGATCGCGGTTCGCGGGCGCCGAGAACATCCTGCCGATCCTGGTCGTGGCGGTGCTCGCCACGAACCTGGGCGTGACCTCGGTGAACGCTCTGATGACACGGTCGCAGTGGGGCAACGCGGTGACCAGCATCGCCAGCTTCGCCGGGATGGCCGTCGGCGCGGCGATCTGGTTCACCGTCGCGCCCAGGCTGGGCCTCAACGGCGTGGCACTGGGCTACCTGTGCGGCACGGTGACCATCGCCGCCATCCCGATCGCCATCGTGTGGCGCATCGACGGCCATAAGTGGAGCCTGCTGTTCGGCAGGGTCGCGGTCGGTGTCGCGATCGCGGCCGGCATCATCGTGGCCGAGCACGTCGCGCATCTCTCGGCGCTGTACGAACCGCTGCTGGCGATCGGCTTCCTGCTGGTGTGGTGGGCGCTCAACCGCGCCGACGTCGCCAAGCTCCCGATCCCCGGTCTGCGCCGCCGCGCCAAGAGCGACTGACCAGGCCCCTGCCGTCACACGGCCGTGAGAGCGCCATCCGTCTCGGTGTAACGCCTGCCGCTCCGCGGGCAGACCCACTCGCCGCCGTCCTGGCGCAGCGGAGCACCCGCCTCGCCGACCCAGCCGATCCGGCGGGCCGGGACGCCCGCCACCAGGGCGAAGTCCGGTACGTCCTTCGTGACCACGGCCCCCGCGGCGACGGTGGCCCAGCGGCCGATCCGTACCGGCGCCACACACACCGCCCGGGCGCCGATGGCGGCCCCCTCGGCGATCGTGACACCGACGGCGTCCCAGTCCGACGCGTCCTTGAGGCTGCCGTCCGGGTTGACCGCCCTCGGATACGTGTCGTTGGTCAGCACGACGGCCGGGCCGATGAACACGCCCGCGGCGAGTTCGGCCGGTTCATAGACCAGCGCGTGGTTCTGGATCTTGCAGTTGTCGCCGACGCGCACGCCCGTGCCGATGTAGGCGCCGCGCCCGACGATGCAGTTCGCGCCGATCTCGGCGTCCTCGCGCACCTGCGCCAGGTGCCAGACCTTGGTGCCCTCGCCGAGCTTCGCGGTGCCGGCCACGTCGGCACTGCCTGCCACGAACGTCATTCGCCCGCCATCCCCACTGCCTTGCCGATGACCCGGTAGGTGACGCCCGGCCAGTCGTCCGCCGAGCTGATCCGCCTGCCGTCGACGAACGTCGCGATGCCGGGCAGGTCGTCCGGGCCGAGCGTGCGGTAGCTCGGCGTGGTCGGCCTGCACGACGGCGGCATCCACCGGCTCGCCGAGGTGGTAGGGCTCGAAGCCGAGCGGCGCGCAGTTCGTCGTCGGTGTACATGCGGGTCGTGCACCAGCGGCGGTCGCGCCGCGCTCGCGCAGGGCCTCGACGGTGGCGAAGACGCCGGAGAACGCGGTCTCCTTCACGCCGCCGCGGTAGGCGGCGCCGAGCACGGCGACCCGCGCGCCGGTCGAGCTCGCCGTGCGCGCCCTCCAGCAGGCCGATGGTGTAGTCCGGCATGTCGGCGTTGGCCTGCGCGGGCCGCCCGGACCACGGTCGCCTCGGGGTCGTTCCACAGGTACAGCCGCGGGTACACCGGGATGCAGTGGCCGCCGACCGCGATGCCGGGCTGGTGGATGTGGCTGTACGGCTGCGAGTTGGACGCCTCGATCACCTGGTAGACGTCGATGCCCGCCGTCGCGGCGAACCGCGCGAACTGGTTCGCCAGGCCGATGTTGACGTCGCGGTAGGTCGTCTCGGCGAGCTTCGCCAGCTCGGCCGCCTCGGCCGAGCCCAGGTCCCACACGCCGTTGGCGCGCGCCAGGTCGGGGCGCTCGTCGAAGTCCAGCACGGCCTCGTAGAACTCGGTGGCCCGCGCCGCGCCCGCCGCCGACAGGCCGCCGATCAGCTTCGGGTACTTGCGCAGGTCGGCGAACACCCGGCCGGTCAGCACCCGCTCCGGCGAGAACACGAGGTGGAAGTCGGTGCCCTCGACCAGCCCGGAACCCTTCTCCAGCATCGGCTTCCAGCGGTCGCGGGTGGTGCCGACGGGCAGCGTGGTCTCGTAGGACACCAGCGTGCCCGGCGGTCAGGTGCCTGGCCGAGTTCCTCGGTGGCCGCATCCATCCAGCCGAAGTCGGGGCGGGCCTCGTCGTCCACGAACAGCGGCACGACGAGCACCACGGCGTCGGCGCCGGGCACCGCGTCCGCGTAGTCGGTGGTCGCCCGCAGCCGGCCGGCGGGCACCAGTTCGGTCAGCTTGTCCTGCAGGTGCGCCTCGCCGGGGAACGGCTCGACTGCCCGGTTGACCAGGTCGACGACGTCGGCGTTCACGTCGACGCCGACGACTTCGTGGCCCTTCGCGGCGAACTGCACGGCGAGGGGAAGCCCGATCTTCCCGAGGGCGATGACAGCGATCTTCACCAGGACAGTCCTCTTCTATGCACACAGCTGGGTGACGCGGCGGAATGCGGTGCAGCTTAACGCGCGCGCGAGCGCCGGCCCGACCGACCCTGTCCCGGGCCGCGGTCCGCTTATCGTCGCGACGCGCAGTGGCTTCGGCGTCCGATACCGCTCGGGCGGCTGTCGGGGGACCACCCGGGACTCCCGGCCGGCTCGACCGCGCGCGGAGATCCCGATCGCGTGTCCGGGCCGGACGCCACGTCGCCGGGGGTGGCGTTGACGCCCCGCATGAGCACGTCCTGGTTGCGGATGTCGCGCACCCCGGCGTCGAGGGCGGCGCGGGTGGCCTCGGCGACCAGCGGGGTGACGGTCTGGGCGTGCTCGATGCCCATCGGTTCGACGCAGTACGTGAAGTGGTCCAGCACGGACCCGCTGGAGTGCCGGGTGCGGGGGACAGGGACGTGTGCGGTGCGGCCTCCATGCCGATCACGCCGCCGCTGTCCGCGCACGTGCGCGGCACCGAGTCCGGCGTCAACCTCGGCGTGGGCCACCCAACCCGGGCGGACTTCGGTGGTGCTTCGTGGTGCCGCGCGCCGACCCGGTCGCCGGCATCCCGGCGATGCGCCGCGTGGCCGGTGTCCACGTGCCGGGCCGGCAGGTGGTGCCGACGCCGGCGAGGTCCGCGCACGGCTGCCTGCCGATAGGGTTGCCGCATGACGCTGCGGGTGAACGGTGACCGGCTGCACCGCGACCTGGCCGAGCTGGCCACCATGGGCGCGCTGGAGTCCGGCGGCATCAGCAGGACCGCCTTCTCCGCTGCCGACTCGCAGGCCCGCCAGTGGTATCACGACCGCTGTGCGCAGGCCGGTTTGGAGCTGCGGCTGGACGGGCTGGGCAACATGGTCGCCCGGGTGCCGCACCCGTCCTCGGAGCTACCCGAGGTGTGGAGCGGTTCGCATATCGACACCGTGCCGCAGGGCGGGGCGTTCGACGGTGCGCTGGGCACGGTCGCAGCGCTGGAATGCGCGCGGCGCATCGCCGAGTCGGGCATCCGGTTGCGGCATCCGGTCTGCGCCGTCGTGTTCTCCGACGAGGAGGGCAACTACGGTCACCTGCTCGGCTCGCGTGGCCTGTCGCACGGCTACACCGCCGCGCAGCTGGCCGGGCTGACCGGCCGGGACGGGGATGCGCTTGTCGCCGCGCTCGCCGGCTGGACCTGGGCGACTGGCGAGCCGACCGAGACCCGGCTGGTCGCGGGCAGCGTGCACGCGTTCGTCGAGCTGCACATCGAGCAGGGCCCGAAGCTGGAGGCGGCGGGCACCGAGATCGGTGTCGTCACGTCGATCGTCGGGCTGGGCGGTGGTGCCGTGGAGTTCACCGGCCGGGCCGACCACGCCGGCACCACGCCGATGCCACTGCGTAGCGACGCGCTGCTCGCCGCGGCCCGGTTCCTCGCCGAGCTGCCGGGGGTGGCCGCGTCGGTCGGGCCGGATTCGGTGGTCACGTGCGGCCTGATCCGTGTCGAACCTGGTGGTGCGAACGTGGTGCCGGGCAAGGCTTTCGTGACGTTGGACTTCCGCGATCCGGACGCGGGCAGGCTGGCCGCGCTGGAGCGGGAGATCGCGCGGGTGGCGGACCGGGTCGTGGCGGGTACCGGGGTCACCGTGGCGTGGCGGCCGGACGAGCCGATCGACCCGATGCCACTGGCAGGCTCGGTCCGGGACGTGATCCACCGCAGTGCGGCGGAGCTGGGTTGCAGCCACGTCGACATCCCTTCCGGCGCGGGCCACGACTCGCAGAACATGGCGCATCTCGCGCCGACCGGCATGATCTTCGTGCCCAGTAAGGACGGTCGCAGTCACTCGCCCGCCGAGTACACCGATCCGGCCGACGTCGAGCGCGGCGCGAACGTCCTGCTGTCCACCGTGCTCGCTCTCGCAGCCGACTGAGTCGTGCCGGCACGTCACGTCCACATCGCACGCCGGTCAGCCGCACGAGACCCGCGAAAACCCGGCGCGGCGCTACCGGCGGGGTATCCGCACGGGCTCAGCGGCGGCTTGCGGCAGCGTGTCGGCATCGCGACCGCACTCGCGCCGCGCCCCAAGGTGATCATCGCTGCCGAACCGGTGTCCGCAGTGGACGTCTCGGTGCAGCTCAGATCCTCGACCCGCTCGCCGGGCCGCGGCGCGAGACGGCCGTCGCGCTCCTGTTCATGTCGCACGATCCGGGTGTGGTCCACCAGATCAGCGGTGAGCCGGGAACCCTGCCGGCGACGGCTCCGGGCTGCGGGTTCCGGCAGCGCCGCCGGCTCGCCGAGGTCGTCCGCTACGCCGGCAACCCCGGTCTCACACTCCGGCCCGCCGGCGGGCCGGCGCGGTGCCACATCAGCGAGCGTGCACCGGAACACTGGTCCACGCGGGAGGATTCGTCGTTACCGGCCGAGGTAGGGGAGAGCTGATGGCACGCATCGCGTACTACGGATCGGGTGGCGCCCCGTACCACCACGCGGCGATCCTCACGGGCGCCGGGCACGAGGCCTCGTTCGTGTTCCCTGCCGACATCGCGGCGGGTGCGTTGGAGTCGTTCGACGCCTTCGTCATGCCGGGCGGCGGCTACCGTGCCATGCAGGGCCAGCTCGAACCGTTAGGGCGCAACGGTTGCCGGGCGATTCGCGAGTACGTCGCCGCAGGCGGTATGTACATCGGCTCGTGCGCGGGCAGCTATGACGCGGCCACGGTGCCCGCGAGCTTCCGCGAGCTGTGCCCCGAACAGGACGAGCTGCGGCTGGTCGACGCGCGGGTGTGGAACGACGGCGACGGCATGTCCGGCGTGCTCCAGTCGCCCGGTATCGGCGTGCTGGTCGCGGCGAACGCCGATCCGGGGCATCCGGTGATGGCCGGGATCGGGCCCGAGTTCCGGATCACGCACTACAACGGGCCGCTGTTCACCGATGGTCACGCGCTGGCCAGGGTGAGAGCCGCGACGGAGGAGTTCACGGCGGCGGAGGACTTCCTCGGCGACGGTGGTGGGCCGAAGCTGCTGGAGCGGGGGGTGGCCGAGGGCGTGGCCAACATCGTCGCCGAGCAGCATGGTGCCGGGCGGGTCGTGCTGTTCGGCTCGCACCCGGAGTTCGGCACGTCGCCCGCGATGGACGACGTCACGGATACCGCGCGGATGCTGGTGAACGCCGTGGACTGGCAGCTCGCCGAGACCAGCGGCGCCGACCGCCCGCGCCACGAGGTGCGGATGGACGCCGCCATACCGGACGAGGTGCGGGCCGCGGACCTGGCCGCGTTGCCCGGGCTGGTGGCGCGGATCACGGACGGCTGCGCGGCCCTCGGGGCGCGCACCGAGAACGCGCCCTGGCTGGCGCGGGACGCGGCGATGTCGTTGTTCGGGCGCCCGCCGGTGCAGGTGTGGGAGGCGGCACTGCGCGAGATCCCGGTGCTCGCCGCGGCAGCGTGTGCCCGTGCGGAGTCGGTCTCACCCGCGCTGCTCAGCTTCCGGCCTCCCGAGTCGTGGCCGATCGACGGCGGTTTCCACGGTGTGGCACCGCTGCTGGAGCAGACGGCCGACCTGGTGACGGCCTCGATCTCGGCGTGGCCGGACGGCGGCCCCGGCGCGGTGACCGACGTGTACCAGTACCTGCGGGAGAGCCCGTATCACTTGGTGGCCGGCTCGTATCTGGCCGCGATCGGCCGGGCCGGTGCGGCGGCATTGCTGGTGCGGTCCGCGGGCTGATCCATCGCGTCGAAGATCGGTTGCCCCCTTCGCCGGACCGACCCGGCCGTACATGCAACGAGGCCGGCCCGACCAGCACCAGCGGGCTTGACGTTATCCGAACGTGTCACGCGTTCTTCCTGACGGCACATTGCCTTGCCACCGGACTGGACCGGGGCTGGACTGGAGACATGACGGTGGACGTGAGCTCGCAGCTGGCCGGGATGTGCGACCTGGTCGGTGAGGCGATGCGTCTGGCGACCACCGCGCTGTTGACACCGGATCGGGCACTGGCCGACGAGGTGGTCGACGGCGACGGGATGGTCGACCTGGCGCGGGTGCGCTGCGAGCAGCAGGCCTATGGGCTGGAGTTGCCCGCCATCCTGATGTCGGTGCGGGCCGCCGAACGCCTGGAACGCATGGGAGACCTCGCCGTGCACGTCGCCGAGGCGGTGCTGCGGTCCGATCCCCGGCCGGTCGTGCCGGACGTCCTGCTGCCCAGGTTCGCCGAGATGGGCCGGATCGCGGTCGACCTGGCCGCCAGGACGGCACTGGCGATCCGCCGCGCGGACGCCGATCTGGCCCGTTCCGTCGGGGAGACCGACGGCGAGATGGACGACCTGCACCGCACCCTGTTCACCGTCATCCGCTTCGGCGAGTGGGACTACGGCGTGGCGACAGCGGTCGACGTGAGCATGGTCAGCCGGTACTACGAACGGTTCGCCGACCACGCCGTGATCGTGGCCGACCAGGTCGTGTCCGCGGTCGCCGGTGAACGCGGCCCGCTCGACATGATCGCGCCGCGCCGACCCGGTCTGTCCCTGGTGGAGGACGGGGCCAGGTGCACTGGCGGCGCTCATGTGTCTCGTCGGATGGTCGACGGTGGCGGGAGGTGAGCCGGGATGACCGGTGATGGAAGTAGTAGGTGCCACCACGCGGAGGACCGGCCGCACCCAGGGATGCGGCGGTAGCGACCCTGTCGGTCCGCGTGGTGTTCGTCGTCGTCCACTACGGCAGATGCCTCGACCGACGGGACCGCCCCATGTCGCGTACCTCCTCCCGATCGCTCGCCCACTCGCGTCCCGCGATGGGCGGTGACGCGCCTGTGCGCACGGCGTGCCGGCGGCCGGCCGGTTCACCGAATGGCCTGTGGCGACATCCCGGGTGCACCTGATCCCCGCCGTGCGTGTCCGACCTCAGCTGGACACGCCCGCGGGACCACCCGGCGGCCATCGGTATCGATGGCCCGGCCGATCACCACGCCACGAGCGACCAGGGGAACCCGACATGTCTGTGCTGCGAACCTTTCCCAGCCGGGGGGTGCTGACCCGGCCCGGGCGCGGCATGGCCGACGTGGTCGTGTTCCTCGCGGCCGGGGCGCTGCTGTGGCTGCTGGTGCGGTTGGCGCACGGCGTGATGGCGCCGTTCACCCCGGACACCGCGCCGGCGACGGTGTCCACCGACCCGGCCGAACTGCCCTACTACGCCGCGCGGTCGCTGCTGCGGATGTTCGCCGCGCTGACGTTGTCAGTCGTGTTCACCTTCGGCTACGCGACCGCCGCCGCGCGGTCCCGGCGGGCGCGGAAGATCCTCATCCCGCTGCTGGACATCCTGCAGTCGGTGCCGGTGCTGGGCTTCCTGTCGATCACCATCACCGGGTTCATCGCCCTGTTCCCGGGCTCGCAGCTGGGCCTGGAATGCGCCTCGGTCTTCGCGATCTTCACCTCTCAGGCGTGGAACATGACCTTCGCCTTCTACCACTCGCTGACCTCCCAGCCACGCGACCTCGACGAGGCCGCCCGGCTGCTGCGGCTCTCGCGCTGGCAGCGGTTCTGGCGGCTGGACGTGCCCAGCGGCATGATCCCGCTGGTCTGGAACGGCATGATGAGCTTCGGCGGCGGCTGGTTCTTCCTCACCGCCTCCGAAGCACTCAGCGTCGACAACCACCACTACGCCCTGCCCGGCATCGGCTCCTACGTCGCCACGGCAGGCCAGGCGGGGCAGCTGAACCGGGTGCTGCTGGCGATCGGTGTCATGGTCGTGCTGGTGGTCGGGGTCAACGTGGTGTTCTGGCGGCCACTGACCGCATGGGCCGAACGATTCCGCGTGGAGAACTCCGAGGCCGCGGACGCGCCCACCAGCCTGACCCTGAACCTGCTGCGCCGCGCCCGCGTCCCCGCCATGCTGGGCAAGGTCTTCGGGGCGCTCGTGTACCCGGTCGACCGGGCATTGTCGGTGCTGGGGCTGGCCGACTACCCGCTGCGCCCGTCCCCGCTGCGCAGGCGGGTCGGCGACGCGGCGTTCACGGTCGTCATCCTCGCGTTGATCGGCTACGGGCTTGCCCACATGATCGTGTTCATCCAGGCCACCGTGGGATTCGGCGCGATCCCGCACGTGCTGTACCTCGGGCTGCTCACCTTCGGCCGGGTCATCACGGTCGTGGCCGTGGCCACCGTGATCTGGGTACCGGTCGGCGTGTGGATCGGCCTGAACCCGCGGGTGTCCCGGCTGGCCCAGCCCGTCGTGCAGGTCCTGGCGTCGTTCCCGGCGAACTTCCTGTTCCCGCTGATCACCGCCGTACTCGTGGCGACCGGGGTCGGCCTGAACTGGGGCGGAATCCTGCTGATGAGCCTGGGGGCGCAGTGGTACATCCTGTTCAACGTCATCGCCGGAGCCTCGTCGATCCCCAACGACCTGCGCGAAGCCGCCGCGAACCTGCGGCTGCCCAGGGTGTTGTGGTGGCGCAGGCTGGTCCTGCCCGCGATCTTCCCCAGCTACGTCACCGGTGGCATCACGGCGGCGGGCGGCGCCTGGAACGCCTCGATCGTCGCCGAGATCGTCAGTTACCACGCCACCACCCTGACCGCCACCGGCCTGGGCGCCTACATCGCGCAGGCCACGGCCACCGGCGACGCGGGCCGCATCCTCGTCGGGGTGGCCGTGATGAGTTGTTACGTCGTCGGCCTCAACCGGCTGTTCTGGCGCCGCCTCTACACCATGGCCGAGCGCCGCTTCGCCTGACCATGCCACTACCCGTCCCCCGACCGGAGGTTTCGATGGCCACCACCGAGGTGCTGATCGACGTCGAGCACGTCTGCAAGAGCTTCACCGGCGCCGCAGGCGACGAGCTGCGCGTACTCGAGGCCATCGACCTCGAACTGCGTGCCGGCGAGATCGTGGCGCTGCTGGGCCGATCCGGCTCCGGCAAGTCCACATTGCTGCGCACCATCGCCGGTCTGATCCCCCCGACCAGCGGCACCGTCCGCTACCGCGGCACCGAACTCAACGGCGCCAACCCCGGCACCGCCATGGTGTTCCAGTCCTTCGCCCTGTTGCCCTGGCTGACCGTGCAGGACAACGTCGAACTCGGCCTGGCAGCCCGCGGGATCGCGCCCGCACAGCGCCGCGAGGAAGCATTGCGGGCCATCGACATGATCGGGCTGGACGGTTTCGAATCCGCCTACCCCAAGGAACTCTCCGGTGGCATGCGCCAACGCGTCGGCTTCGCCCGCGCACTCGTGCTCGAACCCGACGTGCTGCTGATGGACGAACCGTTCTCCGCCCTGGACGTGCTCACCGCCGAGAATCTGCGCACCGAACTGCTCTCGCTGTGGGCAGGCGACCAGTTTCCCACCAAGGCCATCTGCATCGTCACCCACAACATCGAGGAAGCCGTGCTGTTCGCCGACCGGGTCGTCGTGCTGGGCGCCAACCCCGGCCACATCCGCGCCGAGATCGCCGTCACCCTGCCCCGCCCCCGGGATCGCCGCGGCGCGGCCTTCGAGGTGCTCGTCGACCGGTTGTACGACCTGCTCACCGGCCGCGATCCACGCCGCCCGCAACCGGAGGTCACCGAGGCCACGCCCATCGCCCGTCCGCTGCCCGCCGTCTCCGTCGGCGGACTCGCCGGCCTGGTCGAGATCGTCCACGCCCAAGGGGGCCGGGTCGACCTGCCCGACATCGCCGCCGAGCTCAACTTCGCCATCGACGACCTGCTCCCGCTGGTGGACGCGGCAGCCATGCTCGACTTCGTCACCGTCGCCGGGGCCGAGCTCATCCTGACGGGCACCGGCAAGGAGTTCACCACCGCCGACATCCAACGCAGCAAGGACATCTTCGCCCGCCAGGCCCGCAGCCGCGCACCACTCGTCCGCACGATCTGCACCGCGCTGGCCGCCAGCGCCGACGGTGACCTCCGCGCCGGGTTCTTCCTCGACCTGCTCCGTCGCGGCTTCTCCACCGACGACGCCCAGAAGCAGCTCGACACCGCCATCGACTGGGGCCGCTACGCCGAACTGTTCGACTACGACACCGACACCGACCAGCTCACCGTCGACCCCAACGCTGTTCTCGCCGCCAGCTGAGCGGGGGAGTGCTGTCGCTACCGCGTCGACTCGTCGCGTGCCGTGGTGCGGTCCGGGGCGCCCAGGACCGCGGTCCCCCAGCAGCTGTGATGCTCGGACATGAGTCCACCCGGGAGGGCGAGGTACGGACCGACGCGCTCGGCGGCGCGCAGGTACGCGCGTACACCGGTGATCTGCAGCCAGGGTGGTGTCATTCCGGGAGCGGTCGCGACACTGGCGGGAAAGCTCGGCGTGGCCGTCCGGGGGAGTCTCGCGACGCCGGTCGTGGTCGGTGTGCTTCCCTCGGCTTGTGTCGATCGTTTCTCGAAGCGTTGTCTCAGGGCGACGGGATCGTCGGTGTCGGCCGCCCGGAGCTTGACGGGCAGGTCGTCGCGCAGCGCTCTCGGCGTGGCCGTCCGGGACTCGTGACGCCGGTCGTGGTCGGTGAGCTTGCCTCGGCTCGTGTCGATCGTTTCTCGAAGCCTTGTCTCAGGGCGACGGGATCGTCGGTGTCGGCCGCCCGGAGCTTGATGGCAGGTCGTCGCGCAGCGCTCTCGGCCGGGTGGGCTGGGCGATGAACGCGTGCGGTCCGGCCATCGCGGCGGCGCTCAGTGCACGCCCGGCGGCGGCAGACTCGGCGGCGTGGCGGCCGGGTGTTCGGTCAATGCCCGCAGGGCGAGTGCGACGGCGGTGTCCAGCTGCGGATCGCGACCACCGACCCAGTCCTGTGGTGCCATCGGCACTTCGACGTCCGGGTCGACGCCGTAGTTCTCCACGCCCCAACCCGGGCCCGAGAGCCACGTCGCGTAGCGCGGCTGGGTGACCAACGTGCCGTCGACCAGCCGGTAACGCATGTCGATACCGATGGTGCCGCCCCACGTCCTGGTGCCGACCACCGGACCGATGCCGCGCGACTTGATCACCGCGGTGACGATGTCACCGTCGGATCCGGCGAACTCGTCGGCCACCGCGACGATCGGTCCGCGCGGCGCGTCCTGCGGGTAGGTCTGCACCTGGTAACCGTCCCTGGCCACGCTCCAGCCGACCACGGTGCGCGCCAGCCGTTCGATCACCAGCTGGGACAGGTGGCCGCCGCCGTTCTGCCGGACATCGACGATCAGGCCTTCGCGGCGCACCTCCAGCCGCAGGTCGCGGTGCAACTGGGCCCACCCGTTGGCGATCATGTCCGGCACGTGCAGGTAGCCGAGCCTGCCGTCGCTGGTGGCGTGCACGTGGTCCCGCCTGCCTGCCACCCAGTCCTGGTAGCGCAGCGAGTTGTCCTCGTCCAGCGGCGTCACCACCACCCGGCGCGGCGCACCGCCCTCGGCCGGAGCCACGGTCAACTCGACGGGTTTGCCCGCGGTGCCCGCCAGCAGCGGAGCGGGCCCGGCGTCGGCGCCGACCGCTCGCGAGTCGACCGCGAGGATCGCGTCACCCTCGTGGATCCGGGCTCCCAGCGCACGCAGTGGCGACCGGGCCCTCGGGTCCGAGCTTTCCCCGGGCAGCACCCGCGCGACCCGCCACCGCCCGTCGGTGCCCCTGGCCAGATCGGCCCCCAGCTTGCCCACCGATCGCTGGATCCCGTGCTCGGTGTGCGTGGGCATGACGTAGGCGTGTGAGGTGCCCAGCTCGCCCTGGATCTCCCAGAGCAGGTCGACGAAGTCGTCCTGGCAGGCCACTCGCTCGACGATGGGCCGGTACCGCCGCAGCTGCCCGGCCCAGTCGTTGCCGTTCATGTCCGCGCGCCAGTAGTGGTCGCGCATCAACCGGCCGGCCTCGTCAAAGGCCTGGCGCCACTCCGCGGCCGGGTCCACGGTGATCCTGATGCGGCCCAGGTCGACCTCGACCTGGTCGTCGCTGTCCTCGTCATGGCTGCTGGACCGGCGCGCGGCGGAGACCACGCGCAGGGCGTCGCCGTCGCGGATGACCACTCGCTTGCCGTCACCGGAGACCACGGCCGAGTCCACCCCGGATTCGACGCGATCCAGCCGCAGCCGGGTCATGTCGTAGCGCTCCAGGGCGGGCTGGGGAGCCTTGTTGTCCGGCCAGACACCCTCCCCGCCGAGTTCCCCGGCCAGCGGATGCGCCAGCCAGAGCAGCGCGTCCTCGGCTGCCCGCAGCCCGGAATACTCGGCGGCATCGACGGGGAAGGGCACCAGCCGTTCGTTGATCCCGGCCAGGTCCACCACGCTCGCCGGGGTGTTCGCCGCCTCGTCCTTGGCGTCCTTCGCGTCCTCCTGCCCGGAGCGGACCGGCGGCCTGCCCGCACGCTGCGGGTCGAAGGGCGAGAGTGCGTCCGCGGCCAGCGGCACCAGGTACGGACGGCAGCCGCTGGGGAAGGACATCTCGAACACGTGCACGTCGTAGACCGGGTCGAACGTGCGCACGGAGAGGAACGCGAGGTACTTGCCGTCCTTGGTGAACACCGGTTCGAAATCGGAGAACCGCAGCTCGGTGACGTCAGTGACGACCAGGTCGGTGAGCGAGGCGAGCTTGATCTGCCGCATCGGTTCGGGGCCGGGATGCGACCAGGCCAGCCAGCCGGAGTCGGGCGAGAAGGCCGGGCCGGACGGCTCGCCCTCGTCTGCCCTGACAACCTCGCGGATCTCGGCCGACTCGGTGTCGATCAGCGACAGCCTGCCGTCCTGGCTGACCACGGCGATGTGCCTGCCGTCCGGCGCGGCGACCAGTTCGAGCACCCTGCCGAGCGCTCCGGCGCCGATCCGGCGGGGCGGCACACCGGGCTCACTGCCATCGGCAGGAGCCACCTGTACCGCGTCCTCGCCATCGGCGTCGGTCACCCACGCGACGTTGCCCGACTCACCGAGCACGATCGGCAACCGGGCGCGCACGCCCGGTTCGGCAGCCAGCGTCCTGGCCGGTCCCTCGGTGTGGGTCAGCCAGTGCACGGTGCCCCGGACCTCGACGACACTGCCGCGACCGGTGTGGTCGGGTGCCGCGACCCCGAGGTGCTGCGCGGCATCGATCGGATAGGGCTGCCGGCCGCTGGCCGGGCCACCGAGGCGGACGTCCAGCGGCGTCGGCGCGGTACCGGCATCGAGATCGGCCAGCAGCCACAGTTGTCCCGCCGACTCGTACACGATCCGGGAGCCGTCGGTACTGGCGTGCCGCGTGTAGAACTCGGATGTGTCGTGCCTGCGCAGGTCACCGCCGTCGGGCAGGCAGGAGTAGAGGCTGCCGACACCTTCGTGATCGGAGATGAACGCGATCCGCCCGCCCACCCACATGGGGCACACGAGGCCGCCGGTCAGTTCGGCGAGGATCCTGGTGAACTCGCCATCGCCGGTCGAGTCCAGCCAGAGCTTGGCGGCCGTGCCACCCCGGTAGCGTTTCCACCACGCCTGGTCGCGGAACGCCACGCTGCCCAGCAGCACCGCACCGCCGGGGCCGAAGGCGAGATCGCCGACCGGCCCGTACGGCAGCGGTTCGCCGGGCCCACCCGTGGCGGGCACCGCGTGCGCCCAGCTGTGCCGGCCCGACGGGTGGCCGGCCGCCGTCTTGGCCAGCACCGCCCCCTCCGCCGTCCAGCCCAGTACGTCGGTGGCCGCGTCGCTCCAGTAGGTCAGCCGGGTGCTCGGTCCACCCTCCGTCGGCCCCACATACACCTCGGGCGCGCCGTCCCGCGCGCTCGCCCAGGCGATCATGCTGCCGTCAGGGGAGAACCGGGGATGCCGGGCGGGCACGCGATCGGCGGACAGCCGCCACGCCCGACCACCGGACAAGGGGGCCAACCAGACGTCGTCCTCCGCCACGAACGTCACAAGATCATCGCGCAGATGCGGGAAGCGCAGGTAGCTGTCCGTCACGGCAAGCACGCTAACGTCATGGGGCGATATTGGGAACCTGCCTTAGTTGGCTGCCGGACTTTCGCCTGCCCGGTCGGCTGGGGCGAGCAGGACCCTCGCGAACCGCTCGGCGTGACAGGAACGTCACGATGAGCGCACGGCGGCGGTCGCCGCGCCAACGCGGGGCGCGCGCTGCCCGTCGATGCCACGCCGACCGGGACGAAACCGGGACCGGTCCGAAGTGGACTGTCATCGGGCCGTGCCGGCCGGCCCGAGGCGGGCGACACGCGGGCGGCGCTCCGGTGTGGATTGACCAAGAAGACCGGGTACACAGCGGATATGACCCCCAGAACGAATGACATCGAACGCAGGTACGAAGGCCCACGGGTGGGGTCGGATCTGTTCGCCGAGCTGCCCGGTGTGGCCGGGGTCGTGGGCCCCGACCACCAGTCACTCGACACCACCTACTACGACACCGGCGACCTGCGGCTGGCCCGCGCCGGCATCACGGTGCGCCGGCGGGCGGGCGGTGCGGACGCCGGCTGGCAGGCCGAACTGCCGGTCGGGCACGGCCGCCGCGAGCTGCACGTGCCGCCCGAGCGGTCGGCCCAGCAGGTGCCCGCGGAACTGGCCGGGCTGGTGCTCGCCTACACCGCTGACCGGCCGCTGCGGGTGTGCGCGCACATCGAGGCAGAACGGGATGTCTGGCACCTGGTCGGCGCGACAGGTGACGTGCTGGTCGAGGTGGCTGACGACAGCGTCCGATCCCAGGCGCTGAGTCCGGACGCGCAGCCCGTGCGCACGTGGCACGAGATCGTCCTGGCAGGCGGCGGCAAGGACCTGCTGGCCTCGGTGGCCGACCGGCTCGGCGATGCCGGCATCGTTCCCTCGTACGAGGCCGGGGGACTGGCCCGCACACTCGGTGCCGATCTGCCCGAGCGCACGCCTGTCCTCGACCATGACTCGTCCGCCGGCGCAGTGGTGACCTGTTACCTGCGGACACAGGTGGAACGGCTGCGGGCCGCGGACGTCGGCCTGCGCCTGGACATGCCCGACGGGGTACACGACTTGCGCGTGGCGGTGCGCCGTCTGCGCAGCTGCCTTCGTGTCTTCAGCGCGATCATCGACCCGGACGGCATCCGGCTGCTGTCGGCGGAGCTGAAGTGGCTCTCCGATGTGCTGGGCGACGCGCGCGACAGCCAGGTACTGGGGCGGAGCCTGACACGGGCGGTCGATGCCACGCCCGTCGAGTTGGTGCTGGGCCCCGTGCGGGCCACCATCGAGCGGCAGCTGGCCAGGCCGACGGCTGACACCGACCGGGCGGTGCGCACGGCACTGGCCAGTGGGCGGTACCTGTCGCTGCTGGACGCCCTCGACGCGCTGGTGGCCGACCCGCCCTATCGAGACAGGGCAAACCAACCCGCGGTCCGGACGCTGCCCCCGCTGGTCGGGAAGGCATACCGGACGACTCGCCGGAAGGCTGCCGCCGCCGCCTCGGCCGAGCACGGTCCGCGGCGAGACGAGGCGATGCACGCGCTGCGCAGGTCGGTCAAACGGTTGCGCTACGCGGTCGAAGCCGTCGAACCGGTGGTCGGCAAGGCCGCCACGCGCTACCGGCGGCGGAGCAAGGACGTCCAGGTGCTGCTCGGTGACCACCACGATCTCGTGGTGCAACGGCCGGTCCTGCGTGAACTCGGCGTGCAGGCGCATCTGAGCGGTGCCAACGGGTTCACGTTCGGTCTGTTGTACGGCCGCGGCGACGAACTGGCCCTGGACCTCGAGCGGCGTTACCCCGGACTGTGGCGTCGGTTGGCCACGACCAAGGCACGGCGCTGGATGCGCGGCTGATCCTGTGCCGGCTCGTCGCGGGGCGGTGCGGGCACCGCCCCGCGACTCCCAGCACGGCGTCCCGCGATGCCCGGACGTACTTGCCGAGGGCCTGCTGTAGTTCCTTCTTGGTCAGGTTCGTGCGGCCCTGGACAGTGCGTTGCTTCGCTTCGTCGTACAGCTGATCTTTTGTCGGCCACCAGGACGCTGCCGATTCCCCGACCGCGACCCGCCCGCCGCTGCGGCGACATGTCGTGAGTGGACGTACGGCCGGCCACCCGGGATCCACCGGACTGGGCCCGGTTCTTGTTCACCGCCACGATCTCCTCGGCTCGCCCCGCGCCGGCTCCCTGCTGCCGTTGCGCGGACTCGAGGTGCTCGTAAGGCCGTGCAGGGGTAGGGGTCCGCGCCGGGTTCACAGCTGGTCGCGCACGCCAGGGTCGAGCGGTAGCCGCTGGAACTGGTCGGGCACGCCATGGCTCAGCGCACCGGCCGCCGGACCCCGGCGGGGCACCAGCGGGGTGTGCCCGCGGACGCCCTCGATCAGGAACGCCGTGCCCGTGTACAGCGCCCCCGCGACGATGACCAGCGCCGTGATCCCGTCGGCCGTGTCGGTCCAGCCCGGCCCACCGAGTTCGTGGGCGGCCTGGAACGCGGCCCGCGCGATGGACAGGGCGAGCATCCCCCCGAGCAGTTGCTTGCCCGCCAGTGCGGTGACCATCAGCGGTAGCAGCATGATCGCGAACGCGACGAGGAACACGCCGATGGCACGGTCGGTCTGGGCGGCGGGATCCAGCACGTCGAGCAGGCCCAGGCCCAGCCACGACGTGGCGAACAGGCCGAGAGTGGTCGCGGCGGCGGTGTCCCGGCTGAGCGCGGCGAACACGGCGGCGACCAGTTCCAGCGGGAACACGAAGGCGGCCATCAGTACACCGGCGCTCCGCACCTCCGCGACCGTGGCGAGCCAGCCCAGGCCGAGACCACCGAGCAACGCCATGCCGACGCCGAAGGAGAAGAAGCCGAGCGGCAGTGGATTGGCCACTGGCCGGAGCACGATCCTGGCCGCATCGGTGCTGCCTGTGGACGGGGCGCTTCGCGGGTCACGTGACCCGTCACTGGCAGTCATGAGAACTGGCTACCCGTTCCCACCCACTTCATGCCGGGCCGCGAGCTTGCCGGGCGCGGCACCCGAAGGACCGCGGCCCAGCGCGGCCGACACGATGGATGCGTCGGCCCAGTCGCCTTGCGGGATGGACGACAGCGGTGGACCGAACCACCGGCGCAGCGCCGCGTCCAGGCCCTCTCCGCCTGCCCACACCACGTAGCCGTCGGGGCGGACGAGCCGCGGCTTCGCGCCGTCGCGGCTCTCGACGCGGTCGGCCCAGCCCACCGGCAGTGACGGGCCGACGAGCACGCCGCGGCCGTCCGGCGCGGCGGGGACGTCGGTGGCGCGACCGGTGGTGCCGGGGTAGGTGAGCCCGATGCCCGACAGCTCCAGCGCGGTGGCGCGGCGGGCGTCGGGGACGGCGAGCAGACCCGTGATGATCTCTCGGACGGCCGCGGCGTCCGGGTCGGGGACACCGAGCACCGCCTGCGCACGCGTGCTGACCAGGACACGGGCAGCGACGGGGTGCCGCTCGTCGTGGTAGCTGTCGAGCAACCCGTCGGGGGCGTGCCCGCGGATCTGCGCTGCCAGTTTCCAGCCGAGGTTGACCGCGTCCTGCAGGCCCAGGTTGAGCCCCTGGCCGCCGACCGGGAGGTGGATGTGCGCGGCGTCGCCCGCGAACAGCACGCGGCCATGGCGGTAACACGCCAGCTGCCGGGCCGCGTCGCCGAACCGCGAGGCCCAGAGCACCTGGCCCACCTCGATCCCCGGCCCGTGCGCCGCGGTCAGCGCCCGCTGCAGTTCGCCGGCCGTGACAAGCGCGTCGCGGCCGAGCCGCTGCTGCTCATCGCCGCCGACGACCACGCGGTAGCGCCCACCGGAGAGTGGCAACAGGAACCCCGACGCGAGCGACGGCAGCTGCCAGCCGTCGGCGAGCCCGGCGGGCTTGCTGGCGAGCGTGACGTCGGCGACGACCAGCGAGAACCGTGCCGAGCTGCCGGGGAACGCGGCCCCCAGCAGCGTCCGGACCGTGCTGTGCCCACCGTCGGCCGCGACCAGCCACCCTGCCCGGTACGAGCGCCCACCCGCGGTGACCGTCACGCCATCGTCGTCCTGCGCCACGGCGGTCACAGCCGCGTCGCGCAGCACCGGCGTGCGCAGCCGCGCCTCGATCGCCGCCGCCACGTGCGCCTGTTCGACGCCGAGCTGGTACGGCAAGGGCGTCGGCAGGTCGGCGTAGTCGATCGGGAGGCCCGAGAAGTGCCCGGCCGGCAGCCGCGCCTCGACGTGCGGCTCGATCGCGGCGAGCAGGCCGCGGTCGGCCAGCACCTCGATGGATCGGGGCTGCAGGGCGAGTGCCTTCGACTGCGTGGTCGGCTCGGTGTCGCGCTCCAGCACCAGCACGTCGAGCCCGGCGCGCTCCAGCTCGAACGCGGCCATCAGGCCGGTCGGGCCGCCGCCCGCCACCAGGACGTCAGGCATCGAGGTTCTCCTTGCGGATGTACCAGACGTGCCAGGCGATCAGGCAGGCCCAGCACGGCGAACCACGCCACGTGTGGTGACCAGCGAGATGAGGTCGATCGGCAGCGTGTAGACGAGCACGACGTGCAGCACCGCGCTGGCCACCAGCACGGCGCCCCAGGCGGCGGTGTTGATGCGCAGCCCGCGCCGGAACCGGGCGTCGGTGTCCCAGCGGGCCGCCCATGCGGCCGCGCCCTCTGCGCCGCGCTTGATCTCGGCGATCGTGCGGCCCAACGTCAGCTGGGCCGGCCTGCCGACGACGACCGTGACCAGCATCCACGCGCCGAACAGGCCGCCCAGCGCCGCGGTCCACCCCTCCCGGATCGCGAGCGTGCGCGGGTCGTCCGACAGCAGGCCGAGCACGACGGAGAGCACCAGGACGCTCAGCGTGACCAGGGCGACGAGGTCGATCCGGCGGTTGCGCGACGACGGTCCACACCACGTACGGCGCGGCCACCAGGACACCGGCCATCAGCGCCCACCACTGGCTCACGCCCGCGGCGCGCAGGCCGTAGAACAGCGCCATCGGCACGATCACCTCGAACACGACGGTCAGCACGTTGGCGCGGACCACCCGGCGCAGGCCCGTGTCGGGCGCGGGCTTCTCGTCATGCTCTCTCGATCATCATGCGGATCCCCCCTCGGGATCGGGCGCGGTCGCCCGCACGTACAGGTCGGCGAGCTCGCGGCCGAGGCGGGCGAGCTCGGTGGGTTCGGGTACGGCGGCGGCCGCGGTGGCGACGACGGCGTCGAGGCCACTGGTGAGAGCGATCGCCACGGTCCGGGTGTCGAAAGGACGGAAGGCGCCCGCCGCCTGCCCGGTGCGGAAGTGCTCCTCGAACACGGCCAGACGCCCGTTGACGGCGGCGCTCTGCGAGCCGGCGTTCCGCACGATGTCGATCAGCGCCCGGACGGCGGCGGGGTGCTCGCCGACGAGCGCGACGTTCGCCTCGACGTAGGCGCGCAGCTGCGCGACGTGGCCGTCGGCGGCGTCGATGCGCGGCTGCATGAACGCCCCGGTGACCTGCTCGATCTCGGCGACGCACGCCGCGAGCAGGTCGTCCTTGCCCGCGAAGTGGTAGCTGATCATGCCGGTGCTCGACAGGCCCGCGTGCTTCGCGATCCGGCTGAACGACGCCTTGGCGTAGCCGACCTCGGCGATCACCTCGATCGCCGCCGTCACGATCTGGGCCCGCCTGCCCGACTCGGTGAACGTTCTTGCTCGCATGAGCAAAAGTTAGCTCAGCCGAGCAAATCTGGCAAGCCGTCTGGTCCGCGAACCCGGCCGGCCGGGTTCGCGGGTGGCTGCGTTTGCCCGCTGGGCCACTCGAACGTGGTGCCCACGCTGGGGTGGCGTGCCTACGTCAGGAAGTGCGGAGGCGGCGTCGCCGAGCGGCTGCGGCGTGCGCCGCTGTTCAGTCCGGCACTCCGGCGGCGGCCGCGATCGTGGGTTCCAGGCTCAGGCTGTACTCCACGTTCAGATGGGTGGCGTCGTAGTACACCGCGACCTTGCCCACCACGCCGTAGCAGCGCTGCTGATCGCAGAAGTAGTCGGTCAGGTCGATCAACCTGACATTCGGGTCCTCACTGTGCCTGGCCGCCAGCGTCAGGGGATCGGGCGGCTGGGCCACGGTGCGGTTGATCGCGCACACCCGGGGGTTGTGCGGGTTGAGCGCGACGCAGTCCACCGCCCTGACGTCGCTGTTCAACGGGGGGTCGGCGAGCACGAACACGCGGGCTCCGGCGCCGGTCCAGGCCGACCAGTCGGCGGTCACGCCGTCCTGGTACTGCTGAGCCTGCGAACGGCCACTGTGATCGTCGACCGGCTCGTCGCGGGCGAAGAACGACGTGAAGACGTAAGTCGGGTGCGTCGCGGCGATCAACGGGGTCATGGCAGCCGACCAGTCCGTGCACTGCTTGTTACCGCCGGGCACGACGTTCCCGTCGTAACCGGTTGCCGCGACCTTCGCGAACGGGCAGCCACCCAGATAGACGAAGTTGAACTGCCAGTGGTTCTTGCGGGCGATGTCGGCCACCGGCGCCTGCCACTGCTGGGCGTGCGAGTCGCCGACCAGCCACACCACCGTCGGATGGGCCGCTCCGCTGCTCCAATCGCATCGGATGACGTTCGTGCCGTCGATCGCCGGATAGGGCTGCTGCCGTGGACAGCCCGGCGGGACGCCGTAGTACACGTTGGCGGGCCCCATGGTCACGTTCGTCGCCGGCCCGAACGGATCGGGACAGGCGTTGCCAGGCGCCAGCGCCGGCGCACCGTGACAGGTTCCGCCGGTCTCGGCGGCCAGTTCCCGCGCGGCTTCCGCCACGTGCCGCTGATACGTCCAGACCAGACCGCCTGCCACCACGGCGACCGCGACCATCCCGGCGACCATGCCGGTGAAGGTCAGCCGGACACTGCCCGCCAACGGCGGCAGGCTACGAGCCGGGTCCTCGACCAGCCGCTTCGACAGGTACGCCAGCACCAGCGACACCGCGAGAATCCCCAGCCGCAGCGGCAGGGTCAACGCCCCCGCGGCCAGCGCGCCGGGGAAGGCGAACGGTGCCAGGACGATCAGCGGCCAGTGCCACAGGTACAGCGAGTAGCTGATGTTGCCGAGGAACTGCACAGGCCGTGAGCCGGACGCAGCGGTGTGCCACTGCCTGCGCGCAGCGGTGCCCGCCGCGATGACCAGACCGGTGCCCACAGCCGGAATCAGCGCGGTGGCACCGGGAAACGCGGTCTGGTCGTCGAACAGCACCGCCGAGCCCACGATCGCGATGACACCGAGCAGCGATGCCACGTTGGCGGCGATCCGCGGCAGCGCGAACTTCGCGCCACCCAGCGCCACCATCGCACCGATCGCGAACTCCCACACCCGAACCGGCGTGACGAAGTACGCCTGGCTCTTGGACACGTGAGTGAAGTACACGCTGAAACCCAGCGATGCCAGGGCGACGATCGCGATGCCGGTGATGCGGGCTCGTCGTACCGGGATCTTGAACAGCAGCAACAGCAACAGCGGCCAGAACAGGTAGAACTGTTCCTCGACCGACAGTGACCAGTAGTGCTGCGTCAGGCTCGCCGCGGCGGTCAACTGCGAGTAGTCGACGGACTTCGCCGCGAGCAGCCAGTTCTCCCAGTACGTGGCGCTGGCCACGACCTCCTGGGCATTGGTTTCCCACCGCGGGTAAGGGATGAGGAAGTACGCGGCGACCACCACGAACACCAGCACCAGGAACGCGGCCGGTAACAGCCGGCGAATCCGGCGGGCGTAGAACTTGGTGAGTCGAATACGGCCGGTACGAGCGATTTCCCGGATCAGATGCGAGCTGATGAGAAAGCCGGAGATGACGAAGAACACGTCGACGCCGACGTAGCCGCCGGTGAGCTGGGTCGGCCACAGATGGTTGAGGACAACCAATCCCACAGCCAACGCCCGCAGTGCCTGGATGTCGGGACGGAACGCGCCTGATTTGTCCGTGCGGACCGTAGATGTGACCCGGTGGTCAGCACCCGCGGTCGGCAAACGTAAGTCCCCAGCCATTTCCCATCCCCAGCCGCCTGCGTATCGATCGGCAGCGATGCTACGCGGAGCGACCCCGCGCCCCTCCTCATGCCCCGGCACCCGTTCCCCGGCCGTTACACACTGTGCTGGGGCGGGCTTCGCGCCGGCGCTCGCGCCGTGCTCGCGGGCCGAGTGAGTCGCGGACGGTGAGGCACGTCGGACGCTCGCGAGTCTGGTTCAGACAGGCGAGTCCAGCCCGGTGAGGCGGTGGTCGAAGTCCAGAACGGCCCGCAGGGGTCCACGAAGATCTCATTGTCGAGCGCGCGCGGCGAGCGTCGTCGCCGGATCAGCGTGACCGCGTCCGTGCTGCCGTGACCAAGCTCCATGAGAGCCTGCGCGCCAACGAGACCAGACCGGTTGTCGCCCGCGTGGCAGCGCACCAGGGCGGCCGGCCCGTCCCGGACGGCATCGGCGGTCACCACGGCGAGCCCGCGGACCCGGTCGATCCGGCCGGCGCTCTGCGACCGTGCCTGCCTGGATGGCCGCCCGGCCGACGGTCTCACCGACGCCGTCGGCGAACGTACTGGCCGTCCGGGATGTCGGTAACCCGGTGCGTTGCGAGCGCGCGGCGGATGTTCCCGGCCCGGCCGGGGTGCGCCGGCCCGCCGACTATGCTCCCGACACGTGACTTCGAAGCCGACGCCCACGACCCGGTGGCGGCAAGTGCTCCTCGTGCTTCTCGCGGTGAACAGCGGCGCGACCGACGCGATCGGATTCGTGGCGCTGGGCGGCGCGTTCACGAGTGTGATGACCGGGAACATGGTGCTCATTGGTCTGTCCGCGGCCAAAGCGGATGGTGCGGTCGCGTTGCGCTCCGCGCTCGCGATCGTGCTGTTCATGGCGGGCTGCGTGATAGGCAGCCGCGTCGCCGGGCAGCCTGCCGAGGGCGACCCGCTATGGCCACACCAGGTGACCCGTGCCCTGTGGATCGAGCTGGCCGCGTTCGGTGTGTACGGCATCGGCTGGTGGCTGTCGGGCAGCCATCCGTCCGGCAACGTGCAGCTGGTGCTGCTGGGCGCGAACGCGATCGCGCTGGGTGTGCAGAGCAGCGCGGTGCTGCGCTTCGGTGTCTCCGGCCTGTCCACGACGTACATGACCGGCACGCTGACGACGATGATGGCCGCGCTCGCCGCCGGGAAGCATCCGCGCCTGGTGCTGCCGAGCGCCGAGATCATCACCGGTCTGGTCGTCGGAGCCGCCGCCGCGACGCTGTTCGCGATCTACGTACCCGTGATCGCTCCGGTGTTGCAGCTGGGTCTCGTCCTGGTGATCATCGTGACCGCGTCGGCCCGATCGGCCGTCGCCAAGGCCGGCTCACAACCCACCTGACACGCCCAGCCCGAAGGGGCCTGCCAGCCGATCCGGGCCGCGACCGCGGCGGCGCTTGCCGACCATGGCCGGCGACGGCCACTCGGCTCGCCCGCTTCACGAACGACATCGAGGGCGGCCCGCCCGTACGCGAGCAAGCCGCCGTGTCGGCCGGAGCGAACGTCCAGGTGCGGACGCGAATCCGCAGGCTCGGCTGTGCCCGGTGGTGATGGCGTGCGCTTCCGCCCTCGGGCACCAGCGGCCTGAGCAGCGGCGGTGTTCAGCCGACCGTGGGGGGCCGGTCGACGAGTTGGGCGAGGTAGAGCTGTTCACCCAGCTTGACCATCAGTTCAAGTTGCGTTTCGAGGTAGTCGATGTGGTGCTCTTCGTCCACCAGGAGCTTCTCGAACAGCTTTGCCGTGGTGATGTCGCCCTTCTCGCGGCACATCGCGATGCCGGGGCGCAGCCGGTCCACGACCTCGATCTCGACGGCCAGATCGGCTTCGAACTGTTCCCGGATCGTCTGGCCGATGCGCACCGAGAACAGGCGCTGGTAGTTCGGCAGCCCCTCGAGGAACAGAATCCGGTCGGTGAGCAGCTCGGCGTGCTGCATCTCCTCGAAGGCCTCGGCGCGGGTGTGCTCGGCCAGCTTCGTCAGCCCCCAGTTGGCCTGCATCTTCGAGTGCAGAAAGTACTGGTTGATCGCCGTGAGCTCGCTGGTCAACTGCTCGTTGAGCAGTGCGATCACTTCGCCGTCGCCACGCACGGACACCTCCGATGACTGAGTCAGCGGCACCGTACCCCCACGGCAGCGGGCCTGCCACCGTGATCACCCGATCATGTCGGCGGTCAGGCGGCGCGACCACGCTGGACGTCGTCGTGCTCGTCGAGCAGGACGTCCAGCCCGTCCAGGCAACTGCCGCACTCGGTCCCGGCCTCGCATCGCGCGCCGATCTCCTCGACGGTGCACGCCCCGGCGTCGATACACGCGCGGACCTGAGCATCGGTCACAGCCGCGCAGATGCACACGTACATGGCGAAGACCTCCGGCCACGGCGACGATTAGGTTAGCCTATACTAAACGCTCTGACGGGGTTGGCAAGCGGATGTTGTGCCACGTCACTCGCGCCAGGATTTCGAGTGGCGCGCCGGCGCCGGGTCATCGGGTGCCTGACAGGATGTGGGTCGCGGCCATTCCCGGGAGGCGACTGTGAGTGAGTTGTACTACCGCTCCGCCGTCGAGTTGGCCGCGCTATTGCGTGCGCGTGAAGTGTCCGCGCGGGAGCTGCTGGAGGTCCATCTCGAGCGGATCGACCGGACGAACGACGCGGTGAACGCGATCGTGACACTGTCGGCAGACCGTGCGCTGGCGGAGGCGAAGTCGGCGGACGACGCCCTGGCTCGCGGGGTCGCCGTCGGGCCCTTGCACGGCTTGCCGATCGCGGTCAAGGACACGCACGCCACCGCGGGAATCCGCACCACCCAGGGCTCGCCGCTGTTCGCCGATCACATCCCGGACACCGATGAACTCGTCGTGCAGCGGGAGCGCGCTGCCGGCGCGATCGTGATCGGCAAGACCAACGTGCCCGAGTTCGCCGCGGGGTCGCACACGGTGAACCCCGTGTTCGGGCCGACGCGTAACCCCTATGACCTCACGCGGTCGCCAGGCGGGTCGAGTGGGGGAGCGGCAGCGGCCCTGGCCTGCGGGATGACGCCGCTGGCCGAGGGCAGCGACATGGGCGGTTCGTTGCGCAACCCGGCCTCGTTCTGCAACGTGGTCGGATTCCGGCCGTCCCCCGGCACGGTCCCGACCTGGCCGAGCGCCGCGCCCTGGTCCGTGCTGTCGGTGCAGGGACCGCTGGGTCGCACGGTCGAGGATGCCGCCCTGCTGTTGTCCGTCCTGGCCGGTCCGGATGACCGGTCCCCGATCTCCATCGACCGGCCGGGTGCGATGTTCCGGCCACCGCTGGCCGCGGACGTGTCGGGGCTGCGGCTGGCATGGTCTCCTGACCTCGGGGGCAGCGTGCAGGTGGAGCCCGCCGTCACGCGGGTGCTGGAGGAGCAGTTGGCGGTGTTCGCGGATCTGGGCTGCTCGGTGGAGCGCGCCTGTCCGGACTTCTCCGGTGCGGAGACGGTGTTCCGGACGATGCGCGCGTGGCTGTTCGAGCTCAACCTGGGGGCGCTGCGTGATCGGCACAGCGACCGGATGAAGCCGACCCTGGTCTGGAACATCGACGAGGGACGCAAGCTCACCGGCACCGACATCGCCCGCGCGGAGCAGTTGCACGCGCAGCTCTACCACCGGGTTCGGCGGTTCTTCGGTGACTATGACGCCCTGCTGCTGCCGGTCAGCCAGGTGCCGCCGTTCGACCTGGACCTGGAGTACCCGACCGTCGTCGCGGGAGTACCGCAACAGACCTACCTGGACTGGATGCGCTCCGCCTACTTCGTGTCGGCGACCGGGTGCCCGGCGATGTCCGTCCCGGCCGGCTTCACGCCGGAGGGACTGCCGGTGGGACTGCAGATCGTCGGTGCGCACCGCGCCGATCTGGCTGTGCTGCGGCTCGGCCACGCCTTCGAGCAGGCGACACGATTCGGGGATCGCCGGCCCGCCGTACCGTGACCACAGGTTGCCCACGGCACGAGGTCGCGCAGCCACATCGAGGCGAGTGAGCGCACCCTTCGCCTCACAGGTGCGGTACCGGGCGCGGTGTCGAGATGGGTAGGCCGGTTGTCGCCGATGCCCTGTGCTCGATCAGGGACGGCACCCGATTCAGGGACGGCCTGTTGCCCGTTCGGCGCGCCAGCGGTCGAAGAGCAGGTCGTGCTGGATCTCCTGGTAGTTGTACAGCGTTGCGACGTGCGCCTGCCGTTCCGTGCCGGCCCTGCCGCGCAGGGTGGCCATGCCGCCCGGCCAGATCGTGCTGACCTCGTACTCCTCGCCGTGGTAGTTCGCCAGCACGCTCACGTCGAACAGCGCCCCGACATCGGCCGGGACACCCTCGGCGGGTCGCTCGATGCCGTTGACGACGGCGAACCTGCCGAGGCGGAACCGGTCGTAGCCGATCTCGGGCAGTACCGGATCGGGAACGTACCGCTCCCAGGTACCCGCGTTGGGCGAGAAGCCGAACGTCATCTGTTGCCAGTACGGGAAGAAGACGTCCTTGTGGACCTCGAAGTACCCGTCGAGTCCGGTCAGGTCGACGGCCCTCTGGTGCACGCCGCGCTCGACCGTCTCGAAACCCAGGTCGGCCGCCGTCCGGTCGTCCGCCCGGACCAGGGAGAGCACGGCCTGCCTGCCGTTGATCTCCAGCACGTCACAGAGGTGCCCGCGATACGTTGCCCGGTGCGCGATCTCCACGATCTGGTCGCACGCCGTCGCGGGCACGACAGCTGTCCACGCGCCCGCGGCCTCGTCGAACGTGAAGGCGCGATGCCCCGGCTCGCCGACGCCGGTGTAGCCGAGGCGGACGGTGCCGTCCGGCTTGACCCTCGTCGACTTGAACCGCCTGCCGCCCAGCACCGCCCACACACCCGTGACCGACAGCCCATCGGCCAGCCCGCGCGGGATCGTCATCGTCCACCCCCTGGTGTCGCTTCGCTCCTGGGCCGCAGGCGCGCCAGGCCCCTCATGGCGTCGCACCCGGTCGCAGATCGGTCCACCGGGCCGTGGCCTCGTCGTACTGTCCTACCAGGACCTGGTTGCCGTGCTGATCGTACGAGTACAGCTGCGCACCGTCCGGGATCGGGCCCGCCGACATCTCCCGCTCGGGCAGGCCGAGATGCGCGTCCGCCGTCACGCCGATACCGCTGTAGGGCCAGTGGTTCACCGCGAGGTGGTACTGGTCGGGTGGGATGCCGGCCGCGTTCGCCGCCCCCGTCATGTCGTTCGCCGTGGCCTCGACCGCCGGGTCGTGCGCGCCGAGCATCCCCGGCCCGTCGGAGTAGGGCGCGCCCAGCGGCGTGCTGTAGCGGCTCGGGTCGTCGGCCGGGAACCGCATCACGTACACCGGCTCGTTCGGGTCGGCGAGGTTGAACCGGGTGCCCGGGTAGTCCAGCCGGTTGCCCTGGATGACCTCGCCGTTGGTGTGCAGGGCCGTGCCGTCCTGCTGCCGCGCGACGAACCCGCCCATTTCGTTCGGGTTGAAGTTCCACCCGTCCACGGCCCTGGTCCGGGTCACGTTCCCGAGATAGTCGCTCGCCGCACTCTGCGGCATCGCCTTCTGCATCGGGGTGGCCGGGTCGATCGTGACCAGCTTCTGCACGCGGCCCATGAGTTGCCGCTGCTCCGGCGTCAACGCGCCCGAACCGGCGACCTTGCCCGGCACCGGGTCCTGAGCCATCGTGGTCAGGGCGTCGTTGATCTTCGCCCGTTCGTCGGGCGTGAAGTTCTTCGGGTCGTCGATCTCGTCCCGCCACGACCGGGGCGGTGGCGCGGCACCGCCCAGCGCGGGCGGGTCGGAAGGTGGACCTCCGACACTCGGTGGCCTGGCCGGCGGGGGAGGCGGCGGTGGCGCCGCCGGGGCCGCGGGATCGCCGGGCTCGCCGGTCGGCGCCGTCGGGCCGCCGGGTGCCGTCGACGTCGAGGACGGCGTGGCCGGATCGGTGGGGCCGGCCGGCGCGGCACTCGACGGGGTGGTGCGCGAACCGCCGGTGTCCTGGCCATTCTGGATGTCGGTGAACAGTTTGGCGTTGTTCTCCTCGGTGGTCTGGTACGCGGTCGCCGTCGAGTGGGTGGCGTCCGCGGCCGCGTCGACCTCCTTGGCCGTGGCCTCGACGTGCTGCTGCGCGGTCAGCACGTGCTGCTGCGCGGTCGTGGCGAACTCCTCGTTCAGCGCACCGAACGACTTGCCGTCGATGGAGACGTCGCCGACGCTCTGGCTGATCGCCCGGATCCTGCTCGCGGTGCCGGAGATCCCGGTGCCGGTGCTGTGCAGATCGTCGGCGGACAGCCGGACGTCACCGCCGCCGCCGGACTCGTCACCGCGGGCCGTGTCACCGCCGGTCTCGTCACCGCCGGTCGGACGCGGGGTGCTCGGCTCGGTGACGTGCTCGGGGAGGTGTTCCTCGGTCGCGTGGAAGCTCATGCGGGCACGGCACCCGTCGGGTACGGCTGGGCCGCGTCGTACACGGCCTTCGACGTGCCCGCGATCATGGAGAAGCGCCCGAGGTTCTTCGTCAGCGTCTCCATCATCTCGGCCAGCTTCGCCATCCGTTCCGCATTGCCCGCAAGGCCTTCGATGAGCTTGCCGACCTTCGAGGCGATCTTGGACGCCACTTCGGCCGCCTTCGCCACCGTCTCGCCGATGAACGCGGCGACCGACCCGCCCAGCGTGAACCACGACGAGGCCAGCGCGATCAGCGCGTGCTCGATCAGTTCCGAGATGAACTGGGAGATCAGGCCGTAGACGAGGCTGCGGATGGTCATCACCAGGGTGCCGCTGACCCCGACGACCGTCGCGCTGCCGTCGAGAGTGTGGCCGAGGGCGGCCAGTTCACCGGTGAGCTGATCCATCTGCTGCTTGTAGTTGGCGGCCGCCGAACCCTGCCAGTTCTGCACCTGCCGCATGTTCGACTGGTGTTGCGCCGACTCGGTACGCACCTGCGCGGCCGCCGTCTTCAGCGTGTTGATCTGCGAGTTGATGGCGTCCGGGTTGCCCAGCAACATGTCCAGTGGTTCCCGCAGGAACGACACGTGCTGCAGCAGCCAGCCGACCCCGGCGTTGATCAGGGCGTTGAGCGGGTCGGACAGCGCGGCCACGGTGTCGACCACCGCACCCGCGCCGGAGATCGCGACATCGGCCACCTGCCCCGCCGAGGACTCCGAGTCGTTCGTGATCGAACTGACCAGTCCCGCATAGGAATCCGCGATTCCCGCACCGCTTGTCGCCGTGGTCATCGACGCACCTCACCAGTCGGTTGAACCGAGCACCGAGTCACCGCCGGACGAGTCCTCGTCGGCCGGACGCGCGGTTCGACGCGGCTGGGGGCCGGGTGGTTCCCACCGGGTCACCGGTGGCTGGAACCGGGGATTCCCGGCCGGTTCGGCCGGTTGCTCAGGCGGCACGAACCGGTGCTGGCCCGCCGGGGGCTCCGCCGGCTCGGGTGGCGGCACGAAGCCGGTGAGCATCTTCGTGGCCGCCGAGTCGGGCCCGCCCAGTTCGGTGAACGCGGTGAGTACGTTGCCCGCCGCCCGGCGTTGTGCCTCACGGGCGGTACGCATGATCTCGGCCGCCAGCCGCGTGCCGGAACCGTGCAGGGCCGCGTCACTGATCTTCAGGTCCGCGAGGGAGCCGTTGGGCGCCACGGAGACGGTGATCAGGCCGTCCTTCGACGACGCCGAGGCACCCGCCGAGCCGAGACTCTCCTGGAACTTCGCCGCCTTCTCCCTGGCCGCGGCCACCCGCGCCTCGAAGTCACCCAACCACGCGTTCGGATCCACCATCGTGACCGCCTTTCGGACCGGGACAGTGTGCCCGACCACGTGGCGGCTGTCTGCGAAACCGCCGACGGCGCGGCGCTCGCGCACCGCGAGACATTCAACGAACGGGGCCGGATACCCTTGGCGCGTACCGGCTTGCGCTGTTTGTCGCGATCGCGTTCGACGTGGGGACTACGCCTTGGCTTTGGTGCCTGGGGACCGGTAGCCGATCTCCTGGATGACCCACGTGTTGCCGTCCGGGTCGGCGAAGTCGGCCAGACTGGCGTAGTCGCGGTGTGCCGGGTCGGTGCCGGGTCGCCAGCCGCCCTGCCAGTCCTCGATCGGTGACTTGTGCCGGATGCCGCTGACCTGGACGCCGCGGTCGGTGAGTTCCCGGTGGGCGGCTTCGATGTCGGCGACGGCCAGATAGGTGGTGCGGGCCGTGCCGGGTGGTGCGTCGGTCAGACCGACACCGAGCTGGACCGAGCAGGCGGAGCCGGGTGGCGTCAGCTGGATGACGCGGAAGTCGTTGCTGGGGTGGTAGTCGACGTCCAGGCTGAAGCCGGCCTGTTCGGTGTAGAAGGCGGCTGCCTTGTCGGCGTCGCTGACGGACAGGGTCACCACCTGGAGCTGGTAGTCCATCAGGCACCCACCAGCTCGCGGTAGGCACCGGCGTCCATGAGGCTCGCGAGTTGCCCGCTCAGGGTGGCCGGATCGGCCTCGACCTCGACCATCCAGCCCTGGCCGTACGGATCGGTGTTGACCAGTTCGGGTGCGCCGGCGAGTGCGTCATTGCGAGCGCGGACCGTACCCGTGACCGGTGAGACCAGGTCGCTGACGCTCTTGGTCGACTCGACGTCGCCGCACGCCGTTCCGGCGGTGACCGCCTCGCCCGGCCTGGGCAGGGTCACGTCGATCACGTCGCCGAGCGAGTCCTGGGCGAAGTCGGTCACTCCGATGCGGACCACACCGGGGACCTCAGCACGCCTGGCCCAGAGGTGGTCCTGGCTGTAGCTCAGGTCGACAGGGATGTCGGGCATTGTTGCTCCCATCAGCAGATGTTGCCGCCAGCGGCGAACCAGCCGAACCAGGCCGGCCGCGGTGCCCCGGAACAGGCCGCTGGCAGCGGTCCGTCCCGGTGATCGTGCGACGTAGATGGCCGGGACCAGGCCGCTGTCCGGGCTCACGGCGAACTCGAGCCGCCGGCGTGCGGTCACCGAGGACGCCGATGGCTCGCCGACGGGGTGCTGCTGTGGTGTCGTCATGGCGGTTCCCACTCACATGTCCAGGATGATGTCGGTGCCGGGCCGGGCGCAGCAGATGAGCACCTGGCCGTCGGGCGGGCGTTCCAGCGGCTGTGGCGAATAAGTGATGTCACCGGACAGCAAGGGCGTGCTGCACGTGTGGCAGACACCGGTGCGGCAGCTCCAGCGGGTGGGGACGTCGCAGGCGTCGGCGAGGTCGAGCACGCTGCCGCGGTCGGCAGCGAACGGCACCGAGATGCCGCTGCGAGCGAAGGTCACCTGCGGGCCGGTCCCGGCGGGCCAGGGCGGATCGTGCGGCGGCAGGCGGGTCCGCCCGGTGAGCCCTGGGTTGATCTCCGGCAGCGCCCCGAACAGTTCGGTGTGGATACTGCCCGGGTCGATGCCCAGCGCGGTGAGGGCTGCCCGCATGTCGGCCATGAACGCGGCAGGCCCGCAGACGTACGCGGTCGCGTCGGCGGGCAGGGCCAGGGCGTGCAGCTCGCGTTTGGTGAGGTGTCCTGGCGCTGCGTTGGTTCGGTGGCGTTCGGCTGGGGTGGCCGCGCTGTAGGTGATGTGCTCCCGGGCGCGTGACAGCGTGGCGAGCAGGGCGTGCGCCTCGGCGGCCATGGCGTGTGCACGGGGTCCACGGGCACCGTGCAGCCACCAGACGTCGCGTTCGCTGGCGCGTGCGGCCAGCTCGTGCAGCATCGCCAGCACCGGCGTGACACCGATGCCCGCCGAGATGAGCAGCACGGGCCCGGTGCCGTCGCCCAGGACGAAGTCGCCGCGAGGGGCGGCCACGTCGAGCACCGCGCCAGGGCGGACGCTGCCGGTCAGGTAGCCGCTCGCGACGCCGTGCGGTTCGTGCTTGACGCTGATCCGGTAGCCGCTCGCGCCGGGTGCGGACGACAGCGAGTAGCTGCGCACCGGGGCCGGCCGGCCCGCCTGGCTGATCCGCAACGTCAGGTACTGGCCCGCCCTGGCGGCGGGCAATGGGCTCCCGTCCGGCGAGGTCAGGTAGATCGACGACACGGCGCCGGTTTCGGCGACCACTCTGCTCACGCGCAGCGGCCGGAACCCGGTCCAGCCCGGCTCGGGGTTCGCGGTGGTGGGGCCGGGCGCCGCGGTGTCCTCGGCCAGCAGTTCGCGGAAGGACTCCTGCCAGCCGGGGCTCAGCGCCGGGATCCGGGTCGCCGTGCGGAGCGCCGCCCGGTCGCGGCCCGGCAGGTAGAGCAGCGCATCGGTGTCGGCGACGGTCAGCGCGTGCGGGCCGGTCCGGGTCTTGACGATCCGGTCCCCGGCCTGGACGACACCCTCGGTGATGACGCGCAGGTAGAAACCGGGCCGGTGGTGGCTCACCAGCAGCGCGGGCAGCTCGGGCACCCCCAGCCGCATGCCGACCCGGTAGCAGGTGACCCGCGGCTGGGTGACCTCGAACTCGGCCTCGCCGATCCGGTAGCGGTCGCCGATGCACACCTGGTCGTCCGGCAGGCCGTCGACGGTGAGGTTCTCGCCGAACTGGCCGTAACCGACGTCGTCCCAGCCGAACTGCCGCTGCCAGTGCCGGTAGGAGTCGAGCTGGTAGACCAGCACGGCCCGCTGCTCACCGCCGTGCCCGTTCAGGTCGCCCTGGCCGTCGCCGTCGACATTGAGCCTGCGGACCAGCCGCGGCCCCGCCACCGGGTGTTTCCACGCGCCGGTATGCACGGTCCTGCCCTGCCAGGCCACGTCCTTCGGCAGCCCGACGTTCACCGACACCACCGCTGCCCCGCCCTGGCTCGGCGCGGCGACATCCGCCGGGTCGGGCATGGCGACACCGGTCATGGCTGCCTGCCCGGCGCCGCCTCGTCGAGGGTGAGGTTGCGGTCGACGCCGTGCGGGACCACGGTCTGGCCGGACTCCAGCCGCACCCGGGCGCCGTCCAGGCGCACCTCGACCTTGTCCGGCTCGAAGGAGACCAGTCCGCGGATGCGCCCGACCTCGTCGTAGGCGTCCTCGTAGGACCATGCCGCCCGGGTCGCGTCCGCGATGTCGTAGTAGTCGCACAGGCCCTTGTAGGGGCAGAACGTCTGGCCCTCGACCGGGGTCAGCGCCGCTGCGTCCACATCGGCGCGGGGGACGTACCAGCGGGGAGCGAAACCCGACTCGTACAGCGCCAGCGGGCTGGTGCTGTCCGCGATGACCCGGTCGTCGTGGCGGACGACGAGGTGGCGGCTGGTGCGGCGGATGTCGATGCGGTGATAGCTGTCCGCGGCGTGGCCGACGATCCGCTCGTCCTCCTCGTAGAACGCGTCCATGGTCCGCCAGGCGAACGCGACCCTGCCCTGCAGGTCGCCGCCGTGGCCGGGCAGCGCGGTGTGCTGCCAGGCACCACGTGGTGTGCTGTGCGACCCGGCCCGGACCGTGTACCAGGACGTCGGCCCGAGGTCGCGGTGGCTGGTGGTGTGGTCGGTCGCCTCCAGCGCGGTCTCGCTGACGGCGTCGAGCGGGAAGTAGGCCACCGGGTAGCGGCCGGGCTCGTGCAGCAGGACGACGTCCTCGCTGTCGGCGATCCACTGTCCGCCGAACCGGACCCGCATCCGCCTACGCAGCCGCTCGGCGAACAGCAGCCGCTCCGGAAGCGGGCCGGGCACGAGGAAGTGGCCGATCGCTCCCGGTGCCAGCGGCCCTTGCTGCCAGGAAAGGCCCATCGGAGTGCTCCTCTCTGGGCTGGGTGCGCGTCAGGTGAGCGGCTCGCCGCCGTCGATGTGCAGCGTCTGGCCGGTCAGGAACGTGCTGGTCAGGGCGAACAGGACGGCGTTGGCGATGTCGTCGGTGGTGCCGATGCGCCCGGCGGGGTTGCGGGTGCTCATCTCGGTGAAGTAGTCGGCCTTGCCCTGCTCGCCGAACGCGTCCCACGCGCCGGTGTCGATCACGCCCGGCGAGACGGCGTTGACCCGGACGGGGGCCAGTTCCAGAGCGAGGGAGCGGGCCAGGATGTCGGCGGCGCCGTTGGTGATCGCCACCCCGAGCGTGCCGACCGCGATTTTCGCCGCGGCCACCCCCGAGAAGATGACGAACGATCCGCCCTCGTTCACCCGGGGAGCCAAGTGCTTGGCCAGCATGAGCGGTCCGATCACCTTCGTGTCGAACGACAGCCGGATCGCGTCCCGGTCCAGCTGCGCGACGCGCCCCCTGGCCCGTGCCGACGCCGTGGAGACCACGTGGTCGACGCTGCCCAGCTGCGCGCCGAGAGCGGCGATCGACTCCTCGTCGGTCAGGTCGACGGTCTCGGTGCTGATGGCGGGTTCGCCGGCATAGGCGGCGGCCAGCGTGTCCTTGTCGCGGCCCGCCGCCACGACCTTCGCACCGGCGTCCCGGGCGGCCAGGGTCACCGCGCGGGCGATCCCGCCGCCCCGGCCCACCACCAGCACGCTCTGCCCTTCCAGCGGTCCGCTCATGCCGATGTCCTTTCAAGGAAGCCGCGGATGTGGCCCACGGCGGCGTCGAGGTGGCTTTCCAGCAGGAAGTGGCCGCCGTCCAGCAGGTGGATCTCGGCGTCGGGTGCGTCCTGGGTGAACGCCTGCGCGCCCTCCGCCCGGAAGATCTCGTCGTTGCGGCCCCACACCGCCAGTACCGGCACGCCGCTCTCGCGCAGCCAGGCGTGCACCTGCGGGTACAGCGGCAGGTTGCCCGCGTAGTCGGCGAACAGCGCCAACTGCACCAGGTCGTTGCCCGGCCGGGACACCAGGGCGAAGTCGTGCTCCCAGGTATCGGGGCTGACCAGCGTCTCGTCGGCCACGCCGTGCAGGTACTGCCACCGGATCGCGTCCAGCGTCAGCGCCTGTCGCAGCGCGGCCTCGGTGTGCGGGTTCTTCTCCCGCCAGTACGCCCGGACCGGCTGCCAGAAGTCTTCGGTGAACCCGGCCTCGTACCCGTTGCCGCTCTGCGTGATGACCGCGGTGATCGCCTTCGGGGCGGCCAGGGCCAGCCGCCAGCCGACGGGTGCTCCGTAGTCCTGCACGTACACCGCGTAGCGGTCGATCCCGAGCTGGTCCAGCAGGTCCGCGGTCAGCCCGGCGATCGCGTCGAACGTGTACTCGAAGTCACCGGCCGCCGGTGCGTCGGACAGGCCGAAGCCGAGGTGGTCGGGGGCGATGACGTGATATCGGTCGGCCAGCAACGGGACCAGGTTGCGGAACATGAACGAACTGGCCGGGAAGCCATGCAGCAGCACGACAACCGGTGCGCCGGCCGCACCGGCCTCCCGGTAGAACAGCCGCCTGCCGTGCACGGTGGCGTAGCGGTGGTGGACGGTGGTCATGTCTGCTCCCTTCGGCGCGGTGGACTCACCATCAGCGTGCGGCCGCGGCGCGGCGGTCTCATCCCCCGGTGGGTAGCCAAGGACGGGTAGTGCTGCGCGGGGGATATACCGTGGGGCTTGTGCAGGTGGCCGGAGGTTCGCCGGTTGAGCGGCACGCGGCGGGACTGATCGGCCGCGATGCCGAGTGCGGAGTGCTCGAAGCCCTGGTCGAGGCCGTCAGGCACGGTGAGAGCCGGGCGCTGGTGGCGCACGGCGAGGCGGGCGTCGGGAAGTCGGCGCTGCTGGAGTACGCCGCCGCGCACGCGCCGGGCTGCCGGGTGGCGCGCGCCGCTGGTGTCCAGTCGGAGATGGAGATGGCGTTCGCCGGGCTGCACCAGTTGTGCGCCCCGATGCTGGACCGGCTGGACTCGCTGCCGCTGCCGCAGCGCGACGCGCTGCGGACCGCGTTCGGCATGAGCGCCGGGCCGGCGCCGGACCGGTTCCTGATCGGTCTGGCCGTGCTGAGTCTGCTCTCGCACGTCGCCGAGGAGCGGCCGCTGGTGTGCCTGGTCGATGACGCGCAGTGGCTTGACCACGCCAGCGCGCAAGTGCTCGCCTTCGTCGCCCGGCGCCTCGGTGCGGAATCGGTCGGCGTGGTCTTCGCGGCCCGGCTGACCAACGGCCAGTTGGCGGGGTTGCCGGAACTGGTCGTGCGCGGCTTGCCGGAGGCCGATGCGCGCACGCTGCTGGACTCGGTGCTGAGCGGGCCGATCGACCAACGGGTGCGGGACCAGATTGTTGCCGAGACACGGGGCATTCCGTTGGCGCTGCTGGAGCTGCCGCGGGGACTGACCGTGGCGGAACTGGCGGGCGGGTTCGGTCTCGCCGGTGCGGTGCCGCTGGCGGGCAGCATCGAGGACCGCTTCGAGCGGCGCGTCACCGCGCTGCCGCCGCAGACCCGGCGGTTGCTGTTGATCGCGGCGGCCGACCCGACCGGCGACGCGGCGCTGGTGTGGCGAGCGGCCGACCGGCTCGGCATCGACGCGACCGCTGCGGGCCCCGCCGCCGACGCCGGCCTGGCCGAGTTCGGCGCCCGGGTGCTGGTTCCGGCAGCCGCTGGCCCGCTCGGCGGCCTACCGCTCCGCGTCCGTGCAGGACCGGCAGCAGGCACATCGTGCCCTGGCCCAGGTCACCGATCAGCGGCTCGACCCCGACCGGCGTGCCTGGCATCGGGCGAAGGCGGCACCCGGGCCGGACAAGGACGTGGCGGCCGAGCTGGAACGGTCGGCAGGGCGGGCGCTGGCGCGCGGCGGGCTGGCCGCGGCGGCGGCGTTCCTGAAGCAGGCGGCGACGCTGACCCTCGACCCGGAGCAACGGGCCGGGCGAGCGCTGGCCGCCGCGCGGGCGAAGATCCAGGCGGGCGTGTTCGACGTGGCGCGCGACCTGCTGGCGATGGCCGAATCCGGGCCGCTGACCGACTGCCAGCAGGCGCAAGTCGACGTGATGCGAGCCCAGCTCGCGTTCATCACCAGCCGGGGCGGTGACGCCGCCGCGTTGCTGCTCAAGGCGGCCCAGCGGCTCGAACCCATCGACGCGGACCTGTCCCGCGCCACCTACCTGGACGCGCTGCTTGCCGCGATCTTCGCCGGTTCGCTGGCCGGCCCAGGTGGCGATGTCGTGGCCGTGGCCAGTGCGGCCAGCGCGGCGCCGCCGGCACGGCAGCCGCCACGTTCGCCTGACCTCCTGCTCGACGGCACGGCAGCGGGCCTGCACGTGGGGTACGCCGCCGGAGTCCCGATCCTGCGCAGGGCCGTTGCGGACTTCGGTGTCGGCATGTCCGCCGAAGAGGAACTGCGCCGGATGTATCTGGCGTGCATCACGGCGATGCGGCTGTGGGACGACGATCGCTGGGATCGGCTCTCCGCCCGGTACGTCCAGCTCGCGCGCGAGACCGGTGCGCTCAGTGAACTGCCGTTGGCGCTCACCGCGCGCGCCTACCTGCTGCTGTTCGCCGGTGATCTCACCGCCGCGGCGTCGCTGACCGACGAACTGCAGGCCGTCACCGAAGCGACCGGCAGCGGCCTCGCACCATACGGTGCGCTGGGCCTGGCCGCCCTGCGCGGCGACGAGGCCGAGGCGGCCAGGACTCATCGACGCCACCATCGAGGACGTGACCAGACGCGGCGAGGGCATCGGGATCACGTTCGCCGAGTGGGCGAACGCCGTACTCAACAACGGCCTCGGCCACTACGACAAAGCCGTCGCCGCCGGTCTGCACGCCACCGCCTACGACACCGACCTCGCCGCGCTGTGCTGGTCGCTGGTGGAGCTGATCGAGGCCGCCACACGCTGCGGCAGGACGGAGATCGCCACGGCCGCCAGTGAGCCGGCTCACCGAGATGGCCGGTGCCAGTGGCACCGACTGGGTACTGGGCGCCCAGGCGCGGTCGCATGCGCTGCTGAGCGAGGGCGAGGCAGCCGAGCGGCTGTACCGCGAGGCGATCGCCCGCTTCGGCAAGACCCGGCTGCGCATCGATCTCGCCCGCGCGCACCTGCTGTACGGGGAATGGCTGCGCCGGGAGCGCCGCCGCACCGAGGCACGCGAGCAACTGCGCACGGCCCACGGCATGTTGACGGCGATGGGCGTGGCGGCGTTCGCCGAGCGGGCGCGCCGCGAACTGCGGGCCACCGGCGAGACCGCCCGCAAACGCACCGATGGCGTCCGGCACGAGGAACTGACCGCCCAGGAGGCCCAGATCGCCCGGCTGGCCCGCGACGGCCTCTCGAACCCGGAGATCGGCACCCGCCTGTTCATCAGCGCCCACACCGTCCAGTACCACCTGCGCAAGATCTTCACCAAGCTCGGCATCACCTCGCGAAGCCAACTCGACCGCGTCCTGCCCGCGGAAGCGGCCACGTAGGCCACGACCGGCGGCTTGACCGCGTCCTGCCCGCGGAAGCGGCCACGTAGGCCACGAACCGGCGTGCGCACGACTTCGGCGTACTGGACGCAAGGGACATTGCCCTCCGGTGAGATCACGTGCCCCGTGCGGCGGCGGCCAGAGATAACGACGACAAGTTCGCCGCCGACATGGCGGCAGTGGCCGCCGATCTGCGCTCGCTGAAGGACATCCTCGAAGCGGAGCGACGCCAGACGGCCTCGGCGGCCGTGGTGACCAGCCGCGTCACCTCGTCTCGGGTGCGAGATCATGATGACGCCGCATGAACGCCACGACGCCGGTGTCCTCGTTGACACCGGCGTCGCGGGTTCACCCGGTTACCTGTTGCGGCGTCTTGGGTCCAGAGGGGTAGGGGTTTCCGTACCCGCCCTCACCCGTTCCACCGCAACGGTTTTCTTGCGCACCACCTTCGGCGTGCCTTCACCTGATCCTTCCGCCCCGCGACCTGCAGGCGTCGGTTCGGGCCCCGGCCCCGTGCAACGGCACGAAGCTCTCCCTGCCGAACAGTCCGGTGTGCACACTGACCCTGGTGGGCTCGTGGCCACCCTCCTCCAGCCACGCCTACCGGCCGTCCCGATCTTGTCGCCATCAGGGTCCGGTACGTCGACCTTCTGCGGGTGCGACGCCGTGTCCCGAGTGAGCACGCCAGCTCACCCCCTTCCAGAGTCGTCGACCTCGGATGGGTTACCGGTCAGAGTTGCGGAGGCGTTCCTTGGTCTTGTCCGCGACCTTGCCGACCTGGTCCGAGTGCTTGTTACCGGTCTTCTTGTCGGCCAAGTCGCGCGCCTTGTCGACGCCCTCTGCTGCCTTGTCGCCGTGCTGGCCGCGTACGTCCTTCGCCTTGTTCTTCATCTCGTCGAAACCCATGTCGTTCACCCTTCCTATCGGGCCGCCGACGTGTCGATACGCCGAGCTGGCCACGGAAGGCGAGTTGCCCAGGCCTGGCCGGGATAACCTCGAACATCGGAAAAGCCACCTCTGTGAGTGACTGTCCACACCGGAGGTCGCCCAGCGAGGTGACGGCGAATGTGCGGCCCCGGCGGCGACGGTGCATACTGCCGCGCTTGATCCCTGTCGAGGCGTCCGAGGCGACGGGATTCATCGAGGGGCACCCGGACTTCGACCTGAGCACCATCGTGAACAACAAGGCACGTTGAATCGGATCGCTCACGTGCCCGATGGGGGAGCCCCGGTGCGCTCCATCGGTGTGGTCGAGCCGGGTCCGGCGAGCCCGTGGTGCGATCGGGCTGAGGTGCAGGCCGGCCACAGCAGCCACTCCCCGCCGTCGGCAGCAGATATCACATCATGTGATGTCAAACGCTGAGCCGAGGTACGCTGCCGTCGTGCCGAAGCCCGTCGGAATGCCGATCGGCCTGCGACTCGCCAACACAGCCAAGGCCGTCGGCCGCGCTTTCGACGCCACGCTGACCGCGTCGGGTGGCTCCACCAGAGCTGGCCGATCCTGATGTCGCTGAAGAACCAGCCACAGGCCAACCAGCGCGAGATCGCGGCCTCGGTGGGCATTCAGGGCGCGACACTGACCCACCACCTCAACGCGATGGAGCAGGACGGGCTGATCGCGCGCAGCCGCGACCCGGAAAACCGCAGGGTCCACCAGGTCCGGCTCACCGACGACGGTGCGAAGCTGTTCCACCGACAGGCCACCGCGGCGCAGGCGCACGACGCACGGCTACGTGCGGGCTTCAGTGTCGAGGAGGTCGCCGCCCTCGACGGCCTGCTGGCCCGGATGAGAGCCAATGTCACCGACTGAGCGGCGGCCGCCCGTGCCGCCGCTGGCCGGGGAGGATCATGTCTGCGTGGTATGCCGGCTGTCGTATCCGCAGGTCACGGTGGCAGCCGCGGTCGAGGTGATCCACGGCGTACCCATGGCCGCACGTACCGCGGTGACGCGGATTCCAGCCTCGGTCCTGCGGCGGAGACCGGCGGGCGACGGATGGTCGGTCACGGAGTACCTCTGCCATCTGCGAGACGTCTACGTCACCTACACCATCCGGCTCCACCGCGCCCGGACCGAGGACCGCCCGGCCCTGGAGCCGATGCTCAACGACCTGCGGGCTCGGCGCTTCCGGTACAACGAGCGTGCCGCGGCCGCCGTCCTGGACGAAATCGGCGTCGCGGTCAGCGGGTTCGGCGAGGAGGTCAGCCATGTCCGCGCGCACCAGTGGAGTCGCGTCGTCACCCGGCTACCAGGAGAGGAACGCACCGCGCTCTGGCTGGTGCGCCAAGCCATGCACGAAGGCGTCCACCACCTCGACGACATCCGCGGGATCGGCGACGCACTGATGGACAGCCAGGTCCCGCCCGGCTGACAGCGACCGTTCGGCATGGGACGGCGGGGCCGATCTGGCCCTCGCCGTCCGATCCTCGATCTCACTGTTCCGGCCCAGCCCAGGCCGGCTCAGCGGAACAAGTAGTCGCTCACCGCACCCACATAGTGGTACCCCGCGTTGAGGGAGCCCGGTGCCGCGGGTGCCGGCTTCAGTGCGTCGACCGGGTGCACGCTGTGGTCGATCCCCGGCCCGCTCCCGTCGAGCGACACATCGGGTGCGTCGAGCGTGGCGGGCGCGGTGCCGTGCTGTACCCAGGCGATCAGCGGGTCGAGGAAGTCGGCCTCGTTGAACCGGGTCGGGGCGAGAACGTCCGGGCCGAACAGGCAATGGTAGGCGCCAGGCACCAGGTACAGCCGGGAGAACCGCTGACTGGCACCGAATCCGCCCGCCATCCGCTCCACCCAGGCATAGTAGTCCGAAGTGGACTGAGGGCTGACGGCCTCGTCGGCCATGCCGTGGTAGAGGATCAGCTTGCCGCCGCGTGCGGTGAACGCCCGTAGATCGGGGTTGGTGGCGTTGTACTCGTGCTGCGCGTACCCCTCGCCGTGCAGGAATTCGGCCACCGTGAACCGCACGTCGGCCAGTGAGAACGACGCGGGCGGATTCCGCGGGAAGTACAGGTCGCGGAAACTGCTCAGTGCCGTCTGCGCGGCCTGGGTGTCACCGGGCGCCGCGGTGTCGGCCCGGGGCATCACCGCCCAGGACTGCCAGCCCAGTTCGGAGCCGTAGGGCATGCCGCCATTGAACAGTTGGCGACCGGACGTCGTCGTCGGACCACGGTAGAACCTGCGCACCGTGCCGACCTGGGCCGGGGTGAGGCAGGAGTCGGTGTCCGTGCGCGCGGCGCAACGCAGGCTGGCCGGGTCGAACGCGCACCGGCGCGGTTCGGTGATCGTCCCGGTGGCGTCACCACACTGCCGCACGACCGCCGCGTGCAGCGCGGGCAACTTCTCGGACGTGAGGATCTGCCTGCCTTCCGCGTCGGTGTTGCTCAGTACCAACCACGCCTGCTCAAGCGAGATCGACGCCATGTTGATGATGGGTGCACCCGAGAGGATCCCGTCGAAGTCGGCTGGGTAGTTCTGCGCCTCCACCAGGCCTTGGCGCCCACCGGTCGAGCAGCCGTCGTAGTACGAGTAGCGCGGGGGAGTGCCGTAGAAGGCGCGCAGGACCGCCTTGGCCAGCAGCGCCGTGCTGTGCTCGCTGGTGCGACCGAAGGCCTCACGTTGCGCGGGGTGCAGGCCGAAGCTCGCGTCGTTCTGGTCGGCCGAGCTGTGACCGCTGTCGTCCTTGGCCATCGCCAGCGCGCCGTCGGGTGCTGTCACGCATCCGGCAAGCGGTTGCGCACTGATCGTGCTGGTGCCGCAGTAGGCGAAGCAACCCTGCTGCAGATACTGGCCCTGCCAGCCGTCGAGCGGCAGCAGCAGTCGCACGGTGGTCTGCGGCGCGGTCTCGCCGCTCACCGCGCAGTACCGGAACCCGTTCAGCGTCTGCTCGGCGGTGGAGTGCACCGCACCGAGATCACCGAAACTCGTCGCGGGCAACTGACCGCAGCCCATCACCGGCGTGATCACGCCCGGTCGGCCGGCACCCGGTTCGCTCGCGTTCGCGGTAGGTGCCGCCAGCGCGAGCATCGTCAGGATCACCAACAGTGCGCAGCGTTTCATCATGGGCATCAGTACAGCGCGGTACGACGTGCCGGTCATCAGCCCGAGGTGGATGCCGACCGCTACTTTGGTCGACACGGACTGTCGCGAACGGCTGACGCCACCTTGGTTTTCGACGCGGCAATCGACGTTCGGGCACGGCACCGAATGGTGACCGTTGCGGCCGGCTCGCCGTGGGTCAAGAACGGACGCGGCCGAGACCCTCGACCGGGAGGACCCAGTGCTCGCGGCCGCGCTCAACTACCGAGCGTGACAGGCACGGCGGGTGCCCGGCGGTGCTCAGCTCGTTGCCCCCAGAGGAGTGATGACGAAGAGATTATATCGATTTGTCTGGGTCGGCGACATTCTTCCGTGAGTGTGGCCAGTCGTGTCGTAGCCTCCTCACCAGGGAGCGTGCCGTGGAGGTGCCGTGCCGAAACACCATTCTTGGGGCGGGAAGGGCTGGCTTGCGGCGGAGATCGCCGCGCTCGCGGCCGCCCTGGTCCTGCCGGTCACCGCGTCAGCGACGACGCCCACCCGCGCCGAGGTCGCGGCCTGGACCGCGAGCCCGATCGCCGGCGCCGGCTCGTCGACGTGTCCGGCCGGCGCGGGCGGGATCACCGGCCGGACGGTGCGCGACATCATGTACCCGAGCATCAGCGGCAGCAAGCTGCGCGTCCGCCTGACCAACACCTTCGGCACGGCTGCGCTGAGCGTCGGAGCGGCGTCCATCGCCGTCGAGAAGGCCGGCGCCGGCACCGTCGCGTCGACCACGCGGCCGGTCACCTTCGGCGGCAACAAGAAGGTGACCATCCCGCCCGGAGCCGAGGCGCTGAGCGACTGGGTGAACTTCGGCGTGACCCAGGGGCAGGACCTGGCGTTGAGCGTCTACGTGCCGCGACTGACCGGCCGGGCAACGTTCCACGCCGCCACCGAGCAGAACAGCTTCCTGTCCGCCGCCGGAGACTTCGCCAAGACCGCCGACGCGGCCGATTTCCCCACCACCATCTCCTGCTGGATGTTCGCCGACGGCCTGGATGTGGCCCGCTCGGCACGGGTGATCGGATCGGTCGTGGCCTTCGGCGACTCGATCACTGACGGCGTCGGGTCCAACGTGAACGCCAACGACCGCTGGCCGAACATTCTGGGCCGCCGGTTCGCCGCCCGTTCGGGCAAGACCATGTCGGTCGTGGACGAGGGCATCAGCGGCAACCGGGTACTCAGCGACGCCGGCACCTCGGGCGTCTGTGCGCTGGTTCGCTTCGGGCGTGACGCGCTGTCGCAGCCCGGCGTGCGGGACGTCATCCTGCTCGAAGGCATCAACGACATCGGCCGGAGCGACCTGGGCACCATCCCGCTCGTCACCGCGGCGGATCTCATCGGCGGCTACCGGCAGCTGATCGCGCAGGCGCACGACGCCGGTCTCCGGATCTTCGGCGCGACCCTCACGCCGTTCAAGGGTGCGTTCTACTGGTCGCCGCGGGGCGAGCGGACACGCGAAGCCGTGAACAAGTGGATCCTCACGAGCGGCGCATTCGACGGCACCATCAATTTCGCGGCGATCACCGCCGACCCGAACGCCCCCACGATGTACAACCCGGCGTTCGACAGTGGTGACCACCTGCACCCGAGCGATGCCGGCTACGCAGCGATGGCCGATGCGATCGACCTGAAGACGCTTCTCGGTAGCTGAATCCAGCACCGATACCGCAGGAGTGCCGCGCGGACAGCGGCACTCCTGCGGTGATCTCGACTGATCGTTACGGCGTCAGTGCGACAGGTGGGCCACCAGCAGGTTCGGATCGGTCAGCGTCGTGTAGGCGGCGCTGGCGACGTAGAGGGTGTGGCCACGGACCGACATCGACGTGGGATTCTGCAATCCGTCCGCCATGGTCAGCACGATGGACTGGGTGCCGTTCGGCCGGACCAGCGCGATCTGGCTGGCACCGTTGATCGCGGCGAGCGCCGTGTCACCCGAACCGGTGAACACGAAGTCGTCGATGCCCGCCACCATCGCCTTGGTCTGCATCGGGCCCGCGACGCCACGGCGCCCGATCGGGATGCGCAGCAGCAGACCCTGCTGGCTGCTCGACACCCACACCGCGCCGTTGTGCACCTTCACGCCGTTCGCGCCGAATGAGCCGTTCGACGTGAGCTTGCCGCCACTGGCCCACGCGATCGGCGTGCCACCGGTCTCGGGCACCCGCCAGACGACGCCGTGCACGGAGTCGGCGATGTAGAGCAGACCCGTGTGCGGGTCCAACGCCATACCGTTGGCGAGGCCGTCGGCGGGCAGGGCCGCGATCCGGGTCGGCGTGTGACTGCCGGGCCGCAATCGCCACACGCCGGTCAGGTCGGCGCCGCCGGTGTTGTAGAGGACGAAGAGCGTGCCGCCCGGTGCCCGGACGATGCCGAACGTGCGTGCGCTGCCCACCAGCGGAGTGTTGACACCGCCGTCCGCGGGCGCGGGCAGCACGGTGAGGATGCGGACGTTGCCGGTCCGGGACACCCGAGCGATCTCGTGTGCCGTGGTGAAGCTGAGGTCGGCGCTGCCGTCGGGTTCGAGGGTGATGTTCTCCGGTTGCCGGCCCGCGGCAAGATCGAAATGGGCCACAATGTGCGCGGCGGACACCGGTGAGGTGGCGGCCGTCGCCGAGATCGCGGGAGCGGCCGTCGCGGCAGCCGCGACCAACGCCACGACCATGGTTTTCGCCACGAACTTTGCTGGCATCAGTGACATGTCCTTCCTTGGTCCAACCTTCGGATGACAGATCCCCACCGCACAGGTTGCCCGGCGGATCGCGGACGCATCAGCACGTGGACTGGCAGCGCTCCCCGAACGCGTTACGTATCGCGTTTCGTGAACGTGTTACCGCCCAGGGCGGGCATGACGGATGTTTCGGTCAGCGCGGTCAGCGCGGTCAGCGCGGTCAGCGCGGTCAGCGCGGTCAGCGCGGTCAGCGCGGTCACAGCGGGTCAACTGGCCGGTGACTTCGCGCGTGATCAAGCTCGCCCGGACCGTGGCCCGGCAACCGCGAAGGTGACTCACCGCTCGTGGTGCCGATTCGCCGCCGCGGTTCTTCCGGCCCGATGCTCGCCCCACTCCCACCACCGGAGAGAACCGCGATAAATAGGATTGACCCCAATCCGCGGCTCGGCGATGATGAATGCACACCGAACACGGGAGCCAAGGAGTCACGATGACGAGCATGCGGAAGCGAGCGTCGCAGTGCCAATACCCCGGCACCGCGATCGCTGCCCTGTGCTCGCCGGACGGCCACCACAATGCCGCCGCCTGGCCGGAACAGCTGCGGCTGGGCAGCACGGGCTCCCCACCGTGACGTAGCCACCGTCACGTCATGGAGCCGCCCATCGGGAAACCGATCCGGGCGGCTTTCTCTATTTCGTGCGCCCGAAAACAGCAATTCCTGGTCGGCGAGCCGAGGAAAGCAGCGCGGTCTCCAAAACCACGACTTGAGGGTTCGAATCCTTCCGCCGATGCCGCGCGCCCATGTGCATGGACGCTCGTTGCCTGACAACTCCACAGCGGAGCAGACATCACGCTCGCCCGGTGCACCCGGTGCACCCGGTGCACCCGGTGCACCCGGCGCGCACCGCCGACCGGCGGGACGCCCGGCACCGGTAGGCGAGCTACGTGGCCCGCACGCCGATGCGGGCCAACCCGGTGGCGGGTGGGGGACAGACCTCGCCCGCCACCGGAGATCACGGTGAGGCTGGGCATCGGTTGGAGCCCACTCGACCGTAAATCGAACGCCTTACGGCTGTGGCGGTGCGAGTCCGCCCCTCACCACTCCCGGCGCGCAGGTTCGACCCTGCCGGGGTATCAACGCCCGCGGTCGTAGTGAACTCGGCGGACACGCCAGGCTTCCACCCAGCAGCAGCGGGTTCGATGCCCGCCGACCGCTCCTGTCGGCTGGCCGATGCGGCGGACGGTCAGGCCGCCGTACTTTCACTGCGGAGGACCGGGTTCGACTCCCGGATCGGCTACGCACCAACACCATGCCCCTGTAGCTCAGCGGATCAGAGTGCCGCACTACGAATGCGGAAGCCCCAGGTTCGAATCCTGGTGGGGGCGCGCGATTCACCAGAGGCATGCTCTCATCGCCCAGGGGCCAAGGCATCCGCTTGACGAGCGGATCACCGCGGGTTCGAGTCCCGTCGAGAGCGCTGTTCCCCCACACGGGGAGCGGGGGAACCTCCGGGTGCGAGGGAGACGGCAACCCACCTCATTCGGGATGAGGACACACCGCGTTCGACTCGCGGGCATCCGACCACGCCGCCGATCATGCTGCGGCGTATGCACAACATCGCTCCGATGGCGCGTTGGTCCAGCTGGCAGGACATCGCGTTCTCAGTCCGAAGATCACGTTCGAATCCCGTAGGCGCCACCCGGCCGGATCCGGGTAGCTCACCGGTCAGAGCGGTTCGCTGATGACGAACAGGTAGGCAGGTTCAACTCCTCCCACGGGTACCAGGGCCTCGGGAGGTCCTGGGTGCGGTCCTGGTACGCGCACAGGTCCGCCATCGCCGTGGCGGCGACGTCCTGTGGCTCAACGGCCGAGCACCGCCCTGACCTGCGGGAGGCAGTGAGGTTCGACCCCCGCCGGGACGGCCGTGACCGAAGCCGAAGTTGTCGAGGCCCCGGATGGTGACTCCGGGCATTGGCCGGTGCGAGCCCGGTCGGTCACTCCACCGCGCGGGGCCCAGCGGCCGGCCGGGGCTCATATCCCCGGACTGCCTGGATCGACACCAGGACGCGCGACGACCGGCCGCCAAGCCGGATCGCAGACCCTGCTCCGCTGTGGCGACCCGACGCGGGCCGATCCCTCCACCACTTGGCAAACGGAACCACGTTCCGTATGTTGGTTAACGGAACATGGATCCGTTTTGTTCGGGATGTCGAAAGGACCACCACTCATGCCGCGCACCCCCGGCCTCGATTCGGGATCATGACCGCCCCGTCACAGGTCGGCTACCACGATGTCCTGCGGGTCTGGCGCGAGGCCGACTCGATTCCGGAGATCGAGCACGCGTGGCTGTTCGATCACCTCATGCCGATCTACGGCGACCCGAACGGCCCGACCTACGAAGGCTGGACCCTGCTCTCGGCCCTGGCCGCGCAGACGCAACGACTGCGGCTCGGCCTGCTCGTGACCAGCAATCGCTTCCGGCCGCCCGCGATGCTGGCCAAGATCGCCGCGACCGTCGACATCGTCTCCGGCGGCCGGCTCGATTTCGGTATCGGCGTCGGCTCACGACCCGGCCACCCGCTGGCCCGGCGCGAGTACGAAGCACACGGCCTGCCCTTCCACGACTCCGCCCACGCCGTGGGCAGCCTCGCCGAAGCGTGCACGGTCATCCGGCGACTGTGGACCGAGCCCGAACCGTTCGACTTCCACGGCACCTACGTGCGGCTGACCGGAGCGTTCGGCAACCCCAAGCCCGTCCAGCGCCCCCACCCGCCGATCCTCATCGGCGGACGCGCGGCCTCGACGCTGCGCGTGGTCGCCGAGCACGCCGACTTGTGGAACATCCCCGGCGGCGACATCGACGACGCCGTGAGCCGCAGCGCGCTGCTGGACCGCTACTGCACCGAGATCGGTCGCGATCCCGCCTCGGTCACTCGGTCGATGCACCTGCCCGTCTCCTACGCCGAGCCCAGCAGCACCCAGGACGCGATCGGTGCGGCGATCGACGCGGGCTTCCAGCACATCGTCCTCGGGCTGCCGGCGCCCTATCCGGCCGATGTCGCACAGTGGGTCACGGACAAGCTCATCACCACGTCGGTCCGGTTCCGGTCCGGTACCGCATGATCGCGGCGAACGTGAGGTGGACAGGTTCCGTGTGGGCCTGCCGCGCGACGCACGCGGCGAAGTCCGTCACTTCGCGCTCGGCGACGTCATGACCCAGCCCGCGGTACGGAACCGTGAGCTCGGTATGCCGATCCCGCGCAACTGGCTCGATCAGCCTCACAGTGGACACACATTCGCTGGCTGGAGGCTTGACGGTCGGGTGTGGTCTCCGTAATGTCACCGTCCGAGTGATGGCGTGTGGAAGCTGGTGGAACTCCAGCACGGTCGCGCCACTGTGAGCCCGGCCCCCGGGCGAGTCAGATACCGCGCCATCACCTGCCCCACCACGAACGGGACGCACGATCCCTGAAGGAGGCTTCATGGCTACCATTCCCGCACCCCGTGCCACGCCAGTGGTGCTGCCCGTCTCCAAGGCGGTGCTCTGGCTCGGCGGCGCCGTGGTACTCGCCCTGCTGCTGTACTACTTCATCGGCATCGACGAAGGTGCGACGTCGGTGTTCGGCAACAGCATGGTCATCCACGAGTTCGTGCACGATTCGCGCCACTTCCTCGGCTTCCCCTGCCACTGATCCGAAGGGGACGACCGAACATGGAGAAGAAGATCATCCTGCGCGGCGCGCTGGTGGGCGCGTTGGCCGGGTTGCTGGCGTTCGTGTTCGCACGGATCTTCGCCGAACCACAGATCCAGGCGGCGATCGACTACGAGTCCGGCCGGGACGCGGCACAGGCCGTGTTGGACAAGGCGGCGGGGCTGCCCGCCGAAGCGGCAGGTCCGGACATCTTCAGCCGTGCCATCCAGGCCAACGTCGGTATCGGCGTGGGCATGGTGTTCTACGGTATCGCGATGGGCCTGCTGTTCGCCGTGGTGTACGCGGTGTGCGCGGGCCGGGTCGGTAACCTGAGGGCACGCAACCTCGCCCTGTTGGTGGCCGGCGGCGGTTTCGTGGGCCTGTACCTGGTGCCGTTCCTCAAATACCCGGCCAACCCGCCCTCGGTCGGGCACCCGGACACCATCGGCTCTCGAGCCGGCCTCTACCTGATCATGGTGGTGTGCTCGCTGGCGTTCCTCGGTGGCGGCATCTGGTTGGCCGGACGACTCGCACCGCGGTTCGGTACCTGGAACGCCACCCTGCTGGCGTGCGCCGCTTTCATTGTGGCGATCGGCATTGTGATGGCGATCCTGCCGCCGCTGGGACACCTGGCCGACAATGTGCGGCTGTACGGCGTGCGACCGACGGAGACGCCGTTGCCGCTGCGCAACCCGCAGGGCGCCATCGTGTACCCGGGTTTCCCCGCGGACACGCTGTTCCTGTTCCGGCTCTACTCGGTGGCCGCGCAGCTCGTTCTGTGGGCGACGATCGGGCTGGCGTTCGCACCGCTGGCCGAGCGACTGTTCGGCCGGCGGACAGGCCGGCGACCGACTGCCGAGCAGGTCGCGGTCGTCGGGTGAGCCACGTCGGGCCGCCGGCGTTCACGCCCGCGGCGGTGAGTGGGTGGGGACCGTTCTTCGCGGTCCACACCCACCACACCCACGACGTGCCCCGCCCGCCGTGGCGACGGATGGCCGAACTGGTCGACGACCCGGATGTGTTGCGGGAGCGCGTATCGGCGGTCCAGTCCTACCTGGCCGGTGACCGGGCCGCGACGGACGTACCGCTTCGGGTCGCCGCATCCGTGGCACAGTTGGGCTTGGTGGCCCGGCTGGTCTCACCGATGTTGGCGATGGCGGTGCTCACCGGTCGGTTCCCGGACCTGGACCTGTCCGGCCTGTGGTGGCAACCGGAGTTGGGCGGAGCGTTCCCGCTGTCGCTCGCCGACGCCGACTGCGACACCGCGGAACGGGTGATCGGTGGTCCGGTGCGGCAACTGGTCGAGGCGACGAGACCGTTCTCGGTGCCCGAGCGGGTGCTGTGGGGCAACGTGGCCTCGGCGGTCAACGGCGCGGCCACCATGATCGATCTGGCGCGGCCGGACCTGGCAGCGCGCACGTCGCTGATCGCGTCGGCGGTGCTGGACGTGCCGTTCCTGCGCCTCACCAGTGAGCGGACCGCGGACGGCCGGTTCCGCCGACTCAGTTGTTGCCTGATCTACCGCGCCTCACCGACGAACAGCCGCGACGCCATCTGCGGCGACTGTGTCCTGCGCACCGCATCGAGGTGATCCGACGATTCATCCGCAGTACCCGACCATCCGACCCCGGGACGACTACTGTGGCTATCCGGTCGTGGCAGGATCGCCCGGGCCCCGCGGTCCGTCACGCTGACGAGCTTTGGTCGAACGATCCGTCGACGCCGCAGCGTCCAGGTCAACCGGAGGTATTGAACGTGCGTAAGGTCGTCGCGTACGAGTTGCTGTCCCTCGACGGGGTCGCCGAGGATCCCGACGGGTTCATCACCGAATGGGATGACGCCATGGGCGCCAACCTGGCAGCCGTCATCGGCTCGCAGGATGCGGTCATCTTCGGCCGCCGCAGCTACCACGAGTGGGCCGACTTCTGGCCGGGCAGCAAGATCGAGCCGTTCGCGACGTTCATCAACGCCGTCGCGAAGTACGTCATGACCTCCGCACCGCTGGATCGGGAGTGGGCCAACACGACGGTGGTCGACGGCGGGCTGGTCGAATTCGTACGGACCCTGCAGGAACAGCCCGGAGGGGACATCGGCGTCCACGCCAGTATCTCGGTCGTCCAGGCGCTGCTTGCCGCCGGCGTCGTCGACGAACTCCGGCTCGTGATCGCACCGGCGATCGCCGGCGGTGGACGACGACTCCTGGACGGGTTGCCGCCGATCCGGCTCGAAGCGATCCGGAGCACGACCTCGTCCAGCGGTCACCTGCTCGTCGACTACCAGGTCATCCGGTAGCAGCACGCCGACGGTGGTACCCGTCGCGGGCGCGGTCGATGAACTCCCGGGTCTGTTCGGGCCGCCACCGCCGCACCGATGGCCGGCCGCACGGGAGAATGTCCGCCATGACCCGGCCAGAGCCACAACCGGCCCCCACCACGCGACCGGGATCTGGCCGCTGGTGCACGCCGAACGCGCCGCCCTGGCCGCTGACCTGGCCGACCTGACCGATCACCAGTGGGCGGCACCATCGCTGTGCGCCGGGCTCACGGCGCGCGAGGTGCTGGCCCACCTCACCGCCGGGGCGAGCCTCAACCCGCTGCGGTGGATCGCCGGCGTGATCCGCTGGGGGTTCGACTTCGACAAACAGGTAGCCATGCGACTGGCCGAACAGCTGGGCGCCAACCCGCGGGAGACGCTCCTACGTTTCCGCCGCGTCGTCACCAGCACCACCGAAGCACCTGTACCGGTCGCGGCCGTGCTCGGCGAAGCGATAGTGCACGCCGAGGACATCCGCGGGCCGCTGGACATCCACCGCGACTACCCGATCCCCACCCTCACCCGGCTGGCCGAGTTCTACCAGGGCTCGGACCTGGTCGTCCCCGCCAAACGCCGGATCGCCGGGCTACGACTCACCGCAGGCGACGGCCCCTTCGCCACCGGCTCCGGGCCGTCGGTATCCGGAACCACCCTGGCCCTGATCATGGCCATGACCGGCCGCGCGACCTACTGCGACGAACTCGACGGTGACGGTGTCACGACCCTCCGCGCCCGCTGCGCCACACCATGATCATGACCCGAGGCCGGGTGCCACGAGCCGGCGGTCAGCGCGAGGTGGCGTCGCGACCGTGTCCGCAGGAGTCCTGTCAGGACCCGATCAGGCCCAGGGCGGTCTCCAGCGACAGGACGTCGGCGTACTTCGCCTCCAGGTCCAGCAGGTTCGCCGCCTGGATACGCTCGTCTCGGTCGCCACAGGCATCCGCGACGACCAGCGGCCGGAAGCCGTGTTGCAGCGCGTCGGTGGCGCTGGCCCGGACACAGCCGCTGGTGGTCAGGCCACAGATGAACAGCGTGTCGATGCCGCTCGCGGTCAACGTGGCCGCCAGCGAGGTGCCATGGAAGGCGCTGGCGTACTGCTTGGTCACCACCGTCTCGCCTGGCAGCGGCGCCGGCTCCGCCGGGAAGGCGGCCAGCGCGCTGCCTTCCTCGAACACCCGCAGCGACGGGATCTTCCGCACGAACAGCCCGCCGTCCGTGCCGCCGGGCTGGTAGCTGACCCTGGTGAACACCACCGGCAGGCCGGCCGCGCGACCGGCGGCGACCAGGCGGGCCGCCGCCGCGACGGCGGCCTCGACCGGTGCGCGCAGCGGGGAGCCGTCGACCAGGTACGCCTGGACGACGTCGACGGCGAGCACCGCCGGGCGGCGGCCGACGCCGAGTCGGCCGCCGAATCCCGAGTCGCGGTAGTCGGCCGCCAGATCGGTCATGTGCGGACCGCCGTGCGGATGTCGACCGGCGGCTTCGGCGCGGGCAGACCGGTTTCCGCCTCGCACCGGGCCAGGATGTCGGGCAGTTCGGGGCCCATGTCGAACACGGCCACCTCGCCGCGTTCGGCCGTCAGCCGGGCGCGCAGTTCACCGGTGGCCATCTCGTCGACGTCCCCGGCGTCGGTGCACACGACGCCGTAGCCGGTGGCCGCGCCTGCGACCGTCACCAGGCCACGCAGTACCTCCAGCCCGACCAGTCCGGAGTCGCGCTGGAACGGGTCACCCCAGCCACCGCCACCCCACGTGACGAAGTGCAGCACGTCACCAGGCCCGACCGGCACGTCGTGACACTTGCTCGGCAGTACCTCGCGCTCACCGGACGCCCGCACGATCCACTTGGTGCCGCGCGCACCCGGCTTGCCGCCGTTCACCCCCCACGGGTAGGTGAGCCAGCGGTCGTCGTGGATGGCGATCGTTCCCGGCTGCTCGAAGAAGTACGCCACGTCCACGCCGTTCCCGCCACGGTGCAGCCCCGCACCACCGGAGTCGGCTATCGTCGCCCACCGTTCGATCCGAAGTGGATAGTAGGATTCCATGTATTCGCAAGGAATATTGACGAATGACGGCCACAGCGAGTGGCCGTCCGGCCCGTCGCCGATCGGCCTGCCCGGGATACCGCCGAAACCGATCGAGTAGAGCTGGAACCACTCGCCCTCCCGCGCCCCGGACGCGTAGTGCCCGGAGTACATGAAGTGCGGCGACGATGAGAAGCCCGCCGCGTTGAGGATCTCCGGGTTCTTCTGCCCGAGCAGCCCGCCGAACAGGTCGAACACCCGCCCGATGCCGTGGTTGCGGCCGTTGAGCGCGGCCGGGAACCTCGGTTTCCAGAACGAGTCGTCCGGGATCGTCACGTCGATCAGCGGATAGAACCCGTCGTTCCACAGGATCTGTGGATCGGCGACCGTGATCACGTAGATGCCGAAGAACATCCGCACGAGGTTCTCGTTGATGAAGTAGTTCACCGGGCCGAACGCCTGCGGCGCGGCCTCGCTGAAGTCCAGGTGGACCTTCTCACCGTTTCTGGTCAGTTTGATCGTCAGCTTGTACGGGCCGTAGCCGCAGCCGTCGTCGCAGATGTAGTCGCTGAACTCCAGCGTCTCGCCGTCGGTGAACAGCGTGGCGAGCAACACCTTCATCGCCCGGTAGTTGCGCTCCAGCAGCGCGTCCAGCGCCGACAGGTAGACGTCGACACCGAACCGGTCGCACAGCTCCATCACCCGCCGCGATGCCGTCGTGCACGCGGCCACCAGCCCGTTGAGGTCGGCGCGGTTCCACTCCGGCATCCGCACCTGGTTGAGGATGATGCCCAGGGCCACGTCGTTGAGCGTGCCGCCGTCGTACAGCTTGAACGGCGGGATGATCACACCCTCCTCGTAGATGGTGTGCGCGTCGGCGGGCATCGAGCACGGTGTCTTGCCACCGACGTCGGACATGTGGCCGAACATCGACGACCAGCCGACCACCCGGCCGCTGTGGTAGATCGGGGTCACGATCAGCCAGTCGTTGGCGTGGCTGATCGCGGCGCCGCACGCATACGGGTCGGAGGTGAGCAGGATGTCACCCTCGCCGATGCTGCCGTTGAAGTTGTCCAGGAAGTCGGGCACCGACAGGCCGAACTGTCCGACGACCATCTTGCCGTTCGGGTCGGCGATGAGCGGGAACTCGTCGTGCTGCTCGCGGATGCCCGGCGACAGCGCGGTGCGGAACAGCACCTCGTCCATCTCGTAGCGGGCATTGCGCAGCGCGTTCTCGATGATGTCCAGGGTCACCGGGTCGACGTCGACCTTGGCCACGGGTTCGGTCGCGGTCTGCAGGATCTCGGCCATCAGTCCTCCACGGGGCGAATCATCAGGCTGCCACTGGGATGCACGGTCGCGGCGTGACCGGAGAGCACGAGCGTGGTCGAGTCCATCTCGACCACGATCGCGGGACCGGTGACGACGTTCCCGGCAAGTAGTTTGTCGCGGTCGTAGATGGACGCCGAGGTGAACGCGCCGTCCATCCAGAGCTCCGTCTCCCGCAGCAGCGCCTGGCTGGGGTCGGGCGTGCCCTCGTCCAGCGTGCGCCAGGCGACATCCGGTCGCGGGCCGCTCACCGTGACGCGCAGGTTGATGACCTCGCGCTCGTTGGTGAGCAGGAAGGAGAACAGCCGCTTGTGCTCGGCGTCGAACGCGGCGCCAAGCTGGGCGACCACGTCCCCGCTGTCGAGGACGTCGGACGCCAGCTCGACGGGGATCTCGAAGCCCTGCCCGTGGTAGCGCAGGTCGACCTGGTAGCGGGTGGTCTGCTGCTCACGTGGCACGCCCTCCCCGGCCAGGCGGTCGCCCGCGCCGGCCGCGAGGTCGGCGAGCACCGCGCGCAGCTCGGCGTCGTCGAGATCGGAGAACGCGCGGACCATCGTCCTGGCGCTTTCGTCCCGCAGGCAGGTCGTCGCGTCGCCATACGCGCAGAGCACTCCCGGCGACGGCGGCACGATCACCGGCCACGAGCCGGTCAGCCTGCCCAGCGCGTTCGCGTGCAGTGGGCCCGCACCGCCGAACGACACCAGCGCGAAGTCGCGCGGGTCGAAGCCCTGCTGCACGCTGACCAGCCGCAGCGCGCCGAACATGTTCTCGTTGACGATGTCCACGATGCCCGCGGCGGCGGCCTCGACCGACGGCAGGCCCATCGCCTCGGCGATCGTGCCGACGGCCTTGCGGCCCGCCTCGACGTCCAGCGAGATCTCGCCGCCCGCCAGTTCGCTGGGCAGGTAACCGAGCACGACGTTGGCGTCCGTGACCGTCGGCTCGGTACCGCCCGCGCCGTACGCGGCGGGGCCCGGCACGGCACCCGCGGACTGCGGCCCGACACGCAGCGCCTTCGTCAGTTCCGGTACGTGCGCGATCGAGCCGCCACCCGCACCGACGGTCCGCACGTCGACACTCGTAGCCCGCACGGCGAGATCGCCGACCTTGGTCTCGCGGCCGATGCGCGGTTGACCGTCCAGCACCAGCGCCACATCGGTGGAGGTGCCACCCATGTCGAACGTGAGGAAGTCCGAGTACCCGGCCTGCTCGGCGAACCACGCCGCACCGGTGACGCCGCCCGCGGGGCCGGACAGCAGCAGCGACACCGGGTCCTGAGCTGCCTTGCTCGCCTGCATCAGCCCGCCGTCACTGCGCAGAATGGACAGTGGCGCCTGGATTCCGTTGTCCCGCAGCGAACTGTCCAGGTTACGCACGTAGCGGGCGACCTCGGGCTGCACATAGCTGTTGGCCACCGTGGTCATCGTGCGCTCGTACTCGCGCATCTCCGGCAGCACGTGACTGGACAGCGAGATCGGCACGTCGGGCAGTTCCTCCGCGGCCAGTCGCGCGATCGCCAGCTCGTGCTCGTCGTTGGCGTAGGAGTTGATCAGCGAGATGGTCAGCGCCTCGATGCCGGCACCGGCCAGCCTGCGCAGCGCCGCCCTGGCCTGCCGCTCGTCGACCGGTGCCACCTCCGAGCCGTCGGCCGCGATCCGGCCAGCGACCTCGACGGTGTGCTCCAGCTTGGCCAGGGGTTCCGGTTTCGGCCAGATGATCCAGCCTGCCAGCCCGCCGGGCACGTAGGACCGGGCGATCTGCAGGACCTGCCCGAAGCCGACCGTGGTCACCAGGCCGACGCGCGCGCCACGCCCCTGCAGGATCGCGTTGGTCGCGACGGTGGTGCCGTGCAGTACCTGGCCCACCTCGGCCAGTTCGATGTGGGCGTCCCGGCATACCTTGCGGATGCCGTTGAGCACCCCGACGGACTGGTCGCCGGGTGTGGACGGGGTCTTGGCGCGATAGGTGGTGCCGGTGTCCTCCGCGAGCAGGAGCACGTCGGTGAACGTACCTCCCACGTCGACACCGAGGCGGTATCTCATGCTGCCTCCCAGGCAGTGGGTGCGCGTCGGTCAGATGACGCCGCGCGCGGTGAGCGCGGCCAGTTCCTGCTCGTCGATGTCCAGCAGCCCGCCGTAGACGTCGGCATTGTGCTCGCCGAGCGCCGGGCCGACATGCCGGACCCGGCCGGGTGTTGCACTGAGTTTGGGGAAGACGTTGTGCATCGGCAGTTCGCCGAAGTCGGGGTGGGCGAGCCGGACGATCGCCTCCCGCGCCGCGAAGTGCTCGTCGGCGAACATGTCCCGCGCGGTGTAGATGCGCCCGGCGGGCACGCCCGCCTCGTGCAGGGTCGCCAGCAGCTCGTCGGTGGGGATGGTGACCGTCCAGGCCGCGATCAGGTCGTCCAGTTCGGTCATGGCGACGCCGCGGGCCGCGTGCGACGAGTACCGCTCGTCGGTGGCCAACTCGGGGCGGCCCATCGCGGTGGCCAGCCTGCCGAACACCGAGTCCTGGTTGGCCGCGATCAGCACCAGTTCGTCGCCCTTGGTCGGGTACACGTTGCTGGGTGCGACGTTCGGCAGCACGGACCCGGTGCGTTCGCGCTGGTAGCCGCCGACCGCCCACTCCGGCAGCAACGACTCCATCATGGCGAGCACGGCCTCGTAGATCGCCGAGTCGACGACCTGGCCGCGGCCGGTGTGTGAACGGTGGTGGATCGCGGCCAGGGCACCGAGTGTGGCGAAGACGGCGGCCAGCGAGTCACCGAGGGAGATGCCCGCGCGGGTGGGCGGACTGGCCGGATCGCCCATCACGTAACGAATGCCGCCCATCGCCTCGCCGACAGACCCGAAACCGGCTCGCGGCGCGTACGGCCCGTTCTGGCCGTAACCGGTGACCCGCACCAGGATCAGCCCGGGATTGGTCGCGCTGAGCCGGTCGTAGCCCATACCCCAGCGCTCCAGCGTGCCCGGCCGGAAGTTCTCCACGACTATGTCGGCCCGGTCGATGATCCGGCGGGCCAGGTCCTGCCCCTCGGCACTGCGCAGGTCGCAGGTCACGGACTTCTTGTTCCGGGCGACCACCGGCCACCACAGTGACTTGCCGTGCGGCTTCTCCCGGCCCCACTGGCGCATCGGGTCGCCCTTGCCGGGTGCCTCCAGCTTGATCACCTCGGCGCCGAAGTCCCCGAGCAGCTGTCCGCAGAACGGTCCGGCGAGCAGCTGTCCCATCTCGACGACGCGCAGGTCGGCCAGGGGCCCGGTAGGTGTGTCGGTCGACATCAGCTCTGCCTCGTCTCTGTGGTGTCTGTGCCCTGTGCCGCCGCCCGCAGCAGCACTGCCTTGGCCGCCAGGACGTGCGACCGCATCACCGACTGGGCCCACAGGCCATCGCCCGCGCGCAGGGCCGCGACCAGGTCCCGGTGATGCGCGCAGCTGCGCTCCAGGTCGGCAGGGGAGTAGCGGTGGAACGTGCGGACGACCAGGGGGAGCTGGACGACGGCGTTGAGCATGGTGACCAGGCGCGTGCTCGCGGCAGCCGCCCGCACCACGCCGTGGAACTCGGCGTTCAGTTCGGCGACGCGGTCCAGATCCTGTGCCGCACCCGCTCGCGCGGCCTGCTCCATGAACTCGCAGAGCTCGGCCATCCGGTCGATGTCCTCGGGCTCGATCCGGCTCGCGGCGCGATCCGCGGCGAACGCCTCCAGCATCGCGCGCAGGTCGTAGATCTCCTCCAGATCGGCGGCCGTCCACTCGGCGACCCGGGCGCCGCGGTGCGGCAGCACCTCGACGAGCCCCTCCATCTCCAGCTGGCGCAGTGCCTCGCGTACCGGCGTGCGGCTGGTCTCGGTGCGTTCGGCCAGCTCGGCCTCGCCGAGGCGCTCGCCGGGCTCATGGCGACCGGCGAGGATGCCCTCCCTGATCAGGGAGTAAGCGTGGTCGACCGCTCGTGCCACCTGCCACCTCCTCGGCTGATTGCACGCAATTTAGCGATCCAGCCCACTTGACACAAGAGTCATCCCAGGTGAACGTTGATCCGACCGGAAACTTGCATACAAGTGGAGGAACGGTGCCCGAGGTCAGCATCGTCGAGGTGGCCCCGCGCGACGGGCTGCAGAACGAGGACGCGCTCCTGTCCGTCGAGGACAAAATCGCGCTGGTCGAGCGGGCTGTGGCCGCCGGGCTGCGCCGGATCGAGGCCGTCAGCTTCGTCAACCCGGCCCGCGTGCCGCAGATGGCGGGCGCCGAAGAGGTCATGGCCGGGGTGCCACGCGTGGCAGGCGTGTCCTACAGCGGGCTCGTGCTCAACCAGCGCGGACTCGACCGGGCGCTGGCCGCGGGCGTGGCCGAGATCAACGCGGTCGTGGTCGCGACCGACGAGTTCAGCAAGCGCAATCAGGGCTGCACGGTCGCCGAGGGCGTGCGGGCGTGGGAGCGGATCGCGGCCGACGCGCACGCCGCCGGGGTGCCCGCCACGGTCACCATCGCGGCCGCCTTCGGGTGCCCGTTCGAGGGCGAGGTCCCCGCGGAGCGGGTACTCGACCTGGTGCGCCGGGTCGCGTCGGCAGGACCGGCCGAGATCGCGCTGGCCGACACCATCGGCGTCGGCGTGCCCACCCAGGTACGGGAGCTGCTGACCGGCGCGGCCCGCATCGCCCCCGGCGTGCCGCTGCGCTGCCACTTCCACAACACCCGCAACACCGGCTACGCCAACGCGTGGACCGCGCTCGACTGCGGGGTCGCGGCGCTGGACGCCAGCATCGGCGGCACCGGCGGCTGCCCGTTCGCGCCCGCCGCGACCGGCAACATCGCCACCGAGGACCTGCTGTACACAATGGACCGCAGTGGCGTGACGACCGGGGTAAGCCTGGCCGGCGTGATCGGGACCGCCGACTGGCTGGCTGGCAAACTGGGCAAGCCGACGGTGGCACTGCTCGGCCGCGCGGGCCCATTCCCGCCGCTGAGCGGGTGAGCGGGACTCCGTCCCTGGTCCCCGCCGATTGTGCGGCGCCCGGGACCCGGCGTCACGAGACGCCCCTCACCTCGCGGCGGGCGTCGTGCACCGATCGTCAGGTGGTGCGGCGCCTGCGCAGGTAGGGGTCCTGCAGAGCGGGCGGCTGGTAGCCGCTGTCCGCGCGGGCGAGCGTGACGCCGGGCGGCACGATCTCGTCGATCCGGTCCAGCACGTCGGTGCCGAGGGTGACGTCGACGGCCCCCAGTTGTGTTTCGAGCTGCTCCATGGTGCGCGGCCCGATGATCGGCGCGGTGACGGCCGGGTGCTGGAGCACGAAGGCCAGTGCCAGGTGGACCAAGGTGATGCCGGCCTTCTCGGCCAGGACGGCGAGCGCGTCGGCGGCCTCCAGCTTGCGCTGGTTGTCCGGGTCGGACAGGTCGTAACGGCCCGGCGTCAGGTCGGCGCGGTGCGACGTCGGCGTCTGCTGGTTGATGCGGTAGCGGCCGGTCAGCCAGCCGCCGGCCAGCGGACTCCACGGCAGTACACCCATGTCGTAGCGCTGGGCCACCGGCAGGAGGTCGGCCTCGATGCCCCGGACCAGGATCGAGTACGGCGGCTGCTCGGTCACGAATCGGCCGAGCGATCGATCCTGTGCGATCCACTGCGCCTCGACCGTCTCGTGGGCCGGAAAGGTCGAGGAGCCGAACGCGCGGATCTTGCCCTGACTCCGCAGATCGGTCAGCGCGGACAGGGTCTCCTCGATCGCGGTGCCCTGCTCCGGGCGGTGCACCTGGTAGAGGTCGATCCAGTCCGTGTTGAGGCGGCGCAGGCTGTTCTCCACCTCCTGCACGATCCAGCGGCGGGAGTTGCCGCGCTTGTTCGGATCGCCGCCGGACTGGCCCATCTGCACATCCATCGGGCCGTGGAACTTCGTCGCCAGGATCACGTCGTCGCGGCGGCCGTTGGCCAGGGCCTTGCCGACGATGACCTCCGACTCGCCAAGCGAGTACACGTCCGCGGTGTCGATGAAGTTGATCCCGGCGTCCAGCGCCCGATGAATGATCTTGATCGAGCTGTCGTGGTCCGGTTCACCCCACGCGCCGAACATCATCGCCCCGAGGCAGAGCGGGCTGACCTGCATACCGGTGGTTCCTAGGCTGCGGTAATCCATATCCCGACCGTAATCACCGTGTCCGCTGGCTGCGCGGCCACCGGACTGTGCGATAGCCGACATCGTCGCCCTGCCCAAGCTGGGCACGGCGATCGCCGGCAACCCTGCGCGCAGCCGGCAACGCTCCACGCAGCCTGCCACCGGGTGGCACGACCGTGATCGATGCTTGCCGCGCCGGCAGTCAAGGGCGTGCGTGCACACCGAGGCCACCACACGCGTGCCAGGTGCGGGAAGCCGCGACGTTCCGGATCTCCGATGCCACCGGGTCGGCGGCACTGGTGACCATCACCGAACAGTCGTTCGCCATCCAGCGGCCAACGTCGACTATGTCCGCGCGGCAACCCAGTGCCAGGTGCGGGAAGCCGCGACGTTCCGGATCTCCGATACCGCCGGGTCGGCGGCACTGGTGACCATCACCGAACAGTGGTTCGCCATCCAGCGGCCAACGCCGAATACGTCCGCGCGGCAACCCACTTGCCTGGACTGATCGCTTCCACCGGCATCGAACCGTGCTGCCGCCTCCGTGGCTACACAGCCCCGGCTGAAACGGCCCGCGGACGTCCGCGGGCCGGACGAACAGGCCGAACCCCGCACCTGCGGTGCCCTGGCCACGTGACTGCCGCATTTCGGCAGTGTCGGCGCCGTTCGCACCCTCATTCGCGGCACGCGCGTTCCCACCCTCACCAGGTGAGGCTGAAGGCGCGCCCGGCCGGTAGACCGGTACGAGCAGAGATCCAGGACACCTGGTCTTGCCCGGCCGGCCTGTCGCGGGGTCGCGGGCGAGGCCGACCGGAGTCGCGGGCACCTCGGAGCCGGGGACGGGTTCGTGTTGTCCGTCCGACGGGACGCCCACAGGGAGTCGATATGCGCCGTTTGATCGTTGTCACAGCCGGACTCGCCGCGTGCGCTCTGGCGGGCTGCGGCAGCAACACCGGATCGTCGAGTGCGCCCCCGGCGGCACCGAGCAGCGCGCCTGTCGCGGCGACGGGTTCGATCACGGTGTTCGCGGCGGCCTCGCTGACCGGCACCTTCACTCAACTCGGCAAACAATTCGAAGCGGCGCATCCGGGTGACAAGGTGACGTTCAGCTTCGGTCCGAGTTCCGGGCTGGCCATGCAGATCACCAGTGGCGCACCGGCGGACGTGTTCGCGTCGGCCGCACCGTCGAACATGGACCAGGTCGTGTCGGCGGGCGACGCGACGGATCCGCAGAACTTCGCGAAGAACGTCATGGAGGTCGCGGTCCCGCCGGCCAACCCGGGCAAGGTCACGTCCGTCGACAACCTGGCGCAGCCCTCGGTCAAGGTCGCGCTGTGCCAGCCCCAGGTGCCCTGTGGTGTGGTCGCGGCCGAGGTGTTCAAGAACGCCGGCCTCGCGGTCAAGCCGGTGACGTTGCAGCCGGACGTGAAGTCGGTGCTGACGCAGGTCCAGCTCGGTGAGGTCGACGCCGGGATGGTGTACGTGACCGATGTGCTCTCCGCGGGCAGCAAGGTCAAGGGCGTGGCGATTCCCGCTGAGGACAACGCGTCGACCCTGTACCCGATCGCCACTGTCAAGAGCAGCAAGAACGAGGCGGTCGCCAAGGACTTCGTCAACTACGTGATGTCTCCGGCCGGTCAGCAGGTGCTCACGGCCGCCGGTTTCCAGAAGCCCTGAACCGGTTTCGGCCGACCCGTGAGCGCCGAAGCGCCGGCGTCCCGCCTGACAGCCAGGGAACGTGCCCGGCGCGCGGTCGGTGGCCGGGCCACCGGTTCGGTGCCGGTGCCCCTGCTCGTGCCCGCGCTGATCGCCGTCGCATTTCTCGTGCTGCCGCTGGCCGGACTGCTGATCCGTGCCCCGTGGCGCCATCTCGCGTCCGTCCTGAGTGGATCGGATGTGACACAGGCCCTCGTCCTCTCGCTGTGGACCGCGTCGGCGGCGACGGGGATCTCGCTGATCATCGGGGTGCCGCTGGCGTGGGTCCTGGCCAGGGGCCGCTTCCCCGGGCAGCGGCTGCTGCGCGCCCTGGTGACCCTGCCGCTGGTGCTGCCGCCCGTGGTGGGCGGGGTCGCCTTGCTGCTGGCGTTCGGGCGCACCGGATTCCTCGGCAAGTACCTGGACACCTGGCTTGGGGTGACGATCCCATTCACCCCGGTGGCCGTCGTGATGGCCGAGACCTTCGTCGCGATGCCGTTCCTGGTGATCACCGTCGAAGGTGCGCTGCGGTCGGCGGACCAGGGCTTCGAGGAGGCCGCGGCAACACTGGGGGCGCGGCGGATGACCGTGTTCCGCCGGGTCACCGTGCCCATGATCGCTCCGTCCCTCGGCGCGGGTGCGGTGTTGTGCTGGGCCCGTGCCCTGGGTGAGTTCGGGGCGACGATCACCTTCGCGGGCAGCTTTCCCGGCCGTACCGAGACCATGCCCATCGCGGTGTACTACGCGCTGGAGACCGATCCGGACGCGGCGATCGCGCTCAGCCTGGTGCTGCTGGTCGTCTCGGTCGTGGTGCTGATCTCCCTGCGCGACCGGTGGTTGCGGGGCGGCTCGGTCTCGTGACCGGGCACGGCGATGACGGCCTGCTCATCGATGCCGACATCAGGCGCGGCGAGTTCACGCTCACCGTCACCCTGGCCGCGGCACCTGGCCAGGTGCTGGGCGTGCTCGGGCCGAACGGGGCCGGGAAGTCCACGCTCCTCGCCGCGCTGGCCGGCCTGATTCCGGTCGCAGCGGGCCGGATCACGTTGTCGGGTCAGGTCCTGGACGACGCGGACACCGGTGCGTTCGTCGAGGCCGCTGGGCGGCCGGTCGGCTTCGTGTTCCAGAACTACCGCCTGTTCCCGCATCTGAACGTGCTCGACAACGTGGCCTTCGGCCCGCGTGCCCGGGGCGCTGGGCGGGCGGCCGCGACGGCAGCGGCCAGCGAATGGCTGGCCCGGTTGGATTTGACCGAGTTGGCGCAGCGCAAGCCCAAGAGCATCTCCGGTGGACAGGCACAGCGGGTCGCGCTGGCCAGGGCCCTGGCCGCGCGACCATCGTTGCTGCTGCTGGACGAGCCACTGTCCGCATTGGACGCCGGCACCCGACTCGACGTGCGCGGCGAGCTCAAGCGGCACCTGTCGGACTTCCCTGGACCGTGTCTGCTGGTCACCCACGACCCGCTCGAAGCGCTCGTGCTGGCCGATCGGCTGGTGGTCCTGGAGGGCGGGCGCATCGCCCAGGAGGGCACACCGGCGTCGATCGCCCGCCGACCGCGCACCGAATACGTCGCCAAGCTGGTCGGGCTGAATCTGTACACCGGCCACGTCCAGGGCTCCACTGTCGAGCTCACCGACGGCGGCACCTTCGCCATCCCGGCACACAGTGAGCATGGTGACGTACTCGTCGCGCTACGCCCGTCCGCCGTGCAGGTCAGTGGCGAACGGCCGGATACCGGGAGCACACGTAACGCCTGGCCCGCCAGGGTAATCGGACTCACACTGCTGGCCGATCGAATCCGACTCGACCTCGATGGCAGACCACCGGCCCAGGTCGACGTGACGCCCGCGGCGGTGCTGGAGCTGTCGTTGAGCCCCGGCAGCGAGATCTGGCTCACGGTCGCACCCACTGACCTCGAGGTCTACCCGGCTTCCACGAGCCACGCGGTCGACCGGCACCCGGCATCCGTCCATTCCGACCAGCCACAGGACTAACCCGTTGATCACGGACTGGTTCGGCACTCGACGTAGCATGGAACTGCAATGCTGATCGCTCCGAATTCATCGGGAGGAAGCAACGGGATGCGTGCTGTCACCGCATACGCGACACCAGGGCCGAAGGCCCCTTTCGAGAAGACCACCATCCAGCGGCGCGACCTGGGGTCGAAGGACGTCCTGATCAAGATCGCCTACGCGGGCATCTGCCACTCGGACATCCACACTGCCCGGGCCGAGTGGGGCGAGACCCTGTTCCCGCTGGTGCCCGGCCACGAGATCGCAGGCACGGTGGAGGAGGTCGGCGCCGAGGTCACCCGGCACGATGTCGGTGACCGCGTCGGCGTCGGGTGCATGGTCGACTCGTGCCGGGAGTGCGAGAACTGCCTGGCGGGCAACGAGCAGTACTGCCTGCGGGGCAACGTCGGCACCTACAACAGCATCGGCAAGGACGACAGGCCCACCGACGGTGGTTATTCGACCCACATCGTCGTCGACGAGGACTTCGTGCTGGCCATTCCGGACGGGATCGGCCTGGATGTCGCCGCGCCGCTGCTGTGCGCCGGGGTCACGCTGTACTCGCCGCTGCGGCACTGGAACGCCGGGCCCGGCAAGCGCGTCGCCATCGTCGGTCTCGGTGGTCTCGGCCACATGGGCGTCAAGATCGCGCATGCCATGGGCGCCGAGGTGACCGTGCTGTCACAGACGCTGGCCAAGCAGGAGGACGGCATCAAGCTGGGTGCCGACCACTACTACGCCACCAGCGACCCGGAGACGTTCACCGAGCTGGCGGGCCGGTTCGACCTGGTGGTCAACACCGTGTCGGCGCCACTGCCGATCGACTCGTACCTGTCGCTGCTGCGCCTGGACGGTGCGCTGGTCAACGTGGGTGCGCCGCCCGAGCCGCTGCCGGTGCACGTGTTCTCGCTGCTGCGCAACCGCCGCAGCTTCGCCGGTTCGTCCATCGGCGGCATCCCGCAGACCCAGGAGATGCTCGACTTCTGCGCCGAGCACGGGATCGGCGCGGAGATCGAGGTCATCGGCGGCGAGGAGATCGACCAGGCCTACGACCGCGTCGTCGGCAGTGATGTGCGCTACCGGTTCGTGATCGACACGGCCACGTTCTAGGCCGCCGCTCCCGCCACGTGATCCGGGCCACCCCCCGTCACGTGGCGGAGCCGGCCGGCTGATCGCGGTATGCGTGGCGGATGTGCCGGCCCGGTCAGATGCCGGTGTGTTCGGTGCGTGCCGGGCTGGGGTCGGGAACATGGGGCATCAGGGCATTCGGGGGGATGCTGCCGAACTTTCCCGCCTGGAAGTCTTCCACCGCCTGTCCGAGTTCGGCTTTGGTGTTCATCACGAACGGCCCGTACGCCTCGACGTGCTCGCGGATCGGCCGGCCGCCGAGAACGAGTACCTCCAGGTCCGGGCCGGGGGAGTCCTGACGGTCGTCGGCGCGGACGCTGAGCCAGTCGCCGGGGCCGAACACCACCAGCTGGCCACTGCGCACCGGGCGGCCTTCGGCGCCGGCCCGGCCGGCACCGGCCAGCACGTAGACCAATGCGTTGAACTCGGCATTCCAGGGCAGCTGCAACCGCGCGCCGGGGGAGATCGTCGCGTGGGCGAGGGCCATCGGGGTGTGCGTCGAACCGGGGCCGGAGTGGCCGCCGATGTCACCGGCGATCACGCGTACCAGGGCGCCGGCATCCGCTGAGGCCAGCAACGTCACGGTGTCGGCTTCCAGGCCCTGGTAGGCGGGCGGGATCAGCTTGTCCTTGGCGGGCAGATTCACCCACAGCTGGATGCCGTGGAACAGGCCGCCGGATGCCACCAGCGTCTCGGGCGGTGTCTCGATGTGCAGGATGCCGCTCCCGGCGGTCATCCATTGCGTCGCGCCGTTGGTGATCAGGCCGCCGCCGCCGTGGGAGTCCTGGTGGGCGAACTGCCCGTCGATCATGTAGGTCACCGTCTCGAACCCGCGGTGCGGGTGCCACGGCGTGCCCTTCGGCTCACCCGCGCCGTACTCCACGGCACCCATCTGGTCCATGTGGACGAACGGGTCGAGACGGGCCAGCGGGACGCCGGCGAACGCGCGATGAACCGGGAAACCTTCTCCCTCGAAGCCGGTCGGGGCCGTGGTCACGGACGACACGGTGCGCTCTTCGGGGACGGTGGACAGGTCTTCCAGCCGCGGTAGCGTCAGGTAATCAGCGGTCACGGCAGGCATATCAACGCTCCCAAGATCAATGGATGCCCTGCTTGGCATCCATTGAGTGTCACACTGCCCGCCGGGCCCGGCGACCGCTGATGGAGGTCCGCCGTGGCCGACGCCGCCGATCGCCGGCGACCTGCGCGAACTGAACCAGCTGATCACCGACGGAGTGCACACGATGTCCGACCGGACGACCGACGACGCTCTCCTGCCCGGCGACAGCCAGCGGAAGCTCGCCGCGGCGCTGTTCAACGCGACGTGGGACCTGCTGGAGACCGGGGGCCGGACACCCGAGCAGGACGACCGCATGGTGCACATGGCACACGCGTCGCGTTACCACTGGGGACAGGTCGGCGCCCCGGCCAACCTGGCGCGCGGCGAGTGGCAGTGCTCGCGGGTGTACGCCGTGCTGGGGCGCGCGGAGCCCAGCCTGTTCCACGCCCGGCGAGTGCTGGAGATCTGTCAGGCCAACGGTATCGCCGACTTCGACATCGCGTTCGCCTACGAGGCCCTGGCCAGGGCGCACGCGGTGGCGGGCAACGCGGAGACGGCCCGCGCCATGACCGAGCGTGCCAGGGCAGCGGTCGAGGGCATCGCCGACGACGAGGACAGGGCCATCGTCCTGGCAGACCTGGAAACGATCCCCCGCGCCGCAGGCCCTGCTCGCACCGGCTGAGCATCCGGAGCCGAAGATCACCGACCCGCACCCGGCCGGCCATGGGCTACCGGCCGGATCCTGCGCAAGGTCCTCACCTCGGGCGGTGACCCGTTGCCCGGCCTGACAGCTTGATGAAAGTTACTCTCGCGATTAGCTGAATTCTCCGCGACTGTTCCACCTGGACCAGTTCATATGCTCAACAGCATGGTGGCACCTCATCGCGAACCGTTCGGTGTCATGGTGCTCACTTTTCTTGGGAGCAGATCGTGGTGCCCATCACGGCGAGTGGCGTCATATTGTGGATGACCGAAACGGTCGGAGGAGTCCAGGTCACGGCCGCATCCCAGTTTCATCGAACCTGTCGCTCAACTCGGTCAGGGGCGACGTCATCCACGCACAGGAGATCTCGCACGCTTCTCGCTCACCCGCGACCACAGGCCGAACTGAACCATATAGGTCGCTCCGCCCTCGTCATCCGCTGGCGTTGCCGAGGGTCGTTCGGCCCGGGTTGGTCGATCACCACCTCGCGGAGCATTTCGGTCGGCACGTAGGCGGGGACGCCGGCTCGGTCGGCGTGGTGACCCGTCACGCGGGGGCACCTCCAAGATTGTGACCTTTGCTTGGGCATACTGGTGTGCGCAGTGCTATGCAGGAGATCTACAACATCGTTCACTTCAGCCTGGAGGCGCGTAGGAATGGCACGGAAGCCAACGGCGGACCGCGATCTGGGCGGGCCCGGGCAGCCGGAAGTCGTTGTGTCGCCTTACGACAAGATCAAACAAGCGATCGTCGACGGTGAGCTCAAACCGGGCGACCAGCTTGTGGAGACCACGCTGGCCGTGTGGTGCGCGGTCAGTCGCACTCCGATCAGGGAGGCGCTGCGCCGGCTGGAGCAGGACGGGCTCGTCGACCGGACGGACCGTGGCCTGGTCGTCCGGGAGCGCAGTCCCGAGGAGATCCTCGACATCTACGTGACCCGTATCGCGCTGGAGGCGACGGCCGGGCGGGTCGCCGCAGAGCGGCGCACCGATCACGATCTGCGTCTGTTGCGGCGATTGCTGGCGAAGGAGGACCAGATCAAGGCGGCCGATCCGGCCGGGATGACCGAGGTGAACCAGCAGTTCCACCGGGCGGTCTGGCGTGCGAGCCACAACGACTCGCTGATGGATCTGCTCGAACGCCTCAATCTGCATCTGGCCCGCTATCCCGGCACGACACTGTCCACGCCTGGTCGTTGGCAGGTCGCCCGTCAGCAGCACGAGTTGCTGGTCGACGCGATCGAACGCCGGGACGCGGACGCTGCCCACGACCTGGCGAGGCAACACTTCACCGAGGCCCGCGACATCCGTCTCGACCTGTTCGCCGACGAGGCTCCCTACAGCTGAACAGCCCCGCCCAGCCCCGTTTCCTTGACCTGCGTACCGCTGTATACGATAGGATGCAGCATGGCGTGACAGGCTGAGCAGGGCGGGACATGAGCAGACACTTCGCGAGCGAGCTACTCGAACAGGGTGACCGAGGCATGCTCGAGGAGGCGGCGACGGCGGTGGCACCGCCTGCCTGGGTGACGGGCGACTGGGACGTCGTGGTGATCGGCGGCGGCAACGCGGCGCTCGTAGCCGCCCTGGCCGCCGACGACCTCGGGTGCCGGGTCCTCATTCTGGAGCGCGCTCCAGAACACATGCGTGGCGGCAACACCCGCCACACCCGCAACATCCGCTGCATCCACGAGCGGGACGAGTTCAACACCGGGGACTACGGGTACGACGAACTCTGGCGGGACCTGTGCGCGGTGGGAGAGGGTCCGAACAACGAGGAACTCGCCAGCTTCACCGTCCGCGACTCCGCCACCATGCCCGGCTGGATGTACGACCACGGTGCCCGCTGGCAGAAACCGCTCGCCGGCACGCTGCACCTCGGCGCGACCAACCGCTTCTTCCTCGGCGGTGGCAAGGCCCTGCTGAACTCCTACTACCGCGAGCTGCGCGGCCGGTCCCGGGTGACCGTCTGCTACGACGCCATGGTCGACGAATTCGAGTTCACCGGCAACCGCTGCGACGGGCTGATCGTGCGTTACGGCGGCGCCCGGCACCGGGTGCGGGCTCGTTCGGTGGTCTGCGCGAGTGGCGGTTTCGAGGCGAACCTGGAGTGGCTACGCCGGTACTGGGGCGACGCCGTCGACAACTACCTCATCCGGGGCACGCCCTACAACGACGGCCACGTGCTGGCCAGGCTCTACGAGGCCAACGCGGCAAAGGAGGGGCAGGAGAAGGGTTTCCATGCCATCGCGCTGGATGCCAGGGCCCCGCGTTTCGACGGCGGCATCGCCACCCGGCTCGACACCATCCCGTTCGGGATCGTGGTCAACAAGCACGGGGTCCGGTTCTGCGACGAGGGCGAGGACATCTGGCCCAAGCGGTACGCGGCCTGGGGTGGTCACATCGCCCGCCAGCCCGACCAGTTCGCCGTGTCCCTGTGGGACTCGAAGTCGACCGGGCTGTTCCTGCCGCCGATGTACGGGGTCACGTCGGCGGGCGACATCGGCGAGGTCGGCAGCCTGCTCGGCCTGTCCGGTGATGTCGTGGCCGAGACCGTCCGGCAGTACAACGCGGCCGTCGTCGACGGGACGTTCGACCCCACGGTGCTCGACGGCTGCCACACCGCCGGTCTCGCTCCGCCCAAGTCGCACTGGGCGCAGCGGCTGGACACTCCGCCGTACTACGGGATCGCGATGCGGCCCGGTATCACCTTCACCTACATGGGTGTCGCCGTCGGACTGGACGCGCGGGTCCGGCGGGAGGACGGCACCGTCTTCGACAACGTGTTCGCTGCCGGCGAGATCATGTCCGGCAACGTGCTGAGCACCGGCTACATGGCCGGATTCGGGATGACGATCGGCAGCGTGTGGGGACGCCAGGCCGGTACGGAGGCTGCCAAACATGCACACCGATGACGCACACACACCTGTTCCGCCCGACCAGCTGACCTCGTTGGACCTGCTGGTCGCCGAAGCCGGCCGCCAGCTGGACATCTGCAACTCGTGCCGATACTGCGAGGGTTTCTGCGCGGTCTACCCGGCGCTGGAGCGGCGCACGCTGCTGGATGAGGGTGACATCAGCCAGCTCGCGAACCTCTGCCACGACTGCCGCGCCTGCTTCGACGCGTGCATGTACACCGAGCCGCACGAGTTCGCGATCAACGTGCCCAAGGTGCTGTCCGCGGTGCGCGTGGCCGACTACCGGCGCTACGTCTGGCCTGCCAGGACACCGAAGCTGCTGTCCGGCTGGCTGGGCGTGTTCTCCGGCATGGTGGTCGCGGCGGTGGTCGTCCTGCTCGTCGCCCTGGTCGGCGCCGGCCCGTCGGGCCTGCTGCTGTCCGACGACTCGGCCGCGTCGCCGTACCAGCTGATCAGCTATCCCGCCTTGCTGGTGCTGCTGCTGATCCCGGCCGCGTACTCGGTGGTGGTGATCGCGGTCGCCGCCCGCCGCTACTGGCGCGAGGTGAACCACGGGTCCCGCGTGGCGAGTGTGCGGGCTGTGGGGAGGGCCGTCTGGTACGCGGCGACACTGCGCTACCTGCGTGGCGGAGGTGCCGACTGCTACTACCCCGAACGCACGACGCCCAGCGCGATCCGCAGGCACCTGCACGGTCTGGTGGCCTACGGGTTCGGGCTCTGTGTCGTGTCCACGATGGCCGCCGGGGTCATGCAGGACATCATCGGCAGCCAGCCCCCGTACGGCCTGGTGTCGGTACCGGTGATCAGCGGCACGGTCGGCGGCATCGGCCTGGTACTGGGCAGTCTCGGCCTCCTGTTGCTGAAGGCGCGCTCGTCCGACGTGACCAGCTTCGCGCAGATGACGGTGAAGGACTACGGCCTGCTGGTGGCGCTGACGTTCCTCGCCCTGTCCGGGCTCGCCGTGCTGCTGACCCGCGCCACGCCCGCGTTCGGCATCGTCTTCCTGATCCACCTGGCTTCGGTGATGCTGACGTTCGCGGCGGCGCCCTACAGCAAGTTCATGCATCTGGTGTACCGGTTCCTGGCCATCGTGCGGGACAACCTGGAACGGGAAGGGCAGGGCTGACGTGTGGGCGTACCGGCTCGTCGCACCCGGGGTCCTCGCGCCCACCGAGGTCGCCGCACCCGAGCCGGGCAGCGGCCAGGTACTGCTGCGCACCCTCGCGGGTGGGGTCTGCGGCAGCGATCTGCCGAAGTTCCGCGGTAGCAAGGGAATGCGGCTGGGCGCCGACGGCACACTCGAGCCCGGTCCGGCCGGCTACCCGCTGCACGAGGTCGTCGGTGAGGTCGTGGGTGGACCGTCACCGGGGGAGCGGGTCGTCGGGTGGGCGACCGATTCGGACGCGCTGGCGGAGTACGTGGTCACCGACGCCGACCAGGTTCACCCGTACGACCAGTCGCTGACGCCCGAGACCGCCGTGCTCGCCCAGCCGGTGGCCTGCGTGCTGTACGCGCTGCGGGCCACCCCGGTCGACGGAGCCAGGGTGACCGTGCTGGGGCTCGGACCGATGGGCCTGCTGTTCTGCCATGCCTTGCGGGCCGCGGGCGCCGCCCACGTGACCGGCGTCGACCCGGTCGACAGGACCGGCGTGGCCGACCACTTCGGACTCGACGAGGTCATCGTCGCGCCCAGTGGCGCCTGGGCCGCCGCGGCCGGTCAGCCACCCGACGTCGTCATCGAGGCAGTCGGGCACCAGACCTCGACGCTGCAGCACGCGATCGACGGCGTGGCCGTCGGCGGACGGATCGTCTACTTCGGTATTCCGGACGACGATCACTACCCGCTGGACATGGAACGCCTGATGCGCAAGAACCTCACGCTCGTCGGCGGCGTCACCCGTGATCGGGCGGCGATGCTCGCTGCGGCGGACCGCTATCTCGTCGCGCATCCGCGCCTGGGTGGCGATCTGATTACGTCGGTGTTGCCGGTCGCCGAGTGTCAGCGTGCCTTCGAACTGGCCGGGACCACCGGTTCGGCGCGGCGCAAGGTCGTCCTCACCCTCTCCTGAGGACACCCGATCGCCATATGTAACAGCTGCTGGATGCTACGTCGAGGAGGACGGGTACGGGCGTCTTGCACGGCGATCCGACGCTCACGCAACCGCCGTAGCAGCGCTCGTGCTCGCCGGTGCGCGGTCCGGCGCGATCGGTACCCGCACTCGTGGGTGCGCCGATCGTCAGCGGGACGGCCGGGGCTGCGGTCGGGTGGTCAGGCCGTGGCCCATGGCGAGGCGGGACTCGGCGTTCTGTAGGGCGACGACGGAGATCGCATGCAGCAGCGCGGGCTCGGAATACCCGGTGTCGCGCAGGGTCTGCAGGTCTGCTGGTCCCATCTGCCAGGGGCGGCGGCTGAGCTTGCGGGCGAAGGCGTCCAAGATGGACTCTCGGTCGTCTCGGGGTGTGTACTTGTCCAACTCGTCGGCTCGCCAGCGGTCACAGCATTCCTGCGCGGCAGCGTTGGCCAGCAGGCTGCGTTCCCGGTGGGTCAGTGGCTCGCCGGAGTCGAACAGGTACTCCCGCCAGTCTCGCCACGCCTCGGTCAGGGCGGGGAAGCTGGGCAGCATGCGGCGGTCGGCGGCGATGACAGGCCACGATTCGCGGTGCGGCCGGGGCACTGGTTCGCGGTCGCGTTCGGGTTGGAAGACCGGAAGTGGAGATGCGTAGTCGAACTCGATGCCCGACGCGTCGGCTACCCGGGTCAGATAGTTGAACATGGCCACGACGCCGGTCGCGGCTTCGATCGCCTGCGCATCGAGCCCGTATGCGGCCAGGAGAGTGGCGAGGTCGGGGGTGATCGACCACGGCTGCGCGGTCAGCAGCGCGGCGTAGCGGGCCAGCGCGGCGCTGCGCTCGGGTAGCTGATCGTCCTGGCCGGTGAGCACAGCCTCGGGCAGGGCGGCATCACCGCTGGCGACACGCAGGAACTCCGCGTGGGCCGACGTTCAATAGAAGCACTGGTTGGTGCGTGAGGTGACGCTGCTGACCAGTTCACGGTCGGCCCAGCCGAGCGTGGACTGGTGCAGTGACCCGGAGACGGCGAAGGTGCGGCGCATCAGCTCCGGGTCCAGGCTGTGCGCCCGGACGATGCCCGGCGCGTCGCCGTGCGGGGGCTGGTAGGCGTCCGGTATGGGCCGGGTGGCCATCGCCGCGTAGGTCTGCGCGAGTTGTCCGACCGCATCGTGGCTCGGGATGGTTGCCAGCCATGCCATGCCCCACATGTTAGATCGGCGCACTGGCATCGGGCCACATCCTCCTGTGCGGTGTCGGCCGAGCGTGGCAGGGGCCGGTGGCCCGGAAATTCAAGGGCCCTGCTGGTCTGCCGGCCAGGTCAGGGCAGCCGGTTGCCTACAGCGGCGGTGTCCGGGCCGGCACCTGGGTGGTCGCGGTCAGATGGTCCAGGACGGGGGCCAGGCGGCGGAGTTCGGTGAGGTGCAGTTCGCTGAGCTGTCCGATGCGCTGCTCGCCCTGTCCGGTCAGGGCCAGCCGCACGGCTCGCGAGTCGTCGGTGTCGCGGACCCGCATCACCAGGCCTGCCTCGACGGCCCGGTCGACCAGACCCACCGCGCTGTGGTGACGGACGATCAGGTACTCGGCGACCTGCCCGATCGTGGGGCCCCGGTCGTCCGGATGACCCTTGACGGCCAGCAGCAGTTGGTGTTGTGCGGTGGTCAGGCCCACCCGCCGCGCCTGCTCTTCGCTCCACCGCTCGAACCGGCGCAACGCCGTGCGGAACTCGAGAAGGCTGGTGTAGTCGTGCTGCGCCAACTCGGTCATCGGGTTCCCGTCGCAGAGGTGGCAGGTAGCACGACCAGTATAGATTTACATCGTGCCACGATTGATTGTCAGCGCTGGCGGTGGGACAGCACGACGCCGACGATGATCGGTCCCACGGAGGCGAGCATCAGGCCGAGCGCGATGCACGCGTCGAGGTGCCAGTGCACTCCGATCACCGCCATGCCGAGGCCACCGGCGATCGTCATGATGACGAGCCATTCGAAGGTCGTCGCCGCGTACGCCGTGTGGCCCCGGAATTGCCTGCACAGGTCTGGGGCGTCCCGCTGAAGGGCGCTCGCGATCTGCGAGAGTGCCTTTTCCTCGTCAGCGTTCAGCGCCATGATCCACCATCCGCGATGTCGATTTGTATCGTAACACGATATAAACCGGGTGGCCTGGCCACCGGTGCCGCAGCGGCTACGGGCCGGGCGACGCGGCGCCCCTGGAGTACCGGACGTCGTGGTTCGTTCGTTGCGGGGTCGTACCAGTACGTGATCAGGCCGGATCGAGGGGAATGCGCACTCGCGCGTCGTCAAGGCCGGCGAGCGGCCAGGCCACCACCAGGTCGAGCACGCCGTCGTGCGGATGCGTCAGCGTGAAGTCCTGCTCGCCCAAGAAGCTCAGACCCCCGCCGGCGAAGGAACCCTCGGTGGGTCGCGTCCAGAACGGTGGTGGTCGCGCGGCAGGCACCAGATGGGCATTGATCGCGTCCGCGGCTCGGCCCTTGGCAATGCCCACCAGACCCATGGACAGGGCCGAACTGGTGGCGGTCAGGCGAGTGAGTACCACGGCGGCGTTGTTGCCTCGGTGCAGTACCTGGGGTGACGCGACGGTCGTGGCCGTCTCGATGGCCGGCCGGTCCTGGTCGACGTCGCCGTGGTGGGAGTGCGGATGTCGGCCGGTTCGCCGAAGCTCGCTCAGCGGATCTTGGCTCCATACACATGGTCAACGGTCATCATCATCAGCACCCTGCGATCCGAGACCATCACCGACCGGTACTCGTCCCAGTTCGGGTGGTCCCCCGCAGCGCGCCGGTAGTAGTCCACCAGGGCCTCGACCTCGGGACCATGCGGGTCGGTGCCCGGCCCCAGCAAGGTCACCGTGCCCTCGGCGGTGGCCCACGCCCAACCGTCGGCGCTGGTGACCTCCAACGCGGCCCGTGGATCCCGTCGCAAATTCGCGGTTTTGGCCCGGCCCTCGGTCATCGACACATAGATGACGCCGGCTTCCTGGTCGAAGAAGGGCGTGACAGGCGAGAGCTGTGGCAGACCATCGGACTTGATCGTCGCGAGCACACCCAGGCGGCTTTCCGTCAGCAACGCACGCGGGTTGAACGGGCTGTCGGTCACGGCCACCCCTCGATGACGGTAGAACGGCTTGATCATCGCAGCATAGCCGTGGACCGCCGCGGCGGCAGCCGTCTCCATCGGAGTCTGGCGGCGCCGGACAGGTGTTCCGGGTGGCTACCGGGGCCCGAGCGCCGCGGTCATGATCTCCGCTGTCCGGAGGTCGGCGGGAAAGAACGACTCCACCGCGAGTTCGTCGATGGTGACGTCAGCCGCGGTGTTGACGGAAGCGCTGATACTGAAGAACGCCAGTTCGTGCTCACCGTGGCGTAGCCGCAGCGGCACGACGACATCGGTGTGCGGGAGCACAGTCGCCCGGTCGCCAGGATAAGCGGTCACTTCGTCGTACAGTTCGGCGAGCCGCCGGTCGCCGGTCGCGCGGGCGCGTCGTTGGAGTTGGCTGAGCAGATGTGCCCGCCATTGCCCGAGATTGTTGATCCGCCCGGCGAGTCCGTCCGGGTGCAGGCTCAGGCGAATGACATTGATCGGGGGTGCCAGCAACGCAGGTGCACAACCGGTGACGAGCATGCTCACCGCGGGGTTGGCGTCGATCATGTCCCACCAACGGTCCAGCAGCAGTGCTGGGTAAGGATTGTGCCCGGCGAGAACCTGCCGCAGCGCCGCACGGACTCGTTCCAGTTCAGGCTCGTCGAGGCTGTGCTGCGGGTATGCCGGGGCGTAGCCGCCGGCGAGCAGCAGCGCGTTTCGCTCGCGCAGGGGCACATCCAGTTGCTCGGTCAGCCGCAGGATCATCTCGGGGGTGGGTCGAGACCGGCCGGTCTCGACAAAGCTGAGGTGCCGAGTGGAGATCTCCGCCCGGAGCGAGAGTTCCAACTGGCTCAGGCGCCGCCGCTCGCGCCACTCGCGCAGCATCGAGCCGACCGGTTGCGATGCCGTCGTCATGCCCACGAGGCGACGTTACCGCGCACACGTCATCGCCGCGATTACCTCCGAGGTAAGGCCTTGCCCCTACCTGGGAGGTAATCGACACGGTCCGCGCCGCGTCGCAGCATGTGCTTGTCGATGTGACTACCACCTATCGAAACGGACTACCCCCATGAGCGACATCGCTGAGCGTTATCTGGCGTGCTGGAACGAGACCAATGCGGCAACCAGGAGGTCGCTGATCGACAAGACGTGGAGCGACGATGCCGCCTACACCGACCCGCTTGCGCACGCACGCGGAGTCGAGGCGATCGACGCCACCATCGCCGCCGTCCAGGGCCAGTTCCCCGGCTTCGTTTTCACCCAGGTCGGTGACGTGGACGCCCATCACCAGCAGGCCCGGTTCCAGTGGGGCCTCGGCCCCGCCGACGCCGAACCGGTCGTCATCGGCTTCGACGTCGTGGTGACAGGTGAGGACGGGCGGATCACCGCGGTGCTGGGCTTCCTCGACAAGGTGCCTGCCTAGCCGAACGCCTGCCGCGGTGCTCACGACGGATCCGGGCAAGTGGTGCACCGCCCGGTCGCGGGAGCGGTGAGTCTGGGCATCGGCGACGCCGTCGGTGTCCGGCCCCTGATCGGGCGGCCCTCAGTGTGCACCGACCGCGCCGCGAAAGGCGCCGGTCCCGCCGTCCCGCGCGATCATGGACCGCCCGGACGAGTGATCAGCCGGCGGCCGGGTGCGAAGTTCGGCAGGCCACTGCCCGCACTCAGGCCGCCGTCCACCGGCAGGTCGACCCCGTCGACGAACCGGGCGTCCGCGCCTGCCAGGAACACGGCCGGCGCGCTGGTGCGGGGCGGTGACCAGGTGGTCGCGCCGCGGTCAGCCGGCATCGTCGATGTGGGCCCGGACGGCGGATCGGTCGGTGGTGAGCCAGCCCTTGGTGGCCGCGTAGTCGATCATCGCCGTCCAGCGGTCCTCCCAGTCGGCCGCCGGGGCCAAGGCCCGCGCTCGTTGATGCAGCATCGCCACATCGAGCAGAACATCGCGCCCGTCCGTCACCCGCGTTCCGGCGCCCGACCTGGCCAGGACGACATCCACGTCGTGATCCGACAACGCCGTCGACACGCTCAGGCGCGTGCAGTCGTCGGCATCGCGCAGATCGACTCCGCCGGTGGTCAGTTCCACGATCATGCGGGATCCTTTGGTCCGGAAGCCGACGAACCAGAGCCAGTCCGGCAGGCCGGCGATGGCCGCTCACAGGTTGATCAGTGTCGAATGTTCTGGCAGGAACTGTAGTTTCGATCCAGGTAGCGGTCCACCACCAAGCGTCAGCGCAGCACGCTGACGGGTCGACCGCGCGCAACACCGCGAGGCCCTGCTCGTCAGGTGCCGGTTCGCGCGGCTGACCGCCGGGTCGACGGCGATGTCCCAGCGGGTGCCGGCTGGGACCTGGGCGATCGCGGCCCTCGGTTTGCGGGTCCGCGAAGTAGCACCGTCTGTCAAGGGCGGTTCAATGCGGACCCGGCGTGGGCGGTTGAAGTCGGACGCACCCCTGCTTGGTCGTGACGGTTGGTCATTGATCTTGGCCGCCGGAACGTGGCCAAGGTCCACGGACTGCCCCGGGCGATGAGGTGCAGCGCTCCGGACCGGTGTCGAGTGAATGCCCTCACCCATTCCTTCACCATCCTGGTGCGACGCATTATCCAATCCACAGTCGACCGTCGATAATGTACTTGACTGTGTCAGGACTCATCGGCGGCGGCGTCGAGGGTGTCGCTGCCGTCGAGCGCCTCGCCGCCCGCTTCGTTGAACGCTTCCAGCACTGAGACCAGTTCGCGTTGGCTTTGTTCGGGCATTCTGGCGACGATTCGGGCGATCTCGTCGTGCCGTCGCCGGGTGCCCCTCGCCACGACACCTGCGCCCGCCGCGGTCAGGCCGATCACGACCTCGCGTCGGCACGTCGGGTTGGGCCGCTTGCTCACCAGTCCCGCGGTGACCAGCCTGGTGATCATCCTCGTCACGGTCGCCGGGGTCACGCCGAGATGCTCGGCAAGTACCGACGAGTTCAGGGGTCCGAGTTTGTTCAGCGTGCCCAGCAGTCGGAAGCGGGAGAGTGTGATCGATTCGTGGACGGACTCGATGGAGCGGGCGGACACGGCGACCAGCAGTCTGGACGCAGTCGACACGGCTTCGTTCACGGCGCTGGCGCTGACTGTGCTGCCCCGGGTGCTCGGGTACGCGATGCTCCCTCGTGCCATGGTTATGTTGTACTCATGAAAGTTGCCTGATGCAAGGATGGACCGCGGGCGGCAGGTCGCAGGCGCGGGTGCCCAGGGCATGCTGACGATCGCCCCGGCGCGCCGTGCCATCGCTTCGTGACAGGTGCCGATGCCGCGCCCACTACCAGTGGGCTGTCACATGATCGAGTGGTTGCGAAACTGTTCGGCGCGCGGTCCTGGTCATCGATGGCATCTCGGCATCGAGTCACCAGGTACTGGACTCGGCCGGTCGCGTTACGTGTTGTCGAGACTCGTGGTCTCCGCAATGGCCCATTTCGGGGCCGGCCGACCTCCACGTCGCCAGGCGCTCGATTCGAGCGATGCACCGCCTGACATGGGCGAACACCATCGGCGCGTGTTCGCCGGTGAAATAGGAGTGTCTGCGCCGCGTGCGCTGGACGTACACCCCGGTGGCACACGCGCGAGCATAAAATCGGAAACATGTTCGCGCTTTTCAGGGCGCGTGCGGCATCCGATTGGACTACAACGGAGCGAATCGCGGCCCGAAACACCCTTATGGGACGCTGGGATATAACGAGCGTCCTTGCGGGATGCCGACGGTCATAATTCGGGGTGTCAACCCCCCCACTTGCGGGGTGCCTCCACGGCGGTTAGGCAGCATCCTTGCCCGGTGCAAGCAATAGGTTTGCATTGGACAAGCGATCGGCCCGGCGGCAGAGCTGCGACTGTCGGCCGATGGAAGGACGACCACAATGTCTGACGAACGTGCGGAAACGTCCGACGGAGCCGCGATGAAACCTGATGGAACCGATGGTCCTGAGGTGCCAGGGGTTCGGCAGCAGCTGAGCCGGCGTTGGGCGCTTCGGCTTGGTGCCACAGGCGCTGCCGCGGTCGCCGTGGGTGTCGGGCGGGCGATGGTGATGCCCAAACTCGGCCGGCAGGGCATGGCCAATGGCGATGGCATTTTCGATGCCGCCTCGGATGCTGTCTCCGACTCGATCTACACCGAGGTGTTCCCGACCAGCCCGCTGATCCTCAACCCGTTCATCGACGAGCTGCTGGTGCCGAAGGCGGCTACGCCGCTGTCGGCGCAGGAGGTCGCCGCGCTGCCCAAGCCGCCCGGTCCGGGCATCGGCCAGCAGAACTCGCTGGGCAATGAGACCCACCAGATCTGGACGAGCGACATCGGTCTGCCCGACCCGATCGTCTATCACTTCCCGCTGCTGGTGCGGCCGAAGTCGTTCACCACCTCGACGGTGCTGCCGATCGATGTGCAGGGCAAGCCGACCCAGTCGTTCGACTCGGCGGGCAACACCTTCGCCGCGGGTACCACGCGGACGTTGCCGGACAGCACGATCTACGGCTTCGACGGCACGTTCCCCGGCCCGATGATCAACGCCGAGTACGGCAAGCCGGTGCTGGTGCGGTTCGACAACCAGCTCGACCTCAACCCGATGAACCTCGACCGGCAGGACTTCGGTGCGCCGGACGCTTCGTTCCTGACCCACCTGCACAACGCACACACCGCGCCGGAGAGCGACGGTAACCCGCATTACTCGATGATCGCGGGCCCGAAGCACGAGGGCTACAACGTGCAGACGTCGGTGGACAATCTGTACCTCAACTTCCCCGCGGGTTTCGACGAGCGGGAGAAGCAGAGCTTCTTCTGGTTCCATGATCACCGTATGGACCACACCGGTGCCAACGTCTACAAGGGCATGGTCGGTCTGTACCCGCTCTACGACCCGACCAACGGCACGGACGACGGCGACGAGACCACCGGTCTGCGGCTGCCGGGTGTGCGCACCAACAACCCCGACGGGACGTTCGACGTCGAGTACGATATGCCGTTGGCGTTCTATGACACCATCCTCGATGACGGTGTCACGCTGCACCACGACTTCCACGACGCGGAGTACCCGGCCGCGGGTAACCCGCGCACGCACCCGGAGTGGTGGGGTAAGACGTTCTTCCGTCACTTCCCCAACCACGGTTTCGTCGGCGACATCTTCACCGTCAACGGCACCGCGTACCCGATGTTGGAGGTCAAGCGGCGCAAGTACCGCTTCCGTTTCCTGGACTGCTCGATCTCGCGGATCTACGAGTTCAAGCTGATGACCTCGACCCAGGGCCCGAAGTCGGCCGTCTCGCTGGGTTATGGCGGCACGGAACTGCAGGGCCAGTACCGCATCCAGGATGCCCAGCAGTGCATGCAGTTCACTCAGATCGCCACCGACGGTGGTCTGCTCCCGGCGCCGATCATCCGTGACTCGTTCGAGTTGTGGCCGGCCAAGCGCCGCGAGTTCATCGTCGACTTCACCAAGTACATGGACGGCTCGCCCACCCAGACCGGTGATGTCATCTACCTGACCAACGTCATGAAGATGCCTGATGGCCGGATGTGGTCGAACTCGACCAGGTTCTCGCCGGACCCGAAGTACTTGATCCCGATGATCAAGTTCGTGGTCGGCGCGACGGTCGCGGACAACAGCCAGATCCCGGTGCACATGCGGGATCTGCCGCCGCTGCCGTCCAACTGGCAGGACCTGCTGGACAACCGCTCGATCTGGGAGGTGGAGCGCGGTAGTGCCGGTGGCGAGATCGAGTGGCTGATCAACGGCAAGCAGTTCGACCCGCTCAACCTGCTGCCCAGTTTGAAGAACCCGGCGGGCAACACGCCGCTGTCCGCGCAGCCCAAGGGCAGCTTCAACCTGTGGGAGATCCGCAACGGCGGCGGCGGCTGGGTGCACCCGGTGCACCTGCACATGGAGGAACACCGGGTCGTCATGCGTAACGGCAAGGACGTCACCGGTGGTGGCGACCCCGGCCACCCCGACGACGTCTCCAAGGAAGACCTCACCGCGCTGGACCCGAGCGAATCGGTGATCGTCTACCGCGGGTTCCGGGACTTCACCGGGCCGTACGTGGCGCACTGCCACAACCTGATGCACGAGGACCACGCCATGATGTTCCCGTGGTCGATCGTGTAGCGGTCGCACTAGCAGTTTGATTCACCCTCAGCGGCGGTGCCGCGCTGCTGGTGGCGATCCGGCCTGGTCAACCGGATCGCCACCGGCGGGTGGCCCGCCGCATCGAGGTTCCTGTCCAGTGCGTGCTTCCAGTCGTTGAGTCTTTCGGTTGACCAGGGAGATCACCATGTCCCTCGCATCCTTCTTCCGCCGTATCGGCGCCTTCCTCAATCCCCGGCCCGCCCGCTGGTCGACGGTGGCGTTGCTGACCATCGTGCTCGCCTACGCCGACGGCGCCGTCATCACCGTGATCAAGGGTGCGACCGGCTCCATCGCCCGGGTTCAGAGCCCCTTCTCGAGCTGGCTGATCGATTCCACGGTGCTGGTCCCGGTGTTCCTGCTGGCCGTGCTGCTCGCCTTCCGGATCGCCCACCGGCGTATCGGGTCGGAGCTGCGCTCACCCAAGCGGGTACTGGCGGCGGGCCTGCTGATCGGGCTGATCGGCAGCGTTGCCGGTATCGCGGCCCTGGTGGCCAGCGGCGGCTATGACTACTACCTGCAGTCCAACGAGCTGCAGGCCACCGGCCCGACCCACGACCACGACGCGGGGCTTCCCGGCGCCAACGGACTCACCGGGACCGGCGCCGCGGGCACTGCCGCCCCTACAGCCGCTGCGGCCGGTCACACTCACACCGACTGTGAGGAGGTCTGCCAGGAGATCCAGCAGACACTCAGCGGCGACGTCCAGGCCATCGGTATCGGCGGCCCGATCATCCTCGGCGTCAACCTGGTGCTCGTCGGCTGGCTGCTGGCCATGCTCGGCGGCCGGCTGAGCACCACCACCTCCACCACGACCAGGGTGCGTGAGCCTGAACTGACGGCCACCGTCCCGCCGGGCCGGTAGCGGTAGTACGGCCAGGCAGACCCCCCGAAGGACACCTCGGGGGGACTGTGCTGTGGAGACCGGTCCAGGTCCGTGCGCGGCCGAACCCGCGCTTGAGGTTCGCGGTCGTCGGCGAGGTCGCGATCGGCGGGGACTGCTCGGTGGCCGATCGCGCCGATTTTTCGCGGTGCGCGTCAGCCAGCCATTGCCGGCGTGCCGACGCCCGTCCGGCCCGGGCTGTGAGCACGGTGTCCGAGCGGAGTCGCGGCCACGGATCAGGGCTGCACCGGCCCGATGTGCGACACCTGGCAACCGCGAGGCCGCTGAATCAGGTAGAAATCAGCGTTATGGCGAGGGCGCGAGTACCACAGACAGTACGAGGCAGTGATGCCGATGCGGTCGCCGACGCGGTGGTCACCGCGTCGCGGCTGCTGATCGCCGTCTCGGCCAGCTCGATCGCGGCCGTGGATGAGACGATCACGATCCCTCAGTTCCGCATGCTCGTCGTGCTGCGGACGCGGGGCGCGATGAAGCAGTCCGTCCTGGCCGACCATCTGAGCGTCAACCCCTCGACGATCAACCGGATGGTCGAACGGCTGATCGCCGCCGGCCTGGTCGACCGGCAGGTCAACCCCGAGTCCCGTCGCGAGGTCGTCCTCGATCTGACCGAGACCGGGCGGCGCACCGTCATCCGCGTGACCCAGCAGCGTCGCCGCGAGATCGCCCGCATCGTGGCCCGCATGCCGGTACATCGCCGTACCCAGCTGGTCGAGGCACTCGAGGCGTTCACTGAGGCGGGCGGCGAGCCGCCGGTCGACGAGCCGCGCGACGACTGGATCTGACCGCCGCCTGACGGGCACGTGCCACGCTCATCGGCCGCCAGCGGATCGCAAGGCGCCCCTGCCCACACGAGCTCAGCGGGTCTGTTCGGCGAGTGTCCGGATGGCCCGCAGGGTCGCGGGAATGCCGTCGTACGCCTGGGTCGCGCGCAGCTGGATCTGGTCGTGTGCGGTGTCGCCGTAGCGGTCGTGGAACATGGCGATGCCCTCGTCCCGGAACTCCCACGACTCGGTGAGTACCGTCCGCTCGACGTGGGGCTCCAGCGCGAAGCCCCACCGCACGTACTTGCCCTGCACGAGGAACGCGAACTCCCGGCCCGGGTCCGCCACGACGACCTGGGACCTGGTCTCCCAGGTCCGCTCGGCGGTCTGGTTGCGGCCGCTGAACCACGCGCCCACCTGCGGGCCCGCTCCCTCGTCCCACCAGCACTCGCGGCAGATCGGGCTCCACTGGCCGGTGCGCGTCACGTCGGACACGATGTCGTAGAGCGATTGCGGGGACGCGGTGACGAGCGTCGCGAGCGTGCAAGCCCGATCCACGATCGCCGGTCCGTCGCAGTACTCGCAACCGTTGTCTGATGTGTGTGCCGCAGCCACCAGCGCTCCTCTCGTTCGTCGGGGTCCGGTCGTGGGGTCCCTACCGGCGGTTATTCGATGGTGGCCGCAACAGCCTGGAGCAGGCCGTCGAAGTCCTCGATGCAGGGCTGGCAGGTACGCAGGTGGGCGGCGATCCCGGGATGGGTGAGCTCGGGGTCCTCGCCGGCGACGACGATGTCGACGTACACGTGCAGCAGCCGCATCGTCTCCTCGCACCCGGCGTCGACCTCGCCGGTGTGCAGGAACCGAAACAGCACGTCGCGACCGCCGCCTGGGCCGTTGCCGGTCGTGGTCATGTCAGGCTCACCGGTCCCTCGACTCCTGGACATACCCGTTGGCCACCAGACTGGCCCGGATCTTACGTCGAGCTTCGAAGACAGTCTGGTAGATCGCGTTACGGTTGGTGTCCAGGCGCTCGACCAGCACGTCCAGGGGGACGCCGTCCACCACGACCGCCACGAACGCGTCCCGCTGACGCGGGGTCAGCTCCTCCTCGATCGCCCGCCGCACCGCCCGCAGCAACTCGGCGGACTCGGCGGCTTCCTCGGGGGTGAACCCGAACCGGTCGGGCAGCCTCTCCCACTGCTCGGTCTCGATGGCCTCGTCGGCGTGTGCCCAGAAGTGCCGGGTGACCTTGCCGCTCACCTCGAAGATCGCGAACTTGTACGCCCACGTGGTGAACTTGCTCTCACCCCGGAACGTGTCGAGCTTGCGCAGGATCAAGAGCATCGAGTCGGCGGCCGCCTGGTGTGCGATGTCGTCGAGTTCGGGGCCTGCCAGCCGCAGCCGCGCGGCACGGCGGGAGACCTCCGAGCGGGCGATCCGCAGCAGGAGTTCGTGCAGCCGGGCCTGCGTCGGGCCGTTGTCGGCCGCACGCAGGCCGGCCAGCCATCCCGCGGTGTCCGCGTCCAGGGCGCCGGTCGCTGGCGGGAGCTGCGGCGTCGATGTCACGAGCCACATCGTAAACAGCGTCGGCCCGGCGGTAGGAACGGTCGGGGACGATGTCACACAGTGGTCAGGTGTGTCCGCAACCATGGGGCGGTCTGCCACCACACCGGTCGATCGTGACCGGCGCCGGGCGGGGGTCGGCCGGGTGCCGTCGCGCCCGGCCCCGCAGACCGGCCTCGGGTGTGCACCCGACGATCAGACCCCTCACATTGAGGGATGTATGCGCAGGCGCCGAGCGGCATCCTTGCATAGTACAAAGTTGTCCAGTGCAAGATTGCTGTATGCAACTTTTATGGTTCCGCTCTCGTGGAGCGTCCCGATGCGTGTGGGTCGGCGCATCCCCGAGCGCGCGCCGCACCGAAAGTCATTGGTCATTTCCGTAGGTGCGGCGGGCGCTCGGGGTCACGTACGACGTACCGGAGTGCTCCCGGTCACCGTCGGCTGGCCCATCCGTGGCGTATCGGTGATCCTGGCCCCTGATCGTGTCAACCCATCGGCTGTCGTCAATTCCAGTACGCCCGCGAACCGCGCCGTGGCACCCGGGCTGATGGACGTTGGGCCTGGTGGACAGGGAGGTGGGGCACCATGCCGGACAGATTGTCCGCATTGCCGGGGGAGGACACGCTGCTGGCCAGTTGGGCGGCGTTGGCGCGCACATCGCCCGGCGCTCGGCTGGTCCGCTCGGCCACGTCGGTCGCGGCGGTGTTCCCGGCGTGGGAGCCCCTGAACAACGCGATCGTGCTGGGCGATGGCGCGACGGCGTCCGCCGTCGCCGCGGAAGTGGGAGGCGTGTTCGCCGGTGCCGGTGTCGGCCGCTGGGCGTTGTGGTTGCGCGGCCGGGCGACGGACTGGGACACACCAGACGAAGTACGCGCTGTGACCAGGCTCGAGCGCGACACCACGACCCTGGTCATGCGAGCGAGGCTCGGTCCGGGGCCGGCCACGACGGAGGGGGTCGTGCCGGCCTCGGTGGCGGCGGCGTCCCGGGCGGGCGACGAGCCGGTCCCGGTGGCCGACCTCGGCGAACCGGAGACGGTACCGGGGCTGGCGGCCTGGGTGCTCGTGCGCGGTGAGCTGGCCGTAGCGAGTGTGTGGACCTACCGGCACGGCACCGACTGTGGCGTCTACGCAGTCGGGACGGCACCCGCGTGGCGGCGACAGGGCCTGGCGACGGCGTTGGTGCGACACGTACTGGCCGACGCCGAGCGGACCGGGGCGCGCACGGCGAGCCTGCAGTCGACCTACCTGGCCACCGGCCTGTACGAGTCGCTGGGATTCGTGGCGGTCGGCCGGTACGAAGAGTGGATCTCCCGGTAGCGCGCGGATGCGCACAGCGAGTTCACCCGCCGCCGCGGAGCCGGCCGCCGAAGCCTGGCCGGTCCGCACAGGTGGTTCCGTATCGCCTGGTGGCGGCTCCCGTTCGCTCAGCGGTGTTCCAGCAGGACGGGGCGGTCCAGCAGGGTGACGGTGACTCGGCGGCCCGGTGCCAGCTCCGTGGCGCGGTGCGAGGGAATGTCGGCCAGCAGTTCGCTGCCGTCGTCGCGCTGCAACCGCAGGCGGGTCGTCGATCCGCGGAACGTTCCGACGGTGATGATGGCGTCGCCGGTGTCGTCGGCGGTCACCGTCAGCGCCTCCGGGCGAACGAGGACGGTGACCTGCTGGCCTGCCGGGCCGGTCTCGCTGTCGGTGTCGAGCACCTGGCTGCCGGCCCGCACCCGCCCGTCCGCCTCGGTGATCCCTGGCAGGCGGTTCATCGTCCCGACGAACTCGGCCACGAACGGCGTGGCGGGCCGGTCGTAGAGCACCGACGGCGTGGCGCACTGCTCCAGGCGGCCGGCGCGCATGACGCCGACCCGATCGGCCATGGACAAGGCCTCTTCTTGATCGTGGGTCACGAAGACAGTGGTCACACCGAGTTCGAGCTGGACGCGGCGGATCTCGTCGCGCAGCTGTTCGCGTACCTTGGCGTCCAGTGCGGACAGCGGTTCGTCCAGCAGCAGCACGCGTGGGGCGATGGCGAGTGCACGGGCGAGCGCCACGCGCTGCTGCTGCCCGCCGGAGAGCTGGTGCGGGTACTTCGTGGCGTGCTCACCGAGCCCGACCAGTTCCAGCAGTTCGACGGCTCGCCGACGCCGGTCGCCACCGCGGCGGCCGCGCAGCCGCAGCCCGAAGGCGACGTTGTCGATCGCGCTCATCGTCGGGAAGAGGCTGTAGGACTGGAAGACCATGCCCATGTCCCGCTTGTTGGCCGGAACCCGCGACACGTCCTGGCCGTTGACCAGGACCGAGCCGGAGGTCGGCTGGTCGAAACCGGCGAGGATCCGCAGGGCGGTGGTCTTGCCGCAGCCCGACGGCCCGAGCAAGGCCAGTAGCTCACCCGGCTCCACCACCAGGTCGAGACCGGCCAGCGCCGACATGGCACCGAACACCCGGCGCACCTCGCGGAACTCGACGGTCGCCCCGGCGCCGGTCGCGGGAATCGTTTCAGCGGCCAACGCGGTCAGCCTTTCTTTCCGGCGCCGCGCCAGTTCAGCGCGCCGACCACGAGCAGCAGTAGTTCCACCAGTAGCAGGCTGAACACCGATACGGCGGCCTGGACCTGGCCGTCGGTCGTCGGTAGCTGGGCCAGCCAGACCGGGAAGGGTTTCGTGTAGACCAGGATCGAGGAGATCGTGTACTCGCCCATCACCAGCGCGAAGCACAGAAACGAGGCGTTCACGATCGCGGTGCGCAGACTGGGCACGAGTACCCGCACCAGGGTCGTTCCCCAGCCGGCGCCGAGGTTGCGGGCGGCCTCGACGAGGGTGCGTGAGTCGATGGACCGGATGCCGGCGTCGAGAGTGCGATAGACGAACGGCATGGCCAGCATCACGTACAGGAAGGGCAGCACCAACGGATGATTCGGGTCGCGGATCCAGGACACCACCGTGTAGAGCACGTTGCCCTTGCCGTCCCCGACCCAGGTGTACGTGTCGTCGACACCGACCACCAGCACGACCGGTGGGAATACCAGTGGCAGCAGCGTGATCACCTCGACCAGTCCCCGCCACCGGGGCAGGCGCAGCCGCAGCAACAACTGGGTGGGCAGCATCAGGGCCAGGGTGACCACGATGGTGACGGCCGCGATCTCCAGCGAGTACACCAGCGAGTCGACGAAGCCGACCTGTCCTGTCGCGGGATGGGCGAAGATGTCGCCGTAGGCGGAGAAACTGATGCCACCGTGCGGATTCTGCACCGTGTAGCTGATCGTCGCGATGATCGGGCCGACGAAGTAGATCCCGCAGACGATCAGGACGATCCAGCGTGTGGCGGCGCCCGACGCCGGCCGCCGCCCGCGGCGTGTCCCGTGTGGCACAGCGGGGTCGGTGCCGGCAACCCGTGGTCCCCGCGTCGCCACGTCGATCTCGGCCGCGCTCATGACTCCAGCCAGCGGGTCGTGCGGCGCTGCAGCAACAGGTAGATCACGGTCAGGGGCAGCACGACGACGATCATGTCGAGGGCGAGCGCGGCACCGATGTTCTCCTGACCGGACAGCACGTTGCCGGACAGCACGTTCGCGATCTGCGTCGGCACCAGCGGGAACGACTGCCCGACGAGGGCGTCCGCCGTGGCATAGGCGGAGAACGACGAACAGAACAGCAACAGAATGGCGCCCAGGAAGTTGGGCAACAGCACCGGCCCGGCCACGAACCGCCAGTACTGCCGGCGGCCGGCTCCGAGGTTCTCGGCCGCCTCGGCCCACTGCGGCCGCAGCCCCTCCAGCGCCGGGGTCATCACCAGCACCATGAGCGGTACGAGGAAGTACATGTAGACCAGGCCGATGCCCGTCACCGAGGTGAGCTGGAAGTGCAGGTCGTTCTGCAACGACACGTTGAGGTGGTCTTGCAGGAACTGCGTGATCACGCCTGCCTTGGTGCCGACCGTGGCGATGAACAGGAAGGCGAGGGGGATACCGCCGAAGTTGGCGGTCACCGCCGACGCGGCGGTCACGACCTGCTTGAGCAGCCCGCTGCTGCTCGTCACCACCGCGTAGGCCAGCAACAGCCCGATGACCGCACCGACCACCGCGACCACGGCCGAGAGCTCAACGCTGTTGGCCAGTGACGTCCGGTAGATCCCCTGCAGCGACGTCGCGACGTTGGCGCCGGTGTAGCTGGTCTTCGTCGTGTGGACGAACTGCTGGGTGACGGGATCGCGCTGGGTGGACGTCGACGTGACCGTCCGCCGGAACGCGTTGAACAGGATGAACCCGATCGGCACCAGGAAGAACAGGAACACGTAGGCGAAGAACGGCAGCAGGCCGACGGGTGCCACCCGCGGGCGGCGGGATCGGGATGACCCGACCCCACCTGCCCGCGAGACACCGTCCGCGCTGCCCGTCGGGGCGCTGGTTCGTGTGTCGGCCATGGCCTACGCGACCGCTGCTGCCCACTTCTGGGTGACCACGTTCTTGGCGGCAGTCACCTGATCGGACGTGGGGTTGAAGGGCTTCGGGTCGGTGACCGCCGGAATGGCGGCCAGGGCCGTCTTGTCAGCCGTGCCCTTCGTCTGCATCGCCGCCAGTTCGGCCGGGCGGGCGAAGCCTTGCAGCCACAGGTTCTGGCCGGAGTTCGAGTCCTGGCTGTAGAGGAACTCCTCCCACAGCCGGGCCGCGGCCGGGTGCGCGGCGTTGATGCTGATCGCCTGCGCGTAGTAGGCGGAGGGGCCGGAGACCAGTCCGTCCGACGGCACGGCCACCGTCCAGTTGACACCGGCCTTCTTGAGCGTCGCTACGTAGCCGACGTTGAGGTAGTCCCAGTCCAGGACGATCGGGGTCTCACCCGACTGGATGGTGGCCGGGGTGACCTTGGTCTTGTTGAAGATGCCCTGCGAGTTCAGGGTGTGGAAGAAGTCGACGCCCGGCTGGATGTCGCCGGCAGAGCCACCGTTGGCAAGCGCGGCCGACCACACCGACTCGAACGCGGAGTTGGCGCTGGTCGGGTCGCCGTTGAGTGCGACATCACCCTTGTAGATCGGATTGTTCAGCGCCTTGATCGTGGTCGGGCAGACCTTGATCTTGGTGGCGTTGCAGGCGATCGACACGTAGCCGCCGTAGTCGGCGGACCAGAGTCCACCGGAGTCCTTCAGCTCGCCAGGGATGTCCGACCAGGTCGCCACCTTGTACGGCGCGAAGTCGCCATCCTGTGCCCCGGACAGCGCGTACGAGTTGCCGACGTCCACCACGTCGGGGGCGCTGGACTGGCCCTTGGTGGACTTGATCGCGTTCATCTCGTCACCGCTGGAGCCGTCCGGGTTCTCGCTGTTGACCTTGATCCCGTACTTGGCCTGGAACGTCGAGATGATGTTCCCGTAGTTGGCCCAGGTGGGCGGCAGGGCGATCACATTCAGCGTGCCCTCGGCCTTGGCGGCGGCGATGAGCGCCGTCATGCCGCCACCTGCCTGCGCCGACTGGGCCTGACTCCACGACACCGAACCGGTACTCGGGCTAGCGCCGGCGCTGCCCGTCGCACTGTTGCCGCCGCTCGAACACGCCGCCAGCAGCACTGTCGCCGTCGCCGCGATCCCGGCAGCGGCCAGCTTCTTACGCCACATTGATGTACTCCATTTTTGCTCTGCTGCCGCGCGTGTGCCCAGCGTCAGGTTCGGCTGCCAATAGGCAGGATCAGGGCCTGGTCGAGATGCCCCGGTGGGACCGTAGAGCGATTGGCTCCCCGACACGATGGCAATGGGCCGAAGGGCAGATGAACATCTGTCGATTTCGCAGCGCCGGTCGATTCGCGTCCTGAGGCGGGCGAGCACCGTGAGACTCTGCGATGCTGGTGTGGCTCTCAACACACAGCTGCGTCCGCGGTGCCGGAAAGGTCGTCCAAATGACCCAGCCAGCCAGCACGGCCGGCGACACGTCGGCCGACAACGAGAGCGGCAGCGGGGGCGAGACGCGGGCGCCTCGGCCGTACGCGCTCGGCGACACCGCCGGGCCGCTCGGACGCGACGAACTCGAACGCGTCGACGCATGGTGGCGGGCCGCGAACTACCTCGCGGTCGGCCAGATCTATCTGAGCGCCAATCCGCTGCTCACCGAGGCGCTGCTGCCCGAGCACATCAAACCGAGGCTGCTCGGGCATTTCGGTACCGTGCCTGGCCTGAACCTGGTGTGGGCACACGCGAATCGCCAGATCCGCCGCCGCGGGCTCGACGCCGTCTTCGTCGCCGGGCCCGGTCACGGCGGCCCCGGACCCAACGCCTGCGCCTGGCTGGAGGGCACGATCTCCCAGCTCTACAGCCACATTCGGCAGGACGCGGAGGGGATGGCGGCCTTCTTCGCCCAGTTCTCCTATCCCGGCGGAGTGCCCAGTCACTGCGCGCCGGAGACCCCCGGTTCGTTCCACGAGGGCGGCGAGCTCGGCTACTCACTGCTGCACGCCTACGGTGCCGCACTGGACAACCCCGACCTCACGGTGTTCTGCGTGATCGGCGACGGGGAGGCCGAGACCGGCCCGCTGGCCACGAGCTGGCACGCGAACAAGTTCCTCAACCCGGCGCGGGACGGAGCTGTCCTGCCCATCCTCGCCCTCAACCAGTACAAGATCGCCAACCCCACGATCCTCGCCCGGATTCCGGAAACAGAACTGCTGGAACTGCTGCGCGGCTACGGCTACGCCCCACACGTGGTGTCCGGTGACGACCCGGCGGCGGTGCACCAGGCGCTGGCCGCCACGTTCGACACGTGCCTGGCGCGGATCGCCGAGATCCAGCAGGGTGCCCGCGCGGGCACCGTGACCACGCGGCCAGCGTGGCCGATGGTCGTGTTGCGGACACCGAAGGGCTGGACGTGCCCACCCGTGGTCGACGGCATGCAGGTGGAAGGTACCTTCCGGGCGCATCAGGTGCCGTTGCCCTCGGCGCGGACGGACGACCGGCATCGGCAGGTGCTGGGGGAGTGGCTGCAGTCCTACCGCCCGGACGAGTTGTTCGACGAGCACGGCCGGCCACGAGCGCGGCTCCTGGAATTGGTGCCAGCACCCGACCGGCGGATGAGCGCCAACCCGGTGGCCAACGGCGGCACCCTTCTTCGGGACCTGCGGCTACCGGACTGGCGTGCCTACTGCGTCGACGTGACCGCGCCGGGAGCGACCGAACACGAGGCGACCCGCGTGCTGGGCGGATGGCTGCGCGACGTCACCGCGGCCAACCCCACCAACTTCCTCACCTTCGCCCCCGATGAGCTGGCCAGCAACCGCCTGCAGGACATCCTGGAGGTGACCGGACGGGACTGGCAGGCGGAAATCGGCGAGTTCGACGATCAGCTCGACCGCTCCGGACGCGTCATCGAGGTGTTGTCCGAGCACATGTGCCAGGGCTTGCTGGAGGGGTATCTGCTCACCGGCAGGCACGGCGTGTTCACGTGCTACGAGGCGTTCATCCACATCGTGGACGCCATGTTCAACCAGCATGCGAAGTGGTTGGAGGCCAGCTCGAAGGTGGCGTGGCGGCGCCCGGTCGCGAGCCTGAACTACCTGCTGTCCTCGCACGTGTGGCGCCAGGACCACAACGGCTTCACCCACCAGGACCCGGGATTCCTCGACGTCGTGCTCAACAAGAAGCCCGAGATCGTCCGGGTCTATCTGCCACCGGACGCCAACACGCTGCTCTCGACCTACGATCACTGCCTGCGCTCACGCCACTACGTCAACGTCGTCGTGGCCGGAAAGCAGCCGCAGGCCGACTGGCTCTCGGTCGACGAGGCAGAGGTGCACTGCACTCGAGGCCTGGGCATCTGGGAGTGGGCGGGCAACAACGACGATCCCGGCACTGTGCCCGACGTCGTGCTCGCCTGCGCCGGTGACGTCCCGACCCTGGAGGTGCTGGCCGCCGCGTCGATCCTGCGCGCGCGGCTGCCCGAGTTGCGCGTGCGAGTGATCAACGTCGTGGACCTGATGCGGCTGCTGCCCGAGGACGAGCACCCACATGGCCTGCCCGACAGCGAGTTCGACACGCTGTTCACCCGCGATCGCCCGGTCATCTTCGCTTTTCACGGCTACCCGTGGCTCATTCACCGGCTCGCCTACCGGCGGGCCAACCACGACGGCCTGCACGTGCGCGGATACAAGGAGAACGGCACCACCACCACTCCGTTCGACATGGTGATGCTCAACGATCTCGATCGGTTCCACCTGGTCATCGACGTCATCGACCGGGTCCCGGCGCTGGGTCCCCGGGCAGCCGGACTCCGGCAGCAGATGATGGACGCCCGGATCCGCGCCCGGACCTGGACCCGTGAACACGGCGCCGACATCCCCGAAGTCGCGAACTGGACCTGGCCCGCATGACCATCGACGACGCACTTCTCGTCAATGCCGGCTCGACCTCGGTCAAACTCACCCGGCTGGTCGACGGCCGCGAGTCGGAGCCACCACCCGACCTGGACGCTGCCCTCGCGCAGCGGGCCGGGCCTGAGGTCGTGGTGCATCGCATCGTGCACGGCGGTCGTCGCACGAGTGCCGCGATCATCGACGACACGGTCATGGCCCGGTTGCGGGATCTCACCGACCTGGCGCCCCTGCACCAGTCCCACGCACTCGACATCGTCGACCGGTGCCGGGACCGATGGCCCGGCGCCACTCAGATCGCCTGCTTCGACACGACGTTCCACACCACGATGCCGCAGGCAGCCCGCACCTACGCGCTGCCCGCCCGGCTACGGGACAAGGTCCAGGTCTACGGCTTCCACGGCCTGTCGCACGCCTGGTCGGCAGGACGTGTCGGCGAGGCTGCCCCGACAGCGCGCAGAGTGCTCGTCGCCCACCTGGGCGGGGGCCAGTCGCTGTGCGGCGTGCTGGACGGACGCAGCGTCGTCACCACCATGGGCTTCACGCCGCTGGACGGGCTGGTCATGGCGACCCGCTCGGGCACCATCGACCCCGGGGCGTTGCTGTGGCTGGCCGCGCACACCCAGGAGGACTTGTCCGCTGTCCTGGAGCAGGAAAGCGGTCTGCTGGGCATCGCGGGCACATCGGACATGGCGGCGGTCCTGGCACGGGCAGGCTCCGGCGACGCGGACGCCGAACTCGCGGTCGCCGTCTGGCTGCACCGCTTCCTGCGCCAGGCCGGCGGGTGCGTCGCCGTCCTGGGCGGTCTGGACGCGCTGGTGTTCACCGGGGGCATCGGCGAGCACTCCGCGGCCATCCGCGGCAGAGTGTGCGAGCAACTGCGCTGGCTGGGTGTGGCATCGGCCGAGCCGCCCGCTCCGGTAACGAGCGATCTTCTCGACATCAGCGCTCCTGACGCCACCGTACGGACCTTTGTCGTACACGCCCGCGAAGACCTGCAGATGCTGCGTGAAGCGCACGACCTGATCTGACCGGTGGAAGTAGCCGGCCGGACTCGGCGATCTCGATGCCGTGGTCCCGAGATGATCGGCGGGCAGCGCGTCGGGGTGCGACAATGCTGGCCGTGGGTGATCTCTCGTTGTGGTCGGAAGACTCGTTCCTGTCGATCGCGAGCCGTGGATCGATTCTGTCGATTGGATCGGCGGGATCAGTGCTCAGCGTCGGGTCGGTCGGCTCCACTCTGTCGGTCGCCGCTGTGGGATCGACCCTGTCCGCCTTCTCCGCGGGGTCGGCCCTCTCTGTCGGCTCAGCGCTGTCGGCTCGGTCGCGCTGGTCGCTGTTGAGCAGCGGCGGTGATCACGACGTGCTGGCCAGACGCGTGCCGCCGCTACCCGCGCTCCTCGTGGCCGGCGGAGCGGCGCTGGCCGTCCTGCTGATGGCCGTCGGCCGCAAGAGCTGAAGGTGTAGTAACCCTCACTGGGTAATTCCGGCTCCTGGACGAACGATCCGGCCCGGCAGGTCGGTATGGCGTGTGCTCGTCGGCTGAGCCGCGACCGTCTACTCCGGGTGGACCGGGCCCGGTCCGGGTCGCGGCGACAGCCGGGCGAGCCGGGAGAACTGCGTGACGTGGCGTGGTTCCAGCTCGCTCAGAGCCGCGACGCCGAGCAGCTTCATGGTGCGCACGATCTGGTCGCGCAGGATCGCGATCGTCCGGTCGACGCCGTCGCGGCCACCGGCCATCAGGCCGTAGAGATAGGCGCGGCCGACGAGCGTGAACCGCGCGCCCAGCGCGATCGCGGCGACGATGTCGGCGCCGGACATGATTCCCGTGTCGACGGCGATCTCGACGTCCTTGCCGATCTCGCGCACCACCTCGGGCAGCAGGTGGAAGGGCACCGGTGCCCGGTCCAGCTGGCGGCCGCCGTGGTTGGACAGCACGATTCCGTCGACACCGAGATCGGCCAGGGTGCGGGAGTCCTCCAGTGTCTGCACGCCCTTGACGACGATCTTGCCCGGCCACAGGTCGCGGATGACGTCGAGGTCGGCGAAACTGATCGTCGGGTCCATCGCGGCGTCGAGCAGTTCGCCGACGGTGCCGCCGGTCGACGTGAGCGACGCGAATTCCAGCTTGGGCGTGGTGAGGAAGTCGTACCACCACCACGGCCGCGGGATGGCGTCGAGGACCGTGCTCACGGTCAGTTGCGGCGGGATCGAGAAGCCGTTGCGCTTGTCCCGCAGCCGGGCTCCGGCCACCGGCGCGTCCACGGTGAAGAACAGGGTGTCGAACCCGGCCTTCGCCGCGCGCCGGACCAGGTCGTAGGAGATCTCACGGTCGCGCATCACGTACAGCTGGAACCAGTTGCGCCCGTGCGGATTTGCGGCCCGGACGTCCTCGATCGACGTGGTGCCCAGCGTGGACAGCGAGAACGGAATCCCGGCCGCGCCCGCCGCGGCAGCTCCCGCGACCTCGCCCTCGGTCTGCATCAGCCGCGTGAATCCGGTCGGCGCGATGCCGACGGGCAACGCCGAGGGGCCGCCGAAGATCTGGCAGCTCGTGTCGACGTCGGCGGCGCTGCGCAGGATGGACGGGTGGAACTCGATGTCCTCGAACGCCTGCCGTGAGCGGCGCATCGACAGTTCGCTCTCCGCGGCGCCGTCGGTGTAGTCGAAGGCGGCCCTGGGGGTACGCCGCTTCGCGATGGCCCGCAGGTCCTCGATCGTCAACGCCGCGGCCAGCCTGCGCTTCCTGCCGTTGAGCTCCGGCTTCTTGAACCGCAGCAGCTCGGCGATCTCGCTGGGCCTGGGGAGCTGGCGGTCGACCATGGTGCGCCTCCGGTCTTCGACGACAGACCCCGCCATTATGGCCGCCACCCCGATCCACCAGTGCTCGCGGCGACCGGGGCATGCGGCCCTCAGCGCCGGACACCCCGGACGTCACTCGGAGTAGCCCTGAAGGCGATGGGAGATCACCCTGGGTACGCGTCCGAGGGCGAACTTGCCCGCTGACCCCGCGCCGGCAGCCGTGCGACGGATTCGTGGGTCGAGTGGGGTGTCGGCGGAGGATGTCGAAGGTGGCAACCATCACACGGGCAGCCGACGTCGCCGCGTGGCTCTTCGGAGGGTGGGGTACGGACGCGCGGATCGGATGGACAACGCGCGATCAGCGTGACGTCGAGTGTGGATCGAACGCCGCCAGAGCCAACCGTCCCGTAGCTCTGCCGGTCGATGCGGGTGCGGTCGCTCTGAGTACTCAGCCGGCGGCAGAGTCGTGCGAATTCACCTGGAACGGCGTTCCTTTCGGCACCGCGTACGTTGATCGCGAGCCGGACGGGGTGATCACTCTCGACGGTCGGTGGTCCGATTGGGATCTCCCTCCCGGGTCCTTCGGGATGGCCTGGTTGAGCTGAACCGACGAGCGGGCCCCTCACGGCAGGCTCACAACGGCATCGTCTAACCTTCTACATCGTTGTAGAAATTGGGGCGGGCATCCGGCCTCGCGTCAGGATCGGACGACAGCGCATGCGCCCAGGCCCCACCGACCACGGGACCGCCTATGACGAGACCGTCGTCCCGGCGACTCGCCGCACGCTGCGCGTTCCGGAGCTGACGGCCGGTTTCTGGATCGCCAAGGGCCTGTCCACCGTGCTCGGTGAGTCCGCATCGGACTACCCGGTGCGGATGCCGACCCCGGTGCCCGCAGTGGGGATCGGCTTCGTGGCGTCGCTTGCTCTGCAGTCCTCGATGCGCCGCTGTACCGCCTGGAGCTACTGGTTCGCGGTCCTCATTGTCGGCGTGGTCGGGTACCTCGCCGTCACCCGCAGGGATATCCAGCGCCCGGGGCGCAACCGCGCGGAGTCGGCGCAGCGCACGAGGCCGAGAGCACGCACCTGTTTCGCATGACTCGAAAATCTACAAGCTGTAGTAGCTCTGTCGTGAAGGTCTTGGAGGGAGTCCCGTGCGGAAACGGGTTCTGATCGTGTCGGCCCCGATCGGTGCGGGGCACGACGGGGCGGCGCGCGAACTGGCCCGTCACCTGCCCGGCCACCGGGTCGAGCACGTCGATTTCCTCGACCTGCTGCCGGGCCGACTCGGCACGCAGCTGTGTGACGCCTACCACCGCCAGTTGGAGTGGGCACCCCGAAGCTGGGACTGGCTGCTCGCCGCGCTGGGCTCCCCGGCCCTGACCGCGCTCACCGTCCGCGCGTCGGCCCTGGCCTGCCGGGAACTGGCGGCTGTGGTGGGTGACGACGCCGACCTGGTGATCTCCACCTACCCGGTGGCCAGCCACGCGATTGCGCACCTGCGCACCCGGGGGCGGTTGCCCGCCCGCTTCGCCATCTACCTGACCGACTCGTCGGTGCACCGGCTGTGCGTGAACCCTGCGGCGGACCTGCACATCGCGCTGAACGCGACGGCCGCCCGCCAGGCCACCCGGTTCGGCGCGTCCCGTGTCGAGATCGCGACACCGCTGGTCAGCCCGGCGTTCCGGCCGGCCGCGTCCGGGGCCGAGCGCGCCGCCGCCCGACAGGCGGCCGGGCTGCCCGAGGACCGGCGGCTGGCGCTGGTGGTGTCCGGCTCGTGGGGTGTGGGCGACGTCGAGCGGATCACCGACGACGTGGCCGGCTCGGGCGCCGCGGTGCCGGTGGTCGTCTGCGGCCGCAACACCGCCCTGGCGCAGCGGCTGCGGCGGGCCGGTCACCCGCATGTGCTCGGCTGGACTGACGACATGCCCCAGCTGGTGCGCGCCTGTGACGTCGTGGTGCAGAACGCGGGCGGCCTGACCACGTACGAGGCGCTGGCCAGCGGATTGCCAGTGCTGACCTACCGCTGTCTGCCCGGCCACGGCCGCGCCAATGCGCGCGTGCTGGACGCCGAGGGCCTGGTGCCGTGGATCCGGCGACCGCAGGACTTGCCTGCCGCGCTGGCATCGGCCGTCGCGCCCCGGCGCACGGTCGGCCGGGATGCCCCGTCCGTGCTTGCCGACCTGCTCGGCACGACGCCGGTCGCGGCGTGAGAGCGCGGTCCGGATGGTTGTCGGCGCTGGCCGCGCTCGCCGTGGCCTGCGCCGCGCACGCCGCGCCCTCGGCCGCATTCCTGCCTGGTCCGCGCCGTCGCCTCCTGCCCGCGCTGGCCGGTGTCGGCGACCCCGGCCATGTGGCGCTGACCTTCGACGACGGCCCGTCGGCGCGGTCGACACCGCTGTTCCTGGACCTGTTGCGGGAGCGGGACATCCGGGCGACCTTCTTCCTGCTGGGCGAGCAGGTGGCGCGGACACCCGATGTGGCCCGCGCGATCGTGGCGGACGGGCACGAGGTCGCGGTGCACGGCTGGAATCACCGCTGCCTGCTGCGCAAGGGTCCGCACCGGACACTGGCCGAACTGCGCACCGCGCGTGACGTCATCGAGAACACCACCGGCCTGCGTCCGACGTGGTTCCGTGCTCCCTACGGCGTGTTCAGCACCGCCTCCCTGCTAGCGGCACGGTCACTCGGCCTGACACCGGTGCTGTGGAGCACGTGGGGATTCGACTGGACGAGCCGCGCCACCGGCGGGTCCGTGACCCACCGGGTGCTGAGGAATCTCGACGGTGGCGGCACCATCCTGTTGCACGACAGCGATATCGCCGCGGCACCGGAGGCATGGCAGTCCACTCTGGACGCGCTGCCGCGCGTGCTGGACGAGTGTGCCCGGCGCGGACTCGCGGTCGGGCCGCTGCGGGATCACGGACGTCGCGGCCACTGACTGCCCTGGCCTGCGGACTCGCGCAGCAGTGCGCGCAGCACCTGCTCGTCGTGGTCGGACAGGTCGGACACGAAACGCGCCAGCACGCTGTCGCGGTCCCGGCCCGCGTCGAGCACCTTGCGCATTCGGCGGGCCGCCAGGCTGGTCTCGTCCTCGACCGGGGAATAGGCGAAAGAACGGCCCTGCTTCTGCCTGGTCGCCACGCCCTTCTCGTTCAGGCGGCTGAGGATGGTGACCACGGTGGTGTAGGCCAGGTCGCCCTCGACGCGCCGCTGGACGTCGGCCGCGGTCACTGGTTCGCCGTACGCCCACAGCACCGCGAGCACCTCGGCCTCCAGTTCGCCGGGCGCCCGGCGCTGGGGTTTTCCGGCTCGACGCGCCATATCCACAATCTACAACGCGGCGGAGCCACCCAGATCACGTCACGCATCCTGCGACTGTCGGGCCTCAACCCGCACTCGTCGCAGGCGGCCCGGATCGACCACACCGATGCTGCCCGGACCGTAGGGATCAACACGCTGCTCGATCGGCGCCGTCGGCCGGGCGAGGCCGTCGATCACCTCCGTCGGCTGCGAACCACAGGCTCGACGGGAACAGCGGGATGCCCCAGCGCGTGCACTGCGCGGTGTCAGCGGGCGTACCAGCCGTACCAGTCGCGGCTGGAGGGCGAGAGATAGTGGTCGGGTGGCACGTGCTCGGCGGAGTAGAGCCGGTACCCGTGCGGCACACCTGTGGCGGAGTCGTGGAAGTAGGCGCCGCTGACCCAGTCGGGATTGATGTCCAACTCCATTCCGCGTACGACTCCGGCGGCGCGCAGCAGCCGCCCGAGGGTGCACACGGACAGGGCCGGGCCGGCCGCGTAGACCTCGGCGCCGGTGGCCGTCACGCCGAAGGCCGAGCGGTCGATGAAGGCGCGCTGGCCGATGGTGTTGCCCCACTCGGCCGCCCCGCCGCTACCACAGGTCGGGTTGAGGACACCGTTGTCCAGCAGGGGCACCAGGTTCTGCCGGACGCTGGCCACGTCCCGGCTCATCGAGACCTCGTGATCCCACGTGCCGACGGTGGCGGTTCCGTTGGTGTGCAGGACAAGGCTGGCGGCGCCCCGGACGAGGGGCGAGACGGTCCGGCCCTCGCTGTAGTAGCCGCCATGGCTGTCGCCGTTGAGCCGGAAACCGCCGTTGAACACCGCGACGACGCTACGGCGCAGCTGCGGCGTGAGTGAGGTCGGTGCCTGCCAGGTGCCACCGGGGTCGTGATAGCCCGGCTGCAGGCGGCCGCTGACGAAGGTGGGATCCAGCCACATGAGCGCGGCGAGGTAGGAGGTGTGTTCGGCGTCCGGGCGCAGCGAGGCGACCCGCACGGCGGGGTGGCCGTGCACCACGACGACGGTCTGCCACCGCCCTTCCCCGGGCAGCGGCGCTCCGGGTGCGAACGGCGGGATCGCCGCCGGCGGCGGCAGACCTGCCCGGGATCGGGTCGGGGTGCGGATCGAGCCGGCCGCCGGCGGGATGCCACCCTTCGGCGTGCCGCCGATGGCGGGCGGATGCCGTTGGTACTGCTGCTGTTCCAGCCACGTGACCGCGCCACCCATACCGTGGTCACGGCCCCATTCCGCCAGCCGCGCAGCTGTGCTGTCCGTACCGGGCTTCGTCAGGGCCGAGCCGATCGACCATCCACACACCGCGAGGAACCCGCACACCGCGATCACGGTCCCACGCACCGCCCAGCGCACCCAGTGCCGCCGCCGCGGCGCGGGCCCGGCGGCGTCGGGATCCCCGGTCGGCCACCGATCGGCGGCGCTGGTCGGACCCACTGGCACGCACCTCCACGTTCGAGTTGGACGCCGGGTCCGCGCCGGGGGCTGGGGGGCGCTGCCGACGCGGACCCGGCTGGCTTCGCCGGGCGGTACTTCTACAAGTTTGTAGAAGTACCGGTGACCTGTCAACCCGGCACCGGACGAGTACCGCTGGGGGGACTAGTACGCCCAATTCAGGGGGCCGCAGGAGCCCGCAGACGGGCCGTATGCGGCTATTTTCACCCGATGTCGGTTTCCGATCAGGCCGCGGCAGCATCGAACCGGCCGACTAAGAAATTCCCCAGAAATCTGCTTCACGCTCTGCACGCACTGGCTCGGGTGGGCCCTCGCCGGCAGGCGCAGGCCCCGATCGAAAGGGCGAAGCCCATGAGTACCGCACGAGCAGAGAGACGGAGCGGCCTGCGGCGGTCGTTCCGCCAGATCATGGTGGCCGCAGGCTGTTTGTTCCTCTTCATCACCACGATGACCTGGGGCGCGTCCGCGGCCCCCGGCGTCACCACCGTCTCGGCGGTCACCACCCCGTTCAACGGTGCGTGGCTGGAATCCGCGGACGGCGGGCACTACTGGGACGCGGGCGGCAACGGGCTGTGCCGCATCGACGTCGCCGCGGCCGGTGCCACCGAGAACCTCGCCACCTGTGACGTGCAGGCGAAGGCGCCCACCCAGGTGGCCGTCGGCGCGCAACGTCCGGACGGTACTTACTTCCTTTACGTCGCCGACATGTCCAGCGCCAGCGCCGGCCCGGTGCGCCTGGTCTACGACCCCAACGCCGACAACGGCTCGGGCCGCGTCGTGGCCAACAGTGCGGTCGTGCTCGGCGGCCTGAACACCGTCGGGTTCTTCTCCGACGCCGGCGGCAACTTCCGCAGCTCCTCCGTTGCGCTGGGCCCGTGTGACGCCACCATCACCACGCCGTGCACCGGCCTGTACGTGGCCTTCGAGCGGTCCAAGAAGATCGAGCGCATCAACTTCGTGGACCAGCCGCCCGCCGCCCAGTCCATCGAGACGATCTCCAAGACCAACGACGTCCGCAAAGGCGTCCGCTACGGCATCGCCGACTTCCACAACGCCAACGGCACCGACGACCTCTACATCGACGAGTTGGGCGGTGAAGGCGTCTCCGTGATCAAGGACGACGCGCACTGCGTACCGTCCGAGGGTGCCGCCGACCCGGCCGTGACCAACCCGCCGGTCAATCAGCTGGGTGGCTGCGCCGCTGCTGTGGTTCCCGACATCACCTCGAACACCGCGCAGGGCATCGCCGTGCAGAACAACGCGGACGGCACCGGCCGTTATCTGTATGTCGGTGACTCACCGACCAACGCGCAGGGGACAGTCCTGCGCTATCACCCCGGCACCGGTTTCCAGGACGTCGTGTCCAGCACTGTCAACCCGTACCAGTCGCTGCTCAACCCTGGCCAGACGGTGACCAAGTACACCGGCATCACCGGGCTCGCGGTGAACCCGCACACCGGCGACGTGTTCGTCGGCGACGACCCGACCGTGGTGATCGCGGTCAACCCGCCGCTGAACACCGGCCACATCTTCACCATCGCGGGCGACGCCACGCAGACCGCACCCGCCGACTGCACCGGCTCGGCCACGACCCAGTGCGCCCCACCGGCACCACCCAGCACGGTCACACCGCAGCTCTACGCCTATGGCCTGACCGCACCGAAGGGTGGCGTCGTGTTCGTGCCCAGCGACGACGGCGGCCACATCTGGGCGGCCGACCACTCGCAGGGCCTGTGCCGATTCGACGTCGTCACCCAGGCTCCCGGTCTGCATGCCTACAACTCCGCGGCCTGCGACGACGGCTCGGTGCTCGGCTCCGGCGGTCAGGTCGCCTACGACGACTCGATCGTGGCTGGCACGACCAACAAGCACTTCCTCTACGTGGCCCAGAACGACCACCTCAGCCCCGGCCTCATCCGGTTCACGTTCGACCCGAGTGCGGACAACGGTGCCGGCGACCTGGTGGCCGGCTCGGCCGTCATCATGGCGCCCAACGCGGGCCTCGACGGTGACAAGGCCAACGGCGTCGCACTCGGCCCGTGCACGGCGAACGCCCCTCTCACGTGCAAGCACGCGCTCTACACCGGTGGCCTGCTCGACGGCTTCATCCGCCGGATCAACAACCCGGAGGACGACCCGCGCAACCAGACCGTCGACGTCGTCGCCATGACGACCGAGCAGCGCGCCGGCACGCCCGGCCGGGGCATCAACGGTTCGATCGGCATGATCGGCGACGATCTGTACCTGCCGGAGAACCAAGGGTTCACCGTCGTCAAGAACGTCTCGAAGTGCCCGACCGCGAACCTGGTCTGCGCGACGATCCCGTTGAACATCGGCACCTTCGGCACCAGCTTCGGTGCCGCGATCGGTGTGGACACCAACCCGGCGCACAGCCCGGCCGGTCTGGTGTACGCGTCGGACTCGCAGGGCAACGGTCCGGCCACGATCTACCAGTACGACGTGGCCACCAACACCTCACGGATCTACACGACCCGTGGCGTCATGCCTGCCGCGGGCACGGCCGAGGCCACCGTCTACTGCACCCTCACCTGCACACGGCCGGTCGATCCGAACAACCCGCCGGGAGCACAGGCCACCTTCCGGTTCGCGCAGGGCCTGTTCGTCGACCCGAGGGCGGACTCCGCGGGTGGTGGCACGGTCTACCTGGCCGAGGACGCGCTCGCGGGCGCGCGCGGTGGACGTGGTCACCTGTGGGCCGCGCCGTTCATCCCTTACCCGTCCGGTGTCACTCCGGTGCCACTGCCGACCGGCGGTGGCGACCCGGGTGCGCACACCTGCGGCATCACCGTGCCGGTGCCGGCACTGGCCTCCGGCATGTCGTACTGGGTGCAGTTCACCGCGCACGACCCAGGAGTGCTCAGCTCGACCTGGGAACTGCCGGTACCGCAGTCAGCCCAGTTGCTGGTCTACGCGGGCAATCCGTTCGTCGGCCTGGCCGACCCGGTCGCCAAGGGCGCCCAGGCCGGCCCGATCGCGAAGCAGGTGACCTCGAACTCCACCACGTTCCAGGTCTCGACCGCACCCACCTCGGAAGCCGCGGGGACCTACACGGCCCAGTTCTTCAACGCCGCCCAGACCTTCGCAGCCACCACAGCGACCATCACCTATGTCAACGATGCCGCGACCGCCTGTCCGGCATCCCCCCTGGTCGGCCACGTCGCCAACTGACGACGTGTCGCGGTGGCCGACGATCTCGCCCGGCGGCCACCGCATGCCGGGCCAACCGCGTCGCGTCGTCACCGGAGACGACGGCGCGACGCGGTTGCGTCACGTGCTCGTGGCACGGTGATGCCGGCTCGGTCCCGCGACCGGGGCGCGCAGCACAGCCGGCTGAGTTTCCGACGGATCGCCATTCCTGTCGGTTTCACCTCAACGGCCGCGTGACGGCGACTCTACAACCATGTAGAAGTAACTGTGGACGAGCGTGCGCGACCCGGCCGAAGTTTCTGGACAGATCATGGAAAAAGCAGTGCCCGACGGATGATGATCACTGGTAGTACGTTCTCGCGTTCACAATGAGTCGCATGGGTGCCGAGGTGCGCGCACCGCGAGTGCTGCTGGTCGAGGACGACCCCGACCTGGTGGCGCTTCTCGCCGGCTTGCTGGCCGGTGAGGGCTACGACGTGGACGTCGCCATCGACGGTCAGCGGGGCCTCCACCTTGGACTCACCCGCAGTTACGACGTCCTGGTCCTCGACCGGGGCCTGCCGGCCATCGACGGCCTCGACCTGCTGGTCCGGCTGCGGGCCAACGGGATGCTGGCGGCCACGTTGGTGCTGTCCGCGCTGGGCCACCCCGCCGACCGCGTCACCGGCTTGGACGCGGGTGCCGAGGACTACCTGGCCAAGCCGTTCGACGTGGACGAACTGCTGGCCCGGCTGCGTGCGCTGCGGCGGCGGCACCTGGACGCGGCGCGGCGACTGCCGCTGCCCGGGGGCGTACTCGACCTGGACACCCGGCAGGTCGCGCTCGCCGGCCAGCCTGTGGTCCGGCTGTCCGCCCGGGAGTGCACGCTGCTGGCCACGCTGGCCGGCCGGCCACGCAAGGTGTTCTCCCGGGACGAGTTGCGCATCATGGCATTCGACGAGGCGGGCGCGGAGGTCGTCGAGACGTACGTGCACTATCTGCGGCGCAAGCTGGGCAAGCACGTGGTGGAAACCGTGCGGGGCCGCGGCTACCAGCTCGGGGCCCTGCGATGACGAGTGGCCGCGCAGGTGCTGACGAGTGGATCCTGCGGCGGACGGCCTGGCGTATCGGCCTGCAGACCGCTGTCTCTGTCGCGATCGTGGTCGTCGGGCTTGCCGCGGTCGCCGTGCTGGTGGTGCTGGGCAGCCAGCACCAGGCCGACGACCGGCTGATCAACATGGACATCGCCCGGGTCGACGACGTGACCGACCCGCCCGCGGGGGTGTGGCTGGTGATCGAACAGCACGGGCACCAGGTCGCGACCGCCGACCTGCCGCCCGGTCTGCCCGATCAGCCCCAGATCGACGCGGTGCTGGTCGACCGAGTCACCCGGCTGGTCGATTTGACGGCGGGGCAACGGGAGTACCGGGTCAAGACGGCGGCGATGCCCAACGGGAGTGTCATCCAACTGCTGCTGGACCTCACCGCCGACCACGCCGAGCGCGACCGGCTGCTGGCAGCGTTCGCGGTCAGCGGCATCGCCGGGTTACCGCTGTCGGCCGGCATCGGCTTCTGGCTGGCCCGGCGGTCGGTCGCGCCACTGGCCGCCGCATTGGCCCTGCAACGCAGGTTCGTCGCGGATGCGGGCCATGAACTGCGCACCCCGCTGACACTGCTGAGCACGCGTGCACAACTCGTGCGGCGCGTACTCGGCGTGGCGACGAACACCTCCGACCTCGACGCCCTGGTGGCGGACGCTCGCCACCTCGCCGATATCCTCGACGACCTGCTGCTGGCCGCCGACCCCCGCGACCAGCCCGCGAACGAGCTGGTCCGGCTACCCGGACTCGTCGGCCAGGCGATGGATTCGGCCCGACCGCTGGCCGATGAACTCGGCGTGACACTGACGTGCGAAACGGTCGGTGAGCCGTCACCGGTCCTGGCTGCGCGAGCCGCCCTGCGCCGGGCGATGACCGCCCTGCTGGACAACGCCATCCGGCACGCCGACGGCGAGGTACTGGTAACCGTCAGCTCGACCGGGCGCGACATGGTGGTGGACGTCGCCGACGACGGACCGGGCATCGCGCCGGACATCGAGTCGACGATGTTCCAACGGTTCGCCACATCACCTTCGGACGCGCTGCCGGGCGTGCGCCGCCGCTACGGCCTCGGCCTGGCCCTGGTCAGTGAGGTCGCGGCACGCCACAGCGGCTCGTTGTCAGTCGTCCACACCGGACGGTCGGGGGCCACGTTGCGACTTCGGTTGCCTGCCGCGCCGCGACCGGACCGGCGCGACGGCACGCCCCCGCAACCTCTCGCCGCCGAGGTCGCGACACGCGACGGCGACGACCACGCAGGAAGCCCCTGACACGGTGCGGTCGCGCGCCCTCCGGTGACTCAGTCCTCGACGGCGAGCCGGGCCAGCCGTTCCGGGCGTGGCCAGCGCACCGCGTCCACCAGGCGTAGCCGCTCGAACAGCCAGATGACCCGAGCGGAGACATCCAACTGGCCGCGGCCGACGCCGTGCCTGGCGCCGGTGGGATCGGCGTGGTGGGCGTTGTGCCAGGACTCGCCGCACGACAGCAGTGCCAGCGGCCAGACGTTCGCCGAGCGGTCACGGGACCGGTACGGCCGGGTGCCGACCAGGTGGCAGATCGAGTTCACCGACCAGGTCACGTGGTGCAGCACGGCGACCCGCACCAGGCTCGCCCAGAAGAACGCGGTGCCGGCCGCCCACCATGACATGCCGATGAGGCCGCCCAGTAGCGCGGGCGCGAGCAGGGTGAGGACGGTGAGCACCGGGAACAGCCGGTGGACGGTGCGGATGTCGTCGTCCGCGAGCAAGTCGGGAGCGAACCGCTGGGGGTTGGTCGTCTCGCGTTCGAACAGCCAGCCCACGTGTGCGTACCAGAAACCCTTGGCCAGCCCGCCGGCTGAGGTGCCGAATCGCCACGGCGAGTGCGGATCGCCTTCGCGGTCGGCGAAGGCGTGGTGGCGCCGGTGGTCGGCCACCCAGCCGATGACGGGGCCTTCCATCGCCATGCTGCCTGCCACGGCGAGCGCGATCCGCAGCCCACGGCGGGCCTTGAACGCGCCGTGCGTGAAGTAGCGGTGGAAGCCCACAGTGATGCCCAGGCAGGTCAGACCGTAGAAGGCGACGGTGAGCGCGACGTCCGTCCAGCTCAGTCCCCAGCCCCAGGCAAGCGGCACCGCGCCCAGCAGGGCCAGGAAGGGCACCACGGTGAAGAGCTTGACGAGCAGGACATGCGAGCCGGACTTCTCGCCCAAGGTGATCGGCTGCCGGGTCCGGGTGGGTGCGGAAATGGGCTCTACCTCCGGTCATCTACACGTTTGTAGAAGGTTAGCAGGAGGCCGGGTGAGGTGCTGGTGAGCCGTGCTCGCCGGATCGTGGCCGCGACGAACACTGCGGGCGCGGCGATGGCGACGACGCGGACGGCGCGCAGCGGCAGGCCAGGCTTCGGGGTCGGCCAGCCGGGACGCGGTGGTGGCGGGCTGAAGCGGAGCGTTCTGGTGAGGTGATGCCAGCGAAAGATTTCGAGGTAGACGATCCGCCAGCTGCCGATCCAGACCAGGCCGCTGAGCCACCTCACCGCGTTGATCCGCATGGGGTCATCATGCCCGGAGACCGCGTTCCACAGCTCATGACAGCGACTCCAAGGCCGGCTGTCCTGGGATGATGTGTCAGGGGATACCCGGAAGATCAGCCGTGTATGCCGTAAGTACAGTAGGAAACACAACGAGCCTACCGCGGAGTACGCAATCGCGGCCTAACGACCGTCCGTCGTCGCGCGAACATCGGCACAAACGCGGATCACTTCGTCGCACCCCCAATCGAGGGGGTACTAATCCCCTCTACTTCAGGCTTCCTGTGCGCATCGGCCACCGGCAGCCTTCTCCTGTGGGATCACCGATGGCGAGACTCCCGGAGGATCGCGTATTGCGCGCTTGAACCCGGGGGATCGATGATCCAACGAATACCCTCTTAACCCACTGTCTCCGAATATTTGTAGTGGGCGGTCACGGCAGCACCATGAGAACGGCGTCATGGCGCGAAATGCCGCGTTAGGCCGTCAACAGCGTCGTCTGACTGGAAGTGTCGAAAACTAATTCGATCCTGCTTTCGGCCTGGCGGCACACACAATGCAAAGGCGACAAGTATGAAGTTGAGACGGATATTGGGGGCGGTGGCAGCTCTGGCCATCGTCGGCACCAGCCTGACCATGATCACGGCAGGTACGGCGTCGGCAGCAGGCCGCCCCAACGCCCTCATCGTGACCGGGCCCTGCGGGGACCTCCTCACCTTCGTCGAGAGGGTCTCCGGCACGCTCATTTTCACCATCACCATCCCGAGCAGTGACGCCAACGAGGTCTGGTCGTTGACCGCGACGCGGCAGGAGTACAACCCGGTGACCGGTGGCCGCGTGGGCGCGCCGATCAACCTGGTTCCCACCCCGGTGCCGCCGCTGGCGTTCAGCCCGGCCGAGGGTGGATTCACCACCACGGCCAACTTCACCGACACGCCGGGGGCGACCCACGGCTTCAGCTACGTGGCCACCCGGACCGCCCCGACGCCGGAAACCTGTGTCAGCCAGGGCTTCTGGACCAACCCGGGCAACGGCGTGGTCGGCCCGGTCGCACAGAACCCGGTCGGCAAGCCTGACACGGCTCCGGCACCGACCGGCAACAACGAGGCTCTGCACGGCTCGGACGTGGTGCAGATGCAGTTCGACCAGGAGATGCTCGCCACTGCTCAAGGCGATCCTGCGGCGAACCGCTTCTCGGTGACCGTCAACGGTGTGGCTCGCGCCGTGGTGGGCGTGTCCATCACGGATGACAACCCGCCGAACAAGGCGGTTGCCAATCTGACGCTCGCTGGCGCAGTACTCGGCGCTGCCGCGAACGTGCAAGTCACGTACCACCCGCCACTGAACAACACTGATCCGCAGTTCCAGGATCTGGACGGTCTGGACACCGTCGGCTTCGGCCCGGTGACCATCCCCATCCTCTGATCCCCTTCCCCCCAACGGGCCGTCCGGCATGCCGGACGGCCCGTTGGCCTGTCCGTGAATCGTCGACGCGAGACCGTCGCGGACGATCTGGCGCAACTGGGGCACTATGAATTGGACTACGTGGTCCACTAATGCTGGTCTCGGCGGCGTCGGCGGTCAGTTGCCCGGTGCGGGACTGCAAACGGTCGGTGGCACTCCCGATCATGGAAGTGACACTGATGACCGAGATCATGTCCCGCGCGCAGAGGACGCCGAGGCCCAACCACGCGGAAGCGGCCTGGATGGCTTGGATGAGCGGGCGGATCGTCGCGGACGCGCCGGCGGCCAGGCGAGCTCTCGGTGACTGACATCCAGCCGTTGACGATCCACCCGGGCGTGCGGCGCATCAACCACGCCATCACCGACCCACACCGCGTCGACCTGATCCAGTGCTGCAACTGCACTTGCTTGATCCGTGGTGGACCGTGGTTGCGTGACGACCGCGAGCAACGGACACGACCATCGGCGGGCGCCGGTGGACAGCTGGGACGCGGTCTTCGGCACCGGAGGGGTCACGTCCTGCGAGCACCGCAGGCCGCGCTCCGCCGGCTCATCCTCCGGGGCGCCGAGTCGTCGCTGACGCCTGGGCATCCGCCACGACACCGGCCATAGGCGCGCCGCTGTCGGCGGCGGCACCGGGAACAACTACGGCCCGCGACGACACGTTCGGAGCCTGCCGGTCGGAAACCCCCCAATCGGGTGACTTCGCTGGAAATCCTGTGTGGATGGCCAACTGTGGGTGGTTGTCCTGGAGGTGCGACGCGGCAACGAGGCCGCGGCGATCGCTGTGGCCGGGGTCGGCGACCACTGGAGGATGCCCGCGTCGGAGGCCGCGCCCGCGAGCCCGGACCGACGTGTCCGCCGCTAGTACAGTCAGACGTGCACCACACCTGAATGTTGCCGCGGGACGGCCAGTGCCCCTGCTGAGGAGGAATAGGTGATGGTACGTATGGAGTCTGGGGTGACGGTGCGGCTACCGTCGCGAGTTGCCTCGGCCCGCTGCGCAGGCCTGGCAACCGCCAGACCCGGTTCCGGGTGGCCAAGAACGACCCCGCGCTGAGAGGGTGCTCAGACTGTCGCCGCCCCGGATCCTCCTGGGCTGGTACGCGTTGCTGTGCGGGGGCGTCGGACCTGCCCGTTGACCGCCAGGCCGTCGAGGTCGGCCACATTTCCGGTTCCCATGGGACACCCCAAGCGTAGGTGCGTCGTCGCGGGTGCCACGCGCGACTGTTGCACGCTCCCAGCATATCTCTGTCGCGAAAATTCGCGAAAATCCTTCGATTAATGGACTTGACCAATGGACTTTACGTGGTGAGAGAAGCATTCGACGCACCGACAACGGATCCGGCAGTACCTCCGGGCGACCTGGCAGGCCACCCGGGCCTGGAAACCAGCACCGAACGGGTGTTCGCCGAGGTTCTCGCGGATGTCGCGCAAGTCGACCATGTCTCGGCCGACAGCGACTTCTTCGAAGATCTGGGTGCGAACTCGTTGGTGATGGCACATTTCTGCGCCCGCGTCCGCAAGCGCCCTGAGGTGCCCTCGGTATCCATGAAGGACATCTACGCCAACCCGACGATCAGGAGCCTGGCGACCGCGCTCGGGGATCACGAGCCCGTGCCGGTGGATGTGGCGGCCGAGGAGCCGGCCGAGGCACCCGCGCGGGCCGGCAGGGCACAGTACGTGCTGTGCGGGCTGCTCCAGCTCCTCACTTTCGTTGGGTATTCCTACCTTGCCGCGTTCATCGTGGAGCGTGGTGCGCTGTGGGTCTCTGCCGGGGCCGGCGGCCTGCTCGAGATCTATCTGCGGCTGGTGCTGTTCGCCGGTGCCGGCTTCGTCGGGCTGTGCATCCTGCCGATCGTGGCGAAGTGGGTGCTCGTCGGACGGTGGAAGCCGCAGCGGATCCGGGTGTGGACGTTGGCCTACTTTCGTTTCTGGCTGGTCAAGACGCTGGTGCAGCGGAGCCTGGTGGTGTTGCTGTTGCCGGGCTCACCGTTGTACGTGCTCTACCTCAGGGCGCTGGGCGCGAAGATCGGCCGGGGAGTCGCGATCTTCTCCCGCACTGTGCCCGCGTGCACCGACCTGCTCACGATCGGTGAGGGCACGGTGATCCGCAAGGATACGTTCTTCACCGGCTACCAGGTCCAGGCCGGCGTGATCCAGACCGGCTCGGTCACCCTCGGGAAGAACGTGTTCGTGGGCGAGATGTCGGTGATCGATATCGACACGGAGCTGGGAGATGGCGCCCAGCTCGGGCACGTCTCCTCGCTGCATCCCGGGCAGGCTGTTCCGGCGGGCGAGCACTGGCACGGCTCACCGGCGGTGCGGACCGAGGCGGACTACCGCGGGGTCGCCCCCGCCAGATGCGGCCAGGTCCGGAGGTTCTCCTACGGCGTCACTCAGCTGCTGACCATTCTGTTGGTGTACCTGCCGCTGGCCATCGGCGCCGTCGACCTGCTCGTGGAGCAGGTCCCACAGCTCACGGCGCCGCTGGGCACCCCGGCTGCCGCGTTCACCAGCTGGACGTTCTACCGGGACGCCCTGGTCGTCTCCTTCGTGATCTTCTTCGGTGTCACGCTGCTGGGTCTGCTGGGCGCCGCGATCGTGCCGCGCCTGCTGAACCTGTTCCTCACACCGGACAAGGTCTACCGGCTCTACGGCTTCCACTACTCGGTGCTGCGGGCGATCAGGTTCATCACCAACTTGCGGTTCTTCGTCACCCTCTTCGGGGACAGCTCCGCGATCGTGCACTACCTGCGTTACCTCGGCTACGACCTGGGCCGGATCGAGCAGACGGGATCGAACTTCGGATCCCTGGTCAAGCATGAGACCCCGTTCCAGAGCACAGTCGGCAGCGGCACGATGATCGCGGATGGGTTGTCGATCGTCGATGCCGATTTCTCGAGCACGTCGTTCCGGGTGTCGGGGGCGTCGATCGGCGGGCACAGCTTCCTCGGGAACAACATCGTCTATCCCGCGCAGGCCAGGACCGGAGAGAACTGCCTGCTCGGGACGAAGGTGCTGGTTCCGATCGACGGTCCGGTCCGCGAGAACGTGGGTCTGTTGGGCTCACCGAGTTTCGAGATCCCGCGCACGGTGGCGCGCGACCGCCAGTTCGACCACTTGAGGTCCGGCGACGAGCTGCATCGGGGCCTGGTCGCGAAGAACAAGCACAACACCCGCACTGCGCTGATGTTCCTGCTGGCGCGCTGGCTCTATTTCTTCGCGCTCCTGCTGCTCGGGTGGGCCACTGCGGCGTTCTACGGCACGCTCGGGGTGTCCGTGATCGCGCTGGCCTCGGTCGTGGGGGTCGTGTTCAGTGTCTGCTACTACGGGGCGGTCGAGCGTGCTGCCCAGATCGTGCACCCTTTGCAGCCGCTGTACTGCTCGATCTACGACATCCGCTTCTGGCGGCACGAGCGCTTCTGGAAGGCTGCCTCGATGGCCTACCTGCAGGCCTTCAACGGCACGCCGTTCAAGACCGTGGTCTGGCGGATGCTGGGGGTCAGGATGGGCCGGCGGGTCTTCGACGACGGCTGCTCGATACCGGACAAGACACTCGTGGCGATCGGCGACGACGTCACCCTCAACGCCAACAGCAAGCTCCAGTGCCACTCGCAGGAGGACGGCACGTTCAAGGCCGAACGCATCACGATCGGCTCCGGCTGCACCATCGGGGTCGGCGCCCTGGTCCACTACGGAGTCACGATGGGCGACGGCGCTACGCTCACCGCCGACTCCTTCCTCATGAAGGGCGAAGAAGTCCCACCACGGGCACACTGGAGCGGAAACCCCGCCACGAACACCCGAGACGACCGTCGTCGGCGTGCCGCGTGAGGACAGGCCGACGCAGGGCTGACGACGACCATCGGCGCCAGGGCTGGGCTCACGCCACTGTCCCCGGACGCGGCCGGGATCGACCCGCATCGACTTCGCCGCCCTGGACCGTGCGAACCCGGTGACGGTGCCCTGCACCGGCGGCCTTGACAGCTACGGGTCGCCGCCTTCCGGTGCACATCGGGCGTGCGCCCCGGGCGGCAAGCTCAGGGGCGTCGCCGGTCGGCCGCCAGACCGAAGCGAGGTGTGCGGCGGTGGATTCGGCCGAGGCGTTCGTGGCGCAGCATCCCCAGCGCGGGGAGGTCGAGCGGGGCCAGCGGGGCACCCACCACCCAGGTCAGCAGCAGGTCGGCCAGTTCGGGGTTGCGAGCCAGGACCGGTCCGTGCAGATAGGTGCCGATCAGGCGGCCGTTGACGGCCCCCTCGGTGTGGTCGCCGTTGCCGACGCCGCGCGCCACCCGCGCCAGTGGCCGGGCGTCGGCGCCGAGGACGCTGCGGCCTTGGTGGTTCTCGAAACCGGTCAGCGGCTCGACGAGCGCGCCGGTCATGGGTCTGGTGACGGCCTCACCGATGGCGCGTCGGCGCGCCGCGATGCTGACCAGGTCCAGCAGCCCCAGGCCGCATTCGGCCTCGCTGTTGGTAGTCGTGAACTGGTGGCCGAACAGTTGCAGGCCCGCGCACACGGCCAGCATCGGCGCGCCACGGGCGGCGGCGCGCCGCAGACCCGGCTGCCCGGCCAGATGGTGCGCGGCCAGCGACTGCGCGGAGTCCTCGCCGCCGCCGAGCAGGTAGATGTCCAGGGAGTCCGGAACGATGCGATCGATCGTGAGCGGCACGACGGTGGCCGCCAGGTCCCGCCGGCGGAGGCGCTCGCGCAGCACCACGGCGTTGCCGTTGTCCCCGTAGGTGCCCAGCACGTCGGGCAGTACCAGACCGATGCGGACCGCCGACTCACCAGCCATCGGCGAACCTCGCGGTGAGTTCCCGGAAAGCGCTGTAGTTGGCGACCACGTCCACCGGTCCCGGCGGTAGCAGGACGATGGCCTGACAGGGATCGCGGCGAACCCGGTGGGCCACGCCCGCGTAGTCCAGCCGGACGGCGAGGTCGGCCGCGCGTTCACCGCAGACGGTGATGTGCCGTCCCCGCAGCCTTTCGAACGGCACGTCCCAGAGCCACGACAGGTCGCGGCCATCGGCCTCCCGCGCGTTGATCGCCAGGACCAGCGGGTGCTCGCCGAGGATGCGGAGGGTCTCGAGCCAGCCCGCCGGGTTCTTGGCCAGCAGCGTCCGCACCGGGTGGTCGTGGTACGACACGATCCGGTACCGGCCGTCGACCTCGATGACCGACTCGACGCCGCTCACGGCGCGGGGGACCGATATCCCGAGGCTGACGGCGGCGGCGACGGCGACCGCGGCGTTGCCGAGGTTGACCAGGCCCGGCAGCCCGAGTGTCACGGGCTCGGCCCGCCCGTCGGGCCCGGTCAGCTGCTCCGGCCCGGACACGCGCCAGTCCGGGCGCGGGCTGCTCAGCCCGCAGCGGCAGTCCCAGCCCTGGCGGGTCCGGCGCAGCGGCAGGTCGCAGCGGGGACATATGGCGCTGTCCTCGTGCCATGCGGAGCCCGCGCCGACCCAGACGTGCCGCCTGGCAGCGCTCGCCGCGCTGACCACCAGCGGATCGTCCGCGTTGGCGACGATCGTGGCATCGGCGCACCCGGCAAGGGCTTCCTGCCAGACGCGCATGGTGTGCCGGACCTCGGCGACCCGGTCAAGCTGGTCGCGACTGAGGTTGAGCAGCACCACCGCGGCCGGGGTGACCGTGGCCGATACCGCGCGCAGGTAGCGTTCGTCGACCTCCAGCACGGCGTACCGGGCCGTGGGCTGCTGGGCGAGCGCGGCGGTCAGCCCGTCGGGCATGTTGGCGCCACTGGCGTTGCAGGCCACCTCCGCCGGCGTGCCGACCGCGCGGGCGAGCATGCGGGTGGTGGTGCTCTTGCCGTTGGTGCCGGTGACCAGCACGACGGTGCGGTTGCGGCACAATTCGGCCAAGATGCCCGGATGCAGGGCGTGCATCACGCGGCCGCCGACGACACCGCCCCGGCCCAGCCGGCAGGCACGCGACAGCGCCGCGGCCGCATTGCCGACAGTGACCGTGCGCGCGGTCCGCCATGGCAGCGCGGGGACCGACGGAATGGGGTCCTCGGCCGCCGTCGGCGTGCTCCGTGGGTCGGTACGACCAGCAGCCATGTCCCAACGCTAGGCGTTTCTACGAATTCCGCTGATCCGGACGTCGATGCCCGGGCTGCGGCCGCTGGTCCTCGGCGCCGCGTGCGTGGTCGCGCGGCGCGAGGCCCGTCCATCAGGATCCACGCCCACGAGAACCTCACCCGCAGCAGGCCATGTGCGGCCCGCGGTGCTTCTGGGCCACTTCGATGCCGCCACAGAGGGTTCCCAACAGGCGGCCAGCCATGTCCCGGCCGCCGTGTGCGGCGGCTGGCGCGCTGGGACGTCGACCATGCACTGCTGGCCGAGATCTGGGGACAGGTCGCCGCGCTGACCGCGGCCCGGATCGCCTACCGCGACCCGCGGGCCGACAACATTCCCGTCGACGCCGAGGGCCGACCGTGGCTGTTGGACTTCACCTTCGGCGAGGTCGGCGCCGACACTGCGCAACGGGGCAGGACCTCGCCGAGGTCTTGGTCTCGTGGCCTCGGTGGTCGGCGTCGAGCGCACGCCGGGCAGGACTTTGTTCTCTTGTGGTGGCGACATTGGCCCGTCGCCGGACGGCGGCACGGAGGAGCAGCGTGGATGGCCTGCCGACCGGAAGGGATGTCATGGCACACCAACCGCTCTCACCACTGAAACCCGCATCGGGTTGGCGGATGGTGCACATCCCCCCCGCCGAGCGGCTCGGCGGCATCGAGCCGGGTCTTGCCGCGACCATCGCCGAGATCGTGCTCTGACCAGGCCGCAAGCGCCGTTACGGTGGTTCTCGACGTGCTGCTGGTGCTGGCGGGGCTGGACATGCTGGTCACCGGAGCGCACGGGCACTGTCCTTTCCGGGCCGAGCTCGACCACCTGCCGCGATCCCCGGGGGACCACCGATGACCACGGGACAGGACTATGACGATCCCATTCCGGGAGACCCGGTAGATCAGTTGCGGGTTTCTTGCCGTGAGCCGAAGAACGAGGTGAACTCATGCCTTTCCCTGGTGACGTACCGAAGACTCTCCTCAGGACCGCGCCATCTGTTGAAGCTTGCGGATGTGTGAACCGCCCGCGAGCGCTGGTGGCGGGCGATGGGTGAGCAGGCGACGAGGGCGGCCGCACCGGCCACGCCGACGAAAGCGCGGATTCTGGGTGTCGACGTCGCGCGGGGAGTCGCACTGTTTTCGATGCTTGCGGCGAACATCTACAACGTCTTCGACGACAACGGCAACCCGTCGCTTGCCGTCCAGACGGTGACCGGCCGGTCGGCGACGTTGTTCGTGATGGTGGCGGGCATCAGCGTGGCCTTCATCACCGGCGGCCAGCATCCAGTGCAAGGAGATGCACGTCGGGCCACCAGGGTGGGCCTGGCTGTGCGGGCCCTGGCGATCGGGTCCATCGGTCTCGCGCTCGGGTACGGGTCCGGCGACCTCGAAGTGATTCTGCCCTACTACGGACTGTATTTTCTGCTGGCGATCCCGTTGATCGGCCTACGACCGCGCACGCTGGCCTGGATCGCCGGCGGGCTGGTCGTGGTGGGCCCGCTGATCCTCCTCGGGGCGACCAGCCTGGGCCTGGACTCATTGCCGGACAACAGCTTGACGTTCACCGATCTGGTCACCCATCCGCTCGGCTTCCTGCTCGAACTCTTCGTCACCGGCGGTTTCCCGGCGGTCATCTACATGATCTACATCTGCGCTGGTCTCGCGATCGGCAGGCTTGACCTGTCCTCGACCAGGGTGGCTGCCTGGCTGTTGGGTGGCGGGCTGCTCATGGCCGTTGTCGCTTGGTTCGCCTCCTCGGCGCTCCTGTTCGATTTCGGCGGCCTACAGCACCTGATCGCCGTGAACGGCCCGGACCCGGGGGGTCCGGCGACGGTCCACAACGAGGTCCTCTGGGACGCGGACCGTCTGCCGTCGTGGTGGTGGCTGGCAGTACGCAGCCATCATTCAGGCACCCCGTTCGACGCCGTGCACACCCTGGGCGTCGCCATGGCCGTCCTCGGCGCTGTACTGCTGGTGACCAAGCTTCGCCTCGCGCGACGTCTGCTGTGGCCCGTGGCCGTGGCCGGTGCCATGACACTGACGATCTACTCCGCCCACGCACTGGTCCTGGGCACGGGCGTGCTCAACGACTACGACAATGCCCTGTACGGGCTGACGGTGGCCGGTGCGCTCGTCTTCGCGGTGGTGTGGCGCCTGCTGGTGGGCCAGGGACCGCTGGAGCGGATCGTCTCGACGGTGGCCGGCCGCGCACGTGGCGCCGCGATGAGCTGGCAAGTGAAGAGGAATGCCAGGTAGAGCAAACAACCACGGTCGATCGAACTCCGTACGGACTTCTCCGCCTCGGTTCCGGTCCGTGGGCTGATCCGATCGTCACATCGGTACTGCTGGTGCGCTGACCAACAACGTTCACGCGAGCTCGGGGGCAGCGGGCCGACCGGCTTGGCGGTCCGGGTGTCACCTGCCCCGGTCCGGCCGCGGCTGGCAGGATCACGGCGCGGAACGCGTGCTCGGCATCGGTGGATACTTCATCCGCGCTTCGGACCCATGCTGAACTTCCGGGTCCGGGACCTGGACGCCATGCTCACCCAGCTCCGCGGCAAGGGCGCCGGCGTAGCCGAGGAGACCCAGGAAATGGCAGGCGTCGACCGCTTCGGCTGGGTCACCGACCCCGCAACCGCATCGAGCTGTGGCAGTCCGCCTAGCGCGCTGACTACCCGCGCCGACCGGTGTCGATCATGCTGTAGTGAGTCGGGGCAGGCCTCAGCGCTGGACACCGCGATGACGTCGCAGAATGCCGGCAACGCGACAAATCGGTAGCCGTATCGTGCACTGAACACGGTTGGTCGAACGTTGCCGGATGTCGGGGTCGCGGAGCCGGCACCTCCCGCTCAGCGACCGTGGCGCACTGCCGCGCTGGTCGTCAGCCTCCGCGGGCCGCGCGGCAGGCGCCTGCTTGCGCCGGTCAGGGCTTACGGCCTACGGCACCGGCGATGCAGTGCTGCACGGGGTTGAGCGGTCGAAGGTGGGGACCGTCCGGCCACCAGTCCGCACACCGTTGCAGACCCGGTTCGACGAGTTCCAATCCGCTGAACAGCTCATGCAGTTCGTCGTAGGTTCGGAAGGTGCCCGAACCCATCGGACTGTGGACGAACACGTCCTCCATCCTGCGGGCCACCTGGGTGTATTCGTTCTCCGGATCGAGGAAGTGACTGATGGCGACGAAGGAACCCGACGGCAGGGCGTCGACGTACTGGCGCATGACCTCGGCCGGTCGTTCCCGGGGGCCGTCGTAGTGATGGAAAGTCCCTAGCTGCAGGAACGCCACTGGTTCGGCGAAGTCGATGTACTTCCGAATCAGTTCGTTGTCGAGAATTTCCGATGGCTGGAAGATGTCGGCCGCGACGAAATGTGTCTGGTCATTTTCCTGCAACAAGACACGCCCGTGCGCGAGTACCACCGGGTCGTTGTCGACGTAGACCACCCGGGATTCGGGGCGGATCCGCTGGACGACGTGGTGGATGTTCTCGGCCGTGGGCAGACCCGAACCGCAGTCCAGATACTGGGTGATGCCGGTCTGCATGGCGATGAAGCGGCACACGCGGATCAGGAAACTCCGGTTCTCGATCGCCAGGTCCTGTGCCTCCGGCGCGACCTTCCGCACCCCCTCGAAGACCTCGCGATCGATCGCGTAATGGTCCTTGCCGCCCAAAAAGGCGTCGTACACCCGGGCGATGCTCGCCCTGGTCGGATCGACGCCGACCGGTGGCTTGGAGGTGGAAACGGCAGCAACGGTATCGCTCATCAGGGACTCCGCAGGACCTGGAGGGGGAAGGGGATATGCGCCCGGGCAAGCCTAGGGCGGCCCGCTACGCCTGTAAACGCAATCGATTAGCCCGGACGGGTGTATGACGGGCAGGAGACGGAGTCACGTCCGGTAATATCAGGCGCCTCAAGTGCGGAACGGACAAGTAGGAGCGGAATGACGACGGCAGGCAGCGCGCACGGCGAGCCCGGCGTCGGTCCGACTGTCCGCCGCATCATCTTGGGCGCGCAACTGCGCCGATTGCGCGAGGCGACGCAGCTCAGCCGCGCGGACGCGGGGTACACGATCCGTGCGTCCGAATCGAAGATGCGCAGGCTCGAAACCGGTCAAGTCGGATTCAAGGAACGCGACGTGGCCGACCTGCTGACCCTCTACGGCATCACCAATGACGTCGAACGCCAGCAGTTCCTCGACCTGGTGACGCAGTCCAACCAACTCGGCTGGTGGCATCCGTACAGCGATCTCATCCCGAAGTGGTTCGAGGACTTTGTCGGTCTCGAGGAGGCCGCGTCGCGGATCCAGACCTACGAACTGATGTTCGTGCCGGGCCTGTTGCAGACCGAGGAATACGCACGTGCGGTCGCCGGTCACGGTGAACCGCCGGCGGCGCACGAGGAGATCCAGCGGCGCGTGACCCTACGCCGGCAGCGGCAGAAGATACTGCTCGGCCCGCAGGCGCCGAAGATGTGGGCAATCATCGACGAAGCGGTACTGCACCGCCCGCTGGGTGGCGAGCGGGTACTGCGGGATCAGATCGGTCACCTCCTGGAGATGACCGCGCAACCGAATGTTTCGGTCCAGGTCGTGCCTTTCCACAAGAGCGGGTCCGCCGCGGAGAGCGCGTTCACCCTGCTGCGTTTCGCCGAGCCCGAACTGCCGAACGTCGCTTATGTCGAGCACGTGGCCGGTGCGCTCTACGTCGAGAAGTTCGAGGAAGTCGAGATCTACAGTCGCGCCATGGACGGCTTGGCCGTCAGCGCGGAGACACCCGACGGCAGTCGCCAGTTGCTGGCGAAGTTGCGCGCGGACATCTGATCGTCCCGAACCGGGCAGCACCTTTCGGTATGCCCGCCATGGCACGAAATCCCGCACTGTCAGGCTGCTTTATTCGCGCGTCCGTGTGATAAACGCGTCGGCCTGCTGCCGTGCCCTCCACAGCGCCCCGCCCGGGTGTTACCGTATCGCCGGTTCCATCGTGCACGTGCAGACGCCAGTTCCAACGGCAAGAGGCAAACGCCTGAGGTGAATGGCACGGACGCCGGCCGTGAGCAGTGGGCCGAGCTGTTTGCCGGCAGCGGTAACGGACTCAGGGCCGGATGAGCCGCACCGGCGAAGGAGACGCGGGAGTGATGAACGTCGACGTTCGGAGCGGCGTCCCGGCCGAACGGTGGGCAGGCGCTGCCTGGCGCAAGAGCAGCTACAGCGGCAAGGAGGGGAACTGCGTGGAACTGGCGCGCTTATCCGGCGGCAACACCGCGCTGCGGAACTCCCGCGATCCCCGCGGTCCCGCCCTCGTCCATCCCGCCAACCACCTGGCCGGGTTCTTGATCGCTGTCAAGGATGGTGAGTTCGATGGGTCGCACACCTGACCTGATCGACAACACTACAGAGCTGCTCCTCGCGCTGATCAGACATGGGTTCCGGTTCATCCATCCCCGGGACGCCAGCGGTGACCTCCTCGCCATTCAGGGTGTGCGGGTCCACCACAACGTGATCGACGTGGTCGTGCTCCGTTCGGAGGACGAGGCGAAGGCCGTCCGGATACCTGGTGACGAGCTCGACATCCTGCAACCCACCACCACACTGTGGCGCGCTTCCGGGCAGGCACACGACGTGCTGGCGCAACTGCTCGACCTCTCGGACGACACGCCGGCACCGAACACGACCATCGACGGCTGCTGGGTTCCGACGCAAGCGGGCCGCGCGTCGTGGTTGCCTTCGACCGCCTGACCGCCTGACCGCCTGACCGCCTGACCGCCTGACCGCCTGACCGCCTGACCGCCTGACCGCCTGACCGCCTGCTGGGTTCTGTCTGTCCCGAAAACCTGATCTTCAGCACGGGTTCTCGCCCAAGCGACAGCGTCGCCAGGTGACCATCGCGACCCCAGTCCGTCGCTCACTCGATGACCTGGATGATCCACGAGCCCGCTCCGTCCCCGGTCTTGTCCCGTCCCGGGGGTCGCGCCGCGGATGCCGTCCGTGCGCTGGTTGACCTACGGACACGAAGCGGTTGGTGTCGACCAGCGCCCGTACCTCGCGACAGATATCGCCTGTGGGTATCGTCCGCGCCTCGCGATGCGATGCCGTAACGCGGCGCGGCCGTGGCTCATGGTCTTGTCCCCTTGTAGTCCCCTTGTAGTCCCCTTGTAGTCCCGTTGCAGTTGCGCGCGAGCACCGGCGCTGTCCGTGGAGTGACCTGACTCATGGAACGTCACAAGACTCGATCGCGCGGTGTCTTGAGGCAGAACCCAGGAAACGAAGGGAACCTCATGAACCTCGCATTGTGGATCGCCGCCGGACTGCTCGCCGCGGTGGCCCTGACCGGCGGTGTCAGCAAGGCATTCGTGCCCAAGGCGAAACTGGCCGCGACGTCGGGCGGGGAGTGGACCGAAAACGCGAGCGTCGGCTTCGTCAAGACCCTCGGGGTCCTCGAACTTCTGGCCGCCGTCGCCCTGATCGTGCCCGCTGTGGTCGACATCGCACCGGTTCTGGTGCCGGTGACGGCCGTCTGCTGGGTCCTGCTGATGGTGGGCGCGATGATCACCCATGTTCGCCTGGACGGCTTCAACAAGTTCGTGGTGCTGAACGTGACCTACCTCGTTGTCGCGGTATTCATCGCGTGGGGCCGCTTCGGCCCCACGCCCTTCACCGCCTGACTCACGGTGATCCGCCCCACGCGTGTCACATGTTCGTTGCGAGGATGCGCTGGCCGAACGGGTCGACGTCGCGGTCACCTGAGTGGGAATCCCAGTGGCATCCGGTCTTCGCCGATCACGGGGCACCATCTCACGCGTGCGTTGGTGTCGTTTTCGTCCGTGTCGATCGTGGCGCGCTCGGCCGGCGCACGGATGAGAATCAGGCCCCGCCCGCCGGGCAACAGCCGGGCAATAGCCGGGCATTTGCGTGGTCGACGCCGGGTAACCGACAGTACCCGTGGTCGGCGACGGCGATCGTCATCTGCCGCTCGTCGGCGCGGTAGGTGGCGTGCTGTTCCAGGACGCCTGTGCCGGAGATCGCGATAGGCATGTGCGACGACGTTGGTCATCGCCTCGTCGAAGGCCGGCACGACTTCCTGCACGAGCTCGACGGCGACCTGACCGGTGGGCGCCGGATACGGCCGGTCCAGCACTCAGGACTGTGGCGGCACAACGGTTCTGACGTGCTGCGCCGGTGTGGTCGCGCCCGCCGAGGTCCTTCGGCCCCGGCGCGCACGCTATGTGCCTCGCACGGCATTAGTGTGTGTCCGCACAGACTGGTCACAGCGAGGAGGCTTGAGTGGTCGCCGAGGCAGGTAGCACGCACCGCCTAGCAGAACTACTGCACGCGAACACGGACACCTTGATCGAGAAGTGGGTGAAGGCCGCGGCCCCGACGGTGCGGGGCAGGCTGACCGAGACGGAGTTGGAACGGGAAGTCCGCGATGTCTTCGCCGCGCTGCGGCCGGTGCTGACCGACGATGGCAGCGACCTGGGCAAGGACGAGTACACCGAGGTCAAGGCACTTCTGCAGGACTTCTCCCGAGCCCGTGCCCGGCAGGGGTTCACCCCGTCGGAGACGGCGATCGTCGTGTTCGCCTTGAAACGCACCGTGTTCGAACTGACCGAGCAGGATGCCGATCCGCAGCTGTTCCGTCAGGTCATGGCGTTCTCCACGCTGCTGGACGCGCTGGGCCTGTGGACCTTCGAGTCCTATACCCGCAGCCGCGAGGAGATCATCAAGGAGCAGTCCGAGCAGTTGCTCGAACTCACCACGCCGGTCGTGAAGCTGTGGGAGGGCGTGCTGGCAGTGCCGCTGGTCGGCACACTCGACTCCGCCCGTACCCAGGTCGTGATGGAGAAGCTGCTCGAGGCTCTGGTGGAGACCGGCTCCGAGCACGCGATCATCGACATCACCGGCGTGCTGGCCGTGGACACCCAGGTGGCGCAGCACCTGCTGAAGACCGTCGTCGCCGCTCAGCTGATGGGCGCCGAGTGCATCATCTCGGGGATCCGGCCGCAGATCGCCCAGACCATCGTGGCATTGGGTATCGACTTCGGCAACATCACCACCAAGGCGTCCCTGGCCGACGCCCTGCGGCACGCACTTCGACGCGCGGGCGCCAAGGTCGTTCGGGGCCGGGACGAGAGGGTCGGCTGATGGAGCGAGTGCCGATCCTCAAGATCGGTGACGTCCTGCTGGTCTCGATCCAGGTCGATCTGCAGGACCAGAGCGTGGTGGCGCTGCAGGAAGACCTGGCCGAGCGGATCAGTGCCACTGGTGCGCATGGGGTGGTCATCGACATCTCCGCGGTCGAGATCGTCGATTCGTTCATCGGCAGGATGTTCGCCACGATCGCATCCATCTCTCGGCTGTTCGACGCCGACACGGTGGTCGTCGGCATGCGTCCTGCGGTGGCCATCACCCTGGTCGAACTCGGTATGACACTCGGCGACGTGCGGACAGCCCTCAACCTGGAAAAGGGCATGGAGATCGTGCGGAGTCTGGGGCGCCTGCGAGGGCACGACGTGCCGGACGCCCACGACATGCAGGATGAAGCAGATACCCAGGACGATCTCACCGAGACGCACCAGGCCGCGCGGTGACTCTCCGTCAGGAGATGTCGCAGGAACAGCCGATCGGTTCTGACGACGACGTGGTTCGCGTCCGCCAACTGGTGCGAACCTACGCGCAACAGGTGAAACTCTCGCTCGTGGACCAGACGAAGCTGGTGACCGCCGCCAGCGAACTCGCCCGCAACACACTGACCTATGGCGGAGGGGGCACCGCTGTGATCGAGGTCGTCAACGATGGCCGGCGGGCGGGCGTGCGGGCCGCGTTTCGCGACGAGGGTCCGGGGATCCCTGACATCACGATGGCGTTGACCGATGGCTGGAGCAGCGGCCGGGGTCTCGGCCTCGGCCTGAGTGGGGCTCGCCGCCTGGTGGACGCGTTCGAGTTGGACAGCGAGGTCGGCCGCGGTACCAACGTCACCGTGGTCAAGTGGGCACGGTGACGAACATGGCGTGCCTGCCCATCGCGGAGGATGTCGCCTGGATCCCCGTGGAGGAACCCTCCGCGGTGGGGCGCGCACGGCGGGTCGCGATGGCGCTCGCCACTCGACTCGGCTTCTCCGAAACGCGAGGGGCCGAGATCGGTGTCGCCGTCACCGAGATCGGCACCAACCTGCATCGGCATGCCCAGCAGGGCACCGTGCTGGTTCGCGCGATCCGCGCCAGCACCGAGGCCGCGGTCGAGGTCCTCGCCATGGACGCCGGCCCGGGGATCGTCAATCTCGATGTCGTCCGCCGTGACGGCGAGTCCACGACCGGAACCCTGGGGATCGGGCTGGGCGCGGTCGACCGCCTGGCCGATTCCTTCCGCATCGCCTCCCGTCCGGGCGTCGGAACGGTGTTGGTGGCGCGGTTCCACCCGGGACGGGGGCCGCTCACGCAGATCGGGGATGAGGTCGCGGCCGGGATCACGAGGGTGATCCACGGCGAGCAACTGTGCGGTGACGCCTACGGCGTCCGGCACGGTGACGGTCGGCTGTCACTGATGATGTGCGACGGTTCCGGACACGGACCACTCGCCGCGTCGGCCGCCCAAGCGGCGGTGCGGGTGTTCTGCGAGCAGCCGGCCAGCGCACCGGAAGAACTGGTCAGCCGGATCCACACCGCGCTACGGGGAACCCGGGGCGGTGCGGTCGCGGTAGCCGACATCGACATCCGCGCCGGCCGTATCCGGTTCGTCGGTCTGGGCAACATCGCGGCGGCGATCCTGGTCGATGGCCGCAAGCAAGGGATGGTCTCGGTACCCGGAGTCGCCGGATACCAAGCCCGCACGATCCGGGCCTATGACTATGCCCTCCCGGCGGGTGCGGCGGTCGTGCTGCATTCGGACGGGCTCACCGAGCGGTGGACCAATGACGTCGACGACGGTCTCCTGGCCGGCAGCCCGCTGATGATCGCCGCGACGCTGCTGCGTGATGCCGGGGTACGCAAGGACGATGCCTGTGTCCTGGTCGGCAAGCCACCGGCAGCGGATTCCGTCCGGCCATGACTCCCGTCGAAGGCCACGATGAACTGCTACGACTGACCATCGCTGGTGAGCAGGACGTATTCCTGGTTCGTCAGCGCGGGAGAGAAGTAGCGACCGCCGTGGGGCTGGACAGTCAGGACCAGGTCCGGGTCGCGGCCGCGCTGAGCGATCTGGGACGCGACCTGGTCAGGCAGCCGACCGCGACTCGGGTGGTGTTCCGCCTGGCTGTGAATCCCGTGCCCGCCCTGGTCATCGAGCTCAGCTGGCGGGGTGGTGCCTCCGCGATGGCGCGGCTGGGGGCAAGCTGGCACACCGCCGGCAGACTCATGGACGAGGTGGGGACCAGTCAGGTGGACGACAGGGGCGGGGTCGTCCTGGTCAAGAAACTGCCGGAGAGAACGGCAGGCGGCGCCCGTGCACGGCTCAGCGACGCGCGCAAGCAACTGGCCACCCTGGGCAGAACCAGCGCGTTGGACGAGTTGCGTGCCCAGAACGAGGAACTACTGGACGCGCTCGACGAGCTGGAACGCAAACAAGCTGAACTGGTACGGCTCAACGATGAACTCGCTGAGACGAACCAGGGCGTCGTCGCCTTGTACAAAGAACTGAGCGACGAACTCGAGCAGACCAATCGTGGTGTGGTGGCGCTGTACGGGGAACTGGACGAGAAGTCCACCCAGCTCAGAGCTGCCAGCGAGGCCAAGACACGCTTCTGGTCCAACATCAGCCACGAGCTGCGCACCCCCATCAACTCGGTGATCGGGCTCGGCCGTCTCCTCTCGGCACCCGGAGCCGACCCGCTGACCGGCGAGCAACGTCGTCAGGTCAACCTGATCGCGGAGTCGGGCACGACGCTGCTGGCCTTGGTCAACGAACTGCTGGACACCGCGAAGGCGGAGTCAGGACTGCTGGAACCCCAACGGACACCTGTCGATCTCGGCGTCCTGTTCACGCAATTGCGAGGCACTCTCCGGCCGGTGGTCGCCACCGCCGAGATCGCGCTCGTCATCGACGAGCCACCCACGCTGCCGCCACTGATGACCGATGAGGTGATGCTGGGTCGCATCCTGCGCAACCTTCTGGCGAACGGTCTGAAGTTCACCGCGCACGGGCAGGTGCGGCTGGCCGTGCGGCCCGACGACGAGCATCGGAGCCTGGACTTCGTGGTGGCCGACACCGGCATCGGCATCCCGGTGGACGAGCAGGCCAAGGTGTTCGAGGAGTTCCACCAGGTGCCCAATGATCTCCAGTCGCGCAGTGCCGGCACTGGTCTGGGCCTGCCCTACGCCCGGCGGCTGGCTGAGATCCTGGGCGGCGAGCTGACCTTGGACAGTGTGGTCGGGCAGGGCACCACCGTGACACTGCGCCTGCCGGCAACGTATCTGGACACCGACTCGACGCCGGTCATCGAGACGGTGCTCCTCGTCGATGACGATCCGGAGTTCCGCGCCATGATCAGGACAATGGTCCATGACCTGGCGCGGATCGTCGTGGAAGCAGGCAGCGGCCGCGCCGCGCTGGACGCCGTCGCCGAACGTCGACCGGATCTGATCCTGCTCGACCTGAGCATGCCCAGCATGGGCGGCACCGACGTACTGGAGATCCTGCGACGCGATCCGACGCTGCGTCACATACCGGTAGTCGTGATCACAGCCGCGGACGTCGACGGACTGGCGCTGACCGGCCCACGCCTACGGGCAGCGGTGCTCAGCAAGTCCCGGGCGTCGCCGGAGTCGATCCGCCACGCCGTCGCGCGAGCGGTCGCCGCCGCGCCGATGCCCGACCAGCAGGACGACGACGAACCCGACGGGGACAATGGCCCGACAGGGCCGGTGGCCCATCGAGGACGGTGATCGGATGAATGCGCCTGCTGCGCCGGGATTCCAGCCGGCGCGGATTCTCGTTGTCGACGACAGCGAGGCCAGCCGATACATCACGGCGAGCTGGCTGCGGCGCGGTGGCCACGAGGTCACCGAGGCCGCCACCGGGCAGCAAGCCCTGGCCATTGTGAACGGGGCACAGATCGATGTCGTGATGCTGGACGTACACCTGCCGGACATGAGCGGATTCGAGGTGTGCGAACGTATCAAGGGCAATCCGGACACCGCTGCCCTCCCGGTCATCCACGTTTCCGCGACCTCGGTCCAGCCGGAGGACAGGGCGCGGGGTCTGACCGGTGGCGCGGACGCCTACCTCACCGAACCGGTCGACCCCGGCGAACTGCTCGCCACCGTCGAGGCGACGTTGCGGTACTACCGGGCACGGGCCACCGCCGAGCGGCTGGCCAGCCGTCTCACCCATCTCACCCAAGCCACCCTGGCGATCAACTCGGCGCAGGATGTGAGCTCTCTGCTGCGGTCGGCCGCGGAAGGCGCCGCCAGGATCCTGGAGTGCTCGGCCACGGCGCTGGTGCCGGCGGCGAACGGCCAACTGCACATCGGGCGCTCCGACGGACCCAACCTTGGGTTCGACATGCGGACCGAACCCGCCGGTCTGCTCGAACGTCTGGCCGCGATGGTGCTGGGCAATGGTCTGGGCGCCCAGGTCAGCGGGCTGGAGCATCCCGGCTTCCCGACCGACGAGCCACTGACCGCGGTAGTGGTCCGCGTGAAGGCCACCCGCCCGCCGATCTGTCTCGCGGTGCCCACCACCGCCGTCAGCACCGAGGAGGACCGCAACCTCCTGCTGCAGTGGGGCCACGCCACGGCGCTGGCCGCCGACGGCCTGCAGGCCTACACCGAGGAACACCACCTCGCGCTGGTCCTGCAGCGCAGCCTGCTGCCGGCCCGGCTGCCCGAGCACCCGGAACTGCCGATCGCGGTGCGGTACGTGCCGGCGTCCTCCGATGCCGAGATCGGCGGGGACTTCTACGAGGTCACCGAACTCGACGGCCGAATGCTGATCGCGATCGGTGACGTGATCGGCCATTCCATCGAAGCCGCCACGATCATGGGCGAGGTACGCCATGCGTTGCGCGCGTACGCGGTGGAGGGGCATGGCCTGGTGGCGATCCTGGACCGGCTCGACGCGATGCTACGGCGCTTCCATCCCCTGGGGTTCACGACGTTGTGCCTGCTCCTCGTCGATCTGGCAGCGGGTGTGCTCACCGTCGCCAACGCGGGCCATCCACCTCCGCTGATCGCCGACCACCAGGGCAGCAGGTATCTCGACGTAGGCGGACCGATGCTCGGCATCGGACTGGACAGGCCTGCTGCCCTTGAGGTGCCGTTCCCGTCGGGCACCATGCTCGTGTTGGTCACCGATGGACTGCTGGAAGGTCGGGGCTCCACTCTGGACGGCAGCATGGACGTCATGCGCGAGATGGTGTCCTACCAGCAGAACCTGGAGGATCTGTGCGATCTGCTGCTGGAGCGGCTGGGGCATGGTCAGCGTGACGACATCGCACTGCTGGCACTGCGGCGACTGTGACAGGAGTCGCCGGGATGTCTCACCGGGTGCTCTGGTACGTATGTCCGGTGACGACGAACTCCAGCCGTTTGGCCACGGACACTGCCTGGTCTGCGAAGCGTTCGTAGAAGCGGCTGATCAGAGCCAGCTTCGAGGCGGTCTGCGGACCGTGGTGCCAGTGCCGGCCGGTGATCAGTCCCAGTAGCCGGGCGTGCAGGGCATCCACGGTGTCGTCGGTGAGTTCGAGTTCGGCGAAGGCGCCGGGGGACTGATCCAGGACGAAGTCTGCGAGCCGATCCGCCATACCGGAGGTCGTTGTACCCAACTCGCCGACCAGATCGGCCAGTTCGGCGGGTATCGCGCCGTCGGGATAGGCGAGGCGGGCGGCGTTGGCGACGTGCGCTGCCAGGTCGCCCATGCGTTCGACCTTGTCGGCACAGTACACAGCCGTCAGCACGCGGCGCAGGTCACGCGCGACCGGGGCTTGCAGTGCGAGCAAGGCGTAGGCATGTTCCTCGCAACGGCTGCGAAGCGCATCCAGGTCACGGTCACCGCTGAGGACGTGTTCGGCGGAGGCCAGATCGGCTGTCAGTAGGGCATGCGTGGCCTGTCGCATGGCGACCGCGGCATACTGGCACATGGCTGCGAGTTCGGTCCCGAGTTGGGTCAGGTCGCCGTGGTACGTCTCGCGCATGACGTCCGCCCTTCGTGCGGTCGCAATGACATTGCCGATCGAGGCGATCGTGCGAAGTCGTCGAACACTTCCCCATGACGCGACGACAGGCCGATCAGACCGTGCACGACTCGGCGTCCTGTCGGCGGCGCCGCAGCGGCATGTCCGCGTTCCATGTCGGGTACCCGACATCGCTGTGCGGCAATCCCGGCTGCCCGATTCGCAGCTTCTCCGGCGAGCGGACCATCCCACCGTCGGCGTCCCGCGTGACCGGCGGGGCCAGCGGGCCGTCGCCCGGCATCGCCGCCCCGCTGGCGTGGCCGAGGTGTCGTTGAGTACACCGCGTCGACGGTGCCGAGCGCATCGCCCGCATGCCCGCCCCAGGCCCTGCCGCGAACGCGGACGCTGCCGTGCCGATGTCGAGCCGGCACGGCACCGTTCGCGGCATTCCAGAGCGCGGTGACAACGCCGCTCCGCGTCAACCCGTGGTCGATGTCCGCGGCAGCCCAGCACCTGGTGCAACAGTGCGCGTGCCCGGCATCCCGCACCAGTGGGCGGTACTCGCGCGGCCGGCTGGAGTCGGCCGCCGAATCCGAGCCGGGCTCAGCCGCCGGGGCAGAAGCCAGGCTTGGGCGGAGGCGGACACGTATGTGGCAGCACTGTGGCGGCGGCGCCGGGTGCCGCCTGGGTCGCCGAGGCGGGCAGTGCGCCCAGGGCGACGAATGCGCCGATCGCCAGTGCCGTGATCGCGACCTTGACCAGACGCATAGTGCCTCCTCGGTCCGCGGAATCGCCTCCTCAGAGTCGACGCGGCAGAGCGTCGTCACAAGAACCGTACGGGGCAGTGGAACTGGTCCATCCGCGGCGCCGTCCTGTCGACGTCCCCGACGAGGTGGTCTACGACACGACCCTGGGACCATCGGGTCGCCGTGGCTGCCCGTCCGCTGACCGGCGGATCCGGGTGACGTGCGGGTACGTGGCTCGAGTTCACCGTGCTGGGCGAGAACACGCGCTTGGCCATCGCGATCGGGAAGCCGGCTTCAAAGGACCAGACAACAAGTCACCGTGCCCGTGAGCTGCCGTTTCGGCTTGAGGTGGCGCCGTGTCAGGGCCACGTAGGCACGGTGGCTGTGCGGTGTCAGGGCGGCCTCCGATCATAGCTTTCGTCGTAGTTGATCGATCGCACCCACATCCACCCATGGCGCCCCCACCAGCGGGGACGCCTGGGGAACCCTCAGAAGGGCATCACCATGCCAACGTTCAACACCCCCGAGCCGATCTCCGCCGTCCTGGACATCCCCGCGGGGCGCGTCCGGTTCATCGCCGCCGACCGGGCCGACACCGCGGTCGAGATACTGCCCGCGGACGCCTCGAAGAGCCGCGACGCGAAGGTGGCGGAGCAGACCAAGGTCGAATACGGCGACGGAGTCCTGCGGATCGAGGCCTTGGCGAAGAACCAGTACTTCGGCCCCTCCGGATCCATCGAGGTGACGGTCGGACTGCCTGCCGGTTCCCGGATCGAGGTGACGGCGGCCAGCGTCGAATGCCGGGCCGTCGGACGGTTCGGCGACGTCGCCGTCCAGAGCGTGCAGGGCTCGATCAACCTCGACGAGGCCGCGAGCGCCCGCCTCACCACCGTCGCCGGTGACGTCTCGATCGACCGCCTCGACGGTCCCGCGGAGATCCGCACCAGCAAGGGCGACATCCGCATCGCCGAGGCCGTGCGCGGCACGGTCGTGCTGCGCACCGATGCCGGCGAGGTCGAGGTCGGCGCCGCCGCCGGCGTCTCGGCCTCCCTGGACGCCGCCACCTCCCACGGCCGGATCCACAACTCGCTCAAGAACACCGAAGGCGCGGCCGCCCAGCTCACCATCCACGCGACCACCGCCGTCGGCGACATCGTCGCCCGCAGTCTCTGAAGAGGACAGCATGACGAACTCGAACCCCTCCTGGACCGGCCTGGTGCCGGTAGAGGACACCGCACTGGCCGTGACCGACACCGGCGGGCCCGGGACTGGTCTATCTCGACGGCTCCCACCTGGCCGGGCCGGCGACCGGTCATCACTGACGACATCACAGCCGGAATCACCATCGGCCACGGCATCATCGACGGCGTCACCGCTCATGCTGGGCGTGTCGGACAGCGGGGCCGCCGTCTCGGGCGATGCCGGATCACGGCAGCGCCCACAGCGACAATGAAACTGGTCGAGCTGCCGCTTGCGCGGAACATCATTGGTGCCCGGGCCTGGCCGGTGCACCGGAACATCAACGTGTGCGGATCGTGGACGCCACGGACATGACGGCCAACTTCCAACCGTTGTGACAGTCGAATCCAACGTGCACGCCCCGGTGACCTGTTTGTCCTGAACAATCTGTATCGACGCGAATACTCCTGGTGCTCGGCGATCGGTCGCAGTCATTCGAGAATGGCCCCCTGCACAAACGTGGTCGACCGGAGTAGAACTTAGTTGCCGCGGTGACGCCCGCCGACCGAGTCGGAAGACGCGAATGTTGTGCGGCTGCCCTGTCCTATGTGTTCGATCAACGCCTATCGGTTCCAGGGGAGAGATCGTGGTAGATGTAAAGGATCGAGTCGCAGGAATGCTTATCGGCACTGGATCCTCGATTCGGGAAGCACTGACGGTGATCGACAAGTATCGCGTCGGGGCGGCGCTCGTGGTCAATGATGACCAGCGGCTCGTCGGCATGGTGGGTGAGGACGACATTCGGCGGGCACTGCTGGCGGGGAAGGGGCTGGCTGAATCGATCGCCCCGGTCACGACGTGGGGCCCGGTGACGGCGAAGACATCCGACCGGCGCGCGGACGTCCTGGACATCATGCGCGCCCGTAGTTTGGGAGAAGTGCCGGTGGTCGATGACGGCGGCCATGTCGTGGGACTGCACGCGCGCCGTGAGTTCGTCGCGCGGGCGGCCAGGGAGAACTGGGCAGTCGTCATGGCGGGTGGACGTGGTACACGACTCGGTCCGCTCACCGACAATGTACCGAAGCCGATGTTACCGGTCGCGGGTCGTCCCATTCTCGAACGGATCATCCATCACTTGGTCGGCTCGGGAATCCGTCGAATCTACATTTCTGTCAATTACCTCGGCCACGTCATCGAGGACTACTTCGGGGATGGGTCGAGCTACGGATGTGACATCGAATATCTGCGGGAGCAGTCCGACGTGCCGCTCGGTACCGGTGGGGCGCTGCGTTTCCTGGCTGATTTTGAGGAACCTCCCGATCGGCCCGTGATCGTGATGAACGGCGATCTCATCACAGCGTTTCCGGTGGGGGAGCTGTTGGCCTGCCATGCGACAGCGAAGGTCGCGGCGACGATGGCCGTCACGGACTATGTGCACCAGGTCCCGTTCGGTGTCGTCGAATCCGCCGGTGACGAGCTCCTGCGGATCGTGGAGAAGCCGGTGTCCTCGTGGCTGGTCAATGCCGGGATCTACGTGATCGAGCCCGACCTGGCCAAGCGTATTCCGACCGGGGTGAACTTCCCGATCACGGCGTTGTTCGCCGACTGCCTGCGCCACGGTGAGCGGATCGGGCTGTGGGAGATGCGGGACAGCTGGCAGGACATCGGCCAACCCGTGGAGCTCGCTCACGCCAGGGGCCAGTGGTGAGGCGGCTCGCCGACACGCGAGTGCTGGTCACGGGCGCGGACGGATTCATCGGCAGCCACCTCGTCGAGCGGTTACTGACGGAGGGAGCGGCGGTGCGGGCGCTGTGCCTGTACAACTCCAACGGTTCCTACGGCTGGCTCGACGATCTGGCACCGGAACTGGAGCCGGGTGTGGATCGGGTACTCGGTGACATCCGGGATCCTCGGTGCGTGCGCGATGCCGTCGACGGCGTGGACGTCATCTTCCACCTGGCTGCCCTGGTGGCCATTCCCTACAGCTATCTGGCTCCCGCGTCCTTCGTGGCGACCAACATCACGGGCACGTTGAACGTGCTGGAAGCCGCACGGGACGCGGGCACCTCCTCCGTGATCAACACGTCGACCAGCGAGGTCTACGGCACACCGGAAAGCATCCCGATCCGGGAGACACATCGGCTGTGCGGGCAGTCGCCCTACGCGGCGTCGAAGATCGGTGCGGACCAGCTCTGCGAGGCTTACGCCCGGTCCTTCGACATCCCCGTGGTGACCGTGCGGCCGTTCAACACGTACGGTCCCCGGCAGTCGGCCCGAGCGGTCATCCCGACGATCTTGAGCCAGCTCCTGACCGGAGTCGCCTCGGTGCGACTGGGCAGTCTGTCCCCGCGCCGGGACTTCACCTACGTCGACGACACCGTGGACGGCTTCGTCCGGATGGCGGGAGCCGGCCTGTCGCCCGGGTCGCTCGTGCAACTCGGCACCGGTGCGACGGTGTCGGTGGGTGAGCTGTTCGCGTTGTGCTGTCAGGTGACCGGTCAACACGCCGACGTGATCACCGAGTCGTTGCGCGTCCGCCCGGACGCGAGCGAGGTCCAGGTCCTGCTGTCGGACCCCAGCCGGGCGAAGACAGAGATCGGCTGGCAGGCGAGGACCTCGCTGCCGGACGGTCTGGCCGGCACCGCACGATGGCTGCAACCGCGGGTCGATCCGACGCGAGCGCGGAGGTATCACCGTTGATCCCGCTGGCTGAACCGCGATTCGACGGCAACGAGGCACGGTACCTGCTCGAGTGCGTCGACACCGGATATGTCTCGTCGATCGGTGCCTTTGTCGACCGGTTCGAGCAGGAGTTCGCTGCGTACGTCGGTGCGGCGCACGCGGTCGCCTGTGCGAGCGGCACAGCGGCGCTGCACGTCGCACTCCGGCTGGCAGGCGCCGGCCCGGGTCGGCTGGTCGCGGTGTCCGACTTCACCTTCATCGCGTCCGCCAACGCGGCCACGTACACCGGTGCCGATCTGCTGCTGGTCGACAGCGCACCGGACACCTGGAACATGGACACCGAGCTGCTGTACGACGAGGTCGCCCGGCGGGCTCGATTCGGCGGCCGCCTGCCGGACGTGGTCGAGATCGTGCACGTGCTTGGCCATCCCGCTGATCTCGGACCGCTGCTCGCACTGCGCGACGAGTTCGGCATCCGGGTCGTGGAGGACGCCGCCGAGGCGTTGGGGGCGTCGTGGTGTGCGGGCGACCTCGCGGGCCGCCAGGCCGGAACAGTAGGCGACATCGGTTGTTTCTCGTTCAACGGCAACAAGATCATCACCAGTGGCGGCGGCGGTATGATCGTGACCGACGATGCCGGCGTCGCCGCTCGGGCCAGACATCTGACCACACAGGCAAAACTGCCCGGCGACTACCGGCATGACACCGTCGGCTACAACTACCGGCTCACCAACATCGCGGCGGCAGTCGGCCTGGCACAGTTGGAGCGGCTGCCTGGGTTGCTCCGCGCGAAACGTGAGATAGCCGCCCGGTACGCGGCCTCGCTCGCGACTGCCGATGTCACCACCGCCCCGTGCGCCACATGGGCATCGCCTTCCTACTGGCTCTATTCGGTGTTGCTGGAGAATGCGTCGCCGGCCGCGGTGGTCGCCGATCTGGACGACCGGGCGATCCGGGCCAGAAGGTTGTGGCCGCCCCTGCACTGCCAGCGGCCGTACGACAGGACGGAGCGCCTCGGCGACGACACCGCCGTCGTGCTCCACCGGCATGGGCTCTCCTTGCCCAGCTCCGCGCACCTGACGCAAGCCGACCAGCACACGGTCGTGGCCGCGTTGATCGACGTGCTGGGCAGGAGGCAGTCGTGACGGGGCAGCGCAGGATCTGCGTGTTCACCGGATCCCGTGCCGACTACGGACCACTGTCGGCGCTGCTCCGGCGGCTGCGCGACGATCCCCAGGTCGATCTGCGATTGCTGGTGTCGGGTGGTCATCTCGTGCCCGAGCAGGGGATGACGGTCGACCGCATCGTCGCGGACGGCTTCGTCGCCGATGTCCGGGTGGACACGGTCCTGGCCGGTGATTCACCCACGAGTGTCGCCAAGTCGATCGGTGTCGGGGTCATCGGCTACGCGGACGCGCTGGACCAGCTGTCCCCGGATGTGCTCGTCGTACTCGGTGATCGGTACGAGGCGCTCGCCGTCGCCGTGGTCGCGCTGCCCCGCCTGCTGCCGGTCGCGCACATCGCGGGTGGCCATGTCACGGCAGGCTCGACGGACGACTCGGCCCGGCACGCGATCACCAAGCTGTCCCATCTGCACTTCACGGCGACGCGGCAGTTCCGCAGGCGCATCATCCAGCTCGGTGAGGATCCGGCGCGCGTGTTCACCGTCGGCTCGCTCGGCCTGGACACGGTGTTCGCGACGGAGCCACTGTCCCGGCCGGAGCTGGCGGACGTGCTCGGCGTGCCGCTGACCGAGCCCGTCTTCGTGGTGACCTACCACCCGGCAACCGCCGAGTCGCAGGGCGGAATCGCAGGCCTGCACGGCATTCTGGGTGCGCTGGAGTGCTTCCCCGCCGCGACCGTCGTTTTCACGTTGGCCAATGTGGACGCGGGTGGACGGGAGATCAACTCGGTGATCGCCGGGTACGCGGCAGAGCACCCGGCGCACACCTGCGTCCACCGGGCACTGGGACAGCGAAACTACCTCAGCCTGCTGCACCACGCCGACCTGGTGCTGGGCAACTCGTCAAGCGGCCTGATCGAGGCGCCCGCACTACACGTCCCGACGGTCAATGTCGGCTCCCGCCAGGACGGCCGGCCGAGAGCACGATCAGTGGTCGATTGCGGGGAGACGCGGGCGGAGATCGCGGCCGCCATCAACCTCGCGTTGTCCGCGGACCATCGCGGACTGGCGGCGACCAGCGGATCGCCGTACGGAGACGGCAACGCGGCCTGTCGCGTGGCGAAGCTGCTCGCGACGGTCCCGCTGGCCGGGATCGCCCGGAAGTCCTTTCATGACCGCATCGTCTGAGCTGAGGAGCCTTCGTGATCGAAGCCGACAGACCTCGACCACTGGTTGTCGTCGGAGCGGGCAGCCTGGCACGACGGATCCCCGGCGTCCTCGCCGAGATCAACAGGGTCCGGCCTGCCTACCGACTGCTCGGGTTCCTCGATCGCACGGCCGACCGGGGCACCGGCGCGGACAGCTCGGTGATCGGTGACGAGCGCAGCCTGGCGACACTGTCCGCCGACTACGTCATCTGTATCGCCGACCCGACCATCCGGACGAGGCTGGGTGAGTACGCCGACGGTCTGGGCCGGCGGGCGGCGGTCCTGGTACATCCGCGAGCGAACATCGAGGACGGCGTCACCATCGGTGCGGGCAGCGTGATCATGGCGGGCGCCTGCGTCAACCACAACACCTCAGTGGGCAGGCACTGCGTCCTCAACTCCAACGTCGTGGTCGGTCACGACTGTGTACTCGCGCAGTACACGACGCTGAGCCCGCTGGTCAGCGTCGGTGGCCGGGTGCGGGTGGAAACGGGAGTCCTACTGGGAGCCGGCTCGGTCATCCTGCCCGGCATCACGGTCGGCGCCGGAGCTCTGGTCGGCGCGGGTGCGGTCGTCACGAGGAACGTGCCCGCGGGCGCGTGCGCGGTCGGCGTGCCCGCGCGTTGGCGATGAGCCGGGACCGCGACCACGGGGAGTCCCGGATGGCAGACCCTGACACGTACACCGAGGGAAAGTGGCTGTCCCCCGGCCGGTCCCGGGCACTCGTGCTGCTGGCGATGGCGCAGTTCGTGATCGCGTTCGACTTCACGGCGGTCGTCATCGTGTTGCCGTCCATCGGCCGGGGTCTGCACGCCGCCCAGGCGGACCTGCAGTGGCTGGTGACGGCGTACGCCATCGCACTGGGTGGTTTGCTGCTGCTGACCGGACGACTGGTCGATCAGCGCGGCCCCCGTCGGCTTTTCGTCCTCGGCCACCTGGTGATCGTGCTCGGCTGTGCCATGTCGCTGGCGGCAGGCACGGTCTGGCTGCTGATCTGCGCTCGTGTCCTGGTCGGTATCGGCGCTGCATTCCTCTCACCGGCGACGGTGGCACTGCTGAACGCGACGTTCCCGGCCGAGAGCGCCCGGAACCGGGCGTTGGGTATCTGGGGTTCCGCCGGGGCTGCCGGTGGTGTGCTCGGCCTCGTGATCGGGGGCCTGATCGCCAATTACTACGGCTGGCAGGCGATCTTCGTCGTCACCGGCGTCCTGTGCGCGGCCAGCGCCGCACTAGGGCCGGTGTGGCTGCTGCCGGATGGCGCCCGAGGGCAACGGCTGGCCGGACGCAACATCGTCGACGGCGTGCTCGCGGTGGTCGGCACCGTGTGCCTGATCTGGGGCCTCACCGAAGGCGCTGCGGATCCCGGCAGCGCAGCGCTGCCGGTGGCGCTCGCGGTCGGGGCCGGGTTGCTCGTCGCTTTCGTGCGACGCCAGGCAGGCGCCGCGGATCCGCTGCTGCCGCTGTGGCTGTTCCGCGTCTCGTCCTTCCGCCTCGCCGCGGTGATCGCCTTCCTGTTCCACATGTCGCTCAACAACCAGGTTTACGCGATGACCCTGCGGCTGCAGGAGACATTCGGCTTCAGCACGCTGGCCGCCGGTTTTCTGCTCATGCCGAACGAACTGGCCATCGTGGTCGGTGCGCACCTCGGCGGCGACATCGTCACCCGGTTCGGTGTCCGGCGTCCGTTGATCCTGGCCATGCTCGCCGGTGCTCTCGGAGTCCTGCTGTACTCCCTCTACTGGCGAAGCGGACCGGGACTGGTGATCCTGATCGGTGGCCTGGTGGTCAGCGGGCTCGGCCAGGGCCTGGCGTGGACGGCGTTGTGGAGCTCGGCGACGGCCGACGTCGGCGCGCAACGGCACGGACTGGCCTCCGGGCTGGTGTCCATGACCGCGCAGTTCGGCCAGGCACTCGGCATCGCCGTGCTGACCGTCGTCGCACTGACGGCAGACCGCCTCGGTCCGAACGTGGATGTCGGCCTGAGGGTCGGTCAGTACGTGATCGTGTCGTTGGCGGCATTGGGTGCCGTCGCCGCGATGGTCAGCCGGTCCGGCCGGGTGACGACCTGAACTGGCCCCTGTGCTCGGCGGCGCCCACGGGTAGAAAAGACTTCGGTGGCAGGAGGAAAACATGCGGTATCGACGCCTCGGAACCTGGGGTGTGCAGGTGTCATCGGTCTGCCTTGGTACGTGGTTGACGCACGGCAGCAGGGCGGACGACGAAGGCGACGCGGTGGAGCGGACCCGACGGGCATACGACCTCGGAGTGAACCTGTTCGACACCGCCAACGAATACCAGGGCGGCCGGGCCGAGGAGGTACTGGGCAAGGCGTTGGCGGGTATCCGGCGGGAGACTTATCTCGTCGCCACCAAGGTGTACCAGCCGATGGGCGACGGTCCGCTGGAGCGAGGTCTGTCCCGCAAGCACGTGCTGGCGCAGGCCGACGCTTCCCTGCGCCGATTGGGCCTGGACCACATCGATCTGTATCAGTGCCACCGGTTCGACGCAGCGGTACCGGTGGAGGAGACCGCCAGGGCGATGGACGACCTCGTCCGCTGGGGCAAAGTGCTGTACTGGGGGGTCTCGGAATGGTCGGCCGAGCAACTCGAACACGTCGTCGCGCTGTGCCGTGAGCGCGGCTGGGCCGTGCCGGTCAGCGATCAGGCGCAATACTCGGCTGTGTGGCGGGGGATCGAGGATCGGATCCTCACCACCTGCGCAGCGTTGGGGCTCGGCCTGCTGGCCTGGTCGCCGCTGGCGATGGGTGTGCTGACCGGCAAGTACCCGCCGGGAGCCCAGCCGCCGGCAGGCAGCAGGCGAGACGGACCCGACGCGTGGTTTCTGGACCGGTACGTCCGGCCCGGCGTGCTCGAGGCGGTCCAGGAACTGCCCGCTGTGGCGGCGGACGCGGGCTGCACCGTGGCGCAGCTGGCGCTCGGCTGGTGCCTGCGTCAGCCCGGGGTGTCGAGCGTGATCGTCGGTGCGTCACGGCTGTCCCAGCTGGAGGAGAACGTCGCTGCCGCGGATCTCGAGCTCGATCCCGCTGCCATCGCACGGGTCGACACCCTGCTCGGTCCTGTGTCGGTGACCTGAATGACCACCGTGGACGGACAGGACCAGCCACACATCGTGGGTTATGGCGACCGGCTCTCGGTCCAGCCCGGCGATTCCGTGTCGTTCCTGATCTCGTGTGACTTCCCCGAGTACGACGTCGAGTTCGTCCGACTGAGCCGGGGAGAGGATGCCGACGGGCGCGCGGGGGTGCGGGAGTCGGGCGTGCTCCCGCAGCTCCGCAGGCGGTGCCCCGGCCGCCGCCAGCGGACGTGGCCCGGATCGTTCGTGCGAGTGCCGGAGGTCGGGCCAGTGCCGCACGCCGCCGACCGACTCCAGGTCGCACTGTGGTTCCTGCCCACCAAGCTGTCCGGCGACCGCGTCCAGTGCCTGGTGAACATGATGGATCCGGACACCGAACTGGGGTGGGAGCTGGTGGTCGACGCCGACAACCGCCTCGAGTACCGGATCGGCACTCGGCGCGGAGTCGACGGACTGACCCTGACCAGACCGCTGCGGGTGGGGCGCTGGTACGCGGTCCTCGCCAGTCACGATCGAGCGGACGGCATCGCGCGGCTGCGGGTACAGGAGCGCGGCTGCCCCGAGGTGGCCGAGTCGGTGCGCTCGCTCGCCTCCGGTGAGCACGCGCGCGGCGCACCGTCGACCCTGCTGATCGGGGCTCGCCCCGGAGGTCGCGGCGGCGCCGGTGCGACCGCTCACCTGAACGGGCGGGTCGAGGACGTCCGGCTGCACCAGGAGATCGCCACAGCGGCCCCCGAACGGTTGCTCGACGACGAGCCGGACGGCGACCTGCTGTTCTGGTGGGACTTCTCGGTCGATGTGCACACGGCGGCCGTCCGGGACCGAGGGCCGTCAGGGCGGCACGGCCGGACGGTGAACATGCCGACGCGGGCGGTCGCCGGGCACCGGTGGAACGGAGATCACCTGAGCTTCCGCGCGGCACCGGAGCACTACGGTGCGCTGCACCTGCACGAGGACGATCTGGACGACGCGGCGTGGGACGTCGACTTCGTGCTCGACGTGCCCGCGAATCTACCCAGTGGCGTGTACGCGGCGAAGTGTTCGGCAGGCGGCCAGGTCGGCCACGTGGTCTTCGTGGTCACGCCGCTGATCGGCCGGCCGCGAGCGCCTGTCGTGGTGGTGCTGCCGACGTTCACGTACCAAGCCTATGCGAACAACCGGGTCGCACTCGAACGTGACTTCCTGGCCTCCGGGCTGGTGGGCCGCGCGGTCCGGGAGGATCCGTATCTGGACCTGCTGGGCAGGCACCCCGAGTGGGGGAAGTCGTTGTACGACGTGCATGCGGACGGCAGCGGTGTCGTGCACTCGTCCAGGCTGCGACCCATGCTCAACCTGCGCCCCGACTACACGCACTGGATCAGTGGCGGGCCGAGGAACTTCAGTGCCGACCTGTGCCTGCTGCACTGGCTCGACACGCTCGGATTCGACGCCGACGTCATCACCGACGAGCAACTTCACCGGTCCGGTCTGGCCGCGATCGCGCCGTATCGGGTGGTTCTCACCGGCAGCCACCCGGAGTACTGCACGTCGGCCATGCTCACCGCCCTGACTCGCTACCGCGACCACGGCGGACGGCTGATGTATCTGGGCGGCAACGGCTTCTACTGGGTCACATCGACGCACGGGGAGCAGTGCGAGACAGTCGAGGTCCGTCGCGGCCACAGCGGCACCCGGCCGTGGACCTCCGCCGTCGGTGAGGCCGACCACGCCGCGACAGGGGAACCCGGCGGCCTGTGGCGTCATCGCGGACGATCCCCGAACGCACTGGTCGGTGTCGGCTTCACGGCGCAGGGCTGGGACGAGGCGGCACGGCCCTACGTTCGCCTGCCTGCCGCCTTCGAACCACGCTTCCGGTGGATCTTCGCCGGGCTGCGGGACGACGAGGTCATCGGCGACTTCGGCCTGGTGATGGACGGCGCGGCGGGCGACGAGATCGACAGGCACGATCCACGCATCGCCGGTGGCGACGCTGTCGTGCTGGCGCGGTCGGCCGGGCATTCCGCCCACTACTGCCTGGCCATCGAGGATCAGGAACAGGCCACCCCGGACGCGGGCGGGGGCAAGAACGAGCTGGTGCGGGCGGATCTGGTGCATCTCGACGTGCCCGGTGGCGGTGCCGTGTTCTCGGTCGGTTCGATGGCCTGGGTCGGCAGCCTGCCGGTCAACAACTGTGACAACAACGTGTCGACCGTGACGGCCAACGTCCTCTACCGGTTCCTGTCGCTGGACGTCGCGACGTCCGGTCGCCGGTCGGTACGGACTCACTCGTGGTAGGGAGCGCTGAACGATGAAGGTTCTGGTCACCGGAGCATCGGGCAAGGTCGGAGCGAATCTGGTGCGCAGGCTGGTGGACGAGGGCATCACCACCCGGGCCATGGTGCTACCGGGCGATCCCCTCGCCGGCAAGCTCGCGGGCCTGCCGGACGTCGAGGTCGTCGAGGGTGACGTGTCACGGCTGTCCTCACTGGAGCCGGTGGTGCGCGGAGTCAGCCACATCGTGCACCTGGCCGGTCAGCTGCCCGGCAACTGGGTCGCCGCGGAGACCTATTTCGACGTGAACTCCTTCGGCACGTTCCGGCTGCTCGAGGCGGCGGTGCGCCAGAACGTCCGGCTCGACAGGTTCGTCCTCGCCAGTACCGACGGCGTGTACCGGCCCGGTGCGCCGCCGCAGGTGCCGCTGACCGAGGATGTCGCCGCGTTGCCCGCCGACTACTACGGCACCAGCAAATGGCTCGGTGAGGTCATTCTGCGCAACCACGCGGACCAGTACGACGTGCCGTTCAGCATCGTCCGGTTCGCGACCGTGGTCTGTCCGGACGAGACTCCCGCGTGGTTCCGGTACGCCAGGGTGCTCACTGTCCTGAAGAAGGCCCGGCTGGGCCGGGCCGACAACCTGTGGCCACTGTTCGACGGGCGGCCCGATCTGGCGGCCGCGGTGGCACAGCAGGTGCCCGATGGCGCGGGCGATCCCGGGGTCTGCCTCATCGGCCCGGACGGCGAGCCGTGGACGATACACATGGCCGACGTGCGGGACATCGTCGCCGGGTTGATGCTGGCACTGCGCCATCCCGGCGCGGTCGGTGGTGTCTTCAACATCGCCGGGCCGCATCCGACGTCCTATCGGGACGGGACGAACGCGATCGCCGAACGGTTCGGTGTGCCCGTGCACGATGTCCGGCTGCCGGTGACGTGGCGGCTGGAGATCGACACCACGCGTGCCCGTTCGGTACTCGGCTTCGCGCCGAAGTACGACTTCCCGACGGCGTTGGCCGACGGACTGCGGTCCAACAGCGACAATGAGCTGTACGTGTCCGCTCGATGACGTGTCGGCCATCGAGCGGCATCGGTTTCGGCAGATACGATGGCTGTTCACCGGCGTGGAACTGGGGTGGTGTAGTCATGGATGACTCGACCGATCAGGGATTCCCGGCCGTGACGGTGGTGCTGTCCTTCGATGTCGACGGCATGGCAGGCGCTGTCGATCCCGATCGCTTCGACCTGGCGGCCGCCGCGCGCGGCGAGTTCACCGTTCCCGCGACGGACCGCATCCTGCAACTGCTGCGGGAACGCCATCTCCCGGCGTCGTTCTTCGTGCCGGGTCAGACAGCGCAGGCGTTTCCCGATCTGGTGAACCGCATCGTCGATGCCGGTCATGAGATCGGCCACCACGGCTACGCCCATGAGGACCCGACCACGTTGTCGCCAGGCGAGGAGGAACGTGTACTCGATCGGGGGATCGAGGCGCTACGTGCTATCGCCGGCGTGACGCCCAGTGGCTATCGCGCACCCTGTTGGGTACACACCCCCGACACCACCTCACTGCTCCGTGATCGAGGATTCTCCTACGACAGCAGCCTGATGGGGCATGATGTCGAACCCTACTGGTGCCGCACCGCCGACACGTGGTCGCGGACCGGGCCTTACCGGTTCGGTCAGCCGATCGACCTGGTCGAGCTGCCGGTGGCGTGGCATCTGGACGACTTCCCGATGTTCGAGTTCGTCATGGACGGCACGGCCAGCGTGCAGGGACTCGCCAGCGGCTCACACGTACTGGAGATCTGGAGCGACGAGTTGGCCTACGCCCACCAGCAGCTGCCCGGCGCTGTGCTGACCTACACGATGCATCCCGAGGTCATCGGTCGCGGGCACCGGATGCTGATGCTCGGGCGCTTCCTGGACTTCGCCTCGTCCCTGCACGGCGTGCGGTTCAGCACAGCGGCCGACGTCGTCAGGGGCTGGCGGGCGAAGCGCTCGGATCTGCCGAAGTAGCGCGGATCTCAGGTATGGGAGCGGCCGCACCGTCGCTGCTGAAGATGCGCAGCGCTGCCCGCAGGACCTCGGGACGCTTCCGGGTGGCCCAGAAGACGATGCAGACACCGACCGCGGTCCACACCAGCGCCAGCCACAGTCCCCACCGCGCCGGGTAAGCCGGCAGCGGTGCGAACTGGAAGTACAGTGGGCCGATCATGAATGCCACTCCCAGCGCAGGGCACACGAGGTGCTTGAGGACCGAGAATTCGGATCGGCGCTGGCGAAGGTAGTACACGGTGACGCTGACACAGATGGCGATGTAGACGAAGATCACGATGATGGTCAGCGCGATCGCCATGATGCTGAAGCCGTTCACCACACCGAACCCGAGCCCGAGCCCCAATGCCATCGCCGCGCCGACGACCGTCTGGGTGATGATGGCGACGTAGGGCGTGCGGTGCCGAGGGTGGCTGCGAGCGAACACCGCGGGCACGATGTTGTTGCGTCCCATGCTGAACAGCATGCGCGACGACGCTGCCATCCCGGCGTTCCCGGCGGCGAACAGGCTGTTCACGACAGCGAGGAAGATGACGACCCAGCCAGCTCCCCAGAAGTGGCGGGCCAAGGTGTGCCAGGGATCGGGATCGTTCGCGTAGTTCCCGATGTTGCCGATGCCCCAGCCCATGACGGTGCCGTACGAACACAGCAGCATCACGCCGCCGACCAACAGGGAGGCGCCGATCACCGCGCGTGGCACGGTACGCCGTGGATTGCGAGCCTCCTCACCCAGTGGAGCCGCCGCTTCGAAACCCTGGACGGCCAGGATGCCGAACACGACGCCCTTGAACACGCCCGACCAGGTGCCTTCCAGCGCATGTGCGGGGTTGAGGACCTCGAACGTGTTGGCGTTGCCCGCCTTGACGATCATCCAGATGGCCAGTGCGCTGATGACCAGGAGTTCCAGCGTGCCCAGCACGAGGCCCACCCCGGTGGCCAGCCGTACGCCGCGGAAGTTCAGGAAGCCGATGATGGCGAGCGCCACGAGGGCCCAGATCCACCAGGGCACGTTCAGGTGCAGGCTGCTGGCGAACACCTCCTGGGTGGTGGACCCGATGAACATCGCGGCGATCGGTGCTACGAACGCCTCGACGAGCAGGTACCCCCAGCCGATGAGGAAGCCGGCCGCGGGCCCGAGTGCGGTGCTGGCGTACGTGTAGAAGCCGCCTGCGGCGGGCATCGCCTTGGCCAACTGTCCGATACAGACGCTGATCAGTACGATCGCGACGATCGTCAGCAGCATCGACAGTGGCATCGCGGAGCCCGCGTACGCGAATCCGATCAGCAGCGAGAACGCGACAGCTCCCGCTGGGCTCATATTGGCCGCGGACTGGAAGAGGACCTGCGGCAAGCCGATGCTGCCCCCCGCCAGTTGGGTGGCCTGGGCTTCCTGCGGTCTTTCGACATCGGTTGCCATCAGTTGACCTCCGGTTAGACGACCGGTCTCACATGTAGCAACATGCGTTTCATTGAACAAAATGATAGGCAGCACACAGGTGGCTGTGTCAATAGGTGCCGGCGTCGGCAAACCACCGTTGTGGACCAAAGTGGACGAACTGGACGGCATGGCACCGGCCCTGGTCCGCCCATTGTGGGCGCACGACAGTCCACCTGCGACCATCACCCGATCGGTGCTGCGCGGGCGATCGTGCGGCCCGAACTGTCAGAACAACAGCCAGCCCCCGTCGACGCAGAGCGTCTGGCCGGTCATGAACGAACTCCGGTCGCTGACCAGGAAACCGACCGCGTCCGCGATGTCGTCCGGCCGACCGCGGCGTTGCAGTGCCTGGCGGTTCAACACGCGCGCGTCGATCGCCGGGCCGGGATCGTCATTGAGCACGTCCTCGGCCTCCGTCTTGATCGCACCCGGCAGTACCGAGTTCACCCGGATGTCGAAGGGGCCCAGCTCACGCGCGAGCGATCTGGTGAACCCGATGATGCCCGCCTTGGTGGTCGCGTAATGCAGCGAGTTCGCCGCACCGGTCCTGGCGAGGACGCTGCTGATCGTCACGATCGCGCCACCGTGCTCGCCCCGGTTCGCCGGGAACGCCCGTTTGCTGCACAGGAAAGCGGCCTTGAGATTCACCGCCATGAACTCGTCCCATTCCGACTCGGTGATCTCGTGCCACGACAGCCGCCGGTCCACCGCCGCGTTGAGCACGAGCGTGTCCACGGCACCGAGTTCGTCCTCGCACGCACGGAAGAGCTGGTCGACCTCGTGGCCGTCGCTGATGTCGGCCGGATACACGGCCGCGAGGCCGCCACTGGCGCGGATCCGCGCGGCCACGTCCTCGGCCGCCTCGCGCATCAGCGGATCGGGGTGGGTGTTGATCGCGACAGCGAACCGGTCCTGGGCCAGCCGGCAGGCGATGGCAGCGCCGATCCCCCGGGATGCCCCGGTGACCAGCGCGACCCGGCTCCCGGAGCCGGTCATGGCAGGTCTCCGGAGAATCGGTTCGGACGTCGGCCCCGGGCGGGCACGTTCGAGGCGTAGAGCAGTCCGCTCGACGGGTCGCCCTCGCCGGCCGCCGTGGTGATGTAGAGGGTGTCCAGTGTCCTGCCGCCGAGGACGCAACTGGTGGTCAGCGGGGTGGGCACCGATACGAGCAGGACGATCCGACCGTCGGCCGGGTCGATCCGCCAGACCTGTCCCGCACCCCACACCGCGAGCCACAGGTAGCCGTCGGCGTCCACGGTGAGCCCGTCCGGTTTGCCGACCGAGGGCGGCACCGTGCGCAGCACGCGGTGCTCGCCGACCTGTCCGGTGGACTGGTCGTAGCGCCATGCGGCCACCGTGCCCGACGTGCTGTCGACGTGATACATCGTGGACCCGCTCGGGGACCAGTCGATCCCGTTCGACATCCCGATGCCATCCACCACGGCGTGGACGGTGGTGCCGGCCAGCCGGAAGAGGTGGCTGCGGCGGGCTCCGTCGTAGGTCGCCGAGCCTGCCCAGCAACGGCCGTGCGGATCGATCGCACCATCGTTCATCGTCGCGTCCGGGCGGAGGTCGAGGCTGACGTGTTCCAGCACGTCACCATCCCGGGGGTCGAGCCAGCCGAATCCCCGGGTCGTGACGGCGAACAGCCGGTGGTCATCTGGGCCGAGCCCGATCGCGGTGACCCGGTGGGACAGTCCGACCGAGTGGATGTGCCCGCTCGGGTTCAACGTGAACAGCCGGTGCCCGGTGATGTCCAGCCACCGCAGTCCCGCGACCTCGTCCCACAGCGGGGACTCGCCCAGCACTGCCCTGGCATCGGCCACGGCGGATGCGGTCACCGATCGGGCGGCGGGCAGGTCCGCGGCGTCGACGCGGCTCATGTCGACGCCGTTGAGATGGACTGCCTCGCGGGCACCGACAGCGTCCTCGCCCAGCGGTCGACGATGTCCGGCACGGCGGCTACGGCCACGGGCTGGTCGTCCGGGAGGTGCCCGGCCGACCGGGTGAGGTCCTTCCACCCGGCGCCTGTCAGGACGAGTACGACCTGTGCGTCGTTGCCGAGCCGGCCGGCTCGGGCGTCATCGACCGCGGCGGCCAGTGAGACAGCGGCGGCGGCCTCGACGAAGACGCCCTCGGCGGCGAGCGACCGGGCCGCGTCCAGGATGGACTCGTCCGGCACGTGGGTGCCCCAGCCACCGGATGCGCGCACCGACCGGGCGGCCTGCGGACCGTCGGGCGGCCTGGGCAGTTGGAGGGCGGAGATGTCGCTGCGACACGCCTCGACCATCGGTTCGGGCAGTTCACCCCGCAGGTGACGCGCGATGGGCGCGCAGCCGGACGGTTGGCAGGCGATGACCCTGGTGCCGGCCATGCCGCGGTGGGCAAGTCCTCTCGCGACCGCGGTGAGCAGCCCGCCACCACCGGTCGGCACGTACACATGGGTAACCCCGGGCAACTGCTCGGCCAGCTCGTAGGCGATCGTGTCGATGCCCCGCATGCCCTGGGGATTGAACGCGTGTGCCGTGATACCCAGGTAGAGATCGTGCCGCAGGGCGGCTGTCCGGACACTCTCGAACAGTTTCTCCTCCGCCGCGGGCGAGGCACCGTGGCCGACACCGGTCACCCTGACCAGGTCGACGCCGTAGGGCACCAGGGCACGTCGCTTCTCGGTGGGCGCGGACGCGACCAGGCAGACGAAGCCGGGCAACCCGGCGCGCGCTCCGTACGCGGCCATCGCCTGTCCGGCGTTGCCCGACGAGGTGGCGATCCAGCCCGCCTTGCCCTGCTGCAGGGCCAGCGAGACAGACATCGCGGCCACCCGGTCCTTGTACGAACCGGTCGGATTGAGCGACTCCAGCTTCGCCCACAGACCACGGATGCCCAGGTGAGCGGCGAGCGAGGGCAGCGCTATCAGTGCGGTTGCGCCCTCACCGAGTCCGACGAATCGATCGACCGGCGGCAGGTCGCCCGCAAACCGGCCGATTCCTGCGGTGCACTCGGATGTCACGGGATCAGCTCCCCCCTCCGCGCCGACAGGCCCATTCGTTGACAGTGCGTGTCCTGGATCTGTACGGTTCTGAAACTATGCGACCGGTAGGTGAAACAGTCAAGCCGGAGTGTCGCGTCCGGACGGTGCCTTGATGAGCAGGCCGCGGCTGGCGTTGCTGGGATTGCACCACGAGAGCAACACCTTCGCCGCCCGGCCGGCCGGCCTGGACACCTTCGAGGCGGGTGGCGTGCTGCGTGGTGCCGAGATCATGGACCGGCACGCGTCCGCGCACACGACGGTGAGCGGGTTCCTCGACGCTGCCGGCGAACTGGATGTCGACGTCGTTCCGCTGCTGTGCGCGAACACCAATCCGTGCGGGCCGATTACGGCCGAGGCTTTCACCGCGATCGTCGGGGAGATGACGAGCGGGTTGACCGCGGGCCTGCCGTGGGACGGGGTCCTGCTCGCCCAGCACGGTGCCGCCGTCACGGACCGGCACTTCGACGCCGACGCGGAGATCCTGCGCAGGGTGCGTCAGGTGGTCGGGCCCCGGGTTCCGATCGGCGTCGCGCTCGACATGCACGCCAACATGGGTGCCGCGATGGTGGAGCTGGCGACGGTGTGCGTCGGATACCTGACCAATCCGCATGTCGATGCCCGCGTGCGAGGCAGGAGATGTGCCGAGCTGGTGGTGGGCACGATGCGCGGCCGGATCCGGCCGACCACGGCCTTGGCGCGGCTACCGCTGCTGGTGAACATCCTGCGCCAGAACACCGGTGAACCACCGATGTCGCAGCTCGTCGAGTTGGCCGAGAAGGCGATGCGGTACCCGGGTGTGCTGGACGTAAGCCTGTTCGAAGGGTTTCCCTACGCGGACGTGCCCGGGATCGGTATGTCCGTTGCCGTGCTGACGGACGGGGATGCCGAGTCGGCGAGGGTCGTGGCGGGGGCGCTGGCCGACGAGGTCTGGGCACGGCGGGACGACATGCAAGGCATCGCGGTCGATCCGGCACAGGCGCTGGCCGGCGCCGCGGAGCGCCTGCGCGGCGGCCGCACCACGCTGCTGCTGGACGTCGGCGACAATATCGGCGGCGGCAGTCCCGGCGATTCGACGGCCCTGCTCGCGGCTGCCCTGGACATACCGGGATATTTCCAGACACTGTGCGACCCGGGCGCTGTCCGTCGGTGTGTCGCCACCGGACCCGGCCGGTCACTGACGCTGTCCGTCGGTGGCCGGGCAGCCGATTCACCGGCGCTGCCGGTCACGGTCACCGGTCGCGTGCGCACGATCACCGACGGCCGGTACGAGGAACCCGTGCCCCGGCATGGCGGACAGCGGTTTTTCGAGGCGGGCACCAGCGTCGTGCTCGACGTCGACACCGGACCGACGCTGTTGCTCACCACGCGCCTCGTGCCGAACACGAGTTTGGAACAACTCAACGCGGCCGGCGTGCGACCCGACGGCCTGGGCATTGTCGCGGCGAAAGGGGTGCACGCGCCGCAAGCGGCATTCCGCCCCGTCGTCGACACGGTCGTGTACGTGGACACGCCGGGTGTCACCCGGGCGAGCTATCTGGAGCTGCCATACCGGAACCGACCGGTTCCGATGTACCCGTTCGAGGAAGCCGCCGAACAGTGCCGCCGCCACGAGTACTGAGCACACCGAACAGGGCAGCGGCGACCAGCCTCCGGCCGCGCTGCGCATGGACCCGGCCGTCCTGGCGCTGTGGCGCACACCGGCGTGAGTCCACGGTACGAAGACCACCAAGGGCATGATCGACCCGACCACCCTGCCGGGGTGCCGTCACGACCTCGGCCTAGGTGGCGATCCGCTCGGCGATCCGGCGCAGTTCCTTGGCCGCGTTCGCGAGCTGCTGCTGGGGGAAGCGGGACGCCGGTGCGCTCAAGCTCAGCGCGGCCGGCAGCCGGGTGCCGAGGATCGGCACAGCGACGCACCGGCCGTCGATCTCGTTCTCACCGTCGTCCACGGCATAGCCCAGCCTGCGGACCCGGCCCAATTCGGCGACGTAGTCGTCCGGCGTGGTGATCGTGTTGGGCGTTCGCTCCGGCATCCCGGCGTGGGTGAGCAGTTCGCGAACCCTGCCCTCGTCCAGGTACGCGGCGATGGCCTTGCCCAGCGAGGTCGAGTGGAGCGGATCGTGACTGCCGCGACTGGCGGCGAGGCGAACGGACCTTCGGCTCTCCACGATGTCGACGTAGATCACCGAGTTCCCGTCGAGGACGCCGAGGTTGGTGGTCTCGCCCAGGTCGTCGCGGAGCTTCTCCAGCCAGGGATGGGCGCGGGCGCGCAGCATCTCCAGGTGCCGGGACTGCATGCCGACGAATCCCAGGCCCAGCCGATACAGCCCGGAGTCCGAGTCCCGCTCGACATAGCGGTGGGCCTCCAGCGTCCACAGGTACCGGAACGCCGAGGACTTCGGGAGCCCGGTCGTCTTGGCCACGTCCACCAGCGTCACGCCGTCGACGGTCTCCTGCAGGAGGTTGAGAATCGCGCACACGCGGGCGACGGACTGAAGCGAGTAGTCGCGTCCCGTCGGCGCGGGGGCGTTCCGCTCAAGTGGATCGGGCTCGCCGCGCCCTTCGACCCGATCGAGTGTCAGCGGACTCACCTGTTTCGATCTTCGAACCGAGCGCTCCATTAATCATGATCGTACAGCGCGGCCAACTGTACTCCACAGGGCGGCGCCGACGCACCGGACAGGCCAATCGGGTGGTGGGTCCCGGGTTTCGCGACAGGCGGGATGGGTCCCCTTGACGGTCGGCCGTTGCCCGCATAGATTCGGTGAGTGAAATAGCCGTTCCGTTAGTCGATTCAGATGCCGAGCTGGTGCATATCCGGATACGCACAGCAGGAGATCGATCACCATGAGTAGTGTGACGCAACCGCTGTCCGACTCGCAGACCCTGCTTCGACGTGCGGCAGCTTGTACGCCCGGTGGCGTGCACTCCAATGTCCGACTGGCGGGCCCGAAGGTGTTCATCGAGCGCGCGAGCGGAGCGTGGCTGTGGAGCGTCGACGGCGACAGCTACGTCGACTACCTGCTGGGCCAGGGACCGAATTTCCTCGGTCACGCACCGGCGGCCGTGCTGGCGGCCGTGGAAACCGCCTGCCGCCGGGGGATGATCTTCGGCGGCCAGCACGCGCTGGAGGTGGAGGCGGCCGAGGCGCTGCGCGATGCCCTCTCCTGGCCGGACATGGTCAGGTTCGGCGTCTCCGGCACCGAGTCCGTCCAGGCCGCGTTGCGCCTGGCGCGCGCGGCCACCGGCAGGAAAAAGGTCGTGCGCTTCGAAGGCCACTATCACGGCTGGTTGGACAACATCCTGATGGCCGACCACGGCGGGTACTGGGGCACCGCGAGCCCGGGGCAGCCGGCCGGCCAGCTCGACGACTTCATCGTGCTGCCGTGGAACGACGCCGACCAGGTGGTGGACACCTTGGCACGGCACGCCGAACAGATCGCCGCCGTCATCATGGAACCGATCATGATCAACGCAGGGGTGATCCTGCCGCGGCCCGATTATCTGGAACGGGTACGTGAGGCATGCACCGCGCACGGCGTGCTGCTCGTCTTCGACGAGGTCATCTCGGGATTCCGCGTGGCGCTCGGTGGCGCCGTCGAGCGCTTCGGTGTGACGCCTGATCTTGCCACCTACGGGAAGGCGATGGCCGGTGGCTGGCCGGTCTCCGCGTTGGCCGGTCGTGCCGACCTGATGGAGCGGTTCGGCAGCGGCGAGGTCAACCACGCGGGCACATTCAACGGATCGGTCATGGCGGCCGCCGCGGTCGCGGCAACGATCCGCGAGCTGCGGGAGAACCCGCCGTACGACAAGGTTGCCGAGCATGGCACTGCGCTGATGGCGGGCTTGAGCGCGCTGGGCGCGCGGTACGACCTGCCGCTGCGCGTCGCGGGACTGCCCATGGCTTTCCATGTCTCGTTCGGGGACGCCGATGTCACGGACTACCGCACCTTGCAGCAACTCGACCTGGCCCGGTACGAGCGGCTGGCCGCGTCGCTGGTCGACCACGGGATCTGGGTCGCGGGCAGGGGAGTGTGGTACGTCTCGGCGAGTCACGGCCCCCACGAACTCGAGGCCGCGCTCGCCCGATTCGACAACACGCTCCTGGGCTGGATGTGACAGCGCTTCATGCATTCTCGTTCGAAACGGCGTGATGTCAGGCGTCGCTTCGAGTTGCGCTTGTCGACATCGCTTCCGGGTGACCTCCTACAGACCGCTTCATCGGCGTCGAGAGCGGTGTGAGGTCGGCGGACCCGGGGACCGGGGATCCGCGCTGCCTGACCAGGCGGCCTACTTTTGCAGCTTTGTCAAGATCGGCTCCCGATATGTCCAGTATCGCGCTGAGATGCCGCCTCCAGAAAGGCCCGGGTATGCGCTTTCCGCGCTCCCAACGCGCTACTTCCCATCTGGTCACGGTCTGGTTACCCGAGACCCTTGCCAACTTGTCCGCGAGATCAGCCTGGGTGTAGCCACGTCTTCGTCGGGCTACGCGAACCAGCCACCAGATCGACTCGGGATCGCCCATAGGCGTCACACCCCGTCCGTCAACAACCATTCTCCAGCAGTCGATATCCACCCTATGCTGCTCCGGTTGGCCGTATGGTCCGGATGCCGCAGAATGGTGGTGGGGTGTACGAAGATCACTGTACGTCACCGGTCTGGTCGGGCCGCGCGCTTGGTGACAGCAGGCGTCTCACCGAACCGCTGACGATAGTCTCGATAGAACTTACTGGATTGGGCCACGTTCCAGTAAGCGGTGACTTCGTCGACCGTGCGACTGGATTCCGGGTCGGTCTCGCGGAGATCATCGTGTACGCGCTGTAGGCGGACACTGTACAGACGATTGGTCGGCGTATCGTGCAACTGATCGTGAAAACCGTGCTGCAGTGTGCGGACGCTGACCCCGGCAGCCGTGGCGATGTCCTGGACAGTCGCGGGTCGTTCCGGATGTGTGTCGATGAAGTCGACGGCCGCCCGCACGTACCTCAGGCTGAAGCGAGGGCTGTCGTCGGTGATTGTGGCAGTGAAGTTGTTCGGCTGGGCGAGTAGGAGCCCGGTGATCAACTGATACCAGATTGCCGGCGACAGCTTGTTGGTCGTCACGAGTCGGTCACCCAGCTCGATCCTGTCGATCAGCCAGGCCAGGTAGCTCCACCACGCGGCCTGCATCCCCGCGCTGAGATCCATGGCCAGGTCGAAGCGCAGCGGCGTGTCGGTCGACTCGCGGATGAGCGTGGCCAATCGATAGCCGGCGGACTTCCGGTCGATCTTCACGATGAGCATCTGGCATCCGCGGGACCACCGCATCGACAGTGGATCAACCGCCGTTGTGACGGCTGCCGAGCCCAGGCCGATGCTGGCTTCCTGTCGGCCACACAGCACCTGACCGTCGCCACGTAGCGGAATGAGCACGAACATGAAATCGTCGACCCTGGTCGGCGAGATGTGCACCTCTGGGCCATAATGTAGGTAATGTAGAGAAAAGTGTCCGAAATGGACAAAATTATGCTCGGCATCAAGGTGATTGTCGTGACCGGCGACCGCAAGTCGATGTTGCCACAATGTTTCTCTGATTCGTACCTGCGCTTCGCCGATATCTCGCGTGCGGAACACTTCATGCCGTTCGAAGAGGGGTGTTTTCATGTAATCTCAACGTCGAGGTCGGTTGGTGGCGCAGTGGTTGCGATCACTCGGCTGGCCGCTCGCCGCTTGAACGCGATGGCGCCCCGTGTGCTGTGACGACACTTCTAAAGTAGCACAACCTTCGAGCTTAACTGGCTACGGGCGAACTGCGCGTACCGCGGCGACGCCGCGAACGGGTATGGGTACCTGCCGCCGAAGGTGGCATATTCGGGTTATGATCCGCCGCATCAGCGGATTGCAGTAACAGTGTCGACGTGTTACTGATCAGGCGGCAGATCGGCACTGAGAGCTACTAACACAATAACTGTTCGGCTCGCGTCGTCCAGCCACGCCAGCTGCGGCGTTGTCGCCGGCCCCGGTACAACAGCGGTACCGGGACCTCCTCCGCCTTGCAGCCGGCGCACCTGGACGCCGCTCCCTGATCGAACGCCATTGTGTTAGCAGCTCATACCAGCATGCCCTGGGAGGTCCTGCCGCAGGATTTCTGGGCACGGATCGCGGCGGCGTTTCTGCCGTGGAGGCGCAGCATGCCGCGGGATTCCCAGGCCATAGTGGTTATCAGGCCCGTTTCGTTGCCGCCGCGGACCTGCCATTCATGGGCCAAGGTGTGGCGGCGCTGCCCTCAGTGAGTGCCGATATCGCCATTACAGCTGACGCCAGCCACTGGCGGCTCCGGCCGGCGGGTCGGTCAGGCTTCACCTCCTACAGGTGAAGCTCACCAGCACGCCAGCGGACATCCTGACCTCGGGTGACGAGAGCACATGACCATGGCCGTAGGCGGAGATGTGCCGCGGACGGTCCTCGTGCCGCGGCTGACGCCGTTGCGATGGTCGTCGAGCGCGGTGGGAACAGGAGACGACATGGTGAAGCCCGATGCCGTATTCATCTACATCGGCACCTATCCCGGTGAGGCGGAGGCGCGCGACGACTATGCCGCCGTCAAGGACCTCCACGCGGCGGGGATGATCGGCACCTACGACGCCGCCGTGATCACCAAAGACGACGCGGGCAAGGTGCACGTGAACAAGGACGAAATGGCCACCCGCCATGGCGCGTGGGGCGGGGCGGCCGCCGGCGCGGTGATCGGCATTCTGTTTCCGCCCGCGATCATCGGTACCGCGTTGGTCGGCGCGGCGGTGGGCGGGGTGAGCGGCCACCTGTGGCGTGGTTTGTCCCGGGCGGACGTCAAGGAACTGGGCGAGATCATCGATGACCGGCAGGCCGCCCTGATCATCGTCGGCGAGGACAAGCTCGCGGAGGCGCTGGAGAAGGCCCAGCTCAGGGCGGAGAAGCATGTCGCCAAGCAGCTCGACGTGAGCACCAAGGACGTCGACAAAGCCGTCCGGGAAACCGCGGGCGACGTCCACTGACCTGGCATCCCCGGAACTGAGGACAGGTAAGCTCACCCACCCGGGCGAGGACACCTGAGACCCGACGGCAACCGGCTGCGGCCCAGGTCAGCCGGGCGTGTACGAGGGCGTGCGCGAGGGCATTCAGACCGGCCAAGCGGCGGGCCAGTGGACGCCGCGACTCGGCACATGAGCCATCGCGCCAACACCGGCCCGGACATACGTGGCCTGATCCTTGCCGCCGCGGTCCGCTGACGCCCTCTGCCGTGCTTTGAGCACCTCCGTGCCACCCCGACCGGCGGGATCCCTCGCGAGGAGTAGCGCCAACCGCCCAGCGCCACGTGTGGGTGACAAGCGCGGGCGCACCTTGCCCCGGATGAGGGCGCGGGTTCAGTTTCAGTCTGCAATGGACCACCATGAAGGCGCCCAGTGGGGGGACGCTGAGCAGGATCGTCAGCTGTGCCACCGATTTCCGCGCACCCTTCTGCTCAGCGGGATTTCGAAAGGGTGAGATCCATGTTGGATCCACAAAGAATGCCGTCCGAGAACGACCAGCCGTTCGTCCCCCCAGGGTGAACCCCTACCTCTGCCTGCCGGGACTGTGGTCGTCGCCGACTCCGACAGCTGGTACTACGCGCGCGCATTACCTGAGCGAGTCCGGGCAGGACCTCGTCGGTTACTTCTGCCCCTTGGGCCCGAACGCGACCCAGTCCTGCTGGGACTACATCGTCATGCGCCCCGACGTCGCAGGCGCCTGCCAGTTCAAGCTGGAGGACACCGATGGCCGCGGCTGGTCGAACTGGTTGATCAAGGTGGACGGCAACCACCTGTCCCTCAAGGCGACCGGCTGGTACTACCGGGCCTCGGCGTACACGACGAGGTTCGCCATCATCGGCGGCGAGCTCCACAACGACTACTGGCAGGGACCGGCGGGCTCGGTCTACCGCAGCATCCTCGTGTCCTCCGGCTACTACGTCGGCCAAGATCTGGGTGACCGCGCGACGCTGACGAACTGCGAACTGGTCCCGGTGGGCGCCGAAGGGAACGCCACCGCGCCGCCCGCCGCGGCGGAGCCGGGCGTGGTCAGCCCCTCCTGAGGTGCACTGCCTTGTCCAGCCCGATGACAGCGGAGCATGGCGCGCGGTGGCAATGGCCAGGGCACTGTTCACCCGGCGAGACCCTCTTCCCGCGGGCGGCCCACCACGAGAAGAGGGTCTCGCGCGCGCGCAATTGCCGCTGTCCGGTGCGACCGGGCGGGCGAGCTCGTCTTCGAACGCCAGCCGGCACCGCGCTATCCCGCGTTGGCGCGGCGAGCTGTGCTGAAGCGGCGCTGGTAGGCCGCGGGACTGGTGGACAGCTTTCTCGCGAACACCCGTCGCATGCTTTCGTAGCTGGGGAACCCGGCGAGACTCGCGGCTTGCGTCGCGGTGTGTCCCTGGTCGAGCAATGCCCTGGCCAGGTCCAGGCGGATGTTCTCCACGTAGCGGGCCGGTGTCGTGGACAGCTCGTCGTGGAAGAGCCTGGTGAGCTGACGGGTGCTCACATTGAGGTGTTGTGCGAGTTCTCCGAGGGAGTAGTCACCGCCGGGGTTCGCGGTCACCAGGTCGGTGACCTTGCGGAGAGCCGGCGAACGGGGCGGCCGTCCTTGCAGTGGTGCCGAGAACTGGGACTGGCCGCCCGCGCGTTGCATGTAGACCACCAATGCACGGGCGACGTCCCTGGCCAGGTCGGGCCCGTGGTCCTCCTCGACGAGAGCGAGAGCCAGGTCGATGCCGGCCGTCACCCCGGCCGACGTGTACGTGGAGCCATCGCGGACGTAGATCGCATCCGGATCGACGCGGCACGTCGGACACCGGGCGGTGAGCTCGTGCGTCGCCTGCCAGTGGGTGGTCGCGCGCTTGCCGTCGAGGAGACCGGCGGCGGCGAGGATGAACGCGCCGGTGCAGATCGACGCGACACGGCGGGCGCCGGCTGCCGGTAGCCGTGCGGCCTCCGCCAGCTCCCGGGGCACGGGGGTGCGCGGATACCGGTCGGAGCCGGCCACCAGGTACGTGTCCGGTGCGGGCTCGGAGGAGACGGCACCACTGACTGCGACCCTGAACCCGAGGTTCGTCGTGACGTCCTCACCCGTCGGCGACAGCAGCACGATGCGGTAATGGGCACCGAACCGGTTGGCCTCCTTGAACACCTCCGCCGGGCCTGCGACGTCCAACAGGGTCACTCCGTCGTAGACGAGCACCGCGACGAGGCGCGGAGTGGAGTTCGCGCCGCCGGTCTTTTCCCGCTCAAGCCCGGGCGACCGCCGGGAGGGTCGATGCGGCGCTGATGGCCGGGCGGTCACCGGAGCGGTGGACGAAGACACAGCCCATTGGTAGCACACCGTCACCGGAAGGGCGCGACGGTCATGTCCGGAGGCGGTGCACCTCGGTCAACTGTGCGGGAGCGATGCTCCCGGTGCAGGCCACGAGGCGACAGGGCGGGGAGGAGGGGCAGAGGTCATTTACGGAGAGTGACCGGCGCTCGCAGGTCGATGCCTTCGGATTGCTGCGCGGCTTGCACCTGGTGGTGGCATCCAGTCGTGGGACGGTTACCCGCGGCCGGCGATGATCGCGAGCGGTTCGAGCTCAGCGACACGATTGACTCCCCGTCGATGTCGCCGACCAGAGCGACCTGACGGATGTGAGCCCGAATCCCACGCGTGAGCTCTGGATGGCCGGCGGTGCGACTCCTCAGGGGAGGGCCGGCACGATGCTCGACCACCGCCCGGCCCGACCGTGTCGGCGATAACCGCCACAGTGAGTGGCGCAGCCCACCGCGGCGGTTATCGCCGTCCTGATTCGAGTGATTCCTGGCCGGACGAAGGCGGCGCAGAAGGCGTGGCGGTAGGCACCATGGAGTAGGACACACGGTCCGGCAACCACAAACAGAAAGTGCGGAAATCATGTCAGAGGTCATCGCAGGCGCGGAGGTTCCCGAGACGGCGGCGGTCGCCGAAGCGTCTCGTCTCATCCAGGAGACGACCAGCCCGCTCATCTACCACCACTCCCGCCGGGTTTTCTTCTTCAGCCAGCTCCATGCTCAGCGGCTTGGCGTGCAACCTGATCCCGAACTGCTCTACCTGGCCGCCATGTTCCACGACACCGGGCTCGTCACGCCTTTTTCCGATGTGGAACAGCGTTTCGAGGTCGATGGGGCCGACCACGCCCGCAAGTTCCTGCTCGAGCGTGGTTTCTCCACCGCGGCCGCTGACACCGTGTGGACGGCGATCGCGCTGCACACGACGCCGGGAATTCCCGACCACATGGGCCCGGAGATCGCCACCACCTATCTCGGCGTGCTGACCGACGTGCTCGGTTTCGGCCTGGACTGGCTGGATGCCGATCAACTGGCGGAAATCCTCGCCGTTCACCCCCGGGGCGATTTCAAGAACGAGTTCCTGCGCAGCTACTTCGACGGGCTGAAGCACCGCCCGGAGACGGCCAACGGAACCGTGAACGCCGACGTTCTGGAGCACTTCATCCCCGGTTTCCGGCGCACGACCACCGTCGAGCGCATGGTCGGCTCGGCCTGGCCGAGTTGACCGGAGGCAGGCGCCAGGAGACCACGATGACCGGTACGAGTCGATTCACGGGCGGGCGTCGTCTCGGGCGAGGCGCTTCCTTCGGCCTGCTCGTCCTGGCCAACGTCCTGTTGATGGCGTCCACGAGCGCCCCGTCGCCGATCTACCCGCTGTACCTGCATCGATGGGGCTTCTCGGTGACGATCCTGACGGTGATTTTCGCTGTGTACGTCGCCGGGTTGGTCACTGCCTTGCTGACGGTCGGATCACTGAGCGACCACGTCGGGCGCCGGCCGGTGCTGGTCGCCTCTCTGCTGGTGGCCGCGGCCGGCACGGCGATCTTCTGGGCGGCCGACGGGGTCGTCTGGCTCGTGATCGCCCGGGTCGTGCAGGGCATCGCCACGGGGATGACGACGGGTGCTCTCGCCGCCGGGCTGGTCGAGTTCTCCCCCGGGGGACGCCCACGCCTGGGGCCGACGATGACCGCGGTGGGGACGAGTTTCGGCCTGGCCGCCGGTGGGGGTGTGGTGGGGTTGCTCGTCCAGGTCACTCCGCGTCCCGATGCGGTTGTGTTCCCGGTGCTCACGCTGGCGTTCGTGGTCCTCGCCGCGCTGGTCCTCGCGATCCCGGAGCCGGTCACCCGGCGAGCCGGCGGATGGGCATCACTGCGCCCGAGAGTCAGGGTCGCGCGGGAGGCACGACGGGAGTTCCTCGCCGCGGTCCCCGCGATCGTCGCAGGGTGGTCCGTCACGGGGTTGTTCCTCGCACTCGCGCCGTCGATCGTGACCGACGTCCTGCACGTGCGGTTCGGCGCCGCGGGCGGTCTGAGCATCGCTGTGCTGTTCGTCGCCAACAGCGTGGGCGGGTTGTGGGCGGTGCGGTACCCGGTCCGGGTCGCCACCGTGCTGGGAGGGGTGCTACTGACCCTGGGCGCGGTCACCTTGGCGGCTGCGCTGGCCTTCGCCTCCCCGGCCGTCTTCATCAGCGGATCGGTCATCGCCGGGCTGGGCGTCGGTCTGACGTTCAACGGAACTCTTCGCCGCATCGGCGGGACCACCACCGCGAAATCACGGTCGGAAGTGTTCTCCGCCGCCTACGTGGTCAGCTACGCGGCGCTGAGCGTCCCGTCTCTGGCAGCCGGGCTGATCGCGCCGTCGTGGGGATTGGCCACGACAGGCTATGTGTACCTCGCGTTCATCGGGGTGCTGTCCTTGAGTGCCGTTCTCCACGCCGGCCGGCGCCGCACCTCCCGTGCCGACCGGGCGGCGACCGAGGTCGCGGTCGCCCGAGTTCCCGGTTGCACGGCGCGGCGCTGAACCCGGTCGCGAGCACCGTGTCGATCTCCGCCGTGCCCCCGGCCACGCAATCGTCGACAACGGACGCGGCGAAGACATCGGTCTCCAGCACGATCGACCGGTACCTGCGTTCGACCAGGGGGCCCGGGGACTTCGTTGCGCAGCAATGTGAACACGCCCGGCTGATACGGCGGGACCGCGGGCGGCTCAGGGTTTGCGACCGACGAGCGCGAGCATGGTGTCTTGCGGCGGATCGTCCCGCTCATCCGGATCAGGATGCCAGCCGGTCACCGTCGTGATGCCTGGCTCGACGAGTTCGAAGCCGTCGAACATGCGGCGCACATCGTCCTCGTCCCGCAGGTGGAAGGATGTCGGTGTGGACTCGTAGAGCTTGGCCACCCGCTCCTGTTCGTGTGCGGTGTCCGGCGCCTGCCTGCCGTGGGTCATCACCAGGTAGCTGCCGGCCACCAGCGACTCCCGGATCCGGGCCATGATGGCGGGCGGATCGTCCGAGTCGGGCAGAAAGTGCATCACGGCGTTGAGCAGCACGGCGACCGGCAGGGAGAAGTCGAGCAGTGCCAGCACGTCTGGGTGATACAGGATGTCCGATGGGTGTCGCAGGTCGGCCTGGATGACGCCGGTCAGGTCGTTGCCGGCCAGCAGCGCCCGACTGTGCGCGACGGCCACCGGGTCGACGTCGACGTACATCACCCGGGAGTCCGGTGCGGCGTTCTGGGCGACCTCGTGCACATTGCCCAGCGTCGGAATGCCGGAGCCGATGTCGAGGAACTGCCGGATGCCCGCTTCGACCAGCCAGCGCACGGACCGGCCGACAAACGCGCGGTTCGCGTGGGCGAGTGGGACGATGCCGGGCATCGCCTGTTCCGCCCGCTCGATGTACTCCCGGTCCACGGCGAAGTTGTGGTAGCCGCCGAGCGTGTAGTCGTACATACGGGCTGCGTTCGGTACCGTCATTTCGACACCGGCGGGCACCCAATCAGGTAATTCCACGCCACAACACCCCTCACCTCGTGCATACACCGTGATCGTCACGGTGATCGGCATCAGGCTACCGCCCGGGTGAGTCGGGCATCGGTGATATCACGCGCGGCGCGGTGGAGGATTCGAGGCTCCGTCCGAGCCAGGCGAGTTGGTCATTCTGGTCGCCTGACCCCGGCTCGTGAACGGCACCATCGGCCGCCTGGTCGACGACGCATCCGGCGATGAATCCGCGTCTTCTTCAGCGGTGTGGTCGGTGAGTTCGCCCGGCAATCGACTCGGGGTCCACGATGCGACAGGGAATGTCGGTGTTTTCCTCGACGTGATAGCTCGCGCACACCCGGTGGTAGCCATCAGCGATGTGCAAGGCCACACCGCTCAAGAGGTCGCCACGAACCAACAGGACCGGCGACAGCGCTTTGTTCTTCTCGATTTTCTTCAGGTCTGCCGCCACATGTGCGTTGTCCTTGCCCAGTAGGGGAAGGCCCGACGCTCGTAGTATGTCCTTGGCTTCGTAGTACTTGATGTCACTGCTCTCCAGCCGCGCGACCAGGTCACTGGCCAGGGAGGCTGACGTGAGCAGCGACAGGTAGGAGACGGCGGCGGGATAGTCGTGCTCATCGGGCACGGCCTCCCAGGACACTCCGCTCATCAGCCTCATCACCCTCGGATCTGCCGGCATGGGTGCTTGGTCAGGGAGCATTATGGCTGGTCGCCATCGACTGCGCTGGTCGGCTCGGCCGGGGTGTTGTCGAGCGTGGGAGCCGGTGTGGGCCGGTGCTGGGCGTGGAAGGCGTCGAGTGCCGCGCCGGCGGTGTCGAAGTAGGCGTCCGGTCCGAGGGCGGCGCTGATGCCGTAGCGGTCGAGTTGGTGTCGGATGGGCTCGATGATGTTGGACAGCACCAGGTGGATGCCGCGCCGGTGCAACTGCTGATGGGCCAGCTTGAGAACGGCGGCGGCGGTGTAGTCCACGTCCCCGATGGCCGCGCCGTCCAGGCACAGCCAGCTCAGTGGGTCGCCCGCTCCGGTGAGGGTGGTGAGGTCCGCGGCCAGTCTGGAGGCGTTGGCGAAGTACAGGCTGGTACCGAACCGGTAGACCACCAGTCCCTTGACTGTGCGCTCGCCGGGGCTGACAGGCAGTGATTGCCAGTGGCCGGCAGGGGATTTCACCAGCACGCTGCTGCGTGGCTCGTAGCTGTGCCGGAGATGGTCGACGATCGAGGCCGCGATGGCCAGCACAATGCCCTGTTCCACCCCGATGAACACGACGGCCGCCGCGGTCAGCGCGGCGACGACGAACTCCCCGCGGCGTTGCTGGTAGATGCGACGGATACCGGCGACGTCGATGAGTTCGATGCCGATCAGGAACACGACAGTGGCCAATGCCGCCAGTGGCAGGTAGGCCAGCGGTCCGGTGAGGAACAGCAGGACGAGCAGGACCACCGCGGCGGCGGCCAAGGTCGCGAGTTGGCTTCGGCCACCGGCGCTGTCGACCATCTGGGTCTTGGTCGGGCTGCCGTTGACCACGAAGGTGCCGGTGAACGCCGCGGCGACGTTGGCGCCGCCGAGGCCGACGAGATCGGCGTCCTCGCTGACCGGTTCCTCGTACTTGCCGGCATAGGCCCGCGATGTCGCGGCGCTTTGGGCCAGGATCACCACGAACATCGACACGGCGGTGGGTAGCAGCGCGGTGAGGTCGTGCACCGCGACGCTCGGCACCGCCAGCCGTGGGAGTCCTTGCGGAACGGTTCCCAACACACTGACACCGGAGCCGTCCAGGTGTACGAACCGGCTGACCACGATGGCGCCGACGACGGCGACCAGCGCGCCAGGCACCCGCCGGGTCACCCGCCGCGTCCCCACCACCACGACGATCACCGCCGCCGACACCGCCACCGTGGCCAGGTTGAGGTGCGTGGCGGCCCGCACGGTGGTGACGAACTCGGCAACGGTGCCACTACCGGTGGCGGGCACCCCGAGCATCTCGGCCAGCTGCCCGGTGGCGACCTGGATGCCTACCCCGGTCAGGAATCCCACCAGCACCGTGCGGGACAGGAAGTTGGCCAGGAATCCCAACCGGATCAACCGGGCCAGCAGCAGCAGGCCGCCGGCGAGCAGCGCGGCCGTCCCCGCGAGTTCCACGTAGCGCGGTGATCCTGGTGCGGCCGACCCGGCCAGCCCGGCGGCCAGAATCGCGGCAGTCGCGGAGTCCGCGCCGACCACCAGGTGCCGAGAGGACCCCAGCAGCACGAACGCCGCCAGCGGAACCAGCATCGTGTACAGGCCCGTGACCACCGGCATCCCAGCGATCTTGGCGTAGCCCAGCACTTCGGGAATGGCCAGCGCCGCCAACGTCACGCCCGCCAGTGCCTCCGCACCCAGACGGGATCTCCGAACGGGGAGCACGCCGTGCAGTACCGGCAACGTGAGGTGGTGTCTCCCGGTCCGAGCTCCGCGATCGTTCATCGCCTCTCACCATTCCGCCGCAGTGCGTCTTACCTGGTCAAACAGTGTCCTCGCCGCCCACTGGGCAGCCTGCCACGCCCCCGTACGGGGTGTCCTCACCAACACCCGTCGGGCCAGGTAACCGGACGGATCGGATCGAGCCCCGCACGCGGGAGCGCTGCGCCACGGTCCACGCCGTGCTCGCCGGGGCACCGGCGTCATGGCCGGCTGTACTCATCTCGGGCTCGCACAGGGGTGCGCCGCTTCGCCCGCGCCGACTGTGGGCCGTGGACGCCTCCTGACGCTCGTCGCGTGGCACTGGCCCATACCCACCGGCTGCGGGACAATGCCACCACGATCCGCGAGCGGAGGGGCGGCGGTCGATGGAACGGGCGGAGAAAATCACCCGGGGGAGCCAATCCGAGGTCCGGCCACACCGGACGACCACGGACAAGCCGCCCGCTTCGTCGGCGGTCGCGCTTCTGCAGCGGTACGCGGGCAACCGTGCCGCGCAACGAATTCTGCACCGGTGCGGCCCGACGCCGTGCGACTGCTCGCCGGAGCGGCAACTGGCGGCGGCCACCTATGCCGGTATGCCGGTCAGCCACCCGCACGATCCGGCCGAACGTGAAGCCGAACAGATCGCCGAGCTGGTGACCCGTGACGGCGGTCCCGCCGTCGCGCGGCACAGCGGGCCGTTGGACATGGCCACCAGGGCCTGGTTCGAGACGCGGCTGGGTGCCTCGCTGGCGGGCGTCCGCGTGCACACGGACCAGGCGGCCGCCGACGCCGCGGATCACCTGCACGCCAGGGCGTTCACCGTTGGCACGGACATCTCCTTCGCCACCGGCGAGTACGCGCCGCACACGCGGGCGGGCCGCAGGCTGCTGGCCCACGAACTGGTGCACGCTGCTCGGTCGAACGGCGGGCAGGTCGTGTACCGGCAGCCTGCCGACACGTTCCACGACCGCGGCACGGGCCCCGTCCGCCCCGGCTCGAAGTCCTTCTACTTCCAGGGCGTCGAACTGTCCACCGACCTGGCGTACACGAAGCTCCAGCTCAAACTGCTGGTCAGCCGGACGGGCATCCAGGGCCTGGAACTGTGGCACGCCGTCCTGCACGGCGAACGCAGTGATGTGGCGTTGCCCTTCTCCGCGTATGCCCGCGCGTACGGCGGCCTGCGCGTGCGCAACCCGATGGACGCGCGGCGGGACAGGGAGAACGACGAGCTGCGCAAGGAGATCGGGCAGCAGGCGGTGGCCGTCGAGGCCGGTGTGTATCCCGTGGTGCACGCCGAGGCGTTGGCGATCCGGGACATGTTCCAACGGTGGATGGGCGGCACGCTGGCAGATCTGCTCCAGGAGAGCTCGCTGCAACTGCGTACCCAGGCGGTGCGATACGGACTGCCGGCCGACCTGTCGCAGGGTGCGCGCGCCCAGCAGACCGTCGGGTTGGGAGCGGTCGTCGGCGCCGCCAACGATCTACTCGCCGTCCGCCGCCGCATCGGCGCGCTCCGGGCACAGCAGGACGCACTGAAGGTGGTGACCAGCCCGAGGTTCGGCACGACGACCCTGCCCGACGCCAACGTGCCTCGTTACGAGCAACTCGGCAAGCAGGCCGACGCGCTGGAGGCGACCTACGGCGAGGCCAGGATCTCGGCGGCGGCGCGGCATCCGGCACTGGGCGCCATCCTGGACGACGCCAGTGACCAGACAGCGGCGTTGCAGGCCGCCAGCAGGTCACCGGCGGCCTCGCTGACCGACATCATGCGCAGCCGTCAGCGGAGCATCGACAAGGTGCGGTCGAAGATCAAGGACGATCCCGAGCTGCTGTGGACGCTGCCCGAGATCGTCGCGATGACACAGGCCGTGCACGACACGCACGGCAACATCATGGCCGACGCGATCATCCAGGAGAAGCTGCACCAGCTCAAGTTCGATGACGACCTGAAGAAGTCGTTCCTGGTTGTGGCGGGCCTCGGGCTGGGGGTGTTCGCGGCGGTCGGGTTCGGCGTGGGGGTGGTCGGCAGCGCCGTGCTGAGTTCCGGCACTGCGGTGTCCAGCGTGCGCAACTATCTGTACCAGCACGCACTCGCGACCACCGACCTGAACAAGCAGGCCAACGCGCTCGCTGCCGAGGAGCCGTCGCTGGCGTGGCTCGCCGTGGACATCACGTTCGCGGTCCTCGACGTCAAGGCGGCGGCCGGCGTGTTCCACGAGTTGAGCCCGCTGGCCCGCGCGGCGCAACTGGGCGAAGACGCGGAGGCGACGGCCGAACTCGTTCGCCGGGCGGACAAACTCGGCAAGCCAGGGCTGGGCAGGCGACTGCTCGACCGCCTCGCGTCGATGCGGGGCCGCTCCCCGGCGACCCGGTCGCTCGGCGCGGCAGGTGAGGCCGAGGTGTCCGCCGTCGCGCACGCGACGGAGGAGATCAGCAGGGAGGCCGGTGCTGCCACCAAGGTCGCCTCGGCCGCGGGCCACGAGGTCAAGGTCACCAGGTCCGGCCTGCTGGTGATCTGCAGCGACTGCACCTGGCTGCGGGAACGCTTCGCCCGTGAGCTCGCGGCCGATGCGGGACTGATGGACCGCATGGTGGCCGCGGAGGGCAAGGCGGCGAGGGGCACGCTGGACGCGGCCACGAAGGCGGAGATCGGCCAGCTCACCCACGACCTGCAACAGGCCAGGGAGGCCCGGCTGGTCGCCGACGTCGGACCGGTCGCCGCACGGGCGGTGCTCGCCGGTGACGCCAGGGCGGCGTTCCGGTCGGTGCTGTCCCGCAGGCCCGTGATCGCCAGGGAACTGGACGACCTGGAACGCACCCTGACCAACGCGACCCGTCTCGACCCCGCCACGGCCGCCCAGTTGGACCAACTGCGCGGCCGGCTGGCTCAGTTGCAGGAGATCGACGCCGTGAGCAGGGCACCCCAGGGCGCCCAGCTCGTCGAGGTGGCACCGCGCCGGGACGCGGCGAACTTCTACCGGACCGTGTCCGAGACGGTGCCCGGACCGCCGGTCGTGCTGGAGTTCCCGGACGGCAGCCGGGTGTGGCGGGACACGGCGGGCGGCCCGATCCGCCACGAGGCGACGCTGGGCGACTCGCTCGGCAGGGCGGGCATGGAACGCGACATGTACAGCGCGACGGCGCACGGCAACCTGCCTGCCGGGCCCGGCTACGAGCGGGCGCACTCACTGGGCCAGGGCACCGGCTTCGAAAGCCCGTACGGCATCTTCTACGCACCCGAGTACGTGAACCAGACGCTGCAGAACCGCGGCATCGAGGCGTACCTGAGGGACCTGGCGGCGAAGGCACGGCCGGGGGAGTCGTTCCGGGTGGTCACCAGGACGGTGCCGCACCCTGGCACGCTTCGGCTGTCCGGGATCGACTACTCGATCCTGCGGGTCAGCGGCGGCCAGGCAGAAGAGGTGGCCACGTATTCCATCCGGGTCACCAGTTCCGCCGAGCACCCCGTGGTGAGCGCGGCGGCGATCCGGTTCTCCTCGACGCCGGCAGGCCAGGCTCTGGCAGCGGGCAGGGTCCCGCTACCGCCGCCGATCACCGCGCCTGCGACGTTCACGTACTGACGGCGGTGGCCGGTGCCGAGCGCACGGGCCACCGCAGGCGCCCAGGGCGACCGCCATGGCTGGCACTCCCACGCCCTCGCGGGCCGGCCTCCCGCACCCGCTCGAGGGCCGTGTTCAGTTTCACCTCCACCGATCGGGCGGCCACCGAGACAGTGCCGGCACGATCCAGCGCCTCGAAGAACCCGCCCGCAACTGTGGTGAAAGCACGATCCCCGCAACACCCTGGAGTCCAGGGTGTTGCGGGGATCCCGAGAACCCCGCCCGTTGTACCGGGGCCTCCTCCGCCGACAACGCCGCGGATGGTGTGGCCGGGCGTCGCGAGCCGAACAACTATCGTGCCTAGTTGGTGCAGCGTTCCTGTTGCGCCCGTAGGCGTTGCGTTTCGAGATCGGCGTGGCGACGCACTATGCGTTGCGCCAGCACCGGGTGGCGGCGGACCGCATCCTCCTGCCGGACCCAGTACACGCTGGCCGTCATGTCCTTCCCGAACGCCTCCGGGCTCAGGTACTGGCCACGCTCGGCCGCTGGTTTGTCCTCCTCGACCACCAGTTCGTGCGTGCGTGCCCACGCGTCCTGCCGCACCCCGGTGACCTGCCACGACACCCGTTGTCCCGGCGAGCCGCCCGCGATCCCGAAGCCGCCGTCCCGCACCTCCCGCGAGACGTACACGTCGGACCGGCCACCGATGCACGTCAGCTGGTAGCGGAAGTCGGCCGCCAGTGCCTCCAGCCAGTCGGGCAGCGGCACCGAAGCGTTCCCGGACTCGTCACACGACACGTTCCCGCTGTACACGACGGCCCGCTCGTTCGATTCCACGCCCGCGTGCACCAGGATCCGGTTCTCCGGGTCCAGCGGATGGTCGATGAGGAACTGCTTGGTGTTGGCCGACAGTGTCCCGCTGACGTGCACGTCCCCCACGAAACTCGCCGCCGGTGAGCCGGACACGAACAGGCCTGTGCCACCGGCGAACACCTGCGCCGCCGTCGTGCCCGTGCTGTTGCTGATCGCGCAGAAGGCGGTGCCCACGTTGTTCGTCGCGTTCAGGGCAGTGGTGTTGGCGACGTTCGACGTCACGCTGATCGGGCTGCTCACCGCGAGCGACCCGGGAATGGTGACCGCGCCGCTCTTGCCGTCGATGCCGAGGCGCATCTGCCACGCCTGGGTAGCCGTGGGCGTCGTCGTCCACACCTGGAACCGCGGGGTGTTGCCGTTGTCGTCGATCTCGACGGTCACCGCCGACCGGGTCGCGTCGGGGAAGATCCAGTTGTCGTTGGCGTCGTTGTGGTACGCGTTGTACGTCAGGCTGCTCCAGCCGGCCGTACCACCCAGATACAGCGAGTTCTGCCGGATACCGGTGTTCCCCGTGACGTGCACCGGGTGGCTCGGCGCGCCCGTGCCCTGGCCGATCCGGCCGTTCCTGGTGTCCACCACGATCGGTTCGCTGCCGTCGGACCGCCTGGCCGTCACCATGTCCGCCGTCAGCGCGAGCTTGCCGAGGCTGCCGCCGCCCGCCCGCAGTTCCAGCGCCGATCCGACCGCGCCCGCAGACAACCGCAGCCCGCCGGCACCGGGCGTGATCGTCAGCTGGTCGGTGCCCGACCACAGGCTGGCCGAGCCGCCGGACGCGTACCAGCTCCACCGTTCGCCTGCCGTCGGGTTCTCCACGAAGCTGCCGGTGGTCCTGCTGGCGAAGGAGAATCCGCCGCCCGTCCCACCGCTGTGCACCTCGCTGCCCTCGACGTGCAGCGTCTGCTGCGGCGGATTGCCCAGCAGGCCGATCCCGACCCGGCCCGAGGGGTCGATGGCCAGCACCTGCTGCGTGGTTCCGCTGTCGGACAACAGGTTGACTGCCAGACCACCGCTGTCCGTGGCGCGGATCTCGCCGGCAGGCAGGTGGTCGACGGCCAGCGGCGGCCCGACAGAGGAACGGGCGCGGCGCAGCTCCAGCCGGCCGGCGGGCACACCGGCCAGTCGTCGGTGGTCGGCCGTGATCGACGCGACCTGGCTCTGGTTGTCCAGCACCACGTGCGCCAGCACGACCACGTCACCGGTGTCGGAGACGTCGGCGAGCGGCTGCAGGCGCAGCCACGGCGCGTGGATCAGGGTCGGTGCGTTGCCCGACGCGCTGGGGTCGAGCACCTCCCGCCACGTCATCGTCAGGTACTGGTCCCCGGTGAGGGCGCCCGTGGCCACGACGACACCGCCCGCGGCGACCGGCATGGTCGGCACGTTCGCCATCTGCGTCGGGTCGACGGTCGGGTCCACGATGGCGAAACCACCGGTGGCCAGGCAGATCAGCCGCCCCGTACCGTCCAGCGCGACGCCGGGCTCGATCGTCAGGCTGACCGGGTCGGGTACGACGGCGACGGTCAGGCCGTCGGCGACGCCCCACGTGTGCAGTGTGGACGATCCGATCTGGTCGTGCGGCAGGACGTAGGACTCCATGTCGATCAGGCTCTCGCCGTGCCCGGTGGCCCCGGTCCTCGGCGTGTCGGTGCTGAAGTTGAAGTACTCGGTCCGTACCAACGGCAAACTGGTCATGTCGTTCTCCCCACTGTGGTGGCCTCCGCCTGCCCGTTCAGGTCGACCTGGCCGTTCGGGTCGGCTTGGCCGAGCAGTTCCTCCAGCACCTGCATCGCGCCGTTGATGCGCAGCAGGGTCTCCCGCAGCGCGGCCTGTTCCCGGTCGAGTTCCGTCAGCCGGGCCTGGCCGAGCTGGTAGTCGCCGCGCAGCTCGGCCAGCCGTGTCGCCATCCGTTCCCGCATGTGCTCGTCCTTCGCTGTCCAGGAGGTGCCCGTCAGATCGCGGTCACCAGGTTCCACAGGGTGTGTGCCGGTTTCTGCTGTTCGACGATGCCCCGGATGTTGCCGACCACCTGGCGCTGGACGGTGGCCCGCTCGTCCGGGTCGGTAGGCAGCCGCGAGTCGACGAAGTGGATCACCACGTCGAACCGGAACGGCAGCAGCCGCGACCACACCGGGATCAGCCCGGCGACCTCCGGCTGTCCCGGATCGCACACGAACAGCCGGCCGCCACCGGCTGCCAGGCCCGTCGGGAACGCGAGGTTGCCCGACTCCGTCGCCGGGGTGACCGTGGCAGGCGTGGTGCTGAGATCGACGGCGTACACGGCTGCCGGTTCGGCGACGTTCAGGACGAACGGGTCCGTGATCGGCGGCGCGAACGGCTTCAGGCCCGCGTCCAGCACGTAGAGCTGGGTGCCGACGCGGGCCAGGCCGGTCGGCGCGACGAGCGGGTTGGCCGCCGCGAGCAACGCGGTCTCCACCCAGGTGGCGCCACTCCGGTCGACCAGCACCAGATTGCCGGGAAACTGTGCCGGCCCAGCGGGTTCCTGGTTGCCACCGTCGCCGACGACCAGCTTCCCGTCCGGCTGCACGATCAGCGACAGCGGCTCCCGCACGGTCGCCAACGACGTGCGGGTCACGGTCAGCGGGCTCGGCTTCACCGTGATGACCTTCGGCGGGTTGACGGTCCCCGGCCCGTCGCCGCGGTCCAGGACGAGCAGGTCACCGTTGGTGTCCACGGCCAGCGCCACCGGCCACAGCGTGGTATTGCCGACCACCAGGGACGTGACCAGTGACGCCGACGTACTCACGTACGGTGCGGGCAGCCCGTACAGCTTGCCGGACCGGTCCAGGACGTACAGCGTCTCCGGCAGCCCGGTCTGCGCAGGTCGCACCGCCAGTGCGACGACCTGCGTCAGCGGCAGTGTGTCCGGTGCCAGCGGCCGGGGGACCGGTGGCGTGCCGGTCAGGTCGTAGCGGCCGGCCGCGCTGATCCGCCACACCCTGCTCTTCAACGGCAACGCCACGCTGCCGGGTACGCCGATGTCACCGACGAACAGGCTGCCGTCCGGCGCGGGCGTGGCGCACCACGGCCGGATCAGGCCCTCGGCGAGCACCGGCCCGGTGGGGCCGGACAGCAGCGGTCCCTGCGTGACCATTGCCGCCAGCGGCGCCAGCTGACCGGGTACCGGCGTGGTGACCAGCAGCCGCCGCCCGTCGTCCAGCGTCACCCTGGGCCTGGTCAGGCCTACCGAGAACAGGTCAAGGTACCGGTTCAGCCCGGCGCGCAGGCCACGCAGCCGGTCGATGCCCGCGATCTCCGCGGTCGCCTTCCGCTGCTGGTACTCGTCCCACAGCGGCACGTCCTGCAGCGTCGGGAACTCAAGGCCCACCCAGGACGCCAGCCACGGCAGGAACTCCGGCGGTGTGCGCCACGGGTCGAACAGCTGGTACTGGCGCGCCACCAGGTCGGTGATGGCCGGGTGCGTGTGGTCGCCGTGCACGACGGTGACGTCGTCGTCGATGCCGGTGAGGATCTTCTCGAAGATCCGCAGCATCGTGCCCAGCGAGAACTCCGGTGGGGCAGGTCCGTCCTGCCACAGTACTGGCGGCAGGTAACGCAGATAGCTGCTCACATCGGCCACGCGGCACCTCCCTCAGTTGGTCGGGGTGGTCTTGATGACATGGGCGCCGTCGTCGCCCGCGCACACCAGCTCGTAGTCGGCGACCCGCACCGACGCGCCCAGCGGCGACAGCGGGAACGGCCGTTCGAGCGTGGCGCTGTAGTTGGTCGCCGTGCCCGCCGGGTTGAGCGGCGGGAAGTGGTAGGCCGGGATGTCCGCCCTGATCTGCAGGCTGGAGATGTAGCCGAGGTCCTCGGCCGGCATGATCGCCTGGAACAGGTCGGACACGAACACCGGTTGTCCCAGCTGCCATCCGCTGCCGTCCGTGCCGCCCCGGGTCGGGTGCAGGAAGGCCTTGATCCTGCCCAGCGTGTCCGCCTTCACCTTGTCCTGGTCGGCTCCGGCGTCCAGGGCCTGCTGCCAGATGGTCAGCTCGACCTGCACCACCACCGGCAGGTAGCGCGGTGAGAGCACCGCGAGGTGCGCGGTGAGATCGCGCCGCTGGTCCAGGTAGGCCTGCACCGTCCGGATCAGCGTCCGGCGTCGGGTCCGGCCTCGGCACGCCCGGCCCCTGGTCCGGTGCGACGACGAGGTTGACGGTGCCCGGTGCCCTGCTGATGCCGGCGAAGCCCCACGGGTCACCGCGTTTCCACGCGGGCGGGTTGTTCGGTGCGTCCGCGTCCTGCAGGCGCGGCGGCAGGGCACGCGCGATCACCACGTCCGTCGTGGCCTCGGCGGCCAGGAACTCGAAGTCGGCGGCCGTGACGGCACGGTCGCGGATCTTCAGCTCGTCCGGCGCGCGGCGCAGCGTGTCGTCGATCGCCTCCTCGTCCGAGCCGTCCTGACCCGGCCCGAGGTTCGTCACGCCGGTGATCCCCGGTGGCAACCCACCCTGTGGTGTCGGTCCGAGAATCGTCACGCGGTCCGGCGCCACGTTCCCGGACGCGCCACCGGCGACGTACCGGTAGGTCAGGGCCTGGATCTGGCTGCCGGACGGCGGGATCAGGCCGTGGCCGGACCGGGCCTGGTCGTCGTAGTCGCCGAAGCCGATCTCACCGGTCACCGCGTTGACCCGGTACACCTGGCCGGGACCCGCAGGCAGGTCGGTGACCTGCGTCCACGTCTGCCACACCACCGGGCTGCCGCTGCCGACCCGCACCACCAGGTGGTCGAACGGTGCCGTGCCCGGCTGCCGGTACAGCGGCGGGTTCAGCAGCGGGAACACCTGGAACGCCCCGCCTGTGCTCTGCCCCAGCGGTTCCGGTGTCGGGATGGTCAGCGCGTTGTGCGCGGCCGCGGCGTTGTGCAGCACCCGTTCGATGCCGATGGCCAGCGGAGTGGCCGTGCCGGCGGTGAGCCGGATGCCCACCCAGAACCGCTGGTCGGTCACTGTCGAGGCGGGATCCCGCGCGGTGACCGACGTCCAACCCGGACTGCCCTGACCCGAACTGGGCCGCTGTGCCGTCCAGTCGCCCGGTACCCGCAGTCGCACGCTGCCGTCGTGGCGCAGCGTGTCGGTCGTGTCCGCGGCACCGGGGACGGCGGGCCAGGCCAGCGGTTCCGTGGTGCCCTTCGAGTAGACCCACGTGGCGGTCACCTGTGTCGCGTCCACCACCGGCCGGTACAACCGCAGCCGCAACACCAGGTCCTGTGTGGTGGCCTGGTCGAAGCCCAAGCACACCTGAGCGACCTGGCTGCCCGGTATCGTCACCAGATATTTCGCCGCGGGCGGCCCGGCCAGTTCGGTCACCACGTCGTACTGGGCCGTCGTCGCCGCCGCCGGGTACGGCCCGACGAACAGCGCGTCGGACAGCGCGACCGGCAGCACGGTCACGTCCTCGTCGGTCTCGAACACGACCGGCTGCTGCGACTGCGTCGCCGCGGTCTGGGCGCGGGTGCCGGTCGGCACCGTCACCGGGCCGGCGCCCGAGGTGAATGTCAGGTAGGCCGACGCAGGTGTCGCCGGGTCGCGGGTGATGCCGAGCAGGTTCAGGAACGCCAGGTAGTTCTTCTCCGGCGTGCGGTTGAGCCGGTAGATGATGCCCTCGCCGAGCCAGGCGAACAGCTCGATCAGCGACACGCCGAGGTCGCTGGGGTTGTGGTCGGTCCACTGTGGAGCGTACTTCGGGATCAGCGCGCGCATCTCGTCGACCAGGTCCTGCCAGGTGCGGTCATCCAGGTTGGGCGGGACGATGCGTCCACGGTCGGCCGGCTGGGTCACTGCGGACGCTCCAGGTAGAAGGGGTACACCAGGTTGCGGATGTCCTGTGTGGTGCGCAGGCGGTAGCTGATGTCGATCAACAGCGCCACCAGGGTGGTGTCGTTGCGCACGGTCACGCCGACCACGTCGATGCGCGGCTCGGACTGCGCCAGCCCCTCCTCGACGTAGTAGCGGGCGAGGTTCGCCGTCGCCGAGTCGTTCGGCGAGAACACCAGGCTGCGCAGGTTGCAGCCGAACCGGGGTCGCATGACGCGCTCGCCGTACTGCGTGCCCAGTACGACCCGGATCGACTCCTCGACCTTGGCCGCGCCCGCCGACTCGCTGGTCCCCGCGACGCCCAGTCGCAGCGGGAAGCTCAGGCCGCGGCCGTAGAACTCGGTACTCATCCTCAGACCGCGATCAGCTTGGTCTGGTTGGCCGACGCGTGGCCCAGTTGTTGGAGCACCTTGTTCACCAGGCCGTCGCTGCCGCCGGTGACGGTGTCCAGCATGACCGGGCTGCCACCGACGGTCAGTGTCGCCGCGGCGCCCGAGCCCACGCTGGTCACTGTCAGGCACGGTGTGGCCGTGGGTCCGGACGCGTCGGCGGCGGGTGCGGTGAGGCACCCGGCGATCACCTTGTTCGCGATGCCGTCCCGCAACAGCACCGGAGCACCGTGCACGGTCAGCTTCGCGCCGCTCACCACCACCACGGCGCCTCCGTGTCCACAGGGGATGGTGCTCAGCGTCGTCAGCACTTGCGGCATGGTTGCTCCTCAACTGATGTCGACATGGGTCGCGTCCATGGCGATCTTGGTGGCGCCGCCCGCGGCCGACAGGTTGATCGTGCCGCCGGCCTTGATGGTCAGGTTGGTCGCGGCGTCGACGGTGATCGAGCCGTCCGTGGCATCCAGCGTCACCGAGCTGCCCCTGCCGTCCTTGATCACCAGCTTGCCGACGTCCGCGGTGTCGTCGAACGTGATCGTGTGGCCCGCCCGGCTCTTGATGACGCGCATGTTGTTCTGCCCGTCGCTGTTCGTCTCCGGCGGGCGGGAGCGCGCGTGCCACAGCCCGCCGATCACGTACGGGTGCGCGATGTCGCCCTGGTCGAACGCGACCAGCACCTGGTCGCCCTTCTCCGGCAGCGCGTAGAAGCCCATGCCGTCACCGGCCATCGGGGTCACGCACGGCGCCCAGCCGCTGACCAGGTTGTCGGACAGGTCCGGGTAGCGGACCTTGACCCTGGCGATCGGCACCTGAGCGTCACGCAGCTCGTCGTTCGCCACCACCTCGGCGACCACGACCCCGTTGAGTGTCTTCTCCCCGTCAGGTTTGCGCAGCTGCCTGCGGAGCATGCCCAGCAGGCTGGTGTTGCTGCTCTGCGCGATCTCGAAGACCGTGTGGAAGCCGCTGTCGTCGACCGTGTGCGTCACCTTGCGCAGCCGGTACGTGCCGCTGAACCGCTTGCCGACGCCCTGGACGCCGATATAGGTGCCCGCCGCCAGGTCGGGGATGCCGATGCACGATCCGGTGCCCTCGTACAGCCCGTCCAGCAGGTCCGACAGCAACGACTCGGCCAGCTGGGTCGCGTCGAACGGGTTCTCCACGACGCCGGAGTGGATGCCGCTGCGCAGCAGCGACGACAGCAGGTCCATGGCGGCGGACCCGAGCTTCTCCTCCAGGTCGTGCACGTCGAAGCTGGTCGCCAGGGCGATGCCCAGGATGGACTGGGCGAGCTCCTGGTTGTAGCCGCGGATGGTCTGCGCGCCAGCCAGTCCGCTACCCGCGATGCGCGGTGAGAAGCTGCTCAGGTTGCGGCCCCACTCCAGCACGTGCGCCGCCGTCTGCGGCCGGGGGAACTGGAAGTGCAACCGGTCCCACTCCACGTACACGTCGAAGAAGTACTGCTCGGCGCGTCGTTTCAGGAACGCCATGTCCGACTCGGTCTGCGTCACCGGCTTCAGGAACGGCGGTGTCGGGTCCACCACCGGCACCAGGCCGTTCGCCACCGCGATACCTGCCGCGACGATGCTGTCCGACGTGGCCGAGTAGTCGGTCGGCTCGGGCTGGGACTGGCGCAGCCGCAACGACTTGTCGGCACCGGAGATCACCACCACCGGCCCGCCGTCGGCGGGGAACTCCGGTTCGATCGCCATGATGTCACCCAGGAACGCCGGCGTGAGGTCGTTGCCGTAGCCGAGGTGGATCTCGACCGTCTTGCCCAGATCGAACAGCGGCGAGTCGAGGATCGCGTTGTCCGGGTTGCGCAGCGTGATGCTGAACTTGCCCGCGACGTCCAGGCTGGTCTCGACCACCAGCTTCAGTACCTGGCTACTCACGTCGGCGGCCATCGTCACGCCGGCCACCCGGATGGCGAACCGAGGTGCGTAAAACGGCTCGCTCACGTCTCCTCCTCGCTGGCGCTGGTCGGACACGTTCGCGGAGGCGCTGTGCTGATCGGTTCGCTCGCAGGCTCGCTCACGTCTCCTCCTCGCTGGCGCTGGTCGGACACGTTCGCGGAAGCGCTGTGTTGATCGGTTCGCTCGCAGGCTCGCTCACGTCTCCTCCTCGCTGGCGCTGGTCGGACACGTTCGCGGAGGCGCTGTGCTGATCGGTTCGCTCGCAGGCTCGCTCATGGCTGCCCCCTGCCCGGCCCGACCGGCTGGCCGCCTGCTGACGACGGGATCACCAACGGCGTGCCAGGTGCCAGGTCGAACGGGTCGTCGAGGTTGTTCGCCTGCGCGATGTCCCGCCACCGGGCAGCGTCGCCCAGGTACAGCGCGGCCAGGCCGCTCACCGTCTCGCCGCCCAGCGTCACGTGGATGCTCGGCGTGCCGGACAGCAGCGAGCCGACCACGTCGGCGGCCGTGTTCACCGCGCTGGACAGTGTCGGCGAACCGAAGAACACGCCACGTTCGGTGCGCACCTCGACCCGCACGTACTCCTGGAACTGCACCGACAACGTGGACCGCACCGGCGTGCCGTCGCGCAGGAACATGGTGAACCGCTGGCCCGCTTCCACCAGGACGCACTGGAACTGGAAGCGCCCCATGGAGAACAGCAGGATCGGCGGCGCCTGGGTCTGCGGCGACTTGTCCAGCAGCCCGACGATCGACGCCGTGTGCGTGCGTACGTCGGCACCGGTCTCGTAGGTGTCGAAGAACAGGTCCATGGCCAGCGTCCTGGCCTTGCCTCTGATGTACTGCACCGGCGGCGCGTTGAGCCCAGGGATGCCGATCTCGGCGAACGTGTTGCCCTGTTCGAGCTTGAACTCCTCCGGGTTGTACATCACCGGGAAGCTGTCCCCGGTGGTCGTGTTGATCAGCTGGGCCTTGGCCAGCGGCCCACTCGCTTGGGTCATGTCAGCCACCCCGTTCGAACTCGTCGCGCAACTGACGCATCAGGTCCCGCACGATCCGGCCGCGCAACGCCTCGACGTCCAGTTGCGGTTGCGGCTGGCCGGCCGCTGCCGTCGGGCGATCGACGGCCGCCGTCATCGGCCGAGCCGCCGGGGCCGCCGTGTGGGCGGGCGGCGTTACGTGTGGCGCCGCGGATATCGGGGGCGTCGCGTGTGGCGCCGCGGACATCGGGAGCGGCGCGGCCGGGGCCAGAAGGTACCGGTCGACGGGCGGTCTCGGGCTCCGTCCCGGCAGGACGGACATCTCGTTGGCCAACGCCCGGTCCTCCTCCGCCGCCACCGCACCGGGCGTGGCCCGCTGCCAGGACGCACCCGGCCGGAACCGTTCCACCACGTGCGTCGCCTCGTGCACCAGCAGCGCGAAACCGGCCGGGTCCCGCGGGTTGAACCGGCCCTGCCGGAAGAACACGTCGGAGCCGACGGTCACCGCGTCCGCCCGGTGCGTCCGCGCCACCTCGTCGGCCGCATCGCCGTCGTGCACCCGGATCGTCTCCACGCCCGGCCCGACGACCGTGCGCAACCGAGTCACCACGTCGGACGGCAGCGGTTCGCCCGGCGCAGCGGATTCCGCCATACCGGACCGCATGTCCTGCCGCTGCGGCCAGGTCGGCTCGGAGCCGGTCAGCTCCGTGCGGGTGAACCGCGAGTCCGGCGTCGGCAGCGCGGCCAGGTGGTTCAACAGCACCGCGAACGGCCCTGCCCACGGTAGGGCGGGCAGTGGCCGCGCGGCCAGCCGCCGCGCCCGCACGTCCAGCCGCCCCCCGAGCGTCGCGGCGCTCATGCGTGTTCGTCCTGACCGACCACAGCGGACACTTCATGCACCCAGCGCAGCCGCTGCGCGTGGTCCAGAGTCAGCAGTTCGGTGAGGGTCCAGTGGACATTCCGTCCCAGAAACGCTATCTCCCGGCAGACCCGGTCCGTGGGATAGCCTAGGATCCCCCCAACACAGGCACCTCCACCTCGTGTGACTGCTCGCAGTGCGGGCACTGAGCGGTGACCGTTCTCGGCGTCAGCCCGTTCACCCGGTTGTAGAGGTCCTGCAGGTACGCCAGGTCCTCCGAGAACAATCCCTCGACGACACCAGGGTTGACCTCGGTGAGACCGCCCAGCTTGGTGACCACGCGGGACAGCAGCACCACGATCAGGTACGCGGGCCAGTTCTGCACCCTCGGGTCCTTCAGCGGATACAGCTCATCGGCCGCCGTCGCCAGCCGCATGGTGCCGGTGCGGTGCAGGTTGCCGGCCGGGTCCACGTAACCCTTGGGCAGTTCGAAGGCGAACTCCGTGACCAGCATCAGACCCTCGTCACGCCTTCGTTGGCCAGCACCAGCGTGTCGATCGCGATGTCGTTGCCCTTGCCGGTGAACGTCGGGCCCTCCCACTTCGTCGGCCACGCGTTCACGAAATTCCACCGTACGACCTCGGTGTGGTTGGTCACGTCGAACACCACGATCGAGCCGTTCTTTCGGGTGACGATCCCGTCGACGATCTGCTGGCGCCAGTCCCACAGTTCGGTGGAGCTCGTCAGTCCCCACTTCAGGGTGATGTCGGCGAAGCTGGTCTTGCCAGGCAGCTTGCGCATCCTGGTGTTGTCACCGCCTTCTCGCGTCTCGATGACCTCCGTCGTCGAACCGAGGCCGCTGCAGTCGGTGAAACTGGCCTGCGCGATACCTTCCAGTTCGATGAGGAAGTTGAAGTTGCGCAGCGGGTCGACCCGCTGTCCGGTCTGCGCCATGTCGCTGTCTCCTACCCTTCGCTCACCTGTGCGCCGCCGTCCCAGATGCCGATCCGCACGACGACGTACTCGGCAGGCCGGACGGGTGCCATGCCGATCTCGATGACGACCTCGCCGAGCGCACGCACGTCGGGCGGGTTGAGCTCGTCGTCGATCTTGACGTAGAAGGCTTCGGCGGCGGTGCGGCCGAACAGCCCGCCGGACTGCCACACCCGGGACAGGAACTCGGTGATCGACCGCTCCAGCCCCTTCCACAGGCCTGTGCTGTTCGGCTCGAACACAGCCCACCGGACCCCGGCGAGGATGGAGTCCTCCACGTACGAGAACAGCCTGCGAACGTTCACGTACCGCCACGGCGTCCCGTCGGTCAGCGTGCGTGCGCCCCACACCAGCGGCGGCTGACCGGGAAACGTCCGCAGCGCGTTGATGTTGCCCAGGTTCAACGCGCCCTGCTCGGTGTCGTTGAGGGTGTAGGCCAGGTCGATCGCACCGCGCACCGGTTCGTTGGCAGGTGCCTTGTGCACGCCGCGGTTGTCGTCGACGCGTGCCATGACACCCGCGATGTGCCCGGACGGCGGTTTGGTCAGCGTGGCCTGCGTACCCGCCGCCGCCGTCGGGTCGCTGATCACGATCCACGGCCAGTACAACCCTGCGAAGCCGTTCTTGGACAGCAGTCCACCGCGTTGCTTCTGCAGTGGGCCGTCGGACTTCAGCGGTGTCGTGTCCGGTGCGCCGTCCAGGATCGCGAACCGGTCGCCCATCGTCTCGCAATGCGCGATGACGGTGGCCTGCTGGGCAGGATCGACCACACCGGGCACGGCGACCAGGCTGACGTCCGGCAGCCGGGTCAGCTGGTCCAGCGCGCCGACCAGCCCGGTCACGTCCTTGATCGGCACGACGTAGGCCATGCTGCCGCCGTTTTCGAAGAACCCGCGCACGGCGAACGGCAGGTTGAGGTTGACGTCGTATCCGCCGAACGCCGTGGTGTACGCACTCCAGTTGGTGATCGGGACCGGCACGCCCAGCGCGGCGGCCGGCAGGGATCCGGCGACCGTGCCGATCAACGCCGGGGTGCTGGTGCCGGTGCCCGCGATCGGCCCGGCAGGCGTGATCTCCTCGATGTAGACGCCGGGCGCCTTGCTCTGATAGTCGACCATCTGCGCATCCATTCCGTCGTTACGGACCTGGTAGGACCACGTCGTGGATCTGGTTGTCGGCGGCGTAGTCGATCGGGGACCGGACATCCGGCCGGCCGGTGGCCTGGACCAGCAGCGTGTACGTGCCGAACGCGAGATCGCCGAAGCTGAACCCGGCGTCCGCGCCGACCGTGCTGTTCTCACCCGTCTCGACCACGGTCACCTTCGCGCCGCCGACCGGTGCCAGCGCGGAGGTGAGGACCCGGCCCGCGAGCGCCGGGTCCAGCAGCGACGCCTGTGCCACCCGCACGCTCCGCACCTGCGGGAACTGGTCCGGCTCGGCCGGCGCCAGCATGGCGATCGTGACGGTGACCGAGAAGGCCGGCCGCGGTGCGATCCCCAGTGCCGTCCAGAACTGGCCGTTGCTCTGGTCCTCCTTCAGCTGGGCTACCAGCGTCGGCAGCGGGAACGGCTGCGGCGGAGTGGCCAGCGTGCCGCGCAGGAAGTCGGTTCCGACGACGGGAAAGCGATTCAGCCACAGCAGCGCGAGACCCAACAGCCGGTGCTCCTCGGCCGCTTGCAACGCTCCCGTCTTGGCCGACCAGGTCGTCGTCAGATAGGTGCAGTCCATCCGCACCGGTGGTTGGTTGCTGATGTACTGACCGTCGACCAGCTCGACGATCGGGCCGTTCTCCCGAAGCTGGTGGTTCTCCTGCACCTCGTACAGGAAGAGGTTCACGGTGGCCTGCGCGGGCGCGAAGTCCTTGTCCGGCGTCAGGAAACTGACGTCGGCGGCGCGTAGGTCGGCGGGGGCGGTCGGGTCGTCGAGCACGGCGCGGAGGGTGTCGTCGAGGTCGTCGAACATGGTCTCCCCAAGTCCCATGACACGCCAATGAGGACGGCGCCACGCCGTCCACTTGTTGTTCGGCTGCCACCGAATGGTGACGGTGAAATCCCCCAGCCCGGGTCAGTTTTACAGTCACTTGAGTGCCGGTCAAGGCTCCGGCAGACTGGATTTCGAGCGAACACAGGGAAACTTGCGTCGATTGTATATAAAGGACACTCACATGCGATGGGAAGGGGAATTGTCGAATTGTGGCAGTTAGGGACTGAAGTCCTCGGGAACAGAGGACCTTATGAGGGCTTCCTGGAGCATTTGGTCGACGAGTTGAGGCTGCTCGACCTGATGATCGGTGCACGCCTGACGGCTGTGGGGGTGTCCGACGACCTGGCCGGCGGCGCACTCTACGTCGGCCGCCCGGGCATCGACTCGCTGCTGGCCGACCAACCCGCCGACGCGGTCGACCGGACCGCTGTCGACGAGTTCGCGGCGCACGTGTCGGCCCGGGTGGCGGCCAGCGCCGGCGTGCGGCTCACGTTGGCCGAGCTCGGCGGGGTCTTCCGCCTGTCCGGCTTCGAGCTGGGTGCCGTCGTCGTGTGTCTGGCGCCGGAGCTGCGGCGCAAGTACGACCGGCTCTACGCCTACCTGCAGGACGACATCACCCGGCAGCGGCCGAGTGTCGATCTCGTGCTGGAGCTGCTGTGTTCGTCCGAGCCGCAACGGTGGGCGGCCCGCGGCGCATTCGCCGAGGGGGCGCCCTTGCTGCGGTCCGGCATCCTCCGGTCGGTCGACGATCCGCAGAGCCCGTCTGGTTCGTCCGGGCTGGCGCGATTCCTGGCGGTGGATCCGCGCATCGTGCGATTCCTCCTGGGCGCGGACGAACTGGACGGCCGGCTGGCCGGCTGTGCCCGGCTGTTCCCGGTGACCGATGTGGTCGCGCCGCAGCCGGATGCCGAGCTGGTCGAGCGGCTGGTGCGACTCGCCGAGTACCGCGTGCGCGATGCCGAGCCGTTGGTGTTCCACCTGCGGGGACCGGCAGGCGCCGGGAAACGGGCAGTGGCCCGGTGTGCCAGCCGGCTGTGCGGCATGCCGCTGATCAGCGTCGAGGCCGGCCGGCTGGGCGATGAACTGCTGCCGGTGGCGTTGCGGGAGGGGCTGTTGCACGGGGCGGCGGTGTACGTGGGTGGTGTCGACGCGGTGCGCCCCGAGTCGGTGCTGGCCGCCGTGGCCGAGTTCGGCCGGCTGGTGTTCCTGGGCGGCGAGGCCGAGTGGACCGCGGATGGCGTGGTACCGATCGAGGTGCCGGTGCCGGATCTGGCACGTGGTGCCGAGATCTGGCGGGACAGCCTGGCCGCGGTGACGCCGGACGGCGGCGCGTGGGCCGAGGAGCTGGCCGGGCGGTATCGCTTGCCCGCCGAACGGATTCCGGCCGTGGTGCGGCTCGCCGACGACAACCGGGTGATGGCGGCGGGGCCGCTGACCCTCGACGGTGTCGCGGCGGCGTGCCGGCAGCTGTCCTCGGTGACACTCGGCGGGGTCGCGGTGCGGGTGGCGACCACGGCCGGCTGGCCGGACCTGGTGCTGCCCGCTGATCGGGCAGACCAGCTGCGCGAGATCGGCGACCAGTTCCGGCACCGGCACCAGGTGCTTGGCGGGTGGGGGTTCGGCGCGAAGCTCAGCCGGGGCAAGGGGCTGAGCGCGTTGTTCAGCGGCCCGCCCGGTACGGGCAAGACGATGGCGGCCGAGGTGCTGGCCGGCGAGCTGGGCCTGGACCTCTACCAGGTGGACCTGTCCGGCGTGGTCAGCAAGTACGTCGGCGAGACCGAGAAGAACCTGGCCCGCATCTTCGACGAGGCCAGGTCCGGCAACGCGATCCTGTTCTTCGACGAGGCCGACGCACTGTTCGGCAAGCGCACCGAGGTCGCCGACGCGCACGATCGCTACGCCAATGTCGAGACCAGCTATCTGCTGCAGCGGATGGACGACTACGACGGGGTGGTGATCCTGGCCAGCAACCTGCGGCAGAACCTGGACCACGCTTTCGTCCGGCGCCTGAGGTTCATCGTCGAGTTCCCGTTCCCCGAGGCCGACAGCCGCAGGCGCATCTGGGCAACGACGTTCCCGGCCGGCACTCCGCTGGGCGCCGACGTCGACTTCGCCGAACTGGCGGAGCTGTTCGCGCTCTCCGGTGGCAACATCAGGAACATCGTCCTGAACGCGGCGTTCCTCGCCGCGGCCGACAAGGACACACTCGGCCGCAGGCACATCCTGGCCGGCACCCGCCGCGAGTTCGAGAAGATGGGCAAGGTGTGGTCGCAGCCATGCGCGAATGAGGATTGACCGCCCGGCAAGCCGTCGTCGCTCCGGCCGGACGCCGAACACGTGTCGCCATGGCGTGCCCCCTTGTCGGGGAGTTGGAATTTGTTGGAGCGCTCTCACAGTCTCGATCCGGCCGGCCCGTCGCGTGGACATGCACACCGCGCCGCACCTGGCCTTGGTGTTGAGAGCGGCCTGTGTCGCCGCGCACCCCGGCGGCGCGCTGGTGGTCGACCTGAGTGGCATACGGTTCTGCTCCGCCACCGGGCTGACGTTGCTACTCACAAGCAGGCAGTACTGCCACGACCACCAGGCTGCGCTCAGCGTGGTGGCCAGCCACCGCAGCGTGGTGCGCCTGCTGGAGATCACCGGTCTGGCAACGCTGTTCGACATCGTATCCACGATGGCGGAAGCGATCCGCCCACCCGGGATCTGGTCCGCGGCCACTCAACGCCACACCACACGCCACACGCGTGTGCCCGCGGTGGGTGGCAACGAGCATTCGGCGAGCGAGACAGCGATCGGCGATCGCTGACGTCCGGATTACGTCCCGCTGGTTCGCGGGACATCCAGCCCGCCGAACGGCTCGGCCCGGCCGGTTCGCTGGTCGCGGCTGCACACGACCGGTTGGTCGGGGCCGCTGGCGAACCGGCAACCGGGTCGTACCCGCCGCCGAGGGCTTGTCCGACCCGTCGGCGCCGGCCGATGTGCACCGCGCGGCGCGGTTGTCCGCCCGACTGGCGCCGAGGTGACCGGCCGTTGAACGACTCGACGACCCAGGAGTGGTTGAGCCCGGTCGTGACGCCGTCCGGGGTGGTGACCTGTCTCCTACCTCTCGAACTGAGCTTTGAAGGCGGCCACGTCGGCGGCGGCCACGAGGGGTGCGACGACCGCGGCGAACGCGGCGGGGTCGATGGTGCCGGTCTGGACACCCTTCACGGCTGCGGAGATCGTGGCCCTGGTGTCGGCGTCGGCGGCGTTCACGGCCGCGACGAGGGCGACCTGCTCGGCGCCGATCTGGCCGGCGACCGCGTTGACCTTCGGCACGATGGTGCCCTGCGTGACCTCGTACAGGTAGGCGAGCATGTGGAACGGGTCTTGCGTGAGCGACCCGTCGGTGAGATTGGTCTGCCACAACTGCTGCGGACTGGTCATGGTCGTCTGTCCCCAATCGGATCGGAACTCGATGTCGCCGTCACCGGACTGGCCGGAAACGATCACGTTCGTCGGGTACTGCGGGGGCTGGCTGCCCTGGCACTGGTAGAGGTGAATCCACGGCACGGTGCTGGGCGCGAGGTAATGTCCGGCCATCCAGAACCACGAGGCGTGCCCACCGTCGTGCGCGGACCGCAGCTCGGGCAGGAACCCGTACAGGCCGACGATCGCCTTACCCAGCACACTGGCCGCGCCATCCAGGCAGGCGTTCACCGCAGCCGAGGACAGCGTGTTGGCGTCCGCCGCGAGGTACACCGCGCGGGGCGTGTGGCCCGTGCCCGCGAACAGCGTCGTGAGCCACTTCCCTGCCTGCACACCGACCGCCCGACCGCCGGACATCCAGCTGGCCGACGCGGCCTCGTAGATGGTGGCGAACGGGACGTCGGCGTGCGACAGATCGGCGATCTCGGCCTTGGTCAGACCGACGACGACCGAGCTGCCGCTCTGCTTGGGCCAGTAGCGCAGGACGCCGTCGAGCTTCGCAGCCTTGACTCCTGCCGCCGTCACGGTGCGTGGAAAGTCGCCCAGCATCACGTACCCCCTTCTGTCTGTTGTGCCGGCTGCCGGGCCGATCTTGCTTGTACGGTCCGGACCCGCACACACGTCGGCGGCGATCCCGCCCATTCACGTTTCCGCAGGCGGCGGGACGGTCAGAACCGCTCGATGGGCCGGGCGATCGACCGCACGAGCGCCGAGAACCCTTCCTCGAAGTGCATCTTGGCGACGGCGTGCCAGCGTGGGTCGCATGAGTCGCTGTTCGCGCGGCCGCCCTGCACCTGGATGGCGCCGACCTTGCGCCACAGTTCGCCGAGCGCGGTCTCTGCCTGCTTGACCTCGTTCATGAGGTCGATCTCGGCCTGCAACAGGTCGCGGTAGTCGCTGATCTGCTGGTGCTGCTCGTCGACCATGTCAGCTACCTTCTTGATCGTCCAGAAGTCCGATGCCGGCTGTGTATCGGTCGCGTACGCGTACGGCAGCGCGAAGTAGCCGTGCCGGCCCCACGTCGGTCCACGAGTGCACCCGCGGTCCCTGGCGGCGCGGGTCGTACTCGAACGCGCCCGCGATGCCGTTGGCGGTGCACGATCCGATCCGCTTCTGGTCGTGCACCGGCGGCAGGTGCGGGTCGGTCCGCAGGTCCGCCTTGACGGGCAGGTTCGCCAGTGCCTCCGGTGCGGCAACGCGCACCCGGTCGCGGTGGTCGGGCAGGTCTCGTACCCAGCCGTATCGCCTGTCAGTCCGCATATCGAGGCTCTCCTATGGTTGGGGTTGGGGGCCGTGTTCGTCGTGGCGGCGCTGGCCGCGGCGCTGCCACCGGCGGCGTTCGAGCACGAACGCGACGGCGAGCTGGGTCAAGATCACGGCCACGAGCGCGTACAGCGTCAACTGGACGGCGGGGATCGTGGGCCAGTCCAACAATCTCTTGAGCGCGCCGTAGCCGAGGATCAGGCCGGTCCCGGTGCCCAGTTCGACCAGCGCCCGGCCGACACGCGAGGTCCACCACCGGTTCCCGGCCGAGTAGGCCCAGATGAACACGACGTCCCCTGCGACAGCGAGGACGAGCAGCAGGGTCTGGGCCGCGGTGATGGTCATCTGGTCACCCGGAACACGGCTGTCACGGCTTCCTCGAAGTGGTTGCCGGCGGCCATCCTGCGGAGCTTCTCGAACTGTGGTTCCAGGTTGGCCTGCTGCTGCTTCGTCTCCGCCAGCCGGCGGGCCGACCCGGCGAGGGCCTCGTCGATGTCGGGGTTCTTCCTCCATGGCCACCGCATTACTGACCACCTTTCGGCTGACCAGCCAAGACCTGCTGGGCTAGGACGTCGGCGAATTTGTTGGCCATCTCGGTGGCCAGTGCCGAGTTCTCGACGATGCGGTCCTGCCGGTCGGCGCGTTCCTTCTCCCGCTCGTAGGACGTTTTCCATCCGGCAGCGTCCGATCTGAACTTGTAGGCGGCTCCTACGATCGTGATGAAGGCGGGCGCCAGGACGGTGATGATGGTGAGATACAGGGCGTCCATCCGGCCCTACCCCCTCGTCATCCGACGACACCGGTGGATCCCTGGTTCGGTGCGACTGGCATGGGAGCGCTCCTGTGGTCGTCGGGTCTGTTGGTGGTCGTCGGGTTCGGTTGGTGGTCAGATCTGGGGAGGTCCGACCCAGGAGTAGTTGAGCCCGGTCGTGACGCCGCCCGGGGTGGTGACGGTGACGTTGGCGCTGCCGGCTGCGTGCGAGGGAGCGATCACGGTCAGCGTGGTGTCCGAGACCAGGGTGTATGCCGCGGGCGTGGCGCCGAAGAGCACCGAACTGGTGGTGGTGAGCGCCGTGCCGGTGAGGGTCACGGTGTTGCCGCCGCTGGTCGGACCCACGTTCGGGGACACGGAGGTGAGCGTCGGCGCGGACACGTGGGTGTAGTTGAGGCCGTTGCTGGTGCCTGCCGGGGTGATCACGGTGATCGTGACGGTGCCGATCCCCGCGGGGGCGATGGCGTTGATCTGGTTGTCGGAGACGACGGTGAACGTGGCCGGCCCGGAGCCGAACTGCACCGAGGTGGCGGCGAGCAGGCCGGAGCCGGTCAGCGTGACGGCGGTGCCGCCGGCGGTGGAACCGGAGTCGGGGAGCACCGAGGTGAGCATCGGCACCGCCAGGTAGAAGTAGGGGACACTGCCGGTCGTGGTGTCGGCCGGCGTGGTGACGGTGACCGGGACGCCGCCGGCGACTCCGGTCGGCACCACCGCGGTGATCTGGGCGTTCGTCACCACGGTGAACGAGGTCGCCGGGACGCCGCCGAAGGTGACCGCGGTCGCGCCGGTGAAGTTGGTCCCGGTCAGCGTGACGGTGTTGCCGCCGGCGGTGGGGCCCTGGTTGGGCGTCACGGCGGTGAGCGTCGGCGGGTTGAGGTAGGTGTACAGCACGCCATTGCTGGTGCCGCCGGGGGTGATGACCGTGATGTTGACCGTGCCGAGCGCGCCGGCCGGGGCGACCGCGGTCATCTGGGTCGGCGACACCACCGCGAAGGTGGTGGTGAACGTGCCGAATTTGACCGCGGTCGCCCCGGTGAAGCCGCTGCCGGTCAGGGTGACGGTGTTGCCGCCGGAGACCCGCCCCGAGGACGGCACCGCGGTGGTGATCACCGGGGTCGCGATCGTGTAGGTGAAGTTGATGCCGTTGCTGGTGCCGCCCGGGGTGGTCACCACGATTTGCACGGTTCCCGCGCCGGCCGGGGCCACCGCCGTGATCTTGGTCGCGGACACCACGGTGAACGAGGTCGCGGGGACGCCGCCGAAGGTGACCGCGGTCGCGCCGGTGAAGTTGGTCCCGGTCAGCGTGACGGTGGTGCCCGCGAGGCCCGTTGCGGGCGTGCTCACGGTGATGGTGGGGACAACCAGGGGAGCGAGTGGCTGCGCGCTGGCGGACGATGAGTTGTTCGGGGTCTCCACGGTGATTCTCCTCAATCAATGGGCGAGTGATTTCCGGTCCGGGGCGCCGTTGGCGTCCCGAGGCACCGGGCGGTGTCGTGCGCTGGTTGGACAACAGGTCCGCCCGGCCGTGGGCGTTGGTCTGCCCACGGCCGGGCGAAGGCATGACCGGTAGCTGACCGGTCCGGCGTGGATCAGATGCCGGGACCCGCCACATAGGTGAAGCCAGCGGTGACGGTCGCATCGCCGGCCGGGTTGGACAGGACCACATCGACCGCGCCTGCGGTCCCGGGCGGGGTGACGGCGGCCACGGTCGTCGAGCTGATGATCGCGAACGGAGCCGGCGTACCGCCGAAGGTGACCGAGTCGGTGGTGGCCAGGTCGGTGCCGGTCAGGGTCACCGCCGTGCCACCAGAGGTCGGGCCCGAGGCGGGGGTGACGCTGGTGACGGTCGGCGCGTCGATGTAGGTGTACGACAGGCCGTTGTTGGAGCCTCCGGCGGTTGTCACGCTGACCCCCACCGAGCCGGCCGCACCCGCGGGCACCACGACGGTGAGCACGCTGTCCGACACCACGGTCGGGACGGCCGTGTTGGCGCCGAACGAGACGCTGGTGGCGGTGGACAGGCCGGTTCCGGTGATGGTGACGGTGTTACCACCGGCCGCCGCGCCGGAATCCGGGCTCAGGCTGGACTTGAACGGCGCCCCGACGTAGAAGAACGCGATCGGGTTGCTGGTTCCGCCCGGGGTCGACACGGTCACGCCGACCGAGCCGTTGCCCGACGGGGAGACCGCGGTGACCTGGGTGGGCGAGACGTTGGTGACCGAGGTCGCCGACTTCGCGCCGAAGTGCACCGCCGAAGTCCCGGCGAGATTCGTCCCGGTGATCGTGACGAGGGTGCCGCCACCGGATGATCCTTGGTTCGGGCTGATTGGCATGGTCGTCCTCCTGTTGCTGCTGCGTGCGGGTACGTGCTGCTGGGCTTGGTGTCCTTGCCCCTGGGTCGCGCCGTAGCGTGCCGGGACCGGCACATCGGCAGACGGCGGCGTGGGGTTTGTGCGGATCGCGGCGGGTGCACGGCCACGGCCATTGGTGGAGCAAGAACTGCGCGGGCGCCTCGCGCACCGCCCCGTGACGGGGAGGCGGGGGTCGCCCCACGGGTCGGCGTCCAAAAGCAACGCTGGCCTGCGGATCCGAAGCCCTCTTCAGGGGCGCCCATCGCGACAGATTCGGCGCCGAACGCTGTGCAGATCCCAACTACGAGACCGTCAGCGCTCAGGTCGGTTGCCACGCTCCCCCGGAGAGGGATGGGCGGCCCACCGGTTCAAGTACTAATTACGCCAGATGTCAGGCATTTTGACAATGACCTGGGCGTTTGGTCACCCTATTGTTGGAGCGCACACGCCAGCGCGATACTGCGTTCATCGTTGGGAGGTAAGGATCTCGGCGATGAGTCACCCTATTGCTGGAGCGCGCACACGATCGTGAGCCTGCGTTCCTCGTTGGGAGGTAACGCTTCGCGGCGGCCCTACGGTCCGTCCAGTGGCGACCGGACGCGTCGCGCGACGACGACCTGATCGAGTACACACCTCGGCGAATATCCCAACCGGACCCGTACATCGCCAGATGCTTGGCCAGACGGGCCGACAGCAATCCCTACGCACGACGGCTGCTGCTGGCCACGCCGAGAGTGTCAGCCGCCGACGTCGCCTGAGTATGACAGCCAACGAGATCGAGGAGCCCAGCGCGGGCGTGGACGGTTGTGGAGCGTCCATTGGGCACAGCTGTCGCCGGTCATCCGGCAGCTACCGGTGGCCCCGGCGCTCCTCGGGGAGTCGTTTCAGGAGGACGTTCCCGATTCCTGGCTACGGCAGCTCAGGCCAAGGGCCGGTCTCGGCGAGGCCATCGCCTCCGCCTGGCCGCGGCCATCAGGTACGCCGGGCGGGCATCATCGGGTTCATCGAGCGCACGCAACGAGATCGCGGGCCCGACAGGCCCCCACGTACTGTCCTCGCACGACCGTGCGCGTATCCAGGTCAGCGCACTCCGTGCGATCGTGGCAGACTTCGACGCCGCAGCCACGGCGACCGACCGGCAAGGGCGGCTCGCCTCCACGCTCACCGCTACCGGGATCGAGCCGGATCTCGCCGCTGCGGCCGCGAGCGCACAGGGGCTCACCGAGCGTGCGAGGGTCGGGCATCGGCGGTCCGATGCCTTCGCTGTCTCCGCATAGCCGCGCAATGGTGGGAGCGGGCAGAAGGGTGCCACCGTGCGGAACACGTTCTCACGCTCGTGGGAACTGGCTACCACGCTCGGGATATCGGTGGGCAGGACTACTGTTGAACCGCTCGCTGAGCAGGCGGTCGACGAGGCGGCCGCTGACGGCGATGCGTCGCTCCGTGTCAGGGTGCTCTGCGGGCTAGCGATGGCACGCCACCGATTGGATGAGCGCACTGCTGATGAGTCGGCAGTGCTGCACCTGACCGAGGCCGAGTGAATTGCCGATAGTGGTGTGTGACTGTCCGACCCGCGACTCGCTCCTCGTCCGAACAAATCGAGCAAGCAGTAAGGGAGATCGAGGAGTTTGCCTTACTATTCAGTGCGGTGCAATCGATTGGACGGTGCACTCGACGTGAGGCGTGTCGGCTTCTCCCGGAGCATGTCACAGGTCGTCCAGGATGGCTATCCATCCTCGGCCATCGCCGTCAGCGTGGTCATCGTGGCGCTCCTGGTGGCCTACAAAGGTTCCTGCTCAAAGTTGGACGCGACCGTGGACATCGACGGCGTGTCGACCCGAACGCGGAGTCGGCGGTGATCGATGCCGTGACCGGCCCGGGCTCGGGTCATGAGAGGGAAACGTGGCCGTTGGGTTCGGTGGGCACGTTGGTGCATTGGGGACGCACGATTCGGCGCTGATGCCTGGTCAGTGATGGGACATGGGCGCGTCTCGCCCATCCGCCAAAGCGGAACCTCACTTCGTGTGGGGCATCCATTGCTGAAGGCCCGGATGACCTGGGGCCCGCGTCGCACCCCCACAGAGGTGGCGTTGTGGGCTACCGTGTGACTAGTCGAAGCGCTGAGCGTGGCGGGACCCCACGGCGGGGCTCACGTCACGTGAGCCTCGGGCCGTTGTGGGTCGAGGCATTCTCGGGCGACGCGACAAAGGGAGAACCGTCATGCATGCGAATTGCGGCGACTGGATCATTGTGGCGACCTCCACGGTGGACCGGCACGACATCCGTGGCTACATTGAGGACGTGATGTCCGACAGCGGCGAGCCGCCCTACCGGGTGCGGTGGGCAGGCGACGACCACATCAGCATCGTGTGTCCGGGACCGGACGCCCGGGTCGTCACGGCGGCCGAGCTCGCTGCGCTGGACGACGTACGCGCGACCAGATTCGCCGGTGGCAGCACAGTGCGATGAAGGCTCCGCCGGCACAGTGCTCGTGGGCGAGTGTGCTGGTGACCGGACGCCGCCCGCCGGGGCGGTAGCGCCGTCTCACCGACACCAGGACCGGCCTGCTTCCGCGGGTCATGTCAACGACCTGCCCGAGGCGCCTGACGAGGCCTGCGGGCCGGGTCGGCGACGGTGCTCACTCGCCGGATTGGGACGAGCGCGCGACCCGGTCGCGCAACCACGAGGTCACGTTTCCCGGCGCGTGCCCTCTCCTCCGGTCCGGGTTTCACGCTGTGCCCCGGACACGGGCGACCCCTCGGCGGCCCGGACATCGGAATGATGGTTCCCAGAGCCGAGCGGTGTTCACGTTCGTCGACGGGAGGTTCTCAGCCCGCCGGTATGGCGGCGGTCCCGGTCTCCTCACCTGGGTCGGGTGCCAGCCCGGGCCAGTCGGTCACCGCTTGCCCTGGTAGGCGCGGTGAGACGCCGAGTCATCTTCGGGAGCACCATTCACTCGCTGTGGGTGAGTCACTCGACGTGCCCGCCGATCACGATGGAAGCCCGGCGCGGACCACGGTGGCGGCAGAACTGCGCGCACGCGGAGGAGGCGTGACATGACCTCGGTCCTGCTGACCAGGCAGGTGATGCCATTCGCCGTCGTCCCGCAAGCCGCGTCGGTGGCGGCGTGAACGACACCGGAGACGGCAGCGCCGACACATCGGGCCCGCGGCGGCCGGACCGGACCCAACCTCCGCCTCGAGGACCGTCCGAGCGTGGTGAGCGGTGGTGGCCGGTGTGTTCGGCGGTCCTGGTCGCCGGACTGCTGCACGTGGCTCTGCCGACTCGTTACCGACTGAACCCGTCCTGGATCACCCTGTTCGTGCTGTTCGTGCTGCTGCTCATACTGATCATCGGTGATCCGGGCCGCATCGACCGCCAGAAGACCTGGCTGCGCATCGTCACCGACATCGTGATCGCGTTCCTCACCGCGGCGAACCTGTTCGCCGGTGTTCGCCTGGTGGTCGACATCCTGACCAACAACAAGCTGTTCGCCAACAACGCCACCGGCCTGCTGGCCACCGGCGGGGTGGTCTGGGCGACAAATGTGATCGCTTTCGCCCTGTGGTATTGGGACCTGGATCGCGGCGGCCCCGCCGCCCGGGCCCACCGACCGGACGCGAACCCGGCGTTCGTGTTCCCCGAGATGCAGAACGCGCAGTACGTGCCGCCGAACTGGGTGCCGAACTTCGCTGACTACCTCTCGCTCTCCTTCTGGACCGCGACCGCCTTCAGCCCCACCGACACGACCGCGATCAAGCGCTGGGCAAAGACGTTGATGATGACAGAGGCGGCCGCATCGCTCATCCTGGCCGCGTTGGTGGTCGCCCGCGCGATCAACATCCTGCAGTAGCCGGCTGGGCTGATGGGCCGGGACGTCCGGCTGCCGTTCCCGGTCACCGCCAGGTAGTCGCCGGGCACGACACGCAGCTCAAGCATCAGTCACGCCGGGTGATGTCCGGGTTTCTGGTCAGGAGGGGTGTGAGACCAGGCCGGGGGAGATTCTGGCGGTCCCGTCGTTGCTGGAGTCGTCGGTTTGGCGGCCGGTTGCGGACTTGGGATCAAGATCGGGTACGTGCCCGGTGTCCTGGGTATCCAACGCGATCGCGACACCGGGTGCTCAGCCCATCCCGGCATGTCTGGGTGCGGCCAGGCCGGAACCACTCGAAAGGTCGCCGCTGCGTCCGGTGAAGGCGTGGTGTCCACGTTTTGTCGCGACAACGTTCGTAACGGCAGTATGCCGATGCACGACGCCTTCAGGTGAGTCCTCGATGGGCAGCCGCTCACGCGGGTGTCTGGCTTGCCTGACGAACCAGATCTAAAACCAGAATAGTGCCGATGCAATGCAGGTATGACCCTCGCCGGTGCGCTGATCATCCAGCGCGGTGGATTACTCTCCGCCACGCCGGCCCGACTGGGTGATGCGCCCGCATCGGCGGGCAATACAAGTGCCGCCGGAATCCGTCTACCTTGCCGGCCAATACATATCCGGCCGCCGGTGCCGGGCGCTGATGCGGGCCGTCCCGCGACCGATCGGACCGCGGAGTCTGGCACGCCGAGGCTCTCCGTGCTGGTCACGGGGGTGGTGTCCGGCCATGGGTAAGGCCGAACGCGATACGTGCAAACTCCGCTGGGGTCTATTGACCACCGAGGTTGAGTATGGACCTCGGCATCTGATGAGCTTGGAATGCGGGATGGCGACGAGTGACGCGAAACCGCGGTGCCGGACATGATCATGGAGCTCGGCAGGCCCACGAAGCCTGTGGTGGTGAACTATTCTTGGCGACGGCGCTGTGGTTGAGGTGAGCGGGGGACAGCAAGGTGGCTGCGGAGCCGGTTCACGACGGGTTGCGCCGTGCCGCCGATCGCGCTGTCCGCCACAACCGGACGGGCTTGTCTCTGGTCGCGATGCTCTGTGCGGGGGCGCTGGCGCCCGTGGTCGCCGCCGCTGGCGGAACGATCGCGCCGGTGGCGCTCGCCGCGGTTGGGGTCGTGGGCTCCGTTGGTGGGAACGTGTTGACCGACGTGGTCGGATCCGCGATTGCCCGACTGCGCGGGAACACCACGCGGACCGGTGATCCACTCGACCCGGCCGCAGTGGAGCGCGCGCTGGCGGCCGGTATCAAGGAAGCGCTCGCCGGCCCGGGTCCGTCGGGCGTGGCGATGCGGGAATTGGCCGCCGGCATCTTGCGTGAGTCCGGTGCGATGCGGGCGGTCCTGGATGCGGCGGTGTCGGCTGATTCGGATGCCGTGGTTGCGCTTGCCGCGGCGCTGGCCGGCCTGGGTGGGCGGTTTGGCGAGTTCGTATCGCTGAGCGAGGACCTGCGCGTCGCGGCGTTGTCGCTCGACGTCGAGTTGGCGCGGTCGGCCGCCGAACGCCGCGCCGGTGCCGAGCGCGCGCGTGAACAGGGACTGATCCTTGGCCGGATCCTGAACGCCGTCGAAGGGGGGCCATCCAACGGCACCGAACCGGTGTGGGCGGGTTCCCCGTATCCGGGACTCGCGCCATTCCGCACGGAGGACGCGCGGGTGTTCTACGGCCGGCGGGAGATGACTCGTCGACTGGTGCGGGTGGTGGCCGAACGTGCCCACGGTGGCGGCATGCTGGTGGTGCTCGGCGCGTCAGGTGCCGGTAAGTCGTCTCTGTTGCGCGCCGGGTTGGTCCCGGCGGTGGCGCGGGACGCATTGGGCGAGGACTCGTGGTCCCCTCGGGTGATCACGCCGACCGGCCGGCCGGTGCTGGAACTGGCAGCGCACGTGGCCGACGTGTGCGGACGTCAGGCAACGGAGGTGGCGCAGATCCTCTCCGTGGCGCCGCGACGGGCTGCGGAGCTGGTCGCCGAGAGCCGCAGCCGACTGGTGTTGGTGGTCGACCAGTTCGAGGAGGTGATCACGGACGCTTCTCGAGACGAAGCTGCCCAGTTCATCCAGGCGCTCGACTCCCTCTGTACTGCGGCGACCGGCAGCGGCAAGCCTCCCGCGGTGGTGGTGCTCGCGGTGCGTGGGGACTTGCTTCCGCAGGTGGTGACGTTCGCGCCGGTGGCCGAGGCGTTCGCGGCGGGGGTGTTCGTCGTCGAGGCGATGAGTCGCGCCGAGCTGCGGGAAGCGGTCCTCGGGCCGGCGAGTGAGGCGGGCGTCGCCGTCGAGCCGAAGCTGGTCACCGCGGTGCTACGCGACGCCTACGGTGGAACCTCCTCCGAGGTCGGCGTGCTGCCGTTGGTGTCGCAGGCAATGGCGGCCACGTGGCGGGACAGCGGTGGTGGCCGGCTGACACTGCGGGCGTACCGCCGGGTCGGCGGGCTGGCCGACGCGGTCAACCACAGCGCGCAGGAGGTCTACGCGAGACTCGACGAGCGCCGGCAACGCGCGGTCAAGGCGATGTTCCTGCGGCTGACCAGGATCACTCGGGACGGACGGGTGGTACGGCGGGCCAGCACCCGCGCCGATCTCTACGCCGCGGCTGGTCTGGGCCAGCAGGAGGGCGACGAGATCGTCGCCGCGTTCGCGGAGCGCCGGTTGCTGGTGCTCGACGCCGACCGGGTCCAGATCTGTCACGACGTCCTGCTGGACTCCTGGCGGACCCTGCACGAGTGGCAGCAGGGCGATGCGGCCGACCGTGTCCTGTACGGCGAGGTGATCGCTGATGCCGATACCTGGGAGGCGCAGCGGCGCGACGGCGACTACCTGTACCGGCCCCGACAACTCCAGGCCGTCCGGACGGCGCAGGCGCGATGGGAGACAGACGTCGAGCGCTATCCGCCGTCGCCCGCTGCGGTCACTGCGTTCCTCGATGCCAGCCGGAACGCGGCCCGTCGTGCCGCCAGTCGCCGGATCAGCTTGCTGGCGTCGCTGGTCGTGGTGACGCTGGTCGCCTGCGGCACGGCGGTGGTAGCGATCCGGGCCGCGGCGGCCGATCGGGCCGAGCGCAGCGTGGCCCTGTCCCGGCAACTGGCCGCGGAGAGCGAGTCCCAGGTCGGCGTCGATCCGGTCCTCTCCGGGCAACTCGCAGTGGCCGCGTGGTCGGTGTCCCCGACAGCGCAGGCCGCCGAAGCGATGACATCGCTGCTCAGCGAGCAGGACGAGACCGGCGTGATCACGATCGCCGGCAGCGGCGTCAGCGTGGCGTTCAGCCCGGACGGCCGGATGCTGGCGGTGGCCACCGACGATCACAAGGTACGACTGCTCGATCCCACCAGCGGCCTGCCACTGCACCCGCCGATCCACGCCGACGTGGCCGCCGAGCAGGGCATGGCGTTCAGCCCGGATGGCCGTGTCCTGGCTCTCGCCGGGGACCGCACGGTGCGCCTGGTGGACCCGGCCACCGGCCGGCCGTCGCTCCTGCGCTGCCGACAGCGGCAGGGTCCGTGGCGTTCAGCCCGGACGGTCGGCTCGTGGCCGTCGGTGGTGCGCACGGCACACTGCGCCTGTACGACAGCGCGACCGGTCGTCTGGTGATCCCGCCGGTCACGGCCAGCGGCGACTCGTCCCTGGGGATCTTGTCGGTGGCGTTCAATCCGGCCGGTACCGTCGTGGCCACCGGCGGTGGAGACAACACCCTGCGACAGTTCAGCGCCCACACAGGACAGTCGATCGGGCCGACCATCGCCGTTGAGGTTTCCGCCCACCTGGGCCGCCCCGGTCCTCCCACAGGTGCTCGAACAGTGGCGTACGGCCCTGGCGGCCGGACTGTCGTGGCCGTGAGCAACGACGGCGTGCAACGGTTCGACGCGACCACCGGCCATCGAGTCGGCGCGGTGATCCCCACCGCGCTCGGACTCTCGGCCTTCAGCCGCGACGGCAGTACGGTCGCCGTCTACCCGGACGGCTCGACCGTCCGGACGTACCAGGTCGCCACCGGTACCCCGGACGGTCCGCCTGATGAGGTCGGCGAATCCGACAACCTGAGGCCGTCCGGTGCGGCACGCGCCATGGCCCTCAGCCCGAACGGCAAGGTCGTCACCACGATCGACAGTGCCGGAACGCTACGACTGATCGGCGGGCGCACCGGCCGGCCGCTTGCCGCACCACTCGCCGACGAGGTCGGCGTCTTCTACAGCGCCGATGGTTCGTTGCTGGCGGCCGAGGGCGACGACGGGAAGATTCGTGTCATCGACGCCGTTACCGGCCAGAGCATCTCCGTCGTGAACCCCGATGGGCCAGACATCGAAGTCATGTCGTTCAGCCCGGACGATCGGACCCTGGTCGTGTCGGACGACAGCGGGAACGTGCAGCAGTTCGATGCCACCACCGGTCGTGCCGTCAGCGTACCGATGGCCGTGCCGAGTCATACGGGACCGGCCACCGTGGTCTACAGCCGGGACAGTCGGATGCTGGCGGTGAGCAGCGATGGGGCCGTACGACTGTCTCGCGCTCCACCGGCCGCCCCGTGGGCCCGCCCATCCTGCTGACCACCGCCCGTTTCGACGGCCCCACGCTCGTTGTCCAGGCGGACGGAGCCGACGAACGGTTCACGCTCGGCGCTGATCCTGTGGTGCCGGTTGATGGCCGGATTCAGCCGGCGCCGATCGCGGTCAGCCCGGACGGGCGGACCGTGGTCACTTTCGATGGCACTGGAGCCATCCGGGTACTCGACGCCGCGACGGGCCGACCCGTGGGCCCGCCGATCACACCCACGGATCCCGACCTGATCGGCTACCTCAGCGCCACCGATGTCGCGTTCAGCCCGGACGGCCGGGTGCTGGCGATCGGTGGTACGGACGGCCGATTGCAACTGTTCGATGTCAGGACCGGCCACCTGCTGGGTGGGCCCGCTCCGGTGAGCACCAGTCCCATCGATACCGTCATGTTCAGTCCGGACCGGAAGTACGTGGTCGCACTGGACGAGAACGGCACACTGCAGCGGCTGCCGGTGGCATCGGTGTTCGGTGACCCTGCCGGGCAGCTGTGTTCGACTGTCGGCCTGCCGGACGAGGCCGACTGGCATCAGTACGCGCCGAACGAGAGCGAACCGGCCACCTGCGCCGGCTGACCGCACCGTCAACTCCCGCTCGCCGTTCGGGGGCGTGTCCGCCGGGGTGACGTGCCGCGTGGCCGTCGATCGCTACCGGCGCACTTGCGGAATTGGTGCAGACGCCGCATATGGGTGGGCAGTCTCTTCGGGTCACCGTGTGAGGTCCGAACCGGATAGGAGCCGGTTCGGTCAGGCGATGCGTGTGCACTGCCCACACAGGACAGTGATGTTCTCGCTGCCGGCCCGACTGGTGGCGGCAATGCGGTCGGTGAGAAGCGGTTTGAGCATTCCGCCCAGCGGCCGGTCCCGGTCCAGTCGCTCGGCCAACTCACAGGCTGCCTCCCACGGCGACTCGTCGGCCTCGACCGCGCCGCCCGGGATCTCAACGCACCATCCAGGCCAACATCGGGGATCGGCGTGGGCGTGGGTTCTTCGGCATCGCGATGGGCCCGCTGTTCGCGGATTGTCTTGCACAGTAGGGGTTGTGCGGTCTTGAGTCGTCGGTGGCAGCCGGACTGGGCGAGCATGCCGTCCTGGGTGGTGCGACATGGTCATCGACCAGCACGTAGAGTGTGGTCAGAACGGTGATCAGCTCGCTGGTCACACATCGATCTTGGACACATCTCCCATGCCCTGGCCCGGGCCTGTCCTGACACGACCTTCACCGCATCAAGCATCCAGGGCGTAGGCCGCCGGCGGTGTCGCGCAGGATGGGGTGCGCTAGCCGCTGCTGTGATCGTGCGGGTCCGGATCGGCCGCAACGCCTGTGCGGCACCGGAACTCGATCCCGCGCGGTCAGGAACCTTCGCACTTCGGTAGGTCCGACACGTTCGGCGATGCGCCCGGTCAGGATTTCGCGCGCCGGCAAACTGGCGATCCGCACCGGCAGGCAGCCAGTTCCGTTCGTGTGCAACACGAGGCTCGCGGCACCGGTGACCCGAGACAACACTGTGCGGCCTTCGCTGTGGTAGGCACTGTGGCTGTCGCGGTTGAGCCGGAAGTCGCCGTTGAAGCAGCGACGACTGTGGGCGCAACGCCGGCGTGAGTGAGTGAGGTTGGGCCGACCATCGCCTGCCGAAGCGTGGTGGCCGCCCCGCCACGAACGTCGGGTCCAGCCACATCGCCGTGGCGACTTAGAGCTGCTAACACAATAACTGTTCGGCTCGCGTCGTCCAGGCACGCCATCTGCGGCGTTGTCGTCGGCCCCGGTACAACAGCGGTACCGGGACCTCCTCCGCCTTGCAGCCGGCGCACCTGGACGCCGCTCCCTGATCGAACGCCATTGTGTTAGCAGCTCTTAGGACGTCCGGTCGGTCGGCCACGCCTTGCGTACCCACGCCACGGCAGTGCTCGACGGCATCGCCGACTCCGCAACGCCGGGCCCGCGAGTTGCCAACACGGCCTGACCTGCGCGGTCGTGCCTTCGGCACGACTCTGCACGGGTCGGGCGCGGCGGTGAGGACGGCATGGAAACCTGTGCTTTACCGCAGAGGCATTGACGCTGAGAAGGTCGTCACCCCATACTCTCGTGAATACGTAACCACATGTGGGTAGACGGCTCCGTGACCGGCGTCGGACTTGGCCCGTTGGTGGGTGTCCAGACCAGGAGGTAGGTGCATGGGGCGCTTGCGCAAGTTCATGACGGTCGCGACTCCGCTGGCTCTGACCGCGGTTTTCGTGGCTGCATGCGGCTCCGGAGGGAGTGGTTCCGCGGGCGCTGCGCCGCGGACGACCCTCAACGTGACCCTGAGTTCGGAGTCGGACGACTTCAACCCGTTCACAGGCACCGAGATCGGCAAGGGCCAGCTCTTCGACGCGACGCAGACCCCACTCGTGGGTACGAATGACGAAGGTCAGGTGATCGGACGGCTGGCCGCATCCTGGACGATCTCGCCGGACGCGCGCACCGTCACGGTGAAGCTGAAGCCGAAGGCCAAGTGGAGCGACGGCCAGTCGCTGACCTCAGCCGACGTCGCGTTCACGTTCGCCCGTTATCTCGACACCAAGATCAGCTCCAACGCCTCGCGGGTGGGTGCCGTGGTCGGTGAGGACGACTTCGCCGCGGGCAAGACCACCCTGCCGGCGGGCATCACCACCCCGGACGCCGCCACGGTGGTCTTCGCGCTCGCCGCCCCGGACGGCGCCTGGATCAACCAGGTCGCGTCGCTGGACAAGTTCCTGCCGATCCTGCCCCAGCACTCCTTGCACACGGTGGCACTGGCGGACCTGCAGAACAGCAGCTTCTTCAAGACGTGGCCGGTGGCCTCGGGACCGTACAAGCTCGTTGAGTGGAAGTCGGGTCAGTACGCCCACCTGGTGGCCAACACGAACTGGTGGGCGGGTACCCCCGGTTTCAAGGACGTCTACATGCGGGTCCTGGACAGTCAGGCGGCGCTGGCTCAACTGCGCAGCGGAGACCTCCAGTTCGACTCTCCGGTCGCGGCCAGGGACGAGGCTTCGATCCACGGGCTGGGCGGCGGCTTCAAGATCGACTCGGTGGCCGGCGTCGCGCCCGTGTACCTCCAGTTCAATGATGCCGACCCGCTCCTTGCCGATCCGCGAGTCAAGCAGGCCATCGTGTACGCCATCGACCGACAGGGCATCTGCAAGACCATCCTGCAGGGCGAGTGCACCGTTCCGGCCGACAACCTACGGCAGTTGGGCCCGAAGTGGGTGCTGTCGCGCAACAGTGGTCTGATCCAGTACAACCACGATGTCAACAAGGCCAAGCAGCTACTCGCCCAGGCCGGTTGGAAACCCAACACGACGTTGACGCTGCTCAACCGTCCCGGTGAGAGCGACATCGACAACGCGGTGAACATCATCCAGGCGAACCTCCAGGCTGTCGGTATCAAGGTGCAGGTCCAGAACACCGACACCGCCGGCCTGCTGCGGATGGCACAGACGCACACCGGGTACCAGATGTTCACCATCAGCGGTGGCACCTTCAACACCGACCCGGACAACCTGGCCGCCTACGACGAGTGTGCCACCCGGTATCCGGCCGGCTCCAACACCGGCCAGTACTGCGTGCCCGGGCTCGACGACCAGTGGGCGGCGGGTCTGGCCAAGAGCAGCCAGGCCGACCGCACGGCCATCTACGCCAAGATCTACAAAACCCTGAACGCGAACCCGGAAGGCGTGACGCTCTACAACCCGAACAGCCTCGCCGCACAGGATACGCACCTGACCGGAGTCAAGATCCACGGCAACCCATCCAGCGTCTACTGGAACATCGGGGAGTGGAAGTGGACCCAGTGACCGCTACCTGCGGGAACTTCCGGCAATGTTGAGCTACACACTCCGGCGCATCTTGATCGCGCTTCCGGTCTTCATCGGAGTCACCGTGGTGGCGTTCGCCTTCGTGCGGGCGCTACCCGGTGACCCGGTGCAGATGCAGCTGGATCCCAGCCAGCTCTCGGGGCCCTCGGCGCAGCAGTACATCGCTCACGAGCGCGTCGTGTTCGGCCTCGACAAGCCGGTTCCCGTTCAGTACCTGATCTGGCTGAAGAACGTCCTCCATGGCAACCTCGGCTTCTCCTACCAGCAGAAGGTGCCGGTGACCCAGCTCTTCGCCGAGCGCATCGGTCCCTCGCTGCTGCTCATCGTCACCGCCGTGGTGCTCGCACTCATCCTGGGCCTGATCTTCGGGGTGCTGGCCGCGCTGCGCCACAACAAGTGGCAGGACTACGTGATCGGTACCGGCGGGATGCTCGGCATCTCCGTCCCCGGCTTCTTCCTCGGCCTGCTGGCCGTCTACGTGTTCGGCCTCGTGCTGGGCGTCCTGCCCACCGGGGAGATGCACTCGCTCGGTGGCGCGGACGGTCCGCTGGACACGATCAACCACCTCATCCTGCCCGCCGGGGTGCTGGCCGCCACGCTCGTCGGCCCGTACATGCGGTACGTCCGACAGGGCATGCTCGAAGTGCTGGACCAGCGGTTCATCACCACCGCCATCGCCAAGGGCGTCCCGTGGCGCGGTGTCGTCATCGGGCACGCGCTGCGCAACGCCTTGGTGCCGCTGACCACCGCCGTGGCGGTCCAACTGCCGGCGTTGCTGGCCGGCACGGTCCTGGTCGAGAAGGTCTTTGCCTGGCCGGGCATGGGGACGCTGATCCTGGATGCCGTCGCCAGCCGGGACTATCCGGTGCTGCTCGGCACGGTCCTGATCACGTCGATCGCCGTCATGGTCTTCAATCTGCTCGCGGACCTGGCGACCGCGATGCTCGACCCGAGGATCCGCCTGTCATGACAGACCTGAGCCCTGCACTCGCGGACGGACCCGCTGGATCCGCCGCCCTGCCCGCCGGCCCGGCAGGTGCCGAGGCGCCGGCCGACTCACCCGGCCGCGCCGCGCTGCGCCGCTTCATGCGCAACCGGCTCGCGGTGGCGGGTGCGATCTTCCTGTTGATCGCGATCGTCGTCGCCGTGTTCGCACCTCTGATCGCCGGACACGACCCCAACTCCGTCGACCTGTCCTCCTACCAGCTCGCGCCCAGCGGCGCGCACTGGTTCGGCACCGACCAGTCGGGCCGGGACGTGTTCGCCCGCGTCGTGTACGGTGCGCGCGTCTCGATGACCGTCGGCATCGTGGCGGCCGCCTCGGCCGCCGCGATCGGCCTGGTTCTCGGCATGCTGTCGGGGTACGTCGGCGGGTGGGTCGACTCCGTCATCATGCGACTGGTCGAGATCATCCTCTCGTTCCCGGCGCTGATCCCGATCATTCTGGTGGTCACGATCGTCGGTCCCAGCCTGACCACCATCATCGTGTCCATCGCGGTGTTCGAATGGGGCACGGCGTGCCGGGTCACGCGCGCCCTGACGATGTCTCTCAAGGAGCAGAACCTGGCGCTGTCGACTCGCGCCCTGGGTGCCAGCCCGGTGTGGCTGGTGTGGCGGCACATGCTGCGGCCGGTGCTCTCCCCGCTGACGGTCGTCGTGACGCTGCTGAGCGCGGGTGCGATCCAGCTGGAGGCGTCACTGTCCTTTTTGGGCCTGGGCGTGCGGCCGCCGCAGGCCAGCTGGGGTGGCATGCTCAACGACGCCCAGTCGCTGACCGTCCTCGAAGACGCGCCATGGATGTGGATCTTCCCCGGCCTGGCGATCGTCATCACCATCCTGGCGCTCAACTTCGTCGGCGACGGCCTGCGTGACGCCCTGGATCCCCGCGGGAGGCGCTAGCCATGGCAGGCTCCAAGACCACGACTTCCGTGAGCGATCCCGAGCCCGCGGCGCCGCTGCTGGCGGTCGAGCACCTCTCCACCCGGTTCGGGACCGGTGCCTCGGCCGTCACGCCGGTGCGGGATGTGGGAATTCGCGTCGATCGCGGCGAGGTGGTCGCGATCGTCGGCGAGTCCGGCTCGGGCAAGTCCGTGACCATGTCCAGCATCCTGGGCCTACTGCGCGGCACGGGAGGGCGAGTCGTCGAGGGCAGCGCGCTGTTCGAGGGCCGTGATCTGCTGCGGATGAGCGAGCGGGAGCTGCGCCGCATTCGGGGCGGCCAGATCTCCATGATCTTCCAGGACCCCGCGACGTCGTTCAATCCCGTCCTGACGATCGGCCGGCAGATCACCGAGGCCGTGAGGATGCACAACCGGTCCCTGGGGCGCTCCGAGATCCGGGAACGGGTGCTGGACCTGCTGCGCGCGGTCAACATCACCGATCCCGAGGCGCGGCTGGGCCAGTTCCCGCACGAGTTCTCGGGCGGCATGCTGCAGCGCGCCATGATCGCGATGGCCATGGTCAACCGGCCGCGGCTGGTGATCGCCGACGAGCCGACCACAGCCCTCGACGTGACCATTCAGGCGCAGATCCTGCAGCTACTGGACCGGCTGCGGCACGAATTCGGTTCGTCGGTCCTGCTCGTCACGCACGACCTGGGCGTCGTCGCGGAGATCGCCGACCGGGTGGTGGTGATGTACGCGGGTTGCGTGGTCGAGACCGCGCCCGTCGAGCAGATCTTCAGTACGCCGCGCCATCCCTACACGGCCGGCCTGCTGGCCAGCCGTCCCCAGACCGGCGGCACGCTCAAGCGCCTGTACTCCATCCCCGGCCAGCCGCCGCTCGCCGCCGGCGCCCAGCGCGGTTGCCCCTTCCAGCCGCGATGCGCGGTGGGGCGGGACCGGGCGATCTGCCGCGACTCCACCCCGCTGCTGGTTTCCCATGCGGTCGACCACGTGGCCGCCTGCCATTTCACCGAGGAGGTGACTGGCGCACCTGCCGTGGCGCCGTCCCATGTTGGAGTCCACGATGAGTGATCGGTCGGCGCCTCTGCTCGACGTGCGGGACCTGCGCGTCGACTTCCCGATCCGGTCCACCGTGCTGCGCCGCAGGATCGGGTCCACCAGCGCCGTGAACGGGGTCAGCTTCTCGTTGGCAGCCGGTGAGACCCTCGGCCTGGTCGGTGAGTCCGGGTCGGGCAAGTCGACCACCGCGCTCGCGGTGCTCCGGCTGCTGCCTGTGACATCGGGTCGGGTGCTGTTCCGCGGGGTCGACCTGACCGCGCTGTCGACGCGCCAGATGCGCGCCCGCCGGCGCGAGATCCAGGTGGTGTTGCAGAATCCCGCCTCCGCGCTCGATCCGCGGATGACCGTCGGGGACATTCTCGCCGAGCCGCTGCGGATCCATGGGATCGGCGCCGCCGCCCACCATCGCGAGCGTGCCGTCGAGCTCCTCGAACTGGTCGGGCTGCGGCCCGACCACGCCAAGCGATACCCGCACGAGTTCTCCGGCGGCCAGCAACAGCGCATCGCGATCGCGCGGGCCCTCGCGGTGGAGCCGAGCCTGCTCATCCTCGACGAGCCGGTCTCCGCGCTGGACGTGTCCATTCAGGCACAGGTGATCAATCTGCTGGCCGACCTGCAAGAGCGGTTCGGCATGGCCTACCTGTTCATCTCGCACGACCTCGGCGTGGTGCGCCATCTCTGCCACCGCGTGGCGGTGATGTACTGGGGCTCGCTGGTGGAGCAGGGGCCGATCGAGCGGGTGTACGACAGTCCAGAGCATCCTTACACCCGTGCGCTGCTGGACGCGGTGCCCATCGACGACCCGTCGCAGCGTGGCACCCGCGCCCGTGCGCTGCCCGGCGACGCGCCGGCCAGCAGCGTGCCGCCGCGAGGATGCCGTTTCCAGGCGCGCTGTCCGGATGTCGAAGACATCTGCCGGCAGCAGACGCCGGTGCTGGCGCCGCGCGGGGACGGCGCCCACCTGGCCGCCTGCCATGTCGGCGAACCCGTGTCGTCAGCGGCGGGCGACTGACGGCCGCCCGCGCCGGGCTACGCCGTGGCCGGTGTGGGCCCGGAGGTGCGGCGGACGACGAGTTTCGGCCGCAGCATGACGTCGACGGGCTCGCGCTGGTCTTCGGCGCCGATCCGGTCGATGAGCAGTTCGACGGCCCGCCGCCCCATCTCGGTCGCCGGCTGGCGGACGGTGCTCAGACCGATCGGCCGTAGCGCGGCGACCGGAACGTCATCGAACCCGACGATCGAGACGTCCTCGGGGACCCGGAGACCGCGGTCGATCACCGCGTCGATGGCGCCCATCGCCACCTCGTCGTCCCCGCACACCAGCGCTGTCGGCGGCTTCGGGTCCGCGAGGATCTGCCCGGCCAGCTCGTAGCCACTGGCATGAGTGAACTGTCCGTGGCGCACCAGGGCCGGATCGGCGGGCGCGTCGTGGCCACCCAGCGCGCGGCTGAACCCCTCGAACCTGTTTCGGTTCGTCGAGGTGTCCGGGTGCCCGCCGACGTACCCGATCCGGGTGTGGCCCAGCTCCAGCAGATGCCGGGCGGCGAGCTCGCCGCCCCGGATGTTGTCGAGCTGGACGGTGTCGGTGTGCAGGTCGTCGGTGGTGCGGTTGACTTGCACCATCGGGGTTCGCTTGAGCAGCCGCGCCACGGTGTTCTGGTCGGTCCCCAGCATCATCGAGGTGAGGATCGCGCCGTCGACCTGGTGGGCGACCAGCAACTCCAGGTAGGACAGCTGCAGTGCCGGGTTCTCCTGGGTGTTGCACAGAATGACGTTGTAGCCGCGGTCGGCCGCCGTCGCCACGACCGCCTCGATCACTTCGGGATAGAACGGGTTGGTGATGTTGGAGACCACCAGCCCGATGAGGTGGCTACGTCCGGTGATCAGGGTGCGCGCCGCCGCGTTCGGGGTATATCCCAGCGTGTTCATCGCGGCCTCGATCGTGCGCCGGGCGCGCGTGCTCACGTGAGGGTCGTTGTTGAGATAGCGGGAGACCGTGGACTGCGAGACGCCCGCCTCGCGCGCCAGATCACGGCTGCTGGGGGCCCCAGTGGAACGGGACATCGAAGGACCGGGCCTGCTATATGTCGTTTGAGATCGCGCGCGTTCCAGCGGTCGAGCGCGATACGAGTGCCGAAGTCAGAATCTTGATGTGCATGATGAACTCCAAGGTCACTTCAAGCATATCGCCGACGCACCTTTCCACCGCAGGATGCCAGTAGCCCGCGCCGTCCTGGGTGTCCAGGTACCAGCGCGCCATCCGGGCCAGCCAGTCACGGTAGACGTCCTCGCCGGTGATCTGGAACAGCAACGCCGCACCCCAGCTCGTCTTGCACACGGCCGGGTACTTGAACTGGGCATCGGTGGCGGCCATCGAGAAGGCGAGATAGTCCCGGGCCAGCTTGAGCAGGCCGGGATCGCGGTCGATGAGGTACAGCCGACCGAGGAAACCGGACGCGATGCCACCGATGGTCCACCGCTGGTTGCGGTCGACCTGGTTCTCGACGATGAACCGCTGCTCCCAGCCCGGGTCGGTCGGCAGGATGGGGCGCTGGCCGTTACGGGAGAAGAAGACATGGAACTTCCCTGGCAATTCGTCCTGCGCCCGGTAGATCGTGCGCAGGAAGTCCGCGACCCGGCGGGCCGGCTCGATGCGGCCACAGATCAGCGCCGCGAAGCCCGGGCCGCAGGCATATGGAATGTCCATTTCGTCGCTGCCGGTCCCATCGGGCAGGCGGTCGTTGGCGAAGCCGCCGGAGACAGGATCCTGCCAGCTGAGCAGATGATCGAGCACGCCGACAGACAGGTCGTACTGCTCCAGCATATGGGCGCCGATGATCAGCGTGGAGTCGCGGTAGCCCCAACCGTCGTCCAGCAGCCGCGCGGGCCCGTCCAAGCGCCCGTCGCGCAGCAGGTTCTTCCGCACCCAGCCGAGGTAGGCCTGCGCGATCTCGACCTCGCCCATCAGCGCCATGGCCCATGGCAGCCGGTGCGTCTTGAACCCGTCGGACGGGTCGCCGACGCTGCCGTCGGCGCCCGCCTGGGCACGTACCCACGCGGTGGCACGGCGGCAGGCCGCGTCGAGTTCGGCCAGGGAGGGGCCGGTCCAGCCGGCGGGAAGAGCGGGCCGGGTCATCGTCCTGCCTCCGAAGTAGCCGCTATCGCGGACGGGGCGGCCTCGAGGCCCAGCGCCTCGTCGACCATCGAGAACGGGTTGTGACGCGGTTGGTAGCCGAGGATGGCGCGGGCCTTGACGCTGCTGACGTACCAGCTGGGCCGGACCTCGTGGTGCGTCAGCGTATGGACCGTGCGGCCCAGCTGCCGCCCGATGTACCGCACCAGCGCGAGGTCGGAGTACTCGGTGGAACCGAGGTTGAAGGCATGGCCGACAGCTTCGGCCTTCTCCAGCATGAGGCAGATTCCGGCGGCCACGTCGCGAGCGTCGTTGATCATCGAGAGGTTCGGCGTGCCGTCCGGGGGCAGGACGACGAACAGGTCGTCCTCGTCGAACTTTCCGTCCGCCAGCATCTGGCGCACTGCCGCGTCCGCGCTCGACAGGGCCGGGCGCGAGTCCCACCAGCGCAGCGCGCCGCCGACGAACCAGCGGCGGCCGAACACGCTGTCGGGCGTCACCAGCTCGATCGGCGCGGCGGTCATGGTGGGACGCGCTGTCACTGTCGGCAGCCCATAGGTGTGCAGGAAGGAGGTACAAAGCTGTTCGCCGCCGACCTTCGTCGCCGCGTACACCGAGCTCCCGGTCCGCGGGAAGTGCTCGGTCACCGGCAGCGCGGCGGCGGGCACCGGGCCGCCGCCCCAGTAGACGGCGTCGCTGGAGAGATTGACGTAGCGCCGCAGCCGCGGGGCGTTGTCGCGAGCGGCGACCAGCAGGTTGTAGGCGCCCACGAAGTTGGCGTCGATGAGCAGGTCGTCGGCCTTGCCGTGCGAGCTCAGCACGGCTCCGGCCGCGACGACCGCGTCCGCGCCGGCACACGCCCGGGCCAGCATTTTCGTGTCCGCCAGCGAGCCGAGGAACACCTCGGCGCCTGCTGCGGCGAGGCCGTCGACCGCGTCCGAGGCGACCACGTCGACCGCCCTGATCCGGTGCCCGCGGGCCATCAGCGCGCGGGCCACCTGGGACCCGATCCGGCCGCCGGCGCCGGTGATGACGACGTCCATGACGTCGCCAGGTATGTCGTCGTGCTGGTCGTCCATACGCATTTGTGGCTCCTTGTCCGGAAGTGGCGGCCTGGTCAGTTGTGCCGGGGCCGGCCGCCGCCGCGGCCGATCCACACCGACTTCGGCCGGGTGTGCTCCAGGGCCTGCTCGATGCCGCCCTCCGTGCCAAGGCCGCTGGCCTTCCATCCGCTGTAGGGGACGGCGGCAGAGCCCTGGTGGGCGGTGTTGACCCACACCAGCCCGGCCTCGACGCGCTCGGCAACCCGGTGCACGCGCTCGACGTCGCGCGTCCAGATCTGGGCGGCCAGGCCGTAGTCGACGGAGTTGGCCAGCCGCAGTGCCTCGTCCTCGTCGCGGAATGGCAGCACGCACAACACCGGCCCGAAGATCTCCTCGCGGGCGATGGAGGCGGCCGGGTCGACGTGGGTGAAGATGGTGGGGGAGTAGAAGTAGCCGTCAGGCAGCCCCGCCACCTCGGCCCGCTTGCCCCCCGTCGCCAGGCTCGCCCCGGACGCCCGGCCGGCCTCGACATAATCCTCGACGCGCCGCAGCTGGCGCTCGCTGACGATCGTGCCGAGGTTGGTGTCCTCGCGGGCCGGGTCGCCGATCCGCAGTGCCCGCGCCTTCTCGACCAGCAAGCTCAGGAAGTCGTCGTGGATCGACTCGTGCACCAGCAGCCTGGTCCCAGCGCTACACAACTGGCCCTGGTTGATGGTGAAGGAGAACAGGGAGGTAGCGGCCGCCTGCTCCAGATCGGCGTCGGGGAACACCAGGTTCGGCGACTTGCCGCCCAGTTCGAGCGTGACCTTGGTGAGGTTCTGGCCCGCGACCGAGGCGATCTCCCGGCCCACCGGGGTGCTGCCGGTGAAGGAGATCATGTCGATGCCCCGGTGACGCACCAGCGCGCGGCCGGTCTCCTCCCCGGGACCGGTGAGCACGTTGAGCACGCCGTCGGGCAGGCCCGCCTCCGTGCACAGCCTGCCCAGCAGCAGCGCGCTCAGCGGCGTCTGCTCGGCGGGTTTGAGCACGACGCTGTTGCCCGTGGCCAGCGCGGCCGCGACCTTGGTGCCGTACAGCGGCATGGGGAAGTTCCACGCCGGGATCACCGCGACCACGCCCATCGGCTGGTGCAGCACGTAGGACAGGCCCGCGTCGGGATGCGGGAGCGTCTCACCGCGCAGATGCGGCACGATGTCGGCGAAGTACTCGAACCAGTCCGCGGCGTCGCGAACCCCGGCCCGGCAGTCGCTGATCGGCTTGCCCAGGTCGAGACACTCCACCTGGGCGATTTCCTCCAAGTGGACGATCAGTGTCTCGGCGATGCGCCGCAGCGTCCGGCCGCGGTCGCGCGGTGTCCACTGTGACCACTGGTCGAATGCCGTCCGTCCTGATGCGACGGCCGCGTCCACATCCGCGTCGCCGGCCAAGGCCACGTCAGCGATGGTGCGCGTGGTAACCGGACTGACAGTGGGGAAGGTGCGTCCGTCGAGAGCCGGCCGGAACCGGCCATCGAGGTAGAGCTGGTCGTGCACCGCTGGGTTCATCGTGTCGTCGCTGGCGCGCTGTGTCGATTCACTCTGCGTTGATTCGCTGGCCAAGACTCGAACGCCCTCCTGACGGTTCTCCCGTTGCCGGGAGAACATCGGCTCCGCCTCCGCACCGGTCGTCCACACGGAGCGCGCTCTCCATTTCTGTGCCGGAGCTTGCCCGACGGCCGGTACGGTGTCCTAGTATGCATACGTACCCACAACGTGGGCAAGGGTGGTTCGCCAGAACGATGGGAGGGGAACATGGGCCTGGATTTGGCCGGCCGGCGCGCCGTCGTGACGGGTGCGGGTGGCGGAATCGGCGCGGCGACCGTGCGTGCGCTGGCGGCCATGGGGGCGGACGTGGTCCTGGTCGACCTGCGCCGCACACAAGCCCTCGTCCAGGTGCGCGACGAGGTGTCGTCTCTGGGCAGGGCAGCCGACATCGTCGAGCTCGACGTGACGCAGGCGGCCGCGGTGCGCGCGCTGTTCGAGCCCGGCGCGCCGGGTGACCGGGTCGATGTGCTGGTGAACGCCGCCGGCGTGCTGTTCGGCACCCCGGTGGCCGAAGTGACCGAGCAGGAATGGGATCTCGTCCTCGATGTGAACCTCAAGGCCAGTTTCCTCATGTCCCAGGCCGCTCTCGACCGGATGCGCCCGCGCGGGTGGGGCCGCATCGTCAACGTCTCCTCGACGGCAGGCAAGAACGTCAGCACGATCGGTGGCGTCCACTACACCTCGGCCAAGGCGGGCGTCCTCGGCCTCACCCGGCACCTGGCCGCAGAGTGTGCGGCCGACGGGGTCACCGTCAACGCGGTGTGCCCGGGGCTGATCGACACGGCGATGGTCCGCACGACCATCGCGCCGGACCAGGTGCAGCGGTATGCCGGCGGCTTCCCGATTCCGCGGCTGGGGACCAGCGAGGAGGTCGGGGACCTGATCGCGTTCCTGGCGTCGCCGCAGGCCGCCTACATCACCGGCGCCAGCGTCGACATCAACGGTGGGGATCTGATGATATGAGCCGATCCGAGGCGGTGCCGGATCACCGCTGCGTCGCTATCACCGGCGCAACCCGGGGGATCGGCCGCGCCATCGCACACGACCTGGCCGAGCACGGCTGGCGGGTGCTGATCACTGGTCGCGACCCGCAGCGTTTGGCCGAGGTCCGCCAGGAGTGCGCGGATCGGGGCGCGACCGCGCACGCGGTCGGTCTCGACGTGCGATCCGGCGCGGCTGTGGCGGAAGCGTTCCAGGAGGCCGAATCCGTGCTGGGGCCGATCACGGCCCTGGTCAACAACGCGGGCGCCCAGTATGTCGGCCCGGCGCTGGAGCTGAGCTCCGAGCACCTTGACGACATCGTCGACACCAACCTCAAGGGCTGCTTCACCTGCTCGCAGGCTCTGGCCCGGCGGCTCGTCGACGCCGGCCGACCCGGGGCGGTGCTGAATGTCGCGTCGGCCGCCGCTCTGGTCGGCACCACCGAGCGCGCCGCCTATGCCGCCAGCAAGGCCGGCATGGTGATGCTCACCCGGACCCTGGCGCGCGAGTGGGCGCCACACCACATCCGGGTCAACGCGATCGCGCCCACCTTCGTGGACACGGAGCTGGGCCGTCAGACCCTGGCCGACCCCGACCGTCGGGCGGCCGTGGAGCGCGCCATCCCGCTCGGCCGTATCGCCACCTATGACGACATCATGCCCGCCGTCCGCTACCTGCTCGACGACGTGGCAGCGGGCTTCGTAACCGGACAAGTCGTCGCTATCGACGGCGGCTTGTCCGCCTGACCACCCAGACTCGGAGAGCACGAACCGTGGAGACACCCCCGACCCCCAGCGCGGCCATCGCGGCGCGTCTCGATGAGCAGATCGAACAGTTGTGGCCCAGCTACGTCCGGCTGCTGCGTGAGGTGATTGCAGTCCCCACGCTGGCGGGCGAGGAGGGCCCCGCCCAGGCATTGCTGGCGGAGGCCGCACGGCGGGCCGGCCTGGACGTCGAGTTGTGGCACGTCGACACGGTGGCGCTGGCCGCGCACGAGGACTTCGGCACCGCCGAGCACAGCCTGGAACCCCGGCCGAACCTCACCGCGACGCTCGCCGGCAGTGGTGGCGGCCGTTCGGTCGCCATCTCGGGCCACATCGACGTCGTCCCGGTCGCACCGCTGCGGCTGTGGACCGAGGATCCGTGGGGTGGTCGCATCGACGGCGACCGGCTCTACGGACGTGGTGCCCTGGACATGAAGGGCGGGCTCGTCGCAGGGCTGCTCGCCGCGCACGCCATCGCGGGCGCCGGCCTGCCGCACCGGGGCGACATCGTGTTCGAGTCGGTGATCGAGGAGGAATGCACCGGTAACGGCACGCTCGCCGCGCGCCAGCATGGACCGGCGGTGAACGCGGCGCTGATCCCCGAGGTCAGCGGTGAGGACGTCCAGGTCGCCAACCCCGGTGTCGTCTGGTTCGAGGTCAGCCTGACCGGCAAGCCGGCCTACGTCGGCCTGGCCGGGGCTTCCGTGAATGCCATCGACCTCGCCACCGACCTGATCACTCACCTGCGGTCGTTGCCGCCTCGGCTCAACGCCGCGTTCCGGCACCCGGCCTACGACGCGACCACCAACCCGCTGACCCTCAACGTCGGCACCATCCGCGGCGGCGACTGGCCCTCGAACGTTCCGCTGGAATGTGTCGTCGGTTTCCGGCTGGCATTCCCGCTGGAGTGGACTGTCGAGCAGGCCCGCGCCACCGTGACCGACGCCGTCACCGAGTTCACCGCGACCCGTCCCTGGTTGGCAGAGCAGCCGCCGGTCATCCGCTGGCACGGCTTCCAGGCACACGGTTTCGCAATCGACCCCGACGCCCCACTGGTCGCCCTGCTCCGCTCCGCCGTGCACGAGGTCTCCGGCGAGCCGGCTCGGGTCTCGGCGATGTTCGGCACCGCTGACGCCCGTTACTTCGCCGACCAGGGCATCCCGGCCGTGTACTACGGCCCGGCAGGCGGGGGTATGCATGCCCCCGACGAGTGGGTCTCGCTGGCGAGCGTGATCCGGGTCGCGAAGGTACTGGCCCGCGCCGCGCTGGCGTGGACCGCATGACGCAGCACCAGCGCCTCAGCCTGGAGCAGCCGGCTCCCGCCGTCTCCCTGGCACAGGCCGCCGGGTTGGCCGGCACCCACTTCGGGTTGCGGGGCGCCATCACCCAGCTCGCCGGCGAGCGGGATCGCAACTTCAAGATCCGCGAGGCCGATGGCCGGATTTGGGTGCTCAAAGTTGGGCACCCCGCCGACCCCGCTGGTTTGAGCGACCTGCAGCGGGACGTGCTGCTGACCGTCGCCGAGACCGACCCGGCCCTGCCCGTGCCCCGAGTTCGCGAGACGCTGGACGGCACGGCCGAAGCCCTGTGGATGCCACCGGGCAGCAATCCGGGCGCGCCACCGTGCCGGGTGCGGGCGTACTCCTACCTCGCGGGCCATCCGCTGCACGGCGTGAGCACCTCCACGGTCCTGCGCGGTGAACTCGGCAGCGTGCTCGGCCGGCTCGGCCGGGCGCTGTCCGGGTTCGTCCACCCGGCCGCGCACCATGACCTCATCTGGGACGCGAGCAGGGTGACGCGGATCGCGGAGCTGATCGATCCCGCTGACACCCAGGTGCGTGGTGCCCTCGACCACGTCGCCGAGCACACGTTGCCACGGCTGGCCGGCGTGCGGCACCAGGTCATCCACAACGACGCCAACCCGCACAACGTGCTGGCGACGCCGGACGGCGAGCGGATCGTGGGGCTCATCGACTTCGGCGACGTCATCTGGGCCCCGGTGCCCCAGGAGATCGCGACCGCGGCTGCCTACCAGCTGGCCGACGCCAGTGCGGGCCTGGAGGCCTGTTTGGACCTGGTCCGCGGCTACCACACCGAGTATCCGCTGACCGAGGCGGAGGCCGCGACCGTCTTCGACCTGATGATGGCCCGGCTGGTGCTGGTTGTGGTGATCACCGGCTGGCGCGCCGAACAACATCCCCGCAACCGTGACTACATCCTGCGCAATCACCGCCGCGCCCGGCTGGGGCTCGAACGCGCCATGTCGATCCCGTGCGCGGTGGCGACCGAAGCCATCCGCCAGGCATTGGAGGCCCCCCGGTGACATCCGCCAGCACTCCGCCTGCGTCCGCCGATGACCTGGCCCGGCGACGCGACCAGGTCCTCGGCGGCAGCTATCGCCTGTTCTACGGAAAGCCCGTGCACCTCGTGCGCGGCGAGGGCGTGTGGCTCTACGACACCGAAGGCCGCCGCTACCTCGACGCCTACAACAACGTGCCCTCGGTGGGGCATGGCAATCCGCGTGTCGTCGAGGCGATGACCCGGCAGGCCCTGCGGCTCAACGCGCACACCCGGTATCTCGCCGACGATGTCGTGATCTACGCCGAACGACTGCTCGGCCTGTTTCACGACAGCCTGGACAGGGTCGTGTTCACCTGCACGGGCAGCGAGGCCAACGACCTCGCCTACCGGATGGCCCGAACGGTCACCGGCGGCACCGGAGCGATCGTCACCGCGAACGCCTATCACGGCGTCACAGGGGAGATCGCGGCCATCTCGCCATCGCTTTCGCCGGACATCGCGCCGTACGCCCGCGCGGTCCCCGCCCCCGATCCCAGCCTGGGCGCGGCGGCCGGCGTGCGGTTCGGCCGGGACGTGCGCGCGGCGGCCCAGGACCTCGTCGCCGCGGGTCACCCGCCGGCGATCCTCATGATCGACACCGTGATGTCCAGCGAGGGCGTCCGGCCCGACCCGGTCGGCATGTTCGGGCCGGCCGTGGCGGCGATCCGTGCGGCCGGTGGCCTGTACATCGCGGACGAGGTCCAGGCCGGATTCGGCCGGCTCGGGGCGGGCATGTGGGGCTTCGACCGGCACGGCCTGGTGCCCGACTTCGTCACGCTGGGCAAGCCGATGGGCAACGGCTATCCGCTCGCCGGGGTCGTCACGAGCGAGGCGATCGCCACGGCCTTCGGCCAACAGGACCGCTACTTCAACACCTTCGGCGGGAGCAGCGTCGCCGCCGCCGTCGGCTCCGCCGTGCTCGACGAGATCCTCGACCGGGACCTGATCGTCTCGGCCGGTGCCGTGGGCACCCGGTTGCGCGACGGACTGCGCGCCCTGGCTGCGCGGCACGCGATGCTCGGCGAGGTGCGTGGCGCCGGACTGTTCGTCGGCGCCGACGTGGTGGACGATGCCGGCGCGCCGGACCGGCGGCGCGCGACCGCGGTCGTGGACGGGATGCGGGAGCTGGGCGTCCTGATCAGCTCCACCGGCCCGCAGGCCGCCACGCTCAAGATCCGGCCACCACTGGTGTTCGAGGCGGAACACGCCCAGCTGTTCCTGGACCGGCTCGACACCCTGCTGTCGTCCTTTGCGGACACTGGCGACCTGCGGAACGGAGCACAGCCATGATCGGAAACATTGACGCCGAGCTGCGGAGCGAGCTTGCCGAGATCGAGACTGCGGGGCTGTTCAAACGCGAACGCGACATCACCACACCGCAGTCGCGTGCCGTCGGCGGCCCGACCGGGGACGTGCTGAACTTCTGTGCCAACAACTACCTCGGACTCGCCGACGACCCGCGGATCATCGCCGTGGCCCGCGAGGCGCTGCGGGAGTGGGGCTTCGGCATGGCCAGCGTGCGGTTCATCTGCGGCACGCAGACCCAGCACGTCGAACTGGAAGCCGCGCTCAGCGCCTTCCTGGGCACGCAGGCCACGATCCTGTTCCCGTCCTGCTTCGATGCCAACGCCGGGATTTTCGACGCCTTGTTCGGCGCGGCGGACGCGATCGTCTCCGACGAGCTCAACCACGCCTCCCTCATCGACGGCATCCGCCTGTGCAAGGCCAGCCGCTATCGCTACCGCAACCGGGATCTCGCCGACCTCGAACGGCAACTGCGGGCGGCATCTGCGGCACGCCGGAAGGTCATCGTCACGGACGGCGTCTTCTCCATGGACGGCTACCTGGCGCCCCTACCGGGCATCTGCGAGCTCGCCGAGAAATACGGCGCGCTGGTCATGGTCGACGACTCGCACGCCGTCGGTTTCATGGGCCCGGCCGGCCGTGGCACCCCCGATCACTTCGGCGTCGCCGAACGGGTCGATATCGTCACCGGCACGCTGGGCAAGGCGCTCGGCGGCGGCTCGGGCGGCTATGTCAGCGCAACGGCCGAAATCGTGGAGATGCTGCGCCAGCGGGCGCGCCCCTACCTGTTCTCCAACTCCATTCCGCCGGTGATGGTCGCCGGGGCTCGCGAGGCGCTGCGGCTGGTCGCCGGGGCCGCCGATGCCCGGCAGGCGGTGCATCGCAACGCCGCTCGGTTCCGGGGCGGCATGGCCGCCGCCGGCTTCGATCTGCTGCCGGGGGAACACCCGATCGTGCCAGTGCTGTTCCCCGACGCCCGCACCGCGGGCGCGATGGCCGAGGACATGCTCGCCCGTGGCGTCTACGTCATCGCGTTCAGCTATCCGGTCGTTCCCAAGGACAGTCCCCGGATCCGGGTCCAGCTGTCCGCCGCGCACACCGACGACGACATCGATCGGTGCGTGAGCGCCTTCACCGAGGCCCGGGACGCGATCGCAGCGCACGGCAACCAGCCCCAGTCCTGACACCCTGACCGGAAGAGAGACAGGCATGCCCACCTACTTGAAGTCGCCGGTCGGCAAAGAGGTCGACGAGAGCGCCCGCCGCCAGGTCGCGGCTACCGTGGCCCAGGTCATCGCCGATGTGCGCAGCGACGGCGATGTGGCGGTCCGCCGCTACTCCGAGAAGTTCGACCGGTGGTCTCCGGAGAGCTTCCGGCTCTCGGCCGAGCAGATCGAGAAGATCGTCGCCGGCGTGCCCGTGCAGGTGATCGAGGACATCAAGGCCGTCCAGCACCGGGTGCGCACCTTCGCGCAGCACCAGCGCGACTCACTGCTCGACTTCGAGGTCGAGACCGAGCCGGGTGTGCACCTCGGGCAGCGCAGCATCCCGGTCGCGGCCGCGGGGGCGTACGTGCCCGGTGGCCGCTACCCGCTGGTGGCCTCGGCCCATATGACGGTGGTGACCGCAAAGGTCGCCGGCGTCGAGCACGTACGGGCCTGCACCCCGCCGATCCGCGGTGAGGTGCCCGCGGCCACGGTCGCCGCGCTGTATCTGGCCGGCGCGGACGAGATCTACCTGTTGGGTGGCACCCAAGCGGTGGCCGCGATGTCCTTGGGCACGCAGACGATCGGCAAGGTGGACCTGCTCGCCGGCCCCGGCAATGCCTACGTCGCGGAGGCGAAGCGACAGCTGTTCGGCGAGGTCGGCATCGACCTGTTCGCCGGCCCCACCGAGATCCTCGTCGTCGCCGACGACGCCGCCGACCCGTTCATGGTCGCGGTCGACCTGCTCAGCCAGGCCGAGCACGGCCCGGACTCGCCCGCGGTCCTGGTGACCACCTCCGTGGCCCTGGGCCGTGAGGTGCTCCGGCTGGTCGACGAGATCCTCATCGACATGCCGACCGCCGACATGGCCGGTCCCGCGTGGCGCGACCACGGCGAGGTCGTCGTCACCGACGGCCTCGACGAAGCGTGGCAGGTGGCCGACGACTACGCCTTCGAGCACGTCCAGGTGCTCACCCGCGAACCTCGCCAGGCCCTGGAGCGGATGCGCGACTACGGCGCGCTGTTCCTCGGCGAGCAGACCTGCGTCAGCTACGGCGACAAGGTGATCGGTACCAACCACACCCTGCCCACCCGCGGCGCCGCCCGGTACACCGGCGGCCTGTGGGTCGGCAAGTACCTCAAGACCGTCACCTACCAGGAAGTCACCGATCAGGCGACGAGTGCCGAACTCGGCACCCTGTGCGGCCGCGCCGCCCGCGTGGAGCTCTTCGAGGGACATGCGCGGTCCGGCGACCTGCGCGCCCACCGTTACGGTGGCGCTCCGCTGCCCTGGGCCCCGAAGAGCGTGCGGGCCAACGAGGTGAGCTCGTGACGCAGACGTCCTACGACCCGGCCGCCGAGGTGGTGCCGATCTGCCAGGACCTGATCCGCATCGACACGTCCAACTACGGAGACGACACCGGTCCCGGCGAACGCGTCGCGGCCGAGCACGTCGCCGGGTTGCTGGATGAGGTCGGCATCCAGTCGGAGCTGTTCGAGTCCAGGCCCGGACGGACCTCGCTGGTGGCCCGCTGGGGCGGCGGCACCGGTGAGCCGCTGCTGCTGCACGGCCACCTCGACGTGGTGCCCGCCGAGGCCGCCGACTGGACCCATCACCCCTTCTCCGGCGAGGTGATCGACGGCTGCGTATGGGGTCGCGGGGCCGTCGACATGAAGGATTTCGACGCGATGGTCCTGTCGGTCGTGCGGGCGCGCGCCCGGGCCGGCATCGTCCCGAAGCGGCCGATCGCGCTGGTGTTCACCGCCGACGAGGAGACCGGCGGCAGCCTGGGCGCCCAGTGGCTGGTCGACCACCACCGCGACCTGATCGAGGACTGCACTGTCGCGATCGGTGAGGCCGGCGGTTTCAGCACGATGGTCCGGGACCGCCGCGTCTACCTCATCCAGGCCGCCGAGAAGGGGATGGCCTGGATGCGCCTGACCGCGCGCGGCGCCGCCACGCACGGGTCGATGATCCAACCCCGGAACCCGGTGGCCCGGCTCGCGAACGCGGTCGCGCGGCTCACCGCGCACGCCTGGCCCGTGCGGCTGACGCCCGTGATGCAGGTGCTGTTGGCGGCGGTCGCCGAGATCACGGGAACCGAGGCCACGCCCGCGAACGCCGAATCGCTGATCGAGGAGTTCGGGGCGACCGCGAAAATGCTTGGCGCCTCGTTGCGCAACACTGTCAACCCGACGATGCTCCAGGCCGGCTACAAGCTCAACGTCGTGCCGGCCGAAGCTGTCGCCCACGTGGACGGCCGGATGCTGCCCGGGCAGGAGGACGAGTTCTACGCCACGGTCGCGGGTCTGGTCGGCGACGACATCGACATCGACTGGATCACCCGACTGCCCGGCGTCGAGGCAGCGGTGGACGGCACGATCGTGGACGCGATGAAGGCCGCAATCCTTACCAACGACCCGAGCGGCCTGGTCGCCCCCTACATGACCAGCGGCGGAACCGACGCCAAACACTGGTCGCAGCTCGGCATGCGCTGCTACGGCTATGCCCCGCTGAAGCTTCCGCCCGACCTCGACTTCCACGGACTGTTCCATGGCCTGGACGAGCGGGTGCCCGTCGACGCCCTCGCCTTCGGCGCTCGTGTCCTGGACGATCTGCTCGCCACCTACTGAGCACGCGGGTGGGCCGTCAGCGACGACGACCCGCCACATCGAGTGGCTATGGCGCGGCGAGTGCTGCCAGGCTGCCCCGGCGCCTTGGTGATCGCTCCGATCGTTCTCCGAACGAGTCGGTCGTGGTCAGGGCCGGTCGCTGGTTGCTCGGTGTGGCGGCGACCTGGCAGAGCCGCCCTTCGTCGGGCGGCCGGACCAACCGGTCGCTGGACGCCCGCGTACGCGACACGCGGCACTCCGCGGCGTGAGCGGCCGCATACCGCACTGACTGGCAGTGCCGGGGCAACGACGTGGTGTGCAGAGCAGGGTGGCCGCCCACCGCCGTGACCGCGGACCGCCACAGTCCATTATCGACTTTGCTGCGGTCCGCGCAGTGGGAGCGTCGAATCGCTTGTTTTCGCAGATCAAGGCCACTAACATCGGCGAACTACACGCTGTCGACCCCGGTGCGGTCGCGGTGGCCGTGCCCGGAGCCGGCTCGTGATGCCGTGGCCCACCCAGGCGATATCCGCGTCAACGGTGCGCCGGTGGCCGGAGGCGATCAAGCCGTGGCCGTACCGGTCGTGGTTGTTTCCCCGCGACCCGGACTGCTCCGTGCAGGCAGCGCGGGTGCTGGATCTCTGCGAGGGTCGCTGGGAGGGCCGCGGTCCAGCGGTATGACCTTTGTCCTCTCGAGCGCAGACCGTTCGCAGCGCCGAAGGGGCGGGCCGGCTCCTACTGTGGGCAAGTGACAGTCGGCCGCCTGGCCGGCGCGTCTTTCCGGAGGAGCGTGGCATGATCACCGTTTTCCTGGTGGACGATCACGAGGTGGTACGGCGGGGCGTCGCGGAGATGATCGACGACGAGCAGGACCTGACCGTGATCGGGCAGGCCTCCTCGGTGTCCGAAGCGATGGCCCGGATTCCGGCGCTGCGGCCGGACGTGGCGGTGCTGGACATGCGGCTGCCCGATGGCAATGGTGTGGAGCTGTGTCGCGATCTGCGCTCGACGATGCCGGACCTGAACTGCCTGATCCTCACGTCCTACACCGACGATCAGGCGATGATGGACGCGATCCTCGCGGGCGCGGCGGGTTATGTCATCAAGGACATCAAGGGTGTCGACCTCGTATCCGCGGTGCGGACGGTGAGTTCGGGCCGGTCGTTGCTGGACAGCCGGGCCGCGGGCGCGCTGATGAACCGGCTGCGCGCCACCGCCGACAAGTCCGGCCCGCTGGACGCGTTGACCGATCAGGAGAAGACGATCCTGGAGCTGATCGGTGAGGGCCTGACCAACCGGCAGATCGGCGAGCGGATGTTCCTCGCGGAGAAGACCGTCAAGAACTACGTGTCACGGGTGCTGGCGAAGCTGGGCATGGAGCGCCGCACCCAGGCCGCGGTGCTGGCCACCGAACTGCGCGAGCAGAGCCAGCACCACGAGCAGTTGTAGCGGGTCGCGCAGCCGCCGTGCCTTACCAGGCCGCGGCGGCCGTTCTGTCCCCGTCCACGACGTCCCGCAGATCCCGTCTGGCGGTGGCGGGCACAGGTGATCCGTAGCCGATCCGGAGCACGGTCTGCGGCCACAGGCCGCCCCCGATCAGGTCACGCAGTTGGCGGCGCATCGCGGGTACTTCGACCACCTGCGAAAGAAACGACGCAGACAGGCCGGCCGCGGTGGCGGTCAGCAGTACGCGTTGCAGCGCCTGGCCTGCCTGCAGGTGCGCCCTGGGCAGGTCGTGGAACGATCCGATCACCGCGATCAGCGGATCGGGTTCGAAGTCCTTGCCCGGCACCCGCGGCCGTGCCTGGCCCGCGGTGAAGTCGCGCAGCACCCACTCGTCCTGCGCCTCGGGCAACGGCCCACCGCTGCGGGCGGGTACGCCGTCCACGGCACTCGCGTCGCGCCCCGTCCAGTGCGTCCACTCGGCCACGAAGGCGGGGTTGTCCTGCTGGGTCTGATGGGCGCTGGCGACCAGCGCACGCAGCATCGGCAGCTGCGTCGGGGTCAGCGTCGCCAACCACGCCTGTTCGACTCTCGCCGCCCGGCGCAGCGCCGCCACGAACGGCTCGGGCACCCGCGCCGGTCGGAACGGCTTGCGATTGGTGCGGCGACGCTGGATCGCCTCGGCCAGCGCCCTGTCGGCCGGGGAGACCGGGCCACACCCGACCGGGCGGACCGAGGCGAGCAGTTCGGGCTGCCGCCGGTCGGGCAGCAAAGCCACGGTGGGACGCAGGCCCACGGCACGCAGGGCGAGCCGCAGATTGAGCAGCGCCGCGCCGCAGGCGAGCAGTTGTTCCCGGTGGTCGGGGTCGGCGATCGGTATCGAGCGGGACCAGTCGGCGCGCAGTTCGATCACCGAGGGTGTGCAACGGAACCGCCAGGGCTGGCTGTTGTGCAGTGACGGCGCGGCCGTGGCAGCGGTCAGCGCGGTCTCGACCTGGTCGGCGGTGAGCCCGCCCACGGGTCCGAACTCGGCCTTCATCCGACCGCCCTCCCTGGTCAGTGATGGAATCGCAGTACTGCCACTATGCGGTCCAGGCCGCGATCCACCCCAGTGCCGAACGTCCCTGCGGACCAGACCATGGTCATTGCCTGGTCGGCGCGGATCGTCGCTGCTGGGTAGCCGTGTCGGAGTGGGTTCCTGCGGGATGACGGCGATACCGGCCTGGGCAGGTTCGACCGAGTGAAGCGACGCGGATCGGGCCGTGCTGTCCCAGGCACGCCTGACCGAACTGCTCCGCGAGGCGGGTCCTTCACCGGGCCGAACATCGGTGGCGGCACCCGCCTGATGTGGACAGCGCCGCTGGCCCCGCCGGCGGACTGAGAGCTGCTAACACAACGCCGCAGATGGCGTGCCTGGGCGACGCGAGCCGAACAGTGATTGTGTGAGCAGCTCTGAGGGCCGGGATCACCCGCCGACGGTAGGCAGCGCCACCCGGGGGCCGGCACCGTTCCACTGCCAGTCCAGGCGATTGCGCACCGCGACGACGCCGGGAATCGCGCCCACCAGCTGACCTGCGGCGGCGACGTCACCTTGGTACTCCACCCGGCCGGTGAGGACGACGACCCCGTGCTCGACGGTCGCGCGGACCATGGCGGGATTGGCGTGCAGGACGTGCTCCTGCATCTCGGTGTCGATCTGCCGCTGGATCTCCGGGTCGCCGCGCAGGAACGGGCGCAGCAGGTCGCGGCGGGCCACGATGCCGACGAGTCTGCCGCCGTCGACCACGCAGAGCCGCCGGACGCCGGACGCCGTGAGGCGGCGCGCGACCTGTGGCAGCGGCTCGTCCGGGGTGGCGGTGAGGACCGGGGTGGTCAGCACGTCGGCCGCGGTGAGCCCGGTGGCCTTGCGCCAGTGCGTTCGGAGCTGGTGGCGGGCGAAGCGGTGCGGTGCGGTCGCGGATTCGTCGTCGGCGTGCTCTTCCTTGCACAGCAGGTCGGCCTCGGACACGATGCCCAGCAGCGCGCCCTGGCGGCCCACGACCGGCAGGGCGCTGACGCCACCACCGATCATCAGGTCGACGAGTTCCTTGAACGGCGTCGTCGGTTCGGCGGTGACGACCTCGCGGGTCATCACGTCGGCCACGGTCGCGGTGTGCGGCGCGATGGGCATTGCCTGGCCTCCGGTCGGTGGTGCGATGTGCCGGCGCGGCCGCCGGCACATCGCGTGCCTGTTCGGTGGGGAGCGGTGAGCTGTGCTGGTCACCGCAGCCAGGCGTTGGTGCGGACGATCGGCAGCTTCGCCCACTGGCGTCCCAGACCCCAGGTGTTGCCCGCGGCGAAGGCTGCCAGTGCGATCACGACGACGATGAAGACGAAGTGGTAGTCGATGATCGGGTTGCTCGACGAGGTCGCCGCGCCGGTGGAGTCGAAGCGGGCCAGCGGCCATTCGGCGATCCACAGGAACGCCAGCAGCAGGGTCCCGGCGATGGCCGAGAGTCGCATACCGATGCCCAGGATCAGAGCGACGCCCAGACCCAGCAGGCTGAGCATGAACAGCCAGTCGACCCAGCCCGCACCGGCCCAGTCGCGCAGGATCGACTGCATCGGGCCGATCTCGATGTGCGCGAGGAAGCCCTGGGTGGGCGAGCCGCCGTGGATCCACGCTTGCTTCGAGGTCGTGGCGTAGCCGAGCCCGAAGGTCTTGTCGAGGAACGCCCACAGGAACGTCAGGCCCATGGTGATGCGCAGCACTGCCAGCAGCTGGTAGCGGCCCCGCCCTTGGGTTGCCGGGGTGGGCCGGGCGGCCGGGACGGGATCGGTGGTCTGCTGGCGGGGGATGACCGGTGTGGCGGTCGCGGTGGGAGAGTCCTTGATGGACATCGTGTGGCTCCTTCGGGGTAGGCACCAGAAGTATTGGTCTGCGGAGCTGCCGTTCGCTGGTGGCGAAGATCCCGACCGGCGATGACCTCGGGGCTGCAACCAGGTGCCCATCAGACCGATCCCGGTGCCCAAAGTCCCTCGCGCCGGCCACCCACGCGGGCGCCGCCATCACCGCGGACGAAAGTCCCGCTCTCGGGCGATGCGATCCCCGAGTCCGGTTCACCGCGACGCTGTGCTGGACCTGCGACAGCTGCTTCCGGGAGGTTCTGGAGGACGTGTCCGGTGTGGGATCGAGTGCTGATCCGGACGTGATCCTGCCCCGGCACGGCTGGGGCAGCATCACGTCCTGGACGACTGCACGGCTTCTTCTCGGTGTGGCACCGGTGGTTCGTGCCGGTCGTCGGTGACGTCCGCGAGCGGCCGGCACGGCGCCTCGCCCGACGCGGGATCCGTTCGGCATCAACACTTGTCGTGGGCGTGGCCGGGACCGAGGCCCTTCGTCAGCAGTACGCGGCTCTGGCCGGTGACCGCCGCCGGCGAAAGATCCGGCATCGTCGTCACAGCCGGTCGGGGTATCGGTCTGCGACAACGGTGGGGAGCACGACCACCGGGCACGGCGCATGCCGGAGGGCGCCCGCGGCCACACTGCCGAGGAATACCTCGGCCACTGGGCCCTTCCCGCGCGCGCCCACGACGAGCATGTCCGCGTCGGCCGCCGCCCCTGCCAGATCCGTCTCCGGATCACCCGTCACGGCCACCGCGCACACGGGCGCGGAGTCCTCGATCCCGGACGTGGCTCGCTCGATCAGCTCGTTCAGGTGCTCGAGGCAGTTCGGCTCGTCCAGCTCGGACAGCGGCGCGTGCGGCGACTCGAGGCCGAACGATACCGGCGGGGCGATGCCCGGACACCGCACGGTGATCGCACGGACGGTCCCGTGTTGCCGAGTCGCTGTGTTCACCGCCCATCGCAACGCCGCGGTAGCGTCATCCGATCCGTCCACACCCACCGCGATGACCGGACCGTCCACTTGTGATGACATCAGATCGCCTCTCCATGGGACATCCTCAGCGTCATCGTGGGCGTGCCTGGACAGTCCATCCCAGGGTCGGAAGTCATCGCGGCCGAAGACGAGCGGCCATCGCCTGTGACGCGCCCTGCGTCAGGTTTGAGTCATGGAGCATTCGAGAATGCCCGGCCGGATCATGGTCGGCTGGACGCCGGTGATCGCACGGCCGTCCCATAGGACGGCGTGGTCGGGGTGAGCGTGGTGGCCGGCGTGCCGAGGACGCCACATGCCGCCGTCGAAGCGGGCGAGATTCCTCAAGACCAGGAGTGCTCCCTGCGCACCGTGGTGGCCAACACCAGGGAGTTCTCGGCCATCGCGGTCGGCCACCCCCAGCACGTGACCACCACGTCGTGTCCACGGGACCAGGCGGACCGGGCGCCAGGGTAGAAGGTCCTCCCAGCGCGGTCCCTAGGCCTTCGATCGAGGTGCCTGATCGTCCAGCTACCGAGGACGTGGTGCCGATGCTGTCGGCGCCTGCGAGTGCCATCATCGGTGGTGCACGGGGAATCACCAGGCACGCCAAGGGAAGTGACGGCAATGGCCACCGATCGCCAGTGGGACACGTGTCCGGTGACGGTGCACGCACTCACGGCCGAACAGCGCCGCCGAGCCGTGCTGACAGTCGCCGCGACAGCCCGCGACGCGGAGGACGTGATCGAGTTGTCGGACATGCTCGGCCTGCGCGCCGAGGACGCCCGCCCGCGCGCGACGGTCGCCGGCGAGCCGGTGTCGTCCGGACCGCCGGCCCAGTTCTACACCGAACTGGCGGCGCTCGCCCGGTCGCGCCAGGCTGCCGGCCAGCGCTGACCGGTGGCCCGGCGTCGCCCGCCTGCACCGGTCAGCGGGTTTCTGCCCTGGTGTCGGCGATCGCCGCGCCTCCGGCCCGCCGGACGGTACCTGGAGCGGCGAGCAGGGCAGGTAGTCCGGCCTGATGGCATGGCAGAAGCGGATCGAGTCGGATCGCCGCCCTCTTCACCACAGACCTGAGCGACAGTCCGGGCCGGTGCGCGCTGCCCTGTGCGGCGATGCCGAGCCGCATGCTCTAAGAGCTGCTAACACAATGGCGTTCGATCAGACAGCGGCGTCCAGGTGCGCCGGCTGCAAGGCGGAGGAGGTCCCGGTACCGCTGTTGTACCGGGGCCGACGACAACGCCGCAGATGGCGTGCCTGGGCGACGCGAGCCGAACAGTTATTGTGTTAGCAGCTCTAAGCCGAGTATCGGGTTCCGCACATGCGGCCGGTCCGGACGCGCAGCACTCCAGCCGCGGCCACGTCCGGGCGCGACTCGGCTACGGCCTTGCCGCCCCTCGCGGAAGTCGCCTACGTACTCGGCCTGCCTACTGGTGTCCGGGCCATGGTGACGCTGCTGATGACCACTTCGGAGAGTCCGAAGACAGTGTGGGAGAAGCCTTTCGAGCGTACACGCGCCACACCATCGAGCTAAGCGGCACAGCGAGCGAAGGAGTGATCACATGATGAACTGGTATGGCGCAGGCATGAACCATGGCGGCTACGTACTGATGGTGTCGGGCGTGGTGCTGTTGTGGCTCGCCGTGATCACCACGACGGTCTGGCTCGGGTGGTATGTCCAGCGTGCCCGTCGCCGTTCGCACTCACCGGAACAACGGCTCGCGGCGCGGTACACGCGCGGCGAGTTCGATGAGGCGGAGTACCGCCACCAGTTGGAGGTCCTGCGGGGACACAATCATGCCGATTCTCATTGACCGGCTGCCGGCACGCCGGCTGACCTTGCGACTCGCCGATCGTGGCGGGGCAACGCGGAATCGCTCCTGACGCCGGGCCACCGGGCCTGACGAGGAGGCGCAATCAGCCGAGCGTCAGCTTCGCGGCGGGGACCCAGTAGTTCGCCAGGCCACCTGCTGTGATCAGTACGTGCCGCGTGCCGTTGAACGTCGAGCTCTCGCTGAACGGCGCCGCACTGACCCGGCTCAGGGTGATCGACGACGACGTACTCGGCAGCCCCTGGCTGTTGAAGCGGAAGCCGGTGGTGACACCGGCCGGGAAGGACGCCACCCGTTGCGGCGAGTAGACGGCCGTGTCGAACGGACCGATGGCGGTGGTCACGTTCGGTGTGTCCGGGACGTAGTACCCGGCCAGCGAGCCTGCCGAGATGAGCAGGTACAGGCCACGGCCCTTGATCCGGGTGTAACCGGTCGACGGTGCCTGAGAGGTCGCGGACAGGCTGAGCACCTTGGTCGCGGTGATCGCGCCGGCCGCGTTGAACTTGTACCCGGTGTGCGAGCCCTTCGAGAACAGCACCGTGGACGTGCCGTTCTGCGGGAAGTCCGCGCGGAACGTGTCGGAGAGCTGGGCGAGATGGGTGTCCGTCGTCATCGAGTAGAGATTGATCAACTGCGCGATGTGGATGTCGTGGTAGTGACCTGCCGGCTGATGGTGCAGCTCGCAGTAGTAGCTCACCCCGCCAGGCAACCGGAACCCGGACGTGCCGTACGTCAGTGACATCGTGACCGCGCCGTCGAACAGTTGCGCCGCCACGGCATCACCGGTCTGCATCACGTAGTCGTACAGCCCGAAGATCGCGAAGTTGTGGCCGTTGAAGGTCAGGTCGAACCGCGTGGTGCTCAGCGGGTACTCGTCCAGCCACAGATGATTCGTCGTGTCGACGTGGACGATGGACGGCAGGCCTGCGACGGGCGGCAGTGCGAAGCCCGTGGCCGTGTTGTCGGCCGCGGTGAGCCACGTGGCGTCCGACGTCACCTGGTACAACCGGACGAACAGGCTCAGCGCCTGACCCTGTGCCATCCCGCTGTACCAGGGCGCCACCATGGTGTCGGCGGCGATGCCGTGCAGCGCGAAATTGAAGGGGTACGGGTAGAACCACGCGCCCCGGCTGACCACCTTGGTGCTCACCAGGCGGTTGGCCTGTGCGATCGCCCGGTTGAGATAGGTCGCGTTGTTGTTCAGGGCATAGCTGGCCAGATTGGCCAGACCGTACTGGGCCTGCGCCACGGGGTGGTTGAACTGCCGGCCGCCGACGAGGAACATCCGCACGCCCTGGGCGTCGTGCACGCCGTCGTCCACCAGGGGCACGGGCGTGGTGAGCGCGTAGGGCAGCAACGCGGCCGGCACGGCATGTGCCGTGTACCCGCTGGTGGCGAACGTGAACCCGGGTGGCGGAACGGCTTGCGAGTGGAGGGCGTTCGGTGCCGGTGCGGCGGCCTGGGCGCGCTGGATCGCGGTGACGTCGCGGGTGGGCGGCGACGGGGTGCCATCGGCGGGCAGGCCGGCGCCGTACTGCCCGCCTGAGCCCGTGACTGTGGCCGGGTCGGGCGGCGCCACCGTTGCGGCGGCCGAGGCCACGGCGGGCGAGAGCGGCAGGGCGAGACCGACACCGGCCGCGGCTGCCGACGTGAACACGCGCCGACGACTCAGAGTAACGCGTGACATGTACCCCCCATGGGACGCGACAAGGCATGATCCACTCAATGCCACTACGCAGCGTAGGACACGCGCCAAGTGGTCGGCAAGACACCCGGGTCGCGCGGCTCCAGCGACGACATCGTCGTGCCGCCCGTCGGCGACCTCCGCCCACCTGCGAAGGCGGGGCGCGGAGGCCGCGGACACCCTGGGTCGGCCGAGTACGGCAGGTGCCGGCTTGGATCGGCGATCACTTCCAGATCCCCACCGTCGGCGTGGTCGTCGATCCCACCTACGTCGACCCGGACGGCCACGCCGTCCAGGCCGTCATCCGAGCCCAGTGGCGCTGCCGGTGATCCGCAACGAACCGACACCACGGTGCGTCCCATCCAGTCGTTCCTCGGCCGGCTTACCGAAGCCGAAGCCCCGGGCTCACTACGCGACGTTCAGCGCGCGGTACTACACCACCGACGGCCAAGCCGACCGGCCATCGGCGCCGACGCGATCACTGCCGTCGCCGCCGAGCTCGGCGTCCGGGCCACGGTCACGGCAGCCGAGTTCCACCGCACCGCAACAGTTGCGCGGCCTAGGTCCACGTTGCCGTCAGCGTCGTGCGTTCGCATACCGGACGTTCTCGCCGACCTCGTAGACCATGCTGCGGGTCGGCCGCGATGGCCTGGCCCTCGGTGACGCGAACGCGGTGGGGCCGGTCGAGTTCTCACCCAACCAGCAACCGTGCCGTCACCAGGTCGCCCCCTCCGACGAGGTCTGCTCAGTCCCCGGAGTCCGGAGTCCGGCCTCGCTCACGCTCAGCAGGCGGGGCGAGAAGAGGCCGTAGGGACTGCCGTCGTAGTCGCCCAACGTCCGTACTGGCAGCAGGCCGCCGAGCCGCATCAGCGCGACCAGCTCGTGCAGGCTGTACATCCGGTAGTCGACCACCACATCCTCCCGATCCTGGTCGCTGTGCCTGCAGGTCCAGCGCAGCCGGCTGCGCTCTGGGTCGAACGCGTTCTGATGAATGATCACTGCGCCGTTCACGATTTCGTAGTCGCGGATGACGAATTCGGCGCCGGGAGTGTGCGCGAACTCGGAGGGACCATAGTTTCTGACGAACCAGTCCCGGTTGATGGTGTCGACGAGCAGTCTGCCGCCAGGCCGCAGCACTCCTGCGATCTCGGTCAGTGACCGGGCATTGTCCTCATCGCGGTCGAAGTAGCCGAAGCTCGTGTACATGTTGATCGCCGCGTCGAACGACGCCCGCGGCAGCGCGCCCAGGTCGCGCATGTCGGCGAGGACCAGCTCGACGTGCACGCCGTGCGCACGCGCTCGTCGGCCGGTTGCCGCCAGGTAGTCGGGGCTGATGTCGACACAGGTCACCTGGTGGCCCCGGCCGGCCAGTGCGACCGCGTGCCGGCCGGTGCCACATGCCACGTCGAGAATCCGGGCGCCGGTGTCGGGCAGTCGCAGCTCATGCTCGATCAGCGCCACCTGACGAGCCGTCTCGTCCGCATCCTGTTCGTGCAGGCGGTGCATACCCAGCTCGTTCTGAAACGTGGTCGACCACCACGTCGAATCAGAGCGATCGTTCGACGTCGTCGCTTCGACAGCATCCACGAGCAGTGCCTCCCGGACTACGGTGTTGTGGCGGTCGGATCGCCAACCGGTCTCGTCACGCATCACCATGCTGCGCGGGCTCGATGGGTTCAGGGACGGCGATCGGCGTGCGTATCACGTACACCCCGACGAAAAGGAGGGCACTCGGCACCGCAAGCAGCGGGAACACGAGCGGACCGACCCAGCCGAACAGCGTGATGCCCAAGGTCGGGCCGATCATGTTGCCCAGATCGGAGGTCGTGCCGAACAAGCCGAAGGCGCGACCTTGTCCGGTGAGTCCGGTGCGAACCGCGATCACGCCGCGCCGTGCCGCCAGGTACAGCACGGAGTGGCCGATCATCGCGACGGCGAAGAACCCGAGTACCGGGCCGAGCCTGGGACTGAACACGAGTCCGGACACAGCAGGCACGAACACCACAAGCCCGATCCGTACCAGCCGCGCCAACGACACTCGCTCGCCATATCTGCCGAACACCCAGACGGCCACGACGAACACGACGAGGCCGAGTGCGAACACGAGCGACACCTCGGACCGTGTACTGGCTGAACCCTCCGCCAGGTACAGCGGCAGCACAGGTTCCAGCGCCGCGTAGATCAGGTTGCCTGCCAGGTCGAGCACCCCGAACACGAGCACCCAGACCCACCATCGGCCCGGGGTGCGAGGCGCCTCGGCGGGCCGCTCCTCGTCCGGGTTCGGCAGCCGGGTCTGCGCCCCGGCGGGCAGCACCCGGCTCAGCGCGAGCGCGGACAGCGCGGTGAATGCGGCGCCGAGTAGGAATATCGCGCGGAAACCGAGCCCGCCAGCGAGCCCCGTGACCAGCGGACCAAGCACGAAGCCGATGTTCGCGGCCGACCCGAACTGAGCCAGTAATCGCGTCGTGGGGATGTGGTACGTCGAGCACAGATACGTCACGCCCGCGTACAGGGCGGGGGTGAGCATGCCCTCGCCGATGCCCCACGCGGTGCGGCCGATCAGCAAGGTCGCCGTGTTACCGGCGAGTGCGGTGGCGACTGTGCCCGCGGTGACGAAGGCGAGTGAGGACACGGCGACGATGCGTGGCCCACACCGGTCTGCCAGGAAACCGCCGATCGGCTGGGTCAGCAATTTTGCCCCGGCGAAAAGGGTGAACACCAATCCGATCGCGGTCGGGCCGGCGTGGATGCGCGCGTGCAGCTCGGGTACGAAGGGGATCAGCGCCGTGTATGCGCCATTGACCGCGACGACCGTACTGAGCAGCAGCGCGACCGGCAGTCGGGCGTCCTTCGAGACACCCATCAGCCGCGCTCGATGTAGTCGTGCAGCATGCGGTCCATGTGCTGCAACCGGCTGGCCAGGTCCGGTGCCGGGTTCGGGCTGTACACGAGGGCCCACAAATCGGTACCCGTCAACTCGTGTCGCTGTTTGAATGTGTAGTTGTCTCGCCCCCATTCGATGTGTCGAAGCCCTTGCTCGTATGCCCATTCCACGCAGGCGTACATGAGCACGACATAGCTGGACAGGTCGCGCAGCCGCAGATAGTCGACGCCGCCGCACAGGAACACCGCCTCGCTGCCGTGTACGAAACCGAAGAACGCGCCGACCAGTTCGCCGTCGGCCTCGGCGACCGCGAGCACCGAGCCTGGCACGCCCAGCAGTGCGTCGAGCGTGACCTCGTCATAGAGCGGCGGCCAGTCGTGCTCGTCTGTCGTGCCGACGGTCAACGGCAATGCGGCGGGCACCATACGTACCGCGGCCTCGCCGGTGAGGAAGCGCACCGTGAGTCCGCGTTCCTGGGCCCGTCGGATGCGTCGCTCGATGTCCTTGCGCAACTTCTTGGGCAGTCGACGGAGGTGGTCTTCGAAGGTGCCCGACAACCCGCCGTGGTAGGTGCGGTCGAGCAGCACACGACCGACCGGCTCGCCCGCCTCCGCGATCCAGCAGGCAACGCCCTCCTCGGTCAGGTTGGGCACGACGAGTAGTCCTTCACCGTCCAACCAGGACAGCCCGGCGTCGTGGGCCGCACGGACGAGTTCGGCGGGTACCGGGCCGCGCCGGGTGTACATCGAGTACGTGGAGCCGACGAACACGATCGGTCGGTCGGAGAGAGGTACGACCTCGGACTGGGCCTCGTAACCGAACCAGAACGGTGAATTCGTCGTCTGGTATATCGGCAGCACCTCGTCCTGGGCGGTGGTCAGGTAACCACGCCGCAGATGCTGCTCGACCGTCACCTGCTCCCAAGCGCGCAACCAGCCGGCCGAGTCGAACAGGCTGGTCGGCACGGTCCGCTCCGGCACGTGCTGCAGCATGCCGGGCTTGAGGCCATCAGCTGACCGGTTCATCCGACCACGACACCACCTGGTACGCGAGACTGCTCGCGCGTTCGGTTGCGGCAGGCATCGCCGAACGCGACGAAGATCGCTCGACTCACCGGATCGGTGGGGACGTGCCATTCCGGGTGCCACTGCACGGCCAATGCGAACGACCGCGCGTCGGCGACCGACAACGCCTCGACCACCCCGTCCGGCGCCGTCGCCTCAACGACCAGACCTGCTGCGACCCGGTCGACCGCCTGGCCGTGCAGGGTGTTCACCGCGACCTCGATCGCGCCGAGCACCTCGTGCAGTGGTCCGCCGACGCGCACCGCGACCGGGTGCACGGGCAGGTATTGCTCATCCCTCGGCAGTCGCAGGTCCTCACGGTGTGAGTCGTCGCCGAGTGCGCGCAGCGTCCCGCCGAAGGCCACGTTCAGCTCCTGCAACCCCCGGCAGATGCCCAGCAATGGCAGGCCGGCGCGCACCGCGGCGACCGCACCCGTGAGCGCGGTGAGATCCCTCGGCGGATCGGCCAACTCCGCCGCGCGGGGTGCGGCCCCGTAACATTGCGGCCGCACGTGGCTCTGATGCCCGCCGAGTACCAGCCCGTCCAGCCGGTCGAGTGTGGCTGCCCGCCCGACAGGGAGGACCACCACGTCCACCTCCGCCACGTCGATCAACGCCCGCACGTAGACGTCCCGCACCGCGTGGTGCGGGACGCCGTCGAGGAGTTCTGTCGTGGCAAGCAGCCCGACGAGTGGCCGGCCGGTCATGCGATCTCCAATGCCTGAGCGAGGTCGGCGACGATGTCATCCGGGTGCTCGATGCCGACCGCGAGTCGGATCGACCCCGGCGTCACGCCCGCGGCCCGCTGGTCGGCGGCTGGCAACTGGGCGTGGGTCGTCGACGCGGGATGGGTCGCGATCGTCCGCACGTCGCCGATATTGGTGGCGTGGGTGATCATCCGCAGCGCCTCGATGAACCGTTGCCCTGCCACACGGCCGCCGAAAACCTCGAATCCGACCAGCGGCCCGTAGCCATACCGCAGATAGCTCTTGACCCGGGCGGCTTCGTCCCCCACGGCGAAGCTCGGGTGTTGCACGCTCTCGATCCTCGGATGGTCGCTGAGGAACCGGGCGACGGTCAGGGCATTGTCCGAGTGCGCGCGCATCCGCAGTGGCAGTGTCTCGACACCCTGGATCAGCAGGAAGGAGTTGAACGGGCTCAGCACCGGACCAAGATCACGCACCACGGTCTCTCGTGCCTTGAGGAGGTACGGGCTGCGGCCAAGGTGATCGGTGAGCTGCGCGCCCGCCTGGAGCCAGCGGATGCCGCCGTGCGACTCGTCCGGCTCGGTGATCAACGGATGCCGATCGGCGTGCGCGGCCCAGTCGAAGCGGCCGCTGTCCGTGATCACACCGCCCAGTGCCGAACCGTGGCCGCCGAGGTACTTGGTCGCGGAGTACACCAGGATGTCCGCGCCGTGCTCGATGGCTTGGCAGACGTACGGCAGCATCGTGTTGTCCAGCACCAGCGGAATGCCCCGGTCGTGGCCGAGCCGCGCGACCTCCGCGATCGGGAAGATGCGCAGCTTCGGGTTGGGCAACGTCTCCCCGTAGTAGGCACGCGTGTGGTCGTCGGTTGCCCGGACGAAGTTCGCAGGATCTACCGGATCGACGAATCGGATCTCGACGCCGAGCCTGCGGAAGGTATTCGCCAGGAGATTCCACGTGCCGCCGTACAACTCGATCGAGCTGACGATGTTGTCCCCTGCCTGGGCAAGGTTCAGCAGGGCCACCGTGATCGCGGCCTGCCCCGAGGCGACCGCCAGCCCGGCCACTGCGCCGTCGAGCTGCGCGACCCGCTCCTCCAGGACGTCGTTCGTCGGGTTGTTCAGCCGGGTGTAGGCGTGCCCGTCCTGGCCGAGGTCGAAGATCTGTGCGGCCGCATCGCTGCTGGGCAGCGAATACGCGGCGGTGGCGAAGATCGGCGTCACCACCGGTACGGTCCATCCGACCCGCGCCTGCTCACCGGCTCTGATCGCGAGGGTCTCCGGACGCGTCCCAGTCGGTGTCACCGGCCTGCCGGACGGCGAGGTCATGCCACGCTGGCCTGGGCAGGCACGGTCATCGAATCGATGATCGTGGCCAAAGCGCTCGGTGCACCCTGTGGGCCTGAGGTGAACAAGCCGCCGGTCTTGGCGTCCAGCGCGGCGTAGTTCGCGTCGGCCATCCGGATCTCGTGCGCATCCGGCAGCCGCCAGAACGGCGTCCGCGAGTCGAGGTGGTGGTCAAGGTGGTGGTGGTCGTTGTGGATGCCGGTGAGGAACTTCTCCAACCCGCGGCTCTTGCGGTTGCGCGTCATGTAGAGGTCGAGATTGTGGTCGCGGACCAGCGGTGTGTGCTCGGACAGCTCGATGTACCAGCCAAGGATCTGGAAGCTGGTCAGATAGGGCACCACCCAGAACAGCACCAATGGCACCAGTACACCGAAATACCAGCACAGACCGATCACGACCAGCCAGAACGCGGCGAACGCGAGCTTGTCGGTGAGCCGCTTGCCCTTCGCCACCGGCGAGGTGGATGTGACTTCGGCCCGCTTGTGGCCCTTGAGTACCTTGAACCGGTTCCGCACCAGGTAGCGTAGGTAGGCGACAGTCTGTGAGCCGACAGCAGGCCACACCACGACCCGATTGAAGTACCGACCTCGCGTGGTCGGCGTGTAGGCCAGCTGTTCAACGAAGAATTGGAGATCAGGATCCCGATTGGGATCACCCAACCTGGGGTGATGAGTGAACACGTGCGAAACTTTATAGGCATAGTGTTGCTGGAAGATCGGATACGCGGTCAACGCCGTGCCGACGAACATCTGCAACCTCTTGTTCGCCACCCCCACGCCGTGTGCGCAATCATGAAGAATTGTTGACAGGCCACGCTGCCGAGCCCCGATAATGAGTGCCGCCACCGGATACAGCCACCAGGTCAGCTCGTAACAGACCGCCACGCATAACGCCATCCAGGCGAGGTCGGAAAACCAGGCAAGTAACGCGTGCCAGTTGTCGCTCACGTTGACATCTTTGACCCGGCGTTCGATTTCTGGATCAAAACGGTACATTGTGTACCGTTTTCCGGTATGCGCCCAGGTCACCGTGACCACGGCTACTCCCATCGCCTGGGATATCAGTCCACGCACATTGTAGCCGTGGGTCGGGTGGAAGTGAAGTATGGCTTTTTCCGATCACGACCGCTCGGCAAGGAGGTCCGGAAGCACCGGATCGCGCCGAATGTGACCGGGATTCGTGGTCACGCGACCAGCCGCAGGAGCCGGTGCGTGCGGCCCAGCCACTCTTGTCACGCCACTTTTGTTGCGGCACCAGCGTCACGGTCAACCCGCGGATGTCTCATCGAGGGGGGCACTATCAGCCGGCGCCGTCATCCTGCCACGTAGGGAACTCGTCCACAGATAGGCCAGCGCACCCACGACACTGCATGCCAACGCTGCCACCCAAGGAGCCCACGATGCCAATGAGAACAGAGCGCTGCCCAGCACCGGACCGATCGCGGCGCCGACCACGCTGCTGAAGGATTCGGCCCCTTGATAGGCACCAATGGCGGTCAGTGGGGCGACGACCGCTGGATACGTCGTCGAGAACGGCGTGTAAATGATCTCACCCAAGGTCCACACCACCACCGTGGCCGCGAATCCGACGGTGCTGTGGCACAGACCACTCGCGGCTATACCCGCGCCGAGCACGACAGTGCCAACAGCCATGACCGGGCCGCGCGGTAGGCGCCGCAGCCATCGCATGACCGGAAATTCGCAGGCGATCACCAGCACCGCGTTGAGTGTCAGCATGAAACCGAACGTCGCGGTACTCAGGCCGACCCTTGCCATCTTCAGCGGCAACACCGAAGTCGACTGCGTGTAGACCACGGAGGCGAAAAGCACGCCGACCAAGAACACCATGAAGGAAGGGTCGCGCACCATCGCGCCGTAGCCTCGGGTCTTGACGCTGCCTCTGTCCGCGCCCGCGCCCGTGCGCGTCTCGTGGGACCTGTCCTGAGATCTGCCGACCCATTTCAGGACGATGAGAGCGTAGGCCACGTTGACGATGCCGTTGACGATGAACAATGCGGTGAACGACGTCGTGGCGAGCAACCCGCCTGCTGCCGGTCCGACCGCGGTGCCCAGGTTGACCCCTAGCCGGAGCAGCGTGAAGGCAGTCAGCCGATGTTCGTCTGGCAGCATGCGAACCAACAGGGCGCCGGCTGCGGGTCTGACGACCTGCGCGGACGTGCCCGCTACCGCCAGCATGACGCACAACACGGCAAAATCGGGTGCTGCCGGAACCACCGCGATCGCGACGCCGCTGATGATCAAAGCACCGGCGAGAGTCTTTCGCGCGCCGAGGGCGTCGGCCGCCCATCCGCCGAGAATCGTTCCCACGACGTTGCCCACGCCGAAGACTGCCAGTGCCACGACGACTGAGCGCGGTTCACCCGTGAGTCGCTGCACGTACAGCACAATGAAGACATTCAAGAAGTTGCCGAGCTTGCTGACGAGAGTTCCGCCGCAGATAGCCCACACTCCCCGCGGCAGCCCCCTGATGTCGTCCCGCAGCCGGCTGTGCGCGCCGTCAGCCACCGACGGCGCCCGTGGTGAAGCCGGAGTATTGGTTCTGCCATTCCGCTTGGCACGCGTCGTTCCAGTGACCCGCGCCATCCGCGACGGCGAACGACCCCGCTCTCACGGCTCCCACCAGCCCCCAACTTCCGGTCGTTCGCCCACCACGCAGGTACTTCGCTCGGGTGGCGGGGCTGAGATCGATGCGTTGGCAGCCGGTCTCGAACGCATACCTCAGCGGCGCATGGAACATCAGCGCCAGATAGGCGCCCTCAGCCTGAACCCGAACGTGATTGAGTGCTCCGAAGGTCCGTGCCGCCAGGGTGTCGCCCTTGATGAAGAAGGTGGAGAACGCCTCGATCCGCATCCCATCCGCCGACATCAGGTAGAAGTTGATGGTCACGTCCCGCATGTAGCGCTGGTACGAATCAATGATGGCCAGGTAGTGGCTCCTCGGCTCGTGCTGGCCGTGCTTCGTTTCCACCTCGTCGAGCAGTTGCGCCAGGCGAACGGGCTCCCGGTACACGGTGTCGGCTTCGATCCGGCTGGTGGCGGCCTGCCGCCACTCCTTGCGCAGCTGCGGACGCCGTCGCTTCGGCAGGCCGGCGACAAAGTGTTCGAAATCGCCCGGCGAGACGTCCAGCCCGCATCCGGCGACACGGGAGCTGAGGAACATCTTGTCCTGCAACGAGGCGCCGGCAGCACGGTCGCGACCAAGGTGCGGGGCGATCAGCCGGGCATCCTCGGCACCGAGGTAAGGCCAGGCGAGCCATGACCCCGATTGCCGCTCCGGACCGATGTCTCCTCCTGCGACCGCGTTGCCGAGCGTCGTGAACATGTCCGCGCAGATGGCGCCGCGCTGCCAGGCGGGGAGCCCTGGATCCACGAGGGCATCCGACCGATACCCCGAACAGCCACCCGCGATGACACCTGGACGATCTCTGAGGTCGCGCAACACACTCGTGTTCTCGATGTCGATCCGATAGAGCGGACTCGTTGCGCCTCCGGCGAGATAGAACGGGAGAGCGCCGACCAGTCGTCCCTGGTCCGTCGCCAGGACGAACCCGGTGCCTTCAGGCGAGAACGAGTTCATGAACTGCATGTGGTGCCAACCGGAATACACGCTGGCCGCCGCGCTGATGCGTTCCCAACTCGGGCGATCGAGCCGAAAGGTCCTCGACGGAGCCACCACCGCGGTGACGACTCCGTCGATCCGCGACACGCCCGTCACGGGCGCGTTCCGTAGAACGGCCCCGCGCTCTCCATTTCGCGTATCCGCGCGTGGTCGAGTTCCAGCGCTGCCCGATCAGTCGAGGCGAGCAGTACGTATCCCGGGCTGTCGACCAGGTGTGTCGTGCGGTTGAGCGGAAGCCCGTCCTGCACGTGCGCCGACACGTGCCTCGTCGTCTCGAGCGTGCGCAAGGCCCCGAATGCGGTGAGGTCTCCGACGATGCCGTCGTACTGGTTGTTCAGCCACACTCGCCGGACCTCCAGCCGGCTGCCGGCCAAGACCCTGGACACAGGCTCGTTGTCCAGCAACATGCGGGCGTATGCGTGCGACTGGCTGTCGCCACAAAGCCGGCGTTCGACTTCCGGCACGGATCCCCCGCCCAGGCGGGCGCCCATGTCGATGAGTGCCGGCCCGTCGACCGTGTGCATGACCTCGCTGTGCGCCGCACCCCAACGCAGGCCGAGCGCTGCAAGGGCGGGGCGAAGATACGCGCCGATCGACGTCGCCAGGGAGTTCGTGGCACTCAGCGGCTCCTGGTAGTCGTACTGTGGCACACCATCGTCCGTCACGGACTTGACCGAGAGCCATGCCTCCTCGTAGGTGACGTGACCGTCGTAGGTCACCGTGTTGACATAGACCTCTGGCGTCTCAAGCCACTCGCCGACGAGTGTCTCGGTGTTGCGGTTCCCGAGGATCGTGGGTGAGGCCAGGACGTCATGGAAGGCTTTGGAGAGCTGCGAGAGGTCCTTGACCAGGCGGACTCCGTCCGACGCCGAACTTGCGCGTGGCTTGACCACGCATCTGTCCAGGCTCTCGCCGCGCAGCCATTGCAGAGCGCCTTCGACGTCAGTGAATCCACGACTGCGTGGGAACCGGACGCACGCACTGTCGAGCGCAGCTGCCATCGCCGCCTTGTCGATCCGCGCGGAGGTGAGCACCGGGTCGTTGCCCGGCAGTCCCCACAACACGCTGAGCTCGTCGGCCAGGGCGACACCCGATTCGTTGCCCGGGATGACCCAGTCCGCCATGCCGGCATAGGACGAGTTCGCGAGCTCGGCGCAGGAGTCGAAGAGGGCGGCATACGGTGCGTCGCGGAAGCCCTCCCAGTATCGCGCGGGGAACCGGGACCTGCTCGTGACGTGCACCAGCGTGGCGCCCCGCTGCGCCAGGTGCTCCGCCAGCCAGAGACCTGTCGAGAAGCCGTCGACGATGACGATGCACGGGCTCATGTGGGTACCGCGACGATGTCGATGCTCGTTACCGTGCCGTCCTGATCCCGGGCGCCCGTGACCGAAACCTGGCCTCTTACCGTTTCGCCACCCCTCGACGTGAACGCATATCGCACTTCGCAGGATGTGGGACCGACGTGGCTGACGCGCAGCTCGCCCGAGCAGCGCCGCAGCCACTGCCGGATCTCGTCGATGAGCTTGCGGACCTCGGTCCGGCCGCGATAGGGCCGCGACAGACCCAGCAGGCGTACCACACACTCCGGCCCGGTACGAGCCGCGAGGTCCTCGGCGGCGACGTCACTCAGAAGCATGCCGATCAGCTCACTGTTGGCTGCACCGTCGAGTTCCTGCTGGGGCTCGGTGACACTCTCGTCGTGGCAGCCGGACTTCTGCTCGAACGCGAGGACGAGGCAACCCTGCCGGGCTGCGTGGCGCATGTTGTGCCACGACAGGTGATGGGTACGGACGTCGTCGAGCACCAGCCCGGGGTTCGGCATGAAGCGCGCCTTGAGTATCTCGGTTCCCTCGCCCAGCGCGCCGAAGCCGTGCGACCCCTGAATGATCAGCGCGCGCAGATAGTGCCCGTAGAAGAGTGCGCGGTGGGCGGCGTCCACTGCGGTGAGAGCCTGCAACGTTCGGTAGGTGGACGCGTACGTCTCGGGTGACATCGTCACCGCCTCGAGGGGAACGCCCAGCCGCTGTTCGAGCTCGGCCGGAGCCGACCGGAGCAGTTGCGCGACCCGCGAAGACAAGGCGAGCATGGCGGCGGACTGTGCACCGCTGCTGCCACGGAGAGCGACCCGCAGGGGATGGTATTCCTCCGCCACCATCAGATCGAGGATGTCCATGAGTTGAGTGAGCATGCGCAGCACGTCGGCGACGATGAACAACGTACTGTCGTCTTGCCACGGTTCTTGTGTCAGGCGCAGCGCTGTCGCACACCACGCCTCACACACCTGGTGTACGCCGGCGAAAAGCAGGTCCTCGGGGCCGTGTCGGTGTCGTGAGTGCAGGTCGCGCACCCGGCGGCAGATGGCGTGCCGGTTGTCTCGATCGTCGCCGTGTCCAGTGCTGAGCCGCGCCAGTAACGCCTGCTGGTCGGCGATGGAACGCTGGAGTCGCCACGACGCCTCGTCGGCGGAGAAATGTGCCCGCTGATCTTTCGCCACGCTTGCCTCGAGTTCCTCCGTGGCAAGGCACCCTACGGTTGCCGGCAACGCCGGGTCCGCTGCGTCGGCAGACCACAGCTCGGTCAGCTCCGCGAGATCTATATACTCGTGGTAAGGATTCACGAGGGTTCAGCTCACCTTTCTGTGCGACCGCCGTCTCAATGCTGATCTCCGCGATGGGCCGTCAACCCTTCGCCTTCGCTCCCGACCGTGGCACGTTCGAGCGGAGAATAATCGTGCCGATCTATGACGTCCAGCTTGAGATTGGTGCGCCGCCTGTTCGACTGCCTGACCCGGGAGCGCACATCGGAACTGGAGAGAGTGATCGCGATGCTGTCGGCGAACGGAGCCCCGGCATCGGTCAGGGTGATCTCCTCGGGAGTCACGTGGAGTAGACCCTGATCCACGAACGGCGCCAACTCGTCCTCGAAGTGGTCTGCCGGATCCACGCCGTAGACGTCGGCGTAGCGTCGCCGGTCGACACCTCCCGATCGCAACGGGAACATCACGGCGCGCCGCTGACGCTCGGAGAGATCGAGTTCCCAGCCCATCCACGTGGCTGTCCCGTGGCGGGCCACCGACTGGGCGTACTCGTCGATGGTGCAATGATTGTAGTACTGAGTCGTGCCGACATAGCCAAAGCCCGAGACTCCGAACGGCAGGAGGTTGACCTCCTCGACTCCGTCGTACTTGCTCTCCTGCTGCAGCGAGTGATGCTCATCCTTGGCGTAATAGAAGACCGGTCCCCGCCGGAACCCCTGGGACTCCATGACGACCTCTGTCATGAAGTGCATGACCAACCGTTGGCGATTATCGGGGAAGATGGCGGGTTCGCGTCGATAATGAGCGCTGATCGGATCTGCCTGTTTGAACATGAGTGGGAAGATGTTGAACTTCGTGACTCCCGCATTGATGAGCTCCATCATGGAGCCGTACCAGTTCTCGTGAGTCTGGTAGGGGAGGCCGAAGATCAGGTCGACGGAGAGATTGTCGAGGTTGCGCTCTCGCAAGAGCTTCAGCAGGGTGAGTGCGTCGTCCTTGGTGTGGCCACGGTTCAACTTCCGGAGCACTCGATCGTCCATCGACTGGATGCCGAAGACCCATCGGTTGACCCCTGCTTCGACCAGTGCGTCCAGACGATCCTCGTAGTCCGGAGCGTCGATGACGCTGGGGTGGAGTTCGAAGGTGGTTTCCGTGGCCGCGGTCACTCCGATATTCCGCCCAACCAGGGTGAACACGTCTGCGATCTGATCCGGGTTGAGATAGGAGGGAGTGCCTCCACCGAAGTAGATGGTGTTAGCCGCTGGATTCCCAGCCTTCGCGGCCGTCATCTCGACTTCGTGGGCCAACACCTCGAGGTAGGCCGCGACCCTCTTGTCCGCGGGCAGGATCTCTTTCGCGAAGTGGCAGAACGTACAACGCTGCTCACAGAACGGAATGTGGAAGTACGCGTTGATGTTGGAAGTGCACTGGCTCAGGAAATCATTCGTTTCGAGCGGGATCATGGCCTTGAGGGGCGGATAGGTCCCCACAAGATAGTACTGGTCGATCGGTTGCCAGACTCCCAGACGCTCAAGGGCCGTGAGGTCGAGCCGCTCAACTCGTGCCTTGGCCTCAGCGAGCACATCGGAGAAAGATGGTGGCTGTCCCATGGTCAACTCCATAGCTATTCGGTTGGCTGGTGCTGACGGCGTCAATGGATCCGCAGAACGGGCCGCGAGAATCGCGTCGGACGGGGGCGGTGGCGCGTTCGCGGACGCGGTGGAAATGGGGCCGCGGACGCCGCCGAGGCCGTGCTCGGGTCGTGGCTGGCGTGGTGACCTCGGCCGAGGCCATGTCAGGCGGTCGGATTGCCTGTTGCGGCACGCGGTCTGGTGCGCGCTGCACGGTACGTGCTCGTGATGGTCATGTGACCGTCGAGACTGAGCACATCGACGTCGCCCGGCATGCAAAGCCGCACAGTCGGCCGCCCCCTCGGTTGGTGCTGGTCTGGTTTAGCAGTTCCAGTAGGCAATATTCAAGGTCCGGGAGAGGATTGGGAAGCCGGGTGCGGAGCCTGTAACAAATACGGCTGACTGGGTGACGAGCGAGCCGGCGAACGGAGGCCTTTGTATGCGCGGACATTCACTGGTAACGCACCAGCTGCAACAGACAAATGCCGCGCCGGGATCTTCGGCCGGTGGGGTCGCATGGCTGGTTGTTACCAGGGAATGTCCGCGCGACACCCGCGGCTGATGATCGACCGGAGGGTCAGATGATCACCTTGGCGGCGACATCCTGGCAGATCGTGAGGACGTCATTGATCCACTTTCCCGGATTGAGCGGATCGTAGGTTCGCATCGTCTCCAGGTCCCAGTACTGGTCGAAGCCGAGTGCGGCCGGATGCGCTGCCTGGAATCGCTGCGGGCGCCACTTGGACAGGTAGCTGCCGTACTCGCCGTGCTGTTCCAGCAGCGCGTCGACGGTGTGACCGAGTGCCTGCTTGGCTGCCAGTACGGCACTGTGCACCTGTCCCGCCGCCAGCTGGCCCATCGCGTCCTCGACCGAGTCATCTGCCGCCGCGAGTGATCGGGCCACGACGATCGGACGGAAAGCGGACTCCGCCAACCGGGCCCGGCGATCGGCCAGCCAGTCTTGCCCGCGCAGCAGCGCGCAGTCTGTCAGGCGGGCGAGCAGTAGTTCCTCCGGTGGCGACAGAACCTGACGTTCGGTGCGATCCCGCTCGAATTCGGTCCACGAGACCTTCTCGAACACCTGGTCGATCTGGCTGTTCAGCCAGTACCTGAGCTCCCAGCGCCGGCCTGCGTGGTACACGATCTCGACCGGCACGGTCGGCGGGTGCAACGGAATCACTACTGCCTGGCATGTCTCGCTCACCCAGGATCGTGTCGTGACGACGTAGAAGTCGTAGTCGCTGCTGCCGTTGTCCCAGCCACGTGCGGCTGACCCGGCGAGGACCACGGCGAGACCATCGTTCGGTAGCAACCCGCGAAGTTCCAATGTGTCGATGAGACCCGAGAACACTGCGGTCACGCGAGATTCCTTCCGTTGCCGATCGGACCGATGAGCAGATGGCGTCGTCCGATCAACCAACGAACGCTACTCTTCCCACGGATTTCGCTCAATACGCGGCAGCCGGCCGAACCCCGGCGCCCAGCAGGACAACCATGTCGGTCGCGATCACTTCTCATCCGCCTGCCCCGAATCAGGTTGTGCGCGCGTCGACATGCTTCAGCAATGCGACACCGACATGATCGAGTTCGTACAGCACCCGATATCCCACTCGCTGGCGTCGCACGACGCCTGCCTCGGACAGGGCCGACAGGTGCTCGGAGACCGTGCTGGGCGCGAGGCCGACCGCGCTGGCGACCGCCGTCGTGGTCGTCGGCGCGACGAGTGCGCGCATCACCGCGGCCCGGCCACGGCCCACCAGGATGGCCAGCCGGTCGCAGCCCTCCGGCGTGGTGAATGACGCCGCTGTGGTGTGTTCCGCGAGCACGGCTGCGCCCCGCGCTTGATAGGACATGGCCGCGACGTTGTCCTGTGGCGCGGACAGAATCCGCATACCCCGCGCGAAGAGCACCGGCACGAGGAACAGCTGGGCGTTGTCCAGTCGGTGCTCCAGGTCGATCTGGTACGGCGCGTAGAGGACCGGCCGTTTCCAACGCACCCGTCCGCCGAGGTCGGCCAGCATCTCGTTGGCTCCCTCGGTGGCGAGCTTGTGCCCACGAAACAGGATTTCTTCCTCGAGCGCGTTGCGCATCGACGGCCAGTAGGGTGCGAGCGCGGCGGTCCAGTACTCCCCGGCCAGCGTCACGAACCTGGCCAACCGCCCGTCGTCGGCCGACCCCTGCGCGGCCAGCGCGGCCAGCTCGTCGGTGATCTCCAGGTCGGGCGAGGTGGGCACCGGCACTGCGAACGAAGGCAGCCAAGCGGGATGCAACGCGCGTGTCAGTTCGAGCAGTTCGGTGCGCACCACCTCCGGCAGCGCCCTACGGGCGGATCGTGCCCAGCTGGTGTACGGGAACGGGACTTCGCCCCGGTAGCGGGCCAGGAGGGCGAGGCTGGAAAGGGATTCCCACAACGGACTGACAGCGATGCGAATGCCGCGCAGGGTCATCTCGTCCAGTGCCAGCCGGATCATGACATGCAGCCGCCCTGTTCGTGGCCCGCCGTCCCGCCCAGGTGAACCTTTCCCACGGCCCGACCCGATGGTCTCACCAAGTCGCCGGTCGGCTGGTCGCCTTGGCCGAGGCATTCTGACAGGTCGTGCGGAACGTGTCGATCTACGCGGCCGGGTGCGCGCGTTTCGTGGATCACCATGGGCGAGCCCGATCGGCGCCTGCGCGTCACTGGTCGAGCAGCCCCGATTCCTGGAAAGCCGCCAGCGTGCCCGGGTCCTCCAGTGCACCGATCCCGCGGAAGTAGCGGATCAGCACGGCGGCCGACGCTGCCGTCTGGCGTGCCACCTGCTCATCCGGCCACGACTCGAACAGCACCTGTTCCGTCTCGGCCGCGGTGAGCCCGCACAAGCGCAGGGCGCGTCCGGCCTGCAGGTAGTCCGGTTCGAGGAAGGCAAAGATGATCGCGGGCAACAGCGGACCGACCGCCCTGCGTTGTGCCGGTGCCAATACCGGCCAGAGATGGCGGAGCAGCGTTCGGAAGTAGACGTGATGTCGGCCTTCGTCCTCGGCGTGATCACGGACCAGCTCGCGGACGGCCGTCGGCAGCCGCGTGTCTCTGGGGATGTCGGCGAGGATGCCGGAGACCAGTGTTTCGCTGACGATGGCGAACAACAGGCCCTCCAGCCCTCGCACGTCCGCGGGCATGTGCTCCCGGACGGCGTCCAGCCTGCCGACGAACGCCGGCGTGTCCGACTGGCCGATCAACACGCCCGTCCGTGTCTGGATCTGCCGGGCGAAGTCATAGGAGAACTGGGCGTGCCAGGCCTCGTCCGTGACGATCATGAAGGCATCGGCCTGCATCCGTTCGGGCAAGTCGAGCCCCGCCCTGCCTCGGCTGATCTTGCCGGCGACGGGCATCACCGCAATTTCCTCAAGCTCCGTGGTGAAATGAAGATAATCATAGAGCCGCCGAACGAGTAAGCGTCGGGCTACGTCGCCGCCTTTTGCCAGCACGAGTTTATGACGAGCGGCCGGAAACAGCTCCGGCGGAAAGTACAACGCGTCGTCGGCAGGCTCGTCAAGAACTCTGTGCGGATTACGCCGGACGCTGGCCCTGTCGTCCCAACGGACGAAAGCGCTGTCATACCCGGTGAGCTGGCGCATGGCTGCCGACCGTCGGCCCGCGTGTGCGCGCACCAGGTCGGCAAGCGCGAGTTCTCGGTACATCCGGCTACGCTCCACTGCCATTCGCTGCGTGGTCAAGCAAGGCTAGACAGCAATACGGCTGGCCACGACTGATTCGGCCCTCACCGAATGTCTCTTGACACGTCGCGGCGCCGTTCATAAATTCACTGGCGACATCACGGAGGGAGGTGAATCGCATGCAGCCTGTGGAGGTCGCCAAGGAGATCAGGACCGAAGATCTGTTCGCAGCGGTCAAGTAAGTGCAATGGAAGCGGGGCACATCATACAATGCTGTGCGCCGCTTCCTTGTTGTCGGGAGGTCGGGAGGTTCGCGATGTGCGGTCTTGGCGGTGTCGCAAGACTTGGTGCGATGCCCCTCACCCCTGAGGACAAAACCGCCTTGGCGCGCATGATCCAGACACTGGAGCACCGCGGCCCTGACGACACCGAGGTGGAGCTACGCGACTCGGTCGGACTCGCGTTCACGCGGCTGTCGCTCGTCGGAGTCGACAGCGGGCGACAGCCGATGACCAACGGCGACGGCAGCATCGCGCTCATGGCCAACGGGGAGGTCTACAACCATCGTGACCTGGCCGCGGCGCTGCCCGGCTTCCGGCCCCGGACCCGTTCCGACTGCGAGGTCCTGGTCCCGCTCTACGAGGAGCACGGCACCCGATTCCTGGACGACGTGCGGGGCATCCTCGCGGTGGCGCTGCACGACGCGCGCCGTCACCGGCTCGTGCTGGCGGTCGACCCGTTCGCGAACAAGCCGATGTTCTGGTCGGTGATCGAGGGCGGTGTGGTGTTCGCGTCGGAGATCAAGGCACTCTTCGACCACCCAGGGGTGCCACGTTCCGTTGACTGGTCCAGAGCCCTCGCCGACCAGGGCTTCGCCAACTACGGGACGTTCAGCCATGATCCGGTGAACACGTGGTTCGAGGGCGTCCACAAGGTCGCCGCCGGCTCGGTGGTGACGATCGACCTGATGACCGGCACCGAGCGGGTGGATCACTACTGGCAGCCGTCGTTCGATCTTCCGCACGACAGCGTGAGCGACTCGCGCGACGGCCAGCGGCGTGAGGACCCGTCGTCCTACGTCGCGGCATACCGTGAGCTGCTGTTCAGCAGCGTCGAGGACTCACTCATGTCTGAGGTGGGGCTCGGGCTCTTCCTCAGTGGCGGTATCGACTCGGCGGCGATCGCCGCCATCGCGTCGGCTCTGGGTCAGCCGTTGACGACGTTCACGCTGGCCACCGAGGCGACGATACTCAACGGGGACGTGGCGGGGTCGATCGCCGTGGCCGACCACCTTGGTATCGACAACACGATCGCGACGCTCCGCGCAGGTGACGTGCCCTCGCCGACGGACTGGATCCGGTTGCTCTGGCTCATGGAGTCACCGCTCGCCGGCCCCGAGCAGCTCTACAAGTTCAGCCTGCACCGCATCGCCAAACAGCGCCATCCGAACCTGAAAGCGATGCTGCTCGGTGCCGGGGCGGACGAGTTCAACGGTGGCTACAGCGGACTCCTGTCCGGTAACGGCGACTGGTCCTCCTTCCTGGGGAACCTCGGCGCGCTACGCAACTCCGGTCTCGGCCCCGCGGCCCGGCAGTGGTCGTCGGGCGGACAACGTGGTCTGGTGCGTGCCGACCTGTGGTCGTCCGCCACACCGCAGGACGACTACGCGGACTATGTGCGATGGAAGTTCCGCGACGTCCAGCAGTACAACTGCTGGATGGAGGACCGCTGCGCGGCGGGCAACGGCATCGAGGCACGGGTCCCGTTCCTCGATCGACGGCTGGTGGACCTCGCCACGCAGCTGCCTCGACGGCTGCGCCCGACGCTGCTGTGGGACAAGAACATGGCACGGCACGCCCTGGACGGTCTGCTCCCCGAGCACATCGTCCGCCGCGAGAAGAAGCCGTTCTACGACGGGCAGACGGCCCGCTTCTCACATCAGACCGTCCTGACGATGCTGCGGCAGAACGACTGCGAGCTGGTCGAGCAGGCGCTGGAGTCACCGAGGATGTCCGACTTCGTCGACCCGGCCGTGCTCCGTTCGGCAGTCACCTCGGCGCCGGTCCCAGCCGTGCATCCCGAACTGTTGCTGCGGCTGGTCAACCTTGGCCTGCTCGACCGCACCGCGGCCACGCTACAACCGGGCTTCCATGCCGACCACATCGTGTTGCGCGCGATTCCGACGCCCCGGGAGAATCTGGTGCACACCTTCCCCGACGTCTCGCTCGGCAACGCCAGCGTCCTCGGTCTGGGCGACACGACGATCCTGGCTCAGGACTCGCTGCGCCCGCGCACCTGGCTGCTGATCGACGATCACCAGGTCGTTTTCACCATCGACCAGGACGCGGTGTCCGAGTGGGTGACGCTGCTCACGGCCCTCGATGGCCGGGCCAGCCTGGAGCAGGTGGCCAAGGCGACCGGTGTTGCGTGGGAATCGCAGCACGAGTATCTCCAACTGTGCCTCGAACGCGGCTACCTGGTCGTCCGCGGCGATTGATCGCATGAAGAAGGTGTACTGGTGACGGATTTGGATTGGGTCCAAGGGGCGGTCGAGCAGGGGAGTTCGATTCGCGGCTCGTGCTCGTTCGTGGGCGGGTCTTCGGCTCGGGGATGGGCCAACTCTCGCAGTGACGTCGACGTCTACGTCTTCGGTTGCCCCGAGGACCGGGCCGAGATCGTGTGGGGGACCGATGGTCACCCCAATGTCGACGTGCACGCATTGTCCGACGCCAGGGTCGAGCACCTGTTCGCTCGTATCTCGTGGGATGTCGTGACCTCCGGCCAGGAGTTCGTCGACACGTTCGCCGAACGCGACTGGTTGATGTTCGAGCGCGTGCACCACGCGTACGTGCTGACCGGGCACGAGCAGCTGGCGGAGTACCAGGAGCGCCTGGCCCGCAGTGCCCACCGGTACATGCTCGTGCAGGAACACTTCGCCTTCGCGGATGCCCGCGCCGAGGATTGCCTCGGTCAGCTGGCGGCCGGGGACGTGGACAGCGCCGTGCTTTCGGGCCAGGCGGCCTTCTTCCGTGCGGTCGACGGCCTGCTCGCGGCGCACGGCTGTTACGCGTCGAGCCCGAAGTGGCGGGCGCGCGCCATGCAGGAGGGCACCCCGGACCTGGTCGGCTACGACGCCTTCTGGAAGGTGGTCACCATGGCAGAACTCCCGGCCGTGGGCCGCGAGGCCTGGAGCCGCCAACGGGTTGTCGACGTGCGCGACATCATGTCCCGCGTGGACGTGCTCGAGTTCACGCGAGTCCTCGATGGCTGAGGGCTGGGTCCGCAACCTCGACGTGCAGGTGCGCCTGGCCGGCGGTCGGCTCGCGCTTCAGCTCGGGCGAGAGTCGATGGTGCTCGATCCGGCGGAAGCAGCCGTCTGGCGGGCGTGGGGATCGTTGGCCTCGCCCGACGAGATCACCTCGGCGGAACTCTCACCGGACGCGTGCCAAGTGCTGTGGAACCGCTTGTCCGCCCTTGGGATGATCCGGCGCGAGTCGGAGACGATGTGACCCCGTTCTGGCGCTACTGGACCGCGTCGGCGATCAGTCAGGCCGGTTCCAGCGTCACTGCGGTCGCCCTGCCGCTCACAGCCCTGCTGCAACTGCACGCGACGCCGTTCCAGGTGGGGCTGGTGACGGGCTCGAGCTACGTGGGCTGGGCATTGCTCGGGCTCCCGGCCGGAGTCATCTGCCAGTTTCTGCCGCTGCGGGGGGTCCAGGTCACCACCGACCTGGTGCGCGCCGTCGCCATCGCCACGATCCCGGTCGCGTGGGCACTGGGCGTTCTCACGATCACCCAGTTGATCGTCGTGGCGCTGATCATCAGTGCGTGCACGGTGTTGTTCGACGTCAGCAACTCGACTTTCCTGCCTGCCATCGTCTCCGCGGAGGAGCTGAACAACAGGAACAGCTGGGTATCAGGGCTGGCGTCGACCACACAACTGGCCGGGCCGCCCGGCGCGGGTGCGCTGATCCAGATCCTCAGGCCGGCGTACGCACTGATCATCGACGCACTCAGCTACGTCGGCTCGGCCATCATGCTGTGGACGCTGCCACCGCGCACCCAGCAACAGCCGGACGAGCCCCCACAGTTGCTCCGGATGATCAAGGTCGGCTGGACCTTCGTCGTACGGCAGCCCATCATGCGGGCATGCCTGCTCGATGCCACCGCGTCGAACTTCGTGGCCGGTGCCTTCTTGGTGCTGGTCCCGGTGTATCTCGTGCGGGACCTCGGGGCGTCGCCGTTCGTCGTGGGTGCCCTACTGGCGGCCGAGGGGGTGGGCGGCCTGCTCGGGGCGACGCTTGCCCCCCGTATCACCGCGGTCATGGGCTCCGCGCGGGCTGCCCTGTGGGGATCCGTCTTCAGCTGCTGCACGGTGATTCTGCTACCGCTCGCCCAGGGGATTTCGGGGTTGGTGTTGTTCGCGGTCGGGAGTGTCGGCTTCTCCGCCGGCGCCGTCCTGACCAGTATCAACACCCGCACCTACCGGCAGATAGCGAGCCCGCCCGAGCTGTTGTCGCGGGTCATGGCAACGGTTCGGTTCGTGTCCTGGGGTGTGATCCCGCTGGGCTCGTTCCTCGCGGGTGGCCTCGCGGGGGCGATCGGCACACGCACGTGCCTGCTGCTGTTCTGCCTGTTGAGCTGGCTTTCGCCGCTCATCCTCGCCGGGTCGCCAGTGCGCGGGCTCCGGGAGCTCGACCCGCGGATGGCCGCAAAGGTGCCCAGCTGACCAAATGGGCCGAGCCGAAAACCCTTGCGGATACGGCTGTTCGCAGGTCGCCGGACGATTGGTGTGCACCACCGACGACTCGCCGTGACGATTCGCTCGCGCCCGCGCGGTACACAACCAAGACTCGGCGGCTTGTCGCGCGACAAGTGCGAAAACCATGGCAGGGCCAACTCGACCCGGCTACCATCCACCGGAGCTACCATCCAGCGGAGCCCGACGAATCCGAATATGGAATCTCCGGCACAGCGGAACCCCACCTGGAGATCATCACCACCATCGACCATCGATCTTTGTGAGCTGAGGGGTGTGCGTGACCACGAGCCCGAGGCGGATCAATTCGGCCATCCAACGACCTGAAGAGCGGTCGCAGGCCGACGACCACACCGATGCTGTGGATTCGTCGGGGGCCGTACGGGTGCCCATCGACCTTCTCGTGGTCGACGAGTCACCACGGCTTACGGGAGAAGACGCGCGTCATGTCGAGCTGCTCGCCGATTCAATCTCGGCTCTACCGCCGATCATCGTACATCGTGCGACCATGCGGGTGATTGACGGAATACATCGACTCAGGGCCGCTCGATTATGCGGTTACAAAACAATCGGCGTCACGTTCTTCGACGGTAATGAGAACGACGCCTATGTGCTGTCCGTGCAGCAGAACGTCACACACGGTCTGCCGTTGACCCGGGCCGACCGCAAATCCGCGGCGCAGCGGATCGTCAGGATTCATCCGGATTGGTCCGATCGGGCCATCGCCAAGGTCACCGGCCTGTCACCCAAAACCGTGAGTGGCGTCCGGCCCCGGTCCGCCGCTGGAGTCGAGGCGCCCGCTGCGCGCGTCGGCCTCGACGGCCGGGTTCGGACGATCGATCTGCGGGCACGTCACCGACTGGCCCGGCAGTACCTGGCCAGTCACCCGGACGCCGCCTCGGAGGATGTCGAGCGGGCCACCGGACTGTCGCCCCGCAGCGTCCGCAACGCGCGCCGCAGGTTCGCCGACGACCAGCAACGGCAGCGGGCCCAGCATGCCCGACGGGCCTCGAGTGATCGCCCCGCGTCCCCCTCGGTGGCGATGGCGGCCACCAGGTCGGTGGGCACCAGCGACCTGCTCCGGACGCTGCGCAACGACCCCTCCCTGCGGTTCACCGACGGCGGCCGGGCGTTCCTGCAACTGCTGGTGGCGACCGTGCCCTGGGACCAGAGCGCCGACCAACTGATCGACAACCTGCCGCCGCACTGCATCGAGGCGCTCGCCGAGGCCATGCACACCTGTGCGGTGACCTGCCAGACCATCGCACAGAAGCTGGAAGCGCGGCACAAGAACGACACCACGTTCGGTACACCCGGCCAAACCGGGTGAGCGGGTCCACGAAAAGATGGTCGGCTGCGTCCATCGTTGCCCCAGCATAGAATGCGGCAGTACGCGTCGTCCACAATCGGTCGCATTGTTCGCTGACGATGGTAAGCCGCTCCGCGGCAAGCTGCGGGGGCCCGCAACAATCGAGCGAAATGGTTGTCCGAGCTTGTTGTCGAGTGCGGCCGGACGGACTGGCCTGAGACGGCCGTCACTCGGCGATGCAGCGGCAACTGAGGAATTCCTCGGTTGCCAGAGCGTCCAGGCAGGCTCTGGGATGTCGAACCGCGGTGTCACCGAGGCTGACGAGCTGCGACGGCACCCGGTGAGTGGGGGATCTGCCCGGCCGCGGCCGGCGTGGCACTCATCCATTCGGCTGGGTCCTTGCGTTCGTAGCAACGAACCCGAGTGGGCCTCTCGAACCTATGGACACGATCACAGATCCTGTTCGGCTCGATTGGTGGAGGCGGAAATCCGTTTCTCCCGCACAGGATTCGACTACCCAGCGACCGGAAGCGCCGGAAGACCGTGACGCCTCGCCCACGTGAACGCACTGGTCCGCTGATGGCAATACGGCAGCCAAGACACTCGCATCGACACGAATCGGACCAATCATGTGCCGAAGTACTGTCCGGCAACTGCGGGTGAGGCGCGGAAATCAAGGTTCCTCGCAAGGTTTTCGGTGGCGGTGACGGCATGATATGTAGCTGCGGCTGAGTGATCGGTGTGTACGGCGCTGACCGTCTCGTCGTCCTTGTCCTGCGTTGGGGGGAATCATGAAGGTAGCCATCATCGATGGCTATTCCATTGCGTTGGGATACAACGGGTGGTAGCGCGGACCGAGTCCGGAGTCGCTCTCGCGGACACTCTCGACAACGACGACGACCTTGACATGCCGCGTGACGCAGCCGCCGCGACAGCCACCCGAGGGGGCAGGGAACAGTCGGCCGAGCCGCTGTCGGGTGCGCATGACGCGTCGTCACCACGCGACCGGCGCTCGCTCTGGCTGTGCCGCTCGCGGTGAAAGGGTCACCGTCCGCCCTCGGCACGGTTCGCGCGTTGCGTCCGCGACCGACCGACGGCACCGAGACACCCGAACGGACCGTCAGGCCGGTGCCGGGGCGCGGCGGGCACCCGGCGCGGACGCCGTCGGCCGTCGTCCTGGAGGTCCGGCTGTCGAACCGGGTGCACTGTTCCAGGAAGGACCGTGGCGGCCGCGGTCGTGCGGAACACAGGCCGGCTCCGTATCTGGATTCGGAGGCTCCAGCATGAACTCAGATCCGACGCGACGCCTGTACGAACGCGCGATCGAGGTTCCGTTCGCCGCGATTCCCACCGCGACCGCCGCCGAGCACACCATGGGCTCGGCGATCGACTCCTACTCCACCCAGCGGCTGCCCGACGACGTGTTGGACCTGGCACTTCGGGCCGGCCTGCGGATCGAGGTACACGGCATCTACCCCGACCACGTGGCCACGGTGTTGCCCTCCGCGCGACTGGTGCACCCCGGCCACGTGTTCGGCGTGGGCAAGTCCTTCAACGTGGTCCGGCCGCGACTGTTCCGCGTGCCTGCCGTCGAACGGCGCACCGACTCGCGGCTCACCGATGCCGACCGGCTGGTACTCGCTGTTCCGCCGGGTCGTGACTACCTGATGCACAACGCCAGTCTCGTGCGGCACTACCTGCGGGTACGCGGGTATGACGAGCAGCTGTTGTGCCGGATCGTGCGCTACCCGGACGCGGAGTCGTCGATCGCGCAGTGGACCGGATTGGCCGAGTTCGTACGACCCGGCGACCGGATCCTGATGGGCTACGTGCGGGAGCTCCTGCCGCACCTGATCGCCGGTGGTGGTTCGGTGGTGGAGGAGCGTCGCAACCAGTTCTACGGCAGTGTGCGGATCCGGTATGGCACCGGGCAGCCGGTCTGCGCGCTCGGCGTCCGGTTCAGCTTCTGGGGCTGCATCGCCGCGCGCCTCACCGCCGCGTGCGTGGAGCTGGGTGCGGCGGAGATCGTGTATGTGGGCAAGCTCGGCACGTTGACCGGCCAAGGGGACGTCTACCACCGGCTGTTCACTCCGTCGTCCTATCTGGACCATGGTGGCTCGCACTCGCTGCTGGACAGGGAGGTCGCACCACACAATGGATTGCTGGCCCGCTACCCCTTGCTGGACACCGGACGGCACATGTCGGTGGCCACCGTGCTGGAAGAGAACCTGACGCAACGAGCCGTGGCCGACGCGTTCGGCGTGCGGTCCATCGACAACGAGATCGCCCAGATCGCGACCGCGATCTCCACGGCCGGTTCGGCCGGCGGACCGGCGTTCTCGGCCCTGCACTTCGCGACCGACTACCTGCGCGGGCCGGACGAGCCGGTGGAGCCGGCCGGGCACAACCTGACCAGCCACCGCCGGATAGGTGCCCGGCACCTCAAGGGCCGCGCGCTGGACCGGATCGGCAAGTTGCTAGGCGACTACTACGCGTGCGGCCCGATCGGAACGGCGGCACCGACCACAGTGTCCATCGCACCGAACCACCTGGGATGAACTGATGACCCCATACCGAGAATTCCACGACGCCAAGGTGTCCCGGCTCGGCATCGGCTGTAGCAACTTCGGCAAGCGCTGCGACGCCGACGCCGCCGAGGACGTCGTCCACAGCGCACTGGATGCCGGTGTCAACTTTTTCGACGTGGCCGACGTGTACGGCAACGGCACAGCGGAGAGCCTGCTGGCCCGCGGGTTGGGCCCGCATCGAGACGAGGCGTTCATCGCGACGAAGTTCGGGCACGCGTCCAGCGAACCCCGCGCGCCACACGAACGCGGCGGTCACCCGGACAACGTGCTGCGCTCGGCCGAGGCCAGCTTGACGGCGCTGGCCACCGACCGGATCGACCTGTACCAGCTGCACGAGCCGGATCCGCGAGTGCCGATAGCCGATACCCTCGGCGCCCTGCGGACTCTGGTCGACCAGGGCAAGGTTCGCTGGGCCGGGTGTAGCAATTTCTCTCTCGAACAACTGACGGCCGCCACCGATGCCGTCGCCGGCAGCGGATTCGACGGCTTCGTCACCGTGCAGAACGAGTACAGCCTGCTGGTTCGGGACGCGGAGGACGACGTACTGCCCTACTGCCGGGCACACGACGTCGCGTTCATCCCGTATTTTCCGCTGGCCAGCGGCGTGCTGACCGGCAAGTACAGCATGGACGCGCGGATCCCGCGCGGATCCAGGGTGGACGGCATGAAGCCGGACAAGTTGTTCCGTTTCTTCACCCCCCAAGCGCTCGACCTGGTCGGCGAGCTGGCGGCGTACGGCACGGCGACCGGGCACGACCCGCTGGCGCTGGCGTTCGGCTTGCACTTGGCGGAGCCGGCCGAGCTGAGCGTGATCACCGGCGCGATGTCCGGCGACCAGGTGCGGGCGAACGTCGCCGCTGTGGACGCCGCCGCCCGGTTCGGCCCGGACGAGGTCGCCTTTCTGCGCGGGCTGCCACGATGAGTGCGGGGGACAGCCCGATCCGCGGGCAGTTCGTCGCCGTCGAGGGCATCGACGGGTGTGGCAAGTCCACCGTGGCCGGGCAGCTCGCCGATCGCCTGACCAAAACGGGCACCGTGGCGCTGCTGTTGGACCGGCACAGCGCCACCGCGGGCCTGTCCGGTTATCCGGCCGCGCACCTGGCTGCCCACCGCGCCTTGATCTGGGACTACCCAGCAGACGCTGTCACGTCCGAACTGGGCTTCGGGCACTGGTCGCACTTGGTCAGCGCCTGGTTCCACGCGGTGGACGAACTGGTGGTGCGACCGGCGCTGGGGATCGGCACCGTGGTGGTGGCCGACTCCTGGTACGCCAAGTTCGCCGCCCGGTTCGCGCTGACCGTCGGCGTGCCGGACGCGGAGCGGATCTTCGCTGGTGTCTCGGTACCGGGCTCGGTGCTGTGGTTGGACGTACCGCCGCCGGACTGCGCAACCCGCAGGGTCCGGCCGCGGCCCACCGAATCCGGTGAGTGGCAGGGGCTCGCCGACTTCGTCGCCTACCAGACCGCGGTCCGATCGGTCTACCAGCGGTTTGCCGCGATCGGGGGCTGGCATCGGATCGGGCCTGCCGACCTGCCGGCAACGGTGCTGGCGGCCTATGACCTGATCCGGCCATTCGACCGGGCGAGCCGCGGAGGACACGCATGACCAACTCGAGCACGGAGGTCCAACGGGCGATCACGGAGGTCGTGCGGACCAGCGGGCCGGTCGACTGGACGAAACCGAGCCTGGCCGATGAGCGGGTCTCCGATGCCCTCGACCGGATCCTGGCCGAAGACGGCCTGCTGACGGCGGCGGTCGAAGGCGTGGTCGCGGCACGGGGAGGCGCGGGCGACTGCGAGAGCTATCCGTTCATGGACAAGCTGGTGCTCTGGAGCAGCGCGGACGGCACGCTGCGGCTGCGCCTGCACCTGTTCCTGCCCGGCTACACCGACCGGCCGCACAACCACCGGTGGAGTTTCCTGTCCCGCATCCTCGCCGGCGGCTATCTGCACTCGCTCTACGGCGACCAGGACGACGTGCTGCGGCGGGTCGGTCGCGGCGAGGAGATCACCGCGTTGCACACCTATCAGGCGTGGGCCGGGGTCGGATACTTCCTGGACCACTCGCTGGTGCACTCGCTGCACACCGGGACGACGACCGTCTCGCTCCTGCTGCGCGGCCCGTCGGTGAAGGACGACTACTTCACGCTGGACGCCGGGCCGGGACAGGTCCGGTGGAGTTCAGGGGCGCAACGGGAGACCTCGGCGGATCGGCGGGCCAAGACGATGGCCGAGGAAGGATTCGTCCGGGTGCTGGACACGCTGCGCGCCGAGCGGGTGATCTGAGCATGACATCACCCGCTGATCAATCTGACCGCCTGGCCGCCGTCGACCGATTGCTCGGCGCGGCCGGTGTTCGGCTCACCGGCCGTGTCGTGGACCTGAACCTGGTGCGGCTGCGGCTGCGCAGCAACGTCCCGGACTTCGCAGGCTTCGGCTACTTCAGCCAGTTCACCGACCCGGCCGACGCCCGTGGTGCGGACTTCCAGGTGGATTGCATCGAACTGGACCAGGTGTCGCTGGACGAGCGGGATCTCGAACCACTGATCGACCGGTCGTTCCGGGGTGACCGCTTCCGGTCGGGCTTCTATCTCACCTACTACTTCGGCGAACCCGCCTACCTCATCTCGGCGGGCAGCAGGTACGTCGTGCTCGGCCGCCACCTGGAACGCACCGTGTGGCCGTACTTCGTGAAACACATCCTGACCGTGTTCGCCGCGGACCAGGATCTGTTGCACCTCAAGGCAGCCGGCTTCGTCGACAACGCAGGCGCGGCCACGTTGTTGTTCGGACGGGGTGGCGCGGGCAAGACGGTGTTCCTGGCAGCCGCGTGTGCCGAGGGAGCGAGCTTCCTCGCCAACACCCATGTCCTGCTGCGCGGCCCGCTCGCGTACGGGGTGCCCGCCGCGATGCGAGTGCGACCGGATGCTTGTTTCGCTCCGCTCATCCGCCAGGAAGGGTTCGCGCAGCACCTGGCGGCCAACGAATTCCGTGTCGATCCCGCCGCTCTGTTCGGCAGGCGCGCCGACCATGCGACCGTGCGCAACCTGTGCGTTGTCGACCACCGGCCGGATCGGCCGTTCCAGATCAGACGACTGGACAGCCACAGCACCTTCGACTTCCTGGAACAGTTCGCTTTCCCGGTGAGTGCCTACGGCCTCAAGGACGACCTGCTGGCCCACTGCGGCGGCGATCTGGACCGCTACTGCGAGGTGTACGCGCGCATGAAGGCACACCTGCTGGCCTTGGTCGAAGGGGCAGCGTGCCTGCACGTCAACATGGACATGCTCGACCCGGCGATGCGTGCGGACGTGCTCGACACACTGGGCGTGTCCCGGACATCCCTGCCATGATGCCCGGGTGACCAGGATATCGGTGCTGGGACTCGGCGCCATGGGCAGCCGGATCGCGACACGGCTGGTCGCGCGTGGCCACACCGTGTCGGTGTGGAACCGCGACCGGGCCAAGACGCTCGACTTCGTGCGCCGGGGCATGGTCGCCTTGGACCGCCCCGCGGATGCGGTCGGACGATCCGAACTGGTGATCGTCATGGTGACCGATCCGGCAGCGCTGTCCGCGGTGATCGAGGGGCCGGGCGGCCTGCTGGCAGGCACCGGGACCGTCGACGTGGCGCAGCTGTCGACCGTGGCGCCGGACGATGCGCTGCGACTGGCGGCCGCCCTGCCACCGGAGTGGGGCCTGCTGGACGCGCCGGTGCTCGGTAGCCGAGCCGAGGCCGAGTCGGGCAGGCTCACGATCCTGGTGGGTGCATCAGAGGACTTGTTCGACCGGTATCGGCAGGCGCTGGCCGACCTGGGCGAGCCGGTCCGGGTCGGCTCGGTCGGTGCGGGCAGTGCCGCGAAACTCATGGCCAACGCGACACTGCTCGGCGTGCTCGGTGTGCTCGGCGAAGCGCTGTCGTTCGCCCGCGCACTCGGCCTGCCGCCCGGCATCGCGGCGCGAGTGCTCGCCGCCACCCCGCTGGCCGGCGAGGTCGACCGGCGAATGGCCGCGGTTGCCGACGGCAGCTATCCGCCGCGGTTCGCCCTGGCGCTGGCGAGCAAGGATGCCGACCTGATTCATGCCGCGGCGGCCGGCGGCACCGAGCTCCGGCTCGCCGAGGCAATGCGCGGCTGGCTACGCGACGCACAGGCAGCCGGTTGGGGTGATCACGACTACACGGCCGTGCTGGGTCACATTCTCGGGGCCGTAGGGAAACCGGCGCCCTGATGGCACCGAGATGCCGGCCCGCCAAGGCTGTCGGGCGGGTCGGCGATCCGGGGTATGGCCGCAGCGGTCGGGCCCGGATGATCCGCGCGGAGGCTTGTCGATGCGGGGTGAATATCGATGGTGGCCGAGTTGCGGGTGCTGGGGGACGCCGAGGCGATTGTGGACGGCACGCCGGTGGACCTGGGGCACGCCCGGCAACGGTGTGTTTTCGCGGTGTTGTCGATCGAAGCCAACAATGTCGTGAGCACCGATGAACTCATCGGTCGGGCATGGGGTGCCCGCCTTCCGTCGCGGGTCCGGCCGACGCTCTACAGCTATCTGTCCCGGCTGCGTCGAGCGCTCGTCGCGGCTGACGACGTGCGGCTCACCCGGCGTGCGGGCGGTTACATCCTGTTGGTCGACCCGGACCAGGTCGACCTGCACCTGTTCCGCCGTCTGGTGGGCGAAGCCCAGGCGGCCGATCGGGACGAGCAGGCCACGGCGTTGTTCGACAGGGCATTGCGGCTGTGGCGGGGGCCTGCCTTCCACGGCCTGGACACTCCGTGGCTGCGCGGCGTACGCACCTGCCTGTGTCAGGAGCACCTCGTCGCCGAACTCGACAGTGCCGACCGACTGTTGCGGCTGGGTGAGGACGCCAGACTGGTGACCGAGTTGACGCCACGGCTGATCGCGCATCCGCTCAACGAGCGGCTCGTCGGTCAGCTCATGCTGGCGCTGTACCGCAGCGGCAGGCAGGCCGACGCGCTGCAGCGCTATCAACTGACCCGGCTGTGGCTCGCGGACGAGTTCGGCGCTGACCCGAGCAGACCCCTGCAAGAACTGCACAGGCGGATCCTGACCAACGATCCGGCGCTACTCAACGCCGCCGCGCCGGCGGGCGCCACCATCGACCTGCCGGCAGCTCGGAACACAGCCCCGCACTGACCGGGCCGATCCGTTCGGGACATCACTGGATGGCCGGAGGAATGTCCGTCGGAGTACTCATCCTCCGCATGTGGTGCCAAGATGAAATGCGGCGGAACCGAGACCCCGACACATCCAGCGACCGGAGAACCGCATGACTGATCCGCTCATCTCCTGCGACGATCACATGGATCTCAGCCAGCTGCCCGCGGATCTGTGGACCACACGGCTGCCCGTGTCGCTGCTCGACCGGGCGCCGCATGTCGAGGAGCGCAACGGACGGACGGTCTGGGTGTGCGACGGGAAGGTGTGGGGCCGCTGGGTCGGCAAGCCACCTGCCGGCGACAGCTCGGCGCGGCCGATCAAGGCGCTGTACGACGCTTTCGACCGCGCGGGCATCCACGATGCGAGCCCGCGCCGGGCGGCCGTCGCCGAGCTGCGGCTGGCCGACATGGACCGCGACGGTGTCGCGACGCAGGTGATCTACGGGCCGGTGCACCAGATCTCGACCGACGATCCCGTGCTGCGCGCCGCCTGCTACCGCGTCTACAACGACTGGCTGCTCGATTTCTGCACAGCGGCGCCCGATCGGCTGATCGGCCTGCCGATGCTGCCGGAGACACCCGAGAGCGCGCTGGCCGAGCTCGAGCGGGTACGGGCGAAGGGCGGTGTGCGCCAAGTGGTGTTCATGATCGCCAACATCGACCCCAAGCTCGACGACCCGGCCTGGGAGCCGCTCTGGCAGGCGCTCGAGGACAGCGGCATCATCCTCTCCTGGCACATCACGGCGTTCGCCAAGCCGAACGAGCGCGTCGCAGGCAAGGCGGCGAGCGTCTTCGAGAACACCAAGTTGTTTCTCGCGAACTTCGTCGAACCCTTCGTCGACCTGTTCTCGTGGGGCATCCTCGAGCGGCACCCGGGACTGCGACTGGTGTTGGCCGAGGGCGGCGCGGGATGGCTCCCGTGGCTCGTCCAGGATCTCGACCATCACCACGAGCAGCTCTGGGAAGCCGAGGAGTTCTGGGCCGACAAGGGCGGCGCCGCACTCGTCACGAAGCCGAGCGACCTGTTCAAGCGACAGATCTATGCGACCTTCCAGGACGACCACGTGGCGATGGCGCTGCTGCCGTTCTTCGGTGAGGGGCATCTGCTGTGGGCGTCGGACTATCCGCACCCCGACAGCGTCTGGCCCAACTCGCGACAGGCGATCGAGCGACAGATGCGGCACCTGTCGCCGGAGTTGTGCCGCAAGATCACTCACGACAACGCGGCCGCACTCCTGGGGCTGGGCGTCGCCTGAGGACTCCGTCGATCACTCCGCGCCTGCACGACGACATCCGCGCGGCCTTCGGAGTCCGGTGGCGGGCGGAGCTACGTCACGTACGAGGACCCGAATCGTAGCGGCGCGCATAAGCGCGACATACCTTGGTGATCGCCCCGACGAGGTCGTCACAGTCCGCCTTCGACAGGGTGATGGACAGCGGAACGTCTATCGTCTCCTTCAGGAGAGTGGCACTCTTTTCGTGACGTCCGAGGACTTCCTCCGGGGTCAGCTCGGGAAACGCGAACCTCCAGTTCCAGAAACATCGGTTGTTCGGTCGGTCGTCATCTCCCAGGCCGCGTGCCCCGATGCCCTCGGTGTTGAGCGCTCGCACAAACCAGCCGACTTGTTCAGCGGTCGCTTCAGGTACCCGAAATATCAGCGACTCACCCAGGAACGCATCCTCGGCGATCGGTTGACGGAGGCATATCGGCGCCAAGGAGCCCAGGCGCGATGCCACATACCGGAAATTCCCCTGGAAGGTAGCCACTCGCTTGTCCAGGCCGGCCAGCTGGTGCCGAGCCATCGCTCCACGGATCTCATCCATGCGGAAGCTGAAAATAGGTAGCGTGAGATCCGAGATGGTAGGCGCGAACGGCTCGGTATGCCGGTTGAGCTGCTCCTCATATGCGCCGGACAGCACGACCGCTCGCTCAAAAATATCGCGGTCGGCGGTGAGCAGAAAGCCACCTTCCCCGGTATTGATGCTCTTGTCGGACTGCGTGCTGAACGCACCGGCCTTACCGAAAGTCCCCAGCTTCCGTCCCCCCAAGCTGACCCCGAGGGCGGGCACAGCATCTTCGAACAGTGGAACCCCACGTGAATCCGCTATGCCGACCAGGCGTTCGATATCACAGCCGAAGCCGCGCATGTGTACGGCAATCACCGCCTTTACGTCCGGCGTCAACTTCTCCTGCAAGCTCACCGGGTCCATGTGCAAATTCTCGTCGACGTCGACTATAACGGGCGTCGCTCCCGCGAGAACGATCGCGCTGGGAGTCGCGGCGAACGTAAAAGCCGGACATGCGACTGCGTCGCCTCGCCGGATGCCGGCTGCGAAAAGAGCAAGCGCCAAGGCAGTGGTGCCGCTTGAGCAAGCCAGCGCGTAGCGGGAATCAAAGGAATCCGCGAGTTCTTTCTCAAGCTGGCCGACTTCTGTCTCGCCATGCGGCCTGTTGTCGTATCTGAAGAGACGGCGACTCCTGATAGCTCGCAGCGCGGCAGTTTCGTCGCCATGGCTCAGATCGACATAGCCTTTGTCGTAGGTCGGCCATTCCGTTGTTCGGGTCCTCTCGCCGCCGTTCAACGCGAGCGCCGCTTCCGGCAACGTCTGCGACATTTGCTTCCTCCGCTCAGAGGTCCAGAACATCCCTGGAAGTTTAGACCGAAGGGTGCGTCCTGCCCACAACTTCCAGCAACCTCAGACCTCATCCGGAATCGGGCACGCATGTCCTGTAGTTCCTGCCAGCAGCGGGACGGTGTGTGCCATTTGGGGCCGCCAGCGGTCAGGATGCTCCAGAACCACTTCGCAGCACCTCCCTGGACGAACAGGTGTGTCCGCGCGACCTTCAGAGATCTTTTTCTGGAGCATCAGATCCGCTGGCACGTAGAACTGATCGTTCCCATAACTGTATTGCCTCCAGCAAACCAGACAACTTGTCCCTGGTCTCCACCAGTTCACTGTGCGAGTCCGACTCCTTGATTACGCCGATCCCGACCTTGGCGTGCACCACATCCTGGTTCAGTAAAGCATTCCGGATGTTCAGGAAGCAGCCGCCCGTGCCACGGTGCAGATGTCCTACTACTCCACCGTAATAACGGTGCGGCGCCATCTCTGCGTCAGCGACAGTCTGCAACTCCCTCGGACGAGCGCCCAGTAAGGGAAAAATGTTCCCCATCAGGTCAAAGATGGTGACCTCGGGCAACAATTTACCCGTAAAGACAGAGTGGAGATGGCAAACGTTACGAAGTGTCTTTATCTGCATTTCCTGGACTACGTGCACCGAGCCATCTTCGCAGAACGGCCTGAATCGGTTCTGCCGATTGCTCAACGACGACTTGTGCTCCTTGACCTGCTTGGGGTTCTCGGACAGCTCCGCGGCCAGATACTCCTCACTGGTGCTGGACTTGCACGTTGCCGCGACTACATCCACCGTGAGCGTCCTGTCGCTTATCTCGAGCACGTTTTCTGGGGTGGTGCCCAACGAAAAGACCTCTTCCCGGATGCAGAAGAAGTGACTACACGCGTACTCGCCATTGCTCCGAGCATGCAGCTCGTACAAGGTGAACGGACTGCCCTTGGCGGACAGCCTGCGTTCGTAGGCCCGGGTCAGGGTCATCTTTCCAGCCGGATAGTCCTGCAGGACGTCTATAGCGTGAGCAATCCTCCTCGCAAAGCTTTCATCGTCTTCCGCTGGGGTCCAGCCGGCAACCAGTCCGGCGAATGACCCGGGCTCAGCGAGATCATCCGGTACAGCCGGCTGTGGCTCCTCCAGTGCGGCACGCAGCATGGTCTGGCCTCGTTGCTCGCTCACGGAGTCTTGCGCATAGCTGACTTGCCCATCGTGCTGACCTGGTGAAAACGTGAACTCGATGACTGGTTGTACGAACAGCAGTTGTGGAAGGCCCTTGTCGACGAACCGTCGGCGAATGTCGGGGCTCACGACAAAGAAACACGGCACATTTTTTCTCAGTAGCTTCTCGACACGCTTGAGGATCGGCTCGTCAGATGGGCAGGTGACGGCCGTTGTCCGGCCATCCACCGTGTAGCTGAAATACTCATCGCCAACGGAAACCGCAACTTGGCACATCACGCCGATCTTGACGGTCTCGACGTTCTTGTTGTGAACGAAATAGCTTCCCACCGAGTCGGCAAAGCCGGTATTGCGGAAGAAGCTACAAGCCTGTTCCCAATACGACGTGTCCTCACGTGTTTTCACGTATTCATTGTCCTTTGAACCGGGGCTACGACGTCTGAGCTCTACTCGCGGCCAGTGCTTGTTCGATGTCACTGATCAGGTCGTGGCTGTCCTCTATCCCCACCGACAACCGCACGGTCGACTCTGTGATCGCCGACCAGGCGAGTTGTCGCGCGTCGAAGTCGCTTGGCTGCAGCAGTTGCGGCGGCAGTACCAGTGACTCCGTCGAGCCAAGGCTCGAACTGATCGTAAACAGGTTCAGTGCTTCGGCGAATCGTTGTGCTGCTCGGGGCCCGCCTTGCAGATCGAACGCGATCATCGAACCGAAATCATGTTGCTGGGCCCGTGCCAGCTCGTGTTGCGGGTGGGATTTCAGACCTGGATAGCGCAATCGCAGAACTTCTGGCCTGGACGCGAGATGGTCGGCTAGTGCGGTGGCATTATGGCATTGGCGTTCGTAGCGCAGAAAGTAGGTCTTCAGTCCGCGTTGCATCAAGAACGCCGCATGGGCATCGAGTGTCGCGCCGAGTATCTCCAGATCGGCGCGTAGCGCATCGATTATCGACTGACTCGCGATCACCGCACCGCCAAGTACATCACCGTGACCGGAGATGTACTTGGTCAAGCTGTGCACGAATAGATCGACGTCGAACTGCGCATGGTTGTGCACGCCTGCCAGCGTATTGTCGAGCAGCGTCAAGGCGCCGTGTTGCCTGGCGAGTCCGGTAATACGCGATATGTCCGCAACCTTGAGGACCGGATTGGTCGGGCTTTCGAACACAACCAGACGCGTCGGGGTGCCGGCGAGGGTGCGTTCGATGCCGTCGATGTCCTCGATCGACAGCATCGTGTGTCGCACACCATAACGATCCAGCACGCGGCGGATGAAATTCCGCGTCGGCTTGTACATCTCAGCGAAAAAGATCACGTGGTCGCCCTGTGCGCACAGTGCGAGTACCGGCAAGTTCACCGCCGCGACACCGGATGCCGTCAGCAGGCAAGCGTCGCGACCTTGCAGCCTCGCCAGTGTGAGCTCTAATTGCCGTAACGTAGGGTTGGATTTTCGCGAGTACCAAAATCCATCCCGCTCACCATGCGACTGCCGTTTGGTTTCGTCCACATCGTCGAAGGTGAACTTTACCGATTGATAGATCGGCGCTACCAGCGCGCGATTGTCGTCCGGAACCGTCACTTGAGGTGGGTGGGTAACGAGAGTGGCGTCTTCCATTATCAACACTTTAGCGTGTGGGGGGTCGACCGCAACCCTCGTCGTTGCCGACCGGGGCCGCCCGAGGCACCGAAGATCTTACCGACTCGCGGATCGGCGCGATGGCGAACAGTGTCGCGGTCTTTGGTGTTACCATCCGCCACGCGTCATCAAGAACAGTGGTCGGGTCTGCATCACCGGGCAAGACCTGAAACTCCTGCATCTCCGGCAACGACAGGTATCCGTCGCGCAATCGCGTCAAGAAGTCGAGCGAGTTCGTGTCGCGGCCACGCTGGAACACTCGCTCGGCCGCAACCCTCGGAGCTACGTCCATGAACAGCACGATGTCAGGAACTGGAAAGACGCTGAACAAGCGCCTCAGCAGCGTGGTGTTCTCTGTGTCGTGCGCCACGGCGAGTGCGAGATGGGTGTAGATATACCGATCGACCACTACAACGTGATCCTTTTGGTCCAGCAAGGGCGCGAGGTCGAGCAATTCGCGCCACTTCAGCAGTGCTCCCATGAATTGCGCATTACTGGAACCGAACATATCGAACCGGTCGCGGTATCCATCCTCACGCGCAAGCGTGTCAAGGATGTCGCGTACAGGTCCGAGACTTCGATTCAGCTGCAAGGAGGTTGCCACCCCGTGAGCAGTAAGACGTTGCGCCAAGAGGCGCGCGACCGTCGTTTTTCCCGAACCGTCGATACCTTCGAAGGCGATGAGGGTGGCGCGTCGGGGGATCGGCTCTGGCATGATCACGCCTTCCCAGTCGATGAACTCTGGCGAGCAACGCGAGGCGCACGGTGCAACCTGCGAACACGTGCCCCCGGCCGGCGCCGGGCGACTGGTGTCACCAGGCCCCGCGCAGAGCGTCGAGGCACTGCCGCACGATGTCACCAGGCTTGGCCTCGGCTCGCAAGACGGTGAGGTGATTTTCCTCGGCCATCCGCCTCAGTGCCGCGTTGTAGCGTTCCACGAACTTCACGTTCTGATCGAACCGGCCGGGCATCGGCCCGTCACGACGCACTATTCGATCCACCAGCAATTCGGCTGGACCATCGAGCACGAAACAGAAGTCCGGCTGGACAATTCGAGCGACGGCGTCGCGCAACCACAGAGGCAGCGCGAGGCCACGGGCCTCGAACAGAGCCAACATGTCGAATAGATAGCGGTTGCCAATGACGACCTCGCCGCGAGCCAACGCCGGCAGAATCGTGTTGGCCTGATGGGCATGGCAATCGGCGAGATTGAAGTGCAGCAGGGCTTCCTCCGGCAGCACCTGCCCGGTGCCTTCGCCAAAGAGCGTCCGACTGACGTTGGCGTCACGCCGCCACCACTCCGTCGGTGCCCATGCGGGCACACAAGGCTTCGTTGGCGTGATCGCAGCCAGCAACGCTGCTTCCAAGGTCGATTTACCACTACCGTCGAAGCCGCAGATCGCGACCAGCGCTCCTGGCCTGCCGTGGGGCGCCAAGTCGATCTTCATGCCACTCCCAGTATCTTCGAGGCGCTCAATGCGTGCTCAGACCACCACAGCAGCTCGCTCGGGTGGTGTGATGCGGCATCCAGTGCCTTGCGCCAACCTCGTATCAGTAGTCCGCACAGTATCGTCGCCGACTGGTGGAGTTCCTGTAATCGTCTTTCGATGTTCGAGTAAGACAGGTACGCCGCGAGCGTTTGATCAAGCGAAATTGGTAGGGCGCGGGAGTTCATGGCCAAGAACCAGCCCAGGTCAATGGCGGCGGGGGCGACCATCGGCATCGACCAATCGATGAGCGAAAGCGCGCCACCGGTGCGTATGGCGATGTTGTCGAGCTTGAGATCGCCGTGGAGAAAACAGTCGGGTAGCAGGCCCAGCGCACGTTTCAGAGGACCAAGGTCGTGAAATAGGGAGCGAACCAGATCCCCGACCCCCTTCGGCGCATAGTAGAAGAACAACTCCCAGCCTCGTAGGATATCGTTGGCGATTCTAAAATGAGCCAGCTTCCGGGGATCGGGCATGAAAAGGGTGAGGCGATCTTCGATCGAACACCAAGGTACTTCCGACTCGGTCGGTGGCTCCATCGAATGCAAACGACCCATGGCTGACAGTATCGTTTTGAGCTGGTCGTTCGTGAGCGGTTCGTTGGACAGAAGATATTCAGAAATATCTTGCATCAAGATCGAGAACACGGCGCCGTCCTGGGCGGAACCAATTGCAGGAGAATTGATCTTCCCGTGCCGAAGGCAGGCAGCGTTCGCCAGGATCGCCTCTCTGCACGCGTAGTCCGAAGTCGCTCGCATTATCCAGTCAGTGTCGCCCGACGTCACCTTCAATACATAAGAGGCGCCGCCATGGTTGTGCTGCCGGTAGATCCGAGCTCCCGAGAAGCCGCGCTCGGTCATTTCTACCCAATGTGACAATGAGACATCGTGCTCGTCGAGTAGACGTTTGAGATGGTGCAGGTCCTCAAAGCTCGTCATGGGGTTGCTCTCCACCGGTCAAGGCGCGCCTCGCCGACGCGGCCTCAGCGCGTGAGTCGACCAGGCTGGCCACAGCGACTGCGTTGGTTCATGCTTGGGCGAGTGCTTGGAGGTAGCGGATCGGATCCGAATTGAAGACCGCCCCGCCAGACACGAGAAGCGTCGCGCCGGAAACATAGCACGACGCGTCGGAGGCCAGGTACAACGCGGCATTCGCGACATCGGCCGGCTGACCAATCCGGCCTAGCGGGTAGTATTGCGACCTTTGCTGTCTGATCTCCTGCGTGGCGAGGAAGGGCTCGACAAGCGGCGTCTGCACGAGACCGGGCGCGATCGCATTGACGCGAATGTTGTAGCGCCCCAGCTCCACTGCCATGGTTTGCATGATGTGACTGATGGCGGCTTTGGCGGCACCATAACACCCTTCGCCGCCAGGACAAGCGTTGAGCGCGTCAAGCGAACTGAGGAAGATCAAGGATCCGCCTTTGCCGCAGGCGCGCATGACGCGTGCGGCGGCCTGCGCCCCGAACACCGCGGACGAGACGTTGAGCTTCCACAGCTCTGCCATGGCGTCAGGGTCTACGTCGATCCAATCAGTCAACGCACCGTCCACGAAGCCGCCGGCATTGTTGACCCAAACATCGATGGTGCCGTACTTGTCCGTGACAGCCGCGGCCAGCGCGTCGACTTCGCTCTTTTCGGTCACATCCGTTTTCCTGACGGCGGCCTCGCCGCCGATGCTGCTGATGTCCGCTTCGAGCTTTGCCAACTCATCGACGCTGCGCGCGGCACCGAAAACCGTACCGCCATTTTCGGCGAAGATCCGTGCGATGGCATATCCGATGCCGCGTCCCGCGCCCGTGACCACGCAGACTTTACCGTTGACGTCGAACATCATGTACGCCCTTCCGTGTCGCGTGGAGACCTACAACAGTGCCGTTGTCGGCTACCGCTTCGGCAACCTGCTAGCCGCCGAGACCGAGCGCCTGGCGGCCGAACTGCTCAGCCGCGGCATCCCACCTGAGCGCCGCGTGGTGGGACGCGGCATGGACGTCGCGGTGCAGGCGCTGGATCGGCTCCGAGTCCAGGATCGCCCGGGCACCGCTGGCCTCGTAGAGGCGGTTGACGGCCCGCAGGCACAGGCTGACGGTGAAGGCCGCGTCCCGCACGTAGCGGACGCGATCCAGGGGCGGGAACGATTCGCCCTGGCAGGAGCGGTCGAGGATCTCCCGGACGTCGGCGCTGTGCAGCGTGCGGGCCGCGTCGACCTCGGCGGACGCTTCAGCCAGCCGAAGCTGCAGCGGCACGGAACTCGCATGCCGGGCAGGGCGACCGGCGCGCAACGTGAACTCGTCCACTACGCCCTGCGCCATACCGATGACCGGCGCGGCCAACGCCCACTCGATGAGCACTTTCAGTGGGACGCCGTAGCTCGCGCGCTTGTGCAACTCCCAACCCGAGTGGTCGCTGTCGCCGGCGCGATTCGGGCGGACTGTGCGATGCTCGGGTACGAAGACGTCGCGCACGACGACGTCCTTGCTCCCAGAGCCGCGAAGGCCTGCGGCGAACCACGTGTCGACGATGTCGCAGGCGGCACGTGGGAGCAGTAGCCACAGCCTTTCGTCGGAGCCGGCGTTGCAGGCGACCATCACCCAGCTCGCCGCGTCGCAGCCGCTGGAGAAGGCCCATCGGCCGGACACGCGAAAGCCTCCGCTCGCGCGTTCGGCCGCGCCACCGGATGGATCGAGCGCGCTCGAGAACAACGTGTCCGGGCCCGTCGCGAAATACTCTTCCTGACACTGCTCCGGGAAATGGCCGATCCACCAGTTGTGCGCAGTCCAGACCGCATAGCACCAGGCCGTTGAGCCACACCCGCGCCCGAGCTCCGAGGAAACGGCGAACGCCGTGTCGATATCGAGGCCGGCGCCGCCGAACCGGTCGGGATTGCCGATACGAATCAAGCCGGCGGCAAGCAGATCCTGGACTGACTCGGGCGGCACCTGGCGGAGCTGTTCGGCCTGCGCCGCACGTTCCTTCAGCACCGGAGCCAGGGCCGACGCTCGCCGCAGCAGGGCGCCGCGTGAGCTGGCCTCATCCATAGCTCGCGAACTTACACCTCGGGAGCCTCGCGGCGTACAGCGACGAACGTCTGCAGTTTGGCATGCAATGCGTCCGCGGTCATGCCCGGCGTTCCTCCCACGTCGATTCGGTGCACGATGTCAAATCGTCCCAGATCCAGTGCGGCGTAGTAATCTCGATCCTCCGCAAGCCTCCGCGTCCGAGAGGGGTCGAGATCTTTGCGTTCGTCACGCCACCTCTCATCAGTTAATTGGAGAAGTACTGAGATCGTCCCTGGCATTGTGGCCAGCACGGCGGCGTGATTCTTGGCGTGCATCTCCTTCACCGCCCAACGCCCGCCGGCAAGAATGGGCTCAATCGCAATGCGGCTCATCCCATAGTGCTCGCCGTAGGCCTCGTCCACACTGAGCAGTTCGCCACGCTGGTACATGGCGTGCAGTGCCTCGCGAGTGACGAACCTGTACTCGGCGTCACCCTCGCCTGGCCGGCGCGCTCGCGACGTGAACGATGGCACACGAGCGTAGACCGACGGAAACGTGGTGACGAGCGACTCGACCACGGTCGTCTTCCCGCAACCCGATCGGCCACCGATCAGAACAAGACAGCGCTCATGGCCCCCCACCCCGCGCTTCTCGGCGTCAGCCTCGGGAATTCGATCGCCACCTCCGTCGGGCAGGCTGATATGGCCAGCCGCTCCAGGTCGAGGCGCTGAACCCAACGGCGGCAGTTCAGTCATCGAGTCCTCCGCAAAGATGTGGTTCGCAACCATTGTCATACAACAAGGGCGGGAATCAAGTGAGCATGGCGAGACGCGATCCCCGAGCCAGCAGGCTCGCTGACGCCGGAGCCGGCACGTGACGGTCATCGGCAGCAGAGTGACACAGGCAGCCGAGGCGCAGCAGGCATTGCTCGCACGCGCGCCACCCCATCCGCTTTGCACTGGCTGGAGAAATCAGCTGGGCGATCCATCGGATGATCACGGTGGCTCACCCCAGGGCACGCTGCGGGACCTCGACAGCCGCGACCCAGTGCGCCGGAGTGGCACGGCCGTGCCCGTCGTGACAACAACTGCGAGCAGCACGTCTGGAACAGCGCGGTCCGGGACGAGCGCGATCTTCACCGGCCAGTCCGGCACCGATGTCAGTCGGTCAGGATGCCGTTGCGCTTCAGCGCCGCGACGATGAAATCACCCTCCTGGCGGACGTGCTCCTGGTTCGCCGCGTCGGCAGCGGCCTCGTCGCCGTCCTGTAGTGCCTGCAAGATCTTGGCGTGGCCGGCGTTGGCCTGCGGACCACCACCCGGCACCAGGTAGTAGAGCTCTCTGGGCAGGTTGTGCGAGAGGTGGCGCAGGACGGAGCGCACCCGCGTGCTGCCACCGGTCCGATTGATGAGCGAGTGAAACTCGTAGTTCAACTCGCGCAACCGATACGGGTCGTCGCCGGCGCACATCTCGTCGTGCAGCTCCCGTAGCCGCACGAGCACCGGCTCGGTCATGCGTCGCACCGCCCTGGCCCCGGCCAGGCCCTGGATCATGCCGTACATCCGGTAGTGGTCGTCGATGTCCTCATGCCTGATCGGCACGACGAACATGCCCCTGTTGGGCTCGGACACCACCAGACCGTTCTGCTCCAGCGAGATCAGTGCCTCACGCACCGGCACCCTGCTGACTCCCAGTTCTGTGGCGATGGCGTCCTGCGGCACCCGTTGGTTGGGCTTGAGGGTGCCGTCGAAGATCCTGCTCCGGATGTGGTCGGCCACGTCGGCACTGATGCTGCGCCGTCGCACCTTCGGCGGCGGCGTGACCACGTGCGACGTCCGAGCCTGGGCAGCCGGCGACTGGCCGGCCTGTGGTCGCTCCGGCTCGAAGTGCGCTGCCACTGTGGCTCCCGTCGGCGTGACTGTCCGTGTGACCCATCAGGCTAGTGACCGCGCCTCGCCCGAGGGCCGACCGCGATGAAACTCGGTCTCGTGTCGATCTTTCAGATCTTATACAATATTTGTTCTGGACCGTGTCGGCAAGCTGGCCTGACTGTGGCCGGGCATGCGGCAACCGCACCTTCACGCGGCACGGTCGATCTGACCTGCCGTTTCTGTTCGACATGAGTGCAGGCCACCGGCTCGGCCTGTCTTCGCTGCCGGGTCGTAGGCCGTTCGGATCGGATGTGAACCTGTCTCTGGACATCCCAGCGGGGCCGCGTAACAATCCCTGAGGCACCGCAGATTGCATATCATCTACGACAGTGAGGTCGTGAAGGATGACGCGTGAACCGCGCTGGATGTCACCGACCGCCATCACCACCGGCCCGCTGGCCGGCTGCCGGGTACTGGATCTGAGTGCGTTCGCCGTCGGCCCGTGGGCCGCCTGCCTGCTCGCCGACCTCGGCGCGGACGTCGTGAAGATCGATCCGGTCTACGGCGACCACATCCGCAACGTGAAGCCGAGCCGGCACGGCGAGGGCACCACCTACTCCGTCTGCAACCTCGGCAAACGCAACATCGAACTCGACCTGAAGGACCCGGCCCACCGCAGGATCGCCCACGAACTGGCCGCGGAAGCCGACGTCGTGGTGGAGAACTCCCGTGAGGGTGCGATGGCTCGGCTGGGCATGGACTACGAGACGCTGCGTGCGATCAACCCCGGCCTGGTGTACTGCGCGTCGAGCTCGTTCGGCAGTTCCGGGCCGATGGCGACGGTCGGCAGCACCGACCCGCAGGGCCAGGCGTTCAGTGGATTCGTCAGCATCCAGGGCGACCCGGGCGGAACGCCGGAGTTCCTGCGCTACTTCGCCGCCATCGACCTCGGCACGTCCTCCTACCTGGCGCAGGCCGTACTCATCGGGCTGTACCAGCGCGGCCGGACCGGCCGTGGCTGCGAGATCAAGACCTCCCAGCTGGAAGGAGCGCTGGCCCTGCAGACGACCAGGGCAGCCGAGTACCTGGCCGGCGACGCGTTGCCGGCGCCGATGGGCAGCGCCACCACGGCGTTCGTACCGTCGGAGGCGTTCCGGTGCCGCGACTCCCAGTACCTGTTCGTCAGCACGCCGGACGAGCCGTCCTGGCAGCGGCTGTGCGAGATCCTGGCGCTGGACGGGCTGGGTGAGGACGCCCGGTTCGCCACCAATCGCGACCGCGTGGCCCACCGCGGCGAGCTGCTGCCCATCCTGCGGGCCCGGTTCGCCGAGCTGGACTCCACGTGGTGGCGCGGGCGCCTGGCCGGAGTGCCGCACGCGACGGCCCTGGTGCTGGACGACCTCATGCGCGACACCGGTGCCGAGGCCGTCCGCGAGTTCGTCGCCGAGGTGCCGCACGCGGTCGCGGGCACCATGCGCGTGGTCCGTCCGCCCTGGCAGTTCGCCCGCACGCCGGCCACCCAGGCCCGGCCACCCGTGCCCGGTCAGCACAACGCCGACTTCGTCACCGCGGCTCCCGGCGACGGCACACCGGACGACGTGCCACGCGACCACCGCCCGCCCTCGGGCACCGAGCAGATCAGCATGCCGATGGACGGCGTGCGGGTCGTCGAACTCGCGCAGGGCGTGTCCGGCCCGTACTGCGGCTGGCTGCTGGCGGCGCTGGGCGCACACGTCACGAAGGTAGAGCCCACGGGCGGCGACTACACCCGCGGCTGGGCGCCGGCGACCGACACCGGGGACAGTGCACTGTTCCGCGCGCTCAACCGCGGCAAACGAAGCGTCTGCCCGGACCCGGGCACTCTCGCCGCACTCGTGGCCGACGCCGACGTCGTCATCACCGACGGTTCACTGGGCGATGTCGAGGCAGGCGAACGGACCGTGGTCTGCTCGATCACCCCGACCGGTGCCCCGGGCGCCGGGACCGAACTGGAGGTCCAGGCCCTGTCCGGCCTCACCCGCTACATCGGCGCGATCGGTGACGCACCCCTGCGGATCGGCGCCGACATCGCCACCACGCTGGCCGGGTCGTTCGGCCTGCAGGGCGTGCTGGCGGCGCTGATCGAACGGCAGTCCTCCGGCCGCGGCCAGACCGTCGCGGTGTCCGCGCTCGGCTCGATGCTGGCCGTGCTGTCGGTGATGGTCGCCGCGCTGGACGACCCGGCGGAGTGGAGCGGCTTCCACTGCCTGGCCGCCGCCTACCCGCGCGACCACGGGGTGACCACATCGGACGGTGCCATCTCGTTCAGCTCGCCGCGGCGTGACGACGCCGCCTGGATCGCGCTGTGCCAGGAGTTCGGTGCCGACGAGCTGGCGCGTGACCCGCGCTTCGCCACCGACTCGTTGCGCACCCCGCGCAGCAAGGAACTCAACCGGGAACTCGCCGCCTACACCGCGCGCATTCCCACGGCCACGGTGCTGGAGGCCACCCACCGGCACGGCGGCCTGGCCGTCCCCATCCAGAACTACGCGCAGTTCTTCGACCATCCGCAAGCGCAGGCCATGGACCTGCTGGACATCTCGGCCGGCTACACCTCGTTGGCCGCGCCGTGGCGCATCGACAGCACCCGACCGCACCTGGACGGCGCCGCGCCACACCTGGGCGAACACGATCGCTGACCAGCGACCTGTCCGCGTCCCCACCGCACCCAATGCCGACGGAGAATCATCGATGATTCGAACACCACGTCGCCGCGCATCCGTACTACTGGCCGCGGTTTCGCTGCTGGCCTGCTGCCTGGCCGCCTGCGGCGGGACCGGCGGCAACACCATCAACATCGGCTTGCTGGTCCCACTCACCGGCCCCTACGCCGAGACCGGCGAGGAGCAGCAACTGGGCGCCACCCTCGCTGTCGACGAGATCAACGCGGCAGGCGGTATCAAGGCGCTGGGCGGTGCGAAGCTCGCGCTGGACGTGCGCGACGCGGGCACCGAGGTCTCCGACAGCGTGTCGGCCATGTCCAGCCTGCTGGCCACCGGGCACGTCGTCGCGGGCATCGGCACCGGCATCACGTCCAACACCATCGCCGCCACCCAGGTGTCCGAGGAACACAAGACACCGTGGCTGGACGTGACATTCGGGGACCAGCTGACCACCCGCGGGTTCCGCTACCTGTTCATCACCAGCCCGCTGTCCTCCGAACTGGACAAGGAGACCTATCCCGCGGTCGCGCAACTGGCCAAGACCGCCCATGTGGACGTCAAGCGGGTGGCGCTGCTGCCGGGCACCAACTCGGTGCTCGTGGACACCGCCAAGGAGATCCAGTCCATCTACGCGCCCCGCTACGGCTGGCAGGTCGCGCTCAACGAGACGCTGCAACCGGGTTCGGTCACCGGCGCGGTGACGTCGGGCCTGGTCAACAAGATCCACGGCGGCGGCGCGCAGATCCTGTTCGTCGGCAGCACGACGCCCGACGTGATCGCGATCCAGAAACAACAGATCGCACAGGGCCTCACTCCGGTGCCGTGGGTGCTCTCCGGTGCGCCCTACGTCAGCAAGAGCTTCGTCGACGCACTGGGCGCGTCCGGCTCGCAGGGTGTGATGGCGGCGGTGTCGGCCGGCATCTACCCGTCCGACCAGGCGCTGGCCAACCGGATCACCGCGCGCGGCCAGGTGCCCAACGAGTACAACCTCGTGCCCTACTCGGAGGTCTACATGATCGCGCAGGCACTCCAGGCGGCGAAGTCCACCGACAGCACCAAGGTCAGGGACGCGCTGTCCGCGCTGAACATCAAGGGCGGCCCCGCGGGTTCGGTGTGGCCGTGCGACTGCGTCCGGTTCGACAAGACCGGCCGGTCGGCCACCAACCACGCCGTCATCGTCCAGTGGCAGCAAGGCAAACCGGTCACCGTCTACCCGCCGTCGGTGGCCACGGCCAAGGCCTTCTTCCCGCGCAATCCGAGCCAGTGAGGTGAACCGGTGTCCACGGCATTGCAGATCCTCATCAACGGCATCCTGATCGGTGGCCTGTGGGCCGTGCTCGGCCTGGGCAAGCAGCTGATCCTCGGCGTCCTGAGGTTCATCAACTTCGCGCACGCGAGCTTCGCGCTGATCGGCATGTACCTGCTGTACTTCCTGTGGCATGCCACCGGTGTCTCGCCGTTCATCCTGGTGATCCCGGTCGTCGTCGCCATGGGCCTGCTCGGTCTGCTGCTGGAACGGCCGCTGATCCGGCCGCTCGTGGCCCGGGGTGAGCGGGCCCAGATGATCGCCACGCTCGCCCTGCTGACGCTGATCCAGGCCCTGCTGAACCTGATCTTCGGCGCGACCAGCCGGACGGTGCCCAGCGGTCTGACCACCAGTGGCTTCCGGGTGATGCAGGGCGTGTTCGTCACCTGGTCGTCGCTGCTGATCTTCGGCATCGCGCTGCTGGCCTTCGGGCTGGTCTGGTTGCTGCTCAACCGGACCCAGTTCGGCCTGAAGATCCGCGCCACGTCGCAGCGACGGGAGTCGGCGACGTACTGCGCGATCAACGTGCGCAGCGTCTACGGTCTGGCGTTCGCCCTGACCATCGCCCTGGCGGGCCTGGTCGGCGCGCTGTACGCCATCGGGACGCCGGTGAACCCGACGTCCGCGGCGCCACTGCTGGTCCTGATGTTCATCATCCCGATCATGGGCGGCCTGGGCAGCATTCCCGGCGCCTTGCTCGGTGGGTTCGTCGTCGGGATCCTGCAGGGCCTCACCACGCAGTTCCTGCCGCCGCAACTGGAGAACGCCATCATCTACCTGATCTTCGTGCTGATGCTGATGGCCCGGCCGCAGGGCATTCTCGGCAACTCCGCGCTGCTCACGGAAAGGTCCACATGATGACCCTGACGCAGCAGAAACCCCGCAGTCCGGCCGGCGATCCCCACGCGTTCCTGAGCACACCGGCCAGGACCAGGACCCGCTACGAGATGATCGCGGTCGTCGTGCTCGTCGTCGCCTTCGCGGGCGGCTCGTTCCACGTGGCCGGGTTCGCCGAGACGGCGGCGTTCACGATGACGTTCATCCTGATGGGACAGAGCTGGAACATCATCTCCGGTTTCGCCGGACCACTGGCCCTTGGCCAGGCAGCGTTCTTCGGCCTCACCGACTTCGCCGTGCTGCAACTGGGCACGGCAGGCGTCAACCAGTACGTCGGCATCCTCGTGGGCATCGTCGGATCGTTGATCCTGGCGCTGATCGTCGGCCTGGCCACCCTGCGGCTACCGGGGTTCTTCTTCGCCATCGCGTCGCTGATGGTCCCGTTGATCGTGCAGGCGGTGCTGCTCTACTTCGGCTTCTTCGACGTGGAGCGGCCCTTCCACCCGACCGGCAGCTTCGCCAACTTCTACTTCACCGACCCGTCCAGTTACGTGCTGGCCGGAGGCGTGCTGGTCATCGTGGCGGCGGCGCTGACCTGGTTCATCTCCGGCCGCAAGATGGGACGCTACTTCGTGGCGATCCGCGAGAACCCCCGCGCCGCCGAGGCGTCCGGCGTACCGACCTACCGGTACAAGCTGTACGCGTTCCTCATCGCGTCGGTGTTCGCCTCGGTGGCGGGCGCGCTGTACGGGCAGTTGACGTTCGTGTTCGACCCGAACGACGCCTTCGACCCCTCGGTGTCCGTGCAGGCCCTGGTGGTCTCGCTGGTCGGTGGCGCCGGCACGGTCCTGGGGCCGGTGCTGGGCGGGCTGATCATCGTGCCACTGGCGCAACTGGCTCGCACCTACCTGTATCAGACGCCGGGGCTGGACCAGATCAGCTACGCGGTGCTGCTGCTGATCGTGGCGCTGTGGTTCCCGCGCGGGGCCTATCCCACGATCGCCACGGCCATCCGCAACCGCCGCGGCAGCGCGACTGCGGACCCGCGGCCCGCCCACGGTGCGGCGGAAAGGACGGTCGCGTGATGGCAGCCGATGTGAATACCGTACTGACCGCGGACGCGATCCGCGTCGAGTTCGGTGGAGTCGTCGCCGTCAACGACGTGACGCTGCGAGTGTCGCCGGGCGAACGGATCGGCCTGATCGGGCCCAACGGTGCCGGCAAGACCAGCCTGGTCAACACGCTGTCCGGCGAGATCCGGCCGACGTCGGGCCGGGTGTCGCTGGCCGGCGCCGACGTCACCAGGGCCACGCCCCACCGGCACTTCCGGGCCGGGCTGTCCCGCACGTTCCAGGTGGCGCACCCGTTCCCTCGCCTGATCGTGCTGGACAGCGTGATGCTCGGCCCGTTGTCGACGGGCGAGCCGATGGCCCGCTCGGCCGAACGTGCCTACGACGCGCTGCGCACGCTGGGCCTGGCCTCGGTCAGCGACCGGGAGATGGCCGATCTCAACCCGGTGACCGCGAAACTGGTCGAGCTGGCCAGGATCATCGCCGCCGACCCGAAGGTCGTGCTGCTGGACGAACTGCTGGCCGGCCTGATGCCAGGAGAACGCATCGAGGTGCTGGACCGGCTCATCGAGATCAGCGAGAGCCGCGACTGGGCCACCGTGATGATCGAGCACCTGATCGCCGACGTCCGCAGGTTCTGCACCCGGCTGGCGGTGCTCGTGGAAGGAACGCTGATCGCCGACGGGCCGACCGCCGAGGTCCTCGCCGATCCGCAGGTGCTCGCGGCGTATCTGGGCGAGAAGTCGGCGAGCGAGGCGTGAGGGGAATGCCATGACGACAACCGGGTCAGGGCCGATGTTCCAGGTACGGGACATGGTGGCCGGGTACGGCGTCGCCCGGGTACTGCACGGCGTGTCGATGACCGTCGACCGCGGTGAGTCCGTGGCGGTGCTGGGACCCAACGGCGCGGGTAAGACCACGTTCCTGCGGTCGATCTTCCAGGCGTGCCGGGTGTTCTCCGGCAGCATCACGATGGACGGCACTGATGTCCGGGCCGTGCCCGACTACCAGGTGGCTGCCCTGGGGATCGCGCACGTGCCGGAGGGCAGGGGCCTGTTCCCGGAGATGACCGTGCTGGACAACCTCGTCCTGGGCGCTGTCAGCTTCGTCGACCGCAAGGTCATCCGGGAACGGGTCGAGCAGATGCTGGAGATGTTTCCCCGGTTGCGCGACCGCACCAGGCAGCTCGTCGGCACGATGAGCGGCGGTGAGCAGCAGATGGTCGCCATCGGCAGGGCGCTGATGTCGCAGCCGAAACTGCTGCTGCTGGACGAGCCGTCACTGGGTCTCGCACCCCAGGTCGTGGCGGGCATCTTCGAGCAGCTCGCGCGACTGGCCGCCGACGGCACGGTCACCACGTTGATCGTGGAACAGCGCATCCACGAGGCACTGGAGCTGTGCTCGCGCGGTTACGTCGTGCAGGGCGGCGAGGTCGTGTTCTCCGGGACCAGTGCACAACTGCGCGGCAACGGCGCGATGGAGTCGGCCTTCTTCGGGGACATGGTGCCCGGGGCCGGGAAGCCGGGGGCGGAGTGAACGCGTCAGCTCTGGTGATCGGCGGCACCGGCCCGACCGGCCCGGTGGTCGTGCACGGCCTGGTGGAGCGCGGCTACGACGTCACGATCCTGCACGGCGGACTGCACGAACTGGCCGAACTGCCCGCATCCGTGCCGCACGTCCACGCCGACCCGCACTTCGCCGAGACACTGGCCGACGCGCTGGCCGGCCGGACGTTCGACCTCGTGGTCGCCCAGTACGGCAGGCTGAGGGTGATCGTGGACGTGTTGCGCGGCCGGGCAGGCAGGCTGATCGCGATCGGCGCGTCCACCGGTATGGCCGCCGGGCCGGCCGACCCGCGCTGGGGCGGCCTGGGCAGGCCGGCACTGCTGACCGAGGCGAGGGTCATCCCGGCTGCCGACGAGACGGACAGCACGAAACTGGCCCTGCGGATGGCCCAGGCGCAGGACATCCTGTTCGCCGCGCACGCCGATGGCGCGTTCAGCGCGACCTACCTGGGTTACCCGGTGCTGTACGGACCGCGACAGCCCGGCCCGCAGGACTGGTCGATCATCCGCAGGGCACTGGATCGCCGGGCCCGCATGGTCATCGCCGACGGTGGCCTGAAACTGGAGACCCGCGGCTACACGGCGAACGTGGCGCGGTCGGTGCTGCTGGCCGCCGACCGGCCCGACGCCGCCGCGGGCCGCAGCTACATCGTGTGCGACGCACACACCTACACGATGCGCCAGCGCATCGACTTCGTCGCCTCGGTCGTGGGCCACACGTTCGAGTACGTCGACCTGCCCTGGGACCAGGCCAGGCCGTGCCACCCGCTGTGGCGATACGAACGCAACCACCGGCTGTCCGACTCGGAGCGCGTCCGCACCGAGCTGGGCTACGCCGACGAACTGCCCTCCGCCGACGCGCTGGCGGCGTCCGTGGAGTGGTTGCTGGCCCATCCGCTCGACCGCGGCAGTGAGGCGGAGAACCAGCTCGGCGACCCGTTCGACTACGCGGCGGAGGACCGGCTGATGGCCGCCGCCGACAAGGCCGACGGCGAGATCGGCAGCGTGCCCTACGCGCTGCCCGGCTATGCCCACCAGTACCGGCACCCGAAGAAGCCAGGCGAGGTCTGGCAACGGGCCTAGGAGGAACCGCGTGAAGGTCAGTGACAGCGACATCTGCGTCGTCGGCGTCGGGACGAGCGAGAAGTTCGGCTTCGATCTCGGCAAGAGCGCGATGCACCTGCAGGTGGAGGCATTCCAGGCGGCGCTGGCCGACGCCGGTCTGGAGCGTGCCGACGTCGACGGGTTCGCCACGGCGCACGGCTCGCCGACGGGCGTGGACTACGAGGAGTTCACGGCGGTGACCGGCCTGGACTGCCGCTACGTCGACCAGGCATGGGCGCACGGCAGGTGGGCGACCGGCCTGGTCGTGCACGCCGGGCTGGCGGTGCGGGCCGGGCTGGCCGACGTGGTCGCCATCGCCAACACGTCGACCACCCGCCGGGGCTACGCCAAGCACCTCAAGGGCATGGGCGGCCACTCCACCGTGGAAGGCCAGCGGGACACCGGCGGCGGCCACGGCGAGTGGTCGGTGCACGGCATCGACACGCCCGGTTCGGCCACGTCCCTGGTCGCGCAGCGCTACATGGACAAGTACGGCGCCACCTGGGAGGACCTGGCCCGCATCGGCATCGGGTACCGCCGCAACGCCGCGCTCAACCCGATCGCCGTGCTCAAGGACAAGCCACTGACCGAGCAGTCCTATCTGGAGGAGCCGGTCATCGCGGGCCCGTTCCACCGCTGCGACTTCTCGCTGACCAACGAGGGCTCGACGTGCCTGATCGTGACCAGCGCGGATCGGGCCCGCGACCTCGCGAAACGACCCGTCAAGGTCGCCGGCGCGCAGAGCATCCGGTCCAACCGGGACAACTACATGATGTTCTCCCGGCCCGGGCTCGGCGTCGGTTTCGGTGCCGACTTCCCCTACCAGCCGCAGCCGCAGCCGGTATACGAGATGGCGGGTGTGAGCCGCGACGACGTCGACGCGTTGTACGTGTACGACTCGTTCTCCAGCAACCTGTGGATGGTGCTGGAGCGCTTCGGGTTCTGCGGCGAGGGCGAGGCTCCGGCGTGGATCCGCAAGAACGGCCTGACCGTCGACGCGCCGCTGCCGGTCAACACCAACGGTGGCCTCATGTCCGAGGGCCACCTGGCCGGTTACAACCACCTGGTCGAGATGGTCCGCCAGTTGCGCGGCGAGGCGGGGCAGCGGCAGGTACCCGGTGCCGAGGTCGTGCAATGGACCACGCCCTGGGCCGACTCGATGGTGTTCACGGTCTGATCCACCTCACCGATCCGGAAAGCAGGTTCACATGTCCGTACTGCGCAAGGCGGGGGAGTACCGAGGGCCCGCGCCCGTCGTGCACCCCGAGTCGGAGCCGTTCTGGCGGGGGCTGGGTGAGGGCGCGTTGCGGTTGCAGCGCTGCGACTCCTGCCAGACGGTCCGGTTCCCGATCGCCCCGGTGTGCTGGCACTGCGGCGCGCTGGAGCACACCTGGATCGACGTGCCCACCACTGGCACCGTGTCGGCCGCCGTGACCGTGCGGCGTGCCACCGGGGACCAGTCGTGGGCGACGGAAGTCCCGTTCGTGACCGCACAGGTCGACATGGCGGGCGGTCAACGGCTGCCCGGCAGGCTGATCGGTGACGTCGACCAGACGGCGGGGACACCGGTGCAGGCCGCCTACCTGGCGGCGAACGACGGCTACGGCGTGCTCTGCTTCGTCAAGGCCGAGTCGGTATGACGCCGAAGTTCAGCGAACTGCCGGTGGTGCCGGGCACCGAGGAGCGCCACGCCTGGGACGTCTGGGGCCGCGAGGACAACCTCGGCTCACTCAACCGCGTCGGGCCGGAGCAGATCAAGGCGGCTGCCCGGCTGGTCATCGACGGTGAGATCATCCCGCTGACCCTGCCGCTCAACGAGCCGGACCCGGGCATCTTCCCTCGGCGCACGCCCTACCGGCACGTCGTCGAGATGACCCGCAACGGCCGCGACGACTCCGTGGACAACCTGTTCCTCCAGTTCTCCAGCCAGTGGGACGGCCTGCGGCACGTGCGCTTCCGCGATCGCGGCTACTGGGGCGGGCGCAGCGACGAGGACCTGGACCGCAACGACGACCTGGGCATCGACCTGTGGTCGCGGCGCGGCCCGATGGGCCGGGGCGTGCTGGTCGACGTCGCCCGCTACCTCGAAGAACGGGGCACGCCGTTGCGTGCGGACGAACAGTTCGAGATCACCGGCGCGCTGATCGACACCGTGGCCTCGGCGCAGGGCGTGCACTTCCGCTCCGGCGATTTCCTGGTGCTGCGCACCGGGTGGATGGAGTGGTACCAGGCGTTGCCCAGGGCCGCGCGCGATGAGCTGCGGGGCAGCGTCGGCAACGGCATGGCGACGCCTGGCCTGGAGTCCTCCCGGGACACAGCGGAGTTCCTGTGGGACAACGGGATCGTGTCCGTCGCGGCGGACAACATCGCCTGCGAGACGCTGCCGGTCATCCGGGAGAAGGGTTTCCTGCATCGCAGGATGATCCCGTTGCTGGGCATGGCCATCGGTGAGTTCTTCTACCTGGCCGACCTCTCGCGTTACTGTGCCCACAGTGGCCGGTACGAGTTCCTGCTGGTCTCGGCCGCCCTGCGGATACCGCGTGGCGTCGGCAGCCCGGCCAACGCCTACGCGCTCGTCTGAGGAGGGAGCCGTCGTGAAGGCCGTGATGTTCTCCGAGACCGGCGGGCCGGACGTCCTGTCCTACACCGATCTGCCCGACCCCACGCCGACCGGCAACCAGGTCGTGGTGCGGGTCGCCGCGTGCGGTGTGTGCGGGCACGACTCGGCCGACCGGGCCGGGCTCGCGCACATCCCGCTGCCCGCCGTCCTGGGCCATGAGATCGCGGGCGAGATCGTCGAGGTGGGCCGCGCGGTGCGCGGCTTCGCCGTCGGCGACCGGGTGGCCGGCAAGCAGTTCAGCACCTGCGGGCACTGCCTGCCGTGCCGCTCGGGCGATGAACTGTCCTGCGCGGACAAGCGGTTCACCTACGGCGGCGGGGCCGAACTGGCCGCACTGGAACAGGACACGCTGCTGAAGATCCCGGACGGCGTCGACTACGCCGACGCGGCGCTGACCGCGTGTGCCGTGGGCACCTGCCTGCAGGCGCTGACCAACGTCGGCAGGCTGCAGCCAGGGGAGACCGCCGTGATCAGCGGTGCCGGCGGCGGGCTGGGCCTGCACGCACTGCAGGTCGCAGCGGCGCTGGGCGCCCGGGTGATCGCGCTGACGTCCTCGGAGCGCAAGGCACCCCTGCTGGCCCGGTACGGCGCCGACGACGTCGTCGTCATCTCGCCGGACACGCCGAACCAGTTGCTGGAGCTGACCCACGGGAAGGGGCCGGAACTGGTGCTGGACAACGTCGGTCACCCCGACGTCTTCGGGCCGTGCTTCCGGGCGCTGGCCCGGCGGGGCCGCTACGTGCTGACAGGGCAGCTCTACCGGCAGAAGATCAGCCTCTTCCCGGCGTTCGTGTTCTTCAAGGAAGCGGTGATCACCGGGTCGGGGTCGACGTTGATGTCGACGTTCATGAAGTCGATGGAACTCGTCGCGAGCGGCAAGGTGCGCGGCGTGACCGAACGCTTCGCGCTCGCGGACGCGGTGCGGGCGCACGAGGCCGTGGACGCGGGGAAGGTGCTGGGCCGGGCGATCCTGGTGCCGTGACTGGGCGCGGGAGGCATGGGCAGTCGACGAGGAGGTCTGTTGTGGAGTGGTCGAGCCGCACCGTGAGTGGCCTGCTGGACGAAGTAGCCGATCGGTACGGGGACAGCCTGGCCGTCATTTCCGACGACCAGCGCATCACCTACGCACAACTGCGCGAGCAGGCCGGCGCGGTCGCCCGGTCGCTGCTCGCCCAGGGCGTGCGGCGCGGCGACCGGGTGGCCGCGCTGATCAGCAACCGGCCCGAATGGGTCGTCGCCGGCCTGGCCGCGGGCCTGCTCGGCGCGACCTACGTGCCGCTGAACACGTGGTACAAGCCCGAGGAACTCCGCTGGACCATGACGCACACCCGTGCCGGTGTGCTCATCGCCGAGCCCGGCTTCCTGAAGCGCGACTACAGCGCCGACATCGCGGGCATCGACCCCGGCATCGAGCTGGGCACGCCCGGCGACCTGCACCTGGAGCGGATGCCCGCGCTGCGCTCGCTGACCTACCTGGCGGGCAGCCATCCCGGCGCGTTCACCTGGGACGAGTTCCTGGCCCTGGGTGCGAGCGTGTCCGACGCCGACCTGGCGGCGGCCACGGCCGAGGTCGACCCGGGTGACCCGCTGTTCCTGCTCTACACGTCGGGCAGCACCGCCGAGCCCAAGGGAGTGGCGCTCAACCAGGGCGGCATCCTGGAGAACGGGTACGGCATCGGCGAACGCAGGGGTGTCACGCACACCGACCGCATCTGGCTGGGTTCACCGTTGTTCTACGGCCTGGGCGCGGCGAACTGCTTCCCGGTGTTCCTCACCCACGCGGCCACCCTCGTGCTGCAGGGCGCGTTCGACCCGGAGAAGGCACTGGACGTCATCGAACGCGAACAGTGCACGGTGTTCTACGGCATGAGCAACATGATCCGGATGATCTACGAGTCGCCTGCCTACTCGCGCGAGCGTATCCGCAGCCTGAGCAAGGGCGCCGCGGGCATCTCGCAGGCCGAGCGGCGCATCCTCATCGAGGACATGGGCGTGTCCGGCGCGACGGCCTCCTACGGTGCCACCGAGCTGTACGGCAACTGCTTCGGCGGCAATCCGTCCGACTCGCTGGACCTGAAGCTGGAGACCTGTGGGTTCCCGTTGCCCGGCTTCCGGTTCCGGGTCGTCGACCCTGTCACCTTCGAGGACCTGCCGCCCGGCGAGGTCGGTGTGCTCCTGGTCCGTGGCCATGTCATCGACAGCTATTTCGAGAATCCCGAGGAGACCAAGAAGGCGATCACCGACGATGGCTACTACCTCACCGGCGACCTCGGCGCCTTCGGCCCGGACGGTTACTTCCGCTACCACTCCCGCCAGAAGGAGATGATCAAGGTCGGCGGCATCAACGTGTCGCCGGTCGAGGTCGAGCAGTTGCTGCTGCGCCATCCGCGGATCCGGGAGGCGGCGGTGGTCGGAGTGCCCGACGAGGCCCGCGGCGAGGTGATGGTGGCTGTGCTCGCGGTGTCGGGCGAGCTGTCCGGTATCGACGCCCAGGCGTACCTGCGGGAGACCGCGGCCAGCTTCAAGACACCCGGCCACGTCCTGGTCCGCCCGTCGGACTGGGTGCCCAGGACGGCCAGCGGCAAGGTGGCCAAGCAGTTGCTCAAGGACAAGGTCATCGAGGAGCTGGCGGCGGCGGGAGAGTGACGATGCCGCGGGCGACACCGGTGCCCGACGAGCTGACCGCACCGTTCTGGGAGGCCGCGAGCAGGCGCAGCCTCGTCGCGCAGCGGTGTGCGGCCTGCGACCGCTGGCAACACCCGCCGCGACCCGCCTGCGCGTCGTGCGGTGCCGACGACGTGGCGTTCGCCGAGGTCAGCGGGGTGGGCACCGTGCTGACCTGGACCGAGGTGCACCAGCCGTTCGTGGCGTCCTGGCGCGACGACCTGCCGTTCACCTGTTTCCTGGTCACCACGCCGGAGGACCTGGTGTTCGCCTCCGACGACGTGCACTTCTGCCGACGCCGTGGCAGGCGGCTCGACCCGTACGCGGGCATGCCGGTGCGGGTGGACTTCGAACCGGTGGACGGCGGACTGCTGCTGCCGCAGTTCGTCCCGGCGGGAGGGTGAGCCGTGGACACCTGTGTCGTGGGCGTGGGCCAGTCCGTGCCGGAACGGCCCGCGCGCACCACCCTGCACCGGCACGCGGCCACCGCGATCGGCCGGGCGCTGGCCGACGTGGGCATCACCGCGGCCGACGTGGACGGGCTGGCGACCTACCCGAAGGCACCGTTCGTCGGCGCGGGCGCGCAGGACGGGATCGATGTGGTCTCGGTGGACTACGCCGTGCGGCAACTGGGCTTCGGCTCGGTCACGTGGGCGGCGGAGTCGAACCGGGGCATGATCACGTCCTCGATCGGTCAGGCCGATTCGGCCCTGAGAGCGGGCCTGTGCACGTACGCGCTGGTGTGGCGGGCGCTGCGCCTGCCCGGCCACGGCTACGGCAGGCTCGACACTCCGCCCGCCGTCGGCGGGGACGAGCAGTTCAGCGCGCCGTGGCAGCTGATCAGCCCTGTCCAGTGGCACGCGCTGGCGTACCGCCGCTACCTGGAGCGCTACGGCCTGGACCCGCTGCGACTGGGCGCCCTGGCCGTCCGGTCGCGGCGGCACGCGGCGGACAACCCGTACGCGATCTTCCGTGACCGGCCACTGTCCGAACGCGACTATGCGGACAGCAGGATGGTCAGCGATCCGTTGCGGTTGTTCGACTGCGACGTGCCGGTGCAGGCTTGTGTCGCGCTGGTGCTGACCACGGCCGATCGCGCGCGGGACCGGCCGTGGGCGGCCCGGCTGGCCGGTGTGGTGCCGAACATCGCGTCCGGCCCGGCGCGCCTGCACTACACCGTCGACGACCACCTGGAGCGCGCCGGCAAGGTCGCCGCCGCGTTGTGGGCGCGCAGCGGTGTCGGCGTGGACGACCTGTCCGCGATCCAGGCCTACGACGGGTTCGCGCCGTCCGCCCTGTACTGGCTGGAAGGCGCGGGCTGCTGTAGGCCTGGGGAGGCGCTGGCCTACCTGGAGACCGACCACCCGCCGGTCAACACGTTCGGCGGGAGCCTGTCCGCCGGACGCACACACGGCCTGGCCCACGTCGCCGAGGCGGCGCTGCAGGTGGCGGGCCGAGCAGGGCCCCGGCAGGTGCCGGGTGCGGACGCCGTGGGCGTGTTCGTCGGATCGCCGATGCTCGACGGCGGTGCGCTCGTGCTGACCACCGACACGAGGTGAGTTGATGACGACCATGTTGAACGCCGGCGAGGAGATCCTCGTCAAGACCGTCCGGCAGTTCGCCGACCGCGACGTGCGGCCGGTGGCACGCGAGCTGGAGCACGGTGACGTGTACCCGGAGCGGCTGACCGAAGAGCTGACGCCGGCTGGGCGTCCACGGACTGTGCGTGCCGGAGGAATATGGCGGCAACCCCGTGTCCGGCCCGTGTTTCGTGCTGCGGTGCGCGGAACTGGCCCGCGGCCGGCTGAGCCTGGCGGGCGCGACGGGCGACCGGTCCGTCGTGTGCCGCCTGCTGGCCGACTTCGGCGACCGAGGAGCACAAGCGTCGCTACCTGCCACGGCCGGCGGTCGGCGAGCCGATGGCGACGATGGCACTGACCGAACCCGGTGGCGGCTGCGACCTGCGGGCCATCGCGACGACGGCCCGCCGCGGCGGCCACGCCTACGTGGTCACCGGAACGACGACGTGGATCACCAACGCCCGCCGCGGCGGCCACGCCTACGTGGTCACCGGAACGACGACGTGGATCACCAACGCCCGCCGCGGCGGGGCTGATCGCGTTGGTGTGCAAGACCGATCCGGTCGCCGCACCCCGTCGCCGAGGGCATCCCGCGGCAATCGGAGGTGCCGCCGAACCCGTGGGGTCGAGACCGCGCGATCAGGCCCGCTTGTGGCGCTCGCGCAGCGGTTCGGCGATGGCGTGGATCGCCGCGATACCTTTCTCTATCGCCGTGGGCGTCATGCGGTCGCGTGGGCCGACCACGTTCAGGGCGGACGGTGCCTCGCTGCCCGACCACGGCAGCGGGACGGCCAGGGCGATGGCGCCCCGGACCGTTTCGCCCTCGCTGGTGGCGAAGCCGATGTCGCGCGTTCTGCGCACCGAGGACAGCAGTTCGCGGGTGGGCAGCGGCCACGAGTCGGTGGGCGGCGGCACGTTGATCAGCCGCTCCACCTCGTCGTCGGGCAGCAACGACAGGATCGCCTTGCCCGCCGCTCCCGCGATGAGTGGATACGACTGGCCGACACCCGACGTGATGCGGAACGGCTGCCGGGAGACCTCCTCGGCGATGCAGATCCTCCGGTCGCCGACGCGGATCTGGAGGCTCACGGTCTCGCCCGTGGCGTCCCGGATGGCGGCCAGGGTCTGGCTGGTGACCGTGGTCGGCTGGTTGTCGGTGACGAGCTTGGCCAGCCGCAGCACCTCCGGTCCCAAGGAGAACGCCTTGCTGTCGCGGTCCCTGGTCAGGTACCCGTGGGTCTCCAAGGTCTTGGCGATCCGGTGCGCGGTGGGTACCGACACCCCGATCTCGCCCGCGATCTCCGTGGTCGTCAACGCCGACCGTTGCGCGCTGAACGCCCCCAGCACCCCGATGGCGCGCACGATCGCCTGTGAACCCCGCGGCTGTGCGCTGTCCTCCACTGCTCCTCCATGTCGACCGGCCGGCCGCCTCGGTCAGACGACAACGACTCGGCCACGAATCCTCTCACCGCGGCTGTCGCTTCGCTGTGGCGCTTGACGGGCCCATAGTGGCCTCATACGATCGCTTGCACAACGTGGAAACCACTTCCACAATGTAAAAGGTAGCCCCGGCGGACACAGGTCCGCCGTGCTGATCCGCGTGAGTACGCCGCTCGGTCGTGGTCGCGGAGAAAGGGTGCCCATGACCAGCAAACTTCCCCCGTCCGCCGGTCTCGGCGTGCGCTCCCGGCGCACGAATGACGCCGATCGATCCTCCACTGTGGAGGATTCCGGCGTGCTCGCCCGATTCGACGACGTGCACGTGAGCTTTCCGGACAGGTCGGGACATCCCGCCCCTGTCCTCGACGGACTGGATCTCGACATCCAGGTGGGCAGCTTCACGGCCATCATCGGGCCGAGTGGCTGCGGCAAGACGACGATCCTCAACCTGCTCGCCGACGCGATCCAGCCGACGTCGGGCACCGTCACGATCCGCGGTGGACGACCGGGCTCGGCCGCCGCCAGGGCGGGTTACCTGCTGGCGCGGGACGCATTGCTGCCCTGGCGTACCGCACAGAAGAACGTCGAGCTGCCACTGGAACTGCTCGGCAGGACCTCCGCCGCGCAACGCCACCGCATAGCGGAACAGCTGCTGGACCGCGTCGGCCTCGGCGGGTTCGGTGACCACGCGGTCAAGGCCCTGTCGCACGGTATGCGTCAGCGCGTGTCGCTGGCCCGGATCCTGGCCTACGACCCGGACATCATGCTGCTGGACGAACCGTTCAGCGCGCTGGACGCGCAGACCCGGATGAAGGCCCAGGAATTCTTCCTGGAGGTGTGGCAACGCGACCGCAAGACCGTCGTGCTCGTCACCCACGACATCCAGGAGGCCGTGTTCATGGCCGACGAGGTGCTGCTGTTCTCACCACGGCCCGCCCGGCTGCTGCACCGGTTCGCCGTGGACTTCCCACGGCCACGCCAGATCGAGGACCTGCGCAGGACGCCTGAGTTCAACGAGATCTACGACGACATCTGGCAGCTGCTCAAGACCGACGTCGAGTACTGAGGTGGAGGCGAGATGAGTACGCAGGCAGTGGCGCCACCGGATGCTCCGGGCGGCAGGGCCGCTCGCACGCCACGGCGGCGGCGCAGGACCACCTCGGAGACCGTGCGCGTGTACGTCCTGCGCGTGCTGCTCATCGTGGTGCTGCTGTTGCTGTGGCAGTACGTGGGCAGCAGGTCGACGCACAACCAGTTCTTCTACAGCAAACCGAGTGACATCTGGACGTCGCTACGGCACCTGCTGGTGTCGGGCACGTTCTACACCGACCTGCGCTACACGATGTACGAGACGGTGATCGGGTTCCTCATCGGCGGCGCGGCAGGCGTGATCCTCGGGTTCGGGCTGGCGTTCTCCCGCACGGCGTATCGCGTCGTCGACCCGATCATGAACGCGTTGAACTGCCTGCCCCGCATCGCGTTGTCGTCCTTGTTCATCCTGTGGTTCGGGCTGGGTATGAACTCCAAGATCGCGCTGGTCATCAGCCTCGTGTTCTTCCCGCTGTTCCTCAACGCATACCAGGGCGCCACCACCATCGACGCGGACCAGCTGATGCTGATGCACACCTTCCGCGCCCGACGGCTGGCGATCGTCCGCAAGGTCACCATTCCCGCGACGGCCCCGTGGGTGATCACGGGTGCGAAACTGGGTGTCGCCCAAGCTCTCGGCGGCGCCGTCATCGGCGAGATCATCGCAGCGCAGCACGGCCTCGGGGCCGCGTTGAACACCGACGCGCAGTCCTTCGCCACCGGTGACATGTTCGCCATCATCCTGGTGCTGATCGTGATCGCGTTGGTGCTCAACGGGATCTTCACGATGCTCGAGACACGCACATCCAGCTGGCGCTGACGTCGACGTCAGCGCCGAGCGACCCAAGGAGTGACCACATGAGACGACACGTGAAGACACGCGCCGCCATCCGGCTTTCGATCGGCCTGCTCGCGGCACTGCTCGGCATCGCGGCGTGCGGGTCGGGTTCGACCAGCACCACCGCGGCCACCAACAGCTCCGGCAAGTCCACCGTCACGCTCACCTCGTTCAACGGCAGCTTCGCCAGCCTGTCGGTGTACGTGGCCAACCGGAAGGGCTTCTTCGCACAGCACGGCATCACGCCCAACTTCGTGACCGTCAGCAGCGGCAGCGCCGCCATGCAGGCGATGCTGTCGGGCTCCGCGCAGATGGCCAACGTGGCGATCTTCGAGGCGCTCACCGCGGCGTCGAAGGGCGAGGACGTCAAATACGTCGTCGGCGCAGCGACCGGCTCGTTCGGTGAGCTCGTGGTCGGCAGCAACGTCCACCTGCCGCACGAGAGCCAGGGCTACCCGGCGGTGATCAAGGATCTCAAGGGCAAGAAGATCGGCGTGTCGTCCAAGGGTTCGGCCACGTACTACGCGCTGGAGTACACGCTCGAGCAGGCGGGGCTCAACCCGGCCACCGACGTGACGATCATCCCGGCGGGCACGCTCAGCGCCCAGGTGGCGGCGCTCAAGAGCGGCCAGCTCGACGCGTTCATGTCGCAGGAACCGGTGACCACGCAGGTGACGTCCTCGGGTGATGGCCGTGTCGTCTACTACGAGTACCAGGGCAACCGGCCGGCGTTGTTCGACAACCTGATCACCAACGGGATCGCGGCCTCCAGTCAGTTCATCTCGGCCAATCCCAAGGCCGTCAAGGGCGTGCACGACGCCGTGGCCGAAGCCGACAGCTACATCGCGGGCCTGGACCCCGCGGGCGTCACCGCACTGGCCACTGTGGTCAGTCCAGACTTCCCGGGTATCGACAAGGCCGTTCTGGCCAAGGCGATCGCGCACTACCAGAAGCTGTACTCGGCCACGATGAGCAAGGCGGGCGTCGACGCGGCCAACACGCTGCTGATGGACGCCGGCGTGCTCAAGACGCCGGTCGCCTACACCGATGTCGTCGCGTCCTCGGCGCAGGCCTCATGACGGCCGGGACGACAGCGCCCGCCGGGGCAGCCGAATCGGCCCCCGGCGTGGCCGAACTGGACGCGCTGGCCGCGTACTGCCTCGCACCCGACGACGAGATCCTGGCACCGCCCGATCACGTCCGCTGGGCGTCCGCCCGGCTGCTGGACGGCCTGGCCGTCGTCACGCACGGCCGGGCCACGCCGATCAGCGGCCTGGTTCGTGGCGTGTTCCCGCCCGGCGACGAAGGCACCGAAGGTGTTCGTGCCTGGCCGGACGTCACCGCGGGGTACCGGGCCGACGACGCGGCCTACCTGCTGGGCATCTACGCGTTCAGCGAGAACTACGCAGACACCGGCCTCGGCTCCGTAGCGCACGTCAACTCGATCGTCGTGCCCGCGCTGCTGGTGGCGATGCAGCGTCAGCGGGTCAGCGGCAGGCAGGTACTGGCCGCGCTCGTGGTCGGGTACAACGTGATGGAGTGGGCCGGTTCGACGCTCAACGGCGGCAAGCCCAGGATGGCGCACCAGTTGCGAGGGTTCCGGCCCACACCGTCGGCGGGGCCGCTGGCCGCCGTCGCGGTGCTGGGCAGACTCGCAGGCCGTTCGCACGACGACATGGTGGCCGCGCTCGGCCTGGCGTGCAGCCAGGGCGGCGGCCTGCGGCCCAGCACGGCGTCACCGACGTCGGCGATCCGGCTGCAGTCCGGTGAGGCGTTGCGCCGCTCGGTGCACAGCCTGGCCCTGGCCGCGGCGGGGGTCGCCGTGCACCCCGGCGTGCTGCGCTGTCCCGGCGGCTTCTTCCCGGCGTACGTGTTCGGCGAGCCTGGTCACTACGACGTGCCGGTCGCCGGGCAGGACGACATGCTGACCAAGGTCTCGATGAAGCTGGAGTGCACACCGCACACGCTGGTCACCATGCTCGATGTGGCCAGGGCGATCGCGACCCGCAGGCCGGGCTTCACCGCGGCGGCCATCGAGTCGGTCACCGTCCGGGTACCCAGCCAGCACAACGTGATCTCCGGCGGGGACAAGCCGTACCCGAGGACCTTCAGCCAGGCGGCGGGCCACGTGCCGTACTGCATCGCGCTGGCCATGCTGACCGGTTCGCACCTGTTCCCGTCGGTCATCACGGCGGGCCTGACCGAGCCGGGCGTGCGCGAGCTGACTCCGAAGGTGTCGCTGGTCGTGGACGACACGCTGAGTGCCCTGTTCGACCGCGACCCGTTGTCCTGGCCGGCAGCACTGGACGTGCGGTGGGCCGACGGCACCACCGACACCGTGCAGGCCGGCGCGCCGGAGACCACCGGGTGGACAGCGGACGTGGCGCTGCGGCACGCCGCACTCAAGGCGGTCGCGCTGCTCGGCGACACAGCGGGCACCGAGGCCGGGCTGATCGAGGAGTTCGAGACGGTCCAGACGTGGCCCGACGCGTGGGAGCGGCTGCGCGACCACCCGTTCACCCGTGCGACACCGGAGGTGGCTGATGGGCGTTGACCTGGGCTATGCGGGCGCCGCGGCGATCGTGACCGGCGGTACCCGCGGCATCGGCAAGGCCGTCGTGGCGCTCCTGCTCGACCAGGGCGCCCAGGTGCTGGCGGTGGGCAGCAGGCAGGAGACCGCGGACGCGCTGCGCGCGGAGATCGGCGACGGGTTCGGCGACAAGCTGCGCACGATCGCACAGGACATGCGCCAGGACGGGTGCGGCACGCGCCTGGTCGACGACGCGCTCGCCGCGTTCGGCGGAGTGGATCTGGTGGTCAACAACGCGGCCGCCTTCGACTACGTGCCGCCGGACGCCGTGGGCAGGCCGGACTGGCAGGAGCTGTTCACCCTCAAGGCACTGGGCTACTGGTCACTGGCCACGGCGGCGGTGCCGGCGCTGACGCGGCGCCACGGCTGCGTGGTCAACGTGTCCGGCACCGCGGGCCTCGGTGCGAGTCCCGGCTCGCCGCACGTGGGTGCCGTCAACGCGGCCGTGATCAGCATGACGGAGAGCATGGCCGCGGCCTTCGCTGCCGACGGTGTCCGGGTCAACGTCGTGTCGCCGGGGGCAACGGACACCGACCGGTTCGCCACGCGCACGTCGCTGCTGGCGCGACGGGAGAGCATCGACGGGGACGCGGCGCGGGCGAGGCTGTCCGACGGCATCCCGGTCGGGCATCCCGCGGACCCGGCCGAGCTGGCCCTGGTGATCGCCCTGCTCGGCGCACCCGCACTGCGGTCGGTCACCGGTGCGCACGTCGTCGTCGACGGTGGCAGCACGCTGGGAGGCCGCCGTCGTGTCTGACTCCGCCGCTCGTCCCGGCCCGTTGTCCGGCATCCGCGTCTTCGACCTCACGCTGTGGATGGTCGGGCCGTGGGCGGGCATGCACCTGGGAGCGCTGGGCGCCGACGTGCTGCACGTCGAACGCCCCGGCACGCCGCCCGAACGGCTCGGGCAGGTGCCGCCCACCATCGACGGCACGTCCATCGGCTACCTGGCCTGGAACATGAACAAGCGCGGCCTCGGCCTGGACCTCAAGGACCCGGCCGACGTGGCAACGGCACGGGAGGTCGCGGCCCGCTGCGACGTGTTCCTGGTGAACATGCGGCCCGGGGTGGTGGACCGGCTGGGCCTTGGCTACGACACGATCGCCGCCCGCAACCCGGGCATCGTCTACTGCGACGTGAACGGCTGGGGCCACGACGGGCCGATGGCCACGTCGCCCGGGTCCGACGGCGTCATCCAGGGCTACTCGGGATTCTGGAGCCTCAACGGCGCCGACGGCGAGTTCTACCGCCACTACACGCAACTCGACAGCAGCACCGGCAACCTGGCCGTGCTCGGTGTGCTGGCCGCGCTGCGGCACCGCAAGGTGACCGGGCAGGGCCAGCGCATCCGGGTGTCCATGCTCAAGGCCGCCATGTCGTTGCAGACCGTGCCGCTGTCGCTGGTGCTGGCAGGCGAGCGGCTGCGCCCGCGTGGCGCGGCGAGCCAGCTGACCGCACCGGACGACGTGTTCACCTGCGCCGACGGCCTGCACCTGGGCATCTCGGCCACCACGGAGCAGCAGTGGCGTGCCCTGTGTGACGTGCTGGACCGGCCGGCCCTGGCCGACGAACCGGGCTACGCCACCAACGAGCTGCGGCTGGCCAACGCGGGCAGGTTGACCGAGGTGCTGCGCGAGGTCGTCGGCGGACGGACCCGCCCGTACTGGTTGTGGCGGCTCAAGCCCGCGCAGGTGCCCTACGGCTATCCGCTCACGTTCGCCGATCTCCGCACGCACGAACAGGTCCGCGGTATCGGGCAGTTGCCCACCGTGCCGACCCGGCACTGGGGCCCGGTGACCACCGGCGGGTCGCCGTGGCGGTTCTCCCGGCACGACACGAGGTGGACCGAGCCGCCGCTGGCCGGTGAGCACAGCGAGGAGATCCTGGCCGAGCTCGGGGTGGTGAGGTCGTGACCGGGCCGCTGGCCGGGGTGACGGTCACCGAGATCGCCGACGGCGTGGCAGGGCCGTTCACCGGGCTGTTGCTGGCCGATCTGGGCGCCGAGGTCGTCAAGGTCGAACCACCCGATGGCGACCGCAGCCGGGCGTGGCGGGACGGCGGCAGCGTCGTCCACCAGGTCCTCAACCGCAACAAGCTGGGCGCCACCGTGGACCTTGACGCGCCGGACGCTGCGGAGGCGGTGATCTGCCTGGCGCGCGGTTCGGACGTGGTCGTGGTCGACACCGACGCGCTCGCCGCGTGGCCGTACCTGGGCGAGCTGGTGGATCGGCCGACGAACGTCGTGTGCCGGGTGTCGCTGTTCGGCGCGGACGGCCCATTGGCCGGCCTGCCGATCTCCGAACTGGCGGCGCAGCTGCTGTCCGAGGCGACGTCCTCGGTCGGTTCGGTCGAGACCGGTCCGGGCAGGGCGGGCGTGGACATCGGCTCCAGCTACGCGGGCATCTTCGCCGCGCAAGCAGTGTGCGCGGCGCTGGTGGCGGCCGAGCCGGGCCAGGGCGAGGTCGTGGACGTGACACTGGTCGGCGCCCTCCTCACCATGCGGTCCACGCTGTGGCTGGCACTGTCCAATCCGGACGAATGGTGGGGCTTTCACCTGGAGAGCTACCGGCGCCCGCCGTTTCGCGGCTACCAGTGTGCCGACGGGCGCATCTACTTCGACCTGCGGCACGCGGGCAGCGTCGACTGGGACGCCCTGCTGGACGATCTCGGCCTCGGCGCGCTGCGCGAGGACCCGCGCTACCCGGACATCGTCGTCAAGGGCGCCGGGCCCGGCTCCCGCTACGCCGACGCGGCGCAACCGCTGTGGGAACAGGCGTTTCGCACGCGGGCCGTCGACGAGGTGGACGCGATCCTGACCAAACACGGGGCGGACGTGTTCGCCGTCAACGACTACCCGGCGCTGCTGGCCACACCCCAGGTCGCCGCGGTGGGCAACGTGACGCAGGGCGGTGGCGGTGTGCCCGCGCACATCCGGCCGCCCTGGGAGTTCTCCGAGACACCGGTACCGGACGCGGCACCCGCGCCCGCGCTGGGTGAGTCCGCGAGAGCGGCACTGGCGCAACGGGGCGCCACCGAGGAGCAGTTGACCCGCTGGAGCGCCGCCGGGCTGATCCGCTAATCGCGAGGAGGATTCGTGCCTTTCGACCCCACTGCGCTGGCCACCGTGATCGGTGTCGGCACGACAGCGCAGGGCGAACTGCCCGGCCTGTCGCCAGACGAGATCGCGGTGGACGCGGCCCGGCTGGCACTGGCCGACGCCGGCATCGACAAATCCCAGGTCGACGGCCTGGTCACCTGCAAGGCGTACGGCAACTTCGGCATCGACACCGACCTGGCCAGGCTGCTGGGACTCAACCCGGCCTACTCGGCCACGCTGGACTACGGCACGTGCAACTTCTCGCTGCACCTGGCGACGATGGCCATCCGGACCGGCATGGCCCAGTGCGTCCTGCTGCTGTACGGCACCGCCCAGCGCTCCATGGGCCACGACTTCAGCACCCCGGCGGCGAGCGGCGGGTACGGCGAGTCGGACTACGGCTTCCTCAACATCGCAGGACCCGCCGCCATGGGCATGCGGCGCTACATGCACGACTTCGGGCTGACCGAGGAGAAGTTGTCGGCGATCTCCCGGACGTTCCGGCACAACGCCTCGCTCAACCCGCTGGCGATCCGCGGCAAGGAACTGACCCTGGCCGAGTACCTCGCCGAGCCCTACATCGTGCGGCCACTGCGCAGGCCCGACATCTGCATGATCAGCGACGGTGGCGCAGGCCTGGTGGTGTGTCACCCCGATCTGGCGGCCGACCTGTCTGGCAACAGGGGCGTGCACGTCGTGGGCATCGCCCAGGCGGGCGGGCAGCGGTCCTACCAGAACGAGAACCAGCTCGACCGGCCGTGGATCGCGACCGCCGCCCAGCGGCTGCGGCAACGCTACGGCATCACCCCCCAGGACATCGACGTGTTGTACATCCAGGACCCGACCAGCCTGTGGGTGCTGCAGATGCTGGAGGCCTACGGCTTCTGCGGCCGGGGCGAGGCAGGTGACTTCGTGCAGGACGGGCGGATCGGTATCGACGGCGAACTGCCGCTCAACACCAACGGCGGTCAGCTGGCCGAGAGCTACATGTGGGGCTGGCTGCACCTGTGCGAGGCGGTGCGACAGCTGCGCGGCGAGTGCGGGCCACGGCAGGTGGCGGGTGCCAGGGTCGCCCAGCACTGTTCCACCAAGGCGTTCGATCGCGCCGCGACCTCGGTACTGGCGACATGGTGAGGTCGGGGCCGCCGGAGCAGGCGGCGGACCGGGTGCTGGCCCGGTACGGCTCGGAGGACACCTACTACCGCGAGTTCGTGCGCCGGGTGCGGTCCGGCGAACTGGCCGTGCAGCAGTGCGACGCGTGTGGCTACCTGCGCTGGCCACCGGCGAGGGCGTGCCAGGAATGCCTCGACCCCTCGTGGCACTGGCAGGAGGTCGACGGGCACGGCGAACTGTGGAGCGTCGTGGTCTACGAACGCAGGTACGGGTCGCACCGGCCGGTGCCCTACAACGTCGTGCTCGTCCGCCTCGACTGCGGCGTCACGATGTTGTCCACCGTCGTCGGCACACCGGACACGGACCTGGCTCCCGGCAGGCGAGTGGTCGCTGACCTGTCCGGTCCCGGACCGGGTCTCGCGCGGCTGGTGTTCCGCACGGACGAGTGATCACCCGCAGCAGCCAGCCGTCACCCTCGTCGCAAGGAGCCGCCGATGCCGTCCCATCCGACCACCGCCACCGCCGCCACGATCCGGGCACAGTTGCGGCTGCTGGCCGGCGAGCACGCTGATCGGCAGGCCGTCGTGTTCGGCGACCAGGCCGTCACCTACGCCGAACTGGAGCGGCGCAGCCTCGCGTTCGCGTCGGCACTGGACGCCGCCGGTCTCGCCGCGGGCGACCGGGTGGCGGCGCTGTTGCCCAACAGTGTGGAGTGGCTGGTCGCCTACCTGGGAACGGCGGCCTCCGGCCGGGTCTTCGTCGGGCTCAACACCTGGTTCTCCGGCGCGGACCTGGCCTACGTGCTGGACAAGTGCGGCGCGACGATGCTGCTGATGACCGGCCGGTTCCGCTCGCACGACTACGCGGCCGCGGTCGCCGGAGCGCTGGGGGAGGGGGCCGTCGTCGGCTCGGTCGTCGAGTCGCCCGCGCTGCCGCGGCTGCGATCACTGGTCGCCGTCGGCGACGGCGTACCGCTGCACACGCACACCTGGGACGACCTGCTCGCGTCGGGTCGAGGTGGCGAGCCGCGATTCGAGGCCGGGGCCGACGATCCGGCGCTGATCGTCTACACGTCGGGCAGCACCGGCCTGCCCAAGGGCGTCGTGCTGTGTCAGCGGGCGCTGCTGGCCAACGGCGGCCACATCGGCGACCGGCAGCACATCACGCCGGCGGACCGGTTGTGGATCGCGTCGCCCCTGTTCTTCAGCTACGGCTGCGCGAACGCCGTCATGGTCACCCTCAGCCACGCCTGCACGCTGCTGCTGCAGGAGGCCTTCGACCCGGTCACGTCGCTGGATCTGCTGGAGAGGGAACGGGCCACGGTCTACTACGCCACCACGAACATGACCTACTCGATACGCGACGAACTGGCGAGGTCGCCGCGGCGGCTGGCTCTGCGCACCGGCACCGCGATCGGCACACCGTCGCAGCTGCGCGCGGCGGCCGAACTGGTGCCGGGGATCTGCAACATCTACGGCATGACCGAGACCTACGGCAACTGTGCGGTGACCGATGCCGGCGATCCGCTGGAGGTCCGGCTGACCACCCAGGGCGAACCGCTGCCCGGACACGTCGTCACGATCGTCGATCCGGACACCGAGCAGGAGGTGCCCGCCGGTGAGCTGGGCGAGATCCGCGTCGCCGGGCTGGTGACGCCCGGCTACCACGACGACCCGGAACGCACCGCGGCCGCGTTCGACGCGGCGGGCAGGCTGCGCACCGGCGACCTGGGCCGCCTGGACGAACACGGTCGCGTGAGGTGGGAGAGCCGGATCGGCGACCTGATCAAGACCTCCGGGGTCAACGTGTCGGCCGCCGAGGTGGAACGGGTGCTGGAGACCGATCCGCGGATCACCCAGGTCTACGTCGTGGGGGTACCCGACGAGATGCGCGGCGAGGTGATCGCCGCCGTCGTGCAGCCCTCCACCGCCGACCTCACCGAGGCCGACGTACTGGCGTTCGCTCGCGACGCACTCGCGTCCTACAAGGTCCCGCGCATCGTCCAGTTCCGGCGCGATGGCGCGTTCCCTGTCACGTCGACCGGCAAGGTGAGCCGTCGAGACCTCACGCGTGAGGTCTCCGAATCCTTCTCGAAGGCGGGTTGAACGATGCGGGTGGACATCGACGGAAGGGTCGCGCTCGTCACGGGTGGCGGCCGCAACATCGGCAGGGCGACAGCGCTCGCCCTGGCAGGCAGCGGCGCGACCGTCGCGCTGACCTACGCGGGCGACGCCGAGTCGGCCGCGGACACGGTGGCCGAGATCCGGGCGCAGGGCGGCAAGGCTGCCGCCTATCACGTCGACCTGGCTGACGTTGCCGCGCTGCGGTCCACTGTGGATCGAGTCAGGGCCGACCTCGGAGATGTGTCGATCCTGGTGAACAACGCGGCTGTCCGACCGCAGGGCCGCATCGCCGACCTCGAACCCGAGGACGTCGACGCGGTGCTGGCGGTGAACCTGCGCGCGCCGCTGTTCACCGCGCAGGCCGTGCTGCCCGCGATGCGAGAGCACGGCTGGGGCCGGATCGTGAACCTCTCGGGTGGCACCGCGTTCTTCGGTGGTGTGGGGCGGGCGCACGTGGTGGCCAGCAAGCTGGGCGTGGTCGGCCTGTCCCGCGCGCTGGCGCTGGAGACCGCGCCGTGGGGCGTCACCGTCAACTCCGTCGTACCCGGCGCCATCGACACCGTGCGCGACGGGAGCAGCGGGGTCACGCACCACCTGGACCGCATCCCGGTCGGCAGGCTGGGCACTCCGGCCGAGATCGCCGCGACGGTGCTGTTCCTGTGTTCGCCGGAGGCCGCGTACATCACCGGCCAGGAGATCAAGGTGACCGGCGGCCACTCGCCGCTGTCCCGCCAGCCGTGGGCCGAATACTGACAGGAGAGCCGACATGACCGTCTCCCGCACCCTCGCCGACCACATCGCGGCCACCGCTGACACACCGTTGCCCGACGCGGTCGCCGCCAAGACCGCCCTGCACCTGCTGGACACGCTGGCCGCGGGCATCTCCGGATCGCGCCTGGCGGCGGGGCGCAGGGGGCTGGAGTACGCCCGCCACTACCCGGCGGCCGGCCCGGCGCGCCTGTGGGGCCACGACACGACAGCCGACGCGCAGACGGCTGCCCTGGTCAACGGCATGGCAGCGCACGCGGACGAGACCGACGACTCGCACGCCCCCTCGGTCAGCCACCCCGGCTGCGGAGTGATCCCGGCGGCGCTGGCCGCGGCGGGTGGTGCACCGGTGTCCGGCCGGCACCTGCTGCGGGCGGTCGCCGTGGGGTACGACGTCGGCACCCGGATCAACCTGGCCATCCGCCCCGGCGACTTCGGCAACACACGAGGCGCGCCCAGCACACACGCCCGCGCCGGCCTGTTCGGCGCGGTCGCCGCGGCAGCGAGCGTGCTGCGGCTGGACGCCGAGCGGACGATGACGGCGTTGTCCTACGCGGGCCAGCTGTCCTCGGGCGTGACGACGTGGCTGCGCGACCGGGCGCACGTGGAGAAGGCGTTCGTGTTCGCGGGCATGCCCGCACGCAATGGCGTCTTCGCCGCCCAGTTGGCGGCGGTGGGCTGGGAAGGCGTGCCCGATCCGTTCGATCTGCAGCCGAGCTGGTTCGGCGCCCAGGGCGAGGACGTCGACCCCGCTGCGCTGGTCGACGGGCTGGGGGAGCGCTACGAGGTACTGGCCACGAACATCAAGAAGTACGCCGTCGGCTCGCCCGCGCAGGCCGCGGTCCAGGCCATGGAGGACCTGATCGGCGAGCACGGCCTCACCGCGGCCGACGTCGCCGCCATCGAGATCCTGTTGCCCGCCAACGCCGCGCATGTCGTGAACGACCGGGCGATGCCCGACGTCTGCGTCCAGTACCTCACCGCTGGCACGCTGCTCGACGGCGGGTTCACCTTCGCCATGGCCCACGACGAGGCCCGGATGACCGACGCGGACGTACGGGCGCTGCGCGCGGTCACGACGCTGACGCCGGACCAGTCGACCGCGGGTACGCGTGCTGGCACCGTGGTGGTGACCACAAAGGACGGCAGATCGTTGCGTGCGCACGTGGCCGACGTGCGCGGCACCGCACAGAACCCGATGACCGAGGCGGAGGTGCGGGCCAAGTCCGCCGATCTGCTGGAGCCGGTCCTGGGCAAACGGCGGACGACAGAACTGATCGACGGAGTACTCGACCCGGACACCGTCGACAGTGCGACGCTCGGCGACCTGTCCAGGCCGACCTGACCGGTCGGGTCGGACGCCGTAGCGTCGACGGCATGCGTCGGTGCCGCTACCGGCGACAATCGAAGGCCCATCTGGGTCAGCTCGATCCGGTCCGGAGGCACCATCGGGTGCGAGTACCGGCGCGGACGACAGCCGGCCGGATTTCACGACACCCCCATCGTCGCGGTGGTATCAGCAGCAGTCCCGGCCGCGTCGCCGACCACCGTCCGATGCACCACCTCAGGCCGCGCGAATCCTTGCTGGGCGACCACGCAAACTCAGCGGATGGCGGATGGCGGATGGCGGGTCGCTCGGTTGCCCCAGTTCGGCCCGCGGCGTCCCGCTCCTTCGCGCGGGTGGCGTTCGCAGCATCCGTGGTAGCGAGCTGGTCGAAGTCAGCTGCTTCGTCCAGGGGTCGCCCATGGTCGGCGGGGAAACTTCCAGGATCACGTCATCGAGGCGGACGAGGGAGGCCAGGCATTCGTTGGCCATATTCCTGACTTCTTGACCAACCTCCTCGGAAACACTCCGTCACAGGGCCACATACCCGGCTGCTCAGCGTCACCGTGCTGATCGTCTGGTGGACCGGCACCGGCCCACCAGACGATCAGTGCGCCTTCTCGGCCAGTAGCGGCGCAGGCAAGCCGGCCAGCTCCGGACCTCCGGCTCGAAACTGGCCTCGACCACGTCGTGCGCGGCTCGGAATGGCGGTCGCTTCGCGCTCAGCCAACAGGCTGGTCCGTCAACTCGCGGGTGTGGGTGATGGCTGGACGTTGCGGGCGAGGATGCCGAGTGTGGCGCGGAGTGCGGCTTCGGAGATGACGGGGAAGATGTTGCGTGCGCGCCAGTCGTTGTTGATGGCGCTCCAGTCGTAGTACGACGTCACGGCGGTGCCTCCCTCGATCGGCTTGAGGTGATAGCCGTAGACGTGGCCGATCGGTGGGTCGATCATGGGTGAGGTGATGGTCCACTCGATGTGGGCGTCCTGCTCATAGCGAGTGATCTTGATCGTGACGTCGTACTTGCCAAGCGGTGTGTCGCCCAGTGCCTCACGGTCCATGTGCACCAGGAATGTGTCCTCCACCTGTCGTGCGGGCCGGCCCTCCGCGGCTTGCAACATCCCCGAGCTGTCGATCCGCACGTGTCCCTGCGGGTCGCTGACCACCGCGAAGATCGCCGCCGCAGGGGCAGCGATCTTCCGTTCCACCTCGATGCGCTCTGTCGCCATCCGGCTACCTTGGCACGACGGTGCCGGCTCGTGGATTCGTCGCTGCGAGGTTCACACTCGCGGAAGCGTGTGACGAATTCGAAGCCGTCACGACCGGGACGCGCCTCGTCCATCGCCCGTGATCTCCGGACGCCACGGGGGCGCTTGTCGACATCGCGTCGACCGATGTCGACGCGCGGCGATCCTGGCCGGTCCTCGCCGCATGGTCAACGTCCGCCGATACCGTCAGCCGGACACTTCTTCGAGCAGTACCAGCGGAATCTCCCGCGTGGTCCTGGCCTGGTAGCCGGCGTAGTTCTTGTGGTCGGCCACGATCAGCGGCCATAGGCGTGCGCGTTCCTCGGCAGTGGCCACCCTGGCCAGCATCGGCCGTGCGGGTCGGCCCGCGTAGGCAACCTCGACCTGGGGGTGGTCGCGTAGGTTGAGAAACCATGCGGGGTGGTTGTCGTCGCCGCCGCGCGATGCCACGACGACGAGCATCGTGCCCTCCTGGATCGGCGAGGTGAGCATCACCGAACGCGGCAGACCCGACTTGCGGCCGATCGTGATGAGCTCCAGCGCGGGCATGTCGGAGACGTGCCACCCGAGCCTGCCGCCGCTGATCTTGAGGACGCCACGGTGCACGCCGTTCATGGCCTTCATGGCGAAGTCGCTGGGCATGTTCGCTGCTCCGTTTCAGGGTGGCGGCCGCGGGCCGTGCTGCTGGCCGAGGGTAGTCGGTGCGTCTGAGTGCCGTTGAGCGCCGTTCAGGATCGTTGAGTGCCGGTAGTTGCTCCCAATACGTGCCCCCTGCTGCTCCCGGCTGCGTAAGCGTGCGACGCTCGAAGGCTCCGGCCCGTTGTATGAGTACCTCATCCGGCTGGAGGAGCAGGAGGAGCCGTGACGTACGAGATCTGGCGACTGGACGAGGGCCGGACCCGATCGGTGAGCGCGGAGAATCCGACCGGGGCACCAGGAGCCGGCGGCCGCGCCACCGAAGGAACCGGCGCGGCGGCGGCGCGCGAACTCGGCCTGGGCTGGAAGGTCTCGCCGTCGATCGACATCGCGGCCGGCCGGACGGCGACACTGATGGACGTCAGCGGGCCCGGCGTAGTGCGGCATCTGTGGCTGACCACCGACCGAACCGTACTGCGATCGATGATGCTGCGGATCTACTGGGACGACGAACCGGAACCTGCCGTGGACCTGTCGCTGGGCGAGTTGTTCTGCAATGCCTGGGACGAACTCGCGCTGCTGGACTCGGAGATGATCGTGGTCGCGCCGGCCGGCGGTCTGAACAGCTACTGGCCGATGCCGTTTCACCGCCGTGCCCGGATGACCTTGCACAACGCCGCCGAGCGCACCGTCCCGGTGTACTACCAGGCCACCTACACCGAGGCGGAGCTGCCGGACGCCGCCGGCCGACTGCACGTGCGCAGCCGGCGCAGCGACCCGCTCGGCGATCCGGCCGTACACACCATTCTGGACGGTGTCCGCGGTCGCGGCCGCTACGTGGGGACGTATCTTGCGATCCGGCCCGGCGCACCGGGCTGGTGGGGCGAGGGGGAGGTGAAGTTCTACCTGGACGGCGATACCGGGTTTCCGACCATCTGCGGCACCGGGACCGAGGACTACTTCGGCGGTGCCTGGAACTTCGACTTCGGCGGCCGGTACCACCGGTACACCAGTCCGTATCTGGGCCTGCACCAGGTGCTGCCCGCGGACGAGATCTATGGCGCGGACCAGCGACTGGGTATGTACCGCTGGCACGTCCGCGACCCGATCTGCTTCGACAGCGAACTACACGTGACCATTCAGGCGCTGGGCTGGCAAGAGGGGAGGCGCTACCGACCGTTGACCGACGCCGAGATCACGACCACGGCATTCTGGTACCAGGCGGTGGCACAGGAGGTCAGCTGAGCGCCAGCAATGCCTAGACCCGTCGGGAACTCGTTCCGGCCCGTCCCTGGCTGCCCGCATAGCCTGATCGATTACCCGATCGGTTGGCGTTGATCTGCTCGTGGTTGGCCATTGCCCACTCGGCGAGCGCCATCACGAGCGGGACCAGCGTCCGGCCCAGCTCGGTCACCTCGTATTCGACCCGTGGCGGCACCTCGGCGTAAGCGGTGCGCACGACCAGACCGTCCTCGACCAGGTGTTTGAGCGTCAGCGTGAGCATCCGCTGCGAGATGCCGGCGATGGCCTCCTCCAGTTCGCCGAACCGCAGCGGCCCGGCGCGCAGGGTGCCGATCACCAGCAGGCTCCATTTGTCGCCGATCCGGTCCAGTACCTCCCGGACCGCGCCGCCGTCGCGGATCCGCGGCGGACTGTCCGTCTTCCGTGTGACCTCCGCCATACCCGAGGCTCCTTTCCTGGACACATACATCGTTGTGCCTTTTGCAGCCGCCCCAATACGCACAGACCATCAGGCTACGCACAAGTGGTAAGGATTGGGGAATACGGTGAACATCGCACTGTGGATCGTGCAGGGTCTGCTCGCACTGGTCTACCTCGCCGCGGGCGGCCTCAAGGTCGTGCGGCCGCGCGAGCAACTGGTCGCGTCGAACAACTTCGACTGGATGAAGGACTCCTCGGACGCCGGGGTGAAGGCGGTCGGCCTGGTGGAGATCCTCGGCGCGCTCGGCGTGCTCCTGCCTTCGCTGACCGGGATCGCCACGATCCTCACCCCGATCGCCGCGATCGGCCTGGGCGTCGTGCAGATCGGCGCGCTCCGGGTGCACCTGGTCCGCAACGAACGCCGACCGTTGCCCGCCAACCACGCCGGCAGCACCGAAGCACACGTGATCGACGGCGTGCTGGCCTCCTCCAACATTGTTGCACGCCAGCGTCGCTTGTCACGGTGCAGGCCAGACCGCCAACCAACTCATGCCGACGCTGGAACTTCCGTCGGTACTGCGTGCCGGGCCCGCCGAGCCAGACCACTCGGCTGGAGTTCCGCGACGTATTCGAGCTAGTGTGCTGTCTCGTTGTCAGCCGGTGATTGATGCGAGTGCGACCGGCTTCGGTCTGTGCGGCATGCCAGAACCGGAAGGGCGACCAGCAGGGAACCCGTAGTTATCCGAGGCGCCGTAGCGCTGTCTCGACAGCGACCTCGACCCGGGAAGTCATGCCGGGCACATCGACGGGACGGCGCCCAGCGACCTGACTACGGATCCACTTCGGCCCGCTATCGTCATAGTGCAGCAGGGCATACAGGTCCCACCACGGATCGAGAGTCACCCCGGCGATCGACTCATAGAGCGACCGAAGCTGCTCCGACCACTCGGGCGAGTAGAGCGCCGCCAAGTATCGCCGACAGTGCCCGACGTCAATCGCGCGCGCCCCCCGGTGGATGGAGTTCCAGTCGGTCAGCCCAGTAATCCTCCCGCGCGACCACAGGATGTTGACAGGCAGGAGATCGCAGTGCAGAAAGACGGCAGTGTCCTTTGGCGGCGCCGCCGCCATGACACCGAACGCCGCCTTCCACACAGCCGGCTTCTGTGCGTCGACCGGCACCTGAAACCCATCCAGAGGAGCGATCCAAGAATCCGTCCAAGGTCTGAACATCTTCGCGGGGAGATCGAGGGAATGCAGCAATACAGCAATCTCCGCGATCCTCGTCATCCACGACCGAGGTTCCGCCGGATTGAGGTGAACATGCCCCTGCAACCGTGTCATCAGCAACGATGGCGCGCCCCCCGTCGAAGCACCAGCGACATCAGTAGCCAGGATGCCCGGAACCGGGAGCCCGCTTCCCGCCACCACACCAAGGTTGGCGATCTCCTTCTCCAAGCTCCCCTGCAGGCCAAGCCCGCCCGGGTACTGCCGCAGTACGACGAACGTTCGCATTCCACGTCGCTCGACAGTCAGCCGATGCACGGCGGAGCAGACGCCACCGGTCAATCGGCGATAGCCAACGATGCGACTGCCCCGACCCATCGACGCCGCAACCCAGGCGAGAGTCTCCACGGAGGGCCGACGCTGCCTGAACCCGCCATCCCTCCAGTCGCCGTCGGTCATGAGCGCGAGCCTATTCGTCAGGGGCCTGCGGCGATACGGGGTTTCTAACCCGCCAGAGGCAGTGACGCGGCTGCTGGATGGCCGTCATCATCTGAACGGTTCGCGATGGAGCAGGCGGGTGAGGTGGACTACCTGATCACCTGGAGGGACAACGAGTTCGTCGGACGGGTGAGCCTCACACGCGGCTGTGCGGTGATCACCGGTTGTCGGGCCTGGCCACCGGGCCTGCGCCCCGCCGAACTCGCAGTTCGCCCGGTGGGTCAGGTTCCGCTGATGTGCTGTGCCAGAACTGCTGTCAGGCCATCTCGGGCACCCGCAGATGAGCCAGTGCCAACTCGCACTCAAGCACATCGAGGATCTTGGCCCCGGCTTGCTGGGTGCCGGTCGACCTGATTGTCGAGGCCCGCTCCCGGTTGCGGCGCATGGCTTCGATGCTGTCATAGACCACCGTGGACACGGCACGGCCGGACGCATGGTCGACCAGGAGGCTGGCGCTGCAGAATCCCTCGAGATCCTCGATGCTCGGCAGGGACGTCGTCTTGTAGACATCGATGAGCCGATCGATCCCGGCCGGATCGACCTGAAGCCAGCTCGCTCGGACGCATGCGCCCGAACCCGAGTGGTGATCACGGTGCAGGACGGCGATCTCCCACTCGTCGACTTGCGGGCTGCCGCCGAAGCTCTGTGCGGCCTTGTTGCGGACCAACCGAATCGTCTGCTCGCTCGCGTGCATGTCCTGCTCGGTCTGCCAGGAGGTGGTCGCTATGCAGCGCCCGGACTCGCGATCGACGAGCAGGGACAGACCCATGCATCCATGGATCCGCAGAACCGCGGGCATCACCACGTCACGGATGTGCACGATACCGTCGTCAATGGACTCCCTGCGCGCCTGAATGGTTGTTGACCGCGCGTACATCTGGCCCCACCTCTCCGAGGTTCGGGCAGCGCCCCGGCGGCGCCGCCGGTCGACCTTCACCCTCCCCCCGCAGGCTGAGTCTGGCAAATCGGCGCCTCGGGGCGTGGCAACACTGGGTAGCCGCGCCGATCGGGCCCGGCTTCGGTCCGACCACCGGGCCAGGAGACCTCCGCTCCACGGCGGAGCGCTTCGGCGATCGACCGCGCTGCGCTGGGCGCGATCACGAACGCCCGGAAGTCCGGCTCCTCGTGTGCGTGCGCACCACCGTTGAGCAGATTGATGTGGGGTACGGGCAGCCGTGACCGGCGCGCCGGGCCGGTCAGGGATTGCCACAACGGGTGTCCGCGGCGCAGAGTCGCGCTGCGGCCATTGACGCCGACGATCGCACCGGCGCCGACCGGCGCCGCTCGGACGTACCGTCGCGGCTGCACCAACTCGAGGTCCTCGGGCCACCCGGTGTCCGCACCTGCGGGCGCGCATGATGTAACGGTGGCGAGTGTCGACGGGAAGCCGGCGGCGTGGACAGGGCGGTCGCCGATCCGCGCGGCCGGCCGCTGGCTGGCGGTCCCGGCGCTGCTCGGCTTCGCGTGGCTGGCCGGTGGACTGAGCAGCTTCACCTGGCCCGCCGCAGTGACGACGTTCGCCGTGGCCGGCGCGGTCCTCGGCTACGCCGCTGTCCGCCGCCGCGACCGCGCCCCGGTCCACCTCGGCCGAACAGGTTTCGTGGTGTGGGTGACATGGCTCGCCGCGGTGACCGGCTGGGAACTGTGGGCGTTGTTCAGCCTGCCCCGGTCGACCCATCCCACGATCAGCTCGCTGGTGGACGAGCTGATCAGCAGCCACCCGGCCCGCGCCGGCGCGGTGCTGCTGTGGGTGCTGATCGGCTGGTGGCTGGCCCGGCGATGACGTGAGCATGACGATGACGCCATTTGTGACGGCCGCGGGCTACGTGGTGCTGGCGCTGACAGCCCTCACGCTGCAGGCGGTGGCGATGCGATCCAGGCGATGCGGCTTGCGCCTACACCCGGCACAGACGTTCCTGGCCGCGACGATGCACAGCACACCGGGTCGCTGGATCGTCCTGGCGTTGTGGACGTGGGCAGGCTGGCACTTCTTCGTCCGCTGAACGACCCGGCATCGCTTCCTGCGGAGTACACAGTGCCTCGGGGAGCTCAACGGTCGCGGCGATCGTTCTGCCACGTCGACATCCAGGACGGGCTCTGAGTGCACGACCCATCGGCTGTGGACCGTCGGTCAGTCCGGTACCCGACCGCGCAGCAAAACTCCAGCAACCACATACTCTGCCCCGGGCCGGACAAGGCGATCTCGGCGGTCAACCCCGGGTCCAGTTCGTCCGACGGCCCTCCATAGATGAGAACCTGGTCCACCCTCAGTGCGGTCTCGCGTCTGTCGTCGGCCGTGGCCACCTGGGTGAAGACGTCACCGAGACGGACTGGCCCGCTGTAACAGCGTCCGGCGACGCGGACATCAGCACCGCTGACGGCGGGATCACCACGCAACTCAGCGAACTCGATCCGGCGCATCTACTCTCCGATCGTTCTTCGTACGAACTCAGCTATCGCTTTCGGCCATCGGGAGGAGTCGGACCGCTGCCGGACCGCTGCGCTTCCGCGCGCCGCGCGGGACCGGCCGCCAGGACGCACGTCCAGCAGTCTCAATGATCGGGAGCGGGCGCAACAGAGCCGCCGGACCTGGGCGGATACCCACTTCAGAAGGCTTCTGATCGACCGCCGGGACGATGGCCGGCAGCGTAGTCGGATCTCGGTCGATCCCGCGCGTAGAGAGCTGGACGAATCGTGACGCCAGCAGCCGGGCACGTCGGTCTTCGCGGCGCGGGCCAGCGCATGTCGGTCGTCCATCTCATCTTCGGCCGTGGGTACTCCTTCTGCTACCGATGATCCAGGCGTGGCTTCGTCGTCAGTGGCGAACTGGGTCCGACTTCGAGGGCCGCCGGCCCGACCCACCGGACGCGAGCCCCGGACCGACTTCGAGGGCCGCCGGCCCAAACCCACCGAACACGAGCCCCGGACCGAGTACGAACAATCCATGAATCGCCCGCGTGGTAGCCGTGTACAGGGCATGCCACAATTGGTCGAGGCTACTTTCGTACTCGTCCGGGCTGCGTAACGATCGCGGCGTGAATCAGCGCGGCAATCGCCGGTGTGGTCCCGGCGTGCGCGGGATCGGCCCGCCGGGACGTGTGGTGACCTGTGTTATGGCAGTGGTTTAGGCAGCGTCTGACCCTTGCAGGAGGACACCCCCGTCTTGATCTGCACGAAACCGTACAAACCGTTCAAGGTCGCCGGCTTGTTGGCGGAAATGCACAGCATTCCGCCCGTGTCCTTGGCGTACACCCAGACGATGCTCGTGGTGTTGTTCCTCAGTGAGCCGGCGTGAATCCTGGCGCCGGTGGACGTGACGACAGTGGTGGCCAACCACTTGTTGCCGTCCACACCCGGCACCAGCGGCGTGAAGTTTCCACTGAGGGTCGCCGTCTGCCACAGACATACGGTGTTGCCGGGGCAGACGATGTTCGGCTGCACACTCGCGCTCGCGGCGCCAGCACCCACCGAGACCGCACCGGCCGACAGTGCCATCACCGCCAGCAGTCCTGCTATCCATCGCCTCATCGTCGCTGTTCCTTTCGACAGGTCACTCGTTCGATCCGCCAATGGCGGTCGGAAAGTCGACTTCGTGCTCTCGTGTCGACGGTGCCAAGTTGCCAGGCGGGACCTGGCCTAACCCTGTAGAAACCTTGCATGACGTACTGGCGTCGATCACACTGCACGGGAGCAACAGTCACTGGGGGATGATCCACAGGATGTTGACCTGTCGCCTACTGGGCCCGGTCGAGGTGTGGTTCGACGATGAGCGACTGGATCTGGGCTTTCCGAGACAACGGACCCTGCTCGCGATATTGCTCGTGGAGGCAAACCGACTTGTGACAGTCGAGGTCCTGATCGACCGCATCTGGGGAGACCACCCACCGGCCAGGGCTTCACACGCGTTGTACGCCGATGTATCCAAGCTCCGCCGGGCGCTCGCCCCCGCATGCGGGCTCCGTGTGGTCCGGCGCACTGGCGGCTACGCGATCGAAGCTGATCCGACCACGGTCGACCTGCACTGTTTCCGTACGCTCCGCACCCGGGCGCACTCGACCAGCGGCGACGAGGATTCCGCAGCAGTGCTTGACCAGGCGCTGGCGCTGTGGGACGGCGAGCCGTTCGCGGGCCTGGACAATCCTTGGCTCACCACTCAGCGGGCATCTCTGAACAGTGAGAAGCTGGCCGCGTTGCTCGACCGGAACGACGCGTACCTCGGTCTCGGTTGGCATGCCCAACTGCTCACCGAACTCACCGGCCTGATCGCTACCCGGCCGCTGGACGAACGCCTCGCTGCTCAGCACATGCTCGCGCTGCACCGCAGCGGCCGTACGACGGACGCGCTGAGCCAGTATCAGCACATCCGAGGCCGCCTCGCTGATGAGCTCGGCGTCGATCCCAATCCCGCACTCAGGCAACTGCACCAAGACATCCTGCGTAACGCCCCCCGATTACGCGTCACAATGTCTCCGTCCTCGTCGGCGAGTTCGCAGATGCCGCGGCAGCTACCGGGGCAGGCACCACACTTCGTCGGCCGAGAGGCCGACCCACGTCAGCCGTCCGCGCTGCTGGATACCGCTCAGGACGCGAGAAGAGCTCGAGTCACGACCCGCGAGCACACTGTGGATGAGTTACGACAGGCCGAGATCGACGACTTCTGCGCTCGGTTACGTCGACTCCGGGCCGAGGCAGGAAGCCCGACCCTGGACTGGCTCAGCGGCCATCCGCTGTGCCCGCGCAAGTCACAGCTGTCCAAGATCCTGCGCGGGCAGATCCGTCGACTGCCGGACGCGGACACCGTCACGGGCCTCGTCGCTCGGTGTGCACAGTGGGCGCAACAGCATGACAGGCGACCCCTTCTGCCATTGGATGACCGACACTGGCTCATCGAACGGGACCTGATCGAACGCCGCATCGACAGTCTGCTCGTCGGCAGGGGCACCAATGCCAGGCCACTGACCAGGGACGAGTTGACGAGTGGCCCTCAACCGATGCCCGGCCAGCGCAGGCTGCGACAGTTGCCCGTACCGCCGTCCCAGTTCACCGGTCGCGCCAGAGAACTGAGCGCACTGAACGATCTGGTCGACAAGCTGGGCACGCGGCCGCCCAACTCGGTCGTGATCTCAGCGATCGACGGCATGCCTGGCATCGGCAAGACCGCCCTCGCGTTGCACCTTGCTCATCGTGTCGCGGACCGGTTCCCGGACCGCCAGTTGCACGCCGACCTGTACGGTCACACTCCAGGCCGTCCGCCTGCCGATCCCGCCGACGTGCTCGCGGCACTGCTCACCGAGGACGGCGTCGACGCGCGTTACCTACCCGGCAGTCTCGAGGGACGAGCAGCCCTGTGGCGGGAGCGCACGGCAGGGCGACGCGTACTGCTGGTGTTGGACAACGCGGCAAGCAGTCGTCAGGTCGAGCCGCTGCTGCCGGGCACGGCGACCTGCCTGGTGCTCATCACCAGCCGTCGTTTCCTGGGTGACCTACCCGCCGGCACGTCCGAGTTCCGGTTGGACGTTCTGTCGACCGCAGATGCGATCGAGATGTTCGTCGGCCTGGCGCCCCGGGCCGCCGACGCGAGGGCTGAGGTCGCGGAACTGGTTGCCGTGTGCGGATATCTGCCGCTGGCCATCGCGCTGCTGGCGAGGCTCTTCACCCGGCATCCGGCCTGGACGATGGCTGATCTGATCGATCGGACTCGTGCACGCCTGCTCACCTTGACGACGGAGAACCGAACGATCGCCGCCGCGTTCGAGCTGTCCTACCGCACGCTGGAAGCCGACCAACGGCAGTTCTTCCGCTACCTCGGACTCCATCCCGGCATCGACTTCGACCCGTACGCGGCCGCGGCCCTCGCCGGAGTCCCGCTCGAAGTGGCCGCCGGCCATCTCGAGGCCCTGCACGCCCATCGGCTGATAGAGGAGCACGCGGCTGGACGGTTCCGCATGCACGACCTGATCCGCGAGTATGCCCGCACCCTGATCGACATGGACGACCAGCCGCTACGCGACGAAGCCGTCGATCAACTGCTCGAGTACTACCAGCTCGCCGCTCAAGCCGCCGGCAGCCATGTCGACCGCCTGCCCCACCCAGCCGTCAGCCGGTCCCACACGGCGCCCAGCAGCCCGGACCTGTCCGACTGGGATGCCGCTCGCACCTGGATGACAACCGAGCGGGCGAACCTGGTGGCCGGTATCGAGGACGCCGCAAGGCGAGCCGACGTGGCTCGACAGGTAGGTCTCACCGCCGCCATTGCCGGTCACCTGCGCGTCGACGGCCCGTGGTCACAAGGCCTCAGCCTGCACACCGCCGCCGCGGACGCGGCCCGAGGATCGGGAGACGTGCTGGGCCAGGCTGGTGCTCTCCTCCAGTTGGGCGACCTTCGCAGGCTGAGCGGCGACTACCCCGGCGCCACCGATGCCGTGACCCAGGCGCGGACGATCTACGCGACCACAGGCAACCACCTCGGTGAGGCGAATGCGCTGCTCTGCCTTGGCGAAGTCCTCCGGGCGACCGGCGACTTCCCAGGTGCGGCGAAAGTGCTGGAGGAGGCGCAGCGGGGCTACGCGGGCGCGGAAGGTCTGCTCGGCCAAGCGAATGCGCTGCTCGTACTGGGCACACTGCGGCAGGTGACGTGCGACTACCCCGCCGCAGTCGACGCGTTGACCCGCTCGATGACGGCCGCCAGCCGGGCCGGCAACCGACTGGGTGCGGCAGAAGCGCTCAGGAACCTCGGCGCGATACATCACCTGACCGGCGATCTGACGGGGGCCCGCCAAGTGTACGGGGAGGCGCTGGAGGCAGCCGCCGCGCTCGGCGACCGGCTGGGCGAGGCCAATGTAATGGCGGTCCTGGGCATGGTGTGGCAGGACACCGGTGATCCGGCAACCGGAGTCATGATGCTGGAACGAGCCCTGGCCAAGCACCGCGACATCGGCAGCCAGTTCGGCGCGGCGAACGCGCTGAGCTGGCTCGGTGACGCGGCCAGAGCGGCAGGCGACCTGCCCAGAGCGAGCAGCGTGCTGTATGAAGCATTGGCGGCATTCGACAAGATCGGCAACCGGCACGGCAGAGCACGTGCTTTTCACTACCTGGGCAGAGTGCACGTCGAGACCGGGGACACCTCAGCAGCAGAGGAAACACTGACGCGGGCATGTGACACCTACCGCGAGGTCGGCGATGTCCTCGGCGAGACCCAGACACTCAACGAGATCGGGACGCTGCACGTCGAATGCGGCGAGCCGAGCGTTGCCCGTCCCCTCTATGAGCGTGCCCTCGCGCTCGGCAGCTCGATCGGCAACAAAGCCGAAGCCGATCGCGCAGAGGAGGGCATTCGCCGATGCCGCACAGTCATCACCGTGGACCATGCCTGACGTTCGCGCATGCTCGGTCGTCGGCGGTTGCACACCAATCGGCGACGGTCGGCCGCCGCGCCGGCAGGACGGTGTCGACGCGGCAGCCTGCCGATCCGGGGCCTAGCCTGCCATCGGGCCCCAACAGGACTTGGGGCACGTGTTGCCGTTTGCCACCAGGGATGGGTGACCGCCGTTGACCCCGCTGGAGTTCGCGAATACCAGCGATCCCACCTGGTCGGAGTGCAGCACGGTGATCATTCGCCCGCTGCCGGACAGGACCCACAGCGTGCCGGTGGCCGAGCAGACGTTGGCCACGACGTGGCCGTTCAGGTACGCGAGGCAGAGCTCGTCATTGTCATTCGTCCACCGGCCATAGGCGCGGCCGGGAGTGATCATTTGGTCCAGCGTCGGCGTGGTGAACGGCGCCGACTTGGATGTGACGCCGACCTTGTTGAACGTCCACTTCTCGTTGAGGTCCATCGGCTGATGGGTGACATCGTGGATCAGCCCACCTGCCTGGCCGAGGTTCTCCTCCTCAAGGCAGAACCCAGTGCCGTTGTTGTCGCACAGGACGGTCGGCCCGGCAGGCGTGACCGCGGGAGTGACCTGCGGAGCACTCGCTGCTGCGGTTGCCGGCGACATGAGGACGAGAGCGGCGCCGATCGCTGCCGCCGTGGCACCCCACATCTTCCACCGCGATGTGATCATGTTTGTTCCCTTCTGGTGGACCACGGTGATCGCCACACGTCGTGTGCTCACGGCGCGGCGTTCCCCCTGACCAGGTGTGTTGCCGGATAGACCGTGGGCCGGTGTCACCCGGCTCGTGGGGAATCTCAGCAGGCTGCGCGACAGGAATCCGCCGCTACGGAAAACGGTGGCCGCACGGCGCGTCATGCCTGGTCATCGATCGCTCAATCACACTCAGAGTGGAAATCGATGGAAACGTACGTCGACGACGAGCACGCGTCCTCCCGAGGCGGCGGATCAGGTGGACCTGGCCGATCCTGGCCACGTGCACCCCACTGCTGCTGGCCTACCGGTTGGCCGCGGATCTGCGGCGCCCGTGGGAGGACCCGCGGTCCGCGTCCACGTGCTGGTCAAACGAGCCACGCGCGAAGACGACGACTACGCGCCCGACACGCTGATGCCCATGGCACGCGGTGCTGGAGATCTGGCCTGAGATTGAACGGGACCGGATCTGGTGGCGGCGCTGCGCCGCAGCACCCAAACCCTTCACGCGGTGGCCGGATCTGTCCTCTCCGGAGAACTCGTCGCCCAACTCCCGTTCCCCCGTGCTGAGCACGATCCCGATGTACCTCGACCCGGAACAGTTCGGCGGCGACCGTCCGCATGTCGAGTGCGTACAGGCCGGCGCGCTCGACGAGTTGCCTGCCAGCGGTCGCGATGATCTCGGATGTCAAACCCGGTCGCGGCTACTGCCGAGTCTGGCCTCGTGAGGGCCGTCGCGGGGCGGTGTCGATGACGACTGGCGGTGACAAGATCAATCTCGGTCCTCCAGCTCGTCGTAGGACTGAAGAAGATCTGTCCAGGGCTGAGTCCGCAGCTGCGGCCGACTGCCCAGTCCACTGCGTCATGACTGCGGCTGCGCGGACTCGACCGGAGTGGCGGACCGCCGCGATGCCGGTCACGAGGTCGCTGTTGTGGGCGGCCGGGTGTAGCGGGGGCGACGGGAAGTGCTGTGGGTGCCAGGACCGACGGCACGGCGGTTCTGTCGTCGCTCGTCGGCTGTGCTGCCGTGGGCGACTGTGGAGCGTAGGCGTGCCAGGGCGTGCTGTCACGCTCCGGTGAATGCGGCCGCATCGCCGAGTGCGGTTGCCTGGATCGTAGGCCGTCTCGGCGATCGGTCGGCCACCGCGGCGATCGTGTCCAACAGGGCCGGACCCCAGGAGCCGCCCATCACGATGTGATCGGGGTCGGCGATCGCCACGATCGCGTCGACGACTCCGCGTCCAGCGATTCCTGAATGGACAGTGGAAACACACCTCCGAGGGTGTGCGGTGGTTCGACCCGAACCGTGACTCGCTCTACCCGGATCGTATCCGCCGCCGGCCCGAGGGCGTCGACTCCGCGGGTCTGGCCACGCACCTCGACCCTGGCACTCTCGACCTGTGGATGACCCAGGCCTACCAGCAGGCGTTCCGGCACCTGTTCGACGGGACCGTGGAACAGTACGATCCGTGGGACGCCGCCCATCGCACCGCCGGGCCGCAGTACCCCGGTTCCACGATGTGCTCGGTGTTCCGCACCTTCCAGGGCTGGACCGCGCTGTCGGACATGGCCCACGACCAAGGCGTGCTGCACACCGTGCCCATCCCCGAAGCGATGGCCTACCTGATGCTGCGTCCACTGCTGCCCGACGTGCCCGAGGACGACATGTGCGGTGTGACCACCGGACAGGTCTTCCCCGCCAACGAAAAATGGCACCCGCTGCTCATGCGAGCCCAGGCCGGAATCCCCGACGTCCAGGCAGGCGACTCCGTCTGGTGGCACTGCGACATGATCCACAGTGTCGCCCCCGTCGTGAACCAACAAGGCTGGGGCAATGTCATGTACATCCCGGCCGCACCGTGGTGCCCTCGCAACGAGGCCTACTCCCGTACCGTCCGGGAAGCGTTCCTCAGCGGCTCCAGTCCCAGCGACTTCCCGGCCGAACACTACGAACGCGCCTGGCCCGACCGCTTCTCCGCCGACCAACTCGACGACACCGGACGCCGCGGCCTCGGCCTCCGCTGATCGACCAGGGCTCCATCGACGGCCGGCGGACAAGTTGATCATCCGGTGGGCGGGTGGTTTCGCCCCAGGAGCCGGGCATGCGTCGCGCTACCGAGGGCCCCGGCGATTGAGCCCCGTGAGAAACGTGTCGACGATCGCATCGACGGGTGGAACCACGTGCCCGGGCGGCTGGACGTTCACGACTCCGCCCACGACGGTCGAGATCATCATGTGGACCGTCGAGAGTGGATCGATGTCCGCGCGAAGTGACCCCGCATCGATCTCGCGTTGGACGAGGCGCACAAGCGCGTCGATGCGCGGGGCGATGAACTCCTCCGCGTAGAGGCGGGTCGCCTCGGAGTAGCGGTCGTCGGAACCGATCAGCCGGCACCAGGCGCGGCCGACCCGCGTCGAGGTCAAGCGCTCGCTCAAGTTGGCCAGGACGGAGATCAGCGTCGAACGCAGTTCGCCGTCCGGGTCGATCGTGGGCGGCACCTCGACGTGTCCCAGGGCATAGGCGACGAGTTCTTCTATGTTGCTCCACCGCCGGTAGATGGTCGGTTTGCCCACCTTGGCTCGTCGGGCGATCTTGTCGATGGCCAGACCGGTGACACCCGACTCGTCGATCAGGTCGAGCACCGCGTCGACGACAGCTCGCTCCGCGCGCTCACCACGGGCCGACGCCTGTACGGCCCCGTACGCGGTGTCCGCGCCTGTGCTCGGCATACGAGTCACCCTAGCTCGGCACCGCTGCCACCCGCGTGTGGCCGAACTCCGCGGTCACCCCGACGAGGACAGCGCACACAAGCGCGACACCGCCTGCTACGAGAGAGGTGACCTGCAGCGCACCGAGGAACGCGCCGTCGGCCGCGGCGACCGCAGAGGGGGCGTGCAGCACGGCCAACGTGCCGGACAGGGACTGCCGTGCAACCCCCCGTTCCCCGGCAGGCAGTGTGGCGAGGCTCGGTCCGATGCCGGAACCGTACGCGGACCACAAGACCGAACCGAGAACCGCCACACCCAGAGCGCTGGAAACCTGTCGCGCGGTGTTCAGTAGCGCCGATCCCGCGCCGACACGGGCGCCCGGCACCACGCTCATCGCCGCCGTCGTGCCAGGGCTGAGCACGAGGGCGAACCCGAGAGCGAGCGCGAGGAAGACCGACAGGATGACCACGACCGAGGTCACCATCGAGTAGAACGCGATCACCGCCATCGCGACCGTGATCAGCAGCAAGCCCGAGGCCATGGTCGGTCGAGTGCCGAGACGCCCTACCAGGCGTCGCGATATCGGGGCCCCGATCACCAGTCCGGCCGACATCGGGATGAACAGCAGTCCGGTCCGGAAAGGCGTGTAGCCACGGGCGACCTGCAGATAGAAGGTCAGCAGGAACATGGCACCGAACACGACCAGCGCGACGACGCTCAGCGCGAGCACCGACATCGCGAAACCCCGGTCGCGGAACAACCGCACATCCGCGAGCGCGTCGTCTCGTCGCCCCTCGGTCACGATCAGCACCGCCAGGAGTGCCAGCCCGACCACGGCGGGGCAGAGCGTCGTGAAGCCAAGCCAGTCGCCGGCCTGGCCACCGTCGAGCACCCCCAGCACGAGCAGCCCGATTCCGGCTATGGACAAGATCACGGGCAGGAATCGGAGTTCTCCCGTGCCAGACCCAGGCAGGCGCGGAACGACGACGAGGGAGGTGAGAAGTGCGATCAGTGCCAGCACGGCGACGAGCGCGAGCACGGAGCCCCACCACAGGCCCGCACTGAGCATCAGGCCCCCTGCCAGCGGGCCGGCCGAGATCGAGATACCAGACGCGGCCGCCCACACCACGACCGCTCGGGCACGCTTCTCGACCGGATACACGCGCAGGATGATCGCCAGCGTCGTCGGCATGATCGCCGCGGCGAAGACCCCCATGAGTGCGCGCATCGCGATGACGAATCCGACCGTCGTGGGCAGCGACGCGAGCGTGGTCGCGACGACGAATCCCGCCAGACCGGCCAGCAGGGTCCGGCGGAGCCCGAATCGGTCGCCCACCGTGCCCGCGATCAACAGGAATCCCGCGAATGTCACGGTGTAGCTGTTGAGCACCCACTGCTGCCCCAGATTGGTCAGAGCAAGAGCGTGCGTCATCTCCGGCAGCGCGACATTGAGGATCGTGCTGCCCAGCAGCACCACCGACACGGCCACGACGAGCGACGACAACACGGCAAACCGGCGCGCAGTCGAGAGGTCCACTCCCTGACTCCTTCGTTACGATACCGTTTCGTTTCGATCGAGCGTACGGCATGGTCGATCACACGGCGCCGTGGCCCTCGTCCGCGTGACGGACGTCCTGGCGTTCGGCGTCAGCGGCGAGTCGCCCGGAACGGACGTAACCGATCTCCGACCAGGTCGCTCCAGGACCTACGACACCTCGCCGCCGGCTGTCCAACCTCGAGCACGTCGCTCTCCGGCGGCGACACGGTCACCGAGACCGTCGCCGGACACCATGCCCAGGGCCTGTCGGAGGGCACCACCACCACCATCTCGGGCCCGGACGCGAACCTGGTACCGGCGACCGGCTTCGGCATCGGCATCGGCTACGCCTACAGCCCGACCGGAGACCTGACCAGCGAGACCTTCGCCGCCATCGCCGGGCTACCCAAGGAAACAGAGCTGTTCGGCTACGACTCGTTCGATCGGCCGAACCAGACCTCCGGCAGCGGCACCGTCGCCGCGAACTACGTCACTGCCGTGGGCTACGACGGCGGCTATGACCATGTCCCGCCGGCCTGGCGTGACCGCTGATCGTTTCGTTGCGGTCTTCGTCGAGCGGCTGGCCTGACGCGTGTCGCCATCCGGGTGTCCGCGCTGGAGTGGGTGGGCTCGTTGGGTCGAGCAGGCCGTGGCCGCGATCAGCGCGGCGATGGCGCCCGCTAGGTGTCCCACCGGCACGTCGGCGCTGGCCGGTTTTTGCCTGCGCTGAAAGTTTCTCGAATTCGCCGGTACCGAACTGCGACTTCAGCAGCGGCCGTTGAGGTCGGGTGGGCGGCGTACCTACCGTCGGCCGCGTCGACTCGATCAGGCACAAGGAGGTGCACCCGATGCGGCTGACGATGGTGCGCACGGTCCGACTGTTCGCCGGTGCCCTCTGCGCCGGAGCACTGGTACTCGGTGGGGTGGTGGCCGTACCGTCGGCGACCGCGGCGACACCGGCATGTCAGGTGGCCTATACGGTGACCAACTCGTGGCCAACCGGCTTCCAAGGCGCGATCACCGTCACCAACGACGGCGCACCCGTGACGGGCTGGTCGCTGGGCTTCGCCTTCGGCGGCAGCCAGCAGGTGAGCAGCGGCTGGAACGGCACCTGGACGCAGGCCGGGCAGAACGTCACCGTCACCGACGCGGGCTGGAACGCCTCGGTGGCCACCGGTGGCACCGTCAGCGTCGGTTTCACCGCCAACTTCATGGGCACCAACACCGACCCGGCGGTCTTCACCTTCAATGGGGCCCTGTGTGGCGGCGGATCCACGCCCGCGGGCCCGGCACCGACGGTGTCGCTCACCGCTCCGACCGCCGGACAGACCTTCACGGCGCCGGCCACCGTTGCGATCGCGGCATCGGCGAGTGAGACGGGCGGCTCGATCAGCAAGGTCGAGTTCTTCGCCGGCACCACGCTGCTCGGCACCGCGATCGCCAGCCCGTACAGCTTCACCTGGAGCGATGTGGCGGCAGGCGGCTACCAGCTCAGCGCGGAGGCGTTCGACGCGGCAGGCGGCACCGCCATGTCGGCACCCGTCTCGATCACCGTCGCCGCCGGTGGCGGCACCGTCGGCACCAGCGCCGCACCGCAACTGCACGCCTCCGGCAACACCCTGGTCGACGCCGCCGGGAAAGTCGTGACACTGCACGGGGTGAACCGGTCCGGTGGCGAGTTCGCCTGCGTGCAGGGCAACGGCTTCTGGGACGGCCCGATGGACCAGGCCTCGGTCACCGCGATCAAGGCCTGGCACGTCACCTCGGTGCGGGTGCCGCTGAACGAGGCGTGCTGGAACGGCGAGTCCTACGTCGATCCCGCCTTCGCGGGCGCGAACTACCGGCAGGCGGTCGCGCAGTACGTGAACTTGCTCAACACCAACGGAATCGTGGCGATCCTGGACCTGCACTGGACCGACGGTCTGTACACGGGACCGTCCTCCGGCTGTGCCTCCGCGCAGGCGACCTGTCAGAAACCGATGCCGGACGCGGCACAGGCGATCCCGTTCTGGACGTCGGTGGCCACGACGTTCAAGGGCAACGACGCGGTGATCTTCGACCTGTTCAACGAACCGTTCGCGAGCCGGGCCACCGGGAACGACACGACGGGCTGGCAGTGCTGGCGCGACGGCGGCACGTGTGCCGGCATCGGCTACCAGGTGGCGGGCATGCAGGCGATGGTCAACGCTGTCCGGTCCACCGGCGCGGACAACGTCCTGATGCTGGGCGGTGAGGAGTTCTCCAACGAGCTGACCCAGTGGCTGCAGTTCGAGCCGACCGACCCCGACCACAACCTGGTGGCGTCGTGGCACTCCTACAACTTCAACACGTGCTCCAACCAGGCCTGCTGGACCAGCCAGGTGGCACCGGTCGACGCCACCGTGCCGCTGATCGCAGGCGAGATCGGCGAGAACGACTGCGCGCCCGGCTACATCGACACGCTGATGACCTTCCTGGACTCGCAGCACGCCGGCTACCTGGGCTGGACCTGGAACGCGTGGGACTGCGCCAGTGGCCCGTCGCTGATCTCGGACTACTCGGGTACGCCGACCGCGTTCGGGGCCGGGTTCCGATCGCACCTGCTGGCCCAGCCGTGAGGCGGCGGTACATGGTCTAACTTTCCCGGATCCGGCCGATAATGCCCGTCCGCACCTTGACGGCGGCTGACCAGGTTTCCATCCTGTAACCACTTGGTGACAGCGGGTTGGTCAGTGGAGGTGGGGCTGTGGCCGTGCCACCGGTGCCGGGCGCCCGGCCGACCCTGCTGGACGTGGCCCGGGCGGCCGGTGTGTCGGCTGCGACGGCGTCCCGCGTGATCAACGGCTTCCACCAGATCCGGCCCGAGACGCGGCGGCAGGTCGAGGGTGCCATCGCCGACCTGGGCTACGTCCGGCAGCGGGCCGCCCGGGCCGAACGGCCGCATCGGACGGGGTCGATCGCGTTCGTGGTCTGCGAGGAGGGACCACGCCTTTTCGCCGACCCGTTCTTCGCGCGGGTGTTGTGGGGCGCCGGCCGCGAACTGGGGCAGGCCGGGATGCAGCTGGTCCTGCTCATGGTCCGGTCGGCCCAGGACTACCAGACCTCCGCGCTGCGGTACCTGCGTGGCGGCCACGTGGACGGCGCACTGTTCGTGAGCATGCACGGCCGCCACCCGATCGACCTGGACCAGGTCAGCGTGCCGGTCGTGTTCTGCGGCTGCCCGGTCGGCACGGACACCGAGAACCTGTACTACGTCGACGCCGACAACCGCGGTGGGGCCGAGCGCGCCACGCGGCACCTGCTGGACTCCGGCAGGCAGGTCATCGCGACCGTCGCAGGCCCGCAGGACATGAAGCCCGGGGTGGACCGGCTGGAGGGCTATCGCGCCGCACTCACCGCCGCCGGCCTGTTCGACCGCCGGTTGGTGGTGTATGGCGACTTCGGCCAAGCGTCCGGCGACCACGCCGTGCACCTGCTGTTGGACCGGCGGCCGGACGTGGACGCCGTCTTCGCGGCCTCCGATCTGATGGCCGCCGGTGCGTTGCGGGCGTTGCGCCGCCACGGCCGCAGGGTCCCCGACGACGTGGCCGTCGTCGGCTTCGACGACTCGCCCATCGCCCGGCAGACCGAACCGACGCTGACCACCGTGCGCCAGCCGGTCGAGGAGATGGGCAGCCGGATGGCCCGGGAGTTGCTCGTTCTGCTCCGCGCCCCTGCGCCGAGCGGCCGAAGAGTGGTGCTGGACACCGAACTGGTCGTGCGCGACTCGGCCTGAGTGGATCCACTGTGGACACTTTGCCTGCCCTGGGCCATGCCGCGACCTGCCGGAACTTGTGTAAGTTTCACCGCTTTCCGCAGGGTCAGTCGATGTTCGCACCGGTCACAGCCTTCGATCGGCCGACTCGGTGTTGTTGCCGGACAGGGAAACCTACTCTCCGTGTGGGTGCGATCACTGGTGATCACTCGAATCCGAGGAGAGTCCCGCATGACATCGACATCATTACCGGTGCGGCAGCGACGCCGCATTCGCCTGCTGGCCGTGGGCGGCGCGGTCGTGGCCGCCGCAGGATTGGCCGCCGCCACGGTCACCCAGGCGCACGCCGCCAGCACGTGCTCGGTGGACTACCAGAACCAGATCGACTGGGGCGTCGGCGCCACCATCAACGTCAACATCACCAACACCGGCCCTGCGACCACCTCCTGGACCCTCGGATTCGGCTTCGCGGGCAACCAGACGGTGAGCAACGGCTGGAACGGCAACTACTCGCAGAGCGGGCAGAACGTCACGGTCACCGACGCCGGCTACAACGCCGTCGTGGCCACCGGCGGGACCGTCAGCACCGGCTTCAACCTCGCCTACACCGGCACCAACGCGGCACCGACCACGTTCACGCTGAACGGATCGGTGTGTGCCGGGGGCACGCCGACACAGCCGCCACCCACGAGCCCGCCACCGACGAGCCCGCCGCCCACGAGCCCGCCACCGACCAGTCCGCCGCCCACGAGCACTCCGCCACCACCGGCAGGCACCCACGTCGCGAACCCGTTCGTCGGCGCCACGCCTTACCTCAACCCCGACTACGTCAAGGAAGTCCAGGCGCAGGCGGCCGCCGACGGTTCAGCGCCCGAGGCAGCGGTCGCCAAGTTCCCGACCGGCATCTGGATGGACAAGAAGGCCGCGATCGCCGGTGACAGCACACATCTCGGCCTTGCGGCCCACCTGGACGGTGCGCTGGCCGAGGCGGCGAGCGGCCCGGTCACCATCGAGGTCGTGATCTACGACCTGCCCGGCCGGGACTGTGCCGCGCTGGCATCCAACGGTGAGATCCCGGCGACCGCCGCGGGCCTGACCGACTACGAGACCAACTACATCACCCCGATCGCGAACATCATCAACCAGCCGAAGTACGTCGACAGCAACCTGCGTGTCGTGACGATCATCGAGCCCGACTCGCTGCCCAACGCGGTGACCAACGCGAGCCTGCCGACCTGTGCGACCGCGGCTCCGTTCTACGAGCAGGGCATCGAGTTCGCCCTGAACAAGCTGCACGCCATCCCCAACGTCTACACCTACGTGGACGCGGCGCACTCGGCGTGGCTGGGCTGGCCCAGCAACCTGCCGCCCGCGGCGACCGAGTTCGCGAAGGTGGCCAGGGCGACCACCGCCGGCTTCGCCAGCATGGACGGATTCATCAGCGACACCGCGAACTACACGCCGGTCAGCGAGCCCTTCCTGCCCAACCCGACGATGCAGGTCGGCGGGCAGAGTCTGAACTCGGTGGGGTTCTACCAGTTCAACCCGTTCTTCGACGAACACTCCTATGACATCGCGCTGAAGGCCCAGCTAGTGGCCGACGGCTTCCCCAGCAGCATCGGGATCCTGATCGACACGTCTCGCGACGGCTGGGGTGGCCCCAAGCGGCCCACCGCGCTCAACAGCAGCCCGACGACGCCGGACGCGTACGTCGCGGCCAACAAGATCGATCAGCGTTCGTTCCGCGGCGACTGGTGCAACCAGAACGGTGCCGGTATCGGCGCCCGGCCGCAGGCACAGCCGTTCGGCGCTGCCGACCCCGTGATCGCGTTCGTGTGGATCAAGCCACCGGGTGAGTCCGACGGTGACTTCCCGACGGCGACCCACGCGCACGGTGACCCGCACTGCGACCCGAACGGCACCAACACCGACAACCCCAACGGCACCGGCACCGTGCACCCGACCGGCTCGATCCCGGGCTTCGACATCCCGGCCGGTCAGTTCTTCCCGTTCCAATTCCAGCAGCTCGTCACCGACGCCTTCCCTCCGTTGTCCTGACAACCGCCGGCACCCGGCCGGTCCGTGCGCAGGCGCGGGCCGGCCGGCTCACACCAGTAGGAGAGGAGCATCGTGAGCGCAGCGAAACGCAGGATCGGCGTCGCACTGGCCGTCGTGGCGGTCAGCTCGGCCGCCGTCGCCGGGATCACGGTTGGCAGCGCCCAGGCCGCGACCACCCAGTTGTGCCAGTTACAGACCGCCGCGGTGGCAGGTGGCGCGTACAACGTGCAGAACAACGAATGGGGCTCCGGCGCCCCGGAGTGCGTCACGACCGACGGTAGCGCCGACTTCACGGTGGCCAACTCGTCGATCGCGAACGCGACCAACGGAGCACCGGGCGGATACCCGTCGATCTACCGCGGTTGCCACTGGGGCGACTGCACCCCGGGCAGCGGATTGCCCATCCAGGTCTCGGCGATGCATCCGGGTGTCGTGACGTCGAACTGGAACACCACACAGACCGCGGCGGGTGCCTACGACGTGGCGTACGACATCTGGTTCAACCAGACGGCCACCACGCCCGGCCAGCCCAACGGCGCCGAGCTGATGGTGTGGATCAACCACAACGGGCTGCCCCAGCCGTTCGGCAGCAAGGTCGCCACGACCACCGTGGACGGCGTCTCGTACGACGTGTGGTTCGGCAACCAGGGCTGGAACACCATTTCCTATGTGCGGACCAGCCCGACCGCCTCGGTGACCGGTCTGGACATCGACGACCTGACAGCCGACGCGCTGAGTCGTGCGTACATCCAGAACTCGTGGTTCCTGATCGACGTCGAGGCTGGGTTCGAACTGTGGCAGGGCGGCGCAGGCCTGGCGACGAACTCCTTCTCGGTGAACGTGAACGGGACAGCGACCAGTCCACCACCGACCACGCCACCACCGACCAGTCCACCGCCGACCGCGCCACCGCCTCCCGCGTCCGGATCGGGCTGCTCGGCGGCGTACTCGGTGACCGGCAGTTGGCCGGGTGGTTTCCAGGGTCAGGTCGTCGTCACCAACACAGGTACCACCCCGACGCACGGCTGGTCCCTCAGCTGGACGTTTCCGGGAGACCAGCGGATAAGCACCATGTGGAACGCCGGCTTCACCCAGACCGGCCAACAGGTCGACGCGACGAACGTGGACTATGACGCCACTCTGGCTCCCGGTGCCACCACCACGGTCGGCTTCACCACCACGTCGGCCAGCAGCAACACCACACCGCCCGGCGCGACGACCTGCACAGCAGGCTGACGGTCCAGGCGAGCACCCGGTGGCCCGGCCGCGATCTTGCCGGGCCACCGGGCACCGCCGGTAGCCGGTGTGCACCGTGATCTTGCCGGCGAGCCGCATCGCGTTCGGGGAGTTCGTCCGTCGCCGGTGACGAATCCACGCGCTCGGCCTGGCGAGCAATCCACTGATCCTGCCGGGCGGCGACGAGGCCTGCCGGCCACCGGCCGACGCCGTCCGCTCCCGGTGTGGACGCGACCGTGCTCACGCTCGCCTGGCTCTGCTCCCACCTGGCGGCGGCGCCCGGTGCAGGTGCGCCGGCCGGGCGATGCTTCTGCTGCTGACCGGGCGTCCGGTGGCGCGGATTCCGCCGGGACGCCGGCTCGGTACCCGCGGCACGGCTCAGGCGCTAAGAGCTGCTAACACAATGGCGTTCGATCAGGGAGCGGCGTCCAGGTGCGCCGGCTGCAAGGCGGAGGAGGTCCCGGTACCGCTGTTGTACCGGGGCCGACGACAACGCCGCAGATGGCGTGCCTGGACGCCGCGAGCCGAACAGTTATTGTGTTAGCAGCTCTAACTCGACCGGGAGGCACGCCCGAGCATGCGGATGCCGCTGAGGATCAGGTCGATGCCCGCGAGGAACTGCTCGCGATCGTCGTGGCCGGGCAAGTGCCGTGCGATGTGCCGGGCGAACGGGTATTCGCCGGGATCGAGGTTCGCCCACCCGGCCGACACCGTGGTGAGGAAATCGGTCCGATTCGTGCCCGGCAGCATGCGCGCGTTCGCGGCGTTCTGGCCGCTGACGCCGAGAATGTAGGCCAGCAGCGCGGACACCGACGTGAACTGGTCGGCCTCGGGAACGCCGAGCGCCTGGACCCGCCGTCCGATCGGTTCCAGGATTCGCAGCATCGCCGGGTGTGACGGGACGCGGGACAGTTGTGTACCGACCCACGGGTGCGCGTCGATCGTGTCGAAGACGATGAGAGCGACCACTCGCACCGCGTCCTCCGCCTCCACGTCGTCGGCGACACCGGCGGTCATCGCGGGGGCGAGGACCGCGTCGGTGGCCGCGATGAGCAGTTCGCTCTTGTTCGCCACGTGGTTGTAGATCGCGCCGGGGCCGGTCCTGAGGTGCCCGGCGAGGCTGCGGAACGTCAGCCCGTCCTCGCCGTCGACGTCGAGCAACTCGACGGCCGCGGCGACGATGCGCTCCCGGGATAGAGCGTCCGGACGTCGCTGCGTGGTCATGCCCCATCTTGACATGCCTGGAACGTTGTTCCAAACTATTGGAACAACGTTCCAATAGAAGGAGGTCACGATGACCGCATCAGTCACGATCATCGGCGCGGGACTGGGCGGACTGACGCTGGCCCGTGTCCTGCACGTCAACGGCATTCCGGTGACCGTCTACGAGGCGGACGTCTCGCCGATCGCCCGCACGCAGGGCGGCATGCTCGACATCCACGAACACGACGGACAGGTCGCCCTGCGCGCCGCGGGCCTGTTCGACGAGTTCACCGGCCTCATCCACGAAGGTGGTGAGGCGACCCGGGTACTCGACAAGCACGCGGCCGTCCTGTTCGACGAGCCCGACGACGGCACTGGCACGCGGCCCGAGGTCCCCCGCGGCAGGCTGCGTCAGATCCTGATCGACTCCCTTCCGGCGGGCACGGTCCGCTGGGGCCGGAAGCTCACGTCGGTCCGTCCGGCCGGCAGCGGCCTGTACGAACTCACCTTCGCCGACGGCTCGACCGTGACGACCGACCTGCTGGTCGGCGCGGACGGTGCGTGGTCACGTGTCCGCGCTCTGCTGTCCGACGCGAAGCCGCGGTACGCCGGCGTGTCGTTCATCGAGACCTACCTGTACGACAGCGACCATCGCCACCCCGCGAGCGCGAAGGCGGTCGGCGGGGGCGCCCTGTTCGCGGGCGAACCCGGGAAGCTGATCGGCGCCCATCGGGAGCCGGATGGCGTCCTGCACACCTACGCCCAGCTCAGCAAGCCCCTCACCTGGGTCGAGGGCATCGACTTCACCGATGCCGTGACGGCCAGGGCCCGGGTGGCCGAGGAGTTCGACGGCTGGGCGCCCGAACTCACCGCGCTGATCACCGACGGTGAGACGGCGCCGGTCCCTCGGGTCATCCACACGCTGCCGACCGGGCACCGGTGGGACCGTGTCCCCGGCGTCACCCTCGTCGGCGACGCCGCCCACCTGATGACGCCGTCCGGTGAAGGCGCCAACCTCGCCATGTTGGACGGCGCCGAACTCGGCACGGCCATCGCCGAGCACCCGGACGACATCGAGGCAGCCCTTACCGAATACGAGAACGCCATGTTCCCGCGTAGCGCGGGAGCCGCCGTCGAAGCCGAGCACATCCTGACCCTGTGCCTGGGCGACAACACCCCGTACGGCCTCGTCGCCATGTTCAGCGGTACCGAGCCGGATGCCGGCCGATCACGGCAATGAAACGGTCCCCGGCGCGACGGTAGCCCCGTCTTTCCGTCGGGACCGCCGTGAATCACGACCAGTCCGCTGGCGCGCAACATAGGGTCCAGCAGTTCGTCATCCTCGACCGGACCGTGCGTGGCATTCGATTACAGCTGGGTGGCGCCGCCGTCGACGAACAGTTCCGCGCCGGTGGTGAACGAACTCTGGTCCCCGGCCAGATAGAGGGCGGTGGCGGCGACCTCGTCAGGGCGACCGGAGCGGCCGAGCGGGGTGGGCACCGCGGATTCGGCCGCTGCGGCAGCCTGATCGCCTTGCGGGAACGCGGCGCGCAGTTCATCGCCACCAGGGGTCGCGATGGGGCCCGGCGTGATGACGTTGACCCGGATGCTCCTGCCGGCCAGTTCAGCAGCCCAGGTGCGGGCGAGGCTGCGGATGGCGGCCTTGGTGGCGGCGTAGATGCCCAGGCCGGGGGCACCGCGCAGGGCCGCGCTGGAGGACAGCAGGATCACCGAGGCGCCGGCCGGCAGCAGTGGGAGCGCCTTCTGGACGGTGAAGACGGTGCCCTTGAGATTGATCGAGGTGGTGCGGTCGTACTCCTGCTCGGTGATCTCGCCGAGCAGGCCATAGTCCCCCACACCGGCGTTGGCCACGAGAATGTCGAGATGACCGCTGCGCTCGGTGATCTGAGCGAAGAGCCGGTCGAGGTCGTCGAGGATCGACACATCACTCTGGATGCCGACGCCATCGCCGCCGACCTGTTCGACGGCGGCGTCCAACTCGGCCTTGCGGCGTCCGGTGAGGTAGACGGTCGCTCCCTCGGCGGCGAACCGGCGGGCGATGGCCAAGCCGATGCCGGTGGAGGCCCCGGTCACGAGGGCGGTCTTGTTGTCCAGCTGTCCCATGAGGTTCTCCAACTCCTTGAAGTAACTGTTCTTGTTACATCGATGGGCGCGGGAACCGATCTCCCACGATCGGGGAGATCGGCGGTCGAAGCTAGGCGGCTTGCAGAACGTCCCGCAGTACGTCTTCGAGCGTGGTTTTCGCCAACTCCTTGCGGAGGGTGGTCTCGATCTCGTCGTAGACGCCGGCCATGGCTGGTCCGATGCCGTGGCCTACTACGCACTCGGGGTCAGGGGTGGAGCGATGCAGGGCGAAGATGGGCCCCGGCTCGATCGCCTCGTAGACATCGAGCAGGGTGATCGTCGCCAGGTCCCGTGACAACGTCCAGCCGGCGCCGGCGCCCCGTCGGGAATTGGCCAGGCCGGCGTTGCGCAGTTCGGCCAGTAGACGACGTATCACCACCGGATTGGTGTTGACACTCGTCGCGATCTGCTCGGAGGTCGCGACCTCGTTGCCGCGGCGCTGGTACAGCCCGATCCAGGTCAGGGCGTGTGTAGCGATGGTCAGCCTGCTGTTGGCACCCACGTCAGCTCTCACCTCCCGTCATGTCGTAACCATAAGTGTTACGACTGCTCGTGGCAAGTCCCGGCGGGGGCTCGCCGCGCTGCGGAGATCCGAACGACAGACTGCTGGCGTCCAGGTGGCCGCGTCGGAGGAGAGGCGGTGCAGCAGCCGATCGAACGCGGCGTGCAGGTCCGCGAGCATGCCCGGCGGGAACAGCGCGGCCGGCCTGCCGACCGAACAGCCCAGGTCTCGGCCACCTCGGTGAACTGCACGTGCACCAAGGGATTCCGGCGGTCGCACCGACAGTTCGACCAGTGCCTCCGGCCCGCGCTACCGCCCGCTCACCTTGACCGGGAAGAGGCGGTCCACATCCGCGTGGTCAACGGGCTTTTCGTGATCAGGGCCGCTTCGCGGACTCACCGCAGAACCCCGGCGTTGACCGTGGTTGACCGCCGCTAGAAGCGTGTCGCAGGTGGCGATCCTGGCGTCCATACCGGGCGGCTCACCCGAACCGCGTGATGCCGCGGCACCCTCGAGCCGGTGATGATGGCCGGGTGAGAAGGATCGATCGACGAGTGTGCTGCGCGGCGGCGGCAGCCCTCGGTCTGCTGCTCACCGGCTGCGCACAGGCCGGCAGCGGGTCGAGCCCGGCCACCACCCCACCCAGCCCGACGTCGTCCGCAGCGTCCGAGGCGTCCGCCTGCGCGGACATAACATCGGCCGGCGGTGCGCTGGGCACCGCCCTGGCCGGGTTCGCCGGCGGCACGGCCACCGGGGCCCAGGTCGGCGCCGCTGCGACGGACCTGTCCAACGCACTACGGGCCGCGCCCGCCGCGGTACGGCAGAGCGCGGGGTACAACCAGATCCAGACCGCCGTCGCGAATCTGAAGAGCGCGGCACAGGCCCGCCCAGTAGACGCCACGGCCATTCGCACTGCCGGCACCGGTGCACTGGCCGCGCTGCGGCAGCTGCCCTCCGTCTGCGGGTCCTCGTCGACCGCATCGACACCACCGTCCTAGCGTGCCGCGCGGCACGCTGGCCGCGGGGTTGCCGAGGCTGGGCGTACCGAGGACACCGGGAGAGGACTGACCGGCCCCATTGGACCGGTCCAGTGGGAACTCCTGACAAAGTCCCAGGTTGACCACTCGGCGCAAGCAGCTGAGGGCGCACGCCAGGCGCGGGAACGCCTCATGGCCGTCATCGCGGATCTCCCACCGGATGTGCAGCCGCCGGAACCAGTGCGGCAACGCGAAACTCTGCTCGACGACCCAGCGATACACGCCCAGGCCGGACCCGTGTGCTTCGCCGTGGCTGGCGATCAATGGCGTGATCCCGACCCGCGGACCTGTTTTGCGGTACTTGTCGTGGTCGTAACCGTGTCTTGCCCGGTGGTTGGGCCAGCAGTCGGCGGAATTCGGCGGAACTCGACAAAATTCTAATTCGCCATTCGTCGATCCGGGAAGGATGCGTCACCCGTTCGGCCGATCGACGTAACGGCAACCGTGGCCCGGTCGACTCTCTGCACAAGAGATCGTGGTGGTGGCGAATGACAGAACCTGATCGGCCTCGTTTCCGGGCCCCGGATTTGTACGGGTCCGTGATCGCGTTGCCATTGCTGGAGCGGATGCGGACCGAAGTCGACGCGACGGGGGAGCCGCCGCTGCACCGAGTGGTGATCGATCTCAATCTTGGTCATGCGGAGGGGCGTGAGGCGGCCGCGCGCCGAGTGCACGACATGGTGGGGCAGGTCGCCGGCCGGTCCGACGAGGGCGTGGATGACTACCGTAACGAGATCATCGACCAGTACGTCGTCGCCCGCCTGACTTCGGAATCCATCCGGAGTCTGGTGCGACTCGACCGCGCCGGGGAGCCCGGAGCCAACGCGATCTACCGGATTTGGCCCGACTTCCGGCTTCGGCCGCTGATCAACCGATCGGCGGCGACCGTCAAGGCGGACGCCGCTCGGACGGCGTTCAGTGCGACCGGCGCAGGAATCGTATGGGCGGTGGTGGATTCCGGCATAGCGGCAGACCACGAACACTTCGAGAGCTACCACACGCTCGACGTTGGCTCGCCGGTGGCGCATCAGGACTTCACCGGTGGCAAGTCGCCGCTGACCGACGATTTCGGCCACGGCACCCACGTGGCGGGCATCATCGCCGGCGCGACACACCACCCCGTCACCGCATACCGCGCTCAACTGGACCACAATGGTGACGTCGAGTACGTGCCCGAGACGATTCCCGTCATGGCCGGCATGGCTCCGGCGTGTCGACTGGTCAGCTACAAGGTGCTCGACGATCGCGGTGACGGTGAGACCAGCGCGATTCTGGCCGCATTGCAGGACATCCAACGCCTCAACAATTTCGGCAGAGACATCAAGATTCACGGTGTGAACCTGTCGGTCGGCTACCCGTTCGATCCGCAGTGGTTCGCCTGCGGGGCGAGTCCGCTGTGCGTCGAGGTCGACCAACTCGTCAAGGCGGGAGTCGTCGTGGTGGTCGCCGCAGGGAACACCGGCTACGGCTTCAACCAGGACGCGCTGCAGGGCGATGTCGCGGCGGGCATGGATCTCACGATCAACGATCCGGGGAACGCGGCACTGGCCATCACCGTCGGTTCGACGCACCGCGATATGCCGCACCGCTACGGAGTTTCATATTTCTCATCGAAGGGGCCGACCGGTGACGGTCGCGCCAAGCCCGATCTTGTCGCTCCCGGGGAACGAATACTCTCTTGCGCGACGGGTAAGACCGCGGAAAAGATCAGTGGTAAACCCGGTGTTGGTCGCTGCGTCGAGTTCGTCGAGGACAGTGGAACCAGCATGGCGGCGGCACACGTCTCAGGCGTCATCGCCGCGTTCTTGTCCGTGCGCCCCGAGTTCATCGGCCAACCGGAAGAGGTCAAGCGGATCTTCGTCGATGCGGCCACCGACTTGGGCAGGGTGCCTTACTTCCAGGGCCGCGGCCTGGTCGATCTGATGCGCGCGATCCAGTCCGTCTGAGTTGGCGCAACACACAGGGGAGTCTCATGTCCGATCTGTCGGGGTTCCGCAACGCCGAAGTCCAATTCGATCGCACGGGGACGCTCGTCGGCACGGCCGATGACGTCCTCGGGCTGGCTCGAAGTCCGGAAACAACAGATCTCGTGGTGTTTTGCCACGGCTGGAACAACGACATGGGGGACGCGCGCGATCTGTACGGCAGGCTCGCCGCCGCATTGCGGAACGTCGTCGCCTCGGTGCCCGGCATCAACGATCGCGGCGTCGCCATTGCGGGCGTGCTGTGGCCATCCAAGAAGTTCGACGACGCCGCCCTCATTCCGGGCGGCGCGGCGGCATTCGGTTCGGGGGTCGATTCCGCGGACATCCTCGCCCAGGTCGACAACCTGCGGGATGTCTTCCCGGAAGCTCAAGCGCAGCTCGACGCGGTGGCGAAACTGGTGCCGAGTCTGGAGGACCAGGCGACGGCGCGAGCTGGTTTCGCGGATGGGCTGCGTTCCCTGCTCGATCGGGGAGCAGCGGAGCAGGAGGACGGATCCGACGCATTGTTTTCCGTATCGCCCGGCCAGTTGCTGGATCGACTCGCGGTGCCGATCACACTCGTGCCACCGACACCCGCGCACGGTGGTGCCGCCGCACTCGGTGACCTGACCGGTGGAGCCGCCGGACTGGGCAGTCTCGTCGGCGGCGTCTGGGGCGCCGCACGGAACCTGTTGAACTACACCACCTACTATGAGATGAAGTCCCGGGCGGGCCAGATCGGCCAGGCCGGTCTGGCGCCCGCGGTGCTCGCTCCTGTTCGTACGGCACGCCCGAACCTGCGCCTGCATCTGGTCGGCCACAGCTTCGGTGCGCGACTGGTGTCGGCTGCCGCGGCAGCTCTGGCCCCGGAGTCACCCGGCCCGATCACCACCCTCGCGCTCCTGCAGGCCGCGTTCTCCCACTACGGGTTCGCCGACCAGTGGGCGCCGGGTCAGAACGGAGCCTTCCGAGAGGTGATCACCGCCAAGAAGGTCACCGGGCCGGCCCTGATCACGCACACCGCCAACGACCGCTCGGTGGGCATCGCCTACGCGATCGCGTCGCGAGTAGCCGGCCAGATCGCGGCGGCGCTCGGCGACGCCAACGATCCGTACGGCGGACTGGGCCGCAACGGCGCGCAGCGCACACCCGAAGCGATCAATACGGATCTGCTCGATGTTGGCGGCCGGTACCAATGGCAGTTCGGCAGGCCACACAACTTGCTTGCCGACCGTTTCATCTCAGGGCACTCCGACATCACCGGCCCGCAGGTCGCCTACGCCCTCCTGCGCGCCATCAGCGCGAGCCAGCCATCCGCGACTCCCACCGCCTGAGTCGTGCCCGCAACGGACCTGCCCGCAAGGGCATCCGCGTGAGCCGCGTAACCCTCGACCACGTCCACACCAACGACGAGGAAATCCGCTTGAGGCCGGGACGGGTGCACCACGGCGTGTGGGCCGCCCGAGGTTGGCGCACATGTCATCTGCCGAGACCCGCCGTGCACGAATTGGGGCAACGGCCGTTTTAGCGGCGCCCATGACACCGCGCCCGTCGCGTCGCGGGCAGCCGCCGCAATCTCGACGACTACGAGCAAGCCTTCTGCACGATCGCAAGCACCGGCGGCGACATCGACACCACCTGCGCCATCGTCGGTGGGATTGTCGGCCCAGCAGGGTTGCCGACGCAGTGGCGCGCCAACTGCGAAACCGCTGCCCGCCTGGGCGAACACGAACGAGGCCACACAACCTAACTGAACCGGCACGTGCCACTCACGTCGTCAATCTTCGTCAGGTCGCACAAAGGATCGTAGGCGGTACGGATGCTCGCATAGGTCCGTACGATATCTTTGTCCGCGTCACGTCGCCGAAGTATGCCTTCCCGTCAGGATATGTGGTGTCCCCACCAGGGAAGTCACCGGATCGAAACCTTGTGTCAGCAATTTCTGCCTCATGCCCTTGGTGGGAGCCATATGCCCGCGGCCGTCGGGAAAGGCGGGCTCGCATGGTCGGCACAGGGTCGCGCACGATGTGAGTGATCCGAGTACGCCCCTGACAGCGGCGATGGCTGCCAGTGCGGCTGCAGCCATGATCAACCGGGCGGTCCACTACCACCCTCAACCTTGGAACTCAAGGTCGAGCACACCGCCACTTCTCGAGGCGCAGGTGGACTCGTGCCGCCCAGGCCGAACCTGACGCCTGGTTGGAGGGCCTGATCCGGGGCGATGTCCGCTCGTATGGCGTCCAGCCCAGGCGACGATCCGTTCCGCTGGGAGAAACACCACCTCCGTGCTGGTCATGGACGACGATCCACCCGGGACTGATCTTGGGTCCTGCCGCCTATTGACGCGGTTTGCTGCCGGTGTCAAGATTTTGTCCATCATCCTCAGTCCGTTCCGCTAATCGGAACGGAACGCGCGCTAGCGCGTTTGAAGCCGTACCCGATCTGCACGGCCCGTATTCGCGTAATGCCGGTTCGGACCGGCAACGACGCCGGCACATCCCTTCCACCGGCACGAGGAGGCCCCGATGACCCCCCGATTCAGAGCTAGACCCCGCCGCTGGCAGCTATTGACGCTGTTCGCGGCCACAGCCGCAGCGAGCGCGCTGATCGCCGTCCCGATGGCGAGCGGCGCCGCTGCCGCGACCCATCAGGCCGCCGCCGCGACCAACGTGGTGACGACGACGCACACACCGGCACCGGTTCTCCCGGTCGTGTCGTGCACCAGCCTGACCGCCGACGACCTCAGCACCCTCAAGGACGCACCCACCTCGATCACGAGCGCCAAGGAGGTGGCGGCCACCAGCACGACGCCGGCATACTGCGACATCCTCGGCTACGTTTCCCCGCAGATCCAGTTCGAGGTGCGGTTGCCACTCGCGACCTGGAACGGCGACTTCTTCCAGACGGGCTGCGGCGGCTTCTGCGGCTCGATTCCGATCAGCTCGTGCAACGCGCCGCTGAGCTCGAACTTCGCGGTCGCGGCCGAGAACAGCGGGCACGTGGGCACCGACGGGCTGTGGGCGTACAACAACCGCTCGGCCGAGATCGACTTCGGCTACCGGTCGCCCCACGTCGTCGCGTTGGCCGCGAAGGCGTTGATCAAGGAGTTCTACGGGCAAGGGCCCCATTACTCCTACTACGACGGCTGCTCGACCGGCGGTCGTCAGGCGCTGTCCGAGGCCCAGCGGTACCCGCACGACTTCAACGGCATCGTCGCAGGTGACCCGGCGATGCAGCAGAACTACCTCGCCCCGATCGCTCAGGGCTGGGTCGAGCGGGTGAACCGCGACAAGAACGGCAACCTGATCCTCACCGACAGCCAGCTCCCGCTGATCCACAACGCGGTGCTTGCCGCCTGCGACGGCCTCGACGGACACACCGACGGCGTGCTCGACGACCCGTCGAAGTGCCACTGGAGCCCGACGACGCTCACCTGCACGACCCACGAGGACCCGACCCAGTGCCTGACCCCCGCGCAGGTCAAGGTGGCCGAAGACTTCTACAGCGGACCGAAGAACTCGCGCGGCCAGGTGCTCCTGCCGGGCCTACCGCTCGGGTCGGAGCTCGGCTGGGCAGGCACCGACATCGGCACGAACACCACTCTGTCGGGCGCGGGCAACTTCGCGACCCAGGTCCTGCGCTACCTGGCGTTCAAGAACGATCCGGGTCCGACGTACAACATCGACGACTTCAACCTCAACACCGACATCCCGAAGCTCGACTACATGGCCAAGATCTACAACACCACGAACCCCGACCTGACGGCGTTCAAGGCCGCAGGCGGCAAGCTGATCCTGTACCACGGCGGCGCTGACCCGCTGATCTCGCCGCAGGACAGCATCGACTACTTCAATAACGTTCAAAAGGTCATGGGTGGCACGAACAAGACCGGATCGTTCTTCCGGTTCTTCATCCTCCCGGGCGTCTTCCACTGCACCGGTGGCGCCGGTGCCGACACCGTGGACTGGATGACCTACCTCCAGGCGTGGGCCGAACACGGCACAGCCCCCGCGAGCATCACCGCCACGAAGGTCACCAACGGCACGGTGACGATGACCCGGGTCCTGCGGCCGTTCCCGCAGTCCCCGCTGCAGTAAGAGCTGCTAACACAATGGCGTTCGATCAGGGAGCGGCGTCCAGGTGCGCCGGCTGCAAGGCGGAGGAGGTCCCGGTACCGCTGTTGTACCGGGGCCGACGACAACGCCGCAGATGGCGTGCCTGGGCGACGCGAGCCGAACAGTTATTGTGTTAGCAGCTCTAAGTACTCACTGCTCGGTCCGCCGGCCGGTCGTGCGCAAGCGCGACCGGCCGGCGGACCTGTTCGCCCACAACCGGATCTCCGAGCGTGGACCGGATTGAGTGGACTCTTGACCGTCTGCGCGACGGTGAGCTGTTCTCCTCGGTCTCAGGCCCTTCCACCACCACATGATGTGGTCAGAGCTGTGGACTGACTGGGCCAGTGACATCCCGTGTACTCCACTGGTCGCATGACGCCACGCGACACACCCGCCCTTCACCTTCGCCGTACTGCAATCACGCACCGCGAAGCCAGCTCACGTGTGTCAGAGACCCCAGGTAGTCAAAATAGCTAGGTCGTCGTAATCAAGGCGTCCAAGCCGAGTTAAGCGCTCTGCTCCGGATTTCTTGACCAACCGGTGTCTAGCGAAGGCGAAAAAAGAAGGCATTCGCGGTGGTCGACCTGCGAAGACCCTCTGGCCGTCGCGCTGACTGCGGGTAGTCCTGGGCATAGGGCAGGCCGATGTGGGTGCAGCAAAGTACGCCGACATCCAACGCGCCGCAGCGAGTCGAGGACCTGCGCGGTGGCGGTGGGTCCCGGTGAACCCGGTGTGGTCGCGCACCTGCGGGTCCTGCGGCTCAAGGGCTTCGGCTCCAGCCTGCCAGGTTCTTGGAGTACCGGGCTGTCGGGTGGCACGCGCGGCCGGCGTCCAGTCGGGGTCGCCGTGAACGATCCCGACGTGGTGCTCGCCGACGGCGACGGTCAGGCAGCGCGGCAGCTGTGCAGTCCGGCGAACGCCAGCTCCATCTCCGACTAGAGCCGGGCACTGGTGGTCTGCGGCGAAGTGGGTGTCGGCAAGACACCGCTGCTTCACCGAGACCAATGGCCTCGACCTGCCGGTCAAGCACGCTGCACTCGGCGTGCCGGCCTGTCTGTCCGTTTGAACAGCGCGTCGCCACGCCGGCAAGTCTCCGGGCATGTGCACCACACCCACGCTAACCGGGCCGGACTACCGGCCGTGACCAGCCACCGGGGGATATGACCACCGCCCGACCAGCGGCAGGCTTGCACTGTGCCGCGGGCATGGCCGGACAGTGCCGACGGAACCAGACCAGCGCAGCACACTACCTGGTTGACCTGCATGTATGCGCATGGCGGCGTCGCCACGAGCCCGGACTGGAGACCAATGCCCCCACTTCATCACCGCTACGCGACCGGCGGCGGACAACAGCTGCTCTGCTAGCAGGCGGGCCCCGCCGGTCATTGGCCGGATGCTGCTGCACCGTGTTCGCACCAGCTCGTTGAGGTCCGGTAACCCTGGTCCCGTCGCTGGCCGACCACTGTCAGGTCGTCATCACCACCTGGGCTTCGGCCTGTCCGATACACCACCTGCCGGCGAGTTCGATCGCACCTTCGATGCCCTCGCCGACCTGACTGCAGACCTGCCGGCCACCGGGGTGCCGGCAGGTCCGCAGTCAGGTCGGGCGACCAGAGTCGGATGGTATGCGAAGTATGTCCAGATTTACGGCTCCGCGCTGACCTACCCACACCGAGATCTGCCTGCTTGACGGCGGTCACTTGATGCTGCGAAAGCAACCTCGACATCGTCAGGGGCCACGTCCGCCGATTCCTCAGAAGGACACTGCAATGACCGAAACCCGGAAAGACCAGAACGTGTTCATCAACCCTTCCCCCATACCCGGAAGACCGGTCATCGTCTTCGACGTCAACGAGACCGTGCTCAACCTGGATGCGCTGCGCGCCACCTTTGAGCCGATCTTCAACGACCGCGCCGCCAAGCGCCTGCGGTTCGCCGGGCCGATCACGTACTCGAGCCACTCACGCTGGCCGGCGTCGACGTTCCGTTCACCGACATCGGCGGCGCGGTGCTCCGGATGCTCGCCGCCGCCCGAGGCATCACCGCCGGCGCCGCCGTGCTCGCCAACCAACGGGCGGGCTGATGGATCTCCATAGTTTGCAGGTAGTCGTCACCGTTTTGATCGCGGTGGTGGTACTGGGCTGGCTGGCCATGCGTCTTCGTGTGACGTCGGCGCTGGTGCTGCTGGTCGGCGGTGTCCCGGCAGGGTTCTTGGCGTGGATGTACGACGTCAAGGTTTCGCCGACTGTGATCATACTCGTGGTTCTCCCGGCGTTGTTGTACTGGGACTCATTGACGACGTCACTGCGTGAGATCCGCACGAACCTGGGTCTGGTACTGCTCAACTCGCTGGGCCTGGTCCTGGCCACCGCCTTCGCCGTAGCCGCGGTCGGGCACGCGTTGTCGCTGAGCTGGCCGGCTGCCTGGATTCTCGGTGCCGTCATCGCCCCGACCGACGCCTCAGCCATCGGGCGTGTCGCGGCCCGCCTGCCGCGACGCACGATCACCATGCTGCGGGCGGAGAGCCTGGTCAGCGACGGAACCTCGCTGGTCGTGTTCATGTTGGCCGTCACCGCCGCCATACACCCGCGCGCGTTTTCCTGGTCCGACACGCCGTTGGTCTTCGCCTTCTCCTACTTCGGCGGCATCGCCGCAGGCCTGGCGATCGCCTGGCTGGCCGTGTTGGCCAGAAGGCTCGCGCGCGACACACTTCTGGAGAACGGGATCAATGTGCTGGCGCCGTTCGCGGCGTTCCTGCTCGCCGAACAGCTACACGCCTCCGGGGTGCTGGCGGTCCTTGCGTGCGGGCTGATGACCAGTCACATCGGGCCACGGCTGGTCTCGGGCCGCACTCGGCTGCAGTTGCGCGCGTTCTGGCGCCTGGCGGCGTTCCTGCTCAGGGGTGCCTTGTTCGTTCTGCTTGGCACCCAACTACCGCACGCGGTGCGGGGTATGCACACCTACGCGCTGCACCAAGCAGTGCTGGGCATCGTGCTCATCGGTGCCACCGCTGTCGGCACACGTCTGGTGTGGATAGTCACCGTGTCCTACCTCACGGGTGTGCTCGACCGCAGACCCGGCTGCCAGTCGCGAAGGTTGCCGGCACGGCACCGACTGGTCCTGGTGTGGTCGGGACTGCGCGGTGGCACCTCGCTGGCCACGGCGTTGGCGGTGCCCGTGACAACGGCGTCCGGGACGCCCTTCCCCGGACGCAACCTGATCGTCATCGTCGCGTTCGGAGTCATCTTGGTGATGCTGCTGCTGCACGGCCTGACGCTGCCCGCCCTGGTCGGCCACGCGGACTTGCCCGACGCCGAAGAGGAGAAGCTCGAGGAGTTGATCGCCGAGCGCGCGGCCGCGGAGGCCGGGCTCGCCGCCCTGCCGGTCGTGGCGTGGCGGCTGCGCAGCCCCGACCAGGTGGTCGATCTGGTACGTGCCACACACGAATACGAGTTGATCGAGTTGGGCGACGCCGACCGGAAGGCCGATGAGCCGCGGGCACCGAGCGAGGACGAGCATGCTCTGAGGCAACGGCGCCAGCACGATCTGCTGTCCGCGGCACTGCTGCCCTACAAGCGGTCGGCTCTTGTCAGGCTGCGCGACGATGGAGTGATCGACGACATCGTGTTGCGCCGAATACAAGCGGGCCTCGACGCCGAGGAGCTGCAGGTGGATCCGCCCGAGGAAACCGAATGATGCCGACCCGCGCTCACTCCACGGTCCTGCGCAGGGCGTTACGGAGCAGTGCGGGAGGTAGGGCAACGCCCAGGGTTTCGCTGTGTCGCAGATCATCGGCAAAGCATGATCCTGGGGGTCAGGGCTCGCGGGATTCAATTGATCGCCGAATACGCCGACCTGGCCGCTGAAGGTTGTCCCCTGAACGATCCAAGTTTGGCAGGTCTGGGCTTGTTGCCGTCGGCCGAACGGGACCGACCCTGGCTTCCAGGTACTGCCACCCGGCTAAAGAGCTGCTAGCACAATAACTGTTCGGCTCGCGGCGTCCAGGTGCGCCATCTGCGGCGTTGTCGTCGGCCCCGGTACAACAGTGGTACCGGGGCCTCCTTCGCCTTGCAGCCGGCGCACCTGGACGCCGCTCCCTGATCGAACGCCATTGTGTTAGCAGCTCTAATCCGGAAGCCGGGCGCCTGGTGGACGTGACGGCGACATCGGCAGCGGAGCCGACGTCCGGCGCAGGCCGATCATCGGATTCCGTCCCGGTACGGACTTCCTGGTGCGAACACGGCGCGGCGGTGCGTTGCCGGGTTCCGCGTTTCCGTTGGGGAGGCTTCGACGAGCGCGAGGTGGTCGTCCGGCAGTATGGTCGGCGCCGCCGGATTCGCCCAGTCCCACTGACTGGCGCAACCTTTCGGTGGTTGGCGCGTCCTTCTGGGTGTCGGTGGTGTGGGTTGCGGGGAGAGAGTGTGCGCGTTCGGGTGTGGGGGTCGGTCCTGGCCCTGGCCCTGCTGGTGTCCGGATGTTCAGCCGCGACGCTGCGGGGGACGGCGGAGCCCGGGCTGAGCGTGGTGCCTGCCACGTCGACGACCCGGGCCCCGACCACCACGACGACCGTCCCGGTCACCACGACCACCGAGGCGCCGCCGCCGGATTTCCAGCCGGCGATCAAGAACGCCGTGGCGGCGGTGCCGGACGGGCACGTGGCGGTCGCGGTCTGGGACACGGTGACTCGCACGATGGTCGGCACCTACCGCGACACGGCCCAGTACTACACGGAATCCGTGGTGAAGCTGCTGATCGGCCTGGACGTGCTGGACCACGGGGGAGACGCGGGCAAGGTCGCGGAGATGCTCACCCGCAGCGACGACGCGACGGCCAGCGCGTTCTGGGGTGAGTACGGCACGAACTCGATCGTCACCACGATGGCGGCGAAGATCGGCCTGAGCGCGACCGTGCCACCGCACAACCCGAAGTACTGGGGCGATAGCCGCACGACCGCGGCCGACCTGGTCAGGGTGTATCGGTACATCCTGACCGTGGCACCCGCCGCGGAGCGCACGGTGATCATCCCGGCGCTCACGGCGGCGACGCAGCACGGCGCGGACGGCAACGACCAGTGGTTCGGCATCCCGGACGCGGTCGGCAAGACCACGTCGTGGGCGGTGAAGCAGGGCTGGGGGTGTTGCGAGCCGAGCTGGGTGCTGAACACGACCGGCCTGGTCGGCAAGCACGACCGGTACATCGTGGTGCTGCTGGTCTCGTTCACCTCGGGTGACGGCGACGGTGACACGATCCCGTCCGGTCACGCGGCCGAGGTCACGGCCGCCGCACGGGCGCTGGTGCCCGACGTGGCACAGTAGCGCGGCTGAACAGGCGAGCGCGACCATTGCACGGCCGACCAGGGGAGCGAGGTCTGCCGAGCCATCGGCCGCCACCCAAGCGGTGAGCTCGGCGTCGGGGCGGCGTGTCGAGGCGAGGACGTTCCGGCTGTCGGGAGCGGCGGGATTGGTTGCGTCGATCACCGGGCTGAGATCTGCATTTCGGTCACGAGTGGCCGAATTGGTCTGCCGACGTTGCGCGGAAGCGTGACAGCGCCCGGTGATCCGACGGCCGCCCCGGATAGCGGTAGCCGCGCACTGCCCGCTACGAAGACCCGCCTCTTGTCCACCTCGCCGGGCACCAGCACGGGACCTGAGCGCCGCACCGTCCGTTCCTCCGCATATCTGTGCACAGCCGCAGAGCCGTATAGCTCGGAAGATTACGTCGCTGCGAGCGCTGGCGGACCTTGCGGCCATCCAGCCAAGGCTGGATAATCAGAATGCTGCGTCGGTCGTTGATGGATCGATGGCAAGAACTTGCCCGGCGGCCTGGCAACCCGGCAACAACGACGGACCGTTACCTGTGACGGTTGATTACCTGCGACGGTGGATCTTCTCACACACGCTCTCGGAGCTATTCGGACCAGGCGTTGTTCCTGATGACATCGACGAAGTCGACGCGCTTGAAATCGGGCGAGTAGCGCGCGAGCATGTCCGCTGCGATCGTTCCGAGGAGGGTTTCGGGCCGGTCCTTGACCCCTTCGGCGAAAGTTTTCAGGGCCTGGCGCTTGAAGTCGTACCGAGGATGCACCGCGATGATCTCCTTGATGGCAGCCGGGTCGAGCAGGTCCAAGCCGGCGCCGTCGACATCGATTCTCACTCCGGCCGCCAGGAGGGCGATCTCGGGCTCCATGAACCTCGGGATTCCATGCGTACTGTGCACGGCGATGGATAGCCAGACGCGACGTACAGCATCGGCGGGCACGTCGTGCGACTGCAAGAAGTCACGGGCCGCGTCAGCACCGTCCACCTCGAACCGCTGGGTCAGGTTTCGGTGCCCCTCCACCAGGCCGAGGTCATGGAACATCGCTCCGACGTAAAGCAGCTCTGGATCGGCCTTGATCCCAAGACGCCGACCTTGCAGCACCCCGAACAGATACGTTCGTCGGGAGTGGTGGTACAGCAATGGCGACTCGGTGTCCCGAATAAAGGCGGTTGTCTCATTGGCCATCTGAGAGTCGGGAATGGCGACACCTGCGATGTACTCACTCATGGTCTTCTCCTAACGGGTTGGTTCGACGCGCACGGGGTGCGCGAGCACCGAAGTCTGCAGATACCCCAGCTCGTTCCAGGTGGAGGACTCCGGTTGCGTGTTGCCGTGGTCGTCGGTGGCGCGGACCCGGAGCGCGTGCTCGCCCGGTTCCGGCTCCCAGCGGAACTCCCAGCGCACCCACACCCCCGATGTCGTCGGCGATTCGATCACGGCGTCCTGCCAGGGGCCGTCGTCGATGCGGTACTCGACCCGCGCCACCCGGTGCTCGCCCGCGAACGCCCGCCCGCGGATCACCTGCGGTTCCGCCCGCAGCCGCGCGGGCCAGGGCAACTCCACCAGACTCGCGACCGGGAGTTCGGTGATCACCGCCGGTCCCCGCGCTGATCCCACTGCCGGGAAGTCCGGGCCGATCAGCACGTAGTCCACGGTGTTCCAGGGCACGTGCAGGGGCTGCTCGGAGACCTCGATCCGGCCCAGCCACTTGATGCTGGCGGCGCCGAGCCATCCGGACACCACCAGCCGGGCCGGGAACCCGTGATCGGGCGGGAGCACCTCACCGTTCATGGCCAAGGCGACCACGGTGTCGTCGGCCAGTGCCTTGTCCAGCGGCAGTGGCCGGCGGGCCCGGATCTCGTCGAGCCCTTCCGGCATGACCTCGCACGCCTTCGGCGTGATCCCGGCCGGTTCGAGCAGATCGCGGAGCCGGACGCCGGTCCACTCCGCGGTCCCGATCGCCCCCCGCCCCCACTGCGTGCCCGCGAACGGCCGACCGACCTCCTCGCCGAACAGCACCCGGCGGTTGCCTGCGCACTCGATCGTGCGGGCCACCGAAACGTGCGTGAACCGGTTCCACAGATCGTCGTAGCTGTACGTGACCGGTTCCTGCACGCCGCTGCCCTCCACCCGCAGCGTCCACGTCGCGGCATCCACCCGTGGCGTCGGCGCGTGGCTGCGGATATAGAAGCGATCGGTCGGAGTGAGCAGGCCCGGCATCCGGTCCGGCCGGACTCCGTAGTCCAGCCCACTGCCGGTGTCCTCCATCATCTCCGCTGGTGTGGGTTTGACGACGCCGCGCCGGTCGCGGTCGATCACAGAAGTAGCCCCAGTCGTGGTCTGGGTGCTCCTCGAATAGGTCATAGCTCCACTGTGTGCGTGGTTGCCCAGGTCGAGTAGGCGGAATCGCTGATGGATGCATAACCGGCGCCTATGGGTCCGCTCGTGTGTCGGAGCGGTGAGCCACGGGATTTCATCACTGTGTCGGCGACGTCGCAACGGCAGCAAGAGCTCGGCCGGCCAACGAAAGATCAGGCGACCGCGCTTCGCAGTGCGATGGTCAACAAGTCACTGGCCGGGCCCTGCAAGGTGGTCCCGGCCGGCCAGATCGCATGCATTCGCCGCGTGAGATCCAGACCGGGCACGGCCAGCCGCACCAGCGTCCCGGCGGCCAGTTCGGCCGTGACTGCGCGCACGCTGAGCACGGCGGGACCGATCCCGCCCATCACCGCCGCCTTGATGGCCGTGGTCGAGCCCACCTCGAGGATCGGAGCGGCCAGGTCGGTGTCGAGCTGTTGGCACACCGCCTGTTCCCATGCCTGCCGGGTACCGGAGCCCGGTTCCCGGCTGACCAGCGGTGTCCTGACCAGCTCCGTGGCGCGCACCCGTCTGCGCCGCGCCCACCTGTGGGATGGCGCCACAACCACGGCCAGCTCGTCACGCGCGACTTCACGAGCCTGCACACCTCTGGGCACCTTCGGTCCCTCGACAAAACCGATCTCGGCTTCCCCGGCGAGTATCTGAGCCGCAACATCGGCGGAATTCCCGGCACTCAGCGCGGTCATCGTGTCCGGATCGACCGACCGCAACGCGATCAACCACGCGGGCAGCAAGTACTCGGCCACGGTCAGGCTGGCTGCGACCCGCAGATGCGTGTGCCGGTCCCGCCGCAAAGCCGCGATACCTTCTTCAAGATCGGCAGCGCGGTCCACCGCCGGCTGAGCCCAACCGGCCACCAGCTCACCAACGGTCGTCAACCGCGCACCACGTGCACTCCGCTCCAGCAGGCGAGCGCCGACCTGACGCTCCAGTTGCCGCAGTCTCGCGCTCACGGCGGGCTGGGACAGCTGGTGCGCCGCTGCCGCGCGCCCGATGCTCCCCAGCTTCGCCACACTCAGCAGCAGGTCGAAGCTGGTCAGATCGCTGACTCGAGACGGAAGGGGCATCACGGCAGTTTATGTCCGGTCAGCGGCGGGCGGCGTGGTCAGCGTCTCCGCCGCCAGGGGTCCACGAGCGCAAGCCCGCGTCGGCGGCGATCGTGCGCAGGGCGTCCTCGCCTGCGGGTCGCCCAGGGCATGCGGGCCTGCTGGGCCATCGCGGCGGGGAGGCACCGGACATCGGAGCTCGCGGCGAAGGAACGGCCCACGGGGCTGACGGTGTCCTCCACGGTGCCGGACACGTCGGGTTCGACGATCATGCGGGTGCCCTCGTCGGCAAGGACCTGTTCGGCGGCCGAGGGCGGAGCCGGGGTCATGCGGGCAGCCGAAGAACGTGATCAGGTCATACCGTTCACCGGGAAAGTCTCCAGCCGCGGTGACACGGAAGGTGACGCGGTCACCGAGACCTCGCTCGGCGGCGAGTTCGCGCGCTGCCTCAATGGAGGGACCGTGGAAGTCGTAGCCGCGGAACTCCGACCGCGGGAACGCCTCGGCCATCAGCAGCGTGGCATACCCGTGTCCACAGCCGACAACCGGAAACGAAAACATCCGACACCCGGGCACGGTCGTGAGGCCGGCACCGCCCACACCCGCAAGAGCGTTCGGCGCCCGGCACGCGGGTGGGCAACTGCGGCACTGCTCGTGTTCGCGCTGCCGAGGAGTTCGATGATCAGGTCGAGAGCTACGTCCGCGCATCCGTGCTGACCCGCGGTCCGCCGGCGAAGGGACGGACCCCCCAAAGCTGGGGATTAACACCCGCTTGGTAGCAGACCATAATGATCACGGCATATCGGACATGATCTTCGGGGTTGGGTGTTGGCCGTGCACCGACGTGTAGTGACCGTGCTGATCGCCGGCGCGCTCGCCGCCGGTTCGGCCCTGACGGCCGGGGTGGCCGAGCCGCCGAAGGACCTGTTCGTCAACGACGTCCTCGGCACGTGTTCGGACACTGGTCCGGGCTCGGCGGAGACGCCGTTCTGTGGCATCCAGGCAGCCGCGAACGTCGTGTCACCCGGCCAGACAGTGCACATCGCCGCCGGTCAGTATTTCGGCCAGGTCGACATCACCCGCTCCGGCACGCCGGGCGACCCGATCACGTTCGAGGGCGTGCCGCATCCGGCCACCACCGCCGACAGGGCTGTGGTCAACGGCCGCGGCGGGCCGGGTTTCCGACTGTCCGGCGCGCACGACGTGGACATCACAGGCATCGAGGTGACCGGTTCGGCACCCGGCCTGTCCATTGCCGAGTCGTCCGGCATCACCCTCGCCGACGACTTCCTGAACGGCCTGGGGCAACACGGCGATGGTGTCGACGTCACCGGACCGTCGGCCGACGTGACCGTCAGCCGCTCGGTGATCGAGGACTACCTCGGGGACGGCGTCGACATCGGTTCCGGCGCCACCGGGACCACCGTCACCACCAACATCCTCACCGGCAACAGCGGCCCGGGTGTGGTGGCCGCCGACGCGCCGGGCACGGTCGTCACCAGCAACTCGTTGACGCGCAACTGCACGGCGGGGATTTCCCTGGCAGGCACGTCGCCCGGTGGCACCGTCGAGAACAACGTCCTGGACAGCGACGACAACACGTCCGTGGGCGGGTCGCCGTGCGCGGCAGTGCCGTTCCTGGCCGAACTGGCCATCTCCGCAGGCTCGGCCGACGGGACGACCGCCGACTACAACCTCATCAACGGTGAGCGGGCGCGCCTCTACAGTTGGGCTGGCGTCAGCTACCCGTCGCCGGCCGCGTTCAACGCCGCCACTGGTCAGGGTTCCCACGATCTCAACGCGCTCGCGCAGTTCGTGGACACTGCCTCCGACTCGGTGGGATCCACGTCGCCCGCCATCGACTCGGCGAACTCGGACGCGCCCGGTGAACTGACCATCGACCAGGCCGGCCGCCCCCGCGTGGACGACCCGCTGCGGCCAAACACCGGTGTCGGCATCGCCGACCGCGGCGCGTCCGAGGTGCAGGACCCGTTCAGCCTCGGCGCGCTGTCGGTGAGCCCCGCGAAGGGCCCGACGCCGCTGCTCGTCACGGCGAACGTCTCGGTGTCCAACCCGTGGTCGGCTGACGCCACGTACACCTTCGACTTCGGTGACGGCACGGCACCAGTAGTGACGAAGGCGCCGACCGCGCGGCACACCTACACCAACGCACAGAACGCCGCCGTCACGGTCACCGCCAGGGCCACCGATGTGCAGGTGTCCCAGTCCACCGGCGTCCAGGTCACCGAGCCCGCGGCCCTGGTGCCCCGCTCGCACGTGTTTCAGGTCGGCGCGCTGTCCGTGGAGGCGGACGACACCGCGTCGACGGACAGTTGGGCGATCACCGACTACGCGACCGACTTCGGCGACGGCACCCAGGTCCAGCACGTCACCAGCGGCACGACCGCCCACACGTACGCCGTAGTGGGGATGTACACGATCACCACCACCGAGACCGACTTCGCAGGCAACACGGCGACCGTGTCGCAGCGGTTCCGCGTGGGCAGCCCCTACCGAGCCGTGTCCGCCCGGCGCGTGCTGGACACCGCGGATGGCACCGGTGGCGTGCCGGTCGCCCGGCTGGGTCCGAACCGCGTGGTGAGCCTGCAACTCGGCGGCACCCAGGCGATCCCCGTGACCGGCGTCCGCGCGGTCGTGCTCAACGTGACAGCGGTGAACCCGACGGTATCCGGTTCCCTCACCGTGTATCCGGACCTGACCGACCGACCGGCGACGGCCGACGTGAACGACGTGGCGCGCCGGACGGTGTCGAACCTGGTCACCGTGCCCATCGGCGCGAACGGTGCCGTCGACTTCTTCAACGACACGGGCAGCGTGGACGTCGTCGCCGACCTGGAGGGTTACTACGTTGACGGACCGGCGTCCATCGGTGGCGGTTTCCTGACGGCCGTTGGGCCACAACGCCTGTTGAACACTCACGACGCGGACGGTGCCACGCAGGGTGCGCCCGTCGGCCCCGGTGGCGTCGTGCAGGTGCCGGTGGGCCAGGTGGACCAGCGCCAGGCGCCGATGCAGGCGGTGGTCCTGCACATCACCGCCACCGACGCGACCAGCAGCGGCTTCCTGACCGTCTACCAGGACGGCACGACCCGGCCGAGCACCGCCGATCTCACCGTCACGCCGGGCCACACGACGTCGAACCTGGTGACCGTCCCCGCCAACAGCGGCACCGTCGACATCTTCAACGACGCCGGTTCGGTGCACGTCGTCGTCGACGTCGAGGCTTACTACACGCAGCCGATCGTGTTGCGGCCGAACCTGGGTGGCAGCCCGTTCACCCCCGTGCCGCCGACTCGCCTGCTGGACACGCGCACTGCCACCGGCGGCCATCGCGGTCCACTCGGCCCTGGCGGACTCGCCGACCTGAACGTGTCGGGCGCCGTTCCGGACGACGCGACATCGGTGGTGCTCAACGTGACCGCGGTGGGACCGACCAAATCCACGTTCGTGACCGTGTACCCCGGCGGCACCACCAGGCCGGACACATCCGCCCTGGACGCGGAGCGGCGCCAGACCGTGTCGAATCTCGTCGTGGTCCCGATCGGCCGGAACGGCAGCGTCGACTTCGTCAACCACAGCGGACGGACGGACCTGGTCGCCGACCTGGAGGGCTACTTCACCGGCTGAGCGTCCCCAGTACACCATCGTCTCGTGATGCTCGGCACCGTTCGCGACCTCAGCCGGAACACCGCAGGCCAAAGTGGACAAGCAATCAGGCCGGTACGGTCCAGCACCACCGAGGGTCCGTCGATGACGCGACCCCGAAAGATCACCTCTGACCTCGGGCAGGCACGTCGGACTAGGTGAGTTCCCGCAGCGGGAAGGAACGGTGCCGGCGTGGTGGGACGAGGAAGTTCTGGCGACGAGTCGCCGTGAGGAACCGCTCGAGACCGTTGTCGAGCGGGTCGACCGCGAACGTCGTCTGGAGGTCCAGGGATGCCTGGTCGGTGCGGATCGTGGCGAAGAAATCGGCGGTCGGCACGAACATCGTGAACTGGAGCTTGGGGACGGTTCCGTTGAGGCCGGGGACCACCAGGATCGACGGAATATCCATCTTGTCCAGTCCTGGACCGTCCATTCTGATGTGCAGCGGCGTGCCATCGGTCGCGCGGGTGAATCGTTGCAAGGCCGACAGATGGCCGATGCGGTGCGCGTTGTTCAACGTGTCGATGCCCTGGGCGTTCTGCGCGGCGTCGTCGATGCCGTTGAAGGCGTTCGGCAGGAACGCGGGGCCGCCGCCGTTGAGGAACGGATCGCTGCCGTTGCCGAGCGACGGTGGCGGATCCGAGCGGTACATGTACTGGACGCGTTCCAGATACGTTTCGTCAGTGGCCGCACCTGCCTCACCGGCCCGGGCGTAGAACGCCTCCAGGTCGAGGATCACGTGCGAGAGGTGCTGAATGGCGCCGTTGTCGAAATAACTGCCGGGCGAGGCCGTGGCCAGATCCATGCCCGCGTTGCCGCCGCCCAAGGTCACCGCGCTCGCCGGCCCGGTGCCCGCGGTCTGCTGGTCGGCGAAGCCCATCCACATGGGCGACTCGGGGTTGATGCGGTCCTGGTAGTAGAGGTCGTCCTGTTCGGCCATCAGCCGCGGCATACCCTGCTGCACGAACTGAATCCGCCGCTCGGTGAAGATGAACGGCAGCGACGGCGACGGCGTGGCGGTACCGGCGAGCGTGTTGCTGCCCGCCAGCCAGTCCAGCACGTCGGTCAGGTTGGCCATCGTGTCACTGCGCGCGGTGATCAGGATGTCCGTTCCGCCGAGTTGTGGCGGGAAGTCGAACTTGCGTTTGACGATGCCCGCTTGGCCGGCGTCGGTCGGCGAGGGGACCGCCTCCTCCAGCACGAAACGGGTGTTGTCCTTGGTGAGCCGGGGGATATTGCCGAACGCCACGCCGCCTGCGCTCAGCGCGCCGGGCAGCCAGCTGAAATACCCCAGGCCGTAGGAGACGATCAGCATCACACCGGCCGGGCTGAACGGATAGGCGGCCTCGATGGTCGTCAAGGCGTTCTCGAAGGCCGTCTGCTCGTCGAGGGTCGGCTCCCGGAGCAGGTCGATCGTCTGGAAGACGGTGAACACCGGCCCGAACTGGACCATGACCCCGTCGACGCTGGTGGCGGGATTGATGAATCCGCTCAGGTCGAACTGGATGTCCGGCAGGGTGGTGGCCGCGACCGCGGGACGCATCGGGCTCCACGCGATCTCGTCCAGCATTGCCAGAGCCAGGGCCGAGGCGCCCATCGCGCCGGCCTTGAGTACCGCCCGGCGGCCGAACCGTCCAGGGGTTCGAGCGTCTAATCGCTTCGGGTCCATGCTCATGTCTCCTCGACCGGTCAGCCGCCGCCCGACACCGGTCCCGCGGCGAAGCGTATTAACCGAACACATAGCAAAATAATCCATAATCAGACAGTCCGTCTAGAAGCCATGACGGGACTGATCACCCCCAAAATGCGGTGGGGACAACGGCCACCGGCCCCGCATCGAGCGGACAGCGGACGTGTCGCCGCCGAGATCCGACGGCGGAGGAGCAACGGCAGACCTGATACCGCAGCCGCAGAGTGTTGACCTGAGTCTTCGTCGTTGGTAGTGGCCTCGGCGGGGGCCGGCGCAGCGAGTCGTGTGGTGAGTGGGTTGAGGAGTGGCAGGGCGGCGACGATGCCGTCGGCCGGCTTCCGATCGGCCCGGGAACTCACGTGAGGCACGGCTCGACGGTAGGTCGGTTGTGTCACCGTCCTGTCCGTACAGAGGTGGTGGTCTGTCCAGACAGGACGGTGGACCGGCTCAGCCGGAGTTGATGGTGAGTAGGTGTGGTTCGCCGGTCAGCGCGGCTGGTGCAATGGTGGCGATCCCGGAGAGCGTGGCGACGGTGGTACGAGCCGACCACGCCGCGCGTGGCTGGCGGCACTGCCCAGCTCAGCATGACGAAACCCGGTCTGTCTGAAGGGGACGTTGCTGGCGGCGTGGATCGGCCAACGGAAGGCCATCATGCCCCGTCGTGCGGCACCGTCCGGCCGCTGCCGAGTAGCGCCGCCCAGTGCGGTGGGGCGCGAACAGTGTGGCCCGTGGGTCAGGAGCGGAACGCCGGCCGGGTGCTACTCACCGACCATGGGGGCGGATGGTCCGGCCCACCGTGGGACGGTGGTACTACTCGCCGATTATGCGGCCACACTGTACGTGGTACCGCTGCTGCCCTGTACCCAGGCGTCCGGGAGGGCCGCGGCCAGTGCGTGTTGTGCCCGCCAGCCCGTGCAGTGGCCGGGCACGACGAGGTCGGGGGACAGGCTGGTCAGCGCCGCCACGGTCGGCGGGATGACCGGCTCGAATCCCGGCCCGGTCAGGTGCAGACCGCCGACGAGCGCGGACAGCCGGTCGACCGCGGTCAGTCTGCGAGCGTGCCGCACGATGTTCACGGCCCCGGCGTGGCCACAGCCGGTGAGTACGACCAGGCCGCGGCCACGCACGTGGACCACGAGGGCCTGGTCGTCGATGACCAGCGGGTCGTGCACCCACTCGGAGCCGGTCCACGCCTGGTGGGAGGGTGGCATGCCGTGTTCGAAGTCGGTGGTGCGGTCGACCTCGCCGGTGATGAGCACACTGTTGTCCAGCAGCAGCGACGGCTGCCGCCGCTCGATGACGTCGTAGCCCTCGGCGGTCAGCGCCCGTTTGCTCAGCGTGGGCAGGACTGCCGTGTCCTGACCGGATATGGCAAATCTGCGTCGCGTCCAGACCAGCGGATGCACGATCATGGGCAGCGACCGCCTGCCGTGCCGGCCCGCGAGGCCGGCCAGGCCGCCCGCGTGGTCGAAGTGACCGTGACTGAGCACCACGCTGTGCACTTCGCCCAGGTCCACGCCCAGCCGATCAGCGTTGATGACCATCGCGTCGGGCGACAGGCCGGTGTCGAACAGGAGCGTCGTGGCCTGGTCACCCTTGCGGACAGTGACCAGTGCGGAGAATCCGTGTTCCGCGATCATGCCCCTGGTCGTCAAGCCGTCCTCGAACTGCGGTGCGCTGACCACGCCCGCGCGGATGCTGGCTCGCCGGGTGCGTCCGTCACTGGGCAGCAGCCCGTCGAACACGTTGTCCACGAGCGTGGTGATCTCGATGGAGTCGACGGGCTCCAGCGCGATCGGGTCCACGGCGGGGCCGGGTGTGGCACGGGGCACCGAGGCCGCCACGTCCCGCGCGTCGGGTGTCTGCTCACACATACGCCGAGCTTAACGGCGCCGCGCGATTGCCGCGTACCGGATCTTGCCGGCCGGCACCGCGTCATGCAGCGCGCTGGCAAGCGGGCGCCATCGGTCCGTTTAGGACAGTGAGCACTGGCGATGGGTGTCTCCGGCACCCTGACTCGATGGCGTGCGGTTCCCTGCTTGCGGCCACTCATGCGAGGCGACCGGGGACATGCTTGCCGAGGCCGCCAGTGCCGGACGGGCGCCGTGGAAACTGGCACGCATCGAGCGGCCAGTATGCGGTTCAATGACTGTCCGTGACTGACGAGCTCTGGTAGATGAGCGGCTCGTTGGACGTCCACGTCGCGACGGTGTCCGGGAAGGCACTGTCAGTTGATCCTCAATGGACAGGATGGATAGTGTCTCCTCGCGCGATCTTCGGGCTCGCCAGCGCGGGCTGCCTTTGGGTGGGAACACGATCTGCCGTTGGGCAAGTGAGTTGGAGACGTTCGAGGTGGTGAAGTTGTAGCCCCAGCTGCCCAGTGCACCCGCAACCACGAGTGCCACCACGATCACCAGGCCATCGGCGCTGACCAGAACATCGAAAACCCCGCGACGCGTGACGTTCACCCATTCTCTTCGGCATTGCGTTGATGGCACAACAATGCGTCCCAAGAGGCGGGCGAGATAGAGACCTTCGGCTCGCCCGTGCTGAGCAAGGGCCTGGTCTGCGAGGCGAACCGAGGGCTGGAAGAGGTCTTTGTGCCCTGGCCGGGATAAGGTCGGGCCGGTGGCACCGGCTGCCGGGCTCACCTCAGCGGCCCGCCGACGAAATCATTGGCCAGGCGTTTTCCGACACTGTGCGCTGCTCAGGCGGTCTGCGGGGCGATCACACCGGAGGGCATCGAGTCGTGTTCGCAGACACGTCGTTCGTGTCGATGTTCAGAAAAGCTGGAAAGCAGCAGCATCTTGGCCATGTGGGTGACTCCCTTCAACTTTTCCACCTCATAACGGGCGACGGCACGCTCTCGGCATTTCGATAGCGTACGGTTGGTTCGTCAAGCAGAATATGTGAGATTCAAGCTCGATCCAGCCTCACGCTGCCGATTTCCACGCTGAAATCCATTTCAGGAGGATCATGGCCATGAAGCGACCGATGATTGCCGTTCGATGGAAATTCGTCGCCGCCCCCGTCCTGCTCTGTGTGACTGTCCTGGCCGGGGTGTTAGGACCGCCGAGTGCGAGTGCGGCCACTCCGCCAGTCCAGCTGGGCACCGCTGCGAACTTCGTGGTACTCGCAGGCTCCACGGTCACCAACACCGGTCCCACGACGGTCACTCGTGGTCTCGGGTTGAGCCCCGGTACCTCGGTGACCGGATTTCCTCCGGGTACGGTGATCGGCGCCACCCATGTGGCCGACAGCATCGCGGCACAGGCCAAGACCGACCTGGACACGGCCTACACCGACGCCGCGAGTCGCCCGATCACGGCCACTGTGCCGGTGGAACTGGGTGGGACAACCAAAACTCCCGGCGTGTACGGCTCGGCCGCGGGGACATTCGGGATCACCGGAACATTGACCCTCGACGCACAGGGCCAACCGAACGCGGTGTTCATTTTCAAGGCGGCTTCCACGCTCATCACTGCCTCGGCGAGCAATGTGGTCCTCATCAACGGTGCTCGTTCGGCCAAGGTCATCTGGCTGGTCGGTAGTTCCGCGACGCTGGGGACCAATTCGGTCCTGCGCGGAAACATCCTTGCTCTCGCCTCGATCACCGTGACCACCGGAGTGCGGGTGGATGGCAGGACTCTGGCACGTACCGCTGCGGTGACTCTGGACACCGACACGATCACCCGGCCACCAGCCGCGTAACCGTCCATCGTCGCCCGTCAACCCGCCTCCTGGCCAATTCCACGCCGACCAGCCATCTTCACGGCCATGGTCACCGTGGTCGGTTCTGGGAATGCCGTTCCCCTCTCATTAGGGGGAACGGCATTGGGCTGCCGGGCGGTCGATCCGCCCCGAACTGCGTGTTGTCTCGGCACAACTGGGAACGGTCGGTACCGATGGTGGTGAGTATGAGCAGGGCGCCTCCCAGTTCTGGCGTGCCTGACCGGGATTACCCATGGCGAAGTGGGCGTGGGCCGGTCCGTCGTGTGCGCGGACCTGGTCGGCGGGTTGGTCAAGATCGAGAGCCAGGTGCAGGGCGGCTTGGTGGTGGCGTAGCGCGTTGAGGGGTCTTGCTTGGCGTGGTGGACGCGGCCCAGGCCCTGACAGGCCATCGGTTCGTTCGTGGCAAACAACAACAAGGCAGCCGGGTCGCTCAAAAACCAGCAGTGGGCGTTCAAGAAGCTTGGCACCACGTCTGCCAAAGCGCCGTTCACGAAGCCGATCGTGCCCACCGAGGTCGCCGCGGGCCGCCTCTATGGCCAGTGGGTCGGCCTCAACCTCAACGGGACGCTCTGCCTCGCTGAGCAGAACGGCAACGTCGTGATGGCGTCGTGCAACGGTGTGGGGACCGAATGGGTGCTCAGTGGAGCGGGCGGATCGTCAGCGTGGCGGATCCGACTCGACCGGTGACTCCGCCCGGTTGTTCCTGGACTCCAGCGGCGAGCATGGTGGCAATCCGGCCGCGGGGAGGAGCAACGCCTGCCCGGGGGCGTGCTGGAGCGCCGGCCGCCGGCTGACACGGACCAGCAGGTTGGAGTTCGGATCCCTTCGGGCGCGCAACCACATCACTCCGCGAGCCAACAGAAAAAGACTTGCCTGTCTACTGTGTCCGTCCGCTATGGCCAATGGGTGTCATCTGGGGTGCCATCACAGTCGGTAACTGCCTTCGCGGTGGTGACGCGCGTTGACCTACGCCGATGGCATCCAGCGCGTCTCGCCAGGTCGGGGATCACCTGTCGCCTGACCTGGCGCGGCGGCGGTTATGGCGGGCTTCCTCCGGGTCGAGGCGCGGGTCCGCCGGGTCGCGATCAGGGTCCGTTGCGCGGTGTGTCCGGCGTTGCGCCGCCGTGAGAGTGGCAGCACGCTGGTGCAGGTGTTGTCGACGGCGATACCGGAGAGGTGCGGTATGCCCAGATGGCTCAGTGCAGGCCCCCGCTTGCAGGTGGCCGGCATGACGCCGCCACCGGGTCGCCGGCCAGAGCGTCGAGCGACAAAAGACCTCGCCGTCTGGGCGCCACGTGTGGAAGCCTGCTTCGGCTTGATGCCACCCTCGACGAGCGAAGGCCGCTCAGCGGGTGCCCGCTGAGCGGCGATGCGCGTGACCGTGTTGGGTCAGAAGACAGGCACTGCCACGGGGCCGAAGCCGGTAGTGAGCAGGCCGTCCAGGTCCTGTAGGCCGGGTGACGCCGGGGTCGGGTCGCTGTACTGGACGTCGACGGTCTGTCCGCTGACCAGAGCCGGGCCGTCGAAGCTGACGTCGATGGAGGCCAGGCTTGGCGGCGAGTCGTTACGGATGGTCGTGCCAGTGACAGTACGAGCGACACCGTCGACGGTGACAGTGAACTGGCTGGTGGCCGGGATGCCCTGCGCGGTGTCCAGCATTTCCTGGTCGAACTGGAGCAGGACGTCTTGGGTTCCGTGGTCGGCCTCGGTGGCACCGGTCAACGCAGGCGCCGTGTCCGGCTTCCCCGTCGGGTTCAGTGGGTCAGGCGTCGTGCTGCCGTCGTGGTCGGTCCAGAAACCCTGGCCGACACAGGTCAACGGCGACGGACTGGTCCGCGTGGCCACGTAACTGATGCCGTGGGTCAGATTCGGGGTGTCGATGACGGTGGCCGTGGTGGTGAACGCACCGTCGGCCGCACTGAACACCAGCGGCGGCATCGTGTCGGGGACCATGTCGATCGCAGCGCCCACCCGCCCACCCGTCGTGACGTTGTACCCCTGCTGGGTGGCCTGGAGCGACCAGACCTGAGTCGGTGCGCCGGGCTCGGTGACGTTGACGATGAGTGTGCCGGCGACCCGTTCCTTGAAGTCGAGAGTGCCGCCGCAGCTATCGGTGACGCTGAGCGTGGCCGCGCCACCGCCGCCGATGCCGCCGCCGCCGCCACCGCCGCCGATGCCGCCGCCAGCACCGCCGCCGCCGCCAGCACCGCCGCCGATGCCACCGGCACCGCCACCACCGATGCCACCGGCACCGCCACCACCGATGCCACCGCCACCACCGCCGGCACCGCCGGTGAGGCCGCCGCCGCCGCCCGCGATGCCGCCTCCACCGCCACCGACAGGGCCTCCACTCGCGGCCGCGGGGACTACCGAGACCAGGGTCACGGTCGTGCCGGCGACGACGGCCATGACGGCCACCATCCCGAGTTTCCGTCCGAGCTTCATATTTTTCCTACCTTTGCCTGGCTCATCGCCGTCGCATCAACGTGATACGTGGTGCCGGCGTCTCGGGTGGCATACGACAGTTCTTAACTCGGACGATCCGGATGAACGAAACTTGGCCCATCCAGGGCCCCGTGGTCCCACGTGAATTCGGGTCTTCGGCGTATCGGCAAACCCGCCGGGCCGGGCACGCCTACCGCGGTCGATGCGGGCGAGTACGAGACCGGGTTCTGGCGGTACTCGATTCGACCGTGGCTGCCGTTCGGGAGAACGGATGGCCCTGTAGCCTGCTCGGATGTCTCGCGTATGTCAGCGGTGCCGAGGCAGCCAGCGTTGTCGGACCGCGCGTGTTCGGCCGGTCCACCGCCATTCCTCGATCGCCCCGCCGACAGTGTCATGCCGGCAGCTTGCCGATCAGACAGCGCGGACAGATAGTGGCCATTGGTACTAGGTCGTGTATGCACCGCCGGTACGCCTATCGAATCACCGCATAGCCGACCGGGAGCTCGCTGGCCGCCGTCCTACCGAGTTCGCCGCCTGGCGAGCGTGCGACAATGCCGTCGTTGGCGGGCATAACCGGCACGCCTCATTGTCGGCATCGCAGGTCGGCAACACCTCGGCCGGCCCGGAGCCCAGCATGCGAGTGCGAGCACAATTCCCGCGATTGCGCCAGCCCTGTCCGTCGGCGGCCATCCCCTCACTGTGGGGTGGTACCAAGGTCCAATAGACAACGGCACGACGCGCACGTGATTGCCACCGACGTGGCGGCCAGTGCGCCCTTCGGACCCGGTCAACCATGATCGCCCCGCATCGCGGGCCAGTTGCCCTGCGTGTGGATCAAGACCTGGTTCCAAGCTGACACCGTCACCGCCGGGCAGACCGCTGCTCGCGGTCGGGGGCGAGGACGATCAGATCTTCGGCCCGGACGGCGCACGGGCCTTCGTGGCCGGTGTCAGTGGGTGCGTCGCAGATCAACGGCGTGCCCGAGCCGCGCGGCCATGCCGTGGTCGTGTGGCTGCTGTCGATGATCTGATGCCCGACGCATGGACGTGCTCCGCTGGCGCCGGCCGGCTTGGGGATTTCGGTCAGCCGTCGAGTGCCCTGATCCCCGCCTGGACGAACGCCAGCACCTCGTCCACCAGACCGGACAGTTCGCTCGTCGCCGAGTTCGCCTTCTCCGCGCCCTCCCGGGTCACATAGATCTCGCGGAGACCCGTGACCACCGCCGACGCGGCCAGGCGCGGGAGAAGTGCGTCGGCTGGGCGGCCGATGTCCTGCCCGATTCCGGCCGCCACCAGTTGCTCCAGCTCCCAGTAGCCCGCTCGGGCGCGACCGCGCAGGTCGTCGTCCTCCATCAGCAGACGGGCTCGGCGTGCTCTGCGCTGCCATACCCGATCCAGGTCCGGATATTGTTCCGCGTCATTCGCGTCGAGGGCCCACATCGTGGTGCGCATCCAGTCGCGAACCGCCTCCAGCGTGCTCTCGTTCTCCTCGCGCGTGCGCAGTCGACGACCCAGGGAGTCCGGTGCGAACGGGTCATCGGCGAAGAGCAGGTCCTCCTTCGCCGGGAAGTGCAGTGTCACCGTCCGCGTCGCGACGTCCGCGTGCTCCGCGATCGCGGCAATCGTCGTGTCGCGGTAGCCGCGGGTCGCGAACAACTCCAGCGCCGAGTCCTGGATGCGTGCCCTGGTCTGCCGCTTCTTGCGCTCACGACGGCCTTCCGCCTCGATCATGACCGTCATGGTAGCAGGAAGCGCATAAATGCTATCCATGCTACTGTTATGTCCAGACCTAGTAACCAGGAGCGGAGGGCACGTCATGACGAAGAACTGGTTCATCACAGGGACCTCCAAGGGGTTCGGCCGAGAGTGGGCCGAGGCCGCACTGAACCGCGGGGACCGGGTCGCGGCCACAGCGCGTGACATCGAGCGGCTACAGCCGCTGGTCGACCGCTACGGCGACGCCGTGCTTCCGCTGCAGTTGGACGTCACGGACCGCGCAGCTGCCTTCGCCGCCGTCGAGCGGGCGGCGGAGCACCTGGGTTCGGTGGACGTGCTGGTCAACAACGCCGGCTACGGCCACTTCGGCATGGTCGAGGAACTCACCGAATCCGAGGTGCGCGCCGAGCTCGACACCAACTTCTTCGGCACCCTGTGGCTGACTCAGGCGGTGCTACCGATCATGCGGCGCCAGCGGGGCGGCCGGATCATCCAGGTCACCAGCGAGGGTGGCGTCCGCGCGTTCCCCGGCATCGGCGCCTACCACGCGTCGAAGTGGGCGGTCGAAGGGCTTTCGCAGTCACTGTTGCAGGAGGTCGGCTCCTTCGGGATCGACGTCATCTGCCTGGAGCCGGGGCCCTACGCGACGGACTTCGGCGGCGGGAGCATCCGCCACAGTGAGCCCCACCCGGACTACGACACCGTCCGCGAAGCGGGCCGGATCGAGTGGGACCTCGGCGATCCGCACGCCACGCGGGAGCCACTGCTGCGACTGGCCGACACCGAGAACCCGCCGCAACGGGTGTTCTTCGGTAAGTCGTTCGCGCCGGTGGAGGCCGAGTACCTGGAGCGGTTGGCGACCTGGCGAAAGTGGGAACCCCTGGCGCAGGGCGCGTTCGGCTGACGACCCCCGGCCCGCGCGCTTGCGCAGGCGCTCCGACCTGTTGGGGCGTCCACGCGCCCGCTGAGCTGCACGGCCGCGCCCGCGTCGGCGCCGGCCGGTGGCACGATGTACCGGTGGGTGCGCGTAGCAGGAACAACGTGATCGTGACCGGCCGTGACGACGGTCCGGTGGTGCTGCTCGCGCACGGGTTCGGCTGCGACCAGAACATGTGGCGGCTCGTCGCTCCGACACTGGCCGAGCAGTTCCGGGTGGTGCTGTTCGACCACGTCGGCGCGGGCAACTCCGACCTGGCGGCCTGGACCGCCGAGCGTTACAGCACCCTCGACGGCTACGCCGCGGACGTGCTGGAGATCTGCGCGGAGCTGGATCTGCACGATGTGGTGTTCGTCGGGCACTCGGTCAGTCGCGATGATCGGCGGTCCTGGCCGCCAACCGCGACCCCGGCCGCTTCGCCGAGCTGGTGCTGCTCACCCCGTCTCCCTGCTACATCGACGACGGCGGACTATCGCGGCGGGTTCAGCCGCGACGACATCGACGAGCTGCTGGAGTCGCTGGACAGCAACTACCTCGGCTGGTCGGCGGCCATGGCGCCGGTGATCATGGGCAATCCGGACCGGCCCGAGCTGGGTGCCGAGCTGACGAACAGCTTCTGCCGCACCGACCCGGCGATCGCCCCGGTGTTCGCCCAGCGCCACGTTCCTGTCCGACAACCGCGCCGACCTCGCCGAGGTCAGCGTGCCCACGCTGGTGCTGCAGTGCGCGAAGGACGCCATCGCCCCGCCGGAGGTCGGCGCGTACGTCCACGACCGGATCCCCGGCAGTGCCTGGTCACGCTGGACGCGACCGGGCACTGCCCCCAGCTCAGCGCGCCCGAAGCCACCGCCCAGGCGATCGCGGAGTTCGCGGGCGACCGATGATGTGCGCGACCGGTGACCCCGCCGGCGGCGCACCGATGACCGTGACCCCAGCCGCGACAGCGACGAGGACCCTGTCGCGGCGGCGTTCCCGCGCTGCTGGAAGACAGCGCCGAGGACCTCTACGAGAACGCCCCGTGCGGCTACCTGTCCACGCTGATGGACGGCACCATCGCCAAGATCAACACCACGCTGCTCGGCTGGCTCGGCTACACCCGCGACGAGCTGGTCGGCCGGCGCCGGTTCAGCGACCTGCTCACCGTCGGCGGGAGGATCTACCACGAGACCCACTTCGCGCCGCTGCTGAGCATGCAGGGCGAGATCGGCGGCGTCGCGCTGGAACTGCGGGCGCAGACGGCGACCCGGCTGCCGGTGCTGGTCACCTCCGTGGTCAAGACCGGCGCCGACGGCGCTGCCGCTACTGATCCGCACCACGATCTTCGACGCCCGCGACCGCCGCGCCTACGAACAGGAACTGCTGCGGGCCCGCCAGGACGCCGGAGCCGCGAACGCGAGCGAACGCGCGAGCAGCTCGCCGCGACGCCTTCAGCGCAGCCTGCTGCCGCCGCGCGTTGCCTGCCGTCGCCGGGCATGCGACCGCCGCGTACTACCACCCGGCCTCGGCCGACGAGGTCGGCGGCGACTTCTACGACCTGTTCCCCTGCCCGGCGGCCGATGGGGGTTCTTCCTCGGCGACGTGTCCGGCAAGGGCGTCGCCGCCGCCGCCGTCACGGCGCTGGCCCGCTACACCCTGCGCGCCGCTGCCGTCTACGACCCCGACCCGGCTGCCGTGCTGGGGAACCTCAACACCGTCCTCTACCAGGAGTACCGCGCCGACCGACACCAGCTATTGCACCGTCATCTTCGGCATCGCTCGCCCCCGGCGACCGGCGGCGCCGCCGTCACCATCGCCGGCGGCGGGCACCCACCCGCCCTGCTGCTGCGCGCCGACGGCACCGCCGAGTGCGTGCACACCCCGGGCGGCATGCTGGTCGGGGTACTGCCCGATGCGCGGTTCACCAGCGTCGAACTACGCTGCGGCCCGGCGACACGCTGCTGCTGTACACCGACGGGCTCACCGAAGCCCGCACCGACGGCCGCACCCGCTACAGCGACGAGCAGCTGCTCAGTTCGTCGAACCCTCGCCCCGGCGACGCGTCGGCACTGGTGGCCGCGCTGACCGAGCTGCTGACCAGGCTTCGGCAACGGGCTCGACGACGACACCGCACTGCTCGCCCTGGGCGTCCCCGCCACCGACGCTCACCGGCCATGAACACCGCTTCGCCGCCGCCACCGCAGCACCGCGACCACACCGGTGCCCGCACGCACCCGGAGACTCGGCGCCGTGCTGCTCCTGATTGGCGCATCCGCTGGAAGATCCGCGGCCGCGCGTCTACAAAGGACGGCACTGTCCAGCGCGGCCGCATGGCACTGCTCGACGCACGCGTCCACCGAACCCATCACATCCAAAGCGATGCGGTTCGGAGGCGGTATGGGCCACCGGGAGGCGCGATGCTTGACATGATGACTGGCGGGACCTACCGCCGTACCCCGTGTTCGCGTGACGCCGGGCAAGGCGGTGGCCGCACACCAGAACGGCGCCGGCGCTCACCGTCACGCCCTGCCCCGGCAGGAGGCGCGCGTGGACTGGGACACGTGCACAGCGCAGGCAGAGCCGACCCAGGGTCGGCTCTGCCTGCGCAGCGCGAACGAGATCGGGCTCAGGTGGACGCCCTGAACATGGCTCGGGCGGTTCGATGTGGCCCCACCAGGGCAGCTTGAAGTGGCCCACCTCGCGGTTAGCGCCGCAATGGCCGTTTACTTTCACGTTGTCATCGCGGCCAGGTCGCCCGCCCAGCGCAACGTCCCGCCGATGAGCGGGGAAGGCTTCGGCCGCCGATCGAACCGTCCAGGAGGCTGACTCCGTCAGGACATCTCCGGAAGTTGCATGGGCACCCGGAAACGTCGCACCTCCTGCGGCCAACCGCAGGCCACCGCGACCTTTCCTGCCCACAGCCGCGCAGCCTCCTCGTCGGCCACATCCACGACGGCGAAGCCACCAAGGTGCTCCTTGGACTCGAGGAACGGACCGTCGGTGAACAGTGGCGTGCCGCTGGAGGCATCGACACTGAACACCGGGGCGGCATCGTCCAGGCCGCCGGTGAAGACGAAGACCCCGGCAGCCTTCATCTCTGCGATCAGCGCCCTGGTGGCCTTGGACTTCTCCCGCAGCTCCTCGACCGTGTGCTCGGGCACCCACTCGTCGTCGAAGGCGATGAGGTACTCGGTCATGTCTCCTCCTTAGCTGGGGTGGCCCCCTACGGCCACCCTCCACCTTCTCCACGAACGGCGATGGCCCGATTCGACACCGCGTCAGGTCTCGCGCCCAGCAAGCATGTCGTGCCGTCGATTCCCACGCACACTCATGCCACGTTCAGGACGACATCTGGCCACCGCCCGGCGCGATCCCGGAGGTCATGGATCTGCCGAGCCATGATGATGTACTGCTGCACGCCCGCGAACCGGTCCCACGAAATCCGGGTCAAGTGTGTCTCGCCAGGCGCGTTCCGGACAGGGGCGGTGGGGCTGGTCGAAGCCTCGCCCGCGTGCCCGCCGCTACTACGGCGCGGCGATTGTCATCGCGGCAGTTGGCGATCAGTGGGCGAGCGCCCGCCGCGCCCGCCGCACGACCTCGTCGCGACAGCCCTCGATAACCAGCGCGACCTCGGTGGGTCCTGGTGTCCCGCAGTTCGTCCAGATGGCCCACAGAGGCGGCGAGGGCGGGTAGGTCGACGGTGAAGTACAGGCTCATCAACGGGCTGACACCGTCCCACACAGAATCCGCCGACTCGACCCAGCCGGCGCTCGACAGGATCGATTCCAGACATTCCAGGACGGTATCGACACACTCGTCGCTACAACCGCTGATACGCGTCCTACGCCCAGCCAGCGTCGCCGATCGCGGCAGCAGTTGCTTCCGCGACGGTAACGACGGGCGCGAGCGGCGCACCCAACTCCGGATGCGGCCCCACGGGACAGCCACCGTGATGACACCAATTGTCCCAGGACAGGGGAGATGCCGGCACCAGCTTTGGTAGCTTCGATTGTGTCGTGCCGGATGACCACCAACGCATCTTCTTGGGCACCGGCGGACCAGTCGTGACGGGTGCATCGTGTCCGAATGGGACAGTCCCTGCCCGCTGCGGTCGAACCGACGTCCGGCTACAGCCGGTGAGTTGCCGCTGGGCCGCTCTGGTTGGGCCTTCGAGATGAAATGGGCCGGCTTACGCGACCGTCGTCGCTTGTCCTTGTTGCCTTGATCGCGCGGGATGTCGATGTTGCTTCCCGGGTTTTCGGCTTGACTGCGTTGGCCCCGAGCATCTCGTTGATCGTCGCCGGGTTGCGGCGTCGTTCGACACCTGGTGGGAGGGCGGCGTTTCCGTGGGCGAGGACTCGCCTGCTGGGCAATGTCAGAGGGCGGGGTGCTGGTCGCGGACCGGGCTCAGCGTCTCCAGCAGCGAGGCGATGTGCAGGATCGTCGACTCCGCGTGCCAGTTGGCCACCAGCTGCACGCCGATCGGCATGCCGTCGCTGCTCGTGCCGAACCGCATCGACAGGGCCGGAAGTCCCGTCAGGTTGAACGGGACGGTCGTCGAGCTCACGTGGAAGGCGTCCACCGTCTGGCCGTCGAGGGTGAACTCCCCGAGCTGGTGCTGCGTGCGCGGGGATCGTCGTCACCGGGAGCAGCAGCACGTCGTACCGCTGGAAGTACTCCGCGAAACCGTCCCGGAGCCGCTCGATGCCCTGCTCGGCCTGGACGTAGTCCTCCACGGACGTGTCGGGCATGGCGAGCATGAACTTGGAGTAGGTGAACATCTGGTCCTCGTGACCCGCGGTGACCTCCCGGAAGGCCGGCTTCATCTCCATGACGTGCTAGCTTGGTCCAGAGCTCGAGGGGGTTGTCCCGCTCGAGAGCGGGGATGTTCACGGCCTCGACCCGGAGCCCCCGCCGCCCGCAGGGCGTCGGCGGCCGCCTGCACGGTCGCCGCGACCTCTGCGTCGGTCGGACCGAGTCCCGAGTCGACCAGCCAGCCGACGCGCACGGGCCGGTCCGGCGAGGCGCCCAGGCCGGCGTCGAACTCGCGCGGGACGGTGGAGAAGCCGTCGGCGCCGTCGGGACCGGCCAGCAGCGAGTACGCCAGTGCGAGGTCGCGGATGGTGCGGGCCATGGGACCGGCGTGCCAGTCACGGCGCGGCGCCCGCGGCCAGATCCCCGTCATCGGGATGCGTCCGTGCGTCGCCTTGAGGGCCACGATACCGGTGTCGGCCGCCGGCCCGCGCACCGAGATGGACAGGTCGCTCGCCGAGTCCGAGCGGCGACATCCCCGCCGCGATCGCCGCGGACTCCCCGCCGCTCGAACCGCCGGGCGAGCGGTCGAGGTCCCAGGGGTTGTTCGTCCTGCCCGTCAGGAGGTTGTCGGACTCGATCCAGTACGAGAACTCCGGGAGATTGGTCTTCGCCAGGAGGATCGCGCCGGCCCGCTTCATGCGCGCCACGGCGGTGGCGTCCGTGTCCGGGATGCGCCCCGCGAAGATCGGCGAACCGCGCTGGGTGAGCACTCCGGCGGTGTCGAACGAGTCCTTGACCGTGAAGGGCACGCCGTGCAGCGGCCCCACCTCCCCGCCCGCCGCGAGCTCCTCGTCCGCCGCCCTCGCGGCATCCAGCGCACCGTCGGCGAGCGTGACGATGGCGTTGAGCCTCGGATTGATGGCCTCGATGCGGTCGAGGTGCGCCTGCACCACCTCGACGGAAGACACCTTCCCGGTACGGATCAGCTCGGCGAGTTCGGTCGCGTCCGCGCGGGTGAGTTCGGTAGTCATGGTGACACCTTTCGTAAATCGCAGGTACTATGCAGGTCAACATACATGTCACGTGGAGAGGATGCAGGGTGGGAAAGCGAACGGACGCCAAGCTGAAGATGGTGCAGGCCGCCAGGCAGCTGATCCGGCAGCGCGGCTACAACGCGACGGCCTTTTCCGACGTGCTCGAACTCAGCGGCACGTCCCGCGGCTCGGTCTACTTCCACTTCCCCGGCGGCAAGACGCAGTTGGCGATCGAAGCTGCCGAGGCCCACGCGTTCGAGCAGGTCGAGATCATCGACCGGGCCGCAGGCCAGGCCACGTCCGCAGGCCAGTTGATCGAGCTCTACGTCGATCAGGGTCGCGACGGCATGATCGCCAGCGACTACGGGCGAGGCTGTGGCGTCGCCCCGCTGATCACCGAGGGCGTCACGCAGGACTCGGCCGAGATCGCCGAAACCGGCCGCCGGGCCTTCTCGGAGATGACCGACAGGCTGGCCTTCCACTTCGTCGCCTTCGGCGTGGAGCGCGCCCCGGCGAGGCTGCTCGCCCACGCCGTGATCGCGGGCATCCAGGGGGCGATGATCACCTCCCGCGCTATACGCAGCCCCACTCCGTATGAGTCGATACGCGCCGTACTGGTCAGCCACGCTGGGGGTGTGTCGCCGAAGACCGCGAAGAACGTTCGCACCTGACGCCCATCCGCCACCGGCCCGGCCCACCGCCCTGCGGGCCGGGCCGCGCAGTGCTGCCACACGTCGTCCCCGCACCCTGGCGTGCGGCCGCCACGCCCTTGTGCCGCAGCGGCCGCGCGCGGCCGCAAACGAGCTCGCGTTAGTCCCGGTCCGCGCGCGACAGCACAAGCCGCGCTCCATGCTCGCGAGCATGCCGCCGAGTCGCCGGGTCGACCTCCGCCTCCTTGGCGGCCGGGAATCATACGATGCTCCGCATAGCATCCGATTGCGGGTGAACGGTGGCCGCAGCCGATCGGCGATGTCTCTCCGGTGTGTTGCGACAACCACCAGAACCCGGGCTCAGATGGGGTCGTTTTCATGTTCTGGCACGGACAAGGCCAGACCAGCCAACCGTGAAAGGGCGCGGTCGGTCAGTCGTCGCCGAGCGCGCGGGAGGCTCGGTGAAGGCGCAGCAGCAACTGCAGGTCGAAGCCGCGCGGTTCGGTCCGCCAGTCCGGGCCGAGCAGCCGGTCGATGGTCTCCAGGCGTTGATACACGGTGTTGACGTGCACGGACAGCGCTCGGGCGGTGGCGCCGGGGCGCTGCGAGTTGGCGAAGTAGGCCTCGGCGGTGGCCAGCAGCGGCACGCCCCGGGCCTGCTCGGCCAGTAGCGGGCCCAGTCCCTTCTTGATCGCCGCCAGGACGGCCGCCCGGGAGACCTCGCCGAGCAGCACGCCGTACACCCCGAGCTCGTCGGCGGTGGCGATCTCCCCGGTGCGGTCGAGCGCGGCCAGCGCGTCGGCCACCTGGCTGGCCTCCCGGTACCCCTGGGCGATCCGCTCGCCGCCGAGGCACGGGCCGGACAGGCCGGCGGTCGTACCGGCCAGCGTGGCGGACCACCGCTGCCGCACCTGGTCGGCAGTGCCGCCGTGGTGGACGGGCAGGGCGACGGCGACCCGGGAGCCGAGATCGGCTACCACCGCACCTTGCGGCGCGTCGAGCCGCAACGCGGGCGCAGGCGACCGCTCGCCCGTCCGGCCGGCCACCAGGACCTGGTAGGCCTGGTTGCCGGCCAGGCCGGCCAGCCGGGTCTGGCGAGCCAGGTCGGTCGGGTCCGCGCTCGGGTTGTTGACCAGGTCGGCGAAGAACAAGTCGGTGGCGCGCCGCCCGGCCGCGATGACCGCCTCGGCGCCGACCAGCGTGAGGGCCAGCGCGGGTGCCGCCCGTTCGAGCAGCCGCCGCAGCCCGGGGTCGGGCGGGTCCTCGTCGGCCACCAGCGCGCCGAGCAACCGGCGTCCGGCCACCACCGGCCGGACGACCAGCCGGTGCTCGCCCACTGCCACCGCCGGGGGTTCGACGGCGGCCGAGGCGTCGGTGTCGCCGAGCACGCCCCGCACGGCGGCCACCAGTTCCTCCGGCATCCCCGCGGGCGCCGGGCCCTCCTGCGTCACCAGCCGGACCGGGCGTCCGGCGTGCGCTCCGACCTCGGTCAACAGTTCCTCGGCGTCGCCGCCACGCAGCACCACCTCGGTGAGAATGGTGTCCCAGCGCAGCGCCCGCTCCAGGTCCTCGGTTCGTTCTCGCAGCGCGGTGTTCGCCGAGGCAAGCCGGTCGACCAGCTGCTGATTGTCGACCGCGACGGCGGCGTGCGCGGCCAGCGCCACCAGCAGTGCGACGTCCTCGTCGGTGAACCGGCGGCGGCGGCGCTCCGTGACGAACAGCGCGCCGAGCAGCTTGTCCCGCCCGGACAGCGGCACGCCGAGCACCGACTGGGAGTGCTCGGCGGCGGCCACCGTGTCCTGTTCGGGACGGTGGAAGAACGGCGCGTTGGGGTAGTCGTCGGTCCACACCGGCTCGACCCGGCGCAGCACCTCACCGGCCAGCGCGGAGTTGGCCGGGATCCGGTGGCCACGCAGCCGGGGGGTCAGCGCCCCGGTGACCGCGCGCATGCTCAGCCACTGGTCGGGATCGAGCAGGCCGATGTAGGCCATGTCCACGACGAGCAACCGCCGGGCGTGCACGGCGATGTCGTTCAACAACGAGTCGAGGCCGCGCTCGTCGGTCGCGGTCAGGTGCGCGGCGATGTCGTTCAGCGTGGCCAGCTCGCCGGCGCGCTGGCGGCGCTGGTCGAGCAACGTCCGGATCCGGCCGGCGGCCGCCGCCTGCTCGGCCGCTCGCTCAGCGCCCAGTTCCCGTGCGAGCCGGCGCTGGTACTCGGCCAGCTCGGCTTCGTTGGCTTCGCGGACCAACAGGTCCAGCCACGTCTCGTCGGCCATCGGGCTTCCATGGAGAGATTGACTACTGGCTGGGGTCAAGAACAGAGGTTACATCCACACCGGTGGCGCCGCTGCGGACGTAGCGTTGTCAGTGACCGAACGACGCGAAGCGAGGGCCGAGTGACCGCATCAGCACCAAGGGAACAGCGCATTGCCGTCGTCGGGGCCGGCGCGGTGGGGGTCGCGCTCGCAGCCTGGTTCGCACAGGGCGGTCAGCGGGTCCTCGCCTGTGCTCCGAGGGCACCGAGCCGCGCGGTCGTCCGGCTCGACATGGGCGAGGGCCCGGTGGAGCACCCGGTTTGCTGGCACACCGACCCGACCACCGTCGACGGTCCGGTGGATTGGGTATTCCTCACCACGAAGATCCACCACACCGCGGCTGCCAAGCCTTGGCTGACAGCGTTGACCGGGCCGGACACCCGGGTGGTGGCTGCGCAGAACGGGGTCGACCACCGGGAGCGGCTGGCCCCGTTGACCACGGCACAGGTGGTACCGGCGTTGGTCTACTTCACCGCCGAGCGGATCGACCTCGGATCGGTCCGGGTCCGGCGCACCGGCCGTGACCTGGTGCTACCCGACGACCCCGACGGGCGGGCCGCCGCCCAACTGGGCAAGGAGAACGACATCGCGGCGCACAGCGAGCCCGACTTCACCACGGCGGCCTGGCGGAAACTGCTCACCAACGCGACCGCCAACCCGCTCACCGCGCTCACCGGCCGCCGGGTCGAGGTGCTGCGCGAACCGGCCATCGCCGAGCTGGCGCTGTCGCTGCTGGAAGAGACGGCGGCGGTGGCCGCCAGCCAGGGCGCCCGGCTCCCCGAGGACGCCGCGGCCACCACACTGGCCTGGATGCGCCAGTTGCCTTCCGGCATCACCACGTCGATGCTGCAGGACCGCCAGGCCGGTCGCCCGCTGGAACTCGACGGCCTGACCGGCACCGTCGTCCGACTGGCCCGCCGCGCGGGCGTACCGACTCCGATGACCGACGTCGTGCACGCTCTGCTGTCGACAGTCCACTGTCCACTGTCCACTGTCCACTCCTGACGGTCCCGCCGACGCCCGCCTCGGCTCGTCGTAGCGATGGGCGCGACACGCTGACGGTCGCGCACAACACCGAAGACGCGCCGCTGGATGGTGCCGACAACTGGTCAGAACTTCCCGCTGCCCGAAGCGGGGTCGACGCCCGGCGAGCCGCCAGACCGTTCTTCCGCCGTACCGCGTGTGCCGCGTAACCACCCGCACGCGAAGTGGCCGCCGGTCGCGAAGGGACATAGCCTCGGTGTTTCTTCCATGCAGGGTGGTTCGTGACAATGGCCAGGAGTGCTGACAGCAACGGTCCTCACCGTCGGGCGCGAGCGCGTTCGGTCGTCGTCGTCGTGATGTGCCTGGTGGCCGCGTCGTCGGGTGCGGTCAGCACGCTGCGTGCTGGGGCGTCGACGAGCCGGCCCTCGGTAGAGGGGGCCGGGATCGCATGGCTGAGCTGCCCGGACGAGGGTCCCCAGTTCCAGTGCGCCAAGGTGCCGGTGCCGTTGGATTGGGCCCGCCCGCACGGTGAGCAGATCGAGTTGTCGGTCATCCGCCACCTGGCCAGCCGGTCCCAGCAGCGCATGGGGTCGATGTTCGTCAACCCGGGCGGACCGGGTGCGAGCGGCGTCGATCTGGTGCGCGACCTGAGCACCAAGCTGGATGGCTGGGGTGGGGGCCGGTTCGACGTGGTGAGCTGGGATCCCCGTGGCACGAACCGGAGTTCACCGGTGGAGTGCTTCACGAGCGAGGCGGCGGAAGCGCGGTTCTGGCAGGGGATGTCGATCCCGACGACCCAAGCCCAGTCCCGCGCCTACCAACGCAAGACCGTCGAGCTGGCGCGGCGATGCGGTGAAGTGAGCGGACGGCTCCTGGCCCACATCTCCACCACTGACACCGTCCGCGACCTCGACGCGCTGCGCAACCTCGTCGGGGACCACGCGCTCACCTACGCCGGTGTGTCCTACGGATCGGTGATCGGCCAGATCTACGCCAACATGTTCCCTGACCGGGTGCGGGCGATGATGCTCGACGGCCTCGTGGACGTGGTCGACTACACCAGGAGCGCCGAGGCACGAGTCGCAAACCAGGTCGGGTCGATCGACGAGGTCTTCGAACAGTTCGTGGCCCAGTGTCAGCAAGCCGGTCCGTCCGGTTGTGCCCTCGCCGCTCATTCCGAACCTGCCGCCGACCGCGTGGCACGCCTGTTCACCGCGGCCCGCCGGGCGCCCATCCCAGCGCCCCACGCGGATCCACCCGGCGAGCTCAGCTACGCCGATCTGCTGCTCAGCACGTTCAACCCGCCGCGGATTCCGGCCGACTGGCCCCCGTACGCGAAGGATCTCGATGCCGCTGTGAACGGCGACGCGTCGGCACTGGAGGACGCGGCCCGTGCACTGCGCACGCCCGCCGCCTTCGCGGGGGCCACCACGTCGGCGGCGATCTCCTGTGTCGACGGTCCCGCCCGGCGGCCCTCTCAAACGTGGCCGAGTGTCATCCCACACCTCACCGACGTGAGCACGTTGTGGGGGCCGGTGCTGGGATGGTGGCTGTGGGCTCCGTGCGCGTCGGACTGGCCGGCACGCAGCCCCGACCGCTACACGGGCCCGTGGCACGCCGAGACGAAGAACCCGATCCTGCTGATCAACAACCGCTACGACCCCGCGACCAGCTACCGCAACGCGCGGGTCGCCGAGCAGCGGCTCGGCAACGCAGTGCTCCTCACCCAGAACGGCTACGGCCACCCGGCCTTCAACGACGCCAGCACGTGTACCGACAAGGCCAGGGTGCGCTACCTCGTCGATCTCGTGACACCACCCCGCCACACGGTCTGCGCCGCTGACCGGCCACCCTTCCCATGAGAGCCGAGCGGTGATCACGTTCGCCGGCGGAGGTTCTCAGCCCGCCAGTACGACGGCGGTACCGGTGTCCTCACCTGGGTTGGGGCAGGCCCGACCAGTCCGTCACCGCGTGCCCTGGCAGGCGCGTTGAGACGCTGAGTCACCTTGACAACGAGCAGACGAGCTACGGCTTCGATGCCCACGACCAGCAGACCACGGTCACCGCGGCGACAACACGGTCACGACCACCCACCGCAACCCGGACGGCTCGGCCGCCGGCACGCTCGAAGGCTTGAACGACCAAACGACCTGCGGCTACGACAACCAGGCCCGCCGCATCACGCGCAAGGACGCCGACAACGCACCACGACGTGGACCAGCTCCGGCACCCGCTCCGCGCCCACGTGGACAGGATGACCACGTAGCGGCCACCGGCCGAGGTCGCTGCCGAGAGCAGGTGGTCCATGCTCGCCTGGCAGCACGCCGGTGAGGCGTCGTCAAAGGTCGGCGAGTTGGTGAGGTTGACGACGACCTCGGTATCGCCGTTCACGCCCTCGCCGGTCAGCAGGTTCACGCCGGTGGACAGCGAGTGCGGTGCCGCCTCGTCGCCCGGGGCCTTCAGGATCGTGACGACCTGCGAACCGATGAGCTCGGTTCCGCCGATGACGGCGATCTTCATGGCGTGATCAAGATCGCGACCTGGATCGCGGGCTGCCACAACACCACCCGCCGGCGAGCCATTACCGTGCCGTTAAAAATGCCACGGTAAATAGGCTGAGGGACGGCCATGCAGCTTACCTGTCGCCGGACTGTTTGGTCCACTTGACCGGTTCGTTGACCAGGGGCGGTAATCTGGATGATGTGACCCGGTCGAATGACGCGCCCACGGTTCCGCGGCGGCTGACGGCGCGCGGCGCGGCGACCCGCTCGCGGATCGTATCGGCGGCCGCCGACCTGATGTATGTGCGCGGTGTCAACGCGACCACGCTCGATGATGTGCGCGCGGCCAGCGGCACGAGCAAGTCCCAGCTGTATCAGCACTTCGCGGACAAGGAGGAGCTGGTCCGGGCGGTCGTCGCGTTCCGAGCCCAGCAGGTGCTGGAACGCGAGCACGGCCGGCTCGAACGGCTCAAGTCCTTCCGTGCGCTGGAGCGCTGGCGTGACGCGCTGGTCGAGAACAACGCTTTGCGCAGCGGTGCCTACGGTTGTGCGCTGGGTTCGATGGCCAGTGAGCTTTCCGACCAGGACGACGAGGCACGCAAGACGCTCTGGATGTACTTCGCTGAGTGGACCGGGTTGATCTCGGCCGGGCTGCGTCGTATGCAGGATGCGGGCACCTTGAGCCCGATGGCCGATCCCGACATGTTGGCGGTCGGGCTCATGGCCGCGCTGCAGGGTGGCTATCTGCTCGCCGAGACCTCGCACGACGTGGCGCCCATGCGCACGGCGCTCAACATGGCCCTGGATCACATTCGATCGTTCTTGGTGACATAGCCCAGCGTCGCGTGCCTAGGCAGGCGGGGGCGCTGAACTGCGGGCCGAGACCTGGGTGATCGCCATGTCCAGCGCGCGCTCCGGCGGCTTGAGCCGGCGGGAGGTCGTGGCCAGGAGGATGCCGGCCTGCACGGCGGCCAGGATCGAGGTCGCACACTCTTTCGCGTCGACGTCGCAGGCCCGGATCTCGCCACCTGTGCCCATGCGTTCGATGCCGGCTGCGAGATGGCTCTGCCACGTGTGGAAACCGGTCCGTAGCGCAACGCGGGCGCCTTCATGATGACCGCGATCGATGCCACGAGGGTGTCCAGTGGACACCCCGCTCGGATGTCGGAGGCCTGGGCGCGGACGATCTCGTCGCGCCGGTGCAGACCCTCCAGTGAGCGCAGGTCGCGCGGGAGGGCTTCCCGTTTCTACGGGCACTTGACAATAACTGGACCATATGGTCCCCTTTTGGGGAAGTATGCGGCGGCAGGCAGCACGGCACAGACCGGCGGATGCCGCCGCACGGTCCTCGCGGCGACGCGGCGCACGCCGTGCTCCAGGCACGGAGGACTGGTGCCGGTCTCGACCGGGCACATCACCGGATATCGACGGAACGAAAGACGACATGACCCGCACCACCGGTACCGAGCACGACGAGCTGACGCTCCGCACGCTCGACGACGACCACATCCACTCCGACCAGTACAGCCTGAACGTCTGTCGATCAACTACCGGTGTACTGCGCACATCAGCGCTCGTCACAACCCGTCCGTTACCGATCATTGGGAGACACATTCATGAGCGCCCCGGCGACCTACCAGATTCGTCGTGCCGATGCCGACGACGTGCCGGCATGCCTGGCCCTGTGGGGCCGCAAGGAGCGCGCGTTGACCTCGGCTGGGGTGACCCAGCGGCACGGCGCCGAGGACGGCGACCAGGTGATCGCCCGATGGGCTGAGCAAGGCCAGCTTTACGTTGCCACGGATGCCGCCGGGACGGTGGTGGCCTGTTTCGCCCTGGCAGGCATCGACCCGGACTTCTGGACACCTGCGGAGGCGGTACTGGTCGCCGAGCACGCTGAACTACAGCAACGACTGGCTGACCGCAGCGCGAGCGACCGCCAACCCAGCGTGCACGATGCCCCTGCACAGGCCGGCGGGCTGGGCCCGCTGCGACGGGCGATCCGCGAGATCGCCCACACGCGCGACGATCTCGCCACGGCACGTGATCTGGCGGCTGACGACGACACGTTCGCGGTGGAAGCCGGCGTGCTGGAACGGCGTCTACCCCAGCTGGAGGCACATCTGCTCGAACTGCAGACCGCTGCCGACAATCAGGGCGAGAGCGAGGATCACACGATCTGGGCTCAGGCCCGCGAGCTGGTCCTGCGACTCAAACTTGACGACGCGGCGAGTCCGCAAGCATGGAACGCCGCATTGGAACACGCGGCCGATGCCTTGCGTGACCGCGCGCGTACCGATGGCTAACCGTGTTTCGGCGGCAGGGGCAGTCAGCATCGCCTCGGCAGGCGTCCCCAACACACGCTGATGGACCGGGGGCGGTGCCGCCCGGGCGCTCTACCCAGACACACGCATGGCGGAAAATTACACGACGTCACGCTCGTCTCCCGTCGTGAGACGCCGAGCGCTGGGACGCTAGTGGTGTGTCGCCCGACGAGCGGAGGCGAGGACTGATACGGAGAGGAGTTCAAATGAAAGCGATCGTGGTGACGGAGCAGGCCGCCGGAACGGCCGGGATGAAACTGGTGGAGCGGCCCGACCCGGATACAGCGAGGCTCGCCAGCCTATCGGGCGCCAATTACGGTGATGTCGTCGTTGAGGTTCATGCGTCGGGATTCACCGGGAATGAGCTGGAGTGGCCCTCGACCTGGATCGATCGCCTCGGCCGTGACCGGACGCCGTCGATCCCCGGCCACGAGCTGGCCGGAGTGGTCACCGCCCTCAGCTATGGAGCGACGGGGTTGTCGGTGGGACAGCGGGTGTTCGGCCTCACGGACTGGACGCGTGACGGCACGCTGGCGGAGTACGTAGTCGTCGAGGCACGTAACCTCGCGCCGCTGCCGGGCGACGTCGACTTCACGGTGGGCGCGGGCGTCGTGATGCCGGGCTTGACCGCGTGGCAGGGGCTGTTCGAGCACGGCCGCCTTCGTTCGGGGCACAGCGTGCTGGTGCACGGTGCGGCCGGTGTGGTCGGTTCGATGGTCTCCCAGCTCGCACGCGAGGCGGGCGCCTACGTCATCGGCACCGGGCGCGCTGCCGGCCGTCAGACGGCGCTTGACTTCGGCGCGCAGGAGTTCGTCGACCTCGATAACGACGCCCTGGCAGACGTCGGCGGAGTCGACCTGGTTTTTGATGTCCTCGGCGGCGATATCGGGATGCGGTCCGCGGGCCTGGTTCGGGCTGGAGGAACGCTGGTGGCCATCGCCGGGCCGCCCGAGGCGCGCCCCGCTGACGGCCTGGCGGTCGACTTCGTTGTCGTGCCCGATCGCGCCCAACTGAGTGAGGTCGCCCAGCGGGTCCGGGACGGTCGGCTGCGGACAAACATCGGCAACGTGGCTGCCCTCGACGAGGCCGTCGCCGCGTTCAACCCGACTGAGCGGATCAAGGGAAAGACGGTCATCCGCGTTCGTCCATAGGGGCTCAGGGTCAGTGACCGGGTCGCGTGGATCACCGTCAGCCGTGTCGCCCGGTCGGTCACGCCGTTGTGGCGTGGCGACGGCCGTCTCCTCGTCGTGGTTTGCACCGCGCGGTAGACGCTGAAAGCACCGACCCCGAACGTGCGCGCGACCTGCGCGATGCTGTCGCATGCGCACTGCGGCCTGGCTTCGTCCGGGGCCGTGACGGACGGGCGGCCGCCGACCCGTCTCTCGCTCCGTACGTAGGCCAGGCCACGCACTGTGTTTTTGCGGATCATGTAGACACGAAGCTCGGCGAACACCGCAACGATGCCGTAGAGGGCGCGCACCATCGGTGTGGCTGTGTCGATCATCGGCTCGGTCAGGCTTTGATGTTCACGCCGCGTTCGAGGTCGTGCAGTGTCTCGATGATGATGCGCTTCGAGTCTCCGGGTCGGTCGAGCCGGCACATAAGGAGCGTGTCGCTCTCGCGGAGGTGCCGAGGCTAGCCAGCCACCCGGGCCGATCCGCGATGCGGCCCGACTCGCCGTGGTCTATGAGGACGCACGTCGCCCAGGCGGCGCGCAGCTCGGCCTCTTGCGCTGCCGGGGTTCTGTTCCCGCGTCGACACTCGGGCGTAGCCGATGATGGTCATGCACGGCTGGTCCGGCAACGCGATTGGCGTGGCGTCGGCAAGTACGGGTCACCTCGGCGGCGCTTGCACCGCATGTGCTGCGCGAAGGTGCTGCGTGCGTTGTATGTCCCGCGGCTTCAAAGCTCCTGGTCGGACAGGCGATCTTCGTCGTGGACGCGTTCACCAATGAGCTTCTTCACTCCGGATACCGGCCCTCATCTCAACCACCCGCCACCGCACACAGGTTGGAAAGCGCCCACTGATGCGCATGAGGCTGATGGTCACCCAATCACCTGGTATCCCGAATCCGCTGCGGACCACTCGGTCCCTCACCGCCCTGGCCGTGCGGCTGAGGCTGAGCCACGAGGCGGGCCGGATCGGCCGCTGTCCCCGAGTCCTTACGGACGAACGCTGATGACCGTCTTTCCCTTGATCCGCTCAGTCGGATTGAAGGCGGCGACGGCGCCGTCCAGGGTCGCGACGTTGCCGATGACTGTCCGCAGTCGTCCCTCTCGCAGCCGCCGGGCGATCTCGCCCAGCTGAGCACGGTCAGACACGACGACGAAGTCGATCGCCAAGCCATCGGCGGGTCGCGCTTCGGGCGGCCCGGCGATGGTCACCAGCGTTCCTCCGGCCCGAACCAGGCCTGCGGACCGCGTCCCGATGTCGCCGCCGATGACGTCGAAGACCAGGTCGACTCCGCCGACGTCTGCCAAGGTGTCGTTATCGAGGTCGACGAATTCCTGCGCGCCGAAGTCGAGGGCGGTCTGCCGGTCGGCAGCTCGTCCGGTGCCGATGATGTAGGCGCCCGCTTCGCGCGCGAGTTGCGTCACCATCGATCCGACTCCGCCGGCCGCGCCGTGTACGAGGACGCTCTGTCCCGTCTGCAGGCGGCCGTGCTCGAACAGTCCCTGCCATGCGGTCAGGCCCGAGATCGGCAGGCTCGCGCCCACCGTGAAGTCGACGTCGCCCGGCAGCGGCGCGAGGTTACGTGCCTCGACGGCCGCGTACTGAGCCAGCGTGCCGTCACGCGTCCAGTCCGTGAGGCCGAACACCCGCTGTCCCACCGACAACCCCGTCGTGCCATAGCCGAGGGCGGTGACCACTCCGGCCAGCTCATGCCCGGGGATCGACGGTGTTCGGTCACGGCCGAGGCGATCGGTCCAGGTCGAGGGCCACGTCAGTTCGCCCGGGGTGAATCCCGACGCATGAACCTGAACGACGACGTCGTTCCCCGCCGCCTCTGGCTCTGGCCGCTCCGCCAGCGTCATCCCGGCGGTTCCCGCGTCCTGATCCGTCACCACAATCGCCTTCATCCGGCATCTCCCCGTATCCAGTCCCGGCGTCACACTCTGCGTGACCATACTGTGGACGATATCGTCCAATATGGTACCGGTAAAGAGGCACCCCGCCAGCCGAGGACGGTCCGCCCTCGACCGTCAGGCGCACTGGCCGGTCGGTCGGACCAGGCGACCGGTCCCGACGGAGCGTGACGCACTCGCCCACGATGTCGTCCACCCGGATGCGTTCGACGAGTTGACGCCGCACGAACGTGAAGTGCTGGTCCACATCGCGGCGGGCCGGTCCAACAGGCAGATCGCGAACAAGCTGCGGATCAGCGAGCGCAAGCCTCGCACCCACGTCAGCAAGCTGTTCGCCAAGTCGGGAGTTGTCTCACCGACGCAGGCTGCGCTACTCGCTGTCAGTGAGGGCCTGACGTCGGAGTCGGCCTGACCTGACCGGCGGATCCGGCCGCACGTTCCGGCGTGGACGACCATATGCAACCTGAAGACAACTGTATAGGCCCATATTGTGATCGAGAAACTTGGCGGCCTACCGCCGGGGGAGCCGTGGCTGTGGCCCGGCCTGGCGAAAGTGCTGATCAGATCGGACCGTAGGCGCGTACAAACCACCGTCAATTCAACTGGACCATCATGTCCACGCGAGCCGTGGTGTCGGATCGGCAAGCCTCCGTCAGCCATCAGCAGTCCTTAGCGGCAACGCTTCTGGCTGTAATGGCGGTGCGTCATCGGCCTGGCTGGGTGCAGCTACGCCCATGCTATTGTGGACTATATGGTCCAGCACGTCCGACGCGGACTGGACGAAGAGGTACTAGATGAAGGCGATTGTGGCGACGGATCAGGACGCGGAACCGCCGGGATGACGTGCCTATGACCGCCGCATCGCAGTTCAACCGACACGAACAGGAGCCGAAGTGTCCGAGTCCTATTCACTCTCCACTGAACCCGAAGGCGTCGTGGCGTCGCTGCTTGAGCGATTTAACTCCGGCAAGGTCAGCGCAATGATGACCTTGTACGAGCCGGAGGCCGTGTTCATCGCGAGGGATGGGCGAACCGTCACTGATCATACCGAGATCGCTGCCGAACTCGAGCGCGATCTCAGCCTCGGTCTGCCGCTCGAGGCCAAGGCGCGCCATGTGTTCGTCGCCGGCGACATCGCCCAGATCGTGTTGGACTGGTCAATTGACGGCACAGGTCCCGACGGCGAGCACGTGCACCTCGAAGGCTCGGCAAGCGATGTGGTGCGCCGCGGCGCGGATGGATTCTGGCGGTACGTGATCGACAATAATCTTGGGACGGCGGTGCGACAGCCCGCCTGAACACGTGTGCGCCAGGTGGCGGCGATGGACCCACTCTCCAGCGTCGGTCCGTCGCCGCCACGTGGTGAACTGCCCCTGTCACGGAAGACTGGGTCTCCACGCTCAAGTCTCAGGTGAACGGTCCGTCGGTTGGGTAATACCACTGCGCTTCAGGTGGTCGACATTGTGGACCTGTGCGCCTGAATTTTCGGGAGACGTCCTCGTCGTGATCGGACAGCTCGCTGGACAGCGAGCCGAGCGGGCAGCCATATGCGCCGCTGCGCGGCGCGTTGTGCTGGACGAGCGCGTCCCACCACCGTTCCATGCCGCGGATCGAATCGAGCCTGCGCAACTCTCGCTCCTGGGGCTCCAGCCGCGAACGGCTGACGGCAGGCGGTGCGCCCGGCGAGCCGGGCGCTCCGCGGGCGGTCATTCGGCCGGCGGTTTCCGGTCCGATCCGGATTTCTGCCACCGGGGCAACCTGCCGGTCAGCGCTCCACCGATCGCGGAGGCGATGGGCCTGCCGTGCGTGGAGGGCGCCGCCGGGGCCGTGGACATCGAGAACATGTTCGGTGCTTTCGCCGGGTCAGCGTCGAGCCGGGTTGGGCTTTGTCTGCCAGCGTGTTGCAATGGTGGGAGTCGGATGCCGGGCCACAGCACGGCGAGGATGCCGTCACAGACTCGCTGTGCCACCGCGCATGGTCGGGGCCCGGGCACATTGTGTGACGTACTGACACGGATCGTCCCTGGAGGTGTTCATGCGCCAGGTTCCAACACTCGGACCGCCCGTTCGGCCCATGGGGCTGAGCGAAGTCGGTGACGCGAAGCCGGCGTGGATCGGCATGCTGACGACCGAGCATTTCAACCTGCAGACCCAGCGAGCGTCCACTGTCGCCGAGGCGAACGGCCGAGCGAGCGTCTTCCTGGGCGCGGTGTCCGCCGGCCTGATCGCACTCGGTTTCCAGGGGATCGGCCACGGGCAGTCCACGGGGACGATGATCTTCCAGGTCCTCGTGCTGACGTCGTTGCTGTTCCTCGGTTTGGTCGCCTTCGCGCGGTGCCTCGAGGTGTCCGTGGATGACTGGGAGTTCGCCAACCGGATCGCGCGGCTTCGGTTGGCCTACGTCGAACTCGCGCCCGAACTGGTCAGGGTGTTCGAGGCCGTCACGGGCGAGGAGCAGGTCTCCACCATGTTGCCAGGAAGATGGCGACCGCTGCAGAAGATGCTCAGCGTGGCAGGCAGTATCGCCGTGCTGACCAGTGTCATCTTCGGCTCCGACGTCGGAGTGGTGACCTACGGGGTCGCCCATTCCTTCTCCGCCGCGCTGATCGTGGGTGCGGTGGCCGGTGCCGTCCTGGTCGTGCTGACGTCTGTCTACCAATGGCGCCGCTGGTGCAGGGCGTCCTTCACTCCGACGATCGGGCAGCCCGAGGCGGTCTGAACGCATGTGTCCACGCAGCGGGCCGACTGCAGAGCGTGGCCTGCGTAGCCGATCAGACCCACTGAGCCCACCAGTGCTGGTGGTCGGGCTGGTGAGCTGGCCCGTGGGTCACCAGTCCTGGTGGCGTGGATGGTGTCGACCTCGTCAGCGTCAGTTCTAGGGCCGGCGCCGCGAGCCCGACCAGCAGGGCACCGGGTTGCCGTCGCCGAGTGGGCACGAGGTCGTCGTACCAGCGATCGCTGGAACCGGCCCGGTCGCCGCTGCCTACCGATCCGCACGGTCGGCATAGGTCACTTGGCGGTTCGGGACTGCAGCAGCCATCTCCGGGAACCACTGGGGCGCCTTGCGGCCAGCCCGCCAGGTCCTCCCGACCTGCGCGCTCGCGGATGTCTGGCGGGCCGTCGGCCGGGCAACGCCGTTTGCCTGCTGACATGGTGGCCAAGGACACCGAGCTGCGCTCACCCAGGAACCGGTGATCGACGCCACCGCCGCGGCCGGTTTTACCCTGTGGCCGGTGGCCACGCCTGCGCCTGCGCCTGCCGCCATGCTCCACTTGTCCGCGAGCACGTCCGGGCCTGTGGGTCGACCCCGACCGGACTGCTACGTCCTGTTGACCCAACCGCGTGCACCCGTCGCGCGAGCCGCACTTCACCCGGGTCCGCGAACCAGGACGGGCAGCACGTCGCGAGAACCATGATTGTCTTGCTGGTGGGCGTCGGCTGACCACTGAGCACCGGAACGAACGCGGTGGCGCGGACCCAGGTCCGCGCCACCGTCGTTTTCTCCGGCGTCGTGTCGTTAGCGCACCTGCGGGCGGTGGCCGCGTTCCTGGTGCGGCACCTCCTGCTGGCTGGTGGGCACCGTGGGCTTGGGCAGCTGGGCGACCTCGTACTGGGCCAGGTTGTACGCGCCGTTGGTGTCCGGGAGTACCGGCGGCCGCGTGTGGCCCTCGTTGAAGCGGAACACCGAGGTCAGGTCGCCGACGGTCTTGCGGCGCCAGCCCGTGATGTTGGGCTCCTGGACTCCGGTGATCCGCTCCAGCAACCGCAGCTGTGAGGTGTGGTCGAACGGCTGCGAGCTGACCCAGCCACCCGCGGTCCACGGCGACACGACGATGCACGGCACCCGGAAGCCGAGGCCAGTAGGCAGGCCACCGCCCTGGACCCCACTGGGCGACGTACCGGACACGAACTCGCCCGGCGTGCCGGCGGGCGGCGTCTGTGGCGCGACGTGGTCGAACAGGCCGTCGTTCTCGTCGTAGGACAGGATGAACACCGTCTTGGCCCACACCTCGGGGTTGGCCGCGATGGCGTCGATCTTGCTGGCGACGAAGGTGGCGCCGGCGGCCGGCAGGCCGGCCGGGTGCTCGTCGAAGCCGCTGGGCGGCAGCAGCCAGCTGACCGTGGGGAGCTGGTCGTTGAGGGCGTCGTACTCGAACTGGCCCAGCGGCGACGGGTTCATGGCCTGGTCGAACAGGGGCGAGCCCGGCTGGGCGTCCGCGTACTGCTTGAGGGCGCTCAGCGGCGGCAGGCCGGTCGCGCCGCCCGGCGAGTGGTAGACCTTCCAGCTGACACCGGCGTCGGTCAGCCGTTCCGGGTAGGTCTTCCACGTGAAGTGGCCGTCGGGCACGTTGCCGGTCTCCAGCGAGGGACCGCCGAACTGGCCGTCGGCGTCGATGGTGCCGGACATCCACATGAAGCGGTTGGGCCAGGTCGGGCCGAGCACCGAGCAGTGGTAGGCGTCGCAGATGGTGAAGGCGTCCGCCAGTGCGTACTGGAACGGGATGTCGTCGCGGGTGAAGTAGCCCATGGTGTACGGGCCGTTCTTGCTGCCGTCGGCCGCGATGTGGGCGGGCAGCCAGTTGTCCATCGCGCCGTTGTTCCAGGCCTGGTGCTGAACGCTCCACGCGTGGCTGGTCGACGGGATCGCCTGTGCCGCGCTGATCCTGGTGTTCAACCGGTACGGCAGCAGATAACCATCCGGATTGGACGGATCTGGCTGGTGGAACACCGAGCGGCCGTCGGACTGCCGCATCGCGTGCGGGTCGTCGAAGCCGCGGACGCCCGACAGGGTGCCGTAGTAGTGGTCGAAGCTGCGGTTCTCCTGCATGAGCATGACGACGTGCTTGATGTCGCTCAGCCGCGCGTTGGTCGGCCGGGGAGCCGCCAAGGCCTGGCGGACGTTCGGTGGCAGCACCGTTGCGGCAGCCGCGAGCCCGCCGGCGGCCGCGGCGGCGCCGAGCAGTCTGCGTCGGGTGAAGCCGGGCTTCTCGTCCTGGGGATCGGGGGAGTCAGTCATCGAAGTCCTCTCCTGGCTCGGCGCAACCGCCGGGCAACGTGGGATTTCGCCAGGCTCGCTGTGCTCGTTGTCGCCAGGTGGCCCAGGTGATTACCCAGGCTTGAACTTCGGTTGAACCCTGACTGATCGACAACGCGTCGCCGCAGGTCAGGTGATGTACGGCACAGCCCCGCGCGACCTACGCACACTGACGCAGCAGATTCGACCCCCAGCCGGGCGCTGGTGGCGCGGCTGCCGATGGTCCATCTGGTGTTCGACCTGCCGTCTGTGGACGGCGGTTCGACGACGCAAGCCCCATACCCGCAACGGAGCATTGGCAGCGCAAGCCCGCGATCTTCCGGCCGGAGCGGTTCACGTGGCCGTTCGATCTCGATGAGTTGGACGCGGCTTCGAAGGCGGGCGGCTGCGGACTCCCTACCTTGAGGTGGTTCGCTCGGGCAAGATAGTCGTCCCACCCGATGACCACACCGTGTCGCGGGTCGTCAACAACGTTACGCACCAGGGTTTCGCCGACCGTGCGATGGTCACGTCGCGTCTGCGGGCCGGAGCGACACCACTGCTGCGGTACGTCGAGCCGTGGCATGCCCCGACGAGCGACCTCGTGGCCCGCCTGGCCGAGGAGATCGGTCCACGTGTCGGGGCGTTCTTCCTCGTTACCCCGGCGGCGGTCGGGGGCTTGCGATGCACCGCGACGCCGACGTCTTCGTGCTTCAGGTAGCCGGGACCAAGACCTGGTATGTCCACGACGGGCCGACCGTGGCGGACTGGGCACCGGGTGAGCCCCCCGATGACGCGCTGACCGTGTCCGGCTTGACGGCGTCGCCGAACAGGCATAGCTTCCTAGGAAGCGACCTTCTCAAGAAGGTCGCTTCCGAGGAAGGTCGCGGAAGAGGCGGAGCGATGTCGGATGGCGTGGCGAGCGATGGTCTCAGCGGGTGCTGCTCAGCATCGACTCGCGATCGTGACGCTCCGGCCGTACGCCGGACCGCTCATGAGTGACTCGAGCTCCGGCGGCCCGCCAGAGCCGGTCGAGGTCGCGGAGCGGTGGATGCACGAACTGGGCGACCTGGATACGACCCCGTTCCTGCTCGTCTCGACCGTGCAGCGGCTCAGAGGCCACCTGGAACGGGCGTTCACCGGCTTGGCGAAGGAATACGGGCTTCGGCCGGCCGATCTGCGGGTGCTGCTGGCACTGCGCCGGTCGGGTCCGGACTACGCCCTCAGTCCGAGCGCCTTGTTCCGCCAGTTGATGATCACCTCCGGGGCGGTCAGCAAGCAGATCGACCAGCTTGCCGACCGTGGCCTGGTGACCAGGGTGGCCGACCCGGACGTGCTTCGTGGCCTGTTGGTTCGGTTGGAGCCTGCTGGGCGGGAGATCGCCGAGCAGGCTATGCGACGGATCTGCCTGTCCTACTGTGGCCTGGAGACCCTGGACGGTGCGGAGGCGCAGAGCGTGCTGGCGGCGCTCCGCGTGATGATCGACGTGGTCGAGCGTTCCCAGACCTAGTCGCCCGGCACTGGTCTTTTTCAGACCGGCGAATCCCGCATAGGTCGGATTGGCCGTGCCTGTGGGGCGGAGTCTCCCTGAACAACCGATACCTCTGCGAGAGGTACCGGTGCACCCATTCCGGGACGTCGTGCACGTCCTTTCAGGAGGAAGTAACACATGTCTGCAGTGCTCATTGTGCTCACCGCTGCCCGATTCTGGAGCCAGAAGGACGGCAGTCAGCGACCAACCGGCTTCTGGGCCGAGGAGTTCGTTGTCCCGCATCGCATCCTGGTTGACGCGGGCGTCGACGTCACCATCGCCACCCCCGGCGGCCTGACGCCGGTGCCCGACGAGACGAGCCTTTCCCTTCAGGCGAACGGTGGTAACGAGGAGCTGGTCGCCGATCTGCGGTCCTACCTGGACGGGGTCCGGGGGCTGTTGGAGAACACGGTCCGATTGGAGGACGTTGATCCGGCCGATTACGACGGCGTCCTCATCCCGGGTGGCCACGGCCCCATGCAGGACTTGGCCGTCAACCCCGATGTCGCGCGTATCCTCGCTGCTCTGTTGCCTGACCAGTCGAAAGTGGTGGCTTCGCTCTGTCACGGGCCGGCCAGCTTCTTCTCCGCGGGCAACCCGGATGGCAGTTGGCTGTTCAAGGGACGCAAGGTGACGGCGTTCACCGACGAGGAGGAACAGCAGGCCGGGCTGTCGGCGAACGCGCCGTGGCTGCTCGAGGAGCGGCTGCGCGCCGCCGGAGCGGAGGTCGAGTCCGGCCCGGCGTGGGGTTCCTACGTTGTGGTGGACGGCAATCTGATCACCGGGCAGAACCCGGCCTCGGGTGGCGCAGCCGCCGAAGCGATCCTGACGGCGCTTGCCGAGCGCGCCTGAGCCGGGTTCGACGTCGCACGGCCCACATCCTTCGCGGATGCGGGCCGTGCGTGTTCCTCTCAGCGGCAGCTGTGGACGTAGCGACGACTACTCCCTTTTCCGTCGGGAGGAGTACGTTGTCGGGCACTGTCGAGGGCATCGTGGCCGGACAGTGCCCACAGGCCGAGCGTGTGGACGTAGCGTTGCCTGGAGCCAGTCAGCAGGCCGCCATCGGCCGGGCCCGGCCGATCCGCTGTGTCCGTCATGAAACACTTCCCGCGTTGGCGGATCGGTTCCACCTGGTGTCCTTGGACCACCCGGGCTTCGGGAACACCGAGATCCCTGACCCAGCAGTCTGGGACTACACGTTCGATCACCTGTTTGCGGTTGTCGACGAGCCGCTCACTGCCATCGGTTTCACCGGCGAGATGGGTTTCTACCTGCAGGACGACGGCGATCCCATGGTAATCGACTCATCGAGCGCATCCCGACTGGCCGCAGTGACAGGTCATCCCGAACTTCAACTCCTGCGAGGACGGCTTTACCGAGGCGTGGGATGGCATCCGGCACGTGCAATGGGTCAACCGCAATGCCAGGACAGAAGTGCCACTCGAAGCTTTTCTCGAACACGACGAATTCCCCGAAGGTCGGACCGGTATGGGCTCAGTCCGGCTGTTCCACGGGATCTGGGTGCGCCGTCGTCCTGGCCATGCTGGCCGCGACGGTACTGATGACCAGCAGTACGGCGATGTAGGTGGCCACGGCGAAGCCGGTGCCGAACCGGGCGAGCAGCAGTACCGACACGAGCGGGGTGATGCCGCCGCCGATGACGGCGGAGAGTTGGAAGCCCAGGCCGGTGCCTGCGTAGCGCACGCCGGGCGGGAACAGTTCGGGGATGAACACGCGGGCGGGCGACCACATGGCCGAGTTGAGGAACACGCCGACCGCGGACGCGAGATAGACAAGCAGGTAGACACGCGTGTCGACGAGTCCGAAGTAGGCGAAGATCCACCCGGCCGACGCCGCCGCGCCGAATGCCACGATCCACTTGCGGCGCACCCGCATCGCGACGATCGCGAACAGCGGGATACCGATGATCGCGGCGATCGCGCCGGAGATCACCGCCGTGAAACCGACGGTCTTGGGCAGTTCGAGGTGGCGCGTGACGTAGCCGAGGATGTACAGCGCCATCACGTAGAACGCGGCGTCGGAACCGGTGCGGACGCCGATCGCGATGAGCAGTTGCCGCCAGTGCAGTCGGCAGAACCCCAGCATGTCGACCTCAGGCGTGGTGCGGTTGCGGCCCACCGCGTGGACGAGTCGCAACCGGATCAGCAGCAGCACGGTGATCAGCACGCCCGACAACAGGAACGGTAGCCGCCAGCCCCAGCTCAGGTAGGCGGCACCTGGTGCGGCGGCAGCGGCGATCGCGAACACGGCGTTGCCCGCCAGCAGACCGCACGGCGACGCGAGTTGTACGACGCTCGCCGTGAGGCCCTGGCGGGTCGTGTCGGCGCGGTCGGCCATGGCGAGTGTGGCCCTGCCCCATTCGCCGCCCAGCCCGATGCCCTGCAGTCCACGCATCAGGATCAGCAGCGCACCGGCGGCGCCGCCGGCCGCGGCATAGGTGGGCAGTACGCCGATCGCGGTGGTCGACGTCCCGACGAGCACCGTCGCGGTGATGAGCAGACGCGCGTCGGAATGGCCCTTCCCGAAGCGGCGGAACAGGAAGGCGCCCAGTGGCCGGTCGGCGTAGCCGATGCCATAGGCGACCATGGTGAGCGCGACCGAGCCGGTCTTGCCGAACGACGGGAAGAACAACTCGGGGAACACCGTGGCAGCCGCTGCACCGAAGATGAAGAAGTCGTAGAACTCCAGCATGGTGCCGAGGAACGCGACGGACGTCCCTCGTCGCCGGCCTGCCCGCCGGGTCGCGGTGGACGTCGTCATGTCGCTCCTTCATCCGCTGTGGACCACCCCTTTATGTGGACTTGACAGTCCAAATATGCGCACCTAGCTTGTGTCGGTGACATTCGAGTCCGTGTTCGCCGACGTGGCCAGGGGTATCGAGGGCATCGGCGTTCTCATCATGGCGGTCGGTGTGGTCGTCGTGCTGGTCCGTTTCGGTGCCAGCCTGTTGGTCCGCCAGGCACGTTCGGTGGGCTACGAGCAGCTGCGCGTCAGCATGGGCAGGGTCATCCTGCTGGGCCTGGAGATTCTGATCGTGGGTGACATCGTGCGCACGATCATCGTCGAGACCTCGCTGACCAGTGTGGCCGTGCTCGGGCTCATCGTGATCATCCGGACCGTGCTCAGCTTCACCCTGGAGGTCGAGCTGACCGGCAGGTGGCCGTGGCAGAAAGAGCCTGGGTCGCAGCCGAAGTCGCCGACCGACTGACAGACCCTGCTCACGTGCCCGCCCGGTTCTCCCGTGCGCCCGCCTGTGTCCCCCGCTTCTCAGCCCTTCGCTTCGCCGACGTACGGGAACTCGGCTCGCATCGGCGTGGCCGGCATCGACACACCGTCACCGAGAGCGGTGTTCGTCATGATGCTCAGCTGGACGTCCATCACGTCGTCGGTGAAACCGCGGCCGTTGAAGCTCGCGTAGCTGAATGCGGCCCAGCTGCCCAATTCGTAGGGCAGCGTCGTGGGGATCAGCCGGCGGACCACGCGCTCGCGATACTCACCGGGCACCTCGGCCGAGCCGGCCAGCGTCGTCATCCGCTCAACCACGTCACCGATGTGCTCCGCGAACAGGTCGGCGTCCTGCGACGGCCTCGACCGGTTGTAGCTTTCCTGCATGTCGTTGTCGGTGATGTAGAAGTGCGTGACCAACGGCTTACCCCAACGGGACACCTGCTGTTCGGGCGCATGCCCGAACAGTGACACCGTCGCCCACGCGTGCACGATGCCGGTGCCGATGAGGTCGTCGGGCACCTCCAGCACGATCGCCGTCACGTTGCGGCCACTGAAGAAGTCGCCACCCTGTGTGAACGCCTCCGGCTCGAACCGGCCTGCGGCCAACGCGTCCTTGAACGCGTGCAGACCGTCACGGTTGGCGAAGAACATGTCCGCCGCCAGACCCGTGAAGGCCTGGACCTCCCAGTCGCCGGTCGTGACCTGGCCGACCTCGCCCTCGACCAGCACCTGGCCCTCGGCGCCTGCCTCGGCATTCTGGTCAGTCATGCGGAGCACTTGGTAGCGCTGGGTGTGACCGCCATCGGCCCCGTGATCGACCTCACCGAAGAGGACCTTGAACGCCACCTCCTCGGTGGCGTCGCCGTCCAGGTCGAACCGGAAGGCGTACAGACCTTCTTCGTGGAGCGTGGCGTTGTCGGCGGTGGCGGCCGGGTTGAGGGTCATGGCCATGACGGTGAAGCCCGGGCGGACCCGGAACAGGTAGAAGTCGCAGATGTTGAGCCGAGGGTCCTGCCTGGCAGTCTCGGTGTCGAAGTGGTGGGACATCAACGGGTTCCTTTGCGATAGCACGGCAGTAGTGCGTCACATCCAGATTGTGTGGACGGTACAGTCCATAACTGTGCCACGGAGGTCGAGGGTGTCAACCCCGGGGGCCGCAAGTTACCGAGGGATCGTCGTCCGGAGTGAATCGCATGAGTGGTCTCCAGGGTCCGATCCGTGGCAGGATCGGCAACAGACCCGCAACCGGCCGGCTCGGGGAAGGAAATAGGGCCATGACACCTCCAGTTGCGTTCGACGTCGGAGTCGCCCACCGGATCGGTCGCTACGCCGACGCTGTCCGCGTGCCCGCCGGGTACGACCTGATCGCCACGTCCGGCACCCCGGGCCTGCTCGCCGACGGCACCCTGCCCGCCGACTTCGCAGCCGAAGCCACCCAGGCGTGGCGCAACGTCGAGCGTGCGCTCGCCGCCGCAGGCGCGCAACTGGCTGACGTCGTCCAGGTCCGGCAATGGCTGACGAGCGCCGAGGACATCAAGGCCTACGGCGCGGTCCGCTCGACCTTCATCACCCACGAACCGGTCTTCATGCTCGCCGTTGTGCCCGGCCTCGTGTGGCCGAACATCCGCCTGGAGATCGAAGTGCTCGCCGCTGTTCCTGCCGCGTCGTGATCGCCCAGGCCGGTCCCTGGCGCGCTCAGCAAGGGCGCTGTCGTGCCCCCGACGTGCGATGACGGTAATCTGTGCACGTGGCGGATCCGGAAAACGGCTCGGGGCTGCCCGGCTGACCGCACGTGGAGCGGCGACGCGGGCCCGGATCGTGCGCGCGGCGGCGGACCTCATGTTCGTGAAGGGGGTCAACGCGACGACGCTGGACGATGTCCGAGCGGCGAGCAGCACGAGCAAGTCCCAGTTGTATTACCACTTCGCGGACAAGGACGCGCTGGTCCTGGCCGTCATCGACCTGCAGGCAGGCGACATCCTCGAACGCCAGGACCAGCAGTTGCGCAGGCTCAACTCGATCCGCGGTCTGGAACGGTGGCGGGATGCGATCGTCCAGGGCAACGCGCTGCGCAGCGGCGCCTACGGCTGCCCACTGGGTTCGCTGTCCAGTGAGGTGTCCGATCACGACGAGAACGCGCGACTAAGCCTCGCCGGTTACTTCGCCGAGTGGGAAGGCCTCCTCGGCCAGCAGGCGACGTGCTGGGTCGCCGCGGACGGCAAGTACGTGTTCACCGCCAACGCGGGCAGCGCGTCGGTCAGCGCGTACCGAGTCGCCGCCGACGGCACACTGACCGCTCTGGGCAACACGTCGACCAATGCCGGCACCGTGGACCCCGTGGTTTCGGGTGACGGCCGGTACCTCTACGTGCGCACCGGGCAGGACGGCGATGTCGACGAGTTCCGCGTGCGTTCGGACGGTTCGTTGACCAGCATCGGTTCGCTGAACGTGCCGGACACCGCGGCGGCCGAGGGCATCGCGGCCTACTGACCGGAGGTTCGGCCGGGGGATAGGTCTGGGTCCCCCGGCCGATGCCGCTCGCATCTCACACTGCGCCATCCCGGCTCACGTCGTGGAGTCGGACTGCTCTTCATCGAACAGGTGGCGATACACGCCGTAGCCTTCGCTTTCGAGGTCGTCGACCGGGACGAACCGGAGCGCGGCAGAGTTGAGGCAGTACCGCAAACCGCCTTCCTCGGGCGGACCGTCGTCGAAGACATGACCGAGGTGGCTGTCGCCGTGCACGGAGCGGACTTCGGTACGGATCATGCCGTAGCTGTCGTCGGACCGGTCGATGACGTTGTCCGGCTCCAGGGGCACGGTGAAACTGGGCCACCCGGAGTGACTCTCGTACTTGTTGACCGACGAGAACAGCGGCTCGCCTGACACGATGTCGACGTAGATGCCGGGTTCCTCGTTGTCCCAGTACTTGTTGAGGAACGCCGGCTCGGTGTCGCCTTCCTGGCTGACGCGACGCTGCTCGTCCGACAGGCGAGCGATCGCGTCCGGATCCTTGTGGTAGCTCTCTGCCATCGAACCTCCTTGGTGGACAAAGACCTCATGCCAACAGTGACATCCGGCCCGACGTCAGTATGGGCTGGAACTCCCAGTCGCTGCCAGCCCCGCGAAACAATGCCGGCGGGCGTCCATCCCGACTGGACGTGATGGCCGCAACCGCCAATAATCAGCGCCCAACCGGCGCGACTCCTGACGCGCCGTCGCCGAGACACCTCACAGGAGCAATGGTGATCGAATCGCTCAGCAAGCTGAAGGTCGAGGACGGCGAGCGGGTCGCGGTACGTGACATCGCGGCTGCGGTGACCGCGGGTGAGCTCGTCTACGACGACGGGGCCCGGCAAACGTTCGAATCCGACGGTCAGACTGAATACGTGGAGAACGGTGGCGTTACGCACGGCCGGTGGTCGGTGGAGGAGGACAGTCGCTTCTGTTCGTTCTGGCCGCCCTCGTATCGCGCCTACTACGAGCTCTACTGGGTCGTGACACACGGTGCGATCGTGGGTCTTCGGTTCACCGAACTGGACGGGGGCTCCGAGTTCACAGCTCGGTACCAGTGAACGGGCGACACGTCTGACACCGACCGCGACACTGGGGGTCTGCCGCTTGCCCTCACCGCGCGCCTACCGACGAACCTGACAGTCGCCCTGGACATCGCATTCGGCTATCTCGGCGTGTCAGCGGGAGCGTGGACCTGATGGGCGACATCGAAGAACAACCGGAATGTGTGCGTGGTCTTGGCCGCAGAGTGTCGGAGCTGATCCGCCGCCGGCACGGCGACGGGGGAGCGCCGGCGCGACGAACGTGAGCTGGTCGGCGACGGCACGGGGGCGGGCGTCGACCTCGGTACGGATCTCGCGCATCTGGCAACATCGGGGTCCGGTCGACTTCGACCTGACCAAGGACTCGGCATCGAGAACGAACCGCTGCGCGAGTAGCCGGGCTGTCGGGCGGGTCGGTCGTGCACGACCGACCTAGGATGGCGGTCTGATGCCGGCGACCCGGCCACCCTGGATCCCGCTCGCGCCCCTTCGCTCAGTTACGGCCGGCCATGACGCCGCCGTCGACGTCGAGGATCGCGCCCGTCACCCAGCTCGACGCGTCGGACAGCAGATAGGTGACCGCGTTGGCGATGTCCTCCGGCGTGCCGACCCGGCCCAGCGGGTGGAAGCTGTCGAAGCTGGCGACCGTCTCGTCCAGCTTGTCCGCCGGGACGAACCCCAGGTACAGCGGCGTCTTCACCACGGCGGGCGCGACGGCGTTGACGCGGATCTGGTGCGGCGCGAGTTCGATGGCGAGCGCCTTGGTCAGCGAGTGCAGGCCGCCCTTCTGCACGGAGTAGCCGGAGTGCGGCGTCGCCGCGACGCCCTGGTGTGCCCACATGGAACCGATGTTGACGATCGAGCCACCCTTGCCGCCTGCGACCATGCCCGCGACCACCGTCTGGGTGATGAAGAAGATCGCCCGGTTCAGCTCGACGTAGGAGTCGTAGAAGTCCTCGTCGTACTCCGCGAATGGCTTGGGGATGAAGAACCCGGCCGAGTTCAGCAGCAGGGTGGCGTCGGCGTGCTCGCCACCGAGCTGGGCACGCAACGCGGGCAACGCTGACCGGTCGGTGAGCTCACCCGTGATCCCCCAGGCACGGCCCTTCTTGGTGAGCATCTCTACCGCGGCATCCACGCGACTCTGATCGCGCCCGGTGATGACGGCGGAACCTCCCCCTGCCACAACGGCTTCCGCAGTGGACAGTCCCATTCCGCTGCTGCCGCCGACGACGATGACCTTCTGTCCGTCGAAACTCATAGTCATGACGATCTTCCTGTTCTGTCGTGGAGCGCATGATGTTCGGGTGGCGCGGTGATGCCGCGGGACTGTTGTGCAGACGGAGTCACCATGTGGGTGACCCGGTGGCCGTCGATAACTGGGTGACGGTCGCCGACACGTCAGCCATGTGGTTCGGTTCGGCCTGCTCTGTGGCGGCCAACTGCGCGAACCGGCCAAGCATATTGTAGGCCGTCGACGATCCACCTTGTGTCACAGCGATGTCGAAGCCGCCCCTGTGGTGATGTATGCGATCGCGCAGGCCATCCCGCCGGTCACCACCGCAGTCCGTCCCGTCGCTGATGGCATAGCGCCTCCCACAGTCGGTCAAGCTAGGTCGCCGAGTCTCGTCCTCTCTAATTGGTCTGTCAAGTCCAGTTTGGTGACGGAGGACGTTGGCGAACGTGTTCATCGGCGCAGTTCATGCCGGTACAGCATAGGACACCGTCGCGCGCACGCAGCGTGTGATCTCGTCAAATTGGACGCTACGGTCCTCAAATGTACCTCGTGCCGGCCGGCTGGCTGGACGCAACAGGGAGTGATGCGTCAGCAGCAGGAATCGCACGTCGGTCCGGCGGTAAACCCCAACGCGTTGACCTCGGGTAGCCATAGCGGACCAGTACGTTCGTCGTTCTCGTACGGAATCGCACCTCACAGTGGACTCGACAAGTTGGACCTGCTCATCCAGCATGGCGCGGTCAGCTTCCTCAGCGACCGGGTCTCACGGCGAGCGATGGGCCGCCCACGACAGAGGATCAGCCGGTGCAGACCCGCTATGCCGACCTGCGTGCGATGCACATCAACGGAACCTGAAACGTTCTCCGGAGGTGAACAACGCAGACGGTCTGATCCGAAGGCCGCTGAGGCGCACGCTGGCCAGCCCGAGGTCGACCAACGCGGCGAAAACCGAGTACGACGCGCCCTCCCGCACGGCGTGACGTCGCCGTGCATCAGCAATCACAACGCGGGGCCAAGCGGCCGACCGGTTGGCGACCAGCGGCTGGGGCCGATTGCCGTACTGGCTCTGTGGCCTCTCCGGTGGTCGCAGCCCACCGTGCCCGGCGCTGTAGTTGGCAAGCCGGCGAAGATCCTGATGCGATCGGCGGGGAATGCCCTCAAAGTGGTGCTGTTCAGGTGTGTTGCGGGCGAGGGCCGCCGGGCGTCCCCGACGCTGCCCGAGGCGGGGTACGCGCCGAGGTCAGGGTGCCCTCACGCAAGGAGGATCATGGTGTCGACTGATGAGGATCGGCTGGTAGAGCTGGCCGGCGGACTGAGCACGGCTGACCTCGTCGACGCGATGGGCCGGCAACACCGTCATCGCTGTCACCTGACTGATCTGGTGAGCCCGACGCCAGGTCGGATCCTGTTCGGCCCGGCGGTGACGATCGCCTACTTGCCCTCGTGTGCCCAGCGGCTACCGCAGGAGCGGTACAACTTCGGGAACCTCTTCGACGAGGCGATCCGCGGCGGCGGCGGTGCGCGCGTGCTGGTGTTGGGGAGCAACGGTCACCCGGACCAGTCATTGGGCGGTGGGACCAAGCTCAGTCGCCTTGTGCGCCATAAGCTTGCCGGCGTACTGGCCGACGGCCGGCTGCGGGATTTCGCCGAGCTGGCCGGCTACGGATTCACGGCGTACTGCCGCGGTGAGGCGGTCCGATGGGGCGGTGACGTCGTCACGCCGTACGAGGCGAACTCACCCGTGGTGCTGAGTAGTGTCCTCGTGTGGCCTGGTGACTACGTATTCGCAGACGCGTCCGGCGCCGTCGTCATCCCGCGGCCAGACGTACACGCCGTGCTGGAGGAGGCGCGGCGCATCGTCGCCGACGACGTGGCCACGACCCGTGCGCTTCTGAGCGGGCGGCGTCCGACGACTGCGGTCGAGCAGTAGCGTTTGGCCGACGCTCGGAGGCGCTCGTGGACATGCCTGCCTGCGATGATCTCGCGCAGGCGGTCGTCCACCTCGCGCCCGAGCTGGGTGACGGGGGCGATCGTGGATGTCGACGGTGGTGTCATGGCCCCTCGGAACTGATCTGATGATCGGCTCTGGCTGGCGCCTGTCGTGCACGAACGCGCGGGGCGCACCCGGGCTCCAGGATGCGCCCCGACCTACCACGAGGTGAAAATGGTCTTGCTCGTCCAATTTTCGCTCCGGTCTGTCGTCCGACGACAGACGGTGACCCATCAACGACGGAGGACCACGCGATGCGGACCCGCTACGACGACCTGCGCGCTGTGTACATCAACGGCACCCTGAAGCGTTCGCCTGAGGTGAGCAACACAGAGGGCCTGATCCGCAAGAGCGCGGACATCATGACTGGGCAGGGCGTGCAGGTCGAGATCATCCGAGCGATCGACCACGACATCGCCACCGGCGTGTACCCGGACATGACCGAGTACGGGTGGGCCAGCGACGAGTGGCCCGCGATCTACCGGCGGGTGCTGGACGCGGACATCCTCGTGCTGTGTGGCTCGATCTGGCTGGGCGACAACAGTTCACAGACGAAGAAGATCATCGAGCGGCTGTATGGGTGCTCGCATCTGCTCAACGATGCGGGCCAGTACGTCTACTACGGCCGCGTCGGTGGTTGCCTGATCACCGGTAACGAGGACGGGGTGAAGCACTGCGCGATGAACGTGCTGTACAGCCTGCAGCATCTGGGTTACACGATCCCGCCCCAGGCCGACGCGGGCTGGATCGGCTCGATCGGCCCGGGACCGTCCTATCTCGATCCGGGTTCCGGTGGCCCGGACAACGACTTCACCAATCGCAACACCACGTTCATGACGTGGAACCTGCTGCACCTGGCGCGGGTGCTCAAGGACGCGGGTGGTATTCCGGCTTTTGGTAACCAGCGCTCGGAATGGGACATGGGGGAGCACTTCGACCACAACCCGGAATACCGGGTCTCGGCGGCGGTCGACCGGTCGTGACGACGGTCGCGTCGATGCCGGTGACCGCCTTGGCCGACCACGGCGTGTGGTGACGTGCTGAACCTGATGACCGAAGCGATCCGCAGGGAGAATCGTCTGCACTGGGCCGGTGTGCGGCACCATAGGGCGGGCGCGTTCGCGGCGAACGCCCAGGCGTTGCTGCGAACCGGCTGCGCTGTCAAGGTGGACCGTGGAAGTGCAGGACGGGAAGTTGTCGACGTCGCCGCACTGGCCGGCGGCAGACCGCCACGACCGGGAACAACGCGGGCGCGGGCAACCTGAGTCGTTCGCTGATCCTGTTGGAGAAGACCGCGAGGAGCCCGGCAACTCATAAATGCGATAGTCAGCGCGAAACCGAACACATCGGTCACGGCGTGGGAGCGGGAACGGCGGTGCGGCGTACGCGACTTGCCAAGGCTAACTTCCCCGGAAGGCTCAGGCTGTCGGCGGCCGCGCGAGTCCGCTGGACAGACAGGTGCCGCGCGAGGCCACGGCCGTGTGGGCCGGACCAGTGCGGCAGCCGCCAGTGGCGCGGGTTGATGCGGCACGCAGCCAGACGTGCGCCGAGACCGACATCAGGTCAACCCGACACGACGTCCTCGGGTTGTGCGCCGGGGACGGTGGTGAGGGTGTCAGCGAGCGCTCCACCGCGTCGTTCCTGGCTGCTTTTGGCTACGGCCTGCCGCATCTGTTCGTCCGGCGGCCCGCCAGTGCCGGCTGCTCCTCACCAGTGGACCAGGCAGAACGGGTGGCCTGCCGGGTCGGCGTAGACCTCGAAGTGCTCGCCGCCGCCGGGCAGTCGCCGCGCGCCGCGGGCCAGGACCTCGCGGCCCACATCGGCCAGGTCGTCGACACGGACGTCGACGTGCATCTGCTGGGAGTGGGCCGGGTCGGGCCAGGCGGGTGCGTGGTGGTCGGGTGCGCGTTGAAAGGCCAGGCCGGGGCGGTCCGCCGCGTCGCCGATGACCACGAAATCCGGGTCGTCCTGGACTCGGATCATGCCCAGGAGCGGTTCGTAGAACGCCGCCAGCACGGCCGGGTCGGGACAGTCGATCACCAGGGCCTGCCAGCGTCCGCTCATACCTTCAGTGTCCCAGTTGCGGCCGACAGTCCGGGCCCGCCAGTTGACCCGATCGACACGCCGGCGCCCCGGAGAGTCTTCGGGTGGCGGCTCAGCGAGGACTTGGCCACCGGAGCCCGCAGATCGCCGCACTCGCGTTCGAGGCCGTCGGAGAGCTGCCGTACGAGGCCGAATCGGACGGGAGCCGCTCAACGCGTTGAGCGACTCGGCCAATTTCCCCGAGGGCGGCCACGTACCGGTGGACGGACTGGATCAACTGCATGCGTTGGGTGGCGTCGTGCGGTTGCCGCCGGTCAGCCAGACCTGCGACGGGATACCGTGCGCTTCGGTGATCAGATGGTGTTTCGAGCCAGTTCGGGCACGGTCGACCGGGCTCGGTCCGGTTGTGGGCCGCCTTTCACGGCGCGCAGGTGGGAGCCATCGATCACCGCCCGCGACCGCTGAGCGGACACGTCGCTCTCCCGTCCGCCGAGAAACCAGTTGCGAGTGGCCTGACATCGGATGTCTGGTTGATCGGCCACCAGTCCCGGGAGGAAACATGACGCGCATGTCGCTGCCCACCCCCACACTGCCCACCCCCACGCTGCCCACCGCTCGCCTTCGACTGCGCCCCTTCGATGACGCGGATGCGAACGACCTCTTCGCGCTGCACAGCAATGCCTACGTGTTGCGCTACTGGGACGCGCCGCCGTGGAGCGAACGCGTGCGCGCCGAGCGGTTCATCGCGGCTTGCCGGCAGATGGCAGAGGGGGGCACCGGGGCGCGGCTGGCCGTGGATCGTGTCTTCGACGGGGCGTTCATCGGCTGGTGCAGCCTGAACCGGTGGAATCCGGACTACCGCAGTGCATCGCTGGGCTACTGCTTCGACGATGCGGCGTGGGGCCACGGCTACGCGACGGAGGCGGCGCGCGTATTGCTGCGGTGGGCCTTCGACACGCTGGACCTGAACCGCGTCCAGGCCGAGACCGATACCCGCAACGTGGCATCTGCCCGCGTGCTGGAGAAACTCGGGTTCGTGCGTGAAGGGACATTGCGGGAAGACTGCGTCGTGAACGGCGAGGTCTCCGACTCGTGGGTCTACGGGCTGATCAGGCGGGAGTGGCGGCCGTCGTCCGAGCCGGTTCCCGCCCGCTGAGTCCTTGCCCCCGGATCAGCGAGGATCACGCGCTCCCCCGAGGTCGTCCTCGAAGGCAGCCATGACGTCCTCGGTGATGTAGGGCACGTGCGGGAGGATCCTCCGAGTCCCCACGACGTACTGCCCGGACTCCGTCCACAACTGGATTCCACACCACGAGTCGGTAGCGACCGGCCTTGAGACCAACGTCACGCCGGCCGGTGCCACATATGTGACGTTGACACCGAAGCAAGAGGCCGACCACCGAATCTCGTCAGGGCTCGTCTGGGTTGGCGTCGCGGGTACGCATTGGCTCATCGGCGGGGTCATCCTTACCTTCATGATCTTGGGCTGGTTCTCGGCCGGCGGTACCTGCCGGGCACGCGGCTCCCGACCCAGTATGCCCAGGTTGCCGGCAGCCATGGCGTGCTCTACCTCACGCACCGCCCGGCTACCGTCGCGCAAGTCGTTGGAGCAGTTGAAGATCGATCACCACGCTCATCGTGGCTGGGGCGACACTCGTCTCGAGACGGAGGATTTTGTTGCCGCGAGGGAATATCTGGCGTTCCTCGGGAGTATCGAGGGTTCGACCTGTCGTCGCGTTGCCGTTCGTGCCCACAGGCCGACGGGCAACAAGGCGTCCACCAACTCCCCGTCGTGCCGGACAGGGGTGCCAGGGCGACGGACTCGTCCGGTGGCGCAGGTCATCGCCCTCAAGCGATCCAGGTGCCAGATGTCGACCGCGGCCGTCCCGCCGATCGCGTCGATGGCCAGCCGGCAGTCAACCGGCCCGAGTCCCGGCGGCAAGAAAGATCGGGACGGCGACGAACAGCCGGTCGATGCGTGCCCGGGTGCCTTGATCGTCGAGCCAGGAGCCTGCTCCGATGTCGGCGAGCGTCGGCAGGGACGCGGCGTCGGTCCACACGATCGTGTGGACCTCGACAGTGACGTCGGTGAACCCGTTGCCCAGCAAGAGGTTGCGGTAGCGGCGGGCGACCCGTGGGTTGGGCACGCGGTCCGTGCGAGCGTGGACGAGCGTGCGGGTGAGCTCGGGATCGTCGGAGTCGATCACGAACGTGTCCCAGCCCTGGCCGACCAGGACGGCGCGGCCGTGCGTGGCCAGAACCCTGCGGGCGTCGATGACGGCCCGTTCGGGCTCGGCGAGGGCGTGCAGGACCTTGTCGGCGCGATAGCCGATGACACGGAACTCGTCAGTGGGCCGGCGCTCGATGGCGTCTCGATCATGGCGCGATTCGGGTCGACGCCGATGGCCCTGACCCGCGGGCGGTCAACTCGCCGACGGCCCGGCCGCCCCGCAGCCGAGGTCGACGACGGTGTCGCCCTGCGCTCGATAGGTGTGTTCTCGCAGTTCACGAGCCTGGAGCGGGTCGTCAAGGGCGTCAACGGTGGAGAGCAACGTGGACATGTACGTCATCGTGCGACTTGATGTCGACACGAAGTCAATCGGCGAGGTGGCCGCGCAGTGCGCGTTGCCGACCCACGTGCTGCGACAGTGAGAGGCGGAAGGACTGCTGGCACCGGCGCGCGTGGGCGTCCGCGCCGTTGCACCGGCGCGGACGCCTACCGGGTGGCGGCGATCCTGATCTCGAAGGAGGCAGGCCTCGGACTCGCGGACATCCGGACGGTGCTCACCACCCGGTCCGTACCGGCCCGCCGTGAGGTGATCGCCCGCCACCGCGAGATGTCGCTGGCACGGATCGCCCGGGCGCAGGCCGCACTCGACATGCTGCAAGGCGGCATGGAATACCCGCACGAGGGCATCAGACGTGCCCGCACTTCCAGGGCCTGGCAGACCGACTGCGGCCGGTTGGTGCCCCGCTCAGTGAGGCCCGCGGAGCCCAGCCGATGATCGTCGCGTCGAGCCGGCTTGACGTAGCCGTGCCCACTCACTCCCACCTCGTGTAACGGAGGCCTCCAGCCGCGTGGTCTGGGGCGCCGTGGTCGGCCGAGCGGTGACACGTGCCGGTGGGGAGTCACTGATCAGAGCCGAGGCTCGGTGTCGCTCGAGATTTGACGGATTCGAGGCCGGATTCCCATTGACGCCATAGCCTGACATGGGAGCGCAATCATTCGATCGGGTGATGTCCGTGGTTGTGAGGCATTGCTTGGAATCAAAGTTCCGGTTTATTTCGCTGACCATCTGAGATATCATCTCGTACCATGGTGGATGTTGGCCGAGACAAACCCGTTCCCGCCGGCGTCGGTCGTATTCGGGCGGTGAGGTCGCCATGATCTGGTCGGTGCTGGTCCTTGGTTTTGTGCTCAGTCTCGACAATTTCCGGGTCGCGATCGCTCTTGGCACCGTCCCATTCGGTCTGAAGCGCGCGGTGCAGGTCGCGCTCACCTTCGGACTGTGGGACGCGGTCATGCCCCTGATCGGGCTGGTGATCGGTCGCGAGATCGGGGACGCCGTGGGTGGTGTCGCCGACTTGGTGGGTGCGGTCGCCCTTGGCGGGTACGGGCTCTACCTCGTCATCTCGTCCCTCCGGAATCCCGAGCCGGACAAGCTGGACCACCCGTGGGCGCTGTTCGGCATCCCATTGTCGCTGAGCCTGGATAATCTGTTCGCCGGTGCGAGCCTGGGGATACTCGGGATCTCGCCATGGCTGTCGGCCTTTGTATTCGGCCTCATAACGGCGGTCATGTCGCTGGTCGGGCTGCAGTTCGGGCGGGCCGCGGCGCGCCTGATCCGGCGGATCCGCTCGGACCTGCTCAGTGGCGTCACTCTGATCATCGCGGCGATCACGCTGCCGTTGGTATTCGGAAATTAGCCTGCTCCCTCAAATCCGAGAGCGGCTACACGCGTTCCGCCCGGGAAACGGGCCGGCGGGCGCGGTGCGGGCGGGGGATGAGCGGAAGATCGCCGGTCCGCGCGTCCGCGTTGGCGGCTTCCACCGCTCGCCCGACCAGGTCGTGGTCGGGCGACAGATGGCAGACGGGATCGGTGCGGGCGGCGTCGCCGGTGAGCTGGAACGCCTGGCAGCGGCACCCGCCGAAGTCCAACTCCCTGCGATCGCAGCTCCGGCAGGGGTCCGGCATCCAGTCCGTCCCCCGGAACGCGGTCATCACAGGGGACTCGGTCCAGATCCGATCCAGCGGGTCTTCGCGCACGCTTGCCCGCGGCAATGGCAGGGACTGGGCGGCCGGGCATGGCAGTACGTCGCCGTTCGGAGTCACGGTCAGCTGCCGGGAGGCCCAGCCGCCCATGCACGGCTTCGGGTAGCGGCTGTAGTAGTCGGGGATGACGTAGATGACGTCCATGCGGTCCCGCAACCGTTCACGGGCGGCCCGCACGACGACCTCGGCCGCCTCGAGCTGCGCCCGGCTGGGCAGCAGCGCGTCACGGTTTCGCAAGGCCCAGCCGTAGTACTGGGTGTTGGCCAGCTCCACCCGGTCGGCGCCCACCTCCTCGGCCAGCCGCGAGCACATCGGCGATGCGGTCGATGTTCTGCCGGTGCAGCACTACGTTCACGGTGAGCGGCCAGCCCAGCTCCTTGACCACACCCATCGCCTCGATCTTGCGCCCGAAGGACGGGGTTCCGGCGATCCGGTCGGACCTGGCAGGCTCGTCGGCCTGGATGCTGATCTGCACGTGGTCCAGGCCGGCGGCCCGCAGCTGCTCGGCCCTCAGCCGCGAGAGCCCGAGGGCACTGGTCACGAGGTTGGTGTAGAGGCCCAGATCGTGGGCGTGCGCCACGATCTCCACCAGGTCGCGCCGCAGCAGCGGTTCCCCGCCGGACAGGTGGCACTGCAGCACGCCCAGGTCGCGGGCCTCGACGAGCACCCGCCGCCACTCGTCGGTGGCCAGCTCGTCGGCGTAGTCGGCCATGTTGAGCGGGTTGGAGCAGTACGCGCAGGCCAGCGGGCAGCGGTAGGTCAGCTCGGCCAGCAGCCCGAAGGGGCTATCCATCAGCGAGCTCCACCCAGCGCCGGGCAAGCGACGCCGGGTCAGGAACTGCCGCACCTCGTCGTCGAGGACGGACTGGTACCGCGCGCCCAAGCTCGGCCACGATCTCGGCCACGGTATGTCTGCCGTCGCACAGCTCGAGGATGTCCGCGCCGGTGCCGTTGAGAACCACCACCGTCTCGGGGAGTTGCAAGGTGTGCCGTTGCCGGATCTGGCAGAAGGTCAGCCGAACGTGGCGCGCCAGCCGGGGCTGGTCCGAAGTGGACATCACGACGCCGGGTCGGGAGATGGTCGGGTCCATGGCGCTCACTCCGGGTAGGCCTGGTCGATGGCGTCCATCAGGCTCCACAGGACGTCGCACTTGAACGACAGCGCGTCGACGGCGCGGGCCTGGGACTCGGCGGACAGGCAGTGCATGGTGACCACCTCCAGGGCGTGCTCGCAGTCGCGGGGGGCCTGCTCGAGGCGGGCGCGGAAGTAGGCGAGGCCCTCGGAGTCGATCCACGGGTACCACCGCTCGAACGCGGCCAGCCGCTCCGCCATCAGGTCGGGGGCGAACAGCTCGGTGAGCGAGGACGCCACCGCCTCCACCCACGGGCGGGTCCGGGCGAAGTTCACGTAGGCGTCGACCGCGAACCGTACCCCCGGGACCAGGTGCCGGTGGTCCCTGACCTCCTCGCGGGTCAGCCCGGCGGCCTCGCCGAGGCGCAGCCACGCCTCGATACCGCCCTCGCCGGCCGCTGTGCCGTCGTGGTCGACGATCCGGCGGATCCAGCGGCGGCGGACCTCGAGGTCGGGGCAGTTGGAGAGGATCGCCGCGTCCTTGCGGGGGATGTTCTCCTGGTAGTAGAAGCGGTTGGCCACCCAGCCCTGGATCTGCCTGCGGCTCAGCCCGCCCGCGTTCATCCGGACGTGGAACGGGTGCTGGTCGTGGTACCGCCGCGAGTGGGCCCGCAACGCCTCGACGAAGGCGTCGGCGCCGGTTCTCGTTGTCCCGGTTGTCGTCGTCACGGCCCTACACCTCGACCTCGAGGCCGTCCATGGCCACTTCCATGCCGCTGTCCTCCACGATGCGCCGCTCGGGCGCGTCCTCCAGCAGGATCGGGTTGGTGTTGTTCATGTGCACGAAGATCGTCCGCCGCACGCCCAGCGACGGGATCTGGGCCAGGCTGCCGTCCGGGCCGTCGATGGGCAGGTGGCCCATCTCCCGGGACGTCTTGCCTGCCAGGCCGAGCCGTACCAGCTCGTCGTCGCGCCAGCAGGTCCCGTCGATCAGCAGGCAGTCGCAGCCCTCGATCTCCGCGCGCAGCGCCGGCGTCAGCGCCTGCGACCCCCGGCAGGTACACCAGCGTCCCCCCGCTGCGCTCGTCGGTCAGCCGGTAGCCCACGACGCGGCCGTGGTCCACCCCGGGTCCGAACCGGGCCCGCTTGGTGGTGGGCACGTCGAACGCCCGGCAGGACAGCCCGTCGGCGAGGGGCACGTCGGCGCCGGGGACCACCGCCCGCCACTCGACCGGGCAGTAGCGCTCGAGCGTGCGCAGCATCCCCGAGCCGTCGCACAGTGTCTTGTGCACCGCCGGCGTGGCGTACAGCCGCAGGGCGCTGGCCTCGCGCAGCAGCAGCAGGCCCAGCGTGTGGTCCAGCTCGGCGTCGGTGAGCAGCACCGCCTCCAGCGGCGTCGTCCGGTCGCCGTCGTGCGGTCGCAGGCCGGGGAAGGCCTCGATCTGGCGTGCGGACGTCGGGCGAGGCGTTGACAGGAACCAGCGGCGGCCGGTCGGCGCTGACCGCGACCGACGACTGGGTGCGCGCGAGGCCGGGCCGGGAGCGGACAGCGGCGCACACCGGGCAGCCGCAGTTCCACTGCGGGGAGCCGCCCCCCGCCGCCGAGCCCAGCACCCGCAGCAACACCCTGGCACTCCATCCCTGATCGTCCCGGGTCGTCGGAGGGCGCCGGACCCAGGTCCGGCGCCCTCCACGTCCCGGTGGCTAGTCCTCCAACTGAGCGACGTACATGGTCACCTCAGGCGCGACTCCGATCTCGTCGAACTCGGGCGTCTCCCACACAGCGAGCTGGGACTCCATGGATCCACCTCCTCTCTGCCCGATTCGCGGCGGGCTCCGGTCACGGCGCTACGACTCCGGGAGGGCGAAGACGATCAGCGCGCTGCCGTGGCCCGCGCCGAGCATGCCGGGGAGGAACCCCTCGGCCCACCCGCCCCAGCCGACCGGCACGGCGATGTACTGCCTGCCGTCGACCATGTAGGTCGTCGGGCTGCTGTGGTGGCCGCTCCCGCACTGGAACTGCCACAGCTGCTCCCCGGTGCGGGCGTCGAGCGCGTTGAACTCCCCTGAGGGCTCACCGGCGAACACCAGGTCGCCGCCCGTCGCCAGCGCCGACGCGCACATCGGAAGCTCGTTGCGCCAGCGCCACTTCTCCTCGCCGTTGGCGTCGAACGCGCTGATGGACCCGGTCATGTCCTCGATGTCCACCTGAACGCCCGCGCCCCAGTACGGGATGCTCTCCTTGAACTCCCGGCGCCGCCGCGTGGCCGTTGCCCCGACGTCCTGGACCGGGACGTAGAAGAGCCCGGTCTTCGGGCTGTAGGCCGCGTGCGTCCATTCCTTGGCGCCGGCCGGACCCGGGTAGAAGTGGACCGGTTCACCCTCCTTGTCCGGGTACCTCTTGGGCGTCACCTGGCCGTCCCGCGTGATCGCCCCCCAGTCGATCCGGTCCACGAAGGGGGTGATCTGGACCAACTCGCCGTTCGTGCGATCGAGGACGAAGAAGTAGCCGTTCTTGTCGAAGTGCGCCGAGCAGCTTGCGCCCGTCCGACTCGAACAGGATGCACTCGGCGATGCTGTCGTAGTCCCACACGTCGTGCGGGGTGCATTGGTAGTGCCAGCGGATCTGCCCGGCGTCGACGTCGACCGCGATGATGCTGTCGGTGTAGAGGTTGTCGCCCTCGCGGACGCCTCCGTCGAAGTCGGGCGCCGGGTTGCCGGTGCCCACGTACAGCAGGTTCGTCTCCGGGTCGAACGTGCCGGTGACCCAGCAGTTCGCGCCACCGCGCGCCCAGGCGTCGCCGTCGGCGGGCCAGGTCTCGGAGCCGGGCTCCCCGGGCTTCGGCACCGTGTAGCAGCGCCAGACGTGGTCGCCGGTGTCGAGGTCGAAGGCGTCCAGGTGGCCACGCACCCCGAACTCCCCGCCGGAGCTCCCGACGATGACCATGTTCTTCACGACCAGCGGCGCGACCGTGGCGCTCTCCCCGGCCCGCACGTCTCCGTAGGTCTTGTCCCAGACGCGCTTGCCGGTGGTGGCGTCGAGCGCGAGCACGTGAGCGTTCGCGAGTGACGAAGAAGACCTTGCCCTTGGCCACCGCGACTCCGCGGTTCACGTTCCCGCAGCACAGTGACACGTCGAAGGGCACTGCGTGCTTGTACCGCCAGATCTCCTGACCGGTGCTTCGCGTTCAGGGCCCAGACCCAGCCGTCCCAGCCGGAGAGGAACATGATCCCGTCGACGACGATCGGGGCGGCCTCGAACGAGTAGGTCGAGGCGCCCGCGATCAGGCCGGTCGTGCCGGCCTGGAAGATCCAGGCGGGTCCGATGCGCTTGACGTTCTCCGTGTTGATCTGGTCCAGCGGGCTGAACCGCTGCCCGTTGTAGGCGCCGTAGTAGGTGAGCCAGTTCTCGGGCTCCGAGCGGGCTTCGAGAATGCGCTCGTAGGTGACGTCGCGGCCACCACTGGCGGCGCGACTATCCCCGCCCGGGACTTGCCGCTCAGCATTGCCTGGTCGATGGCCTCGCCCGCGTCGACGTATTCAACGTGGTCATTGCCTACTCCTTCCTACGGCCGAGGCTGGTCAGGGCGGTCGAGGCGAGCCTCCGGTGGGACGTCCCCGAGTACGACGATGGCCCCCGTCAGTCCCCGGCCTTCGTCGTTGCCCGTGGGTGAGCTGAACCAGTAGTAGCCCGGGCCGTCGAGGTTGAGGGTCGCCCTGCCTCGCGAATGGTTCACCAACCAGATGAATTTCCGGTCGCCATTGCTCGGCAAGAGCGCACAGTGGGTGTTCTGGTCGTCATTGATGAGCTCGAGTTCGATGATCCCCGCCATGCGGCATGACCAGGATCGAGGGATCCCAACTCAGCTCGTCGGGCCGGATCCGGACTGTCGCCTTCATTCGGCCATCGGCTTGCTCCGTGGCCTGCCCAATGGTTCCGGTTCCCAGCACTCGACCCAGCGCCGCCTTGTTCTGCACCTCCAATCCGATCTTGTCCAGCAGGTCGGCTCGCTCCTGCATGGTCGTCATCGGGCTTCACTTCCTCATCCAGAGCAGCTTTATCAACTTTGGCATCGGCCGCATCACGGTGGCACGTCGAGGCTGGCGCATACCTTTCGCCTGGTACAAACAATCGGTTTGTCGTGTTGTGGCGACATGCATTCGCATGATGCGACATCACGTCGAACAGAGTTCATCGTCCGATGCGTGGTCACAAATTAGTAATCAAATGAACCCTACGCCGCATGAATGACACCGACAACCGCGAGCGCCAATCGGGCCGGCTCATGCCGTTCGTCCGCCACCAGCTACCGTTCGCACCCGATATGCCACCGTTAAGAGGCGCGGGCCCGCAGCCCGGCGAGGATCAGGCGAGGTCGTACCTATCGAGGTTCATGACCTTGTCCCACGCGGCGACGAAATCATGCACGAACTTCTCCAGCGCGTCGTCGCTCGCGTAGGCCTCCGCGACGGCGCGCAACTCGGAGTTCGAGCCGAAGACGAGGTCGACCCGGCTACCGGTCCACCTGACCTCGCCGGTGGCGCGGTCGCGGCCCTCGAAGGTCTCCGCGGTCGCGGATACCGGCTGTCCATGCCGTGCCCATGTCGAGCAGGTTCACGAAGAAGTCGTTGGTCAGCGACCCGGGCTCGGGAGTGAAGACGCCGAGTTGGGACTGCTGGTGGTTCGCACCGAGCACGCGCAGGCCGCCCACGAGCACGGACATCTCGGGCACGCTCAGGGTCAGCAGGTTCGCGCGGTCGACCAGCAGGTGCTCGGACGGCAGCCGGTGCGCCCTTCCCGCGGTAGTTGCGGAACCCGTCCGCGACCGGTTCGAGCGCGGCGAAGGACTCCGCATCGGTCCACTCCTGCGGTGGCGTCCGTGCGTCCTGGAGTGAAGGGAACGTGGACGACGTAGCCGGCGGCCTCGGCCGCCTGCTCGACGGCGGCGCACCCGCCGAGCACGATCAGGTCGGCCAGCGAGATCCTCGTGCCCGCGGTCTGGGAGCTGTTGAAGGCCTCCTGGATCCCCTCCAGGGTGTGCAGCACTCGCGCCAGCGTGTCGGGGTCGTTGACCTGCCAGCCCCGTTGCGGCTCGAGGCGGATGCGCGCCCCGTTGGCACCCGCCGCGCTTGTCGCTGATGCGGAACGTCGAGGCCGACGCCCACGCGGTGGCGACGAGCTGGGCGACCGACAGCCCGGCAGCGAGGATCCGGCTCTTGAGCGCGGCGATGTCCGCGGCGCCGCACGAGCTCGTGGTCCACGGCGGGGATCGGGTCCTGCCAGAGCAGTGTCTCCTCGGGGGACCAGCGGTCCGAGGTAGCGCTGGATCGGGCCCATGTCGAGGTGCGTCAGCTTGAACCAGACCCGGGCGAAAGCGTCCGCCAGCTGGTCCGGGTTCTCCAGGAAGCGCCGCGAGATCGGCTCGTAGAGCGGGTCGAACCGCAGCGCGAGGTCCGTCGTGAGGAATCGTCGGGGCATGGGTCTTCGACGGGTCGTGGGCGTCCGGCACGGTGCCGGCCCCGCCGCCGTCTCGCGGGATCCACTGCCACAGACCGGCGGGGCTCAGCGCCAGGTCCCACTCGTAGCCGAACAGGGTTTCGAAGAAGCTGTTGTCCCACGTCGTGGGGGTGGCTGTCCACGTGCCCTCGAGCCCGCTGGTGATCGGCGTCCGCGCCCTTGCCGGTGCCGTAGCTGCTCCGCCAGCCCAGCCCCTGCTCCTCGAGGGCGGCGCCCTCGGGTTCCGGGCCGAGGTGACGTCGCCGGGTCGGCCGCGCCATGGGTCTTGCCGAACGTGTGCCCACCCGCGATCAGCGCGACGGTCTCCTCGTCGTTCATCCCCATCCGCCGGAACGTCTCGCGGATGTCCCGGGCCGAGGTGACGCGGGTCCGGGACGGTGTTCGGGCCCTCCGGGTTGACGTAGATGAGGCCCATCTGGTCGGCGGCCAGCGGGTTGTCCAGCTCCCGGACGCCGCTGTGCCGCTCGTCGCCGAGCCAGGCGCGTTCGGGACCCCAGTAGACGTCCTCGTCGGGCTCCCAGACGTCCACCCGGCCGCCGGCGAAGCCGAAGGTCGTGAAGCCCATCGTCTGCCAGGGCACGGTTGCCCGCGAAGACCATCAGGTCGGCCCAGGAGATCGTGCGGCCGTACTTCTTCTTCACCGGCCACAGCAGCCGGCGCGCCTTGTCGAGGTTGCGGTTGTCCGGCCAGCTGTTCAGCGGCGCGAAGCGCTGCCATGCCGGCGGCCGGGCCGCCCCGGCCGTCGTCGATGCGGTACGTCCCGGCGCAGTGCCACACCATCCGGACCACGAGCGGCCCGTAGTGGCCGAAGTCGGCAGGCCACCATTCCTGCGAGGTCGTCAGCACCTCGTCGACGTCCGCGGCCAGAGCGTCGAGGTCGAGGGTCCGGAACTCCGCGGCGTAGTCGAAGTCCTCGCCCATGGGGTCGGCCACGGCGGGGTCGTTCCGCAGGATCTTGCAGGTCGAGCTGGTTCGGCCACCAGTCGCGGTTGCGCCGGGGCCCCGGTCGGATCGGTCTGCGTCGCCCGGCCGAGGCGGGGAGGCCGAGGCCGCCCCAGCGCCCTTCGTTCGTCTCGCCGACCGACGGCGTCCGGGCTGTCAGACACGGGAAATCCTTCCGGGAACCGAGTGTGCTCGGGCCTCAGATGTCCAGCGCGCGGCGCACGGCCGGCGCGTTCCGCCGGGAAACCGGCACCATCTCGTTCGGCCCGTCATCCATGACCAGAGACAGCTCGCCCTTGAGCCCGCGCTCGATCTCCCGGATGCGGCTGAGGTTGACCACATACCGGCGGTGCACCCGCAGGAAGCCGGCGTCGGCCAGCTCGCCGTCGAGCTTGTCCAGGCTCGGGAGGCAGCTCGCAACCGCCCCTCGGTCGGTGGACAGCCACACGTCGTTTCCCTCCGACTCGGCGAAGGAGACCTCCGGCAGCCGCAGCAGCACCATCCGGTTGTCGCGTATCGCGACCACTCGGCGCGGCTGCGCCCGAGGGCGCGCGGACCCCTCCGTCCGGGGCAACTGGCACCCCGTCCGAGGCGCCGAACGAGACCAGGTCCCGATCAGGTGTCCGGAGAGAAGACGGGCCGGATGCTGATCGGTGTCGGCTCGTCGGCGAGGTGGGTGAAGATCTGCGTCGAGCCGACCCAGTCGGGATTGCGGGCTGCCTGCCTGCTGGCGTACCGGGCGGCCCCGATCAATTCCGGCAGCCCGGGGTTCCATCGCAGCGTGGGGTCGACCGCAGGGGTGCGATGCCGGGACGCCCATGAGCACGCTCGCCGTGTCGTCGGCGATCACGACCTTGCCCGCGGTGTCCACCGCGGCGAGCGCGCGCACTGGAACGTGCCCTGGCCATGCGTGTAGGCCGCGACCAGTTCGGCGCCGCTGTCCCGGGCGCGCCTCCTCAGCGTGCGCTGGGTCTTGGTGACCGCGTTCGTCAGCCAACCTCCCGCGGACGCGGGAAGCTGGCTGCGCCAGCAGGAGATGTTCAGGACCGCGATCGGCTCCCCGGTCACCACGTCACGCACCGCGATGCCCGCGCAGACCCAGTTGTGGAACGCCTGGCACCAGTGCTCGGCCCCGCTGATCAGCACCGGGCCGTGCGCCTCGAGCGCCGTGCCCATGCCGTTCGTGCCGGCCGCACACTCGGACCAGCAGAACCAGGGCGCCAGGTTGGAGTCGGTGGCTCTGGCGAGCGTGGCTTGGTCGCCCCACTCGGCCAGGATCCGGCCGGTGGCGTCGGTGACGGTGACGACGCCACCGAGGTTGCCCACTTCATGTGCCACGGAAGCGGCACGAAAACCCAGCTCGGCGAACACGACGTCGTGTTCGGGCGTGTGGTCGAGCTCCGCGACGGCTACCGGAGCCTCGGTGAGGTGAGGGTCGACTCGGTATTGCTCTCGGCAGCGGTGCCAGGAGATCGCCACCACGGGCCGGACGCCCGGGACTTGGTCCTCGCCCTGCACGAACCGCTCCCACGCCGCGAACACGGTGCCCGGCCGGGGCTCGCCGCCACGGGTTCAAGCCGATGTACACCGTTCACGGTGGGGATCCGCCTTTCCCCAGCGCTGCACGCCGCACGTGCGGTCCGCGCTCGCCGTAGCCGACCTCAGCGGACTTGGGCACTGCGTCAGGCGTCCTGTTGCTTCGTCGCTCGTCCCGGGCTGTGTCAGACCGGTACTCCCTACCCTAGGTACTGTCGCCGGTCCGCGCACCTGCAAGTTGAAACATCCGTAACATAGCAGCGTGACGAGCGAAGCAGACGAGCGAGAGTGGTTGCTGATCAGTGCTTCCACCGCCGGGGCCGCCGGCACGCTGCGGGTGCAGGTCTGGCGCAAACTGCGCTCCCTGGGCGCGCTGTACCTGCAACAATCGGTCTGCCTGCTGCCCGCCCGACCCGAGGTCGTACGTGAAGTGCGCCGATTGGTCGACCGCATCCGCCACCAAGGCGGCACCGCCCGCGTCCTGTCGATGACCTTCACCGATCCGGCCGAGGAACACGCGGTGATCGCCGAGTTGAACACCGCCCGCGACGTCGAATACAACGAAGTCCTTGACCGCCTGCCCGAGTTGCGCCAGGAGTTGGTCGACGAACAGGCGCGCGGCAACACCACCTATGCCGAGGTCGAGGAATCCGAGGCCGACCTGGAACGGTTCCGTAGCTGGCTGGGCAAGATCGCGGCCCGCGACTACTTTCAGGCGCCCGGCGGCCAGGCTGCCCGCGACGCCGTCGAGCAGGCCGCCGCCGCACTGGCCGCGTTCGAGGAAGCCGCCCTGCGCGCCGAAGCCCCCGAACTGGGCCAAGCACCCACCGGCGAGCAGGCGCCGCGGCTGCGGGCGGTGGATCGGCCGTGACCGGTTCGTTCTGGTGGGACCTGCTCATCGACATCCTCGCCGCGCTGCTTCTCGCGTGGCTAGCCCTGGTCGTGGTGCTGCTCATCGCCCGCCCGCGCGGCGGACTGGTGCGAGAGGCGCTACGGGTGCTACCGGACGTGCTACGCCTGGTCCGCCGCCTCGCGGCGGACCAGACCCTGCCCCGCGGCGTGCGCGTCCGGCTCGGCCTGCTGCTGGCCTACCTTGCGTTCCCGATCGACCTCATCCCGGACTTCATCCCCATTCTTGGCTACGCCGACGACGCCATCATCGTGACCGCCGTGCTCCGCAGCGTCACCCGCCGCGCGGGCCTCGACGCCGTCCGCACGCACTGGCCCGGCACCGACGACGGCTTCGCCGCCGTCGCCCGCCTCACCGGCCTCAACCGCCGGACACAATGACCGAGCTGAGCCTGGGAACACGGCTCGCGGGCTTTAGAGCTGCTAGCACAATAACTGTTCGGCTCCCTGATCGAACGCCATTGTGTTAGCAGCTCTTGGGTAGCGCGACGGATCCTGGTCGAAAGGGCTCGTCCGGCGCAGGTCCCCGGCGGCGGTCGGATGATTCGGTGCGCACGACGGTCACCCGCAGTGGGGGAGGTGGTCCGTGCGAAATGTTCGCACCATGTTGAGAGTGACCTCATTCCTGGTCGGCATCGGCCGTTCCGCGGCGATGCACGGACGCGTCGGTGCCGGTGCGGTGGTGGCGACGTGCGTCTCCGCGCTTCTGGTCACGGCGAACATGTCGGCGGCGAACATTCTGCTGCCGGGCATCGGCAAGGACATTCACACATCGACCGACCCACTCCAGTGGGCCGTTACGGGGTACCGGCCGGCCGGCGCGGCCGTCATCGTGAGGATTCCGCCGGATCGGCGTGGACGGCCGCGGGTTGACCGATGTCGGCTGTTGCGGATCTGCGGTGTGTCTCGTCCGCCGGGTTTCCGTGGCGCCGGCACGGTGTCGGTATCGGGCGCGCGACGATGAGGGCGCTTGACCCCAGGCTGCTTCGCTACGCGAGTCGGGTGCGGGTGTACCTGGTCGTCCTGGTGGTGGCGACGGTTGCCCTCGCGGGTGTCGTCATCGTTGAGGCGCAGTTGCTCGCCACGGCGATCGCCGGGGCGTTCACGGACGGTCTGGCTCTGTCCTCGCTGCGGGGAGCGCTCATCGGTCTGGCGGTGGTGGTCGCGTGCCGGGTCGCGCTGGTGTGGGGTGTGGAGGCGTTCTCATACCGTGCTTCGGCCGCGGTCAAGTCGCAGCTGCGGGGCGCGGTGATGCGGCACGCCGTGGAGTTGGGGCCGCGCTGGCTGACGGGCCGCCGGACCGGTGAGCTGGCCACGCTGGTGACGGCCGGTGTGGACAGCCTCGATGCGTACTTCGCGAGGTATCTGCCGCAGGTGGTCTTGGCGGTGGTGGTTCCGGCGATGGTGGTGGTGCGTCTGCTGGTCGCCGACCCGCTTTCCGCTGTCACCATCGCGATCACGCTGCCGCTGATCCCAGTGTTCATGAGTCTGGTCGGCTCGACCACCGCGGCGCGGACCCGCGACCGATGGCAGGCGCTGGCGAGGTTGTCCTACCACTTTCTGGACGTCGTCGCCGGGTTGCCGACGTTGAAGGTGTTCGGCAGGGCCAAGGCCCAGACCGAGAGCGTCGGCCGGGTCACCGACTCGTACCGCCGCACGACGGTGGCTACCTTGCGTCTCACGTTTCTGTCATCGATGGTGCTGGAACTGGTGGCGACGTTCTCGGTCGCACTGGTCGCAGTCGGTGTCGGACTGCGCCTGGTCGGCGGCCATCTCGATCTGCGGATCGGGCTGCTGGTGCTGATTCTCGCGCCGGAGGCGTATCTCCCGTTGCGACAGTTGGCCAACCACTACCACGCGGCCGCGGACGGCTTGGCCGCGGCAGGCGAGGTGTTCGGCGTGCTCGAGACACAGGTACCCGCCGGGCGCGGCCCGGCCACTCCTGTGGCGGCGCGACGACGCGCCGGAGTACCCAGGCCGACCGGTCTGCGGGTCGAGGATGTCCAGGTGCACCACGAGGGCCGCGCGGGACCCACACCTGCGGCGGCGTGCTTGCGGGTGCGCTGCGGTGAGGTCGTGGCTCTGGCGGGACCGAGCGGGAGCGGCAAGTCGACCTTGATCAACGTGTTGCTCGGGTTCATGACACCGGACGCCGGCCGGGTCGTGATGGAGGAAGCCGGTGGCGAGTACCGCCTCGACGAGTTGGAGATGGCCGATTGGCGGGCCTGCACGGCCTGGGTGCCGCAGGAGCCGGTGCTGCAGGTCGGCACGGTCGCGTCCAACATCCGGCTCGGTCGCCCCGATGCACCGGACGACGCGGTCCGGTGGGCGGCGTCGGCTGCGGCGTTGCGGGAGGTGCGACTCGATCGGCCGGTCGGGGAGGGCGGCAGGGGACTTTCCGCGGGGCAGCGGCGCCGCGTCGCGGTGGCCCGCGCGGTGCTGGTGCGGCGGCCGGTGGTGTTGCTGGACGAGCCGACCGCCGGGCTCGACGCGACGACGGAGGCGCACGTGCTCCGCACGGTGCGTGAGCTGGCCCGGCAGGGCAGCGCGGTGCTGATGGTGGCTCATCGGCCGGCTGTGTTGTCGGCCGCGGACCGGGTGGTCACGCTCCCGCCCGCCGGACAGGCTGTTCCCGCGGGAGCGCAGGCGTGAGCGTGTCCGGCAGGCCATCCGCGGCGCGGTTCACCGAGCCGGGACGCCGCGGCACGTGCGATGATCGCAGCCGGCCGGGCAGGGGCGCCGTACGGCGACTCGCACTGGCCACGGCGGCAGGCGCGGCCGCCGACGTCGCCGCGATCGGGTTGACCGCGACGTCGGCGTGGTTGATCTCGCGTGCGTCGTTGCAGCCGCCGGTGCTCAGCCTGATGGTCGCCGTCGTCGCCGTGCAGGCCTTCGGCTTGGGCCGCAGCGTCTTTCGGTATGTGGAGCGGCTGACCGGTCATGACGCCGCCCTGCGGGTCCTCGCGTCGATGCGCGTGGCCGTGTACGAGCGGCTGGAACGGCTGGCACCCGCCGGGCTGCGCGACCTTCCGGTCGGGCGATCTCGTCAGCAGGCTGGTCGCCGACGTGGACAGCGTCGCCGACCGGTGGCTGCGCGTCCTGCTGCCCTACCTCGCGGCAGCGGCGGCAGGAGCGGGCACGGTCTGCTTCATCGCCGTGCTGCTGCCGTCGGCGGGACTGGCGCTGGCCGTGAGCCTGGTTGTCGCGGCGGTGGTGGCGCCGTGGCTCGCGGGAGTGGTGGCCAGGCGTGCGGAGCCCGCATCGCGCCGTGTCGTGGCGAGTTGAGCGCGGCCTCGCTGGATGTGTTGCGTGGGTGCGCCGAACTACTCGCGTTCGGTGCGCAGGACCGTGGCTTGGCTCGGGTCGCCGCGGCGGACCGTGAGCTGAGCCGGGCCGAGCAGCGCAGCGCCCTGGGCCAGGGAATCGCCACGTCGGTCACCGCGCTCGCCGCGGGAGGGGCCGTCTGGGCGTGTCTGGTGCTCGGGGTACCGGCGGTGCGGTCCGGTGCGCTGCCCGGGAGTGGCTCTGGCCGTGCCGTGTTGACACCGCTGGCCGCCCACGAGGTGTTCGGATCGCTGGCTCCGGCCGCCCAGCAGCTACCGCGCATCCGCGCGTCGGCGGCGCGCGTGGTCCAGGCCGTGCTGCGGCAGCCGGATCCGGTGCGTGAGCCGGATTCACCGCTGCCCGCCCGCCGCCGCCCTATGACCTGCGGATCGAGAGCCTGTCGGTGCGCTGGAGACGTGGACGGGCCGGACGTGCTGAGCGGAATCGACCTCACGCGTGCCCGCGGGGCGGCGGGTGGCCGTCGTCGGCCCCAGCGGCGCCGGGAAGACCACGCTGGCGATGGTGTTGGTGCGCTTCCTGGAACCGTCCGCCGGGCGGGTGACCCTGGCCGGCACGGACCTGACCCGCCTTCCGGTGACACCGTCCGGACGATCGTGGGGCTGTGCGCCCAGGATCAGCATGTCTTCGACACCACGATCGGCGAGAACCTGCGGCTGGCGCGACGTGACGCGACCAGGTGCAGGTCCGCGACGCGCTGCGCCGAGCCGGTCTGCTGGACTGGATCGACGAGCTGCCCGACGGGCTGGAAACGCAGGTCGGTGAGCACGGCGCCCGGCTGTCCGGCGGCCAGCGCCAGCGGCTCTCCCTCGCACGCGTGCTGCTGGCCGACTTTCCGGTGCTCGTTTTGGACGAGCCGACCGAGCACCTCGACGAGCAGACGGCCGAAGAGCTGACCAGGGACCTGCTCGCCGCCACCGAGGGCCGCACGGTCCTGCTGATCACCCACCGCACGGCCGGGCTGGCCCAGATGGACGAGGTCGTCCACCTAGACGGCGGCACCGTCACGGCGTGGCCGCACCCCTAGTTCAGGTTCGGCGGCTTTCGGGCAGGGGCGTCTCACCCGATCTCACCGCCGGGACGGTCGGCGTGTACACGTCGGCCACGGTGCCGACCTCGCGCGTGGTGAAGGCACGTTCGCGGCGGCGGTCGCGGGTGAAGGCGAGCCACCAGGTCAGCACGGCCCCGAAGCGGTTGCGATAGCCGGTGAGGAACGCGATGTGGATGAACAGCCACAGCACCCAGCCGGGGAAGCCGCTGGCCTTGAACCGCCCGGCGGAGATGACCGCGTTGCCCCGCGCGATGTAGGCGGCGGAGCCGAGGTCGCGGTAGCGGAACGGCTTGTCGACGGGTCGTCCCTGCGCGGCGCGGCGGATGCGATGGCCCGCGTAGTGACCGGACTGCATCGCGACCTCTGCGACGCCGGGCAACTCGTCCAGGCTCATCAGATCGCCAGTGACAGAGATTTCGGGATGACCCGGAATGGTGAGGTCCCGGTCCACGCGTATCCGCCCTGCCCGGTCCCGCTCGGCTCCGGTCGCTCGTGCGAGGGCCGCGGCGAACGGCGGTGCCTCCACGCCCGCGGTCCACAGCACGGTTCCTGCCTCGTAGTGGGTGGTGTTGCCGTCGTGGTCGCGTACCGTCAGGCCGCTGCTGTCGATGTCGGTCACGATCGAGCCCATGTGCAGTTCGGCGCCCAGTCGCAGCAGGGATTGCTCCGCCTTGCCGGACAGTTTCGGCCCGAAGGCCGCCAGGGGTGCCTTGCCACCGTCGAACAACAGCACCCGCGCGTCTTCCGGTTCCGCGTGGTGGTACTCCTTACGGAGCGTCTTGGTGGCCAGTTCGCGGATCTGACCGGTCAGTTCGACGCCGGTCGGGCCGGCGCCGACGAGGGCGAACGTCAGCCACCGGCGCCGTTCGTCGGGGTCTGCCGCCGAATCGGCCATCTCGAACGCGCCGAACACCCTGCGGCGGATCGTCAGTGCGTCGGAGATCGACTTCATGCCCGGTGCGAACTGCGCGAACTCGTCATGGCCGAAGTAGGACTGCCGCATTCCGGCGGCGACGATGAGATCGTCGTAGGGCAGCTCGATCATTGTGCCACCGGGCCGTTGCGCGGTCAGTCGCTTGTGGTCGGTGTCGATGTCGGTCACCGACGCCATGACGCAGTCGACGTTCCGATGGCGCTTGAGTACGTCGCGCAGCGGCGCGGAGATCTGTCCCTCCGACAGGATGCCGGTCGCGCACTGGTACAGCAGGGGCTGGAACAGGTGGTGGTGGGCGCGGTCGACGAGAGTCACCGAGACGGGCCCGTTACCCAGGGCGCGGGCCGCGAACAGGCCGGCGAACCCGCCGCCGACGATGACCACGTGACGCTGTCCGGTTCGCTCACTCATGTCAGGCTCCGATTCGGCGGTCAGCCGGCGGGATCGTGCCAGGTACCCAGCTCGGGCAGCAGCCGGTCGGCCTCCTTGGGGCCCCAGGTTCCCTTGGCGTAGGGGTGCACCGGGACCACGTCACCGAGCACGGGCTGCACGACCTTCCAGGCGTTCTCCACGGTGTCCTGCCGGGCGAACAGCCAGCGGTCGCCGTCCAGCGCCGCACCGATGAGCCGGTCGTAGGGGCGCATGTCCGAGCCGGGCTGCTGGGCGAACGCCAGCTCCTCGTGCTGGGCCTGCCAGCCACCGCCGGGTTTCTTGCCGGCCAGGGTGAGGCCGACCTGGGTCTCCGGCCAGACCCGGAAGCGCAGCGCGTTGGAGGCCGGCTGCGGTCGCAGGCCGAAGACGTCGTACGGCGCGCTCCGGAAATCGATCGTGACCTCGGTGGCCGTGACCGGCATGCACTTGCCCGCCCGGATGACGATGGGCACATCGGCCCAGCGCCACGAGTCCGCCGACGTGCGGATCGCGACGAACGTCTCGACGGTCGAGTGCGGGTCCACGCCGTCGACATCGTGATAGCCCTCGTACTGTCCCCGTACGGCGTGCTCGGGCGTCAGCGGGCGCAGCGATGCGACCACTCTGGACTTCGCATCCCGCCACGTGCTCAGGCCTTCCCCGTCGGGAGGGTCGGCCAGCACCGTGGCCAGTACCTGCAGCATGTGGTTCTGCACGACGTCGCGGATGGCACCGGTCCGGTCGTAGAACCTGCCGCGGTCGGCGACGTCGAACGCTTCTGCCATCGTGATCTGGATGCTCGCCACGTGGGTGCGGTTCAGCAGGGGCTCCAGCACGGCATTGGCGAACCGCGCGAACAGCACGTTCTCCACCGGGTCCAGGCCGAGCCAGTGGTCGACCCGGTAGAGCGCCTCCTCCGGGAAGTGCTGGTGCATCACGGCATTGAGCTCGCGCGCACTGTCCAGATCGGTGCCGAAGGGCTTCTCCACCATCACCCGCGCGTCGGCGGTGCGGCCCGCGGTCGCGATTCCCTTCGCGATGCGGCCGAACAGGGCGGGCGGGACCTCCAGGTAGAAGAGGATGCGCCGTCCCGCACCGACCGCGTCGGACATCGCCTGATAGGTGGCGTCGTCGTCGAGGTCACCGTCCACATAGCGCAGCAGGCCGAGCATCGTGCGCGCCGGTGTGCTGTCCGGGTCGATGTTGTTGAGTCGCAGCGAGGCGGCTGCGTAGTCGCGGAACTGTGCCAGTCCCCAGCCGCTCTTGGCCACCCCGATCACGGGGACGTCCAGTACTCCACGGTCCACCAGGCCGACCAGCGCCGGGAATGTCTCCAGCTTGGCCAAATCGCCGGTCGCACCGAAGATGACCAACGCGTCGACCCGGTCCGTCGCCATGTCGTACTCCTCGTCCGTTGCCCTGCCCGGTGGGCAGGCGGGTTCGGCAACTCACACGTCTCGCCAGGTTCGAATGGCACCACGGCGATCGCTCCGCCACGCCACCCTGAAGAGGTGATACGCCGATCAGGTCAATCACCCGCCGCGGGCGATGCACGCCGTTCGACGTGCGGGCGACGGTGGTGGCCGACCGCGATGTCGAGCCGCGAGTGCTTCCGGAAGGGACAACATGGCGCTCGATCTGTCCCGGTGGCAGTTCGCGATGACGTCGATCTACCACTTCCTGTTCGTCCCGGTGACCATCGGGCTGGCGTTCCTGACCGCCCTCCTGCAGACCGCGTGGCATCGTCACGGCCGCGTCGAATACCTCCGGCTCACCCGGTTCTTCGGGACGCTGCTGGTCATCAACGTGGCGGTCGGCGTCGTCACCGGTCTGGTCCAGGAATTTCAGTTCGGGATGAACTGGTCGGACTACTCGCGCACGGTGGGTGGCGTGTTCGGTGCCCCGCTCGCACTGGAAGGCCTACTCGCGTTCTTCCTCGAGTCGACCTTTCTCGGACTGTGGCTGTTCGGCTGGGACAAACTCCCCAAACGCGTACACCTGCTGACCATCTGGGCGGTGGCCGTGGGCAGCGCGCTGTCCGCGGCATTCATCATGGCCGCCAACTCGTGGATGCAGCACCCAGTGGGCTACACGCTGGGCAACTCCGGCCAGGCGCAGCTGACCGATCTGTGGGCGGTACTGACCAACCCCGTGTTCCTGTGGGGATATGTCCACGTACTGCTGGCCTCGCTCGCGACGGCGGCCGTCGTCATGCTCGCGGTGTCCGCCTGGCAGTTGCGCCACCGCGCCGACCCCGAACTGTTCACCAGGTCGGCGCGGCTCGCCCTGATCGTCCTCGTGCCGACGATGATCTTCACGATGTTCATCGGCAGCGAACTCGGCGTGGTGGAGGCGAGATATCAGCCGATGAAGATCGCGGCCGCCGAGGCGCAGTGGACCACTTGCCAGCCGTGCTCGTTCTCCCTGTTCCAGATCGGCGGTGGCAACCACGACCAGACCCCGACCAAGATCATCGCGATCCCGCACCTGCTGTCGCTGCTGGCGACCAACCACTGGAACGGCAAGGTCACCGGCCTCAACGAGCTGCAGACGCAGTATCAGGGCACGTACGGGCCGGGCTACTACGTGCCCAACGTGTTCGTCCAGTACTGGTCCATGCGCGTGATGGCCTACGCCGCGGTGCTGATACTGCTGCTCGGACTGTGGGGCCTGTGGCTGCTGCGACGCAGGAAGCTGGCCGGGGCGACCTGGTTCCTGCGGATCGCGGTGTGGGCGGCGGTGCTGCCGTTCCTCATGAACACGGCAGGCTGGCTGCTGACCGAGAGCGGGCGGCAGCCGTGGATCGTGCAGGGCCTCCTGCTGACCAGGAACGGGGTGTCACCGTCGGTCGGCGTCACCAGTGTCGTGATCAGCATCGTGTTGTTCGCCCTGCTGTACCTGGCCCTCGCCGTCGTCGACTTCGTGCTGATGGTGCGCTACGCACGCAAGGCCGTGCCCGCGTCACCAGTGGCAGCCGACGCCGACCGACTCGTGCCCGCCGTCGAGTATTGAGGCCCACCATGATCGTGTTCTGGTTCATCGTGATCACCGTGCTGTGGACGGGTTTCTTCGTCCTCGAGGGCTTCGACTTCGGCGTCGGCATGCTGCACGGCATCCTGGGTGAGGACGAACCAGGCCGCCGGGCGGTGATCAACACGATCGGACCGCTGTGGGACGGCAACGAGGTGTGGCTGGTCGTGGCGGGCGCGGCCATGTTCGCGGCATTCCCTGGTTGGTACGCCACCATGTTCTCCGGTATGTATCTGGCTTTCGTGGTGCTGCTGGCGGCGCTGATCGTGCGCGGCGTGTCGTTCGAGTTCCGTGGCAAGCGCGACAGCGCACGCTGGCGCCGCACCTGGGACACGTTGCTGACCGGGGGGAGCCTGCTCGCGCCGCTGCTGATCGGGGTGGCCCTGGGTGATCTACTGGTGGGCCTGCCGATCAACTCACGCCAGGAGTTCACCGGCTCGTTCGTCGATCTGTTGCAGCCCTACGCGCTGTTCACCGGCGTGACCCTGGTGGCGATCTGTGTCCTGCACGGTGCCACATTCATCGCGCTCAAGACGACCGGCGGGCTGCGCGAACGGGCCGGTCTGCTCGCCCGCCGGGTGGCACCGGTGACCGCGCTGGTCGTCCTGGCCTTCGCCTTCTGGACGCACGTCACCGCGGGCAAGGGGTTCTTCCTCAACCTGGCCGAGCTCGCCGCGGCGCTCGCGATCATCGCGTCGGCGTGGCTGGTGTACGAGCAGGCGGAGGGCTGGGCGTTCGCGGCGACCACCTTCGCGATGGCCGCCACCATCGTGTCGATCTTCGCCGAGCTCTATCCGCACGTGATGGTGTCCAGCACGAACGCCGCCTTCAGCCTCACGACGACCAACACCGCCTCCGGCGACTACGCGCTGAAGGTGCTGACCATCATTGTGATCATCTTCCTGCCGGTGGTGCTCGCCTATCAGGCCTGGACCTACTACGTGTTCCGCAAACGGATCGGCAGAGAGCACTTCACCGCCGTGGTCGCGCCGACCCCACCTGATACCACGCCGCACAGCGGACCCGCCGCCTCCGACGACGATCGGATCGATCCGGCGACCGCACCTCCGGCCAGGGAAGGAGTCCAGGATGACTGAACACTATGACGTCATCGTGATCGGGACCGGCGCAGGCGGGGGCACACTCGCCCGCCACCTTGCGCCCTCCGGCAAGCGCATCCTGCTGCTCGAACGCGGTGATTGGCTACCCCGGGAACCCGCGAACTGGTCCACGGCCGACGTGTTCGTCGACGGCCGGTACATCTCTGCCGACACGTGGTACGACAGCCGCGGCAAGTCCTTCCAGCCGCAGGTGCACTACTTCGTCGGTGGGGCGACCAAACTCTACGGAGCGGCGCTCTACCGGATGCGGCAGGAGGACTTCGGCGAGTTGCGCCACCACGATGGCCTCTCACCGGCCTGGCCGATCTCGTACGTGGACATGGAGCCCTACTACGCCGCCGCCGAATCGTTCTACCAGGTGCACGGCGCGCGGGGCGAAGATCCGACCGAGCCGCCCGCGAGCGGTCCGTATCCGCATCCGGCTGTCTCCCACGAGCCACGTATCCAGCAGTTGTCCGATGATCTCGCCGCCGATGGCTACCACCCGTTCCACGCGCCGTGCGGTGTCCTGGTCGACGAGGCGAACATGCCGTTCAGCATCTGCGTTCGCTGCGAGGACTGTGACGGCTTCCCGTGTCCACTGCACGCCAAGTCCGACGCCGAGGTCATCGGGGTGCGACCCGCTCTCGAACACGAAAATGTGACCCTGGTCAGGAATGCGCGGGTCGTGAAGCTCGAAACCAATGCGGCCGGAACCACCGTCACCGGCGTGCTGGTCGAGCAGGACGGCGAGCAGGCCACCTATGCGGGCGACATCGTCGTCGTGGCCTGCGGCGCCGCCAACTCGGCGAAGTTGCTACTGGCCTCCGCCAACGACAAACACCCCAACGGGCTGGCCAACGGCTCGGACCAGCTCGGCCGCAACTTCATGTACCACGACAGCCAGGCCGTGCTGGCGATGTCGAAGGAGCCGAACCCGACGGTCTTCCAGAAGACCCTGGGCGTGAACGACTTCTACTTCAGCGGCCCGGACTTCGACTACCCGATGGGCAACATCCAGATGATCGGCAAGTCGCAGGCGGAAATGTTCCGCGGCGAGAAGCCCATCGAGACCAAACTCGCGCCGACCTGGGCGCTGGGGGACGTCGCGACACACGCCGTCGACTTCTGGCTGTCCACCGAGGACCTTCCACAACCGGACAACCGCGTAACGCTGAGCACGGACGGCAACATCAACCTCACCTACACCCCGAGTAACCCGACCGCCGCGAAACGCCTCTACCACCAGCTCAAGTCGATGCTCGGCGCGCTCGGCATGCACCCGGACCACCTCATCAACCGATTCGCCTACATGAAGACCGACATCCCGATCGCCGGCTGCGCCCACCAGGCCGGCACGGCCCGGTTCGGCACCGACCCGGCGACGTCCGTGCTCGACTCCGACTGCCGAGCCCACGAACTGGACAACACCTATGTCGTGGACACCAGCTTCTTCCCCAGCATCAGCGCGGTGAACCCGGCACTCACCACCATGGCGAACGCCATCCGAGTCGGCGACCACATTCTCGACCGAATCCGGTGACCACGTCGGAGCAGGCCCACCCGTCGGTGCCCGCGCTGCCGTCCGCGCAGGCGTCAGCCCGATTGGCATGACCCCTCGGACCGGCCAACATCGAACCGAAGAGCTGGTCACTTGCGGCTTCGAGCCGATCGCGAAGATCCCGTCCGCCCACACAATGTGGACGGCGAGCGCTCTCGGCAAGGTCAAGACCCCCGGCTGCGGGATGAGGTTCAGGACGCATGGCCCGGCGCTCAGCAGGGCCGTGGTGCGGTCCGTGAGGTCCGGCGGGCTCACCGCTCGGACATGAATCATGTCCATCCGAACCGCCGTCTGTGGGAATGAGGTGTTCGGGCACCTCCGGGTCCTGACAGGCCGCGCGTTTGTCAACGTGGCAGCGTTGGGGCCCAGCAACTCGGATTCGACGGCGCGACCGCTCCGGCGTGCGGGCACAGCCCGTCTACCGGATGGTGGGGGACATGCGGACACCCGACGAGATGAGCATGGACGAGTTCCAGTCGCTCTACAGCGAGCTACGCACTACGGCCCCCGGCGGCACCGCACTCCGGGGCGCCCTGGACACCATCACGCACGAACAGGTGCTGGCATCCCTCCGCGAAGTCCGGTCCGGCCGCACGGTCTCGCTCGCCGCCCCCGTGGACACCCGAACAGGACCGGACAACGCCGAACCTGCAGAGCACCGCCTCATCGCCCCCGTCGGCGGTGTCCCAGAGCCGAGCGGCCTGCAGTTCGCCCGGGACCGCATCGCCATGAACATTCACGGCGACGTCGACAGCCACATCGACGCGCTGTGCCATGTCATCTACGACGGCACCCTGCACGGCGGCGTGCCGGCGGCGGATGCCCTGTCCCCGGACGGAGCGAGCGAGGAGTCCATCGACCTGGCCCGCGACGGCATCGTCGGACGCGGCGTGCTCCTGGACATCCCGCGACTGCACAGCGTCCCCTGGCTCGAACCGGGATCCCACGTAACCCTCGAGGACCTTGCTGCCGCCGAAGCGCACCAGGGCCTGCGCGTTGGCCGCGGTGACATCCTCCTCGTTCGGGTCGGACATCGACGACGCCGCGATGAGCTCGGCCCCTGGGACGTGGCCCATGCGCGGGCCGGACTCCATCCGACCGCCATGCGTTTTCTGGCCGACCGGCAAGTGGCCGTGCTCGGCAGCGACGGCAACAACGACTCGGCCCCCAGCGCGACGCAGGGCATCGCGTTCCCTGTGCATGTGCTCGCCATCCACGCGATGGGACTGCACCTGCTCGACTACCTGCGGTTCGAGGACCTCGCACCCCTCTGTGCACGGGAAGGGCGCTGGTCGTTCCTGTGCGTGATCGCGCCACTGCGACTGCCCGCCGCCACTGGTTCCCCCATCAATCCCATCGCGATCCTGTGACGTGCGGACGCGAGTCGCCGGAAGTCTCCCTCGCGGCAAACTCGCGAATCGAGATAAATATGCTAATTCGCCGGGCAGTCCGGAATGTGATCTGAGGACGGTCCGGCATGACGGACACCGTCACTACGACGTGATCGTCATTGATACTGGTGCGGCGGCCGCACGCTCGCTCTACGTCTGGACCGGACCCATGGGAAAGGTCCTCCTGGTACACGCAGTTTCTGGGAATTGTCCTGTGGTGGTCGGTCGCGGCGCTCCCGACCACCGCGGTGATCCCTATGCTGGCTGCCACTTGGGCGGGGTGAAGCTCTCGGCGGTAAAAATGCTGAGGTGGAAGCCACTGCCGTCGGGCAACCCGTGCCACACCCCGCCGTCGGGCAGGACATACCAACGGCCGCCCACCGGGCTCGGTCTCGACGAAGACCTGGGCGTCGGTCACGTCGAGGTCGGGCGCCAGGCTCCACCGGTTTGCCATTTCGGGATCCTGTCAGCCGCCGCCGACAGCCGCCACCGGGCACACGTCCGGATCGGCCGAGGTCAGCGGCCCAGGTAGCGCAGGGCTTGGTCGAACACCGGCATGAGGTCGGCGGGCAGTTCGTCGTGGTGCTCGGTGGCTGCGCGGCCGGTCTGGATCCGGGCTGGCGCGCACGACATGCCTGTATGTGCGGTCGATGTCGCGGGCCTGGAACAGCCTGACCACCACGGCGGTAAGGCTGTTGCGCATCGGGTTGAGGCCTCGACGCCCAGGACGTCCTTGAACTGCTGCGACGAATACCGGCGTGGCGCACGTGAGGCGGACAAAGGGAAGCGCGCACGTGGTGCAGTGGCTCGTCAGCGGCGTGTTGCGGCGGAAGTCGTGATGGACTGTGATTGGGCCGTGGCACCTGACGGGTCGTGCTTACGGCGGCAGCCCGTTGACGACGCCGATGCGCTGCCGGCGGAGCAGCAGGGGGTGTGATGAGGATGAACGAGGTACGGGTGCTGCTGACCGGTCGGGGCCTGGTCGAGGCGCCGCGCTGGCATGGTGACCGGTTGTATTTCTCCGACTGGTCCGCCGGCGAGGTCATCGCCGTCGACCTGGCCGGTGACAGCGAGATCGTCGCACGGGTGGAGTCGTATCCGCTGTGCACGGCTTGGCTCCCGGACGGCCCGATGGTGATTGTCTCGTCCCAGGCTGGGCGGATGCTGCGCCGGGAGTCCGACGGGTCCCTGCGCACTTACGCGGAGCTTGGCAAGGCGGGCTGGAACGACATCGTGGTGGACGGTCGCGGCAACGCCTACGTCAACGCCATCGGCTTCGACATGATGGCAGGGGAGGAGTTCAAGCCCGGTTTCGTCGTGCTGGTCACGGCGGACGGCTCGGTGCGCCGGGTGGCCGAGGACATCGCGTTTCCCAACGGGATGGCGGTGACCCAGGACAACGCCACCCTGATCGTCGCGGACTCCTACCGGCACAACCTGGTGGCCTTCGACATCGGCGTGGATGGCGGGTTGTCCAACCGGCGTGTCTGGGCCGATCTCGGCGAAGGCACCCCGGACGGCATCTGCGTCGACGCGCAGGGCGCCGTCTGGTATGCCGACGTGCCCAACCAGCGGTGTGTGCGTGTCGCCGAGGGCGGCGTTGTGTTGCAGACCGTCAAGCTGGACCGGGGCGGCTTCGCCTGCGCGCTCGGTGGCCCCGACGCGACGACGCTGTTCATCCTCGCAGCCCAATGGCGGGGCATGTCCGAGTCGGCGACAGGGCCGGTGCCGTCCGGCACCGGTCAGGTGCTCACCACTCAGGTCGATGTGCCAGGAGCGGGCTGGCCATGAGGTCCACCGCGGCCACCGGCTGCGTGCCGCCGGTGGCCGCGTACTGATCGCCTCCGCGACGCACGCGCGGCTACGGGCCGCGCGGCGGTCGTAGTCGATGGTGCTGTCCGGCCCGAGCACGAGCCCGGTCCGCGCGACCAGCACCAGGTCATTGCCGAACGCACCCAGGACGGCGCGTTCGCTGCCCGCCTTCAGCACTGCGTAGTCGCCGTCCACCGAGTCCGGCTCGGCGGCGACCACAGGCGCGTCCTCGGCCATGCCCTCGGTCCAGGGCAACCGGTAGACATTACGGCTGGACACGTAGCCGTAGTGGCCCACCCGTCCGGCGAGGAGCCGGGAACTGTCCGCCAGCGCCCTCGGCGGGCCTGTCCAGGTGTCGACGACAGCGTCCCACTCGCCCCCGGCCAGCGGGGCCAGGTCTGCGGTGACCGTGCGATCACCGCGCAGCGCCGTCACGCCCTCGGGCACCGTGCCGGTCCTGCCCCGGTTGAACACCGTCACGCTCCAGCCGCGCGCCACGGCGTCGGCCACGACCGCCTTGCCCACAAACCGCGTGCCACCCAGCACCAGCAACCGCATGGCCACAGCCGCACGACCTGCCTGATCGCGCCGACGTTCACCGACGGCGAACGTCAGGCCGGCCAGGTGGTCCCAGGACCGGCAGTCCAGCAGCCGGACGCCAGCGTTGCGGGTGCGGCCCGCATCCGGAGGGTTCTTGGGCAGCTGCGCTTGTTCTCGGGTCGCGAGCCCGGCATCCCGCCGTTGGTAACAGTGTCGGTGTCCTTACCCACTCAGCGGGTTGAGCGCACACGGGCAAGAAGTCAGCACATCCTGGCAGGCAAACCGTAGCCGGTGAGGATTCGGCAGTGCGGAGATGAACGGGGCCGTGCAGCGTGGAGGTGCCTCGATTGGGTCGCTACGTGGATATCTGGGAGCTCGGCGGCCAGTCGACCAGTAGCCGCTCCATCTCGGCGACGGCCTCTTCGGCGCTCGCCGCCGAGAGAACAGGGTAGAAATCTTCGGAGTAAGGCGAACCGGAGTATACAACGTAGCTTTCTCCCGCAGCGCGCGCAATGAATGCCGGAGCGACCTCTCCTGACGGATCTGCTCGATACCACTCAGGGCCGCTACTCATGCATAGGACATCGTGTGAGGTGAATGGAAAGAATCGATGCAGTGTGCTGGCTCGAGCCGCGGCGACGAGAACGCCCAGGAGTAGGAGAATGGTAGAATGGTCATTCCGAAGGCGGCGCTCATCACTTTCAACGGCGCCCATTTGCTGGCTGTCCCAGGCTTCGTCGACCGACCAACTCGCCTGCTCATTCAGCGTTCCACTATACACTTGAAGCATTCAACGTAGAGGATTACGCGGATTTCCGAGCTATCACGGTTTGTGGATTCTCGGTGCCTAGTGATGGCGTTGACCGCTGAAGCCGGACCCGGACCCGGAAGACCGCGGTGACATTGCCGCGCTCGTGCGACGCTATATGACGTCACGGGCGTACGGTGAGGGCGATTGCGTGGCCTGTGCCCATGGCGTGAGTCGACGACGTTCAGGTTCGTCCTGGCTACGGCACTTTTCTTGTTTTGGCTGCTAGGACGTGATCAGCGAGTTCGTGATCTCCCCCTGCCCGGTGACTCGTGCCGCAGATCAACCCCTTGCCGCGCGCCGGCAGCGTGCTGATGCGCCCGGGCGATCGTGGAATCCATCATGGGGCCGGGGATGAGCCCTCCGGGTTGCCGGGGAGTCGGATGGTGACGAGGAGACCGCCGGTGGGGCGAGGTGTGAGGTCGAGGGTTCCGCTGTGGGCTCGGACGATGCTGTGCACGATGGCCAGGCCGAGGCCGACGCCGGCCTGCTCGTCGGTGCGTGTGCGTTGCGTGCCGCGTTGGAAGGGTTCGACGAGGGTCGGGACCAGTTCCGACGGAACCGGATGGCCCGTGTTCTCGACCCGCAGCACGCTCGCGTCGTGCTGCGATTCGGTGCGGACCGTAACGGTGCCGCCTGCGGGAAGGTTGTGGACGATGGCGTTCTGGACGAGGTTCGTCACCATCCGCAGCATGAGCGCGGCGGAGCCGACGGTCTGTGTTGTCTCGCCGGTGACGTCGAGCGTGATCCCGTGCTTTTCGGCGAGGGGAAGCAGCGTTTCACTGGCTTCTTCGGCGACGAGGGAGAGGTCGACGGGCTCGCAGGTGAAGCTCCTGTGGTCGCCGTGGCGCAGCAGCAGGAGGCCCTCGGTGAGGTCGATCGCCCGCGTGTTGACGGTGTGGAGGTGTTCGAGGAGTTCACCGTGGTCGTGTGTGGGGTCGTTGCGTGCCACGTCGAGGAGTGTCCGCGAGATCGCCAGCGGGGTGCGTAGCTCGTGGGAGGCGTTCGCGGCGAACCTTTGCTGTTCGGTGACGTGGGCTTCGAGTTGTTCGAGCATGGTGTCGAACACGTCGGCGAGTTCGCGGAATTCGTCTTGGGGACCTTCCATGCGGATCCGGTGGGAAAGCGATCCGTTCGCAGCCATCCGTGCGGCGTCTGCGATCCGTGTGAGTGGCGCGAGCATCCGGTTGGCGAGGATCCATCCTCCCAGGAGGCCGAACACGAGCAGGAAGGCCAGTGCTGTGGCAGCGGTGGGGGCGAAGGCGCGTAGGAGGACGGTGCCGACGGTGCGGTTGGGGGCGACCCCGGCGGTGCCGGCGATGGCGCCGACGGGTGCGTAGTGCAGCAGGAGGACCCACACCACGGCGAGCAGGAGAGCGCCGGCGAGGAAGAGGAATCCGGCGTAGCTGATGGTGAGTTTCAGGCGGGCGCTGAGCCCTCGGCGTCTATTCATGAGTACTGCCAGGCTGGCGAGTGTCCATGCCGGTGTCGATTCGATAGCCGACGCCCTGAACCGTGCCGATGAGCCAAGGTTCGCCGAGTCGTTTGCGCAATGCGGAAACGGTGATGCGCACGGCGTTGGTGAAGGGGTCCGCGTTCTCGTCCCAGGCCCGCGCCAGTAGCTCTTCGGCGCTGACGACACCACCTTCGGCGGCGACGAGGACTTCGAGCACGGCGAACTGCTTCCGGGTGAGCGCGACGTAGCGTCCGTCGCGGAAGACCTCCCGGCGGAAGGGGTCCAGCCGTAGGCCAGCGATCTCGCTGATCGGCGGCCGGGCGTGCGCGCGTCTGCGGTCGAGCGCCCTGAGCCGCATGACGAGCTCTCGAAGTTCGAACGGTTTGGTGAGGTAGTCGTCGGCGCCGAGTTCGAACCCGGAAGCCTTGTCGTCGATCCGGTCGGCAGCGGTGAGCATGAGGATCCGGATGCCGCTGCCGGAGGCGACGATTCGCCGGGCGATCTCGTCTCCGGAGGGGCCGGGGATGTCGCGGTCGAGGACCGCGAGGTCGTAGGAGTTGATGCTGAGCAGAGCCAGGGCGGTGTCGCCGTCGCCTGCGATGTCGGCGGCGATCGCTGCCAGCCGGAGACCATCACGGACGGCTTGGGCCAGGTAGGGCTCGTCCTCCACGATCAACACGCGCATAGCCGAAGCCTAAAGCAGCACGACATATCGCTGACATACGTAACCGGACACGCCCCGGCACGGCGACCATTCATCGGTCTGACGACGCTCTGGCCGTAGTGCGCCACCAGTGGCGCGACGCCAGCGCGGCCAGCCCGGCCCCGGCGGTGTTGAGCAGTACGTCATCCACGGAGGACACTCGGTCCAGCCGCAGGACGTACTGCGCGGTCTCGACCAGAACCGAGCAACCCGCCGTGAGCGCCAGGATCCGCGGTACCGACGCCAGCGCAGTGAACCGCAGCGGGGCGAGGAACCCCAGCGCCGCGAACACCAGCAGGTTGCCGACGATCTGACCCGTCGCCGTCAGCGGCTCGTCTGCGAGGATCGTGAGCAGGTCCCGCAGCGGTACCAGGCTCACTCGACCGGGAACGGCGCCGGCCCGGCTGCCCGGCAACATGGTCAGCCATACCCACGGCACCGTCCCGTAGACGATGCCGACATCGGCCAGCGATGTGCGCCACGCCCACGCCGGTGTAGTGCCGGTGACAGTCCGATGGCGTGCCAGCACCCACACCGCCAGCGCGGCCGACGGCAGCACGGCCACCGTGATGACTGCCACGCCCGTGAACGTACCGATCCAGCCGTGCCACCCCCTGATCACGCTACCTCCGCTTCCGTCCGACAGCGCGAGCCGCGCTGTCCACGCCTCCACTCAAGACGCAAGGCTGTTGCGGCGGCGTATCCGATTTTCGATACGCCCGCGATACACGGACCCCCGCGTCACGGAACTGGCCCAGGCTGGCAGTGCGATGGCCCCGCCGAGCTTGCACCTGACGTCACGTGAGGTGGGATGGTGAGTGGGTGAGTGAACCGCAGCGCGAGTGGAAGATCGGTGAGCTGGCCGCAGAGACAGGGCTGACTGTGCGCACCCTGCACCATTATGACCAGATCGGCTTGTTGTCATCGACTCTGCGCACCACGAGAGGGCACCGGCTCTACACCGCCGCGACCCGGCTCTATCAGATCGTTGCGCTGCGGCGTCTTGGTCGTCGCCTCGATCAGATCAACGACTGCCTGGTCAACCGGGTGGACCCGGCTCCGGTCCTGGCCGGGCAGCTTCGTGCGCTCGTCCAGCTCAAGGCCGGGGAGCGACTGCTCATTCAGTTGACCGCGCTCGGTCGGAGGACACCCGCCGAAGCCCTCGACGATCATCTACGATCAATCCAAGGCACCGGTGTTGCGTCCACCGATTGAATCCGCCCATAGTGCTACGCGGCGCCGCCGGTGGACCCGGAAAGGCCTGAACGAAACACAAGACGAGATCAGTCCTCGTAGTCGTGCAGGGGCCGCAGTGGGCCGACGAGGTAGTCGGCGGAATTCAGCGTTCGGTCCGTGAAGAACCGGACCGCCAGGTCGGCCACATCTCTCGCTCGTTCGAGCACGACCCAGTGGTCGGAGTCCTTCATGGTGTGGAATCGGCTGCCGGGAATCGTGGCCGCGAACGCCCGTTGGTGTTCCGGGGAGGTGATCGTGTCGTGTTCGCCGGTGAACACCAGTGTTGGCACACCCGACAGGCTGCCGTCGAACGACGGTCTGGTCAGCAGCGCCCGGTGCAGATAGTCCATGGCGTGCGGTTCGTGCAGTGCCGCGTGCATCATCGACCGTCGCACATACCGGTAGACCAGTGATCTCGCGATCACGTGACGGCTTTCGTCAAGGCAGAGTTGGGCTCTGGCCGCCATCGTGACGAACTCCTCCGCGCACCCGGCGTCCAGGCGCGCGGCTGCCTGTCGCAGCCTCGCCAACTGTTCGCTGTCGATGTGGTTGGCGACGCCGCCCAAGATCAAACGGGCGATACGGTCCGGGTTGCGTTGGGCGCAGCCGAAAGCGAGTTCGGCACCATAGGAGAAGCCGAACAGGTTGACCCTCGGCACGCCGAGGTCGTCGATGATGTCCTTGATCGCGGTACACAGCAGTTGGCGCCCGTGCCCGGGCGGCAGCGGGTCGGCAACGCCCATTCCGGGCAGATCGGCGGTCACGAGGGTGGCGACGGGGGAGACCTGGTCCTCCATGTGCGGCCAGCCGAGCATGCCCTGCAACGCACCGCCGACCACGATGACCGGTTCGGTGAGCGGCCGTCGCTGGAGCAGCACGCGGTAGGTGTAGCGCACCCCGTCGACCGTCCGTTCGCGGACGAATTCCTCCGGCATGATCCTCTTCTTGTTCTGAGGGTCAGCAGCCGCGAGTGAGCACGAGCGCCGCGTTGTGGCCGCCGAAGCCCATCGATGTCTTGACCGCACAGTCGAACGTCGCCGGCCGGGCCTCCTTGCTGACCACCTCGATCGGGATCCGGATGTCCCGGGTCGCCAGGTTGGCGGTCGGCGGGACCAACTGGTGTTGCAGCGCCAGCACGGTCAGCGCCGTCTCGATACCGCCCGACGCGCCCAGCGCGTGACCGGTCATCCCCTTCGTGGAGGTGACCAGCGGATGTGCGCCGAGCACCCGCTGCAGCACGGTGGCCTCGATCAGATCGTTGACGACGGTCGACGTGCCGTGCGCGTTGACGTGGCCGACGTCGGCACCGTCGACGTCCGCGTCGGCCATTGCGACCCGGAGTGCGCGGTCGATGCCCCTGCCCTCTGGGTCGGGTGCGACGGGGGAGTGTGCGTCGCTGGACGCGCCGTAGCCCGTGACACCCGCCCTGACCGGCGCGTTGCGGGCCGCCGCGTGCTCGGGTCGTTCGAGGACCAGCAGGCCGGCGCCCTCACCGACGACGAAGCCGTCCCGGTCGGCGTCGAACGGCCGGCAGGCCGTCGTCGGGTCGTCGCGACGGGTGGACACGGCCCTGAGCTGGCAGGCGCTGGCGATCAGCAGGCGGGAACACACCGATTCCGCACCACCCGCGATGGCGATGTCGCAGGCACCGGAGCGCAGCAGTTGCAGCGCCGTGCCGATGGCGACCGTGCCGGAGGAACACGCGGTGGCCACGGCCATGCTCGGCCCACGGGCACCGAGGTCCATGCAGACGCTGGCACTGGCGCCGTTCAGGGTGGTCATCGTGGCGAGCTTCGGCGAGACGCGACGCGCACCCTTCTCCGCGAGCACGGCGCTCTGCTCGTCGTAGAACGGCAGGCCACCGTGGGCGGACCCGATGACGACCGCCACCCGGTCCCCGTCCCATTCGGACGGATCGAGACCCGCGTCCGCGACGGCCTCGCGGGCGGCGATCACGGCGAGCTGGGAGAATCGGTCCATCAGCCTGCGGGCCATCACGCCGAGCATCGCCTCAGTGTCCAGATCGTCGATGCTGTACATGAAATCGCACGACAGACCGAGGAGTTCGTCCCGTTGGCGCACCCCGGCCGGGGTGTTCGACCGTGTCACACTCCGCCAGGTCGCATCGACACCGACACCGGCCGCCGTCACCAGGCCGAGGCCCGTGACCGCCGCGGTGTGCCGCCTCAGCGCGCGCACGGCTACGCCACAGTCTTCTCATGCACGAGCGTGACCAGCTCGGCGACCGTGTCCCGCGAGGTCAGGTGGACGTCTTCGAGATCGATTCGCATACTCTCCTCGATCAGCACCCGCAGCTCCTCCAGGGCGAGCGAGTCCATACCGAGCCCGCGTAGCTGGATGTCGGGCTGGACCGCCAACGAGTCCACGCCGAAGTTCTTGGTCAGCAACGTACTGATCTGTTCCGCGACGTTCACTCGGTCGTTCTCCACTCTCGTCCAGGGGTCCTGCGATCCGCCTGGATTCGGCCGCACAGGGGCGGGCTCCGGCGCGCAGCGGGATCCCTTTATACGTCCTCGCAGGACCAACTTTCCGGAACGCCGGCCGATGTACGCCCGATCGAGTGAGATTCCTGGACGTGCGGACGGCCCCGGACTGTGCAGTCCGACCGCGCGGTTCGGGGCCGGTCGTGCCGATCATGGCAAAAGCGTCTCGATTACGCCCGAACGGTATGACCAAAGCAGGCTGCCGCTGTCCCGCACCGTGGGGCGGTGTGCTCCCAGCCCGCCACCTTGACAGACACGACCGGATCCCGCAGGCACCAACCGGGTGGTGGGGACGCCCTTTCGAGGGATCTGAGAAATGTGGACCGGCCCACCCAGCCGGGCTGTGGTTCGCTGCGAACTAGACCACGGCCGGGTAGCGGATTTGGCCTGGGCCGCGCGGCTTTGGTGATCATCTGCTCGGTGCCCGCGTGGTCTGTGCAAGGTGCTGACCCGGCCGAATGCCGTGCGTCGGGCTGTCCGGTGTAGAGCACCGACCTGGCCACGGTGGTTGTCCCACGACCGGAGGAACGATTCATGACAAGTGAAGACCGCCAGGGCACCCCTGCCGTGCCGGACAGCGAGACCCCGGGTCTGTCCCGCCGTGGCCTGCTGCGCAGTGCCGCGGGTCTGGGTGTCGCCGGCGTCGCTGCCGGCTTGCTGATCGACGTCACGGGCGGCACGGCATCGGCTGCCCAGACCGCCGCCCAGACCGCCGCCCAGGACGGCCATGCGCCGACGTCCGCGGGTGGGCCCTTGGTTGCTCACGTCCATGACGCCCGCACCGGCGAGGTGGACCTGTTCGCGGGGGAGCGGCACGTGCGCGTGCACAACCCGGCCCTCGCTCACGCCTTGACCAACGCCGCGGCCACCGGCCGCTGACCTCGCCAGATCGCTGCGCACAGCAGGCACTGACAACACTCTCGGCTGCCGCTGCCCCTCGTGCTGACACCTCTCGCCCAGACCCGGGTGAGTGCTGACGCATGTGCCGGCGCATGCCGTCGTTCATTGCCTTTCCTTTCCGGTCACCAACTTTTGCGTGAGGTGTAGTGAATGTCTTCGCACAAGGAAGCCCCAGGCATCGTCAACGATGCCGCGGCGGACAACACTGATGTCTACGCGTTCGTGTCGCCGGACAAGCCGGACACGGTCACGTTGATCGCGAACTTCGTGCCGCTGGAAGACCCCGACGGTGGCCCGAACTTCTTCGAGTTCGGCGACGACGTGCTCTACGAGATCCATGTCAGCAACTCCGGCACCGCGTTGGCCGACATCACCTACCAGTTCCGGTTTCGTACCGAGGTGCGCGACGAGAACACCTTCCTCTACAACACCGGTCCGATCACGTCGCTGAACAGTCCTAACTGGAACCGCCGCCAGTTCTATTCGATGGTCGAACTCGACCAGCACGGCAGACGGGTCCGGGGCGGTGTGGCCAACGCCGCCTGCCCGCCGTGCAACATCGGCCCGGCTTCGACCCCGAACTACGCCGCGCTCGCCACAGCTGCGGTGTGCTCGACCGAACTGGGTGGCAAGGTGTTCGCCGGGCAGCGCGCGGAGGGCTTCTACGTCGACCTGGGTGCGATCTTCGACCTCGGCGACCTGCGGCCGTTCCAGAACCTGAACGCCTTCAACAAGATGCCGGCCGCGCCGGGGATCAACTCCACCAAGGCGAAGAACATTCACTCCATCGTCCTGCAGGTACCCAAGAGTCAGCTGTCCAGCCACTACCAGGATCCGAAGGACCCTCGTGCCACGATCGGGGTCTGGGCGACCGCGAGCCGGCAGCGCTCCCGGCTGTACAACACGCCCAGGCCGGGCGAGGTGCTCAACGTCGGTCCGTTCGTGCAGATCTCCCGGCAGGGCAACCCACTGTTCAACGAGGTCCTGGTGCCGATGGGCAAAAAGGACCTGTTCAACGCCACCCAGCCCCATGACGACAAGCAGTTCCTCCAGCAGGTGGCCCACCCCGAGTTGGCGGCCCTGCTGCCCGTGCTCTACCCGGGCGTGTTCCCCAACCTGGACAAGCTCAACAAGTCGGGCAAGCCGCGCGCGGACCTGGAGGCGATCCTGCTCACCGGGCTCCCGGCGGGCGTCGTGCCCGGATTCCAGAACACCACCGGCGCCACCCAGGCCGACATGCTCCGGTTGAACCTGGCGATCCCGCCGACCACCCACAACCCGTCCAACCTCGGGCTGATCGGTGGTGACCCGGCCGGCTACCCCAACGGGCGCCGGGTGTTCGACGACGTCACCACCATCGAACTGCGCGCTCTGGCCGGAGCGACGTATCCGCTGATCGACAAGACCTACGAGCCCGACGCGGCGGCGGGTGCGATCACGCCCGGACTGACCTCCTCCAACACCGACGTCACCGCCGAGAACACCATGCACTACCTACCCACGTTCCCCTATCTGGGTGTTCCGCATGCGGGCTTCGACGTCCCCGCCACCAACACACCTGCCAAGGTCAGCAGCTACTGACACGCCACGACGTGCCCCTGATCGGGCACGCCTGAAAGCCGGTCTCCGGGTCCGCAAGAAAGCAACATGGGTGAGCGGATACCCGGAGACCGGCGTCCCGGGTGACGATCAGGTCAGCCGAACTCCAGAAACGGGAACGATGAGCGAACACTCGCCCCACGCCTCACAGTCCGCGGTCGTGCTCGACATCGGCGGCGACATCGGTGCCCTGATCCTCTACACCAGCGCCTCCGACGACGAAGCCGAGATCGACATCAGCCCCGGCACCGACCCCACGGCGACTCGCAGCCACAACCAGGTCCATCCCCGGCGTGCTCCGGCGGGGACGGTCCACAGCGCGGTCTACCCGTCGCTGCGGGCAGGTCGCTACACGATCTGGCGGGACGACGCCACACCCGAGGCCACCATCACCATCCACGGTGGACAGATCACCGAACACGTCCTCTCGGCGCCACTGGAACCAGGACATCACGCCCACGGCCACGACGGCCGGCACACTCACGAGGGCAGTCACGGCCACGGCTAGCTTGACTCTGTCGGTGATCTTGGTTTCACCGGTAGCACATGATCAGCAGCATGATCAGCCTCGTTCATGGCCGATGCAGCTACCGAGGTGCCCGTTGTCCGTCCGTGTCCGTTCCGGTGAGCAGGTTCGGTCTCTGACCGCGCAGGTCGCGCGGGCGCGCGATCCGGCCGGTACGACCGCGATGTGGGTGAAAGATCGGCTCAACGGGCTGTGGGGCGACGCGGACTTCCTCGACTGGTACCCGCGCGATGCCCCGGTCACTCAGCCGCTCAGTTGGGCACGGTCTGCGTGCTGCAGTTCCTGCTCGATCCCTCCGACCGGCAGGCAGCCGAGGCGGTGCGTTGCCGCATCGATTTCAAGTACGCCCTGGCTCTGGAATTGTCACCTGCCCCAAGGGCAGGTCAGCAGGGGTTGGCATGGTCCTTATCCGACCTCCTCGCCCACCGCGGCCCCGCTGATCGTGGCGCGGTTCACCACGTTCAAGCGCCGAGGCTGCCGCGACCTGATTGAGCCAGATTGCCCGATATGTGCAGGTGAGGGTCTTGCCACGAGCGGTTCTTTCGAGTCCCGAAACCGGGCGACCACGTCAGACCGTAGCTTATGTATCATCGATTCAGTGGCAACTGATATTGATCATATATATCTGCAACCTCGAATGAGAAGACCGCTTCGACTCGCAGACGTGCAGCGAGCGAGGCCTCATAACGATGAGGCGTGGGCGTCACGGTCATGTTCAGTTTCTGTCCATGTCTCGCGGATCTGCATCCAAGATGGCGATCTGGCAGCGCCGATCGGCCATTGTCGTCCCGCTGATCTCGGCTTCCAGGTCGCCGCTGCGCGACTTCCGGTTCGCGGCGCTGTCGACACCCGTATCGGAGGGCCCGCGCGATCACGCGCAAGGTCTCGCGTTGGAGCGGATGCGCTGAACGTTGTTTTCGCACGTGAAACCACGCGAACTTGCTCGCCACGGCAAGGTCGGATCTGTTTCATTTCGCACGACCCTGCTGCGGCATTGGGTCACTCGATTGGCGGAACGGCAGCAACCATGCGTCACGTACGCTACCGAGGCTGGATGAGACTGCATAGCACTGACAAAGATCTAGTAGTCGTGCCTGGGGGGGCCGCTTTGAGTAGATATGCTGATCCTTCCGCGCTTCGCGCGGTTGATCATCTGGTCGTGGGGAACGGACTCGTTCTGCGGCATCGTCGGTAGTCCGACATCAGGTCGCATACCCTTCGATCCCATAGCCCGTATCTGTGACATGTGTCGAGGAGTAACTACACGTGCCCGCGAAAAAGATCTTATTTGTTTACACGCGCGGCGGCGCTCCCTTGGAGTACGCATTTCCGCAAATCGCGCGGCAGGGTGAACTGCACGTTCTGGCGCTGACCGAACTTCCGGCGCGGACCAGGCATCTCTGGGAAAAGAATTGCGTCGATATCGTCGACCGGCACACTGATGTGCCGGACGACGAAAAGATGGTCGATGTGATAGTCGAACACGCCGAGCGGATCCGCGCCGACGCGGTTATGTGTCTGTCGGAGTTCTCGGTGCTGGCCGTCGCTCAGGCCTGCGAGCGGCTGGGCATGCCCGGGCCAGGGTTGAACGCGACGCGGTCCCGCGACAAGCGACTGATGCGGGCGGTGTGGCGCGATGCCGGCGTGCCCAGTCCGCGGTTCCGCCAGGTGACCAGCCAGGACGATCTCGCGTCGGCGCTGACCGAACTTGCGACACCTTTCCTGCTCAAGTCCGCCTTCGGTGCGGGTTCCATCGGCCAGCTGGTGATCAGTGATGGAGCCGACGTGGCGGACGCCTGGGCGGCGAGTCAGGACGCGGTCGCCAAAGCGTCGAGGTCCGGCTTCATGGAGTTGGGCGACCGGCATGCCGGTCAGCAGTTCCTCGTCGAGGAGATCATCCAGGGTTCCACCCGGACCTGGTTCGACGACGACGCGGGTTACGGTGACTACTTGAGTGTGGAAGGAATCGTTGCCGGCGGCGTATACCATCCCATCTGTATCACCACGAGAATACCGACGATTCCACCGTTCACCGAGTTGAGCAACCTGGCTCCGTGCAGCATGCCAGAAGAGTTGCAACGCAAGATCGAGGCGGTCGCCCGCAAGGCAGTGGACGCGCTGGAGCTGGACACGTGCGGTACGCACACCGAAATGAAGCTGGCGGACAACGGTGAGGTCTATCTCATCGAGTCGGCGGCGCGGTTGGGCGGCGTCATGGTGGCCAGTGAGGTCGAGACCGTCTTCGGATACGACTTGATCGGCATGCTCACCAGAGAGCACCTGGGCGAGCCGGTGGAGTACCCGGAGCGGATGCTCGTGTCCGGTTCGCGTGCCGCTGGTTCACTGTCCATCATCGCCACGGATGCCGCGGGAAATCCGTGGTCGAGTGATCTCGTCTGGGATTTCGAGTCGGTCGACTGGTCGGTGTTGCTGTCGAGTGGCTCGAGTATCGAGGCGGTACCCGGGCTGAGCGTGCCCAATGGAACACCCATGCCTCGCTACAACGAATCTGGCGGCTCTACCAACTACGCGGGCATCTTCTTCCTCCAGGCACGTGATGCGGAAACCCTGGTGAAGGACGCGTACTCAGTGCTGAACGGCCTGGAAAGCGCGTTGAAAAATGGGCAGAAGTGAGACCCAGGGCCGCGCTGGTCCTGGAGGACGGTCACGTGTTTCGAGGCGTCCCCTACGGACGGTCGGGCCAGGCTCTGGGTGAGGTCGTGTTCTGTACTGGTATGACGGGCTACCAGGAGACGTTGACCGATCCCTCCTATTACCGGCAGATCGTCGTGCAAACAGCGCCGCAGATCGGGAATACGGGCTGGAACGACGACGATGACGAGTCGGCTCGAATGTGGGTGTCCGGGTACGTGGTGCGTGACCCGGCCAGTACGCCGTCCAACTGGCGATCGACACGCGGTCTGGAGGAAGAACTGTCCCGGCAGGGTGTCGTGGGGATCGCGGGCGTGGACACGCGGATGGTGGCGCGGCATGTGCGGGAGCGCGGTGCCATGCGCGCTGGGGTGTTCTCCGGTCAGGGTCTCACGGACGTCAGCGTGATGGTGGCGTTGGTGAGGGAGTCTGCCGGCATGGTGGGAGCGGATCTAGCCGGTGAGGTCAGCACGCGGGAGCCGTATGTCGTGCCACCGACGACCGGGGAGCGGCGGTTCCGCGTCGCGGCACTGGATTCGGGGATCAGGTCGACTCTGCTGCGGATGATGGCCGCTCGCGGCGCCGAGGTACACGTGTTGCCGTACAGGAGTTCGGTGGCGACGGTGGCCGCGGTGGAGCCCGACGGCGTGTTGCTCGGCAGCGGTCCGGGTGATCCGGCGACGGCGGATCACGCGGTGAGGCTGGCCAGGGCGGCGTTGGACCGAGAGTGGCCGTTGTTCGGCATTTGTTTCGGTAATCAGGTCCTCGGCCGGGCGTTGGGCAGGGAGACCTACAAGCTGCGATACGGGCATCACGGGATCAACGTACCGGTGATCGACATGGCCTCGGGTCGCGTGGCGATCACGGCTCAGAACCACGGGTTCGCCCTGGTGGGCGAGCCGGGTGAGCGGTTCGACACGCCCTACGGGACAGCCGTGCTGAGCCATTACTGCCCCAACGATGGGACGGCCGAAGGGCTGCGATGTCTGGAGGCGCGCGCGTTTTCGGTGCAGTACCACCCGGAGGCGGCGGCGGGTCCGCATGACGCGGCAGCGTTGTTCGAGGAGTTCACCGGACTGATGGAGAAGGGTGGGTCTCGCTGATGCCCAGACGCACCGACATCAAGCACGTCCTGGTGATCGGCTCCGGCCCGATCGTGATCGGCCAGGCAGGTGAGTTCGACTACTCGGGCACTCAGGCATGCCGCGTGCTGCGGGCCGAGGGCTTGCGCGTCAGCCTTGTCAACTCCAACCCGGCCACGATCATGACCGACCCGGAGTTCGCTGACGCCACCTACATCGAGCCCATCACCCCCGAGTTCGTCGCGAAGGTGATCGCGGTCGAACGCCCCGACGCGCTGTTGGCCACCCTGGGCGGCCAGACCGCGTTGAACACCGCCGTCGCCTTGCACGACCTCGGCGTGCTGGAGCGCTATGGCGTGGAGTTGATCGGCGCGGACGTCGAGGCCATCCGGCGAGGTGAGGACCGCCAGCGGTTCAAGGACATCGTCCGCTGCGTGGGTGCCGAGGTGCTGGAGTCGACGGTCTGCCGGTCGATGGACGAGGTCCGCGACACCGTCGCTCGATTAGCCCTGCCGGTGGTGATCCGCCCGTCCTTCACCATGGGTGGGCTCGGGTCCGGCATGGCACATGACCTCGCGGAGCTGGAACGGCTCGCCTCCGCCGGGCTGGCCGAGTCTCCGGTGGACGAGGTGCTCGTCGAGCAGAGCGTGCTCGGGTGGAAGGAGTACGAGCTGGAGCTGATGCGCGACCGCAAGGACAACGTGGTCGTGGTCTGCTCGATCGAGAACGTCGACCCGATGGGCGTGCACACCGGTGACTCGGTCACCGTGGCCCCGGCCATGACGTTGACCGACCGTGAGTACCAGCGGATGCGCGACGTCGGCATCGCCGTGCTACGTGAGGTCGGCGTCGACACGGGCGGCTGCAACATCCAGTTCGCCGTCGACCCGGTCACCGGGCGACTGGTGGTGATCGAGATGAACCCCCGGGTGTCGCGCTCCAGCGCCCTGGCTTCGAAGGCTACGGGGTTCCCGATTGCCAAGATCGCCACGAAGCTGGCCATCGGCTACACACTGGACGAGATCCGCAACGATGCCACGGGCGAAACGCCCGCATCGTTCGAACCGAGTCTGGACTACGTGGTGGTGAAGATCCCGCGGTTCGCATTCGAGAAGTTCCCCGGCGCGGACCCGGCGCTCACCACGACGATGAAGAGCGTCGGCGAGGCCATGGCGTTCGGCCGCAGTTTTCCCGAAGCGCTCGGCAAGGCGATGCGATCGACGGAGACCACCAGCGCTGGATTCTGGACCACGCCCGACCCGGCCGATGCCACTGTGGAGTCCACCCTGGCTGCCCTCGGTACCGGACACGACGGTCGGCTGTACACCGTCGAGCGGGCGTTGCGGCTGGGTGCGACCGTGGCCCAGGTCGCGCGGGCGTCCGGGATCGACCCGTGGTTCGTCGACCAGATCGCCGCCCTGGTCGACCTCCGTGCCGCATTGGTCGCCGCGCCCGCACCGAGTTCGACCCTGCTGCGCCGGGCGAAGCGGGCCGGCCTGTCCGATCGGCAGATCGCGGTGCTACGGCCAGAGCTGGGCGGCGAGGACGGGGTCCGCGCCCTGCGCGGCCGGCTCGGTGTCCAGCCGGTCTACAAGACCGTGGACACATGCGCGGCGGAGTTTCCCGCCCGAACCCCCTACCACTACTCCGCCTATGAACTCGACCCCGATGCCGAGACCGAGATCGCCCCGCAACGCCAGAAGCCGAAGGTCTTGATCCTGGGATCGGGACCGAACCGGATCGGGCAGGGCATCGAATTCGACTACTCGTGCGTCCACGCCGCCATGGCACTGCACGCGGCTGGTTTCGAGACGGTGATGGTCAACTGCAACCCCGAGACGGTGTCGACCGACTACGACACCGCAGACCGGCTCTACTTCGAATCCCTTACCTTCGAAGACGTCCTCGAGGTGGTTCGCGCCGAACAGCGCTCCGGCGACGGCGGACCCGGCGTGGCCGGGGTGATCGTGCAGCTGGGTGGTCAAACCCCTCTTGGTCTCGCCCAGCGGCTGGCCGACTGCGGGGTACCGGTGGTCGGAACGCCACCGGAGGCGATCCACCTCGCGGAGGACCGCGGGCGCTTCGGCGGTGTCCTCGCCGCTGTCGGCCTGCCTGCGCCGCCCTACGGCACAGCGACCAGCTTCCCGCAGGCCAAAGCCATCGCCGACGAGATCGGCTACCCGGTGCTCGTCCGTCCTTCGTACGTCCTGGGCGGCCGGGGCATGGAGATCGTCTACGACGAGGAGATCCTGCACGACTACATCGCCCGCGCAACCGAGATCTCCCCCCAGCACCCGGTACTGGTCGACCGGTACCTCGACGACGCCGTCGAGATCGACGTCGACGCCCTGTTCGACGGCACCGAACTGTTCCTCGGCGGCATCATGGAACACATTGAGGAAGCCGGCGTCCACTCGGGCGACTCCTGCTGCACCCTGCCCCCTGTCACTCTGGCGGAGACCGAGCTCCGCGCTGTCCGCGCGTCCACCGAGGCCATTGCCCGGGGCGTCGGCGTCCACGGCCTGCTCAACGTTCAGTACGCCCTCAAGGACGGCACAATCTACGTTCTGGAGGCCAATCCGCGAGCGTCGCGGACCATCCCGTTCGTGTCCAAGGCCACAGCGGTCCCGCTCGCCAAGGCCGCGGCCCGGGTCATGCTCGGCGCCACCATCGCCGAACTCCGCGCCGAAGGTCTGCTGCCCGCCCACGGGGACGGCGCTGACCTGCCGCCGCAACCTGTCGCAGTCAAAGAGGCCGTCCTGCCGTTCCACCGGTTCCGCACCATCGAAGGTCGCGGCATCGACCCTCTGCTGGGGCCCGAGATGAAATCCACCGGCGAGGTGATGGGCATCGACGCCACCTTCGGCAAGGCGTTCGCCAAGTCCCAGATCGCCGCCGGCAACCCCATTCCTCGCAACGGCCGGGTTCTCGCGGTGGTCTCGCCCGGGTGTCTGCGTCGTGCGGCACCCGCGCTGCTCGACCTGGCGGCGCTCGGCTTCGCCATCTCGACGGTCGACGGTGATCTGAGCGTCGTGCGCTCGGCGAACAGGTCGCTGCGGCCGTCTGTTCTCCCACTGGCCGATGCGGTCGATCAGATCGCGACTTCCGAATTCGATCTCGTGATCAGCATGACGACACCCGATGCCCGAGGCGGCGTGTGTCACACGGTCAGGAGTGCTGCCGCCCAGTACTCGGTTCCCCACGTCACCACCGTTGCGGCTCTGGCCGCGGTGGTTCGTGCCCTGAAGGAGGACAACGACCTTGAGGTGCGCTCCATACAGGAATGGCACCTGCTCGCGCACGCCGCACTGGACAGCCTGTCGGTCCTGCTGGACGACCCAGCGCTGTCGACGTAACCAAGTACCGCTCGGAATCGATCCCAGAGGTGCCCCTTGATCATCTGCGGACTAAAACTGACTCACGACGGCTCCGTCGCCTTGTTGCACGACAACCGGCTGATCTTCAGCGTCGAGATGGAGAAGATCGGCAACGGTAGCCGCTACAAGCAGGTCGACGATCTGTCGATAGTGCCCGGCATATTGGCCGATTTCGGCTACCGGATCGATGAGGTCGACGAGTGGATCATCGACGGTTGGGACGGCCGGGTGCACGGACACGCCGAGCTCGCCAACCACAGCGTCCCGGTCCGCATCACCGTTGCGCCGTACCGGGAGAACGAGACTGTGCACAACCTGCTCATGCCCGGTGCGCTCGGCACGTTCGAGATCGGCGAGAAATCCTTCCCGTACACCAGCTATCTCCATGTGTCCGGCCACGTGGCCAGCGCGTATGCTTCCAGCGATTTCGCCGTCCGGGGTGAACCGTCCTACGTCCTGGTCTGGGACGGCGGCATGTTCCCGCGCCTCTACTGGCTCGACCCGGCCACCGGCATCACCAATCTTGGTCCGTTGTTCCCGCTGGTCGGGCATTCCTACGCCACCGCGGCACATCACTTCGGTCCGTTTCGCCGGGCGGACGACGCGACGACCGTGGACGATCTCGCCGTGGCCGGCAAATTGATGGCCTACATCGCGCTGGGCAAGGCCCAACCGGGCATCGTCGCCGTGTTGGACGAACTGTTCGCCAAACACTTCGAGGCCGCCGATGCCGCGGAGTACCGCAGTCGGATAGGGGGCTGGGGCAGCAACGCCGAGCCTTCGCTGAAGTACGTGCACGCGTTCTACGCCGAGTTGCGTCAGCGCACCGACGAACTCGGCGTGGCCGACGAGGACGTGCTGGCCTCGGTCCACGAGTTCCTCGATCAACTGCTGGTTGAGCGGATCACAGCGAAAGTCAGGGAGCGGGGAGACGCTCCGTCCAACCTCTGTTTCGTCGGTGGCTGCGCACTGAACATCAAGTGGAACAGCACGCTGCGCTCCCTGCCCGAGTTCCGCGCTGTCTGGGTGCCCCCCTTCCCCAACGACTCCGGATCCGCGATCGGGACCGCGGCCGCCCACCGATTCGCCACACACGGCATCAGCGCGATCGCCTGGCACCCGCGCAGTGGCCCGGCACTCACTCCGCCGACGGGCGTTCCGGACGGTTGGGAGGTGACGCCCTGCCGTCCGGCCGATCTCGCCCACGTGCTGCACAGCACCGGCAGTCCGGTCGTCGTGCTCAATGGCCGTGCCGAACTCGGGCCCCGCGCGCTCGGCGGCCGCAGCATCGTGGCGCCTGCCACCGAGCCGGCGATGAAGGATCTGCTGAACCTGGTGAAGAACCGGGAGAGCTACCGTCCCGTCGCACCGATCTGCCTGACCGAGTTCGCACCGGACGTGTTCGAGCCTGGTACTCCGGATCCGCACATGCTTTTCGAGCACACCGTCCGGCCGGCCTGGATCGATCGGATCCCGGCGGTCCTGCACCTCGACGGCACCGCACGACTCCAAACGGTCAGTGCCGCGGACGACCCGGTGCTGGAGGAGGTGCTCCGCGAATACTACAAGCTGACCAGAATACCCGTGCTGTGCAACACGAGCGCCAATCTTAACGGGTCCGGCTTCTTTCCCGACGTGGAGTCGGCCATGCGGTGGGGCAAGGTCGACAAGGTGTGGAGCGAGGGCTTGCTCTACCGGCAATCCAAGACAACCAGCCCCTCCTCAGCACAGTCGCGATCCTGAAAGGATGACTACGCGTGTCGTACATTCTCGGCCTGAATCTGAGTCACGATCGTTCCGCGGCCATCATCAGGGATGGTGAGATCGTCGTCGCGATCGAAGAGGAACGTCTGGACCGCATCAAGCACACCGAGGGTTTCCTGATCCAGGGCTACTTCGAGCGGCTGACCAAGACGCTGCCGATGCGATCGGTCACCTATTGCCTTGATGCGGCCGGAATCGGCATCGACGACGTCGACCTGGTGGTCGGCAACCGGCCGCTGGGCGACGGAGCGGTCCGACGCATCACGAACGAACTGCCCATCCGGGACAAAGGCAAGATCCACGAGCTGCCGACACCCTCGCACCACATGGCGCACGGCGCGGTGGCCTACTACACCTCCCCCTTCGACGAGGCGGCGGTCCTGGTCATCGATCAGGCCGGCACTCGTTTCCCAGGTACTGACCGGATCGAGAAGCACACGGTCCTGGTGGGGGAGGGAACCCAGCTGCGCAGCGTCGCCGGAACCACCTATCCCGTCGACTACTCCGATCTCAGTCTCGGCCTCTTCTACGACTTCTTCACGGCCAAGATGAATTTCCTGACTCGATGGGGAAATCCGGAATTCGGCGTGTTTGCCAGCGGCGGTTATCCCGAGGCCGGCAAGACGATGGGCCTGGCACCCTACGGCCGGCCCCGCCCTGACTGGGGCGACTGGCTGACCTTCGACGGCCTGGACATCAACGTCTCCCAGGAGAAGCTCGAGAAGATCTGGATCGACCTCGTGGACTCCGAAGGGGGGGACTACCACCCGGACCAGCGGGGTTCCTGGCAGCATCAGCTCGCCAAGGACGTGGCCTACAAGGTTCAGGACGAACTGGAGAAGGCCTTCCTGTACCTGGCCGAACAGGCTCGCGAACTGACCGGGTCACCGAACGTGTGCCTGGCTGGGGGCGTCACGCTGAATTCGGTCGCGAACCAGAGGGTGCGCGCGAACGGCCCGTTCGACGACGTCTTCATCCCGGCCCCAGCCGGTGACTCCGGGTGCGCCATCGGCGCGGCGTTGTGGGGCTACCACAACCTCTTGGGCGGCACGGTCAGGACGCCGATGCGGACTGCGTCGTTCGGTCGTCACTACGATCGACAGGCCGTGCTGGACGCGCTGTGCAGCCACGACGAGCACTTGGCCTGGCGCGAGGCGCCCGTGACCGAAGTCGCGGAACTTCTGGCGACCCATCACATCGTCGGCTGGGTCACCGGGGGCTCGGAGATGGGACCGCGAGCGCTCGGCAACCGCAGTATCCTGGCCGATCCTCGGCACCCTGGTATCCGGGATTTCCTCAACAATGTGGTCAAGCATCGCGAACCGTTCCGGCCGTACGCACCGTCCGTGCTCGCCGAGCAGGCCGGCGAGTGGTTCGACGAGGTCGGTGAGAGCCCCTTCATGCTGCTGGTGCCATCGGTAGCGAAGGACAAGCAGTCGCTCGTGCCGGCTATCACCCACGTCGACGGTACCGCCCGGGTGCAGACCGTGCGGGCGGACGTCAACCCGCTCTACCACCAGATGATCAGCGCCTTCCACCAGATCACCGGAGTACCGCTGGTGTTGAACACCTCCTTCAACGACAACGGTGAGCCGATCGTCGAGACGCCGGCCGACGCGCTGCGAACGTTCGCCCGCACCGATATCGACCATCTCTACATCGAGGGCATCCTGGTGTCGAAGAAGAACGCCCGGACGCATCCCGACCACCCGCGGCTCGCTCCGCTGACAGCCGGCCTGGACCGTGGCGATGGCTGAGCCCAGCATCGCCGGGATCAAGGGGTTCGACGCCTGGTACGAGCAGGCCGGGGTCCGCAGCGACCCGCGGCGCTTCCACCAGGACGATGACATCGGCAAGCACTTCTTTCCACAGCACCTGGTCCCGCATCTCGGGCACCCCGCTGTGGCGGAGTTCGCCCCGGAGGTCCGGCGTTACCTGGAAGCGCAGCATCTGTTCCAGTGGCTGCGGTTCACCGCGCACTTCGAGATCGCTGTGGTGAGCAGGGCAACCCAACGGATCGCCGACGGGAGCACCGGGCTGGACCTACCACGGACCACCTGCCTCAACGCCTACAAGATCTGCGTCGACGAGGCATACCACTCGCTGTACAGTCTGGATGTCCTGGTACAGCTGGAGGAGCGGTCCGGCATCAAGGAACTTCCGTACGACTTCAGCCGCTTTCTCCGCGGGCTGGACGCGGTAGGTGAGGAACGGCCAGGACATCAGCTCCTGGTGCAACTCCTGCAGGTCGTGGTGTTCGAAACGTTGATCACCTCCATCCTGCAGGACATCCCCTCCGACGAGGGAGTCATCGCGGTGGTGCGGGAGACCGTGCGGGACCACGCGATCGACGAGCGCAGGCACCACGCGTTCTTCGTGAACTTCTTCAAGTACCTGTGGTCGCAACTCGACGCACCGACCAGGCGGATGGTCGGTGAGTTCCTGCCCAGCCTGATCGTCCGGTCACTGCAACCGGCGACGGCGCCGGCGACCGCGGCATTGCTGAACTGCCATGTATCGGCACGGCGGACCGAGGAGATCGTGCGGGAATCGTTCAACCGGCAGACGGTGTTGGCCAGCATCAGGATCGCGTCGTCGAAGACGGTCGCCCTGTTCCAGAACATGGGTGTACTTGACATCCCCGGAGTCCGGGAGAGGTTCGTGGCGGAAGGACTGGTCGATCCCGAGCAATTCCGGCCGACACCACATCATCGAAGGAGCACGGTCAATGGATGGCGTCTTGCTCGTCCTGGGCAGCGGTGCCCGCCCCTATCGCGAGTACTCGATCGCCTCGGCGGCCGACCTGGTACCGCTTCACCTGTTCGATCCGGAAGAGCCGACCTGGCAGCGACAGTACGTCACCGGATACGACGTTGTCGACGTCTTCGACCCGCCCAGTGCGGTGGCCGCCGCGCGCCGGCTGGCCCAACGCACTGGCCATATAGGGGTCTACTGCTACCACGAAGGCATGATCGCTTCCGCTGCGGAGGTGGCGGAAGCGCTCGGCCTGCCCGGCATGAGCCCGGCCGCGGTTCGGGCGTGCCGTGACAAGCTCGCCACCCGCACCCGATTGGCGGCCGCCGGCGTCCCGCAGCCCGCGTTCGCGGCCGTCTCGTCGCTGGCGGAACTGGCGGAGGCGGCGGATCGGCTCGGTTATCCGCTGGTGGTCAAGCCGCGTGGGCTGGGTGCCAGCCAGGGCGTGATTCGGGTCGACGGTCCCGCTGACCTGGAGGGCGCGATGGAGGTGGCCAAGTCCGCCACCCAGCGAGGTATGGCCAGTTACGCCTCCCTTCTCGCAGAGCAGTACCTGGCGGGTAACGAGGTCAGCGTCGACAGCGCGATCATCAACGGCGAGTGTCTGCCGTTCATCGTCGCGCGGAAGGAGCTGGGGTTCGCACCGTACTTTGAGGAGGTCGGTCACGTCATCAGCACTGACGACCCCTTGTTCACCGACCCGGAGTTCCGGGATCTGCTGGCGCGAACGCACACGGCGCTCGGCGTGACCCATGGAATCACGCATACCGAGATCAAGTTCGGTCCAGGCGGCCCTGCCGTGATCGAGGTCAACGGCCGGCTAGGAGGCGACCTCATTCCCTACGTCGGGCAGCTCGCATCGGGAACGAACGCCTCCCGCGTCGCGGTCGACCTCGCGTTCGGACTGCGGCCGGACCTCCGACCTACGCGCCGGGGCGCCGCGGCCATTCGTTTCCATTATCCGCAGGAGGACTGTCGGGTGTCGTCGCTGTCTGTTCCGCCGCCGGATCCGGATGGTCCACTCCGTGAGTCGCAGGCCTTGGTCGAACCTGGCGATGTCCTGCGTCTGCCGCCGGGAGGGTACCTGGCCCGATTCGGTTTTTCGATCGCGTGCGCACCGGGGCCAGACGAGTGCGTGCGGGCCCTGGACTCGGCGTCGGCACAGGCGAAGATCGTGGGCACCGCGCTGACAACCACCGCGTGAGGGGAGCTGAATCACCGGACCGGCTGATTGTGTCCCCCGGGAATGGGAGCAGAGTGTGGGCGTGAGTTCGACCGAGGACGCGGAAAAACCGGCCGTCTGGCAGACGCTGCGCACGCTGCCCCGGCCGGTGAAGATCTTGTTGCTGGGCGTCGCGCTCAACCGGATGGGGCAGTTCGTCCAGATCTTCCTGGTGGTGTACCTGACCAGTATCGGTGTGCAACCGTTGCGGGCAGGTATCCTGTTGACCGCGTTCGGCATCGGATCCATCGTCGGAGTGTTCGTGGGCGGTACTCTCAGCGACGCATTCGGGCTGCGCCGGACGATCTCCTCCTCGATGCTCTTGTCCGCCCTCTTCATCGGTTCGCTGGCGTTCGTGCATGTGTACGCGCTGCTGTTCTTCATCTGCGCCATGTCCGGCCTGCTGTCGCAGCTCTACCGGCCGGCGGCCGCCGCCATGCTGGCCGAGTTCACCTCGACGGACCGCCTCGTCATCGCATCGGCCGCGTATCGGTTCGGGCTCAACATCGGCGCGTCTGTCGGACCGCTGATCGGGGCATTCCTCATCACGCATTCCTACCAGGCGGTATTCCTCGTCAATGGCGGGACGTGCCTGGTGTTCGGCTTGGTCGCCCTTCTCCAGTTGCCGAGGATGGCGACCCGGAAACGTGCGGAAAGGCGGACGGGAAGCATCGGACCTCGCCCGCGACCGGGCTTTCGTCCTGGTCGTCTTGGCGCAGTTCGTCACCTCGCTCGCCGAGGTCCAGTACATTGCGCTACTGCCGCTGGAGATTCACCACCGCGGCTTGCCTGAACCGCTCTATGGCATCCTGCTAGCGCTCAATGGAATTCTGGTGCTGGCGATTGAACTGCCCCTCACCCGGTACGTGCAGCGGAGTCGATACGAACTGCGATTACCTTGGGTAGCGGGATGATCGGACTCGGGGTGGCCGCGTTCGGCATCCCCGCCGGGATCTGGATCTTCTTCGCCGGCACCTTGGTCTGGACCCTCGGCGAGATAGTCAGTGCGCCTTCGGTGGTCGCTTACCCGGCGATGGCTGCCCAGGACGGCCTGCGCGGGCGGTACATCGGTGCCATGACTGGCGCACAAACCGCAGGTTACGCGGTTGGCCCCAGCGTCGGCACCGCCCTCTATCAATTCTACGGCTCGTCCGCATGGCTGCTGTGCGCGGTGCTCGGGGTGGCAGCCGCCGTCGGGATGCGGATCGGTGTGCTCGGCCCGACCGAGCTGGGGAGGCGGTCGAGAGGACGAGAAAGCGTACCGATGGTCGATTGACTGCGGCAGAGTGGAGCGGCAGGCGTCACGATCGGGTTAACCGGTGTCGGAGATGGCGGAGCCGTGTGATCTTTGCGGTACCTTTCGCGCATGCTGAGCAGCTTGATCGCGTTCACCCTCGTGGCCGCATTGTTGACCATAGCGCCGGGCCCCGATGTAGCTATCGTGCTCCGTATGAGCTTTTCCGGCGGCTTCGGTCATGGATTCTCTACAGCCCTTGGTATCTCGCTCGGCTGCGCGCTGTGGGGACTTGCCAGCGCCCTAGGCATCACCGGAATCCTGGCGGCCTCGAATACCGCCTACACGGCCGTACGTGTCGCCGGTGCCTTGTACCTGTGCTACCTGGGCGTGCGTAGCTTCAAGGATGCGAAGAAGGATGGATTCGCCGTAGACGAGCCCGCGTCAGCCGGGACCAGGACTCGAGCGGCCGCCTTCCGATCGGGCCTACTGGCCAACCTACTGAATCCCAAGGTCGGCATCTTCTACATATCTCTGCTACCGACGTTTCTACCACGCGACGCCGCCGTCTTCCCGGTCACCTCATTGCTGGTTGCGGTGCACATCGCGCTGGGCCTGATCTGGCTGGGCACGGTTTCGTTCATGGCCGAGAAAGCCCGTCACTTCGTCAGCCGTCGGCGTGTCCAGATCGGTCTCAACCGCACCATGGGCACCTTGCTCCTCGGCTTTGGGCTCGCCACGTGTGTCGATACTGCCGCCCGCTAGCTCGCCCAGCACGCGCGGCTGCCCAACCATTCAGGTCCTGCCCTCAGCGCGGAGCAGATCGACGTTGAAGGTGACCTCTTCCTGCGCAACGGGTTCGTCGCCACTGGGGGCGGGCGAACTGGGTGCGGACCGTCTGTTCGGCGGTCACGTCGGACACTGGACTGCAAGGGGGTGCACCTGCGCGACAATTCGGGTCCGGCGTTGCAGGCGTCGATGCTTCGTGTTGGCAGGAACGTCTTTTTCCGACGTGGATTCGAAGCGATCGGCGCTGGCGAGGGCGTCGCAGCAAACGGTGTCGTCCGCTGGAGTGACCGGCGCCGAGACAGGGGGCGATCCGCAGCATCCAACTATCCCGGCTGCCGGGACGTGCGGCAGTCCGTCGGGAGCGGGCGACAGTTCCGCGACCAGTTCGGCAGCGGCGGTGCGCACGCGCCGGACCGTGCGACGGCGAGCTCTGCAGCGCGTCGGTCATCGCGTGGCAGCCGCGACCAGCGCCCGTCCATGGGTTACCTAGCGTGATTGATCCTGTACGGATCGGACACACGCAGGTGTGCATGACCGGAGTCGAGGTGGCGGTCGGCCTACTCATCGGATGGCTCGTCCGGAAAGGCAAGCGGGTAGCTCGGAACGCGGACAGTCAGGTCGATGCCGTGTAGGACCCAGGCATGCAACGACTGGACGAGGCGGTTCGGCGCAAACTCGGTCTCGATCCAGCGCTGGCCAAACTGACCGCCGAGGCGGAATCCAAGGGCGAGGTCAGCGGCCGCATGCGAGCCCGGGTTCAACCGGCGATTGACGACGCGGCCGACGAGGACCATGACTTCGCCGCTGGGCGCGGTGTTCACCATGTGGATGCGCGAGCTGAACACGCCCAGGCAGACTCACCGTGCTCCTCGACGAACCGACGGCCGGCCTCCACATCGAAGCCGAGCAACTCGTCGTGGAAGCCTTGACCCAGCTCGTTCGCGACGCACCGCCGTCATGACCACGCACCAGTCGGCGCTGACGCGGGTGGCCGTCCGCACGGTCCACCTCGACAACGGCGCGTTGGCCGCTCTGCCGCGGTGAGCGAAACTGCTGTGTCGCGAGTGGCCGGAGTGACCTGACACGAACAACTCCACGGCGGCACGGGAACCGTGAAGCACTTCGCGTTACGCGCCTCAAGAACGGCAAGATCCCGTTCAGCGTAGGACCGGATGTTCCCGTTCCTCGGTGAGAATACACTGTAGGCATTCATGCAGCGGGTAGATGAGCCCCCGCACGTGACAAAGCAGCCGATCCGCAAGCACATCCCGACCTCGAGGAACTCGGACTGAGATGAGTCCCATCCGTGAATCGGCCCGGACTGCCAGGCGCCGGCTCTCCTCGGTAGGAAAGTTGCGGTCGGTCGGCCGTGTTCGTGACCGCGTGCCAGGAGGCGGTGCATCCACACAAGGCGGTGCTCGCGTGCAAACTTGCGCAGGCGACAGTCCACTTGACAGGATGTGAATTCAGACACACCCTGTAGGGAGGTGTGAGGGGGCCGTCGAGCGCAGACCGCCTCGGAGACCCTCACGCAGGGGAGGTCCATATGGGGACCACACCGGGGGAACAACCACCGTTGGGCGAACCCCCTTGGCAGCTGGGCAGTCCTGCCCAGCGGATCAGCTATCCCACCCCGGGTACCGGGCGCACCGTGCTCGTCGCCGCGACGGCGGCGCTCGGCGGTTTCCTCTTCGGCTACGACACCGCGGTGATCAACGGCGCCGTCAAGGCTGTCGGGGAAACCTTCAACGCGTCGCCCTTTGTCCTCGGTTTCGCAGTCGCCGCGGCGCTGATCGGCTGCGCGATCGGCGCCTGGTTCGCGGGTGCGATCGCGGACCGCTACGGTCGGATCCGCGTCATGTGGCTCGCGGCGATCGCGTTCGCGATCAGCGCGTTGGGCAGCGGCTTCTCGTTCTCGATCTGGGAACTCGCGTCCTGGCGGTTGATCGGAGGTCTCGGTGTCGGTGCCGCATCCGTGATCGCTCCCGCCTACATCGCGGAGATCTCGCCGGCGTACCTGCGCGGCAGGCTGGGCTCGCTGCAGCAGTTGGCCATCGTGTCCGGCATCTTCGTAGCGTTGCTCGTGGACTACGCACTGGTCGCCGGATCGGGCGGCGCGTTGGATCCCCTGTGGTTCGGCCTCGCGACGTGGCGGTGGATGTTCCTGTCGCTGCTGATTCCCGCCCTCGTCTACGGCCTCCTGGCCTTGACGATCCCGGAGTCGCCGCGATACCTGGTCCAGAAGGAGCAGCTGGCCAAAGCGGCAGAGGTGCTGCGGCGGTTCGTCGGCGGAGACATCGACGCGAAGATCACGGAGATCATCCGGACGGTCAGAGGAAAGACCGAACGCACCGGCTTCGTGACCGTCCGTGGCCCGAGGCTGGGGCTGCTGCCGATCGTCTGGATCGGCATCGGACTGTCGATTTTCCAGCAGTTCACCGGCATCAACGTCATCTTCTACTACTCCTCGGTGCTGTGGCAGGCGGTGGGGTTCAGCGAGCAGAACGCACTGGCGATCACTGTGATCACGTCGGTGACCAACATCCTCACCACGGTCATCGCCATCGCGCTGGTCGACCGGATCGGCCGCAAGCCACTGCTGGTGATCGGCTCGATCGGTCAGTTCGTCTGTCTGGGCGTCCTCGCCCTGCTCTTCGGCACCGCGCCGATCGTGAACGGCACGCCGGACCTGGGTTCGGCCGGGTCGATCGCGCTCATCGCCGCCAACCTCTACGTCGTGTTCTTCGGAGCGACGTGGGGCCCCGTGGTTTGGGTGCTGCTCGGTGAGATGTTCAGCAACAAGATCCGCGCGATGGCCCTGTCCGTCGCCGCAGCGGCGCAGTGGCTGGCCAACTTCGCCATTTCCACGACCTTCCCCGCGCTATCGGCTGTCGGGCTGGGACTTGCGTACGGCATCTACACGTTCTTCGCCTTCGTGTCGATCTTCTTCGTGTTCAAGTTCGTCAAGGAGACGAAGGGGCGCGAGCTGGAGGAGATGGCCTGACGATGACCGAGCCGATGTCGATGATCCGAGAACTTCCCCACGCGTTGCGTGACGGTGATCGGTTCGCCCAGCGGCTGGACGGACGGCGCCCGGCGGTGTTCCTCGACTACGACGGTGTGCTGACGCCGATCGTGGACCACCCCGAGGACGCCCTGATCTCCGACCGCATGCGCGACACGGTGCGCGCGCTGGCGATGCGCTGCCAGGTTTGCGTGGTCACCGGGCGTGACCGGCTGGACGTGCAACGATTGATGGGGGTCGACGACCTGGTGGTCGCCGGCAGCCACGGCTTCGACATCTGGAGCCCAGCCGCCGGCGAGATCCACCACGATGCCGTGAGCGGGTTCGAGGACGTCATCGGCGAGGTCACCGATCGCCTACGCACCGAAACCGGCTCGATCCCGGGCGTGGTGATCGAACCGAAGAAGGCCTCGGTCGCGGTGCACTACCGGCTCGTCGACCCGGACCGGCGCCAACGGATCGCCACCGTGGTCGAGACTCTCCTCGCCGAGCATCCGGATCGGCTGAAGATGACGCCGGGCAAGATGGTCTACGAGCTTCAGCCGCAGATCGACTGGCACAAGGGCAAGGCCGTGCTCCACCTGCTCCGCGACCTGGGCCTGGACTCGCCGGACGTGGTTGCGATCTACCTCGGCGACGACATCACCGACGAGGATGCCTTCCGGGCACTGGCCGGTCGCGGGGGAGCCGGCATCTTCGTCGGCACGGCCGATGATCCCGAAGTGGGCGATCGGAACACGTCGGCCGACTTCATCCTCTCCTCCCCGGAGGAAGTGGCCCAGCTGCTGTCCACTCTGGCCGTCGCCGAGGGCCGGCCCCCGGACGACCGGGAATCCGAGTCCGACTGCGTGCTCGTCTACGACCACTTCGACCCCGGCGACGAGGGCCTGCGCGAGGCGCTGACGTCGACGGGCAACGGCTACTTCTGCACCCGCGGTGCCGCCGAGTGGGAGGACACCGGCCGGCGTCCACTACCCGGGCACCTACGCCCACGGCGGCTTCAACCGGGAGACGACGATCCTCGGCGGCCGCCCGGTGCTCAACGAGGACCTGGTCAACCTGCCGAACTGGCTCGTCCTCAAGCTGCGCATCGAGGGCGAGGAGGCGATCACGGCTCGCCAACGTCGAAGTGCTCGCCTACCGGCACACCTACGACATCCGCACCGCGACGCTGGCCGCGGCGTCTCCGGTTCCGCGACCGCAAGGGCCGGGAGACGACGCTGCGCAGCCGCCGCTTCGTGATCATGGCCCACAGCCACCAGGCCGGCGATCGAGTGGACGCTGACCCCCGAGAACTGGTCGGGTCGAGTCGAGATCGTCTCCGCCATCGACGGCCGCGTCGACAACCAGATGGTCGCCCGCTACCGCGACCTCGAGGGCCGCCACCTCGACCCGGTCACCCCGCGGACGTTCGGCCCGGAGATCATCGCGCTGAAGGTGCGCACCCGGCAGTCGAACCTCTACATCTCCGAGGCCGCCCGCACCCGGGTCTGCAGCTGGGGCGGTCGAGCAGGCTGGCGGTCGGAGCGCACGTTGCACCAGATGAACGACTACATCCAGCAGGTGCTCGACCTCGACGTGCGCACGAGGGCGAGTCGGTGCGGGTGGAGAAGATGGTCTCGTTCTTCACCAGCCACGACAACGCGATCACCGAGACGCTGACCGCCGCCGGCCGGCACGTCGTGCGCTACCCGGACTTCGCCGAGGCCTTCGCCGAGCACGCGTCGGCCTGGACGGAGCTCTGGGACGTCTGCGACGTCGAGCTGCCCGCGGGAGCCCCGGGTGCAGCTGCTGCTGCGGTTCCACATCGCGCACGTCCTGCAGGTCTGCTCGCGGCACACCGCCCGCCACGACGCGGGCGTCCCGGCCCGCGGGCTCAACGGCGAGGCCTACCGCGGGCACGTGTTCTGGGACGAGCTCTTCATCTACCCGTTCCTCAACTTCCGGCTGCCCGAGGTCACCCGCGGCCTGCTGATGTACCGCTACCGCCGGCTCGCCGAGGCCCGGCGCGGCCGCCCGCGAGGCGGGCTTCCGGGCGCCATGTTCCCGTGGCAGTGCGGCAGCGACGGCACCGAGGAGACGCAGGTCGTCCACCTCAACCCGCTCTCGGGCAGTGGGACCCCGACCACTCGCCACAACCAGCGCCACGTCAACGCCGCGATCTTCTACAACGTCTGGCAGTACTACCAGGCCACCGACGACCTGGAGTTCCTGCGCGACTACGGCGCCGAGCTGATGCTCGAGATCGCGCGCTTCTGGGCCTCGATCGCCCACTACAACCCGCGACCGCGACCGCTACGAGATCCACGGCGTGATGGGCCCCGACGAGTTCCACGAGCGCTACCCCGGCGCGGAGACAGGCGGGCTGCGCAACAACGCCTACACCAACGTCATGGTGGCCTGGATCGCTCGACACCGCCCCGCGCGTGCTCGGCCTGCTGCCCGCCAGCCCGCCGCCGGGCGCTGCGCAGCCGCCTCGGGCTGACCGACGACGAGATCGCGCGCTGGGCCGAGATGAGCCGCAAGATGTACGTGCCGTTCCACCCGGACGGCACCGGATCAGCCAGTTCGAGGGCTACGAGGACCTCGAGGAGCTCGACTGGGAGCGCTACCGGGCCAAGCACACCAACATCCAGCGCATGGACCGCATCCTCAAGGCCGAGGGCGACGACCCGGACCGCTACAAGGTCGCCAAGCAGGCCGACGCGGTCATGCTGTTCTTCCTGTTCTCCGACGAGGAGCTGCGCGCGATCTTCGCGCCGGCTCGGCTACGACGTCACGACGACCGGAGCTGCCCGCCGCACGATCGACTACTACGACCAGCGCACCTCGCACGGCTCGACGCTGACGCTCGTCGCGCACGCCGGCGGTGCTCGCCGGCGATGGACCCGGACAGCTCCTGGGAGCGGTTCCTCGTGCGCGCTGGAGAGCGACATCGAGCGACGTCCAGGGCGGCACGACCAAGGAGGGCATCCACATGGGTGTCATGTCCGGGACCCTCGACCTGCTGCAGCGCGCCTACGTCGGCAGCGCAGCGTCCACGACGGCGTGCTGCACTTCGCGCCGCGGCTCAGCACACCGCCTCGACGGCCTGCGCGTTCTCGATGTCGTTCCGGGGCACGACCGCTGCGGGTGTCGATCGCCGGCGACGAGCTGACCGTCGTCGAGGTCGCCACCGAGGGGTTTCCGCGGGCCGGTGCGCATCGGCGTCGGCGGCGAGGTCCACGAGCTCGGGTGCCGGGGACCGGGCCGCGGTGGCCCTGGTCGACGACCCGGCCCACGATCCCCGCCTCGGCGCCTGCCGGCGACGGGCAGGTCCTGATCGGGCACGAACGGGAGGGAGCGAGCATGAGCGACGGCTTCAGAGGGCGCGATCTTCGACGTCGACGGGGTGCTCGTCGACTCCCCGCACGAGCAGGCCTGGCGGGAGTCGCTGCAGCGAGCTGATGGAGGGCCCCTGGTCCGACATCCGCGACGCAGACGACGTGGATCGCCCGAGGGGTTCACCCCCGAGCTCTACCAGCAGCGGATGTCGGGCAAGCCGCGCAAGGCCGGGGCGACGGCGGCGCTCGAGTACTTCGGCGTGCCGGACATCGACCGGCGCGTGACGGAGTACGGCGAGCACAAGCAGGACATGATCATCCGGCTGATCGAGGACGGGAAGTTCTCCGCCTACGACGACGCCGTGCGCTTCGTCGTCGCGGTCAAGAACGCGGGCATCCCGATCGCGGCGGCCTCGTCGTCGAAGAACGCCAAGCTCTTCCTGCGAGAGCGCATCGACCTGCGCGCGAACGGCCATACGGCGGACTCGGGGAACCTGCACGCGGCGTTCGACGTCGACGTCTCGGGCCGCGACTTCGCCCAGGGCAAGCCGAACCCGGAGATCTTCCTGACGGCGGCGCCGGGAGCTCGGCGTCGACCCCCGACGACGCGTTCGTCGCCGAGGACGCCACCAACGGCATCCAGGCCGCGCAGGCCGGCGAGTTCGGGGCGCTGGGGGTCTCGCGGGCCGACGACGTCGACGCGCTGCAGGCCGAGGGCGCCGACCTCGTCGTCACCGACATGGGCGACATCGACGTCGACGCGCTCGCCGTCCGCGGCCGGCTGGCGTGACGAACAGCCCGGCAGCGGGGCGGTTGAGCGCGGACGAGGTCCCGAGCGGACGCCCTCACCGTCGGCGTCGACGTCGGCGGCACCAAGATCGCCGCCGGGGTCGTCGACGGCGCCGGCAAGCTGCTCGCCCACACCCGCCGGGAGACCCCGGCGCAGGACACCGGCGGAGTGCTCGGAGGCCATCGCCGACGCCGTCCGCGAGCTCGCCGCGACGCACACCGTGGCCGCGGTCGGCATCGGCGCGGCGGGCTTCGTCGACGCGGCGCGCTCGACGGTGATGTTCGCGCCGAACCTCGCCTGGCGGGACGAGAACCTGCGCGAGTCGCTGACCGCGCAGCTGGACCTGCCCGTCGATCGTCGAGAACGACGCGAACGCCGCCGCGTGGGCGGAGTCCGCGCTTCGGCGCGGGCCGCGACCACGACGACCTCGCCGCCATCACGATCGGCACCGGGGTCGGCGGCGGCCTCGTCGTCGGCGGGACGGCTGCTGCGCGGCGGGCTACGGGCGTGGCCAGCCGAGATCGGCCACATCACGATGGTCCCCTACGGCCGGCGCTGCGGGTGCGGGCTGCAGGGGTGCTGGGAGCAGTACGGCTCCGGGCGCGCGCTGCGTCACCGAGGCCCGGAGATCGCCCGCCACTCCCCGGCGTTCGCGGCCGGAGCTGCTCGCGGACGCCGGGGGGCGATCCGGACGCGCATCACGGGCGAGATGGTCACCGCCGCCGCGCAGCGCGGCGACGTGGGAGCACTGCACTGCTTCGACGAGATCGGGCGCTGGATCGGGCTCGGACTGGCCGCAGCTGGCCGCCGTGCTCGACCCGTCGCTGTTCGTCATCGGCGGCGGCGTCTCCGCGGCGGGGGAGGTGCTGCGCTCCCGCGTCGAGGCCGTCTTCCGCGGAACCTCACCGGGCGCGGGCACCGCCCGGTCGCCGAGGTGCGCCTCGCCGAGCTCGGCTGGGAGGCCGGGATGGTCGGCGCCGCCGACCTGTCCCATCTGCGGTGAGCCCGGCGGGTTCGAGGCGTCGGTCGGGATTCTCGCTCGACCGGCAAGTCCTTCGTGCAGCTCTTAGCCCGGGTGGTGCGCGGGTTCCACCTCGTCTCGACGGCGACCGCTGCGGGCCGTCGCCCGTAGACCACGGCACGTGCGGCGACTTATCATGAGATAGCACAGCGTGTCAAGTGCTGACCGAGTGGGTGGTCTTCATGCGCAGTTACCTCGTGGTCGCGAACCAGACCCTTCTGGGCGCGGAGCTGCAGAACGAGCTCGACAAGAGGATCGAGGCGGGGCCGAGCTCCTTCTACGTGCTCATCCCGAACACCGCCGCCGCGAATTACCACACGGTGCCTGCCGCCGGCGGCTTGATGCCAATGCCCAGCGTGGTGATGGACTTCGGTCGACCTGCCTCCGACGAGGAGGCGACAGCGCAGGCCCGGCAACGGCTGGACCAGGTGCTCGCCGACCTCGCCGTGCGGAAGGTTCAGGCGGACGGCGACCTCGGGAGCGCCCAGCCGCTCGAAGCCATCGAGAAGGTGCTCGCGGGCCGCGAGTTCGACGAGATCATCGTGGCCACGCTGCCCCGCCGCGCCTCCCGCTGGCTGCGGGCCGACCTGCCGCACCAAGCCGAGCGCCGGTTCGGCCTGCCGGTCACCACGATCACCACAAAACGCTGACCGGCCCGCGCGGCAGTGGGAAAGTCATGGAGCTGGTGACCGAGGATCCCGAGGGAAACATTCTCTTGTGAGTCCGCGGCAACTCACGCAGCTTTCCACGACGAACTTTTCACCGCACCGGCCCGGTAGCCGAACTCGATCCGCGGCCCGAACGCCCAGCTCCACCGATGCGACGATCGCCACCATCGCCGGCAGGCTCGGATACCAGTCCGAGTCCGGTCGCGCGCCGCGACTGACATGATCGAGCACCAGATCTGACTGAGGCATCACGCCCGGTCCTGGATCACGTCGATGGTGGGCATGTCGTCGGGATCGGCGAAGAACAACGAGAGCGATGCGGGGTCCGGTGCGGTCGCTGGTCTTCGGTGGCGTGCAGGGCTGTGTGCAGTGCTGCGATCGCGGTGTCAGCGTTCGCGCCGAGATCGTGTGCCAGCGCCGCGAATTCGGCCGCTGCCGCGCGCAGTAGGGCGGCCGGATCGGGGCGCACCGCGGGTTGCGCGACCACGGTGCCCTTGGCGCGTGCCGTGCTCACCCAGCCCGCAGTCTCCAATTCCCGGTACACCCGGGCGATCGTCCCTGCGGCCAAACCGAGATCGCGAGCGAGCTGGCGGATGGGCGGAAGTCGTGCCGCCGCTGGCAGGGCGCCGCTGGTGATCAGCCGGATGATCTGGTCGTTGACCTGCCGCCATGGCGCGAGACCGCTGTCGGTGTCCACGACCACCCTGATCGGCACGATCGTTCAGCCCGCGCCGACGGCCATGCCCTGCCGGTCGGGCTGAGCGATCGCCAGCAGGCAGGCGAGACCGAACACAGCCAGCAGGAGGCTGGCCAGGTCGGCCGACTCGCCCGCCAGCCATGCCGGCACGGCGATGCCCAGGCCGACGGCGACGCGCGCGCTGCGGGTGCGCATGGCCAGGTCGACCTCGGGTCTGCCGATGGCCGGCCTGCGCACGGCCAGCAGTACGACCAGCCCGGCGACGGCCATCGCGACCAGTGCCGCCGCCAGCAGCGACCATTCTCCTATCGTGACCAGCCGCACGACGGTGACGACCAGGGCCAAGCCGAACACGACCAGCGCCCACAGCGGTACAAGATCGCCGACACTGCGGCGGACCAGCAGTGCCGACCGCTGCGCCGCCCGGACCCGCCGCTGGGCCAGGATTTCCGCGACCAGCGAGCCCACCAGGACCGTGACGAGCAGATTCCACCCCGTGTCGCGTGCATCGACGCCGAACCAGTGTGCCGCGACGCTCGGCACGGCCATGAACAGCCACGGATACCACAACCGGCGCCGCCGTAGGTAGGTCACGGCGTCCGCGACATCCTGGTCGCTCTGGTCGGTGATCCCCCACCTGCGCAGCAGCCGTTGCCCCTGACGTCGTCCCGGCCACAGCGGGATCAAGATGAGCAGGCCGAACAGCCCCATGATCGCGACAAGGCCGAGCGTGGCAGCGGCTGACACGAAACAGTCTCCCATCTTGTATCAACATCATGATACAAGATGAGCCTAGCCCACCTCGCCCGGAGAAACAGCTTCACACTCCCGCGCTGACCGATCTCAGCCCGGCAGCGCGACAGGCGTGGTCGCACCATGTCCTCGCAGCGCCGCGAGTTGCTTGTCGCCGCCTTCGGGATGCCATCGTTGCCTCATGGCATTCCTCCAGCTGACCGCGATCATCGTCGGGGATTACGACGAGGCGATCGACTTCTTCACCACCGCCCTCGGCTTCGAGCTCGTCGAGGACTCACCCGCTCAAACCAACGACGGCCGAGCCAAGCGATGGGTGGTAGTCCGTCCACCGAACGCACAGACGGGAATCCTGCTCGCCCGGGCGGATGGCGAACACCAGACCGCCGCCATCGGCAACCAGCACGCCGGACGCGTGGGCTTCTTCCTCCAGGTCGACGACTTCGACCACAGCTACCAACGCATGCACAACGCCGGAGTCACATTCCTCACCGAACCCCGAACCGAGCCTTACGGCCGCGTCGCCGTATTCCGCGACATCGCCGGCAACCGTTGGGACCTCCTCGGACCCGCCGACGGACTCGCTACAGGTGACAGAGCATCGTCTTGACGGACAAGGAGCCGTGCCTGACTTGGGCATGATTGTGCCGATGTCCAAGTCAGGCACGAAGTCGAAGTAGGACAGGTGATTCGTTTATCCTGCTTCAACGCCAACAATGCGGCGCCGATACGGCTGCTTGCCGCCCGGAGTTCGTGTTCGACTGCGACTACCGCGTCACCGACGGGTTCAGCGGCACCGAGGACGGCTACTTGTGCGCCGCATATCGGACAATCGGGCACGGACCGGCGGCTCGTTCCAGAAAGTGTGACGCACGACACGTTTAAACTCCGTTCGGCGCCGCTGGGATGGGTATGCCTCACTCGTGACGTGTTCGATCGTGCGAATCGCCGAGGTGCGCTGGGGGCACCGGGTACGCGTGCGCGATCTGAGGCATGCGGTGCCCTGCGCTCCGTAATCGTCCGCGTCCTGGCCTACTCACCGGCAGGCCCGTTCACGGGCAACCCATTCACCCGCGGCCCAGCCACGGGCGCGATTGCGCGCATCGAATCCACGGCGAAGGAGCGTGGTCCCATGTCTGACACGACGACCGGTCAGCACTCGAACACCCAGAACCCGACCTCACAGGCAAGCGTCCCACCGGAGGCACCCGGCACCGGCATGCACCGGGTACGCGCACGGCTGGCCGGGACCTACGGCGGGGAAATGCTCGCCGAGTTCTTCGGCACGTTCATCCTCATCATGTTCGGCTGCGGGTCCGTCGCGGTCGCCGTCGCCGGCCTGCCCGGTTCCGGCAGGGAGTCCGCGGCCTTCGGACCGGCGAACTGGCTGATCATCGCGTGGGGCTGGGGCCTCGGCGTGGTCCTGGCCGTCTACGTGTGTGCCGGCATCAGCGGGGGCCACATCAATCCCGCCGTCACGCTGGCATTCGCGTTGCGGCGCGGGTTCCCCTGGCGGAAAGTGCCCGGCTACTGGCTGGCCCAGGTCGTCGGGGCGTTTGCCGCCGCTGCCCTCGTGTACGCGGCCTACGCGGCCGCGATCAACACCTTCGACCAGGCGAACCACATCGCCGCCCGGACGGATTCACTGAGCACGTTCTCCATCTTCGCGACATTTCCCGCGAAATACTTCAACGGTACCTGGGTTGGCCCGTTCGTCGACCAGATCATTGGCACAGCGCTGCTCCTGATCGTCGTCGCGGCCCTGGTGGACAACCGCAACACCGCGCCAGGCGCCAATCTGACGCCGTTCATCATCGGACTCATCGTCGTCGCGATCGGCCTGTCGTTCGGCACCAACGCGGGCTACGCCATCAACCCGGCCCGTGACCTCGGGCCTCGCCTGTTCACCCTGATAGCCGGGTGGGGACACATCGCATTTCCCGGAACGTACGAGTATTTCGCCAACTACTGGTGGATCCCCATAGCCGGGCCACTCCTCGGTGGCGCCGTGGGCATCGTCGCTTACGACTTGTTCGTCGGCCAGGCACTGCCGGCTCTCAACCCGACCAAGAACGCCGAAACCGGCGCCTGAGCGGAGCGCCAGACTTCGGACATCCCAACCGGCGAAACTATATATATCGTCTCACGATATATATAGTTTCGCCCGGCGCTTCCCCGATGCCGCCGACCAGGATCACCCATTCACCCGAACGCCCGAAAGTACCGCGATGACCATGAACAGACGAGAACGACGTGAACTGCGGCAGCTCGCGTGTGAGCTGTGGGAGGACGACCCATGTCTCGCCCGCAAACTCGAAGGCAAGCCGGCACCGACTGAGCCGTCACAGACGCGTATCGGCGTGCTCGCGATGCTGGCGATCGCCTTCGGACTGGGCGTAGCCATGCTCGGTGTTCGCTTCCACGACCCGCCCTGCGTCGCATTCGGCATCGCCTTCGCGACCGGCATGCCGATCCTGGCGAGCTTCTGGTTCTCCGAACACCCGGTGGGACGGTGACCGACCTGTCCAGGACGTTCACTGGATACGGGCGTCACCCGCTCGGTCGGTGAGGTTGTCGGTTGGGCGGTGGGGCGGCAACCCTGGAGCCGACCCTGGGTACTGCGGACGCGCGTGGTTGCGGCATGCCGTCGCGCTGGCAGAGTGCGGGCACATGACTGTCAGGTTGATCCGGAGTGACCGGCTGTTCCCCGGCGCCTCGTTCCTGGTGCCCGGAACCAGATCGGCGAGATAGTTGACCAGCAGCAGACGGTGGCCGGGCGTGCGCCGAGACCGGCGGTCCGCGAGCGGGTCGGTGGGGTCTCCGGCATGACGCTCGCAAATCAGATGGTCACGGCTCTCAGGCTTGCCGGGTCTCACGCAACTCCAGGCCAGGCGGATAACATGCGGGCCGCGCAGCTCGTCGAGCAGGAACTCCAGCTTGCCGTCGGAGGCGTGAGGGCGGTGGGCGTCGTGGCACAGCGGGGCGCCGGCGGGATCGAACCACACAGTCCTGGCACTCAACTCGACGGTCGTCTCGTGATCGTTCTGCCGTCGGCGACCGGCCTGCGAAACCGCCGATGAACGTGAACTAGGGGTGCACTCGACGGTCGGCGGTCAGCGGCGCCCAGCCGTGCGGTTGTCGAGTCGGGCGCGCCGCTTCGCCTGGTGCCGTCGGATGCGGCGCACCAGCATCAGCGCGAGCGGCACCCAGAACGGGACCGGCATGCGGCGCATGACCCACGGCAGCATGACCAGCAGGCGCAGCACGGGCGCGGGCACCTTGTCCTGCAACGTGTCCCAGTGTCGGCCGACCTCAGCGCTCGCCTGACGCAGACGTTGCCCGCGGGTGGTCTCCGGTGTCGTCATCACGCCTCCTCGGGCTCAGTGTCTTGGTCCGCGAGTACCCGCCACGGGCCGATGAAACACCTGGCGACCAGTAGTCGCCGACAGCGAATCGACGGTGGAGCTGGCAGTGACAGGCTGACGCCCAGTGGCGCGACGACACCGCAGCACAGCATGTCGACAAACACAAGCACCAAATCGCCCCCACCAGCTGCCAGTAGCGACTGCACCCGTCGTAGGCCCACAGAGCGGCCGGCAGTTTCGATCAGCCCTTAATTGGTGGGCTGTGTCGCGGGTACGCGCATCAGGCGCTGATGGATGACGCCACATTTGCTGCGGTGCAGACACCACCTACTCCCGCCGTAGCCATGATGCGCCGCAGTGTGCCCAACAGCGCACCATGGCCGAGGTGCATGCCCAAGTGGCGCATCACGATTTGCTTCAGCTCGCATTTTCAAGCCCCATCAACCGCTCCAGGACGCCGGAACGCGGGAGTCCGCGCGGCCGCTGATCCGCCGGTCGAGCGGCTCGACTTGATCCAGTTTCGCCAACCGGCCGACCGGCGCCTCCACGCATCGGCCACTGATTCGCGCTGCTGCCAGATCAGCGCCACGATGGATCGGTGCCACCGGCCGACGGGTAGGGGTTCTCCCGGACGGAGCAGCGAGTAGGGGAGATCAAATGCGCACATCGAGGTCACGGCTGCTGATCGCCATCGTGCTCGCCGCCGTGCTCGGCGTGGCCGCCGCCGTGCTCGCGACGTACCACTCGACGGCGCGCGCCGCCCACGTCCCCGCGCCGCATCCCGCGACTGCCCGCCCGACACCGGCGACGTTCCTGGCCTCCGACGGCGTGCGGGCGAACTGGGTGACCGCCGAGAACAAGAAGCGAGGGTCACCCGGATGGGTGATCAGTGCTGCCCGCGACGGTGGGATCTCGGGCTTCGCCGACCACGTCTACGCGGCAGCAGGCCAACGGGTCACGCTGTACGTCTCGACCGCCGCCCCCCGCTTCCACGTCGAGGCCTACCGGGTCGGTTACTACCAGGGCATCGGCGCACGGCTGGTGTGGCAGTCCACGGCGCTCCCCGCTCGGACCCAGCCCACGTGCCCGGTGACCCCGAAGACGAACATGGTGTCCTGCGACAATTGGCGACCGTCCCTGACGTTTCCGATCACCAACGCGTTCGTCCAGGGTGACTACCTGCTCAAACTGGTCGGCAGCGGCCAGGAGCAAAGCTACGTGCCGCTGACCGTGTGGGACCCTACCGGCCACGGCACCTACCTGCTCAAGAACGACGTGTTCACCTGGCAGGCGTGGAACCCCTACGGCGGCTACGACTACTACGTCGGACAGGGCAGCTGCCCACGGGGCGTCTACCCGCTGTGCTCCCGCGCCCGGGTGGTCAGCTACGACCGGCCCTACGGCGACGAGCAGGGCACCGGCGACTTCCTGTGGCTGGAAGCTCCACTGGTGCGCCTGATGGAACAAGACGGACTGGACCTGTCATACGCTACCGATCTCACCGTTGCCGAGCACCCGCAGATCCTGGCGAACCACCGTGTTCTGCTGTCCCTGGGACACGACGAATGCTGGTCGCTACCCGAGCGGCAGGCCACCACCGTCGCCCAGCAGCACGGCCTGAACCTCGCGTTCTTCGGGGCCAGCGGCATACTGCGCCACGTGCGCAGCCAGGCCTCCCCGCTGGGCGCCGACCGCGAGGTGGTCGACTACCGCGACTCGGCGGCCGACCCGATGGACGGCACCGGCGACCGGGGCGAGGTCACGGGGAATACGTGGGCTTCGCCGCCGGCGAGCTGGCCGGAGACCGACTTTGTCGGTGAGGCGTACAACGGCTTCCTCGAGCCGGGCGTGCACGCGAACCTGACCGTGACCGACGCTGGTGCCTGGATCTTCGCGGGTACCGGGTTGCACAACGGCTCCGTGCTACCGGGCGTCATCGGCTCTGATGTGGACAGTCTGGAGCCTGCCGAGGGTCATCCGGCAGACGTCCAGGTACTGGCGCATTCGGCACTGCCGGCGAAGGAGGCACAGGCCCGCACCCGTGTCGGAGCTCTCTTCTACTCGGACATGACCTACTACACCGACCCGGCCAGTGGCGCGGGTGTATGGGACAGTGGGACCAACAACTGGATCCCGGCACTGGACCCGGGCAGCGGCGAGCCGGCCGCTGCCGCCGCGAAGGTCAGGGTGATCACCGGCAATCTGTTCCACCTGCTAGGCCAAGGCCCGGCCGGCAAGCTCCAGCCGTCCACCGCCAATTGGCACCGGATCTACTCGCGTTAGAGCTGCTAACACAATAACTGTTCGGCTCGCGTCGCCCAGGCACGCCATCTGCGGCGTTGTCGTCGGCCCCGGTACAACAGCGGTACCGGGGCCTCCTCCGCCTTGCAGCCGGCGCACCTGGACGCCGCTCCCTGATCGAACGCCATTGCGTTAGCAGCTCTTAGTCGTACCCCGGGTCGGAGACAGCGTGAGCGGTGAGTCGTCTGGCCCGCCGCCACTCAACCGCGATCCGCACGGAAAGCGGCGCACCGCAGGTGCTTGCTCCCTGAGATGAATCCAGATGAGATCGGGCGGAGCGGGCTGTCCGGCTTGGCGGCCCAGGCCGGCTGTCGGGGCGAGGATGGCATCAGGTGACTCCCGCTGCGTCCACGCTGCCCGCGGTGCGACGGTGGGCCGTCGCCTCCTCGATCGTGGCACCGATGGCGATGATCGGTGGCTGGCTGGTCGCTGCCTCTCTCCAACCGCCCGGTTACAGTGCGATTCGGCAGACGATCAGTGCATTGGCCGCTGAGGGTGCGCACGATCGATGGGTGATGACGGCCGGACTGGCTGTGGTGGGCGTCTGTCATGTCGTCACCGCAAGCGGCCTGCGATCCGCCCGCGCGGTGGGCCGGGTATTGCTGGCGTTGGGTGGTGTGGCGACGATCGTCGTGGCGGGCATGCCGCAGCCGGTGCACGGCTCCTCGCCCGGACACACCGTCGCGGCCGGGGTGGCGTTCGCCGCGTTGTCGTGCTGGCCGCTGGCCGCACACACGTCCGACGGTCTTCTGCGCC
>CAWACW010000017.1:0-156575 GCA_963780635.1 Candidatus Melainabacteria bacterium
CCACTAAGGGGCGAAAGTCCATCTGCAGGCCGTCGGACGCCAGAGAAGTTGGTAAAAGTGCCCCATTCATGCACGATCAGTCGGCCGGGGTTTGCTCCCGCTAGTTCTTGCCGGGCGTACGCAACCAGGGCCACGATCGGCAGTGCAACAATCAACGTAAGAATGAGTGCTTTTCGCATGGCAGTGCTCCTCAAGCGGTTGGATTCCTGGCTGGCTGCCAAAGATCGGGCGCGCAGCGTGCGGCGGCGCATTATGCAGCGCGTGCCCTAGGCTCCGGGTGACACGTCTTGGCGAAGGGATGCGACCACTGCTTGAAAGTTGCCGCATCCCCGAAGGGAAATCGAAGATCAAACTGGCAACTTTCGAGCAGTGGCACATTCGTTAAGTAGATTGAACGATCAGACTTAATAATGAGAATTTCTGCTATTAACTCCGCTCGCTCGCTCTACATTAAGATGGAGACTTTGAACGAGGGCTCGTCGACGTGCCTCAGCAATTCCAGCAGAAGTCGGACGGAGATCTGGTTCGCCAGACCCTCAGCGGAGAGACCGCGGCCTACGAGGAACTCGTGGGACGTTGGGCCGCTCGCATTGTCGCCTGCTGTCACACAAAGGTCCGCTCGATCGATGCGGCGGACGATCTGGCCCAGGAGACACTCGTCCGCGGTTTCAAATTCCTTTCGGCCCTCGATGACCCTGACAAGTTTGGCCCCTGGTTGCGGGGGATTGCCCAACGGACCTGCTTGGATTGGCTCAAGGCCAAGGCGCGGACCCAGGTTTCGCTCGATGGTCTGTTGGAGCGAAACGGCGATGCATCTGATGGTTGACGCACGCGCCTTGGGAGAAGGCCACGTCGACCGTGCCGATGAAACGGCTCGACTGATGGACCATGTCGCAGAATTGCCGGAGGAGTTGCGAGAAGTCTTACTCGTGTATTACTACGAAGACGTGACCTATCAGGAACTGGCAGAGATGCTAGGGGTTTCATCGGCCACGGTGAATGCCCGATTGACTAAAGCCCGAGCGATGCTGCGGGAAAAGCTCTTTGACCCGCGGAGGGTGTGAACGTGAAATGTCGTGAATGTAACGAGCAGCTTAGTCCGTGGATCGACGGAGAGTTGAATGCTCGCAGCAAACCGAACTAGAATCGCATCTCGCGAGTTGCGCCCCATGCCACGAGCTGGCGGAACGTGTGGTCGCGAGAGCATGCCGAATTGCAAAGGGCATTTGAGTCGCGTCGACGGAATGTCGTGCGGGTCCAAGAGGCTGCCATGCAACAGATTCGTGTTGAAGAAAAATCGGTACTGAATGTCGTGCATCCGGCGGAGATCCAACCAAACGTAACCCGCTACCGTTGGCCGTCATGGCTGGCATTGGCGATCGCGGCGAGTCTTGGCTTTCTGTTGGCGGTGATGGTCTTTCAACCTTGGAGAAACAAAGCACGTACAGTCGGACCCTGCCGTGGCGGAAGTCGCCATGGTCACGGGCCCGATCGAAATTCTGGCTCCGCAGGCAACCGCGTGGTCGTCCGCGCCGACTGGTACACCCATCGCTCAAGGGACTCGAGTTCGTACAGGGCAGAATATTCGCTGCGAACTGGTGACCCCGGATGGCTCAAAAGTGCGGCTGAATGCCGACACCAACGTTCGCTTTGCCAGTGCTCGAAATGTGCAACTTGAATCGGGACAGGTTTGGATTTGCAATCTCGACACCTGTTATCCCTTCAAAGTCGAAGCGAACAAGACCAACGTGACCAGCGGCGAAGGGCAGTTCGATGTGGCGTGTCATCCTGCAGAGACACGACTTACCGTGGCCCGCGGCGCTGCCGAATCTTGCTGTCCCACGGGTGAAGAGTTGTTCGAATCGGGCGAATCGGCCTGCGTGGTCAACGGCGCTGTCACCGAGCGAGGCCGACTCGGTGACGTGGTGCTCACCACGCGTTGGGTGAACGAAATTCTGGTCCGCAAAGGGCGCGACGACGCGGAATAGCAGAGCGCATGAACGACCTCCTGGCGCAGATTGGCCAGAGCAAAGTGTCGAATTTGTACGAGGAGGAGATTCGCTCGCTGGGAGATTCTTGCGTGCTTCCCTTGTTGCGCTATTTGCAGTCGGAGCGATCGAAGGGCGAAGAGTACAAACGCCTGGAAGCCGCCCGCATTCTGGCAGATATTGCGCCCCATGGTCGATTCCCGAACTGATCGAACTGCTGGCCGATAACGACAACCGCGTGCGTGGATTTGCCGGCCACGGGTCTGACACGGTTGACGGGCTACACGCAGGGACTTTCGCCCGAGCAGTGGCGATCGAATCCCTGGGCGAGCTGGCAAGAGCACCTACCAACAGTGGCAGGCCTGGTGGTCGGAGAACAAGCATCGTTTTCCCGGCGCACTCGATACCGACATTTATGCGCGGACCGGCCCCACGCCCAAGAAGACGTGAGACTGGTTCTCGTCGCTCTAATCACCCCACTTAGCCACCACATTTATGTGGTGTGGGCGATGAGTTGGCCAGGCGTCCTCACAGGACTCTCATCACATCAATGTGACGGCTAAAGAGACAAAGCTGTGGTGGCCAAGTGCACCAATGGTATGGGGACTTTCCCTTCGTTGACTTCGCCTGGGCTGTATCTAGAATTACCTTACTCGCGAGATCCCCCGCATGGGGAATGCGACGGGAGATGCATGTACGTTTGTCCATTAAGATCCTTTGAGTGCGAGAAACCACTGATGCCGACGCGATTTCTGACCGCCTTGCCGGTCTACAACGAAGTAACGCACGTCCGCAAGGTGTTGGCAGAAGTGGGCGCTACAGCTCTGAAATCCTCGTGGTCGATGACGGCTCGACCGATGGCACTTCGGATCTGTTGGCACAGATCCAGGCCGATCCGCGAGAAACACTCAAAGGCTCGAGAATTGCATGTCGTGACCCATCGACCCAATATGGGCTATGGCGCCGGGCTGCGTTCGGCGTTCGAGTTTGCTCGCGAACGTCAGTTCGAGATCGTGGTCACGATCGACTGCGACGGCCAGCACCAGCCTTGCCGCATTCCCAAGTTTGTGGCGGCCTGCACCGATTGGGATATTGTCTCGGGCAGCCGCTATCTCGAGCGGTTTCCCGGCGACAGCGAACCTCCGCCCGAACGTCGCCGAATCAACGAACAACTGACCGCCGAAATCAATCGCCGGCTGTGCCTGACGCTGACCGATGCTTTCTGCGGGTTCAAGGCATATCGCGTTGAGGCGGTATCGCGGCTGAGCATCACCGAGAACGGTTACGCGATGCCGCTGGAGCTGTGGGTCCAAGCGGCTCATGCCCGACTGAAAATCCGTGAGTTGCCGGTGCCGTTGATCTATCTCGATGAAAAACGTTCGTTCGGCGGTTCGCTGGACAACGGCAGCCAGCGGTTGGAGTATTATCACCTGGTGCTCGATCGCAGTATGGCGGCCGTGCAACAGTGCGAAGGGAATCTTTGGGCCGGGACTTTGTGCGGGGAATGTTCGGAATGAATTTGCTCTCCCGGCGATTCACTCGACAGCCGGGGTGCGGAGTATCACCGGCTAAGGTCTCCCCGCGAAGATGGCGGCACGCTGATCGAGCCGCCCCTGGCCAGTGTGCCGCAATTGCTGGCCGCGAATGGCGAGCGTCGCAGTCATTACGAATACAACGTGCAAGGGTCGATCGCTGCTCGGAGTCTGTCTCAACAAGGCGCGACGCGACTTGTGCGCGGCGGCACGTGAATACACGGGCCGATATCGCGAAGTTCCTCCCCTGCGACAACCAGAAACGATCTTCTGGCCGGTCATCAGCCACAGATCTTTCATCCGGGCGTGTGGTTCAAGAACTTCGCTCTCTCCAAACTCGCCAAGCAATATCGCGCCACAGCCATCAACCTGCTCATCGACAGCGACACGATGAAAGAGGCGACGCTGCGCGTGCCGAGCGGCTCGGTCGATGCTCCGGTGGCGTGAAGGTGCCATTGACGAACCAGCGACAGAGATTCCGTACGAAGAACGAAAAATCATCGATCGCCGGACAATGGGAGAGTTTCGGCGATCGTGCCGGCGGAGACTCTGCGACCACTTGTTCCCAATCCGTTGCTGACAGGACTATTGGCCGCGCATGGTGGCACGTTCTCGCGAAACGACAAATCTGGGAGAGTGTCTGGCCCAGGGGCGGCACCAGCTGGAAGGAGATTGGGGACTGGCGACGCTGGAAGTGCCGCAGAGCCGCATCTGTTGCCTGGAAGCCTTCCATTGGTTCACCGCACACTTGCTCGCTCAGTTGCCGCGATTCTGGAATATCTACAACGCCGCGGTCGCCGATCAGCACCATCGACGGCCAGCACGTGGCCGTTGACGTAATCCGACGCGGCCGAGGCGAGGAACACCACCGCGCCAGCGAGATCCTCCGGCGTGCCCCAACGGCCCGCGGGGATTCGCTCGCCGATCTGACGCGCCCGCGTCTCGTCCGCGCGCAGCAGCGTCGTGTTGTCGGTGATCATGTAGCCGGGCGCGATCGCGTTGACGTTGATGCCGCGGCCCGCCCACTCGTTGGCGAGCGCCTTGGTGAGTTGCGCGACGCCGCCCTTGCGCCGCCGCATAACCGGGAACGGTCACGCCGCCCTGAAACGACAGCAGCGACGCCACGTTGATGATCTTGCCGCTGCCGCGTTCGAGCATGTGGCTCCCGATCGCGCGCGACAGCCGGAACACGCTCGAGAGGTTCACCTCGATGACGGCGTCCCAGAACTCGTCGCTGTGCTCGTCGGCGGGCTGCCGGCGGATGATGCCGGCGTTGTTGACCAGGATGTCGACACGCCCGTACGCCGCCAGCGCGTCGGCCGCGAGGCGGGCCGGCGCGGCCGGGTCGTTGAAATCCGCGGCCAACGTGGCCGCTCGGCGTCCGAGGCGCTCGATCGCCGCCGCCGTGTCTGCGGGAAGACGTCGAGGCGTGGAGCACGACGTCTGCACCGGCCGCCGCCAGGCCAAGTGCCATGCCCGCGCCGAGACCTCGCGATGCGCCGGTCACCAGCGCCACCTTACCGGCCAGCGAGAAGGGATCCCCGCTCATCGGTCCTGCGTCATCGCGTCACGGCGCCGGCGAGAAAGTCCTCTCGCGGTGGACTGAAGATGTCCACCAGCACCACCGGTTCGTCGCCCATCGTCGCGCCATGCGCGATGCCCGACGGGAAGAACAGGACGTCGCCGGCCGACGCGATCCGCTCGACGCCGTCGACGAGGAACCGGACGCGACCGCGCTCGACGATCGTGATCTGCTCGTGCGGATGGGAGTGCACCGGCGTGACGATGTTCGGCGCGATCGAAAGACGGCAGACCATCAGCCGTTCGCCCGAGATCATCTGGCGCTCGATGCCGTCGGCGATCCGCTCGGCGGGATGAGACGACCAGTCCTGGTGCTGAAACGCGGCCGTGTCGATGGGATTCATGGGCGCGCCGACCGCCCCTTGTCGAGGCCCGAGCCGAGCGCCACGAAGTCGGGATGGACGTTAACCACGCCGTACTGGCGATCCGCGTCCTCGACGTTCGCCGCCATCATCCACACGAAGTTGATCGATCCGCCCGGCGCCGCGACGTTCGGGTGATATCCCTGCGGCATCAGCACGATGTCGCCTTCGTGGACGATCGTCGCGAGCTCTGGATCCTGGCTGTTGGTGTAGACCAGCTGCACGCCGAACGCCGGCTTCGGCATGTCGACGTACAGATACGCCTCCTCGAGCATCGCGGCATGTTCGTGCGGCGGCCACGACGTCCAGTTGCCGGGCTGACTGAACGTCACACCCGCCATGATTCGTCCGGCCTCGACGTTCTTGCCGATCAGCACGTTGAGGTCGCGTTGCGCCGACGGCCCGCCGGCCGTGAAGTGCAGGCCCGGATCCCGCTGCACGTCGGCAAACGCGCACGAATTGCACGGGGTGCGTCCTGGTCACCGGCGCGGCGATTTCCGCCAGGTCGCAGCCCGACGGTCCTGGCGTCACCGTCACGTCCGCCGAACGCGGGATGTAGAGCGAATCGTACTTGCCGAGCGAGAAGGTCTGCCCCTCGGTGGCGACGGTCGCGTTTCCGCCGAGACAGATGAGGGCGGTTTCACAGTCGCCCGTGCCAAAGGCCAACGGCGTCCCGCTGGCGTCGAGGACGATACGCCCGTAGTGGAGATGACGAGACGCGGTGGTCCCTGGCGCGACGCTGCGCGTCCGCCCTTTGTGTGACGCCGTGTCGCGCACGATGCACGTACCCGGCGCGATGCGCTCAATCTTCACTGAATCCTCCGTCACGCGCTCATGCTCTTGGCGAACGAGCGGGCCGCAATCAAGGCGGCGGCGCCGCGCAGACGCGGGTACTGCTCGGCTGGGACGATCACGATCGGCGTCTTGCCAGCCGATTGCGTCAGCACCCGCTCCGCGAGCGCGGCTCGCACCGCGGCTTCGATCAAGTCCCACGCCGCCGTGATCTCGCCGCTCAGGTAGACGTGCGACGGGTCGATGACGTTGACGACGGCGCCCAGCCCGAGACCGAGGTACCGCCCGGTCGACAGCAAGCGCGGCGAGCGCCTTGGCGTCTCCGCCGCGGGCTCTGGCGATGAGGTCATCGATCGTCAACGCGGCCGCATCCGGCCGAGACCGGTCGCTCCCGCAGGTCGCGGCCGAAATAGCGCGACAGCGTCGCCAGGTTCGAGATGAACACTTCCCAGCAGCCGGTCGCGCCGCATCCACAGCGCGGGCCGTCGAGATTCAGCGGGATGTGACCGAATTCGCCGGCGATGTTGTGGTGGCCTCGCACGAGTTGGCCGCCAAGCACCACGCCGACGCCGAGACCATCCGACACGTTGAGATAGACGAAGTGGCCGGACGCGCCAGCGTCGCGAGTGGACCAGAGCTGCGCCAGCGCACACGCCTTACCGGAATTCTCGATCTCGACAGGCACGGCGACGACGGCGGCCAGCGAGTCTCTCAACGAAAAGTCGCGCCAACCCAGGTTCGGCGCCGACAGGACTCGACCCGTTTCGGTATCCACCATGCCAGGCACGACGACGCCGACGCCCTCGCAGGTTCCGAGGTCGTGGTGTCCGGCCAGCACGGCATTGATCCGTTTCGCGAGACCGGCGACGAAGCGTTTGGGGTCGCGTTCGGTCGGATAGCTGGTCACGCTCTCGAGTTGCTGGCCGAGCAGGTCGGTCACCATCACGAAGGTCCGGGTCGGCCGGATGTCGACCGCGACCACGCATCGCTTGCGCGACTCCATGTAGAGAAACGTCGGCTTGCGGCCACGCTTCGCCTCGCCGGTGGCGCCCTCGAACACGGCGCCATCGGCAATCAACTGATTGACCAGCACGCTGACCGCGCCGCGGCGCGTGCCCATCAGCCGCGCCAGGTCGGCGCGCGAGATCGGCTGGTTGATGCGGATCAGATTCAGGACGACGCTGCGGTTGATCTCCCGCGTGGTGCCGCGGGTCGCGAGCCGCAGGTTCCTCGGATGAACGGGTCTCATTTGTCCTTAGAATGTGCAATATACGGCCTGATGCGGTCTCGAATCAAGCGCTGTCCCTTCGCACGCTACCCAGTTCCATAGAGACGAACCGGACTTGACAGACATTCCTGTCGCCTATATTGTCTCGAACTCAAACAATATAGGTCTGACCACTTTGAGGAGTGCGCTGTGATGGAGAAGACGACCGGAATCCTTGTGGCGACCATCCTCCTCCTGGCTGGCGCCCTCGCGCCGTTCGCCGGCGCCCAGGGCACCACGGCGACCATCGTCGGCACGATCACCGATGCGAGCGGCGGCGCGCTGCCCGGCGCGCTCGTCACGGCGCGCAACGCCGACACCGGTCTGGCCCGCAGCGTGCCGGCCGGCGAGGCCGGCGCCTACCGCCTCGAGTTCCTGCCGATCGGCAACTACGTCGTCGAGGCGACGCTCGATGGATTCAAGACGCGTGCATCGCAGCGGCATCGTCCTGCGCGTCTCCGACACCGTGCGCGTGGACGTCGTCGCTGGAGATCGGCGCGCTCGCCGAGATGGTGACCGTGACCGCCGCGGCGCCGCTGGTCAATACCAGCACCGCCGAAGATCGGGCGGACGATCGAAGCCGCGGCGATCGCCGAACTGCCGCTGGTCGACCGCAACGTCTACTCGCTGCTCGATCTGACGCCAGGCGTGCAGTCCAACAACAACGGCGTCGTCGGCGGCGTCGACCGGCACCAGCTCGCTCGTGCTCGGCTACCCCGAGCAGCGCACGCTGATCAACGGCGGCGCCGACGGCGGCACCGGCTCGGTGAACTACTACCTCGACGGCGGCATCAACATGACCGGGCTGCGCAACACCGGCAACATCCTGCCCAACCCGGACGCCATTCAGGAGTTCAAGGTCCAGACCAACAGCTACAGCGTGGAATACGGCCGTTTCGCCAGCGGCGTCATCAACGTCGTCACCAAGTCGGGGACGAACGAGTATCACGGCTCGGTCTTCGATTTCCTGCGCGCCGGACGAGTTCAACGCCAAGGACTGGGGATCGTCAGCTCGATACGCCGCCGCTCGACCGCAAACAGTTCGGCGGCGTCGTCGGCGGGCCGCTCGCTGAAAGACCGGACCTTCTTCTTCGCCTCCTACTCGGGGCTGCGTCAGACCACCAGCACGTTCCTGAACAACGCCGTCGTGCCGACCGCGCTCGAGCGCACCGGCGACTTCACGCAGTCGGCGACCAAGCCGGTCGATCCGGCGACCGGACAGGCCGTTCGTCTGCAACGGCGTCGCCGACGTGATCTGCGCCAACCGCATCGATCCGGTGGCCGCGAAGATCATCAACGACTACATCCCGCTCGCCAACGTGCCGGGCAACATCTGGCAGGGCTACGTGCACAGCCCGTTCGACTCCGACGAGTTCCTGCTGAAGGTCGACCACCAGATCAACGACGCCCACCGCCTCACCGGCAGCTATTTCATCACCGGCGGCACGAACACCGTCGCGGCCGGCACCGGCAACCTGCCGTGGGCCAGCCAGCAGTTCAACTGGCGCCAGCACAACGTCAACGTCAGCGACACGTGGATCGTCAACGCGCAGCCGGATCAACCAGGCGTGGTTCAGCTACACGCGCAACTTCGGCGGCCGCCTGAATCTGCCCGCAGACGTCGCTGGCCGATCTCGGATCGGCGTTCAAGATCCAGGGCGCGCCGTCGCTGCCGCAGATCACCGTCAGCGGCTACTTCACGCTGTCGAACGCGATCGGCGGGCCGACCGCCGGCGGCAATTTCTACTCCGGCCGCGACGTCTTCAGCTGGACGCACGGGCCGCCACGCCGTCAAGCTCGGCGGCGAGCTCTCGCTCAACAAGACGATCCAGGACACGCTGCTCAACAACTACGGCGTCTTCACCTTCAACAACAGCGTCACGAGGAACGCGCTGGCGGACTTCAGATCGGCATTCCGAGCGCGGTCATCGCAGGACGCGCCGGTCACCGCCTACTGGAACAGCTGGTACGGCGCGGCCTTCGTGCAGGACGACTTCCGCCTCAACGGCGCGCGTGACGCTCAACCTCGGCTTGCGCTGGGATGTGCAGACGCCGGGCACCGATCCGCTCAACCGGTTCACGACCTATGTGCCCGGCCAGAAATCCACCGTCAATCCCGGCGGCGCCGGTCGGGCAGCTGTTCTACGGCGACCCCGGCATCGAGCGCGGCGTGATCAAGACGGCCTGGAATCACGTGTCGCCGCGCGTCGGCCTGGTCTGGGATCCGACCGGCGACGGCAAGACGTCGGTCCGCGCCGCGGCGGGCATGTTCTACGGCAGCATCTCGGGCAACGAGTGGAACACGATGACCAACTTTCAGCCGTGGTCGACGCGGCTGACCTTCACCAACACCAACCCGAGGACGAGCGCGACCGGCGTGCCGCTCGGCGCCTCGCTCAGCAACCCGTACAACGCGTATCGTCGGCGGCGCCCCCTTCCCCTACAACGGCGCGTTCGCCAACGGCGGCGGCATCTTCGGCGTGTCGCAGGATTTCAGGTGGGCGCACTCGTATCAGACCAACGTCGGCGATCGAGCGCCAGATCGGCCGATCGCTGAGCGTCGGCGCGGCCTACGTCGGCATCGTTCAACCGCGACCTGCCCTTCGCCCGCGACGTGAACTACCCGGTGGTCAACGCCACCGCGACCAACGCCGGCGCGAACATCCTGGCGCGGCGGCCCAATCCGGCGTTCGGCGCCGTGCTGCTGCATCGACTCGGACCAGACCTCCGCCTACAACGGCCTGCAGATCACGGCCGCCTCGCGCCCGTGGCACCACGTCAGCTTCCACGGCTTCTACACGCTGAGCAAGACGATGACGAGCGCGCAGCTGCAGAACAACACCACGCAGGGCCTGGCGCAGAACTACAGCAATCTCGCGGAGGACTACGGCCGCGCCGACACCGACCAGCGCCACGTCTTCAACCTGAGCGCGAACTGGGACATCGACTACTACCGCGGCGGCAACGCCGTCGTCGCGCAACGTGATCAACGGCTGGAGCCTTTCGCCGGTCATCAAGCTGCGCAGCGGCCTGCCGTTCACCGTCACCAACAACAGCGTCGACGCCAATCTCGACGGCGTCACCGCAACGATCGCGCGCAGTTGATCGGCGATCCGAGCCTCGCCGATCCCGTCGGCGGCGCAGTGGTTCAACACCGCCGCGTTCACGCAGAACCGGGTGGTCACCGGCGTCGCCACCGACGGCAACTCGGCGCGCAACCTGCTCGACGGGCCGTGCGTACCACAGCGTCGACATGGCGCTGTCGCGCGACTTCCGCCTGCAGAGTCGCATCAAGCTCACGTTCCGGGCGGAAGGCACGAACGTCTTCAACATGGTGAGCCTCGGACAGCCGGGCAGCGCGGTTCCCGCCGCGGGCACGACCTCCGCCACCTTCGGCGTGATTCGCACCGCCAACTCGATGCGCAAGATGCAGTTCGGGCTGCGCCTGACGTTCTGAGAACGGCTGTCACATTCCGGCGACGCCGTTCGTCTATACAGGTATGAAGCCACGTATCAACTACACCACCCACACGCCGGACCTGATGAAGCGGCTGTTCGAGATGTCGCAGGCCAGCGCGAAGGGATCCCTCGGCCACACGCTGGCGGATCTGGTCCACATCCGGGCCTCTCAGCTCAACGGCTGCGCCTTCTGCCTGGACATGCACGTCAAGGAAGCGACGATCCACGGCGAGCGAGCGCTGCGTCTCCACCACATTGCGGTCTGGCGCGAGTCGCCGCTGTTTTCCGAAAAGGAACGGGCCGTGCTGGAGTGGACCGAGGCGGTGACGACGCTGTCGGCGCCGCTCTCGGACGAATTGTTCGAGCGGGTGCGCCAGCATCTGTCGGAACAGGAAATGGCCGATCTGACCTTTGCGATCGGGATCATCAATTTCTGGAACCGGTTGAACATCAGCTCTCCGGCGACGCCCGGATCGATGGACGCCATGCTGGGCTTGACGGCGGCGGGGTTGACCTGAGTAGATTACGGGCGACGTGGATCGCCGAACATTTCTCCAACACACGGGCGCGGCGCTCGCGGTGGTGTCCTCGCCGTCAGCGATGGCGGCGCAGAGCGCGCCGTGCCGTCGTCGACGCCGATCAAGACGGTGCGCACGCCGATCCTGGAGATCGGCTATCACGAGAGCGGCCCCGCGAACGGCGTGCCGGTCATCCTGCTCCACGGCTTCCCGGACGATGCGCATGCCTATGATGGCGTGGCGCCGATTCTCGCCAAGGCCGGCCACCGCGCCTTGTCGGTCTACCTGCGCGGCTACGGGCCGACCCGCTTCCTCGACGCCCGCGCGCCGAAGACCGCGGAGCAGGCCGCGATCGGCCAGGACGTGATCGACTTCGCCGACGCGCTCTAGCTGCCGCCGTTCGTCGTCGCCGGCTTCGACTGGGGCGGCCGCGCCGCCGGCGTCGCGGCGGCCCTGCATCCCGACCGCGTTCGCGCCGCGGTGCTCGATCGGCGGCTACTCCATCCAGAACACCGTCACGCCGCCAACCGGCGCGCCAAACCCCGAGGGCGTGCGCCGCGGCTGGTATCAGTGGTATTTCAACACCGAGGTCGGCCGCGCCGGGCTGGAGAAGAACCGCCGCGGACTCTGTGAGTTGATGTGGCGCGAGTGGTCGCCGACGTGGCGGTTCACGCCGGAGCTCTACGCGCAGACCGCGGCGTCGTTCGACAACCCGGACTTCGTCGGCTGCGTGATCCACTCGTACCGCCACCGGAACTTCAACGCCGAGGGTGAGGCCCGCTTTCTCGACACCGAGCGGCGGCTGGCGACGCGTCCGCCGATCGCGGTGCCGACGATCATCCTGCACGGCGGCGACGACTCGTTCGGCGCCCCTCAGCGGCGATCTCAGCCGGCGAGCGCGCCACATTTCCCCGGCTCGTGGACAAGCGGATCGTCGCCGGCGCCGGCCACTTCGTCCCGCACGAGAAGCCAGAGCCGGTCGCGCAGGCGATCATCGATGTCATCCAGAAGAGCTGATCGACGACTGCTCGTTTGCCTGAGCCTGGCTGTCTTCGTCGCGCGCACTGCGGCGGCTGCCGACGTGGTCATCGGCGACGGCAAGACGCAACCCGAGAGCCTGGCCGTTGCCGGCGGCGTGCTGTTCGTCGGCAGCGCCAGCACGCCGTTCGTCTACAAAGTCGCCGCGGGCTCGACGACCGCGGAGAAGTTCATCGATGCCAGCGCCGAAGGCCCCGGCACCTTCTTCCTCGGCATGCTGGCGGACGCCGCAACCAACACGTTGTGGACGTGCCAGCTCGCGCCGGTTCCCAACACGACGCCGCCGCAGCGGCGCAGCGCGCTGCGCGCGTTCGACCTCCGAACCGGCGCGCAGAAGCTCCGCTGGACCCTGCCCGGCGATAGCAACGTCTGCAACGATTTCGTGGTCGGCCCGGACAAGGCGCTCTACATCAGCGACACGAGCAATGGCCGAATCTACAAGCTCCCGGCGGGCGCGTCCGCGGCGACGCTGTTCCTGGAAGACGCACAAGCGCTGATCGGCATCGACGGGATCACGTTTCTGAACGGCACGCTTTACGTCAACAACGTTCGCTCGAACAAGATCTACCGCGTCCCGGTCGACGCCGCCGGCAAGCCGGCGCAAGTGGTTGAGATCACGCTTGACCAACCGCTGCGAGGGCCGGACGGCATGCGCGCCGCGAATGGGAAACTCCTCGTCGCCGAGAACGGCAGCGGCAAGATCACGGCGATCACGGTGACCGGTGACAAAGGCAGCGTAACCGTCCTTAAAGAAGGGCTGAAGACGCCGACCGCTGTTGAGCCTGCGGGCGACCTGATCTGGATCGCCGAGCGCGGCGCCGGCCAGGCCGTCTCGATTCCGATGCCGAAATAGATCCAGAATACGAAGATGACGCCAAAGAACACGATCTGCCTGTGGTACGACAAGGACGCGCACGAGGCGGCGAATTTCTACGCCGCGACCTTTCCGGACAGCAAGGTGACCGCCGTTCACAAGGCGCCCAGCGACTTCCCGAGCGGCAAGAAGGGCGACGTGCTGACGGTGGAGTTCACCGTCGTGGGCATCCCCTGTCATGGGCCTCAACGGCGGCCCGATGTTCAAGCACAGCGAGGCGTTCTCCTTCCAGATCGCGACCGACAATCAGGAAGAGACGGACCGCTACTGGAACGCGATCGTCGGCAACGGCGGCAAGGAAAGCGAGTGCGGCTGGTGCAAGGATCGCTGGGGCCTCTCCTGGCAGATCACCCCGCGCGCGCTCACCGATGCGCTGGCGGCTGGCGGCGCCGAGGCGAAGCGCGCGTTCGACGCGATGATGACGATGAAGAAGATCGACGTCGCCAAGATCGAGGCGGCGCGGCGAGGCTGACGGAGCGCGGCGTCAGGCGTGCGGCGCCCAGGACTTGTCGCCCGGCGCGTACGGCGCGTTGGGATCGAACCGGCCGGGCGATTCGACGTAGCGCATCGCGCGCGTGTAGCCGATCTCCGACGTGAAATAGCCGAGGAGTGCGAGCTCCTTGATCAACCGGAAGTAATGCGCCGGCTCCTCGCTCTCAGGCGGGGCCGCCGGCGCGCGCACGCGACGCTTGGGCGCACGATCCTCCATCACCGCATGTTGTTCGCGGTCGAGCGCTTCCACAACCGATAGCCGCTGCGCCGCCGATGCCTGCATGAAGGCGACGCCGTGCGCCTGGCGGCACGCGTCATCGACTTGCCGCAGACCGCGCTGAAACACCACGCGCGTCGGCTCGTCGTACGCTTCGCTGACCATCAGCGCCATGAACGCGCCAACTCTTGCCGCCTTCGCGCCTGGCGTCGACGTCTCCGGCAGGATGGTCTCGGCGATCTCGTCGAGCAGCGCCACATCGGCGGCGGTGAACACGCCGACGCCTTGCGCCATCGCCTGTTCGATCGCCGCGGGTTCGAACGACAACGCGAACAAGCGATCACCGCCGGCCAGCGTCGCGCCACCGAGAAGAGCGGCGACACGCTGCACCGCCTCGCGCCTGCTGATGTGAATGTTCACAGGTTGCCTCGCTTCAACTCGTCGACCGCGAACTCCGCCGCGCGGGCGGTCAGCGCCATGTAGGTGAGCGACGGATTCTGGCATGCGGACGACACCATGCACGAGCCGTCGGTGACGAAGACGTTCGGCGCAGTCCCACACCTGGTTGTGTGCGTTGAGCACCGAGGTCTTGGGATCGCGGCCCATGCGCGCCGTGCCCATCTCGTGGATGCCCATGCCGGGGAACGTACGTGTTGTCGTAGACGTCGCACGTTCTTCACGCCGGTCGCCTCGAGCATCTCGGCCATGTCGTTCATCATGTCCTTGCGCATCAGGCGCTCGTTCTCGCCGGTGGCGCAGTCGATCGTGACGACGGGCAGGCCCCACTTGTCCTTCTTCGTTCTCGTCGAGCGAGATCTGGTTCGCGTGGTTCGGCAGCATCTCGCCGAACGCGGTGCGCGCCGATCGTCCACGCGCCGGGCGTCGCCATCTCGTCCTTGAACGCGCCGCCGACGCCGAGCTCCGCCACCGCGCGCGACCAGCCCTCGCGGCTCGCGCTGCCCTGGTAGCCGAAGCCGCGCAGGTAGTCGCGCTTGTCGCCGAAGAGGTTGCGGTAGCGCGGGATGTAGAAGCCGGTCGGCCGGCGGCCGTAGACGTCGTGGTCCGTCAGACCGTCGATCGTCCCGTTCGCGCCGACGCGGAAGTGATGGTCCATCAGGTTGTGGCCGAGCTCGCCCGAGCTGCTGCCGAGCCCACCGGGCCACACGTCGGTGGCGGAGCGCATCAGCAGCCACGTGCGAGTTGATCGTCGACGCGCAGAGGAAGACGACCTTCGCCGAGTAGACCGTCGGTGCGTTGGTCGCCGCGTCGATCGCGCGCACGCCGGTGGCGCGCTTGCGGCTGCGTCGTAGACCACTTCGGTGACGATCGACAACGGCTTGAGCGTGAGACGTCCGGTCGTCGCCGCGGCCGGCAGCGTGGACGACTGCGTGCTGAAGTAGGCGCCGTACGGGCAGCCGAGCCAGCACGCGTTGCGATACTGGCAGCGCCCGCGGCCCGGCAGCGGCTGCGTCGGGTTGGCGATGCGGCCGGGAATCAGGCGGCGCCGGCCGCCGAACTGCTTCTTCAGGCGCCCGGCGATCCGCTCTTCGCCGCAGTTGAGCGGCATCGCGGGCTGGAACTGTCCGTCGGGAAGCTGCGGCAGTCCTTCGACCGAGCCGGAGATGCCCGCGAAGCGTTCGACGTGGTCGTACCACGGCGCGATCTCGGCGTAGCGAATCGGCCAGTCGATCGCGATGCCTTCCTTCGCGTTGGCCTCGAAGTCGAGATCGCCCAGGCGATAGCTCTGGCGTCCCCACATGAGCGAGCGGCCGCCGACCTGATAGCCGCGATACCAGTCGAAGCGCTTGACCTCGGTGTACGGCGAGTCCTTCTCGTTCACCCAGAAGTCGAGATTCTTTTCGTTGAGCGGATAGTCGCGCTTGAGGACCGGATACGCCTCTTCCATCGCGTGGGTGCGGCCGCCGCGATGCGGATATTCCCACGGCGCCTTGCGCGCGTTGACGTAGTCCTTGACGTGCTCGATGTTCTTGCCGCGCTCGAGCAGCAGGACGCGGAGGCCGTTTTCGGTGAGCTCCTTGGCCGCCCAGCCGCCGGAGATGCCGGAGCCGACGACGATCGCGTCAAACGCTTCGGGCTGTGGCTGCATTTCGCGCCATCTTAGACGCGAAGTCCGGCCGGCACAACAGGCCTCCGCCGATGCTGGCGAATCACCGCTTCCAGGTCGGCATCGCCATCACGCAGCTGATTGGTAAACTGCAGACGACGACACACCCGTGATGCTCGAACACCTCGCGAAGCATGTCGATGGTGTCCTGACTGGTGTTGAAGCGTCGTCGCGGCGGCATTAGCTCGCCGCGTTCACTCGTAGCGCAGCGCGATCACCGGATCGAGCCGGGTCGCCTTCCGCGCCGGCCAGAAGCAGGCGGCGACGGAGACGACGAGCATCACGAGCGCGATCGCGGCAATCGTTAGCGGATCGCGCGAGCTGGTCTGCACCAACAGGCTCTGCAAGAGCCGGCCGACGCCGAAAGCACCCGCGACACCAAGCGGCAATCCGATCGCGAGCTGCAGCAGCGATCGGCGCAGCACCAGCCACAGCACCTGCTCCGGCTGCGCACCGAGCGCCATCCGGATGCCGATCTCGGAGGTGCGCTGCGACACCGAATATGCGGTCACCGCATAGAGGCCGACCGCCGACAGGACGAGCGCGATCACAGCGAAAATCGTGAACATCGATCCGAAGACGCGCATCGGCCATCGCATCTGCGCCAGCCGCGCATCCATCGTCTGGATGTCGAACAGCGGCAGATCGGGCTCGACGATCCGCATCTCCTCGCGCACCAGCGGCGTGACTGTTCCCGGCTCGGCCGCCGTCCGCACGATCAGCACCGAGAAACGCTGCGGGTCGGCGCGGTACGGCACATAGACGATCGGATCCGGATCCGGCTTGTCGAAGTCGCGCTGCCGTACGTTCGGCACGATGCCGACAATCGACGCGTCGAGGGGTAGCGGCTGATTCGGTCCGGGCGGACCGGTGTCCACCAGATGAATCCGGCGGCCGATCGGATCCTCGCCGGAGAAATGCATCGCGACGAATCGCTGATTGACGATCGCGGTCGGAGACGTCGGCGTACCGTCCTGATCGGTGAAGGCGCGGCCGCGGACGACCGGCAGCCGCATGGTTTCGAAGTAACTGCCGCTGACGATGACCGTCGTGACCTCGGGGACGGGCACGCCGACCGGCTGGGCCCGCCCTTCGACCGACAGCTGCCTCAGAAAACCGCCCTGCATCGGCGCGTTCGTCGTCAGACCGGCCGACTGGATTGCGCGGACGCCGCGCAGCCGCTCCTCGAGGCGCTGGTAGACGGCGGTGCGCGGTTCGCGCTGCGGATATTTCGTGAGCGGCAGGGTCAACCGCATCGTCAGCAGGTGCGACGAATCGAAGCCCATGTCCATGCGGTAGAGCGTGAGAAAGCTGCGCATCATGAACCCGGCGCCCGCCAGGAGCACGAGCGTCAGCACGACTTCGGCGACGATCAGCGCGCTGGTCCAGCGTCGCGCCCGCACGCCGCTGGTGCCGCTGCGCCCGCCGCCTTCTTTCATGACCTCATTAACGTCGGTCTTCGAGACGTGAAGCGCCGGCGCGAGTCCGAACACAATCGCCGTCCCGATACACGACTTCGTGAAGATGCAGGGGCTGGGCAACGATTTCTGGTCTTCGACGCCCCGCCGCCGGCATCCGCTTGGACTCCCCAGCAAAATGCGCGCCCTCGCCCATCGGCACACCGGCATCGGCTTCGATCAGGCACTCATGCTGGAAGCGCCGCGCGACCGCGAACACGCGTGCTTTTACCGGATCTTCAATTCCGACGGCGGCGAAGTCGAGCAATGCGGCAACGGTGCGCGTTGTATCGCCGCGCTGTTGTATGCGCGCGCGCCCGGCCTCGGCCGCGAGCTCAGCATGGGAGCCCCGGCGGGATCGTGCGCGCCAAGGTGCGCGAGGACGGCTCGGTGTCGGTGGACATGGGCGTGCCGAATTTCGATCCGGGCGCGGTGCCGCTCGATGTGCCGCGCCGGCGCCGGAGTACGCGTTCAGGTCGACGGGACGGCGTGCGAGATCGGCGCCGTGTCCATGGGCAACCCGCACGCAGTGCTGCGGGTGGCGGATGTCAACGCGGCGCAGGTCGAGCGCTTCGGCCCGCCATCGAGCAGCATCCGCTGTTTCCGCAGCGGGCCAACGTCGGCTTCATGCAAGTGCTCGGATCGCGGGCATATACGCCTGCGGGTGTTCGAGCGCGGGGTCGGCGAGACCCTCGCATGCGGCACCGGCGCCTGCGCGGCGGTCGCCGTCGGCCGCCGCAAGGGCGTGCTGGATGCCAGACGTGCGTGTGGATCTTCCGGGCGGCGCCGCGCACGTGTCTTGGGGAGGGCCCGGCGGCGCACGCTTGGCTCACCGGGCCCGCGACGACGGTGTTCAGAGGATCGATTGAAATAACGGTGATCAGGAGAGCTCAACAATGACAACCAGTCAGGCGCGCGGAATTAAACAGGAGGTTCTCACCGACTCGACATGTGTCGGAGTACCTGCAAAACTATCCCGATTTCTTCGAGCGCAATTCGCCGCTGCTGGCCAAATTGCGGTTGCCGCATCTGCGCGATGTGGGCGCCACGGTAAGTCTGGTGGAGCGCCAGGTCGAGGTGCTGCGCGAGCGCAACCAGACGTTGGAGCGCAAGCTGAAGGAGCTGGTCGAGGTGGCGAGGGCCAATGACGCGCTGGCGGACCGCACTCGAACGGTCGCGGTGGTGGCACCAAGCTCACCGCGCGGCTGCTCAAGGCCCGCCTGGACACCGAACTGGTCGGCAACGTGAGCGTGCGCGTGCTGCCCACCGAGCGGCCGGACACCTGGGAGGTGCAGGGCCGTGGTGAGCTGGCGCTGGCCATCCTGGTGGAGACCATGCGCCGCGAGGGCTTCGAGCTGACCATCGGCAAGCCCCAGGTGGTCACCAGGATGATCGACGGCAAGCTGTCCGAGCCGTTCGAGCACCTGACCCTGGACGCCCCCGAGGAGCACCTCGGTGTGATGACCCAGCTGCTGGCCACCCGCAAGGGCCAGCTGCAGGTGATGAGCGGCCACGGCACCGGCCGGGTCCGGCTGGAGTACGTGGTGCCGGCCCGTGGCCTGATCGGTTTCCGCACCGAGTTCCTCACCGAGACCCGTGGCACGGGCATCGCGAACCACGTGTTCGAGGGCTACCACCCGTGGGTGGGCGAACTGCGCACCCGGCACAGTGGCTCGCTGGTGGCCGACCGGTCCGGCCCCGTCACCGCGTACGCGCTGCTGCAGCTGGCCGACCGCGGCACGTTCTTCGTCGAACCGGGCACCGACGCCTACGAGGGCATGGTGGTGGGGGAGAACCCGCGCGCCGAGGACCTCGACGTGAACGTGGCCAGGGAGAAGAAGCTCACCAACGTCCGGTCGTCCACGTCCGACGTGTACGAGCGCATCCAGCGGCCACGCAAGCTCGGGCTGGAGGAGGCGCTGGAGTTCTGCGCGTCCGACGAGTGCGTCGAGGTCACCCCGAAGATCGTCCGCGTCCGCAAGCTGGTGCTGGAGAGCACGCAGCGCGGCCGGGAGCGGGCCCGCGCCCGTACCCGCGACCAGTCCTGACAGCCGCCGGCCGTACCGTTGACGCGGTACGGCCGCGGGGTGTCGCGAACGGGGAGGTCGCTTTTCGTGGGCTGGTGCGCCCGACGTCGATCGGGCCCGCTGGTGCTGGTCGGCTCGGCGCTGGTGGCCCTGGTGACCGCGTGCACTGCTGCCCCGCCACCGCCGCTGGTCGCCTCGTCGGTGCCGCCCACCACGATCCCGGTTTCGCCCGTCACGTCGGAAGTCGTGGTCGGTGTGGACGGCGTCGGCGGCGGCTACAACCCGCACGAGCTGGGTGACCAGTCGTCGATGACCACGGTGCTGGCGAACCTGTTGCTGCCCTCGGTGTTCCGTGCGGCGCCGGACGGCACTCCGCAGCTGGACACCACGCTGATGACGTCCGCGCAGGTCACCTCGGCCGAGCCGTTCACCGTGACCTACCAGGTGCGCACCGATGCCAACTGGACGGACGGCACCCCGGTCGACGCGGCCGATTTCGTGTACCTGCGCAACCAGATGACCAGCCAGCCCGGGGTGCTCGACCCGGCGGGCTACCGGCTGATCTCCGGGATCACCGCCAGGGACAACGCGAAGACGATCACCGTCACGTTCGGCAAGCCCTACCCGGCCTGGCGGTCGCTGTTCGACGACCTGCTGCCCGCGCACCTGCTCAAGGACGCCCCCGGTGGTTTCGCCAACGGCCTGAACACGACGTTCCCGGCCACTGCGGGGCCGTTCGACATCAAGAGCGTGGACAGTGCCGGTGGCGAGATCGTGCTGGAGCGCAGTGACCGCTACTGGGGCACGCCGACCGTGCTCGACCAGATCGTGCTGCGGAAGTCGGACACTCAGGGGATGGCGGATGCGTTGCGTGCCGACGCCGATCAGCTCGCGTACAGCCGGGTGGACTCGACCGGCCTGACGGCGTTGCAGGCCCTGGGCAAGACCGTCCGGCTGGCCACGGTGCCGCGCCCGGAGACCGCTGCCGTGCTGTTGCGGCCGGGTTCGCCGCAACTGGCCGACAAGACCGTCCGCGAGGCGGTCGCGGCCGCGGTGAACCGCGCGGCCCTCGTCTCGACCGGTGCCGACGGGGGCCCGTCCGCCCACCTGATCGCCAATGCCCTGGTGACGGCCCCGACACAGTCCGGCTACCGCGCCACGATGCCTGCCGGCGCGCCCGGTGCCACCCCCGACCCGGCGCACGTGCCCGCGTTGCTGGCCCAGGCAGGCTACGTGCAGAGCGGCACCAGCTGGGTCCGGTCGGGCCACACACTGAACCTGGTGATCGCCGCGCCCGCGGGCCGCCAGCCCTACGTCGCCATCGCCAACCAGCTGCGCGCGCAGCTCGTCGGCGCGGGCATCGCCGCGACCGTCGAAACCCCGCCCGCGGGCCAGCTCTACGAGCAGCTGCTCAGCGGCGGCGCGACGACCGCGAGCACGAACGCGGGCACCACCACGGGCATGCCGATCGACATCCTCGTCGGACCGCAGCCGACCGGCGGCGACCCGGCCACCGCGCTGGCGTCCTGGTTCGGCTGCGGCACCCCGACGACCACGACGGGTGCGCAGGCCGACCTGTCCGGGCCGCTGGGCTGGTGCGACCAGTCGGTGCAGTCGACGATCAGTTCCGCGCTGACCGGGGAGACCCCGTTGGCCGACGCGCTGCCGCAGGTCGAGTCCGCGTTGTGGGCGCAGGCCGTGGAGATCCCGCTGTTCCAGGTGTCCGACGAACTGGCCGTCGGCCCGCAGGTCGCCGGGGTCAGCGCGGGACCGCCGTTCGCCGGGCCGTTCTTCGACGCCGCGGCCTGGAGTCGCGTCACCACCAAGTGAACCGGGGGGTTACGGTGTCCCGGTCGGCCGTGCCACAAGATCGATGGTGAGAGTGTTCCGGTGACGTTGACAGCGCCGCCCCGGTTGCTGCTGGTGCACGCGCATCCGGACGACGAAAGCCTGTGGACCGGCGGCACGATCGCCCGGTACGCGGCGCGTGGTGTCCAGGTCACGGTCGTCACGTGCACGCTGGGCGAGCAGGGCGAGATCATTCCGCCGTACCTGGCCGAACTGGCTGCCGGCGCGGCCGACCAACTCGGTGGTTACCGCGTCGGTGAGCTGCGGTCGGCGTGTGCCGTGCTGCGTGTCACCGACCACCGCTTTCTCGGCGGGATCGGCCGCTGGCGCGACTCGGGCATGGCAGGCGACGCGGCCAACGCGCACCCCAGGGCATTCGCCGGCGGCCCGATCGACGAGCAGGCCGACTCGCTGCGTGAGGTGATCGCCGAGGTCAAACCGCAGGTCGTGGTCAGCTACGACGAGCACGGCGGCTACGGCCATCCCGACCACATCCGCGCGCACGACATCACGCGCGCCGCCGCGGCCGCGAGTCCGGACGTGGCCCGCGTGTTCCACACGGTGCGGCCCACCGGCCCGACCGAGGTCGGCGTTGCCGAGCTGACCACGTTCGGGGGACTGCCGTTCCGGCTGCCGAAGCCGGGGGAGCTGCCCGTGGTGCCGGACGAGTCGATCACCACGGTCGTCGACATCGCCGAGCACCTGCCCGCGAAGCTGCGGGCGCTGCGTGCGCACGCCACCCAGGTCAGCGTGTGGGAGGACGGCGACGGTCGCAGCGCTTTCGCGCTGTCCAACGACCTCGCGCTGCCCGCGCTGCCCGCCGAGCACTACGTGCTGGCCAGCGGACCCGCCGCGGGCGCGGCCACCGACCTGTTCGGTGGGCTCGGACTCGTCGGCATCGAGCAGTCCGGCGGTGACCCGACATGACCCGGCGGCGGTCGGACTGGCTCCTGCTGGTCGCGCTGATCATCGACTCGATCGCGTTGGCCCTGCTGGAGTTGTTCTTCCTGCCGCTGCGCTTCGACGGCACGCTACTGCCGGACTGGGGCGCCTTTCCGTTCCCGATCACGGTCGTAGTGGCATTGGTCACGATGCCGTGGCTGATCAGCAGAGCGGCGGACGTGTCCACGCGACTGCTCGTCGCCGGTGCGCCGCTGTGGGTGTGGATCATCACGATCGCGGTCGTCGGCCTTGTCGGGCCGGAGAACATGGCGCTGCTGGAGGACTGGCGCACCCTGCTGCTGCTGGCCTGCGGCGCGTTGCCCGCCGCGGTGACGCTGGGCAACGCGCTGGCCCGGCGGGTCAGCGAGCGGGCGTCCAGTAGCGGTACCGGTGATGCGGACGGCAGCGCAGCCCCGCGTACAGACTGATCGCCGCCTCGTTGTGCGAGGCCACCTGCAACGCACACCGTGTCGCACCACGCTGCCGCGCCCAGCCGGCGAGGGCGGCCAGCAACGCGGTAGCCAGGCCCCGCCTGCGATGCGTCGGCGCGATCGCGAGCCGGGCGATGTGCAGCAGGTCGCCGACCACGGCGCCGCGCACGACGCCGGTGACCTGCCCGTCCTGCCACGCGGTGCCGAAACCGAGCCCCGCCCGCCCGGCCAGCACCCGGTACTGCGCCAGCGTCGGCCGGTCGGCGTCGACGGCCAATGGCCACCAGTCCGTCGGCGGCTCGCCCAGGACCTCGACCCCGGCCGGTACGGCCGCGTCGAACCCGGTGAGCGGGCCGGTCATCACCACGGACTCGGCGCCGCCGGGGTGGCCCGTCTCGATCACCCAGTCCGCCGCGGCCAGCTCCGTCTCCAGACCGGCACCGTCGACCACCAGCGCGATCGGCCGGATGCCGTTGGCCCGTGCGAACTCCACGGTCCTGGCCAGTGCCCGCGCGACCGGCACGCCCGGGTCGCCGAGGGTGAGCGCGCTGTTCGCCCGGCCGGTGAAGCCACCCGCCGCCCGTAGCCGCCATTGGCCCAGCGGTTGGTCCACCAGGGCGGGCCAGGCGTCGGCGCAGTCGCGTTCCAGTTGGTTGGTGTCGTCCATCCCGGTCATTTTCGCCGCAGGTCAGCGCCCCGCGGGTGTGAAGTGTGGCACCGCCGCCGCGTGGCCAGGGTGCGCGCGAGATACTGTCCGTCGGCCACGTAACCTGGCACGTACGTGGTGAAGACGGCCAGAGGACCAGGAGACCGCAGTGACCTACGTGATCGCCGAGCCATGTGTGGATATTCTCGACAAGGCGTGCATCGAGGAGTGCCCCGTCGACTGCATCTACGAGGGCGACCGGATGCTCTACATCCACCCCGACGAGTGCGTTGACTGCGGTGCCTGTGAGCCGGTGTGCCCGGTGGAAGCCATCTACTACGAGGACGACGTGCCCGACCAGTGGAAGGACTACACGAAGGCGAACGCCGACTTCTTCGTGGAGCTCGGTTCGCCTGGTGGGGCATCGAAGACCGGCAAGGTCAGCGCCGACCCGGCGCTCATCAAGGATCTGCCGCCGCAGGGCGAATGATCACCGGGGGCCTGCCCGACTTCCCCTGGGACACGCTCGCCGAGCCCAAGGCGAAGGCGATGGCGCATCCCGGCGGGGTCGTCGACCTGTCCATCGGCACCCCGGTCGACCCGGTGCCCGAGTCGGTCAGGGCCGGACTCGCGTCGGCCGACGACTTTCCCGGCTATCCGGCGACCCATGGCACACCCGAACTGCGGGCGGCCGCTGTCGCGGCGATGGCCCGCAGGTTCGGTGTCACCGGGATCGACGAGGCCGCGGTGCTGCCGACCATGGGCTCCAAGGAAATGGTCGCGCTGCTGCCCTCGTTGCTGGGCATCGGCCCCGGTGACGTGGTGGTCATCCCCGACCTGGCCTACCCGACCTACGAGGTCGGCGTCCGGCTCACGGGCGCCGAGCTGGTCCGGTCCGACGGGCTGACGGCCCTGGGACCGCGGCGGCCCGCCCTGGTGTGGGTGAACTCGCCGGGTAACCCGACCGGCAAGGTGCTGCCGCCAGAACATCTGCGCAAGGTCGTGGACTGGGCGCGCGAACGCGGTGCGCTGGTGGCGTCGGACGAGTGTTATCTCACGTTGGGCTGGGACGCCCAACCCGTGTCCGTGCTGCACCCGGATGTGTCCGGTGGCAGCACGGAGGGCCTGCTGGCCGTGCACTCGCTGTCCAAGTCGTCCAACCTTGCCGGTTACCGGGCGGGGTTCGTGACGGGCGATCCCGCGGTCGTCCGGCGGCTGCTGGAGATCCGCAAGCACGCCGGCCTGATCATGCCCCGGCCGGTGCAGGCCGCGATGACCGTGGCCCTGTCCGACGACGAGCACATCGCCGTCCAGCGGGAGCGCTACCTGCGTCGCCGCGCGCTGCTGTGGCCCGCGCTGGAGGCCGCCGGGTGCGTGGTCGACCACTCGGAGGCGGGCATCTACCTGTGGACGAGGCGGCCCGGCATGGACACGGTCGCGCTCGTCACCTGGCTCGCCGACCTGGGCATCCTCGTCGCGCCGGGCACCTTCTACGGCCCCAGCGGCGGCCAGCACGTGCGTGTCGCGCTCACTGCCACCGACGAACGGATCGCGGCGGCCGCCGAGCGCGTGCGCGCCCAGAGCTGCTGAGACGACAACTGTTCGGCTCGCGGCGCAGGCACGTCAGCCGCGGCGTTGTCGTCGGCCCCGGTGCGACAGAGGTACCGGGACCTCCTCCGCCGTGCGGCCGGCGTACCTGGACGCCGCTCCCTGAGCGAACGCCATGGTGTCAGCCCTCAGCCCTGCGTCGCCTGGTACAGCTCGCCGCACGCGGCGGGCAGCTGCTCGCGCAGCTCGTCCCGCTTGCGTACCTGACGCTCGATCAGCCTGCCGATCACCAGCAGCGCTTGCGGTGACAGCTCGGCCGGGTGCGCGGTGACCAGCTGCCGCAGGTGCTGCTCGGTGACGACGGTGTCCTGGAAGGTGCCCAGCAGTTCCTGCAACGCCTTGGCCTCGCGGGCCAGCGTCGCGAAGCCCGCACCGCGCTTGCGGCCTGCCATCTGGCCCGCCAGCTCGGCCGCGTAGCGCACCCGTTTGGTCCGGATCCGCAGCGTGTGCCAGCTCTCGTCGGACTGCGCCTGCGCCGACGCGACCAGCTGCAGATGCAGCGCGCGCACCGGCTTGACCAGCAATAACGCGGGGTCGATCAGCTCGCCGTCGTCGGCCTGGCCGAGGGCCTCGGCGGCCAGTCCCTTGAGCAGCATCCGGTACCGCTGGCGGCCCAGGGCCTTGTCCAGGATGTCGGCGGCGGCCGCCCGGGCGGCCAGCAGCGCGGTCAGCACTTCGCCGAACGCGGTCAGGTCGGTCGCCGGCAGGTCGGCGCCGTCCGCGGTCAGCCGGTCGCACAGCACGTCCAGGTCGCGGACACCGCCCAGCAGGTCGCCCAGCCAGGCCAGTTCGGCCCGCAGTGACTCGGCGGCCGGTCCGATGCCGCCCTTGTCCGCCCGCAGCGCCACCCGGGTCCGGCGCGCGGCGACCCGCATCTGGTGCACCGACTCCGGCGAGTCCGCCCGGCCCGCGGTGTCCTGCTCGGTCAGCAGCACCCGCAGCGCGGCGTCCACTGTGGCCCGGATGTGCGCGGTGAGGCTGTCGTGCTTGCCCGCGGTGCGCACCTCGTCGGGCAGTCCCAGGGTTGCCGCCGTCATTGGGCGCGGGCGACGGCGATCGGGGGCCTGGCTTGGGGCTACAGCGGTCATGGCATGGATTCTAGGTGAACCACCAGTGACCGAAAGATGTCATCGATTCGCGTTCCGTGGTATGGCGGACCCTGGCCCACACTGTGGACGGCCGGGCGAATTTACCGGATCGAAGCATGTGCGCCATTGCGGCGATCGACGCCCTACCGCATGGTATGGCCATGGTCGCCGAGCAACACCCGGATCCCGCCGACCTGCTCGCCGTCGCGCTCGACGAGGCGCGGGCCGGTCTGGCCGAGGGCGGTATCCCTATCGGAGCAGCGCTGTTCGATTGTGCGGGCACGCTCCTGGGCAGCGGGCACAACCGCAGGGTCCAGGACGACGACCCGTCGATGCACGCCGAGACGGCGGCCTTCCGCGCCGCCGGGCGCAGACGTAGCTACGCCGACACGATCATGGTCACCACGCTGTCGCCGTGCTGGTACTGCAGCGGCCTGGTGCGCCAGTTCGGCATCGGCGAGGTGATCATCGGCGAGAACCGTACGTTCCACGGCGGCCACGACTGGCTGGCCGAGCACGGCGTCTCGATCACGATGGTCGACGACGCCGACTGCGTGCGGATGATGAAGGACTTCATCGCCGACCGCCCGGACCTGTGGTTCGAGGACATCGGGGAGAGCCGGCGGTGACCGCCTACGTGCCCTGCATCGACCTGGGACCGTGGTTCGACGGCTCGGGTCGGCCGGAGGTCGCCGAGCAGGTCGACCACGCGCTGCGGACCGCGGGCTTCCTGCTGGTCACCGGGCACGGCGTCGACCAGGAGTTGCGTGACCGGGTACGCGCCCTGGCCAGGGAGTTCTTCGCGTTGCCCGACGAGGTGAAGGCCCGGTACGCGGTCGGCGTCGGCGGGCGCGGCTGGCTCCCGCCGGGTGTCGAGGCCAACGGTTACGCCGAGGGCACCGAGACTCCCGCGGACCTCAAGGAGTCGTACTCGCTCGCCGCCGACGACCCCACGGGCGACCCGGCCGTCGACGCGACCTGGTTCCTGCCCAATGTCTGGCCGGCCGAGGTGCCCGGACTGCGGCCGGTGCTGACCGAGTACCTGGCGCGGATGCGAGCGTTGTCCGACGAGCTGATGTCGCGTGTGCGCGGTGGCCCTCGGCCTGCCCGCCGACCACTTCGCCAGGTACCTCACGCATCCCACGTTCGGCTTCAACCTGAACTGGTACCCGCCACTGCGCCGCGTCGGCGAACCGGAGCCAGGCCAGTACCGGATCGGCCCGCACACGGATTTCGGGACCGTGACGGTGTTGGACCGCGAACCGGGCCTGGGTGGCCTGCAGGTCTACACCGCGGCCGGCGAGTGGATCGACGCACCGTTCGACCCGGATGCGTTCACCATCAACATCGGTGACGTGATGGCGCGCTGGACCGGCGACCGGTGGCGGTCGACCAGGCATCGCGTGCTCGCACCGTCGGCCGACGCGCCCGACGAGGACCTGGTGTCGCTCGTCTACTTCTACGAGGCCGACCACGACGCGGTCATCGAACCGCTGCCGGTCGGCACCACCAGTTATCCGCCCGTGGTGTGGGGCGACTACCTCCAAGCGAAATTGGCGGCGATATCCGTTGGCTGAAATGATCGACACTGGTGCTGCCGTCGGCGAACCGGTACGTGAAGGTGAGTACGGCGACCGGATCGGTGCGGTCGAGCCGGGCGGTGTCGAGTTCATCCCGACGGGCGACCGGCACGGACGTCCGTTGAACCTGCTGTGGACGTGGACGTCGCCGAACCTGGAGTTCGCGACGATCTTCGTCGGCATCCTCGCGGTCGGCGTGTTCGGCCTGAGCTTCTGGCAGGCAGCGCTCGCCCTGCTGCTGGGCAACGCGCTCGGCTCGGTGTCACAGTCGGTGCTGTCCGCGCGCGGCCCGAAGCACGGTGTGCCGCAGATGGTGTTATCCCGCTTGGGTTTCGGCTACTGGGGCAACATCCTGCCCGCCGGTTTGAACGCCATCACGGCAGGCATCGGGTGGTTCGCGGTGAACAGTGTCAGCGGTGCGTTCGCGCTGGCGGCACTGACCGGGATGCCGGCGCTGCTCGGGCTGGCGATCGTCGTCGTGGCGCAGGTCGTGATCGCGTTCTTCGGGCACAATCTGGTCCAGGCGTTCGAGAAGTACGCGCTGGTCTTCCTCGGCGCGGTGTTCCTGATCACCACGATCGTCCTGTTCGCCACCGGCTCGCACGCCGGTGCCCCGGGCAAGCCCGATTCCGGGCGGGTTCCTGTTGACGGCCGGCGCGGCCTTCGGCTACGCGGCCGGGTGGAACCCGTACGCGGCGGACTACACCCGCTACCTGCCCGCCAACGTGAACACGCGGCTGACCGGCATCTGGGCGGGGCTGGGCGTGTTCGTGTCGTGCATGGTGCTGGAACTGGTCGGGGCGGTGTCGGTAGCGCCGCTGGGTGCGTCGGAGAGCAACCCGACGGCACAGTTCACCGGCCAACTGCCGACCTGGCTGGCGGACCTCACGTTGCTGGCGATCGCGCTGGGCGCGGTATCGGCGAACGTGCTCAACATCTACTCGGGCGCGATGTCGTTCCTGACCCTGGGCGTTCGCCTGCCCCTGGCACTGCGCCGCGCCCTGGTGGCGGTGGTGTTCGGCGTGATCGGCTTCCTGCTGGCGTGGTCCGGCTTGCAGAACGCGGGGACGAAGTACGAGAACTTCCTGTTGATCATCGCGTACTGGATCGGCCCATGGCTTGGCGTCATGTTCACCGACCAGTTCCTCCGCCGAGGCACGCGCGTGGACACCCTGCTGTACGCGAAGTGGTACCGGAACTGGGCGGGCCCGATCGCGATGTTCGTCGGTGTCGCGATCTCCATCCTGCTGTTCTCCAACCAGACCGACTTCACCGGTTTCGTGGCGAGGCACGTCTCCGGCCTGGGAGACATAGCCTTCCTGGTCGGCTTCGTCATAGCGGCAGCCCTGTACGCCCTACTCCGCCCATCCCTCGGCGCCAACCGCACGACCTCACCGGGAGCTGTCGAGGCCGAGGTTTAGACATCCGCGCCGGCCTCGTCGTCGACGGCCATGACCATGGAGTTGCACGAGCCCGAAACAGGTGGTCCCTACGGCCAGGTCCGTCGGATTCCGGTAGCGCCGACTGCGTAAGCAGCGGGTCCGCCGCGCTGAATCGTTCGGTGAATCTGCGCTTGTGCCTGGTGGAACCGTGCGACCATCTCGCGGCGGACGAGGCACTGGTTGTCCAGATGGAACAGGACTGCCCGGTGCGCCTCCAGCGGCGCGCGCTCATGATCCCGGCCTTTGATCGCCCGTCTTTGCACAGCGGAGTCCAGCCTCGACGCAGACCGAAGGACAGCCAGTCCTCGTCGGGAACGTCTTGCGCATCGTCGGCGAAGTGGTCGGTAATGCGGTGCACTGCCCGGCCCAACTCGGTCAGCCCTTCGGCGACCCCACGGCCGAGCCCTCGATCGAGGAAGAACTCAAGCGGCACGCGCTACCCGGCAGATCGCCTCGGCCTGTTCCGGAGTCATGTCGTACTCGTAGGCGACATCGGCCAGCGACTCCCCGGCCAGCCACAACTCCACCACCGCGTCGACCGGCACCTTGGTGGCCTCGACCACCGGGGCGCCCCAGCCGAATCGTGGATCGATCACCACCGGAGCCACATCGGTGTACTGCCGGAGGCGTAGCCGCGCCGGGAACTCGTCCGCCGTGTCCCAGGTGATGTAATCGAGGTGGTTGTTGATCACTTCGCGGATGGGTCGCTGGCCGTCCCCCAGCCGCGCCAGGTCGTCGTCGGCGTAGTGGACGAAGATGTCCACACCGTCGGTCGCGATCCGCTTGGTCGCCAACGCATACGGCGTGCCGAACTCCTTGCGGATAGCCATTGCGGCATCCCGGACGGATTGCTTGCTCAGACCGAGATCACGCAGCGAACGAAGTACGTAAGCCTCGATCACCGCGACGAACGGCATCGATGGCCTGCCGCGTTTCGCCGACTCGAGATGGTGCACGAGCGGATCGCCGTTCGCGCTCTCCCGCAGCCAGCCGTAGATCGTTGTATCGGGAATAAGGAGGTGGCGCGCCGCTTCTTTGGGAGTCAGCAACGGGTCGTTGAACTTGTCGACCATGCGCCTCCCTTTCAGCTCGGACGTGCCCACATTACCGAGCGTGGTCGGCGACCACTAGTTGTCGTGTAGTGCCGAGTTCAGTTCGATGCCCGTGCCGGTCCTCGGCAGGGCTTCGACCGTCCCGGTGGCCGAGTTGCGGCGGAAGAGGATGCCGTTGGAGCCGCTGATGTCGAGGGCCTTGATGATGCGGCCGTCGGGCAGGGTGACCTTGGTTCCCGCCGTGACGTACAGGCCCGCCTCGACCACGCAGTCATCGCCCAGCGAGATGCCGATGCCCGCGTTGGCGCCGATCAGGCAGCGTTCGCCGATGGTGATGACCTCCTTGCCGCCACCGGACAGCGTGCCCATCACCGACGAGCCGCCGCCGATGTCGGAGCCGTCACCCACGACGACGCCTGCCGAGATCCGGCCTTCGACCATCGACGAGCCCAGCGTCCCGGCATTGAAGTTGACGAAGCCCTCGTGCATGACGACCGAGCCGCTGGCCAGGTGGGCGCCCAGCCGCACGCGGTCCGCGTCCGCGATGCGCACGCCGGCCGGCAGCACGTAGTCGACCATCCTCGGGAACTTGTCCACCCCGTACACCGTCACCTGGCCACGGGCCCGCAGCGCCAGCCGCGTCGACTCGAAGCCCTCGACCGGGCATGGGCCGTGGTTGGTCCACACGACATTCGACAGCAGCCCGAACTGGCCGTCGAGATTGCAGCCGTGCGGCGCCACGAGCCGGGACGAGAGCAGGTGCAGCCGCAGGTACACGTCGTGCGCGTCGACCGGGGGATCGGCCAGGGACCCGATGCCGGTGCGCACCGCCACGACCTCGACACCGCGGTCGTTGTCCGGGCCGAGGGTGCCCGCCACTGACGCGCCGAGCGCTGCCACCGCGGCTGCGGTGTCCAACCGCACGGAGCCGGTCGAGGCGACCGACCCCAGCCTGGGTTGCGGGTACCAGGTGTCCAGCACGGTGCCGTCGCTGGTCACGGTGGCCAGGCCGACCGCGTGGGCGCCGTTCGTCGCGGGTGCGTTCACGGGCACTACCGTAATCAATCGCCCGAACCGGCACCTCAGGGGCTGGGCGACGCGGCCAGCGACTTGCCCAGCTGGTCCAGGTCCTTCCCGATGGTCTGCAGCGCCGCCGGGCACTTGGCCTGCTGTGTCTGGCTGGGCTTCCCGCTGATCGTGTCGCATGCCATGGACTGGTACGTGTGCACGGCGTTGGCCAGGCTGTTGACCTGCGCGGTGTGCCCGGGCACGTCAGCCCGCAGCGCGTTCACCGTGTTCGCGACCTCGGTGACGTAGCGGCCGCAGTTCGTGTAGTCGGCCTGCGGGCTGCGGCAGGGGTCGGTCACCAGCGCCGGGATCTTCACCAACAGGTCCGACACGTTGTTCGTGTAACCCGACCCGGTGTTCTGGTCACCCGGCTGGGCGTCCGCGCAGCCGGCCACGGCGAGGACCGCGAGCACGATCCCGGCCACCGAGGCAGCCATGGAGCCGAATCGCCGCATGCTGTTCCCTCCGAAGTCGTCGCCCTCCACGCTACGCACCCGCTGATCGCGGCTATCGTCGGCCCGTGCGCCTCGACCTGACCAGTGACCCCGTCGAACTCACCGCCGTCCTCGTCGACCAGCCGAGCGTGTCCGGCGACGAGGTCGCACTCGCCGACGCGGTGGCGGCCGCGCTCGCCGAGCAGGCACCGCGGCTGGAGCTGGTCCGGTCAGGCAACACCGTGCTCGCCCGCACGAACCTGGGCCGCCCGTCCCGCGTGGTGTTCGCCGGCCACCTGGACACCGTGCCGATCAACGACAACGTGCCGCACCACCGCACCGGCGATGGCGACGACCTGATCCTGCACGGCTGCGGTGCGGTCGACATGAAGAGCGGTGACGCCGTCCTGCTGCACCTGGCCGCCACCGTCGCCGAGCCGGCGCACGACCTCACCTTCGTGTTCTACGACTGCGAGGAGGTCGAGGCGGCCCGCAACGGCCTCGGCCGGATAGAGCGTGACCTGCCGGAATGGCTGCGTGGTGACCTCGCCGTGGTGTGCGAGCCGTCGAACGCGGTCGTGGAGGCCGGTTGCCAGGGCACGATGCGGATCGAGGTGCGCACCACCGGGCAGCGTGCGCACACCGCTCGTGCCTGGATGGGCGTGAACGCGATCCACGCGATGGGCGACGCGCTGCGCAGGCTGACCGACTACGAGCCTCGCCGGGTCGACATCGACGGCTGCCTCTACCGCGAGGGCCTGCAGGCGGTGCGGATCGGCGGCGGGGTCGCGGGCAACGTCGTGCCGGACGAGTGCGTGCTGACCGTGAACCACCGGTTCGCCCCGGACCGCAGCGCGGAGCAGGCCGAGGCACACCTGCGCGAGGTGTTCGCCGGCTACGACGTCACCGTGACCGACCGCGCTTCCGGTGCGCTGCCGGGACTTTCGTCGCCGCTGGCCAACGCTCTGGTGGCCGCGACCGGCAACAACCCGGTGGCCAAACTGGGCTGGACCGACGTGGCCAGGTTCGCCGCGCTGGGCATGCCCGCGATCAACTTCGGTCCAGGCGACCCGACGCTGGCGCACACCCAGGCAGAACACGTGCGGGCGGCGGAGATCCGGGACTGTGTCGCGATTCTGCGGGAGTTCGTGACCCGGTTCACCGCGAGTTGAGGGGCCGTTCACGGTCTCGGCTGCTCCATGTTGCCTGATGCTGCTTCCCTCTGGCTGCGGTACCGACAGGTGCCAGGCGAGAGAAGGGTGCAGGAATGGCCGAGTCCAGCTCAGGTTTCAACCGCCGCCGTTTCATCGCCGGAGCCGCAGGCGCCGCCGCCGCGGGTAGCGTGCTGGGCGGCGGCCTGCCGGCCGGTATGGCGGAGGCGATGGCGGAACCCCGCAAACGGGGCAGCCTCGACGACGTCGAGCACGTCATCATGCTGATGCAGGAGAACCGCTCATTCGACCACTACTACGGGACCATGCGGGGCGTCCGCGGCTACGGCGACCGCACGTCGCTGCGGCTGCCGACCGGCAAGGACGTGTTGCACCAGCCGGACGCGAACCGCACCGATGGCGGCTTCCTGCTGCCGTGGCACGTCGACACGACCACAGTGGACGGTCAGGATCTCGCTGACCTGGACCACAGCTGGATTCCCACGCACAACGTGTGGGACAACGGCGAGTGGGACGCCTGGGTACCGAACAAGACCGAGCTCTCGATGGGTTACTTCACCCAGTCCGACATCCCGTTCCAGCGTGCCCTCGCCGACGCCTACACCGTGTGTGACCACTACTTCTGCTCGATCCAGGGCCCGACAACGCCGAACCGGCTGTTCCATTGGACCGGCACCATCAATCCGGCCGGCGACCTCGGCGGCCCGGCGATCAGCAACCCGGCCGACTACAACCCGGTCTACAACTGGACGACCTACCCCGAGCGGCTGCAGCGGGCGGGCGTCTCCTGGCAGATCTACGCCAACAAGGAGGTCGGCGACGGCGGCGGCATCGACGGCTTCGTCGGCGACTTCGGCGACAACCCGCTGTGGCTGTTCCAGGCGTACCACGACGCCCTGGCCAGCACCGACCCGAAGATCCACCAGCTGGCCGACCGCGCCAACGTGATCCCCGAGTGGCTGCCCAACTCGGGTCTGGGCATGAGCAGCAAGCACGTGCTGGCGGATTTCATCGCCGCCACCAAGTCGGGCGACCTGCCCGCGGTGTCGTGGATCGTGGCGCCGTTCGCGTGGTGCGAGCACCCGACCGCGCGCCCGGTGGACGGGGCGGTCTACCTGCAGACGGTGCTGCGGGCGCTGTGGGAGAACCCGAAGCTGTGGGAGTCGACGGCGCTGTTCGTCAACTACGACGAGAACGACGGCTTCTTCGACCACATCGTGCCGCCAACGGCCCCGCCCGGCACCGCGGACGAGTTCGTGGACGGCCTGCCGATCGGCTTCGGCCCGCGTGTGCCGATGACGGTGATCTCGCCGTGGAGCAAGGGCGGCTACGTCAACTCGCAGGTGTTCGACCACACCTCGGTGCTGCGCTTCCTGGAGCGCTGGACGGGCGTGCGGGAGCCGAACATCTCGGCCTGGCGGCGCTCGGTCGCCGGTGACCTGACCAGCTGCTTCGACTTCTCCCGGCGGGAGCTGTCGTTCCCGGGCCTGCCCGACGCCAACAAGCTGCAGGCCATCGCGGACCAGACGCAGTCGAGGCTCCCCACCCCGACACCGCCGGCCGCGGGCCACCAGCTGGCACCGAGGCAGGAACCGGGTGTGCGGCCGGCTCGCGCGCTGCCCTACCAGCCGACAGCGAACGTGTCGGTCACCACATCCACGGGGCACGCTTCGGTGCTGCTGGCCAACAGCGGCTCGGCGGCGCTGCAGTTCGGTATCTACCCGGCGGGTGCCACGCCGCTGCGGGTCGACGTGGCCGCGGGCGGCAAGGCAACCACGGACGTGACCGCCGCGAGCGACGGATCGTACGACATCGCGGTGCACAGCGCTAACGGGTTCCTGCGCGAGTTCGCGGGCCGCAAGGGCGGTCCGGCGATCGAGGTCACGGTGACCGTGGTCGGCGGCGGCGACCACCCGAAGCTGCGGATCACCCTGCACAACGGGGGCCACGCGACCGTGACGGTCAAGGTGACCGGCACCCGCCCGGGTGCGGGCCGCACGACCACGTACCGGGTGCCCGGTGGCGCGACTGTCAGCAGTGACCGGGACGTGCTCGGCGACGGCAAGGGCTGGTACGACGTGCTGGCCACGGTCGAGGGAGATTCGGCGTTCCGCCGCCGGTTCGCCGGGCACGTGGAAAACGGCGAGGACTCGATCTCCGGCTGACGGCTGTCCTCGACGAGAAGGTGAGCGGCGGTGCGGCCCTGCCCGATGGGGCGGGGCCGTGCGGTCAGCGGGTCGGGTCGAGCCGGCTCACCGGGGAACGTCCGACCGGCGTTCGCGGAAGCACGCGAGCTGGCCTTTCAGCGGGCGACTCGCGTGTTGGCTGTCGGATGGCTGGCGAGTTGACCGTCCGGTGGCCGTCTCGGTGTGAGTTGGCGGTTGGGCCGTCGGCTCCGAGTTTGCCGTTGAGTGGTCGGAACGTCCGGTCGGTCATCTGCTCCGACAGCCGCGAGTTGGCCTTTCGGGGGTCGCGTCGCGTATCCGCCGTCGAGTGGCGAGTTGACCGACCGGTGGCCGTCTCAGGTGTGAGTTGGCCGTTGGATGGGCAGTTCACGTGTCGGGTTCGGGTGGCTGGCGAGTTGACCATTCAGTGGCCACCTTGGCCGCCAATTTGGGCGAGTTGGCCGTTAGGGGGTCGGCTTGCGGCTTGGGCAGTTGGCCGAGCGCTGCGGTGTTGGCCGTTCGGTGGTCAGGATGCTCAGTGCTTGATGAGAGGACGCACGCACGACGAGAGCTCGCCTTTCAGGGGCCGAGTCACATGTGCGCCATTGCGCGGCGAGTTGACCACCCGATGGTCGCCTTGGGTGTGAGTTGGCCGTTGGGTGGCCGGGTGCTGGAGGTGTTGGCCGTTGGGTGGTCGGCTCGCGAGTCGGCCGTTGAGCGGCCGGGTTCTCGACGTGTTGGCCGTTGGATCGGTGGCTCACGAGATGGCCGTTGGGCTGGGCGGGTGCTGGATGTGGTGGGCGTTGGGTCGGGGAGGGCTGCGCCCCACGGACGGGGGCGCGGTGGTGCGGCCCTGCCCGGGCGGGCAGGGCCGGCCAGTGTCGCGGTCAGTGGCGCGGTGAGGGTCGCGGTCAGCTGATCGGGTCGAGCCGGATCACTGGGAACGTCCGGTCGGTGTTCTTCTCGTACTCCTTGAAGTCCGGCCAGTACTCGACCAGCTTCGCGTAGAGCCGGTCCCGCTCCGCACCGTCGCGCAGCACGGTCGGCCGCGCGGTCAATGTCTGGTCGCCGACCTCGACCGTCACCTCGGGCATCACCTCGATGTTGGCCACCCACTGTGGGTCCTGTGGTGCGCCGCCCAGCGAGCCCGCGACCAGCATGGCGTCGCCGTCTGTCGTGTAGACCAGCGGGTAGAGCCGCTCGGTGCCGCTCTTCCGGCCGATGATGTGCAGGATGACCAGTCGCTTGCCCTCGAAGTGGCCGCCGACGATCCCGTGGTTGGCTCGGAACTCGGTGACGGTCTGCTCGTTGAAATCGTTCACGAACTCATACTATTGACGAAACTGCAGTACGACCTGCCGTAGTGACGGAGGCTGCCCGGTCGCCGGCAGCGCACCCCCTAGACTCGGTCCGTGACGGCGGATTCCCAGGTGAGCGAAGGCGGCGACGCGGAGCACCCGCCAGAGAAGCTCCGCGGCCCTGTGGTGCTGCGCAGGTCGCGGCTCGACGAGACCACCACCACTGACCAGCGGCTGCTGGACTCGCGCGGCCCCAGTGACTGGGTGCACACCGATCCTTGGCGCGTGCTGCGCATCCAGGCCGAGTTCGTGGAGGGCTTCGGCGCGCTGGCCGAGGTGCCCAAGGCGGTCACTGTGTTCGGCTCGGCCCGTACTCCCCGTGACCACCCCGAGTACGCGCAGGGCCGGGCCCTGGGTGCCGCGCTGGCCGCGTCCGGCTTCGCCGTGATCACCGGTGGCGGCCCCGGCTCCATGGAGGCTGTCAACCGCGGCTGCTCCGAGGGCGGTGGGCTGTCCATCGGCCTGGGTATCGAGCTGCCGTTCGAGCAGGGCCTCAACCCGTGGGTCGACCTGGGCGTGAACTTCCGCTACTTCTTCGCGCGCAAGACGATGTTCATCAAGTACGCGCAGGCCTTCGTCTGCCTGCCCGGCGGTTTCGGCACGCTGGACGAGCTGTTCGAGTCGCTCACGCTCGTGCAGACCAAGAAGGTCACGAAGTTCCCGGTGGTGCTGTTGGGCACCGAGTACTGGGGTGGCCTGTTCGACTGGCTGAAGTCCACCGTGCACAGCAGCGGCAAGATCAACGAGCGCGACCTGGACCTGTTGCACCTGACCGACGACGTCGATGACGCGGTCCGCGTGGTGCAGGACGCCTACCGCGCCTGGGAGGACGCGCACTGACCGTTCGGCCGGTGCGCGTCCCGTGCCTGGTCAGGTCCAGGGCGTTGCCTGGTTGAAGTCGGCGGTCAGCGTCGTGTGAGTCGAGCTGAGGACGGCCGCGTCCTTGAGGATCAGGCCCAGCTCGCGGTTCTTGTTCAGCGACGCGTTGGAGAAGTTCTCCGACCCGAGGAACACCTGGGCCGCTGCCGTGCCGAAGTCGGCGATGATGACCTTGGCGTGGATGAAGATCGGGGTTTCACCGGTGTCGGTCGCGACGTGCGCGCCCGCGGCGGTCAGCGCGTCGAACTCGGTGGCGTACTCGTTGGCCGTGTTGGTCATGATGACCTGCACATTGACGCCGCGCTTGGCGGCGTTCTCCAGGGCCGTGGTGACGGCGGGCAGGCCCATCTCCTCGTTCTCCACCTGCAGCGTCTTGGTGGCGCCGTTGATCACGGCGAGGATCTGGCTCTGCGAATCGGTGGGGCTCCAGACGAGGTTGTCACCGTCGGTCGGCGTGAACGCGGTGTGCGCGAAGTCCGCGTTGAACGTCTTCTCGATCGCGTTGACGTCGATCTGGTTGCTGTCGATGACCGCGAAATCCCTGGTCGTCGCGTAGAACTGGCTCGTCAGGTTTCCGGTCAGCACGGCGGAATCGGTGCCGTCGACGGTGATGGTCTTCTGATGGGTTGCCGCGAACGTCGTGTTCGCCCAGACCGCCTGCACGCCGTGCGCGTTGAGGAAGTTGAAGGCGGCGGTGTTGTTCGACTTTTCCAGATTGGTGTCCAGGATGACCCGGACCGTGACGCCCCTGGCCGCGTCGTTGGCCAGGTCCTGCTCGGCTGTGGTGTCGGTCAGCTCGTACATCGTCATGTCGACCGACTTGGTGGCGCCGAGGATGAAGGTGTAGATGGGCGTGTAGCCCTGGTCAGGTGCGGTGATGAGCGTGTAGTTGCTCGTGGCCGCGGTGGAGGCGGTCGCTGTGGCGACAACCCCGGCTGCGACGAGGCCTAAAATTGTGGGCACGACTAATAAACTGTTGAACTTCATTGTCACGGTCGCTTTCGTCGGCGGACAGGCCTAATTGGTTATAACCGTTCGGCCGTGCAACCATCAACGAATTGAGCGTGAATACACGTGGCTCAGAAGTTAACAGTAAATTGGCACAGTTGAATTTTCACACTTGACTGTGAATTGTTGCTCAGGCTGCGTCCGGACGTTTGTGGTATGCGTCCACGTACTCCTGGCCCGACAGTTCCAGAATCGCGTACATGATCTCGTCGGTGACCGAGCGCCGGATGGCGGGGGCGTCGGCCAGCCCGTCGTAGCGGGAGAAGTCCAGGGGCTTGCCGAAGCGGACCGTGACCGGCGTCTTCCGTGGCACGCGCACGCCCTTGGGCAGCATCGCGTTGGTGCCGATGATGCCCAGCGGCACCACGGGAGCCCCGGTGGTCAGCGTGAGCTGCGCCACGCCGGTGTGGCCGCGGTGCAGCCTGCCGTCCAGCGAGCGGGTGCCCTCCGGGTAGATGCCGAACGCGCCGCCGCCGTTGAGCACGTCGGTGGCCACCTCGAGCGCGGCCAGCGCGGCCCTGCCCTTGCCCCGGTCCACCGGGACGTGCCCGAGCGCGCCGAGCAGGCCACCCACGAACCGTTGCCGCGGGCTGCGGCCGACGAAGTACTCGGACTTCGCGAGGAACGCGACCGGCCGACCGGCTACCAGCGGGATCAGGACGCTGTCGATGAAGGAGAGATGGTTGCTGGCGAGAATCACCGCGCCCCGCTTCGGGACGTTGGCCATGCCTTCGACGTTCGGTCGGTACACGGCCCTCGCGGCCGGCTCGATCACGCCTCGCAGCACCTCGTAGAGCACCGCATCCCTCCTTGCGTCACACCGAGGCTACCCGGCATCGGTGGTGCGGTGGAATGGTCGTGGCAGGCTGGACCGGTGACGGCGATGAGGTTCGGCAGCCGCACCGTGCCCCAGGACCGGGCGCTGGTGATGGCCATCGTGAACCGCACGAGGGACTCGTTCTACGACCACGGCGCGACCTTCGCCGACGACGCGGCGCTGGCCCGGGTCGACCTGGCGGTGGCCGAGGGCGCCGACATCGTGGACATCGGCGGGGTGCGGGCGGGTGCGCAGGGCGAGCCGGTCGACGTAGCGGAGGAGCTGCGGCGGGTCGTGCCGTTCGTCGCCGCGATCCGGGAACGGCATCCGGACGTGGTGGTGTCCGTGGACACCTGGCGGTCGGAGGTCGGCAGGGAGGTCTGCGCGGTCGGTGCCGATCTGATCAACGACACGTGGGCCGGTGCGGACCCGAAGCTGGCCGAGGTGGCAGCCGAGTTCGGCGTCGGCATCGTCTGCTCGCACACCGGCAACCTCCCGCCGCGCACCGACCCGCACCGCGTCCGGTACGCCGACGTGGTCGCCGAGGTGGCGGCCGAGCTGGTGGCGTCGGCCGAGCGGATGGTGTCCATCGGGGTGCCCGCGGCGGGCGTGCTGATCGACCCGACGCACGACTTCGGCAAGAACACCTGGCACGGCCTGGAGCTGCTGCGCAGGCTGGACGAGCTGGTCGCGACGGGCTGGCCGGTGCTGATGGCGTTGTCCAACAAGGATTTCATCGGCGAGACCCTGGGTGTCGAGCTGGCCGACCGCGTGGACGGCACGCTGGCGGCGACCGCCGTGGCGGCCTGGCGGGGGGCACGCGCGTTCCGGGCGCACGAGGTGCGGCGCACCAGGCACGTGGTCGACATGGTGGCCAGCATCGCGGGCACCCGGCCACCGTCGGACGTCCTGCGGGCGCTGGCATGACGTTGTCCCCGGCGGCCCGGGACTGGTTCCGGGAGCGCACCTGGCAAAGTCCGGAATGGACGATCGATGAGCTGGTCGAGGCACGCGGCACACGCACGGTCAGCGTGGTGCTGCCCGCACTGAACGAGGAACACACGGTCGGCGGTGTGGTGCGCTCGGTGCTCCCACTGGTCGGCGTCGTGTGCGCGGAGTGCGTCGTGGTCGACTCCGGCTCGACCGATGGCACGGTCGCGGCGGCGCGCGCGGCGGGGGCCAGGGTCGTGCACCGGGGCGACGTGCTGCCCGACGTACCGCCGCTGCCGGGCAAGGGTGAGGTGCTGTGGCGCTCGGTCGCGGCGACCACCGGCGACGTGCTGGTGTTCCTCGACTCCGACCTGGTCGACCCGGACCCGGGCTTCGTCGCCGCACTGCTCGGCCCGCTGCTCACCGTGCCCGGCACGCACCTGGTCAAGGGCTTCTACCGCAGACCGCTGCGGTTGGAGAACGACGAGACCGGCGCGGGCGGCGGGCGGGTCACGGAGCTGATGGCCAGGCCGTTGCTCGGTGCGTTGCGCCCGGAGCTCGCCGCGGTGGTGCAGCCCCTCGGCGGTGAGTACGCGGTGAGCAGGCAGTTCGCCGAGTCCGTCCCGTTCGCCCCGGGTTACGGCGTGGAGATCGGCCTGCTGCTCGACGCGTACGAGCGCTACGGGCTCAGCGGGTTGGCGCAGGTCAACCTGGGCGTGCGCAAGCACCGGAACCGGTCGCTGGCCCAGCTCGGCGTGATGTCGAGACAGATCCTCGGCACCGCGTTGGCTCGATGCGGTGCGGCCGACGAGCGGGATTCGACCGGATTCACCCAGTTCGTCCAGGTGGCCGGCGAGTGGCTGCCGGACGAGACTGAGGTCCTGCTGGCCGACCGCCCACCGATCCGCGACCTGCTGGCGACGACCGCGGTGAGGCACCCCGTGCGGGTGCACGATCGGGGCGACGTGCCACCATCGCAGATGTGACCACCGCGCTCATTTACCTAGTCGTCATGGTCCTCGTGGCGGCTGTGGTCTACCTGCTCGCGTCGGCCGTGTTCGGCAGGGGCGAGGAGTTGGCACCGCTGCCGCCGGGGGCCTCGCCCACGAGGCTGCCCGCCGACGGTGCCACCGGCGACGATGTGCGGTCCGTCCGGTTCCAGCAGGCCTTCCGGGGTTACAAGATGTCCGAGGTGGACTGGGTGATCTCCAGACTGGGCGACGAGGTGGACCAGCTGCGGTCGAGGATCGCGGAATTGGAGGGCGTCCCGGTCCGGGTCCCGGCCGACGAGCAGCTCAAGGCGGACCTGAACCCGGATGTCGAGCGCCGCGATGGGTGACGCGGTCGTCGGCCCGGACGGACTGGCGCGGTGTGGCTGGGGCCAGTCGGCACCGGACTATGTGGCGTACCACGACGAGGAGTGGGGCGTTCCCCTGCACGGGGATCGGGACCTGTTCGAGCGGATGAGCCTGGAGGCGTTCCAGTCGGGCCTGTCGTGGCTGATCATCCTGCGGAAACGGGAGGGTTTCCGGCAGGCCTTCGACGGTTTCGACGTGGCCAAGATCACGACATACGGGGGCAAGAAGGTCGAGTCGCTACTGGCCGACTCGGGCATCGTCCGGAACCGGGCGAAGATCGCCGCCACCATCCGCAACGCCCGGGCAACGGCCGATCTGGACGTCCCCTTGGGTGAGCTGTTGTGGAGCTTCGCTCCGGTACGCCACAAGCCGCCCGCGAGGTCGGGGGATGTGCCCGCCACGACGGACGAGTCGAAGGCGATGGCCAAGGAATTGAAGCGCAGAGGCTTCGCCTTCGTGGGGCCGACGACGTGTTACGCGATGATGCAGGCCACCGGCATGGTCGACGACCACCTGGTGGATTGCTGGCGCAGCGGCAAAGCCGCCAACCAGACAAAGCCCGGTAAGGCAAAACGGACCAAGGCCTGACGAGCAACGGCGGGCCGGTCCGGGACCAGCCGGTCCCGGACCGGCAGTCGCCGAACCGAAAAGCGAGCAACGCACGACTCCCCGGCACCGCTGTTCGAAAGCGTGGCAGCCGGCAGAACGGGACCATCCGTGAGACCTGCGGCGCTCCACCAGGACGGCCCGCGCGGCAGCCGGCGACCGGCACCGCGACCAACCGAACCGGCTAAGCGAAACGACAAGCCCCGCTTGTCAGCACTCGGTAAAATCAGCACTCGGTAAAATCAGCACTCGGTAAAACTCAGTGCCCGGTGAACTCGGCACTCGGTAAAACTCAGTGCCCGGTGAACTCGGCACTCGGTAAAACTCAGTGCCCGGTGAACTCGGCACTCGGTAAAATCGGTGCCCGGTGAACTCAGTGCCCGGTGAACACTGCGGGACGCTTGGCGACGAAAGCCTCCACGGCCTCCCGATGATCAGCGGTGGCGCCGGCGGCGATCTGCCCCCGCCCCTCCTCACCCAATGCCGAAGCGAGATCGCGCGAAGCCGCGTACTGCAGAGCGGCCTTGATCGTCGCGTAAGCCGTGGTAGGCCCGGCGGCGAACCGAGCCGCCAGCGACTGCGCCGTGGACAGCACGTCCGAATCGGGCACCACCTGATTGACCATCCCGATCGCGAGCGCCCGCTCGGCGTCCACGGGTTGGCCGAGCAGCATCATCTCCATGGCCCGCCCGTACCCGATCAACCGAGGCAGCGTCCACGAGCCGCCGGAGTCGGCCGTGAGCCCGATGTTGGCGAACGCCATCAGGAACTTGGCCGACGTACCGGCGATGCGCAGATCGGCGGCGTACGCGAACGAGGCCCCGGCGCCCGCCGCCATGCCGTTCACGGCGGCGATGACGGGCTTGGGCATCTCGGCGATGGTGAGCGTGATGGGGTTGTAGTGCTCCTCGACGGTGCGCAGCGGCGACGGGTCGTTCGCCGCGAGCAGGGCGACGTGCTCCTTGAGATCCTGGCCCGCACAGAATCCCTTGCCCGCGCCGGTCAGCACGACGGCCCGGACAGCCTCGTCGGCGGCGGCCGCGCGGAGGCCGGCGAGCAGTTGGTCCTTGAGTGCGACCGTGAGCGAGTTGTAGGACGCGGGCCGGTTCAGGGTGAGCGTCCGCACGCCCGCTTCGTCCTTGGTCAACAGCACTGGCTCGTCCGACACGCTCGCCTCCGATGTCATTCGCGATCCGTGGGGCCAGCCTGCCACCGGTAGCAAGGCGGCGGCGTGACCACGGCGATCATCCCGTGTGGCCGATCCGTCGTCGCACGTCATGCGACACGAAAAGATCGGCTCGTTTTCCCTCTCGGGTGCCGATGGGGGACAATGACCTCCACAACCGGCGCTCCGCCGGGCGTGTCGGCGGGGAAGATCGTACGGAGGGAGCACGCTATGGCGGCCATGAAGCCCCGGACCGGCGACGGTCCCCTTGAGGTCACCAAGGAGGGGCGGGGCATCGTGATGCGCGTCCCGCTCGAGGGTGGGGGTCGGCTCGTCGTCGAGATGTCCGCTGACGAGGCCAGCGAGTTGGGGGATGCGCTGAAGGCTGTCGGTAACTGAGTCGTCGGCGGCTGGACCGCCCTCCCTACTGTTCGCGCCCCGGTTCTCCACGTCGACAGTCGTGGAACCGGGGCCGCGTCGCGCCTACAGTGACCATGCCTACTCATTGATCTTCGGAGGTTACCGTGCCGGCTCGCCCGCGGACCGCCCCGACTGGGACCGTGCCGGCCGTTCCGACGCCGATCGTGTCGGTGGAACTGTCGGACCTGCGCCGCCGTGGCGCCCCGCTGGCCGTGCTGGCCGTCGCGGGCGCCGAGGACTCCCGCGTGCCCGTCGCGTGGCGGTCGCTCGTCACCGGCAAGGCCGGAGAGGTCTGGACCGTCCCGGACGACTCCGTCCACTGGGTGGTCGGCGTCGGTGAGCGCATCGCACAGCACTGGCGAGCCGCAGGCGGAGCGCTGGTCCGCTCCATTCAGGACACCGAGCCTGCCACCACGGTCGCCGACGTCGCCCTGCCGGGCGACGTTACGCCTGCCGAGTTGGCCGCGTTCGTGCTGGGTCTGCGCCTGGGCGGCTACCGGTTCAAGGTGACCGGCGACCGAGCCGCGGACCCGAAACTCGCCACCGTCCGGCTCTGCCTGGACGAGCCGCCTGCCGAAGCACTGCGTGCGGAACTGACCAGGACCACCCACATCAGTGCCGCGACCGCGTTGGCCAGGGACCTCGCCAACACCCCGTCGAACGTCAAGAACCCGCCATGGCTCGCGGACACCGCGGCCCGGGTCACGGCCGATGTGCCAGGCCTCACAGTGACCGTGCACGACGAGACGTGGCTGGCCGAACAGGGTTTCGGTGGCATCCTCGCCGTCGGCCAGGGCTCGGTCTCGCCGCCCCGGCTGGTCGAACTGGCCTGGCGGCCCCGCGGTGCCGCCGCGCATCCGCACCTGGTGCTGGTGGGCAAGGGCGTCACGTTCGACACCGGTGGCGTGTCGCTGAAGCCGGCCGACGGCATGCACCTGATGCGTACCGACATGTCCGGCGCGGCAGCCGTGATCGCGGCCGTCCGGGCCATCGCGGCGTTACGGCTGCCGCTACGGGTCACCGGCCTGGCGCCCACCGCGGAGAACCACCTGTCCGGCTCGGCGTACCGGCCCGGTGACATCGTGCGGCACTTCGACGGCCGCACCACCGAGGTCACCAATACCGACGCGGAGGGCCGGATGCTGCTCGCCGACGGCCTCGGCTACGCGGTCCGCAGACTGCGCCCGGACCTGCTGGTCGACGTGGCGACGCTGACCGGCGCCATGAAGGTCTCGCTGGGCCTGCGTACCGGCGGTTTCTTCGCCTCCGACGACGACCTGGCCGCCCGGATCCAGGCCGCCGGCGAGCGGGCCGCCGAGCAGTGGTGGCGGATGCCACTGCTGGACGCGCACGCCGACGACGTGATCAGCGAGATCGCCGACGTCCGGCAGTGCCCGCCCGGTCCGGGTGGTGTGACGGCGGCGTTGTTCCTGCGTGAGTTCACCGGCGGCCTGCCGTGGGCGCACCTCGATATCGCGGGTCCGGGACGGTCGGACAAAACGTACGATGAGATCACCCCTGGGGGCACAGGTTTCGCGGCTCGCACGCTGGTCACCCTGGCCGAGTCGTTCGCCGAATCGAAGCCCAGGTAGGTTCTTCTGCGTACGGGTGGACTGACGAAATGCGGGATGGCGTGTCGGAACAGCGGGTACTGGTCACCGGAGGCTCGGGCTTCGTAGGGCGTTCTGTGGTGGCGGAGTTGCACCGGCACGGTGTCGATGTGGTCGTCGCCGATCGCGATCCGTTCCCCGGTGACGGTGTGACGTTGGTCCAGGGCGACCTGCGGGATCCCGCGGTCCGTGACCGCGCGGTCACCGCCGGCCTGACCGGCATCGTGCACCTCGCCGCGATCACCTCGGTGCTGCGTTCCGCGGAGCAGCCGCAGGAGACGTTCGACAACAACGTCGAGATGACGCAGGGCCTGCTGGAGCTGGCCCGGCAGCGCGACACCGGCCCGTTCGTGCTGGCGTCCACCAACGCGGTCGTCGGCAATGTCGGCACCAGCACCATCACCGAGCAGAGCCCGTTGCGGCCGCTCACGCCCTACGGCGCCACGAAGGCCGCCTGCGAGATGCTGCTGTCCGGCTACGCGGGCTCCTATGGCATGACCACCTGCGCGCTGCGGTTCACCAACATCTACGGCCCCGGCATGGCGGCCAAGGACAGCTTCGTCCCCCGCCTGATGCGCGCCGCGCTGACCGGCGGCGGCGTCCAGGTCTACGGCGACGGCAAGCAGGCCCGCGACCTGGTGCACGTCGAGGACGTGGCCACCGCGATCGTGGCCGCGTGGCAGCGCCGATTCACGGGCACCGCGATCATCGGCGCGGCCACCTCGGTGACCGTGCTGGACCTGATCGAGGCGGCCCGCCAGGCCACCGGAGCGCCGATCCCCGCCGAGCACGTGCCTGCCAAGACCGGCGAGATGCCTGCCGTGATCGTGGACATCGGCAAGGCGAAGGCCGAGCTGGACTACCAGCCCAAGTACGAGTTGGCCGACGGTCTGCGCACGGTGTGGGCGGACTTCGCCGGGGCCGCGGCTTCTGTCCGGTGACGAGCGAGTTGGCCGTCCGCCCGACGGCCGCGGCCACGAGTGGGCAGTCCAAGGCCGCCCGTGGTCAGGCACGCTTCCTCGATCTGGTCGACCGGCACTGGTTGCTGATCATCCTGCTCACCGCGGGCATCGCGCTGCGGCTGATCACCATGCTGGCGTACGAGCCCGCGCTGCTCTACATCGACTCGTACCGCTACCTGGACAACCTCTACCTGCTCGACCCGACCCAGCTGGACCCGGTGGGCTACGACTGGCTGTTGCGGCTGCTGCTGCCGCTGGGCGGATTCCACACCGTGGTGGCGCTGCAGCACGCGGCAGGCATCTGGCTGGCCCTGGCCGTCTACGCGCTCGCGGTCCGGCACGGTGCCCGGCACTGGCTCGCCGCGCTGGCGACCGCACCGGTCCTGCTGGACGCCTACCAGCTGCAGATCGAGCAGAACGTCATGTCGGACGTCTGGCTCGAGGTGCTGCTGGTCGCGACGCTGTGGCTGCTGGTCCGCCGCGGCGCACCGGGTCCGTGGCGGACGGGGATCGCGGGCCTGTTGCTGGCGCTCGCCGTGATGACGCGCACCATCGCGCTGCCGGTGATCGTGCCGGTCGTGTTGTACCTGATCGTCGCAGGCGGTGCGTGGCGGACGAAGGCGGGCCGGCGGCAGATCGCGCTGCGCGGTGGCTCGCTGGTGGTCGTCTTCGGGCTCGCGCTGTTCTGTTACGCCGGCTTCTACTACCACCGGTCCGGCCACTGGGGGCTCACCGGTTCGACAGGCAACGTCCTCTACGGCCGGACGGCCGAGGTGGCCGACTGCGCTCACCTCAAGCTCACACCGGTGCTGCGCGAGCTGTGCCCGGCCCAGCCACTGGGCCGGCGGCTGGGTGTCGACTACTACTCACACATCGACGGTGACTCGCAGTGGCCGGGTTACGTGCCGCCCGGCGAGACCGTGCCGCAGCTGCAGAAGGAGTTCTCCTACGCTGTCCTGGAGCAGCAGCCGATGGCCGTGGTCGGCGACGTCCTCGACGACTTCGGCAAGGGCTTCGCACTGGGCCGGACCAGCGCTCCTACCGACGTTCCGGTGTTCCGCTGGCAGTTCCAGACGACGTACCCGACGTGGAACGGCGCGACGGCCGCGGTGCAGCAGAACCTCCGTTACGGCGGGGAAGCGCCCACCGTGAACGTCAAGCTGGCCACTTTCCTACGTGATTATCAGCTTGGTGGGGGGTATACCCCTGGTCCACTCCTGGCACTCTGCGGAGTATTAGGTGTGGTCGGCGGCTTCGGCATCCGTCGCCGCTCTGGCATCAGGGCGGCGACGCTGTTGGTAACCTCCGCAGTCGTCACTGTCCTGTTCGTATCCGCGATGTTCGAGTTCTCTTGGCGGTATCAGTTGCCTGGTCTTGTTCTGTTGCCTCTGGCGGGAGTTCTCGGTCTCACCGTCCTGATCGGACCGTTGGTTCGGCCGAAGGCGGGTAAGGCCCGCCGAAAGATGTTGGCCCCGTTCCCCGACCCGGTGGACGTCGAGGCCGTGAACGGGTTCGTGGAGCGTTACGGCAGACCCGCTTTCGCCCCGGTGCTGGTGGTGATCGCCGCCTACAACGAGGAAGACGGCATCGGTGGCGTGCTCGACGACCTGCCATCGTCCTGCCTGGATCTGCAGGTGGACGTGCTGGTCGTGGTGGACGGCTGCACAGACGAAACCGCCGCGCAAGCCATGAAGCACGGTGCGTACACATGTGTCGCACCTCGCAATCGTGGTCAGGGCGCGGCACTGCGACTGGGCTATCAGCTTGCTGCGTTCGGCGGAGCGAAGTACGTGATCACCACGGACGCCGACGGCCAGTACGAGAACTCACAGATGCCGTTACTACTCGGGCCGTTGCTGGCCGACACCCACGACTTCGTCACAGGCTCGCGGCGGCTGGGTGTGGCACCCAGTGACGACCGTGTGCGGTGGCTGGGTGTGCGCGTCTATGCGGCCCTGGCCAGTCTGTTGACCTGGCAGAAGATCACCGACACGTCGTTCGGCTTCCGTGGCATGCGGACGGAACTGGCGTGCTCGGTGCCGCTGCGTCAACCGCAGTACCAGGCGTCGGAACTGCTGCTCGGCGCGCTGGCCGGCGGTGCCCGGCTGCTGGAGCAGCCGATGACGATGCGTGTCCGTTCGGCGGGCACCACCAAGAAGGGCAACAACTTCGTCTACGGCGTCCGCTACGGGTCCGTGATGACGTGGACGTGGCTGCGGGAGTACGTCGGCAGGCGCACGCTGCGGTTGCTGGGTATGCGCCGCCCGAAGCCTGCGATCGCGCTGGAACAGCAGGAGCAGGAGCAGGCCAGCAACTAGGCGGCGCTGCGCTCCTCGCCCGCGGCCTCGACCGCCGCGGGCGCGGAACGCCGGTCGACGACCTTGTTCAGCAGTACGAACTTCACCACGAACAGGACCGCGTAGCTGGCCAGGTAGGTCGCGTCGAGAGTGACGGTGCGCCAGGCGTGGTTGGTGATGAGCGGAGCCAGTTCGTGATCGGAGAACGTGGTCAGCGCGGTCGCGGCGATGCCACCGACCACGATGATCGCGATGTAGGGCAACAGTTCGCGCAGCATGGCGGGCTTCCCGTCGCGGCCCCAGGTCCACTTCCAGTTGATGAGGAAGTTGGGGATCGCGCCGACGATGAACGCCGCGATGGTGGCGATGGTCGCGTTCACGTGGCCGACGCCGTACAGACCGGTCAGTGCCACCTGGGACAACGCCGTGGAGAGGATCGAGCTCAGCGTGAACTTGCTGAACCTGACACCCGCCGTGCGGCTCGGCAACAACCGGCGCCAACCCGTGCGCTTGCGTGCGCGTGCGGGAGTTCCGGTGGCATTGGAATATCCTTCAGTGACAACCACAACAGATATCCTCACACGTGGGCCGCTACGCAGGTACGTGGCTCCATGTCTTTAGAGAACTCACAGCTTCGGTGTCCGGTTAGTCCGGAGACCGAGCGGTAGCGTCTGCGGCAAGTTCGAGTGTGGAAGGGGCACCCGTGCGCGTCCTGGTTCTCGGTGGCGATGGCTACCTTGGCTGGCCAACAGCACTGCATTTGTCCGAGGTCGGCCACGAGGTGGCTGTCTTGGACAATTTCGCGCGTCGGCAGTACGACCACGAAATGGGAGTGCAGAGTTTGGTCCCGATCGAGCCGCTGCAGGTGCGGCTCGACGCTTGGGAAGAAGTCTCGGGCAAGAGAATGCCGGCATTCGTCGGCGATCTCTGCGACGGCGAGTTCGTTTCCCAGACCTTGCGTGAGTTCCAGCCGGACTCGATCGTGCACTTCGCCGAACAGCGGTCGGCGCCGTACTCGATGATCGACCGCAAGCACGCGGTCTACACGCAGCAGAACAACGTCGTGGGCACGCTGAACCTGCTCTTCGCGATCGCCGAGACCGACCCGGACATCCACCTGGTCAAGCTCGGCACGATGGGCGAGTACGGCACGCCGAACATCGACATCGAGGAAGGCTGGCTGGAGGTCGAGCACAACGGCCGCAAGGACCGGATGCTCTACCCGAAGAAGCCGGGCTCGTTCTACCACCTGAGCAAGGTGCACGACTCCAACAACATGGAGTTCGCCTGCCGGATCTGGGGTCTGCGCTCCACCGACCTCAACCAGGGCGTCGTCTACGGTCAGCAGACCGAGCAGACCGCCAAGGACCCGCGCCTGGCCACCCGTTTCGACTACGACGCCATCTTCGGCACCGTGCTCAACCGGTTCGTCATCCAGGCCGTCATCGGCCACCCGTTGACCGTGTACGGGTCGGGCGGCCAGACCCGCGGCCTGATCGACATCCGCGACACCGCCCGGTGCATCCAGCTGGCCGTGGAGAACCCCGCCGAGCGGGGTGAGTTCCGCGTCTTCAACCAGATGACCGAGTCGCTGTCGGTCGCGGAGATCGCCAAGACCGTGGCGAACCTTTCGCCGAAGCCGGTCGAGGTCGAGCACCTGACCAACCCGCGGGTGGAGGAGGCGTCGCACTACTACAACGTGGTGCACACCGGCCTGCCGTCGCTGGGCCTGGACCCGCACCTGCTGTCCGACACGCTGATCCAGTCGCTGTTCGGTATCGCCGAGTCGTTCGCATCACGTGTCGATCTCGCCGCTATGCGTCCTACGGTGCAGTGGCGGTCGACTTCCAGTGCTTTGCGCGGTGAAAAGTAGGTTTCATTCTCGTTTCTTGTCTCGCCTCGGCGGCCCCCATTGGGGGCCGCCTTTGCGTTGCTCTGACGTGGCACCCCGACTTCTTGCTGTCGGCACGGAGGCCAGGCAATTGGCTGCGGGTCGGGGTCGGGGGAGCGGTGTGATTGTCACCCCTTTTGTGGCGTTGCCGGCCGGCGGTTCGCTGGTGGGGTTTTTGATTGGTGCTGTGGTTGTTGGGGTCGTTGTGGCGTTGTTATTCGGCACCTTGCGTTCTTGGTGTTCCTTGTCACTCCTGCTGGCTCCGCAGCACGAAGTTCTGGAAAACATTCGCTGCCGGCGGTAGTTCTCGGTCGCTGATCCAGATCAGGCCGATCTTCCTTGTCGCTCTGGGTGTGATGGACAACTCGGTCACGTCCGGTGGGAGCGGATGTTCGGCGGTCGGCAGGATCGCCACTCCCAGGCCCGCCGCGACGAGGCCGCGCAGGGTGTCGGCCTCCTCGCCCTCGAACGCCAGGCTGGGTGCGAATCCCGCGTCGGCACATAGTTCGTCGGTGATCTGGCGGAGGCCGTAGCCGCGCTTGAGGCCCACGAAGGGTTCGCCTTCCAGTTGGGACAGTCGCAACCGCTTCCGGCCCGCCAGCCGGTGTCCTGGCGGCACTGTGACGACCAACTCCTGTTCGGCCACCGGCGCTCCGGCGAACTCCGGGGTGCCGGGCATCGGGGACGTCAGCGCCAGGTCGACCTGGCCCGTGCGCAGCCAGTCCAGTGTGTCCTCGTGCGCGCCTTGCCGGAGTGTGAAGCGGATGCCCGCGTGATCGGCCCGGAACTCGCGCAGCAGTGCCGGTACCCGGTGTTCGCCCATCGTGTGCAGAAATGCCAGAGCGACCTGGCCACGCTCCGGGTCGGCCTGCTCGACGACCTCCCGGCAGGCCGCCTCCAGCGCCGCCAACGCACTGCCCGCTCCGGCGGCCAGCCGCGCGCCCAGACTGCTGCACCGGATGCCTCTGCCGTCCCTGACGACCACGGGTGCGCCCAGTTGTTCGGCCAACTCCGCGAGCCACCTGCTGGCCGTGGGCTGAGGGATGCCCACGCGCTCGGCGGCCCTGGTCAGGTGGCCTTCCTCGGCCACGGCGGTCAGCAACGCCAGCCGGGGAGCCAACGCCACCACCAGCTCCTGTGTCTGATCCGTCACCTCAGGTGCTCCGTTCGCGATCGTCACCAGCACTGATTCACCAGTGAATCAGATTCACCGGAAGAGCGTATTGGACGGATGGATAGCAAGATCCTAACGTCGATTTCATGGCCGCCGAACTGGACGCTTCGCTCGTCACCCGCCCGCCTCGCCACCGCAGGGGCACGCGCGGGTTCGTCCGCATCAGCCTGGCCATGTTCTCCGCCGGTCTGGCCACGTTCACCACGCTCTACGCGGTGCAGGCCCTGCTGCCGGCGCTGGCCGACCAGTTCCACCTGTCACCGGCCAGCGCGAGCCTGAGCGTCTCCGTCGCGACGGGCGCGCTGGCCATCGGGATGATCCCGCTCACCGCGCTGTCCGAGGCGGTCGGCAGGACACCGATGATGACCGTCTCACTGTTCGGCTCGGCAACGTTCGGCATCCTCGCCGCGCTCAGCCCGAACTTCGGCACGCTGCTCGTGCTGCGCGCGCTGCAGGGCTTGGCGCTGGCCGGCGTGCAGGCGGTCGCGATGACCTACCTGGCCGAGGAACTGCACCGCGACTCGCTCGGTTTCAGCATGGGCCTGTTCATCGCGGGCAACGGCTTCGGCGGCATGGTCGGCCGGCTGCTGGCCGCGCTGGTCAGCGATGTGGCCGGGTGGCGCTGGGCGCTGGCCGTGGTCGGGTTCGTGGCGCTGGCCTGTTCGATAGTGTTCCGCGTCACAGTGCTGCCATCAGCGCAGTTCCAGCCGCGACCGCTGCGCCCGGGTGCGCTGGCCGCGTCGGTCGCCCGCGCGTGCACCGACAGCGGCCTGCTCCGCATGTTCGCGATCGGCGTGCTGGGCATGAGTGTCTTCGTGACGGTCTACAACTACCTGGGCTTTCGCCTGCTCCGAGCACCTTTCGGGCTGTCGGCGTCGATAGTCGGCCTGCTCTTCGTGGTCTACCTGGCCGGCTCGGTGTCCTCGACCGCGGCAGGCCGGCTGGCCGACCGTTTCGGCAGGCCGAGAACGCTGTGGCTGGCCGCGATCGTCCTGCTGGCCGGCGTCGCCCTGATGGTGCCGGACTCGCTGGTCGTGGTGGTGGTGGGCCTGGTCGTGCTGACCGCCGGCTTCTTCGCGGTGCACTCCCTGGCCAGCGGCTGGGTGGGCGGCCGGTCGGCGACGCTGGGGGTGCAAGGCTCAGCGGTCTACCTGTGCGTGTACTACCTGGGCTCGGCCATCGGCGGCTCGCTGGGGGGAGTCGCCTTCGGAGCGGGCGGCTGGCCTGCCACGAGCTGGTACCTGGGCGCGCTGGCCCTGCTGGTGCTGCTGCTGGCCGTCAGTCTCAGGAAACTCGCGCCTGCCAGGCGGCCGGTAGCGCTCGAAACGCCGTAAGAAAGCCACCGCCGGCCGGCAAAGCCACGACAATCAGGACGAAATTGCCTTGGCCGCCACCAGTAAGCCGCCATCGATCGGTAACAAGACGGGCACCAGTTCGGGATCCGCCCGAACCGCCGCGGTCAACTCCCGCACCGCGGTCTCCTGCTCCCGCCGCCCGGCGTCGGTAGCCCGCCCGGCGGCCAGCGCGAAAGCGATCACTCCACCCGGCCGCAACAACCGCACACCCAGCGCGTGATACCGCGGATACTCAGCCCGGGCGGCGTCGAAGAACACCAGGTCGTAAGCCGAATCGGTGAGCCGGGGCAGCACGTCCAGTGCCTGCCCCATGATCAACCGCATCCGCCCGGGCGTAGCCCCGCCCTCGGTGAACGCCTGCCGGGCCGCCCGCTGCAGCTCGGGCTCGATGTCGATCGACGTCAACACCCCGTCACGGGTCATCCCGGACAACAGGCACAATCCGCTCACCCCGGCCCCGGTACCGACCTCGACCACGGCCTTCGCCTGCACGGTCGCGGCCAGGAACCGCAACGCGGCGCCACCGGCGTTCCCGACCGCCCCGCACCCGAGCCGTCTGGCGCGCGCCCTGGCCGCGACCATGGCATCGTCCTCGGGCAGGTAACCGTCGACGTAGCCGGAACCGTCTGCGGCCGGGCCGGTCGTGGTGCGCTCGTCGGGCGTCACACCGCGCAGGTTAGCGCCGCGCTGTACGGAAAACGGGTGAACGCGCCGGTTGTTGTCCAACGGTGGCCTGCCGCAGGTTCTCAGGCGGATCTCAGGCGACTCTCAACGTCCGCTCACCGTGCCGGGCGACCATGGTGCGTGACAACGTCAGGCGAGGTCGTCTCCCGTGTCCCGGGAACAAGGCGAACCGGACGGACGTTGTCGTGGTGAACGTGTGGAGGTGCCGACCCGTTGATGCGTACGCAAGCGAGCGCCGCGACGAGTGACCAGGCCGAGGGCTACCGCACCTCGGGGGCCACGGCCGTACCCGTCCAGGGGGACGAGGCGGCCGAGTGGATCGTGCCGTCCTGGGACGACATCGTCCGCGAACACGGTGACCGGGTGTACCGGCTGGCCTACCGCCTGTCCGGCAACCGGCACGACGCCGAGGACATCACGCAGGACACGTTCATCCGCGTGTTCCGCTCCCTGGCCTCCTACCAGCCCGGCACGTTCGAGGGCTGGATCCACCGCATCACCACGAACCTCTTCCTCGACATGGTCCGTCGCCGCTCGCGGCTGCGGATGGAGGGCCTGCCCGACGACACCGACCGCCTGGTCGACGACGGGCCGAGCCCCGAGGAGATCTACTCCGAGACCCACCTGGACCCCGACCTCCAGCAGGCACTGGACGAGCTGGCGCCGGAGTTCCGCGCCGCCGTCGTCCTGTGTGACGTGGAGGGCCTGTCCTACGAGGAGATCGGCGCCACGCTCGGCGTGAAGCTGGGCACCGTGCGCAGCCGCATCCACCGTGGCCGGCAGGCCCTGCGAGGCGCGCTCGAGCGCAGGCGCGCCGAGGCCGAACTGGCGGCGGAGGGTGCCTGATGAACGCTGTCGTAGCCTGTGCCCGACACATCCTGCCGGGCTCATCGGCAGGTGGTCGGCTCGTGGAGGCGATTTCTCATGAGTGAGCGTGGTGGCTGGAGCATCTCCCCACTGCCCGAGGCTCACCTGATGCCTGACGCTGTGGTCGCGTTCGTGGACGGCGAGCTCAGCGCGTCGGCGTTCGACCGTGCCTCGGCCCACATCGCCCGCTGCCCGCTGTGCGCGGCCGAGACCACCGAGCAGCGGCAGGCCCGGGACGCGGTGGCGGCCGCCGAGGCGCCCAGGATGCCCGCCGGTCTGCTGGCCGCGCTGCGCGCGATCCCCACCGACACCGACCTGCCCGACGACGTCGACCGCCTCGCGGTCACCGCTGACGGCCAGGTCGTGGCCGTCCAGCGGCCCGACCGCGCCGTGTTCGGCTCCGGTCCCGTGCTCGGCTCCTCCGCTCCGCTGGGCACCGGCAGCAGCGTGTTACGCAGCGGCTTCCACGGCCGCAGGGCCGTCCAGGGCGCCGGTGTGGTGGCCGCGGGCCTCGTGCTGGGTGCGCTGGCCATGGTCGGCCCACACGCCCTCGCAGGGGCCGGCCCGAGCCCCGCCAGCTCGCCGCAGGACAACACCGCGGGCGACCGGTTCGTCCAGGCCGACTTCGTCAGCCCACTCGGTGGCAGCGTCGCCGCGCGGGACGACGTGCGCGCCGCCGCCGCTCACCCGGCACCGCTGGCGACCATCCGGGCGAACTGACCCCGGGTACCCGCTACGCGCACTTCACCGTGCGTGCGGCAGGCTGACCGTAGGGTGGTCGCAGTGGCATGCGTGCTGACCACGGAGCGCCGACACGGGGAACGATGAGCGAGGAATCAGGTTCGGCACGGCCCGCGGCCGCCGGCAGTCCCGATGGTGACGACGGCCGGCCCCGCCTCGGCCCCCGCCCACTGGACCGACCGCCCGTCGACGCCGGTCAGGAATCCGTCTTCGGCCGCCCGCCCGGGGTGCCCAGCGCGTTCGCACCGCGCGGCCCCGCCGAACCGGGCGTCAACGGTGTCCACCTGGCCGCCCCACCGCCCGAGGCCCTCGCCACCGCGTTCGGCCGCCCACCTGACGCCGAGCACGTCCTGCTGCAGCGCGCACCAGGCGACGCCCCCGACGGCGCACCCGACTCGCCCGACCTCTGGGACGGCGACCAGGCCCGCGACCCGTGGCGCGACCCCGGTGCCGGTGCCGCGCTCGGCCCGCCCGCGCTCGGCCAGGAGGACGACGGCGACGAGCTGGCCAGGCGGCCCGCCGGACCGCTGCTGAGCTTGCCCGAGGTGCTGTTCGGGCGGCGCGTCAAACCGCGTGCGCTGCTGACCCTGTTCGTCTGCACACTGCTCGTCGGCGCGATCGGTGGCGTGGTCGGCTGGGCGGCGAGCAGCGGCGCCCGCTCGCTGACCGACGCCGGTGCCACCATCGCCCAGGTCGACCCCGGCCGGGAACGCGCACCTGGTTCCGTCGCGGGCATCGCCCAGCGCGTCTCGCCCGCGGTGGTGTCGCTGGAGGTCCAGGCGGGCACCGACGGAGACGTCGGCTCGGGCGTGGTGATCGATCCCAAGGGCTACATCCTCACCAACAACCACGTGATCTCCGTTGCCGCGCAGGGCAACGGCGGCACGATCACCGCGGTGTTCAGCTCCGGCGCCCGCGTCTCCGCTTCGATCGTCGGGCGCGACCCGGTGACCGACCTGGCCGTGCTGAAGGTCAACGCCGACAACCTGACCGTGCTGCGGCCCGGCACCTCGGCCGACCTCGAACCCGGCGACTCGGTGATCGCGATCGGCTCACCGCTCGGCCTGGCGGGCACGGTGACCTCAGGCATCGTGAGCGCGCTCAACCGGCCCGTCACCGCCCAGGGCGAGGACGGCGGCCCCACGGTCGTCTACGACGCCATCCAGACCGACGCGGCCATCAACCCGGGCAACTCCGGCGGCGCGCTCGTCGACTCGTCCGGCGCGCTCGTCGGCATCAACTCGGCCATCCAGACGTTCGGCGCCCAGGACTCCGGTGGCGGCGGCAGCATCGGCCTCGGTTTCGCCATCCCGATCGACGAGGCCAGCAAGATCGCCCAGGAGCTGATCCGCACCGGCAAGGTCGTGCACGCGTCACTCGGCGTGAACACCAGGTCGGTGTCGGCCAACGCCTCGGACGGTGCCCAGGTCGTCAACGTCACCACCTCGGGCGCGGCCGCGGCGGCCGGCATCAAGGAGGGTGACGTGATCACCGCCATCGACTCCCGGTCCATCGGCAATTCCACAGAACTTCAGGTGGCGGTCCTCGACCACGACCCGGGTCAAACGGTTACGGTGAAGTTCGCCCGGCAGGGGCAGGAGCACAGCGTCCGGGTAACGCTCAAGAGCGATTGAGCGGATACGCTGGTCGCACGTGGCTGGCGGGAGGTTCGTCGGGATGTTTGACATCGGTTGGGCCGACTTCATGGTGCTGATCGTGGCGGGCCTGTTCATCCTCGGCCCAGAGCGGCTGCCGGGTGCGGCCGCCTGGCTGGGCCGGTCCATCAAGCAGGTGCGGCAGTACGCCACTGGCGCCCAGGAGCAGCTCAAGTCCGAGCTGGGCCCGGAGTTCGAAGAGCTGCGGAAACCGCTGGAAGACCTGCGGGGACTGCGCAACTTCGACCCCAAGCGGGCTGCCACCAAGCAGCTCTGGGACCTGACCGGGGGGTACGACCCTCGGGAGGACCTCAAGGTCGACCTGCCTGGTGCCAAGGGCGCCAACGGGTCCAACGGCGTGAAGCAGAACGGGTTTCCGGCGGCTACCAGTCCTACTGAGCATCGGCCGTTGTCGCCGGGCGAGCAGCCTCCGTTCGACCCTGACGCGACCTGATCCCGCCCTCTCTTTGGGGGGCTTGGCCGACCCCGACTTTGTGGGGTTGTCTCGTTACGGTTCGCCGGGCCTGGGCCCGTCCCGCATTCGTTCGCTGGTGGCACCCCGACTTTCTTAATGCCGGGCGCGATGTCGGCTCGGGGGTCAGTGCCGCCTCGTGGGCGGCTTCGCCGTCGCTGCGCGATTCCGCTTCGCGTCGGGGTCGGAGGAGCGGTGGCGACTGTCACTCTCCGTGATTCGGCACCGCGCTCACTCTGGGTTCTCGGGCTCTACGTGCGGGCGCGTTCGCTCGCCGGCCGCCGCTGGGCAGCCGGTGTTCGGACCTGGGTTGTCAGCGGCCTGCTGGGCTCACCGACAACAGGCGGCCTGCCAGGCCTCGGCTCCTGGTGGAGAGCTTGTCTGCCAGCTCCCGCAGGACCACCGCCGCCGGGGCGTCCGGCATTGCCTTGACTATGGGTTCGCCCTGGTCGCCTGCTTCGCGCAGCCTGGGGTCCAACGGGATCTGGCCCAGCAGGGGGACGTTCGTGCCCACGAGCTTGGACAGCGAGTCCGCGACGATCTGGCCGCCGCCGGAGCCGAAGATGTCCATCCTGGTGCCGTCCGGCAACTCCAGCCAGGACATGTTCTCCACGACGCCGACGATGCGCTGCCTGGTCTGCTGGGCGATCGCGCCTGCGCGCTCCGCGACCTCCGCCGCGGCGACCTGCGGTGTGGTGACCACCAGGATCTCGCCGTTGGGGACAGCTGGGCCACCGAGATGGCGATGTCGCCGGTGCCGGGGGGCAGGTCCAGCAGCAGCACGTCCAGGTCGCCCCAGAAGACGTCCGCGAGGAACTGCTGCAGCGTGCGGTGCAGCATCGGGCCGCGCCACACCACGGGTGCGTTGCCCGGCTTGAACATGCCGATCGAGATGACCTTCACGCCGTGCGCCTGCGGCGGCATGATCATGTCCTCGACCTTGGTGGGCCGGTCGGTCGTGCCGAGCATCCTGGGCACCGAGTGGCCGTAGATGTCGGCGTCGACCACGCCCACCGACAGGCCGCGCTCGGCCATCGCGACGGCCAGGTTGACGGTGACGCTGGACTTGCCGACGCCGCCCTTGCCGGACGCGACGCAGTAGACCCTGGTCAGCGACCCGGGCTGGGCGAACGGGATCACCGGTTCCTCGGCGTCCGCCGCGCAGCGACTGCCGCAGTTCCGTGCGCTGCTGGTCGTTCATCACGTCGAGCGACGACCCGCGACCGCCGTCACACCTGGCAGCTTGCCGACCGCCGCCGTCACGTCCTGGGTGATGCTTGTCCGCAACGGACAGCCGGCCACGGTGAGGTAGATCTCGACGGCGACGACGCCGTCCGGGCCGACGATCACATCCTTGACCATGCCCAGGTCGGTGATCGGGTCGATGGATCTCCGGGTCCTGCACGGTTGCCAGCGCCGACCGCACGTGCTCGACGCTGGGAACTTCCGTCGGGTCGCTCGGCTCGACCTGTGCCTCATGTTACGGCCGGTGGGTGCGGACGCCGGTTACCGGTGGGTTCACTCGCCTTTGGATCGGTTTCCGGGTCCCGAAGTCGGAAGCTCCGGACTCGTTCCGTAACATCGTTCCGTGCCTCGATCCGGGTACCGCACGCATGCTCAGCCGCACCGAACTGGATGTGTGGCGATCGTTCCTGCGCGCGCACGCCCACATCATCCGCGCAGCTCGAAGCCGAACTCCTTGCCGGCCAACGGCTGTCGCTGGCCTCCTACGACGTGCTCGTCCAGCTGTGCCGAGGCGCCCGGCCGCAGGCTGCGGATGACCGAGCTGGCCGACGCGGTGCTGCTCTCCCGGTCGGGTGTGACCCGGCTGGTCGACCGGCTGGAACGCGGTGGTCTGGTGGCGCGGGAGCGGGTCGACTCCGACGGCCGGGGTGTCGAGGCGGTGCTCACCCAGCCCGGTTACGACCGGCTGCGCTCCGCCACCGGCACCCACCTCGGTGGCGTGGCCCGGCACTTCGCCGGCCGGCTCGACGAGGACGACCTGACCGCGTTCGGCAGGACGTGCGAGAAGCTGGCCGGGGACGAGGACGAAACCGCCTAGTGCGGCTGGTGTTCTGGCTCGTCGTCCCACGCCGGGGAGTCGCGCACCGCCTCGGCACCGGGCTGGCTGCCCTTGCTGCGCTGCTTGCGCGGCTTGACCTCGTGCACCAGCTCCTGGCGCAAGCGGTCCAGCTCGCCACGGATGTAGTCCCTGGTCGCGATCTCGCCGATGGCCAACCGCAGCGCGGCCAGCTCCCTGGCCAGGTACTCGGTGTCCGCCTTCGTCTGTGCGGCCCTCGCCCGGTCCTCCTCCAGCGAGATCCGGTCCCGGTCGTCCTGCCGGTTCTGCGCGAGCAGGATCAACGGCGCCGCGTAGGCCGCCTGCGTCGAGAACGCCAGGTTCAGCAGGATGAACGGATACGGGTCCCACCGGAACGATGCCGCGAACAGGTTCAACGTGATCCACACCAGGACCAGCAGGGTCTGCCAGAACAGGAACTTGCCGGTGCCCATGAACCGGGCCAGTCGTTCGGAGAACCGGCCGAACGCCTCGGGATCGACGTCGACACTCAGTCGTCGCGGCCGACGGGGCTGGTCAAGTCGGCCGCGGGTGGCGGTCAGCTCAGGCATGGCTCGCCTCCTGCTGGTCTTCTGCCGGGCGCGGATAGCGTCCGGTCTCCCGCCAGTCCTCCGGCAGCAGGTGATCCAGGACATCGTCCACAGTGACCGCGCCGAGCAGATGCTCCTCGTCGTCCACCACCGGCCCGCACACCAGGTTGTACGCGGCGAAGTACCGGGTCACGTCGGCGAGCGGATCGTTGGGGGACAACCTCGCCAGTTCAGTGTCCACCACGCCCGCCACCAGGTCCGACGGCGGCTCCCGCAGCAGGCGCTGGGTGTGCACGCAACCCAGGTAGCGGCCGGTGGGCGTGGCCGTCGGCGGGCGGCACACGAAGACCATCGTGGCCAGGGGCACCGCGAGGTCGGGGTTGCGCACCCTGGCCAGCGCCTCGGCGACCGTCGCGTCCGGCGACAGGATGACCGGTTCGGGCGTCATCAGGCCGCCCGCGGTGTCGAACGAGTACTGCAGCAGCCGCTTGACCGGCGCGGACTCCTCCGGCTCCATCAGCGCCAGCAGCCGGTCCTTGTCCCGTTCCGGCAGCTCGGCCAGCAGGTCGGCGGCGTCGTCCGGGTCCATCGCCTCCAGGATGTCGGCCGCGCGCTCCTCGTCCAGGTACGCGAGCAGCTCCTTCTGGTCGTCCTCGGGCAGCTCCTCGATGACGTCGGCCAGGCGCTCGTCGTCCAGCGCGTCCGCCACCTCGTAGCGCCGCTTCACCGGTAGGTCCAGCAGCGCGCTGGCCACGTCGGCCGGGCGCATGCCGTCGAATATCGCGAGCAACTGCTGCGCACCCTGCGGCTGACCGGCCAGCTCGGGCAGACCGAGGCCGTCGACGTCCTCCCAGTCCAGCACCCGCAGCGGGCCCCGGCGGGCGAGCAGCCGGTTGCGTTCCTGCACGGCCACCTTCGTGACCAGCCAGTCCCGGGTGCGGGTCTGCTCCATCGCCGCGTCCACGACGACCGCGCCGACCACCTCACCATCGTCCAGCCCGGCAGCTCGCCCCCGCAGGCGGACCCGGGCGTCGAGCAGCTGACCGACCACCAGCGCCTCGTTCGGCCGCTGGCTGAACCGGCGCAGGTTGACCCGGCCAGTGGCCAGCGTGACGGCGTTCGGCTCGATCGAGGTGACCCGCAGCATGGGGACGAAGATCCGCCGCCGGGACATCACCTCGATGACGATGCCCAGCGCTCGCGGTGGTTGCCGGTCGGCACGGAGCCCGGCCACGATGTCGCGTACCCGGCCGATCGACTCGCCATCCGGGCCGAACACCGGGAGCCCGGCGAGCCGAGCGGCGAATACCCTGTTCGCGGCTGCCATGCGGCTGAGGTTAGTGGCCGCATTCACCATCGGTGAAATCGAGCGACTCCGCGCTGTGCCCGATCAGCTCATCGCGGCGGCGATCTCGGCAAGGACCGACACGAACGGGAAACCCCCGTCGCCGGGCAGCGTGGCCAGCCAGTTGGCCACCGCGCGCACCAGCGTCCACGCCCGCGCTCGCTCGGCGTCCAGGCCGGCGCCGCGCACGATCGCGTCGAACCGGGCCGGAATGGCTTGCGCGCCACCGGTTTCCTCGTAGCGGTTCCACAGCATCGGGATCACCGCGAACTCCGGGTCGCCGACGATCGGCTTCGGATCGATCAGCAGCCACGGCTCGCGTCGGCCGCGCAGCACATTGAAATAGTGCAGGTCCTCGTTCACCAGCAGCCCGCCCGCGGCGGGGCCGAGCGTCCGGCAATGATCGACGACCTGGTCGAGCACGGTCGCCGGGATCGGGTCGCCCAGCGCGGCGGCCCTGGCCGGGAGCGCGGTCGCCCAGTGTCGCGCCCGATCGCGTACCGAGCGGTGCAGCGGCGGAGCGGGCACGGTCAGGCGGCGCAGCACATCGCAGATCACGTCGACAGCGGTGTCGATGGGCTCCTCGTTGAGCGAGTGCCGAGGGTCGAGCCGTTCCAGCAGGAGCGCGTAGTCGTCCACATCGTGGTCGAGCAGTTGGACAGTGCCGTCACCCGCCCAGGTGGCCAGCGCGACGGCCTCGTCGCGGGCCTCGTCGTGCGGCCAGGACAGTTTGAGCATCGCGGGCGTGCCGTCGGTACGGACCACTGGCCAGACCACGCCGACGTAACCGTGCAGCGGAGCGCCGTCGGCTCGCAGTCGCCACTTGTCGGCGTAGCGGCGGGCGAGGTCGGGCAAGGTGGCGAGCCAGCCGGCGCGCTCGGCGAGGTCGGCCGCGTCGAACTGGGCGAGATAGCTGTCCGGCACCGCGAAGGTCACCGGCGCGACGGTAGCGACCGTGTGAAAGACGACTCAAGCGAATAGCGGTCGGACGATCGACATGCCAGGGTTACCGATCAGTCACTCCAGCCGACGTCGTCTCCAGGAGGTCTCCGTGGTCGACCGCCTTCGTCCCCGCCGTTCCTGCCTCGCGGTGCCCGGTAGCAATCCGCGGTTCCTGGAGAAGGCGAAGACCCAGAACGTGGACCAGGTGTTCCTGGACCTGGAGGACGCGTGTGCGCCACTGGCCAAGCCGGGCGCGCGCAAGAACATCGTGGCAGCGCTGAACGAGGGCGGCTGGGGCGACAAGATCCGCGTCGTCCGGGTCAATGACTGGACCACCGAGTGGACCTACCGGGACGTGGTCGAGGTCGTCGAGGGCGCGGGCCCGAACCTGGACTGCCTGATGCTGCCGAAGGTGCAGACCGCGGAGCAGGTGCAGGCGCTGGACATGCTCATGACGCAGGTCGAGAAGACGATGGGCCTTGAGGTCGGCCGGATCGGCATCGAGGCGCAGATCGAGAACGCCAAGGGCCTGATCAACGTCGACGCGATCGCCCAGGCATCACCCCGCGTGGAGACCATCATCTTCGGCCCGGCCGATTTCATGGCCAGCATCAACATGAAGTCGCTGGTGGTCGGCGAGCAGCCTCCCGGCTACGACGTCGGCGACGCGTACCACTACATCCTGATGCGCATCCTGATGGCGGCGCGCGCCTACGACAAGCAGGCCATCGACGGCCCGTACCTCCAAATCCGCGACGTCGAAGGCTTCAAGCGCGTCGCCGGCCGCGCCGCCGCACTCGGGTACGACGGCAAGTGGGTCCTCAACCCGGGCCAGGTCGACGCCTGCAACGAGGTGTTCAGCCCGAAGCAGGAGGACTACGACCACGCCGAGAACATCCTCGACGCCTACGAGTTCGCGACGTCGGAAGCGGGCGGCAAGAAGGGCTCGGCCATGCTCGGCGACGAGATGATCGACGAGGCATCCCGCAAGATGGCCCTGGTGGTCGCGGGCAAGGGCCGGGCGGCCGGCATGCGGCGCAACGACCCTTGGACCCCGCCCGAGTCGTGAAGGGACAGAAACCTGACGTCGGTGCGGATCCGGGGTCCGGCGGCCCCGGCGGTGGTTGACTGAACGCGTGGCCGGCGACGAGCAGACTGGTGTACCGCAACCATCCGGCGGTGCCCCCGAACCGGCCGGCTACGGCGCGCGGCCACCGCTCGCCGTAGCCGCCACGCTGGGCCGCCTGGCCGCCGCGTTGTGGATCGACGTCGGGCAGCTGCTCAAGCGGCCCGCTGACGAGACCGAACCCCGGACCGTGTGGGTGCTGCCCGCCGCGGAGAACCTCTGGCAGCGCACTGCGGACGTCTCGGGCGTCTTCATCCACCAGCGCCAGCGGCCTCCTGTCCACGGCTTGCTGGACGAGAGCTTGAAGTCCGCAGTCGAGCTCGCACCGGTGGTCGTCCCGTCCGCGACGGCCTTCCTGAAACGTGCAGGCCGTGCCTCCGGACGTGTCGTGAGCGACCTGGAGATCACGACACTCTGGGTGACCCAGCTGCTCGCCGCATCGCGGGGTGATCACGGTGCGGACCTCGACTGGTCGGTCCGGCTGACCGACATGCCCGTGCTCAACATGGCCGGGCATTCCACGAAACAGCAGCTCGCGGCCGACGACCTGCTCCTGCTGGCCGGCGTGGTGCCCTCGACGGTCGCGCTGGTGTCCCGCGCCCGCCGCCGGCGCCGGGAACGCCCCGAATCGTCGTTCCCGGCGGTCGCTCAGTGGCTCATGCTCGGCGCGGACGGGCTGATCCGCGGTGGCGGTGTGGTCGTCGACGAGGACGGTTGATCAGCTCTCGCCCAGCGCGCCCGACAGGTCCTCTGGCTCGACCCCCAGATCGGCCATCGTCGGGCTGATGGCCCGCAGCAGCTGCTCGGCCCTCCCCGGCACTCCTGCACCGTCGACGTCCCAGGCCAGTACCACCTTCCGCAACAGGTTCCTGCCCTTGGTCGCGTCCTTGCGCGCCACTCCGTCGATCTCGACCCACATCGACAGTGCCTTGGTGGCGCAGTCCTCGGCCGTGCGCAGCAGGTTCACCCGCGTCTGGTCCTGCCGGACGACGGAGAGTTCCTCGACCTGCTCGACCTCGTCGAGATCGAGCTTGCCCGGGCAGTACAGCGCCGCGGTGTAGGCACACAGCGCCACGCCCCACAAGCTGGCCGCCGCGTACTTGGTGATCTCGGCGGATCGGCGGCGCAGCGCCAGTGACCCGGCGTACGCGGTCATTCCCCGGGTCAGCACGGCCGCGATCCGGGCCCGACCGTCCTGGCCCGCGTCGATGGCGTGCAGGGCGTTCGCCAGCACAACGGTCGTGCCGCCGATGTTGTACCAGGCTCGGTCGACGTGCCGGTCCGGATCGGGCTGCCACGTGATCTCGCCCGTGTCGGACGTCCGTTCGAAGACGGCGCGCCGCTGCTCGTAGGAGGCCTGCAGGATGTCGAGTACCTCGCCGAGCTGGACGACGGCGCGACCGGGGTCCCCGGCCTTGCGCACCTTGTCGGCCTCCTTGCGCAGCAGGATGCCCGCCATCGCGTTCGCCCGGCCGCGCAGCAGCAGCGCCGCCCGGTAGTCCTCGCCCTTCCGCAGCACGGCCATCACGGCCGCGCACTCGCCTGCGGTGGCCTCGCAGCGCCGCAGCGCGTCCGCCAACTGCGCGGCGGTCGGTGTGCCCTGGTTGGCCACCCGGGCGATGGCCATCTGTGCCGTCGCCCAGCTGTCCAAGCCCACGCGGGTGTTCAGGGGCAGGTGTGCCGAGATGTCGTCCACATAGGTCTCCGCCAGCACTGCCGCCTGTTCGACGGCGGCCGAGCCCCGGCCCTCCAGCAGATCGAGCACCGTGGTGGCTGCCTGGATGAAGTCGGCCGACGGTTCGCCCGCGGCTGCCCGGCCCAGGAACGTGCTGAGCCCGTCCAGCTCATCGGTGCTGTACCGCGCGCCGCCGGCATACCGGGCCAGCACGGCGATACCGGTGTCCCGGTCGACGCCGGTGGCGATGTCCCGAACTGCGTCGCGCACCAGCCGGTGCATCCACAATGGCGCCTCATCGAGCCGTGCGCCCTCCAGGTTACGGCTGGACTCGACCAGCCCTGCCTCTTCCATCGCCCGCAGCGCCGCCCGGGCCGCGGTGTGGTCGCCGTCGAACACCGCACGCGCGATCCATCGCGGGCTGATCTGCTCGGCCGGCATGAACGCGGCGGCCAGAGCGGCGGTGCGCAACGCGGACGCCGACCACTGCGGCACCGTCGGCCACTGCACGGTCATGTCCAGTGCGGCACGGACGATCCTGATGATGCCGGGCTCGTCCTCCCGGACCGCGGCCAGCGCCCCGGGTGTGGCACGCGCCGCGATCCGCACGATGCCCGGCAGCAGTTCGGCACCGGTCAGCAGCCCGGTCACCTGCTCGTCCTCGCGCAGTTCGGTCGACTCCAGCCTGTCCAGCCGGATGACGGCCCATTGCTTCTTCTCCTGCTGGGCGGCCCATTCCGCGTCGGTTGTCGTCACGATCACGCAGCCGTACCCACCCGGGTCGATGAGGAGATCGGCGATCTGCTCGGGCTCGTTGGCGTTGTCCACGACGAGCACCCACGGGCGCTTGCTGTCGCGGAGCCTGCGGCGCGCGAAATAGCTGAGCGTGTCGAGGGTCTCGTCGTCGACGTAGCCGATCTCCGACCCACGGTTGGCCGCTTCGGCGCCGGCCAGCGACCGCCGCAGAGTGGGCCGGTCGCTCCCGTCGAGGAACCAGCCGCGACGCTCATTGATCTTTCCGGCGTGTGTGAGCGCCATCGTGCTCTTGCCGGTGCCGGACTCGCCGACCAGCACGATCCGGGGGCCGGCCGACGCGAGCCTCGCTGCCTCCCGGGCCCGGCTGGGGTAGGTGTCCGGGTGCGTCGGCCGGTCGGGCAGATAGGACGTGATGCCCAATTCCCGCCGCACAGCGGGAGGTTCGTAGTACTCGGACGTCTGTCCCTGCGGCGAGGGCCGCAGCGTGGCCTGCACACCGCAGACGTACACGGTGCCCCGTTCCCGCGACAGCGTCTCGATGAGGTGTGCGGTGCGAGCGGCCAGGTCGCCGCCGTCGTCCAGGTTGTTCAGCGGGGTGAGGTCGATGGCCAGGAACGGGCTCACCGGGTCCTGGCCATCCAGCCGCCCGGCCCACGTCTGGTAGTAGTCCCAGTCGTAGTGCTGGGCACTGATCGCGTCCCGGTGCACTATGACGAACGCGTGGGCCGCCTGATCCGGCTCGGCCGGCAGGGCGACAGCCAGACTGACCTCGATGTTCTCGTGGATGCAGAGCGCCGCCATGGTCACGGCGAAGTCCAGGCACGTGCCCCGGCCGTCCAGCAGTTCCTGCGTGCTGCGGATGATCTGCCCGGAGACCGCCGGATCGAACGGGTCGACGGTGTACCGCGGTCGCCGCTCCAGTACCGCCTCGGCCAGTTCCACCGCCTGCGCGTGCGGCTCGGCCGCCGTCGTCAACCCGGTCCGCCCGAGGCCCAGCCCCATGGCGTAGACCTGTGCCGGGTTCGCATAGCGGGCGAGTTCGTGCATCGACGACGCCATGTCGTCCGAATACAGCATCCAGTCCGGCCAATTGTTGGACATCCGCGCAGACCTCCCGGATCAGCATTACCAATGCTGTCGGGGGTGCGCGGATCTGTGTTACGGCAAGGGACGTGACACTAACTGGCCGGTATCACGAATACCGCAGGGCGTTGTCCAGGAATTGGCAATCGGTACCGCATCAATGCGACCGTTGCCGCTCGTTTTCCCGCAGTCCGGTGAGCAGGGTGCGCAGTGCGCGAACGGTGGAGCGGATCTCCAGCAGGTACTTGGTCGGGGTGAAGGTCTGTTCGAGGGCGGCGGGCACGGTGGCCGGGTCGTTGCCGAGCGTCTCCACCTCGACGCCGTAGGGCAGCGCGAGCATCCTCAGCGCCGCGGCCTGTTGCGCGGGTACGTAGATCGGTGTGGTGACCGCCAGGACGCGTTGGCCCGGCGCCAGTTTCGCGAACTGGGTGGCGAACCAGGCGTATGAGTCGGGGGTGTTGGCCCTGCGGTTGCCGGGATCGCTGGACGGCGCTGCCGCCACCGCGACCCGCAGGCCGTCGTCCGTGCGGTACTGGCGCACCCCCCACGTGCCGCCGACCAGGTCCGACTCCTCGCCGTCGACCGCCTCCGGGGCACCGAGTGAGAACGCGGCCCTGGTGCCCGCGTCGAGTGCGTCGTATTCGCCGGTCAGCTCCGGGTGGCCGACCCGCTCGGCCAGCTCGAACTCGTTGCCGGTGAAGCCCCGATGACCGCCGAGCGCCACGACCGACTCGGTCCGGACCACGCCGTCCCTGATCAGCTGCCCCGCGTAGCCCGGCCGGGTGATGCACGCCCGCAGCAGGCCGCCGAGCATGATCACGTGGTCGTACTCAAGGTGCTGGGGCGGCCCGACGTACCGCATCCCCAGGGCGTCGGCCGCGTTCAGGATGAGCGTGTCCTGCTCCTCGGAGAGAGGCAGTTCGGTGGCCTCGTTGCGTTCCCGCTGCCGTCCGGTCACCGGGTCGAGCCGGGTGTCCCACTGATCAGTGAAGGTGTCGAACCAGGTCAACCGCTCGGCGAGGTCGGCGCTCCCGTCGGCGAGGGCTCCCGGATCGCCGCCGAAGGCCGCCACCAGCGCCACGATCGGCGGCGAGGCGACCCAGGCCGCGATGTCGGCGGCGATGTCGCCGGAGGATCCGACCTGGGCGACGGCATCGAACTGTCCGTGCATGACGGCCTTCCAATAGTGACGGGTTCGGGAGGTACTGGACCATACCGGTCTCGCCGACCCGGGGTCGGCGAGACGTGCGGGCCGGATCGGGCCTCGACTGCTGCTCGTTCGGTGACGCGTAACAGTCTGTTTCCTATGTGACCGGGGTAACATTCCGGGTGAGCGGCCCGGCCGCCTGCCGCGCCGCTGCCGAGCGCTGGAGCGTGCCTCATGGGTGCCCTGGTTGTCGTGTTGATCTGCCTCGCCGCTCTGGTGGTGGTGACCGGAGCGTCGGGTGTACGGGTCGTCAAACAGTACGAGCGTGGCCTTGTCTTCCGGTTCGGCCGGGTGTTCCGGGAGCCGCGCCGAGCCGGGCTCACGGTGATCATGCCGATCGCCGACCGGATGCGGAAAGTGAACATGCAGATCGTGACGCTGCCGGTGCCCGCCCAGGAAGGCATCACGCGGGACAACGTGACCGTGCGCGTGGACGCCGTCGTGTACTTCAACGTCATCGATCCCGTAGCTGGCCATAGTGAACGTGCAGGACTACCGATTCGCCGTCGCCCAGGTCGCGCAGACCTCGTTGCGGTCCATCATCGGCAAGAGCGAGCTGGACGATCTGCTCTCCAACCGCGAACAGCTCAACCAGGGCCTGGAACTGATGATCGACAGCCCGGCGCTGGACTGGGGCATCCACATCGACCGCGTGGAGATCAAGGACGTCGCGCTGCCCGAGACGATGAAGCGCTCGATGTCCCGGCAGGCCGAGGCCGAGCGGGAACGCCGTGCCCGGGTCATCTCGGCCGACGGTGAGTTGCAGGCGTCCTTCAAGCTCGCGGAGGCCGCGAAGCAGATGGCCGACACTCCCGCCGCGCTGCAACTGCGGTTGCTGGAGACCGTCGTGCAGGTGGCCGCGGAGAAGAACTCGACCCTCGTGCTGCCCTTCCCCGTCGAGCTACTCCGGTTCCTCGAACGCAGCACCGGGCCGCTCCCGGCACAGCAAGCCCCGGCACAGCAAGCCCCTACGCCGCAACCGAAACCGGATGAGCTGCCCACCAACGGCACTCCGCAAGTAGACGGACACGACGCGCCAAGGTTGCCGTGAGATAACGCACAGATCTCGACTTGGTACTTGCGGCAACCACCTGGCGTGAGGTGATGCTAGAGGACGTGGGCAAACACCGAGAGCAGAAAGAGCGGACCGGACTTTCGCGGATCTTCGGCCGTTCGCGGGAGCGCGACAGCCTCTTCGAGCGGAGTTTCCGCTCCTGTGAGGGCTGCGGCTGCGACGTCTACGTGTTGGCGAAGGACTGCCGCGAGTGCGGCACCACCGTGGATCTGGTGCCCGTGGCCGGGTGAGCCTGTTCACAGCGAGGCCCCGTTGGTTGGTGCCATACTGCTCGGTAACTTGCCAGCCGCATGCGCGTGACGAACGGGAGACGCCATGGCCCGCCTCGCCCAGACCGTCGGATTGACCGACGTCCAGCAGGAAATCCTGGCCACTGTCCGCGACTTCGTGGACAAGGAGATCATCCCGAACGCCCAGGCGCTCGAACACGCCGACGAGTACCCGACGGACATCGTCGAGGGCATGAAGGAAATGGGCCTGTTCGGCCTGACCATCCCCGAGGAATACGGCGGACTCGGTGAGTCGCTGCTGACCTACGCGTTGGTCGTCGAGCAGATCGCCCGCGGCTGGATGAGCGTCTCCGGCGTCATCAACACGCACTTCATCGTCGCTCACATGATCAGGCACCACGGCACGGAGGAGCAGAAGCAGTACTTCCTGCCGAAGATGGCCACCGGCGAGGTCCGCGGCTCGTTCTCCATGTCCGAACCCGACCTCGGTTCCGACGTCGCCGCCATCAAGACGCGCGCCAAGCGCGACGGCGACGACTACGTCATCGACGGCGCGAAGATGTGGGTCACCAACGGCGGCAGCTCCAACCTGCTCGCGGTGCTCGTGCGTACCGACGAGGGCGCCGAGAAGGCGCACCAGAACCTCACCACGTTCCTCGTCGAGAAGCCCGTCGGCTTCGGTGAGGTCGCCCCCGGCCTGACCATCCCGGGCAAGATCGACAAGATGGGCTACAAGGGCGTCGACACCACCGAGGCCGTCTTCGCCGACTACCGGATCGGTGCCGACAAGGTGCTCGGTGGCGCGCCCGGCAAGGGTTTCGCCTTCATGATGGACGGTATCGAGGTCGGCCGCGTGAACGTCGCCGCCCGCGCGTGCGGCATCTCGATCCGCGCCTTCGAACTGGCCGTCGACTACGCGCAGCAGCGCCGCGCGTTCGGCAAGCCCATCGCCGAACACCAGGCCATCGCGTTCAAGCTCGCCGAGATGGCGACCAAGGTCGAGGCAGCGCACCTGATGGTGGTCAACGCGGCCCGGCTCAAGGATGCCGGCACCCGCAACGACGTCGAGGCCGGCATGGCCAAGCTGATCGCCAGCGAGTACTGCGCCGAGGTCACCCAGGAGTCGTTCCGCATCCACGGTGGCTACGGGTACTCGAAGGAGTACGAGATCGAGCGCCTGATGCGCGAGGCGCCGTTCCTGCTGATCGGCGAGGGCACCAGCGAGATCCAGAAGACCATCATCAGCCGTGGCCTGCTGCGGGAGTACAAGTCGCGCTGAGTACACGTCGCGCCGGGCCCACGTCCACTGCGGACGATCCGGTGAAGATCGATTGCCCGGCGGATCGGCCGGGTGGCAGATCGGCTGCGTGAGCGCGCTGGGTGCCGTAGGCTTGAAGATCTGGACACCGACGGTGGCCAGGCGTATGGCCCGTTGGCACGATATCGGGCGCCGCGTACGCGGTCGGTGAGCCCGCGACGATGGGGTGATGACGGTGAGTGGCTCGTTTTCTCGTGGTGCTGTACCTCGGCAAGGCGCGCCGAGGCTGCCCACCAAGCCCACCGGGTGGCCCGTCGGCTCGTACGACAACTACGAGGATGCCCAGCGTGCTGTCGACTTCCTCGCCGACAACGAGTTCCCGGTCGAGGAAGTCACCATCGTCGGCGTCGACCTGATGCTGGTCGAGCGCGTGATGGGCCGGCTGAGCTGGGGCCGCGTCATGGCCACCGGTGCCGCGTCCGGCGCGTGGTTCGGCCTGTTCGTGGGCCTGCTGCTGAGCTTCTTCGACACCCGCAGCGGCCCGATCTACCCGATCCTCGTCGGCCTGGCCGCCGGCGTGCTGTTCGGGCTGATCTTCGCCGCCGCCGGTTACGCCTCGACTCGCGGCCGCCGCGACTTCCAGTCGTCCAGCCAGTTGGTGGCCGGCCGCTACGACGTGCTCTGCCAGCCCCGCAACGCCGAGAAGGCCCGCGACCTGATCGCGAAGCTCTCGATGAAGACCCAGCCGAACCAGTTCTAGGGGTCGGTCACTCTCCGTCGACGAATCGCCGCCAGGCCGACTGAGGGAACACCAGCGGAGCAACGCCCGTCGGATTCTTCGAGTCCCGAACGGCCGTCACCTGCTCGTCCCACGCGACCTCGACGCACTCGGAGCCGCCGCTGCCGCTGTAGCTGCTCTTGCGCCAGGCCCACGCGACCTCGACGCAGTTGCCACCACCGTCGGCGCTATAACTGCTCTTGCGCCAGCTAGCTTCGTTGAGGTTCATATGCTCAATTTACCTGTTCTGTCAGCAAATTTGTCGCCCGATTCGACTAATCAGGGCCGCCGATTCGGCTGTGGCAGTGCGATGTCCGCGATCTGGCGGAACGGTGGGCGAGGGCTCTGACGCCGTCGGGCTTGATGATTTGCGAGCTACCGGCGGCATGCTCGACATAGCCGATGTCATCGATCGTGTCGGTCGGGAATGCCAGCACACTGAAGGCACCGCGCATGCCCAGGTTGGCGCCGACGTTCATCGGGAGCACGCGCACACTGACGTTCGGCTGCTTGGCCACCTCGATCAGGTGCGCCAACTGCTCCCTGCGTGTGGTCCGGTCACCGATTGGTCTGTGCAGCGCTGTCTCGTCCACGATGGCATCGAAGTCCAGCGCGTTCAGTCCAGAGAGTCGCTCGCGGCGTTTCAGTCGTATCGTTAGGTTTCGTCGCCGGAGCACAGCGCTGTCGAGGTCGAAGACCTCCCGCGCGTAGTCGTCTGTCTGGAGTAGACCAGGAACGAACGATGGTTCGAAGTTCCGTACCGCAACGGCTTCTGACTCCAGTACGACGTAGGCGTGTGCCGCGACACCGAGGTTCTGCCACTCCGTGCGTCGTTTGGCTTCCTTGGCCAGCTCCAGGATGTCGTCCCATTCGGCCTCGGGCGTGTGGTACAGCTCCAGCATCGCCTTGACGATCATCGGGTGGATGTTCTGCTGGCCGTTCTCCACCCGCCCCAGCGTGCTCGTGGACAGGTCGAGATCCGCTTCGCACTGCTCGAGCGTCAGCCCGGCCAGCGTGCGCCATTCGCGCAGGATCCGGCCCAGCTTCAACCGGCTGATCACCGGGACGACCGTCGTCATGAAATCCCTCCCACTGCCGAAGCACCATGTTGACCATGTCCGTGGGAAGATCGACGTGGGAATCCCGGGCCCATCACACGATCGGATTACTGCCCGGAAGGGGGATGTAGCCATCCACACATTCGCTGCCCCCCGCGAGCGAGGCCGGTCACACTGGCGGCCTCACGTACACCGGCGTAGGAGGTCGATGGTGCAGTTCGGTCGCTACTACGAGGAGTTCGAGGTCGGCGCCGTCTACAAGCATTGGCCGGGCAAGACGGTCACCGAGTACGACGACCACCTGTTCTGCCTGCTCACCATGAACCACCACCCGCTGCACCTGGACTCGCACTACGCGGAGGAGACCACCGACTTCGGCCGCAACGTCGTGGTCGGCAACTACATCTACTCGCTGCTGCTGGGTATGTCAGTGCCCGACGTGAGCGGGAAGGCGATCGCGAACCTGGAGGTCGAGTCGCTGAAACACGTGAAACCGACGTTCCACGGTGACACGATCTACGGCGAGACCCAGGTGCTCGACAAGACGCCGTCGAAGTCCAAGGACGACCGGGGCATCGTGGCCGTCGAGACTCGTGGCTACAACCAGGACGGGACCGTCGTGTGCGTGTTCCGGCGCAAGGTGATGGTGCCCAAGCGGTCCTATGGTGAGGCCCGCGGCGGCGAGCAGCCCGGTCGTCCGACACCCAAGGAGTGAGTGCCTGTGCCCACCGAGCTGGAACTGGTGCGGACACGGTTGCGCCGGTTCGCCGCCGAGGAGGCCGCGCCCGAGTCACCGTTGTACGCACACCTGGCGACCGCCGCTGCCGATGACGACGACGTGGCCGGCCTGCTGGCCGTCGCCGGGCCGCAGCAGGCGCGGTCGACACTGCTGTTCGCGGCCGTGCACCGGCTGGTCATCGCCGAACCGGTGAGCGAGCTGGCGCACTACTACCCGACGGTGGGCGGCGAGTACGGCGTGGACGGGTCCACGTGGCCCACGTTCCGGTCGTTCGTGCTGGACCGTGCCGACAAGGTGCGGCGGCTGGTCACCACGCGCACGACGCAGACCAACGAGGTCCGCCGGGCCGCGCTGCTGTTCCCGGCCGTCGCGAAGGTCGCGAAGGAGGTCGGCGGGCCGGTCGGTTTGCTGGAGGTCGGCACCAGTGCCGGCCTGCTGCTCGGTCTGGACCGCTACGGCTACCGCTACCAGGCCGAGGACGGCGAGCAGCTCGCCGCGGGCCCGGCGAAGGCGCCGCTGGTGCTCAACTGCGTGTTCACGCTCGACCAGGGCGGCAAACGGCCGACGCTGCCGAAGAACCTCAAGGTCGCGGCCAAGGTCGGGTTGGACCTGCACCCGGTCGACCTGACCGACGAGGAGGAGCTGGCCTGGCTGGAGGCGTGCGTCTGGGCCGACCAGCCCGAACGCATCCGGCTGCTGAACCAGGCGGCTACCGCGCAGACCAGGGACCGGCCGGAGTTCGTCACCGGGGACATCGTCGACGACCTCGCGCGGGCCGCCGGGCGGATACCCGCCGACGTGCCGTTGATCGTGTTCAACAGCCACGTGCTGCCCTACCTGCCCGTCGAGCGCAGGGCCGACTTCGTGGCCGCGCTGGGGGAGCTCGCGGGCACCAGGCCGCTGTGGTGGCTGTCCCAGGAGTCCTACGAAGCAGGGCTGCGGCTGGTCCTGCCGGATCGGCCGGACCTGGCGTTCGACGCGAACGGCGGCGGTACACCTTCGGGGACTCTTGGCCTGGTTCGGTGGCGCGACGGCAAGCCCGAAGCGGCCGCGCTGGCCCGCACGGCGTTTCATGGTGAACGGATCGTGTGGCTGTAGATCCGATCGGCTGACCCTGGACGGGTGGTGACCGCGACCGAGACGGCACGGTTCCGGTCAGCCCGACCGGGGGAGGACGTCCCAGTCGCGCAGCGTCTCGTACAGCAGGTCGACCACGTCGCCCGCGGCGTCCAGGGCCGCGAACTCGGGTCCGTCGACCCAGCGGACGTCCGCCGCGTCGCTGGCCGCGCGGGCGGTCGTGCCGGATGCGGTGCACAGGTAGTCGTAGATGACGTAGATCGCGCCTGGAGCGGGGCGTTCGACCATCCCGCACAGCCGGTCGACGATTACGCTCAGTCCGGTTTCCTCGGCCAGCTCGCGCCGTACCGCCACGTGGTCGGACTCGTCCGCCGCCACTCGGCCGCCGGGAATCGACCACTTGCCACGGCCAGGTTCGTTGGCTCGTAACACCAGTAACAGCCTGCCGCCGGGGTCGTGGACGACGCCGCCGACACACCTGATTGCCGGTAGGTCAACGCTGGTCACGAGTACGGAGCGTAGCCGAATCCCAGGGAGTGAGGCTGGCCTTACACCAGAGCGGTACAAAAGTCTCCGCAGCCACCGGAGTGCGGTACAACGTTTATCGACCGGCACCACACTGACGTACGGACGGGGTCGATCGACATGAACCTCAAGAAGCTGCTGACCTGGGCCGCAATCGCGCTGGTGCTGTTCTTCCTGATCAGCGCCCCGACCCAGGCTTCGAACCTGGTGGACAGCATTTTGACGATGCTGAAGAACGCGGCGGAGGCAATTGTCACCTTCGTACAGTCGCTCTTCTGAACCAACTGCGGGACAATCAACTCATGTTCGCACCGCGCGATCCGGACGAGTACCTGCTGCCGACAGAGCGGCGGGTCATTCGCGTCCGCAGGCACTGGACGTACGTGCTCTGGGACGTGTTCGAGGCAGTGGCGCTGCTCGCCGTCGCGGTGATGCTGTCGTACCTGCTGCCGGGCGGTTACTGGATCTTCCAGAACATCCTCTGGTACGCGGCGCTGCTGGTCGTGCTGCGGTTCGCCTACATCGTGGTCGACTGGTGGGTCGAGCGGATCGTGGTGACGGACAAGCGGTTCATGCTGATCACGGGCGTGTTCACGAACCGGGTCGCGATGATGCCGATCACCAAGGTCACGGACCTGACCTACGAGCGCAGCGCGACGGGCAGGCTGCTGGGCTACGGCACGCTGATCGTGGAGTCGGCGGGTCAGATCCAGGCGCTGAACCGGATCGAGTTCCTACCCCGGCCGGAGCTGGTCTACGACGCGATCTCCGAACTCGTGTTCGGCGACAAGCAGGCCCAGTCGGAGCGGTTCTCGATGATCAAGGCCCAGCGCGCGGCGCGCGGGAAGAAGCTCGTGCCCTAGGTTGGGCGCATGACCTCCCTGCTCACCCCGACCGGCACGGCCGCCCTGGTCACGCTCAAGCGCGACGGCCGCCCGCAGCTGTCCAACGTCGGCTACGCCTACGACGAGGCGGCCGGGCTGATCCGGATCTCGATCACCGACACGCGCGCCAAGACCCGCAACCTGCGCCGCGACCCGAGGGCCAGCCTGTACCTGACCTCGGCCGACCTGCGCAGCTACCTGGTGGTGGACGCCGACGTCGAGCTGACCGCGGTGACCACGGCGCCGACCGACGCGACCGCGAACGAGCTGGTCGACCTGTACCGGACGATCGCCGGTGAGCACCCGGACTGGGCCGAGTTCCGCGAGGCGATGGTCGCTGAGCAGCGGCTCATCGCCAAGCTCACGGTCCGGCACACCTACGGCTTCCCCGGCGCCTGACTGCCCGGGATCACCCGATCGGCCAGAATGGCCAGCGTGCGCATCGACCTGCATACCCACTCCAGCGTGTCCGACGGCACGGACACCCCCGCTGAGCTGGTCACGGCCGCCATGGCCGCCGGGCTCGGCGTGGTGGCCCTGACCGACCACGACACGACCGCAGGCTGGGCGGATGCCGGCGACGCGCTGCCGCCGGGCCTCACCCTGATGCGGGGCGCTGAGCTGTCCTGCACGTCCAGCGACGGCCGGGGCGGCACCTGCACCGTGCACATGCTGGCCTACCTGTTCGACCCGGACTCGGCCCCGATCGTTGCCGAGCAGAGCAGGCTGCGTCAGGAACGGCGGGACCGGCTGCACCTGATGGCCGTCCGGATGCGGGCCGACGGCCTGCCGATCGACCCGGACGAGCTGATGGCCGCGCTGCCCGTCGGCGCGTCGGCCGGGCGGCCGCACCTGGCGATGGCGCTACAGCGAGCGGGCCTGGTGACCAGCGTCAGCGACGCGTTCGCCCGCTACCTCAACAGCGCGGCCGGCTACTACGTGCCCAAGACCGACACGCCCGTGTTCGACGCGATCCGGATGATCCGCGAAGCCGGTGGCGTGACCGTGCTGGCGCACGCGTTCGCGCACAGCAGGGGCAGGACGGTGACCGCCGACGTGATCGCGGACCTGGCCGCGGCCGGACTGACCGGCCTCGAGGTCGACCATCCCGACCACGAACCGGAGGACCGGGAGCGGCTGCGCGAGCTGGCCGGCCGGCTCGACCTGCCGGTCACCGGGTCCAGCGACTACCACGGCCGCAACAAGATCGTGCGGCTCGGCGCGGAGACCACCGCACCGGAGATGTTCGAGTCCCTCACCGCGAAGGCCACCGGATCGCCGCTGCTGGTCGGGCGGGCCGAGGCGTGACGGTCTTCGACAGCACGTTATTCGTCGAGGCCACGGTCACGCTCATCGTCATCATGGACCCCCCGGGCACGATCCCGGTGTTCCTCGGCCTGGTCGGCCGGCGCTCGCGAGTGGCACGGTACCGCGCGGCCCGGCAGGCGGTGCTCGTCTCGCTGGGCGTCATCACGCTGTTCGCGGTGGCGGGCGAGGCGATCCTGGCGTATCTGGGCATCGGCATTCCCGCGTTGCAGGGTGCGGGTGGGCTGTTGTTGCTGCTGATCGCGCTGGACCTGTTGACCGGCAAGGGAGCCACCGAGCCGGAAGCCGTCGAGGACGTGAACGTGGCGCTCGTGCCGCTGGGCACACCGCTGCTGGCCGGTCCGGGCGCGATCGCCGCGACCATCGTGTACGTCCGGCAGGCGCACGGGCAGTTCGGCTCGTACATCGCGCTGGCCGCGGCGATCCTGCTCGTGCACCTGGTGCTGTTCGTGTGCCTGCGTTACTCCGGTGGGGTGATTCGCATCATCAAGGAGAGCGGCATCGTGCTGCTCGCCAAGATCGCCGGTCTGCTGCTCGCGGCCATCGCGGTGCAGCTCGTTGCCAACTCGGTCCGTGGGTTCGTGGCCGGGGGGTGACGCGGAGTTGTCGGACCCGCTGCGTACGGTGGGAACCGTGCAGGGTCAGCTCGGCTTCGACAGCATGCCTCGCAAGCTCGTTCGCGTCACCCCGGCGAAGCTGGGCACCTGGACGGACTGCCCGCGCAGGTACCGGATGAACTACCTCGACCGGCCGACGCCGCCCAAGGGTGGCGCATGGGCGCATTCGACGCTGGGTGCCGTGGTGCACAACGCATTGCGCGCCTTCTACGACATCTCGCCCGGCGGCCGCACGCCCGAGGCGGCGGCCGCGCTGGTGGTGAGCAACTGGCGTGACGACGGCTTCGCCGACCCGGAGCAGGCCGCCGTGTACCGGGAACGCGCGCAGGACTGGGTGTCCGGCTACATCGCCGGGATCGACACCGCGGAGGACCCGATCGGCGTCGAGCGGTGGGTGTCGGCGCCGGTGGGCACGATCATCGCCGAGGGCCGGGTGGACCGGATCGACGTGCGGGACGGTGAGCTGGTGATCGTCGACTACAAGACCGGCCGCCACGCGCTGACCACCGATGACGCGCGGGGCTCTCAGGCGCTCGCGATGTACGCGGTCGCGGCCCGGCGGACGTTGCGGAAGCCGTGTCACCGTGTGGAACTGCATCACCTGCCCAGTGGCTCGGTCGCCGTGTGGACGCACACGGACGAGACGTTGCAGCGGCACGTTCGGCGCGCCGAGGAGGCCGCCGAGGACCTCACGGCCGCGCAGGCACGGCTGGCCGAGGGCGTCGATCCGGACAAGGTCTTCCCGCCGTCGGTGGGTTGGCACTGCTCCTGGTGTGACTTTCGGCGACACTGTCCGGAGGGCCAGGCGGCAGCTCCCGACCTCCAACCGTGGTCACTGCTGAGCCAATGAGCGGCAGCACAGTGAAGAACCAGGGCTGGGTCAAGCGCAACCTCAAGCGCGCCAACGCATCGAGCGCTGACGCCGACGACGTGCTGACCGAGGAACTGCCTACCCGGCAACCGGCCGAGTCCAACAAGGGCAGCGGCTTCGTACCCGCCCTGACCGGCATCGTGATGCTGATCCTGTTGATCATGGCCGCCGGGATGGTCGTCGCGCAGCTGGTCAGCGGCGGCGACAAGCAGCCGGGTCCGGGCACGATCACGGTGACGTGGCACGTGCTGGGCGCGGTGGCCGGGGTGGTGTGTTACCGGTTCAGCAGGCGCAAGGGGCCTGCGCAGCTGCTCGCGCTGCTGGCGATCCTGGTGATCGCGGTACTGCTGCTGTGGTTCTTCTGGTGGTCGCCGGGCTAGGAGTTGGCGAGCCAGCTGCGCCAGGTCGGCAACAGGGTGGAGAGCAGGCCATCGGGGTTCTCGGTGTTGGGGGAGTGCTTCGCACCCGGTACGACGGCGAAATCGGCGTCCAGCCGGTCGGCCATGTCCCGCTGTGAGGCGACGGACCAGGCGTCGTCGGCCTCACCGCAGACCACGAGACTGGGCGCGCCGACCGAGCGCAGGGCGCGGGACAGCTTGGCGACGCGGTCGGGCTCGGTGCGCAGGACCGTGCTCATGCCGAGCAGCGCGGCCACGGACGAGCGCAGGATGCGGATCCGGAAGAACTCCTTCAGTTCCTCGGGCGTGTCGGCCCATTCCGGCGCGGTCGAGTCCAACGTCTCGCGCAGCCGTTGCGCCGCGGCGACGCCATTCTTGCGGACCGACGGTTCTGCCAGGTCCAGCGCGCCGCGCCGATAGCCGGGTGGCAGCTCGCCGGGGCCGGAGTCCAGCAGCGTGAGCCCGACGACGGGTGCGTCGGCGAGGACGGCACCGCGTGCGACGAGTCCGCCGTAGGAGTGACCGAGCAGCAGCACGCGGCGCCCGTCCGCGGCCAGCTTGCCGATCAGCTCGGCGAACACGGCGCCGAGCGCTTCGGGCCGGTAGGCGCCCTCGTCGTCGGGACCGGGGGACTCGTACTGGCCGGGCAGGTCGACGGCGATGACCTCGATACCGGCGTCCGCGATCGAGTCGAGCAGCGGGGCGTAGTCCTCCTTCGACCCTGTGAAGCCAGGCAGCAGCAGCGCGGTGGCGCCGAGATTCCGGCCGGCGGCGGGGGCCTGCAGCGCGGCGATCGTCCCGTACCGGCTGGGCAGCTCGACCCTGGCGGCCCGGTGCGGACTGAGCTGGGATGGCTTCTGCGGCTGGCTCACCACTCGAGTCTCCCTCACGAGAGGCTCGGCTGCGCGTGCGCGGAGGTGTTTTCAGTGCAGTGCGGCGAGCGTGTTGCCGCGCTGTTCGAAGACGACGGGGCCGAGCGAGGACATCATCACGCGGCCGGTGTAGCCGTGCCGGTTGACGCCGATCTGGCCCACTTTCGCGCCGCTCGCCTCGTTGAGGACCAGGAGTGCGTTGGGGACCGGCACCAGGTACCGACTGGCGAAGACCGTGCCCGGACCCAGCGTGTTGGGCACGGTCCAGTCGGGTGCGAGGTTCGTCGCGGAGAGCGCGACGGTCGACGAACCGGTCCACCAGTAGACCTCGCCCGGCCCGACGGTCACCGGCACGACGCGACCCGGCGGGTCACCGGCCATGTCGGCGGAAGTCAGGTCGACGGGGTACTGCTTGAGCTGCGCGCCGTTGTCGGCGTTGAAGACGACGAGCCGCCCCGGGTTGGCCTCGGCGACGGCGATGAACTGGTCGTTCATGGTGACGAGGCGGGTGCCCGTCGAGCCGATGTCGACGCTGAACAGCACCGACGGGGTGTCGGCGGACTTGGCGGTGGCGCGGTAGACGGTCAGCCGGTCGCTGCCTTCGTGCGGGCAGCGCTCGATGACGCCGATCATGCCCGCGTTGGCGACGACAGAACCGTATTGGCAGCCGGTGCGCGGCTGCACGTGCGGATTCACGAAGTCGGGGACGGTGCCGTACTCCATGGTCTGGACCATGTCCGAACGCCAGGTGTCGAGCAGCGTCGGGCCGGTCGTAGTCACGTAGGTGCCGTCGGTGACCAGTTGGGTGCCCAGCTGCGCGTCGCCGTTGCGCTGCGCACCACGGGCGCCGGTGCTCGGATCGAGTTCGGTGACCTCGTTGCAGTTGGAGCGGTGGTAGACCGCGACGATCTTGCTGAATGCGGCGGAGACCGTGCAGAAGGGCAGGTCGCGGCTGTAGCTCCAGCGTTGCTCGCCGGTGAGCGGGTCGCGTCCGACGACGGCGCCGTTGTTCGCGGTCACGATGGTCGGGCCGGAGACGACGGGCACGGGCGTCGCCGGGCTGGGCTGGGACCAGAACTCGTCCAGCGAGGGCGGGAAGGTGCGCGGGGCCGCCGGGACTTGGGCATTGGCCGGGCCGAGCACGAGAGTCGTGTTGTGGATGTCGCTGCGGGCCCAGAGGACGAGGCCGACCACGAGGGAGCAGACGACGATCAGCACGGCGATGATGTAGTCGATAGGTCGCCGGAACGGGTTAGCGCCCTGCCGCCGTACTTGCTGTGGTTGCACTTCCGCTGATCCCGATCCTCGCCGCCCGATCACTTACCAGCCAGACCCTAGTACCCCCTGTCGTTGCCGCGCGGTGAGCTGGACCCGACGGCGGGTTCCGTCGATAACCGCAGTTCCCGGTGCGCTCCGGCTCGGCAGCGGGTCCTTCAGAGTGCTCCTGCCCTCGCGGGTCCCGGCAGAGCGCCGCGGCCGGTCGGCCTCTCGCCGGAATCGCTCGCGTCAGTGGACTTGGTCGTGGACTTGGTCGTGGTCGTGGTCGGTGAAAAGTCCAGCACGCGTTGCGGTGCGTTCTCCCCGAAGCAGAGCCGGAGGATCCTGCCGGATTCCACGGCTGAGTCCGCCCTGCGAGGGCACAGCGCCTGCTCGTATGCCGCCGCCGGGGACTCCATGTCGTCGGCGTGGGCGGCGATGGCCTGAACGATGTGATCTCCAGTTGGCCACGGTAGGACGGTCCGGTCTGGCCACAGGATGGTCAACTCGCGGGGACTCGCCCATTGAGCAGCCAACTCGCGGTGTGTGGGCGGCGGGTGGTCAGCTCGCGGGGACTCGCCCATTGAGCAGCCAACTCGCGGTGTGCGGTCGATTCGCGGGTGTTGGGCGGTGGGCGGTCGACTCGCGGGTGTTGGGCGGTGGGTGGTCGACTCGCGGGTGTTGGGCGGTGAGCGGTCAGGTCACGACGACTTGGTCGCTCGATGGCAAGTTCGTGTCGAGGGTCAACTGATCGAGTTGACCGTCCGGTGGTCGATTCACTGCGGGGCGGCCGTTGGGTGGTCGGCTCGCGATGGTCTGGCCGTTGGGTGGTCGGCTCGCCACAGTCCGTCCGTTGGGTGGCCGACTCGCGATGGGGTGGGCGTTGGGTGGTCGGCTCGTGGTGGTCTGGCCGTTCGGTGGCCGGTTCGCCACAGTCCGGCCGTTTAGTGGCCAGGTCCGGCGATCCGTCCGTTCAGTGGGCAGCTCAGTGGGCAGCGATCGTTGTTTCGCCCGTTGAGGGGCCGGCTCGCGGCGTTGATCGTCGGTGGCTGGGCCGTTGGGAGTTAGTTGGACGAGTTAGTTGGGCGCTGAGGGGTCGGCTCGGGATTGGGCGGCCGGCAGGCCGGCTGGAGACGGCAGAGCCGCCGCGAACATGTCGCGGCGGCTCCGTTGAGCTATCAGTTGTTGCGCTGTCAGCTGTTGAGCTGTCAGGTCGCGCGGGCGAGACCCGGTCAGCTGGCCGACTCGTCCTGGCCGGCTGTCTCCTCATGAGTGCTGACCTCGGCGCCGGTGCGACGCCTCGTGCGGCGACGGCGGCGGGCCGGGCGGTCGCCCGTTTCCGCCTCGACTGCCGGCGTCTCCTGGCGCGTCTCCGCGCCGGCGGCACCAGTGCCACCCGAGCCAGACCCACGACGGGTACGCCTGCGCTTGGGACGCTGCTCGTCCCCACCGTCCTCGGACGAAGGCGACGACGACACCGACGGCGACGTGGACGCCGGACGCTCACTGCGCGTCCGCTCCCCGCCCCGAGTCCGCTCGCCGGTTCGGCTCCGCGGCCCCCGCGTACGAGGCTTGCGGTCCGCGCTGGTCAGCTTCTCCATCGGCTCGGCCGACAGGCCGGCCCTGGTGCGCTGCCCCAACGGCAACCGGCCGTTCGCGTCGGCACCGATGCCCAGATCCGTCTGCAGGTGCTCCGACGTCGAGTACGTCTCCACCGGCTCCGGCTTGTCCAGACCGAGCGTGTCGCTGATCAGCTTCCAGCGCGGCATCTCGTCCCAGTCCACCAGCGTGACCGCGACACCGGTCCGCCCGGCGCGCCCGGTCCGGCCGATGCGGTGCACGTAGGTCTTCTCGTCTTCCGGGCACTGGTAGTTGACCACGTGGGTGACGCCTTCGACGTCGATCCCGCGCGCGGCGACGTCCGTCGCGACCAGCACGTCGACCTTGCCGGCGCGGAACGCCCGGAGCGCCTGCTCACGCGCACCCTGACCCAGATCGCCGTGCACGGCGGCGGCCGCGAAGCCGCGTTCGGTCAGCTCGTCGGCCACCTTCTGGGCGGTCCGCTTGGTCCGGGTGAAGATCATCGTCAGGCCGCGGCTCTCGGCCTGCAGTACGCGCGAGACGACCTCGATCTTGTCCAGCGCGTGCGCACGGTAGACGAACTGCGCCGTCCGCTCGTGGATCGCGCTGGCGTCGGTCTCCTCGGCGCGAATGTGCGTGGGCTGATGCAGGAAGGCCCTGGCCAGGGTGATGATCGGGCCGGGCATGGTGGCCGAGAACAACATCGTCTGGCGCTCGTCGGGCACCATCCGCAGGATGCGCTCGACGTCGGGCAGGAAGCCCAGGTCCAGCATCTCGTCGGCCTCGTCGAGCACCAGTGCGCGGACCTTGCCCAGCACCAGGTGGCGCTGCTCGGCCAGGTCGAGCAACCGGCCGGGCGTGCCGACCACGATGTCGACGCCCTTGCGCAGCGACGCGATCTGCGGCTCGTACGGCCGGCCGCCGTAGATCGGCTCGACGCGCACGCCGAGGTGCTTGCCCGCATCGGTCAGGTCGTGGGTGACCTGCAGGCACAGTTCGCGCGTCGGCACGACGACCAGCGCCTGGGGCGTGCCGTCACCGGGCAGCGTGAGCCGCTGCAGCATCGGCACCCCGAAGCCCAGGGTCTTGCCCATGCCGGTCCGCGCCTGGCCGATCACGTCCGCGCCGGCCAGCGCCAGCGGCAGTGTGAGCTCCTGGATCGCGAACGTGCGTTCGATGCCGGCTCCGGCGAGCGCGCGCACGATCTCCTCGCGCACCCCCAGCTCGGCGAACGTGGGTGTGTCGTCGCTCACTGGCGCACCGGCCTGGAGCGGGTGGGACGGATCAGCCGCGGGCAGTCCGGCCTCGCTGTGCTCCAGCGTGACCGGATCCAAACTATCGCCTGCGGTGTCCGTATCGGTGATTGTCTCCGTGTGACTCTGCACGGTGTGGTGGTCGCCTCTCTCGTCCAGCACGCACCGTCCTGGACGGGCCGCTCGACCGCTCCAGCAGCCGGGACTTCAGCACCAGCGACGAAGCGGGAGAGACCGGCGAGGTGTGCGCGCACTCTCCACTGGGTGGCGCGCCGTCCGGCGGTCACCGTGGTCATCCACCCGGGCTCCGACGCAGGCAGTCCCTGCCGGCGGATTCCCCCGAGTTCACCCCCATCGTACCTGCCCGGCCCAGCGGAAACAGCCGATCGGTCACGGACACCCCAGAGTGGCCAGGTCAGCGCCGACACGCCGGGCCGACCGGACGGCTCGCCGCCGTGTCGACCACTCGGCGGCCGGGTGGATACGCTCAGCCCCATGAGTGAGTCGGATCAGCAGGTCGGCGCGGCGTTGACCGACGGAGTGGCCGATCTGCTGGGTGTGCTCGCCTACGGCGAACTGTCCGCGTTCGACCGGCTCGCCGAGGACGCCCGGCACGCGCCCACGCTCACCGGCCGCGCCGCGCTCTCGGAGATGGCGGCCGCCGAGATCGGGCACTACCGGCTGCTGGAGAGCTACCTGGCCGGCCACGGCGTGCGGGTCGAGGACGCGATGACGCCGTTCGTCCGGGCGTTCGACGCGTTCCACTCGCTGACCTCGCCGCGGTCGTGGCTGGAGTCGCTGGTGAAGGCGTACGTCGGCGACGGGCTCGCCGCCGAGCTGTACCGGGAGATGGCGACCTGGCTGGACGAGCCGACCGGGCAGCTGGTGCTCACCGTGCTGGCCGACACGGGCCATTCCGCGTTCGCCGAGCGCGAAGTCAAAGCGGCCTGCGCGGCCGACCGGGCGGCCCGCGATCGGCTCACGCTGTGGGGCAGGCGGCTGCTCGGCGAAGCGCTCACGCAAGCGCAATACGTTGTGGCAGAACGGGATGGGCTCGCCGAGCTGATCGTCTCCGGGTCCGGTGACCTGGCCGGTGTGGCCGCTTTGTTCCGCCGCATACAGCAGAGTCACGGCAAGCGCATGTCCACTCTCGGGCTGGGCTGAGCACCGGGTTGGTCGCGCTCATCGACTAGGCTGACGACAGTTGTTATCACCTGTTTCACCCCGGAGGTAAGCGTGGATGTCAAGATCGGCGTCGCCGACAGCCCGAGGGAGCTGGTGGTGTCGAGCGCGCTGACGCCGGACGAGATCGAGAAGCTGGTCTCCGAGGCGCTCCGGCACGATCAGGGCCTGCTCACGCTGGTGGACGAGAAGGGTCGCCGGGTCGTCGTTCCGGTGGCGCGCATCGCCTATGTCGACATCGCCCCGGCCGACACTCGCAAGGTCGGTTTCGTCTCGTAGCAAAGGCTCTCAGCCGCGTTCGACCTCGGCCGGCACGGTCGGGACGGTGAACGGCGGCGTGCTGGTGCCGGTGATGCGGTAGCGGCGCCACGGGTCCGGATCGGACACCTCGCCCGTCGCTTCGCCATCCTCGGTACGCAGCACTGCGGTGCGCTTGCGGCCACCCAGCAGCTCGTCCAGGGCCGGGTCCGCCGCGAGCCGGCCGTACCAGTGGTAACGGCCGTCGATGGGCTGGAAATGGCCGCGCAGGTCGACCTCGACCGGGACTTCCCGGTTCTCGACGACCAGCGTGGCCGGTCCGGTGTAGCCGTCGGCCATGTTGCCGCCCGTCCTGCTGTGTGTCATTGGCTGCCTCCCACGATCAGCTTCAGCTGCGACGCGATCGACACCGGGTCGTGCGGGTCGAGCGTCACGCCACCGGCTCGCAGCACCCCGTCGATGCCGTGCCAGATCATCGTGGTCAGGTGGTCGGTGAGCTGTTCACGGGTCATGCCGCCCTGCTCCAGCCACCATTCGACGGCGCCCTGGACCAGCCCGACGATGCCGTGCGCCGACGGGCCCGCGACCACCGGATCCATCCGGAACAGCCGCAGGTAGGCGGCCAGCAGTTCGGTCAGCACCTCGGCGATCTTGGACTTGTCCTCCTGCACGAGGTCCCGCTTCGTCGGGTTCGGCCGCATGATGAGGAACCGGTACAGCTCCCGGTACTCGTCCACGAACGTCACATAGCAGCCGACCGCACGCCGGATCCGCTCGAAGATCGGGCCGTCCTCGGCCAGCGCGGGCACGACCTTCGCCATCAGCAGGTCGGTGGCCCGCGCGCCGACGGCCAGATACAGGTCGGCCTTGTCGGTGAAATGCCGGTACAGCACGGGTTTCGTGACGCCTGCCTCGGCCGCGACCCGGTCCATCCCGACGTCGGGCCCGTACGTGCCGACAGCCCTGATCGTCGCGTCGACGAACTCGGCCCGCCTGCCCTCGCGGTGGCCGCGCCACCGTTCCTTCCGGGCGTCGGTCACCGGTGGTCCGCCTTGACAGATCGCTGCACGGGCTGCACGCTACCACGAGTAACAGTTACCGGAGGTAACATGTAAGGGGGACGCTCGATGAGCCGCGCAGTGCAGGTTGCCCGGGGAGCCGACCGGGAGCGGACCGCGGAACGACTGCTGACGTCGTCCGCGGCGAAGTTCTACGACCCGGAGGTCGACGTCGACTGGTCGGCGCCACCCGTGGCTGGCATGTTCTACCAGCCGGAACACCGGATTTCCCTCTATGGGACGCCACTGTGGGACCGCCTCGGCCACGAGCAGCGCGTCGAGCTGAGCCGCCACGAGGCCGCCAGCGTGGCCAGTAACGGGATCTGGTTCGAGGTGCTCCTGATGCAGATGCTGCTCAAGGAGGTCTACCAGGGCGATCCGACCACCAAGCACGTCCAGTACGCCCTCACCGAGATCGCCGACGAATGCCGCCACTCGACCATGTTCGGCAAGGCCATCGCTCATTTCGGGCTGCCTGCCTACGGGCCTCGTCAGCGCTTGCGCCGGCTGGGCCGCTTGCTGCCTGTCATCGGCTACGGGCCCGCCCTGTACGGGTCCGTGCTCGTGGTCGAGGAGATTCTGGACCGGTTGCAGCGGGAGGCGATGGCTGACGAGAGTGTTCAGCCGATGATTCGGATGGTCAACCGGATCCACGTGCTCGAAGAGGCCCGGCACGTCACTTTCGCCCGGCAGCAGGTCGCCTCCGGGATGGCGTCGTTGAGCAGGGCCGAGCTGCTCTATCAGCAGTGGCTGGTGGCGCACGTCGGCTGCCAGGTCACGCACACTCTGATCAATCCGCGGGTCTACGCGGCCATCGGTCTGGATCCCGAGTCGACCTGGAAGATCGCCATGCACAATCCGGTTTACCGGGACACGATCCGGTGGGCGGGGGAGCGGATCATGGCCTTTCTCGGTGACGCCGGCCTTGTCGGCGGGCCTGGGATGCCCTGGTGGCGTCGGTCCTTCCTGTTGGGGGCGTCGTGAGTCTCGCTGTCGCTTCGGACCGGTTCGTCACGTCCGACGCGACCTCGTTGTTCGTCCGGGAGTCCGGTCCCGCGGACGCGCCGGTGACCTTGGTGCTGGCGCACGGTTGGACTCTCACCCAAGGCTCGTGGGATCCGGTTGTCGCTGCCCTGCCGTCGACCGTGCGGGTGCTGCGGTACGACCATCGCGGGCACGGGCTTTCCGATCCGGCTGCCACCGGGACCGCGACCATCGCCCAGCTCGGGGACGATCTCGCCGAACTGATCTCCGCCCGGGTGCCGGCCGGCCGTGTCGTGCTGGCCGGGCATTCCATGGGTGGAATGGCGGTGATGGCATTGGCCGAGCGTCATCCTGAACTGTTCGCCGATCGGGTCGCCGGGGTTGGGTTTGTCGCCACTTCCAGTGGTGGGTTGGATCGGGTGACTCTCGGCTTGCCTGACTGGATGGCGCCCCGGGTCGCTGCCATCGAGCGGCGGCTCAACCGGCGGATCGGTCGGAGTCGCCGGGTTGCGGTGGGACGGTCGCGGATCGCTGCGGCCGGGTTGCGGTGGCTGCTGTTCGGATCTCGGGCTCGTGCCGAGGATGTCGCTGCCACGGCCGCGCAGGTGTCCCGGTGTGATCCGGCCAGCATGGTCGGGTTTCGTGCCTCGCTGGGTGAGCATTCTCGTCGTGCCGCGCTTGCCGCTATGCGGTCGGTGCCGGTGGTGGTGATGGCCGGGAGCGTGGATCGGCTGACCGCGCTGCCGCATGCTCGGGCCATCGCCGCGGCACTCCCGTCGGCCTTGTTCGTGGTCTATCCCGATGCCGGGCACATGCTGCCGTATGAGCGTGCCGCCGACATCGCTGGTCATGTGCTGTCGTTGATCTGACGGTCCAGCTTCCTCGCCCGCGAGAGCAGATAGTCGCGTTCCGGTGTGGACGCCGTCTTTTTCGCCGCTCGCTGGTAAGTCGCCTTCGCTTCGGCGGTTCTGGCTGCTCGCTCCTGCAGGTGGGCTTGCACGGCCAGTAGCCGGTGGTCGTCCGCCGGGAGCTGCGTTCCCGCCAGGTCCGCGACTATTGCCAGGCCCACTTCCGGGCCGTGCACCATCGCCTCGGCCACCGCCTTGTTCAGGGTGACCACCGGGTTGTCGGTGGCTGCCTCCAGCAGCTTGAACAAGACCAGGATCTGCGGCCAGTCCGTCTCGTCCACGCTGGGGGCTTCCGCGTGCAGTGCCGCTATCGCCGCTTGCAGGGCGTATGGGCCGGTCGGTCCGCCGGGCAGGCTGCGAGTCAGGATCGCCACTCCCTCGCGGATGTCGTCCGTGTTCCACGTGGAGCGATCTTGTTCGTCCAGCGGGATCAGCTGCCCGTTCGGTGCCGTTCTCGCGTTCCTTCTCGCGTCGGTGAGCAGCATCAACGCCAGTAGCCCCGCTGTTTCGCGCGTGCTCGGGGCGGTTCTGGTGGAGCTGCCTGGTGAGGCGGATCGCCTCCCGGGTCAGGTCGGTGTCGTACAGGTCGTCGCCCGTGGTTGCCGTGTGACCCTCGTTGAACATCAGGTACAGCACGCGCAGCACCGGTGCCAGGCGGTCCTCGGCCGCCACCGGCGCCGGGAACCGCGTACCCGTCGACCTGATTTTCGCCTTTGCCCTGCTGATGCGCTGGGCGACGGTCGCTTCCGGGAGCAGGTACGCATGGGCTATCTGTGCCGTTGTCAGGCCCGCCACCGCTCTGAGGGTCAGCGCTATCTGCGCCGATGCGGTCAGGCCCGGGTGGCAGCACAGGGCCAGGACTTCCAGGCTGTCGTCCCGGGCCGGCGGCTGCTCGTGCGCCAGCGGGTGCGCCAACTCCGCCTGACCGCGTTCGCGTTCTCGTCGCCGTGAATCGCTGCGCATCTGGTCGATCAGCCTGCGTCGCGCCGCTGCCACCAGCCACGCCCTCGGGTCCGCAGGTGTGCCGTCGGCAGGCCACTGCTCGTGCGCGGCCAGCAACGCCTCCTGCACCGCGTTCTCGCACAGGTCGAACTGGCCCGTGCCATACCTGCGCAGCAGCGCGCCGAGGACCTGCGGCGCAGACGTGCGCAGCAGGTCCTCGAACGCGGTCGCTCCACTCACATGTCCGCCCCGGCGGAGAACATCACCGGTCGCAGCTCCAGCGCCAAGCCGTCGATCTTCGCGTCCGGGATCTTCTTCGCCAGCTCGATCGCCCGCTCCTTCGACTCCACGTCCAGCAGGTAGTAGCCGCCCATGAACTCCTTCGTCTCGGCGAACGGACCGTCCACGACCTCCGGCTTGCCGCCCTTGCTGCGGATCACCGTCGACTGGCTCGGGTCGCCCAGCGCGTTGGTGCTGAGCATCTCGCCGGACTCGGTGATCTCGTCGATGAAGGCCTGGTGCCCCGCGCCGAGCGCCTGCATCTCCTCCTCGGACAGCGCCGCCAACACCGACGGATCCACCTGCATCAGCACCACGTACTTCATGGCCAAAGTCCTCTCGTCATGGTGACCGCCGGTGCGGCGATCGGCCCATGGTCGGCACCGCGATCCGATTCTCGACGACATCGCGCCCAACAGACGGTCGAAATCTCTCGGCCCGTGCCGACCACACGCCGTCGCCGATGAGAGGAAACACCGTGGACCACGGGAAAGCCTGGGCCGGACTCGCCGTCGACGCTGATCGCCGCCGGGCTGGCCGTGGCCGCCGCGGGTGCGGCCCTGCTCGTGCTCGTCCGGCCCGATCGGCCCGTGCTGGTGCTCGTCGTCGCCTACACCGTGCTGGCCGCGGGCACCGGACCGCTGTTCGCGCTCGGCGGCCCAACTCGTCGCCGCCGCACCCGACGCGCGGGCTGGGCGGGCCGCCGGACTGTCGGAGACCAGCAACTACCTCGGCGGGACCCTCGGCATCGCCGGGTGATCGACACCGGGTGATGTCGATGCGCTCGCCGTGGGCACCTTGACAAGGCCATCGGATCCTTGACTACGTGGCACCGCGGTCAGTGGTGCAGCGGGAAGCCCGCGCCGATGCCGCGCCAGGCGAGCGTGGAGACCAGGCCGACGGCCTCCTCCTTGGGCATCCGCCGGTCGGTGTCCAACCAGAACCGGGCGCTCACCTGGCTCAGCCCGACCAGGCCGACCGCCAGCAGCCGCGCGTGCTCCTGGCTGATCCCGGCGTCCGACGTGATCGTCTCGGTGATCGCGTCGACGCTGGCCGTCGTGGCCCGCTCGACCGCGTCCTGCACGGCGGGCTCGCCCCGCAGGTCCGATTCGAACACCATCCGGAAGGCCTGGCCCTCGCCGTCCACGAAGTCGTAGAACGCGCCGACGGCGGCCAGCACCCGCTGGCGGTTGTCCGTCGTCGACTCCAGGGCGTCCCGCACGCGGGCCACGATGTCGTCGACATGTGTTTCCAGCAGCGCCAGATACAGCTCCAGCTTGCCCGGGAAGTGCTGGTACAGCACCGGTTTGCTCACGCCTGCCCGCTCGGCGATCTCGTCCATCGCGGCCGCGTGATAGCCGTTGGCCACGAACACGTCCTGCGCCGCGGCGAGCAACTGGGCCCTGCGAGCCGTGCGCGGCAGCCGTACGCCCCTGCCTGCAGGAGCGCCCCCCTGCACCGTGTCCGTCACGTCGTCCCTCCACCGGATAGTCCTCGGCGTTGCGGGTTCACCGCACTGCCGGTGCTTGACCTTACTCGCTGGTAATGGCCTTAGGCAGGTATCGGTACAGATGTTCGGGGCCGAGCGTTCCCGTCTCGTCGTGGTGGCCGCCACATGACCATCCGATGACCGTAAGGTGGCGAACCGGGGTGGCCAGGACGCATGCTGATGGGATGACCCTGCAGTTGCGCACCCCGAGCGCCGACGCCTCGATGTCCAGGGACGCGCTGCTCACGCGGGTACCGCTGGCCGACCCGGACCTGCTGCCGTCGCTGGACGAGCTGGTCTGGCCCTGGCCGGGGCGGAATCGGACCTACGGGGACCTCACCGTGCACGTCCGCGAGACCCCCGGGCCGGGCCACGACGCTCCCACCGCGCTCTACCTGCACGGCCTCGGCGGCACGGCCACGAACTGGACCGATCTGGCCGGCCTGCTCGCCGGTCACGCCGACGGGCTGGCCATCGACCTGCCCGGATTCGGCCTCTCGCCGCCCACCGCGCGGCCGGACTACCGGATGGCCACGCAGGCCCAGGCCGTCGCCACCATCCTGGACGAGCGTGGTGGCCCGCCAGTGCACCTGCTGGGCAACTCGATGGGCGGCGGGATCGCCCTGCTGCTCGCCGCCGCCCGGCCAGACCTGGTGCGCACGCTGACCCTGATCTCGCCCGCCATGCCCGACCTGCGCCCGGACGTGCGGCGGCTGTCCGACGCGCGGATGGCGGTGGCCCTGCTGCCCTTCGTCGGCAGGTCCGCGAAGCGGGCACTGGCCCAGCTCACCCCGCGGGACCAGGTGCTGCGGATGCTCGACCTGTGCTTCGCCGAGCCGCACCGGGTGTCCGACACCCGGATCGCGCTGGCCGAGACCGAACTCCTCGAACTGATGCGGACGCCGTGGGCAGGCCTGGCCAGCAACACGGCTGCCGGTGCGATCTTCCGCGAGTGGCTCGCGCCCGCCTCCCGGTCGCTGTGGGCGATCGCCCGGCAGGTGCGGGTGCCGTCGCTGGTCGTCTGGGGTGCCCGGGATCGGGTGATCGGTGTGCGCAAGGCCCCGCGCACCGCCCGCGCGCTGCCGGCCGGGCGGCTGCTGGTGCTGCCGCGAACCGGGCACACCGCGCAGATGGAACGTCCGGTGACGGTGGCGAGGGCCGTGCTCGGCATGTGGCAGGCGGCGGCAGCCGGAACGTGGTGACCACTGCGCTGACCTGGCGACCCGTAGGGTGGCGAGGTGGCGTCGGAGAAGCATCGTCTTCGCGGCTTCGGCTGGCGCGGCTACGCACTGCCGGTGCTGATCGTGATCACGATCCTGGTCGTGGTGAACACCGTCCAGCGCACCGGTGACGACGAACTGGGCGCCCCGGTGAGGTCGATCCCCGCCACCACGACTCCCGTGGTCACCGAGGGCAGCGTGGTGCCTGTCGACCCGGGCAGCGGCACCGCAGTGCTGCCCGCGGGTCCGGCGGTCACCCAGACCGGTGCCGGAACCTGGCACATCGTGCCCGGCAACGGACCCGTCGTCGGGCACGGCAAGCACGTGTACCGCTACCAGGTGGCCGTCGAGGACGGCATCGACCCGGCCGTCTACAGCGGTGACGACGCCTTCGCCGCCGACGTGCAGGCCACGCTGTCCGACCCGCGCAGTTGGATCGCCACCGGCACGGTGTCGTTACAGCGCGTCGGCGCCGACTACCCGCATCCCGACTTCGTCGTGAGCCTCACCACGCCCGGCACCGACCACCGGCCCGACCTGTGCGGGCATGTCATCGGCTACGAGGCGTCCTGCTGGCAGCCCGGAGTGCACCGCGTGGTCATCAACCTCGCCCGCTGGGTGCGCGGTGCGCTGGCCTTCGACGGTGATCTCGGGCTCTACCGGCAGTACGCGGTGAACCACGAGGTCGGCCACGCCCTGGGCAACGGCCACGTGGGCTGCGCCACGAACGGCGGGCTCGCGCCGGTGATGATGCAGCAGACGTACGGCGTTTCCGACGACTACGTGTACGACCTCAACCAGGTCGATCCGGGCAACCGCGACCAGGTGGCGGAGGATGGGAAGGTGTGCCGGCCCAACGCCTGGCCCTACCCGCAGGGCGGCGGTCCGCCGGCCGCACAGCCACCCGGCTGAGTGGTCCAGATTCTGGGAAGTTGGAAGAGCGGACCGTGTCCGGGTGTTATGTCGATGAGCAACGTTTTCTGACAGTTCGGAGGAGCCATGCCGCTTCCGCCGCTCGTTGAGCCCGCAGCGGAGCTGACCAAGGAGGAGGTCGCGCGCTACAGCCGGCACCTGATCATCCCGGATGTCGGGGTGGTCGGGCAGAAGCGGTTGAAGAACGCGAAGGTTCTCGTCGTCGGCGCCGGTGGGCTGGGCAGCCCAGCACTGCTGTACCTGGCCGCGGCCGGTGTCGGCACGCTGGGCATCGTCGATTTCGACACCGTCGACGAGTCCAACCTGCATCGCCAGATCATCCACGGCCAGTCCGATGTCGGCCGGTTGAAGGCCGAGTCGGCGCGCGACTCGATCGCCGAGATCAACCCGTTCGTGAAGGTCAACCTGCACCCGGTGAACCTGTCCAGCGAGAACGCGCTGGACATCTTCCGCGACTACGACCTGATCCTGGACGGCACTGACAACTTCGCCACCCGGTACCTGGTCAACGACGCCGCCGTGCTGCTGGGCAAGCCGTACGTGTGGGGTTCGATCTTCCGGTTCGAGGGCCAGGTCAGTGTGTTCTGGGAGGAGCACGGGCCGCAGTACCGCGACCTCTACCCCGAACCGCCGCCGCCCGGGATGGTGCCCTCCTGCGCCGAGGGTGGCGTGCTGGGCGTGCTGTGCGCGTCCATCGGTTCGATCATGGTGACCGAGGCGATCAAGCTGATCGCCGGCATCGGCGAGACGCTGCTGGGCAGGCTGATGGTGTACGACGCGTTGGAGATGACGTACCGCACCATCAAGATCCGCAAGGACCCCAACGGCGAGAAGATCACCGAGCTGATCGACTACGACGCGTTCTGCGGTGTCGTCTCCGACGACGCACGCGACGCGGCCACCGGTCACACCATCACGCCGTTGGAGCTCAAGCAGAAGATCGACGCGCACGACAACTTCGTGCTGGTCGACGTTCGGGAGCCGCACGAGTACGAGATCGTCAAGATCCCCGGCTCGGTGCTGATCCCGAAGGACCGGATCCTGTCCGGTGAGGCGCTGTCCGAACTGCCCCAGGACAAGCAGATCGTCCTGCACTGCAAGTCGGGCGCCCGGTCGGCCGAGGCGCTGGCCGCGCTGCACCAGGCGGGCTTCGGGGACGCGGTGCACGTCGGTGGCGGTGTGCTGGCGTGGGCACGGGAAGTCGACCCGAGCCTGCCGACGTACTAGCCGACAACGTCGACCAAGTCAGCAACGCATCGATCGACCAAGTCGGCAACGCATTGCTCGACGCTGTATCGATCGACACCTCCTCACTCGCGGGTCGCTGTCACACTCGCGAGTGAGGAGGCGGTAGCGTCGCGAATCGTGAGCGTCACGGTGGAACCGCCCCCGGTACACGTTCGTGCGGCATTCGGTGCCCGCGACAGCGAGCCGGAACTCATCGACGGTGGTCCGGTGTGGCGCTGCGGCGACGCGGCCCTGCGGCCCGCGAGCAACCCGGCCCAGGCTGCCTGGGTGGCGCAGACTCTCGACGGGCTGCACCTGGACAACGTGCGCATCGCACGACCGCTGCGCTCCACCGACGGCCGCTGGGTCGTCGGCGGCTGGGCGGCGACGCGGTTCATCGCCGGCCGGGCGGAGCCCCGGCACGACGAGGTCGTGTCCGTCTCCGTCAGCTTGCACCAGGCCACGACCAACCTGCCCCGGCCGCGCTTCCTGAGCGCCCGGCGGGACGTGTTCGCGATGGCCGACCGTGCCGCGTGGGGCGAGGAGGAGACTCCGCTGGACGCTGCCCTCGGCGGCAGGCTCTTTGATCTGATGTCCGGTTTCTGCCGGCCCATCAACTCCGCGCCGCAGGTGGTGCACGGTGACCTGTTCGGCAACGTCCTGTTCGACGGCCCGCAGCAACCCGCGATCTCCGATTTCGTCCCGTACTGGCGGCCCGCCGAGTGGGCAGCGGCCGTGGTGGTCGTCGACGCGCTCGCGTGGGGCGGTGCCGACGACGGGATCGTCCGCCGCTGGGTGCATCTACCTGACTGGCCGCAGGCCCTGTTGCGCGCGCTGCTGTTCCGGCTCGCCGTGCACGCGCTGCACCCTCACTCGACTTCGCAGTCGTTGCGCGGCCTGCAACGGGTTGCCGATCAGGTGACGGGGCTGCTCTGAGTCCTGTGTGGACTCGTTAGACCCTGCGTGATCGCTTCCGCGTGTTTCCTGCCAGGGCAGGCGTGTGGTCCGGCGCCGAAAGGTGCATCCGTCAGGTCTACTTCGTACTCGGTGCCGTCCGGTCCGATGCGGCGGGTGGCGGGGACCGGTGGCTGTCGGCCCGCCACCAGGGCCTTCGTCGCGTCGCAGGCCTGGACGAGGAGGGCGATCCGGTTCGCGGTGGCCTCGTCCTTGGTGCCGTGGCGGGCGACGAGTCGTTCGACGGCCTGGTCGGCTTCGACGGTGATGGTGGTGTGCGGCTGGTAGGAGCGGGCGACGATCGCGACGTCGTCGGCCACACTCGCCGGTAGGCCCAGCGCTTCGGCCAGCACCTCGACCGGTCCGGCTGCGTTTCGCGCCGCCTTGCGCAGCTCGTCCGGATCGACGGTCGCGAGCGCGTCCACGGCGAGCGCCCGTCGTCGCGCGTGATCGGCTCCGCTGCTGAACCGGGCCACCGAAGCCCGCAACCACGCGACTCCGTGGTCAGCGGGTGGCACGGACGGGACCGTGTAGGCGGGATCGGTCAGTGCGTCGCTGCTCAGCATGGTGGTCAGGCTAGATCGAAAACGTATCGGCGCCGGCCGACATGTGTTCCCGCCCGAGGTGGGAATCCCAGTTCTGGAATCCCGAAGTGACAATGTTAGTGATCACGTCACTACCGGAGGTAATCGGGTGGGACCCAGCGGTTCGACATCGTGCGAGCGTGCTGCGGTGACGCTGAGCTGGGCTTCTCAGTCGGGTGTTCGGTGTTCTGTCTTGACCGAACACCGAACACGCCGCACACTGTCCGTATGGCAGTGGACCTCGAAATCGCTGAGAGCGCCGTACTGGCGGCGCTGGCGGCGGCGGGCGTGTCCGTGGTCCGTCCGCCGGACAACGCCGGACCAGGCGATGGCGATCTCGTGCTCGATATAGGCGGAACACCTCTCGCCGTCGCACTGAAGGTCGCCTCGACGGTCACTCCACAGTCGTTGCCCAGGCAACTGCCGCGACCGCGAGCCGGCTCGCCGACGCGATTGTTGGTGGCCGATCGGGTCGTCGAAGCTGCTCGCGACTCGCTGAAGCGACGTGGGTGGAGTTGGTTGGACCTGCGCGGTCACCTGCATCTGTCCGGGCCCGGAGTGCTGGTCGACACGTCGGTTCCCGCATGGGAGAAGCCCCACGCCGCGGCGACCGACCTGTTCGCTGGCAAGGTGACGTTGGAGATCGCCTGCTCGCTGTTGATGAGCCCCGAGGAACCGCACACCGTTCGGCAGCTTGCCCGCGAACTCCAGCATTCGCCGAGTTCTGTCTCCGTGTCGCTGCGTGCGCTCCGGACAGCCGGTCTGAGCAAGGATGGCGGAACGCCTGTTGTACCGGAACTGTTCTGGGAACTGGTTCCCGCATGGCGGTCCGAGGCGGTTGACTTGGCGCGCATCGGAATCCTCGACGATCCCACCATTGCCGATGCCCTCCGAACGGAGTGGTGCTCGCCCGAGCGCAGCACCGGGTGGGCACTTGCCGACTCGCTGGCGGCGGCAGCGTACGGCGCACCCGTGGTCATCCCGTCGGACTATCCGCCCGATTTCTATGTGCCGGACAGGGTGACGGCACATCGGGCACAAACATTGCTGGGTGTGCCGACGTCGCACTCGACACGGGCGGCCACCATCCGAATAGCCCCGGTGTCCCAGGTCTGCGGCCGTCGGTTTCCGCCACAGTCCGACAGCCGATGGCCGTTGGCGCATCCGCTGTTCGTCGCGTTGGACCTGGCCAAGGATCCAGGGCGTGGCCGCGAGGTCCTCGACGGCTGGGAGCCACCGGAGGGGACTACTCGTGTCTGGTAGCACCGTGGAACTGCGCGGTGCCCCGATGAGGACGCTCGTCCAGGTGATTCCCCAGGTCGAGAGCATGCTGGGCAGACCCATCACCATCGTCGGCGGTCTCGCTGTGCTGGCACGCCTCGGCACGTCGTACCGCGTTACCGCTGATATCGACACCGTGAACCGCCGCCACAGCGGTGAGACGGGCCAGTTGGACGTCTTGTTGGCCGGTGGCGCCGCCGCCACTGATGCCGCCGGTGCACTGATCAGGACGGCCACGGGTGAGGTTCGCGTCGATGTCCTGGAGATCAGCGCCGAGCAACTCCTCGACCTACCCGATGACCCGACTGATCGTTTGTATGTGCTCAGCCATGACTGGGCCATCCGAACGGCTACGCGGTTGGTGATCCGAGCGACAGGTGGCGACGTTCCCACCATCGAATCCGCGGTGCTGGTTGCCGAGCCCGGCCCACTCATCGCGACGAAGCTGCAGGCGCTGCCGAACAGAGCTGCCGCAAAAGAGTCGACCGATCTGCTCGACATCGTCCGGCTCGCGCTCGACGAACGGAGTGGTGCCGCGGTTCGGGCGCAACTGGCCGGCGCTGACGCCTTGCTGAGACAGGCCGCCACCTTGCACGTTCAGCGCTGGTTCGTCGACAACGCCGAGCGCAGCCTGCGACTCATCAGGAGGACACCCGCAGGTGGCGAAGTCGCGCCGGACACGCTGGCCCCTTGTTGCCGAGTTGTTGCTGGCGTCGCTGGGTTAGGCGATGGGGGCCTTGGCTGCGAAGTCGACGTCGGCGGTGTCGATCGTGCCCGCGGCGCGGCCTGGTGCCGTCTGGTACTGCCAGTACAGGTTGGTGTGGGCGATGACCTTGTCGGGCGTGGGGGCGCCGTAGGCGGACAGGTCCTCCGTGCTGTGGGCATCGCCTACCAGGGTGGCGTCGTAGCCGCGCACCATCGCGCCGTGCAGGGTGGAGCGGATGCACTGGTCGGTCTGCGCGCCCGCGACCACGAGCCGCCCGATGCCGCGCCCAGCCAGCACCGACTCCAGGTTCGTGTCCTCGAACGAGTCGCCGTACGCCTTCTGCACCAACGCCTCGTCGTCGCGTCGTACCAGCTCCGGCACGTACCGCCATTCCTCGCTGTTGGGCCGCAACTCGTCGCTGTTGTGCTGGACCCAGACCACATCCACCTCGGCCGCGCGGGCCTGGTCGACCAGGGTGGCGATGTTGGCGACGACCGTGTCCCGGGCGTAGGCCTGCGCCATCACCCCGTTCTGCACGTCGATCACCAGCAGTGCGGTGTTCGGTCGGTTGTCGAGCGTGGTCATCCTGCCTCCCATGCCGGTCACGGTTGTGCGGCGACCCTATGCGCGAGGTCCGACATCCTCAGCGGCGTCGACGGGTGCGCTTCTCGATTTCCGGGCACCACACGTGCCAGCCCTTGCCCGTTCGGCACGCGAACGTCGTCAGTCGGCCGACTGACTCCATGGCCAGGGTCTGGGCCATTTCCTCGCTGAGCAACGCGCGGCCGTGGCAGTCGGCGCAGCGCGGCGCGTCGCTGTACGTCACCTCTCGGATCATAGGATTTCCGGGCATGCGATCGTGAAAATCCGTCCGGTTCAGTCGAAAAGCCCGGCTTGATCGTCACCCGGGGAGCCCACTGAGCCCGCGCCGCGCACCGCGTCCGCCCAGCGGTACCGGCGCAGGTCGACGCGTTCGCCGTCGGCCAGTACGCCCTCGGTGCGCAACAGGGCCAGCTGCTCCCGGGTCAGGTGGGGCGCCGTCGTCCCGTTCGCCCGCAGCACACGCTGCCACGGCAGGTCGTGGCCGTCCTCGGACAGCACCCGCCCGACCAGCCGGGCCGAGGGAGCTCCCGCCAGTTCGGCCACGTCGCCGTAGGTCGCCACCGCACCCACCGGGATCGACTTGATCACCTCGCGGATCCGCTCGTGAATCTGCTCGTCCATCCTCAACTCGCCAATTCCTGCCCCGCGAACCGCACGACCAGCTCAGCGGTCTCGTCGGGACGGTCCATGTAGATCATGTGACCGGAGTCGATGTTCACCAACTCGAAGTCCTCACCCAGCGCCAACTGCAGCCCGGCGATCAGGCCCGGCGCGACGAACTGCTCACGCAACGCCCGGACCAGCAGGATCGGCGTGCCCGGTCCCGGGATCACCGGTGCCCTGGTCATCTCGCTCCACGCGGTCGCCGCGGCGGCCGGCTGGTAGCGGAACCGGAAGCCCCCGTTGAACTGCTCCAGGTGCGTGTTGACCTCCTCGGTGACGGCCTCGTCGGTCGCCATCGGCCAGTCGTGCCGCTGCGCCTGGAACGCCCCGCGCGGATCGGCGAACGTGCGCACGGGTTGATTGGCCTGTTCCAGCGCGAACACCGGGTTGATGCCGACCGCGGGGTCCAACAGCAGCAGCTTGCTCAACCGGCCAGGAGCCAGCCGCGTCAGGTGCAGGGCGACGGCGGCGCCGTACGAGTGGGCGAGCACCGGCACCGCGTCCAGGCCGAAGCCGTCGATGACCGCCAGCAGGTCGGCGGCGTGCTGCTCGAGCGTCCACGGCGGCACAGGGATGGATCTGCCGTGACCACGCAGGTCGGGCGCGATCACGCGGAACCCGGGCAGCCTGGTCTGGGCCAGATGCCGCCAGCGGCCACCGTGGCCGGTCAGGCCGTGCAGCGCGAGCAGCGGGACACCGTCGTCCGGGCCGAACGCGTGGACGTGCAGGGGCAGTTCCATGGCGCGCATCGTCGCATCCGGCATGGACTTCATGTCTCTTGTCGTCATGGGTTGCGGCTCAGTCGTCGAACGGGTCGTCGGCGCCCGAGCCGCCGCCGCCCTCGACCGCCAGCGACGGGTCGATCAGCGCGAACCGCGCCCCGGTCGGGTCGGACATCATCGCCACCCTGCCCAATTGCGACGAGTACGGCGGGAACCGCATTCGCGCGCCCGCCTCGTGGGCCAGCATGACAGCGTCGTCGAAATCGCGGTCCAGCGGCGTGCGGAAGTGTGCGATCCACCGGGCGGGTGCGTTCGGCGCCGTGCCCTCCATCATCCTGGCGCGGCCGATCACCGAGTCCTCACCGGCGTACCAGACCATGTAGTCGTCGCCGTCGCCGTCGCCGAACTGGCGGCCGGTGAAGCCGAACAGTTCGCCGAAGTACTGGTCGGCCTGTGGGGCCAGATGGGTGATGAACTCGGCCCACACCAGCGAGTTCGGCACCCCGGCGGTGAAACCCCAGTCCGGCGCGAGCTGGATGACGCCGAAGTGGCCGCCGGCCGGTGCCTCGACCACGGCCTTCAGCCCGACCCTCGGTACGCCGTGCGCGCTGTCGATGGTGTTGCCGCCGAGCAGATCGGACATCTTCAGCGCCTGCGTCAGATCGGCCGTCGCCAGATACACGGTCCAGTCCGGCAACGACCGCGCCGCGGGCCGGATCGCGGCGACCGGCTCGCCGACCAGCAGCGCCACGTAGTAGGGCAGGTTGTCCGAGTCGGCGCGCTGCTCGTACTCCCAGCCCATCACCCGCTGGTAGAAGGCCATCGCGGCTTCCGGTTGCTCCGTGACGAGTTCCAGCCATGACGGGCTGCCGGAGACCGGGCCACTGGGAGCGGGTGAAACCTGGCTGCTCGGATGCATCACGGCTCCCTGACGTCGTTGGCTCGATCCTGGCACGAATCGGTTCGTTCGGGCCGGTCGAGCGGTCGGCGGTCCGACGGGCGTGGTTCCATCGTCCGATGGCAGGAACGTTCCCCCGATCGGCACCGCGCAATCCACCGCGGCTCGTCCGATCACCGGCGCCCGGCCCCGTGCCGCCCAGGCGCTGGACGGGTGACGCCGGCCGAGTGCTCACCCACACCGATGGCCTGCTGCGCGTGCTCGGCGGTCCGGGGACGGGCAAGACCACCCTGGTGGCCGATGCGGTCGCCGACCGGATCCTGCACCGGCACGCCGATCCGGAGCAGGTGCTGGTGCTCACCGCGAACCGGCGGGCCGCTGTCGCGCTGCGGGCCGCGATCAGCAAGCGGATCACCGCTGCCGCACCGGTCACCGCGCTGCGCAGTGCGCGCCGGCCCTTGGTGCGGACCGTGCACTCGTACGCGTTCGGCGTCCTGCGCCTGCAGGCCGCGCTGAACGGGACGGAACCGCCGCAGCTGCTGTCCGGCCCCGACCAGGACGTGGTGATCCGGGAACTGCTGGCAGGCGAGGTCGAGGAGTTCGGCGCCGCGTCGTGGCCGGAACGGCTGCGGCCCGCGTTGGAGGTCCCCGGGTTCGCCGACGAGCTGCGCGAGCTGTTGCTGCGCGCGGCCGAACGGGGTGTCGGGCCGGAGGATCTGGTGGAGCTGGGCCGCGTGCACGCGCGGCCGGAATGGGTTGCGGCAGGCGGGTTCTGGCTGCGGTATGAGGAGGTCACGCTGCTGCGCGGCGCGGCTGCCGGGCACAACGCGCCCGCGATGGACGCCGCCGAACTGGTCACCAGCGCACTCGTCGCGTTCGACGGCGACGACCCGCTGCGTGAGCGTGAGCAGGCCCGGGTGCGGCACCTGTTCGTGGACGACGCGCAGCAACTCGACCCGGAGCAGTTCCAGTTGATCGTGCGCGTCGGCCGGACCGCCGGCGAGTGCGTCGTGCTCGGCGACCCCGACCAGGAGGTCTACACCTTCCGCGGCGCCGACGCGGGCCTGCTCACGGATCTCGACCCGTCCGGCGAGCGGACCGTGGTGCTGCACACCGACCACCGGATGGCACCGGCGATCCGGACCGCCGTCGGCAGGCTCACCGAACGGATGCCCGGTGCCGGCGCGCAACGCGAACTGCACGGCGGGGACGACGAACCCGATGCCGGCCGGGTCGAGGTCCGCTTGTTCGCCTCGGCCGCGCAGGAGGCCGGGTGGGTGGCCGACCAGTTGCGGCGGGCCCATCTGCTCGACGGCGTGCCGTGGTCGGACATGGCCGTGGTGGTGCGGTCGGCGGTACTGGCGTTGCCGGTGCTGCGCCGGGCGTTGCTGGCCGCCGGGGTGCCGCTCGCCGTGCCCGGTGACGTGCTGCCGCTGGCCCGGCATCCGATCGTGCGGCCGTTCCTGGAGCTGATCCGGATCGCGTCCGGCGGAGCGGAACTGGACGAGGACACGGCGAGCCTGCTGCTGGCCGGCCCGCTCGGCGGCGCGGATCCGTTGTCCATGCGGCGATTGCGGCGCGGCCTGCGACGGCTGGAACTGGCGGGTGGCGGTGGCCGGTCCAGCGGTGACCTGCTCGTCGAGGTCATCGAGTCGGCGGACCGGCTGGCCGCGCTGGAGGCGGGCGCCTCGGCCCCGGTCCGGCGGATCGCGGACCTGCTCACCCTGGCACGGGAGGCCGTGACGGGCGGACAGAGCGTCGAGCAACTGCTGTGGACGCTGTGGACGGCCAGTGGCCTGGAGCACCGGCTGGTGGCGCAGTCGGCGCGCGGCGGTCCCGGCGGTACGCACGCCGATCGCGACCTGGACGCGGTGCTCGTCCTGTTCGACGTGGCCGCCCGCTACACCGACCGGCTGCCCGGCGCGGACGCTGCCGGGTTCGCCGATTACCTGACGGCCCAACGGATCGTCGGCGACACGCTCGCCCCGGCCGCGCCGCTGGGGGAGTCCGTCGCACTGCTCACCGCGCACGCCTCGGTCGGCCGGGAGTGGGCCGTGGTCGCGGTGCCCGGCGTGCAGGAGGGCCAGTGGCCGGACCTGCGGCTGCGCGGCACGGTGCTGGGCGTCGAGGCCCTCGTCGACGTGCTGGCCGGGCACGGTGACGTGGACACGCTATCCGCGCTGGCCCCGCTGCTGGCCGAGGAACGACGGCTGCTGCGGCTGGCCGCGAGCCGAGCCCGGCGGACGCTGCTGGTCAGCGCGGTGCGCGGTGAGGACGAGCAGCCGTCGCGGTTCCTGGACGAGCTGGACGGCACGGTCAGCGACCCCGACGCCGTGGAGCGGCCGGTGCTGGGCAGGCCGGAACGCGGGCTGCTGCTGGCCGATCTGGTCGGTGAGCTGCGCCGGGTGGTGTGCTCGACGGACGCCGAACTCGACAGGCGGTACCGGGCCGCGCGGCAGCTGGCCCGGCTCGCGTCGGCCGGTGTGCCGGGCGCCGATCCGGACACCTGGTACGGCCTGCCGGAGGTGTCCACCGACGAGCCGCTGATCGGCGCGGGCGTGGCCGAACCGGAGGTCCGCGTGTCACCGTCCGCGGTCGAGGTGCTGTCCGCGTGCCCGCTGCGGTGGTTCGTGGAACGGCACGGCGGCCGCGACACCACCGAACTGCCCGCGATCACCGGCCAACTCGTGCACGCACTGGCCGAAGCGGCCGCCAAGGGCGCCTCGCGGGACGAACTGCACGTCGCGTTGGACCGCGAGTGGGCGAACGTCGACGCCGGCGCGCCGTGGTACTCCCGGCGGGAACGGCTGCGCGTGCGCCGGATGCTGGACAGCTTCCTGGACTGGCTGGTCACCTCACGGCGCGAGCTGACCGAGGTCGCCGTGGAGAGCGACGTGGACGTGCGGCCGGAGCGGCGGCCGGGTGGGCCGTGGCTGCGCATGCGCGGCCGGGTCGACCGGCTGGAAGTGGACGAGCAGGGCAGGCCGGTCGTCATCGACATCAAGACCGGCAAGAACCCGCCCACCAGGGCGAAAGCCAGGGCGAACCCGCAGCTGGCCGTCTACCAGCTCGCGGTGTCGCTGGGCGCGTTCGGCGAACTGGACGTGTCGGCCGAACCGGGTGGCGCCCGGCTGCTCTACGTGGCGAAGGAAACTCGCGGCAAGCCGACCGAGCTGGCACAGGAACCGCTGGACAAGGAGGCGTTGCAGGGCTGGCTGGAGGTCGTGCGCGACGCGGCCGAGGCATCCATCGGGCCCGCCTACAAGGCGGCGGAGAACACCGAGTGCGACCGCTGCCCGGCCCGCACCAGCTGCCCGCTGCACGACGAGGGCAGGCAGGTCGGCCAGTGACGTTCGTGGGACCCGGGGTCATCGCGGCGGAGCTGGGCCTGCCGGCGCCGACACCCGAACAGGCCGACGTGATCTCGGCGCCGCCCGAGCCGACGCTGGTCGTCGCCGGTGCCGGTGCCGGCAAGACCGAGACGATGGCCGCGCGCGTGGTGTGGTTGGTGGCCAACGGAATCATCACGCCCGAGCGGATCCTCGGCCTGACGTTCACCCGCAAGGCGGCCCGCCAGCTGTCCGACCGGGTGCGGGCCCGGCTGCGGCGGCTGGCCGGGTCGAAGCTGATCGAGCGCGTCGACCCGTCCGGCCAGCGCAGGATGGCCGTGCTGATCGGTGAGCCGACGATCCTGACCTACCACGCCTACGCGGGCCGGATCGTGTCCGAGCACGGGCTGCGGCTGCCGTTCGAGCCCGGCGCGCGGCTGCTCACCGAGACCGCCGCCTGGCAGGTCGCCCACCACGTCGTGTCCACGTGGGCCGAGGACATCGACACCGACAAGGTGCCCGCCACGATCACCAACTACATCCTCAAGCTGGCCGGGGAGTTCGCCGAGCACCTCGTCGATCCCGACCAGCTGCGCGAGCACGCGGAACGGCTGGTCACGCTCGTCGAGCAGGCCCCGAAGGCGCCGCGGCAGCGCGTGGACATGTCCGAGAAGTTGCGCGACATGCTTGCCGCGCAACGGTTCCGTGTCGAGCTGCTACCTCTGGTGGACGCCTACGCGCAGGCCAAACGCAGGCTGGGTGCGCTCGACTTCGCCGACCAGATGGCCCTGGCCGCGACGCTGGCCGGCGACCATCCGGAGGTCGTGGTGGGGGAGCGGGAGCGCTACGGCGCGGTATTGCTGGACGAGTACCAGGACACCGGCCACTCGCAGCGGGTGCTGCTGCGTTCGCTGTTCGGCGGTGGCGTCCCGCTGCCGGTCACGGCGGTCGGCGACCCCGCGCAGGCCATCTACGGCTGGCGTGGCGCGAGCGCGGCGAACCTGCCTCGGTTCACCACCGACTTCCCGCGCGTCGCCAGCGACCGGACGACGGCACCGGCAGCGCGGTTCGGCCTGTTGACGAGCTTCCGCAACCCCGCCGAGGTGCTGGACCTGGCCAACGTGGTCGCGCATCCGTTGCGCAGCGCGGGTTTGGACGTGGACGATCTGCGCTCGCGCGACGACGCCCCGCCCGGTGACGTGGCCTGCGCGCTGTGGCCGGACATCCGCCAGGAACGCGCGTGGCTGGCCGCGGCGGTCGCCCGGCGGTGGCGGGCCACGACCGAGGAGACAGGCTCGCCGCCGACGGCTGCCGTGCTGGTACGGCGCCGGGCCGACATGACCGATCTCGCGCAGGCGCTGCGCGCGGAAGGCCTGCCGGTCGAGGTCGTCGGCATCGGCGGCCTGCTCGCCGAACCCGAGATCCGTGACCTGGTCAGCACGTTGCGGCTGCTGGTCGACCCGCTCGCGGGCACTGCCGCGATGCGGCTGCTCACCAACTCCCGCTGGCGGCTGGGCGCGGCCGATCTCGCGGCGCTGTGGCGCAGGGCCGCCGCGCTGGCCGGGGACAAGCCGGTGCAGTCCACACCGGACAGTCCGGTGTCGTTGGTGGCGGACGCGATGCCGGGCGAACACGCCGAGCAGACCGGTCTCGCCGATGCGCTGGACGACCCCGGTGAGCCGACCGCGTACTCGGTCGCGGGCTTCCGCCGGATCGCCGACCTCGGCGACGAACTGGCCGCGCTGCGCCGCAGGTTGGAGGCCCCACTGCCGGAACTGGTCGCCGAGGTCGAGCGCACGCTGATGCTGGACATCGAGGCGATGGCCCGGCCGGGCGGCGTCGGCCGCGTGCACCTGGACGCGTTCGCCGACGTGGTGGCGGATTTCGCCGCCGCCAGCCCGTCCGCGACGCTGCCCGCCCTGCTGGACTACCTGGGCGTCGCCGAGCGCGAGGAGGAGGGCCTGACACCGGGTGAGGTACAGGTCGCCGAGGATCGCGTGCAGATCCTGACCGTGCACGCGGCGAAGGGTCTGGAATGGCAGGTCGTCGCCGTGCCGCACCTCGTGCAGAGCGTCTTCCCCGGCCGCAGGCGATCGGCGTCCTGGCTGCGGTCGATCATGGAGTTGCCTGCCGAGCTGCGCGGCGACGCCCACGATCTGCCGACACTTGACCTGTCCGACCGACTCAACCGCAAGGAGATCGAAAACGCCCTGGTGGCGCACGACGACGAGTTCGAGCAGCGGAGGTTGATCGAGGAGCGCCGGCTCTGCTACGTCGCGCTCACCCGCTCCGAGCACACGCTGCTGGTGTCGGGTCACTGGTGGGGCGAGGGCGGTGCGAAGCCGCGCGGCCCGGCGCCGTTCCTCTCGGAGATTCACGCGGCGCTCGTCTCGTCGCGCGCGATGGGCAGTGTCGACGAGTGGGCGCCGCCCCCGGGCGAGGACGCCGACAACCCGCTGTCCGAGTTCGCCCGCAGCGCCAGATGGCCCGCCGATCCGGTCGCGGCCCGGCGTCATTCCCTTACCCAGGGCGCGGAACTCGTCCGAGCGGCGTTGGGGCGGCCGGACCGGGACGAGCCCGTCGGCGACGACGATGACGACGACGGCTGGTCGCGCGATGTGGACGTGTTGCTCGCCGAGCGGGCCGCCGCTTCAGCCAGCCGGGAGGACGTGCTGCTGCCCGACCAGCTCACTGTCAGCCAGCTTGTCGAACTCGCGGACGACCACGACGCACTGGCTCGCCGGCTGCGTCGGCCGCTGCCGTTCCCGCCGAATCCGTCGATGCGCCGGGGCACCGCGTTCCACGGTTGGCTGGAGCAACGGTTCACGGCGAGCCGGTTGCTCGATGTGGACGAACTGCCGGGGGCGGCCGACGAAAATCAGTCGAGTGTCGACACTACGTTGTCCCAACTCCAGGAAGCGTTCCTCGCCGGCGACTGGGCGGACCGGGTGCCGAACGAGATGGAAGTGCCGTTCGAGACCGAGATCGCGGGCGTCACCGTGCGCGGGCGGATGGACGCGGTGTTCGCCGACCACGACGGCGGCGCGACGGTGGTCGACTGGAAGACCGGGGCGCTGCCCGACGACGAGCGGGCTCCGGTGCTGGCCGTGCAGCTGGCCGCGTACCGGCTGGCCTGGGCGGCGCTGTCCGGGATCGACGTGACGAAGGTGCGGGCGGTCTTCCACTACGTGGCGCACAACCGCACGGTCCGGCCGGTGGACCTGCTCGACGCGGAGGGGCTGCGCGCGCTGGTCGCCGACGTGCCCGAGGCGGGCTGAAGAGCTGCTCACACACCAACTGTTCGGCTCGCGCCAGCTGCGGCGTTGTCGTCGGCCCCGGTACGACAGACGAGGTACCGGACCTCCTCCGTTGGCAGCTCGTAGAGCTGTTCACACAGCAACTGTTCGGCTCGCGTCGCCCAGGCACGCCAGCTGCGGCGTTGTCGTCGGCCCCGGTACAACAGCGCACCTGGACGCCGCTCCCTGATCGAACGCCATTGTGTTAGCAGCTCTAGGCCGTCGGCGTGTCCCCACAGGACAACTGTGGCGCGTGCTCGCCCTTGACGACCCGCTCGTACAGCACTTCCTGCAGCCAGCGGCCGTAGAGCGACGGTCCGAACTCGCCGGAGCGGTCCTCCGGTGGCACCAGGACCTTCGCGTCGCCGGTCTCCTCGTCACCTGCGACGACGCCGACGCCGTAGTAGTCCAACTCGCTCAGGCTCAACGGCCACGGGTCGCCGTCGACGGGTTGCGGGAGCACCACGGCGACCGGCGCGAGGCTGATCAGGGTGCCGCAGGCGGTCAGCGCGCCTTCCGGATCGGACTCGGACACCAGGATGCCGAGCAACTCGATCGCGGGCAGCGGCGTACGGTCCAGGGGTCCAGGGTTGAACCAGGTCCGGAACCACGAAGGATCGGGCTGCGGCGGCCAACCGTTCGACCGACGCCACTCGTCTACTTCCTCGTGTACCCGGACCACAGCGGACACCCGATACCCCAGGACGCCTACGTCAGGGACGACGACGCCGCGCCAGCCGAGTGCGGACGCGGCGTGCTGTGGCGATAACGGCACGTGCACATCATAGCGTCCGGGCCCGTTGTGTCGACACTCCGTGGTGGTCGACCGGGCAACGGATCATTAACACTTGATCACGAGGGCAACGTGGGCCCGTTGGCGCGCAACGGAACGAGCAATCGGAAGACGGCCCCGCCGGCACCCTCGGACGGCTGTTCACAGGTCAGTTCGCCGCCGTGCGCGCGGGCCAGCCCACGGGCGATGGAAAGGCCCAGACCAGCGCCGCCGAACCGGCGATCACGCCCGATGTCCAGGCGCACCAACCGATCGAAGATCCGTTCCCGGTCCGGTACCGGCACTCCGGTGCCGTCGTCTGTGACGCACAACTCGGCGACCCCGTCGACCGCCCGCACTCCGACGTCCACCTGACCGCCCGGATCCGTCGCGTGACGGGCGTTGTCCAGCAAATTCGCCACGATCTGCGTGACCTTCGCCTCGTCCGCCCACACCGTCACCGCCGGTCCGGCCACCCGCACCGTCAGCGCCGGTGCCTGCACGCGGATCCGCTCGGCCTGCGCGTCGGTCAGCGCGCGCAGCTCCACCCAGGTCGGATGCAGCTCGACGCCTGCGTCGATCCGGGCCAGGTCCAGCAGGTCGTTCACCAGCCGGCCGGCCCGCCGGGACTCCCGGACCAGCAACAACTGCAACCGTTCCCGCTCCAGCGGATCGATGTCCGGGCCCTGCTGTAACACGGCTTCGGCGACCGCCTGCACGCCCGCGATCGGTGTGCGCAGCTCGTGCGCCGCGTCCGCGACGAACAACCGGGTTCGTTCCTCCGACGCCCGCGCCTGCCGCTCGGCGCCCTCCAGTGCGTCCACCATGTCGTCGAACGCGGCCGCTGTCCGGCCCAGCTCGGTCCGTGGCCGCGTCGGGGACAGGCGTCCGCCGCGTCCGCCGCGCGCGATCGAGCGCGCCAGCCCGGCCATCACGTCCAGCGGGGACAGTGCGACCCGCACCGTGATGACGAGCACGATTCCGGTGAGCACCAACGCGACGATGCCGACCAGCGCCAGCACCTCGCGCAGCTGGGCCTGTGCCTGTTCGATGGCGGACGTCTCGGCGACCAGCGTCAACCGGGCACCGGCCAACGCGCCGGGTGGGTGCAGCGTGATCGTGGCCTGCCGGGTCGCGGTCAGCGGGGGCGGGCTACCGGGCAGGCTGCCGAACACCTGCCCATCGGCCAGGGTGAGCCGGGCACGCACGCTGTCGCTGTCCACCCGCCGCATCAGCACCTGCGGTGAGACCTGCTGGTGCGCGAGCGTCAGCGCGAGCCGCTCGTGGTCGCCGAGCACCGCGCCGAGGTCCCGGTTGGTCTCGGCCGCGAACACCGCGTCCACCACCAGCAACATCCCCAGCACCACCACCGCCAGCACGCCCAGCACCAGCAGCGTGACCCGCCTGCGCAGCGACCCGGTGCGCAGCGGCGTCACGGATCGTCCGCACGCAGTACGTAACCGACGCCCCGCACGGTCCACAGCACGCGAGGGCCGCGCGTCTCCAACTTCCGGCGCAGCGCGCTGACGTGCACTTCGACCAGGTTCGGGTCGTAGGCGTCGTAACCCCACACGGCGGTGAGGATCTGCGTCTTGCTCAGCACCCGGCCGCGGTGCGTCGCCAGGTGCCGCAGCAGCCGCTGCTCGGTGGCGGTGAGGTCCACCACCAGCCCGCCGACCCGGACGTCCTCGGATTCGAGGTCCACCACCAGCTCGCCGACCCGCACGGTGCCGGCCGTCCGCCCCAGCCTGCGCAGCACCGCGACCACCCTGGCCACCAGTTCCGCCAGCACGAAGGGCTTCACCACGTAGTCGTCGGCGCCGCCCCGCAGCCCGCGCAGCCGGTCGGGCACGCCGTCGCGTGCGGTGAGCATCACGACGCCGGCCCGGGTGGACCTGCGGACCACGTCCAGCAGCGCGAAGCCGTCCCGGCCCGGCAGCAGCACGTCCAGCACCACCAGATCGGGCCGGAATTCGCGCAGGTCGTCCTCCAGCGCGCGCCCGTCGCCGCGGCCCAGCACGGCCCACCCGTGGCCGCGCAGGGCGGCGCAGACCGCCGCGTTGATGGCTTCGGCATCCTCGACGACCAGGATGCGCGCACTCGTCACGTCGTCATTCTGCGGTCAACACCCTTGAAGACCAGGTAAAACGCGCATAAGGCGAGGTCGGTGACGGCGTGCGGCCGGTCACCCGGGGGGCCTGCACGGCGGCTTCGTCTGCCATCCTCGTCTCTGTGACGGTGGCACTGGGACCGACCCGGCGGCGACTCGTCGTCCAGGTGGCGGCGGGCGTCGTCTGCCTGGCCGTGGTCGGGTTCGCGCTGTGGCTGGTCGCGGGCTTCGCGGGCGGCGACAACTCGTCCGGCCCGGTCGCCCGGCAGACGCAGGCCACGGTCACGGCCACCGCGTCCTGCCAGGGCTCCGATACCGAGGACTCGGTGTCCGTCCAGCTCGACGGCCGGACCCAGCCTGCGAAGCTCGACGGCTGCGGCCACCAGAAGGGTGAATCGGTCGGGGTGCTCGTGCCGGCCGGCTTCACCGCGGGTTCACTCCTCGAACCCGCCGCCGCTGTGCCGACCGACACGTCGGGAAAGTCTCATCAGGTCGCTTTTCTGCTGTTGCTCGTGGCGACGGCCATCGGCGGAGTGCTGGGCTACCGGTTCTTCCGCACGCGCGGCTCGACACGGCCACGGCCGCGTCGGCAGGCCGCCGATGAGGCCGACGAACCGGTCGGCGACTACCACTCGGACATCCGGCCGGTGAGCCGAGGCCACGATCCCGACGAGACCGGCGTGGACTGGTTCGAGGACTCGGCAACCCGGCTGGACCCGGTCGCGCCACCGGCTGATGTCCAGGAGCGAGCCGACCAGTCCTGATCTTGCTCGGACCACGTAGGCTGCGCACATGCCCTTGCCCGAGCTGCACCGGTTGACCCTTGCCAACGGCCTGCGTGTGGTGCTCGCCCCTGACCGGACCAGCCCGGTCGTCGGTGTGAGCGTGCACTACGACGTGGGGTTCCGCTCCGAGCCGGAAGGCCGCACCGGCTTCGCGCACCTGTTCGAACATCTGATGTTCCAGGGCAGCGAGAGCCTGGAGAAGCTGGCCCACTTCCGGCATGTGCAGTCCTCCGGCGGCACGTTCAACGGGTCGACCCATCCTGACTACACGGACTACTTCGAGGTGCTGCCCTCCGCGGGCCTGGAACGCGCGCTGTTCCTGGAAGCCGACCGGATGCGCGCGCCACGGATCACCGAGGAGAACCTCCGCAACCAGATCGACGTGGTCAAGGAGGAGATCCGCCTCAACGTGCTGAACCGGCCGTACGGCGGGTTCCCGTGGATCTGGCTGCCCGCGGTGCTCTACCAGACGTTCCCGAACGCGCACAACGGCTACGGCGACTTCACCGAGCTGGAACAGGCCAGCCTGGAGGACTGCGCGTCGTTCTTCGACACGTTCTACGCGCCCGCCAACGCGGTGCTGACGGTCGCGGGCGACTTCGAGGTGGCGCAGGCGCAGGACCTCGTGCAGCGGCACTTCGGCGACGTCCCGGCGCGCGACGTGCGCCCGCGGCCCAGCTTCAACGAGCCACCGCCCACCAGCGAACTGCGCAGCAGCAAGCTCGACCAGCACGCGCCGCTGCCCGCGCTCGCCGTCGGCTACCGGCTGCCCGACCCCGTGTCGGACCTGGACAACTACCTCGCGTACGTCGTGCTGTCCTCGGTGCTGACCGACGGTGACTCCTCCCGGCTGCAGCAGCGGATGGTGCACAAGGAGGCCCTGGTCACCGACATCGGCACCGGCACCGGCGTGCTCGGCTCGCCGCTGGACGCCCGTGACCCGGACACGTTCACCGTCACCGCGATCCACACCGGCGACGTCGAGCCCGACCGCGTGCTCGGCGTGCTGGACGAGGAACTGGACCGGCTCGCCGGCCAGGGCCCGGACACCGACGAACTGGCCAGGGTGACCGCACGCTGGTCCGCGGGCCTGCACCGCGACCACGACCGGATCGTGTCCCGGACGCTCGCGTTCGGCAGTCTGGAACTGATGCACGGGCGGCCCGAACTGGTCGCCGAACTGCCCGACAGGGTGGCGGCTGTGACCGCGGCCGACGTGGCCGCCGCGGCCAAGTCGATGCGTCCGGACGGGCGTGCAGTGCTGATCCTCAAGCCGGCCGGAGGTGCCGAATGACGACCACTTCCCATCGCACGGCCGAGCAGATCGGGCACACAGAGCGTGGCCCGAGGCCGCTGCCGAGCCTGGGCGACCAGCGTGCGGCAGTGCAGCCGGAGAGCCTGGACACCGTGCTGGGCAACGGGCTGCGCGTGGTGGCCGTGCGTCAGCCGTCGGTCCCGATGGTCGAGCTGCGGCTGCGGATCCCGTTCGGCGGCGAGGACAAGACCCACCCGGCGCGCGCCGAGCTGATGGCCGAGACGCTGTTCACCGGCACCTCGCGGCGTGACCGCGTGCAGGTGGACACCGACCTCGCGCTGGTCGGCGGCGAGCTGGGCGCCGGTGTCGACCCGGAGCGGCTGTCCATCGTCGGCAGCGCGCTGTCCAGTGGGCTGGACCGGCTGCTGGACGTGCTGGCCGACGTGCTCACCGGTGCCGCGTACGCCGACGACGAGGTGGCGCGCGAGCGCGACCGGCTGGTCGAGCGGATCACGATGGCCGAGGCGCAGCCCGGGGTCATCGCGCGGAAGGCGTTGCAGCGTAGGCGCTACGGCGACCACCCGGTGGCCCGCGAGATGCCCGAGTCGGCCGAGGTGGCCGTCGTCACGGCAGCGCAGGTCCGCTCGTTGCACCAGGATGCGGTGGTACCGCGCGGCTCGGTGCTGGTGCTGGTCGGCGACGTCGACCCGGCCGTGGCGGTCGGGCAGATCGAGTCGGCGCTGGCCCAGTGGCAGTCCGACCACGCGGCCGTCGGCCTGAAGGACCTGCCGGAGGTCGTCGGTGGGGACCTGCTGTTGGTGCACCGCCCCGGCGCCGTGCAGTCGCAGCTGAGGCTGTCGGCGCGGGCGATCCCGAGGACGGATCCGCGGTATCCGGCACTGCAACTGGCCAACCTCGCGTACGGCGGGTACTTCTCGTCCCGACTGGTGGAGAACATCAGGGAGGACAAGGGGTACACGTACCACGCGCGGTCGAGCATCGAGTTCTCGCCCAGCGGCGCGACATTGTTGCTGGACGCCGACACGGCGAGCGACGTCACAGCGGCCGCGCTGTGGGAGGTCCGGTACGAACTGGGCAAGCTGGGGCTGATCCCGCCGGACGAGTCCGAAGTAGACTCGGTCCGGCAGTACGCGATCGGCTCGCTGCTCACGGCAACGTCGTCGCAGTCGGGCCTCGCGTCGCAGATCTCCGGGCTGGCGGGCGTCGGTCTGGACGTCCAGTGGCTGCGCGACCACCCGGCCCGGCTGGCGGCGGTCACCGCGGACGAGATCGCCGAGGCGGCGCTGGAGTTCTTCGCGCCGACGGCGTTCACCGGCGTGGTCGTCGGTGACGAGGAGAAGCTGGCGAAGCAGTTGCGGGCCATCGGCGGCGTGGAGCTGCCGTGACGAAGTTCGAACTGGACGGGCCGCCGCTGCTGTCCAGGGCCACGGTGCGGCGGCCGGAGCCGCTGCTGGACGACGCCGAGGCGCTGGCGAAGCTGTGGCCGGACGGCAGGGTGCTGCTGGTCGACCAGGCGGGCCGGGTGCCGGTGCGGTCGGCCAAGATCGTGTACGCGCGAGGCGGCGACGTCGCGGAGACGCTGCCGCCCGGCGCGGTCTCGCTGGGCGAGCAGGACGGCGTCGGCTACTGGGCGATCCGGCAGGACAGCGACGGCGGCGTCGACCGGACGACGTGGCGCGTCTGGGAAGGTCCGGAACCGAACGACGAGGAGCAGTTGCTCGACCTGCGAGCGGCGGGCGGCGTGCTCGACGGGACCGACGCGGGCGTGTTCACCACCGCGATGGCGGTGCTCAACTGGCACCGCATCGGGCGGTTCTGCGCGAACTGCGGGCACGAGGTGCGGACGGTGCGGGCCGGTTGGGCGACGCGGTGTCCGAACTGTGGCCGGGAGGAGTACCCGAGGACCGATCCCGCGGTGATCTGCTTGGTGCACGACGGCGAGGGCGGCGAGAACGGCACACACATGCTGCTGGCGCGCCAGCCGTCGTGGCCGGAGTCGCGGTACTCGGTGCTGGCGGGCTTCGTCGAGGCGGGCGAGTCGCTTGAGGACTGTGTGGAGCGGGAGATCGGCGAGGAAGTCGGCCTCGCGGTACGGGATATTCGGTACTTGGGCAACCAGCCGTGGCCGTTCCCACGTTCGCTGATGGTCGGGTTCACGGCGGTCGCGGACCGCTCGGCGCCGTTGGTGCTGGCCGACGGCGAGATCGCCGAGGCGAGGTGGGTGAGCCGGGACCAGGTCCGGGCGGCGCTGGCCGGCGAGCCGGTCGGGTTCGCACTGCCGGGCGGGGTGTCGATCGCGCGGCACATGGTCGAGGCGTGGGCCCGCGCTTCGTGAGCGCTGAGCTTTTCGCCGAGCTGGTAACGGAGTTCTCGACCGAGCCGGATGTGACATTGCCCGGCTCCGGGCGGGGCTTCGGGTCGTCGGCGTTGAAGGTCGGCGGCTCGATCTTCGCGATGTTGAGCCGGGATCGTCTGGTGATCAAGCTCCCGGCGTCGCGGGTGGCGGCGTTGATCGAGTCAGGCGAGGGCGAGCCGTTCGACGCGGGCAAGGGCAAGCCGATGAAGGAATGGGTAGCGGTACCAGAAACGAACCCGGCCACCTGGCGCGCCCTGGCCGCGGAGGCCCTGAAGTTCGTCCGCAACTAACGACCGCCCACCCCAGTCAGCGGTGTCGGCCCCCGCGTTGACCCTTGAGTGGCCGCATCGTGGGTGTCGGCCGTGTCGTGGGTGTTGCCCGTTGAGTGGCCGTCTTGTGGGTGTTGCCCGTTGAGTGGCCCTGTCGTGGGTGTTGCCCGTTGAGCGGCCGTCTCGTGGGTGTTGCCCGTTGAGTGGCCGTCTCGTGGGTGTTGCCCGTTGAGGGGCCGTGTTGCGGGTGTTGCCCGTTGAATCGCCATGTCGTCGTGTCGACCCTGCAGAGCCCATCGCGGTCGATGAGCCCTTCCGCCACAGGCGTGTTGACCATCCAGCGGTCATCTCGGCCCGGTTGGCTGGCTAGTGCTGCTGGGCAGTGCCATTGTGTCGACCGCTCGGTGGTCGTCTCGCCGGGAGTCTTCGGTTCGCTGGCCGTGCTGTGGTGTTCGCCGTTGAATGGGTATGTCGCGGTGTCGACCCCTGGCTGCCCATCTCGGTTGATCAGTCCATGTGTTGACCATCCGGTGATCATCTCGGCCCAGTTGGCTGGCTAGTGCTGCCGGGTAGTGCCATTGTGTCGACCGCTCGGTGGTCGTCTCGCCGGGAGCCGGTGGATTGCCGGCTGTGTTGGCGGTTCAGCGGTCGTCTCGTCTGGGCCGCCGGGCCGGTGCCGGTGTGTCGGCCGTTCGGAGGCTATGTGGTCACACAGCGGCTCTGGCGCCGATGGCTTGCGCTGCTGGGTGGCTCGTGAGCCACCCAGCAGCGCTGGATCGCCACGGTGCGCCGTCGTGGCTATCGGTGGCTGTCAGTGGCTATCGGTGGCCGTCAAGGAGTGGTGACGTCGAGGCGGTAGTAGCGGAGTTCGTCGCCTTCGCGGACGAACTCGAAGGCGTTCTTGTCCAGTACCCGCTGCGAGGCGGTATTGCCCTTGTCGGTGTCGGCGACCATCATCCGCACATCCGCATGCGACCGGCACAACTCCACCAGCCGTCCGACAGCCTCGGTCGCGTACCCGAACCCCCGAGCACCCGGCACGAGTCCGTAACCGAACATGACCTGACCGTCCTGATCCGGTGGCCCGAAGAACCCGATGGTCCCGATGGCGACCTCGTCCAGGTCGATGCGGTAGCAGCCGAACGGCGCCGGGTCGCGGCCCGCCGAGGCATTGTGCAGGTACCCCCCGATGCCGTCGCGGTCGTCCTGCATCGGGAACTCATCAGCCCACCGATCCCCCTCGACGGGCGCCGTGTCGACGATGCGCTTGCCCTCATCGACTGTGAGGGGGTGCAAGCGCAGCCGCGGGGTCAGGAGATCGACGATGTACTCAGCCCTAGTCACAAGTGGATTGTAGGTGCTGCCGCATAACGGTTATGCCGGTGAAGTAGGGCTCGCTCCGCCGCGAGTTGACCGTCCACAGGGCACGATGCCTCGATCGTGTGATCGTGCACAACGGATCAGGGCGTTGGTGCGTTCAGGAAGGCTTTGATGGCGGCCGAGCTTCTGCTCGCGGTCATGGCCGTGATGTGGCCTCGCCGGGGTACCAGGACCAGGCCTGCGTTCCGGATGCCTGCCGCCGTGGCGCGGAGCGCCTGTTCCGTGATCAGCGGGTCACGGGTGCCGCCGACCACCAGCGTCGGTGCGGTGATCTCGCCCAGCCGATCCAGTACGTCCCACGTCTGGACCGCCTCCACAAAGGCCGCTTCACCCTGCGCCCGCGGCCCGCGCCGCTCACTGGCCCGGAACGCCACGTACGCCACCAACCGCAACGGCCCGCGCCCCACCAGCCCACTGCTCGACCACGCCGCCGACCGGCCCTCCCGCTCCCGCGTGACCTGCTCCAGCAACGCCGACCGCCCGTGCGCACTCACCCTCGCCGCCGCGATCGCCACCACCAACCGCCGCACCACGTCGGGGTGGTCCAACGCCAACTGCAACGCCGTGATCCCGCCCGCCGACGTCCCCATCACGTCCACGCCGTCCGGGAACAGGCCCCGCAGCGCCGTCGCATACCACCCGGCCAGCATCGCCACCGTCATCCCGGACGGCACCGTCACCGGCCGGTGGATCAGGTGCACCGTCCGGCCCGTGCTCTGCGCAAGCGCTTGCGCAGACCATTTCGCCGAGTTCGGCACCGCCACCGACAGGTCCGCACCGGCATTCAACCCGGGTAGCAGCACGACCGGCTGCCCCGAGCCGAAGGTGGCCAATGACAGTCCGTCGTTGAGCTTCACCTGCTCAACGTAGCCCGGACGGGTGGCGATCGGTGATCGATTCGCCGTGCGCGGAGAGCGACGGTTGACTACTTTCCGTACATCCGCCGTCGCATGTCAGGGGTACGGATGAAGCAGCAGACAGCGCTCGGCATGGCTCTCGTGGTCGGCGCGGTCCTCGCCATCGGCGCCGCGAACCCCTCCACCGCCGCCAGTCCGGGGCCCGAGCCGCTCTCACCCGCGCTGGTCGACCAGCTCTCGCAGGGCCCCCGGCACCCGGTGATCGTCCTGCTCCGAAACCAGCACCCCGAAGCCCCGCCCAGCAAGGGCAACGACGCCCGCCGCGCCGCCATCACCGAGTCCGATCAGCACCAGCTGGTCGACCAGGTGCGCGGGACGGGCGCCACGCACGTCACCCAGTTCAGTGTCATCAACGGCTTCGCCGCGACGATGACCTCGACCGAGAGCACGCACCTGGTCGCTGACCCGCGGGTCGCCGCCGTCGTGCCCGACCTCCCGATCAAGCCGGCCGCCGTACCGACCGAGCCGACCGGTACGGCCACGCCGCACGCCGCGCCGAAGCCCAACCCCGCGGCGTGCCCGAGCAACCCGGAGCAGCCGCTGCTCGAACCCGAAGCGCTGCAGGTCACGCATGCCGCGGCCAGCGACCCCACGACCCCGCAAGCCCAGCGGTTCGCCACGGGCGCGGGCGTCACCGTCGCCTATCTCGCCGACGGCATCGACACCGACAACCCCGACTTCATCCGCCCGGACGGCAGCCACGTCTTCACCGACTACCGCGACTTCACCGGCGAGGGCACGAACACCCCGAACGACGACCGCGAGGCCTTCGGCGACGCGAGTTCCATCGCCGCCCAGGGCAGGCAGAGCTACGACCTGTCCACGTTCGTCGGCACCGGCAACCCGCTGCCGCGCAACTGCGACATCCGCATCCTCGGCATGGCCCCGGGCGCGTCGCTGGTCGGTCTGAAGGTCATCGCCGCCAATGGTTTCGGCTCGACGTCCGCCGTCGTGCAGGCCATCGACTACGCCGTGCACCACGACCACGTGGACGTCATCAACGAGTCGCTCGGCGCGAACCCCTACCCGGACTCCGGCACCGACCCGTTCACGCTCGCCAACAACGCGGCCGTCGCCGCAGGGGTCACGGTCGTCAACAGTTCGGGCGACGCCGGCTACGGCAACACGGTGGACAGCCCCGCCAGCGACCCGGACATCATCAGCACCGGCGCGTCCACCACCTTCCGTGTGATGGCCCAGACGTGGGACGCCCTACCGGGTTTCCACGGCACCTGGGAGAGCGGCGACGTCTCCGCGATCAGCTCCAGCGGTGTCACCCAGAACGGTCGCGTCCATGACCTGATCGCGCCCGGTGACCTCGGCTGGGCACTGTGCTCGACCGACACCTCGATGCACCTGGGCTGCACGAACTACCGGAAAAAGCCCTCACCTATCCAGGTGTTCGGCGGCACGAGCGAGGCCGCTCCGCTCACCGCGGGCGCCGCGGCCCTGGTCATCCAGGCCTACGCGAAGACCCACAACGGGGTGAAACCCACGCCCGCCCTGGTGAAGCAGATCCTCACCAGCACCGCGACCGACAACGGCGACCCTTCGCAGCGCCAGGGTGCGGGCGTGCTCGACGCGCTGGCCGCCGTCCAGGCAGCGATGTCCATTTCGGACGACCATGGTTCACCGGTGGCGCAGGGCAACGGGCTGCTGTTCGGCCAGTCGCAACTGGACGCCACCGCGAACCCGAACAGCCCGCGGCACTTCGACCTGACCGTGACCAACGTCGGCGCGACCGCCCAGACGGTCACCGGCCACGGCCGCAGCCTGACCCGGACCCTGTCCGACCTGAGCGGCAGCGTGAACCTGAACACGACCGCCCCGTCGAACATGGTCGGCCGCAGTGGCACCGCCGACAACGACGTGACGAAGACCTTCACCGTCGGCAAGGGCGCCGATCACCTGGACGCCTCGATCGCCTGGGCCGACCCGAACGGCGACGCGACCACGCTCGTGCTGCTCGACCCGAAGGGCGCCTTCGCGGGCTACTCGCTGCCGCAGGCTGCCACCGGGCCGGATTTCGGCCACGTCGACGTGCACTCGCCGATGCCCGGTACCTGGACCGCCCTGATCTACCGGCGACACGCCGCGACCGGCTTCAACGGCCCCGTGGACTACGAGTTCACCACGACCCGCTACGCCGACTTCGGGACCGTCACCGGCACGCTGCGCCTCCCGCCGGGCCACACCGGCACGCTGCGGGTCACCGCGAACACGCCGAGCCGACCCGGTGACCTCGCCGCCGCCGTGGAGGTGGACACCGCGGCGCACCAGCGGTTCGCGGTGCCGCTGGTGCTGCGCAGCCTGGTCGCGAACACCGGCCAGGGCACGTTCTCCGGTGTGCTGACCGGCGGCAACGGCAGGCCGGGGGTCGCGGCGCAGGCGAATACGTTCGCCTTCGACGTGCCGAAGGGCAAGCACGACATCGACGTCAGCGTCGCGATGCGGGGCAGCGTCAGCCAGCCGGTGCTCGGGTACCTGGTCAGCCCGGACGGTCAGATCCTCAGTCAGGCCACGAACGTCCTGGCCGCGGACGGCGACGGTGTGCCCACCGAGTTCGGCAGGTCGCTGGATGGCTACCGGCGCGACCCGCTGCCCGGTCGGTGGCGCTACGTCGTCGACTTCCAGAACCCCGTCGCGGGCGCCGGCACGCGGGATCCGTTCACCGGCACACTGGGGTTCGACCAGGTCGACGTGACCGCGAGCGGTGTCCCGGCGGCGAACGCGACACTGCCGGCCGGCAAGCCGGTGACCGCCACCGTGCACGTGCACAACGTGGGCACCGCCACCGGTTCGTACTTTGTGGACGCCCGTACCTCGGCGTCGGCGGACGCCCAGCTGGTACCGAACAACTCGGCCTCGAACGTGCCGCTCTCCCCGGCGGCGAGCCTGGGCTACGTGGTGCCGCCCGACACCACGAAGGTCACGGGTATCACGTCCGGTTCGGTGCCCGTGGCGGCCGACCTGGCCGTGAACACCGGCGAACCGGAGCACCTCGCGGCACCCGGTCCGGGCAACGTGTCCGTGGTGTCGGTGTGCTCGCCCGCGGTCAGTCAGGGCCTGTGGCTGCTGGAGGCCGACCCGATCGGCCCGTTCGACGCGCCGAACCCCGGCATGGTGAACTTCGCGGCCGTCGCGCACACGCAGCGGTTCAACCCGGACGTCACGTCCTCGACCGGCGACCGCTGGCTGAGCAGCGTCCGGGCGCAACCGCCCGCGTTCCACCCGGTCACCGTCGACCCCGGCCAGAGCGGCAGCGTCACGGTGACGTTCACGCCGCGCGGGCCGAAGGGCAGCGTCGTCACAGGCCGGCTGTATCTGGACGACACGACGCCGGCCGACAAGGCCGGTGACGAGCTGAAGGCGATCCCCTACTCGTACACGGTCGGCTGAGGCCGGACCTCAGCCGTCCAGGTGGGTGAGGCCGGCACCGTCCCAGGTGGTGTGCGTGCACGCGACACCACGCCCCGACTTGGGCCGCAGCACGTCGTAGATGTGCATCCTCGGGATGTGGTCGGACACGCCCCACCCGCTGGGCCAGGTGATGATCCAGTCCATGTCCAGGTCGACGAGCAGCCCGAGCATCCGGGCGATCGTCGGGTCGTCGAGCCGCTCGAACGCCTCGTCCAGCAGCACCAGCCGCAGCGGCCCGGTCTCGTCGGTGCCTGACGTGGCTCCGCTGATCGCACCGTAGAACGCGGCGGCGGCGGCGAACAGCGTCACGTACGACACCAGCCGGGTCTCGCCCGAGGACAGCTGGCGCATCCGCCGGGTGCGCGGCTTGCCGTCCGGGCCGTGGTCGGCGACGCGGACCGTGAACGTGTACCAGGAGCGGTAGTCCAGCGCGCGGGTCAGGATCTCCGCGTAGCCACCGGAATGCGTGTCGCGTTCGGCGTCGATCCGTTCGGTGAACGCCCGTCGCAGCGTCGCGTCCTGTTCCTCGGTGCGGTCCGCGAAGGGGGTGCGCACCAGCCGCAGCGCCTCCAGCATCGACTCGTCGAGCGCCGCCGACGGCCGCCATTCCAACTGCACGTGCACGCCCTGACTGGACCGTGCCACGTCCAGCACGTCGTTCATCCGCCGCGTCAGGTCCTCGGCGACGCTGATCTGGCCGTGCAGCCGCTCGGCCAGGTTGCGCAGCATGAACGCGGCGAAGATGTCCTGGTAGCGCTCGCCCAGGAAGCCACGCTGCTGGGCCAACTGGTCGCTGACCTGCCGCGCCGCCTCGGCCACCGGACGGGGTCCTTGCTCGCCCGCGACCGTGATGGTGAGGATGCCCGCGTGCCGCTGCGGGGTGATCTCGTGGCTGCCTGCCAGCGCGGTCTGCAGTGCCTGCAGCTTGGTGATGACCAGTTCCTCACTGGCACCTTTACGGTCCACACCGGACAGGACCGTGGCCGGGTCCTCGGGCATCGGCTCGCCGGGCAGCGCCGCCGCCCACACACCCGGCGCGGCGAGCGCGGCCTGGAACGTGTCCTGCGCGGCGGTCGCGCTGTCGGCCTTGCCGCCGATGTCGCTGTGCTTGCCCTCCAGCACCGTTTCGGTCTTCACGACCTGGTTGGACAGCTCGGTCGCGGCTGTCCGCGCTGTCGGCAGTGCGGTGCGCAGCGCTCGGCGTTCGGCTTCCAGTCCGGTCAGCTGGGCCGCGATCTGCTCGGCTTCGCCACCGATGGCCGACGTGAGGTCCGCCAGCGCGGCTGCCTCCCTGGCGAACTCGGCGCACTGCGCCTCGGCGGCCGCTGTCACGTCGCCCAGGTCGTCGACGGCGGCCTGGTGGTCGTGCAACGCGTCGGTCAGGTCGCGGACCGTGCGCAGGCACCGGCTGATCAGCGTGTCCCGCAAGGCTTCCGCGCTACCCCGTGCCGCCACCGCGGCCCGGTGCGCGGCCTGCAGCGTGGCCGTGTCGGCGGGCAGCCCGGCCTCGGCAGCGGTCTGCGTGAACTCCATCTGTGCCGCGTCGCTGTGCCGGTCGGCGGTCTCGTACTCGGAGCGCAGCCGCCCGGCCTTGGCCCTCGCCTCGTCCGCGGTGCGGGTCGCGGTGCCCAGCGTCGCGTGCGCCGCGATCAGCGCCCGGTCGTCCGGGAACGCGTCGAGGTGCTGTTCCCACGTGGTGACGCGGCCCGCGTGCTCGGCCAGCTCGGCGTCCGCGGCGGCCCGCTCGTCGCGCAGGGAATCCAGCTGTGCCGCCAGTTCCGCGCCACGCCTGGCCCTGGCGGCCTCCCGCGCGCCGGCACCGACGAACTCGGCCGTCTGCTTGGTCAGCGCACCGGCGAGCACACCCGCCCGCCACCGGCCGTTCGTGGACACGACCAGCCCGTCGCCCCCGTCGACGGAGACGCCCGCCAGCACCGCGGCCACGACGTCGACCGGCACCGGGCAGCCCGGCTCGACGGCGGGCACCAGCACCGACGCCAGCGACGGCGACCGCTGCGGCCCGCCGATCGCGAACAGGTCGGCCACCTCGGGATCCAGGCCGCCGTCCGCGCGCACCCACGCCGTGAGCAGCCCGCTGGCCTGCAACGCGGCCTCCAGCCCGGCGCGGGCCTGCGCGTCGAGCGTGGGCGGGAAGTCCACGAGCTGGTAGAACGCGGCCCCGGTCGCCGGGTCGCGGTCCGCCGACGTGTACGGCGATGCGGGGGGAGTGGCGTCGACACCGCCGCGCAACCCGATCAGCTCCGCCTCGGCGACGGCGATCCGGCCGGCCACCTCGGCGACCCGCTGCGAGGCCGCGGTCTCGGCCTGGCGCAACCCGTGCAGCCGTGGCGCGACCCAGTCCCGGGCGGCGTCGCGGGCAGCGTGCGCCGCGTCGGCGTCGGTGCGCAGCCGGTCCGGCGACGGCCGCTCGGGCGGCACGCCGTCCGCGAACGGACCGTTCGCCTGCCACGAACCGGCCTTCTCCCACCAGGTCGCGACCGCGTCCTCAAGTCGCTGGGCCGCCTCGTTGCGCCTGCCGATCGACTCGGTGGCCTCCAGTTGTGCCTGCCGGGCCGCCTGCCGCAGGCCGTCCAACTGCTGCGCCTGCCGGTCCACGGCGATGGCCCGCTCGTGTAGCGACAGCGTCAGGGCGGACCGCTGCGTCGTGACCGTCGCCGCCGCACCAGCCTTGGTCGCGGCGGCCCGCAGCTCGGCGCCGAGCACGTCCGGCTCGATGGCGGGCGGGATCCGCCGCTCCACCTCGACGGGGGCCGCCTCCGGGTCCGGCTTGGCCCGCACCAGCTCGACAGCGGTGCCGGGCGCGGCCGCCGGGGCAGCGGGCACGCGGGGGCACAGCGCGGGGTCCAGGCCCGCTGCCGACATCTCGCGGCGCGTCGACTCGGCCAGCTCGCCCGCTGCCTCGGTGTCCTGTGCCAACCTGCGCAGCACGGTGAGCACGGTCTCCACGGCCCGGTCGCCGTGCGTGCGGTGCTTCGACGCGGTGTCCAGCGCGCCCTCGGCGGCCGCGCGGGCGTGCGCCACCAGCCGTTCCCGGTCGGACAGGTCCCGCATTCCTTGGTACGCGGGCAGTTCCTTCAGCGAGTCGATGGTGTGGTCGAGTTCGGCGTCACGCTGTTCCTTCGCCGCCACCTCGGCCAGCGCCGCCTCGTGGCGGGCGCGCTGCTCGTCCAGGCGGGCCGTGAGCGTGCGCAGCTCGGTCCGTTCCGACTCCAGCGCGCGAGCCGCGACCCTGGCCTTGTCGCCGGCCGAGCGGAGCCCACCCAGCGCGTAACCCGAGTAGCTGCCGAGGAACGCGGACAGTGCGGTGTCCGCTGTGGACAGTCGGTTGATGTTCTCCCGGATGGACTCCAGGTCCTCGAACGACCCGGCGAGCTGCTCGATCATGCTCGCGTCCAGCGGCGGCAGCGCGTCGGACAGGATCTGTTCGAGCTGCCCTTCCAGCACCTTGAGGCCGACATCCGGGTTGCGTAGCGTGCGCTGCAGGTGCAGCAGGTCGCCGTAGCGGCCCGCGGGCATCCGGTAGACGACGTCGGCGATCGCGGCCCGGAACGCGGCGTCCTCCAGGACGCGGTCCGCGCCGATCTCCTCACGCAGCTGCGCCGGCCCCAGCGGCACCCTGTCCGGCCCGGCCAGCCGCAGCCCGGTGCCCACACGGGCGTCCGTGATGAACCGCCACGAGTCGCTGACCTGCTGCGACGTGGCCGACGCCTTCAACCCGACACCACACGTGAGGAACCGCTCGACGCCGTCGGCGGCCACCCTGCGCAGCTCCACCCACGCGTAGCCGATCCGGTTCGGGCCGCCGTCGTAGTCGTCCAGCATCAGCCTGCGGATGCTGACCGTGTCGAAGCCCTTGGAACCGAGCTGCCGCAGGTCGCCGTCCAGACACAGCGGCAGCAGCAGCTCCAGCGTCCGGGACTTGCCGGAACCGTTGGTGCCCTGGAGGATCGCGCGACCGCCGGAGAAGTCGAACTCCTGCTCGTCGTACTGCCAGATGTTGACGATCCCACCCCGGTGCAACCGCCAGCGGTCGACGGTCATGCGCCCTCCTCGTCGAACAGCGACCAGCCCGGCTCCGGCGCGGGCAGGTCCTTCGCGGGCAGCTCCTTCGTCGGCCGCTCGTCGGGCTCCGGCTGCCACCGGTGTGCGGCGGGCGAGATCAGCCAGCCCGCGTCGTCCTCGACCGCCAAGCCGACCGCCGCCAGCAGCGCGAGCACCTCGTCGGCCAGGTCGGCGACGTCGTCGGTGGCCTGCTTCGACCACGCGGCCGGGTAGTCCGACACGAGCCGCTGGCACGCGAGCCGCACCTGGCCCACGGTCACCCGCACCCGGCCGTCGGGCCTGCGCACTGGCTCGTCCTCGGCGGTGTCCAGTTCCGGCTGTGGGTCGGCCAGCAGTTCGGGCAGGGCCAGCAGCGCCACCCGGGCGACCGTGCTGGCCCCGGGGAACACCAGGTCGGTCAGGTAGTCCTCGGGATCGGTGACCGCGATGCCCTCGGCCCGGCTCTCGGTGACCAGGCCGAAACACCGCTCCAGCACGGCGGACTCGCGACGCGCGCGGCGGCGCAGCCAGTCGGCCTGGTCGGCGGGCAGGTCGGCGTAGAGGGTCACCGGGTCCTCGACCAGCCGCCGCCGCACCGAATGCTCGACCCCGCGCGGTCCCGGCCGGGCGGCCAGTGCCAGCAGGTCGTCGACCGACTCGGCTTCCGCGAGCGGACCGACCAGCAACTGGCCCAGCAGGTCCGTGTCGATGGTGATCAACGCCTCGGCGGGCACGTCCCCGAACAGGCCCGTCAGCGAGCCCTCGGTCTCGGTGATCACGCCCAGTGCCAGCAGGTGCCGCAACGCGGCCGTCAGCGCACGCCGGTTCGACACGTCGTCCCCGGCCTCGATGCGCGCCTCGGCCGCTGCCGCGCGCACGTCCGCGACCAGCCGGGACAGCAGCACCTGCCGGCCCGCCCCGGTCAGCGCGGCGACGGTCAGCGCGAGGTAGGCGTACCCGGTGGGCGTCAGCCCGGCTTCGGCGCGCGGCAGGTCCGTGCCAGGGGTCGCCTTGTAGAGCCGGGCGAACTGGCGTTGCACGACCAGCCGGTAGCCCAGCGTCTGCGCGAACAGGTCGCCCAGCGCGGCCCGATGCCGGTACACCAGGGGCAGCAGGTCGCCGTCCGCGCCACCGACCCGCAGCAGCGGCCTGCGCAGCAGCACCCGCGCGCAGCGCACCACGTTCGCCGCGTCGATCTCGGACAGCCCGTCCAGCACGTCAGCCACGGCCACGCTCCGCCGCCAGCGTCAACGCGGTGTCGGTCAACGTGAGCGTCCCGGTCGCGCTGCGGATCCGGGTGGTGTGGCCGACGGTCGGCGTGACGGTCAACCTCAGGCCGCGCACCGGATCGGCCGCCGCCCCCGAGTCCCTGGTGTGCTCGCGTTGCGCCATGGCCAGCGTGAGCAGCTCACACAGCGCGGACAGCGCGTCCGGGGACAGTTCGGTGCGCTCCAGGTCGTCCGCCGCCGCGGCCAGTTCGGCTGCCGCCGCCCGGCGACGCTGGTCGGCCACCCGTGCCTGGGCCAGCAGCGACTCGCGGCCGATCGGGTCGTCCAGGATGCGCGCCGGCCTGCCGCGCGCGCCGCGGTCCCCCCGGCTGCGCACACTGACCGATACGTCCAGCACCGGCCCGTCCCGCCACGGCGTGCGCTCGTCGTCGCCGTCGTGTTCGGGTGCGGGCAACAGATTGCGTGCGGAGAACAGGCCGAACGTGGCCGTGTAGAGGGCGTGCGCGCGTTCCGGTGAGCAGGCGTGGAACCACGCGGCCAGTCGCAGCAACTCGGCACGCCTGCTGGGCAGCAGGCCACCGCCGGACGTGGCCCGCTTGACGTTGGCCAGCAGCGTGCCGATGGCCCGGCCGGTCGCGTCGCGCAGCGCGGTCACCTGGCTCGGGCTGCCCGGCCGGTCCACGAACCAGTCCGTCAGCTCAGCCCAGTCACCGGCGGTCCTGCCCCTGGCCCGCTCCACCTCGGTGCCGAGCTGTCCGTTGGCGCCCAACAACTCCAGCATCTCGGCGCGCTGCCCGGCCAGGCTCGCGAGGATGGCCGCGATGGTCGGCGTGTAGCGCAGCACGTCCTCGACGACGAGCTGGATGTACTCGACCAGCAGGTCACGGAAGCCTGCGATCTCGTCCGGCGCGAGGTGGTTGCGGGTGAGCACCTGGCCAAGGTAGGCGTAGAAGTCGCGCACGGTCGCGGCCAGCTCGGCGTGCTGCAGGAACAGCGTGGTCACCTGCTCGGCGAGGATCTCCCTGCTGCGCCGCGCGCCGACCGAACCCGCGTCCCGCTCCCGGGTCGTCCTGGCCTGCTGGAGCGTGCCGCCGAGGTGGCCCAGCCCGCGCTCGATCGCGGGCAGCAGCTCCCTGGACACCTCACGGGCACCCTCGGGCACCCGGAGCAGCTCGTCCACGTCCCGCTGCACGCGCACGGCCAGCTTGCTGACCTGGTAGCGCATGCTGCCCTGCTGGAACTCCGCGATGCTGGCCGCGATCGTCTCCCGGCGGCCCAGCACGAGGTTGCCCCACTCGACGAGCTGCCGCAGCCGGGGCAGGACCACGTCGATCGCGGACTCGCCCGGATCGACCAGCCCGTCCCGCTCCGCCGCGGCCAGCGCGGTCGCGACCTCGCCCGCCGAGAGGTCGGCCAGCAGAGTCGAGGTGAACAGCCGCATGATCGCCAGATAGGTGCGGTGATTGCGGCCCGGCTGGAGGTACGCGTACAGGTGCAGCCTGCGGTCCGACCCGCCGCGCTCGCTGGTGGCGCCCAGCCCGCCCTGTTCCGACTCCACGGCCGGCCACTTTACGTCCTCGGCCCCCACCACTTTCGAGACACGTGACCCCGGTACGGTCGCGTCGGCCCTGAGATCGGCTGCGAGGGGGATGCTGGCGTGAACACGGCACGCTCGGTCGGACTACTGGTCGGTCTGGCCGCGGACGGCGTGGTCGGCGACCCGAGGCGCGGCCACCCGGTCGCCGTCTTCGGCAGCGCGGCGCAGCGCCTGGAACGTGCCCTCTACCGCGACGGCCGCGCCGCCGGAGTGCTCTACACGGCGGTCGTCGGCGGCGCGACGGTGCTGGTCGGTGCCGGTATCGAGCGCTGGGGGCGACGCGGTCCGCTACTGCAGGTCCTCACGACGGCGCTGGCCACGTGGGTGGTGCTCGGCGGTGCGTCGCTGGCCAAGGAGGGCACCGCGATCGGGCGTGAGCTCGACGACGGCGACCTCGCCGCGGCCCGCCGCAGGCTGCCCAACCTGTGCGGGCGCGACCCGGAACCGCTCGACCAGTTCGGGCTGTCCCGGGCGGCTGTGGAGTCGGTGGCGGAGAACACGTCCGACGCCGTGGTGGCGCCGCTGGTGTGGGGCGCCATCGCCGGCGTGCCCGGTCTGCTCGGCTACCGCGCCGTCAACACGCTGGACGCCATGATCGGCAACCGGTCGGCCCGCTACCACCGGTTCGGCTGGGCGGCGGCGCGGCTCGACGACGTGGCCAACCTCGTGCCCGCGCGCTTGGCCGCCGCCCTGACCACGGTGTGCGCGCCGGTGGTCGGTGGCTCGGCGGGCGGCGCGTGGCGGGTCTGGCGCCGGGACGCCCCGGCGCACCCGAGCCCGAACGCGGGCCAGGTCGAGGCGGCGTTCGCCGGTGCGCTGGAGATCCGGCTGGGCGGCCGGATCCGCTACCCGCACGGCGTCGAGGACCGGCCGGTGCTCGGCGACGGCCGCACGCCCGACGCGGGTCACGTCACGCGGGCCGTCGAGCTGTCCCGGCTGGTCGGGACCGTGGCCGGCCTGCTGGCCGCGGTGGCCGCGGCGTTCGTCGGCCGCAGGCACCGGTCAGCGGCTGTGCGCTGACTCGCGTTCGTTGGCCTCGTCCTCGGCGACGGCCGCACGCCCGAGGGGTCACGTCACGCGGGCCGTCGAGCTGTCCCGGCTGGTCGGGACCGTGGCCGGCCTGCTTGCCGCGGTGGCCGCGGCGTTCGTCGGCCGCAGGCACCGGTCAGCGGCTGTGCGCTGACTCGCGTTCGTTGGCCTCGTCCTCGGCGATCATCGCGGCGACCGCGTGTCTGCCGCGCAACCGCTGCGGTTTCGGCGTCGCGGCAGGGGAGTGGCCGCGCGCGGCCGACTTCGCGAGTTCCTCGGCGATCGCGGCCTTCTCGATCCTGCGCCGGGCCCTGCCCTCGGGGGTCAGCGCACCGCCCGGCTTGATCTCGCGCCAGGTGAAGTAGCCGAGCCCGAACAGGGCCATCACGCCGAACACGATCCACTGGAACGCATACGACAGGAACGGCCCGGAGTCCACGGCAGGCAGCGGCAGCTCCTGCAGCACGCCGGGCTGGCCTGCGACGAGCGTGAAGTAGCCGGGCTCGACGTGCACGCCGGTGATGTTCGACACGACCGTGGTGTTGATGGAGTAGACCTCGCGGTGGCCCTGCTCGGTGAGCGGCGGCCGGTGCGGGTTGCTCTCCTCGGGATGCATCCGGGCGGTGATCGTCAGGTGCCGGGTCGGCGCGGGTGCGTAGCTGGGCACCTGGCCGTTGTTCGGCGACACCCAGCCGCGGTCGACGAGCATGATCGTGCCGTCGTCCAGCCGGAACGGGGTGAGGATCTCGTAGGCGGCCTGGTCCAGGACCTGCCGCAGCCGCGCCACCGTCTCGTCGGCGGGCAGGAAGCGGCCGGTCATCGTGACCTCGCGCCAGTCGTCGGTCGCGGCCGGCTCGGTGCCCGGGGACACCAGTTGCCGTAGCGGCACAGCGGGGGCACTGGCGGCCGTGGTGACTTCGCCGTTCTGTGCCGACCGTTCGGAGTTGCGCCCGAACTGCCACGGCGACAGGATCCAGAAACACGCGCCGGAGAAGACGATCACGGCGACGACCAGGGCGATCCACCCTGGTCGGAGCAGAAAACTCAGCCGTCGCACGACTACACGGTAGGCGCCCGCGAGGTGCCCGTCGCGCCCGGGTCAACCGGTCAGCGCGGTGCGCGCGGCGGCGACGGCCTGGGCCGCGTAGCCGCCGCCGAACAGTTCGGTGTGCACCAGCAGCGGGAACAGCTGGTGCAGCGCGACCCGGCCGCGCCAGCCGTCGGCCAGCGGACTGACCTCCTGATACGCGGCCAGCACCCGGTCCAGGTGTGGGCAGCCGAACAGCGCGAGCATCGCCAGATCGGTCTCCCGGTGGCCGCCGTGCGCTGCCGGGTCGATCAGCCACACGTGGCCGTCCGCGCCCCACACCACGTTGCCGTTCCACAGGTCGCCGTGCAGCCGCGCGGGCGGTTCGGCCGGTCCGGCCAGCTCCGGCAGCCTGCCTGCCACGGTCCCCACCAGCCGCCGGTCGGCCGGGCCGAACACGGTCGCGCGGCGCAGGTAGGGCGTGATCCGGTGCTCGGCGTACCACTCGGGCCAGCTCGGCGCGGGCTCGTTCACCATGGCCGCCCTGCCGATCCAGGCGTCCCTCGGACCGCCGGGCGGCGGGTGGCCGAACGCGGGCGCACCGCTCGCGTGCAGCGCGGCCAGGGATCGGCCGAACTCCTCGGCGGCGGCCGGTGCCGGGCGCATCTGGTCGATCCGGGTGAGCACCAGCCAGGTCTCGTCCTGGCCGAGCACCGCTGGCACGCCGACCGTGCCGCTGCCGGCCAGCCAGCGCAGCGACGCGGCCTCGGCGGTCACCATGCCGGGCCCGGTGCCGCGCTTGACCACGACCGTGCCGCCGGACGCGAGGCCGACCGCGAAGACGGTGCCCGTCATCGGGTGTGCCCGGGTGGCCTGCTCCCCGGTCAGCGCGGTGACGGCGGCGGCTGCGTCGGTCATGCGGGCAGCTCGTGGCGGACGTGGTCGAGCAGCCCGGGCATCGCGGCCTCGATCATGGCGAGCACGTCGGCGAATCCGTCCGGGCCGCCGTAGTACGGATCGGGCACGTCCGGGTCGTCGGCGGCCGGGTCGAAGGAGCGCAGCAGCCGCACCCTGGCCGGCTCGGCGACGAGCCGCCGCAGGGCCTTCTCGTGCCCGGAGTCCAGGGCCACCAACAGATCCGCGGCCAGGTCGGCCTCGCCCACCTGGGCGGCGGTGTGCTCGGTCGGGTAGCCGTGCGCGGCCAGGAGCCGGCGGGCGCGGTCGTCCACGGGCTCGCCCACGTGCCACGGCCCCACCCCGGACGACGTCACCCGGACCCGCTGCGCCAACCCGGCCCGCCGCACGTGCCCGGCGAACACCGCGGCGGCCATCGGCGATCGGCAGATGTTGCCGGAACAGACGAACACGACGTGGTACCCGGGTCCTGGACGGCTCACACCGACCAGTGTCTCCCAGCGGACACCCCGCTGGCGAATGTCCGGGTTTTGTCCACTAGGGACCGACGCCGGTGCCGGCCACGCCGGACCGGCACCGGCGATTAGCCCTGGTCAGGAGCTATCCGGCAGCCTCGCCAGCCGCTCCTCGATCATGTCCAGCCGCTGCGCGAACCGGCCGAGTACCTCCCGTAGCTGCTCGGCGCCCTGCTGTTGCTGCCGGCCCTCGCTCCGGTTGCGGGCGTACAGGTAGCCACCCAGCCCGGCCTGCACGGTCCGCCGGGCCACCCGCAGCTCGACCCCGCGCGAGCGCAGCACCTCGCCCGCACCGCCGTCCGGTTCGGTGACCAGGCCGAGCAGCAGGTGCTCACAGCCGATGTAGTTGTGCCCCATGGTGATCGCCTCGCCGAGCGCGGCCTTCAGCGCGGCGGCGGCGGCCGTGTCGAAATGCCGGGAGGGTTCGCCTTCGGCGGTCGACCCGGCGTCGGCAGGCAGCCGGCCGAGCAGTTCCTCGCGCACGTCGTCGGGGTCGATCTCCAGCGAGAGCAGCGTCTGCAGCGCCATGTTCTGGCCGATCTCGGTGAGCGCGACCAGCAGGTGCTCGGTGCCCACCTCGGTCTGGCCCTTCCGCCTGGCCAGTTCGGTCGCCGTGGTCACGGCCCGGTTCGCCTTCTCGGTGAAGTTGGGGAACCGCTTCCCCAGGTCGTCGCTGTCCAGGTCCAGCTTCGCCGTGGTCTCCCGGATCGCGGCCACCTTGCGCACCGCCACCTGCAGCGCTTGCTGGCAGATCGGCGACACCGGGATGCCCGCCTCCTTGACGGCCTCGGCCAGTTCGTCCGGTAGGTACACGTTGATCTTCGGCATGTCTCCCCCCACGGGTTAGGTAGTGGTTATACGTATAGCATCACCCCAATGGGGTTACAAGAGTTGTGCGCCTAGACTCGATGGCGATGACCGGCGACTTCCTCGATCAGCGCGCACTCCTGCGCCACCACGGCGACGTGGACGCCGTCGCCGGTCTCGTCGACTTCGCCGTGAACGTCCAACTCGACCAGCCACCCGCCTGGCTGCTGGACACGCTCGCCGCCGAACTGCCCCGGTTGGGCCGCTACCCGTCCGCCGAGCAGGACGCGCTGGCCCGTCAGGCCGTCGCGCAGCGCCACCACCGCGACCCGGCCGAGGTGCTCGTGCTGTCCGGGGCCGCAGAGGGTTTCGCGCTGCTGCCCGACCTGCGTCCCACGCTGGCCGCCCTCGTGCATCCGTCCTTCACCGAGCCCGAGGTCGCGCTCAGCGACGCGGGCGTCCCCGTGCATCGGGTCCGGTTGAGCCCCGACGACGGCTACGCCCTGCGCCCCGACCTGGTGCCGGCCGCCGCTGACCTCGTCGTACTCGGCAACCCGACCAACCCCACGTCGGTGCTGCATCCGGCCGACACGATCCGTGCGCTGGCCCGCCCCGGCCGGACCCTCGTCGTCGACGAGGCGTTCCTCGACGCGGTCCCCGGCGAACGGCACAGCCTGGCCGCCGACCGCTCGGTGCCCGGCCTGCTCGTACTACGCAGCCTCACCAAGACATGGGCCCTGGCCGGCCTGCGCGCCGGTTACGCGCTCGGCTCGCCCGACCTGCTCGCGCGACTGGCCGGGCACCGTCCACAGTGGCCGGTGAGCAGCCTCGTGCTGGCCGCCGTCCAGGCCTGCTCGACGCCGGCCGCGGTCGCCGAGGCCGACCGGATGGCAGCCGAACTCGCCCAGCACCGCGAGTGGCTCGTGACCCAGCTCACCGCACTGCCCGGCATCGAGGTGCACCAGCCGGCGGCGGCGCCGTTCCTGCTGCTCAGGGTGCCTGACGGCAACGTGCTCCGGCAGGCGTTGCGGAATCGGGGCATCGCGGTCCGCCGCGCCGACACGTTCCCGGGCCTGTCGCCGGACCACCTGCGCATCGCCGTGCGGTCACCGCGGCGCTGCGCACCGCTGCTCACCGCGCTGCGCGCCGAACTCACCGAAGGAGCCGCCGCGTGAGGACACTGGCCGAGCTGACCACCGCGCTGGAGCGTGCCTACCCGCCCGCGCTGGCCGCGTCGTGGGATGCCGTCGGCCTCGTCTGCGGCGACCCCGAGCAGCCGGTCACCAGGGTGCACGTCTGCGTCGACCCGGACGAGGCCACGGTGGACGAGGCCATCGACGGGGGAGCGCAGCTGCTGCTCGCGCACCACCCGCTGCTGCTGCGCGGGGTGCACGGCGTGCCCGTGAACACCCCGAAGGGCAACCTCGTGCACCGGCTGATCCGCGCCGGTGTGGCGCTCTACACCGCGCACACCAACGCCGACGCGGCTGACCCCGGCGTGTCCGACGCGCTGGCGCTCGCGCTCGGCCTGACGGTGTCCGGCCCACTCGTGCCCGACGAGGACGGCCGCACCGGCAGCGGCCGGATCGGTACTCTGCCCGGCATCGAAGCGCTGCACGTGTTCGCCGCGCGCGTCAAAGCGGCACTGCCCGGCACCGTGTGGGGAGTGCGCGGAGGCGGCGACCCCTACCGTCCGATCAGGACGGTCGCGGTGTGCGGGGGAGCGGGCGACGGTTTCCTCGACGCGGCCCTCGCGGCCGGTGTCGACGCTTACGTGACGGCTGACCTCAGACACCACCCGGCCAGCGAGTACCTGGCCCGGCCGGGTGCTCCCGCGCTGGTCGACGTCGCCCACTGGGCCAGCGAGTGGCCGTGGTGCGAACAGGCGGCCGGCATCCTGCGTACGGCGACCGGCGGTACGGTCGACATCTTCGTCTCCACCCTCCGCACCGATCCCTGGACCATCGGTGTGGCCGATTCGGGAGGACACCAGCGTGAGAGCTGACCCCGCAGTGCAGCGCAAGCTGCTTGACCTCGCCGACGTGGACGCCGAGCTGAACAGGATCGACCACCGGCGTCGCACACTGCCCGAAATCGCCGAGGTCGCCGAGCGGGAGCAGGCCGACCGCGAAAAGCGGGACAAGCTCGTCGCCGCGGAGACCTCGCTGGGCGATCTCAACCGCGAGGTGACCCGGCAGGAAACCGACATCGAGGCAGTCCGGGCCAGGGAGGAGCGGGATCGCTCGCTGCTCAAGAGCGGCGACGTCGGCGCCCGCCAGGTGGCCGACCTGGAACACGAGCTGTCCACACTGACCCGGCGGCAGACGTCCCTGGAGGACGACTTGCTGGAGCTGATGGAGCGCCGCGAGGCAGTGGAGATGGACGTCTCGCACGCCAAGGTCGCGCTGGACGCCGCCGAGACCACGCTGGCCGACGCGCAGCTGCGCAAGGACGAGGCCCTGTCCGACCTGGACGTATCCCAGACGCGGCGGACCGAGGAACGCGGAAAGCTCGCCGCGAGCTTCCCGGCCGACCTGCTCGCGCTCTACGACCGGCTGCGCGCGCGCACCGGTATCGGCGCGGCGCTGCTGCGGGCCCGCAGGTGTGGTGCGTGCCGGCTGGAGCTGGACCGCAGCGCGATCAACACCATCAAGGACACGACCGCCGAGGAGGTCGTGCGCTGCGACGAGTGCGGCGCGATCCTCGTGCGGACACCGGAGTCGGGTCTGTGACCGACCACGTCATCGTCGAAGCCGACGGCGGTGCCCGGGGCAACCCGGGTCCGGCGGGCTACGGCGCCGTGGTGCGCGACGCCGGCACCGGTGAGGTGCTGGCCGAGCGGAAGGCGGGCCTCGGGCACACCACGAACAACGTCGCCGAGTACTCGGGCCTGATCGCCGGGCTGAGGGCCGCGCGCGATCTCGGTGCGAAGACCGTCGACGTGCGGATGGACTCGCGGCTGGTGGTCGAGCAGCTCTCCGATCGCTGGAAGGTCAAGAACGCCCAGCTGCAGACGCTCGCGGCGCAGGCGCGGGACGTGGTCGACGGGTTCGACAAGGTCACGTTCGAGTGGATCCCCCGGGCACGGAACAAGGCAGCCGACCGGCTGGCGAACGAGGCGATGGACGAGCAGGACACCAGTGGCTGACGCTGACCAGGCGAGCGTCGCGTCGTGGACCGGCGCGCGCGGCACCCCGACGAGGCTGATCCTGCTGCGCCACGGCCAGACCAAGCTGTCGGTGGGCCGCCGCTACTCGGGCCGGGGCAACCCACCGCTCACCGAGTCGGGCACCAACCAGGCGAGCGCGGCCGCCGCCCGATTGCCCGGATTCGGTGCCATAACCGCGATTCTCACGTCACCGCTGATGCGCGCCCGGCAGACCGCCGACGCGGCCGGCGAGGCGACCGGGGCGCCGGTCACCGTGCTGGAGGACCTGACCGAGACCGACTTCGGCGACTGGGAGGGCCTCACGTTCACCGAGGCCGCGCAGCGCGATCCCGAGCTGCACCGCTCCTGGCTGGCGGATCCGGCCGTGCCAACGCCCGGTGGTGAGAGCTTCGACCAGGTGCACGAGCGGGTCGACCGCGCGAAGAACCGGATCCTCGGCGAGCACGGCGGGTCGACGGTCGTCGTGGTGAGCCACGTGACGCCGATCAAGACGTTGCTGCGCATCGGTTTGGGCGCGGGCCCGTCGCTGCTGTTCCGGCTGCACCTGGATCTGGCGTCGCTGTCGGTCGTGGAGTTCTACCCGGACGGCAACACCTCGGTCCGGCTGGTGAACGACACGGCGCACCTGGCCTAGCTCGGCGGGGACGGCGGCATCGAGTCCAGCCCCGGCGTCCCGTCCGGCCACACCAGGAGCACGGCACAGGGCGCGTGATCGACGACGAACCGGGTGTGCCGCCCGAGGCTGCGCGGCCCGAGCCGGTCGTGGTTGCCATCCCGGGCGCAGACCAGCAGATCGGCGCCCGCACAGGCGTGCACGACTGCCCGCTCGACGGCGCCGGACAGGACAGTGGCGCTCACGTGCCCGCCCAGCCGTTCGGCGGCCGCCGTGAGCAGTCGCTGCTCAGCCTCGCCTGCCACGTCGGTGAGGTCGTCGGCCGGATCACGCCCGCCCCGACCGAGCAGCCCGCCGAACGCGCCGTGCACGGCCTCGGTCACGTCCGAGTCCGTGACGTGCAGCAACACGAACTCGGCAGCCTCCGGGGCGAGCGCCGCGGCGGCATCGACGCAGCCTGCCCACGTACCTTCGGTGATCCACACGACGACCTTGGTCATCTGGACAGTGTGAGGCCGAGCCACAGTGCGAGCACAGCGGCAAGTAGGGACAGCGGCACGGTGAGTGCACCGAGCCGCAGGAACTCGCGCAACGTCGGCACCAGGCCACGACCGGCGAGCACCCGCCGCCACAGCAGCGTGGCCAGCGAACCGACGTAGGTGGCGTTCGGCCCGAGGTTCACGCCGAGCAGCACGGCCAGCACGATGCCCGCGGCCGGGTGTGCGCCCAGCGCGGGCAACAGCACGAGCGTGGCGGGCAGGTTGTTGACGATGTTGGCCAGCACGGCCGCGATCGCGGCCGTCGCCAGCAGCCCGAGCAACGTGGGCGACGCGGGCACCACCCGCGCCAGCAGCCGGCCCAGCCCGTTGTCGGCGACGGCCTGCACGACGATCGCCAAACCCAGCACGAACAACAGGAACAGGGGCGCGGTCTCGGCGAGGACGCCGGTCACGGTCATGGTCCGGTTGGCCAGCGCGCGGACGCCCAGCACGAGCGCCCCGGCCCCGGCGACCCAGGCCGGTGCGAGGCCGAGCGGCGATGTCACGCCGAAGCCGACGAGGACCAGGGCCAGCACGATCAGCGCGAACCACGGCGTCGGCTCGGTGGGGGTGGTGTCGTCCGGCTCGGCGTGGCCGCCGAGGTCGCTGGCGAAGAAGCGTAGGAACACCAGCAGTTCCACGGCGATGGCGGCGAGCCAGGGCAGGACCATCAGGCCGGTGAAGGCCAGGAAGGACAGTCCGGTGGTGCCGAAGGCGAGCAAATTGGTGAGGTTGGAGACGGGCAACAGGGTGGAGGCCGAGTTGGCGAGGTGGGTGCAGGCGTAGACGTGCGGCTTGGCGCGCACGCGCAAGGTGCCCGCGGTGGCGAAGACGACGGGCGTGAGCAACACGACGGTCGCGTCCAGGCTGAGCACGGCGGTCGTACCGGCGGCGGCGGCGAACGTGAGCACGAGCAGCCGCTTCGGGCTGCCGCGACAGGCGCGGGCGAGCCGATCGCCGAGCCAGGTGAAGACGCCCTCGTGGTCGACCAGATGCGCGAGCACCAGAATGGCGGCGAGAAACCCGATGGTGGGCAACAACTCCACCACCCGCTGCCCGGCTTCGCCGGGGAGTCACGAAGCCGAAGGCGAGCACGAGGCCGGCGGCAGGCACGGCAGCGAGGGCCTCAGGCAGCCGCCGAGGCCGAATGATCGCGAAGGCGAGCACGGCCACCAGCAGCAGGCTCCCGATCACTTCAGCGGCCGGCACCGCTAGACCCTAACCGCAGGCCCACGAGGCCGCCGAGGCTATGCTCAGCGACGCGGACGAGTCGGTCGGGCGGCCGCGGCCGGTCCACGGACCGGTCGAGGAAAGTCCGGACTCCACAGGGCAGGGTGGTTGTTAACGGCAACCCGGGGTGACCCGCGGGACAGTGCCACAGAAAACAGACCGCCCGGCTTCGGCCGGGTAAGGGTGAAACGGTGGTGTAAGAGACCACCAGCGCCCCGGGTGACCGGGGCGGCTAGGTAAACCCCACCCGGAGCAAGGCCATAAGGGAGCTACGGCTCCTGCGCAGGCGGACGGCCCGTCCGATGCCTGCGGGTAGGCCGCGCGAGCCTGTCGGCAACGACAGGCCAAGATGGATGGCCGCCGCTTGGCCGCAAGACCAAGCACAGAATCCGGCTTACAAGCCGACTCGTCCGCCCCACCTTCTTCCGACCATGTGTCGAACGCTCGAAAGCGTTGCTGACCTGCGAGAACGCATCTCGGTAGTTCTCGCAGGTTCTCGTCGCTGTTTGACGTCTCACGGCCTGGAGACGGCCTGATCTTGGTCCTCTTGATCCTGACTTGAGCTGCGGAGTGCCCTCGATCCGTCAACCGGGGTGGGCGCTCCGCAGCTCGGTCGCGAACGGCCGTCGACCACACCCCTCCCTGCGACCGAGACGAAGCCACTCACGCGGCCGGTGACGCCGGGTCAAGGCACGCTCCCCGCCTTGACGCGGTGCCACCGGCCGTCGTCACACTCCGGCTGTCGGGCGTAGGCGCTACCGTCTGGGTGATCCTCGGCGGACCACGAGGCTCCGGTGGCCAGAGGCGCGGAGCGTCGTGGGCGTCGATCGCCGTGCCAGTCAGCCGTCGGTCTCGGCGACCGTCACGGCCTGGTGCTCGTCGTCGGCTGGTCCCGGCGCGCCTTGATCCCATAGAGCCCAATTCAGCAACGTCTGTCGACTCCGTCGTGTCGTGTTTCGGTTGATGCTTGACACACCGGCTTCACCTGAGCTTGACACCGCTGGTCACAGGTTTGATCACCTCGACAACACCGTGCGAGGTGGGAGGCCTGGGCCTGATGCTGGTGGAGCTCAGCGTGGTCGAACAGCGCTATCACGCCGTCATGGAAGTCCTGGCAGGCATCCCCATCACCGATGTCGCCACCCGATACCGGGTGTCCCGACAATCCATCCACACCTGGGTCACCCGCTACCGCGCACACGGTCTTGCGGGGCTGGCCGACCGATCCCACCGACCGAAGACCTGCCCCCACCAGGCAGCCGGTCCCGTTGAAGCCCTGGTCTGCGAACTACGCCGCACCCATCCCCGCTGGGGCCCCCGCCGGCTGGTCCACGAACTGCGAGCGGCGCGAGGTCACCCCGACGCCCTCGCGGTCCACGGTCTACCGGGTCCTGATCCGCGCGGGACTGCTGGAACCGGTCACCCGCAAGCGGAAACGCGCCGACTACCAACGTTGGGAACGCTCCGGCGCCGATGCAGCTGTGGCAACTGGACATCATGGGCGGGGGTGGTTCCTGGCCGATGGCACCGAGATGCAAGGTGGTGACCGGGATCGATGACCATTCCCGGTTCCTCGGTCTGCGCCCAGGTCGTCACCCGGGCGACCGGACGGGCGGTCTGCACCGCCTTCTCCCAAGCCCTGCAACGCTACGGAGTCCCCACGGAAGTGTTGACCGACAACGGGAAACAGTTCACCGGGAAGTTCGGCGGGCCCGCGCGCCGGTGGAGGTGCTGTTCGACCGGATCTGCCGGGACAACGGCATCACTCATCGGCTGACCGCGGTGCGCTCACCCACCACCACCGGGAAGATCGAACGCTTCCACGGCAGCTTCCGCCGGGAGCTGCTCGACGAGGCACCCGCCCTTCGACTCGATCACCCACGCCCAAGCGGTCATCGACACCTGGGTCGCCGGCTACAACCTTGAACGGCCCCACCAGGCCCTGGACATGGCCACCCCGATCGACCGGTTCACCGCCACCACCCCCGAACACCAGCAGCAAGCCCAGGCGCTGCCCGTGGTGCTGCCCGCCGAACTCCACATCATCGACGGCGAGTCTCCACCCACTCCAGAAATTGCGTCGATCCCGCTGCATACGTTGCGGCTCAACGACATGGGGCCAGCACCGGCCGCCGCACCGATCACGATCGAGATCGAGATCGAGATCGACAAGACCGTGCCCGCCTCGGGGAACCTATCGGTCAAGGGCCAACAGGTCTGGCTGGGAGCTGACCGGGCCGGGACACCGATCACCCTGCGGATCTCCACCACCTACCTACGGGTGCTGCTGGCCGGGGTCCTCATCAAGACGATCGCGTCGAAACTGGCCGCGTCTGACCTGCACGCCCTGGTCCTCACCGGGCAAGCCCGACTCCTCGACCCGGACAACACTCCAGTCGAAACGCCGGTCACCGGGATGGTTGAGGTCGAGCGCACCGTAAACGCCGCCGGCTGTGTCGGCCTGGCCAACAAGGCGGTCAGCATCGGGTTCGGGTTGGCCGGCCGACGAGTCGTGTTGCGGTTCACCGCCGGTGTCATGACCGTGCTCGACCCGGCCGACCGGAAGCTGCTGCGGTCCCTGCCCAGCCCGCTGACCACCAGGGCAACCGCCTACCTGCGGGGCGCTCGACCTGCCGGGCCGCCACCCACACCACCGGTCGCCGGGCCGGTCACCATCGAGCGGATCGTGTCCTCCAGCGGCGGCATCATGATCGCCCGCCAGCGCATCCAGATCGGCCGTCAACACGCCCGCAAGGTCGTGACCGCGACCCTGGACGAGGACACCATCCAGGTCCATGACGGTCCTCACCTGCTGGCCACCCACCCCGGACCAGCACCGATGTCGTCACCCATCGCCGGGCCAGAACCACTAGATTGTCTCGGTCCGACGTCAAGGATCAGGTCGAGAGCCAAACCGTCAAGCATCATCTGAAGCTCGACAGCCAGGACGAGGGAGCGTCGTGTAACAGACCAGCCATCTGCGTAATCCCCGAAGGATCTGCGATCGAAGCCAGAGCGGTGTTGACGCAGTTGCCTGGGCATCGCTTGCCGTCAGAACGGCCAGCTGTAGCCATTGCAAACGCAAAGAATCTCCTAATGGCCACAGTACCGACGGTCCACTGTGCGTTGATCCAGACAGCCCTTACACTGCCGTGTATGGCCGCAAGGATCCCCACCGTACCTTCTCCGCCTAGGTAGAGAACTACAAGAGCCTGCGCAAGGTAGACTTGCATTTGGGTAGGCTAAACGTCTTGGTTGGCCCGAACGGTGCTGGCAAAACCAATCTTCTAGACGTAATCCGTTTTTTGGGCGATTCGGTACGAGAGGATCTCGAACCTGCTGTTCGTCGGCGTGGTGGTATGGATCGCCTCCTTTTCAGAGGCAAGGGTACATTGCCCAGCGCGCGTGTGAGTATTGGCATCGAGGCGGCCGTTACCAAGCATAGCAATGAGCGGGCAACGGATAATTATACGTTGACCTTTCGAACACTTGCGGTTCGCTCAAGGGGTGACGATAAGCCACGCCGTGTCCTCAGGCGTTCAGAAGAATTTTTGTTCAAACGTACCGCTGGGCGTGGTCGTCGGATTGCTATCAACGGTGACGATATCTCGTTCATTAAAGAAGACGATGAGGTCGATTTTCGAACGAGTCTGCGTGAGGGTTCGCTCGGTCTTGCGACGTTGCCAAGATTGGGGCCCGATCAAGGCGGCGAACAAGTAGATGCCTTGGCTGAACTATTCGCGAGTTTCAGGGTGTTCGAGGTTGATGTGGCTGCCGCACGCCGCCCAAGCGTAGTTACCGTTTCTCGCCACTTGAACGAGAATGGTGACAATCTAGCTGCATTCTTGCAATATATGAACCTAGAACATGGAGACTTGTTCACTCGCCTTGTAGATGACGCGAAGTTCTTTATTCCCGGACTAGCTCGTATTGAATTCGATTCAGTCGGCGGAGCCACGGATGCGACCGTTCTGAAAATTGAAGAAGAAGGTTTGAAAGGGTTTACTGATCTCGCTGATATGTCATTTGGCTCGATCCGAGCATTGGCGCTATTGGCTCTATTGTACGACCCTCATCCGCCTAAGCTTACTTGCATTGAAGAAATCGATCACGGCCTCCATCCTCATGTTCTCGATCGTCTGGTCGAATTGCTTCGAGAAGCCTCCAGGCGGACGCAACTTTTGGTTGCTACGCACTCTCCACCACTGGTCAATCGACTCTATGCGCGCGAGCTGATCGTATGCGAACGAAGAAGCGATGCATCGTCAGCGATACCTGCGATAAGTTCAGCTCAAGTGCGCAAAATGGAGGATGCATTGGAGGGCGAACTTGGCTTGGGGGAATTGTGGTTTACGGGCGCTCTGGGTGGCGTTCCGAAATGAGTCAAAATGTCACGCCGGATAGGCGACAGGGCAAGTCGTGTGTCATCTTCTTCGGCGAGGATGACCACGATAGAAATGCTATCAAGATTCTCTTTTTTGAGTTGAATCAGAATTCAAGCAAGCTTCAATCCAAACTGCTTCGAAAACCCTTGTCTTTTGTCAAGGGTGTTGATCAAGCAAAGCGGTGCGACCGAGTTTCGAAAGTTCGTGCAGCGGTTCGAGCGGTGGATGCGGTAACGCCTGTATTTGCGACCGTCTTCCATCAAGATGCAGACGACTGCGAACCTGCTCATGTTGCGGTCGAGACGGATATTAAATCTGTGTATTCTTCTCTGCCGGGTGCGATAGTTGCAGCAGTACCTGCCTGGGAGCTTGAGTCATGGTGGTTCTTGTTCCCCTCGGCGGTGGGCTCGTTGCATTATACTTGGAGGGATCCCGACCAATATGTTGGCAAAGATGTAGGTAAAATTCAGCACTCGAAGGAAAGGCTCGTTGCCTGCGTGCGGCCATCTTCGCTGAAGCGAGGTGCCCGTTTTGCCAGTTACGCCGAAGGCGATTCCGAACGCATCGCCATGCGAATTGTAGAACTTGGACTTGTCAGAAAACCTGCGGCCAAGTCGGAAAGCTGGGAAAGTTTTGTTCGTCAAGTTGACAACTTGTAATCAGCGATTGATGGGCTATGTCATTCTTTTGAATGGAACCTCAACCGGTTGGGACAAGTGGATCACAGTGCACGCTGCTAGCGTGGCCGTATGCGGGGTGCCGGAGATCAACTGAGCATCGGTGAACGGATCGCGTTCTACTGGCGTCGGCGCGGGCTGTCTCAGGCCGTGCTTGCTGACCTGGTCGGGCGCACGAGGACTGGCTGAGCAAGATCGAGCGTGGCGAGCGGGACATCCGGCGCCTAAACGTGCTCGCCGAGGTCGCGCCGGGGTCTGCGGGTCATGCTGGGGGACCTGCTCGGTGAGCCTGTGCTCATGGAGGACACCGAGGAACACGACGACGTTCCGGCCATTCGAGACGCGCTTATGGCACCCCGTCGCTGTCGCGGACGCTGTGCTCTTCGTCGCTGTCGCCTGAGTGCAACGACCCCGGTCGGGTAACTCAAGACCACTCAGCAGATGGAAGCCGCTTCAGCCGATGACGCTGCTTCCCGGCGGGCCTGCGCTGCGGTCTCCGCCCGCATTCACCACCTGGCGGCCACCACGCTGAGCAAGATCGGTGAGGCTGACCTCGCCTGGATCGCTGCTGAACGCGCCATGCAGGCCGCTGACGAAGCCGATGATCCGTTGGTCCTGGCTTCGGCTGCCCGATCGGGCACACACGCTCTGCTCGCTGTCGGCAGGTTCGATGATGCCCTTGAGCTGGGCGAAGTCGCTGCGCGGTGGCTCGGGCCAAGGAAGGTCGCGGGAGATCCCGCCGCTCTGAGCCTCTACGGCATGTTGCACCTGCGGACGGCGGTCGCGGCTGCTCGCCACCAGGACCGGTCGACCGCGAATGAGCTGTTGGCCAAACGCTGATCGGGCCGCTGATCAGCTCGGTGAGGACGCCAACTACTGGTTCACCGGGTTCGGGCCGTCCGTCCAACGTCGAGCTGCACCGGATCTCGGCGGCGCTGGACCTGGGCGACATCTCCCAAGGCGGTGGGCTTTGCCCACCTGTCGGCCATCTTCACTGCGGCAGTCGATGACAAGTTGATCACGAGCAATCCATGTTACGTCCGGTCGGTCAACCGCCCGAAGCCGGCGGAGCGGAAGGTCACGCCCTGGCCGCGCTCGACAGTGAAGAAGGTCCGTCTCGCACTACCGGAGCGGTTCAAGATCATGGTCCCGATCGGGGCCGGCTGCGGGCTGCGGCAGGGTGAGATCTTCGGCCTGGCCGTCGGCGCGATCGACCGCGAAGGCCTGGTGTTCCATGTTGTTCGGCAACTCCGCGAGGTGTGGGGACAGATGGTGTTCGCCTTGCCCAAGCGGGCAAGACTCGGTACGTGCCGCTGCCCAAGGGCCTGCTCCGACTGCTGGACGGTCATATGGAGCGGTTCCCACCCGTGAGCGTGACCCCGCCGTGCGTGATCCGGGTGGCGACCCTGTCACCGTTGATCTCCTGCTCACCAATCCGAACGGTTGGCCTCTCGTCCGCCGACCCATCAACCCGAACGTCTGGCACGTGGCCCGCCTGGCGGCCGGCATCGCCAAGCCGACGAGGGACGACGGGATGCATGCGCTTCGTCATCACTACGCCTCTGTGCTGCTCGACGCTGAGCCGGACGACGGAACCTCGGAGGGTCCAGCGGCGGTTCATGAGCAGCCTCGAATTTGGAAACGCCAGGTCAACAGCGGTTTCCAAACAGAATCCGGCTTACAAGCCAACTCGTCCGCCCGCAATTTCGACCTCGGCCAACTTGGGCGAACCGCGTTCCGACTCGCGAAGATGCAGTCCGGTGTTCTTGACCTCTGTGATCAGTGCAGCTAGCTCGGCAAGCTCGCGAAGTTGCCCAGCGTTCCGGCGATGATCCCCAATACGATGAGGACGACCGCCACTCGGCCCTGCCAGGTGCTCTTGCCCAGGAGTGCGGGCACTGCCCGGTTCAGCAACAGCATCTGGCCCCACGAACCTCCGTCGTTCTGCTTCGGATTGGCCGCCATCCAGAGTTTTCGGATCGCTTGGTTCTCCCTCAGCGCAAGTACAGCGAAGACCAGACCACCCATCTCGGCTGCCGCGGCGACGGCGTAGCAGATCATCGCGTACAAGCGCATGCTCAGAGTGTGGTCCACCCGGCGCTGGCGCCGCCCGCGTGGGTCGCTCGGAATGATGAATGTCTTGGTTCTATTCGTCTACAACAACTAGCCCGCCGATCGCGGCTCGACGTAACTGGAGAACCTGCGCGAACCGGCTCCCGGGCAACCGCACGCCCGATAGGGTCGAGATGTGCTCGCGGTGTTGAACTGGGTGGCAATCGGGTTGTTTGTGGCGGCGCTCGTCGTGGCCGTGCTCGCCTGGGTCGGGCGCGTGCGGTTCGACCGGTGGTTGCCCGCCGATCAGTCCCGGAAGGCCGGGCGGGCGTTCGCCATTTTGGACGCTGGGGCGTTGCTCCAATCGGTCGCCCAGTTTCCGGAGGGTGTTACGAGATGGTTCATCTCGTCGCCTGGGCTGGTGCTGGTCGTCGTGGGCGCGCTGTTGATCATGCGACTCCGCACGAATCACTCGTCCAGACCAGTGGCCTGAACACCGAGAGTCACCTCGGCCGGGCGGCCGGGTCGGCCGGCCGGCATGCGGAACACCGGCTGGAACGGCAGACCGTTGTTGAACCGGCGCTCCAGCTCCGCGACCAGGGCCTCGACCGCGGGATTGACGATGTCCGCCAGGCTGCGGATGCCCGCGTCGGGCTCGTTGCGGGCCAGGTAGGTGGCGGCCGCTCTGGCTCGATCCAGGATCTCCCGGTCGAAGTTCACCGTCCGCTGCACCCGACGGCCGTTGCCGGGTCCGCGACCGCTAACCTGGCTGCCGTCCGGCGGAGTAGTGGTGTCGTCCGGAGATTGGATCACGATGCCCCTCCACGGTTCGGCCGCAACTGGTCGCACATTGTGGCGCAACGCAACTGTCCCGGTGGCCGATTCACCCGCTGACCGCTCCGTTGTCCCGGTCCCACGATGTGGGCGAGCCGAACGCAGAATTCACGAGGTCACGCACAGGCTGTCACCATTCGGCGCGCGGGCGAGTGAACCTTGGGTCGTGCTGGGGCGAACGGGTGGTTTGCGTACCGATCGACCACTCCCGCGACCGATGATGTGTGTGGTCAGATTAGACGTAATATGCCTCGACGGAAAACGGGACCCCGAACTGACACAACTCTGCGCGCACCGACCACTACACGTCGTCAACCTGACGTGTTCTACTCAGTGCTAGAAGGACCCGAGGCAGGGACCATCCCCGACAGATGGCTGCCGACCCCGCCCCTCGCATCAGGGAGGACGAGATGACCGGCTCGGCCCTCATCCCGCTCGCCGCCGCCAGCCTGGGCACCGGCGGCGTCACGAAGTGGATTCTCGACAACGCCGTGCCGCTGCTGCTCCTGGTGGTCGCACTACTACTGCTCTACTTGGGCGGTGGCAAGGGCGACAACGCAGGAGTCATGCGCCGTGTCGGCGGGGTGTTCGTCGCACTCGCCATCATCGGCCTCGCCGTTTCGGGCGCGGGCGTTGATCTGGGCAAGTGGCTAGCGAACCTGTTCACCGGCTGATCGCGGGGGGACAGTCGTGCGGGTACGCACCGATGACGAGGTGTACCGCGTCGATGCCGTGTGGCTCGGGCCGCCGAAGGCGACCTTCCCATGGCGGGCGCGGTATGTGGCGTGGGGCGTGGGCATCCTGGTTTTCTTCCTGACCTTGAGCGGGGAACGCATCCTCGGGTTCGGGTTCGGTTTCTTCAGCGTGGCCTGGGCCGTGGTGATCACGATCGTGTTGACGCGGCTGATCTGCACGCGCATCAGCCACGAGCGGCCGCTGGGTGCGGTGTTCACGATGTGGGTCCGCGAGTTGACCACACCACGGGAAAAGGCGGCGGGCGCAGGTGGTGCGGCCAGCGCGACCCGGATCCGGATGCGCTCGCAGCGCCCGGTCCCCAAGACGCGGCGCGGTCGCGGCGGGGATCCCCGCCGGGTGAACCAGCCCGCGCGATCCGGCCAACGCGGCCAGTATGTCCAACATGCGCAGAATGGGGCCGGTCGTCCGACCGGCGTTCGAGGTGGCGCGGTACGGCCTCGCAGCAAGGAGGTAGGCGGTGTTCGGACGCAGGGCAGGACGTGATCAGGGACGTGATCACCGTGCGGCCCACCGGGTGCCCCAGCACGTCGTCCCTCCCACTCAGGAACGGCAGCAGGTCTACAGCAAGCGCGGCAGGCGACTGCCCGGCGAACAGAACCTGCCGACCTACACACCCACGATCTCCGCGCGCAGCATCGACGGTCACCTGCTGCGCACCGGGCAGGACGTCTACGCCTGGTACAAGCTGGCGCCGCAGCGCTGGTCCTTCCGATCGGACTCGCAGCGCCAGGACCTGGTAGCGGCCATCGCCGGCCAGTACGCCGAACTGCAGGGCCGCTGGCTGCACCTGCGGGTGACCACGCGCCCGTTCCCGATCCGCATGTGGGCCGAGGCGCACGTGCACAACGCCGTCAACCGGCTGCCGGACAGCGTCGCGGCGCTGTCCTTCGACGACTACATGGTCGGCGAGCAGCAGCAGCTACTCGGCCGTTCGATGGCCGAGAAAGAGGTCTACCTGGGCGTCCAGGTACAGACCCGGCGGATGGTGGACCGGGCCGTGGAGCGTGCCGCACCGTTGCTGCGCCGCGTGTTCCCCGACGCCGTGGACGCCGAACTCGTCGCCCTGGACAGCGAGGTCGAGCACCTCGACCAGGTGATCGGCTCCGCGGGCCTGGACGGGCGCCCGGTCAGTGCCGAGGAGATGTCCTGGCTGATGCACCGGTCGTGCTCGCTGGGCCTGCCGGCGCCGCGCAACCTGCCCGCGGTGCCCAGCGCGAACTGGGAACCCGAGGACCTGGCCAGCTTCACCGACGCCGCCGACTTCCACACCGAGCCCTACGCGCCCACGGTCACCGTGCGCGGCCGCACCGGGTCGAACGCGGGCATCAAGCGGCATGTCGCCGTGCTGACCGTCGGTCTGATGCACGGTCTGCAGATCCCCGAGGTCGACGACCCGTGGGTGCAGCACTCCGACCGGCTGCCCGCCTCCGTGGAGTGGTCGGCGCGGATCTACGTGCGCCGCCCCGAGGAGGTGGCGGGCGAGCTGGGCAGGCAGATGAACAAGGTCCGCTCCCAGGTCCGCCACTACACCGACGAGCACGAGCTGGAACCGCCGCAGTCGTTGTCCCGGCAGGCTTCCCGGGTGCTGGAGATCGACGACGAGATGACGTCGGGCTTCACCGCGCTGGCCACCCGGGTCCGCTCGTGGTGGCGGCTGGCGGTCTCCGGTGCGACCGAGCGGGAGGCGCTGCGCCTGGCCCAGCAGCTGCTGGAGCTCTACAAGCCGAAGGTCGCGATCGAGCACCCCGAGGCGCAGTTCGCGATGGCCAGGGAGTTCATCCCCGGCGAGCCGCTCGCGTCCACGGCGTACATGCGCCGTGGTTCGGTGGTGTGGGCGGCCGCGGCCGTGCCGTCGGCCACCGCCGAGGTCGGCGACCGGCGGGGTGTGCTGCTCGGCGAGACGTGCACCGCGACCCGCCGCCCGGTGGCGTGGGATCCGTGGATGGCCCAGGAGATCCGCGACGGGTCCGGGCTGACCGCGATGGTCGCCGGGCTCGGTGGCGGCAAGTCGTTCCTGGGCGGCGGCCTGGTCTACAAGACACTGCGGGCGGGCGCGTACTGGACGCTGCTGGACCCCTCCGGCCCGCTGGCCAAGATCTGCGAACTGCCCGAGCTGCGCCCGTACGCGCGGCCGATCAACCTGCTCAACGCCCAGCCCGGCATCCTCAACCCCTACCGGGTGGTCGCCGAGCCGCTGCTCGAACACTTCCTGGACGAGTCCGATCCGGAACGGGCGTGGCGGCGGGAGAAGGCGCTCGTCGCGGCCACCCGGCGCCGGCTCGTGCTGGATGTGCTCAGCGGCCTGCTGCCCTACGAGGTGGCCCGGCTGCCACAGACCCGGATCGTGCTGCTGCGCGCGGTGCGCACCGTCGGCGGCCGGATCGACGCCGACCCCGGCCAGGTCTTCGACGCGCTGCGCCGCGACGCGTCCGAGCACCACGAGCACGCGATGGTGGTCGCCGACTTCCTGGACGAGATGCGGGAACGGATGAGCCTGCTCATCCCGGAGCACGGCGAGGACCCCTACTCCGAGACCCGCGACGACCGGTTGACCGTGCTCACCATGGCCGGTCTGACCCTGCCCAAGGACGGGGTCGGCCGCGAACACTGGACCGACACCGAGGCCCTGGGTGTCGAGCTGCTCAACCTCGCGGCCTGGCTGACCCAGCGGTCCATCTACGAGCGGCCCAAGGACCTGCGCAAGGGCGTCTGGATCGACGAGGCGTTCTTCCTGGCCGAGGTGCCGACGGGCCGGGTGCTGATGAACCGGTTCGCCCGTGACTCGCGAAAGTGGAACGTCCGGGTGCTGCTGTCCAGCCAGATCCCGGCGGACTTCCTGCGCATCCAGGGTTTCGTGGCGCTGCTGGACTCGGTGTTCGTCGGCCGCCTCGACGACGACGACGCCCAGGCCGACGCGCTGCGGCTGCTCAAGGTGCCGGTCGGTGCCGGCTACGAGCAGGTCGTGGCCAGCCTGGGCCGCCGGCCGGGTGGCGAGCGTGGTCAGACCGAGCGGGACAGGGCCCCCCGGCAGTTCATCTTCGGTGACGGTGCCGGTGGCGTGGAACGGATCCGGATCGACTTCTCCGGCAGCCACCTGGAGCACGTGCGCAACGCCCTGGACACCACCCCGGACGCGATGCGCGACCGGCAGGACCAGCCAGCGCTGCCCGCTCTGCCCTCGGACCTGATGCCCGAGCCGTCGCAGGTGCGCGGCAGGCAGACCGAGCCCGACATCGACGACGAGTTCGCCGCCGAGCTGGAGGTCGGCCTCGCCGACGACTATCCGGACGACTTCAGCGACGGCCTGGTGGCGACACCGGGCGGCGACACCGACCCGGACGGCCCCTACCGCCGTTCAGTTCGGGGGGACTCCGCGTGAGGAACCCGGCGACGGGCAGCGCTGCGGGCTGCCCATGAACCCCGCGCTGCTCGGAGTGGCCCTGGTCGTGCTCCTGTACGGGGCACGACGGCATGCTCGGTGGAAACGCGGTCACCAGCCGCGACTGCGGCGCGCCCGCGCCTGGTCGGTCCTGGGGTTGGTGGCAGGCCTGCTGGGCATCCAGATCGTGCTCGGTGTGCCCGCGTTCGCCGACGAGTGCGGCGAGGCCCCGGTTCCGGAACGGCCGGGTGCGGGCATGGTCGGCGCGATCGACCCGCCCGCGCTGGATCACGGCGACCCCACGTCGAACTACGGCAAGTTCAGCTACGCCGGTTCCGTGTGGCACGTGTTCGACAACGACTGCGTGCTGTCCAAGACGATCACCGACCCGAACGCGGTGATCGACACGTGGGCAGGCAACCAGTTGTTCAACGTGGGCAAGAACATCGTCGGCGCCACGAACAGCCTGCACTACGCGATGCTCTCGCAGGACAGCATGCTCAAGCCGCTGGACGACGCGGTGGAGAAGGCCGCGCAGACGTTCTACGACAACGTGTACGTCCGCTGGTTCGGGCCGGTCGCGCTGCTGCTGGGCCTGCTGCTGTTCCGCTACATCTGGACGGGTGACCTGGCCAGCATGGGCCGCCGCAGCATGTGGGCGCTGGCCGGTATGTGGCTGGCCGCGTCGGTGCTGGTGCTGGGCCCTATCTACGGCGAGGTCGACACGCTGCTGCTGCAGAAGACCTCGCAGATCCAGGCCGGGTTCGTGCCCGCCAGCGAGGTCGACTCGCAGCGCAACACACTGCCGGATTCGTTGTACGACAACGTGGTCTACCGCAACTGGCTGCGCGGCGAGTTCGGCGACCCCACCTCACCGCAGGCCAAGCAGTTCGGTGGCGAGCTGCTGGGCGACCAGGCCTGGGCGAAGACGGACGTGAACTCCGCCAACGACCAGGCGAAGGTGACCGCGAAGCAGAACGACTTCAAGTCGCTGCCGAACAAGCTCGGCTCGTCGGCGGGCTTCTTCGAGGGCACCGAGGGCAGCCGGACCGGCGACGGGTTCCTGGCACTGTTCCAGGGATTCGCGTACGCGCTGTTCCAGTTGTTCGCCAAGGCATCGGTGCTGCTGGCCCAGGTGCTGCTGCGGGTCCTGCTGCTGGCCGCGCCGCTGATCGGCCTGGCCGCGATGGTGCTGCCCGATCTGCTGCCGCGGGTCGGCAAGGCCGCGGGTGCGGTGCTGTTCAACGTGCTGCTGCTGTCCGCGCTGGCCGGCATGGACGCGTTGCTGCTCAATCTCATCTTCGGTGCGGGCAGCCAACTTTCGTTGCTGGCACAGATGTTGCTGGCCAGCCTGATCACCATCGTGTTCTTCATGGTCGGCCGTCCGGTGCGCCGGATGTGGCAGATGGTCGAGCTGTCCGTGTCCGCGGCGGGCGCGGGCTTCCCGTCCGCACCGAGCATGATGTCCCGCTTGCGGCGCAAGTCGAAGGAAGCGACCCCCCAGGAGAAGTTCTGGGAGGAGGTGCGCGGCGGCGGCGAGCCCGAGCGGCGCGAGGCCGGCGGTGCGCGAGTGCGGCCCGAGGGCAGCTACGGCGAGTCGGCCAGCACCGTCTCGGCCACCGCGCAGCGGATGGACCGGCGCGGCCGGGGCGGTGAACTGCGCGGGTCGCCCGGAGCGCAGGGACAGCCCGCGCTGCCACCGATCCGCCCCTACGGCTACGGCGGCCCGACGAACGTGGTGCCGGAGGCGAGGGCCAGCAGGCTGGTCGACAGCCCGGCGACCATCGACCGGGGCTGGGACCGGGGCGAGGACTCGTTCGTGGTGCCGTCACAGGTGACCGGACGCAACCGGGACGGCGGCCCGCGCCGCGCCGAGACGGAGATGGTGGCGGGCAAGCCGGTGTTCGTGCTCTACCGGCCGTCCCGAGGACTGGAAGTGCGGGAGAGCATGCGGGACGGCGCCTGGGACAACAGATCGGCACGAAGCTAGGAGTGACGGGTCATGCCCATCAGGACCAACCGAGGCCGCGCGGCCGTGTACCGCAGGCTGTGGGGTTGGCCGTTGCGTTCCCCGGGACACCTCTTCGTCGCGGCGATCGTGGTCGTCGTGCTGGCCGTCGTGATCGCGATCGTCACGGCCCACGCCACCTCGGCCCGCCGCGCCGCGGCAGCGCCCAGCGGTGACCCCGACGCCATCACGACACCGGTCCTGCCGTCCAGTCTGGGCTCGCCGTCCTCCGGTTTGCCCGCGACGACCACGCCGACGCAGACCCGGCTGACCACACCGCCGGAGACGCCCACGTCGGCACCACCGGCGCCCGCGGCGTTATCGGTCATCACGGCCTGGGGCAGGGCATGGGTGAACCATCCGGTCGGCATGACCAACGCGCAGTGGCTGGCCCAGCTCAAGCCCTACACGACTGACGAGTTCCTGCCCCAGATGAGCAGTGTCGACGTGGCCAACATCGACGCCACGCAGGTCACCGGCGCCCCGCAGGCGACGAAGTCGTTCACCAGCTCACTGGAAGCACTGCTGCCCACCAACGCGGGCACTCTCGACATCACGGCGATCGCCACGCCGACGGGCTGGCTGGTCACCAGCTACACGGAGGCGGTGCCGTGATCAAGATCGGTGTCATGGTCGCCGTGGTGGCGGTGGTCATCGTCGGCGTGCTGGCCGTCACCGGCGTGGTGAGTGAGGTGGTGCTCGGCGGTGAACAGCAGGCCGCCGACTCGCAGTTCGCGAACACCAGCTGTGATGCCGGACTGGGCCCGTTCGTCGGTGCGGACGTCGCCGACGGGGCGACCGCGGCCGGCCGGCTGAGCACGACCCAGCAGTCGACCGTCTCGCTGATCATCACCATCGGCAAGCAGCGCAACCTGCCCGCGCTGGCCTGGCAGGTCGCCATCCAGGCGGGCATGCAGGAATCCGGCCTGCGCAACCTCGACTTCGGCGACCGGGACTCGCTGGGCATCTTCCAGATGCGCCCGTCCCAGGGCTGGGGCACGGTCGCCCAGGTCACCGACCCGACCTACGAGGTCAACAAGTTCTTCGACGTGCTCACCGCGATCCCGGGCTGGCAGCAGGAACGCCCCGGCTCGGCCGCCCAGGCCGTGGAGCGCTCCGCCTTCCCGCTGGCCTACAACAACTGGGAGGCGATGGCCGCGTTCCTGGTGCAGCACATCGGCCAGGTCGCCGACCCGTCGGGCTGCGGTGCCACCGACGTGGGCGACGCGCTGCCGCCACCGACCTCGGCGGCGGCCAAGGCGATCGCGTTCGCGCTGTCCCAGGTCGGCAAGCCCTACGTGTGGGGCGCGACCGGGCCGAACGCGTTCGACTGCTCGGGCCTGATGCTGCGGGCCTACCAGCATGCGGGCATCAACCTGCCGCGTGTCTCGGTCGACCAGTTCCACGGCGGAGCGCTGCTACCGGTCCGCCAGGCCCAGCCGGGTGACCTGATGTTCCTGGCCTACAACCCCAGCGACCCCACCACGATCCACCACGTCTTCATGTATCTGGGCGACAATCGGATCGTGGAGGCCCCACAGCCCGGCACTCCGGTGCACGTCATCGCGATGCCCTGGAACAGCCGGGAACTCGTCCAGCAAGCCGTCCGCCCAGGAGTCTGAGAGTCTGATGACCATGCGGCCACGAGGCCGAAAACGTCGGCAGCAGGAGGCGGAGCGCGTGTTCACGCCGGACCCCATTCCGCGGCCCGCCGGACCACCCGCGTCCAGCGCTCCACTGCGCGACTACTTCGCCACGACCAAGCCGGGCACCGATGCCGGCTACGTCGTGCTGCCCCGATCCCTGGTCGAGGCGATGCCACTGCCGTGGCAGCAGCACATGACCTACCTGCTGTCCGAGTTCCACCAGGCGTTCTCACACGTCACGTGGCCGGTCTACCGGGTCCAGCCGTCCCGGCACGAACACCTCACCGACCTCGACGAGGAGCAACTGGCCGAGGTCGGCTACGTGGTCGAGATCGACCAGGACGGCGAACTCGTCTACCGCGACCGGGCGGGCCGGGTGGTGGCGCGGCCGGCCGAGACCACGGTCCTGGTGTCCTGCCTGGACCCGATCCCGCCACCGCGACCGGCCGACCAGGCCAGGCCAGGCGGACCTCGGCCCGGCCCCGCTGAGCAGACGCCGGCGAACCAACCCCCGCCGGTCGCCGCCGATCCCGAGGACACCCCGCCCAACGGCCTGCCGATCCAGCAGGCCCCGCCGCCCGGCGACACGTTCGGCCCGACCGGGCACCGCTCACAGCCCAATCATCGCTGGTGAGCCAAGCCTCCCCGTCCGGACCTGACGAACGCCGGCCCGGCTGACTACTGTCGTGTTGTGGCGGCGCAGAGCCGATCATCGGCCATCGACGCGACGCGCGGCAGCCTGGACTTCTCCGGCATCCGCGCCGAGTTCCGGTTGCCGTCGGACTTCCCGACGGCCGCCCTGGTCGAGGCCGAGCAGGCGATGTCGCTGCCGCTCGCCCCGCGCGAGGACGCCACCGCCCTGCCGCTGGTCACCATCGACCCGCCCGGCGCGAAGGACCTCGACCAGGCGCTGCTGCTGCGCCGCGACGACTCCGGCTACCGCCTGGACTACGCGATCGCCGACCCCGGCCAGTTCATCCGGCCAGGTGGCGCGCTGGACGAGGAGTCCCGCCGCCGTGGCCAGACGCTGTACCTGCCCGACGAGCTGGTCCCACTGCACCCGCCGCAACTGTCCGAGGACGCGGCCAGCCTGCTGCCCGGCGAGGTGCGGCCCGCGGTGCTGTGGACCATCGACTGCGACGCGGCCGGTGACCTGATCCGCACGCACGTCCGGCGGGCGATGGTCCGGTCTGTCGCCCAGTTCGACTACGACACCGTGCGCGACCAGCTGACCGAGGGCACACCGCACCCGTCGTTCGCGCTGCTGCCCGACCTGGGCAGGCTGCGCCGGGAACTGGCGGTCGGCCGGGGTGCCGTCGAGCTGCAGTTGCCCGAGCAGCGCGCGGTGGCCGACGGCAACGGCGGCTGGCGGCTGACGCTGCGGTCCCGGGTGGACGTCGAGGCGTGGAACGCGGAGATGTCCCTGCTCACCGGCATGGCAGCGGCCCGGCTGATGCTCGACGCCGGGATCGGCGTGCTGCGCACGCTGCCCGGCCCGGAACCCGAGGCGATGGACAGCCTGCGCAGGCGGGCCGGCACGCTGGGCATCGAGTGGCCCGACGGCGGCACGGCGGCCGAGGTGCTCGCCACGCTCGACCCGAGCCGACCCGAAGCCCTGGCGTTGCACCTGGACGCGACCCGGCTGCTGCGCGGCGCCGGCTACACCGTGCTGGACACCGCGGCGGGCGTGTACGCGGCCACCACGACGCACGCTGGGCTGGGCGCCGCGTACGCGCACGTCACGGCCCCGATCCGGCGGCTGGTGGACCGGTTCGGCACGGAGGTGTGCCTGGCCGTCTCGGCGGGTGTCGCCGTGCCCGAGTGGGTGCGGGCCGCGCTGCCCGAGCTGCCCGGGCTGATGGCCACGTCGGACACGCTGGCCAGCCGCGTGGACCGGGCCTGCCTGTCCCAGGTCGAGGCATGGGTGCTGGCCGACCGGGTCGGCGACACGTTCCCCGCGGTCGTGCTGCACGCCGACGCCAAGGGCGCGGAGATCTTCGTGGCCGAACCGCCCGTGTTGGCCAAATGCGCGGGCGGTGAGCTGCCCGAGGGCGAGCGGATCACGGTCCGGCTGGTCGAGGCCGACGTCGTACGGCGCAGAGTGATGTTCGAGGCCGCGTGAGGACAGCCGCGTGAGGAGCGCCGCGTGAGGACCGCCGTCGACGACCTCGGCGTCGCGGTGCGGCTGCCGGACACCGCGCCGACCTCGGTGGTGTCGCTGGTGCCGTCGCTGACCGAATCGATCGAGGCGACCGTGCCCGGCGTGCTCAGCGGCGCCACGGACTACTGCGTCCACCCGCCCGAGCTGGTCACCACGCGGGTCGGCGGCTCCAAGTACCCGAGGGTCGACCAGGTGATCGACTTGCGGCCGCAGCTGGTGGTCGCCAACGTGGAGGAGAACCGGGCCGAGGACGTGCGGCGGCTGCGTGCCGAGGGCATCACGGTGTGGGTCACCGCGGCCCCGGCCACGGTGCCCGCCGCGCTGGCATCGCTGCGGCGGCTGTTCGGTCAGGTGTTCGCGGTGCCCGCACCGGCGTGGCTGACGGACGCGGAACGCGAGTGGGCGCCGGTGGATCCGCTGCGGGCCACCGCGATCGTGCCGGTGTGGCGACGGCCGTGGGTGGTGCTGGGCAGGGACACGTTCGCCGGGGACGTGCTGCGCCGGATCGGTGTCGGCAATGCGTTCGAAAATGCCGACGAAAGGTATCCTCGACCGAATATCGCGGCATTGCGGGCAATGTTGACCGACGGGACCGCCGATGGTCTCGTGTTACCGGATGAACCATATCTCTTCACAGTTGACGACGGGCCCGCAGAGTTCCCAACTGTCCGATATGTACTCATATCGGGACGCCATCTTACCTGGTGGGGGCCTTCGCTGCGCAATTCTCGCGCTTCACTCGTCAATGCGTGTAGACCTCTTGCGTAACGACTTTCGGCCCCTTCCCTGAACAGGTGTGAAGGCTGTTGACTGTGCAGCGTCGACGGCCGTGACCTTAGCCAGGATGTCCGCCGCCGGCCGCGTGCCTGCCCGGGGCGGGCGCGTGCCCTGCATCTAGGAGGAAGCCATGGCATTACGCCCGTCTCGATGGCTCGCGATGGCCACCGTGCTGGCCGCAGGCGCGCTCAGCGTCGTCGCGGCGTCCGCGGCAGGCACGGTGGCCACAGCGGCGCCAGGACACACGGTCGCACCCGTGCCGTTCTACGAAACGCCGTTGAACGCCAAGACCCTGCCGACCCCGCCGACGACCGCGCTGTGCCTGTCGCAGCTCCACATCAACTGCTACAACCCGGCCCAGCTTGCCAAG
>CAWACW010000018.1:0-198738 GCA_963780635.1 Candidatus Melainabacteria bacterium
GGGTGCTGGTGGAGGACCTGTCGGACGAGATCGTGGTGAGCGTGCGGGACGACGGCCCGGGTATCCCGGCGGGCAGGCTGGTGGCGGCCGCCGCGGCGGGCAGGCTCGGCGTGGCGGAGTCGATCCGCGGCCGGGTGACCGATCTGGGTGGTACCGCCGACCTGGATACCGGGCCGGACGGCACGGAATGGGAGTTCCGGGTGCCCAGCGGGCGGGATGGCGGGAGCAGGCCGAAGGGGGAAGGCTGACATGGAGCAGCGGCCGATCTCGGTCATGGTGGTGGACGACCATCCACTGTGGCGGGACGGGGTGGCGCGGGATCTGACCGAACGGGGCTTCCGGGTGTCGGCCACGGCGGGCGACACGGACTCGGCGGTGCGCATCGCGACCGCGGTACGGCCGGACGTGGTGCTGATGGACCTGAACCTGGGCACCGGTTCCGGGGTGGCCGCGATCGTGGGCATCGCGGGGAAGGTGCCGTCGACGCGGGTGCTGGTGCTGTCGGCCAGCGGTGCGCACGAGGACGTGCTCGAAGCGGTCAAGGCGGGCGCGTCGGGGTATCTGGTGAAATCGGCGTCGGTGGAGGAACTGGTGGACGCGGTCCGCCGGACGGCCGCGGGCGACGCCGTGTTCACGTCGGGCCTGGCCGGGTTGGTGCTGGGCGAGTTCCGGCGCATGTCGACCGGCCCGGACGACGGCGCGCACACGCCTGCGCTGACCGAGCGGGAGACCGACGTGTTGCGGCTGGTGGCGAAGGGCCTGACGGCCAGGCAGATCGCGGACCGGCTGGTGATCTCGCACCGGACGGTGGAGAGCCACGTGCAGTCGACGCTGCGCAAGCTGCAGTTGCACAACCGGGTCGAGCTGGCGCGCTACGCGATCGAGCACGGCCTGGACGCCGAACCTGAGGACTAGTCGATGTTTCCCTCAACAATCCCACGGCGGCTAAGAGTTTTTGCTACCGTGACATCCATGTCTGGGGACCGCGCCGCGCGGCGACTCGTCGACGACCTCCGAGCGTCCGACGCCGAGCGTGAGCACGTGATCGACCTGCTCCAACGCGCCGTTGGGCAGGGCATGCTCGACCTGCCCGAGTTCAGCGAACGCACCGACGCGGTGCTCGCGGCCCGGACGCGGTCGGAGCTCAATGCCGTCCTGCTGGATCTGCCCGACCGCTTGCCGGACGAGCCACCGGTGACCGATGTGCTGGTGCTGCGCAGCATGCTGTCCGAGGTCCGGCGGTCCGGGCCCTGGCTGGTGCCGGCGCGGCTGCTGATCAGCAGCAGGCTGGGCGCGACCAGGCTGGACTTCACCGAAGCGGTGCTGACCCAGTCGCGCACGACCGTGGAGCTGGCGGTGACCGGCGGCCTGATCGAACTGCGAGTGCCGCGCCGGGCCACGGTGCTGACGACCGGAGTGCGCGTGACGGGCGGCCGTGTGGTGGACCGCCGGTGCCCGGCGACGACCCGGGTGAGCGAACCGGTGTTCGTGCTCGGCGGGCGGTTGCTGGCCGGCGAGGTCCGGATCGTGCGGCCGTCGCGATTCCACCGGCGGCGGCGGTAGTTCCCGCCCGCTTGCACTCGATTGGGTGGTCTCGGGCGGTTTGCAGAGTTGAGCGGAACCAACTCAACTTTTCAAACGTTGCGTTGGAAGTTGTGGCGCACGCGGGGAGGCACGGGCACGCGCGAGTCCAGGTAGGCATGGGTGCGGCGGGCCATGGGGACTCGCGCGGATGATCAGCTGAAGTCGCGCGAGAGACACGCGCGAGACACGGTCGCGTGAGAGACACGGTCGGACACGAGGCACCGGCGGCCCATCCGGGGCGGCACATCGGGTCGCCGAGTGGGCGGCCCGCGGTCTGGCTCGCGCCGAGGGTGGTCTGGGCCAGGCCCGAGGTGAGTCGCCGCTCTGCCACCGATCGTCGGGGCGAGCCGAGGTGATTGGCCGGCGGGTGGCGCCACCCGGTCGCCCGCATGTCAGGTCAGGCGGGACCTGGACTGGACTGGCCCACCGTTCGCCCGCGCGAGCTGAGGTGATTCGCCGGCGGGTGCCGCCCGGTCGCCCGCATGTCTGGCGGGACTGGACTGGTCAGCCCTGGTGGTCAGCTTTGGCGGATGGCTGCTCTGGCGGCTTGGCGGGCTGCGGTGGGGGTGGCCGCTTCGCTGGCCAGGCGGCCCGCGGTCTGGCAGGCGTCGTGGGGGGTCTGGGCCAGTTGGGCACCCACGCGGGTGATCGCCGGTGCGTTCATCGAGAGGCTGGACACGCCCAGCCCGACGAGCACGCACGCGAGCATCGGGTCGCCCGCCGCCTCGCCGCACACACCCGCCGGTTTGCCCGTCGCCATTGCCGCTTCGCCCACCTGCGCGATCAGCCGGAGCAGGGCCGGTTGCCACGGGTCGTTGAGCGCTGCCACGGCGCCGAGCTGGCGGTCGGCCGCGAAGACGTACTGGGCCAGGTCGTTCGTGCCCAGGCTCACGAAGTCCGTAACCGCGAAGACCTCGCGGGCGGTCAGGGCCGCCGCCGGGATCTCGATCATCACGCCCGCGCGGTCGATGCCTGCGGCGCGGGCTCTGGTCACGAACCACTCCGCTTCCTCGGCGGTGGCGACCATCGGGGCCATCACGGACACCTCGGCCCCGCTGTCGGCTGCCGCGCCCGCGATCGCAGCGAGCTGGCGATCCAGCAGGCCGACCTGGTTGCGCGCTACCCGCAGGCCGCGCACGCCGAGGGCCGGATTGGGTTCGGGTTCGGGATTCAGGAACGCCAAGGGCTTGTCCGCTCCCGCGTCCAGTGTCCGCACGACCACGGGCTTGCCGGCGAACGGGGCCAGGACCGCCGCGTAGGCCGCTCGCTGCTCGGCCTCGGCCGGCTCCGTGGTCGCGGACAGGTAGCTGAACTCGGTGCGGAACAGGCCGACGCCCTCGGCGCCCGCCGCCGCGCCCGCCTTCGCGTCCTCGACGCCGCCGACGTTGGCCAGCACCTTCACCCGGTAGCCGTCGGACGTGGTGCCGATGCCGTTCCACTCCGCGGGGCCCTTGTCGACCGCGGCGCGGACCTCGACCGGTCCGTCGACCAACCGCACCTCGCCGGTGTCACCGTCCACCACCAGGCCGTCCGCGTCGTGCGCCAGGATGCCCTGGCACGCCACGACTGCCGGGATGCGCAGGGAGCGCGCCAAGATCGCCGTATGGCTGGTCGGGCCACCTTCCTCGGTGACGAGGGCCAGCACCGTCGCCGGGTCGAGGCCTGCCGTGTCGGCGGGTGCCAGGTCTCTGGCGACCAGCACACTCGGGCCGGTCAGCGGTGGCACCCCGGGCGGCGCGACGCCCGACAGTTCCGCGATCAGCCGCTGCGCGACGTCCTCGATGTCACGTACCCGCTCGGCGAGATACCCGCCCGCCGCTGCCAGCGCCTCGGCGAACGTCGCCGCCGCCTCGAACACGGCCCGCTGTGCGGGCAGGCCGCTCTCGGTGACCAGTTGCTCGGCCTGCCCGGTCAACGCGGGGTCGGCCGCCATCGCGGCCGTCGTCTCCAGCACCGCTCGCGCGTCACCCTCGACGGCGGCCGCCGCCTGCTCCAGTCGCGCCGCCACCGCCGCTGCCGCGGGTGCGATCCGGGCCGCCTCGGCGGCCCGGTCGGCGGGTGCGGGGCCGGTCGCGGGTTCGGGCAGCGGGTCGGCCACCCGGACCGCAGGGCCGGACGCCCTGCCGGGACTGACTCCGAGGCCGCGCAACGTGGTGTTCGCCATGGTCACCGACGCTACCGCCCGGCCGGGCGACAGGGCAGGTGGAACGGCGCGGCGCAGGCGGCAGGTTCGGGGTCAGGCCGCGGTGCGCAGGACCCTCTGGATCTCGTCCACCGTCGGGTTGACCAGCCAGACGTCGCCGATGTTGACCGTCGGCACGGTTTCGTTGCCGTTCGCGGCCGCTCGGACCGCGGCCGCCGCCTCGTCGTCCTGCCAGATGTCCCGCTCGCGGTAGCCGATGCCCGCGGCGCCCAGGTCGGCGCGGAGCATGGTGCAGAACGGGCAGCCTGGGCGGGCATAGACGACGATGTCGTGCGCGGTGTTGTCGACCATGCCTCCAGTGTGCGCCACCCGACGAATCAACCTGGGCTCCACCCGGGGATTGATTCGGTCACATCCCCCGCCGATGCACAGTGGTGATCGTGTCCAACAACGTGCTCAGCATCGTCATCGGCGCCGCCGTCCTGCTCCTGCTGCTGACCCGCCAGGTGCAGAAGCGCACGATCAAGGAGGACAGCAGGCCGACCCTGCTCCTCGTCCTGACCGCGATCGGCCTGATCGATCTGGTCCAGTTCCTCAGCGCTCACCCGGCGAACGGCACGGCGATCGCCATGCTGGTGGCCAGCCTGGTGCTCGCCGCCGGGTTCGGCGCGTTGCGGGCCTACACCGTGCGGTTGTGGCGGGAGAACGGCGTGCTCTACCGGCAGGGCACCGTGGTGACCCTCCTACTGTGGCTGGTCGCGATCGGCGTGCACTTCGGTGCGGACGTCCTGATCGACGGCAGCGGCTCCGCCAAGGGTCTCTCGTCGGCCGCCCTGCTGCTCTACATCGCGGTGTCGCTGGGCGTGCAGCGGTTGGTCGTCGGGTCGCGGGTCCGCGACGTGGCGTACGCGGCGTAGCGCGGCAGGCGCCCACCAGGCCGCGTCACCGAACAGCCGCAGCACGGCAGGCACCAGCAGCAGCCGCACCACGGTCGCGTCCAGCAGCAGCGCCACGATCATCCCGACGCCGAGGAACCGCATGGTCTGCAGCTGCGACAGGCCGAACGCGCCGGTGACCACGATCAGCAGCAGCGCGGCGGAGCTGATCATCCGCCCGGTCCGCACCAGCCCGGTGCGGACCGCGTCCGGAGTGGACAGTCCTTGGGCGCGGGCCTCGACCATCCGGGACAGCAGGAACGTCTCGTAGTCGGTGGACAGCCCGAAAACGACCGCACCGATCAGCACGATCATGCCGGGCTGCACGGGTTGTGCTGTCACGCCGAGCAATCCGGCACCGTGCCCCCACTGGAATACCGCCACCAGCACGCCGAAGGTGGCACCGAGGCTGAGGGTGCTGAGCACGACCGCCTTGACCGGCAACAGCACCGAGCGGAACGCCAGGAACATCAGCAGCAGCGTCGCGGCGACCAGAATCCCGATCATCAGCGGCACCTTCGTGACGACGGCGTGCACGCTGTCCACGACGGTCGCGACGAACCCGCCCACCAGGACCCGGGTGTGCGGTGGCGCGGGCAGTGCGCGCAGCGACCGGACCGCGTCGGCGGCGCGTGGGCCGAGCGGGTCGCCCGCCAGCGTGGCGTTCAGCAGGGTCACGCCGTCCCGGCTCGGTCCGCTCACCACGCTGCGCACGCCCGGCACCCGGACGGCCCGCACCACGAACCGCGAGACCTCCGTGCGGTCGGGTGTGCCGCGCAGCACGATCTGCGCCGCGTTGTCGCCGCTGCCGGGGAAGTACGTGGCGATGGTCTGCACGGCCTGCCTGGTCGGGTCGGCGGGCGGCAGCTGTTTCTCGTCGGCCGCGCCGAACCGGACGGACAGGAACGGCACGCTGAGCAGCACCAGCACGGCGACGATCGGCACGGCGAACGCCAGCGGCCTGCGCAGCACCGCGCCGGACAGTGTCGCCAGCCACGTCGGGTCGTGGTCGGCGCGTTTGCGCCACGGCACGGACAGCTTGTCGACGCGGTGGCCGAGGATGCCCAGTAGCGCGGGCAGCAGCGTGACGGACACGATCGCCGCGATGGCGACGGCGGACATGCCGCCGTAGGCAAGGGAACGCAGGAAGTCGATCGGGAAGACCAGCAGCCCGGCCAGCGCGATGACCAGCAGGGTCGCGGAGAACGCGACGGTCCGGCCGGACGTGGCGACGGTGCGCCGGACGGCGGCGGGGACCTCGTGGCCGGCGGCCAGTTCCTCGCGGAACCGGCTGACCGTGAACAGGCCGTAGTCGATGGCCAGGCCGAGGCCGAGCAGCGACACGACGTTGGGCGCGAACGCGTTCACGTCGACGCCGAGTGAGATCAGCCGCAGCACGCCGAGCGAGCCGAGGATGGCCAGGCCGCCGACGAGGACCGGTAACGCCGCGGCGACCACGCTGCCGAAGATCGCGACCAGCAGCAGCAGGGTGATCGGCAGCGACACGGCCTCGGCGGTGGTCAGGTCGGAGCGGGACCGGTCGCTGGTGGCCGCCTGTACCGGCACCTGCCCGCCGACGGCCACGGTGAGTCCGGGGATCGCGAGCCGGTCGCGGATCCGGTCGAAAGCCGCCGGTGCGTCGTTGCCGGTGAGGGTGATGCCGACCAGTGCTCTGCGGTGGTCCGGGGTGGCCAGCCGCGGCGAGTGGGTGTCCCAGTAGGACACCGTGGACCGGACCGCGTCGCGGGGCAGGGCGTGCAGTACCCGAGTCGCGGCGGCCGCGCGTTCGTCGACGGTGTGGCCGGGTGGTGCGGTGTAGAGGACGACGACATCGCCGGTCTGCCGCCCGAAAGTGCTGTCGACGAGAACACTCGCCTGCGCCGACTGGCTTGCGGTGTCGGTGTAGCCGCCCTGGGAGAGCTTGCCGAACACACCCGCGCCCCACGCGCCGCCGACGAGTGTGGCGATCAGCACGACTCCGACGATCACCCACCGCCGCCGGTGGACCACACCACCCCATCCGGCGAACATGCCCGCGCGGAACATGACCACCTCCTGGCTGCGTGGTGCACGCTGTGCAGACCGGCCGCGTCACCGGCCAGTGCAGTAAACGCCGTTAACTAGGACGAGGGTACGCGAGTGAACACCGTTTACCAATACCTCGGGGTGAGTGGATGACGGAGGCCGCACGGCGCGACCGTGGCCGCGCCGAGACCGACCGACGGATCAGGGAAGTCGCCCGTTCCCTGCTGATCGAGCAGGGTGCCCGAGGGCATCACGCTGCGCGCGATCGCCCGCGAGATCGGCATCACCGCGCCCGCGCTGTACCGCTACTACGACTCGTTCGAGGACCTGATCCAGCACGTGTGCGCGGACATCTGCGCCGACCTGGCAGCGGACCTCGCCGAGGACCTGGCGGCGATCCCCGAGCAGGACACGCCGACCCGGGTGTTCGCCGTCTGCCGCGGTTTCCGGACCTGGGCCATCGAGCACCCGCGCGAGTTCAGCCTGGTGTTCGCGACGCCGGCGGGCCCCGCGTCGACGGGTCCGAACGACCCGTTCGGCCGGATCTTCCTCACCGTCGCCGGCCGCGTGCTGGCCACCAGGACACTCGTCGTGCCCGCCGATCCCGAGGTGCCCGAGGAACTGCGCGAGGACCTCGCCGCGTTCCGCACCACGCTGCTGGGCACGCTCGCCGAGGCAGGCATCGAGGTGCCCGAGCACGTGTTCTCGCTGGGCACGGCCTACACGATGCTGCGGTTCTGGGTCCGCCTCTACGGGCAGGTGGCCCTGGAGGTCTTCGGCAGGTTCCCGTTCCCGGTCACCGACGCCGAGCCGCTGTTCGAGTCGATGGTCGCGGAACTGGCGGCGGAAGTGGGACTGACGCCGCCGGAGTGAACCCCGGCGGCGTCAGCGGACGCACTGTCAGCGAACGCGCTGTCAGCGAACGCGCTGTCAGAGAACGACGTTGACCAGCCTGCCCGGTACCACGACGACCTTCTTCGGTTCGGCACCGCCGGTCAGCGCGACGATCTTCTCGTCGGCCAGCGCCGCGGCGCGCACCGCGTCCCGGTCAGCGCCGGCGGGCACCACGACGCGCGAGCGCACCTTGCCGTTGACCTGGATCGGGTACTCCACGGTGTCCTCGACCAGGTACCGCTCGTCGGCCACCGGGAACGGGCCGTGCGCCAGCGACCCGTCGCGACCCAGCCGCGACCACAGCTCGTCGGCGGCGTGCGGTGCCAGCGGGGCCAGCATCTGCACGAGCGCCTCGGCCAGCTCCCGCGGCGTGCTCGGCTGTGCCGAGTAGACCTTCGTGACGTGGTTGTTCAGCTCGATCAGCTTCGCGCCCGCCGTGTTGAACCGCAGGCCCGCGTAGTCGTCGCGGACGCCCGCGATCGCGCGGTGCAACGCCTTCAGGTCCTCGGTGGTCAGCTCGGCGTCGGCCACCCTGGCCGCACCGGTCTCCTCGTCGACCACGTTGCGCCACAGCCGCTGCAGGAAGCGGTGCGCGCCGACGACGTCCTTCGTGGCCCACGGCCGGGACACCGCCAGCGGGCCCATCGACATCTCGTAGAGCCGCAGCGTGTCCGCGCCGTAGCGGGCGCACATCTCGTCCGGCGACACGGAGTTGCGCAGGCTCTTGCCCATCTTCCCGTACTCGCGGTTGACGCGCTTGCCCTGGTGGTAGAACACCGGACCGTCCGGAGTGGACTCTTCGGTGACGTCGTCGGCGGGCACGTACACACCGCGCTCGTCGGTGTAGGCGTACGCCTGGATGTAGCCCTGGTTGAGCAGCCTGCGGTACGGCTCGGCCGAGCTGACCTCGCCCAGGTCGTACAGCACCTTGTGCCAGAACCGGGAGTACAGCAGGTGCAGCACGGCGTGCTCGATGCCACCGACGTACAGGTCCACGCCACCCGGGTCGTCGGCGCGGTGCTCGGCGGGCCGGGGACCCATCCAGTACTGCTCGTTCGCCGGGTCGCAGAAGGCCTGGTCGTTGTACGGGTCGACGTAGCGCAGCTGGTACCAGCACGAACCGGCCCACTGCGGCATCACGTTGACGTCGCGGCGGTAGGTCCGCGGCCCGTCACCCAGGTCCAGCTCGACGTTGACCCAGTCGGTCGCCTTGGCCAGCGGGGGAGCCGGCTCCGAGTTCGCGTCGTCCGGGTCGAACGTGGCGGGCGAGTAGTCGGCCACGTCCGGCAGTTCGACGGGCAGCTGGTCGACGGGCAGCGGGATGGGCAGGCCGTCCTCGTCGTACACGATGGGGAACGGCTCACCCCAGTAGCGCTGCCGGGCGAACAGCCAGTCGCGCAGCTTGTACTGCACGGTGCCCAGGCCGTGGTCGTGCTCCTCCAGCCACGCGATGATCGTCTTCTTGGCCTCGTCGACGTCCATCCCGTCCAGGAACCCGGAATTCACCGCGGGTCCGTCGCCGGTGAACGCCTCGCCGTCGAAACCCTCGGTCGGCGCGACGGTGCGCACGATCGGCAGGCCGAACTCGACGGCGAAGTCCCAGTCGCGCTGGTCCTGGCCGGGCACCGCCATGATCGCGCCCGTGCCGTAGCCGGTCAGCACGTAGTCGGCGATGAACACCGGCAGCCGCGCGCCGTTCGCCGGATTGACGGCGAACGAGCCGGTGAACACACCGGTCTTGTCCTTGTTCTCCTGCCTGTCCAGATCGGACTTGCGGGAGACCTCCGTGCGGTACGCGGCGATCGCCTCGGCCGGGGTGGCAGCGCCCGCCGTCCACCGCGCCGCGACGTCGGCGGGCCACTGCTGCGTGGTGATCCGGTCGACCAGCGGGTGCTCGGGTGCCAGCACCAGGTATGTGGCGCCGAACAGGGTGTCCGGCCGGGTGGTGAACACCTCGACCGCACCGCGCTCGTGCTCGACGCCGAACCGCACCCTGGCGCCGTGCGAGCGGCCGATCCAGTTGCGCTGCAACGTCTTGACCCGGTCCGGCCAGTCCAGCCGGTCCAGGTCGTCGACCAGGCGGTCGGCGTAGGCGGTGATCCGCATCATCCACTGGCGCAGGTTGCGGCGGAACACCGGGAAGTTGCCGCGCTCGCTGCGGCCGTCGGCGGTGACCTCCTCGTTGGCCAGCACGGTGCCCAGCCCGGGGCACCAGTTGACCGGCGCGTCGGACAGGTACACCAGCCGGTAGGAGTCGATCAGCTCACGCCGCTGCCGGGGGGCGTAGTCGGCCCACGGCCGACCGTCCGGAGTGGACCGGTCGCCGTTCGCGAACTCGGTGATCAGTTCCTCGATCGGGCGCGCCTTCTCGACAGCCGTGTCGTACCAGGCGTTGTAGATGCGCAGGAAGATCCACTGCGTCCAGCGGTAGAACGTGACGTCCGTGGTGGCGATCCGGCGCCGCTCGTCGTGTCCCAGCCCCAGCCTGCGGATCTGCGCCAGATAGCGCGCGACGTTGCCCTCGGTGGTCTTGCGCGGGTGCTGGCCGGTGGTCACCGCGTACTGCTCGGCGGGCAGGCCGAACGCGTCGAATCCCATGGTGTGCAAGACGTTGCGGCCGGTCATCCGGTGGTATCTGGCGAACACGTCGGTGGCGATGAAGCCCAGCGGGTGGCCGACGTGCAGTCCCTCGCCCGACGGGTAGGGGAACATGTCCTGCACGAACAGCTTGTCGGCGGGCAACGGGGTCGCGGCCAGCGCGCCGACCGGGTTCGGCGCGTGGTACGTGCCGTGCTCCTCCCAGTACTGCTGCCAGCGGCGTTCGATCTCACCGGCCAGCGTCGCCGTGTACCGATGGGCTGGTACGGCTTCTGTCGTGCTGGCGGTGGTGGCACCGTCCGTCATCGCCGGATTCCTCCTGATCAGCTACCTGTCCGTAACAACAGAAAACCCCTCAGGCCTTCAGATGGCCATGAGGGGTTGCCGCGTCGACCTTCGCTATGGTCAACGCGGCTTGCTAAGGAGCAGGCGCACCGTGCTCATGGCACTTAGGATAGCGCACCCGGACCAACGGCGGTGACGACTGTGCGAACGGCGAAGTTGATGGCAGCGGTCCTGGTCGCGGCCGGCGTGGTGGCAGGCTGCTCCAGCGGGACGGCACCCGCCGCGCCGGCGACCACACCCCCGCCGATCACCCCACCGGTGACCACCGCGAGTTCGTCGAGAGCGGCGGCCCCGGCCGCCGACTGGCCGACCTACCACCACGACAACGGCCGGACCGGCCTGGCCGCGAACCTCGCGCCGCCGAGCAGCCCGCACGTGGCGTGGCGGGCCACCCTGGACGGCGCCGTCTACGGGCAGCCGCTGCTGGTGGGCGGGATGATCCTCGCGGCCACCGAGAACGACACCGTCTACGCGCTGGACCCGACCGGCAAGGTGCTGTGGCACACACACGTCGGCACGGCGCAGCCGCTGTCCGGGCTGCCCTGCGGGGACATCGACCCGCTCGGCATCACCGGCACGATGGCCTACGACCAGGCGACCGGCCGCGTGTTCGCGGTGGCCGAGACCACCGGCGGCGTGCACACGCTCTACGGCTTCGACGTGCGGACCGGCCGGGTCGCGGTGCGCGTGAACGTGGATCCGCCCAAGGGCGACAAGATCGCGCACCAGCAGCGCTCCGCGCTGACCGTGCTCAACGGCCGGGTCTACGTCGCCTACGGCGGTCTGTTCGGTGACTGCGGGCCGTACATCGGCTCGGTCGTGTCGGTGACCACGGCAGGCGCGAGCCCGCGCAGCTATGCGATCCCGACCACTCGCGAAGCCGGTATCTGGGCGCCCGGCGGCGCGGTGGTCGACGGCGCCAACCTGCTCTACGACGACGGTAACGGCGAGTCCACACACGGCTACGACGGCAGCGACTCGGTGATCGCGCTGTCGCCCGACCTCAAGCGGGTCGACCTGTTCGCGCCATCGACGTGGCCGCAGGACAACGCCAGCGATCTGGACCTCGGCTCGTCCAGCGCGGTGGTGCTCGGCCCGTGGGTGTTCGTCGCGGGCAAGCGCGGCACCGGCTACGTGCTGCGCGGCGACAGGCTCGGTGGCGTCGGCGGCCAGGTGGCGCAGGCCGAGGTGTGCAGGTCCTTCGGCGGCGCCTCGGTGCACGGGGACACGGCGTACCTGCCGTGCACCGACGGGCCCCGCTCGTTGACCATCGGCGGCAACGGCCGCCCGGTGGTGGGCTGGCACGCCGCCGTCGAGGCGAACGGGTCGCCCACCGTCGGCGGCGGCGCGGTCTGGGTCGCCGACTACGACAGCGGCACCCTGTACGCGCTGGACGAGCGGACCGGCAAGGTCCGTGCCCGGGTCGACGTGGGGGAGTTGCCGCACTTCGCGTCGCCGACGCTGTCCGGGTCGACCGCGTACCTCGGCACGCTCCATGGGGTGACCGCGGTGGCAGGGGCCTGAATTACCCTGCTTCTCGTGATACTGCGGATCGTGCTGCTGGCCGTGCTGGTCTGTTACGGCGTGCCGCTGGCGTACGTGGGTGTGCTGGGCTGGCGGCAGCGGCTGTCGCTGTCCGGCCGGCTCGGCGTGCGCACGCCTGCCGCGCTGCGTGACTACGAGACGTTCCAGCTGGCCAACCGGGTGGCCGGGCTGCCCGAAATGGTGGCCGGTGCCGTCGCCGTGCTCGGCGGGCTGGCCGCGGTCGCGCTGCCCACCGCCGTCGGCAGCGTGGTGGCCGCCGCGATCGGGCTGGTCGGCTCGGTGCTGATCGCCAGGGCGGCGGGCGTACTCGGCGACAGGGCCGCGGCCGCGGTGCCCGCCCGCGAGCCTGCGGGGTGCGGCTCGGGTGGCTGCGCGTGCGGCTCGGCCGGGTGTGCCGCCTAATTCCGTTGCACGTCGCCCGGGTGCGTGGCCATCAGTGCCGTCGGCATGCCCTGGCGGCGCAGTACGCGGCCCCACAGGTCCACGGTCGGCGGGCTGAGGATGTCGTCGGGCAGCGCGGGCATGACCAGCCAGTCCTTGCGTTCGATCTCGCCCGCGAGCTGCTTGCTCTCCCAGCCCGAGTACCCGGCGAACACCCGCAGCCCGCGCAACCTGGGCACCAGCGGCTCCGGGTCGGCGTCCAGGTCCACCAGCGCGACGGGACCGCGCACGCCGATGACACCGGTGAGCGTGGCCGCGTTCTCGCCGGTGCGCAGCGCGCCAAGGCACAGCGCGGTCTTCTGCTCCACCGGGCCGCCCACGAAAATGGCCCTGGGCCTGCTGGCGTGGGGTCCCCACGCCGGTAGCACGTCGTGTACCGCGACCTCGCTCGGCCGGTTCAGCACGACACCGAGAGTGCCCTCCCGACGGTGATCGATGACGTACACCACGGTTCGGCGAAAATTCGGATCCACCAAGCTCGGTGCCGCGACCAACAAGGTCCCGGGTTCGACATCATCGTCCGGTCGCACCCGCACATGATCCCACCCCGGCAGACCCGCACCACGCAGTGGCCAGCCGGGCGAAAACCTCACGGCTCCGGGAACATCGCGGGCAACCGGGTCGTTGGGTCCATTGGCTGGGACGTGACCGTGTCCCCCGGGCCCAATTTGAACCGCCTTCGTGGAATACCGTCCGGCTGGAGCCACGTTGCGCGACACCGCCGAGAGGCGACCGCACGTACCGGCCAGGCGGGCCGGACCGCACACAGCGGGCCGGCCCGTCGTCAGTTCCGGCGAGCGAGCCACGTTCCCCCAACAGGGCAGCGTGGCTCGCTCGCTGTATCCCGGCCGGGCTCCGGCCGTAGGCTCGCAGGTGTGTCGATGCCAGCCGGTTCCCCCATCACCGCGGGCGACGACGGTAGGGCGCTTGCCGCCGACCAGGTCGGGCCGCGCCGGCTACTCGCGCTGCCCGACTTCCGCAGGCTGCTGCTGTCCCGGTTCGCCGCGCAGTGGGGCGACGGCCTGTTCCAGGCGGCACTCGCCGGGGCCGTGCTGTTCAACCCGGAGCGCGCCGCCGATCCGGCCGCGATCGCGGGCGGGTTCACCGTGCTGCTGCTGCCGTACTCGATCATCGGGCCGTTCGCCGGTGCGCTGCTCGACCGCTGGGACCGCCGCCGGGTGCTGGTCGTCGCGAACCTGTTGCGGGGCGTGCTGATCCTGCTCACCGCGCTGGCCGTGGGCACCGGGCTCAGCGGGTTCCCGCTGTTCGCGGGCGCGCTCGTCGCGGTCGGCGTCAGCAGGTTCGCCAACTCGGGGCTGTCCGCGTCGCTGCCGCACGTGATCACCGAACGCCATCTGGTGGAGGCCAACGCGTTGGCCACCACACTGGGCGCGGTCGTGTCCGTGGTCGGCGCCGCCTGTGCGGTGGCGCTGCGCGCGGTGTTCGGGTCGGGCAACGTCGGCTCGGCGTGGGTGACCGTCGTGTCGGTGCTCGGGTCGATCGCCGGTGCCGCGCTGGCCGGCCGGTTCCGCCGCGGGCAACTGGGCCCGGACCGGGTGGACGAGGCGACACAGACGATGGTCGCGATCGCGCACGGGCTGGTGGACGGTGGCCGGGCCGCGCTGCGCACGCCCAGCGTCGCCGCCGGGTTCGTGGCGCTGCTGGCGCACCGGGCGGCGTTCGGGGCGTCGCTGCTGCTCACCGTGCTGTTGCTGCGCTACAGCTTCCACGACTGGGGTCCGTTGAAGGCCGGGCTGCCCGGCCTGGGCGAGGTCGCGGTCGCCGGTGGTGCCGGGCTGCTGCTGGCCGGGCTGCTCACCAGCCGGCTGGTCGCCCGGTTCGGCAGGCGGGGCGCGATCTGCGGGGCGCTGGTCGTGGCCGCCGCCGCGCAAGCCGGCCTCGGGCTGCCGATGGTGCTGCCGACGATCGTCGTGGCCGCGTTCGTGCTCACCGCGGCGGGCCAGGTGATCAAACTGTGCGTCGACTCCGCCGCCCAGCGCGATGTCGGCGACGAGACCCGCGGCCGGGTGTTCGCGCTCTACGACACGCTGTTCAACACCACCCAGGTGATCGCCGTCGCGATCGCGGCCGCAGTGGTGCCCTTCGACGGCCAGTCGCGCTGGCTGGTGGTGGTCGCCACCGCCGTCTACCTGGCCGGGATGGTGGGCTATCTGCTGGTGCTGCGCGGCCGGCGGGCGTGACCGAGCTGCCTAGCCGGGCGGGGTGATGCCGCGTTCGCGGGCCCACTCGACCAGGGCGGCCACCGCGTCCTCGTGCGGCAGCGGGCCGTTGTCCAGCCGCAGGTCCTTGAGGAAGCGCCATGCCTGGCCGACCAGCGGACCGGGCGGCAGGCCGAGCAGTCGCATGATCTCGTTGCCGTCCAGGTCGGGCCGCACCCTGGCCAGGTCCTCGGCTTCGGCCAGCTCGGCGATCCGCTGCTCCAGGCTGTCGTAGGAGGCGCGCAGCGCCGCGGCCTTGCGCCGGTTGCGGGTGGTGCAGTCGGCCCGGACCAGCTTGTGCAGGCGGGGCAGCAGCCGATCGGCGTCGGTGACGTAGCGGCGCACCGCGGAGTCGGTCCACTCGCCCTTGCCGTAGCCGTGGAAGCGCAGGTGCAGGTACACCAGCGTGGCCACGTCCTCGATGATCTCCTTCGAGTACCGCAGCGCGTGCAAACGCTTGCGCACCAGTTTGGCCCCGACCACCTCGTGGTGGTGGAAGCTCACCCCGCCACCCGCCTCGTACCGCCGGGTGCCCGGCTTGCCGATGTCGTGCAGCAGCGCGGCCAGTCGCAGCACCAGGTCCGGCCCGTCGGTCTCCTGGTCGATGGCCTGCCGCAGCACCACGAGGGAGTGCTGGTAGACGTCCTTGTGCTGGTGGTGCTCGTCGATCTCCAGCCGCATCGCGGGCACCTCGGGCAGCACGTGGCCGGCCAGGCCGGTGTCCACCAGCAGCTCGATGCCCCTCTCCGGCCAGGTGCCCAGCATCAGCTTGGACAGCTCGGCCTGGACGCGCTCGGCGGTGATCCGCTTGATCTCCTCGGCCATCCGGGTCATCGCGTCGATCACCCGGTCGGCGGGTTCGAAGCCGAGCTGGCTGGCGAAGCGAGCGGCCCGCAGCATCCGCAGCGGGTCGTCGGCGAACGACGACTCGGGGCTGGCCGGCGTGTCCAACCGGCCCGCGACCAGCGCGGACATGCCGTCGTACGGGTCGATGAACGCCTGCGTCACCACGTCGACGGCCATCGCGTTGACCGTGAAGTCGCGGCGCACCAGGTCGCCGTCGATGGTGTCGCCGAAGGTCACCTCGGGCTTGCGGCCCACCCGGTCGTAGGCGTCGGCGCGGAACGTGGTGATCTCAGTCGTCTGGTCCCGCACCCGGGCGCCGACCGTGCCGAACGCGATCCCGGTGTCCCACATCGCGTCCGCCCAGCCGGACAGCAGCCGCTGTACCTGCGGTGGCCGGGCGTCGGTGGTGAAGTCGAGGTCGGCGACGGGCCTGCCGAGCAGGGCGTCGCGCACGCTGCCGCCGACCAGGTACAGCGCGTGGCCCGCCGCGGCGAACCGGTCGGCGAGCTCGCGCGTCACCGGAGACAGGCGCATCAGGGTCACGACGGCGTTGCGCTGGGCCTGGTCGCGGTCCAGTGCGGAGCCGCCACCGTGCGGAATGAGGGATCGAGACATGGGACAGCCAGGATATCGGTCGGTGCGGGGCGCGGCGGCGGTCGGCGGGCGACGGCAGGCCGGACTGATCGCATTACCATCGGACCCATGTCTCCGTCACAAGCCCGGTCCGGCGGTGCGAAGCCGGGCCGGCGGAACCGGAGATCGGGACGACGACTGCGCACGGTCGAGGAGACCTCGGCGGGCGGCCTGGTGGTCGACGGGGCGCAGGCGAACGCGGCCATCATCGGCCGGCTGGACCGCCGTGGGACGCTGTTGTGGTCACTGCCCAAGGGCCACCTCGAGGCAGGGGAGACCGCCGAGCAGGCCGCCGAACGGGAGGTCCGCGAGGAGACCGGGATCCACGGCTCGGTGTTGCGCCGCCTGGGCACGATCGACTACTGGTTCGTGGTCGAGAGCCGCCGGGTGCACAAGACGGTGCACCACTTCCTGTTGCGGGCGGTCGGCGGCGAGCTGTCCGACGAGGACGTCGAGGTGACCGAGGTGGCGTGGGTGCCGCTGGCCGAGCTGGACCAACGGCTGGCCTACGCCGACGAGCGCAAGCTGGTGCGCAGGGCGCTGCGCCTGGTCGACGGCGGCGCGATGAACAGGACGAACGGCACGGATCGGCACACGACGCTACCGGTGGACGGAGCGGAACGGTCATGAGGAAGCTGGCGGTCTGGACGCTGGTCGCGGCCTTCGCCGCGCTGCTGGCGCCACCAGTCCTCCACCCCTCGGCGGCCGCGACCGCCGCCGCCGCGCCCGTACCCGCACCCGTGCAGACGAACTGGCTGCGGCTGACACTGGACTCGATATCGCCGAGCGTGGTGCAGGCGGGCGCCACGTCGGTGACGCTGACCGGCCGGATCACCAACATCAGCGACCGCGGCATCCGCCAGCTCACCGCCCGGCTGCAGCTGGGTGACGCGCTGGGCAACGGCGCCGACGTGCCGACAGCGCTGAGCCCGACCGCGTCCTACAGCCACAGCGACACCGTGTTCCGGCCGCTGGTGGCCTCGCTGCGACCCGGCCAGGGCATGAACTTCACCGTGCGCGAGCCGCTGCAGGGCCCGGACTCGCTGCGGATCGACGAGTCGGGCGTCTACCCGCTGATGATCAACGTGCAGGGCGTGCCGGACTTCAGCACGCCGTACCGGCTGGTCGTGGGCACGATGCTGCTGCCGGTGATGGCCCCGCCCGGCGGCCAGGCACCCCAGCCGGGCCCGGCCGGTCCGCTGACCGTGCTGTGGCCACTGGTGGACACCCAGCCCCGGGTCGTGGGCACCAGCGGCAGCGATGAGGTGCTCGCCGATGACTCGCTGGCCGGCTCGCTGCGCTCGGGCGGGCGGCTCTACGGGCTGGTCGCGTCGGTGCGCCAGGCCTCGGCGACCGATCCCGGGCTGCTCACCTCGCTGTGCTTCGCTGTCGACCCCGACCTGCTGGCCACCGTGCGCTCCATGGCCAGCGGCTACCGGGTGCGCACCGCGGCGGGCGGTACCACCGCGGGCAGGGGTGCCGCGGCGGCCACGACCTGGCTGAGCATGCTGCACGGCCTCACCGCCGGGCACTGTGTACTGCCGCTGCCCTACGCGGACGCGGACATCGCCGCGCTCACCCACGCCGGCGGCGGCAGCCTGCTGCAGCTCGCGCTGAGCCAGTCGGGCACCGTCAGCCAGGAGCTGGGCGCGAGCCCACTGGGTGACGTGGCGTGGCCGGCGGGCGGCGCGCTGGACACGCAGACCATGACCGCGCTGGCCGGGCTCGGCGAGAACACCGTGCTGCTCGACCAGGGCTCGGTCGCCCCGGCGGCCGGGGCGCAGCCGGTGTCGCTGGCCGGGTTCACCGGTAGCGCGGCTCCCAAGGTGGTGCCCGTCGACCAGGTGGTGGCCACCGCGATGACCCCCCGCACCGACGAGCCGAACGTCGACGACGACGGGATCTCCGCGCAGGACGGCCTCGCCGCGACCATCTATCAGACGGCGTTCCGCGGCACCGGCAAGCCGGTGCTGGTCACACCGCCCCGCCGGTGGAGCCCGTCGCAGGGCCAGGCGGCCGCGTTCCTGGCGGGCCTGCGGACCGTGCTCAACGGGCACTACGCGACGGCGACTTCGCTCAATGACGCCGTGGGCACCGCCCCGGTCGGCCCGCCCGCCACGCTGAGCTACCCGCGGGCCGCGGCCGCCGCCGAGGTGAGCAGGTCGCTGGCCGCCGCCGCCGTGAGGTCGGACAACGCGCAGCGCGACGTCGAGCGCTCGATGACCCCGGACCGCACCAAGCCCAACCCGGTGCAGCCCAGCCAGCTGATCAACCCGCTGCGGCTGGGCCTGCTGCGCGGCGTGTCCACCGCGTGGCGCGGCGGCGCGTCGACAGCGGGCGGCGCCGCTGCCCTGGCCGACGCGAGCGAGCAGTTCGAGGCGCTGGCAGGGGAGGTCAGCGTCGTCCAGCCGAACCTGCCGATCCTGCTGGGCTCCAAGGACAGCAAGCTGCCGGTGACGGTGAACAACGGGCTGCCGGTGGACATCGCGGTCCGCGTCGACCTGACCGGCGAGACCGGCCTGCCGTCGGGCAGCCGCAGCTACGTGATCCCGGCGGGCGCGGGCGCGACCGTGTTCATCTCCCCGGCCATCACCAGATCGGGCCGGATCAGCGCCTACGCGACCGTCCGCACCATCGGTGGCACCCAGCTGGGCAAGCAGGCCCGGCTGGAACTGGTGTCCAGCGCGTACGGCACCATCATCGTGATCGTCACCGCGCTCGCGTTCGGCCTGCTGATACTGCTGTCCGGCCGCCGGATCTACCGTCGGGTCCGGGCCGCGCGCGCGGCGGCCGAGCAGCAGGAACCCGACCAGGAGACGGTCGGTGCGCTCGTCGGGGCGGGCGAGCCCACCGAGCGGCTGCCCAGCCAGCAACAGGAGCCGGACGAGCGTTGACCAACGAGTCATGGACGACCGAGCCGCTGCCCCGGATACCGCCACCGGTCCGGGGCGGGCCGCCGGCGTCGGCACCCCCGATGCGCGGCCCGCAGTACCCGCCGCCACCCCGGCCCGCGGTGGTGCCGCCGGTCTCCGACCTGGAGACCACGGTGATCGTGCCGCCCACCGGCAACGAGCCCGCGACCCCGTCGCTGGCCAGGGCGAGCGGCTCGATGATCGTCGCGACCGCGGTCAGCCGGATCACCGGCTTCGTCCGGCAGGTCATGCTGGTCGGCGTCGTGGGCATCGGCGCGATCAACGACTCCTACAACGTCGCCAACACGCTGCCCAACATCGTCTACGAGCTGCTGCTGGGCGGCGTGCTGGCCAGCGTGGTGATCCCGACACTGGTCCGGGCGCAGACCGAGGACGCCGACGACGGCGAGGCGTTCACCCAGCGGCTGCTCACCGTGTGCTGCACGCTGCTGGTCGTCGGCACCGTGGTCGCGGTCGCGCTGGCACCGCTGCTGACCCGGCTCTACTTCTCCAGCAGCGGCCAGGACAACCCGGCCCTGACCACCGCGTTCAGCAGGCTGATCCTGCCGGAGATCCTGTTCTACGGCCTGTTCGGCCTGCTCTCGGGCATGCTCAACGCCCGGCACGTGTTCAAGCCGGCCGCGTGGGCGCCGGTGCTCAACAACGTGGTCATGTTCGCGACGCTGGTGCTCTATGTGGTGCTGCCCGGCCAGATCAGCATCGACCCGGTGCGGATGGGCGAACCGAAGGTGCTGGTGCTGGGCATCGGCACCACACTCGGCGTGGTGCTGCAGGCGATCGTGCTGATCCCCGCGGTGGCGAAGATGGGCTTCCGGTTCCGCTGGCGGTGGGGCTGGGATCGGCGACTCGGCACGTTCGGCAGGCTGTCGCTGTGGCTGGTGCTCTACACGCTGGTCAGCCAGGTGGCCTACGTCGAGCTGACCCGGGTGGCCACCGGCGCGACCAGCGGCACCTACACCATCTACTCGACGTCCTGGCTGCTGCTGCAGGTGCCCTACGGGATCCTCGGCGTTTCGCTGCTGACCGCGCTGATGCCCCGGATGAGCAAGTCCGCCGCCGAGGGCGATTTCGGTGGCGTGGTGGATCACCTGTCCACCGGCAGCCGGATGTCCTCGGTACTGCTCATCCCGTTGTGCGCCATGATGACCGTGCTCGGCCCGCAGATCGGCGAAGCGCTGTTCGCGTTGCGGCACAGCGAGTCCGGCAGCGCCACCGTGCTCGGCCTGACGTTCACGGTGTCGGCGTTCGGGCTGGTGTTCTACGCGATCACCATGCTGCAGCTGCGCGCGTTCTACGCACTCAACGACGCGCGCACGCCGACCGTGATCAACGGTGTCATGGTGATCATCAAGGTCGTGCTGTTCTACGTCACGGCGCACGTGCTCGATCCCTCGCATGTGGTGTACGGCCTGACGTTCGTCAACGCGTTCGGCTATGTGGCGGGCGCGGTGGTCGGCGAGATCTGGCTGCGGCACCGCCTCGGCGCGCTGGACACCGGCCGCGTGGTGCGCACCATCACCAAGGTCACCGTCGCGTCCGCGTGGGGTGCCGGCGCGGCGCTGCTGGTGGCCAAGGGGATCGACGCGGTGATCCCGGCGTCGGCGCTGTTGGCCCGCGCCTGGGCGGTCATGGTCATCGGCGCGCTGGTCGGCCTGGCGGTCACTTTCGGTCTGATGATGTTGCTGCGCGTAACCGAGATCCGCCCGGTGGCGCGCCGGCTGGGTCGGCTAGTGTCCCGTGGCTGACCAGCGAAGATGATCTTCGCTGGTACGCGTCCGGCGAGTGAGGGCGGTTTTCCCGTACGCTCGACACGGCGTAACCGGCAGGACGTGGCAGGGCTTTCGGTAGGAACGAGCCCGGTCTCGGGGGAGCGTGAGACCGGAGAGAGTCGCGGTGAGTGGGGCCGATGGATTACCCAACCGGATCGGGCGGCGCGAACGCCGGCTTCGGCGTGCGCGCGGCGGCCGTGACGATGCGCCCCGGCGGCGTCGTCGGTGACCGGCGCTACCGGCTGCTCGCCCAGTTCGGCGAGGACCAGCGAGCCGTGGCCCAGTTCTGGCGCGCCCGCGACGGCCAGCTCAACCGGGACGTCGCGCTCACCGTGCTGATCGGCGACCCGGCCGACCAGAAGGCGGCCGCGGACGCCAACCGCACCCTCGAACGCGCCATGCACGCGGCAACTTTCATGCATCCCGGCGTGTCCCGGGTGCTGGACGTGCTGAGCCTGGGCAGCGGGGTGGTGCCCAGCGAGGGCATCCTCGGCATCGTCGTCGCCGAGTGGACCCACGGCACCGACCTGCTGGACGTGATCAGCGACGGCCCGGTGCCGGCGACCACGGCGTCCCGGCTGCTCGAACCACTCGCGGCGGCCGTGGAGAGCGCCCACCACGTCGGCCTGGTGCTGGGCGTCGACCACCCGCAGCGGGTCCGCGTCACGCCGGACGGCGCGCTGAAGCTCGCGTTCCCCGGGCCGCTGCCGCTGGCCACCCTGCGGGACGACGTCAAGGGCCTCGGCGCCCTGCTGTACCTGCTGCTGACCGGCCGCTGGGCGCTCGCGGACGGCCCGCAGGCCGTGCCCGGCGCACCCACCGGGCCGGACGGCACCGTGGTCGCGCCGAACATCCTGCGCCCGATGGTGCCCGCCGAGCTGGCCAGCGTCGCGGTGCGCAGCATGGAGGACACCGCCGTGGGCGGCATCCGCACCAGCGCGGCGATCCTGCGCGTGCTGGACCGGGTGGCCGAGGCCGAGGCGGCGACCACGATGCTGCCGCCGGTACCCGCGGGCACCAAGCCCCCCAAGAAGGACGAGGGCATCTGGATCACCAAGCGGCCCGAGCACACCCGCAAGCAGAAGAACAGGCTCGCGATGTTCGTGGTGCTGCTGTCTGTCGCGACGATCGCGATCGTGGTCTGGCTCGTCACGTCCGTGATCGGTTTCTTCTCCACCTCGACGGACACGCAGGCGGGCGGCCCGGCACCCACGCCGGCCACGTCGGCGCACGGCAGCCACACGACGACCGCGCCGACCACCACGACGCGGGCCCCGGTGGCAGGCGCGCCGGTCAAGGCGACCGCGATCACCGAGTTCAACGTGCCCGGCCACGTCCCGGACAACGTCAGCAAGGTCGCCCGCGTGATCGACGGCGACCCGACCACCCAGTGGAAGACCGACAACTACAAGCAGCCGTTCCCCACCCTGAAGCCGGGCATCGGCCTGGTCGCCACCTTCGCGCAGCCGGTGAAGCTGGGCGAGGTGGACATCGACTCGCCCAGCGCGGGCACCGTCGTGCAGATCCGGGTGTCCCCGTCGGCCAACCCGGACATCGACTCGACACAGGTGATCGGCCAGGCCACGCTTGCCAACGGGCACACCGAGATCCGGCTCGCCCCGATGCGGCAGCCCGCGCAGTACGTGCTGGTGTGGATCACCAAGCTGGCCGGCGGTGGCACCGAGAACTCGTCGGCGATCGGCGAGATCACCTATCTGCGGGCCAAGTAAGCCCCGGGTCCAGACCACCCGAAAAGTGATGATCGTCACTGTCGATATCCTCGCCTGGTGACCCCCGCCGCGAGTTCGGACGCCGACCTGATCGCCGCCCACGCCGCGGGTGATCCGCACGCCTTCGCCGAACTGGTCCGGCGGCACCGGGATCGCATGTGGGCCGTCGCGCTGCGGACACTGCGCGACCCCGAGGAAGCCGCCGACGCGTTGCAGGACGCGTTCATCTCCGCGTTCCGCGCCGCGGCCTCGTTCCGCGCCGAGTCCCAGGTCACCACCTGGCTGCACCGGATCGTGGTGAACGCGTGCCTGGACCGCCTGCGCAGACGACAAGCGCGGCCGACCGTGCCGCTGCCGGAGACCGGACCCGGCGAACCGGCCGCCGACGGCGACGCGATGGCCGACCGGGAGACCCGGCTGGTGGTCGGTGAGGCGCTCGCGGCACTGCCCGAGGAGCAACGGGTGCCGATCGTGCTGGTGGACGTCGAGGGCTACTCGGTGGCCGACACCGCACGCATGCTCGGCATCGCCGAGGGCACCGTGAAGAGCCGCTGCGCACGGGGCCGGGCGAAGCTGGCGAAATCTCTGGGCCACCTGCGGAACCCGAGTGCGGATGCGAACGTCCCAGCTGAAGCGGTTGACACAGCAGCGCGAACACCAGCACCAGGACAGTCAGCACGGCAGGCCGACCGGCCGCCGACCGGATCCCGGGGGACACGTCAGTGGGAGGGCCGATGACGGGCATCGACCGGCGTGGCGACACGCCGATGGGGCCGCCGTGGTCGGACGACCTGCTCGCCGACCTGCACGGGGGCGCCCTCGACGCCGCGTCGGCCGGCCGGCTGTGGCCGGTCGTGCGGCACGACCCGGCGGCCGCGTCCGTGCTCGACGCCCTGGACGCCACCCGCGCCGAGCTGGCCGGCCTGACCACCCGCGCGGTGCCGATGCCCGACCGGTTCGCCGCCCGCCTGGACGCCGCGATCGCAGCCGAGGCGCGCAGCCGCCCGCAGGTGCCCGTCCAGACCGGACCCCAGCGTTCGGCGCCGCCCCCGGTTGCTCCGGCGCCGGTCGTCGATCTGGCGAAGGCCCGGCAGCGGCGCAACAAGCGGCTGGGCTGGGTGGGGGGCGCGCTCGTCGCCGCGGCGGCCGTTGCGGTAGCCGTCATCGCGATCCCGCACGGCGGCACATCGGTGACCGGCGTCGCCGCCGCACCACCGCAGGCGCTGACCAGCGGCCAGTTGGGCACCACGACCCTGTCCGCCGCGATCGGCCGCGCCGACTACGGCCCGCTGTCCGACCAGGCGACCCGCGCCGCGTGCCTGTCGGCCAACGGCCAGGACCCGAACCAGTCGCCCGCCGGCGCCCTGCAGGTCACCCTGGACGGCAAACCGGGCACCCTGCTCGTGCTGCCCACCGGGCGGACCGCGCAGTTCCGGTTGCTGGTCGTCGGGCCGGCGTGCGCTGCGAATCGACCCGATCAGTTGGCCGACACGGTCGTCGGCGGCATCCCGGTGGTCACGCCGACACATTGATGTCAACATTGATGTCAACATCATCCGCTGAGCGGCCCAGCGCACATGCCCCCGTGGAACACCGGGACATACGATCGCGTTGACATGACCAGCGGCCGAAAATGCCGCGGCGACAACGTGGAGGTTTGGCGTGGGAACGGGTACTGAGCGGATCAGGGAGCTGATCGTCGTCGGTTCTGGCCCGGCCGGCTACACCGCTGGTGTCTACGCGGCACGGGCTCAGTTGGAGCCCCTGGTCTTCGAGGGTACGCAGTTCGGTGGTGCCCTGATGACCACGACGGACGTGGAGAACTTCCCCGGTTTCGCCGAGGGCATCATGGGCCCCGAACTGATGGAGCAGATGCGCGAGCAGGCCATCCGGTTCGGCGCCGAGCTGCGCAGCGAGGATGTGGAGTCCGTCGAGCTGGCCGGCCCGGTCAAGTACGTGACGGCCAACGGCGTGCGCTACGCGGCGAAGTCCGTGGTCCTGGCGATGGGTGCCGCCGCGCGGTACCTCAACGTGCCGGGCGAGCAGACGCTGCTCGGTCGCGGCGTGTCCGCGTGTGCGACCTGTGACGGCTTCTTCTTCCGGGACCAGGACATCGCGGTCGTCGGCGGCGGCGACTCGGCGATGGAGGAGGCCACCTTCCTCACCCGGTTCGCCCGTTCGGTGACGATCGTCCACCGGCGCGACGAGTTCCGGGCGTCCCGGATCATGCTGGAGCGTGCCAAGGCCAACGAGAAGATCCGCTGGCGTACCAACGCCGAACTGCTCGAGGTGCTCGGCGACGGCGCGGTCAAGGGCGTGCGGCTGCGCGACACCGTGACCGGCGAGGAGTCCGAGCTGGCCGTGACCGGTGTGTTCATGGCGATCGGCCACGACCCGCGCAGCGAACTGGTCCGCGGCCAGGTCGACGTGGACGAGGCCGGCTACGTGCGCACCGAGGGCCAGACCACGTACACCAACCTGCCCGGCGTGTTCGCGGCAGGCGACCTGGTCGACCACACGTACCGGCAGGCCATCACCGCGGCCGGCTCCGGCTGCTCGGCCGCCATCGACGCCGAGCGCTGGCTGGCCGACCAGGAAGACCAGCCCGCGACGACCGAGTCCAACCTCGCGGTCGGCGTGAACTGACCGACAGATCCCCTGATGTGAGAAGGAGACAGCCATGGCCGGCAACACCGTGACCGTGACCGACAAGACATTCGCCGACGACGTCCTGACCAGCGAGAAGCCGGTTCTGGTCGACTTCTGGGCCACCTGGTGCGGCCCGTGCAAGATGGTCGCCCCGGTACTCGAGGAGATCGCGGCCGAGAACCCCGACAAGATCACCGTGGCCAAGCTGGACATCGACGCCAACCCGGCCGTCTCCCGGGACTACCAGATCATGTCGATCCCGACCATGATCCTGTTCCAGGGCGGCAAGCCGGTCAAGCAGATCGTCGGCGCCAAGCCCAAGGCGGCCCTGCTCAAGGACCTGGCCGACATCCTCGACTGACATCGTCGGCCGATTTGTCGGGCCAGTCGTTTACCCAGGTCAGTGACTGACCTGTCGTTACGCCCCGCTCTGCGTGCAGAGCGGGGCGTATCCCTGAGAAGTGGCTGATCGGCTACAGGGCACAATGAGTCGTCACGAACCGAAGTGGCGTTGCCGCACCGGGCATGCCGGTGCCCGAGCCAAGCGAGGGGTTCATGCGGGTGCTCCGCCGCGGTGACGTGGGTCCGGCTGTCGTCGAAGTCCGGGCCACGCTCGTCGCGCTGGAACTGTTGCCGGCACCGGAGAGCTCGGCCGAGGAGGCCGGGAGCTTCGCGGCGACAGCCGACGACGCGGTCTTCGACGGAGCAGTCGAACAGGCCGTCCGGGCGTTCCAGCAGCGGCGGGGGCTGATCACCGACGGCATCGTCGGCCCGGCCACGTTCCGCACCCTGCGCGAGGCCACCTACCGGCTCGGCGGGCGGCCACTGGCGTACCTGGTGAGCCAGCCGATCACCGGCGACGACGTGTCGGCCCTGCAGGAACGCCTGCTCGAACTGGGCTACGACGCCGGCCGGCCGGACGGCATGTTCGGTCCGCAGACCGAGCAGGCGCTGCGCAGCTTCCAGCGGGACTACGGCCTGGTCGTCGACGGCATCTGCGGCCCGGCGACCCTGCGCGCGTTCCGCCAGCTGTCCCCGATGGCCAGGGGCGGGCGGCCGGTGTTCCTGCGTGAGCAGGAGCGGGTCCGCCAGTCCGGCCCGATGCTGCGCGGCAAGCGGATCGTGATCGACCCCGGACACGGCGCCGAGGACCGCGGCCGTACCTACGGCGACGTCACCGAAGCTGACCTGGTGTGGGACCTCGCCCGGCGGCTGGAGGGCCAGATGGTGGCCACCGGCATGGAGGCGCTGCTGACCAGGGGACTGGACAACTGCCCTGCCGAGGCCGAACGCGCCCGGTTCGCCAACGAGGCCGGTGCCGACCTGTTCCTGTCGCTGCACGTGGACGCCAACCACTCGCCGCTCGCGCAGGGCGTGGCGTGCTTCCACTTCGGCGGCGGCAACGGCACCACCACGTCGACGGTCGGGGAGGCGCTGGCCGACATCATCCAGCGCGAGCTGGCCGCCCGCACCGGGCTGCAGGACTGCCGGACGCATCCCAAGACCTGGGACTCGCTGCGGATGACGCGCTGCCCCGCGGTGCGGATCGAGATCGGTTACCTGACCAACCCGCAGGACCGCGCGAAGCTGACCGAACCCACGTTCCGGGACCTGGTGGCCGAGCGGATCCTGATCGCGGTGAAGCGGCTGTACCTGCTGGGCGAGAACGACCAGCCCACCGGCACGTTCACCTACGAGGACATCCTGCGCTACGAGCTGACGAAGGCCGACCGGGCCTAGCGGCGCGCGCCCGCCGCGACCGGCGACACCGCGGTGGTGGAGATGGTCACCGTGCCGAACAGCTGCTCCAGCGCGGCCTCGACGTCTTCCTTCCAGGACAGCGCCGACCGCAGTTCCAGCCGCAGCCGCGGCCACTTCTGGTGCGGCCGGACCGTCTTGAAGCCGACGGACCGCAGGAAGTCGGCCGGCATCACGCACGACGAGTCGGGTTCGGGCTCCGCCATGCCGAACGCCTCGATGGCCTTCACGCCGCGCCGGGTCAGGTCCTTCGCGACGGCCTGGACCAGCGCCCGGCCCAGCCCGGTGCCCTCGAACTCGGGCAGGATCCGCAGTGAGGTGAGCAACACCGCGTCCGCGCTGACCGGGGACGTCGGGAACGCGACGGCGCGCGGGACGGCGCTGGGCGGGGCATAGAGGGCGTAGCCGGCGGGCACCGAGTCGAGGTAGACGACGCGGCCGCAGGAGCCCCACTCGAGCAGGACGCTGGACACCCAAGCTTCCTTCTCGAAGTCCGTCTGCCCGAACTGCTCGGCCTCTTCCCGCAGGTGAGGGGCCAGTTCCCAGAACACGCAATGACGGCACTTCTTGGGCAGGTGCTCGAGATTGTCGAGCGTGACACCGACAATGTGTCGGGACACCAGACCTCCCCCGGATGGCAGCCACGACGGTAATACCGCGACTATGGTAAATGCATGTGATCGGCCCCGGAAGGCGGCGGTACCCAGAACGTGGCCGGATACACTCGTCCGATCTACCCCGACGGATGCAGTGGAGGGCGCGTGACCGATCCCCGGCCAGCCGACGACAACCGTGCCGCCCTCGCCCGCCCCGCCGGGCACAGCCTCGACCCGCATCTGGACAGGTACGCGGCCCGCACGGCCGGCATGACCGCATCCGAGATCCGGGCACTGTTCGCGGTGGCCAGCCGCCCCGAGGTGGTGTCCCTGGCCGGCGGCATGCCCAACCTGGCGGCGCTGCCCCTGGAGTCACTGTCGGCCGAGATCGGCTCGCTGGTCGCCACGGACGGCCTGGTCGCCCTGCAGTACGGCTCGGCCCACGGCGTCCCTGAGCTGCGTGAGCAGATCTGCCAGATCATGGCGATGGAGGGCATCTCGGCGCACCCGGACGACGTGGTCGTGACGGTCGGCTCGCAGATGGGCCTGGACATGGTGACCAGGATCTTCTGCGACCCGGGCGACGTGGTGCTGGCGGAGGGGCCGTCGTACGTGGGCGCGCTGGGGTCCTTCGCGGCCTATCAGGCGCGAGTGGTGCATGTCGCGATGGACGAGGCCGGGTTGGTGCCCTCGGCGCTCCGGGAGGCTCTGGCGGCCACGGAGCGGGCCGGGGCCAGGGTGAAGTTCCTCTACACGATCCCGAACTTCCACAACCCCGCAGGCGTGACGATGGCAGTGGCCCGCCGCCAGGAGGTGCTGGAGATCTGCGCGGCGCACGGCGTACTGGTCGTCGAGGACAATCCGTACGGACTGCTGGGTTTCGACGGCCAGACCTATCCCGCGCTGCGCTCGTACGACCAGGACAACGTCGTGTACCTGGGCTCGTTCTCCAAGACGTTCGCCGCGGGCCTGCGAGTCGGCTGGGTCCTGGCGCCGCACGCGGTGCGGGAGCGGCTGGTGCTCGCCGCCGAGTCGGCAACGCTGTGCCCACCCACGATCAACCAGCTGATCGTGTCGAGGTACCTGTCCACCCACGACTGGCAGGGCCAGATCAAGACGTTCCGCGAGACTTATCGCGAGCGCAGGGACGCGATGCTGGCGGCGATGGAGCAGTACCTGCCGCCGGGCTGCACATGGACCAAGCCGGAAGGCGGCTTCTATTTCTGGCTGACCGTGCCCGAAGGCGTGGACACGAAGGCGATGCTGCCCAGGGCGATCACCGCACGGGTGGCATACGCGTCCGGCACGGGTTTCTATGCGGACAGACTGGGCAGCCGCCAGATGCGCCTGTCGTTCTGCTACCCGACCCCGGAACGGATCCACGAGGGTGTGCGGCGACTGGCGAACGTGCTCAGCGACGAAATGGAGCTGTACCGCACGTTCGGCCCAGTAACCCAACGAACACTCTCTGGCCCCCAGTCCCCGTCCCCAGACACGGCCTGACCCAACCGGTTGACCGGCGGCGCACTCACCGCGCAAACGCTTGCACCAGCGTGTTCGAGGTTCTGGCGGCCGGTCCAGCCACAGCCGAGACCCGGCCGACGAGGCCGAGCCAGCGGCCGAGCCGCCACCCAACGGGGGTGGCAAGTCCACCGCGCCCGGACCCCCGCTGTCTCCGGACCCCCGCTGTCTCCGGACCCCCGCAGTCTCCGGACCCCCGCAGCGCCGACTGACTCCCGGACTCCCGCCCGGCTCGCCGGCGTCCGGTTCCCTGGTTCAGCACGCCGACCGGCTCCTGGGCTTCTGTCGGCCGCCGCCACACGGACTCAACCGCCCTGCCTCGGCCGCAGGCCCCATCAATTGCTCGCGGGCGGATGCCTCGGCTCGTGCGGCGGACTACGGACCTCGGACGGCTGGCTGCAGATGTCTGGCGTTGGCTCGGCCTGTGTCGGGTGGCGAGCGCTGTGGTGCCGGCTGGTGCTGGTGGCTGGTGGCTGCCTCGCTACGTGCGTCGGTGCATGATTACTTCGGCTGGTGATTGCCGTGGCCGGGTGCCGGGCATGATGTGGCTGGGCCGGCTGGTGCTGGGTGCATCTCGGGTGCGGTGCTGCCGCGGATAGCCGATGGTGCTGTTGCCTGCTGGCCCTGCGCGCGCTCCGCTGATAACGCAACGTTTGAAAAGTTGAGTTGGTTCCGCTCAACTCTTGAAAACGATCAATGCCACCCCATCGGGTGGCTCGGTCATCCAGGAAGGGAGCTCACCGCGTGTCCGACGTGTGGGTTGCGGTGCTGTCCGGCGGCTTGTCGCATGAGCGGGAGGTGTCGTTGCGGTCCGGGCGGCGGTTGTCCGCCGCGCTGCGCGCTGTCGGGATGACCGTGGACGAGTGGGACGCGGACGCCAATCTTGTCGCCCGCCTGCGGGATGGCCATCGGCCGGACGCCGTCATCGTCGCCCTGCACGGGGGCGAGGGCGAGGACGGCGCGGTGCAGAACGTGCTCGAGATGTTGCACGTGCCTTACGTCGGTACCGGCGCTCGCGCCTGCCGCCGCGCCTGGGACAAGCCGACCGCCAAGGCCGAGTTGGCCCGCGCCGGGATCGCGACGCCGGACTGGGTCGTGCTGCCGCACAGCACGTTCCGGGAACTCGGCGCCCAGGCGGTGCTCGACGCGATGGTGGAGCGGCTGGGTCTGCCGTTGATGCTCAAGCCGGACCAGGGTGGCTCCGCGCTGGGCGCGCAGGTGGTCCGGGAAGCCGTCGAATTGCCGGCCGCGATGGTCGGCTGCCTCGCGTACGGCGAGACCGTGCTCGCCGAGCGGTACGTCGAGGGCGTCGAACTCGCGGTCACCGTGATCGACGGGCCGGATGGGCCCGAGGCGCTGCCTGCCGTCGAGATCGTGCCGCAGTCCGGGGTCTACGACTACACCGCTCGCTACACCGCCGGGCTGACGACCTTCCACGCGCCTGCCCGGCTCGACCCGGCGACCGCCGCCGCGGTGGGCGAGGTCGCCGTGGCCGCCCACCGACTGCTCGGCCTCCGGGACGTCTCGCGGACCGACGCGATCGTGGACGTGCACGGCGACGTCCAGTTCCTCGAAGTGAACGTGTCGCCCGGACTCACCGAGACCTCGCTGCTCCCGATGGCGGTCGAAGCCGCCGGACGGTCCCTCGGTGAGGTCTTCGCCGGACTCGTCGACCGGGCACTCTCGCGTACCTAACGGTCACCCAACGTGTTCGTCACCGTGACGAAAGGGCCTGGTATGGCGGGACATCCCCCGATCATGCCTGATTTGTCTGATCTGGGTTCATCAGTTTGACGATGCGCTCAAGATCGTCGACCGACGCGAACTCGACCACGATCCGGCCTTTTCGGCGGCCCAACTCGACCTTCACGCGCGTGTCGAAGTTGTCCGACAGCCGATCCGCCAGGTCCTGCAAGCCCGGTGCCTGCATCGCCTTGCGCGGGGGAGCCTTCGGTGTCTTCGCCGGCTCCCGCTTGGCGACCGTCACCGCCTCCTCGGTCGCCCGGACCGACAGCCCCTCGGCCACGATCCGCGCGGCCAGGTCCTCCTGCGCACCCGGGTCGTCCAGCCCCAGCAGCGCGCGGGCGTGACCTGCCGACAGCACGCCGGCCGCTACTCGCCGCTGCACGGGGAGCGGCAGCTTCAGCAGCCGGATCATGTTGGTGATCACCGGACGGCTGCGGCCGATCCGGGACGCCAGTTCCTCGTGGGTGACCTCGAACTCCTCCAGCAGCTGCTGGTAAGCCGCCGCCTCCTCCAGCGGGTTGAGCTGCACCCGGTGGATGTTCTCCAGCAGCGCATCGCGCAGCATCGCGTCGTCGGCCGTCTTGCGGACGATCGCCGGGATCGTGTCCAGCCCGGCTCGCTGGGCGGCTCGCCACCGGCGCTCGCCCATGACGATCTCGTAGCGGCCGGCGTCCGCCTCGCGCACCACGATCGGCTGCATGAGGCCGAACTCGCGGATGGAGTGCTCCAGTTCGCCGAGCGCGTCCTCGTCGAACACCTGCCTCGGCTGTTTGCCGTTCGGCGCGATCGACTCGATCGGCACCTCGCGGTACACGGCACCGGCCACCGCCACGTCGACCGGGGCGCTGCCGGTCACCGTGGCGGGGGAGCCGTTGGGCACGACAGCCGGCCCCGTGCCGGGCGGTGGTCCGCTCGGAATCAGTGCCGCCAGCCCGCGACCGAGGCCGCCCTTGCGCTCCGTCATGTCGTCCCTTTCTCCGCACCCCGTTCGGCCACTTCCCGCGCCGCGTCCAGATAACTCATGGCGCCACGTGAACCCGGGTCGTAGGCCAACACCGTCTGGCCAAATCCTGGTGCCTCGGACACTTTCACGCTGCGTGGGATCACGGTCGTGAGCACGACCTCGCCGAAGTGCCCCCGCACTTCGGACGTGACCTGGTCGGCCAGCTTCGTCCGGCCGTCGTACATCGTCAGCAGGATCGTGGACACGGCCAGCCGCGGGTTCAGGTGCTGCTGCACGAGCTCGATGTTGCGCAGCAGCTGACCGAGACCTTCCAGCGCGTAGTACTCGCACTGGATCGGGATGAAGACCTCGGCGGCGGCCACCATCGCGTTGACGGTGAGCAGGCCGAGGGAGGGCGGGCAATCGATCAGCACGTAGTCCGGGTGCAACTGGTCGAGCGCCTCGTCGGACAGCGCCTCCTTGAGCCGCGACTCACGCGCGTTCATGGCGACCAGTTCGATCTCGGCGCCGGCCAGGTCGATCGTCGCCGGCACGCAGAAGAGGTTCGGCGACTGGTCGCTCACCTGTGCCGCCTCGGCGAGTGAGATCTCACCGAGCAGCACCTCGTAGACCGACGGCGTGCCGGACCGGTGCTCGACGCCCAGCGCCGTGCTCGCATTGCCCTGCGGGTCGAGGTCGATCACGAGGACACGCAGCCCGTGCAGCGCGAGTGCCGCCGCGATGTTCACCGCGGTGGTCGTCTTGCCGACGCCTCCCTTCTGGTTCGAGATCGTCATCACGCGCCGGTGCGTCGGCGGGGGGAGTTGCAGGGAGTCGGGGTGCAGCACCCGCGTCGCGCGCTCCGCTTCCTCGGCGATCGGCGTCCAGCCACCACCGTCGTCCGACGAGTGGTTCGCCGGTCGCACGTCCTTCCCGACATCTGGAGCGCCGTGGCGCCCGCGACCAACCGTCGCAGTTTCACGTGGAACATCGGTCGCTTTATTCTGCGGCTCGGGGTGCACGTCACCGATCCTTCCTTGTTCGACGCTGACCGTCACGCGAACCGGCCGCCATCGACCGGCGCACCACGACGACCGTCGTGGGGACGGGGAGCAGGTCCGCTCCACACGTCACCACCGACGCGTCGGTGCCGCCGGCCCGGCGAACCAGGTCCATGTCCCGGTTCAACTCCTCGTTCGCACTCTCGCCCTTCAATGCCAGCAGCGCCCCACCCGGCGCGGCCAGCGGCAGGCACCAGCCGGCGAGCTTCGCCAGCGGCGCCACTGCCCGCGCGGTCACGACATCCGCATCGCCGACCGACTGCCGGACGTTCGGCTCCTCGGCCCGACCCCGCACCACGCGGGCGTCGATGCCCAACTCGTCGACCACCTCGGTGAGCCACGCGACCCGTCGGGCCATCGGCTCCAGCAGCACCACCCGCAGATCCGGTCGCGCGATCGCGAGCGGCACACCGGGCAGTCCGGCACCGGAACCGACATCCACTACCGACGCGCCCTCGGGCACCAACTCGGCGATCGCCGCCGAGTTGAGCACGTGCCGGTCCCACAGTCGATCGACCTCTCGGGGCCCGATCAGCCCGCGAGTGACACCGTGCTCGGTCAGTAGGGAGACGAAGCGTTCGGCCAGTGGCAGCCGCTCACCGAACAGCCTCTGACACACCGAACTCATGCGCCATCCATTCGTCGTTTCACGTGAAACCGTCGGCATCGGTGCGGGCCCCAAGAATAGCGGCGCGGCCTGTTTCACGTGAAACAGGCCGCGCCGCAGAACCGCAATCAGAACTTTCAGTTTTGCACGAATACCACCACGCGCCGGCGCGGCTCCTCGCCCTCGCTCTCGCTGTGCGCACCGTCGACCTCCGCCACGGCGTCGTGCACGACCTTGCGCTCGAACGGGGTCATCGCCTGGAGCTTCACCTGCTCGCCGGACCGCACCGCCTGCTCGGCAGCCGAGCGCCCCAGCTCCTTGAGCTCCTCCCGCCGAGCTGCCCGCCAGCCGCTGACGTCCAACATGAGCCGACTGCGCGTGCCGGTCTCCTGCTGGACGGCCAGCCGGGTCAGCTCCTGCAGCGCCTCCAACGTGGCGCCCCGCTGCCCGACCAGTTTCTCCAGATCGTCCCCACCGTCGATGCTCACGATCGCCCGACCGGCCTCGACATCGAGGTCGATGTCGCCGTCATAGTCGAGCAAGTCGAGCAGACGCTCCAGATAGTCACCGGCGACATCGCCTTCGTGCACCAACTGGTCTTGCGAAGACGAGCGAGGCGACTCCGCTGCCGACTGATCCTCCATCTCGGCTGCGGGCGCCTCGCCGGTCTCCTGCAACGCCTCCGACACGTTCTCTCCTCTCCAGAACCGGCCGGCCCCTCAGCCGCGCTTCCGGTTCTGCTTCTTCCGCCCGGAACGGTCCGATATCAGACCGGGAATCTCGGCGGCGGAACCCGCTTTGCCGTTGGTCGGCTGCGGGCTCGTGCCATCCTGCTTCGTCGCACCGTTGGCGCGGTTCGCGTTCTTCGCGGCGCCGTTGCGCGTGTTCGGTCGCGCGCCGGGCGCGGGCTTGCCCGGGTTGGGCACAGTCGGCTTGACCGCACGCCGCGGGTCGTTCGCGCGGGCCTTGGCACCGGGAGCGGGCTTGGCACCGGGGGCCGGCTTGGCACCGGGACCGGGCTTCGACTTTCCGCCGCGACTCGGCACCGCGTCCTGCACCGGGACGGCGTCCTCGACCGGCACCGCGTCCTCGAACTCCGTGCCGTCCTCGACCCTGCCTGCGACGGCCCGTCGCTTCACCGGCTTCTGACCCGGCTTCGGGGCGAGCGCGGCACGACTCAGCTGTGCCTCTTCCTTCTTCGCCGCTTCCTCGCGGTCCATCCGCTGGAACACGAAGTGCTGCTGGGCGAGCGTCCAGCCGTTGTTGCTCAGCCAGTACAGCAGCAGGCCGACGGGGAAGCTGCCACCGAACACGAGAACGCCGAGCGGGAACAAGTACAGCGTGAGCTTGTTCATCATCGCGGTCTGGCCGGTGGCGGGCGTGCCCATCGCCGCCTGGCGCTGCACGGAGAGCCGCGCGGTGAAGTGGGTCGCGACGGCGGCCGCGATCATCAGCGGGATCGCGACCGGGGCGACACTCCAGTGCCAGCCGGGCGTGCCACCGAACTTGCCGATGCCGAGGATCGCGTCACTCAGGTGCGCGCCGAACAGCTTGGCATCCAGGTAGTTGAGGACGTCCTGCTTCTTGAAGAAGTAGACCTCGTCGGTGCCCTGGCGGAACGAGCGCAGCACGTGGTTCAGGCCGAGGAAGACCGGGATCTGCAGGACCAGCGGCAGACAGCCACCGAGCGGGTTGACGCCATGCTCCTTCTGGAGCTTCTGCATCTCCGCGGCTTGCTTCTGCCGGTCGTTCGCGTACTTCTTCTGGATCCGCTTCATCTCCGGCGCGACGGCCTGCATCTTGCGCATCGAGCGGATCTGCGCGATGGCCGGCTTGAGGAGTACGAGTCGCAGCGTGAAGACCAGCAGGATGATCGACAGGGCCCAGCCGATGAAGTTGGCCGGCCCGAAGATCAACCCGAACACCCAGTGCCAGCACCAGAGGATGAACGAGACGGCGTAGTAGATGAAGTCGAACACGGGAGCTACTCCTCGGCGGGGGTCTGGTGAAGTCGATCCCGGTGTAGGACCGTGTGCCCTGGGTCACGCTGTAGTGCGGGCCCGTCCCGGCGCGGTGGCACCGGATCCCAGCCACCTGGGTGCCACGGACCACACTTGAGCAGTCTGCTGAACGCGAGCCATGTGCCGCGCAGGGCTCCGTGCACTGTCAACGCCTCGGCCGCATACGCACTGCAGCTGGGGGTGAAGCGGCAACTCGGGGGCAGGAACGGCGAGATCCACCGCCGGTAGATACCGATCGCGAACACGAGGGGCCGAGCGGGCAGGCTCGGTTGGTCAGGAGCATCGGCAGGGTCGCCGATGGGCCTGGGCATCTGCCCCAGCTCCGAGCTAGTCACACCACATCGCCAGCTTCAGTCGACAGCCTGAGTCGGCGCAGAGCCCCGTCCAGGTCCGCCCCGAGTTCACTGCTGGACGCTCCGGCCGATGCCGGCAACGCTCTTACCACCAACGCACATCCGGTCGGCAAAGTTCCGATCCGGTCCGCCATCAGGTGCCGCAGCTGACGCGACACCCGGTGCCGCATGACCGAGTTGCCGACGGCCTTACTCACGACGAAGCCCACCCGGGCGGTCGAGTGATCCGCACGGGTGGGCCCGGAAAGCACAGTGTGGGTCGCGATCTCGCTCGCTGTGTCGCTCGCCATGTCCGCCACTCCGGTCCGCCGCGTCTGACCCGTCCCGCTCGTCAGGGCGTGCACAACCAGCCGGGGCCGACCAGCTCGACGTCCCCGGCGGACCACCGTCCCGAACTCCTGGCTGTTGGTGAGTCGGGCCGCCGCGGGGAGCACGGCGTCGCGGGACTCAGGCCGACAGCTCGGAGCGACCCTTGCGCCGACGGGCGGACAGAATCCCCCGGCCTGCGCGGGTACGCATCCGCAGCCGGAAGCCGTGCACCTTGGCGCGGCGGCGGTTGTTGGGCTGGAAGGTGCGCTTGCCCTTGCTCACGGTCGGTCTCCAGGCTTCTCACTACGGGACATCAGGTCTAGTGTCTCCCCGACTGCCATTCCTGCGCAGGGCCGAGTGCATGACAAAGGCACCCGCCGCAAACGGGAGACACTTCAGAGTACGCACCACGGACCGGCCTCACCAAATCGGGGGTGGCCGGTCAGATCGTTCAGCGCGGCGACGCGCCGCCCGGGATACTTGCCCGGACCGAACTCTTGTGGCAAGCGGCGCCGCTTGTTAGCGTGCCCCTTCTGTTGTGGCGAGGGGGACCGGGGTTACGGCCAGGCCGAAGTAGCCGGCGCCGAAGCGTTGAACCTGCGGGGGGTTCGATGGTGAGTGGCGTACGTTCGTGCACAGTTGTGGACAAGCCTGTGGACACCTCCGTTCCCGGTGACCCTTCCGTCCGGCGTGCCCGATCCGCACTGTCGGCTCGCGTGCCACCATGTGGGTTCGATCAACAGCACCGGCCACCGGCAGTGGCATCGCGTCGATGAGGGGAGGGAACCCGCAGGTGTCCGACGACCAATCCAGTCTCGGTGTCGTGTGGGAGCAGGTCGTCCAGGAACTCTCGGACGGCACGCTGTCGCCACAGCAGCGGGCGTGGATGCGGGTGACCCGGCCGATCGGCCTGCTCGACGGCACCGCGCTGCTCGCCGCGCCGAGTGACTTCGCGAAGGAAGCCATCGAGCGCGCGCTGCGCGAACCGATCACCGACGCACTGTCCCGCCGGCTGGGCAGGAACGTGTCCCTGGCCGTCAAGGTCGACGCCGCGGTACCCGTCGCGAGCCGCACCACGACCGTCGTGCCCCACGTCGAGCTGTCCGTCGATCTCGGCCCGGTCCGCATCGACGGGCTGGGCTCGCCCGGCGACCGGACCGCCGACGTGGACCTGCCGGTCGACGGCGCCGACCCGAACTCCGACGAGGTGGACGAGGAGGGTGACGCCCTCGCCACCGTGCACGAGATCTGGCCGACGTTCGCCGGCGGCACATCGGCGTCCCCGCCGACCCAGCCGTTCACCAGGCCCGCCAAGCCGCAGACCTCGCAGACCCGGTTGAACGAGAAGTACACGTTCGACACGTTCGTGATCGGTTCGTCGAACCGGTTCGCGCACGCCGCTGCCGTCGCGGTCGCCGAGGCGCCCGCCCGGGCCTACAACCCGCTGTTCATCTGGGGTGAGTCCGGGCTCGGTAAGACGCACCTGCTGCACGCGGTCGGGCACTACGCCCAGCGGCTGTTCCCCGGGATGCGCGTGCGCTACGTGTCGACCGAGGAATTCACCAACGACTTCATCAACTCGCTGCGCGACGACCGCAAGGTGGCGTTCCAGCGCCGCTACCGCGATGTCGACGTGCTGCTGGTGGACGACATCCAGTTCCTGGAGGGCAAGGAAGGCACCCAGGAGGAGTTCTTCCACACCTTCAATACGCTGCACAACGCGAACAAGCAGATCGTGGTCTCCTCCGACCGCCCGCCCAAGGGGCTGGGCACGCTGGAGGACCGGCTGCGCACGCGGTTCGAGTGGGGCCTGATCACCGACATCCAGCCGCCCGAGCTGGAGACGCGGATCGCCATCCTGCGCAAGAAGGCCGCGCAGGACCGGCTGAACGCGCCTGCCGAGGTGCTGGAGTTCATCGCCGACCGGATCGAGCGCAACATCCGCGAGCTGGAGGGCGCGCTGATCCGCGTCACCGCGTTCGCGTCGCTCAACCGGCAGCCGGTGGACGTGCAGCTGGCCGAGATCGTGCTGCGTGACCTGATCCCTGACTCGCAGGCGCCGGAGATCAGCGCCTCGGCGATCATGGCGGTCACGGCCGAGTTCTTCGCGGTGAGCATCGAGGACCTCTGCGGGCCGGGCAAGACCAAGGCACTCGCCCAGGCGCGGCAGATCTCCATGTATCTGTGTCGCGAGCTGACCGACCTGTCGCTGCCCAAGATCGGCCAGACGTTCGGCAACCGCGACCACACGACGGTCATGCACGCGGACAAGAAGATCCGCAAGGAGATGGCCGAGCGGCGGCGCATCTACGACCAGGTCCAGGAACTGACGTCCCGGATCAAGCAGCGCGCCCGCGCCTGACCCCGAGTACCCCGCGGCCCGGTAGGAACCTTTCTCCGACCGGGCCGCGGCGCGTCCGGGGCCCTACCAATAAGGATGTGTGCCGAATCGGCCTGCCGGGGCACCCGTCGAGGTGACTTTTCGGGGCTGTGGACGGGCCGCCGAGCCTGGGTACAGAGTCACCCACATCTGTGGATCGAGCTGTGCACAACTGAGCCGAAGTGTGGACGGCGCGGGGCTGTGCATCGGTTCTCCACCGAGCCGCCAGGTTGTCCACCGGTTGCCACCCCCCTCCGTCCACAGCCGGTCGACCGCCCTGACCTGGGCGAACGACCTCGGTCCACACAATCCACACCGCCTACTGTTACGGCTGTTCTTCTCTTTCTCTTAAGAAGAAAATCAAAAACAAACAGGGGGTGTGGACAGTGGGGACAGCCGGCGGCAACCGCCGTCCGAGTGATCCCTGGGTGCTCGGTCCCGGCGTGACGAACGCACCCAGGACGCTCTACGGTGGAGCCTCACGACAGGCATCGGCGCGGGCCGACCGGGGGAGGGTCCCGGCCTCCGCCCTCGATGCCGTCGCTCTCGCCGCAGGGCCGGCCCGCTCGGGTCGGTGCGGAACCAGAACCGGAGGGAACGTTCGATGAAGATTCGCGTCGAGCGGGATGGCCTGGCCGATGCAGTCGCCTGGGTCGCGCGCAGCCTGCCGTCCAGGCCGTCGATCCCGGTGCTGGGCGGTGTGCTGATCGACGCGGGCGGCGACGGCGTGCGGTCCGGCGAGGCGCTCACCGTCGCGGGTTTCGACTACGAGGTTTCCGCGACCGTCGACGTGCCCGCCACCATCGCGGCGGAGGGTCGCGCGCTGGTGTCCGGTCGCCTGCTCGCCGATATCACCAAAGCGCTGCCTGCCCAGCCGGTCGAGATGTCCGTGGACGGTTCCCGGGTCACGATCACCTGTGGCAGCGCCAAGTTCAGCCTGCCGACGATGCCGGTCGAGGACTACCCGCAACTGCCGACCATGCCGCAGCGGGCGGGCGAGGTCGCCGGCGAGGTGTTCGGCCAGGCGGTCGCCCAGGTCGCGATCGCGGCAGGCCGCGACGACACGCTGCCGATGCTGACCGGTGTCCGGATGGAGATCGCCGAGCGACAAGCTGACCCTCGTCGCGACCGACCGGTTCCGGCTGGCGATGCGCGAGTTCGCCTGGACCTCCGGCGGCGGCGACGTGACCGACACCGCCGTGCTGGTGCCGGCGCGGACGCTGGCCGAGGCGGCCAAGACGCTGGGCACGAGCGGCAACTCGGTGGAGATCTCGCTGGCGTCCGGCGACGGGCTGCTCGGCCTGGCCGGGTCCGGCCGCCGCGCCACCACCCGGCTGCTGGACGCGGAGTTCCCGAAGTACCGCCAGCTGCTGCCCAGCGAGCACACCTCGGCCGCGGTGATCGGGGTCAGCTCGCTGGTCGACGCGATCAAGCGCGTGTCGCTGGTCGCCGAGCGCGGCACCCAGGTCCGGCTGGAGTTCGGCGAGGGCATGCTGCGGCTGTCCGCGGGCGGCGACGACGAGGGCAGTGCCGAGGAGGAGCTGGCCGTCGACTACACCGGCGACCAGGTGACCATCGCGTTCAACCCGGGCTACCTGCTCGACGGCCTCGGCGCGTTGCACACCGAACGGGCACACCTGTCCTTCACCACACCGAACCGGCCCGCGCTGATCAAGCCCGTGGGGGAGGATGGCGAGGTGGCGCCGGGCTACCTGTACCTGCTGATGCCGGTCCGGTTGCCCGGCTGATCCGCTGATCCCGCTGATCGTCAGGACATCCCCAAGGAAGGACCACGACCGTGCAGCTCGGACTCGTCGGCCTCGGCAAGATGGGTTTCAACATGCGCGAACGTTTGCGTCGCGCGGGACACGAGGTCGTCGGCTACGACCGCAACCCCGATCTGAGCGACTCCGCGTCGCTGGCGGACCTGGTCAAGCAGCTGGACGCGCCGCGGACGGTCTGGGTGATGGTCCCCTCAGGCGAGCCGACCCGGCAGACGGTCCACGCGCTGGCCGATGAGCTGAGCGCGGGCGATCTGGTGATCGACGGCGGCAACTCGCGGTTCACCGACGACAAGGCGAACGCGGCCTTTCTGGCGGAGCGTGATCTGCACTACCTGGACTGCGGAGTATCCGGTGGCGTGTGGGGCCTCGAGGTCGGTTACGGCCTGATGGCCGGCGGCGACGCCGCGGACGTCGAGCGCGCGATGCCGATCTTCGACGCGTTGCGCCCCGAGGGTCCGCGCGAGGAGGGTTTCGCGCACGCGGGCAAGGTCGGCGCGGGCCATTTCGCGAAGATGGTGCACAACGGCATCGAGTACGGCCTGATGCAGGCGTACGCCGAGGGCTACGAGCTGCTGTCCGCGGTCGACGAGGTGACCGACGTGCACGCGGTCGCTCAAGGCGTGGACCCGGGGCACCGTGGTCCGGTCCTGGCTGCTGGACCTGCTGGTCAAGGCGCTGGAGGAGGACCCGGGCCTGGCGAAGATCAGCGGCTGGTCCGACGACTCCGGCGAGGGCCGGTGGACGGTGAACGAGGCGATCGACCACGCGGTGCCGGTGCCGGTGATCTCGGCGGCGCTGTTCGCGCGGTTCGCCTCCCGGCAGGAGGACTCGCCCGCGATGAAGGCGGTCGCCGCGCTGCGCAACCAGTTCGGTGGGCACGCGGTGCGCGCAGCGGGTCCCGCGTCGCCGCCGGCCGGCTGAGCGAGCCGGTGTCCGTCGGTGTACGTGCGGCAGTTGCAGGTCACTGACTTCCGGTCGTGGCCGCAGGCCGAGCTCGCCCTGGAGGCGGGGCCGAACGTGCTCGTCGGCGCCAACGGTCAGGGCAAGACGAACCTGGTGGAGGCGATCGGCTATCTCGCGACGCTGGGTTCGCACCGGGTGGCGACCGACGCGCCACTGGTCCGGCACGGCGCCGCGCGGGCCGTGGTCCGGGCGGCGGTGGTGAACGCGGACCGGGAACTGCTGATCGATCTGGAGATCACTCCCGGCCGGGCGAACCGGGCCCGGATCAACCGGGCGCCGGTCACGCGGCCGAGGGATGTGCTGGGCATCGTGCGCACCGTGTTGTTCGCCCCGGAGGACCTGGCGTTGGTGAAGGGCGATCCGGGTGAGCGGCGGCGGTTCCTGGACGAGCTGCTGGTCGCGCGGTCGCCGCGGTTCGCCGGGGTGCGCGCCGACTACGACCGGGTGCTCAAGCAGCGCGGAGCGTTGCTGAAGACGGCGGGAGCCGCGCGCCGGGCCGGTGGTGCCGGCGACATCCGGCACGCTGGACGTGTGGGACGGGCACCTGGCCCGGCACGGCGCCGAGCTGCTGGCCGGCCGGCTGGACCTGGTCGCCGACCTCGCGCCGCACGTGGTCGCCGCCTATGCCGGGGTGGCTCCGGAGTCGGTGCCGGTCGACGTGCGGTACCGGTGTTCGCTCGGGCAGAGCCTGCCGGTGAATACGGTGTGCCCGGCGGCGAGCGGGCCGATCGGGAGACGTGGAGGCCGCGCTGCTCGTGGAGCTGGCGCGGGTCCGGCAGCAGGAGATCGACCGGGGTGTCAGCCTGGTCGGTCCGCACCGCGACGAGCTGGAGCTGATCCTCGGCGAGGCACCGGCCCGCGGGTACGCCAGCCACGGCGAGTCGTGGTCGTTCGCGCTCGCGCTGCGGCTGGGCGGGTACGAGCTGCTGCGCGGCGACGGCGTCGAGCCGGTGCTGGTGCTCGACGACGTGTTCGCCGAGCTGGACCGGCGGCGGCGGGCGGCGCTGGCGAAGGTGGCCGCGAGCGCGGAACAGGTGCTCGTGACCGCGGCGGTAGCCGAGGACGTGCCGGACGAACTGGCCGGCGTGCGGTTCGACGTGGCGGGCGGGGAGGTACGGCGTGCCGGGTGACGAGCACAGCGCAGGCGGTAGCACATCTGGGGACAAACCTGTGGATGATGTGGATAACACGGCTACCCAGAGACGCCCAAATCGACGCTTTCGACAGTAAATCGGACATTGCCGCCTCACGCGCGGGTGAGTCTGCTAGGCCGAACGGTGGCATGCCTGCGACCGAACACGGTGACGGCTCGCTGCACGGTTCCGACCTGGCCCGGGCCGCGCTGCGGGCGGCCCAGGAGTCGGCGGCGACGCGCAGTGGTGGTCAGCGGCGGTCGGCGGTCGGCCGGCTCACCGGCTCGCAGAGCCGACGGCGTCGCCGCTGGTCAGGAGCCCGCGCGGACGACCGCGATCCGCAACCTCTGGGGCGGTTGGCGGCTCGGATAGCGAGTGACCGCGGGTGGGCGGGCCGGTTGGCCGGTGGGCAGGTGTTCGGCCAGTGGGCCGCAGCTGGTCGGTGCCGAGGTGGCCGAGCACACCCGGCCGGTGCAGTTGTCCGGCGGTGAGCTGACCGTGCAGGCCGACTCCACCGCGTGGGCAACCCAGTTGCGGTTGCTGCAGCGCCAGCTGCTGGCGAAGATCGCGGCAACGGTGGGCGACGGTGTGGTCAAGCGGCTGCGGGTGCAGGGTCCGACGGCGCCGAGCTGGCGGCACGGGCCGCGCCACGTGCCCGGCCGCGGCCCGCGCGACACCTACGGATGACTCGGCCGCTGACGGCGAACTAGCGAAGTCGGGCACCGGCAAGGTCGGCGCGACCCGTCCAAGTTCACTTCCGGGTCTCTGCGAGGACGCTAGGGGTGTCCTTGGCCTACGTGAGCGTTCGTGGGCAAGTAGACTGAACACAGAGACTCAGTCGGTCGTGACGGCACATCGTACGAGGAGACAGCGAGGACTGCGTGGCAGCGAACAACAGCGTGTACAACGCGTCATCCATCACCGTTCTCGAAGGTCTCGAAGCAGTCCGGAAGCGGCCGGGCATGTACATCGGCTCCACCGGGCTGCGTGGCCTGCACCACTTGGTGCAGGAGGTGGTGGACAACGCGGTCGACGAGGCGATGGCCGGCTACGCCACCAAGGTCGACGTCACGCTCCAGGCCGACGGCGGTGTCCGGGTGATCGACGACGGCCGCGGTATCCCGGTCGACATGCACCCGGTGGAGAAGCGGCCCGCGCTCGAGGTGATCCTGACGACGCTGCACGCCGGCGGCAAGTTCGGCGGCGACTCCTACGCGGTGTCCGGTGGTCTGCACGGTGTCGGCATCTCCGTGGTGAACGCGCTGTCCACCCGGATGGACATCGAGATCGCGCCGCGACGGCTATGTCTGGAACCAGAGCTACGAACACTCGCAGCCGGCGTACGCGCTCAAGCAGGGCGAGCCGACCAGCCGCACCGGCAGCACGATCACGTACTGGGCCGACCCGACGATCTTCGAGACCGCCGAATACGACGTGGAGACGGTCGCCCGGCGGCTGCAGGAGATGGCGTTCCTGAACAAGGGCCTGACCATCAGCCTGCACGACGAGCGGCTGCCGGTGGACGAGGAGGACGCGGACGCGGGCCGGGTGCGCGACCGCACCTTCCACTACCCCGGTGGCCTCGAGGACTTCGTCGCGCACATCAACGCGACGCGCGAACCGGTGCACAAGAAGGTGATCTCCTTCGACGCCAAGGGCGAGTCGCATGGAGGTCGAGGTCGCCATGCAGTGGAACACCGGCTACACGCGAGTCGGTCTACACGTTCGCCAACACGATCAACACGCACGAGGGCGGCACCCACGAAGAGGGCTTCCGCGCCGCGCTGACCCGCGTGGTCAACGAGTACGCGCGGGACAAGAAGCTGCTCAAGGAGAAGGACACCAACCTCACCGGCGATGACGTCCGCGAGGGCCTGGCCGCGATCGTGTCGGTGAAGCTCAAGGAGCCTCAGTTCGAGGGCCAGACCAAGACCAAGCTCGGCAACACCGAGGCGAAGTCGGTCGTGCAGACCACGGTCAACGAGTGGCTGGCCGACTGGTTCGAGCGCAACCCGGACGAGGCCAGGGCGATCGTCACCAAGGCGGTGTCCAGCGCACAGGCCCGGATGGCCGCGCGCAAGGCCCGCGAACTGGTGCGCCGCAAGAGTGCGCTGGACATCGGCGGCCTGCCCGGCAAGCTCAAGGACTGCCGTTCCACCAACCCCGCCGAGTGCGAGCTGTACATCGTCGAGGGCGACTCGGCGGGCGGTTCGGCCAAGGAGGGCCGGGACTCCATGTTCCAGGCCATCCTGCCGATCCGCGGCAAGATCATCAACGTGGAGAAGGCCCGCATCGACCGGGTGTTGAAGAACACCGAGGTGCAGAGCCTGATCACCGCGCTGGGTACCGGCATCCACGACGAGTTCGACCTGTCGAAGCTGCGGTACCACAAGATCATGCTGATGGCCGACGCCGATGTGGACGGTCAGCACATCACGACTCTGCTGCTCACCTTGCTGTTCCGCTTCATGCGGCCGCTGATCGAGCACGGGCACGTCTACCTCACGCAGCCGCCGCTCTACAAGATCAAGTGGCAGCGCATCGAGCCGGAGTTCGCGTACTCCGACCGCGAGCGGGACGGGATGCTCGGCGGCCGGCCTGGCGTCCGGCAAGAAGATCAACAGGGAGGACGGCATCCAGCGGTACAAGGGTCTCGGCGAGATGAACGCCCAGGAACTGTGGGAGACCACGATGGACCCGGCGAACCGGCTGCTGTCGCGCATCACGCTCGACGACGCCGCCACCGCGGACGAACTGTTCAGTGTGCTGATGGGCGAGGACGTGGAGGCTCGCCGCTCGTTCATCGTCCGCAACGCGAAGGACGTGCGGTTCCTGGACGTCTGACGGGCCGACGGGGAGCCGGCAACGGCACCCCTGATCTGCAAGGCAGCACAGATCTGCACAGCGGGATAACGGAAGAAGGACCGTGAGCGAGACAACCCTGCCACCCTCCGGCGGCGGCGAACGCATCGAGCCGGTTGACGTCCAGCAGGAGATGCAGCGGTCGTACATCGACTACGCGATGAGCGTCATCGTGGCGCGTGCGCTGCCGGACGTGCGCGACGGCCTCAAGCCGGTGCACCGTCGCGTGCTGTTCTCGATGTTCGACACCCGGCTCTACCCCGACCGCAGCTATGTGAAGTGCTCGCGGGTCGTCGGCGACGTGATGGGCAACTACCACCCGCACGGCGACTCGTCGATCTACGACGCCCTGGTGCGGCTGGCGCAGCCGTGGTCGATGCGGTACCCGCTGGTGGACGGGCAGGGCAACTTCGGTTCGCCGGGCAACGACCCGGCGGCGGCCATGCGGTACACGGAGAGCCGGCTGACCCAGCTGGCCATGGCGATGCTCGCCGACATCTACGAGGACACCGTCGACTTCCGGGACAACTACGACGGCAAGACGCGCGAACCCGACGTCCTGCCGTCGCGCATCCCGAACCTGCTGGTCAACGGTGGCAGCGGTATCGCGGTCGGCATGGCCACGAACATCCCGCCGCACAACCTGCGCGAGGTCGCCGCCGGCGTCGTGTGGGCGCTGGAGAACTGGGACGCCGACGAGGACGAGACGCTCGCCGCAGCTGATGCTGCGGATCAAGGGCCCGGACTTCCCGACCAAGGCACTGATCCTGGGCAATGCCGGCAGTCGAGGACGCCTACCGGACCGGCCGCGGGTCGGTCCGGATGCGCGCGGTCGTCGAGGTCGAGGAGGACAGCAAGGGCCGCACGGTCCTGATCGTCACCGAGCTGCCCTACCAGGTGAACCCGGACAACCTGGTGGAGAACATCGCCGCGCTGGTCAAGGACGGCAAGCTCACCGGCATCTCGGACATCGCCGACGAGTCCAACGCGCGCAGCGGCATGCGGATCGTGATCGGCCTGCGCCGCGACGCGGTGGCGAAGGTCGTGCTGAACAACCTCTACAAGCACACCCAGCTGCAGACCAACTTCGGCGTCAACATGCTGGCCCTGGTCGACGGCGTGCCGCGCACGCTGCGCCTGGACCAGATCATCCGGCACTACGTGCACCACCAGGTGGACGTCATCGTCCGGCGCACCCGGTTCCGGCTGCGGAAGGCCGAGGAGCAGGCGCACGTGTTGCGTGGCCTGGTCAAGGCGCTCGACGCGCTGGACGAGGTCATCGCGCTGATCCGGCGGTCGCCGTCGGCCGCCGACGCGCGACCCGCCCTGATGGAGCTGCTGGACGATCGACGAGATCCAGGCGGTCGCCATCCTGGACATGCAGCTGCGCAGGCTGGCCGCCCTGGAGCGGCAGCGGATCGTCGACGACCTGGCCGCGATCGAGGAGCGGATCGCCGACCTGCAGGACATCCTGGCCAACCCGGTCCGGCAGCGGACCATCGTGCGCGACGAGCTGATGGAGATCGTCGACAAGTACGGCGACGACCGGCGCACGCAGATCATCCCGTTCGACGGTGACGTGTCGGTCGAGGACCTGATCGCGGTCGAGGACGTCGTCGTCACCATCACCCAGACGGGTTACGCCAAACGGACGAAAACCGATCTCTACCGCGCGCAGAAGCGCGGCGGCAAGGGCGTCCAGGGCGCGGCCCTCAAGCAGGACGACATCGTCGGGCCACTTCTTCGTGTGCTCCACGCACGACTGGATCCTGTTCTTCACCAACAAGGGCCGGGTCTACCGGGCGAAGGCGTACGAGCTGCCCGAGGCCAGCCGCACCGCCCGCGGCCAGCACGTGGCGAACCTGCTGGCCTTCCAGCCGGACGAGCAGATCGCGCAGGTCATCCACATCAGCGACTACCAGGTGACGCCGTACCTGGTGCTGGCGACCAAGAGCGGCCTGGTCAAGAAGAGCAGGCTGTCCGACTTCGACTCCAACCGGGCGGGTGGCCTGATCGGCATCAACCTGCGCGAGGACGACGAGCTGGTCGGCGCGGTGCTGGCGGCCGGCGAGGACGACCTGCTGCTGGTGTCGCGGGGTGGCCAGTCGATCCGCTTCCACGCCTCCGACGAGGCGCTGCGGCCGATGGGCCGGGCGACGTCCGGCGTGCTCGGCATGCGGTTCAACAACGGCGACGAACTGCTGTCCATGGGTGTCGTGATCGCGGGCAAGTACGTGCTGGTGGCCACCGACGGCGCCTACGCCAAGCGGACGCCGATCGAGGAGTACCCGCTGCAGGGTCGCGGTGGGAAGGGCGTGCTGACCATCCAGTACGACAGCCGCCGTGGCAGGCTGGTAGGTGCGCTGATCGTCGACGAGGCCGATGAGTTGTACGCGATCGAGTCGACCGGTGTGGTGATCCGGACCAGTGCGCGCGAGGTGCGGAAGGCGGGCCGCCAGACCAAGGGCGTCCGGTTGATGAACCTCGCCGAAAGGACCACATTGGTAGCCGTCGCCCGCAACGCCGAGGACGTGTCGGACGTCACCGAGACGAACGCGGAGGAGGTGTCGGACGTCTCCCAGACAGCGGCCGATACCGAAACCGCGACCGGAACCGACACCGAACCCCAGACCGAAGGATGATCGGGTCCGGGACGACCGGCCCGGTCGTCCCGGCCAACTCCACCAGTTAGGGAAGCTCGTGACCTCACCCGACAAGCCGGACACCGCGGACGTGCCAGCCGAGACGACGCGCGAGGAACGCGCGGTCGCCACCGCGTCACCGGATGTCGAGGCGAAGCCGAGCACGACAACGGCATCGAGCACGTCGAACGGCCGCGGCAACGGGTCGGCCTCGGCGTCGCCCGAACCGAAGCCGACCGTGCAGCCGAAGCCGGCCGGCCAGGCCAAGCCGGCCGGCCAGGCCAAGTCGTCCGGCCAGGTCAAGTCGTCCGGCGGCCAGGCGGCCAAGCCGGCCAGGGCTACCGGTGCGGCCAAGCCCGGTTCGACGACGCAGCCCGAGGTCCAGGCCAAGGCGGCACCGGTGACGTCGACACCTGCATCGCCGGCAACTCCGCCGGCCGCGGCGGCTGCCACGGCCCCGGCGGCCAAGCCCGCCGGGCGTTCCACCGACGAGCCGGAGTCGGCCAAGACCGTGGTGACCTCGCCGGTCGAGGGCCCCGAGGTCACGTCAGCGGCCCCGCCGCCGTGGCAACGGGTCTCCACCGACGAGCGGTACGTCAACGAGCACGACACGACCGCCGCCGCCGCCTCGCCCAGCGAGGCGACCACCAGATTCTCCGACTGGGGCTACCAGCGCAGCCCGCGCTCCGACTCCTACCCCGACAGCGGTGGGGTGAGCTCGGACGCGCTGGCCGGCGGTGTCGTCTCCGGCACGGCCGCGTCCTCGGTGTTCGCGGCCACCGCGGGCCAGTCCGGCGTGCACCCGGACGCCCGGCCCACGACCGACCCCACGGGCCGGACCACGGTCAACTTCAACGCGCCCACCCCAGGCCCGGGATCGATGCGCCCGGCAGTGGCACCGGCCGCCGGTGCCGGACCGACCCCGTCGGCACTGCGCCGCCCCGGCCGCGGCCCGCGCCGGGCGAGCCTGCAGGTGCGCCGCGTCGACCCCTGGTCGGTGCTGAAGCTGGCGTTCGTGCTGTCCGTGGCGCTGTTCTTCGTGTGGCTCGTGGCGGTCGGCGTGCTCTACGGCGTGCTGGACGGCATGGGTGTGTGGGACCGCGTCAACGGCACGTACAACGAGTTCGCGCAGAACACCAGCAGCGGCAGCAGCGGCCCACTGATCACCGCCAGCCGCGTGTTCGGCATCGCCGCGATCATCGGCGCGATCAACATCGTGCTGTTCACGGCGCTGGCCACGGTCGGCTCGTTCGTCTACAACGTGTCCGCGGACCTGGCAGGCGGCCTGGAGATCACGCTGGCCGAGCGGGAGTAGCCGATTTGGGCGACCGAACGGCGGTACGATAGTCTTCGGTTCGTTCTCGGGGGCCTATAGCTCAGGCGGTTAGAGCGCTTCGCTGATAACGAAGAGGTCGGAGGTTCAAGTCCTCCTAGGCCCACGCACCACGATCCATCGTCGAAGGCGGTGGTCGGGGTCATGAACAGCCCTCAAGGAGGCGACCTGACGTGAAGAAGATCCTCGCACTCGTGGCCGTGGCCGCCGCCGCGCTGCTGATCATCCGCCGCAGCCGGTCCGCGAAGGCCGAGGCCGACCTGTGGCGCGAGGCCACCGCTCCCACCGACAAGTGATGTCAGCGAAGCGGGAGTAGGCCGGCTACCGGCCACTCCCGCTTTGTGCTGTTGTCCCCAGGGGACGTAGCTCAATTGGGAGAGCACTGCCTTTGCAAGGCAGGGGTTGAGGGTTCGATCCCCTTCGTCTCCACGAGCTCGGGGCGAGCCTGCTCGGCGCTTGCGCGCCTCGCCGGGTCGCCCGTCTTCGTTTCTGGGGGGCGACCCCCCAGGCCCCCACGGTGCGAGCTTGTTGCGTTGGCGTCGTGGTTGGGTTGGGTGGTGACCAGCGGCTGATCGTGGTTCGTTCGGGCGAGCCTGCTGGGCGCTTGCGCGCCTTGCCGGGTCGCTCGTCTTCGTTTCTGGGGGGCGACCCCCCCGGACCCCCACGGTGTGAGCTTGTTGCGTTGGCGTCGTGGTTGGGTTGGGTGGTGACCAGCGGCTGATCGTGGTTCGTATCGTGTTGCATCCGGCCCACCGGAGTATCGGTCACCGTTCGCGCGGCTGTCCTCTCCCTTTATCTCTTCTGGGTGAACCCAGAAGAGACCCGGTGCGAGCTCCTCGCGTTGGCGAGCGGGCTGGTTCTCGTAGTGAGTGACAACACGCGGCCATGGGCTACCAGGTCGGGACGACAGGGCTGGGCCACCGATCGTGTCGGCTGGGCCATCTGCTTCACTTCCGGTGATATGAGACGAGCTGTCCTTGCCGCCGCCGCGACACTCGCCCTGGGTGCTCTGCTCGGCGGCTGCGGTACGCCGATCAAGGGCACCGCCAGTCCGGTGGTGTCCGAACTCCCGGCGCGTACCACGGCCCCGCCCGCGAACACCCCCGTGCCGCCGGTGCTGCCCCCCGCCAAGACCGCCGCCTGCCCCTACCTGGACCAGAACGAGGTCCAGGACGACAACGGGCAGCACGTCGCCTCGGTGAGGATCTCGTCCTCCTCCGACGGCCAACCGCACCCGGTCTGCTACTTCTACCGGCCCGACGGCCACCTGCAGATGACGGTCCGCGTGTACGTCGGGACCGCCGCGGTGGCGGACGCCCTGGTGAACCAGGCCGCGCCGATCAAGACGTCCAGCCCGGCCGATCAGCCGTCCGGCTGGAACGGGGGCTCGCAGGCGATGTCCGACGGGGCCGTCTACGCGATCGCCAAGGGCGGGACCGCGATCGTGGTGCTCAGCAACCAGCTGCAGACCATCAAGTGCCGGCTCGTCGCGACCGCGGTGGTCCAGAGCCTCACCCAGTAACACGAACGACGGCCGGCGCGGCACGATGTCGACGTCGATGTCGGTGTCGTGGCCCGCCGGCCGCCAGGTTCGAACGTGTGCGTCAGTTCCGGTGGTTCACCGGGTCGTCCGTCAGCGGCTGGTCCTGCCGCGGGTGCGGCGCGGAGCCGTTGGTCGCGAAGCGGTCCCGGTTCACGTCCACTACCGGCTCGGGTTCGGGTGCCGTCTGCTGCTGTCCCTTCATGGCGTAGGCGGCGGCAGCGCCGACCGTCACCACGCCGATGCCCAGCAGCCACGGCCACCTGCGCCGCTTGGTCTTGCCGTGCGTGGCGGCCGCGAGCAGGTCGTTCGCCGCGCCCTTGGCGTTGCGGGCGGTGCGGGCCGCGTTCTTGCGGGCCCGCTTCGAGCCGCGGCCCACGTTCTTCGCGGTCGACTTGGCTGTGTGGCGAGCGTCCTTGGCCGTCGACTTCGCGGTCCGGTGGGCGTCCTTGGCCAGCTGCTTACGGGCCTTGCGGGTGGTCGCGACGACCTCCGCCTGGGTCTCCGCCGTCGCCTCGCGGACCGCGTCGATCCCTGCCTGGCCTACCTGCGTCGCACTGAGCCGCAGGTTGCGCAACCCGGTGCCCACTGTTCGGCCGACCGTCTCGCCAGCGTGTGTCATGGCCTTCACCTCGTCCATCGCTGTGCTCCAGGCTCCTCGTCGGCATTGGTCTCTGGTCACTGGTCACTAGATCACTCGGATACCACCACCGCTGACCTGCCAACCATCGGCCGGTCACGGGCGGCTCGGCAGCCCCATCCTGCCCCGTCCGCCGCCAGTTCGCCGTGGATGGCACGATGAACCCTGTGGCTGAGAGCAATGAATCGCTCGTTGGAGCGATAGTGACGGCAACCCTGCACACCTCGATGGGGGACATCCGTCTGAACCTGTTCCCGAACCAGGCGCCGAAGACGGTGAGCAACTTCGTCGGGCTGGCCGAGGGCACCAAGAAGTACGGTCAGAACGCCCGTGGCACCGGGGAGGGCCCGTTCTACGACGGCTCGATCTTCCACCGGGTCATCGCCGGCTTCATGCTCCAGGGCGGCGACCCGACCGGCACCGGCCGCGGCGGTCCCGGCTACAAGTTCGAGGACGAGTTCCACCCGGAACTGCAGTTCAACAAGCCCTACCTGCTGGCCATGGCCAACGCGGGCAAGAACACCAATGGGTCCCAGTTCTTCATCACGGTCGCCCCGACGACCCACCTGAACTACGCGCACACCATCTTCGGCGAGGTCGCCGACCAGGAGTCCCGCAACGTCGTGGACGCCATCGGGACCACCGCCACCGGCGCCCAGGACCGTCCGGTGCAGGACGTGGTGATCGAGCGGATCACGGTGACCAAGGACCAGGGGTAAGGCGAACCCGTGACCATGCCTCCCGGGCAGCCGGCCGGTCCGCAGGCGGAGCAACCGGCGTTACCGGTCTGCGTCCGCCACCCGGACCGGCCCACTGGCCTGCGCTGCAGCCGGTGCGACCGGCCGGCCTGCCCGGAGTGCCTGCGGCCGGCTTCGGTCGGCCAGCACTGCGTGGACTGCGTCGCCCAGGGCAACCGGAACGTCCGTCGCCCGGTGACCATCTCCGGCGCCCGGCCGGACGGCAAGCCGCTGGTGCTGCCGGTGCTCGTCGCGGTCAACGTGATCGTGTACGTGGTGACGGTGGTGCAGGCGCGCAGCCTCACGAACCTGAGCGGGTCGTCGCTGTTCCAGGAGTGGGCGCTGTTCCCGCTGGCGACCCGTAACGGCAGTTGGTGGCAGCTGATCACGGCCGGCTTCATCCACATCAACCCGATCCACATCCTGCTCAACATGGTCGCCCTCTGGGTGATCGGGCGGGACCTGGAGCGGGTGCTGGGGCCGGTCCGGTTCGGCATCGTCTACCTGCTCGGTGTGCTCGGCGGCAACGTCGCGGTGTTCGTGTTCAGCGCGCCCAACGCCCAGGAGGCGGGCGCGTCGACCGGAGTGTTCGCCCTGATGGGCGGGCTGCTGGTGATCGTCTACCGGCTCAAGATCAACCCCGGCCAGGTGGTCGGGCTGATCGCGGTGAACCTGGTGATCAGCATCGTCATCCCGGGCATCTCGCTGCTCGGCCACGTCGGCGGGCTCATCGTGGGTGCCGCGGTGACGTTCGCGCTGGTCAACGTGCCGGCGCGGCGCCGAACACTGTGGCAGGGCGTGACCGTGGCGGTCGCCCTGCTGGTGCTGCTGGGCCTGGTGCTGGTGCGCGCGCCGCAGATACCCCAGTTCGCCTGAGAGTGAGTCCTGGTCCCGGTCCGTCGGATCAGCGCAGCTGGTAGCGGCGCAGCACCGCCGCGACCTCTTCCGGCTCGGTGCCCAGGTCCAGCCAGCCGAGCAGGATCAGGCCGCCGTCCGGGTCGTCGTCGTTCTCGGTGTCCAGTTCCAGCAGGGACACCTGCCTGCCCAGCCGACGGGTGGTGGCCACCCGGATCCGCACCGAGTCCCACGCCAGTCGCTGGCGGCCGGACAACCGCCGGACCTCGATGCCGTCGGCGTCCACGGCCAGCCGGGGCCGCGCGACGGTGCCGTACAGGCCGAACGCGATCAGCCCGACGGTCGCGACGGCCAGCACCAGCCTGCCGATCTGGTCGCCGGTGAACACCGCGTACAGCAGCGTGCCCAGGGCCAGCACCCACACGGTCACGACCAGCGCGGGCCGCGCCGACCATGTGTGCGAGCCTGGCTGTCGCGGTCCGGTCATGCGACGAGTCTGGCCCATCGGGGTCGGCCGCGGTGCCCGCGGGGCCGCTGCGATCAGACGCCGCGTAACGCCGCTCGGCCACCCGGGCGACGTTTCTGGTGGCCGTCGACCCGCCTGGCTAGGCTGGCCGTTTTCCCCTGGCCACCGAGGAGTTTCCGCATGCCCGCCGAGCACCTCAGCTGGGTTCCGGCTGATGTCGACCTGAGCAGACCGAACGCGGCGCGGGTGTACGACTACGTGCTCGGTGGCGCGAACAACTTCGAGGTGGACCGGGAGTTCGCGAAGCGGCTGACGGCCGAGTTGCCGGACGCGCAGTCGCTGGCCCAGGAGAACCGCGGCTTCCTGCGCCGCACCCTGACCTACCTGGCCGAGCACGGTATCCGCCAGTTCATCGACCTCGGCTCCGGGATCCCTACGGTGGGCAACACGCACGAGGTGGTCCAGCGGGTCGACCCGGCCGCCAAGGTCGTCTACGTGGACAACGAGCCGGTGGCCGTCGCGCACAGCGAGCTGATCCTGGCCGAGAACGAGAACGCGGCCATTCTGCGGGCCGACATCCGCGACTGCGCCATGGTGCTCGACCACGCGGTGACCCGGCGGCTCGTCGACTTCGACGAGCCGGTGGCCATCCTGGCGTTCGCGGTGCTGCATTTCGTGCCCGACGAGCAGGAGCCGTACCGGCTGGTGGCCCGGTACCGGGACGCGACCGTGCCGGGCAGCTATCTCGTGGTGAGCCACGTCACGTGCGATGCGCGGCCGGAGGCCGACTATCTGGTCGAGCAGTACCGGCGGTCGGCCAATCCGGTGACCGAACGAAACAAGGCGGACGTGTCCCGGTTCTTCACCGGATACGACCTGGTTGACCCCGGAGTCGTGTTCACCCGGGAGTGGCGGCCGGAGATCGAGCTGGAGTACGGCCACAACTCGCTCATCTATGGCGGCGTCGGCCAGCGGATCTGACCAAGGCCGCTGATCAGGCTCGTGCTTCCGCGCACAAAGTTGTCCACAGGAGTTGTCCCCACTGGGGATGACTTACAGCTGTGTCGTTTGGTGACCGACGGATGAACTGCACGCGACACGGTGGCGTGCGGCACTACCCGATCTGGTGAACTGGTTGATCGCCCGGGGGACCGGGTCACCGCCAGCGCATGGTCATCAGCAGACCGCCGATCATCAGCACGAACCCGATGAGGAAGTTCCACGAGCCCAGCCCGTTCATGAACGGGATCTTGTCCACTGCCAGGTAGGTGACCACCAGCCAGGCCAAGCCGATCAGCATCAGGCCCAGCATCACCGTGATGTAGATCGGATGGGACGGGCCGGCCAGCCGCGCCTTCACCGGTGTCCGGCGATCGGCCGGCGCGGTGTAGACAGCCTTCTTGCGGACCTTGGACTTGGGCATGATGTCCTCGCCTGGGTGAAACTGGTGCTGGGAACTGGTGCCTGGGCGTGGTCGCCGGGCAGCGGCGCGTACGGTGTTACCGCGGCCGCAATGGCGACCCCCTCCGTTTGAACACGTTAACCTAATCCAGGAGTTCCGCGAACAACGACCGGACTTCAAGTCGGTCAAACGTGGTCTGGGCCATCATTGGGGGGCCCGATCGGTACGGGTTCGGCCAGGCAACGCACGTTGTGGAGGATCGAGGGTGAGTCAACAGCCACCGCCCCCGCCAGGGCGGGAAGGGCCGTGGCCGTCGCGCAGGCCTCAGGGGCGTCCCCATGGACACAGCGGGCCGTTGGGCCCGGCCGCATCGCAGCGTCCCGGCGGTCCGCAGCCACCCACCGGACAGGCCGCCACCGGCCGCCCGGCCGCGGGTGGCCAGCAGCCCCCGCAACCGGGACCCCGGCGGGGAACGGGCCAGCCCGGCACACCCGAGCAGCCCGGCCAGCCGGCCGGATCGCCCGGATCGGGCAAGGCCGGTGACGGCCAGTCGCAGGGCGCGCCGCTCGGCGCGGGCAGGCCGGCGGGCGTGGAGCGGCCCACCACCTTCATCCCGAAGATCGACGAAACCGAGTTCATCCCCCGGGTCGAGGACTTCGGCGCGGTCAGTCAGGGTCGCACCCAGGCCGGCTCGCCCGGCTACCCGGACCGCGACCAGGACGAGTACCAGTCCCGGCACGGCAGCTTCACCGACGAGGACCTGACCGAGGAGACCTACCTCGGGGACAGCTTCGCCACCAGCCTGTCCAGCTTCGCCGACCGCCCACCGGTGGACCCGCCGAAGGAGCGCGGCCGCACCGCGCTGCGGACCGTGGGCGAGGTGCTGATCACCTGCGGCATGGTCGTCCTGCTGTTCGTGGTCTACGAGCTGTACGTGACCAACATCTTCTCCGCGCAGAAGCAGGCCAGTGCGACCACCTCGCTGAACAACGAGTGGGACACCGTGGGCGCGGGCCAGCAGCGCAGCAACCACTACGACCTGGCCGACGGGAAGGGCATCGCGAAGCTCTACATCCCCGCGTTCGGCCAGGACTACGTCTTCACCGTCATCGAGGGCACCAACCCGAACGACCTGGCGATCGGCCCGGGCCACTACGTGGGCACCGCACTGCCCGGCGAGCCCGGCAACTTCGCGGTGGCAGGACACCGGGTCGGCGAGGGTGCTCCGTTCGACGACCTCGGCCTGGTCCAGTCCTGCGACGCGATCCTGATCGAGACGGCGTCCGACTGGTACGTCTACCGGATGCTGCCGTTGCCGGGCGAGGTCCCGACCTGGGCCACCGACAAGGGCAAGACCAAGCAGTGCTCCGGCACGGACGGCGAGGCGAAGGTGCAGCCGCTGGGCGGGCTGTACCAGCAGACCGTCGGCCGGGAGATCGTGCTGCCGTCCGAGGGCGACGTCGTGGCACCGATCCCGCACCACTACGGCGAGAAGGTGTCGACCGGCCAGGAGGCATCGCTGCTCACCCTGACCACGTGCAACCCGAAGTTCTCGGCGGCACAGCGGATGATCATCCACGCGGTGCTGGTCAAGGACTGGAAGAAGACGCCCGCCAACAAGATGCCGCCGGAGATGAAGGAGACCAGCTGATGTACGGCTGGATCTGGCGGCATCTTCCCGGTCCGGTCGCCGTCCGCATCACACTGGCCGTGGTGCTGGTGTGCGGTGTGGTCGCCTTGCTGTTCTTCGTCCTCTTCCCGATCATCGACCCGCTGCTGCCGTTCAACGACGTGACAGCGGGCTAGAGCCCGACACGCGGCGGATAGGCTGGCCGCATGCGCGTGCTGGTGGTCGACAACTACGACAGCTTCGTCTACAACCTGGTCCAGTACCTGGCCCAGCTGGATGTCGAGTGCCGGGTGCTGCGCAACGACGCACCCGAATTGGCCCCGGCCGCGCTGGCAGGCACGCTCGACGGTATCGGCGGGGTGCTGGTCAGTCCTGGTCCGAGCACGCCCGAGCGGGCAGGGTCGAGCATCGAGGTGATCCGCGAGTGCGCGCGGCGCGAAGTGCCGGTGCTCGGTGTGTGCCTTGGCCACCAGGCGATGGCCGTGGCCTGGGGTGCTGTCGTGGACCGCGCGCCGGAACTGTTGCACGGCAAGACAAGTCTCGTGCACCACGCCGGTGCCGGCGTGCTCGCCGGGCTACCCGACCCGTTCACCGCGACCCGGTACCACTCGCTGACGGTCCTGCCCGAGACCGTGCCGGAGCAGTTCGAGGTGACCGGCCGCACCGAGTCGGGCATCGTGATGGCGATGCGGCACCGCGAGTTGCCGGTGGAGGGTGTGCAGTTCCACCCCGAGTCGGTGCTCACCGACTCCGGGCACCGGATGCTGGCGAACTGGCTCACGGTCTGCGGACACCACGTGCCCGAGGCCACGGTCGCCGACCTGGAGGCTCAGCTGCGGGTACTGGCCGACGCGGCCCGCCTGTAAAGCGGCAGGGAAGAGCCGGCACCGAAGAGCCGGCACCGAAGAGCCGGCACCGAAGAGCCGGCACCGAAGAGCCGGCAGGGAAAAGAGCCGGCAGGGAAAGGCACCGAAGAGTCGGCACCGAAGAGTCGGCACCGAAGAGTCGGCACCGAAAGGTCGACACCGAAGACTCGACACCGAAACGAAGGCCCGGCGGATCGCTCCGCCGGGCCTTCGTGGTCATGACCGGATCAGCCGAACGGGGGGCCGTTGCCGTTGCCGTTGCCCGGCGTGGTCGTGGGTGACCCGCCGCCGCCGACGAACTGCTGGACCGTGATCGACACCGACTGGTCCTTCGCGATCTGCGATCCCTGGCCCGGGTTCTGGTCGCTGATGATGCCGTCGGAGTTGGGATCGAACGTCTGCTGGGTGTTGACGTTGAAGCTGCCCGTCCAGCCCTCGTTCGCGAGCGCCTGCTCGGCCTGGTCCTTCGTCATGCCCTTCAGGTTCGGCACGCTGATGTGCTGCTGGCTGCCGTCGGACACGCTCAGCGTGATCTTGGTGTCCGGCGCGACCTGCGTGCCCGCGTCCGGGTTCATGCCGACCACCTGGTTGGGCGGCTGGTCGCTGGCCGTCGTGTCCTTCTCCACGGTGAAGCCCTTGCTCTGCAGGTCGGACTTCGCGTCGTCGTAGGACTTGCCGGTCTCGTCGGGCACCGCCACGGTCTGCGGCTGCGCGCCCAGTGTGATGCTCACCTGACTGCCCGGCTGGGCAGTCCCGTTCGCGGCCGGGTTCTGCGCCACGACCTTGCCGACCTTCGACTGGTCGGTCTGCGGAGAGCTGCCCGGGTTCGACGCCAGCACCAGATGTGCGGCCTGGAGTGCCGCCTGCGCCTGCTGCTGGGTCATGCCGGACAGGTCCGGCACCTTCACCGCGGCGGCGGGCGCGCCGACGAACAGCGTCACCTTGCTGCCGGTGGCAAGCAAGGTGCCGACCCCGGGCGTGGTCCGCAGGACGTGGTTGACCTGGTCGGTCGTGCACAGCGCGTTGGGCGTGCCCTGCGGCGCACACGTCACGTCCTTGGTGACGGGCACCAGGTTCGCCGTGTTCAACGCCTGGATCGCCTGCGACTGCAGCTGATTGACGACGTTGGGCACCGCGATCTTGCCCGCGTTCGGATCGTCGTTGCCGCCGAACAGTTTCGGGATCAGCACGGCCAGCAGCACGATGATCGCGATGCCGCCGACGATGCCGAGCGCGATCAGCCAGCCGCGCTTGGTGCGCCGCCGCCGTTCCTCGTCCGGGTCGTAGTCGTCGTAGTCGTCGTAGTCACTGGCGATCGCGCTGGGCCGGTGCCGCCCACCGGTCATCATCTCGGTCCGGCCGGCACCCATGATCGAGGTGCGGTCGGCGTCGGTCATCACCATCGGCGCCGCGGGCCGCTGGCCGGACAGCACCCGCACCAGATCGCCGCGCATCTCGGCGGAGGACTGGTAACGGTTGGCCGGTCCCTTGGCCATCGCCTTGAGCACGATCGCGTCCAGCGACGGCGGTACCCGGTTGTTCAGCGCGGACGGCGGCCGCGGGTCCTCGCGGACGTGCTGATAGGCCACCGCGACCGGAGAGTCGCCGGTGAACGGCGGTTCGCCGGTGAGCAGTTCGAACAGCACGCAGCCGGCCGCGTACACGTCACTGCGCGCGTCCACCGCCTCGCCGCGAGCCTGTTCCGGGGACAGATACTGGGCGGTGCCGATCACCGCGGCGGTCTGCGTGACTGCGGCCTGGCCGTCGGACACCGCGCGCGCGATGCCGAAGTCCATCACCTTCACGGCGCCGGTCTTGGTGATCATGATGTTGGCGGGCTTGACGTCCCGGTGCACGATGCCGTGCCGGTGGCTGAAGTCCAGCGCCGCGCACACGTCGGCCATGACCTCCATGGCGCGCTTGGCGGGCAATGGTCCCTCGGACTTGACGATGTCGCGCAGCGTCCGCCCGTCCACGTACTCCATCACGATGTAGGGCAGCGGGCCGTAGTCGGTGCGGGTCTCGCCGGTGTCGTACACGGCGACGATCGCGGGGTGGTTGAGCGCCGCCGCGTTCTGTGCCTCGCGGCGGAACCGTTCCTGGAACTGCGGGTCTCTGGCGAGGTCCGCGCGCAGGACCTTGACAGCCACATCCCTGCCCAGTCGTACGTCCTTGCCCCGGTGGACTTCGGACATGCCGCCGTAGCCGAGCGTTTCGCCCAACTCGTAGCGGTTGGACAACAGTCGGGCTGAGGTCATCGCCGTCCTCGCTTCAGCGACAAGGCCGGCGACAGGCGCAGCGACAGGCTCAACGGCACGGCGTGCCGGACGCGGTGCCTGTCGGTCTGCCTGTCGGTTCGCTCGCTTCGCTCGGTCATGGGTGCTTTCTCGTCCCGGTCCTCGTCAACGGTCAGTTCATCATGCCTGGTGTGTACCTGCCTGCCCTGTCCGACCTGTCGCACCTGCGACGGTCCCGACAGCGGTGTCGGCGGCCGGATCCGGCCCGTGGGTAGACAGTTGGGTCGGCTGGTGCAGCCCGGCGGGCCGGGCCGTGCCCGCGCTGTGCCCGACGGTCTGGCTCAGTGCCCAGATCCCCAGCGCGACCAGCACCAGCACCAGCACGCCGACCAGCAGCCACAGCGGGTGCAGTGCACGGGCGCGCTGCTGCCCGGACATGCCGGGCGGTGGCACCGGTGCCGACGGCGGCATCGTGCCACCCAGCCGCGGCGGCAGTGCGGACATCATCGGCTGCCCCTGTGCCGGGATCGACACCGACAGCCCGCCGGGAGGCATCCCGATCGGCAGCGGAGCACCGGGCCCGAGCCCGGCGAGCTGGTAGCCCGGCTGGCCGGCCAGGGTCAGGCCGGACGGCGTCGGCAGCGGCTGACCGGAGCGCACCGCGACCACAGCGGCCGCGAACTCCCCGCCGTTGCGATAACGCTGCCTCGGGTCCTTGATCAGGGTCGCCTCGATCAGGGTGCGCACTCCGGGTGGCACGTCCGGCGGCAGCGGCGGTGGTGCGTCCCGGATGTGCATCATGGCAACGGTCACCGCGTTCTCGGACCGGAACGGCCGATGTCCGATCAGGCACTCGTAACCGACGACGGCCAGCGAGTACACGTCACTGGCCGGTTCGGCCTCCGCGCCGAGGGCCTGTTCCGGCGCGATGTAGTGCGCCGTGCCCATCACCATGCCCGAGCGGGTCACCGGTGCCGCGTCCGCCGCCTTCGCGATGCCGAAGTCGGTGAGCTTCACCGTGTGCTTGCCGGTCTGGTCGGTGGTCACCAGGATGTTGCCCGGCTTCACGTCCCGGTGCACGTAGCCGCGTTCGTGCGCCGCCTGCAGCGCCTCGCCCGCCTGGCCGAGCACCTCCAGCGTGAACTCGGCGGTCAGCCTGCCCGCGCGGGCGATGATGGTGGCCAGCGGTTCGCCGTCCACCAGTTCCATCACCAGGTACGCGGTGTCCTGCGGGCCGTCCGGGATGGCCGCGGTCTCGCCGTAGTCGTGCACGGCGGCGATGCCCGGGTGGTTGAGCGACGCGGTGGTGCGCGCCTCGGTGCGGAAGCGGTGCAGGAACTCGGCGTCGCCGCACAGTTCGGGCTTGAGCACCTTCACCGCGACGAGGCGGTCCAGCCGGGTGTCCTCGGCCTCCCACACCTCGCCCATGCCACCGACCGCGATCCGGTGGGCCAGCCGGTAGCGGTCGGCCAGCAGGTGCCCCGACGTCAACACGGCTCAGCCACCCCCGAGATCGGCATTGATCATCGCGCGGCCGACCGGCGCCGCGACCTTGGCGCCGATGGTGGCCGCGGACAGGTCGCCACCGGAGGTCACCACGACGGCGACGGCGATCTGCGGATTGTTGGCCGGGGCGAAGGCGACGTACCAGCCGTAGGGCTGGGTGTGCTTCGGATCGGGCCCGTGCTCGGCGGTGCCGGTCTTGGACGCGATCTGGATGCCCGGCTGCACGTTGATGCTGCCGGAGTTCTGCTCGGACTGCAGCATCGCCTGCTTGAGGGCGTTGGCGACGTCGGGGCTGATGACATCGCTGTTCATCACCTGTGGCGAGAAGTTCTGGATCGTCGACAGGTCCGGCGCCAGCAACGACTCCACCAGTTGCGGCTGCATCTCGGTGCCGCCGTTGGCGATGGTCGCCGCGATCATCGCGTTCTGCAGTGGCGTCTCCTGGACGTCGCGCTGGCCGATTCCGCTCTGGTAGACGCCGGGCAGACCGCCCTGGATGCTCATGCAGTCGCCGCTCGCGGCAGGCCCGACGCACGAGGGCACCGCGGTGAGCGGGATGGTCACGCCGTTGCCGAAGCCGTACTTCGCGGCCTGCGTGGTGATCGCGCTCGCGCCCAGCTGACCTGCCAGGGTGGCGAACGCCGTGTTGCACGAGTGCGCGATGGCGGTGGTGATGGACACCTTGCCGCCGGAGCCGTCCGGGCAGGTCTCGCCGTCGAAGTTGGACAGCGTGGCGCTGCGGGTACCGGGCAGCGTGATCACCGGGTCGGCGGGCAGCGTGTTCGCGTTCGGGTCAGCACCCGCGGACAGCGCCGCGCTCGCGACGATCAGCTTGAACGTGGAGCCCGGCTGGTAGGTCGACCGGATCGGCTGGTTGATCAGCGGCGAGCTGTTCGACGTCGGGTTGTTGGCGTTCATCGCCGACGTCTGCGTCTTGGTGTCGTGCGAGGCCAGCGGGTTCGGGTCGTAGGACGGGGTGTCCACCATGGCCAGGATCTCCCCGGTGGACGGTTTGATCGCGACGGCGGCGCCGGTGAACCCGCGCTTCTTCATCTCGTTGTAGCCGGCCGCCTGCACCTTGGGCTGGATGGTCAGCTCGACGTTGCCGCCGCCCAGGTCCTTGCCGGTGACCAGCTCGGACAGCCTGCGCACGAACAGCCGGTCGTCGGTGCCGTCCAGGATGCTGTTCTCGGCCTTCTCGATCCCGGTCGAGCCGTAGATGGAGGAGAAGTAGCCGGTGACCGGCGCGTACATCGGGCCGTTGCTGTAGACGCGCAGGTACTTCAGCCGGTCGTTGGTCGGCGTCGACATCGCCAGCACGGTCTTGCCGTCGGCGGTGACGATCACGCCGCGCTGCCGGGCGTACTCGTCGTCGACGACCCGCTGGTTGTTCGGGTTGGTGCGGTAGCTGTCGGCCTGGACCACCTGCACGTACATGTCGTTGGCCAGCAACAACACGATCAGCGCCATCATGGCGAGGCCGACGCGGCGCAGCGGAGTGTTCACGAGGGCCGCTCCACCATGATGGTGCTCGCCTCGGCGATCGGGGCCTGCGGCAGTTTGGGCCTGCTGCTGGTGTTCGCGCGCGGCCGCCGCGCCGAGTCCGAGATGCGCAGCAGGATGGCGATGAGAATGTAGTTCGCCAGCAGCGACGATCCGCCCGCGGACATGAACGGCGAGGTCAGGCCGGTCTCCGGGATCAGCTTGGTGACACCGCCGGCGACCACGAACACCTGCCAGATCAACGCGAACGCCAGTCCGCCGCCGAGCAGCTTGCCGAACGTGTCGCGCACCGCGATCGCGCTGCGCATGCCGCGCAGGGCGAGCAGCAAATACAGCATCAGCACGGCGAACAGGCCGAGCAGGCCCAACTCCTCGCCGATCGCGGACAGGATGAAGTCCGAGCTGGCTTCCGGCACGATGTCCGGGCGGCCCGCGCCCAGCCCGGTGCCGAAGATGCCGCCGGTGCCCAGGCCGAACAGCGACTGTGCCATCTGGTAGCCGGTGGTGGTCGGGTGCGCCAGCGGGTCGATCCAGTTCGCCACCCGGACCTGCACGTGCGAGAAGAGCTTGAACGCCAGGAAACACGCGCCGATGAACGGGATCAGGCCGACGACCACCCAGGCGGCCCGCTCGGTCGCGATGTAGATCATCACCAGCACCACGCCGAAGATCAGCAGCGAGTTGCCCAGGTCGCTCTCCAGCACCAGGACGCCCACCGAGAACGCCAGCGCGAGCAGCAGCGGACCCAGGTCCCTGGGGCGCGGCATTTCCAGGCCGAGGAACGACCGGCCCGCTTGCATGAACAGGTCGCGTTTGGCCACCAGGAAGGCCGCGAAGAAGATGATCAGCATGATCTTCGCGAACTCGCCGGGCTGGATGGAGAAGACGCCCAGCTTCAGCCAGACCTTCGCGCCGTTGACCGCGGACAGGCTGGAGGGCAGCACACCGGGCAGCAGCAACAGGCCGATGCCGACGAAGCCGAACGTGTAGCCGTAGCGGGCCAGCATCCGGTGGTCGCGCAGCACCGCCAGTACGACGACGAACAGCACCAGGGCGATCGTGGTCCACAGCACCTGCTTGGGTGCCTGCGCACTGAAATCGGGGGCGCCCTGCGCGGCCTTCTCCGCACCGGCCAGGTCCAGCCGGTGGATCATCACCAGGCCCAGCCCGTTGAGCAGGGCCACGCACGGCAGGATCAGCGGATCCGCGTACGGCGCCCAGCGGCGGACCGCGAAATGGGCACCGCCGAACAGCGCGAGGTACGCCGCGCCGTAGTAGACGACCTGCATGGTCAGCGACTGTTCCTGGTTGGCCTCCACCAGCACGAGCGCCGCGGTGACCAGCACCGCCGCGAAGGCCAGCAGGAACAGCTCGGTACCGCGACGGGTCGACGGGCCGCCCACCGGGGCGCCGGAGGTGCCGGTGTTGGCCACTCCCGCACCGCCGGGGACCGGTTGCGCCATCAGTTACCGGCCTTCCGACAGTCCACTCCGGGAACCAGGACGTGGCTCGTCGTGGGAGCGGTGGTCGGCGGTGGGGCGTGGGTCGCCGTCGCACCGGCACCGCCACCGATCGGCGGGGGCTTGGTCGTGGTCGGGGTACGGGCCGCGGTCGTCGGATGAGCGGCACCGGTCGGTCGGACCGCCTGCGGGCTGGGTGCCCGGCTGCGGGCACGTCGGCAGCACCATGTCGGTGCGCAGCCGGGCGATCACGGCCTCGGCCTGCTGCTTGCTCTGCAGGCCGATGATGCCGTTGGTGACCGAGCCGCGCGCGCCCTGTTTGAGGTCGGAGACGGTGATCAGCTCGCAGCCGGGGGTGTTCGGCGGGCAGGAGCCCTCGATCTCCCGGTTCAGCGAGACGCCGAGGAAGCTGCCCCGCACGCCCTGGAAGATGCCGATCTCGCCGGTCGGCGACGCGCCGACGAAGTACTGCCGCAGCACCAGGGCACGGGTCAGGTAGAAGCCGCCGATCAGCAGCACCAGCACCACGCCGAGCACGGCCAGCGTGCGCACCACGGTGCGACGGCGCGACTTGGGCGGCGGTGGCGGCGGCGCGGTCGGGTCGGCGCGCTGCGGTGGCGGGGTGACCGGGTTGAGCGCCCGGGCGCGGGAGGCCGGGGAGTCCGGTGGCGGGCCCTCGTCGCTGCCGTCGCCCGCGGCACCGCCGACGATCGGGGCGTCGTCACCGAAGTCGACGTCCACCACATCGGCGATGATCACCGTCACGTTGTCCGGACCGCCGCCGCGCAGCGCGAGCTCGATCATCCGGTCGGCGCAGGTGTGCGGGTCGGCGATGTGCATCGCCTCGGCCAGCGTCTCGTGGCTGATCACGCCGGACAGGCCGTCCGAGCACAGCAGGTACCGGTCGCCCGGGCGCACCTCGCGCAGGTTGAGCGTCGGCTCGATCGCGTCGTGGCCGGTCAGCGCGCGCAGCAGCAGCGAGCGCTGCGGGTGGGTGTTGGCCTCCTCGGCGGTGATCCGGCCCTCGTCGATCAGCGACTGCACGAAGCTGTCGTCGTGGGTGATCTGGTTGACGGTGCCGCCGCGCATCAGGTACGTGCGCGAGTCGCCGATGTTGACCAGGCCCAACCTGCTGCCCGCGAACAGGATCGCGGTCAGCGTGGTGCCCATGCCGTCGAGTTCGGGGTCGCCTGCGACCAGCTCGGAGATCGCCCCGTTGCCCGCCTCGACCGCCTCCCGCAGCTGGCCGAGCAGGTCGTCGCCGGGCTCGTCGTCGTCCAGTGGGGCCAGCGCCGCGATGACGATCTTGCTGGCGATCTCGCCCGCGGCATGGCCGCCCATGCCGTCGGCGACGGCGAGCAGGCGGGGACCCGCGTACACGGCATCCTGGTTGTTGGACCTCACCAGGCCGCGATCGCTGCGGGCTACGTACTTCAGAACTAGGGTCATGAGCGCAGCTCGATCACCGTCTTGCCGATCCGGATCGGGACGCCGAGCGGGACCCGGAGGGGAGCCGTGACCTTCGCCCGGTCGAGGTATGTGCCGTTGGTAGAGCCTAGATCCTCCACGTACCAGTCCGTGCCCCGGAGGGCCAGGCGCGCGTGCCGGGTGGACGCGTAGTCATCGTCCAGCACCAACGTCGAGTCGTCCGCCCGGCCGATCAGGATCGGCCGGCCGTCCAGGGAGATCCGGGTCCCGGCCAGGGCGCCGTGTGTCACGACCATCTGCCTGGCTGCCTTCCCTCGGTTCTTCTTGGCCGCGTTGCGGCGAAAGCCCGGTACCGCGACCCGCAGCCCGGAGGCCGCGTACAGGTCGGAACGGACGACTCGGAGGGCGGCCAGGACGAACAACCAGAGCAGGGCGAGAAACCCTGCTCTGGTCAGTTGCAACACCAGCTCTGGCACCTGTTGTGTCCGCTCCCGCTCAACCGGTATCTGGCCCACCACTCACGGTCGTGCCGAGTGTCGGCACGACCGTGAGTGGCGAGCTGTGGCTTCTCAGCCCTGGCTGCGGAACACCAGCGACGAGTGGCCGATGCGGATGACGTCGCCGTCCGCGAGCTGCCAAGTTTGCACCGGGTTGTTGTTCACCGTGGTCCCGTTTGTCGAACCGAGATCCGCGAGCATGGCACTCTGCCCATCCCACGTGATCTCCAGGTGCCGACGGGACACGCCGGTGTCGGGCAGCCGGAAGTCCGCGTCCTGACCGCGGCCGACGACGTTGCCACCCTGCTTGAGCTGGTAGTTCCGGTTCGAACCGTCGTCCAGCTGCAGGCTCGCGGCGAGCTGGCGCGGCCCGGTCTGCACGGCCGGCGGGGCATAGCCCTGCTGCGCCTCCTGGCCATAACCACCCTGCTGGGGGTATCCACCCTGCTGCGGGTAGCCGCCCTGCTGGGGGTAGCCACCCTGCTGCGGGTAGCCGCCCTGCTCGTAACCGCCGCCGTAACCACCTTGGCCGCCCTGGCCGCCCTGGCCGTAGCCGGGCTCGTTGCCGTACTGCTGGTAGCCCTGGTCGTAGCCGCCGCCACCCTGCTGCGGGTAGCCGCCCTGCTCGTAACCGCCGCCGTAGCCACCTTGGCCGCCTTGGCCTTGGCCGGCCTGGCCGTAGTTCGGGTCACCGCCGTACTGCTGGTAGCCCTGGCCCTGCTCGTAACCGCCGCCGTAACCGCCTTGGCCTTGGCCGGCCTGGCCGTAGTTGGGGTCGGCGCCGTACTGGCCCTGTCCATAACCTTGTTGCCCGTAGGGGTCACCCTCGGGGTGCTGGCCGTAGCCGGGGGGCTGGCTCATTGATCGGTCTCCTGCGTTGCGAGGTCGTGCTGACCGTCGATGTGCGTCGGGGTCGACGGACGAGCGGGTTCGGAACTGTCCGGTGTGCAGCGCGTCGGAACGCTCTAGGGAGACTACGACGTCACCGTAAGTCTCCCAGCCGTGCTCGGTCAGATGCTCTGCCACGCAGTCGGTGAACAGCGTTGTGATGCGCTGTTCGTCCTGCTCAGCGCCCGCTAGTTTGTCGTGATCGGTGGGTCCGAGCAATACCGTGTAGTGATTTGGGGCCAGTAACCGTCCGCCAGCGAGCTCGCGGACGTTCGACTCGCCCTCCCGCTGGAGTGCGAAGGCAACCTCCTGCGGCACGACGCTGCCGCCGAAGACGCGCGCGAAGCTGTTACCCACGATGCCTTCGAGACGGCGCTCGAAGCGCTGCACGAGGCCCACGGTTGCCATCCCTTCCGCGATCCGACTGCGATTGACGACCCGATCGTATCCGTGCCCGCCACCCCGCCCCGGGTCCGTGCGGACCCACCGCGCCCCCGTGCTACGCTCTGCGGCGTCACTTGAGGGCGAGTGGCGGAATGGCAGACGCGCACGGTTCAGGTCCGTGTGTCCGAAAGGACGTGGGGGTTCAACTCCCCCCTCGCCCACACATTTTGTTCACGCTACGTGGTCTCTAGTGCCACGTTACCCCCGTCCCGAACCATTCGGGCGGGGGTTCTTTTGTTTCTGGCAAGTAGCTCAGCCTGTGGCGTACGCCACAGGTCGCTCGGTGTCCGGCCCGGCCCGGACGTCCCCCGGCCACTGCTCGCGCCAGCGCGTTGACCCACCCGCCACAGCACGTTGGGCCGCTCGACGTAACAGTCTTTCGCGTTTTTCGGAAAGGGTCTCCGTTCGTTGCCGGGGCGAGATAAATCATGGCCCGCGAACGTTTTCCGGTTATGGCGGCGGGCATGCCGGGTAGCCATTTCCTGGCGGGCGGGGCAGGCGGTCCGATCGGTCCGGGCTGGTCAGGCGGCCAAGATCAGCTTGGCGCGAGGTGCGGCTGCCGGCGTCGGCGCGGCTGATTGCCCACCGTCACTAATTGCCGACGGCACCTCATGGCAGTTCATCAGCCGCTCACCCAAATGGCCGCACCGCCGGGCTGAAGTCCCCCGGTCTATCGGCGACCGGTTACCGATGGGGCCGGGCCGTCGATCGCAGGCGCCGCGCGGACCGTGCGGTCGCGGACCCGCCACCTGGTACCACATTCACAGGCGTCAGATCGGCGTGACCGGAGCGGTGAGTTCAGGTCGCGTCCCGATACCGGACGGTTACCAGGGAGGCGAACTTCGTGAGCGGCACCTCAGGGCGCGCGACGGTCAGCAGTGACGTCGGCAAACGCCCGACCCGGCCGCTGCCGTCAGTCGAGCTACCAGCACCGGTCGAGCAGTTGGCGGCCGGCGCTGCGGCGCGACTGGGGTGGCACGGCACGGTGCTCCCGCCGATGACGCTGCTGGGCCGTCGTGTCGTGGTGGTCGCCGACCTCCTCGCCGACGCCCATGCCGAACGCATCTGCCTGGGCTGCGGTCCGGTGCCCGACCGGGCCACCGCTGCCACCTGGGTGTGGCCCGAGCTGGCCGACCGCGTGCCGCCGCCCGCGGTGCGGATCGTCGGTGTGCTGTCCGTGGCCCGGCACTGGCGCACCGGCCTGGTCGCCACCGTGCCGTTCAGCCGCTACGCCGAGACCGCCGTGGTGCTGCCCTGGTGGGCCGCGACCACGCACGACTACCTGGTCAACTGCCTGCCGAGGGCCCGCCGCCACGGCGTCGGCGTGCTGACCGCCGACCCCGAGGGCGTCACCGACGTCGACCTGCCGGGTGCCACCGAGTGCACCGCGGTCGAACTGGACGCCACCGGCCGCTGGCTGAACGAGGCCGTCTACGAACGGCTCTCCACCAGCGTCGAGTGAGCTGATCGCGCTACTGTCCGCCGCATGCGCGTAGTCATCGCAGGTGGACACGGCCAGATCGCGTTGCGCCTGGCCCGGCTGCTGTCCGGGCGGGGCGACGAGCCGGTCGGCCTGATCCGCGACCCAGGCCAGGCAGCCGATCTCGCCGACGCCGGTGCCGACGCGGTCGTCTGTGACCTGGAACAGGTCGACGTCGACACGCTCGCCGGCCACGTCGCCGGAGCGGACGCGGTGGTGTTCGCGGCGGGCGCGGGACCGGGCAGCGGGATGACCCGCAAGGACACAGTGGACCGGGCGGCCGCCGAGCTGCTCGCCGAGGCCGCCCGCCGGGCCGGTGTCCGGCGTTACGTGTTGATCAGCTCGATGGGGCTGGGTCAGATCGGTCAGCCGGACGTGGACGAGGTGTTCGCCGCGTACCTGGTGGCCAAGAAAGCTGCCGAGGACGCGATCCGGGTGTTCGCGCTGGACTGGACGATCCTGCGACCGGGCAGGCTGACCGACGATGCCGGCACCGGCCGGGTCCGGCTGGGTCCGCCGCCGCTGCACTTCGGCGCGGTGTCCCGCGACGACGTGGCCGCGGTGCTCGCCGAGCTGCTGCTGCACCCGAACGCGGCGCGCCACACCCTGGAACTGGTCGGCGGCGCGGACCCGATCCCGGACGCCGTCTACCTCGCGATCGGCGGCTGACCGTTCACCGGACCGCTCAGCGCAGGTGATCCACTACCGCACCGGGCCGAGAACCCGTGCCGTGTAGGCGTTGTCGAAGCGGCCTGCCGGGTCGACCTCGGCCCGCACCCGGCGGAAGTCGGCGAACCGCGGGTACAGCTGCGCCAACCGCGGCGCGGCCAGACCGTGCAGCTTGCCCCAGTGCGGCCGCCCGCCGACGTTCGCCGTGATCGACTCGAACAGGTCGAAGTACCGGCGGTAGGGCATGCCCTGGTACTGGTGCACCGCGACATAGGCGGAGTCGCGCTCGTACGCGGTGGACAGCCACACGTCGTCGCGCGCCGCGACCCGGACCTCGAGCGGGAACATCACCGGGTCGGCCAGCTTCGGGATCTCCCGGCGCAGTTCGGCGAGCACGTCGCCCAGGGCCGCCCGCGGCATTGCGTACTCCGACTCGACGAAGCGCACGTTGCGGGTGGACACGAAGACCCGGTGCGAAAGGTCGGAGTACGTGCGGGTGGACAGCGCGGTGTCGACCACCCGGTGCAGTGGCCGGACCAGCCGGGGCCGCGCCCTGCCCAGCCGGGACATGCCCGCCAGCGTCACGTTCTCCAGCAGTTCGTACTCGAGGTAGTGCCGCACCGGGTGCAGCGGTGCCGGCTCGGCGCCCGAGGGCAGGCGGTCGTTGCGCTTGACCAAAGCCTTGCGCCCGTACGGAAACCAGTGGAACTCGACGTGGTCGTGCTGCCCGACCAGCTCGTCGAACGATGCGAACAGCTCGTCGACGGGTTCGGGCCGCTCGTCGGCGGCGAGCACGAACGCCGGCTCGCAGCGCAGGGTCACGGTGTGCAGCACGCCCAGCGCGCCGAGCCCGATCCGGGCCGCGCCGAACAGGTCCGGGCGCTCGGTGGCCGAGCACGACACCAGTGATCCGTCGGCCAGTACCAGTTCCAGTGCCGCGATCTGGCTGGCGATCCCGCCGTAGCGGCCGCCGGTGCCGTGCGTGCCGGTGGACACCGCGCCCGCGATGGTCTGCGCGTCGATATCGCCGAGGTTGGTCATGGCAAGGCCGAGCGAGTCCAGCGTGCGGTTGAGTTCGCGCAGCGTGGTGCCCGCCAGTACGGTGACCAGGCCGGTGGCCACGCTCGCCTCGGTGACCCCGGTGTGCCGGGACAGGTCCAGCGCGACGCCGTCGGTGGCCGCGGCCGGGGTGAACGAGTGGCCTGCGCCGACGACGCGGACCGGCAGCCCGTCCCGCTCGGCGCCGCGGATCGCGGCCGAGATCTGCTCGGGTCCGCTCGGGGTCACCCAGCGGGCCGGGTGCGCCGTCGCCGTGCCCGCCCAGTTGCGCCAGGGACCGCCGCCTCCGGACAACACTGCCTCCCTGGTGGGCTCGCCGACGGTGATCGTAACGCCGCCGGGTGCTCGCGAACCGGGGTGCTCGAAATTATGTGAAGCGGATTCGCATTCCGAGCCGGCATCGCCTACCGTACAGGTGTGCTCAACCCTGCTGCCCAGGGCAAATACGACGCGGCGACCGAAGATCTCGATCCGCCACTCGCGATCGTGGACCTCGACGCGTTCGACCGCAACGCGGCTGACATGGTCCGCCGTGCCGCGGGCATGCCGATCCGGGTGGCCAGCAAGTCGATCCGCTGCCGGCACCTGATCGAGCGGGTGCTGGCCGTGCCCGGCTACGCGGGCGTGCTCGCCTATTCGCTGCCCGAGGCACTGTGGCTGTGCCGCGGCGGGACAGCGTCCGACCTGCTCGTCGCCTACCCGACGGTGTCCCGCGCGGCCCTGCGCGACCTGGCCGGGGACGAGACGGCCCGCCGGTCGATCACGATCATGGTCGACTCGGTTGAGCACCTCGATCTGATGGACCGCGTGCTGGGCGCCGACCACCCCGCCATCCGGGTGTGCCTGGAGCTGGACGTGTCCTGGCGGCCGCTGGCCACGTTCGGCGTCGTGCACATCGGCACCCGCCGCTCCCCGCTGCACACGCCGGCCCAGGCCAGGGCGTTCGCGAAGGCGGTGCTGGCCAGGAAGGGCTTCGACCTGGTCGGGGTGATGGCCTACGAGGGTCAGATCGCGGGCCTGGGCGACAACCCGGACGGCCGCCCGGTGCGCACGGTGGCACTGCGCTGGATCCAGCGGCAGTCCGGCGCGGAACTGGTCGCCCGGCGCACCGAGGCCGTCGCCGCTATCACCGCGCTGACCTCGCTGGAGTTCGTCAACGGCGGCGGCACCGGCAGCATCGAGCTGACCGCGAGCGACTCGTCGGTCACCGAGCTGGCCGCGGGCTCCGGCCTGGTCGGGCCGACGCTGTTCGACGCCTACCGCACCTTCCACCCCGAGCCCGCGCTGCTGTTCGCGCTGCCCGTGGTGCACCGGCCCGCCCGGAACACCGCGACCCTGTTCGCGGGCGGTTACGTGGCCTCCGGCACCGGCACCCCTGACCGGCTGCCCTCGCCGTACCTGCCGGCGGGTCTGACCCTGTCCGGCGTGGAGGGTGCCGGCGAGGTGCAGACGCCGGTCAGCGGCCGGGCCGCTGCCGACCTGCGGCTGGGCGACCGGGTGTGGCTGCGGCACGCCAAAGCGGGCGAACTGGCCGAGCGGTTCACCGACTACCACCTGGTCAGCGGGGACCGCCGGGTCGCGACCGTGCCGACGTACCGGGGTGAGGGTCAGTCGTTCGGCTGAGCAGGCGGGTCCAGATGTCCCGTCAGGTAGGCGCGCACGACACGCTTGGCCTCGGCGATCACCGTGTCCTCGCCGAACAGCCTGCGGCGGAACGCCAGGTTGAGGATGCCGTCAGCGATCTCCACCGACACCGAGATGGGTAGCCGCAGCTCGGTCAGCGGCAATGCGAACCGCTCGGCGAGCAGCAGCGAGAGCCGGTCCGCGATGACCGTGTTGTTGTCCCGCTGGTCGTCCATCAGCCGCAGGTCGACCACGTCGCCGAAGCGGATCTGGGTGAAGCCGGGCACCTCGCGGTACATCTGGATGTACGCGTCGAACACCAGGTCCACCGCGTCCCACCAGTACTCGGGCGCCGCTTCGGCCAGCCGCTGCCCGATCAGCTCCATGAAGCAGTCCAGGTTGCGGGTGGTCAGGGCCTGCACGACGGCCCGTTTGTCCGGGAAGAACTGGTACAGCGATCCGACGGCGACACCGGCGCGTTCCGCGATCAGCGTGGTCGTCACGCCGTCATAGCCGACCTCGTCCATCAGCAGGGCGCAGGCTTCCAGCATCCGCTCGACGCGGGCGGCGCTGCGCTGTTGAACCGGCCGGCGGCGAAGGTGGGTCGTGTTGGCGGGCAACGGCGTCTCCCTCTGGGCTGTCTAACACCATCTTGCCTGGATTTGTGTCGATTGGCGTTCGGGTACTTCCGAGTTCCCGAACAAATACGTACTCTTCCGAAGAACTTTCACGTTCGGTCTCATGTTCACTGCGGGTCAGGTGATCCAATGAGAGATCTTCGTACGACTTCGTTCCCGGCGGGCTTTTTGTGGGGCGTGTCCACTTCCGCGTACCAGATCGAGGGAGCGGTGCGGGCGGCCGGCCGGGGCCCGGAACACGTCCGCGCGACGCCCGGCAGGATCGCCGACGGCGACACCGGCGAGGTGGCCTGCGACCACCACCTCCGCTACGCCGAGGACGTCGACCTGCCGGCCGACCTCGGTGTCGGCGCCTACCGGTGCTCGGTGGCGTGGCCGCGGCTCGGGCCGACCGCACCGGCCCGGCCCGGCCGACCCGGTACGGCCGGGCCGCCCGTGCCACGTCGATCGGTACCGCGAACAACCACTCACCGATCTGGCCGCGCGGTACGGCGCAGACCGACCTCACCGGACCGCACGAGTCCCTGGCCGGTCCGCGGGACCGGATCGGCGACCGGCTGCCGCCGGTCCACCTCACCGGGAACGGGTGCAGCGGCGAGGACAGGGGTGGATGATCGGGGGGAGGTTCCCGATCGGCACCGGATCGACTACCTCACCGAGCACCTTGCGGCCCTGGCGACGGCAGTAGCGGACGGGGTGGACCTGCGCGGGTACTCCGTCTGGTTCCTGCTGGACAACTTCGAGTGGTCGAAGGGCTACCGGCCACGGTTCGGACTGGTTCATGTGGACTATTCAGCGCAGACCCGCACACCGAAGGATTCCGACCGCTGGTATCAGCGGTTGATCGGGGGACGAGCATGAGTACCGCCGGGCAACGCAGCGATGGCGCGGTCAAACCCGGTCTTTCGGACGCGCTCGCCGAACCGACAGTGGCCGTGCGCCCCCCGTGGGTCGCGCTGCTGTTCCTCGCCAACCTCGGCCTGTGGCTGGCGATCTACGCCCCGATCCAGGTGCTGCTGCCCGAACAGGCACAACTGATGGACAAGGCGGACAAGACACTCGTACTCAGCGTGGTGATGGGCGTCGGCGCGGTGGTCGCGCTGATCGCCAATCCGCTGATCGGCATGCTGTCCGACCGCACGACGTCGCGCTGGGGCCGCAGGCATCCGTGGACCGTGGCCGGTGCGGTCGTCGGCGCGCTCGGCCTGGTGGTGCTGTCGATGGCGCCGAACGTGCTGGTCATGACCGTGGGCTGGTGCATCGTCCAGGCGGGCCTGGCCGGCATGCTCGCCTCGCTGACCTCCGCGCTGCCCGACCGGGTGCCGGTCAGCCAGCGCGCCCAGGTCGGCGGTTTCGTCGGGATCAGCCAGATGCTGGGCACCGTGCTGGGCGCGCTGATCGTGACCGTGCTCATCACGAAGCTGGCAGGCGGCTACCTCGCGTGCGCCGTGCTCGTCGTACTCGGCGCGCTGGTGTTCACGCTGACCACGAAGGACGCCCGGCTGACCGGCGACCTGCGACCGGTCGGTTCGCTGGCCGCCGGCCTGCGCAAACTGTGGATCTCGCCGCGCTCGCACCCCGACTTCGCCTGGGGCTGGGCCACCCACTTCCTGATCAACCTCGGCAACGCGCTGGGCACGCTCTACCTGCTGTACTTCCTGTCCGACGCGGCGCACTACCCGGACCCGCAGACCGGCCTGCTGATCCTGATGGCGCTCTACGGGGTCGCGCTGGTCATCGGGGCCGTGGTCTGCGGCATCACGTCGGACCGCTCGGGTAAGCGCAGGCAGTACGTGGTCGGCTCGGCCGTGGTGATGGCGCTGGCCGCCGTGCTGCTGGTGATCTGGCCGACCTGGACGTCAGCGCTGTTCGCGGCACCGCTGCTCGGGGTGGGTTTCGGCGTGTACTGGGCGGTGGCGCTGGCCATCCTCACCCAGGTGCTGCCCGCGGCCGCCGACCGGGCGAAGGACCTCGGCGTGATCAACGTGGCGAACTCGCTGCCGCAGGTCATCGGCCCCGCGATCGCGGGCGTGGTGCTCAGCCTCACGCACAACTATCCGGTGCTGTTCGCGCTGTCCGCGGTGGCGACACTCGGTGGCGCGGTGACGGTGTGGCGGATCCGCTCGGTCGCCTGAGCGTCCTGCGAGCGAGAGGTGTGGGGCCGCGGACCGGTGCCGGTCGGGGGAGGGGAGTGCAGCAGCACCGGCCCGCGGAGTCTGGGTGGAGTTTTATGGCCGACGACCCGGTTCGACGCGGTCGGGGGAACGGACGACCCGGGTCGCCGGCCAACGACGGAGTCCTGACCACGTCGAATCGGGGCCGACGCGGTCAGTCGCCGCCGGCTCTAGTGCGCGCCGGCCACGGCGCGCCTGCCGACACCGGTCCGCAGGTGCCGCGCGGGCCGAGGGGCCAGGCCCCCGGCGACGAGGTGTTCGTACGCGGCCCGCCACACCGAGCATGGCGAGCGCTGCTGCCGCCATTTGGTGGAGCACTCGGGGCAGTTGCCGCGCTCATCAGGCTCGTGCGCCGCGAGCAGCGCACGCCAGCCTTCGGTCAGCTTGGGCAGTTCGGAACGTGCTACGGACAGCAGGGACGGCGCGTCGGCGCGGTTCGCCAGCTCGGAGAGCATGTCCAGGCGCTCCCACACCGCATTGCGGAGTACCTGACCGAGGATCTCGTCCACCGAAACGTCACCGTCACCTTTCCGCCTCGTCGGCGGCTTCCTGCAGGGCCGTTCTCAGCTGGGTCAGCTGAGCCGGGGTGAGGACCGCGGACTCGCCGGGAGGACCGACGAGGACGACCCGGCCGTGCTCGACGAACAATGTCATGAATCGTTCCCGATTCGCGACGTCCTGGCAGCGCACCCGCCATTGGCGGACGAGCGCCTGGCGTTCACCGGCACCGAGCTGTCCACCGAGCACGGACTTCGGGTGACGCGCGGGAACCGTGGCGACGCTCGCTCCGGTTGTGGAGCTCATCGTCTCGACAGGGTCCACCGCTCGCTTCCCTCCGTGCTCGACTGCTTACCAGAAACTAGACTGGGACCTGTGCACCCTCAGTGGGGAGTCGCAGCGCCGATCGGTAACAGTGCGACGGTAAGCGGTCGGCCGAGTTCAGCGCGGCCGATCAGCCTCACCGATCCGTACTTCTCGACCTGCGCGGATTGGCTCTACCCTGCGGTTGACGCCCGACGGACTGTGAGGGGGCGCAATTGAATACCATCGGAGCGCAGGGTTCTCCTGTTACATCCGATACCTGGGAACAGCAGGAGATGCGCGACGCGCTGTCCGGCCGGGACGTCAGCCAGATCTATCGGCTACTCCGGCGGAAGGGCGTGTCCCAGCGTCAGATCGCCGCTCTCACCGGCCAATCACAGTCCGAAGTCTCGGAGATCCTCAAGGGTCGCCAGGTGATGGCTTACGACGTGTTGGCCCGCATCGCCGACGGCCTGAGTATCCCGAGGGGCTACATGGGCCTCGCATACGACGAGGCCACCGCGGTGAGGGTCGCCACTTCGGAGGCGGACCCCCAGGCTGAGGAGGACGAGTCGGTGAAGCGACGGAGGTTCCTCGCGCACGCCGCTGCCGTCACCATGGGTGCGGCAGTGATGGGCAAGGACTCCGCGTCGTGGGTTGCACATCCCGCCCAGGCTCCGGCCCCAGGACGGATCGGCATGACCGACGTCCGGCAGGTGGAGGCGGCGACCAGGGCACTGCGCGCGTTGGACTACCAGTACGGCGGCGGCTTCTGCCGCGACGCCGTGGTCGCGCAGTTGTCCTGGGGACAGCAGTTGCTCGACGCGAACGCGGCGGACCAGGTCCGGGACAGGCTCTACGTGGCCTTAGCCGACCTGCACAACCTCGCGGGGTGGACGTCCTTCGACAGTGGACTGATCGATGCGTCCCGCAACCACTTCGCGCATGCCCTCGAGCTGGCCAGGGCCGGTCACAACGACCCTCTGGTGGCGAACATCCTCTACCGGATGGGGCGGGTCTACCTGCACCAGGACGCACCCAACGACGCGCTCAAGCTGTTCCAGCTCGGCCAGATCGCGGCGCAGGAGTCCGGCTCGGAACTCGCCGTCGCGGTGCTCTGCGCGAACGAGGCGTGGGCCTACGCGGCGCTGAAGAACGAGCGCCAGGCCATGAAGCTGATCAACCGGACCAAGGACGAGTTCGCCCGCGCCGACCACAGCAACCCCGACACGTGGGTCAAGTTCTTCGACGAGACGGACATGTACGCGATGGTCGGCACCATCCACTCGGTGCTCGCGATGGAGGTCGACCGCAAGCACACGCGGTTCGCGATCCCGGCGCTGACCAGGGCGATCAGTGCCTATGGCGACGAGATGGCACGCAGCAAGGCGTTCAACCTGTCGATGCTGGCGACCAATCACATGATCGAGGGCGACGTCGACCACGGCACCCGGATCGGGCGGCAGGCCGTCGACCTGGCGGAGGGCATCAAGTCGGCGCGTACCAAGGAGCGCATCAAGCCGCTGAAGACGGAGTCGGACAAACGCTCCAACAACAGCGACGCCCGTGACCTGTCGGCCCGGATCGACACGTTCCTGGCCACCTGATCGGGACTTGTCCCGGGATGCGGTGACCCATGACGGCACCAGCGGGTCCAACGGCCGACTCCGGCGGCGTCGGCGGACCCGACGAGGGCCGGTTCACCCGGGAACGGCTGACCGAGGTGCTGGCGGCCGTCTGCGACGAGGCAGGCCTGGACCATCAGGGCGCGACGCTGCTGAAGTTCACCGCGAACGCGGTGTTCCGGCTGCGGGCCGACCCGGTGGTGGTGCGCATCGCCGGATCGACGGCGCTGCGGCACCGCGCGGGGAAGGTGGTCCGCGTCGCGGACTGGCTGGCCGACCACGACGTGCCTGCCGTCCAGCTGCTGCCCGGTCCCGCGCAGCCGGTGCACGTCGGCCCGTACCAGGCCACGCTGTGGCAGGCCGTGCGCACGATCCGGCGGCGGCCGCGCACCAGGGATCTCGCGCGCCTGCTGCGCCGGCTGCACGGTCTGCCGCGACCGGATTTCCAGCTGCCCGCCTGGGCGCCGCTCGACGACGTGCGCAGCCGTCTCGGCGACGCGGAGGGCCTGGACCCGGCCGACCGGCGGTTCCTGGAGGACCGCTGCGCGTTACTGGCCGAGCGGCTGACCGACTTGGATTTCCCGCTGGCACCGTGTGTGGTGCACGGTGACGCGCATCTGGGCAACCTGATCCCGAGCAGGCAGGGCCCGGTGCTGTGCGACTTCGACTCGACGTGCGTCGGGCCGCCGGAATGGGACCTGACCCCGGTCCCGGTCGGGGTGCGCCGCTTCGGCGGTTCCCGGCGGGCGGCCGCGGAGTTCGCGCAGGAGTACGGGTTCGACGTCACGCGGTGGCCCGGTTTCGCGGTGTTGCGCGAGGTCAGGGAGCTCAAGCTGGCCACCAGCGTGCTGCCCATCCTGCGCAGCAACCCCGGCGTGGTGCCGGAACTGCGCCGGCGGCTGCACAGCGTCCGAACGGGCGACACCAGCGCCGGGTGGCGCCGATACAGGTAGCTTCCCCATCCGTGGAGATCCGGCGACTCGGTGGGTCAGGACTCGCGGTCAGCGCGATCGGACTCGGGTGCAACAACCTGGGCAGGCCCGGCACGGCGACCGAGTCGCCGGCCGGCGTCCGCGAGGTGGTGGACGCCGCCCTGGACGTGGGAGTGACGTTCTTCGACGTGGCCGACGTGTACGGCTCGCCGCGCGGGCGCAGCGAGGAACTGCTCGGTACGGCACTGGCGGGCCGCCGGGACCGGGCGGTGATCGCCACCAAGTTCGGCATGGACATGCAGGGCGCCAACGGCCCCGACTTCGACGCCCGCGGCTCGCGCGGTTACGTGCGGCGGGCCGTGGAGTCCTCGCTGCGGCGGCTGGGCACCGACTGGATCGACCTGTACCAGCTGCACCGCCCCGATCCGGCGACACCGCTGGCGGAAACGCTGGGCGCGCTGGACGACCTGGTCACCGCGGGCATGATCCGCTACGTCGGGCACTGCAACCTCGCGGGCTGGCAGGTCGCCGACGCGGCCTGGACAGCACGGCAGCACGACTTCGTCGCCCCGGTCGCCGCGCAGAACCACTACTCGCTGCTGGAACGGGAGGCCGAACGTGAGGTCGTGCCCGCGTGCCGCGAGTTCGACGTCGGCGTGCTGCCGTACTTTCCCCTGGCCAACGGGCTGCTCACCGGCAAGTACCGCCGCGGCGAGACACCACCGCCGGGCAGCAGGCTGGCCGGCCGGGACCGGCTGCTCGCCGACGCCCCGTGGGACCGCGTCGAGGCGCTGCGCTCGTTCGCCAAGGAACACGACCTGACCATGGCGACGGTGGCGCTCGGCTGGCTGGTCGCGCAGCCGGTGGTCGGCTGCGTGATCGCCGGTGCCACGTCCGCGGAGCAGGTCGTCGCGAACGCCGCCGCGGCACAGTGGCGACCGACACAGGAGGATCTCGCGAGGTTGTCCGAGATCTGCCCACCGGGCAGGCGTTAGCCTCTGCCGACAGCAGTCGTCACGGGGAGGGCACATGCGGATCTCGGACACCGTCGCGATCGTCACCGGAGCCGCGTCCGGACTCGGCGGGGCCACGGCACGGGCACTGGCCGACGCGGGCGCCCGGGTGTTCGGGCTCGACCTGCCCGGCGCGGTGGAGAAGGCGCAGGCCGACGCGCCACCGGGGATCAGCTACCTGGCCGCCGACGTGACGGACCCCGACCAGGTGGCCGCCGCCGTCGCGACCGCCGCGCAGGACGGGCCGCTGCGGATCGCCGTGAACTGCGCGGGAATCGGTACCGCCGGCCGGATCCTGTCCCGCAAGGGCCCGCACGACCTGGCGACGTTCCGCAAGGTCATCGAGGTCAACCTGATCGGCACGTTCAACGTGCTGCGGCTGGCGGCCGAGGCCATCGCGGCCACCGACCCGATCGGCGAGCAGCGCGGCGTCATCATCAACACCGCGTCCATCGCCGCGTTCGACGGCCAGATCGGCCAGGCCGCCTACTCGTCGTCCAAGGGCGGCATCGTCGGGCTGACCCTGCCCGCCGCGCGGGATCTCGCGCAGTCCGGCATCCGCGTGATGGCCATCGCACCGGGCATTGTGGACACTCCGATGCTGGCGGGCGTCAGCGACGAGTTCCGCGCCGCGCTCGCCGAGGGTGTGCCGTTCCCGAAGCGGCTCGCGCTGCCCGCCGAGTACGCGCAGCTGGCCGTGATGATCGTCGAGCACGACTACCTCAACGGCGAGGTCATCCGGATGGACGGCGCGCTGCGAATGGCTCCCCGGTAACTAGAGGTCGCCCACGAACGGCAATTCGGTCACCGCGGGTGACGACATCCACTGCCGCAGCGTCCTGGTGGCCCGCACGTCGTCCTCGTTGTACTCCAGCAACCGCCGCCGCTGCCCCAGATCAGCCGGGTCGCCGTCCATGCCGACGGCGTCCCGGTACCAGCGCATCGAGTTCTCGCCGCCGGCTTCCGGGTCGCGCCAGTGGAAACCGGCGACGGGTGCGATCGTCTTGAGGCCCTTGCCCCGCGCGCACAGGAACGTCTCCGACACGATGCGGAACAGGTCCACCCACGCGGGCGCCGAGATGAACTGCGTGACCTCCGCCCGCGTCGGCACGTTGCGCGCACCGGCGAACCGGTCGGCGGACGCGAGCAGCCAGCGGTTCTCGGCCAGCTCGTTGTAGCAGTACGCGCGGAACGTCAGGCCTGCCAGCCCGGTGCGCATCCGCACCTCGGTCAGCCACTGCCAGAACTCGCCGAACGAGCGGCCCTCGTCCTTCGTGGGCAGCGGCTGCCAGGTGACGAACGCCCGGTACCCGGCCGGGATGTCGATCTCGTTCACCCTCGGCCCGGACAGGTAGGCACCCCACAGGTACGCGCCGGCGTCGCCGAAGCTCTCCATGTCCACGTCGACCTCGACGTCCGCGCGCGGCACCCGTACGTCCACCACCCGGCGCACCACGGTCAGGTCGGCCAGCCACGCCCTGGCCAGCGCCACCGCGTCCGGGAACGGCGTGCCGACCAGCGGCACCGGCGCCACCCCGGTGGGCGCCAGCGCGGCCAGGTCGTCGACCGTGCGGATGCCGTGCTGGCGCAGGTGCACCGCGTCCTCGCCGCGCAGCACCAGGCTGACGTCGCGGGCCGCGGTCAGGTCGGTCTCGCAGACCGGCCACCACGGGCAGCTGCGGCAGTCCATGATCCGCGACGGCAGCGCGAGCGGTTGCGCGTGCGACCGGGCGGCGTCGGCGACGGCCAGCCGGTCGGCGAACCGGGCCTCGTACTCGGCGACCGCGGTCCGGCCACCCGGCCAGTTCGGCGCCTCCAGGTCGTGCCACAACACGACGTCCGCGTCCAGCCCGATGACGCCGCCGACGGCCCGGCCGGTCGCCGCCTGGCCGCAGGCGCGCAGCAACTGCCGGATGTGCACCAGGCGGAGCTGGTCGCGCGGCTGCGGCCGGACCTTGCGCAACGGGTCGGTCCGGCTGCCGCGGGGCGTCGGGTCGGACGGCGGCGACGTGCGCGCACCGTTGCCCGGGTCGGTGATCTTGTGCCGGACCACCAGCACCGGGACGTAGCCGTCGCCGGTGTGCACCAGCAGGTCGATCCGGCCGCGGCGGCCGCCTGCCGGGTCGCGCGGCAGCTGGGCATTCCAGATGAACCGGGCACTGGCCCGCATCGCGGCCAGCGTGCCGCGCTCCCGGTCACTCGCGGTCACGTTCTGGCCGGTCGGGATTTCCATCCACGCCGAGCCGAACAGCCTGGCCAGGTCGTCGCCGACCCGCCTGCGGTGGGCGGCGGCGTCGGCCGAGCGCTGCTCGCCCGCCGGGTCCGGCGGGGCCTTGACCACGTCGGTCATGTCCGGGTCGTTGTCCAGGTGTACTCGGCGCCGACAGCGGCTGACCACGCCCGCGTCCAGGAGCACCGGATTGTTCACGGACACAGACTCTAGAGCGTCGCCGGGACACCGTCCGCGCACTCCAGTAGGTTTCCCGGTCATGGCACTGGGCAGGAAGTCCGGCGGCAAGAAGGCCGCCAAGACAGCCAAGGGTGTTGGCAAGGCGCTGTTGACCCCTGGTGGGGCCAAGAACGTGCTCGGTGTGGCGAAGGTGCTGGGCCCGGCCGTGGTGCCGGTGGTGGCGCCGTACGCGCTCAAGGCGGCCGGCGCGGCCCGGGACGGCCTGGACCGCTACCGCGCCCGCAGGCTGGGCGTGGACGTGACGCAGCTGGCCGAGTTCACCGGCCGGGGTGGCGCACTGCACGCCCGGATCGTCGGCGCCGACCAGTCGCTGGCCGACCTGGAGGGCAGGCCGGGTGCCGACGAGGCGGACCGGGCGTTCGCGGTGCGCGGCCGGAGCACGCTGACCAAGCTGGCCGCCGCGGTGCGGGCCGCCGAGCGGATGCCGACGGCCCGGCGCAAGGCGGCCTGGAAGTCGGTGGGCACCGAGTTGGACCCCATTGAGCGGGAACTGCTGCAACGATTGGGCGTGTAATTCGGCCGGCGCGCTTCTCCTCTTGAGCGCATTCACACAATCGCTTGAATTTGGGGGTCACAACCGCCACAGCGCGGCTTAGGCTGCGATCCGTGACCGCTACGCCGACGCCGACCCGGGGCCTGCCCCGGTTCTGTCGTGGTGGCGTACTCGCGGTCACGTCGGCCACGCTGGCGGTGGCCGCGCACGCCGTTGCCGGCGGCGGGTTGCCCGATGCCGGGGTGACCGCGCTGCTCACCATCGGGGTGGCCGCGGTCGGTGTCGCGCTGGCCGACCGGCGCCGCTCGATCGGCGCGATCATCGCCGTACTGGGCGCCGCCCAACTGGCGACGCACGTGTTGCTGTCCTTCGCCGAGATGGGCATGGCAGGCGACATGGGCATGGTGGGCCACGGTTACACGCTGCCCATGCTCGGTGCGCACGCCGTGGCGGTGCTGCTCTCCGCCTGGCTGTTGGTGCGCGCTGACGATGCGCTCTTCCTGGCCGCGTCCGTGCTGGCCAGGCTGTTGCCCCGGCTGCTCTCACTGCCCGGGGTGCCCGAGGCGCCGCAGCATCCGCGCCCGGCCGTGCCCGGTCAGGACAGGTCCACGACCGTCCTGCTGCGCCGGAGCAATGCCCGTCGGGGTCCGCCGGTGGCCGCCTGACCGACTCGCCTCCTACCCACGCCTGACTTCGGTGGGTCGGTCCCGCGCGTACGTCTGTCCCGCATGGCATCCTCACCGCCTGGCACCGGCCGTGTTCCGGTGCCCACAAACCTCACGGAGTACTGCTTCCATGTCCACGCACAGAAGAATCGTGGTGCGCGCTGCCGCGTCCGTGGCAGGTGCCGGCCTCCTGGTGCTCGTCAGCACCGGGATCGCCTCGGCCCACGTGACCGCGCATTCCCCGGACGTCGCCGCCAAGGGCGGCGACGCCGAGATCACCTTCCGGATGCCCAACGAAGAAGCCACCGCCAGCGCCGTCAAGCTGCAGGTGAACTTCTCCACCACCAGCCCGATCACCAACGCCGACCTCGAACCGGTCCCCGGCTGGACGGCACAGGAAACCATGATGACCCTGCCCAAGCCGGTCGACATGGACAACGAAACCGTCACCACCGCGGTCAAGTCGATCACCTGGACCGCCACTTCAGGCGGCGGCATCGCCCCCGGCCAGTTCCAGGAGTTCTCCATCTCCGTGGAAGGCCTCCCCGACAACACCGACACCCTGGTGATGCCCGCCATCCAGACCTACTCCGACGGCAGCGTCATCAACTGGATCCAGCCCACCGTGCCCGGCCGGCCCGAACCCGAGCACCCGGCACCCAACCTGGCACTGGCCCCCGCGGGCGCGGATGACGCCGCACCCGCCGCGGCCACGGCCGGCACCCAGGCGGCACCGCCGGCAGCGGCCGCCACCGCCGACAGCACGGCACGCTGGCTCGGCGGAATCGGCATCGTCATCGCCGCACTCGGTCTCGGCTTCGGTCTCGGCGCCTTCGTGCGCGGCAGGCGGGGCCCGGGTTCCGGTGCGGGACAGGAGGCTCGTTCCAAGGCGGAGGCATCGGCATGAGGATGAAGCGGCTGGTCGTCGGATCGTTGCTCGCCGGGCTGGCGGTGGCCGCACTGGCCACCCCCGCGTCCGCGCACGACGTGTTGATCTCCACGACACCGAAGGCAGGATCGTCGGTGACCACCGGGCCGGCGGCGGTCACGTTCAACTTCGACGCACCGGTACAGCACGGTGACGACACGATCGTCGTGATCGGCCCGAACGGCACCCACTGGGAGAAGACCTCGGTGGCCAACGTCGTCGGGGACTCGGTGTCCACGACCGTCGGGCCGCTGGGCCCGGCAGGCGTCTACACCGCGAGTTACCACATCATCTCCGCGGACGGCCACGCGGTGACCGGCGACGTGACGTTCACGCTCACCAAGGCAGGCAACGGACAACCCGTCACCTCGGCGGCGGTGAGCTCCACCGGCAGCGGTGGTGGCGGCGTGCCGGTGTGGGTGTGGATCGTCATCGCGATCGTGGTGCTGGGCGGGGTGCTGTACTTCGCGCTGCGCACCGGACGACAGGCCACCACCGAAGGCAGGCCACTGCAGGAGAGCCGGAAATGACGAACCCGACCACGACCGCCATCCCGCCCTCGACCGTGCTCCGGCCCCGCTACCAGCTGCTGTACGTGCTGGCGGGGGCGGCTGTCGCGGGCGTGCTCATCGGCCTCGCCTTCACCGCGAAGGTCTCGAACCCCACGGTGCCGGGCATCGCTTCGCCGAGCACGGCGGTCGTGGTCGGGCTTCCGATCTCCCGGGCGGTGCTCGACCTCGCGTCGGTGCTCACCGTCGGCATGAGCTTCCTGCCGAAGCTGCTGGGCCCCGAACGCCATCGGGGCACCCCGGCCGTGCTCGCGCACGCCCGGTTGATCGCCGTGGTCAGCGCCGGGGTGTGGTTCGTCGCCGCGCTCGTGTCACTGGCCCTTGAGGAGGCGGACACCAACGTCGGCCTGCCCGTCACGCTGGGCACCATCGGCACCTACGTCAAGCAGATCGGGTCCGGCCAGGCACTGCTCGTGGTCGCCGCCTGCGCGCTGGTGTACGTCGTGATCGGCGTGCTCGCGGTGCAGCGCGGTGAGGACGTGCCGGTCGAGCTGCGGATCACCGTCGCGATGTTCGCGCTGCTGCCGCTGTCGGTGGCCGGGCACGCGGCCTTCGGCAACCAGCAGCTGCGCGATGTCGGCCTGATCGCCATCGAACTGCACGTGGTGAGCGCGGTGAGCTGGCTGGCCGGGCTGCTGGCGGTGATGTTGCTGGTCGCGACCGACCGGCCACTGCTCGCCGAGGCGCTGCCGCGGTTCTCCAAACTGGCCACGATCTGCGTGTTCATGGTGGCCTTCACCGGCATGTTCAGCGCCTGGTACGAGCTCTACAGCACGCCGGGTATCCACTGGTACTCGGCACTGTTCACCACGGGTTACGGCTTGATCGTGCTCGGCAAGCTGGTCTGCGTCGGCGCGGCCGGCCTGCTCGGCGCCTACACCCGGTTCAAACTGTTGCCCGCGATCATGGAGCGGCGGCTGACGCCGGTGCTGACCTGGGCGACGATGGAGATCGCGATGCTGTCGATCGCGTTCGGCCTGGCAGCGGTGCTGATCAGGTCGCCGGTGGTGAGCGGCACCTGAGTGCTCCGGCACCGCCCGTCGGTCAGTCCAGCTCGGTGAACTGGGCGGTCGACGGGTGGTGTGTGCGGTAGCCGTCGAGCCGGCCCACCGCGTGCTTCGCGCGCTGTTCCAGTTCGTTTCGGGCGAGCCATCCGGCGGCGTAGTGGCGGTAGTCCTGCGCGAGCAGTACCAGCTCGGCCAGATACCCGGCGGAGCGCCGCCGACCGGCCTCGGGCAGCCCCGCCAGCAGGGGCAACTGGCTGTCCACGATCTGGTCCAACATGGCCGCGGCCTGCAGTGCTTTGCGGGCGCGCCACTGGGTCAGCGGTCCTCGCGGCAGACCCCGCATCGCGCTCAACCCCCGCCCACCTGTGGCACCCATTCGCACGGCTGAATCGCCGTTCGCTGCCTGGACGTTACTGGTTCGGAACCTTCCCTCACCCGACTGCCCCCAATGTCAACCAAATGAGACCCATTGGGCGGCGAATTCGTCACACACAGCGGTTTCCCGCCACTCGGACGTGCAACGGTAGGTTGAGGTCCGTGTTCACCACTCGACCGGAGCTTTCCGGCAACTTCGGCATGGTCGCGTCGACGCACTGGCTCGCCTCGCAGGCGGGCATGGCGGTGCTGGAGACCGGCGGGAACGCGTTCGACGCGGCGGTGGCGGCCGGGTTCGTACTCCAGGTGGTGGAGCCACATCTCAACGGGCCGGGCGGTGAGGTGCCGGTGGTGTTCAGTACGCCGGGCGCTGACGCCCCGCGCGTGCTGTGCGGGCAGGGTGTCGCCCCGGCGGGCGCGACCATCGAGCACTACCGCGCGCAGGGCCTGGACCTGATCCCCGGCTCCGGCCTGCTGGCCGCGACCGTGCCCGGCTCGTGGGATGCCTGGCTGACCCTGCTGCGCGACCACGGCACCAAGTCGCTGCGCGAGGTGCTGACCTACGCCATCGGCTACGCGCGGGCCGGTTACCCGGTGCTCGACCGGATTCCGATGACGGTGAACGCGGTCGCCGACCTGTTCCGCGACCACTGGCCGACCTCGGCCGCACTGTGGCTGCCCGGCGGCAAGGCGCCGGAGATCCGGCACGCCAATCCGGTGCTGGCCGACACGTGGGAGCGGCTGCTCGCCGAGGCCGAGTCGGCCGGTGCGGACCGCGAGGCGCAGATCGAGGCAGGCCGCCGGGCGTGGTCCCAGGGCTTCGTGGCCGACGCGATCGACGCGTTCTGCCGCACCGCGTTCCGCGACGACTCCGGGCGTGACCACGCGGGCGTGCTCACCGGCGCCGATCTGGCCGGATGGCAGGCCTCCTACGAGGACGCGCTGACCGTCGACGTCGGCGGCGGCTGGACGCTGGCCAAGGTCGGTGGCTGGAGCCAGGGCCCCGCGCTCGCGCAGGAAATCCTGCTGCTGAACACCTTCGCCGACGAGCTGGCCTATGTGGACGGTGTGCCGACCGCGCGCACGGTGCACCTCGCTGTCGAGTGCGCGAAGCTCGCCTTCGCCGACCGGGAGGCCTGGTACGGCGACGTGCCGGACGTGCCGTTGGCCGAGCTGATGTCGGCCGCCTACACCGCGGAACGCGCGAAACTGGTGGGGGAGCAGGCTTCCTGGGAACTGCGGCCCGGCTCGCCCGGCGGTCGCACACCGCGGCTGCCCGAGTTCGTGGCCAAGGGCCTCGGCGCCGGTGACCCCGGCCCGACCGGCGGTGCCGTCGGTGAGCCCACGGTGGACCGTGGCGGCCGGGTTCGTGGCGACACCGTGCACCTCGACGTCACCGACTCGTTCGGCAACGTCGTCTCGGCCACGCCGTCGGGCGGCTGGCTGCAGTCGTCGCCGACCATCCCTGAACTGGGTTTCTGCCTGGGCAGCCGGGCGCAGATGTACTGGCTCGAGGAGGGCCTGCCGGGCTCGCTCGCACCGGGCAGGCGGCCGCGGATCACGCTGTCGCCGTCCCTGGCCACCCGGGACGACGGCACCACGATGGCGTTCGGCACGCCCGGCGGTGACCAGCAGGACCAGTGGCAGCTGTGTTTCTGGCTGGCGCACACGGTCGGCGGCCTGAACCTGCAGGCCGCGATCGATGCCCCGGCCTGGCACACGTCGGCGTTCCCCAGCTCGTTCTACCCGCGCTGGTGGCAGCCCGGCGAGGTGGTCGTCGAGTCGCGGCTGGGCGAGCAGGTGCTCGCGGAGCTGCAGGAACGCGGCCACGCACTGGTCGACGCCGGCCCGTGGACGCTGGGCCGAATCTCCGCCGCCGCCAAGGACGGCCCGACCGGTTTCCTCAAGGCCGCAGCGAACCCCAGGGGAATGCAGGGCTACGCCGTCGGCCGCTGAGCAGGCGACCGAGCCACCCGCTGAACGGCGGAAGCGACCGCTGACGGACAAGTCGACCATTCAGCGGCGAGATGCCCGTGCGGCCGATGAGTCGACCGTTGAGCGGCGAGATGCCCGTGCGGCGGGCGAGTCGACCGTTGAGCGGGCGAGTTGGCCGTGCGGCGGGCGAGTCGACCGTTGAGCGGGCGAGTTGGCCGTGCGGCGGATGAGTCGACCGTTGAGCGGGCGAGTTGGCCGTCGAAGGGTCGAGTCGGCCGTCGAGCGGCGAGATGCCCGTGCGGCGGATGAGTCGACCGTTGAGCGGGCGAGTTGACCGCCGAAGGGTCGACTCGGCCGTCGAGCGGTCGAGTCGGCCGCGCACGGGTGTGTTGACCGCCGGAGGGTGAGTTGACCGCCGGGCGGGCATGTCGGGCACTGAGCGGTCGAGTCGACCATGGAGTGGGCGAGTTGCCCGGCGGAGGGCGAGTCCGCCGTTGAGCGGCGAGTTGCTCATTGGGCGGGTGAGTTGGCCGTTGGGCGGCGAGTTGACCACCGGCTCGGCATGTTGCTCACTGGGCGGACACATGTTGCTCACTGGGCGGACAAGTTGGGCGTTGAACGGCGAGTTGTCCGCTGGGCCGGGATGGTGGCCGTGGGTGGGCGAGTTGGCCGTTGAGTGGTGGGTCGGGCCGTTGAAGGGCCAGTTGATCACGGAGCGGCGAGTTGCCCACTCCACTGCGCGGCGTGTTGGCTGTGCGCGGGCGAGTTGGCCGTTGAACGGCCGATCCGGCCGATCCGGCCGCTCAACGGGCGAGCCGGGCTGTCAGCCGAGGTTCTCGACCAGGACCTTGCGGTGGGTGCCTGCCGCCTCGCGGTGCCGGTCGCGGCCCGCGTCGGCGAGGGCGACGAAGATGCCCCTGCGGTCGTCCGCGCACATCACTCTGGTCACCAGGCCGTCCGACTCCAGCCGGCCGACCACCCGGGACAGCGCGCTCTGCGACAGCGCGACACCGGCGGCCAGTTCCTGCATGCGCAGTGAGCGATCAGTGCACCGGCCGCAGCGCTCGGCCTCGACCAGTGCGTCCAGCACCTCGAACTCGCTGGCCCCGAGCTGGTGGTCGTCGCGCAGCGCACGGTCCAGCGCGCACCACGTCGTGTGGTAGCGCTGCAACAGCCCCCGCCAGGTGTCCACGAGCTCGATCTCGTCCACAGCGCCACCCTAACACATGCGGCCACACCAGTTTCCACATCATTAAATCCGAGTGCATTAGATGCTGTTGCATGTATCTTCGATCGCGTGACATCCACACCGACTCCACCTGCCACCACATCGGCCTCGGCCTCGACCTCCGACACTCCGGACGCGCTGCGCTGGCCGGGCGGCCTGTGGGCCGCGCTGATCCTGCTCTGCGGCGTCGTGTTCCTGGACGGCCTCGACGTGTCGATGGTCGGCGTCGCACTGCCGTCCATCAGCGGCCAACTGGGCATGTCCACCACCGGCCTGCAGTGGGTCGTCAGCGGCTACGTGCTCGGCTACGGCGGCTTCCTGCTGCTCGGCGGGCGCACCGCGGACCTGCTCGGCAGGCGGCGCGTCCTGCTGATCGCGTTGGCCGTGTTCACGGTCGCGTCCCTGCTCGGCGGCCTCGCGAACGACCCGACGCTGCTCATCGCGGCCCGCTTCATCAAGGGCGTCGCCGCCGCGTTCACCGCGCCGGCGGGCCTGTCGATCATCACGACCACGTTCGCCGAGGGGCCGGCCCGCAACCGGGCGCTGTCCATCTACACCGCGTGCGGTGCCAGCGGCTTCTCGTCCGGCCTGATCCTGGGCGGGCTGATGACCGAGATCGGCTGGCGCTGGACGTTCCTGCTGCCGGTGCCGATCGCGCTGGCCGTGCTCATCGTGGGCCGCAAGCTCATCCCGCACGGCGGCACGTCCGAGGAAGGCGGCCGCGGCTATGACGTCGTCGGCGCGCTGGTCAGCACCGTCGCGCTGCTGCTGCTCGTCTACACCGTGGTCTCCGCACCGGCCGCCGGCTGGGTCTCGCCACGCACGCTCGGCTCGTTCGTGCTGGTCGCCGCGCTCGCGGTGACGTTCGTGGTGACCGAGCGCCGGGTCGCGCATCCGTTGCTGCGCCTGGGTATTCTGCGCAACCGGTCCGTCGTGGCTGCCAACCTCGCGGCGGTCGCGGTGTTCGGCTCGTACGCGGGCTTCCAGTTCATCGGCACCATGTACCTGCAGTCACTGCTGGGCTGGAGCCCGATCGCGATGGCGCTGGCGTTCCTGCCCGCGGGACTGCTGGTCGCGTTCGGCGGACCGAGGACCGGTGCGCTGGTCAACCGGTTCGGCGCGGCCCGGGTGGTCATCGCCGGGCTGGTCGCGTTCACCGCCGGGTATGCGCTGTTCCTGCGGATCAGCCTGGTGCCCGACTACCCGGTGCTGATCCTGCCGAGCATGATCCTGGTCGGCCTGGGCTTCGCGCTGGCGTTCCCGGCGATGAACATCCAGGCGACCAACGGCGTGGCCGACCACGAGCAGGGTCTGGCGTCCGGCTTGGTGCAGACGTCGTTCCAGGTCGGCGGGGCGATCACGCTGGCCGTGGTCACCGCGTTGATCAGCGCGACCGCGGGCGGCACCCCGCGCGAGGTGCTCGCCGGCTACCACCCCGCGCTGCTGGTGGTCACCGGCGTCGCGCTGGTCGGGGTGCTGATCACGGTCTGCCTCGGTGGCTTGCGCCGGTCGGTTGTGGAATCCAACGCAGTGGCCGTGAAACGCATTGTTCCATGTGAAACATCCCAGGTGTAACTGGTCAGTCCCACTCCCACCGCATCCCGTACAACCCGGGTGCCAGATCCACTCGGGCCACGTGAGCAGTGAGTTCGTTGTTGATCCAGGCGTCATGGGACTCGTCGTCGTCAGCTTCCGGTCCGGCTCGCCGATAGGACAGACATCGGGTCGGTACCGCTGCCGGGTCGAAATGCACCTGCACCACGTGCTGCCGGCCGCCGGACCGGAAGCTGCGCTCGAAGTGCGCGTCGGCGCACTGTGCCGGGTCCAGTTCGTACTCCAGGATCGTGGTGTCGCCCTGCGCGAGCACCCGGTCCAGGATCAGCTCGGCACCCAGGTACTGGCTCTCCGCGTCGGTGCGGATCCGGCCGACCCGGCAGTGCCGGGTCGCGACCACCGCGGGCGCGTCCGCGGAGTGCTCGCCGTAGTGCATCAGGAAACAGCGGGACACCCGGTCTGCCGTCGCGCGCAGCACCTGCCGGACCTGCATCCGGCGCACCGTGCGGTCCGGCCCGACCCACAGTTGGTCGACGACGGAGAGCCGGTCCAGCTCCGGGGCCTGCGGCATGTCCAGCTGGCTGGCCAGCCGCGCGGCCACCGACGAGCGGGGCAGCAACTGCTCGACCCGGAAGACACCCGGTTGGGGCCGCACCCAGCGACCACGTGGCCTGCGTGGGCCGAGCAGCGCTGTCAAGGCGGCGGGCGGCAGGCCGAGCACGCGTTCGAGCACCTGCACGCCGCGTAGCGAGTCGGGGCGTTCCGGGCGGCTGCGGCCGGTCCGCCAGTAGCTCAGCGTCGTGGTACTGAGGTGGACACCGCCTTCGGCCAGCCGGAACTGCAGTCGCTGCAGGCTCAGGCCGCTGACCTCCACGGCCAGGCTCAACGCCAGGGCGAACGGCCCGTCGCGCAGGGCGTTGGCGAGCTGGTCGCCCAGCCGGGGCACGGTGGCCGGCTCGGGAAGGGCGGCACGCGCGGTCGCGGGCACGGTGTCACCTCGCACTTTTGTCACATCGATGCTGCGTGGCCCCCTCCGGGCCAGTGTCGACCAGGGTGGCGGCAAGTGACAAGGGGCCAATCGTCTGGCAAGGGCGGGCGGAACAGTATTTCCTGTTCAATTCGGTGGCTTGAACAGACTCGACGTTTCGCCGCCGGTTACTTCCGGTGTCGGCGGATCGGGACGTAGCGTGCCGGCAGGCCGCCATGCGGGCACGGCAGGTCGACCCCCCGGTGACTCTCCCCTGCGGCCGGGGGCCGTGTAACGACCGCCCGCCCGAAGGGGAGCGCCCCCGCGCCCGGGCTGTGGTGCGGGGGCGCCCCTGGTTCGGTCGCGTACGCCGAAGACGCGCTCCCCGTCGTACGCGCGAGAGGACCCCTCAGCAGTACCGTCGCATCGTGTGGACCGGTCCGATGCGGCGCGAACTGCGGCCGGCCGCGGTGGACACGGCCATCGCGGCCGGGATCACGGCGTTCATCGTGGGATGCACCGAGGGGCTCGCGCACTGGCACGGCGAGAACCTGCCGGCACCGGCGGTGTGCTGGCTGCTCGCCTGCGGGCTGCCGCTGCTGTGGCGGCGCCGTGCGCCGGGAGTGGTGCTGCTGGTGACGGCGGCGCTCACGTTCTCGTACTACGCGTCGGGTTTCCCCGGCGGTCCGGCCATCCTCGCGCCGACACTCGCGCTGATCACGGTGGCGTTCCTGCGCGGCCCGCTGATCGGCGGCGCGTGCGGTGGGGTGCTCGCGGTGGCGGTGATCGCGCTGGTGCTGGCGAAGGGCGACGGCAACGGCACGTTCGACCCGAGACTCGCCGGGTTCGTGCTGTGGGTGACGGTGGCGGTGACGATCGGCACCGTCGGTCGGATGCACCGCGCGGTGCAGCGGTCGGCGGCCGCGCGGGCCGCCGAGGCCGAGCAGCTGCGCGCCGAGGAGCAGCGGCTGAGCATCGCGCGGGAGGTGCACGACGTGGTGGCGCACAGCCTGGCGATGATCAACGTGCAGGCGGGCGTGGCCGCGCACGTGGCCGACCGGCGCCCTGAGGAGGCCAAGGCGGCGCTGTTGGCGATCAAGGACGCCAGCCGATCGGCATTGGCGGACCTGCGCGCGACCCTGGGTGTGCTGCGGTCGGGCGACGAGCGAGCGCCGACGCCGGGCCTGGACCTGTTGCCGGACTTGGTGTCCACGGCGTCGGCGGCGGGGATCGCGGTGGTGACCGAGGGGGACCCGGGCGTGCTGCCCGCCCCGGTGGACGTGGCCGCGTACCGGATCCTGCAGGAGTGCCTGACCAACGTGGTCCGGCACGCGAGCGCGGCGGACACGGTGACCGTGCGGCTGGCGAGGACCGAGGACGACCTGGAGATCACCGTGCTGGACAACGGGCAGCCGGGCAGACCGGCCGGGCACGGTGGGAACGGTCTGCGGGGCATGGCCGAGCGTGCACATGCCCTGGGCGGCCGGGTGGAGTCGGGGCCGGTGAGCGCCGGCGGGTTCCGAGTGTGCGCGCGACTGCCGTTGAGTGGGGGTGGACGATGACGGTACGTGTGGTGCTGGCCGACGACCAGGCGCTGGTGCGGGCCGGGTTCCGGGTGCTGCTGGAGACCGAGGACGGGTTCGACGTGGTCGGCGAGGCGGCCGACGGAGCCGCGGCCGTGACGGCGGCGAGGTGCGCGCGGCCGGATGTGGTGGTGATGGACATCCGGATGCCGGGCGTCGACGGGCTGGCGGCGACGAAGCAGATCACCGCCGACCCGGAGCTGGCGGACGTGAAGGTGCTGGTGCTGACCACGTTCGACCTGGACGAGTACGTGTTCGAGGCGTTACGTGCGGGCGCCGCCGGATTCCTGTTGAAGGACACGGAACCCGTGGAGTTGCTGCGCGCGCTGACGGTGGTCGCCGCGGGTGAGGCCCTGCTGGCGCCGACGGTGACGAAGCGGCTGATCAGCGAGTTCGTCGCGCGGCCGGAACACCGCAGGCCCGCGCCGGGAGCGCTGGGCGAACTGACCGAGCGGGAGCGGGAGGTGCTGGCGCTGGTGGCCGGCGGCATGTCCAACGACGAGATCGCGGCGCACCTGGTGATCAGCCCCGCGACCGCGCGCACGCACGTCAGCCGCATCATCACGAAGCTGCACGCGCGCGACAGGGCGCAACTGGTCGTGCTGGCCTACGAGTCGGGGCTGGTCACACCGCGGCCACGCTGATCAGTGGCGTTGGCCGCGCCGGACGAGCGAGACCGCGAGACGCACGACGAACACGACCGTGATCGCGATCAGCAACGACACCTGCACCCACATGGGAGTCCTTCCGGTGTGCCGACGCCATGAGGCGTCATCTGGTGGACGCCCGGCGTGCCTGCCGGGTTGCCGTGCCGGGCATCCGCGTTCGTGAGTAGTGGCGATACGGACACCGGGTTCTGGCTACGCTGCCGTGGTGAGCACGCCGGAGAGTGAGGCCGAACCCGTGGCCGAACCTTCGATCGAGGCTCCCGGCCCGCCGCCCGCGGGCCTGCCACCCATCCACGAGTCGCTGCTGCCGCGCGACCATGCGCTGCACCGTCCCCGGCACGGCCGCACCCAGCGCACGGCGCTCACCTGCGCTGTCGTCTTCCTGTTGGTGCCCGCGCTGGTGTTCGTGTTCGGCGTGCGCCCGCAGGAGTTCGAGAACCACACACTCGCGCCGTTCCCGAGTCCGGCCGACGGCTGGGGTTTCTTCACCGGCCTCAGCGCGTGGGCCACCGACCACCTGCCGCTACGCCAGGCGGGCGTGCGGGCCGAGACCGGCATCAGCCAGGGCGTCTTCGGTGAGCCGCCGGACTTCTCGGGCACCGAACGGCAGTCCGGCGGTGCGCCGCTCGGCCCCATCAACTCCGCCCCGCAGGGCAGCGTCTCCCGGGACTACTCCCAGGTGATCGCGGGCACGAACGACTGGCTCTACCTCGCGCAGGACATGACGGCCAAGTGCGCGCCGACCCAGCCGCTGAACACCACCCTCGGCGAGCTGCGCCAGCTGCGCGCGGCGATCGAGGCCTCCGGACGGTCGCTGGTGCTGGTGGTGGTGCCGGACAAGAGCACGGTGGTGCCGCAGCACCTCCCCGCCGACTACCCGGACAAGCAATGCGCGGCGTCGGTGGCCAGGACCTTCTGGTCCCAGGTGACCAGCGAGGACGGCGCCCTGGACCTGCGTGCCGGGCTGGCCGCGCTGACACCCGTCGAGCAGCGGCCCGCCTACTACCCGCAGGACACGCACTGGACCGACCTGGGCGCGTTGTACATGCTGCGTAGGGTCGCCGACACGATCACCCCGGGCACCAGTTCGTCGTGGACGAGCCGGCGGGCCGAGACCACCAGGTTCCCGGCGGACCTGCCGCTGCTGATCGCGCGTCAGGGCACGAACACGGACATCACCTACCAGCTCAGCCCGGACGGCGGTCCCGATCAGACAGTGCCGCCGCCGGGAACGTTCACCACGCCGCTGTCGATCAAACAAGCCGCCACCACCGGCATGGTCACCACGCCGACCGTCCTCCTCGGCGACTCGTTCCTCGACGCGACGCTGCGGTATCTGCCCGCCACCTTCAGCAACGCCACGGCGTTCACCTACGGGGGCCTCGGCGGCGACCCGGTGACCAGGGAATCGGTCGAGTCGGTGATGGCATCCGGGAAGGTCGTCGTGCTCGAGGTCGTCGAGCGCTTCCTCACCGGCGGCCTGGCGCCGTTCCTGCAGCCCGCGGTGATCTCGGAGATCAGGACCTATCTCGCCTCACATCCGGCCCCCTGAAGCGCGGCGGCCCCTGAAGCGCGGCGGCCCCTGAAGCGCGCCGGTCCCTGAGGCGCGCCGGCGGTGCGGGAGGGTCAGGAGCGTAGCGGCCGGGTTTGCGGTCAGTTTCCGGCGATGGCCGGGAAGTCGTTGTTCACGCGGGCCTACACCTGGTGGGGGTCCAGATCGGGCGGGCGCCCGGCGGTGCGGGAGGGTCAGGAGCGAAGCGGCCGGGCTCGCGGTCAGTTTCCGGCGATGGCCGGGAAGTCGTTGTTCACGCGGGCCCACACCTGGTGCGGGTCCAGATCGAGCGGCCGACCGACCGGATCGGCAGTGGTGCGGTCGCACAGGACCTGCTGCACCAGCGCCGTGCGAGTGCCTGCCCTGGCCACCCGGCGCCAGAACAGGTGATCCTCCATGCCCTCCAGCAACGGGTCCTCGGTCCAGCCGCCGAACTCCGTGATCAGGGCGCGGCTGACCAGGTAACCGCTGCCCAGGTAGGGGAGTCGCGCCAGCCTGCGGTCCTCCGGCGGCAGCGCACCCACCAGGCCGTCGACCGGGTCGCCGACCGGGCAGTGCACCACCCGCGCGCCGTCCCCGGTGGCCGCGACGAACCGCGCCAGCAGGTGCGGTGACGCGCGCAGCCCGGCATCCAGCACGAGCAGCCAGTCCGCTGTGGACTCGGCGAGCATTTCGTTGCGGGACAGGCCACGCCCGACCGGAAGCTCGTGCAGCAGGAGCCGTTCAGCGGCGAGTCCGCGGCCCGCGACGACGCCGTCGTGGCAGACGAACACCTGGCCGGGCCGGGTCGTGCCGATGGCCAGGTCGCGGACGAGTTCGTCCGGGTCGGGTTCGGCAGGCCGGCGCACGATCAGCACGTCGACGTCGGCCCGAGGCCGGTCGTCGAACAACGCGACCGCGCCGGTGGGCTGCCACTGCCTGGCTCCGTTGCGGCGTGCGGCCACGGTGTCGGCGACGGCCAGCGTCGCGGCCGTGCCGTCCTGTTCGCTCACCGGGCGGCCCAGCGAGGCGACCCCGGCGAACCGGGGATGCCAGGACGGCGTGTCCACAGCGAGCGGGCGCTCAGCGGTCGGCACCGGATCGGCCTGTTCCCGCCGTGTCCCGGATGGTGTCGTCCCGGGTGGTGTCGTCCCCGATGGCGTCGTGGTGCGACGGAGCAGGTCCGTGGCGAGCTTGATCAGCGCGGCGGCGGGCTCGCGCATGTCCAACGTGGTCCGGACGAACTCGTAGGCCGCCGTGCGCAGCGTGTGTATCCGGTCGGGTTGCCGGGCCAGCGCCGCGGCCACCGCACCCAGCGACTCCGCCCGCGTCATCACGAGATGATCACCCGGCACCAGCGGGGCGACGTCGACGGAGGTCTCGGTGAGCACCACGCAGCCGTTGCAGATCGCCTCCAGCACCCGCACCCACTCCAGCGCGCGGGACTGTTCGCGGTGCAGGTTGATCAGTAGCCGCGAGCCGGCCAGGTGCTCGTGCTTCGTCCTGCCCGGCAGGAAGTCCACCCGGGCCGGTCCCATCGGTTCGTGCGGCGGGGTGAGCAACCGGACCCGCAGCTGGTCCAGATCGGGGGCGTAGTCGCGCAGCAGTATCGAGCGCCGCCGTTCCGCGGTGCCGAGGTAGGTGACGTCGACCTCGCGCGGATGGTCCGGGTCGCCGCCCCAGCGGTCCCACAGTGGGCTGTAGCCGAGCTGGAAGTGCTCCACCGCGAAGCCGCGCGCGCGCAGTTCCGCCGCCGAGTCGACGTTGATGTCCATGGCGCCACCCAGTTCGGGCAGCAGCGCCGCGGTGCGCTCGAACGTCGCCGTGCCCGGGTGCTCGACGCAGAACCCGATCGTGCGCCTGCGCTGTTGCTGCGACGGCCGGTCGGCTTCCGGAGTGACGACGAAGTACTCGTGCGGTACCACCACGTACACCGTGTCGGGCGCGGCGGCGGGATAGCGGCCGACGACCGTCCTGACCCGGCCGCCCGCCCGGCGTACCGCGTCGGCGACGACCTCCAGCAGTTCGTCCATGAACACCGAGCCGCCGACCGCGGAGACGAAACACAGCTCGGGTGTCGCCTTGGCTGTGGTCACGGCTGCTGTGTCTTCTTGCGGACCGCGCGCAGCGGCGCGGTCACCCGCCAGCTGATGGTCGCGCGCGTCGCGGCGAGTTCGCTCGCCAGTTCGTCGATGCGCTGCCGGTCGGCCGCGATCTCGCCCGTACGCGGGAGCGACGGCGCCGGGCCGGTGACCGGGGGCTTGCCCGCCAGCAACAGTTCCGCGTCCAGCAGGCGCAGGCGCAGGTCGTCGCGCCTGCCGCGGGTCTCGGCGAGTTCGCCACGCAGCGCGTCGCGTTCGGCCCGCGCCGAGGCGAGTTCGGCGCGCAGCGCGTCGGTCGCCTCCCGCACGGCGTGCCCGACATGCTCGGGGTTGTACTGGGCGAGCAGCCGGTCGCGATCGGCCAGCACGTCACGCAACCCGGCGTCCGCGTCGGTGAGCTGGGCCATCAGCCGCTCCCGCTCGGCGAGGAACACCACCCGCTCGGCCCGCAGTCTGGTCAGCTCGCCCCGCAACGGGCCGGAAAGGTCGCTGAGGTCTTCGGTCATCACAGCGCTCCTGCTTCGGTCGGCTCAGCGAGGCCGTACAGCTTGGTCAGCGCCTCGGAGTACTCGGTCACGTAACCGGAGGGGTCGAGCCAGCCGGACAGGTCGCGGTAGGCCAGCGCGGCGATGTCCCTGCGCTGCTCGACCGGAGTCTCGCAGGCCCGGATCAGGGCCACCGCCAGGGCGTCCACGTCGTTGGGCTCGAACAGCCAGCCGCTGCGCCCGTCCTTGATGATCTCCCTCGCGCCGAACACGTCACTGGCCACGACCGGGATGCCGCAACACACGGCCTCCAGGATGGATCTGGGCAGCGACTCGATGTCGGAGCTGTTCACGAACAGGTCGGCCGCGCGCAGCCACGGCGTCGGATCGCGCTGCATGGGCACGAGTTCGACGCTGTCGGACAGCCCGGTGCGCTCGACGAGCTCGGACATGGCCAGCCCGAACGGTGACGGGTGGTGGCCCACGACGGCGAGCGTGACCGCCGGATACTGCCTGCGGACCATCTCCATCGCGGCGATGAGCGCTGCCTGACCCTTGCGTGGCTCCATGACACCGACGTTGAGCAGGAGCAGCGTGTCGTCGGCGATCCCCAGCGACTTCCGGGCGCGAGCCCGGTCGCTGGCCGACACGGTGCCGCGGTAACTCGCCATCGGGGTGCCGTAGCGGATGGTCCGGCAGCGCCGCGGATCGGAGTACGGGAGGAACATCTCCCGCGTGGCGTCGGCGACGAACAGCAACTGGTCGGCGTCGGCGAGGCTGCGCTGCCAGCGCTGCCGCAGTACCGGTGCCAGACCGGCCATGCCCCAGTTGAGGTAGGCGAAGTCGGCCAGTTCGAAGCTCTCGTGCACCACCCAGGCGGTGGGCAGGCCCGCTCGCTTGGCCGCGTCCACCGCGCCGAACAGGCCGAGCGTGTTGACCATCGCCACCCCGGCGCCGCTGGAGCGGGCGAGCAGTGCCAGCTCGCGGACGTGCCCCTCGTAGTCGGCGACGTCACTCACCCGGTACGGGGACGTGCGGTGCACGGCGATGCCCAGCTCGGCGCAGTCGGCGCGCAGCGGACCGTCGATCGGGGTGACCACGGTCGCCGTCCACCCCTGCCTGCCGACCAGCCCGGACAGTAACTCCTGCAGCCACAGTTGCCCGCCACCGATCGACAGGCTGTGCGTGAACACGAGCACGTGCCTCGGATCGGTGGGCACGGTGACCCTGGCCAGCACGCGCTCGGTGTCGGTGGCGAGCTCCTGCGCCAGTTCGGTGTCCGCCGCCTCGCCGCCGGGGTTGTGCAGCGTGACGTAGCGGGTCGGCGCGGTCCACGGGGCCATGCCGTGACCGGAGAAGGTCACCTGGACCGCCACTTCCCGTTCGGTGCCGGGTGGCAGGTCGACGGCGACCCGCGCCTCGAACCCGCTGGTGCCTGCCTCGGCGAACTCCGGGAAGGCGGCTTCGACGTCCGTGCGGGGCAGCCGGATCCGCGCCCTGGTCAGCCCGGCACCGGTCACCCGGACCTCGACCAGGCTCGGCGCGCGGCCGTCGATCAGTGCCCAGCCGTCGACCAGCAGCAAGTCCCCCGGCACGGTCGACTTCGCCTTCGGCTGGTCGATTTCGTAGTGCCGCCGCGGCTCCTGCTCGGTCACCGCGTCGCCTTCAACGCCGAGCGCCTCGGCGGCACGCTGAAGTAGTGCTCCTCGTCGCCGCCGTACATCGAGTCGCCCGGCGCGATCGTTTTGTCCACTGTGGACATGATCCGCCCGGCCTGTTCGGCCAGGCCAGGTCCGACCGCGGTCATCGGCGTCGGCTCACTGACTCGCACGCGCCCTGCCTTCCTCTGCCGGCACCGTCGCACGGTGTCCGTCGCTCACGAATTCGGCGAACCGGCGCCGCAGCGCGGTCCGCAGGTGGTCGGTCTCCCTGCGCTGCCCGACCCCGCCGCCGGTGACGGAGACGGCCTGGAAGCACGCCTCCCGCTCCAGCGCGTCGTCGACGAAGGCGGGCGACAGTCCAACGAGGACACCGAGCCAGCCGGCGAGTTCCCACACCGTGGTGCGCTCACCGGCACCGGTCCAGCCTGCCCCGGCGAGCTGGTCGGCGGTGAGCAGCAACCCCCGCGCGACGACGTCGGCCGGGGTGGCGTCGGACACCTCCCACTCCAGGTCGATCGGCCGCAGCCCGTCCTCGGTGACCAACACGTTGTGCGGCACCAGGTCCCACAGACCGGGGCGAGGCGTCGTCGCCGCGTCGAGCACGATGTCCCGCCACTGGCCCAGCAGTTCCTCTGCCTGCCAGGGCCGCGCCAGCAGCGTCTCGACGACGGTCGGTGCCGGCTGGATCGACTCCCGGTAGGAACGCAACGCGATGGTCCCGCCGTGATCGCCGTTCCCGGAGTCATCGCCGTTCCCGGAGTCATCGCCCGCTGCCGGGACGAGCTTGGTCCGGGTGACCTCGGCCCCGGTCGCGGTCACCGACACCTCGGCCCGCGTGCACCAGCGGCTGGCCCGGTTGGTGTTGAAGTAGACCGCGAGCCGATCCGCCGGCCACAGCGACCGCTGGGCCGACTCGGTGCCGGCCAGTACGAGGAAGCTGTTCGGGTTGTCCTCGGCCTGACCGGCGTCCACCAGTTCGGCCCACAACCGCGCCTCGTCCATCGGCCGGTGCGCGTCCTGGCCCCGGTCCGGGCTCGGCAACACGGGCAGCGACTTGGCCAGGGCCGGATAGCGGTCCAGCAACTCCGGGGCGAGCACCGCCCTGGTGATCTTGTAGTCCGGGAAGCAGCCGAGCACCGTGTGCACCTCGAACCCGGCCGAGGTCAGCAACGCCGTGAGCGGCCTGCGGCCGAACGTGCGCGCCTGCCCGCCGCACGGGTAGCCCTGCGGCCCGTCCCACTGCCTGCCGGTGTGGTCCTCCGGGGCGCCTGCCAGGTACTTCACCCCGAACTGGTTCTCGATGGCCAGGCAGAGCAGCCCACCAGGCGCCAGCCTGCGCCGGATCGCGGTCAGGAAGTCCAGGTAGGGGCGCTGATCCCGGCTGCCGTCGCCGACGTACTCCAGCACTCCGATGACCACGGCGACGTCGTAGCCCGGCTCGTCCGGCAGGTCGTCGACGGTCCCGGCGAACACCCGCACGTTCGGCAGGTGCTCGGTCGCCACGGCGGCCACCTCGGCCCGCGCGGGCACCGGTTCGACCGCGTCCACCAGGCCGACCCGCTCGCCGAGGTACCTGCTGATCGCCCCGCAGCCCGCGCCGATCTCCAGCACGGCGGCGTCCGAGGGCAGTTCCACCGCGCGCAACACGTTGGCCCTGCCCCGGCTCAGGTGGTACCGCTCGGCCCAGCTACCGGCCGCGAAGTGCAACTCGTCGCTGGTGGAGGAGCGATCCCGGGCCGCGCCCAGGATCGCCTTGACCAACTCCTCGGCACCATCCAGGTAGTCCAGCCCGCCGCTGTCGCCGAGTTGCCACACACCGCCCCGCACGGGCAGGTCCAGCCGCCGGACAGGCGTGGCGGCAGGCATTACTGGGCGGGGAAGGACTGGGTCAACGACACGATCTCCCGCTGGAAGCTCTTGGTCAGCGCCTGGTCGTCGGTGGCCGGCTGCTGGTCGACATTGACCCAGACCACGTCGTCGCCGCACACCCACAGGCCACGGTCGATCAGGCTCGGCGCCGTGTGCTTCTCGAACACGATCGTCGACGGCACGCCGGGGACCGCCGGCTTGACGGCGGTCATGCCGTTGTCCTCCTGGTAGTGCTGGATCTGCTGGGCGAGCGAGTCGGCGGCGTCCGCGCTGTCCTGCGGGATCACGATCACCGAGAAGTAGTCCCGGGTCGGGCCGTACTGGTCGGGCGCCTTGGAGCCGGCCCGCCATGCCACCTGCTGCACGCCGGCCTGGGTGAGCAGGCCGACCACGGTCTGGTCGGTGACCTGCATCTGCACCAGATCCGACGTGTCGATCAGCTGGCCGCGCGGGTTCACCGTGCCGACGACCGGCGGGATCTGGTCGATCAGCGGCTCGTCCGGGTTGGCCGGCGTCGGCCTGGGCTTCGGCGTGGTGGTCGTCGGCTTCGCGGTCGGGCCGGCCTGTGGCTGCTGTTTGCCGCCGCCGTGCCCCGAGGTGAAGTAGTAGACGCCGCCACCGATCAGGACGAGCACGACCACGGCGGCGACGATCGCGATGGTCCGCTTGCCCTTGCCGCCGCCACCGGTCCCGAAGACCTCGGGGCCCTGCTTGACGCCCCAGTTGCCGGTCGGACCCAGCGGCGGGAACTCCGACCCGCCCCACGGCGTCGGCTCCTGGCCCTGCCCGCCCTGCCAGCCGGGACCGTCCGTGTAGTACTGCTGCTGCGCGTTGTAGGCGCCGGGCTGCTGGCCGAACCCCTGCTGGACCACCTGGGTCCGGTCACCGGGACGGCCCTGGATGGCCTGCGTGCGGTCACCGGTCGCGGGCGAACCGGGCACCACCTGGGTGCGGTCCGCGTCCTGTCCGACCGGGCGCATGGTCTGCGTTTCCTCGGCGGGGCCGACCGGTTGCTGCTGCTGGGGGCGGGCGGTCTCCCAGCGGAACGGCGGCGGGAAGTAACCCTGGTTGGGCTGCGGCGTACCCGGCGGCGGCGTGCCGGGCTGCGCGAACCCGGGCGGGGGCGTGCCGGGCGGCGGCGTGCTCGGCTGCGCGAAGCCCGGCGGGGGTGTGCTCGGCTGCGCGAATCCCGGCGGCGGTGTGGCGGGCTGCGCGAATCCCGGCGGCGGTGTCGACGGCTGCCCGGCAGGAGAACCCTGGGTGCTCTGATCCGGCGTGCCACCGGATGCCTTGGCCAGCAGCTCGTCCCGACGGCGACGGTAGTCGTCGGCGGAGATCTGCCCCCCGGCGAGCGCGGTGTCGAGCTGATGCAGGTCCTCTTGCCAGGACATCTGGCTCCTCCTGTAGTTCTTGAGCACCCGCATTGTCGCTGAGGCGGGTGAGCGCCTTCAAATGAGGTCACACCCCGCTGTGGTCCTCCGAACTGCGACGGCAGACACGGTAGTAGCCCACCCCTTTGGGTGACCCCGTGGGAAGGTTGTGCCAATCGTTGCGCTTTCGACGACTTGTTGTGGCCAACGGTTCCTCGGTGGGGTGGACGGTCCGCGCGGGCACGCGCTTCTCGGCACGCTCGCGCGTCCTGGGCCGTGCGATCCTGTCGGCATGACCGACGCGGGCGAGCGCTCCGACGCGGGCGCCGCCGCCCGCCGGTACCTGCGCCGCAGGCTGGTCGTCGATGTCGTCCTGCTGGTGCTCGGTGGGCTGCTGCTCGGTACCTGCGTCGGCGGGTTCACCTATCTGGCCCGCCAACTCGACCATCTGGCCCGCACCGGCGTGCTCGCCACCGCGACCGCGGTCGCCGCCGACAACACGACCGGTGCGTTCCGGTTCGACCAGCACGTCGTGGTGTCGTTCCGGGTGAGCGGCGAGGTCGTGTCCGCCAGCCCGTACACCGGCGGTGGCGACGGGTACATCGTCGGCGAGCCAGTGGTGATCGTCTACGACGCGAACGACCCGTCGCACGCCCAGCTGGCCACCGATCCCAGCTTCGGCCCGGCGGGCACACCGTTCTTCCTGTTCGGCCTGGCCGGTGTGCTGGTGGCGTTGCCGGGTGCCTACGGCCTGCTGGTGCGCCGGGGAGCGGGCGCCGCGCTGCGCGGCCGGCACCGGCAGGGCACGGCGGTCATGGCGGGCAGGCGCCGGGTCGTGCTGCGGGAGGACGCCGGTCCGGAACTGCGCGTGCGTGGTCAGTTCCGGCGGCTGCCTGCCGGCGAGGACAGGGCCGTGTGGGCGTACGGGAATATGGCGCCCAAGGCGATGGTGGTGCTCGTCGACCCGGCGGCGGACGCCGTGCTGTACGGGCGAGTGCCCGAAACTGTGGACGAGGAAGAGGAAAACGAGAGCGGACGACGGGATTCGAACCCGCGACCCTCACCTTGGCAAGGTGATGCGCTACCAGCTGCGCTACGTCCGCGTGGACCCGATCCGGCGAGCGGTCGTGGTCCGTCCAGTGAATCCTAGCCGACGTCCCGGCCCGCGGTCTCCCCGGTGTCCGCGACGGTCGTGACCAGTCGGTCGACCTCGCTCATCCGCTGCCCCGGCAGTCGCCATTCCCACAGCGGCCGCACCTTCGCCACGACGTCCGGCGGCAGCCAGGCCGCGATGTCCCGGCGCAGCTCCCACTCGTCGAACAGCAGCTCGTAGAAGCTGACCACCGCGGCGTTGGCGAGGAACTGGCCGGGCTCGTCGAAGCACCAGCGGACGAAACCGTAGATCCGGTCCAGGCTGTCGGTGTCCCGAGCGCGATGCGCGTCCCACACCAGCGGCAGCAGCTCGCCGAGGAACACGTGAGAGGACCAGTCATGCTCGATGACCGGCGTCAGCGCGGGCAGCAGTTCCAGCGCCTTGTTCTTCCAGTCGGCCACGTGGCCAGACAGTACCCACGCCGCGGCCCGGATACCGCATCGGCGCACGGTTCGGTGCCTACCCGTGACCAGTTCGATACTGTCCGTGACCGTCCGACCGTGTCCCGTGCACGGTGTCCCACCTGGTGGTCGGCTGTGGCATGTTGGGTGGGTGGATCTGGCGGCCAGTGGTGACGCGACGCCGGCCGACGAGACGCTGGGCGAGAGCCCGGTGGACGACGGCACCCTCCTGCGACTGGTCCGAGCCGGCGACGACAGTGCGTTCGCCGCGCTGTTCGCCCGGCACGCGGCCGCGGTCCGGGGTTACGCGTTGCGCTGCTGTGCCGACGTCGTCGACGCCGAGGACATGGCCGCCGAGGCCTTCTTCCGGGTGCTGCAGGCGGTACGCCGCGGTTCCGGACCGGCCGACAACGTGCGCGGCTACCTGTTCACCGTGGTCCGGCGGCTGGCCGCCGAGTGGAGCCTGCGCAAGCGGGACGTGCCGGTTGCCGACGACGAACTGGGCCGCCAGCTGGAAGCGGCCCGGCCGGCCGCGGTGGCCTCACGCGCCGACTTACAGCTGATCGCGGCCGCGTTCACCACGCTGCCCCGGCGGTGGCGGGCCGTGTTGTGGCGGGTGGAGGTCGAGGGTGAGCGGCCGGCGGCGGCGGCGTCGCACTTCGGCCTGAGCCCGAACGCCACGGCCGCCCTCGCCCGCCGCGCCCGGCAGGGCCTGCGAGCCGCGTACCTGCAGGCACACCTCGCGCCGGCGGGTGGGGCCACCGAGTGCCGGACCGTGGTGGCCAAACTGGGCGCCTTCACCGCCGGCCAGGTCACCGGCACCGAGGCCACCCGGATCCGGGACCACCTCGGCGGCTGCCGGTCCTGCCAGGTGCTGCACGCCGAACTGGAGGACGTCTGCGCGGGCCTGCGGCGGCACGCGAGCGCGCTGGCCCCGCTGGCCGGCGGTGCGCTGGGTGGCCGCCATCTGCTGCTGGGCCGGGCGCTGCTCGGCCGGGTCGGGCACGCGCTGGCCGTGGGTGCCAGGGCCAAACTCGCGGTGGCCGCGCTGTCGGTGGTCGCCGTGGGTGGTGTCGGGTTCGCCGCCGGGCCGCTCATCGCGCGGCTGGACGCGTCGCCGACCGTCAACCGGGCCGTCGGGCCGGTGTTGCTCAGCACGACCAGCACGAGCCGGTCCAGCCCGCCGCGGCTCGGCGGGCCGAGCCCGGAGCGGATCGCCGGGGCCTTCGCACCGACCCGGGCTCGCGGGCACGTCCGGCCGGACGGGATCACCCGGACAATGGTGCGGACCGGCGGGGCCGTGGTGCCGGTCGCCAGGGCCGTCGTGCCCGGCGGTGTGGCCGCCGGTAGTGCGGTGCCCGGTACCGCCGTGACCAGCAACGGGCCGACCGGCACCGGGCCGACGACCGGCGAGGCGACGATGCCCCAGCTGTTCGCCGTCCCGACGAGCTCGGCGGCGGACTCCGTGACGACCTCTCCCGACGCGACAGCGGGCGCGGACCTCGGGGGCACCACCGATGCCGGCACGCCGGATCCCGGCAGCACCGTGTCCAGCACGTCCTGGACCAGCGACGGGACGACCGTGCGGGTGTGGACCTGGTCCAGGCTCTGGTGATCGCGGTCACATCTCAATTGGTCACGACAGGTTGGACACGCTCGGTAGCCGGTGCGCCACAACGGAATCGACCGAGGTGGCCCTAGGATTTCACCCAGTCCGACCAGCGACGGCTTGGTACCGTGAATGGACGCGGTGTGACCGGTCTGCGGTCCGTATGTGTCGGACGGCAGTGTTCCAGGAGGCGGACATGACGCGACTGGTGAAAGGGCGCGACGGTCGAATGTGGACCCTGCGCACCCAGATGGAGTGGGCGACGCCTGCCACCGTTGACGACTTCGAACACGACGTGGCCAGTGGCTACGCCCCCGGCATCGTGATGCTGGCGATGCTGGCCGTCCTGGTGGTCGCGCTGGTGCTGTGGACCCCGGTGGGCGTGATCGTGCCCGCCTGGCTGATCGTGGCACTCGTCATCGTGCTGGCGTTCTTCCCGCTCCGGTGGGCGATGCGCCGGCCGTGGCAGCTGGTCGCGAACACCCGGGGTGACGTCGAGGAGCAGGGCGCGGAGCGCTGGGTCGGCACGGTGCGCGGGATGTTCAACATCCGCACCGTGACCAAGAAGGTCGCCCGCGACATCGAGGTCTACAACATGCCCAGCCCGGAGAGCCCGCTCTACCCGGTCGACTGACCTCGACTGATTCGCGATTCGGCGCCAGACTGGTGTGGTGCCCGAGCTGCCCGAGATCGAAGCGCTCGCCCAGCACCTGCGCGAACACGCCGTCGGCCGGACGGTCGCCAGGGTGGATGTGGCGTCCATGTCCGTGCTCAAGACATTCCAGCCCAGCTGGACGGCGCTGCACGGCCACCAGGTGCTGGCCGCGGGCAGGCACGGCAAGTTCCTCGACATCACCATCGCGCAGGACGACCCGGCCGCGCCGCTGCACCTGATCACCCATCTGGCCAGGGCCGGCTGGCTGCGCTGGGCGGAGACGCTGTCCGCGACGCCACCGAAACCGGGCAAGGGACCGCTGGCGTTGCGCGTGCACCTCGGACCGCCCGGCCAGGGTCCCGGGTTCGACCTGACCGAAGCGGGTACCAAGAAGGGCCTGGCCGTCTGGATCGTGGCCGACCCGGCCGAGGTGCCCGGCATCGCCAACCTCGGGCCGGACGCCCTGACCATCACCCGGGACGGACTGGCCGACCTCTACTCGGGGCACACCGAGCGGCTCAAGACGGCCCTGACCCAGCAGTCGATCCTGGCCGGAGTCGGCAACGCCTACTCCGACGAGATCATGCACACCGCGAAGCTGTCGCCCTACGCCACGTCGGGCAAGCTGTCCGACGCCGCACTGGACGCGCTGCACGCGGCGATGGTGTCCGTGCTGACCGACGCCGTGACGCGCTCGGTGGGCCAGCACGCCGCGCTGCTCAAGGGCGAGAAGCACGCCGGCCTGCGGGTGCACGGGCGGACCGGGCTGCCCTGCCCGGTGTGCGGCGACACCATCCGTGAGGTCTCGTTCGCGGACAAGTCGTTCCAGTACTGCCCGACGTGCCAGACCGGCGGCAAGCCGCTGGCCGACCGACGGCTGTCCCGCCTGCTCAAATAACCCCGGTGTCGTCCGGTCGGCGGAGGTGACTTGCCACTGACCACCGCACAGCGGAGCATGTGCGCGTGGCTCAGCTTCTGTCCGAGCGCGCTGTGCTGGGTGTGATCGCCACCCTCGCCGTACTCGTGCTCTTCGTGGTGCTGTGCCGGGCGCGGCGCGTCAGCTCCTCCGTCGACGACGCGACGCTCGCCGCGCTGCAACGGATCTCCAAGGCAACCCCCGACCTGCGCGAGGGTCTGACCCAGCAGGCCGCCGACCGCGCGACCCCGCACCTGCGCGAACTGCTGCGCTGCGTCGCCGTCGGCATCACCGAGGCGGACGGCACGCTGCTGTCCTGGGACGGCGAGGCCAACGAGCACTACCGGGACCTGACCGAGCACATCACCCGCTCGATCGGCGAGCTGCGCCGCGAGCACGTGGACCACGACCGGCTGCCGTGCAACCGCCGGGGGAACTGCCCGATGCGCACCGCGGTGATCGTGCCGCTGGCGGTCGAGGGCTCGGTCGAGGGCGCGCTCGTGGTGGTCGGTGGTGTCGGCGGCAAGCGGCTGATCCGGATGGCCGACGAGATCGCCCGGTTCGTGTGCACGCAGCTGGAGCTCAACCAGCTCGACGAGTCGCGCCAGCAGCTGGCCCAGGCCGAGGTCCGGGCGTTGCGCGCGCAGATCTCGCCGCACTTCGTCTACAACGCGCTGAACACGATCTCCTCGCTGATCCGCACGGACCCGGAGCGGGCCCGCGAACTGCTGATGGAGTTCGCCGACTTCACCCGCTACTCGTTCCGCACGTCCGGCCTGTTCACCACGCTGGCCGAGGAACTGCGCAACATCGACCGGTACCTGACGCTGGAGAGCGCCCGGTACGGGCCGCAGCGGCTGAGGGTGCGGCTCAAGATCTCACCCGAGGTGCTGTCGGTGACCGTGCCGTTCCTGGTGCTGCAGCCGCTGGTGGAGAACGCCGTGCGGCACGGCCTGGCCCGCAAGCCCGGCGGCGGCACGGTCACCGTGGTGGCCCAGGACAACGGCACCGAGGCGCTGATCAGCGTCGAGGACGACGGCGTCGGGATGGACGCGGACCGGCTGGCCGACCTGCGCGACGCGCACCGCAGCGGCGCGCACGTCGGCATCGGCAACATCAACCAGCGCATGCGGTCGGTGTACGGCGAGGAGTACGCGCTGATGGTGGAGACCGCGCCCGGCGCGGGCATGAAGGTCATCCTGCGGGTGCCCAAGTTCAGCCCGAACGTGCACGCGGTCGTGCCCGGCTACAGCGACCTGGACGAGCGCGAGGAGACCGATCCCGGCAGGCACACGGCGCCGGACTACGACGCCCTGGACAGCGGCCTGGACGACGGCACCGTCAGCGGAACCTCGGTGGTCCCGACTCCCCGCTGAGGCGACCACGCGATCATCGGTGGCCGTAGGCTCGGGGCATGAACTCGACGGACAGGTGGACGGCGAAGCTGCCGGTGGTGGGCGACCGGATGGATCACCGGCCGGTGGTCTCGGTCGTGCGACTGCACGGCGTGATCACTCCGACGCCGTCGCCGGTCGGCCGTGGCGCGATCAACCTGTCGGCCGTCGAATCCGCGCTGACCAGGGCCTTCGCGCCCGAGCGGCTGGTCGCGGTGGCCGTGGTGATCAACTCGCCGGGTGGCGCGCCGACGCAGTCCGCGCTGGTGGCCGACCGGATCCGCGGACTGGCCGCCAAGCGGCGCACCCCGGTGCTGGCGTTCTGCGAGGACGTGGCCGCGTCCGGCGGCTACTGGCTGGCCTGCGCGGGGGACGAGATCTACGCGCACTCGACGTCCATGGTCGGCTCGATCGGCGTGGTGAACTCCGGTTTCGGCCTGACCGGCCTGATCGAGCGGTTCGGCGTGGAGCGGCGCCTGCACACGGCGGGCGACCACAAGGCCCGCCTCGACCCGTTCCAGCCCGAGCGCCCGGAGGACGTGGCGTGGCTGGAGACGATGCTCGGTGACCTGCACGAACAGTTCGTCGGCTGGGTGCGGTCGCGGCGCGGCGACAAGCTGACCGACGCGGCCGACCTGTTCTCCGGCGACGTCTGGACCGGTGCGAAAGCGCTGGAGCTGGGCCTGATCGACGGCCTGGGCACACTGCGCGAGGTGATCAGCGAGCGCTACGCGGACGCCCACGTGGTGACGGTGGAGCCGCGCAAGCCGTTGCTCGCCCGGTTGGGTATGACCGGCGCCACAGCCCGGCTGCCCGGGCCGGCCGGTGGGGTGCAGGCCGCCCTGGACGTGCTGGAGCAGCGCGCCGCCTGGTCCCGCTTCGGACTCTGACGATCAATCACCCGCTCGGGGACTGATTGCCGGTGGACAATTCGGCCCGAGGGTGGGCAGTATGCGCGTCACAGTGAGTACACGTGATGGCACCTCAGGTCTCGTCGTGCTGGCCGTGGACGACGAGCCACACGGGCTGAACGAGCTCGCCTACATGCTGGAGAGCAACCAGCACGTGCGGCGGGCCCTCTCAGCGGGCGACGCGGCCGAAGCGCTCGGGGTGGTCGGCGGCGGCGATCCCGAGGTCGTGGTCCGCAAGCGGGCCAAGCTGCCCCCGGTCGACGCCGTCTTCATCGACATCAACATGCCCGGCCTGTCCGGGGTCGAGCTGGCCAGGGTGCTGGCCGCGCTCAGACCGCCACCGGCGCTGGTGTTCGTCACGGGCATCGGCGACGAAGCGGTCACCGCGTTCGACCTCGGCGCCGTCGACTACGTGCTCAAGCCGCTCAAGCAGGAACGGCTCGATCGCGCGGTGGAGCGGGTGCTGGCCAAGCGGGTGCCGATCGCCCAGGGCCCGAACTCCGCCGTCCTGCCGCCGGAACCTGCCGACGACGAGGTGATCCCGGTCGAGCTGGCAGGCACCACGAAGCTGGTGCCCAGGGCCACCGTGCGCTGGGTCGAGGCCCAGGGCGACTACGCCCGCCTGCACACCGCGGACGGCTCGCACCTGGTGCGGATCCCGTTGGCGCAGCTCGAGGAACGCTGGGGCGAGGCCGGTTTCGTGCGCATCCACCGGTCGTTCCTGGTGGCGTTGTCGCTGATCACCGAGCTGAAGATGGGTGCGTCGGGCTACACCGTGGTGATCGGGGAGAACGAGAAGGAGCTGCCGGTCAGCCGCAGGCACACCCGCCAGCTCAAGGACCGGCTGGTCCGCGCGCCGAAGAACGGCTGGGGCGGCGGCTCGTGAGCAGGCAACGGCAGTGAGCAGGCAACGGCAGTGAGCAGGCAACGGCAGTGAGCAGGCACTCCAGCGGCAACGCGCCGCCGGACGAGCAGCCGGACCCCGGCCCGGCGCGCAAGCCGCGGCGTAAGCGGGTCGTGCTCAACGACTCGCGCAACCCGGTCACCGTCATCCGGGTGATCACCGAGATCGAGGAGCAGACCAGCGTCGGCGAGGCGCTGGTGCGCAACCTGGTGCGCGCGCAGCTGCGGATGGCGCTGGGGCTCGGGTTGCTCACCGCGGTGCTGTTCGGCGGCCTGCCGCTGGCGTTCTACCTGTCGCCCTCGTTCGCCACCGCCAGCGTGTTCGACGTCCGCCTGCCGTGGCTGTTGCTCGGGGTCCTACCCTTTCCGGTGTTGTTCGTGATCGGCGTGGTCTACAACCGGCTGGCCGAACGGCACGAGAAGGACTTCGTGAACATGGTCGAGAGCTGACCGAAACCCCGTAGGGCCTGTGGTGGAACTGAATCCCGTCGCCATCGTCGCCATCGGGCTGATCGGCGCCGTGACGTTCTACCTGGGCTTCCACAGTTCCCGGTTGGCCAACACCACCCAGGACTTCCTGGTGGCCCGCCGGATCGTGCGCTCCCGGCGCAACGCGGCCGCCATCTCCGGCGAGTACCTGTCGGCCGCGTCCTTCCTGGGCATCGCCGGGCTGATCCTCAAGGACGGCGTCGACTCGCTCTGGTACGCGGTCGGGTTCACCGCCGGCTATCTCGCGCTGCTGCTGTTCGTGGCCGCGCCGCTGCGCCGCTCGGGCGCGTACACGCTGCCCGACTTCGCCGAGGCGCGGCTCGGCTCGGCCGGGCTGCGCAAGCTGTGCACGGTGTTCGTCGTGGTGATCAGCGTGCTGTACCTGGTGCCGCAGCTGCAGGGCGCCGGCCTGACGCTGTCCACGATCCTGCCGGTGCCCGCGTGGGTGGGCATGGTCGTGGTGATCGCGCTGGTCACGGTCAACGCGTTCGGCGGCGGGATGCGCTCCATCACGGTCGTGCAGGCGTTCCAGTACTGGGTCAAGCTGGTCGCCATCGCACTGCCCGCGTTCGTGCTGGTGGTGGTGTTCGTGGGCGGGCACCCGCCGCAGGGCAGCCTGGGCGCGCCCGCGCCGCCGCGGTTCGCCGACGGGATGACGATCAAGGTGCCGGCCACGGTCCGGTTGGAGGTCGCCGAACCGGTGCACGTGCAGGCGTTCGGTGTGGTCAACGGGTTCGACAACAACGGCCCGCTGCTGATGAATCCGGGCCTGGACTACACGGTCGCAGCGCACACGAAGCTGGTGTTCCCGCCCGGTTCCGCGACGCCGACGCCGACCGGGTCGCCGCTGACCGACGCGGCCTGGCTGCGCCCCCAGTCCGGTGGCGTGTCCGGACTGTTGAGCACGTACTCGCTGATCGTGGCGCTGTTCCTGGGCACGATGGGCCTGCCGCACGTGCTGGTTCGCTTCTACACCAACCCGAACGGCCGCGCGGCCCGGCGCACCACGCTGCACGTGCTGTTGCTGCTCGGCCTGTTCTACCTGTTCCCGACGATGCTCGGCGCGCTCGCCCGGCTCTACACGCCGGAACTGCTGGTGACCGGCCGCACGGACGCGGCGATCCTGCTGCTGCCGCAGAAGATCATCGGCGGTACGGCGGGGGAGGTGCTGGGCGCGGTGATCGTGGCCGGTGCGTTCGCCGCGTTCCTGTCCACGTCGTCGGGCCTGCTGGTGAGCATCGCCGGTGTGGTGTCCACCGAGGCGTTCCCCGGGCGGGTGCGGGACTTCCGGTGGGCCACGGTGATCGCGGCGGTCATCCCACTGGTGCTGGCGATCGCGTTGCCGGAGACCGACATCTCGCTGTCGGTGGGGCTGTCGTTCGCGCTCGCCGCGTCGACGTTCTGCCCGGTGCTGGTGATCGGCATCTGGTGGCGGCGGCTGACCTGGGTGGGCGCGGCCGCGGGCATGGTGGTCGGCGGCGGCCTGGTGCTGGTCGCGCTCGCGTTGAACATCGTCAGCGAGTACACCGGCGGCTGGGCGCCGTGGCCGGTGGTGCAGCCCGCGCTGATCTCGGTGCCCGCCGCGTTCGCCGCGGTGTTCCTGGGCAGCCTGTGCACGCGGAGCCGGATCCCGGACGACGTGAACCGGATCCTGCTGCGGCTGCATGCCCCCGACCCGCTCGGCCTGACCAGGGACCGCGACATCGCCCGGTTCGGCGACGGCACCGGCGGCAGGCACGCGCGCGGCCCGGGCACCTGAACGGGCGGCAGAGGTGACACTCACGTTGCTGATACGCCGGTCCATGGCAGCATCGGAGGGGTGAACCCGCAGACCTTGCCCAGCGTGTCCGTGTCCGACGTGTCCGACGACCTGCCCCAGGGCGTCGTGCTGCTCGACGTCCGCGAGGACGACGAGTGGGCAGCAGGCCACGCGCCGACCGCGCGGCACCTCCCGATGAGCGAGCTGGCCGGCCGGCTGGCGGAGCTGCCGCAGGAGGACAACCTCTACGTGATCTGCCGTTCCGGCGGCAGGTCGGCCCGGGTGACCGCCTACCTGAACGCGAACGGCTGGGACGCCGTGAACGTGGACGGCGGCATGCAGCACTGGGCCGCGAGCGGCCGCCCGCTGGTGACCGACTCCGGCGCCGATCCGGAAGTCATCTGAGCCGATGGGATATCCGGGGGTCCCGCACCGGGTGACGTGGGTGGCCACACCGCCGAACGGCTGGTGGCCGCCACGCTCCCGCTCCACGAAGGTGCCCTATCACGGCCCGCCCCGGTACCCGGTGATCCCGCGCTGGGGCTTCCCACAGCTGGCCTGGCGCGAACCGACCTCGGTGCCGGGCACGCCCGCCCGGCCGCCGCGCTCGGTCCGCCGGGTCGTCTCGCACGCCCGGATCGCGGTGTCCGTGCTCTGGCTGGTCGCGATCTCCGCGTTCCTGGCGGGTGGCGGTGAGGTCTGGCGGTACGTGCTGCTCGTGGTCGGCCGTTCGAACGCGTTGCCGGACAACGTGGTCGCGGTGTCCGACGCGCTGGTGAACACCGGCGCGCTGCTGGCCGCGCTGGCCGGTGTGGTCGCGCTGGTGCTGGTGCTGCGCTGGCTGCTGGGCATCCGCGAGGTCGCCGCCGGGCAGGCCGGGGTGCGCCCGGTCAGGGCCGACTGGCAGGTGCTGGTCGGCACGCTGGTGCCGGTGCTCAACCTGTTCGTGGCCGGCTCGGTGCTCGCCGAGCTGGAGCAGACGGCACTGGGCGGCGGTCGCGGCAGGCCCCGGCCGTCCCGGCTGGTGCTGGCCTGGTGGGTGGTGTGGGCGGGCAGCGAGGTGCTGGCGATCACCACAGCGCTGCTGAACCTGCGCACCGGCGTGCAGGCGCGTGCGGACAGCGTGCTCTGGTATGCCGCGACCGACCTGGTCGCCGTCGCGGTCGCCGTGCTGACCGTGCTGGTGATCGGCGCGCTGACCGGGCTGGTGGCCCCGTCGACCGTGCGCGGTGCCCGCCGGGAGCGGGTGGTGCGGGTCGCCGGCGCGCCCGCCCCGCCGCTGCGCGCGGCCCGGCCCGCCCACTCGGCCCGGTAGCCGCCGATGGCCACCGAGTCGCCGTACCTCGTCGCACATCGGGGCGCGTCGGCCCATCGCGCCGAGCACACGCTCGCCGCCTACGCGCTGGCCCTGGAGCAGGGCGCCGACGGCCTGGAGTGCGATGTCCGGCTCACCAGGGACGGGCACCTGGTGTGCGTGCACGACCGGACCGTCGACCGCACCTCCGACGGCCGGGGAGTGGTCAGCGAGCTGACCCTGGCCGCGATGACCGGCCTGGACTACGGCCACTGGCACGACGAGCTGCCCGACTCGGCGGACGAGCTGATCGGCACGCCGCTCGCGGTGCCCTCCGCGCCACCCACGTACCGCGGTCTGCTCACCCTGGACGACCTGCTCGGGCTGACGAAGGACGTCTCGCCGACCGCGAAGCTGTTCGTGGAGACCAAGCATCCGGTGCGCTACGGCGGGCTGGTCGAGGCGAAGCTGGTCGCGCTGCTGGCCCGGCACGGCCTGGCCAAGCCTGCGGACAAGGACGAGTCGCCGGTCGTCGTGATGTCGTTCTCCTCGCTGGCCGTGCGCCGGGTCAGCGAGCACGCGCCGCACCTGCCGACCGTGCAGCTGATCGAGCGCAAGCGGTTCGGCCTCGCCGACGGCTCGCTGCCGCCCTGGGTGCACCTGGCCGGGCCGGGTATCCACCTGCTGCGCGAGGACCCCGACTGGGTGGAGCGCTGGCGGGCGCACGGCCGGGACGTCTACTGCTGGACCGTGGACCGGCCCGCGGACGTGCGGCTGTGCCGCGACCTGGGCGTGCGCTACCTGGCCACGAACTCCCCGGCCGCCACTCGCACGCTGCTGTCCGGTTAACCTCCTCAGACCAGTACCGAACGAGGAGATGCGACGTGGCACGGCGGACCGCCCCGCGGGGCAGCGCGAAGGGCAGCGCGAAGGACCCGGACGGCATCAACCCCCGGCAGCCCTGCCCGTGCGGGTCGGGCCGGCGCTACAAGGCGTGCCACGGGGCGGCAGGCGGGCCCGTCGACGTGGTGATCACCCGGCCGTTCGAGGGCCTGGCCGCCGAGTGCGAGCTGATCGCGCTGCGCGAGTTCGTGCCATCGGCCACCGTGGCGCTGCCGCTGGCCAAGGCCGACCGGGAGATCACCCTGGCCACCGTGCTGCCGGTCGCGTCGGCGGGCCTGGTCCGCTCGGACGGGGTCGCGTTCGTCGGCCTGCAGGTGCAGGTGCACTCCGGCGACATCGGCCGGGACGTGGCGCGGTCCATCCGCTGGGCGCTGGCCGCCGAGCCGGGTGACGTGCTGCCGGTCGCCGACCAGGACGCGTCCGAGCCGGACGAGCAGCGGCTGACCGACCTGCTCGACCCGGCCGCCGAACTGGTGCCCGAACTGCACCCGGACTTCGCGTGGTGGCTGCCCGAGGACGCCGAGGAGCCCAGCGGCGAGGTCGCGCTGTCCCTGGAGCGGGCCAACGGGGCGATCCTGCCCACCGACCGGCTGACCGCCGAGGGCGTGCGCGCCGCGTACTGGGTGGACGCGGGCGAGAAGGCACACCTGCGCTGGGTACGGCCCGAGCCCGAGGAGGAGCTGCTGGCCGGGATGGCCCGGCTGGCCGCCCGCGGCGAGCTGGACCTGGGCGAGGGCTCGCGGTTCGCCGGCTCGTTCCGGGCGCACGGGCTGCTGGTGCCGGTGTGGGACCTGGACCGGGAGATGCACGCCCGGGAGTGGGACGCACCTGCCAAGGCCCTGCACGAGCGGCTCGCCGACGCCGTGGCGTCGCTGGCCGACGAGCCGATCAACGAGGCCGAGCGGCGGTCCAGGGACGGCCTGCGCGGCCGCCAGATCACCCTGCGCTGAGGCGGTTGTCCACAGTCGCCCACAGTTGTCCACAGATCTGTCCACAGGGAGTGTGCACAACGTGATCCTGCACATCGCGGACCGGGTGGAGTGGGAGCGGGCGCAGGCCGTCGGCGAGGTCCGCACCGAGTCACTGGTGACCCAGGGTTTCGTGCACTGCTCCGACTTCGGCACCCTGCACCTGCCGGCGAACCGCCTGTACTCGGGCCGGACCGGCCTGTTGCTGCTGGTGGTCGACCCGGCGCGGGTGCCGGTGCGCTGGGAGGAGGCCGACCCGCCGGTGCCGGGCGGGTCGTGGTTCCCGCACGTGTACGGCCCGATCCCGGTGAGCGCCGTGGTGGCCGTGCACGACTTCCCGCCCGATCCGGACGGCACGTTCCGGCTGCCTGCCGCACTGGCCGGGCGGGCAACCTGACCGGCGGGTCGCGCGTGTCCCCGGAGACGGTGTCCGACGGGTCGCCGGGAGGGGAGTCCGCGGGTGACGGCGTTGACGGGACCGGCGCGAGTAGCGCCGCCGGACCGTCCCGATACCGGGCGAACCGCGGAGCCGGCGACGAAAGCGACTGACGAGGCGGACTTCGGCGAGTTCGTCCAGGCAGTGCTGCCCGGACTGCTGCGCTACGGCCACGCGCTCACCGGCAACCCGCACGACGCGGCCGATCTCGTGCAGGGCGTGCTGGAGCGGATCGGCGCCCGCTGGACCACGATCCGCCGCAAGACCGGTGATCCGGTGGCGTACGCCCGGCGCGCGATGGCCAACGCGCACGTCAGCCGGTGGCGGCGGACCCGGCGGGAGAGCCTGGTCGCCGACCTGCCGGACACCCGGGTCGTCTACCAGCCGGACCGCTTCGCCGACGAACCGCTGTGGCAGGCGCTGCGTGGGCTGCCGCCCCGGCAGCGCGCGGTGATGGTGCTGAGGTACTACGAGGACCTGTCCGAGGCCGAGATCGCCAGCACGCTGGGCGTCACGACCGGCACCGTGAAGAGCCAGGCGAACAAGGCGATGGCCAATCTGCGGGCGAAGCTGGGCGTGCCGACGACCGAAGGGCGGCAGGCCCGATGACCGACGACGAACGTCCCGACGCCGAGCCCATGGGCGATCGGCCGGAGCTGGCCGACCAGCTGCGCCGCCTGTTCGCCGACGACCGGCTCACGCTGCCGGTGGCCGTGCACGCGCAGGACGCGGTGCTGGCGGGGGCGAAGCGCAGGCGCAGGCGGCGAGCGAGCGTCGCGGCGGCGGGCGGGGTGCTCGCGGCGGCCGTGGTCGCGTTCGCGGGTGTCGGCCTGGCCGGGCTGGGCCACTCCGGTGGCACCGTCAGCGCCGCGAGTCCCGCGTTGTCGGTGACCACCGAGCCGTCCGCGCCGACCGTGTCGACGGTGCCTGCCACGCCGACGTTCGCCTACGACGTCGGCGTCATCGGGCCCGGCGGCGCCGACGGGCTGTACCTGGGTGAGCCGGGCGAGCAGATGCTGAAGGTCAACGCGACCAACGGCACTCGGACGATCGACGCGCAGAAGTCCGGGGCCGGATGTATCGCCTACACGATGATCGTCCCGCCCGAGGTGGCGCAGGCTCAGCTACCGCCCGCGGGTGCGAGCACCCGCCCGATGTCGCCGACCTTCCCGGTGCCCACGACCACCGTGCCCGCGAAAGCGGGATTGATCGACGTCGTGGTCTCGCCCGAGGTGGGTGTGGTGCAGATCGGCGGCATGATCGAACTGCGTACGCCGGAAGGCGTCCGGCTCGGCACGCCGGCCGGGCAACTGGTCCGGATCTACCCGAAGCTGGCAAAGGACGGCGCGGGCCAGCTGGTCACACCGGCGCCCGGCGGCAAGGACGAGCGCTATGTGTTCGTCCTGCACGACGACGAGGTGGCCGAGATCTGGCTGCGCAGCGGCGCCACGTTCGGCTGCGTCTCCTGACCTGACCCGTCCCACTCCCTGGACGACCCACGCCCGGCGGCAAGCTCTTACTAGGAGTAGCTCCTAGTAAGAGCTACCCTGTGCGCATGCGGGAACCTGTTCCGGTCGACCTGGGCGACGAGCTCATGACGACCATGGCCGCGATGCGCCGCCAGGTGCGGCGCAAGCTGCGACCGCAGGGGATCGGCGCGCAGTTGCGTGGTGGCCAGGCCGAACTGCTGCGGGTCGTGCACCGCAGTCCCGGCATCGGCGTCGCCGCCGCGGCCCGCGAACTGCACCTGGCTGCCAACTCGGTGAGCACGCTGGTCAACCAGCTCACCGATCTCCGGCTGCTGGTGCGCGAGACCGACCCGGCCGACCGCAGGGCGATCCGGTTGTATCCCACCGACATCGCGGTGGCACGCATGCAGGAGTGGCGCCATGCGCGGGCCGAGTTCGTCGGCGGCGGCATCCAGGCGCTCGACCCGGCCGACCGCAGGGCGATCGCGGCCGCCCTGCCCGCGCTGCGCACCCTGCTGACCCGACTCGACGAGACGGAGGACGCGGATGACCGAGCTGTCCGAAGCAGCCACTGACGGGCACGGCAGGGCCGCCGCGGTGCGCGGCCCCGCCGTGCGCTGTCTTGGCCTGCGCTACGAATTCGGCGACACCGTGGCGGTCAACGGCATCGACCTCGACGTGTCGGCGGGCAGCATGTTCGGCCTGCTCGGCCCGAACGGCGCGGGCAAGACCACCACGATCCGGATGATCACCACGCTGCTGCCCGCGCCACCCGGCGCGATCGAGGTGTTCGGCGTGGACGTGGCCAAGCGGCAAACTGGCCGCCCGCAGGCTGATCGGCTATGTGCCGCAGCAGCTGTCCGCCGACGGCACGCTGACCGGCCGGGAGAACATCGCCCTGTTCGCGCGGCTGTTCGACGTGCCGCGCGCGCGGCGCAAGGCGGCGGTGGACGACGGCGCTGGAGTCGGTCGGCGCTGGCCGATGTCGCCGACCGCCTGGCCAAGACCTACTCGGGCGGCATGATCCGCCGGCTGGAGCTGGCCCAGGCCCTGGTCAGCGCGCCCCGGCTGCTGGTGCTGGACGAGCCGACCATCGGCCTGGACCCGATCGGCGCGGGCCAGCGTGTGGGAGCGGATCGACGAGGTCCGCAAGGCCGACCGGCATGACGGTGCTGGTCACGACGCACTACATGGACGAGGCCGACCAGCACTGCGACCGGATCGCGCTGATGCACCGCGGCCGGATCCGCGCCCAGGGCACGCCCGCCGAGCTGAAGGCGATGCGTCGGCGAGCGACGCCACGCTGGACGACGTGTTCCGCGCGACCACCGGCGACGACCTCGGTACCAACGCTGGAGAAGGGATGCGCGATGTCCGCTCCGCTCGACGCACCGCCAGCCGACTCGGTTGAGACGGTCACGATCGAGACGAACCCCCACCGGCTGCGGCGTCGGCTGACGCTGTCCCGCGACGGGCACGATGTGCCTGGTGGAGCTGCAGAAGCTGCGCCACGACCGGACCGAACTGGTCACCCGCGCGATCCAGCCCGCGCTGTGGCTGCTGATCTTCGGCGAGACGTTCACCCGGCTGCACGCCATCCCCACCGGCGGCGTGCCCTACCTGGACTTCCTGGCGCCCGGCATCCTCGCCCAGTCGGCGCTGTTCGTCTCGATCTTCTACGGCATCCAGATCATCTGGGAGCGCGACGCGGGCGTGCTGGCCAAGCTGCTGGTCACGCCGACCCCGCGGATCGCGCTGGTCACCGGCAAGGCGTTCGCGGCCGGGGTGCGTGCGCTGGTGCAGGCGCTGGTCGTGCTGGTGCTGGCCGCGATCCTCGGCGTCGGCCTGACCGCGAACCCGTTGAAGCTGCTCGGCGACGTGCGTCGTGGTGATCCTCGGCTCGGCGTTCTTCTGCTGCCTGTCCATCACCATCGCCGGTCTGGTGCTGTCGCGGGACCGGCTGATGGGCATCGGCCAGGCGATCACGATGCCGCTGTTCTTCGCGTCGAACGCGCTGTACCCGGTGAGCGTCATGCCCGGCTGGCTGCAGGTGATCAACCGGATCAACCCGCTGGGCTACGAGGTGGACGCGCTGCGCGGGCTGCTGATCGGCGTCCCGACGAACCTCGCGCTGGACTTCGGGGTGCTGATCGGTGCCGCGGCCGTGCTGATCTCGGTCGCCGCTGCCCTGCTCACCCGCCTGGCGCGGTGACAGACGCCGGTTGCCTGGCCGGGGCGGGCCGGGCAACCGGTTCCCGGTTCGGCCGGCGTTGGTGGATCCGGCCGGCCGAACCGGCTCAACTCCGCTGGAGAGTCACTCCGCTGGAGCGGCACTCTGTTGGAGCGGCACAGCGGTGTCGCGGTTAAGCGGTGTCGCGGTTACAGCGGCGCGCGGTCCACCGGGCAGGACATGCACCGCGGGCCACCTCGGCCGGAGCCCAGCTCGGAACCGGAGATCCGCAGCACCTCGATCCCGGCGGCCTCCAGCCGCGCGTTGGTCTCCACGTTGCGCTCGTAGGCCACGACGACGCCCGGTGCCACGGCGAGCGTGTTGTTGCCGTCGTCCCACTGCTCACGTTCGGCGGTGACCGGGTCCAGCCCGGTGTCGATCACCCGCAGCCGGTCGATGCTCATCGCCTTGGCCGCCGCGGTGAGGAACGGTTCCGGCCCGTCCACCCGGACCCCGGTCTCGCCGTCCGGGTGCAGCGGGTAGGCCGACAGCGAATCCCGGATCGCCGGGTACATCACGAAGGCGTCCCGGTCCACCATCGTGCAGACGGTGTCCAGGTGCATCGTGGCGCGCTGCTGCGCGATCGGCACGGCCAGCACGGTGTGCGCCAGGCCGTCCGCGAAGGCCGAGCGGGCCAGCGACTCGGCACCGGCGGCCGAGGTGCGCTCGCCGACGCCCACGGCCAGCACGCCGGGCGCCAGCGCCAGCACGTCACCACCCTCGACCGGCGCCGAGTGCGCCCCGTACGCGCGGGCGGTGTGCCGGAAGCGCGGGTGGTAGGCGTAGATCAGGTCGGTGATCGCCGACTCGCGCCGCCGCGCGGGCATCACCAGCGACGACACCGCGACCCGGTCGCCGATCCACACCGACGAGTCGCGGGTGAACAGCAGGTTGGGCAGCGGGTCGATGGCGAAGTCGTGCGGCTGGTGCATCCGCCGCACCAGCGACGCGCCCTCGGCGACCGGCAGCTCCTCGAACGTCATACCGGCCATCAGCACCATCGCCAGCGTCTCGGGCGAGACGCCGGACAGGTACGAGCGCAGCGCGCCGGCCAGGTGCATGCCCAGCCGCAGTTCGTCCACCGCGGTGTGCACGCCGGCGGTGTGCGCCCGGTCGTCGCGCAGCGCCTCGACCAGCAGGTCGCCCAGCAGCAGCACCTCGACGCCCCGCCCGGCGAGCAGCCCCGCGAACTTGTCGTGCTCCTCCTGTGCGCGGTCCACCCACGGGATGCCGTCGAACAGCAGCTGGTCGTTGTTGCGCGGGGTCAACCGCTTGAGTTCCGGCCCGGGGCGGTGCAGCAGCACCGTGCGGAGCGGACCCACCTCGCTGTCGACCCGATGGCCTGCCGTTTGCTCGGTCACGTATCGAAGGGTAGCTAGCGCAGGACGGCGACGTGGCTCACCAGCAGGGCGTAACCGACGAACGAGAGCACGTCCAGCAGCGTGTGCGCGACGACCATCGGCCACAACCTGTTGGTGCGCTGCCAGATCCGGCCGAAGATCAGGCCCATCAGGAAGTTCCCGACGAACCCGCCGAAGCCCTGGTACAGGTGGTACGAGCCACGCAGCACCGCGGCCGACACCAGCGACGTGTTCTCCTTGAGCCCGAGCTGGCGCAACCGGCTGATGAAGTAGCCGATCACCAGGGCCTCCTCGGCCCAGGCGTTCGCGGCCGCAGCGAGTACCAGCACCGGGATGCGCCACCACGTGTCGTTCAGTGTGGTCGGCTGCACGGTCAGGTTCAGGTCCAGGGCCTTGGCCAGCAGATACAGGCCGATGCCGGGAATGCCGATCAGCGCGGTCAGCCCGATGCCGACCGCCGCGTCGCGGCCGCGGAAGCGGGACAGGCCGATCTCGGCCAGCCGGTAGCCGGCCCGGTAGAGCAGGTAGATGCCCAGGCAGCCCCAGGCGAGCAGCTTCGCGACATTGGCCAGCTGGTCGAGCAGATCCAGCAAGCTGATCGCGGCCTGCGGCACGTTGATCGCCACGTGCTGCTGGTTGAGCGGGGTGGCCTTGAGCAGCGAGTCCAGCAGCGACACCAGGCTGGTGAACCCGGCGAGGCCGAGGGTGGTCGTGAAGACGATCACCAGCTCGATGCGGACCAGCCTGCGCTCGGCCGGGTCGGTGACGTATCGGATGCCGGCCGGTGGCTCGGGCGCCAACCAGGCCCGCACTCGATTGCCCACGCGGATCATCGTATGCGCGCGAACCGGCCGGTTCGCGGCCGACGCTAATCTGCGCACATGCCCAAGTACGCGACGAACGACACCGTGGACCGCGCCCGGCTGCTGGAGTTCCTGCGGCCCCGCCACCGCGGCATCCTCAGCACGAACCGGTCCGACGGCCGTCCGCAGCTGTCCCCGGTGACGTTCGGCACCGATCCGGAGGGGCGGATCGTCGTGTCCACGTACCCGGCGCGGGCGAAGGTGCACAACCTGCGCCGCGACCCGAGGGCGTCGGTCTGCGTGCTGTCCGACGACTGGAGCGACGCCTGGGTGCAGGTGGACGGCACCGCCGAGGTGCTCGACCTGCCCGAGGCGCTGGACCCGTTGGTGGACTACTTCCGCGGCATCGCCGGCGAGCACCCGAACTGGGACGAGTACCGCGAAGCCATGACCCGTCAGGGCAAGTCACTGGTGCGCGTGACCATCGAGCGGTGGAGCCCGCTGGCCACCGGCGGCTTCCCGCCGGAGCTGGCCGGCACCCTGGGCTGAGCCCTGGTCAGGTCCGGGTGGCGTTGAGGAACGGGCAGCCGACCAGCCTGCGCAGCTCGCTGCCCAGCGCCCCCGGCGTGTCCACCGGCTCGGCGAACGCCAGCCGCACGTCGTGGTCGCCGTCCGCCAGTTCCACCCGCAGCCGCAGGCCGTAGCGGTCCAGCCCGAGCGGCCGCACGTGCCCGCCGCGCAACTCGGCGGGCAGTAGCCGGGTGAGCATGCCGACGACGTCCCGGTGGGCCAGTTCCAGGTGGCGCAGCCAGTGGTCCTCGTAGCGGCAGAACGGGTCCGGCGTGGCCGAGGAGAACTGGGCGGGCCGCAGCGACTCGGTGCCCTCGCTGTCGGCCAGCACCAGCGACACGGGGGTCAGCCGCAGCGCGGCCACGCCGTGGCCCACGTCCAGCAGCCGGGTGTCCGGCCGGGCCTCGGCCACCGCCAGTGCGTCCTGGCGGGCTTCGGCGGGGGACCGCAGGCTCAGCCAGCCGGTGATCCACAGCAGGCCGCGCACGGGCTCGCGCAGCGCGACCGGTGCCCGATCGGCCAGCTCGACCATCGCGGGCACGTCGGCGATCCCGGCGGCGGCGACCAGCGGGTGGTCCTCGGTGAGCAGCACGGTGGCCGAGCCGTCCGCGTGCACGTGGTGCAGGTGCGGCTCGATGCGTTCGGCATCCGTGTCGCTGCCCTGCTCCACGCCGTCCGTGCCGGAACGCAACAGGGTGGCCCTGCCGCCGCGGACCGCGATCGTGCGAGCCCGGTCGGCGGGTCCGGGACAGGGTGGTCGACGATCGTCCACGGCCGCACCTCCAGTTAGGGCAGCCTAACCTGAAACGGGCGAGAAGGAAACGTCACGTGCGCGGACCGCGCCCCGACCAGGTCCAGGCGTAGCGGTCGTCCTCGCACGCCCCCGCTGCCTCGCCGAGTTCCAGCGGCCGGAACGTGTCCACCATGACGGCGGTCTCGTCGAAGTAGTCGACGCCCAGCGATGCTGCCACAGCGCCGGGCTGCGGGCCGTGTGTGAACCCGGACGGGTGTAGCGACAGCGAGCCGATGCCGATCCCGGAGCCCTTGCGTGCCTCGTAGTCCCCGCGCACGTAGAACAGCAGCTCGTCGGAGTCGACGTTCGCGTGGTTGTAGGGCACCGGCACGGACAGCGGGTGGTAGTCGACCTTGCGCGGGCAGAACGAGCACACCACGAAGTTCGGGCCCTCGAACGTCTGGTGCACCGGCGGCGGCTGGTGCACACGGCCGGTGATCGGCTCGAAGTCGGCGATGTTGAACGCCCACGGATACAGGCAGCCGTCCCAGCCGACTACGTCGAACGGGTGGTTGGCGTACGTGTAGCGGGTCACGCCCGCCCGGTGCCGCACGTAGACGTCGACGTCGGTGTCCTCGACCAGCAGCGGCTCGACCGGCCCACGCTGGTCGCGCTCGCAGTAGGGCGAGTGCTCCAGGAACTGGCCCTTCGTGGCCAGGTACCGCTTGGGCGGCCCGATGTGCCCGGTCGCCTCCAGCACCAGCAGGCGGAGTGGGTCCTCGCCCGCGGGCACCACCCGGTAGGTGCACGAGGCCGGCAGCACCACGTAGTCGCCATCGCCGACCGCCAGCGCGCCGTAGCTCGTCTGCACAGTGCCGCTGCCGCTCTGCACGTACAGCAGCTCGTCGCCTGCCGCGTTGCGGTACAGCGGACTGGGGCGGGTGGCCGCCACGAAGCTGATCGCCACGTCCGGATTGCCGAACAGCAGCCGTCGTCCGCGCACCGCGTCCACGTCGGCGGGCGCGTCCCATTTCAGTTCCTGGCTGCGGAAGTGCCTCGGCTTGAGCGGGTGGTTCGCGGTGGTCGCGCGGTCGGTGAACTCGTCGACGGCGACCGCGTCCACGATCGCCGTGGGCAGGTGGCGGTGGTAGAGCAGGGCCGAGTCGGAGGAGAAGCCCTCGACGCCCATCAGCTCTTCGGCGTAGAGGTTGCCGTCCGGATCGCGGAACTGCGTGTGGCGCTTTCGGGGGATCTCCCCGACGCTGCGGTAGTACGGCATGGCACCCCCCGGCGGGCCTCGCCGGCAACCGTTCGGCGTCCGGCAGGCGGACAGTTTTGTCCGGCTGTTTGACACCGTTAGCGTGTCACCTGTGTCAAGCGCTGTCGAGCTCCGTGCGCAAGGTCCATTCGGTGTTCCGCCCCTGTTGGCGCGGCTGGTTGACGACGCCGCGTTGTTCCCTCCGGGTAAGGCCGCGATGCCGGACGCGGTCCGCGAGCACCTGGCCGGACGTGCAGGTAGACGGGCCGGAGTGCTCGGTCATTTCCTGTGCACCGCGTCCCGGCTGCCTGAGTTGATCACTGAGTTGATCAAGGCGAAACCGGCCTCGCCGATCGGTCTGTCGCTGGTGGTCGACACCGGCCTGGGCGGCCTGCCGAAGGCGGTGTCCATCGTCGAGTCGCGCACCGAGCTGCTCGTGCTGCGCATGGTGGAGATGCCGGCGCCATCGGACGTGGACGAGGTGTGGCTGGAGCGCGTGGACGAGTTCGTGCCAGAGGACTCGATCCGGGTGATCGAGCCGCGGCGCGGCGGTGCCGAATGGCTGGAGGGCGTGCGGCGGGTCGCCGACCGCGGCTACTGGCCCAAGCTGCGCTGCGGCGGCCAGTCGCTCGAAGCGTTCCCCAGCCTGCAGGAGGTGGCCGACTTCCTGGCCGTACTGGCCAGTTCCGGCGGCTCGTTCAAGGCCAGCTCCGGCCTGCACAACGCGGTCCGGCACACCGACCCGGACACCGGCTTCACCCATCACGGCTTCCTCAACCTGCTGGTTGCCACGGCCCGCGCGCTGGTCGGTGGCGACGTACTCGCGGCGCTGGCGTCCGAGGACGGTCCCGGGTTGGCGAAGGAGGCCGCCGAGCTGACCGACGACGCCGCCAGGGCGGTGCGCGGGGTGTTCGCCTCCTACGGTTCCGGCTCGCTCACCGAGCCCGTCGCCGACCTGGAGAAGCTGGGCCTGCTCTGAGCCGAGGAGCACGGAGCCAGGGAGCACTGAGCCGAGGGGTGCGACGATGAGCTGGATCGACGACGACAGGTTCACCGCGGCCCACCCGTTCGGCCCGCAGACGCTGCCCTACGGCGTGATCGACGTCGGTGACGGCCCGCTGGTCGCGGTCCGCGTCGGTGATCACGCGCTGCCGCTGCGACCGCTGGCCGAAGTCCTCGGACCCCGGCTGGCCGGTGTGGTGGCCGCGCCGTCGCTGGACCCGCTGCTGGCCTCCTCCCGGCGGACCTGGGCGGAACTGCGGGAGCGGCTGACCGAACTGGTCGCCCGCACCAGCCGCCCGCGCGGCGCCGAGACGGTGGCCTTGGCCCGGCTGACCACCCGGCTGCCGTTCACGGTGGCCGACTACGTGGACTTCTACTCCTCGCGCGACCACGCGACCAACGCCGGCCGCATCTTCCGCCCGGACGGCGAAGCCCTGCCGCCTAACTGGTCGCACCTGCCGGTCGGCTACCACGGCCGGGCGGGCACGGTCGCCGTGTCCGGCACCGACGTGCAGCGCCCGCACGGGCAGTACCGGCGGGACGGCGCCGTGATCTTCGGGCCGACCCGTCGGCTGGACGTGGAGGCCGAGGTCGGCTTCGTGTGCGGCGGGCCGGTGGCCGCCCGCGTGCCCACGTCCGCGGTCGCCGAGCACGTGTTCGGCGTGGCGCTGGTCAACGACTGGTCGGCGCGCGACATCCAGGGCTGGGAGTCCAGGCCGCTGGGCCCGTTCCTCGGCAAGTCGTTCGCCACCTCGGTGGCCGCGTGGATCACGCCGCTGGAGGCGTTGCGGCACGCCAGGATCGAGCTGCCACCGCCCGAGCAGCCGCTGCAGCGCTACCTGGTCGCCGACGAGCCGTGGGGCCTGGCGATCGAGCTGGAGCTGAGCTGGAACGGCACCGTGGTGTCCCGGCCGCCGTTCGCCAGGATGAACTGGTCCTGCGCGCAGCAACTGGCCCATCTCACGGTCAACGGCGCCACCGTGCGACCCGGCGATCTGTTCGCGTCCGGCACCGTGTCCGGGCCTGACCCCGATCAGCGGGGTAGCTTGCTGGAACTGACCTGGGACGGCCGCGAACCGCTGACCCTGGCCGACGGGTCGAAGCGGACCTACCTCGAGGACGGCGACACAGTGGTCATCACGGGCAGCGCACCGGGACCGGACGGCAGCCGCGTCGGGCTGGCCGAGGTCGCCGGGGTGGTGCTGCCCGCGGACACGCCGGGCCGGGGATAGCCGTGGTCGCGTCCCGCTCCGTCGGCGCCACCGGGCTCGGTCCGCTGGCCCGGCCGAGCACCCCGGCGCGATCGGGCAAGGAGAGCTCGCTGACCCTGGAGCGCGGGCTCGCGTTGTTGCAGGCCGTCGCCGACTGGGAGGGCGAGGCGCCCACGATCAGCGATCTCGCCGCCGCCGTCGGCGCGAGCCGGGCTGCCGTGTACCGGCTGCTGGTGCCGCTGGTGGAGCGCGGCCTGGTGCGGCGCGAGGGTTCCCGGGTGCGGCTCGGGCTGGGTCTGCTGGGGCTGGCAGGGCGGGTGCTGCCGCAGCTGCGGCTGCTGGCCACGCCGGTGTTGCGGTCGCTGGCCGAGGACGTCGGTGCCACAGCACACCTGACCGTCGCCGATGGTGACGTGGCGCAGGCGGTGGCCGTCGTCGAGCCGTCCTGGACGGCGTTCCACGTGGCCTACCGGGTGGGTGCCCGGCACCCGCTGGACAAGGGCGCGGCGGGCAGGGCGATCACCCTGGGCCGCGGCGGGCGGGCCTGGGTCGGCTCGGCGGGCGAACTGCAGGCCGGTGCGTTCGGCGTCGCCGCGCCGGTGCGCGGGGTGCCTGAGCTGCGGGCGAGCATCGGCGTGGTCGCGCTGGCCCGGCTCGACGACGCGACGGTCGGTCCCCGGGTGGTCGTCGCGGCCGCCGCGCTGGCCGCGGCGCTGGCCTGAACAGGACCTACGTCCTGGTCGTCTCAGGACCGACTTCCAGTGGTGGGGCACCGGTAGCGGGCCGACAATCACCGTGTGAACCTCCTCGACATCGCCAGATGGCAGTTCGGGATCACCACCGTCTACCACTTCCTGATGGTGCCGCTGACCATCGGACTGTCCATTGTGGTCGCCGCGATGCAGACCGCCTGGGTTCGCACCCGCGACCGCAAGTACCTCGCCATGACGAAGTTCTGGGGCAAGCTGCTCCTGATCAACTTCGCCATGGGTGTCGTCACCGGCCTCGTCCAGGAGTTCCAGTTCGGCATGAACTGGAGTGCCTACTCGCGGTTCGTCGGTGACGTGTTCGGGCCGCCGCTGGCGATGGAGGGCCTGATCGCGTTCTTCATCGAGTCCACCTTCCTGGGCCTGTGGATCTTCGGCTGGGACCGGCTGCCGCGCAAGGTGCACCTGGCGTGCGCGTGGGCGTTCTCGTTGGCCAGCATCGTGTCCGCGTACTTCATCCTGGCGGCCAACTCGTGGATGCAGCACCCGGTCGGTGTCACGATGGTGCACGGCAAGCCGGTGCTCGACTCGATCGGCGCCGTGCTGAGCAACCCGACGCTGATGGCCGCCCTGCCGCACACGGTCGCGGGCTGCTTCGCGGTCGCCGCCACGTTCCTCGTCGGCATCTCGATCTGGCAGCTGGCCCGCAAGCGCGAGGACGGCTACCGCCTGATGTGGCGCGGTTCGCTGAAGATCGGCGCGTGGATCGGCATCGTCGCGTTCGCCGCGCTGGCCTACACCGGCGACACGCAGGGCAAGCTGATGTTCCAGCAGCAGCCCATGAAGATGGCCGCCGCCGAGGCGCTGTGCCACACCGAGCAGCCGGCGAGCTTCTCCGTCCTCGCGTACGGGAACGTGTCCGATCCCAACTGCGAGAGCGTGAAGACCCTGGACATCCCCTACATCCTGTCGTTCCTGGCCACCGGGAACTTCACCGACAAGGTCGAGGGCGTGCAGGAGTTGATCCCGCAGTACCAGGCCAGGTACGGCACGAACTACCCGAACGACCCCGCGCTCGGCTCGCTGGCGGGCAAGCCGGTGAACTACGTGCCGAACCTGCCGGTGACCTACTGGGGCTTCCGCCTGATGATCGGGTTCGGCGCGCTGGCCGCGCTGGCCGCCGTCGGCGCGTTGTGGCTGATCCGGCGCGGGAGATTCCCCAGGAGCAGGTGGTTCCCGATCGCAGGCCTGCTCGCCATCGCCACGCCGTACCTGGCCAACGCGTTCGGCTGGATCTTCACCGAGATGGGCCGCCAGCCGTTCGTGGTCGCGCCCAACCCGACCGGGATCGACGGGGTCTGGCTCTACACCGCGCAGGCCGTCTCGTCGGGCGTCACCGTGGGTGAGGCGCTGACGTCGGTGATCACGCTGACCTCGGTGTACGCGGTGCTCGCGGTCATCGAGGTCTTCCTGATGGTCCGGTACGTCCGCGGCGGGGTCGCGCCCGTCATGCCGCCGGAATCGGCCGACAAGCCGGACGACGACGTGCTGTCGTTCGCCTACTGAGGAGTCCGCTGTGGTGCTGCCGATCTTCTGGTTCAGCGTGGTGGCCCTGTTCTGGGTGGGCTACTTGTTCCTGGAAGGCTTCGACTTCGGTGTCGCGATGCTGCTGCCGATCCTGGGCCGCGACGAGACCGACCGCCGAGTCATGATCAACACGATCGGCCCGGTCTGGGACGGCAACGAGGTGTGGCTGGTCGTCGCGGCCGGTGCCACCTTCGCCGCGTTCCCGGCCTGGTACGCCGACCTGTTCAGCGGCGCGTACCTGCCGCTGCTGTTGCTGCTGGTCGCGTTGATCGGGCGCGGGGTCGCGTTCGAGTACCGCGGCAAGGTCGACTCGCCCGCCTGGCATCGCGGCTGGGACACGGTGTCCTGCGCGGCGTCCTGGATCGCGACGCTCGCCGTCGGGTTCGTGCTCGCCACCACCGTGTTCGGGCTGCCGCTGGACGCGGTGGGCAACCGCGTCGGCTCGCCGTTCGTGATGTTCCGCTGGGACACCGCGCTGGGCGCGCTCGCCGTGGCCGGGTTCGCGCTGCTGCACGGCTCGGCGTTCCTGATGCTGAAGACCGAGGGCGACATCCGCGAGCGGGCGCGCCGGTTCGGTCTGCGGATCGCGCCCTGCACCGCCGCGGTGATCATCGCGCTGCTGCTGGTGGCGCAACTGCGGCAGGGCCACTCGTGGACGTGGGTGCCGCTCGCGGTGGGCGTGGTCGCGGTGGTCGGTGCGGTGACGCGGATGCGCGCGGGCCGGGACGGGCAGGCGTTCGCGGCGCTCGGTGTCGCGATCGTCGCCGTCGGCGTCACGCTGTTCGGCGCTCTCTATCCGGATGTCCTGCCGTCTACTGTGGACGCAGCGCATTCGCTGACCGTGCAGGGGGCCGCGTCGGCGAGCTACACGCTCACGGTGATGACCTGGGTCGCCGCGTTCGGCGCGCCCGCCGTGCTGATCTACCAGGGCTGGACGTACTGGGTGTTCCGCAAGCGGATCGGCACCCGGCACATCCCTGCGGTGCACTCGTCGTGAAGGGGCCACTGGGTGCGCTGCCGTCACTCTCGCCGACCGCGCGGCGAGCACTGGTCCGGTGCGTGCTGCTCGCGGTCGTCAACGCGGTCGCGCTGGCCGCCGCCGCGTGGGGACTGTCCCGGGCGCTGGCCGCGATCGTCGCCGGCACACCGGTCGGCGACCACCTGGCCGTGTTCGCCGCCGCCGTGCTGGTCCGGGCGCTGGCAGGGTGGGCGAGCCAGACCGTCGCGGCCCGTGCGGCCGTGGGCGCCAAGGAGGAGCTGCGCGCGCACCTGCTGGACGCGGCCGTCCGCAACGGTCCGGAGTGGATCGACGAACGGCACCCAGCCGAGCTGACCGCCCTGGCCACCACCGGCCTGGACGCGCTGGACGACTACTTCACCCGGTTCCTGCCCGCTCTCGTCGGCGCGGCCGTCACCGTGCCGATCGTCGGGCTGGTCATCCTGGTCGCCGACTGGCAGTCCGCGGTGCTGATCCTCGTCACGCTGCCGCTGATCCCGCTGTTCGCCGCGCTGATCGGCCGCTACACGCAGGGCAGGGTGGCCGCGGCCGCCGACGCGAGCGCCCGGCTCGCCGCGCACCTGCTGGAACTGCTGCGCGCGCTGCCGGTGCTCACCGCGTTCGGCCGTGCCGCCGCGCAGTCGGCCGCCGTGGCCGCCGAGTCCGAGCGGCACCGCCGCGCCACCCGTGCCACCCTGCGGGTCGCGTTCCTGTCCGCGTTCGCCCTGGATCTGATCGCCACCCTCTCCGTGGCCCTGGTCGCCGTCGACATCGGGCTGCGACTGCTGGCCGCCGACCTCGGTCTGGGCACCGCGCTGCTGGTGCTGATCCTCGCCCCCGAGTGCTACCTGCCGCTGCGTGCGGCCGGTGCCGCGTACCACGCCAGCGAGGACGGGCTGGAAGCAGTGCGCAGGGTGGCCACCATCGTTGGTGCCGAAGAACATCCGGTCCCGAAAGGGGTGCGGCCGGATGCTCTTCGGCACCAGCTCGACATCACCGGACTGCGGGTGCGCAGGCGGGCCGGTGACGCGCCGGACGGGCTGACCGCGCTCGTCCGGCCGGGCACCGTCAGCAGGCTCGACGCGCCCAGCGGCGCCGGCAAGTCCACCACGTTCGCGGTGCTGCTCGGTTTCATACCGCCCACCGATGGCGCGGTGCGCGTCGACGGCGTCGATCTGGCCGATCTCGATCTCGCCGAATGGCGGCGCCAGGTGGCGTGGGTGCCGCAGCGGCCCCGGTTCACCGCGGCCACGGTGCTCGACGAACTGCGGCTGGCCGTGTCCGACAGCCACGAGCCGACCGCAGCCGAGCTGGTCGCGGTGGCCGGGCCGCTGGCCGACCGTGAGGTGGACACGCTGTCCTCGGGCGAGCGGCAGCGGCTCGCGCTGGCCAGGGCGCTGCTGCGGCTGCGGCACGGGGCCTGGCTGATGTTGCTGGACGAGCCGACCGCGCACCTGGACCGGGCCGCCGCCGTCGAGGTGACGGCCGCGATCGAGGCGGCCGCCGCCGCGGGCGCGGCCGTCCTGCTGGCCACCCACACCGGACTTCAGCACGCCGTGCCCGCGCCGGTCGAGGCGGAGCCTGCGGTGGTTCCGTTGGTGCGGCAGGCATTGCACGGCGCGGCGCCGTTGCGCCGGCTGGTGGACCGGCGGTTGCTCTGTGGCGCGCTGCTGGGAGCGCTGGCGTTGGGTTCGGCCGTCGCGCTGACCGGGACGGCCGCGTGGCTGATCAGCCGCGCGGCAGGGCACCCGTCGATCGTGGTGCTGACCGTGGCGATCATCGGGGTGCGCGCCTTCGGCCTGGCGAAGGGCGCGCTGCGGTACGCCGAGCGGCTGGTGTCGCACGACGCGGCGTTCCGGCTCGCCGGCCGGCTGCGGGTCCGGCTGTGGGACGCGCTGGTGCGGCTGGGGCCTGCCCGCACCGCCGACCTGCGGCGCACCGACGGCGTGCGGCGGCTGGTGGCCGACGTCGACACCGTGCGCGATCTCGTGCCCCGCGTGCTGACCCCACCGCTGGTCGCGGTGCTGGTCTGCGCGGGGGCGGTGGCGATGCAGACCGTGTTGCTGCCCGGCGCCGGTGTCGCGCTGTGCGTCGGCCTGCTGGTGGCGGGCCTGGCCGGGCCCGTGCTCGGCCTCGTCGCGGAACGGCGCGCCACGCTGGCGCTGGCCGACGGTCGGCGTTCGGTCGCGGCCGGGGTGCTCGGGCTGCTGGACGCGGCCGCCGACCTGCTCGCGACCGGCGCGCACCGGGTCCGGCGCGCCGAGCTGGCCGCCGCCGACGCCGAACTGGCCCAGACCGCGCGCCGCCAGGCGTGGGGTGCGGGCGTCGCTTCCGGCGTCGCGATCGCGGGCCTCGGCGGTGCCGCGCTGGCCAGCACGTGGCTCGCGATCGGCCGGGTGAACCCGGTGCTGGTGGCGGTGCTGGCGTTGGTGCCGCTGGCGCTGGCCGAGACGGTCGACGGCCTGGCCCCCGCACTGCGGCAACTCGATCCGCTGCGGGCCGCCTACGGCAGGGTGATCGCACCGGAGACCGTGCCGGTGCCGCAATCATCCACTGTGGATGGTCCGGTCGATCTCGCGGGCGTGTCGGTCTCGTGGCCGGGTGCCGCCGCGCCGACGCTGCGGGACGTGGACCTGCGCGTGGCAGCGGGCACCGAGGTCGCCGTGGTGGGGCCGTCCGGTGCCGGCAAGTCGACGCTGTTGGCTCTGCTACTGGGTTTCCTGCCGCCCACCGGCGGTGTCGCGCGGTTGCCGCGCAGGGTGGCGTGGTGCCCACCGGAGCCGTTCCTGGCCGCGACGACGGTCCGGGAGAACCTGCGCCTCGGCGACCCGACGGCCGACGACGACACGCTGCGGGCGGCGCTGGGCGTGGTGGCGCTGGCGCACTGGGAACTGGACACCAAGCTCGGCCCGGGTGGCGCAGGCGCGTCCGGCGGCGAGGCACAGCGGCTGGCGCTGGCCAGGGCAGTACTGCGGGCCAAGGACGCGGACCTGGTGCTGCTCGACGAACCCACGGCCCACCTGGACGAACCGACCGCCCGGCGGGTGCTGGCCGGACTGCGTACGGCGTTCGCGGACCTGGCCGTGGTGCACGTGACCCACCGGCCCGCCGACGCCGCCGGGGCCACCCGCGTGGTGCGCGTCGAGAGCGGCCACCTGTCGGCCGCCGACGCGGTAGCGGTGGCCTAGTGTTGACCGAACCCATGGATCTGACACTGGCCACGCGCACACTGCGGGCGTCGACCGAGATCGCCCACGCGGCACTCACCTCCGACGACCCGGACGAGGTGCTGCGGCTCGTCGTGCGCAGCGCGGCCGAGCTGGCCGAAGCCGATCTGGGCCTGGTGATGGCCCGTGGCGACGACGGCCGGGTGACGGTCGAGGCAGCGCACGGCGAGCGGGCACCCCAGGACGAGGACCCGGTCGGCCTGGTGCTGTCCGCGCGGTCGTCGGCCGCCAGGGTGGCGCGCAGCGGGGTGCCCGTCGTGGTGGACGACTTCACCACCGATCCGCGCACGGCCCCGTTCGTGCCCAAGGCACTGCGCCGCTACGGCCCGTTCGCGGCGGCCCCGTTCGGCACCGCGGAACGCCGCCTCGGCGTGCTCACCGTGTACCGGCGCAAGGGCGCGGACCCGTTCACGGCAGGCGCGGTGGACGTGCTCACGGCGTTCGCCACCCAGGCGGGCCTGGTCGTGCTGCTCGCGGAGGGGTCGACAGCGCGGCAGCGGGTGGCGATCTACCAGGAACGGGAACGGATCGCCCGCGACCTGCACGACGTGATCGTGCAACGCCTGTACGCGGCCGGGGTCCAGCTCGACCTGCTCGGGCGGCGACTGTCCAGGAGACTCGCGCGCAGGGACGCGGCCCGGCTGGCGGAAGCCGTCGACCAGCTCGACGAGACGATCACCGAGGTCAGGGCGACCGTGGGCAGGCTGCGCAGCGCCGACCCCGCCGCCCCGGTCGAGGGCACCGACCTGGTCGAGTCGGTCCGTGCGGAGGTCGCGACCGCGGGGGAGCTGCTCGGCTTCGCCCCGGTGCTGGACCTCGTGGGCGACCCGAACGACGTGCCGGTCGCGGTGGCCGACCACGCTCGCGCGGCGCTGCGGGAGGCCCTGGCCAACGTGGTGCGGCACGCGGGCGCGAGCGCGGTGACCGTGCGGGTGGCCAGGGACGCCGCCGGTCTTTCCCTGTCGGTCACCGACAACGGGTGCGGCATCCCGCCCGGCGTCACCCGCCGCGGCCTGCGCAACCTGGCCGACCGGGCCACCGCGATCGGCGGCACGTTCGAGGTCGACTCCACGCCGCGGGCGGGCACGACGGTGACGTGGCGGGCGCCGCTCTAATTGTGCTGACCACAGAGGTCGAGTACGGGCGAGGCGGCATCGGATGATCTTGGAATGAGCAGTGCCTCCGGGTTCGGTGTGGATTGCGACATCTCCACCGAGCCACCGGAGGCCGTCCTGACCCACGCTGACGCGCCCCTCACCGAGACCGGCAGGCTGTGCCTGGCCCGCTGCGTCGTCGACGAGGAACAGCCTGGCCGTTGCGGCGTGCCGCGCAACGATTCCAGGTCGCGGCCACCAACGCCGCCCGGTACCGACAGTACTTCTTGCCGGGTTACTTCTTGCTCTGGCGAGCCACCAGCGCGACCGCCTGGGTGCGGCGCTGCATGCCCAGCTTCGCCAGCACCGACGTCACGTAGTTCTTCACGGTCTGCTCCGCCAGGAACATCCGCTGGGCGATCTCCCGGTTGCTCAGGCCCTCGCCGATCAACTCCAGCACGCCGCGTTCGCGCTCCGTCAGCGCGGCCAGCTGGTCGGGTTCGGTGCCGCGGCGCATCCGGGCCAGTACGCGCGCCGTGGTCACCGGGTCCAGCAGCGACCGGCCCGCCGCCACCTCGCGCACCGCAGTCACCAGGTCCTGCCCACGCACCTGTTTGAGCAGGTAGCCCGAGACACCGGCGTCGATCGCGTCGACCAGGGCGCGCTCGTCGTCGAACGCGGTCAGCACGATGCAGCGGGGGCCCAGTTCGCGTAGCCGCCTGCACAGCGCCACGCCGTCACCATCGGGCAGCCGCATGTCCACGAGGGCCACGTCGGGCGCGGTCGCGGCCGCGACGACCAGTGCCTCGGCGACCGTGCCCGCCTCGGCGACCACGTCGATGTCCCGCTCGTCGTCGAGCCGATCGCGCACGCCCCGGCGAACCAGCTCGTGATCGTCGACCAGTAGTACCCGAACAGCCACACACCCACGGTACGGCCGTCGGCCGAAGTACTGCCCGATCGGGTGAAATCGGCTCCGGCCCATCCCCAGGGTCCGGGTCACGTGATCCACATCCGCGCGCCTGATCAACCTGCCGCGACCGATGGGCGTGCACAAGGTCTGGGCCGCTGCCCACAAGTTGTCCACAGAGTTATCCACAGCGGTGGACAGCTTCGCGTGATCCCGGTCACACACGATGGGGTGAGCGGGCTCAGTCCACCGGAGCGATACCGGCCCGATGCCGGCGCGCCAACTCCCGGTAGGCCGTCGGGTTGTTGTCCACCCACCAGCGCGCGCCGTCGGACATCGGCACCTGGCGCTTGGCGGCGGCACCGAGCAGCACCACGCCACCCTCGACGTGCGTGTTGGGCGCGACGGTCGCGCCGGCGCCGATCAGCGTGCGCGGCCCGATCACCGCGCCGTCCTGGATGGTCGCGTTGTTGCCGATCACGGCCTCGGCGCCGATCGTGCAGCCGTGCACCACGCACAGGTGCCCGACCGTCGCGCCCGCACCGACGGTGCAGCCCTCGGCACCACCGTGCAGCACCGAATTGTCCTGCACGTTCGCGCCCGTCCCGATGGTCACGGGCCCGAAGTCGGCGCGCAGCACCACGCCGTACCAGACCGAGGCGTCCGCCTCCACGGTCACGTCGCCGACCAGTGTCGCGGTCGGCGCGATCCAGGCGGTCGGGTGGACCTTCGGGCTGGCGCCCTCGAACGAGAACAGCGGCATGGCTGTCACATTAGGCGCGCCGGCCCGAAGATCCGCCACCCCGGATCGATCAGTGCCGGGGCAGCCGGGCGTCGACCATGGTGCCGATCACCCGGTAGCCGAGCCGCTCGTAGATCCGGAGCGGCTCGTCCTTCTCCACCTGCAGGAACGGCTGGTGGCCCCGGCGCAGCGCCTCCGTGGTGAGCGCCGCGGCCACTGCCCTGGCGATCCCGCGACGGCGGTGTGCGGCCAGCACGCCGACGCCCAGCACCTCCACCAGGCCGGACCGGGGCGGCGGGAACAGCCCGGCACCCACCGGTTGCCCGGCGTCGGTGGTGGCGAGCGCGACGCACCCGCCGCGACGGACGATGCCGGGCAGCCCCAACGGATCCGCCGCCAGGTCGGGCTCGCCGTAGGCGGCGCCCTGCACGGCGACGGCCGACTTGAGGCCGGCGGCGTCCTCGACCAGCCGCACGGCGAAGCCCTCGCCGGGCGGCGCGGCCGTGAACTCGTCCAGGGCCATCAACGTCAACGTGGGGGCCACGTCGAACCCGGCGGCGGCGAGCGGAGTGTCGAGCGCCGGTGCCGGCCGGACGTATTCCAGCCGGGGCAGCCGATCCCGGCCGGTGAAGAACTCGACCAGTGCGGCCACGTCGGCCGCCGTGGGCGTCGCTCCGTCGGCGGGCACGGCGTAGTTGAGGTACGGGTTGGCGGATTCGGTGTGGATCAGGACGACGAACGGGCCGACGGTGGTCGACCGGCTCTCGATGCCCGCTCGCAGGCAGGCTTGGACAGCACGCAGTTCCATGCGTGACAGACCTCTTTCGCACAAGCTGGATGAGCCAGGGGACGCGCGCCGCGACGGCGCGCCGAAGGAGCCGGTGCTACCGGCTGGTGGTCCCGGACATTGGCGTTCACCTCGTGCGTCACTGAGTTGGCGGGAGCTTAGTTCGCCCGCGGCGAACGAGCCAGCGCTTTCCGGGCGCGGGGAACAATCAGCTGTCATGCTCCGTTCCTTGATATGAAAGCTGAGTCGGGTTGGCTCAGGTTGGGAAGCAGGAGGATGCACATGGCTATCGCCGTGCGGGGTTCCGCGTGGGACCCCTTCACCACACTGGTTCGGCAGTTCGACGTCGACTTTGACGCCCTGACCAGGCGTTCGTTCGGCCCGACCCGCCGGTTCGGCACCGGTTTCGTGCCGGCTGCCGACGTCACCAAGGACGGCAACGACGTCGTCGTCACGCTGGCGCTCCCGGGCGTCGACGTGGCCACGGACGTCGACATCGAGGTCAGCGAGGGCAAGCTGACCATCGCCGGTCGCGGCGCCGCGCGCAGCGAGTCCGACAAGGACGGCGTGCTGTTCCGCGAGATCCGTGGCGGCGAGTTCCGCCGCGAGTTCACGCTGCCGCGCGGCGTGACGGCGGATCGGGTGGAGGCCGACTACGACAAGGGTCTGCTGAAGGTCCGGGTCCGTGAGGTCGTCCAGCAGCCGGCGCAGCCGGCCAAGATCACGGTCCGCACTGCGGCCGAGCTGCCGGCGCAGGCGCCCGCGACCGGCGTCGAGTCCGGCGCCGAGGCCGAGTAAGGCCGACACCCGGGTAAGACAGTGCGTTACCAGCCAACACGCAGTCGAGGGCGGCCGATCGGCCGCCCTCGAGGCGTACCTGCGGACACATTGACCGGGGGTCAGGCGGAGGCGGGGTGGCCCGCGTCGGCGAACAGCTCGTCCCACGCTGCCGCCACCTGCCTCGCGCACGTGCTCGCCGACACCCCGCCGGCGCCCGTGCCCAAGCCGGGCATCGCGATGCTGCGGATGACGCGGCGGACCGGCCGGCCGTCCTCGACCCGGCCGCTCTCCCACATGCGGAACACGGCCCGGGCGGCCAGGTACGGGTGGACGGTGTCCACGGGCAGTTCGGTGGCGGGCTCGCGTGTGGTCGGTGCGCTGATCAGCCAGCCGGGCTTGACGGCGCCGGTAGCCACCACGACCGCCTCACCGACCGGGAGTTCGCCACCGTGGAAGGCGAGCACCGCGCTGCGCACGCGCTGCTCGATGGTGGGCCACGCTGCCGCGTAGACCGCGTCGATGCCACCGCGCATCAGGCCGAACGAGTTGGCCGGGCTGACGACCGCGTCGGTGCCGATCTCCAGGATCGGACCCTCGTGCACGACCATGCCGGGGCGTTGGGCGGCGACCTCGCGCCAGGCGCTCGCCAGCGGGCCGGGCCCGGCCGACAGCACGATGACCGGGCCGCGGGTGCGTGTGGGCGACTCAGTCTCACGTTCCGAGTCGGCGCTCACCCTCTCAGCATGGCATTCCCCCGGTACCCGACGTAACCAGGTTCCCTACCGGCCGTCCGGGTGATCTGTCCCGCGCCACTGCTCCGAACGGTCGCGGTTAGGGTTGGCCACGTGTCGCGCATCGCGTATTTCGGCCCGCAGGGAACCTTCACCGAGCAGGCCGCCCTGAACCTGGTGGACGCGGTCGCCGACGAACTGGTCCCGCTCGACACAGTCCCTGCCGCGCTCGCGGCCGTCCGCAGCGGCGATGCCGATGCCGCGTGCGTGCCCGTGGAGAACTCCGTCGAGGGCGCCGTGAACGCCACGATGGACGCACTGGTCGACGGTGAGCCGTTGATCGTGATGGCCGAGTTCGTGCTGCCGATCCGGTTCAGCGTGCTGGTGCGTCCTGGCACGCTGGCGGCCGACGTGACGACCGTGGCCAGCCATCCGCACGCGCTCGCCCAGGTACGCAACTGGCTCGCCGTCAACCTGCCCGGCGCCCACGAGGTAGCGGCCACCTCGACGGCCGCCGCCGCGGTCGCCGTCGCAGCGGGGGAGTTCGACGCCGCGATCACCGCGCCGGTCGCCGCGACGCACTACCCGCTCGCGGTCCTCGCCACCGACGTCGCCGACGTGCCGGATGCCGCCACGCGCTTCCTGCTGCTGCGCAGGCCGGGCGCGTTACCGGCACCGACCGGCGCCGACCGCACGTCGCTGGTCGCGATCACCGCGGACCGCACCGGCGCGCTCGCCGACCTGCTGGTCGAACTGGCCGAGCGCGGCATCAACCTGACCCGCATCGAGTCGCGGCCCACCAAGGGCCGCCTCGGCGAGTACCGGTTCTACTTCGACGTGGACGGCCACATCGCGGAGGCCCGGCTGGGCGACGCCGTCGGCGCGCTGCGCAGGCGCTGCACGTCCGTCCGCTTCCTCGGCTCCTACCCGAAGGCCGACGGGCTGCCCAGCCCGCCGGCACAAGGCACCACGGACGACGACTTCCGCTCGGCCACCGAGTGGATCGCACAGGTACGGCTGGGCAACGGAGCCTGACGAGACGGGAGGGCACGTGACCGGGCTACGCCTGATTCTGGCGCGCCATGGGCAGACCGACGCGAACATCCGGATGGCCATCGACGCGCTGCCGCCGGGCGGCCCGCTGACCGAGCAGGGCAGGCGGCAGGCCGAGGAACTGGCCGAGCAGCTGGCCACCGAGCCGGTCGCGGCGGTGCACGCGAGCACGGCGCTGCGTGCCCAGCAGACCGCCCGGCCGGTCGCCGAGCGGCACGGGCTGGACGTGACCGTCGTCGAGGGCCTGCACGAGGTCGCCGTGGGTGACCTCGAAGGCCGCAACGACCGGGAGTCGCTGCGCGCGTTCGCGGACGTGTTCACCACCTGGGCGCGGGAGGGCGACCTGAGCCGGGCGATGCCCGGCGGCGAGACCGGGCAGCAGGCGGTGGACCGGTTCACCACCGCGCTGGGCGGCATCGTGGCCGGTCACCAGCACGGCGTGCTCGTCGTGGTGAGCCACGGCGCACTGCTGCGACTGGTCGTGCCGCACCTGTCCGACAACCTGCACATGCTCGCCGGTGAACCGGGCATGCTGCAGAACACGGCGCGAATCGTGCTCGATGCGGACCCCGACTCGCCCGGCGGCTGGCATTGTGTCGAGTGGGCTGGTGTTCGGCTGGGTGCGGCAACGTAACCTAGCGTCCGGCGATGGGGACCGGAGAGCGAGCGGAGGGCACGTTGAGCGAGCTTGCCAGCGATCCATCGGGCGTGAGCAGTGAGCTCGAAGCGGCCCCCGGGGGTGCCGAATGAGCGAGGACACGCCGTTGCTGCGCAGCCTGCGGGCCGCTGTGACCGCCAGTCCGGACGACGTCCCGCTGCGGCTGCACCTGGCCGAGCTGCTGATCAACGCGGGCCTGCCCGCCGAGGCGGTCACGCACGTCGCCGCCGCGCTGCAGCGGGTGCCGAACTCGCCAGAGGCCCGCGCACTGATGACCAGGGCCATCGCCGAGCGGGACAGTCACACCGACCAGCGGCACACCGACCAGCGGCCTGCCGACGACGCGGAGCGGACCGAGCGGGCCGACCCGCCGACCGGCCGGAACATGCGCCCGGTGCCCGCGCGGCCCCGGGAGCGGCAGGCGGGCGACGACCCCCCGACCGAGCGGCACAGTTTCAACTGGATCGCGGCGGAGCACCAGTTCGCCGGCATCCAGACGCCGTACGTGGACGGCGGCACCGCGCCGCTGGGCGCGCCGATCCTGTTCGACGTGGAGCCCGCGAAAGTGCGGCTGGCCGACGTCGGCGGCATGACCGAGGTGAAGCAGCGCCTGAACGCGGCCTTCCTGGCACCGATGCGCAACCCGGAGCTGCGCCGGATGTACGGCAAGAGCCTGCGCGGCGGCCTGCTGCTGTACGGGCCGCCCGGGTGCGGCAAGACGTTCCTGGCCCGCGCGATCGCGGGTGAGCTGGGTGCCCGGTTCCTCGCGGTGACGCTGGCCGACGTGCTCGACATGTGGGTCGGGTCTTCCGAGCGCAATCTGCGCGACCTGTTCGCCGAGGCCCGCAGGGCGGCACCGTGCGTGCTGTTCCTGGACGAGATCGACGCGTTGGGCCACAAGCGCAGTCAGCTGCGGGCCAGTGCCGCCCAGCGTGGCACGGTCAACCAGCTCCTGTCCGAATTGGACGGTGTGCAGCAGAACAACGAGGGCGTGTTCGTGCTCGCCGCGACGAATCATCCGTGGGACGTGGACGCGGCGCTGCGCAGGCCGGGCCGGTTGGACCGGATGCTGCTGGTGCTGCCGCCCGACCAGCCGGCGCGTGAGGCGATCCTGCGTTACCACCTGCGGGAGCGCCCGGTGTCCGGGGTGAACGTGCGGGACCTGGCCAAGCGCACCGAGAACTACTCGGGTGCCGACCTGGCGCACCTGTGCGAGACGGCCGTGGAGCGCGCGCTGCTGGACTCGGCGCGGACCGGCAAGGCCCGCAAGATCACCGGGCGGGACTTCGACGCCGCGCTGGCCGAGGTCCGGCCGTCCACCGGGGCATGGCTGTCGGTGGCCCGCAACGTCGCCCTGTTCGGCAACGCCGACGGCAGCTACGACGACCTGCACCGCTACCTGAAGCGTCGCCGGATGGCGTGAGCCGCCGATGCCGGACGTGACCGCGGAGCCGGGCAGCCAGCACGACCGCACCCCGACACAGGCGGCGCTGCGGCTGCTCAACGCCGGTCGCGCCGACGACGCGATCACCCTGCTCGCCCGCTTCCTCGCCGAGAATCCGGAGGATGTGCCCGCCCTCGCCCTGCTGTCGCTGGCCCAGTTGCGTGCGCAGCGGTGGGACGAGGCACTGCTCGCGGCCGACCAGGCGATCGGGCTGGCACCCACGTACTGGCCCGCCTGGCAGCGGCGCGGGATCGCGTTGATCGAGCTGGACCGCCCTGCCGACGCCGAGGCGGCCGCGACCGAGTACCTGCGGCTGGCCCCGGACGACTGGCACGCGCACTACACGATGGCCAGGGTGCTGCGGTCGGTGCGCGGCCGCCGGCAGCAGGCCATGCGGCACGCGCTGCACGCGGTGGAGCTGGCCCCGGACGAGGCGGACGCGCACAACCTGCTGGGCGTGATCTGTCGTTCACTGGAGGACCGCGCCGGCGCCGAACTGGCCTACCGGGCGGCGCTGGCTGTCGACCCGGCACACGCGCTGGCCAGGTCGAACCTGGCCCTGCTGACCCTCGGCCAGGGCGGCACCGAGGCGGTCATGGCGGGCCTGCGCGAGGCGGCGGCGAGCGATCCGCAGCAGGGCGCGATCCACCGGAACATGGCGCTGGTGGCGGTGCTGGGCCTGGTCCGCAAGGGCACCTGGCTGTCGCTGGTGGACCTGCTCGTCATCTGGGTGACCCTCGCGTTCGGGTCCGGCCCTGGTAGTTGGCCCGCCCGGCTGGTGGTGTGCGGTCTGATCCTGCTCGGCTGGCTGGTGCTGATCGGCTGGTGGCTACGCGGGCTGCGGCCCTACCTGCGGTCGCTGGTGCCGGGTGCGCTGGGCAGGCTGATGCGCTCGTCGGACGCGCGGTGGGCCGTGGGCGGCATCGCGATCTCCGTGGTGTGCGGGGCGGTGGCACTGCTGTGGCCCGCGGTCGGGCTGAGCCTGGTGGCGTTGGGCTATCTGGTGCAGATCGTCGGTTCGGCGACCAGCAGGCGGCTGGCGGCCCGGCACCGCAGGAACGCGGCGGACGACCGTTCCTGGTGACACGCCACCAGCCGCGAGGCCGCATGGTCAAGGGCTCAGGCTCGTTGTCAAGCTGATCAGAGACGTCCAGACCAACTGCCGACGATCACTCCGGGTGTCGATGGACCGATGACCGGCACTCAGTGATGTCGAAGCGCTCGCCGAGGCTCCTTGACATCGCCACCGGATCCTTGACCACGTGGCATTGCCACTAGCCCCAGCCCAGCTCGTGCAGGGTGGCGTCGTCGATGCCGAAATGGTGGCCGACCTCGTGCACCACGGTGACCCGCACCTGTCGCACCACGTCCTCGTCGGACGAGCAGATCCGCAGGATCGGCAGCCGGTAGATGGTGATCCGGTCGGGCAGCACCCCGGAGTAGTACGACGTCCGGTTGGTCAGCGCGACACCGTGATAAAGGCCGAGCAGGTTGGGGTTGCCCGGCTCCATGTCCTCGACGAGCACGACGACGTTGCTCATCTGCGCCATGAACTTGCGGGGGATCGTGTCCAGCGCGTCGGCGACCAGCTCCTCGAACCGCTCCGCCGACATCTCGACCGCCACGGCGTCACCCCCCCGGCTTGCTGGACGGGCTGCCCGCCGTGGCGGCGCGCCCGATGTCCTTCACCGAGTTGACCACGGGCCCGAGCCCGCTGCCGTCCTGCAGCACCGCGCCGATCTCGCAGTTCACCTGGTAGGAGCCCGCGGCCCAGCTCTGCTGGGTGATGGTGTTCCAGGTGACGGACAGCTTGTACTGGGCCAGGTCGGCGTTGCCGGTGTACTTCGCGGCGAGCGGCTGGCACAGCGTGCCCAGCGCGGTCTGCTGCTGGCCGACCGGCGGGTAGCCGCCCGGGAACTTCCCGCGCAGGCTGACCGCGCCGACGATCTCGTAGGCGTGCTGCTGGCCACACGCGATCGGCCCGCCCGCCGCCTTCTTCACCAGCGCGAGGCAGGTGCCGGTCGGGTAGACGTCGGACTGGTCGGCGCCGCGGGCCGTGCCGGTGGTGGGCACCAGTTGACCGGACGGGGTGGAGCGCTGCACACCGCAGCGCAGCGTCCGGTCGCCGGAGGTCCACTGCGTGCTGGTCGGCTTGAGCGCGCCGACGGTGTACTTGCCGTTCGGGTCGAGCTTGCCCAGGTAACCGGTGACGCTGGCGGTGCAGCCAGCCTGGGCGGCCTGCTGCCAGGACTTCTCGTCCGGGAACGGCGCGCCCGCCGGGTACTTGGCCGAGATGTCCGCGGACCCGGTGACCTCGAACAGGTGCGGCCCGGCGCAGCCGACGGCGGCCAGGTTCGCCGCGTCCGGCCGGGTCCAGGTCAGGCACGTGCCGGGGGACGCGCTCGCCGCGACGGAGGCCGGGTCCTGCGCGTGGCTGACCGCGACCGGCCAGCCGGCCAGCGCGCTGAGCACGAGCAGCACCACACCGCCGACGAAGGCGCCGACCATGTACAACCGGGTGCTGCCCACCGGGTTCGTGGGCCGCGGCCGGCCAGCTTGTGCGGACATCGGGTTCCATGATGCCCGGTAGGTCGGCGGGCGTGCCCTCTCGGGTAACGCGTTGTGCCAAGCTGGAGGGCATACCTGCCGGGGGAGACATGATGAGTGACAGCTATGAGTGACGACGAGCGCTACCACCTGCCCACGCCTGACCTGGGCGTGTTCGGCGACGGCGAGCGCAGCGACGCGGAGCACACCGACGCGGAGCACAGCGCCGAGCACGACGGGCCGCGGGGCACGATGCGGTTCCAGGATCCTGACTCGACAACGCGGCGGCAGCCGACGCTCTCCGAGCGGCACGCCCGCCAGCAGGCCGAGCGCCAGGAGGCCGAGGCGGCGCGGCGGGCGGCCGAAGAGCACGAGGCGGCGGCACTGCGGGCGCAGCGGCGCAAGCGGATCATGATCGGCGGCGGGGTCACCGTCGGGGTGGTCGCGCTGGTCGGTGCCTGGTACCTGTTCGCCAGCCCGGACACGGTGAGCGCGCAGTGCACCGTGTCCAACGGCTCGAACCCGAACACCGTGGTCGCCGAGCAGAACTGCGACCCGCAGTACGCGCAGTCGCACGGCGGCTACGTGAACAACGGGTTCGTGTTCGTGCCGCTGCTGACCGGCGGCTATGGCCAGTACCGCTACTACTACGGCGGTGCGGGCGGGATCGGCACACACGTGAGCGGCGGCTCGTTCAGCAAGCCCGGCAACGCCACGATCCGCACCAACTCGGGCAGGACCATCCAGCGCGGTGGCTTCGGCATCACCGGCAAGCTGGGTGGAAGCGGGGGCAGCTGAGTGCGCAGGGCGGCGGCGGCGCCCCGGGCGGACTGGCGGGCCGAGATCCACGACCAGGGTCTGGTGTACGACACCCCGGGGCGCGACGCCAAGGGCGGTGAGCGGCCGTACTGGGACGAGTCGGTGCACTACGTGTTCGAGATGGACGAGATCCTCGCGCTGGAGGCGGACGTCGAGACGCTGCACTCGATGTGCCTGGACGCGGTGGAACACGTGGTGCTCACCGAGCGGTACCGCGACTTCGCCATCCCGGAATGGGTGTGGCCCGCGATCGCCGAGTCGTGGCGGCGCTCGGATCCGCACGTGTACGGGCGGTTCGACCTGCGCTACGACGGCAGCGGCCCGGCGAAACTGCTGGAGTACAACGCCGACACGCCCACGTCACTGCTGGAAGCCAGTGTGGTGCAGTGGTTCTGGAAGACCACGGTGTTCCCGGACGACGACCAGTGGAACTCCATCCACGAGAAGCTGGTGGCGCGCTGGGCTGCGCTGGGTGACCTGCTGCCCTCGCCGGAGGTGCACTTCACCCGGTCGGGCGCCGAGCCGACCGGCGAGGACCACGTGACCACCACGTACCTGCAGCAGACCGCCGCCGAGGCCGGTCTGGACACGGTCGGGCTGGCCATCGAGGACATCGGCTGGGATCCGCTGCTCAAGCGGTTCGTGGATCTGGCTGAGGCGCCGATCAGCACGCTGGTGAAGCTCTACCCGTGGGAATGGCTGGTGGCCGACGACTTCGGCCGCCAGGCCGTCGAGACGCTGCCCAAGACGCTGTGGGTCGAGCCGCTGTGGAAGATGCTGCTGTCCAACAAGGCGTTGCTCGCGGTGCTCTGGGAGATGCATCCCGGTCACCCGAACCTGTTGCCCGCGTTCCTCGACCAGCCGGGGATGCTCACCGAGTACGTGCGCAAACCGAAGCTGGGCCGCGAGGGCGCGAACATCCAGATCGTCGCGCCGGGCAGCGAGGTCAGCACGGGCGGCGTGTACGGCGACGAGGGCTACGTGTACCAGCTGTTCGACCCGCTGCCCGACTTCGGCGGCTACCGGCCCGCGCTCGGCGCGTGGGTGGTCGCGGACGAGGCGGCCGGGCTGGGCATCCGGGAGACAGCGGGCCTGGTCACCGACGACGGCGCCGCCTTCGTGCCGCACCGGATCGTGGACTGAGTCGCCGATCGGACCACGCGGCCCGGCGGCACGGCCGCGGTCAGCCCGCCGCAGGCACCGGCCGGCCATCGCGGGTGGCGAGCCACTGCTGGACCTCGATCAGATTGCCCTCCGGGTCGCGCAGGTAGGCGGCCCGGATGCGGTCGCCCTGGTCCAGCGGGCCTGCCACCACCTGCCCGCCGCGCGCGGTGACCTCGGCCAGGTAGGCGGCCAGGTCGTCGACGCGCAGACACACCAGGGAGCGGTCCGCGCCCTCACCGTCGACCCGCAGCGCGTCGCCGACCAGGCCTGCCAGCGCGGACCGGTCGTGCAGCGCGAGCGTGCCGCCCAGCTCGGGCTTGAACGCGGCGTAGGGCGGTCCGGCGGGTTCGAACTGCGGCTTGAGGCCGAGCACGTCCCGGTAGTAGCGGAAGGTGCCTGCGAAGTCGGCGACGATCAGTCTGGTCTGGGTCAGCTCCACAGGGGACAGCATCGCACCGCGCGCCACGGCGTTATCCGGTCGGGGAACCGCGTTCGGGGCCGACTAGGCTGACGTGCCGTGATCGAGCTCAGGACGTTGCGCGAGGACCCGGAGGCGGTGCGCGCCTCGCAGCGCGCGCGGGGCGAGGACGAGACGCTGGTGGACGGGCTGCTGTCCGCCGACGAGCGGCGCCGCTCCGCCATCAGCCGGGCGGACACGCTGCGCTCCGAGCAGAAGCTGCTGGGCAAGCAGGTCGGCCGCACGCAGGGCGACGAGCGGACCGCGGTGCTGGCCAAGGCCAAGGTGCTGGCCACCGAGGTGAAGGCCGCCGAAGCGGAGCAGACCGAGGCCGAAACCCTGTTCACCGCCGCGCACAAACGCGTGTCCAACGTCGTCGAGGAGGGCGTGCCGCCCGGCGGCGAGGCCGATTTCGTGGTGCTCAAGCACGTCGGCACCCCCGCGGAGCTCGACTTCGAGCCGCGCGACCACCTGGAACTGGGCGAAGGCCTGGGCGCGATCGACATGGAGCGCGGCGCGAAGGTGTCCGGCGCCCGGTTCTACTTCCTGTCCGGCGTCGGCGCCCAACTGCAGCTCGCGATGCTGATGCTGGCCGTGCAGCAGGCGGTGGCGGCCGGGTTCACCCCGCTGATCACGCCCACGCTGGTCCGGCCGGAGATCATGGAGGGCACCGGCTTCCTCGGCGCGCACGCAGCCGAGGTCTACCGGCTGCCCGAGGAGGACCTGTACCTGGTCGGCACCTCGGAGGTGCCGCTGGCCGGCTACCACAGCGACGAGATCATCGACCTGTCGAACGGGCCGATCCGGTACGCGGGCTGGTCCACGTGCTACCGCAAGGAAGCCGGCTCCTACGGCAAGGACACCCGGGGCATCATCCGGGTGCACCAGTTCGACAAGGTCGAGATGTTCTCCTACTGCCCGCCCGAGCAGGCACACGAGGAGCATCTGAGACTCTTGGCCTGGGAAGAGGAGATGCTCGCCAAGATCGAGGTGCCCTACCGGGTGATCGACGTGGCGGCCGGTGATCTGGGGTCCAGCGCGGCCCGCAAGTTCGACTGCGAGGCGTGGCTGCCCTCGCAGCGCACCTACCGCGAGGTCACGTCGACGTCCAACTGCACCACGTTCCAGGCCCGCAGGCTCAACATCCGCTACCGGGGCCAGGACGGCCGCCCGGCCATGACCGCGACGCTGAACGGCACCCTGGCCACGACCCGCTGGCTGGTGGCCATCCTGGAGAACCACCAGCAGGCCGACGGCTCGGTCGTGGTGCCCGCGGCGCTGCGGCCCTACCTGGGTGGCCGTGAGGTGCTGGAGCCCCGCGGGCGGTGACCGGTTAGCCTTACCGACACGTCGAGCGATACCTGACCTGTCCGGCCGGGAGGCCACGTGGCGAACAATGATGACGTCTGGCTGATCGTCCCGGTCTACAACGAGGCCGCGGTGATCGGCTCCGTGGTGCGTGAGGCACTGGGCACGTTCCCGAACGTGGTGTGCGTGGACGACGGCAGCAAGGACGGCTCCGCGGACCAGATCAGGACCGCCGGGGCGCACCTCGTGCGGCATCCGATCAACCTCGGCCAGGGCGGTGCGCTGCAGACCGGTGTCGAGTACGCGCGGGCCCAGCCCGGCGCCGAGTACTTCGTCACGTTCGACGCGGACGGCCAGCACCAGGTGGCCGACGTGGTCAAGATGATCGCGCGGCTGCGTGCCGAGCCGATCGACATCGTCGTCGGCACCCGGTTCCACGGTGACACCTCGCACATCCCACTGGCCAAGCGGCTCGTGCTGCGCACGGTGGTGGCGCTGTCGCCGCGGCTGCGCAGGCTCAAGCTGACCGACGCGCACAACGGCCTGCGGGCGTTCGACCGCACCGTGGCCGAGCAGATGGACATCCGCCTGTCCGGCATGGGCCACGCGTCGGAGATCGTCGAGATGATCGACACGTACAAGTGGCGGGTGGCCGAGGAGCCCGTGACGATCATGTACACCGAGTACTCGATGGCGAAGGGCCAGTCGCTGATCAACGGGGTGAACATCCTCTTCGACACGGCCCTCAAGACAGGTTCGAGGCGCTGACATGCTGATTCAGTTCCTGCTCATCGCCGCCGTCGCGCTGCTGCTGGTCTTCTTCCTGCGCAGCCACGGCACGTCCCGCACCCGGGCAGGCGCGAAGATCGCGTTCGTGCTGTTCCTGGTGTTCGGCGTGCTCGCGGTGCTCTACCCGGACGCGACCACGGCGGTCGCGCACGCGGTGCAGGTCGGCCGTGGTACCGACCTGCTGCTCTACCTGCTGGTGGTGGCGTTCGCGTTCACGGTGATCAACACCTACCTGCGGTTCCGCGAGTGGGAGTTGCGGCAGGCCAGGCTCGCCAGGGCGCTCGCGCTGCGCGACGCCGAGCCGCCCACGACACAGGACAAGGCTGCCTAGCTCGGCGGTCGCGGAAGTACTCCACCGTGCGCCGTATGCCTTGGGCGAGTGTGACTTTCGGCTGCCAGGCCGGTTCGGTGGCGGTCGGGTTCGCGTCCAGTGCGCAGGCGGCCTGGCTCGGCGGTCGCGGAAGTATTCCACCGTGCGCCGTATGCCTTGGGCGAGTGTGACTTTCGGCTGCCAGGCCGGTTCGGTGGCGGTCGGGTTCGCGTCCAGTGCGCAGGCGGCCTGGCTCGGCGGTCGCGGAAGTATTCCACCGTGCGCCGTATGCCTTGGGCGAGTGTGACGTCCGGCTGTCAGCCGGGTTCGGTGGCGGTCGGGTTCGTGTCCAGTGCGCAGGCTGCCTGGCTCGGCGGTCGCGGAAGTGCTCCACCGTGCGCCGTATGCCTTGGGCGAGTGTGACTTTCGGCTGCCAGGCCGGTTCGGCGGCGGTCGGGTTCGCGTCCAGTGCGCAGGCTGCCTGGCTCGGCGGTCGCGGAAGTGCTCCACCGTGCGCCGTATGCCTTGGGCGAGTGTGACCTCCGGTTGCCAGTCCGGTTCGGCGGCGGTCGGGCTCGTGTCCAGTGCGCAGGCTGCCTGGCTCAGCGGTCGCGGAAGTACTCCACCGTGCGCCGTACGCCCTCGGCGACCGTGACCTCCGGCCGCCAGCCCAGTTCGGCGGCGGCCAGGCTCGCGTCCAGCGCGGACGCCCGCAGATCACCCAGCCGGGCAGGCGCGACCGTCGGCTGATCCGGTGCGCCCGCCGCCGCGGCGACGAGGCCGTGCAGCCGCGCGTCGGAGGTCTGCACGCCGGTGCCGATGTTGTAGCGGCGGCCGTTGCCCGCCGGGCCCATCGCTGTCGCGAACGCGGCGGCCACGTCGCCGACGTAGAGGTAGTCGCGGGTGTTGCCGCCGTCGCCGAAGATCGTCGTCGGGTCGCCCGCCAGCAGTGCCCGCGCGAAGATCGCGACCACGCCGGCCTCGCCATGCGGGTCCTGCCGGGGGCCGTACACGTTGGCCAGCGCGAGACTCGTGCACTCCAGGCCGTAGAGCTGGCGGAACGCGTTGAGGTACAGCTCGCCGGACACCTTGCTGACCGCGTACGGGGACAGCGGGTTCACCGGGGCCGTCTCGGCCACCGGCAGGTCGTCGGGCGTGCCGTAGATGGACCCGCCGGACGAGGCGAACACGATCTTGCGGACACCGGCGGCGCGGGCCGCCTCGGCGACGTTGATGGTGCCCAGCACGTTCTGCCGCGCGTCGTTGACCGGGTCGGCCACACTGGACCGCACGTCGATCTGCGCGGCGAGGTGGCACACCACCTCGGGCCGCACCTGCTCGCACAGCCGGGCGAGCGCGGGGTCATTGATGTCCACTTCGGACAGTGTGAACTCAGGTGAGGAAGCGGCCGCCGCCAGGTTGGCCTTGCCGCCGCGGCGCAGATCGTCCACCACGTGCACCTGATGTCCGCGCGCCAGGAGCAAATCGACCAGCGTCGACCCGATGAAGCCGGCACCGCCGGTGACCAGAACCCGCACCTCAAACCCTCCGACTGGCCGTAATCTTTTTACTGGCACCGAAAGCGTGCCGGGCCAGCATGCGTGCCCACGTGCGCTGGCGGCCTGCGACCGCGGCGGGCAGCAGCGTGAGCGCGTGCAGCCGCGACGATACGTGGTTGTGCGCGACGCGGGCGGCCTGTTCCCAGCCCCGCGCACGCATCCGGGCGGCCACGTCGATGAAGTAGTTGCGTTCCTCGACGAACCTGCTCGCCTTGACGGCACCCATGGAGGACACGCTGTCCTCGTGCCGCCGGTACTGGAAGCACACCGTGTCGTCGACGGCCACCGAACTGCCCTGCTGCACCAGATCGATGACCAGTGCCAGATCCTGCACTATGTCCAGGCCGTCGCGGAAGCCGACGGACTGGATGGCCTCGCGCCGCCAGCATAATGACGGGAAGTACAGCCAGTTCCCGCGCAGCAGGCTGACCGCCAGCCGCTCACCGGACAGCAGCTCGCGGCCGGTGAACCTCGGCCGGTAGAATCGCTGCTTCGCGTCGTCCACCAGGCTGCGCGACGGGTTGCCGTGCGCGTCCACGATCTCCACACCCGGCTGCACGATCGTCGCGGCCGGGTAGGTGTCGAGCACCGACCGCACGGTGCTCAGATAGTTGGGCAGCATGACGTCGTCCTGGCCGATGATGACCAGGTACTCCTGTTCGGCCAATTCGACGCACTGCTGGAAGTTGCGGTTGATGCCCAGATTGTGCTCGTTGCGCCGATAACGCACGCGTGTGTCCGGCACGTGGACTAACCAGTCTCCGACGGATTCGTCCGGATAGCAGTCGTCCACCACGGTGAGCTGCCAGTCTCGGTCCTCCTGCGCCCGCACACTGCGCACGGTCTCCCGCAGCAGGCTCACGTCCCCGTAGAACGGGAGCATGATGTCGAAGGTCACGTCGAGGGCTCCGAAAGTAGCTGCGCGGACAGTCCACCAACCGTAGCAAGGGGATGTTTCCAACGCTTTTCAGGCGCTGACCGCGACCAGCTGGTCGGCGACGTGTTTCGCGATCTCCAGCGAGCTGGTCGCGGCGGGTGACGGCGCGTTGAGTACGTGCACCTGGGCGGGTGCGGTGTCGATGACGAAGTCGTCCACCAGCGAGCCGTCCGGGCCGACCGCCTGCGCCCGCACGCCCGCGTCGGCGCGCACCAGGTCGGCCGGCGTGATGGCCGGGACCAGCCGCGCGAGGCTCTCGGCGAACCGGCGGCGGGACAGCGACCGTGCGATCTCGTCCGCCCCGGTGCGCACGTACTTGCGGGCCAGCCGCCACATGCCGGGGAACCGCGCCACTTCGCTCAGATCGCGCAGCGACACGTCGGCCCACGAGTAGCCCTCGCGGCTCAGCGCGAGCACCGCGTTCGGGCCCGCGTGCACCGAACCGTCCAGCATCCGGGTCAGGTGCACGCCCAGGAACGGCAGCGCCGGATCGGGCACCGGGTAGATCAGCCCGCGCACCAGCTGCCGGGCGCGTGGCCGCAGCTCGTAGTACTCGCCGCGGAACGGCGCGACGATCGCCGATGGCCGCAGCCCGGCCAGCTTCGCGACCCGGTCGGCCTGCAGCCCGGCGCAGTTGACCAGCAGGTCCGAGCGCAGTACGCCGTCCGGCGTGGCCACCTCGACACCGCCGTCGCGGCCGGCGCGGATGCCCAGCACGGGGGTGTTGCGCCGCAGGTCGGCACCGGCTTCGGTGAGCTGGCGGACGTACTCGGCGCACACGCTCGGGAAGTCGATGACGGCCGTGGTCTCCACCCACAGGCCCGCCACGCACGCCACCTCGGGCTCACGTTCCCTGGCCTCGGCGGGGCTGATCCGGTGCACCGGCACGCCGTTGGCCCGCGCGCGCTCGGCGAGCTTGTCCAGCCGGGGGATCTCCGCGTCGGACGTGGCGACGATCAGCTTGCCGCACACGTCGACGGGCACACCGTTGTCCTTGGCGAAGGCGACCATCGAGGCGTTGCCGGCCACCGACAGCCGGGCCTTCAGCGAGCCGGGCCGGTAGTACAGGCCGGCGTGCACGACGTTGCTGTTGTGCCCGGTCTGGTGTGCGGCCCAGTGGTCCTCTTTCTCGCACACCGTCACGTGGTCGCCGCGGCGGGTCAGTTCTCGTGCCACGGCCAGCCCGATGATGCCGCCACCGACCACTGTGACATGTCGCACGGATCCTCCTGGATACACTACGCACGGTCACGACATCAGGCGATTCATGACAGACGGCATCGCGCTCGGCCAGCCAACCGTAGGTGATGATGAGCTCACCGCGGTAGCACAGGTTTTCCGGCCGGCCGGCAGGCCAGGGCCCGGCGGTCACGCCGAGGTCGCCGGCCCCGGTCGGTCCTGGTCGGCCGTCCCGGCAGGACGGTACGGGTCGTTGGCGGGCAGCCAGGCGGTGTCCGCGTCCAGACCGAGCGAGCCGACGTCCCCGGTCAGCACGGCCACGGCGGACCGCACGGCCGTGCGGATCTCGTCCCGGCGGGACACCAGCCACCACGTCCAGTACGGCGACGGCGCCACCACCTCCCGCCGCACCAGATCCGCCGGCACCGGCGTGGTCTGGCCCTTCGGCGAGTTCACGACCGGCCGCCGCAGCCTGCGCACGTGGTCGAAGAACGCCGGGCCGGTGACCCCGCCGTCGTCGATGCGCACCACGCTCGCGCCGGTGTCGCGGGCGAACTGCAGGCAGTACACGTTCCAGGACGCCCAGCTGGTCAGGTCGGCGTCCACCAGAACCACGGCGTCCGCCGCCCGGACCGGTCCGGTGGCCGGGCCCGTCGACAAGGCGTAGAGCCGGTCGGCCCCGATCAGCTCGGCGGCCAGGCCGTAGCGGGTCAGGTCCTCGGCGGGCACCCAGCAGATCGCCAGGTCGATGCTGTGGTCGGCGACCCGGCCCGCCTGCACGTGCGAGGGCATCACCCAGGCGTCGACGTGCAGTTGCGCCACCCCGGACACCCGGGCCTGAAGGTCCGGCGGCCGCCAGTCCACGTACCCGAGCCGGACCGGTTCGGTGGCGGCCATGCCCGCCGCGGACCGCCGCAGCTCGTCGGCCTGCGCCAGCAGCACCCTGGTGCGCGGGAGCAGGGCCGCACCGGCCGGGGTGAGGGCGACCGAGCGGCGATCGCGGTCGAACAACCGGATGCCCAGGTCCCGTTCCAGGGCCTTGATCTGCTGGGAGAGCGACGGGCCCGCGATCCGCAACCGCGCGGCGGCCCGGCCGAAGTTCAGCTCCTCGGCCACGGCCACGAAATAACGCAGCTGGCGCAGCTCCATCAGGCCAGCGTAGTGCGGTAGGAGGTTGCGCCTCTTACCCAAGAGCAAGCCGGTAGTGGCGGCCCGCCGCCCGCGAGGCACAGGATCGAACCATGAGCACGCACCTGGACGACGCGGCCGTGACCGGGGAGATCCCACCGTCCGGAGCGCGAGGCACTCGATGACGGCCACCGTGCTGGGCAACGGGCAGGGCCGCACCGGGCAGGCCAGGCCGTGGGTGATCGTCGGTCAGGGCGCCGCCGCGTTGGCTGCCGGGATGGGTGTCGGCCGGTTCGTCTACACGCCGATCCTGCCGTTGATGACCGCACAGGCGGGTCTGTCACCGCAGCTGGGCGCCGGGCTGGCCACCGCGAACTACATCGGCTACCTCGCCGGCGCGCTGGCCGCGATCGTCCTGCCGGGCCTGGTCCGGTCGCGGGCGGTGCTGCGCGTGTCCATGCTGGTGCTGGTGGCGTCGCTGGCGCTGATGCCCGCCACGCACGCGGCCGACGTCTGGCTCGTGCTGCGGCTGGTGGCCGGGATCGCGAGTGCGCTGATCTTCGTCGTCGCGGGCAGTGCCCTGCTCGCGGGGCTGCGGGCCCACGCGCACCACCTGGTCGGCTGGGGATTCGGTGGCGTCGGCGCCGGCATCGCGATGTCGGGCGGGCTCGTGCTGGTCCTGCGCGCCGAGGGCACCTGGCGGGAGGCCTGGTGGAGCGCGGCCGCCCTGTCGCTGGTCTGCGCGGTCCTGGCCTGGCGACTGCCCACCGGCGGCGACGCGGCCACCCCGGCCCGCCGCGGCGAAGGGACCGGCCCGCGCTCGTTCGCCGCGCTGCTGACCAGCTATTCGCTGGAGGGCGTCGGGTACATCATCGCCGGGACGTTCCTGGTCGCCGCGATCGACCAGACGGCGGCCGGCTGGGTCGGCAGCGGCGCCTGGGTGCTGGTCGGCCTCGCCGCGCTGCCGTCGGCCGCGTTGTGGGCGTGGCTGAGCCGCACGTGGTCGCGGCCCGGGTTGCTGGTGACCGCGCTCGTCGTGCAGGCCGTCGGCATCGGTTTACCCGTCGTGGCCGGGGGCGTCGCCGCCGCCCTCGTGTCGGCGGTCCTGTTCGGCGCGACGTTCCTGGGCGTCGCGACCATCGCGCTGGCGATCGGCGAGCATCTCGGAGTGCCGCGCGCGGTGGCGATCCTCACCACCGGTTACAGCGCAGGCCAGATCCTCGGCCCGCTGGTGGTGACCCCGTTGCTGCACAACGGCTACCACGAAGCCCTGCTGATCGGCGCCGGAGTCGTGGCACTCGCCGCGATCGCCGCGGCCGCGCTGCGCCATCATTTCCCGCATCACCTCGGCCCGCTGCCCAGCCGGGTCCAGGCCACCGACCTGAGGAGCTGACCTCGGATGTCCACCATCTTCGGTGCGGATCTGCCGGTACTCGCCGCACCGATGGCGGGCGGCCCGGGCGCCCCGGCACTGGTCGTCGCCGCGGGCCGCGCGGGCAGCTTCGGGTTCGTGGCGGGCGGCTACCAGCAGCCGGCGGCGCTGGCCGGCCAGATCGCGACGGTCGCCACCGCGGGCGTGCCGTTCGGGGTGAACCTGTTCGCGCCGAACCCGGTACCGGTCGACCGGGCGGCCTTTCGCGGTTACGCCGATCTCATCGCGCCCGAGGCGGACCGTTACGGCATCACCCTCGACGCTGCCGCGCCCATCGAGGACGACGACCTCTGGCACGACAAACTCGACGTGCTGGTGGCGCATCCGGTGCCGGTGGTGAGCTTCACCTTCGGCCTGCCCAGCCGTGCCGACCTCGCGCTGCTGCGCGGCACCGGCGCGCTGCTGGTGCAGACCGTCACGAACGCGGATGAGGCCAGGGCGGCCGCCGAGGCAGGTGTCGACGCACTGGCCGTGCAGGCAGCGGCCGCGGGTGGCCACTCGGGCACGTTCACGCCGGACCGGCCGCTCACCGGCCTCCCGGCGCACGAGCTGGTCGCCGCGATCCGGTCCACAGTGGACCTGCCGCTGATCGCGGCGGGCGGCATCTCGGGATCGGACGCCGTCGCCGCGGCGATCACGGCGGGCGCGGTGGCCGTCGCGGTGGGCACCGTGCTGCTGCGCAGCGACGAGGCAGGCACTTCCGCCACCCACGCGGCGGCGCTCGCCGACCCGGCCCGCACCACGACGGTGCTGACCCACGCGTTCACCGGCAGGCCCGCCCGCGGCTTGCGCAACGATTTCACCGACCGCTACAGCGACGTCGCCCCCTACGGCTACCCGGCGCTGCACCATCTCACCAGCGGCATGCGCAAGGCGGCCGCCGCCGCGGGCGATCCCGAACGCGTGCACCTGTGGGCGGGCACCGGGTTCCGGCACGCCACCGAGGAGCCGGTCGCGGCGATCCTGACGAGACTGGCCGCCACGCTCTGACCAACCAGCACAGGGAGTCCACCATGAGTGGCACCGAAACGGAGATCCTCACCGGCGTCCTGGACCACTGGCGGTCCGCCGTCGACGCCCACGACCCGCGGCGGGTCGCGACGTACTTCACCGACGACGCGATCTTCCAGGGCCTGCACCCGTACAGCGTCGGCCCGGCCGGGATCGCCGAGTACTACCAGAGCCAGCCGATCGGCATGACCGCGCGCTACGAGATCCGGGAGACCCGCAGGCCGGCCGACGACCTGGTGCTCGGGTACCTCAGCGTCGAGTTCGCCTTCACCGACCGGCCGCCGGTGACCGTGTACCTCGGCGTCCTGCTGCGCCGCGTCGGCGAGCGCTGGCTGATCAGCCACTACCAGGTCTCCCGGCTGCCATGATCAGGCGGTGACCACTTCCGGCGCGAGCGCCGCGATCGAGGCAACCTCCTCGGCGGTCAGCTCGATGTCCTGCGCGGCCAGGTTCTCCCGGACGTGCGCGATGCTCGTGGTGCCCGGAATCGGCATCATCGCGGGCGATCGCGCGAGCAGCCAGGCCAGCGCGAGCTGCGAGAACGTCGCGCCGTGGGCGGCCGCGATCGGTGTCAGCACGCGGCGCACCGCGTCCGGACCGGCCGTGTCGGCGGGCGAGCCGGGCGGGGAGAGCGAGACCGGCTGCCACGGCACGAAGATCGCGCCCGCCTCGGCGGTCGCGGCCAGCAGTGCGCCGTTGTCGCGGGCCACCATGTTGAAATGCGCTGTCACGGCGGCGATCTCCACGATCCGCCTGGCCTCGCGCAACTGCTCGACCGTCACGTTGGACAGGCCGATGTGCCGGAGCAGACCCTGCTGCCGCAGTTGCGCCAGCGTGCCGATCTGGTCGGCGAACGAGGCGTCCCGCGCCCAGCCGCTGTGCAGGTAGTACAGGTCGATCCGCTCGACGCCCAGCCGGCGCGCGCTGAGCGTGGCGCTCTGCCGCAGATACTCGGGATGCCCGACGGCGTGGACCGAGCTGTAGTCGATGCCACCGCGGACGAAACCGCCCTTGGTCGCGATCACCAGGTGCGGCGGGTAGGGGTGCAGCGCATCGCGGATCAGCAGTTCGTTGCCGTGCGGGCCGTAGACGTCCGCGGTGTCGATCAGGGTCACGCCCGCGTCGACGGCCTGGCGCAGCAGCGCGATCCCGCCGTCCCGGTCGGGGTACTCGCCCCAGTGCTTCGGGCCGGTGAGCTGCATCGCGCCGTAGCCGACCCGCCCGACTCGCAGGTCACCGCCGAGCGTGATCGTCGGTCGTGTTGCCATGTCCCCGGTCTATCCGGAGCAGCCTCCGATTGTCAAGCGGAGCCGAGCGCCAGGGTCACCGCAGCCACGATGGAGTCGACGTCGGTGTCGGTGAGCCAGGGGTGCACCGGCAGCGACAGCACCTCGCGGGTCAGCGCGGCGGCGACGGGCACGTCGGCGGTGATCACCCGCGGGTGATCGCGGAAGCAGTCGTGGTCGAAGGCAGGCCGCGGGTACTGGACATCGCTGCCCACCCCCAGTTCGGCCAGCCGCTCGGACAGCTCGTCCCGGGACAGCCTCGCCTGCGCGGTGACGCGGATCGTGTAGTCGTGCCACACGTGCGTGCGGCCGGGCAGGGCACTCGGCACGACCACGCCGGGCAGCCCGGCCAGGCCCGCGGACAGCCGCCCGGCGTTGCGCGCCCGCGCCTCGGTGCGCTCGGCGAGCCGGGCCAGCTGCGGGATGCCGACGGCGGCGCGCGGGTCGCTCAGCCGGTGGTCGTGACCGGCAGGCTGGTGGTCCTGGTGGCCGCGCGGCGCGTGGTCGCGCAGCAGCCGCAGCCGATCGGCGAGCCGGTCGTCCACGGTGGTGACCATGCCGCCCTCGGCGAGGTTCTCCGTGGCGTGCAGCGAGAAGCAGCCCACCCCGAGGCTGCCGACCGGGTGGCCCTCGAACGTGGCGCCGACCGCCTGCGCCGCGTCCTCCACGAGGGCGAGCCCGCGGTCGGTGGCCAGTGGCACCAGCAGGCCGAGGTCGGCGGGCTGTCCATACAGGTGCACCGGCAGCAGTGCCCTGGTGCGCGGGCCGATCGCGGCGGCCACCGCGGCCGGGTCGAGGCAGTAGTCGGCGGCGGTCACGTCGGCGAACCGGACCGTGGCACCGGCCGCGAGGATCGCGTCCAGCGTCGCCGCGACCGTCAACGGGGACGTGACGACCTCGTCGCCCTGGCCGATGTCCAGCGCCCGCAGGGTGGCGAGCAGCGCGGCCGTGCCGCTGGGCACGGCGATGGCGTGCGGGACGCCGGTCAGCTCGGCGAACCCGGCCTCCAGGCGGCGCACCATCGGCCCCGGCACCCGGAGCAGTTCGGTGACCAAGGTTTCCGCATCACGAACATCGACAGCCGAGATCGGAATCATGTATTTCTTTCAGCATGAGGAATCTGAATTCCGCGATACGGTAGACTCCGCGGTCTGTCGGTTCGCCACCGACCACTTATCGGTTCCGGGGGCTGCCGGCCTGAAGTGCTGCTCCAGCCACGACCGGGTGAATTCAGCGGCACGACCCAGGAGCGCGGACGACAGTCGACCGACCGGGATGAGCGACCAGGGACGACGAGGCGTTCGAGATGCCGCGGCGGACCGTGACAGGCAGGCTGGTGGTGTCCGATGTGGACGGCGTGCCACCGGGACAGTCGCACTGCTGAAGCTATGGACCGATCAGGAGAGAGCATGACCGACCTGACCGACCTGACCGCCCGGCTGCGGGCCGTGTTCGTCGAGGCGCTGGCACTGGACAGCGGTGTCGACGTCGAGCATCTGGCGTTCCGGGACATCCCCGCGTGGGACTCGGTGGGCCACATGGCACTCGTCGCCGCCGTCGAGGACGAGTTCGACGTGCAGTTGGACACCGACCAGGTGATCGACCTGAGCAGCTTCACCGTCGCACGGGACATGGTGGCCGGCCTGCTGGCCGGCTCCGTCGTCGGCAACTGACATGCCCGGGCTCGACGGCAGAGTCGCCGTCGTCACGGGAGGCACGCGGGGGATCGGCCCGGCCACCCGCCGCGCGCCGGGCGACGCGTGCGCCACGGTCGTGCTCACCGGCCGGGACGCGCGGGTCGGCGCGTCCCGCGCGAAGGAGCTGACCACCGAGTCGGGCATCCCGGCCGACGAGTGCGCCACGGTCGTGCTCACCGGCCGGGACGCGCGGGTCGGCGCGTCCCGCGCGAAGGAGCTGACCACCGAGTCCGGCACTCCGGGCGACGCGTGCGCCACCGGCCGGGCGCTCGGCGTGGACGGGGGACCGGTGCCGTGATCCCGCATCCGGACGCCCGGCTGGTCGTGGCCGCGACCGGGCGTTGTCTCGGCGGCACCACGTTGCTGTCCGAAGTAGACCGACTGGCCGAGCGGTTCGCCGCGCTGCCGCCCGGGGTGCTGCTGGCCGCGATGCCGGTCTCGCAGGCCGCTGTGCTGCGCTACCTCGCCGCGCTGCGCGCCCGCCGGGCGATCGCGCTGGTCGACCCGGCCCGACAGCTGCACGCGCTGGTGGCCGGTCTCCGGCCCGCCGCGGTGCTCGGTGCCGATCCGCTGGTCGCGCCGCCGCGTGCGTACGCCACCGCTGAGCTGGGCGACCCGGCCTGGGTGCGTCGCGACCCCGACGGCGTGACCCCGCATCCCGACCTGGCCGTGCTGCTGCCGACCAGCGGCTCGACCGGCAACCCGCGGTTCGTCCGGCTGTCCCGCTCGGCGCTCGTCGCGAATGCCGAGGCCATCGCGACCGTGCTGGACATCGGCGGCGGCGACGTGGCGCCGACCAGCCTGCCGCTGCACTACAGCTACGGGCTGTCCGTGCTCAACAGCCACCTGCTGCGCGGCGCGACCGTGGTCGTGGAGAGCTCCGGGCTGCTGTCCCGGTCGTTCTGGCGGGCGGTGGACGCGCACGGGATCACCTCGCTGGCCGGGGTGCCGCACCACCACGAGCTGCTGCGGCGGCTGCGGTTCGACCCGGTCCGCCACCCCACGCTGCGCACGCTGACGCAAGCCGGTGGCGCGCTGGCTCCCAAGCTGGTGACCGACCAGCACGACGCGATGGCGACGGTCGGTGGCCGGTTCTTCGTGATGTACGGGCAGACCGAGGCCGCACCCCGGATGGCGACGCTGCCATCGGAACTGCTGCCCGCGAAGCCCGGCTCGGTCGGCCCGGCGCTGCCCGGCGGCCGGTTCACCATCCGTACGCCGGAGGGCACCGAGACCACGGCACCCGGGGTGAGCGGCGAGATCGTCTACCGGGGACCGAACGTGATGCTCGGCTACGCGGGCACCGAGGCCGAGCTGGCCCGCGGCGACGACTGCCACGGCGTGCTGGCCACCGGCGATCTCGGGCACCTGGACGCCGACGGCTGCCTCTACGTGACGGGCAGGCTCGCCCGGATCGGCAAGGTGTTCGGCCACCGGGTCAGCCTGGACGACCTGGAGCAACTGGTCCGCTCGGCCGGGCTGGGCCTGGCCGCGGTCGGCGCTGTGACCGCGGCCGACCGCGTGGCGCTGTACGTCGAGGGCGCGGACCGGCCCACGGTGGCCGCCGCCGCGCAGGCACTGGCCGAGCGGCTGCGGATGCACGTCTCCGGGTTCGACGTGCGGGGCATCGCCCACCTGCCGCTGCTGACCAGCGGCAAGATCGACTATCGGGCACTGGAGGCGCTGTGCACACCTTGACGACGCATGCCTTCACGCGCGGGCAGGTCGACCGAACGGTCGACCTCGTGCCCGCGCTGGCCGAGCTGACCGAGCATCATCGCGCGGCCTGCCCGCCCTACGACCGGATCCTGGCCGCGCTCGGCGTGCCGCGCGGCCGCGGCTACACCGACGTGGCACAGCTGCCCTGGCTGCCGGTCGGCCTGTTCAAGACGCACGAGCTGCGCAGCATCCCGACCACGGACGTGTTCCGGGTGCTCACCTCCGCCGGCACGACGGGCACCGGCGCGTCCCGCGTGGTCCTCGACCGGGCCGCGGCGGGCGAGCAGATCCGGCACCTGGCCCGCACCCTGCGCGCGGTGCTGCCGGGCAGGCGGCTGCCGATGCTGGTGGTGGACAGCATCGGCGTGACCAGGGGGTCGTCGGCGCGCGGCGCCGGGGTGCTGGGCATGGCCACGTTCGGCCGCGACCACGTGTACGCGCTGGACGAGCGGGCACGGCCGGACCTGGCCGCGATCAAGGGTTTCCTCGCCGTGCACGGTCATGACCCGTTCCTGGTCTTCGGGTTCACGTCCCTGGTCTGGCAGCACCTGTACCAGGTCGCCGTCGAGCACGGCCTCGACCTGTCGCGGGGCATCCTGCTGCACTCCGGCGGCTGGCCGAAGCCGACAGGGCAGGCGGTGGACAACGTGGAGTTCCGGCAGCGGTTCGCCGCCGGCACAGGGCTGACCCGGATCCACAACTACTACGGCATGGTCGAGCAGATCGGCACCGTGTTCGTCGAGGGTCCGTCCGGGAACTCGTTGTACTGCCCGGACTTCGCCGATGTCGTGATCCGCGACCCGCGCACCTGGGCGGAGCAGCCGGTGGGCGTGCCGGGCGTGATCGAGGTGGTCAGCACGCTGCCGCGCTCCCATCCGGGGCACGTGCTGCTCACCGAGGACATCGGGGTGCTACACGGCGTGGACGACGGCGACTGGCCGGGCAAGCGGTTCGGCGTACTCGGCAGGCTGCCCAGCGCCGAGGCGCGCGGCTGCTCGGACACGTTCCGGGGGACCACATGACAGCGGGTGAACTGACAGCGCGCGGACCGGTGAGTGGCGAACCCTTCCTGCGGCAACGCTTTCCGGCCGGTGACCCGGTCGACCTGGCCACCTGGACGGCCCGGCGCAACCGGCTGGCCGTCGGCGACGACCGGATTGTGGAGTTCCTGTCCGCCTTCGCCCGCAGGCTGCTGAAACCGGGTAGCACGCGCGCCCGGCCCGAGCTGGCCGCGCTGGGGTTCTTCCTGCGGCCGGTCGAGTTGCACCGGGCGATCGGCAGGCTGCGCGGGTCGACACTGCACGGCATGCTGCGGGTGCCGCGCGGCCTCGTCCTGCACATCCCACCGGCCCATGTGGACACCCTGTTCGTCTACTCGTGGGCGCTGTCCGCGCTGGCGGGCAACCGGAACGTGGTGCGCGTGTCGCCGCGTTCGGCGGGCGCGGCCGACATGGTGCTGCGCGCGCTCAACGACTCGCTGGCCGATGCCGACCCGGTCATCGCCGACACCCAGCTGATGGTCACCTACGACCGGGACGACGAGCTGACCGCCGCGCTGTCGGCCGCGTGTGACCTGCGGGTCGTGTGGGGCGGCGACCACGCCGTGACCGAACTGCGCCGCCATCCACTGGCACCGCACGCGCGGGACGTGACGTTCCCGGACCGATCGTCGTTCGCGGTGGTGTCGGTGGCCGGCTGGCACGCGGCCACCCCGGCCCGCCGCCGGTCGGCCGTGGTCGGGTTCCACAACGACGCCTACTGGTTCGACCAGGCCGCGTGTGCGTCGCCGAGGGCGGTGTTCTGGATCGGCGAGCAGGCCGAGGCAGCCGCGGCGCGCGCGGAGTTCACCACGCTGCTGGCCGACGTGGCCGCCGAGCGCGGCACGTCGGTGGAGCCCGCGATGGCCGTGCGCAAGCGCGTCACGGCCTACGGGCTGGCCGCCGACGGGCTGGTCGACTCGGTGGACTTCCGCGGCAACGCGGTGGCCGTGCTGGATCTGGTCGACCCGGCGACGGTGCCGCGGCGGTGGCTGGGTGCGGGCACGTTCCCGCAGGCCACCCTCGGCAGTCTTGCCGAGCTGGCCGAGTTGGTGGAGCGGCGCGACCAGACGCTGGCCTGCTTCGGGTTCGAGCGCGCCGAACTGGTCGAGCTGACCACCATGCTGGCCGGCCGGGGCATCGACCGGATCGTGCCGTTCGGCTCGGCGCTGTCGTTCGCGTCCGTCTGGGACGGCTACGACCTGCTCGCCGAGTTCACCCGCCTGACGACGGTGAGCACCACGTGGTGACACCAGGCCGGCGCTGGGCCGGCCCAGCGGCACCGCGGTAGGGGAGCAACGTCAGAACCAGCGTTCCAGCACCTGCGCGACACCGTCGGCCGAGTTGCTCGCGGTGACCTCGTCGGCGACGGCGAGCACGTCCGGATGGCCGTTGGCCATCGCAACGCCGTGTCCGGCCCAGCGCAGCATCGGCACGTCGTTGGGCATGTCGCCGAACGCGACCACGCCTTCGGCCGGCACGTCCAGCCGCTGCGCCAGCGCGGCCAGCCCGGAGCCCTTGGTGACACCTGCGGGCGACAGCTCGACCATGCCGATGCTGCTGGAATATGTGATGTCCACCACGTTACCGAGCACGGCCCCGACCGCCTCGGCCAGTTCGGCGCTGGTCATCCCGGTGTGCCGGATCAGCAGTTTCACCGCGGGCCTGCCGAGCACCTCGGCGCGCGATGCGGTGAACACGCTGTCGCCGGGCCACGGGTGCTCGTACCCCGCCTCGCTGGCGAACTCCTGCCCGGCCAGCGCCAGGGCCGATTCGCCGAGCCGCTCGGTGGCCACCCGGCACTCCGGCAGCGCCGCGTGCACCGCGTGGGCCAGGTCGCCCAGCACCTGCGGGGTGAGCGCCGACGTGGACAGCACGCGGTCGGTGGCGATGTCGTACAGCGCGGCCCCGTTCGCGCACAGCGCGTAGCCACTGAGCCCCGCGGCGGCCGCGACCTTCGGTATCCAGCGCGGGGGCCGTCCGCTGACCAGCACGAACGGCGTACCGGCCGCCTGGGTGCGGGCGATGACGGCGGCCGTGCGGGGGGTGACGAACTCCAACGGGTCCAGCAAGGTGCCGTCGACGTCGGAGGCGACGAGTTTCGGGGTCTGCACATCGCCCATCCTGCCGGTTACGGATGAACTACCGCCGTCGTGGAAGGTGGCCCTCGGCGACGATCTCCGGTTACCGTCGCTGGCATGCGCGTCGGAATGGTGATTTTGCCCGAGTACCGCTGGTGGGCGGCCGAGCCGAAATGGCGGGCCGTGGAGCGCTACGGCTTCGACCACGCCTGGACCTACGACCACATCGGCTGGCGATCGCTGGTCGACGGGCCGTGGTTCGGCGCTGTGCCGACACTGACCGCGGCGGCCACCGTGACGGAGCGGATCAAGCTGGGCACCTTCGTCGCGTCGCCGCACTTCCGGCACCCCGTCCCGTTCGCCCGCGAGATCACCGCGCTGGACGACATGTCCGACGGCCGGTTCCTGCTCGGCGTCGGGGCCGGCGCGGCCACCGGGTTCGACACGGCCGTGCTGGGTGGCCAGCCGCTGTCCAACCGCGCGCTGGTGGACCGCTTCGCCGAGTTCCTCGAACTGCTCGACGCCGTGCTCGTCAACGACCGCACGACCTGGCACGGCAAGTACTACTCGGCCGTCGACGCGCGCAGCGCGCCCGGCTGCGTGACCAGGCCCCGGGTGCCGTTCGTGGTCGCCGCGAACGGGCGACGCTCGATCCAGCTCGTCGCCCGGTTCGGCCAGGGCTGGGTGACCACCGGCCCACCGCAGGCCGACGACCTGGAGGTCTGGTGGCGCGGGGTCGCCGAGCGGGCCGACCTGCTCAACGGGGCGCTGGCCGACGCCGAGCGCAAGCCGCACACGGTCCGCCGCTACCTCTCCGTGGACTCGGCCGCCGGCTACTCCCTGGCCAGCACGTCCCTGTTCGCCGACATGGTCGGCCGGGCCGCGGACCTCGGGTTCACCGACGTCGTGGCGCACTGGCCGAGGACCGACGGGCCGTACGCGGGCAGCGAGTCGGTGGTCGAACAGATCGCCGCGGATGTGCTGCCCACCCTGCCCGGCCACACCGACGTGCGGTGACCTCGGTACGCTCGATCGCCGTGAGCTTGACGGGGTATGACCTGATAATCGTCGGATCCGGATTCTTCGGCCTGACCGTGGCCGAGCGGACCGCCACGCAGCTGGACAAGCGTGTCCTGGTGCTGGAGCGGCGCTCCCACCTGGGCGGCAACGCGTATTCGGAGGCCGAGCCGGAGACCGGTATCGAGGTGCACCGCTACGGCGCGCACCTGTTCCATACGTCCAACAAGCGCGTGTGGGACTACGTCAACCAGTTCACCGACTTCACCGGTTACCAGCACCGTGTCTTCGCGATGCACGGCGGGCAGGCCTACCAGTTCCCGATGGGCCTGGGCCTGATCTCCCAGTTCGTCGGCCGCTACCTGACGCCCGACGAGGCCAGGGCCTGGGTGGCGGAGCGGGCCGCCGAGGTCGACCCGGCGAACGTGCGCAACCTCGAGGACAAGGCGATCTCGCTGATCGGCCGCCCCCTCTACGAGGCGTTCGTCCGCGACTACACGGCCAAGCAGTGGCAGACCGACCCGAAGGAACTCCCGGCCGCGGTGATCAGCCGCCTGCCGGTGCGTTACACGTTCAACAACCGCTACTTCAACGACACCTACGAGGGCCTGCCGGTCGACGGCTACACCGCGTGGCTGCAGAAGATGGCCGACCACCCGAACATCGACGTCCGGCTGGACACCGACTTCTTCGACGTCCGCGACGAAATCCCGGCGGGCACGCCGATCGTCTACACCGGACCCATCGACCGGTACTTCGACTACTCGCAGGGCTGGCTGGGCTGGCGCACGCTCGACTTCGAGCAGGAGGTCGTGCCGACCGGCGACTTCCAGGGCACCCCGGTGATGAACTACAACGACGCCGACGTGCCGTTCACCCGGATCCACGAGTTCCGCCACTTCCACCCGGAGCGCGACTACCCGGCCGACAAGACGGTGATCGTCCGGGAGTTCTCCCGCAACGCGGAGAAGGACGACGAGCCGTACTACCCGATCAACACGCCGGACGACCGGGTCAAGCTGGAGCGTTACCGGGAACTGGCCAAGGCCGAGGCTCAGGAGCGCAATGTGCTTTTCGGCGGCCGGCTGGGCACCTACAAGTACCTGGACATGCACATGGCCATCGGCTCGGCACTGTCCGCGTTCGACAACAAGATCGCGCCGCACCTGACCGACGGCAGGCCGGTCGACGGCGCGTTCGACGAATGAGGCGGTTGATCCGACGATGACCTCCCTGGCCGGACGTGAGCTGGCCGCGCTACGCGGTGTGCAGGCGACGCTGGGTCACGAACCTGTGGTCCGCGTCGCCAGGGCCATGTCCCTGTTCGGTGAGCACAGCGCGGGCTGGTTCGCGCTCGGCCTGGTGGGTGCCGCGGTGGACCGGGACCGGCGGCGTCAGTGGCTCGGCGCCGCTGCCGGTGTGGTGGCGGCGCACGCGGCATCCATCCTGGTCAAACGGGTGGTCCGCAGGCCGCGACCGGACGATCCGGGCGTGCGCGTGCTGGTCGGCACACCCAGCAGACTGAGTTTCCCGTCCTCCCACGCGGCGTCCACCACGGCGGCCGCCGTGCTCTACGGCGGCCTCACCCGCCGTCGCGCCGCGGCGACGGTGATTCCCCCGATGTTGGTGTCGCGCGTAATCCTTGGTGTCCACTATCCGACAGACGTGGTGGCGGGCTCCGTGCTGGGAGCGGCCGTGGGGGGAGTCGTACTGCGATGGTTGCGCAGGGAGCGGAGAGTGACATGACCGACGTCCGGCCTGTTCCGACGGAACAGGCACCGCGGCGCACCGTGACCGGCATGGCCGCGGGCCTGGTGCGCACCGCACGGCCCCGGCAGTGGCTGAAGAACGTGCTCGTGCTCGCCGCGCCCTTCGGCGCCGGCCGGCTGTCCGACGGCCCCGTGCTGCTGTCCGCACTGGTCGCGTTCGTCGCGTTCTGTCTCGCCGCCTCCGCCATCTACCTGATCAACGACGCCAAGGACGTGGACGCCGACCGGGCCCACCCGACGAAGCGCAACCGTCCTATCGCGGCAGGCATCGTGCCGGTTCCGCTGGCGCTGACCACCGGCGCCGTGCTGCTGCTGGCCGCGCTCGGCGTGGCACTCACCCAGAACTGGCGGCTGCTGGTCGTCATCGCCGTCTACGAAGCGGTCCAGCTGGGCTACTGCTTCGGGCTCAAGCACGAACCCGTGATCGACCTGTGCATCGTCGCGTCCGGCTTCCTGCTGCGCGCGATCGCCGGTGGTGTCGCGGCGGGCGTGCCGATGTCGCAGTGGTTCCTGCTGGCCACCGCGTTCGGCTCGCTGTTCATGGTGTCCGGGAAGCGGTACGCCGAGATCCGGCTCTACGAGACAACGGGCGCCGAGATCCGGGCATCCCTGCGCAAGTACTCGTCGAGCTACCTGCGGTTCGTCTGGGCGACGTCGGTGGCGATCGTCATCACGATGTACGGCCTGTGGGCGTTCGACCTGCACCAGCTGTCCAGGTCGGAATGGTCGGTCGTGTCCATCGTGCCGTTCGTCGTCGCGCTGCTGCGCTACGCGGTGGACGTGGACGGCGGCAAGGCGGGCGAGCCCGAGGAGATCGTGCTGCACGACCGGGTGCTGCAGATCCTCGGCGTCAGCTGGGTGCTCACCCTGGTACTGGCCTTCTACGCCTGACCCGACCGGGCCAGGCGTACCCGCCGGTGAGCCTCAGACCGGCAGCTTGCGGAACACCGGTCGCGGCAGGTGCCGCAGCACGCTCATCACCCAGCGCATCGGGCTGGGCGCCCACGCCTGCTCCTTGCGGTCGCGCACCGCGGCCACGACCACGTCGGCCACCTGCCCTGCCGTCTGGGACAGCGGGGCGGCCTTCAGCCCGGCGGTCATCCGCGTCTTGACGAAACCGGGCCGGATCACCGACACGTACACCCCGCTGGGCTTGAGCGCGTCGGTCAGCCCCGTGTAGAAGCTGTCCAGGCCCGCCTTGGTCGACCCGTACACGAAGTTCGACCGGCGCGGCCGTTCCCCGGCCACCGACGACATCGCGACCAGCGACCCGTGGCCCTGGCGGCTCATCCGGTCGGCCAGCGCCACGCCGACGGTCACCGCACCCACGTAGTTGACCTCGGCCAGCTCGCGGGCGGCGTCGACGTTGGTCCAGGCGGTCTCCTGGTCGCCGAGCAGCCCGAACGCGACCAGCGCGACGTCGATGTCGCCGTCGGTGAAGGCCTTCTCCACCACCTCGGCGTGCGTCTGCGGCTTGCGCGCGTCGAACGGCAGCACCGCCACCGTGCAGCCCGCGGTGCGCAGCCGCTGCGCGGCGTCGTCCAGCCGGCCGCCCGGCCGCCCGGCGAGCACCACCCGCAGCGGCCGGGACCGCGCGAACTTCTCGGCGACGGCAAGGCCGATCTCCGAGGTGCCGCCGAGCAGCAGCAGGGACTGGGGGTTGCCAACGGCGTCGATCACAGGGCCAGCCTTCGGGACATGTCGGAGGAGAAGATTCCGGTCGGGTCGACGGCGGCCCGCACCTTGCGCCACTCGTCGATGCGGGGGTACATCCGCTGCAGCGCGTCCGGCGTGGTGCGGGACTCCTTCGCCAGGTACAGCCGCCCGTTCGCGGCCAGCACGATGTCGTCGAGCCGGTCGCACAGCTCGTGCAGGCCGGCCCGCACCGGGAAGTCCGCGCACAGCGTCCAGCCGGGCGTCGGGAACGACAGCGGCGCGCGGTTGCCCGCGCCGAACCGCTTGAGCACGTTGAGCACCGAGACGTGACCGGAGTTCGCGATCGTGCGCACGGCCTCGCGCAGCGCGTCCTCGGCACCGAAGGGCACCACGAACTGGTACTGCAGGAAACCGCGCGGCCCGTAGCCGCGGTTCCAGTTGCCCGCGATGTCCAGCGGGTGCAGGAACTGCGTGATGTTCTGCACCGCGGCCGCCTTCGTGGGCGATTTGCGGTACCAGACCTCGGAGAACATCTTCGCCGTGACGCGGTTGAGCAGGCCGGAGGGGAACACGTCCGGCACGTTGAGCAGCTGCGGCGCGTCGAACTTCAGCGGTTCCGCGCGCTTGCTCGCGGGCAGGTCGGCGACGGTGGCGTGGTTGGCCCGGGTCAGGATGCCGCGGCCCAGGTGCGTGCCGGTGCTCACCGCGTCGAACCAGGACACGGACTCGACGTAGTTCTCGTCCCCGGTGGACTGTCGGGCCATCAGCTCGTCCAGCGAGCCGAGCTGGTCGGTGTCCACCAGGAAGTACGCCGTTTCGACGTGGTTCACGTGCAGCGTGGCGCCGAGCACCACGCCGGTCAGGCCCATGCCGCCCACGGTCGCCCAGAACAGGTCGGCGTCCGGTCCGTCCGGTGTCAGCGTGCGGATCTCGCCGTCCGCGGTCGCGAGGTCCAGCGACCGCACGTGGTTGCCGAAGCTGCCCTCGACGTGGTGCGCCTTGCCGTGGATGTCCGAACCGATCGCGCCACCCACGGTGACCTGGCGGGTACCGGGCAGCACCGGCAGCCACAGTCCGTGCGGCAGCAGCTCGCGCATCAGTGTGTCCAGGCTCACGCCGGCGTCCACCGTCACGACACCTGCCCGCGCGTCGATGGTGTGAATCCGGTCCAGACCGGTCATCTCGATGACGATGCCGCCGGAGTTCTGTGCCGGATCGCCGTACGAGCGGCCCAGACCCCGTGCCAGGACGCCCCGTTCGCCCGCCGCGCGGATCGCGTCCACGACACCCTGGCGGCTGGTCGGCGTCACGACGTCGGCGACGGACGGCGACGTCCGGCCCCAGCCGGTCAACAGTCGCGGTTGCCCCAGTACGTGTTCCACCGGGGCAAGGGTATCGGGTGTGCCGGGTGACCGCGGGTGCGAGCCGGATAACGGACACTCATACACTCGCGATGAACATCGGTGAGGCGCGCGGGCGGAAAGGTGACGGAATGGTAACCGTGCAAGTGGATCCGGTGCGTCGCGGCCTCGTGGACCAAGCGCTTCGCTTCGTGGTCTTCGGTGTCCTGTCCGCCGGCGTCGACTTCGGCGTCTACCAGTTGTTCCTGCACATCGGCACCTGGGCCGATCTGGCCAAGGCCATCAGCTTCGTCTGCGGCACCGTCACCGCGTACCTGCTCAATCGCAGGTGGACATTCGACTCCGACGGCGGCGCCGCTCCGGCGACCCGCTTCGCCCTGCTGTACTCCACCACGTTCTTCGTCAACGTGGGCGTGAACGCGCTGGGCCTGCACCTGCTGGCCGGACGCAGCTGGCAGGTCCCGGTCGCCTGGGTCATCGCGCAGGCGGTGGCCACCGTGATCAATTTCGTGATGCTGCGCGCCGTCGTGTTCCGCGACACGCCCGGGCGCGCACAGGAGCTTGTTTCCAGCACCGGATCTGCGGAGGACTGACGGCGCGATGGCCAGTACCTACCAGCGTGGCGACGAGATGGATGTGACGGTGGCAGGTTCGCAGTCCGCACGCGCCACCGATACCCCGCACCGGCCCGCCGGGCAACTGCTCGCGGCGCGCGGCCTGTTCACCGGACCGGCCCAGCAGGTGCCCACCGACCTGTACGCGAAGGTCGTCACCGGCGTCGTCGAGCGTGCCCGGCACTCGGTACGCCTCGACCCGCACGCCACGGTGTCCACCAACACCTACTTCGGCCGGTTCCCGGCCAGCTACTGGCAGCGCTGGACCACGGTGACGGAGGTGCAGGTCGAGCTGGACTGCACCGGCACCGGCGAGATCAGCGTGCTGGCGTCCGACTCGGTCGGCGATCGCCGGCTGATCACCGCCGAGCACGTCGACACCGCCACCACCCGCACGGTCCGCCTGGTCGCGCCGGTGGACAAGTTCGTGGACGGCGGCGCGCTGTGGCTGGAGATCACCGCGGGCGACGCCGAGCTGCGGGTGCAGCGCGTGCACTGGACGGTGTCCTCGCCCGATCAGGTCGTCCCGGCCAACATCGTGATCTGCACCCATAACCGCGTCGACGACTGCCTGACCACGCTCGCCGCACTCGCCGACGACCCATTGGCCCTCGCCACCGTGCGCACGCTGTACGTGGTCGACCAGGGCAGCGACCCGGTCGAGTCGCGGCCGCGGTTCGCCGAGCTGGCCGAGGCGCTGGCGGACAAGCTGAACTACCTCCGCCAGCCCAACCTCGGCGGCTCCGGCGGCTTCACCCGTGGCCTCTACGAGTCCACCGTGCCGGGCAGCGACCCGGTCAACGTCGTGTTCATGGACGACGACGTGCTGTGCGAGCCCGAGGTGACGATCCGGCTGACCGCGTTCGCCAACCGCCTGGCCGAGCCGGCCATCGTCGGCGCCCAGATGCTCAACCTGCTGCACCCCAGCCAGCTGCTGGCCCCCGCCGAGCACGCCGACCTGGCGCACATGCTGCCCGGCCAGATGATGATGGACAGCAAGCTGAACGTGGACCTGCTGGCCACCAAGAAGGACGGCCGCTCCACCATCGAGGAGAAGCGGCTGGACGCCGGCTACAACGGCTGGTGGTGCTGCCTGATCCCCTCGGCGCTGGCCGAGGCCGTCGGCTACCCGCTGCCGTTCTTCTTCCAGTGGGACGACGTCGAGTACGGCTACCGCGCCCGCAAGCGCGGCTACGCCACCGTGACACTCCCCGGCGCTGGCCTGTGGCACGCGGACTTCCACTGGAAGGACTGGGACGAGTGGCACCGTTACTTCAACATGCGCAACGGCATGATCACCGCGGCGCTGCACCACCGGTTCGATCCGAAGCGGGTGGCCGGGGTGCTGGCCACCGACCTGGCCCACTACCTGGTCGGCATGCAGTACGGCCTGGCGGCGACGCTGATCAAGGCCGTCGAGGACTTCCTGCGCGGCCCGGACATGCTGGCCGACGGGGGTGTCGCGGCCGTCGGTGAGATCCGCGCGCTGCGCGCTCAGTACCCGGAGACCATCGCGCACCCGGCCACCGAGGTGCCCGGCCTGCGGCCCGGCCAGGCCACCGAGATCCCGGCCGGCCCGCCGCCCGCCATCGAGGGCATGGTGCTGCTCAAGCGCGTGGTCTTCCAACTGCTCGACCGCGGCCCGCGGCACGTCGGCACAGTGAGGGCGGGTGACGCCCGCTGGTGGCACGTGTCGCTGTTCGACACCGCCGTGGTCACCGACATGTCCCAGGAGGGCGTGCGGGTGCGTCACCGGGACAAGGCCACCATGCTGCGCCTGGCCAGGCGCGGCTTATCCGTGCTGACGCGGCTGGTCCGCGAGGGTGCCGGCGTCCGGGAGCGATACCGCCACGCCGCCGGTGGACTCGCGAGCCGGGAGTCCTGGACACGGCTGTACCGTCAGTCCGAGCACTGACCCCGATCGCGTGCCGTGACCGCGCGTGCGCGCTGGAGGATTGATCTACCGATGGCGAGCAGGACGGCCGAGCACACGCAGCACAGCGAGAGTTCCCGCACCCCCGATCCGGCCGCCGTGGCATCGGCGGTTCATGCCGCCGGCCCGTCCGGTGCGCTGCTGCAGCGGATCATCTCGCCGCGACCCGGTGACCCGCTGGACGTCCGGTCGCTGTACCTGGACGAGGCGAAGTCGAACCTCAAGCGCAGTCGCGCACTCGAGCGCACCGGCCTGGAGATCCCGGCCGAGTCCGAGGTGTCCTTCGCCGCGTACTTCAACGCGTTCCCGGCCAGCTACTGGCGTCGCTGGACGACGCTGGACACCGTCCAGCTGCGGTTGCGGGTGGACAACCCGTGCCGCGTCGACGTGTACCGGTCCAAGTCCGACGGCACCCAGATCCACGTCCGCGGCAAGGTCGTCGACGGTGGCGACCTCGTGGTGTTCGACCTGGACCTGACGCCGTTCGAGGACGGCGGCTGGTACTGGTTCGACGTCACCACCGAGAACCAGGACGTCACGCTCACCGGCAGCGGCTGGTACGCCCCCCAGGAAGCCCCCGGGCGCTCCTCGGTCGCGATCGCCATCACCACCTTCAACCGGCCCGACGACTGCGTCAACGCGCTGGCCACCATCGGCGAGGACCCGCTGGTGCTGGCCTCGGTCAGCGCGGTGATCGTGGCCGACCAGGGCAGCAAGAAGATCCGGGACGCGGACGGGTTCCGCGCGGCCGCCGAGGTGCTCGGCGACCGGCTGCGGGTCATCGAACAGGGCAACCTGGGCGGCTCCGGGGGCTTCGCCCGCGGCATGTACGAGGCTGTGACCAGCACCGACTGTGAGCAGATCCTGGTCATGGACGACGACATCGTGATCGAGCCGGACTCGATCCTGCGGTCCCTGGCATTCTCCCGGTTCGCCGAGCACCCGATGCTGGTCGGCGGCCAGATGCTCAACCTGCAGGCCCGCTCCCGGCTGCACTCGATGGGCGAGGTCGTCGACCCGGGCATCTTCATGTGGCGGGCCGCGCCCAACGTCGAGTACGGCCACGACTTCGCGCAGGAGCCGCTGCGGGACGAGGAGTCCGCGGATCTGCACCGCCGGATCGACGTGGACTACAACGGCTGGTGGATGTGCCTGATCCCGCGCTCGATCGTCGAGGAGCAGGGTCTGCCGCTGCCACTGTTCATCAAGTGGGACGACGCCGAGTACGGCCTGCGGGCCGGCCGCGCCGGCTACCCGACGGCCAGCCTGCCCGGCGTGGCCATCTGGCACATGCCCTGGTCGGACAAGGACGACGCGACCGACTGGCAGGCGTACTTCCACCTGCGCAACCGGCTCGTGGTGGCCGCCATGTACGCGCACTGGGCCCAGCCGACCGGCCTGCTCAAGCACAGCCTGAAGAGCACGTTCAAGCACCTGCTGTCGCTGGAGTACTCGACGGTGGCGCTGCAGGATCGGGCCATCCAGGACTTCCTGGCGGGCCCGCAGCGGCTGTTCGACCTGCTGCCCACCGCGCTGCCCGAGGTGCGCGCCCAGCGGGCCGAGTTCGACGACGGCCGCGTGCTGGCGTCGGCCCGGCAGCTGCCGCTGCCGACGATGGACGCGGTGCGCGCCGAGCGGTTCCTCAAGCCGCCGACGAACCCGGTGACCAAGATCAAGACGCTGGCCGAGGGCCTGGTGCACAACCTGCTGCCCGCGAAGCCCGAGCACCACGAGCGCCCGCAGCTCAACATCGGCGCCCGCGATGCCCGCTGGTTCCTGCTGTCCCGGATCGACGGCGTCACGGTGGCCACTTCGGACGCCCGCGGTGTCGCGTTCCGCAAGCGCGACCCAGGACCTTCTGGATGCTGCTGTCCAAGTCGCTGCGCAGCCACCTGCAGCTGGCCCGCGAGTGGCCGAAGCTGCGCCGCCAGTACCGCAACGCCAAGCCCGAGCTGACGTCCGTGGAGTCCTGGGGCCGGATCTTCGGCCGCTGAGCTGCAGGCCGGGGGGCTCGGGTGGGTCAGAGCATGCCCGCGCCCTCCCTGGCCGGCGCGCCGTAGATCTGGCCGATGGCCGGAGTGGCGTCCACGAGCGCGGCCTGCACGTGCGCGAAGTTCACCGCGACCGAGGAGCCGTTCGCAGCAGTGATCGTCTCCACCTGGCCGTTGCGGATCAGTTCGGGCAGGCTCGCGGCCACGTCGTCGACGGCGTCACTCGGCAGCACGATCAGCAGCGGTTCCCGGCCGCCGGACAGGTGCAGGACGAGTGCGCGCTTCGGTTTGTTCATAGTGCCGACTCCACCAGTGGCCGGTGGCATCGGCAAGCCACGTTCGCCGCGGGCGCACGCGACGGCCACCGATTGCGCTCAGGGCGTAACCGCGGGTGTCGATGCGACCCGCGACACGCATCCGGACACCCCGACCGGACCTGGTCGTTTCGTTCCGGTGAGAAACTGTTCGGCGTGAGCTCGGTTTCGTCACACCCTGACCCGCGGTTGATCGCCGCCGCACTCGACTGTTTCCTGAGCTTCGGAGTCCGCAAGACCTCGTTGACGGACGTCGCGGATCGGGCAGGCGTGTCGAGAGCGACCGCCTACCGGATGTTTCATGACAAGAACGGCCTGGTCAAGGCGGTGGCCGAGGCCGAGGTCGGCAGGTTCCTGCTCCGCCTGGACGAGGCGGTCACCTGGGAGGCCCCGCTGGCCGACGCGCTGGAGCAGGCGATCACGTTCACTCTTCGCTACCTGTCCGATCACGCCGTGTTGCAGCGGCTGATCGCCAGGGAGCCGGAGCAGCTCACCGACGTCGTCGTGCCGCGGCCTGGCGAGCCGTCGCTGGTGCAGGAACTGCTGCCCGCCGTCGTGGAACGCTTCGTGCGCACCCACCACGACGTGCTGCGGGTACCCATCGACCAGGCCGCCGAATGGCTGCTGCGGATGGCCATCAGCATGCTGCTCTCACCCAGCACGACGCTGCCCGACCCGAGGGCCGTGGCCGACCTGCTGATCGCCGGCATGGTCTCCGAGACGACCGCCGTGGAATCGGAGGGCAGCTGAGCGGGGACCGTGCTCAGGAGTCCCGGAAGAACCGCTCGTGCCTGCCCTGGCGGACCAGCTTGAGCCAGTCCAGGAACGCCTTGGGGTCACGCTTGACGGTGAGGAAGTACAACCCGAACCGCAGTACCTCCAGGGCGCCGATGCGGCGCATCCCGGGCTGGGAGAGCAGGTAGCCGCGGTTGCGGTACGTGTAGTAGCGCTTGACCGGGTCACCGGGGTCCTGGGCGTGGAACCGGCCGCCGAGCATCGGCTTGAACTCCGCGGAGCCGTCCGGGTGCAGGTAGGACACCGTGAGGCAGGTGCCGAAGGGCAGCCCGGACCGCAGGAGCCTGCGATGCATCTCGACCTCGTCGCCGCGCACGAACAGCCGGTAGTCCGGCACGCCGATCACGTCCAGCGTCGCCGCGCGGAACAACGCGCCGTTGAACAGCGACGCGATCCCGGGCAGGAAGTCGGTGCCCAGTTCCCTGGTGGTCCGCTTCCAGGTCAGCCCGCGCCGCAGCGGGAACGCCAGCCGGTCCGGCGTGTTGATGTCGGCGACCACGGGGGACACCTCGGCCAGTCCACGCCGCCGAGCCTGCTCCAGCAGCGTAGCCAGCACGGTCTCGTCACCGGGGCGGCCGTCGTCGTCGGCCAGCCACACCCAGTCGGCACCCATGCTCAGCGCGTGCAGCATGCCCAGCGCGAACCCGCCTGCCCCGCCGAGGTTGCGGTGCGACACCAGGTACGTGGTCGGCAGCGGGCATGCCTCGACGACCTCGCGGGCGGACTCGTCGGGACCGTTGTCCACCACGACGAGATGGTCCGGTGGCCTGCTCTGCGCCGCGATCACCTTGAGTGAGTCCACCAGCAGTTGGCTGCGGTGACGGGTGACGACGACGGCCACCACGGCGTCCTCGCGCAGCGGCAGGTCCTCGGTCATGTGTGCTCAGCTCTCCGCGCGGGTCGGGTCGTCGTTGGCCGTCATGCTCGCGCACCTACGTCCGTCGGTACAGCGTCCATGCCGAGGCGGGTGAGTTCACCCTTGCTGAGGTTCTCGAACGGGTCCTTGCCCTTGTACGCGGTGAGCACCTCGCGCAGGCCGCCCTGCTGCTTGACCTTGCCCTCGTCCATCCAGATCGCGGTGTCGCACAGCTCGATCAGGAACTCGTCGGAGTGGCTGGCGAACACCAGCAGACCCGAGCGCTTCACCAGGTCCACCAGCCGCGTGCGGGCCTTGTCCAGGAACGCCGCGTCGACCGCGCCGATGCCCTCGTCCAGCAGCAGGATCTCCGGGTCGATCGAGGTCACCACGCCCAGCGCCAGCCGCACCCGCATACCGGTCGAGTAGGTGCGCAGCGGCATCTGGATGTAGTCACCGAGCTCGGTGAACTCGGTGATCTCGTCGACCCGCTTCTCCATCTGCCGCCGGGTCATGCCCAGGAACAGGCCGCGGATGATGATGTTCTCCAGCCCGGAGATCTCCGGGTCCATGCCGACGCCCATGTCGAACACCGGCGCGATCTTGCCGCTGATCAGCGCGGAACCGCGGGTCGGCTCGTAGATGCCGGCCAGCAGCCGCAGCAGCGTCGACTTGCCGGCGCCGTTGTGCCCGACCAGGCCGATCCGGTCGCCTTCCTTGATCGACAGGTTGATGTCGTGCAGCGCTTCGATGATCGGGACCTTGGCCCCGGTGCCGATCTTGCCGCCGACCTTGCCCAGCACGGCCTTCTTCAACGACCGTGTCTTCGCGTCGAAGATCGGGAAGTCGACCGATGCGTTCCAGACGTCGATGCTCACCATGTCGAGGCCTCACTCACACCCAGTAGGACACTCGGGCCCGGTAGTTGCGCATGACCACCAAGGCCATCGCCCACCCGACCACCGTGATCGCGCCGACCACGATCCAACTCCACATGCTCACGTGCTGACCGATCAACGGCGCGCGCATGATCTGCACGAAGTGGTACAGCGGATTGAGCTGGAAGACTATCTTCGCCCACTCGTTTCCCCCGCTACCGAACAGGTCGTCGGGCGACCACACGATCGGCGTCAGGTAGAACGCCAGCTGGATGATGCTGTTCACCACCTGCGGGATGTCGCGGTAGCGGGTGGAGATGATGCCGAACAGCAGCGACACCCAGATCGCGTTCAGCGCCAGCAGCGCGAACGCGGGGATGGCGAGCAGCGACCACCAGCCGAGGCCAGGGTGCACCTGGCCGTTCGGGGTGTCGAGCTGGTACGGGTGGTCCAGCGACGTGAAGAAGATCGCCACCACGATCACGTACACGATCATGTTGTGCGCCAGCATCAGCGTCTGCCGCCACACCGTCCGCAGCACGTACACGGTCAGCGGTGCGGGCAGATGCTTGATCAGGCCCTCGTTCGTGATGAACGTGGACATGCCCTCGGTCAGGGTGCCGTTGATGAAGCCCCAGACGATGAAGCCTGTCGTGACGTAGGGCAGGAACACCGCGATCGGGTGGTGGAACAGCACCGCGTACAGGATGCCCAGGCCCAGTGCCGTGACACCCATCGTGATGGTGATCCACAGCGGACCGATCACCGAACGGCGGTAGCGCTGCTTGATGTCCTGCCAGCCCAGGTGCGCCCACAGCTCGCGCTGGACGACACCCTGGCGGAGGTCGTCGAACGCCCTGCCGAAACTTCGGCTGGCGGCGGCTGGTGGGGGTGCGACCGTGGGCCGGTCCATCGTGCTGGTTGCTGGCACGCCTTGGAGGGTACCGGCGGGCTGTCGCCCGACCGGTGCCCGGTGGGCGCACCGTGACCGTCGACGCGTGCAGTCGACGGCACAGATCACGCGAACCTGACATCGGTCGGGCGTTCCCGCACGTTACGGCCCTGCACCAGCCGCTGAATCGGTTCGGTTACCGATTGATCACAGATATTGCCCGGTGCTGCGCAGGTGCGGCCCCTCCGGGACCTCGCCCCCGGTGCCCGGCGGCAGCGCACCCCGGCGCATCTGCTCCAGCTGCACGCGCGCGGCCATCTGCTGGGCGAACAGCGCGGTCTGGATGCCGTGGAACAAGCCCTCCAGCCAGCCCACCAGCTGTGCCTGCGCGATCCGCAGCTCGGCGTCCGACGGGGGCGCGTCCTCGGTGAAGGGCAGCGACAGCCGTTCCAGCTCGTCGCGCAGCTCCGGCGCGAGGCCGCTCTCCAGCTCCTTGATCGAGCGCTGGTGGATCTCGCGCAGCCGGTTGCGGCTGGCCTCGTCCAGCGGGGCCGCGCGGACCTCCTCCAGCAACTGCTTGATCATGGTGCCGATCCGCATCACCTTGGCCGGCTGCTCGACCAGGTTGCTGACGTCACTCGCGCCGTCGATGTCGCCATCGGCGCCCGGGCCGGGCATCGCCGCGGTGCCCAGCGGAGTGCCGTCCGGGCCGACCACGACGACCTGTCGCGGCCCGCCGCCCTCTGGTCCCTCGGTCATGGGTGAATCCTCTCCTACCTCGGTTCGTCCCAAGCCTAGCCACCGGCCGGCACCCTCCGGCCGTCGCATTTCAGGGCCTCCGTACGGTGTGCCCATGGCGTTGGACGTCGCTCGTATCCGCGGGTTGTTCCCCGCGTTGGGCGACGGCTGGATCCACCTGGATGCACCCGCAGGCATGCAGATACCCGAGCAGGTGGCCACCGCTGTGTCGATGGCCCTGCGGGCGCCCGTCTCGGGGCCCGGTGGTGTCTTCCCGGCTTCCCAGCGTGCCCAGGCCATCGTGGACGCGGGCCGCCGCGCCGTGGCCGACCTGGTGGGCGCCGATCCCGCGGGCGTCGTGCTGGGCCCGAGCTCGGCAGTGCTGCTGGCCCGGCTGGCCGACGCGGTGGGCGCGGGCTGGCTGATCGGCGACGAGGTCGTGGTGTCCAGGTTGGACCATCCGGCGAACACCGCGCCCTGGCAGCAGGCGGCACAGCGCTGCGGCGGCATCGCCCGGTGGGCCGAGGTGGACATCGAGACCTGCGAGCTGCCCGCCTGGCAGTACGACGACCTCGTCACCGCCCGCACCAAGGCGGTCGCCATCACGGCGGCGTCCGGTGCCGTCGGTACCCGCCCGGACCTGGCCCGGATCAGCGAGACCGCCCGCCAGTCCGGTGCCCTGCTCGTCGTCGACGCCTCGTCCGCGGCCCCGTTCCTGCCGGTGGACATGAACAATCTCGGCGCGGACGTCGTGGTGCTCTCGGCCAGCGCGTGGGGCGGACCGCCGGTCGGGGCGCTGGTGTTCCGCGATCCGGCGCTGCTGGACCGGCTGCCGTCCTGCTCGCTGGTGCCGGGCGCCAAGGGGCCGGAGCGGCTGGAGCTGGGACCGCACCCGTATCCGCTGCTCGCGGGGCTGGTGGCGTCCGTGGACTACCTCGCGGAGCTGGACGACGCGGCCACGGGGCCGCGGCGGGAGCGAGTACTCACCTCGATGGGGTCCATGAAGGCCTACCAGGCGGGGTTGCTGGCGGGGCTGATCAACGAGCTGCGGTCACTGCACCACGTGATGGTGATCGGCGACGCGATGCGGCGGGTGCCGGTGTTCGCGTTCGCCGTCGCGGGCGTGCGGGCCGAGGACGCGGTCGAGCACCTGGGCAAGCGTGGCATCTGCGCGTTCGCGGACAACGGCCAGAACGGCGTGTTCGCGGCGCTGGGCGTCGGCGAGGTGGGTGGCGCGGTGCGGATCGGCCTCGCCCACTACACGAACGTGGTCGAGGCCGATCAGCTGGTGCGCTGCATAGCCGAACTGGGTTAGAGCTGCTGACACAATGGCGTGCCTGGACGCCGCGAGCCGAACAGTTATTGTGTCAGCTCTTGGCCGCTCACGCGCGCAGCAGCACCTTGCCGACCACCTGGCCGTCCGCCACGATCCGGTGCGCGTCGCCCGCCTGCTCCATCGGCAGGATCTGCCCGACCACCGGCTTGACCTTGCCGGCCGCCACCAGCGGCCACTCCCGCGCGACCACGTCGGCGACGATCGAGGCCTTGCCGTCCGGCCCGTCGACCGGCCGGGCCCGCAGGCCCGTCGCGGACAGCCAGGCGCGCTTGACCATCAGCGACCGCAGGTCGATCTCGGCCTTGTTGCCGCCCTGCATGCCGATGCACATCAGCCGCCCGCCGGTAGCCAGCGCGGCCAGGTTCGGCGCGAGGTACTTCGCGCCCATGTTGTCCAGGATGACGTCCGCGCCACCGGCGGCGGTGACCGCTTCGACGAAGTCCTGCTCGCGGTAGTTGACGGCGATGTCGGCGCCCCACTCCTGGCAGCTGGCACACCGCTCGGCGGAGCCCGCGGTGGTCACCACGGTCGCGCCCAGCGCCTTGCCCACCTGGATGGCGTGCGTGCCGATGCCACCCGCGCCACCGTGCACGAGGAACACGTCGCCCTTGGACAGCCGCCCGAGCATCACGGCGTTGGACCAGACGGTGCAGGCCACCTCGGGCAGGGCGGCCGCAGCGATGACGTCCACGCCGCCCGGCAGCGGCATCACCTGCGCTGCCGGCACGGCGACCCGTTGCGCGTAACCGCCGCCCGCCAGCAGCGCGCACACCTGGTCGCCGACCTGCCACCCGGTCACGTTCGGACCGAGTTCGGCGATGACGCCGGAGCACTCCAGCCCGAGGATGTCCGAAGCACCGGGCGGCGGCGGGTAGAACCCCTGCCGCTGCAGCAGGTCCGCGCGGTTCACGGCGCTCGCCGCGACGTCGATCAGGACCTCGCCTTCGGCCGGTCGAGGATCGGGTACTTCGCTCCAGGTGAGGACTTCCGGGCCACCGGGTTCGCTGAACGTGATCGCGTGCATGGTGAGCACCGTAATTCGTTCGCGCCGCACGTGGCACGGCGGCAGCATCGAGGGATGACCGAGATGCCCGATCCCTGGCCGCTGTGGCAACTGGAGCTGCGCACGCCGAGGCTGACACTGCGCCCCGACGACGACGCGGGCACGGTCGAGCTGATGGCCGAGGCGCTGCGTGGCGTGCACCCGCCGGAGGAGATGCCCTTCGGCGTCCCGTGGACCGACCAGCCGCCCGCCGATCTGGTGCGCGAGGGCATGAAGCACCACTGGGCGGCGCGGGTGGCGGCCACCCCGAGGAGCTGGGAGGTGCACTTCCTGGTGCGCCACGACGGCCAGGTCATCGGCGCGCAGTCGATGTCCGGCAAGGACTTCGCGACGCTGCGGGAGGTGGCGACGGGCTCCTGGCTGGGCATGCGGTTCCAAGGCAGCGGATTCGGCACCGAGATGCGCGCCGCCGTGCTGATGTTCGCGTTCGACCACCTGAGGGCGCGCACCGCGAGGTCGGCGGCGTTCCTGGACAACCCGAGGTCGAACGCGGTGAGCCGCAAGCTGGGCTACGAACCGGACGGCACCGAGTCGATGACCCGCAGAGGCGTCGCGGCCACCGAGCAGCGGCTGTTGCTGGCGGCGGCGAAGTTCGTGCGGCCGGACTGGCAGTTGGAGGTCAGCGGCCTGGACCCGGCGGTGTTCGGGGTGTGAACAGAGGTCTGGGTGCGGCGAGGCCGCACCCAGACCGACTCAACGGTTTCCTGACGGCGGCCGAGGGCTGGCGTGGAACACCATCCGGAGGTCAGGAGACGTCCGGCGACAGTGGTGTTCAACAGCGTCGACGTGCGCGGGAGGGGCGTCGCTGGCGCCTGCGCACCCGAGAACCCGTTCTCAGCCGCTCGCAATCGAGACCGGGCCGACACACCAGGCCCAGCCACGGGGATGCGACCAAGGGCTCACCGCCATACGCGGCTCATCTCGCATCGCACCACCTACCTCTCCGAGCGGCCTCCCCGCCGGTGCACGAGCCCTGACGTGCGACAAGCCGCCGGCCGGCCGTCCTGTTACCAGAATGCGCTTGTGACTGTGACCACACAACCCCAACACGCCCTCGAGTGCCCGACATCGACCGAACGTGCAGCCAGAGAGCAGACGGTCACCACCCACGTCACTCCAGATGCCCCGGTGAGTGACGAGCCGCCCGCCGATAGGCTGGCCGCAGGGAAGCGTGGCAGAGCGGCCGAATGCATCCGCCTTGAAAGCGGAAGACGGGAGACCGTCCGGGGGTTCGAATCCCTCCGCTTCCGCACGTCACCGGGCGTCTGGCTCTCCGCCGAGGTCCGGACCCGTCCCGTCATGTAGCAACGGGTATAGCAACGCGGTCAACTCAACTCGCCAGACAGCCGCCGGAGCGCCTGCTGCTTGTCGTCCAGCGAGATGTGCGCGTAGGTGGTCATCGTGACCTCGATGGCCGAGTGACCGACGATGTCTCGGACGATGTGCGGCGGGATGCCAGCTTCAGCAGCACCGTCACGTAGGAGTACCGGAGATCGTGAAACCGGACACCGTCCAGACCCGCCCTTCGTCCGGAGGGATGCCGGCTCAACCGCAGGTATTGCGGTCGATCGGCGCGCTGTTCAGCTTCGTGAACACCAACCAAGCTCGTGCCATGCGCTGCATGGCCTTCGGCAGCCTCGCCCTCGTCCGCGCCTGTTCACGACATAGAGATGTGGACTGCTGCCTGCCTAGACCAAGCTTATGAGCTCGGCTGCGGTTTAGTTGACTAGTCCCGAATGGGTGTTTCAGATGGAGGCGCATGTCGTCCTGAAGGTGTTGGCCATCTTGTGGACATTGGCCCAATCCAATGCCAGAGTCGGACGGTAAGGGCTGCTGAGGTCGCCACGGTGCGGACAAATGCACCGATTTCGTATGGCCGATGGAGGACAATTCCGCCGCTGCGCGAAGTGCTATGGCGCTAGCGATTGCTCATCGGTAGCATCACGAGTCGACCGCTGGCCCAGCGGCGTCTATTCGGACAATTTGCGAGGGTATCAGCGTGACCTACTCGGCGGAGATCAGCCGGGTCAATCCGACCTGCTTCATCTTTCTCCTTGATCAGTCCACCTCGATGAACGACGCCATCGGGGGCGAAGTACCGCAGCGGAAGGCGGAGGTCGTCGCTGACGCAGTCAACCGGCTACTCACCGAACTGTCGGTGAAGTGCGCCAAAGAGGAAGGTGTACGTGACTACTTCCACGTAGCGGTCGTTGGCTACGGCCAGGCCGTCGGATCGGCGTTCACGGGCTCGCTTGCCGGCCGTGACCTGGTCCCGTTGAGTGAGGTGGCCGACAATCCCGCGCGCGTCGAGGAGCGGACCAAAAAAGTGCCCGATGGTGCGGGAGGTCTTGTTGACACCGCCGTGAGCTTTCCGGTCTGGTTCGATCCGACAGCAAACGGTGGCACACCCATGTGCCGGGCCATGGGCTACGCGCGGTCGCTGGTGGAGAAATGGCTGGCCGAGCACCCCGGCTGTTTTCCGCCGATCGTACTCAACCTCACCGATGGCCAGTCAACCGATGGTGACCCGAGCACCGAGGCGTCCACAATCCAGGCTCAGGCCAGCGCTGATGGCGCTGCCATCCTGTTCAACTTGCATGTCTCCGAAGCTGGCGCGTCTGCGGTCACTTTCCCAGACAGTGACACGGCGCTGCCGGATTCCTTTTCGCGTGCACTGTTCGCGATGTCGAGTCTGTTGCCGCCACACATGCGCTCCTACGCCAACGAGCAGGGGTTCCGGACCAGCGACGCAACTCGAGGCTTCGTGTACAACGCGGACATCGCCTCGGTAGTGCAATTCCTGGACATCGGTACCCGTGCGACGGACCTGCGATAGCCGGATGGCGGCCTGGGTCTCAGTTCTTCGTGTGCCGAAGGCAGGAAGTAGCGAAGACGAGTGCGAGGATGCCGCAGCGGTCTTGCCCACCAGCGGCGCTGCTGACTGGGTCGAGTGGCCGGTGTCGGTTGTGGTGGCCGACGGTGCGTCGGAAAGCCTACTAGCGAAGGACTGGGCCCAACACTTGGTGCACAGTCTGGTTGATTTGGGCGGACAGGACGCGCGAACCGTGAGGGACCGTGTCGGCTTCGCTGAAGCCATTGCGCAAGCCAGCAGGCATTGGTCGGACTGGATCGCCGAATACCCAGATCGTCGACTGGCCGCAGGGCGTCCAGTGCAATGGTACGAGGTGCCTAAGCTGGAGAAGGGCGCATACGCAACCGTCCTTGCAGCCAGGTTCGAGGACGGGTCTGTCGGTCAGCGATCGGTCTGGTGTGCGGCGGCCCTCGGAGATAGCTGCCTTTTCCAGGTCCGCGGGGACGAATTGCTTCTCGCATTCCCGATTATGTCGGCTGCGGATTTTGACAGCACGCCAGCTCTGGTCAATAGTCGCGGTCATGACCAGACGATCCTTGCCACCAGGGTCGACCTCGCCGACGGTGATGCAAAATTCGGGGATCAGTTCTTTCTGTGTACGGATGCACTCTCGGCCTGGTTCTTGGGCGAGGTCGAGCGAGGCGGAGCTCCTTGGGAGGAGCTCTACGACTTTACTCGAGTCAGTGACACTGTGGGATTCGCCAAGTGGTTGGCGGCGCTTCGCAGCGCCGGGCGAATGCGCAACGACGACGTCACAGTTGTGCACGTCGATCTGGGGTAGGCGATGCGGCAGTTTCCATCTGGAGCGAACTACGTCGAAGCGTTGCAGAACACCACGGCGTGTTTCGAGCATCCTGAGTTGCGTGGAGGGGCGCCGGAGCTGACAAGGCTAGGACTGCCCAAGCCTATCTCCGGCCAATTCGCTAGCGTGTTCGCCGTCACGTCAGTGTCGGGGTATCAGCACGCCGTGAAGTGTTTTACGCGTGAGGTGCCTGACCAGGCGCGCCGCTATCGAGCGATCAGTGATCATCTCGCGAGCGTGGATCGGCCGTGGAAAGTCGGATTCGAGTACCTGGCCAAGGGAATTTACGCGAACAACGACTGGTACCCGCTGCTCAAGATGGACTGGATACGTGCGACAAGCCTCACCAAGTGGATCGACGACCATCTCGGCGATCGCGCCGCTTTGGCTGGGCTCCCCGAGCGGTTTGCTAACCTCGTGGCTGATCTGGCCGAACTAGATATCGGTCACGGTGACCTGCAACACGGCAACATACTCGTCACCCCGGGCGGGTCACTGCGCTTGGTGGACTACGACGGTATGTATGTTCCCGCTCTGAATGGTCTCTCGGCGACGGAAATTGGGCACCGTAACTATCAGTCACCGTCGCGGACATCCGACGACTTCGGTACAGAACTCGACCGCTTCGCGGCGTGGGTCATCTATCTGTCGTTGTTTGCCATAGCTGTGGACCCCGGGTTATGGCGACAGCTGCGAGAGGTCGGTGCGGAACATCTGCTGCTCGCGCAGGACGACTTCACCCGGCCGGGGGAGTCTTATCGGCTCAGTGCATTATTGAACCACTCTGAACCGAGTGTTCGGCAGATAGCAGGACAATTGCAGGATATGTTTGCCGGACCGCTCAAGACGCTGCCTGAGCTGAAACCAGTGGAGTCGGCTGGTCCCGCCTCGCACGAGCCTTCATTGAGCACGACAGGAATGGCCCCCGCTGGCGGTATTCCGGGTTGGATGAGCACTCATATAACTGACCACCCAAACCTCGTTACTGCGGTGGACTTCGGTCGCCGGAGTCCTGCATTATCTACGGTCGCCCGCGGTGGGCTGTTCGTGTTCGCGCTTGGGGTGATCACCGCAGCGGTTGGTGTCTCAGTTGGCGTTGCGTTAGCGCTCGTCGCTGTGTTGATAATGCTGGTTTCTATGGTGTGGTCAGTGATCTCGTTTCGTCGGACGCCAGCCGCGCAGCAAGCCGCGACTGTACGTGCCGAGCGACATCGACTGCGTAGGCAGGTACGCGACGCGGAGTCGGTCATCAGCTTGGCGGAGGCCCGCAAGGAGCAACTCGCGAAGGATGGGGTTGCTGCGCGAATGACGAATACCAATAACGTGCGGTCGGCTGCCGACCAACATCAGAAGAATCTGATGTCAGCGCAGCGCGATGCGCAACGAGAGGTCACCAGAATCGACCAGCAACTCAGTGGTTTGCGACGTGATCTTGATCAGGCGATGTCCGTGGCGCTACAGCAACTTCGGGACGCACATGTCACCGCATCCCTGTCTGCGCACAGGATATCGCCAGGAAAAGTAGCCGGAATCGGTAAGAAAGTGATCGACAACCTACATGCGAAGGGTATCCGTACGGCCGCAGATTTCGTGGACGTCAAATTAACGGTGGGTCAACGGCAGAGTATTACCGCGGACTTCTTGTTGCGCGACGGGCGACTAGTTCACGTCGATAATATCGGCGGGGTGAAGGGGCGAGCGTTGCAACACTGGCGGGAAACGCTCCGTTACCAGGCGATGGTCACCCAACCAACGGTGTTGTCGGACAGTCGGAGAAGCTCGATCAACGCTCAGTTCGCCGCGCGCACCGTTCAACTCCAATCTTCGCGGAAACAGGTCGATGCTAATCTCGCTCAGCGAACAGGCAGTCTTAGTCAGCGGCATGCCGCTGGGCTGAAAGCCCTGCGGGATGACTTCGTTCGCAAGACCGCCGAGTTGGCACTCGCCCAACACGAACAGGACACCGCCCTCGGGCACTCGCGGAGGGAACTCGCCGCAGCTAGAAGTAAGCTAGCGCGCAACGCCGCGAGCGTCAGCGGGTATCGCAAGATCACATATCTTCGATACGTGGGTTTTCAGATTGGCTTCGCCAGGCACGCGGCGATCTAACCACAGCGGAAGTTGACGAGCCGAAAGGCCAAATCAACTCGGGTGACGGCCTCCTGCTCGCGGTCGTAGCTGTGCGTTTCAGTTGCCTTCGCTAGAGTGTGTGGCCCTGGTTTGTGATAACCCTGTTATTTGTAATGATGACCGCTCTGTGGGTGAGTTTCGCAATGCCCACGATGTGAGTACGAGACACTCCGCGGTACTGCGCCGCACGCATTCACCAATCCGACCGTCGAGGTGACCGCGCTGCTGAACACCTTCACCCCCGACCTGCGTCGACTGCTTCCGCGACTTGCGGGACATGATCGTCGCCGGGCACCCCCACGGCCGACTCCGGCATCGACGTGGTGAGCCGCTACGCCACGGAACGCAGCGCCGAGCTCGCAGCCGACTGGCGAACGCGGTACCTCCTCGAGAGGCTATTCAACGGGAGTAGAATTTTGGCATGGTGCTGCCACGTGCTGTCGCGAAGTTCAATCGCCGCGCCACCAACCGGGTGCTCGGCACGGTCGCGCCCCACCTGCCCGGGTTCGGGATGATCGAGCACACGGGCCGCAAGTCCGGCAAGACCTACCGGACCCCGCTCAGCCTGTTCCGCACCGGCACCGGCTACGCGGTCGCCCTGACCTACGGGCCGGACTGCGACTGGGTGCGCAACGTCCTCGCCGCGGACGGGTGTACCGCCGTCATCCGCGGCACGGTCGTCCACCTGACCGCGCCACGCGTCGTGCACGACCCTCGACGCACGCCGGTGCCCGCTGCTGTCCGGCCGTTCCTGGGGATGCTCGGCGTCGCCGACTTCCTGGAGCTGACCGTCGCTCAGTAGGGCGCGCGGACGTGCTCCGCCTCGATCGTGATGATCGTCCTGACCTGGTCCCGGCCGCCGTACCAGGGGTACGGGCCGCCCAGGTAGCGCTGGGCCAAGGTCTCGATGTGCTCGGTCGCGCCATCCGTCGTCACGCCCACGACCCGGCCGCGGATCGCGTAGTACGTGGTGGGCTGGTCCGCGTCGGCGACGTTCAGTGCCACCCTCGGGTCCCGTCCGATATTGCGCAGCTTCTGGAAGCCCTGGACGGTGTTGACCAGGATCCGGCTGCCGTCCGTGTCGACCCACGTCTCGGTGAGCTGCGGCGAGCCGTCGGGCATCGTCGTGGCCAGGAAGCACAGGCTGGGCCGGCGCAACAGATCGAGCAGTGTTTCGGGTAGCTCCATGTGGCTGATCGTGCCCGATGCTGCTAGCTGTCCCCCCGGTAGGTGGCCCGGCCGGCCAGCCAGGTGCCCAGCACGGGGATCTCGCCGATCGCCGACGTCGGCACCCGCAGCGGGTTCGCCGCGAGGTGCACGAGGTCGGCCACGCGGCCCGGAGCGAGCACGCCACGGGTCCGGTCGGCGTGGGCCTGGTACGCGGAGCCGGACGTGTAGGCCGCAAGCGCTTGCGCCACGGTCAGTCCCTGCGCCGCACCGAGCGCCGGTGCGTCCTCGCCCGCCCGCCTCGTGACCGCGGTCTGGATGCCTGCCAGCGGTTCGGGCGACGAGACCGGCCAGTCGCTGCCGAAGCTGACGTGTGCGCCCGAGTCGTACAGCGCCCTGATCGGGTATTGCGCGCGTGCCCGCCGCTCACCGATCCGGGGCACCGTCAGCAGTGGTTGGACCGGATCGCACTGTGCCCACAGCGGCTCGAAGTTCGCCACCACACCCAGCCGCGCGAACCGCGGGACATCGTCGGGATGCACCAGTTGCAGGTGCGCGATGACCGGCCTGCGCTCGCGCGACGGGTTCACCCGCCGCAGGTGCTCGACCGCGTCCAGCGCGGCCCGCACGCCCGCGTCGCCGATCGCGTGGATGTGTACGTCGAAGCCGGCCCGGTCGACGTCGGCGACCGCATCGGCGAGCGCTTTCGGTTGCCAGACCGGTGATCCGTGCGAGTGCGGCGCGTCCTGGTAGGGCTCCAGGAGCGACGCCGTGCCGTTCTCGATCACGCCGTCGGCGAAGAACTTCACGGTGTCGGCCGTGACCAGATCACCGACGCCGGCCGCGCGCACGGCCGCCCGTTCGGCGTGGCACGCGTCGAGCTGGCCGGGCCACTTTCCGGGGTCGGCCCGCAAGGCCAGGGCGATGCGGACGGGCCCGGCCGCGGCCAGGTACGCCTCGGTCAGCCCGGCGCCCGGATCGACCCACGCGTCCTGCACCCACGTGACGCCCGCGGCCGCGTAGACGCGGCTCGCCTCGCGGACGGCTACTTCGAGCTGGGCGGGGGAGCGCGGCGGCACCAGGTCGAGGACGAGCGCGCACGCGTCCCACTCGTGCAACGTGCCCAGCGGGCTGCCGTCCGCGCGCCGCAGCACGCCCTCGACGTCGGTGGATTCGATGCGCCGCAGCGCGGCCGTGTTGCACCAGACGCCGTGATAGTCGGCGCACCGCAACACGACCGGCCGATCCGGCACGGCATCGTCGAGCCAGCGAGCGTCGAACTCGCCACCGGGCGCCAGTGTCGGGTCGTATCCGCCGCCGACTATCCATTCCGCAGTCGGGTGGCGCAGCGCGAACTCACGTACCGCGCCCACGACCGCCGCCACCGACGTCAGCCCGTCGATCCGCGGCCCCTGCGGCTGCAACCCGGCGAACACCGGATGCGCGTGCCCGTCCCCGAACGCCGGCAACAGGTACCCACCACCGAGATCCACCACCTCGGCGACCACGGCGGCTCCGGCATCGAACCCGACGACCATCCCGTCCCGCACCAACACGGCGTCCGCCACCGGTGCGCCGGGCACCCCGGTCCACACGGTCCCGTTGCGCAGCAGTAGATCGGTCACTCCGGCCGGGTGGCGTAGAGGTCCCGGATGAAGGCGATCTCGGCCGTGTGGTGGATGAGTTCGCGGTTCATCCACCAGATGATGTCCAGGATGGGCAGGTCCGGGTCGAAGCCGTCGGGGAACGCGCTGCGGCCGACGACGTCGAGTTCCCAGTCCCGCAACGAGGTCACGGCCGCGCGCCACTCCGCCCAGCCTTCGCGCAGGAACGCCAGGCCCGCCTCGGCGTTGTCCGGCCAGGTCAGGTCGTGGCGGGTGAGGCTGTGCCCGCCGGTCGTGTAGTCGGCGCGCCGGAAGCCCATCTCACCCAGATGCCCGAGCAGCAGCGCGATCGTGCGGGCGCGTGGTTCGTTGTCGGCGGGCGCGGTGGGCACCAGCTTGCCGTGCTCGTCGCGGACGACGGTGACGGCCGAGGGCGTCGGGCGCCACCAGAACTCGTCGTCGCTCAGGCCCTGGATCCGCTGTACGGCCAGGTCCAGTGACGTGTCCAGTTGCGCCAGCAGCGGCGCCAGCCGGGGTGACGTGTCCGAGGGTGTGCCCACGCGGGCAGTCTAGGCATTTCGCGGTGTACGGGCCGTCGAACCTGCTTCGGCCAAACGGGTAACCCCCAACGTTAGTAGCTGGACCGGACGGTCGGCACGTGGACACAATCGGTACCCGAGCGTCACACCAACCGCAGGTCCTTCGAACGAAACCTGGTGAGAGTTCGATCATGAGACGGACGTTGACCCTAGCCCTCGTACCGCTGGCCGTGGGTGCTCTGGCCCTTGGCTCGGTCCTCCTGCCTGCGACGGGAGCCGCCGTCACGAGTTCGCCGACGGTGACGCCGAATCCGGCCCATGTCAAGACGCTGTCGGCCGTGCTGGCGACCATGAAGGCCAACTACCCGCAGTTCTCGCGCCTGACCCCCGGCCCGCAGGACGTGTTCGACTACAACATCGGTGACCTGTGGCTCAAGGGCATCGACGGGACCGGCACCACCATCGGCCTGATCGAGGGCTGGGACAACCCGAACATCAACACCGTCATCCGCAGCTTCGACGCGCGCTACGGCCTGCCAGATCCGGACATCCAGACGATCTTCCCGGCAGGCCCGCTGCCCGCGGAGTGCCCGGCGGGCATGGTCGCGCTGCAGAGCTACGGCTCCTGCGACGCGTGGATGGGTGAGCTGAACCTGGACGTCGAGGCCGCGCACCTGATCGCGCCGTACGCCAAGATCCTCATCTCGGCTTCCCCCGCGGACAGCGAGATCACCGACGCCACGCCGTTCCAGGTCGCGATGCCGGAGCTGATGAAGTCCGTCGAGTTCATCAGCTCGCACCACCTGGCGGACTCGATGTCCATCAGCGACGGCACCGGTGAGGCCACGTACGACAACCTCGCGCAGATCCACTCGCAGGACCCGGGTCCGCTGACCGCGGCCGCGAACGGCGTGCCGGTGATCGTGGCGACCGGTGACTGCGGTGTCGTGCAGAACCTGGCGGTGGCCAACGCGCAGTGCGGGAACACCACCGACGGGCCGGACACGGCCGCCTGGGACGACTCGCCGTGGGTGACCGCGATGGGCGGCAGCATCCCGAACGTCAGCAAGACCGACGGCTCGAAGCTCGGCCCCGACCCGGTGTGGCACGCGGGCATCTTCGCCGAGGGCGCCGGCTTCTCGTCGGTGTACGCGCGGCCGGACTTCCAGAACCGGGTCAAGAACATCACCGGCAGCTCGATGCGCTCGGTCCCGGACATCACGATGGACGCGCAGGACGGCACGTCGGAATCCGCACCGGAGTTCGCGGGCATCCTCGCGCTGGCGGCGCAGCTCAACCACGGCAGCGTCGGTGACGTGAACGACGCGCTCTACAACGAGCTGGGCCCGCGTGGCACGCAGGCCGGTGTCTCGGACGTCGTGACAGGCGACAACGGCACGGCGACCGTGCCCGGCTTCACCGCAGGCGGCGGGTTCGACGTGGCCACCGGCTGGGGCACCCTGGACGCGAGCAAGTTCGTGCCGTCACTGGTGGACGCGGTGCGTGACCAGCACGGCGACTCGCCGCAGCGCCAGGCGGCCCAGGCGCTCAGCCGGCTGCAGCACAGCATCCAGCTCACCAGCGACAACGTGTCCGCGGGCGGCACCAGCTACCTGCTGGCAGGCGGCTTCATTCCGCTGCACCCGGTGACGCTGTCCGTCGACGGCACCGCGGTGGCCACGGTCACGGCCAACAACCTGGGTGAGGTCACGTCGCAGCTCGACCCCGCCACGCTGAAACTCCCGGCGGGCAAGCACACGGTGACACTGCACAGCTTGTTGCTCGACGAGACGACCAGCTTCCGCAGTCACTAGTGGTGTCCGGTAACCGTGCCGGCATTGCCCGGTGACGGTTACCGGACGGGCCACCAGCACCACATCCCCAGCACACGGGACCGTGTCCGGACACCGGGTACGGTCCCGTGTGCCGATGAGGGGAGACCACGTGCGGTTCGTGCTGGACGTCGACATGTCCACAATGGACGACAAGGCGGCTGCGGAGCTGGGCCGGATACTGCGGTACTGGGCCGGCAACCTGCACCACTACGAGTTGACGGCGGGGGACGGCTCGGCGATCCACGACTCGGCCTACCAGGAGGTCGGGTCCTGGCGGGTCACGCAGTCGGACGTCACCGAGTAGTCCGCCGCGGGTCGGGCACCGCGCGGATCGCCAGGAAGCCCGGTTCGCGGTGCAGTCGCTGGTAGTCCGGGTGGTCGACGACCGAGGCGGCGGCGGCCGGGCGCGGTTCCCACACGCGCTCCACCAGGAACCCGGCCTCGTACAGCTCCTCGCAGTGCCGCTCCAGCGGGGCCATCCAGTGCCGCACCCGCCAGCCCTTGCTCCACACCTCCTCGACCACCCGCACCTCGAAGTAGCTGCCACCGTGCCGCAGCCAGTCCGTCGTCGGGTGCTGCCGGGACAGCACGAGCGCGCCGTCGGGCCGCAGCACCCGGTGTAACTCGCGCAGCGCGGCGACCCGGTCGTCGACGTGCTCGATGGCCAGCGCGAACAGCACGAGGTCCTGCGACCGCGCGGCCAGCCAGTCCAGCGGCGCGGCCAGATCGTGCACCCGGAACTCGGCGCCGGGCACCCTGGCCCGGCTCAGCGCCACCATCCGCGGGCTCTGGTCCAGGCCGGTCACCCGCGCACCCCTGGCGGTCAGTTCCGCCGCGTACAGGCCCGGTCCGCACGCCACGTCCAGCACGGACCTGCCTGCCACGTCGCCGAGCAGGGCGAGGCAGGCAGGCCGGTCGTAGTGCGCGTTGTAGAGGCCGTCGCAGGCGTGGTCGGCGAAGTCGTCGGCGAACTCCTCGTACTGCGGGTGCGTCCCGATCCCCGTGCCGATGTCGTCGGTCATGGCAGGACCGCGAGTGCGTCGATCTCCAGCTTCGCGGCAGGCAGGACCAGGCCGGCGACCTGGATCAGCGAGCTGGCGGGCGGCGGGCCGCCGGCCACGAACTCGTCCCGCGCGGTCCGCACCGCGCCGAGATCGGCCAGGTCCGTGAGGTAGAAGTTCAGCCGCAGCACGTCCGCGGGCGTCGCGCCCGCCCTGCCGAGTGCCGTCGCGAGGTTCGCGAACACCTGGCGGGCCTGGGCGAGCGCGTCGCCGGGCACGATCGTGCCCGCGGCGTCCACCGGCAGCTGGCCGGACACGGCGACCAGCCTGCCGGTGCCCGCGGTCACGTGGCTGTAGCCGTTGGCGGGCGCGAGGCCGTCGGGCCGTTCGTAATGGTTGATCACACGGCCCTTCTAACACGCCGGTCAACCGACTTGCCACGCGCGAGTGCTCACTCCGATCGCGTTCCAGGCGTTGATGACCACGATCAGGGACACCAGCGCGGCGATCTCGTCCGGCGTGAACCGCGCTGCCACCGCGTCGTACGCAGCCTGCGGTACGTGGTCGCGGGCCACCTGCGTGACGGCCTCGGTGAACGCGAGCGCGGCCCGCTCCCGTTCGGTGAACAGCGGCATCTCCTGCCACACGGCCACCGCGTAGAGGCGCTGCTCGGTCTCGCCGATCGCGCGGGCGTCGCGGCTGTGCGTGTCCACGCAGTACGCGCAGCCGTTGAGCTGGGAGGCGCGCAGCCGGATCAGTTCGCGCAGCTTCGGGTCGATCTCGGCCTTGTCCAGTTCGCGGGTGACCGCGCTGTCCAGGTGGGCCATCGCCTTGGCGAAGCCTGGCGCGAGGGCGTCGATGTCGAGTCGGGCGGGGATCCGGGTGGTCGTCGCTGTCGTCATGCGGATGACGTTAGGCGGGAATCAGCCCAGGAGTATGGTCCATTTGCATGTCGGAAACATGGGCCATTTCCGCTGTCGACCTCCACTTGGACCTGACCGGGAGCCGGGTGCGGTCGGCGCTGGAGACCGCACTGCGGGACGCGGTGGTGACGGGGCGGCTGAGCCCGGGTGTGCGGCTGCCCTCGTCCCGGGCGCTGGCCGGTGACCTGGGCGTCGCCCGCAACACCGTGGCCGACGCCTACGGCCAGCTCGTCGCCGAGGGCTGGCTGGTCGCCCAGGTCGGCTCGGGCACGCAGGTGGCCACCCGCCCGGCCACCGAGCAGCCGCCCGCGGCACCCCGCCCGGCAGCCGGCGGACCCCGGTACAGCCTGCGGCCGGGCGCTCCGAACCTGGCCGCGTTCCCCCGCGCTGCCTGGCTGGCCTCGGCCCGCAGAGCGCTGGCCGGCGCGCCCGCCGAGGCGTTCGGCTACGGCGACCCGCGCGGCCAGCCGGTGCTGCGCGAGGCCCTGGCGGGCTACCTGGCCAGGGCCAGGGGAGTGCGGGTCCGGCCGGAGCGGATCGTCATCTGCGCGGGCTTCACGCAGGGCCTGCGCCTGCTCAGCGAGGTGCTCGCCGCGCGGGGCGCGACCACGTTGGCGGTGGAGGACCATGGCGAACGCAGCCACAGCGACATCGCGGCGGCCGCGGGTCTGAGCACGACAGCCCTGCCGGTGGACGAGCACGGCGCCCGGGTCGACGCCGACGCGGACGCGCTCCTGCTCACCCCGGCGCACCAGTTCCCGCTCGGCATGCCGCTGGCCGCGCACCGGCGCACGGCCGCTGTCGCCTGGGCGCGGGACACCGGTGGGCTGGTCGTCGAGGACGACTACGACGGCGAGTTCCGCTACGACCGGCACCCGGTCGGCGCGTTGCAGGCACTCGCCCCCGACCACGTGGTCTACGCGGGCACCGCGAGCAAGAGCCTGGCACCGGGCGTGCGGCTGGCCTGGCTGGTGCTGCCCGCCACGCTGGTCGACGACGTCGTCGAGGCGAAACTGCTGGCCGACCGGCACTGCGGGGCGCTCGACCAGCTCACCCTGGCCGACTTCATCACCAGCGGCGGCTACGACCGGCAGATCCGCCGCGGCAGGCTGGCCTACCGGCGCAGGCGGGATCGGCTGGCCGCGACGGTGCCGGGCGTCGGGGTCGCCGGCATGGCGGCGGGCCTGCACGCGCTGGTCGCGCTGCCGCCCGGGGTGAGAGAAGCGGACGTCGAGGCCGAAGCGGACCGGCACGGGCTGGCGTTGGAGGGCCTGGCGAACTACCGGCGCGGCCCGGCCGCACGGCCACCGGCCATCGTGGTCGGCTACGCGACGCCACCCGACCACGCCTACACCGGAGCCCTGGCCCGGCTGGCCGCCGTGCTCGACAGCGGCGGGCTCACCGGGAGCGGACCGTGAGCGGCGCTAGACTCAGCGCGCTGTCGTTGCCGGTGGACGGCCTGCCCGAATGTCCGTGGAAGTGGCCGTTTCGGCGAGGACCCCGACGTGTGACCCGCACGGACGCGGACCCCACGCGAGAGTGTCTGTGAGGCTCGATGAGTTGGCTCGACGCGGTGCCCGTCGCACTGCTGTCCGCTGTCTGGCTGTTCCTGCCCGGCCTGGTGGTGACCTATGGCCTGGGGCTGCGTGGCTTCGCGGCCTGGGGTCTGGCCCCTGTGGTGACGGTGGCCATCGCGGCGACCACGGCGGTCGTCGCGCAGAAGGCAGGCGTGTCCTGGTCGGTCGCGCTCGTCGCGCTGGTCACGCTGGCGATCGCCGTCGTGGTCGCCCTGGTCGCGTTCCTGCTGCGCCGCAGGTGGCCACCGCACCCCGCTGACCCGCGCCGGGTGACGCTGGCCGGTGCCGTCGGCCTCGTGCCCGCGGTCATCGTCGGCGCGATCACGTTCGCGCACGGCGTGCTGCGCCCGGACGCGCTGTCCCAGACCTACGACGCGGTCCTGCACTACAACGCGATCGCGTCCATCCTGGACACCCACGACGCGTCCTCGCTGGTCATCGGCAACCTGGATATTCCGGGTGAATCCGGCATCTTCTACCCGGCAGCCTGGCACGACCTGGTGTCCCTGGTCGTCATGTCCGGCGGGTTCAGCATCCCGGTCAGCGTGAACATGGTGTCCGCCGTGATCGGCATCGTCGTGTGGCCGGCCGGCTGCCTGCTGCTGGTCCGCCAGGTCATCGGCCGCTCTGCCGTCGGCATGGCCATCACCGGCCTGGTCAGCCTCTCGTTCACCGCGTTCCCGTGGGACCTGCTCGGTTTCGGCGTGCTGTGGCCCAATCTGCTGGGCACCGCGCTCTGCCCGGCGATCCTCGCGCTCGTCATCTCGATCACCGGACTGGCCCGCGACGACGCGATCGGCCGGGGCCGCGCGTGGCTCATGCTGCCGGTGGCCCTGCTCGCCGCCGGGTTCGCGCACCCGAACTCGATCTTCACCGTGATCGCGCTGTCGCTGTTCCCGATCGGCGCGGCCGTGGGCATGCGGGCATGGCGGCTGCACAAGGAGGGCAGGCTGTCGCGCGGTGTCGCCGAGTGCGTCGTCGCGTTCGTGATCTTCCTGGCCCTCTGGTACTGGACGGCCACCACGCCCGCGTTCGAGATGGTGCGGCACTTCTTCTGGCCGCCGTTCGACACGCCCGCCCGTGCCCTCGGTGAGGTGCTGTTCCAGTCCACCATCGGCTACAACGCGCTGTGGGTGCTGGCCCTGGTGACGCTGGGCGGCATCCTGTTGTGCCGCAGGTACCCGCCGCTGCGCTGGGTCGTCGCGGGCTTCACCGTCACCGCGTTCCTGTACGTCGTGGCCGCCGCGTTCAACCGGCCGGACACCGCGAAGTTCACCGGCCTCTGGTACAACGACCCGCACCGGCTGTCCGCGATGCTGCCGATCACCGCGGTACCGCTCGCGGTCGCCGCGCTGATGTACCTGGGCCGCAGGCTCGCGGTGTTCCTGGAGCGGCGGCCGCGGCTGCCGGCCCGGCTGCGCAGCCGTTCGTTCGCCGGCGCCACGCTGATCGTGCTGGTCCTGCTCGGCCTGCTGACCAGCGGGTTCTACGTCGGCAAGCACAGCACGGTGGTGCGGACCCTGTACGTGATCCCGCAGAGCCAGCCGTCCCTGGACTACGTCGACCCGGCCGAGCAGGCGTTCTTCGCGAAGGTCAAGCAGATCGTCCCCGAGGACGCGATCGTCGCGAACAACCCGTGGAACGGCAGCGCGTTGCTGTGGGCGCTGGCCGACCGCCGGGTGCTGTTCCCGCACCTGGACATCAGGACGACCGCCGCCCAGCGGTACCTCGCCGCGCACTTCAACCAGGCGGCCACCGACCCGATGGTGTGCTCGATCGCGGACTCGCTGCGCGTGCACTACCTGCTGATCGGCGACCACACGTTCTGGCCGTGGGACAACCGCACCAAGGACTACCCCGGCCTCACCGCTCCCGGCCCCGGCAACGGTTTCCGGCTGGTCGCGTCGGCGGGCGAGAACCTGAGGCTCTACCAGCTGACCGCCTGCGGGGCTTCGTCGTGACCGCTACGGGGCGGTCGACACCACGACGAACTCGTTGTAGGTGAACGCCTTCCCGGCGATGCGGGGCAGCGGGAAGGACAGGCCCCGCTCCGGCGTGAGGCCGAGCTGGCGGGCCACGTCCTTGAGGCCGTCCACATCGGTGAACGCGACGTGCGTCGGATCGGCCGCGTAGCCGCGTTCCTGCGGGCAGATGAACACCACCCGGGCACCCGTCGCCAGGTAGGGCAGGTAGCCGCGGAGGATCCGCACCGCATCGGGCCGGGGCAGGTGCTCGATCAGGTGGGCGGCCAGCAGACCGCCGAACCGGCCCGGCTTGGCGTACTCGGTGTCGCCGAACTCCTCGGTGGTGAACGCGGTGAACCCGCGGTCCCGGCACACCTGGATCGAGTGCTTGTTGTGGTCGACGCCCACGCCGTGCGGGGCCAGGTGAGCCAGGCACCGGCCGAGGCCGCAGCCGATCTCCAGTACCTCGCGGTCGCCGAACAATGCGCGCAGCTTGCGCCGGTACGGGGCCTGCACGTCCAGCACCCGCTTCCACAGCGGCTGCTCCAGACGCATCAGGCGCTCGGTGTAGTCGGAGTTCTCGGTGGAGTCGGGTTCAGCCACCGGGGGATGGTACCGGCTGCGGTGGGGCG
>CAWACW010000019.1:0-161905 GCA_963780635.1 Candidatus Melainabacteria bacterium
CGGCGTTGTTCCCCCGATGGCGGATGCTCGCGCTTGGCCAACGCTGTGTCGATCAGCATGCCAGGCGAGGCGGAGGACTATCTCCGACGTGTGGCCCAGACGAATCCCGGAGCACTCTCCTGGCTGGTTGACGAGATAGCGAGCGATGATCGCGCTCGGCTCGACGGCGGCCAGACCCCGGCTCTGTGGTCGCGACCGACCGCGAACGACGGGGACGGCGATCCCGCTGTCCTGCGGGGCCGGTGGTTGCGGAACGCGTACGGCGCCCTTCTTGGGGATTCGGCCCATTTGGAGTCGATGTGGCGCGGCACCGAGATGGTCAGCTCGTGCAGTGGGGTGTCTCCGAGGCCGACGGCGGGATTTGGTTGGGTGAGGCAAGCGATGCGCTCCCGCCGCCGGACGTGGTCCGCGTTCCAGACGGCTATCACGAGATCACTCTCGCCTCTGGCTGGCACGCCTGGCGCCACTTCCCGTTCCCCACCAGGACTTCGGTAGGTGGATCTGGGCACGGAACCGCCTGCGCGAGCCGTTGGCCGACATGATCCGACGTCGACGGCTTCCGCTGCCAGCCGGTTCATCACTCATTCATGAGCGTCTATGGGTGATCGCTGGGCAGATCATGCGGATTGAGCGGAAGGGCCGGGCGGGTGCGATTCCGCTCGGCGAGCTCCGGCAAGCTGTCGACCACCTGATGGAGGCGGTCAACCGTTCTGTACGGGCAGATTGGTCGGGGTACGGTCCAGAAGTAATCGACTCTGATGACATTCGCTGGATAGACACGCAGCTTCAGACCCAAGCAGGTGACGTGCTCGAACCACCATGGCCGCTGAGAGATCGCGTCGACGGGCAGACGAGATGCCGATGGGACGGCTATTCGTCCGAGCTCTCGCGCACGATCCATACGAGCGTGCTACGCAACGCACTCATCGGCTACCAAGACCTGGTCCGACACAATTTCCCGAGCTTCGGTCAGACACTGAGCCTTTACGGCATGTTCCCCGTGGCAGTCGGGGGAATGATTCTGATGGACGAAGGCAATGCGGACAATCCGCAAGGCGAGTTGCGTTACGAAATCAGCTCGACCAGCGCAGGCGACGGACATGGCGAGCCGCGCGTGGACCTTGACGTGGGGACAGTGCGCGAGGGCCGATCGAATGCTGGGTTGGCGCACCGAAAAGGCACCACTCCTGTCCTGAGAGACAGCATCCCGCCGCTGACTGGCTTCCCCAGACCTGCCACCAACCTGGCATACGAATGGCTCGCTGCGGACCTCCAGGCCATTGGCTGGCTGGAGACTTCTGTCACCTCCACAACTAGATTGACCGCTGAGTTGGTCGATCGGATTATCGGACCTGACCAAATGGTGCAGCGCGACCAGTTGTTCGGCGATGTCGGACCAAGCCGTGCGGGCGCGTCCGCCACGGGCGCCTTATGTCGCGTGCGACGGTCTCTCCCAGCGTCAGCATCCAGCCGTGTTGGAGTTTGCCGGATCGTCAGGCCGAGTAGGGCTTCGTTGCGGCCTGTGCTCCTTCACGCAACGGCACCGATCACCGCCACACCGAGGAATACGCGGCGATCGTCATCTACCTGTCTTGGCGCCACACTTGCGCTCGACCTCAGCGCTGTTGCGGTTCAGGGCGCCGATAGCCTGGTCATGTGCCGAATGAGGATAGTCGTGGTGGCCGCTCAGCCGTGTGGGGAGCAGTCGCGGCTGTCTTCGGTGCGGGCGCTTTCACGCTCTGGCCGGCAGCCGTCGGGCCGCAATCGACGTTCCCTATCTGGCCGACCTATGTCTGCGCTGGCGTCGCCGCGCTGACGTTGTACCTCTCTTCGCGACAATCTGGGGCTGGTGGCCGACGATGAGGTCGGCGGCTGGGGCGGCGAACGCGGTGATCGGTGATGTGCTCGGCGACCAGGTCCCGGCTGGGTCGATCGACACGGCGAGCCTGACGATCACGGCGCGGGTCCGGGCTGACTATGAGCAGCAGGTCCGACGGATCGCGCCCGACGAGTTGCGGCGGCGCGACGTCGAGTTGGCGGAGTTGGCCCAGTTCTGTGCGGATCGGGCGACCGATGGCCGGTATTGGTGGTGGCGGGCGCAGGCATGGTCGGGTAAGTCCGCGCTGTTGGCGTGGTTCGTGTTGCACCCTCCCAAGGGGGTGCGGATCGTGTCGTTCTTCATCACAGCAGGGTGGGCCAGCCAGAACAACCGGGCAGCGTTCATCGACAATCTGCTCGAACAACTATTGGTGTTGTTGGGCCGGCCAATGCCGACGTGGCTGACCGACTCGACCAGGGAGGCTCACCTGCTGGGTCTGCTGGAGGACGCTGCGGAAACGTGCCAAGCCCGGGGTGAGCGGTTTGTCTTGGTCCTGGACGGCCTGGATGAGGATCGCGGCAGTGACCAGGGCCCGGCCCGGCATAGCATCGCGGGCCTACTACCCAAACAGCTCCCAACGGGGATGCGGGTGATCACCGCTGGCCGTGCGGATCCGCCACTGCCCGACGACGTGCCTCCCGACCATCCCCTCCGTGACCTGCGGGTTCGGCATGAGTTGACGCCGTCGCCGTTCGCGCAGGACTTGCGTGGGGACATGCTGCGTGAACTGGCCGTGTTGTTGGACGGTCCCAAACTCGGGCAGGACGTCTTGGTTTCCTGGTTGCGTCCGGGGGTGGCCTGTCCGCACAGGACTTCGCAGAGTTGACTGACGCACCGCCCCGGCAGGTCGAGTCGTTGTTGAAGACCGTCGCGGGGCGTAGCTTCACCAGTCGCCCCAGTCTCTACCGTCCGGGGAGGGCGCCATCGATCTACCTGCTGGCCCATAACGAGCTCGACCAGATCGCGCGTGAGCAGATCGGTCAGGCCGCGCTGGTCGGCTACGGCGAACGATTGCACGACTAGGCGGAACCTATCGTGGCCAGTACTGGCCCGGGACCACCTCGGACTACCTTCTGATCGACTACTTCGACCTGCTCGACAGCAGCGACGATGACGAACCGCTCGTGACTTACGCCACCGATGCCTACCGACACCGTCAACTGCGAGACCGCACTGGCACCGATTACGTCGCTCTGGAACATATCCGGCAGACGCGTGAACGATCTCACCGGACAGTCCATCGAACTTGCGATGCCTCACCCGGCTGGCGCTTCATCGACATCACCTGGAGGCCCGGGCGCGCACTGTTCCTGTCGGACTGATCCTTGCCTGGGCCAAATTCGGCCATGTCGAGCACGCGACCCACCTTGCTCGAACCCTGCCCGACGCCACCCGTAGAGCCCAGGCCATCGCACAGCTGGCCGAGGCGTGCAGTGAACGCGGCGACCTCGACGTGGCGGGCACCCTGCTCGATCAGGCGCAGGATCTACTGCCCCAGGTCACCGACGACGGACTGCGCGACCAGATCACGGTGGCGTTGGCCTGGACGGCGGAACGAATCGGGCAGCCTGCCCGTGCCGACGACCTCGTCGCCCGGATCCTCTCCACCGAGGAACAGGTTCGTGCCTCGGTCCTGACAGCGCGCGCAGCCCTCGCCGCCGCCGCCCACGATCGCACCCGGCAATGGTGCCGGCGGGCCGAGGTCAGCGCCGGTGAGCTGTCCACGTCGTCTCAGGTCCAAGTCCTGGTGTGGCTCTGCGAGACGTGGGTCCAATTGGGTGAACGCGCCAAGGCGGGTCACTTGCTCGACGCCGCAGTGCAGCTGGCCCGCGGCTCACCGACGTGGATCGTCAGGCGTCATCTTTTGCCGCAATCGCCATGGCGAGCCAGTCGAGCGGTCTACGATACCACGGCGATACTCGCCAAAGCCCAATCCCGCGTGGACGATGGTGACCCCGCGACACGCTCGCTCGCGGCCGCGACCCTCGCCCCGGCGCTACGGAACGCGATCATGACCGTGCAGTCGATCTACTGGACAAGGCGGAGGAATTAGCTGACGAGACCGCGACTCCGTGGTGGCGGCAGACAGCGGCGTTGACGCAGATCGCTTCGAGTGCCGTGGCGTTGAGCGACCAGAGCGCGCGCGGCGGATCGTCGGCGAGATCGCACCGAGTCAGCGCGACCGGGCGCTGATGACCTTGACGGGGCACTCGGCTCGACTGGGGCACCCTGAGGATAGCGAGCAATTCGCACGGTCGATCGAGAAGCCTTTCTGGCAAGCAGAAGGATTGGTTGCTGCGACACTGGCATGGATGGACGCTGGTCAACGGCAACGCGCGACCAGAGTTCTCGGTGAGATCGAGGAGGCAGCACAGGCTCAGGCTCAGACCGACTTCGGGTCGGCGCCTGAGCTGGCTGCGATCGCCCGAAACGAAGCGACCTATGGGCGATATGGACGAGCGTGCGCGATTGCGGAGCTGATCGCGGCCACTGACCGCAGAATCTCGACTTGGTTGGCGATCGCGGGCGTGGCGGCGAACGATAACCAAGCCGAGTATGCGTCGCAGTTTTTCCGAAATGCACAGGATACTGCCGACCGAGTCTCGATTCCCTGGTCGCGTGCAATCGCGCTCCAGGCGGTAGCGTCGGCCGCCTGGTCGACGGGCGATCACGACAAGGCTGTACTTCTATCCGACGAGGTTGAACGTTTCGCCCACACACTGGACGCAACCGAGGATCAAGTCCGTGCACTGAGTGACATCGCGATTGCGGCGACGTCGGCAGCAGATGTCGCGCGCGGTCGGCGCCTGCTCCATGAGATTGACCAGTTCGCTCGTGGCATCGGTGACCCTGATGACGTGCTTGCCGCAGATAGAGCGTTGAGCTGCGTCGCGCTCGCGAGATATAGGACAACTCGACCAGGCTGAGCAGCTCGTTGTCCAAATAGGTGGGCGAGTCGACACCACCGACCTGTTGATCGCACTTGCGCGTGCGGCGGGAGCAGAAGGCGACATGACCCGCTTTGAGGCATTCGCCGACCGCGCCGCAGCGCGGATACTGGGGCGGCATCTCGTCGCCATGGCACTCGGGCGATCGACGCAGCTGGTAGATGTCGTTCTCCAGTATGGCGACGAGCGCGCGATCGCAAAGATCGTCTCCCCGGAGAACAGGTGATGCGCCCGATCACCGACACCTCTAACGTCTGCCGGCTTGCCGTGAAGCTCGCCCAAGCGGCGGTCAGGCTGGGAAGGTTCGACCGCGCCCGGGAAATATTGTCACAGGCGCAACGCCTCGATCCTTTCACGAACCGCTTCGAAGGAACGGCGTCGGTGTTGGAGTCCATGGGTGACATCACGGGCCGTAACAAGATACTCGCCATCATGCTGGATACCGCTGACTGGAGCACTGCCACCACAGTGCTGAGCAACAGCGACCCCGCACTACGGGCCATCCTTGCGAAGGACCTGGCAGCAATCAGGATGGTGCGTCGTGCTAGCAGACGGCAGCCTGGGTAGTCAATTCGAGTGTGACAACGGATTATTTGGTGTCCCCGTTGCGCTGGCGCCCGGTTGTTCCGTCTGTTGGTGATTCTGGCGGATTGTGTCTCGTGAGGATGCTGGCCGATATGGAGTTGGCTGGCGATGGCGCGCCGCCTGCCAACCCGGGACCGGGTCTCATCGGTGATCGTCTGGTGGTGTCTGGCCTTGGGTGGTGTGGCTGCTGGCGAGGAGGGCGAAGCCGCAGACCACCATGAGTCCGGCGAGCACCAGCGGGCCGACGGCGGCCGCCAGGCTGGTGTATTGCCAGGCGACGAGGATGTCGCGGAGGTGGCCGTAGGAGATGACGGCGGATCCCAGGGCCACGGTGCCAGCGCCGCCGAATCGGGCCAGGCTCCAGCAGAAGCCTTCTGGCCAGCGGATTCGGGTGACGGCTTCGATGGCGATCATGAGTCCGATCGGCCAGACGGCTGCGCCGATCTGTGGCGCCAGTGCTGGTGTCCAGCCTGGTGGCTGGTGTGCTGCGGGTAGCCAGGCGTGCAGGACGTTGGCGGCGATGGAGGTGATGGACCCGAAGAGGAACCCGGTCCAGGCGACCAGTCGTCCGCCGCCTGGTGCTGGCTGGTGGTCGGGTTCGCCAGTGCTGGCGGTGCGGCTGGCGAGCTGGCCGCCAGTGCTGGCGGCGCTGGTGTGGAGGGCTCGCCAGCTGGTGGTTGGGGTGGGTGGGTTCGCCGGGTTGGTGGTGACCAGCGCCAGCGGGGTTCGGCTGGTGGGTGGAGTGGTGGCCAGTGGTGTCGTCGGGGTCGGGCTCCGCGGCGGTGGGGGTTGGTGGGTGGTGTCGCCAGGGTTGGTGGCGACCAGCGCCAAGGCCGCTCGGCTGGTGGGATCGGGTTGGTGTCTGGCGGCGGTGTCCGCCGTGGTCGTCTGCTGGTGACGTTCGGCCGCGAGTTGGTGAGGACTGTTTTGACGGCGTGGTCGGTGGCGCCGGCGAGGCGTAAGAGGGTGGGGCGGCCGGGTGTGGGTCGGCCGTTGTGGTTGGCGGTGGTGATGAGGTCGCGGATCTGGGTTTTCAGGTCTGCTGGCGGTGTTGAGGTCGTTGGCCTGGGGGCTGGTATGGGTGGCCCCGGTGGGCGCTGGCGTGGGCTGGTAACGGGTGGCGTCGCCTGGCTGGCTGATCCGGTGGCCGGGCTGGCGGCGGGTCGGGTGGACACTGGACTGGTGGCGGCACCTCGCCGGTGCGTGCTGGCGTGGGCTGGCGCGCTGGCATGGCTGGTGGGTCGAGTGCCGTGCTGGCGACAGGCATGGCTCGCGGCGGTCGAGGGGTGGCAACGGGGACAGGCCCGGGAGTGCTGGCGGTCGGTCTCGAGCCAGATGATGCGGGCGCTGGCGGGGTCGCCGGGTCGGGCGTCGCACTTGCCGCAGCGGGCCCGGCAGGGCGGGATGGCCGGGCGTCGCGGCCCGGTGCTCGTGCGGGGGCGTGCGCGGGACGGTTCCGGGGATGGTTCTTGGACGGTTCGGGTGCAGTGGCTGCACCCCGTGTCGTCGTTGTTTGCACCCCGCTGGGCGGTGTTTGCACCCCGTGGGCCTGGGCGGGGTGCACGGACTGCACCTCGTCGTCCCGCTTGTGGATAACCCTGTGGACAAGGTTGTGGACAGCCGTGTTGGTCGTGGTGCTGGTACCGCTGGTGGTGGGTGCCGGTGCCGGAGTGGGGTGGGCGGTGAGGGTGAGGTTCCAGCCGTTGGGGCGGCGGTCGGCGCGTTTGATGTAGGCGGCGACGATGGCCGGGTCGGCCGGGGTGATGAGCCCGAGTTCTTCCAGCGCGTGGAGGGCGTAGCGGACGGAGCGTTCGGATAGCCGGGTGTAGCGACCAGGGTGGCGACGGCGGGGAAGGCGTTGCGGCCGTCAGGGTCGGCGTGGTTGGCCAGGCCGACGAGGACGATGGCAAGGCTGGAGGCGTCGCGCCGGTTGGTGGGGATGGGTGCGAGGTTGAGTGCCCAGGAGATCGCTTCGATGCTCATTGGGAGCCGCCTGATGGGGCAGCGGGGGGATGGCGCGGATGCGTTCGAACAGGCTGGCGATCGTGTCGACGGTCGGGTTCCCAGATGGCGAGCCAGTCGATGATGCGTCGGTCGCGGGTGCTCAACTCCACGCCGTGGAGGGCGTCCAGGAGGACGGTGACCCGGTCAGCGCGCAGACGGGCCCGCCGGGTCGGTGGTCTGGCCGTAGTGGTGGCGGCTGCCGTATCGTCATTGGCGATGTCGAAGGGTGGTCTGATGCGGCGTGGCGGGTGCTGCAGCGGCGCGAGATGAGGCGGAGCGGGGACGGGATTACCGGTGTTGTTGGTCGTCATGGGTGGACCTCCAGGGGCGGGTCCTGTCTCACGCATGTCTCACGGACTGGTGGGACAGGGCCGGATTGGAGGCCCCGGGCCCGGACTTTCTCCGGACTCTGAGCTGCGGGAACGGATTTAGACGGACTGGCCCGGACACCCGTTGTCCCGCTGGGGGTCAAGGGGTCGCAGGTTCAAATCCTGTCGTCCCGACGGCTGATCAGAAGCCTCCTGAAGTGGGTATCCGCCCAGGTCAGGGGGCTTCTGTCGTGCCCGATCCCGATCATTGAGACTGCTGGCCGCGTGGCGCACTGTGGACCGTTTGTGGACCACGAGCATCTGGCCGGTTCCAAACAACCTGCCTTCGCCGATCGCTCAAGATCAAACAGAAGATCACGATCTACGGCTGGAGTACTGGTCGCCGGCGCTAGTTGTGCCTCACGGATGCCGACCTCTGCCACCTACATCCCACTAGTGTCCGACACCGCCAGCGGCGGCACTCGCCGCGTTTACGGCTCCTACTGGAACCGCATCCTCCACCACTGGGCAGATCGGCGGCTGGACGAGATCACCCCATCGGATATCCGCGAACTGGTCGAACACGTCAAGGCGCACGTGGTGCCGCGCCGCAACGCCCGAGGCGGCCGCAGCGCCACCGAACACCTCATCGGCGCCCTACGCGCCGGGCCGAAGACGACGACCTCATCAAGGCCACCGACAACCCGGCCCGCAAGGTCCCCAACCACGGCGGCTGCCCTCCCCCCGACGAGCCGTCGCCGACGCCCGATTGGCTGAGATCAACGCGGTCGCCGCCAGCGCCGGCAATGACCCCGCATTGGACACGCTCCTGCTGCGGCTACACACCGAAACCGCCTGCCGACGCGGCGGCGCACTCGTCCTGCGCCCCCAAGATCTCGACGCGACCCAGTGCCTGCTCTTCCTGCGCGAGAAAGGCGAAACCGTCCGCTGGCAACCCATCTCCCCACGCTCATGACCGCATTGACCCGGCATGCTCAAGATGGCCACGCGCCTCCCGACGGCCAACTCCTGCGTTACGCCGACGGGAAGCCCATCACCCGACGCCGCTACGACCACCTCTGGCGCCGCCTCGGCCAACAGCTGCCCTGGCTCGCCACCCAGCAGATCAGCACCCACCGGCTCAGGCACACCACCCTCACGTGGGTCGAACGCAACCATGGCCACGCGGTAGCCCGCGCCTACGCAGGGCACGCCGACACCGGGGACCCCAACAGCACCGCAACCTATGTCCACGCCACCCTCGATGAAGTCGCCTGCGCACTAGCCGCCCTCACCGGCGAGCCCCACCCGCTCGCCCAGTACCACTCCCCTATCCCGTCGAGCACTACCACCACGTCGTAGGACTTCATCCACACAGTCGCTGACGGTGGCCGATCAGCCTGCTTCTAGCTGGTCAGCCACCGTCAGCGGTGACACACCGGTTCTACTGTGGACAACACCACCACAGACACAAGGACCCGACTATGGCGACACCAGCAGGCCCGCGCACCGTCACAGCCGACCACATTCTCGCGGCCATCGCCCTGCCCACGACCGAGCCGACACGCGCGACCAGCTACCCGCTACCGCTGATCCAACTCAGCGCACTGCCACGCGACCGATCCATGCGCTACGCCATCGCCCGCCTCGACACATCCGGACGCGTCGCCGATCAGGCCACCATCACCGCACTGGGCTGGCGCCCCGGCGACCGCCTCGAGGCCACCGTCACCGACGGAATCCTCCTCATCAGACAGACAACAACCGGAGGAACCGCCGCCGTATGCACCAAAGGCCGCGTCCTCATCCCCGCCAACGCCCGCCACCGCGCCAGCCTCACTCCCGGCGAAGTGTTCATCGCCGCCGCACCCCCGGCGGCCTGGCCCTCATCCACGGCCTGTGGTGCGTTCAAAGCTTTTGGCGGCCGAAGTTGAGTACGACGGTAATCTGGCAAAGTTCGGACCGTTTTACCACCGAGCTAAGCGATTGAGGGGTTTTCTAGGTCATTCGCCGAGCATCGTCGGCCCTGCGTATTCCGCGAACAAACGTCCGTCCGTGGCGGTCGCCGCTATTCAAATAGCAAATCCGCTTGTATTCCTGATCCAATATTTCCAAGCACTTTTGTCAGGTTCGCTGCCAATTGAGAGTGGTTGACCGGTCATGTATGGCGAGCGGGATATACCGCAAACCCCGGCTGGTTCTATGACTTCCGGGGAGACCCAGCCGCGCCGCCGATTCCATCGGCCCTGCCCGAGGGTGGAGAACCGCTGTGAATACTCGAGCGCACAAGCCAGGGAAAGCGATATGTCGCCTGCGACAACTTGGCGCAATTTCACGTACGCGGGAACCGCGGAGCAGGCCCTGAAGCAACTCGACGACGTCTACGCCGCCTGGATCGCCGGCGCGCACGCTCTGGGCGTCGACGGCCTGGGACGGGCGTGCGGACCGGCAGAAGACCCGTACGGCGATGACCCGATGGCGACGCTCGTGCAGCACATCAACCGCGAAGTCATCCACCACGGCGCGGAGCTCACCCCTGCGTGATCTCTACCGGCACCACGTACGCGAGCGGCCTGCTCGACCCACGCTCCGGTCGGATGCACGGTCACAGCAGAGCAAACTGTGCGCGACATCGCCCTGGATGGCGAGCGGGTGGTCAGGATAGGCCACGCACCGTCGGTCCCCAAGACAACCGTGTGACCGGAGTGGTCGTAGACGCACCTGCGGCGACCGTGCTTGTTAGTCGACCGGTTCTGGCCGGTGTTGACCGCCTGAGGCCCTGTCCAATTGAACGTGCTGTCGTGTGCTCCACGCCGTGCACGAGGCCTACGACCTCGCCACGCTCGGGATCTCGGCCACCACGAAGCCGATCACCGACGCGTGGCACTGAACCGACCCGGGCAGGGCGGGCGTCGAGTCGCCGCGCGTGTTCACGATCTGGTCGACCGCCCGCCACTCCGTGGACATCCGGACCTCCCACACTCGCCTGGCGACGTTTTCCACTCCGTACCAGGCAAAAGAGACGATTGACCCGTCGACGGGAGACAGGGCACATGAACGCACGGTGGCGCATCGCAGCATGCGCACTCGCCGCGACGACAGGCTTGGGTCTGTGCGTGGCAGCCGCCGGTACAGCCTCGGCAGGACAACAACACCAAGGTCCGCGGCCGAGCGCGGCGAATTGCCGGTTGGACAACGGCATCAAGCACGTCGTCTCCATCCAGTTCGACAACGTCCACTTCACTCGGGACAACCCGAACGTGCCGAGTGACCTGGAGCAGATGCCGAATCTGTCGAACTTCCTCGAGCACGACGGCACGGTCCTGAGCAACTACCACGACGTTCTGGTGCACACCGCGACTAACTTCGTGTCCGCCCTGACCGGTCTGTACGAGGACCGCACGGCCATCACCCAGTCCAACAGCGGCAGCTACTTCGACTCCAACGGTGGCACCCACACCGACGAATCGTTCACCTACTGGACGGACCCGGTGGACGACCCAGCCGGCCCGTCCACGGACACCCACTTCAACATGGACTACTCGGCTGATCCGGACGACAACCCGACCACCACCAACGTGGACGTGCCCGCGCCCTGGGTGCCCTACACGCGTGCCGGCTGCAACGTCGGCCAAGTCGGCATGGCCAACACCGTCCTGGAGAACGTCACCACGGACATCCCGACCGTGTTCGGGGCCGGTTCACCCGAACAGGCCGAGGCCATCGCCAACCCCACCAAGGCGACCGCTGACTTCGTCGGGCTCGCCGTGCACTGCGCTGCCGGTGCGACGCTGTGCGCTTCCGGCCGGACCGACGCGTTGCCGACCGAGCCCGGCGGCTACGCGGGTCACAAAGCGCTCTTCGGTGCCGCCGAGATCTCGCCCGCCATCGCGCAGCCGCTGACCAGCCTGTCCGGCAACGCGATCACCGACGAGGACGGCAACCCCGGCTTCCCGGGGTTCGACTCGCTGAGCGCCGACAACTCGCTGGGCATGGCTGCCCAGATGCTGGAGCACGGCGTGCAGGTGGCCAACGTGTACATCTCCGACGTGCACGGCGACCAGTCCGCTGCCGACACCGGTGACCTGGGCCCCGGCGAGCCGACCTACGAGCAGCAGCTACACGACTACGACGTAGCGTTCGGCAGGTTCCTCGCCCGGCTGAAGGCCGACGGCATGACACCGCAGAACACGCTGTTCGACATCACCACCGACGAGGGTGATCACTTCAGCGGCAGCGCGCCAACCCCGGCGAACTGCACCGGTGCCCCCGGTAACACCTGCTCCTACGCCATCAAGTCCGAGGTGAACGTGAACCTGCCTGGCCTGTTGGCCACGCAAGACAACGACACCACGCCGTTCGCGATGCATTCAGACCCGGCGCCCGCGTTCTGGGTGACCGGCAACCCGGCGCCGGACGCCCGGTCGGTGCGCACGCTGGAACGTGACGTCGCGGGCCTGTCAATCACGAACCCGTTGACCGGCGGGACGGACAAGGTCGCCAACCAGATCGCCGACCCGGTCGAGGAGAAGATCCTGCACTTGGTCAGCGCCGACGCGGCAAGAACACCATCGTTCACCGCGTTCTCCGGCGAGGACGAGTTCGTCAGCTCGGGTGCGCAGAACTGCACCCGCCCGTGCGTGTTCACATCGAGCTTCTTCGCGTGGAACCACGGCGGCCTGTTCCCCGATATGCAGACGATCTTCCTGGGCATGGTCGGTCCCGGCGTGGCACACCACGGGGTGGACAACCGGACCTGGGCCGACCAGACCGACCTGCGGCCGACAATGATGGCCCTGACCGGGCTGCACGACGACTACCTGGTCGACGGCCGAGTGCTCACGCAAGCCCTGGACAACAGCACGCTTCCGCAGTCGCTGCGGTCACACTCTGGCACGGTCGAGCAGCTGGGCGCGGCGTACAAGCAGATCGAGGCCGTCGACGGTCAGTTCGGCATGACTACTCTCACGGCAGCCACCCACGGCATCGCGAGCGGCGGTACCAACGGTGACGGCATCTACCAGAACACCGAGCGCGCGCTGACTCAACTCGACCAGCGGCGTGACCGGATCGCGAGCCAGATCCAGACGATGTTGCTGAACGCCGAGTTCGGCAACCGCTCACTCGACGAGTCGTCGGCCAGGAACCTGATCCACCAGGCCGACCAACTGCTGTCCAACGCGAGCCGCCTGGCCCGCTGAATTTCATTGCGCCTATCACGCCCGTACCAGCGGATTTCGTCGGTACGGGGCGTGATTTGGCTCAGCAAGTCGATCGGTGAAGTGCGGTCCCGCGTGCGAGGAAGCGCCGTCGGCGACCCACGTTCGACCGCCACGATCGGAGTCCTGGATGCCCGGTCGCCAACTGAGGCGGGTCAGCCCTCGTCGAGCCTGCCCTAGAAGGCCGATCGGGACAAACGTCGCGATTTTGACGTTGCGCTCGGGCAAGAGCTGGCTGAGCGGCCCGGGTGTTCAGCCGCCGCGGGTTCGACCGGTCCAACCGACACGTGGTCCAGGCCCGGCAGGATCCGGATAATCCCCGCAGCGGGGGCATGCACGAGTACGTGCTGCCGGCTCCTCTCGTGCCAGTGTTTGACCAGGCACTGCGTCGACTAAATCGCTGAGTCAGCCGACAGACGGGCGCGCGCCGACTGTCAGTCGCGCTGCCGAGGGTTGCTTCGGTTGGTCCCGGCCGCGGGTCCGAGACGAGGACGTTGACCCGGCGCCAGAGAGCGCGTGGCGCACGGCATGTGTGGGCATGACGCGACGCCCAACTGGCCCGTTTCGCGCCGGCCACCCTGGCATGGTTCGTGGCATGAACTGTGGTCAACACCGGTGGCTATCCGCCATGCGAGATGCGGGAACTGTGGCCATTTGTGCTGGTAGAGGTGCTAGTCAACCAGGAGGGGCCGACTTGTAAGACGGATGGACCCGCGACCAGCACGACACCCAGCAGTTCTGGCTGACCGTGCTCGAGGCGGTCCGGCACGCCGTCGGCACGGACAGTGGCGAGGAACTGCCGGCGGCGACACCCGACTTCGAACGGGCCCGCGATGGTCGACCGGGTACTGGCGGAGCTCGCCGGCGATCACGACGACGTCACGCTGGTTGTCGATGATCTGCACGAGCTGCACGCGCGCGGGGCCCTTACTCAGCTCAGCCGGCTGCTGACCAGTGGCCCTGGACTGCGGCGATGGTCTCGCCGAATCGCGGATCGGCGACTCGGCTTGGAGCCAGTCTGATCTTTCGCTCGATCAACATCTCGCCGACCGGCCGACCCTTGTGCCTTCCGGACCAGTGGTCTAACGTCTTGCCATGCAGTCATCAGACCATTCGGGGGCCTCGTCCCTGCCGAAACGGCGGTACTTGCGCATCGCGCAGGCGCTGTTGAGTGAGATTCAGCAGGGCGGGCTGGCTGCGGGCGCTCGGCTGCCTGCGGATCGGGAACTCGCGACCAAGTTCGAGGTGTCGCGGGCGACCGTACGTGAGGCGCTCTTCGCGATGGAGCTGAGCGGTGCCATCGTCGTGCGGCACGGGGACGGCACCTACGTCGCCGACTTAAGTCGCGGGCTGTCGCGCCGCTACGGACATGAGATCGGCTCGACGCCCGAGCACGTGATCGCGGCTCGACTCGTGATCGAGCCACCGATGTCCCGTCTGCTGGCCGCAAGCCCACGTGACCTCGACCTGGACGACGTTCAGCGTGATCTCGACACCGCCACCCGCTTGATCGACGAGCCGGCCCAACTTCCCGATTTCGTCAATCATTCCATGGCTTTCCACGCGGACTTGGCCGCGATGTGCCCGAACCACATCCTCAATCACTTCGCGTCGGAACTCGTCGAGATCGACCGACAACCCTTGTGGGTCTTGATCAACCAGATCATCCTCAAGGACCGGGAGAAGCGTGTCGAACTGATTGCAGGTCACCAACGCGTCCTCGACGCGATACGCAGCGACGGGCCCCAAGGGGCCGAGGACGCCATGAAGGCTCACCTCCAGCGGAACCATGCACAAATCTTTCCCGGACAGGCGGGCATCGACCAGTCGGTCTTCTGACCCGGCCTCAGGTCCGTCGCCAACCCAGCAGCATCCACATCTTGAGAAGGGGATCAATGGCTGACGCCATCACCGGACGCTACGTTCAAGTCACTCCGGACCCGGCGAATCCGCCGGCCGACGGTTTGCTCTTGAGTGGCAACAACGTTCCCGAGATCCAGAACTGCCTCGGAGCGGTGACGATCCGGCGCGGGGCCCCGAGAACGGACACGATCGCACATGCCACCTCCGAGGTCATGTACGTCGCCCAAGGGTCCGGTCGACTGCACACCGACCAGGGAGTCCTCGATTTTGAGCGCGGTCAGGCCATCTTCATTCCGGCAGCCTCGTGGCACGCTCTGGAGAACACCGGCGCCGAGGATCTCGTTTCGGTTTTCTCCTTCCCGCTGCCTACTCGGCCGCCGACACAAGCCAACGATGACTCTTGAGCGTCCAGTAACGACACCCGAACCAAGGAAGTGGAACCATGGCATTCGACGCCGAAGCCACCATGGGCAGGAGGCCCAAATCACTCGGTGAGATCATCGATGGCTTAGGGCTCACGCGGACCCATTTCCTGGCACTCGCCCTGGTCGTAGTGGGCGGCCTCTTCGAGGTGTTCGAACAACTCATCCTCTCGGCGCTCGGCCCGACTCTGGAAAAGGCGCTCGGGATCGATGCCTCAGGCTTGGCATTGCTGTCCACCGTGAGCCTCCTGGCAATTGTCGCCGGTGGCATCGTCGGCGGCCTCGTTGCGGACATATTCGGCCGTCGGAGTCTGCTGTCTGTCAGCCTGGGCATCTACTGTCTCGGCTCGGTGCTGTCGGCCATGGCACCGAACGCCGTCGTCCTCGGCGTCACCCGGGTCGTGACCGGGCTGGGCGTCGGCGGCGAGATCGCCGTCGGGCTCACCTACCTCTCGGAGCTGACACCGACCAAGTTCCGTGGCGTTTTCGTATCTCTGTTCAACACGATCTCCGCGGGTATCGGCATCTTCCTCGCCTACGTCTACGCCTTGGTCGTCATCGGCCCATTCGCCTCCGCGGTCAACGCAGGCGACAACGCCTGGCGGTGGGCCTTCGGCCTGCTGGGGATTCCCGCCATCTTGATCGTGTTCTTCCGGCGCTATCTACCTGAGACACCGGCTCACCTGTTGAGCCGAGGCAAGATCCAGGAGACGAACGAAGCCCTCACGCGACTGGCGACCGGACGGCTGCGCCTCCACATCGGCGACGTCCAGCCCTTCGTCGGCCGTGACACCGCCGCTGCCTCGGAGAGCGCCCAGCATGACGAGTCCACCGGTCATGCATTGAGGAGTGTGCTGGCCAGGCCACTTCGCCGTCGCACCATCGCCTTGGGTATCGCAGCATTCCTGGCGTGGGGCGCCCAGTTCAGTGTGGTCCTGTTGATGCCCCTGATCCTCGTCAGCCGTGGCTACTCGGTGCAGGGCAGCGTCACCTTCACCATGTTGCAGAACGTCGGTGGTCTCATCGGGTGTGTGATCGCCTCGTACGGTGGATTCGCCATTCCGCGCCGGACCGTTGTCACAGTAGGCGCCGTCCTCAGCGCGATCGGTGTCATCGCCTTCGCCCTGTTCGCCAACGGTGATGTGCTCATCCTGGTGCTGGGATTCGTGTTCCAAATCTTCATTCTGATCGTCAACACCACCATCTGGACGTGGGCACCCGAACTGTACCCAACCCGGATTCGGGGTTTCGGGACGGCGGTCATCGTCAATACCGGGTTTGTGGGCGGAGCGCTGCTGCCGCTGATCGCCAGCTCGCTCCTCCAGCAGGTCGGAGCATTCTGGGTGTTCGGAGCCGTGGCGGTGATGTACGTGGGCTTGGCTGTGGCGGCGGCATTCGCGCCGGAAACCCATCGGGTCCCGCTGGAGGTTCTACACGGGTCCGGCCAGCGAACCGATGCCCCAGCATAGTTGATCATTCTTGCCACTGCGTTTGGCTGGCAGCGATTCCATGAGTGAGGAGATGACGTCGATGCACGATATTTCAGGTAACCTCAGTCGCGATCTGGTTGGCTACGGCAAGGACGTTCCGGCTGTTCGGTGGCCTGACGACGCCAACGTGGCGGTCAATATCGTGGTGAATTATGAGGAGGGCTCCGAGTACTCCCACGAGATGGGAGACGGCCAGAACGACAGCCTCGCCGAAGTAGAGTACGCCTTTCCGGGTCACTTGAGGGATCTGGCCAAGGAGTCGATGTACGAGTACGGCAGCCGGGTCGGTGTATGGCGGTTGCTCAGGCTGTTCGACGACTACGACATCAAGGCAACGTTCTTCGCCTGTGCCGTCGCCTTTGAACGTAACCCTGAGGTCGCGACGGTGGCCAGGGCAGCGGGGCACGACCTGCTCGCCCACGGGTGGCGCTGGGAAGAGCACTGGCGCCTGACGCGCGAGGAAGAGGCGGACCACATCGGGCGGGCTGTCGCGTCCTTCAAGGAGACGTGGGGCGAAGCCCCGAGCGGCTGGTACTGCCGTTACGGTCCCTCCATCAACACGCGAGAGCTGGTGGTGGAGAACGGAGGGTTCCTCTACGACTCGGACGCGTACAACGACGATCTTCCGTACTACATCGACGTCAAGGGCGTGCGGCATCTCGTCGTGCCCTATTCGTTGACGTACAACGACATTCAGGGCACTCGTTCGCCGAGCCTGTTTCTCGACTACCTGAAGCGCGGGTTCGACGAATTGTGGCTGGAGGGCTCACGGGGCCGTCCCAGGATGATGTCCATCGGCCTGCACCCCCGACTGATCGGCCAGGCGGCACGCACGGGAGCGTTGCGGGAGTTCATCGAGTATGCCCAAGCCAAGGGCAGCGTGTGGTTTGCTCGTCGGTCCGACATCGCCCAGTGGTGGGTCGAGCACTCGGCTGATTTCGTGGAAGCGGCTGGCAAGTAGCGACGTCAGCGCGGCGCCGAGGCCCCATGCCCGGATCCCCTGGCAGCCGACCGGAGAAGTCGACGTCGCCGTATAGCAGCTTGGCCAGCGCGGTGCCCTGCTGGTCGCCCGGGTGAAGGGGAGGATGTAGCCGTGAATTCGTCGCCGTACGACCCCAGCACCGGCTCGGCCACTATGGCAGCCCCGCCCGCGCAGACTGTCGGCTCGCCGGGCGCGCCCTCGCCGCTCGGCGTGTCGACGCCTGCCTCGGACCACCGCTACCTTCTCGACAATGCGCGGGCCGAGGCGGGCGAGCGGTTCGTCGCGCTGGCCGAGTTGTTCGACGGCGTGACGCGCGGGCACTTCGACCGCCTGGGGGTGGGGCCGGGCTGGCGCTGCTGGGAGGTGGGCGCTGGGGGCCGCAGCATCCCCGAGGCGCTCGTCGCGGCCGTCGGACCGACAGGGTACGTGCTGGCGACCGACATCAATCCGGCGTGGCTGGACCCGCGCGGGACCTACGAGATAAGTCGGCACGACCTCGCCACGGATCCGACGCCGGAGCCGGGCACGTTCGACCTGGTGCACGCCCGGCTCGTCCTCGTCCACGTGCCCGACCGGGCCCGAGCGCTGGCAACGATGGTGGCGGCGCTGCGGCCCGGCGGCCGGCTACTGGTGGAAGACGCCGACACCGAACTGCAGCCGCTGGTGTGCCTCGACGAAACCGGCCCGGCGCAGCAGCGCGCCAACCGGCTGCGGCGCGCCTTCCGGGAGCTGATGACACGCCGCGGCGCTGACCCGCGCTACGGCCGTACGCTGCCGAGGACATTGCGTGAGGCGGGCTTGGTCGACGTCGCCGCGGCGGGCAGTTTCCCGGTCGGCGGGACGGTGTGCGACCGCCTGGAGATCGCGTCGATACGGCAAGTCCGCGCCGAGTTGGTCGCCGCCGGGCTGACCGATGACGCCGAGATCGACGCGCACCTGGCCGCCGTCGCCGCCGGCGGGCTCGACCTCACCCTCGCACCGCTGATCTCGGCGTGGGGACGCCGCCCGGACCGGTAGGCGCTTGAGGGACCATCGTCACGTGCCCCCAGCGAGCCCCATCCGTTGGCAACCCGCCAGCCCCACCCTCATCACCGCCTCCTTCAGCACCACACCCGACGCGGCAGCGACGACCCCACCGAGCAGTTGCTGCGCTACCACGACGCCACCCCGATCACCACCCGCCGCTATGACCACCTCTGCCACCGCATCGGCACCCACCTCTCCTGGGTCGCCGGCCAAGGCATCACCACCCACTGGCTACGCCACACAACACTGACCTGGGTCGAACGCCACTACGGCTACACCATCGCCCACGCCTACGCGGGCCACCGCGACAAAACCAACACCACCACACCGACACCCACCACCTCGCGACCGCCCTGGCTGGTTTGACCGGTGAGAAACATCCCAGCCGCGGAATGAGCTGATCGTCCGGCTGGACGGCCAGTACTCAATCGACGAGCTGGCCGCATTGGGCAGGCAGGGTGGGCGGGTCATCAGATTGGATGGCGCGACCGCACTGGCTGAGGCGCCGTTCACCGTGTGAGCGGTTTGCCGAAATGCGGATGTCGCTGGTCAGGGTGACAGTTCGAGTTGGATGAATGAGGAGGGCAGACATGCGTGCCCTAGCGCTGATCGACGGTGAGGAAGGGCTCTGTCGGGACGGCGGTGTCATGGCCGAGGCCATTGCTCCCGAGGTCGCGGCGCGTGGCACCCTGGACCCGTCGGCTCGCCGTCGCCTAGGTGAGGACGGCCTGGTCGTCATCGCCAGGACGAACGCTCGCGCGCCGCTCGAGCTGCGCAAGACGGGCTTCCGTCTCAGCATCCATCCCCTGCCGGCCCTTGCGGCCACCGTCGATCTCGCCGTGGCCACCCTCGCCCGGAGCGGGCTGCGTCCGGCAGATGTCCCCCACCCCGGCGAGCTTTTCACGATCGTCGATCCGGACGGCGGGCCGGGTTGGTCGCAGAAGTTCACCAGATCCACGGCACCACAGTCCGCAACGGACTAATTGGTTCGAGAACGCGCACGCGCGCGAAAGGAGTGACAATCCGATGACCGTTCATGCTACTGACACAACCTTGACCGCAGCGAACACCGGCCGTCCGACCACGAACCCCGAAGGACCGACCGGCAGGCTGGCGACATGGGTCGCCAGCACGACGCTGGCCGACGTGCCGGCGAGCACGCGCGAACGCGCGCGGCACCTGATCCTGGACGGCATCGCGTGCGCCATCGTCGGGGCCCAACTGCCTGTCTCCCGCACGGGAGTTCAGGCCATCACCGTGCTGGACGACGCAGGCGACGTCCCCATCATCGGCTGGGGCGGTCGCACCACCAGCGCGCCGTCGGCCGCGTTGCTCAACTCCAGCTTCATCCAGGGATTCGAGTTGGACGACTACCACCCGTTGGCTCCGTTGCACAGCAACGCTTTGGTCCTGCCGGCGATGCTCGCTGCGGCGTCCCGTATCGGCCCGGTGTCCGGTGCACGGTTCCTGCGCGGCGCGATCCTCGGGTATGAGACGGGTCCCCGGGTCGGCATGGCGCTGGGCGGCCTGGACATGCTGTCGCGTGGCTGGCACTCCGGCACCGTGTTCGGCCCGCTGGCCGCGGCGGCCGCCGCCGGCACCTTGTACTCCCTGGACGCCGCGGGCTTCGAGGACGCCTTCGGCATCGCGGCCACGCAGGCGGGTGGTCTGATGTCCGCGCAGTTCGAGTCGATGGTCAAGCGGATGCAGCACGGTTTCGCGTCCCGCAACGGGTTGACCGCCGCCGCGCTGGCCGAGGCCGGCTACGTGGGCATCAAGCGGGTGTTCGAGCGTGAGTACGGCGGTTTCCTCGCGGCGTTCGGCGAAGGCCACAACCCCGACGCTACGCAGATCTATGCGAACCTCGGCACGGTCTGGGAGACCGACCGCATCACGGTGAAGGCATATGCCGCGATGGGTCTGCTGCACGCCGCGATCGACGCGGCGCTGGAGCTGCGCGCTGAGGGCGACGTCCCGCCCGAGCAGATCGAGCGTATCGAGATCGACATGCCGGAGGCCGCCTACCAACACGGCGGCTGGCAGGCCCAACGCCCGCTGGAGCCGATTGGCGCGCAGATGAACGTCGCCTACGCCGTCGCCGCCGCACTGCTGGACGGACAGGTCCTCATCGAACAGTTCGCGGCGAACCGGATCAACCGCGACGACGTGTGGCATCTGATCGACCGCACCGAGACTCGGCACGAGAAGACCTACGACGATCTGTCCGTCGAGGAGCGTCTCACCACCCGCGTCGCCCTGACGCTCGCAGACGGCTCGGTGTCGGAGAAGACCGTCGTGCATCCCCGCGGCACCGCCGACCGGCTGCTCACCAACGCCGACATCGTCGAGAAGTACCGCGACCTGACCCGTTCGGTGATCTCGGCCGAACGCCAGGCAGCCATCGAGGCCACCGTGCTCGACCTGGAGCACCTGGCCGACGTCACCGACCTGATCAGCCTGCTCACCCCCACGGTCCGAGCCGCCATCGGCTGACTCTTACCAGACTCGAGTGAAGTACCTCCCAGCGCGCCGGCCATCGGAGACGGCGGCCGTGACGTGGCTGCCCACCTGTTGGAACTGGCCCATCTGCAGCATGTCTTCACGGCGATCGCCGTGAACATCGAGCGCCTCAGCGCTCTACCACCGTCCGGCAAGGCAACCTCGTCCCGGCTGCCGACCGCCGTCCAGGATTTCCTGGACCAGCACGGGATCCCTCGACTCAAGTCCTTGCGGGCCGTCAGGAGGGGACCTCGACGCCTGTAAGATCACCGACAGAGTCAAGCTAGTCGAGGCCAAGGCCGCGTCGGCCGATGTCGTTGAGGTCCTCGACCTGAAAGCGGTCACCCCACGCGCGTTCGTAGTGCTCGGCGGGGAAGTCGCTGGGGCTGGAGCCGGTGCGGAAGGCTTCCCGCACGCTGGCCGCGTAGCGCTCGTTGCGCGGGCACCACGGTGCGGCAGGGATGTACATGACATTCCCCCAGCCGTGCTGGTGCCGAACTGGCGCGACGCTGTGGATCATGTCGCAGTGCCACCACACGGAGTCGCCCGCGCGGACATCGGGGATGCTGTGCAGGGCCCGCATCAGTAGCGGATGCCATGTCTCGTTGGCGGGGAAGACTTGGTTGACGGTCACACCGCACATGTCGTCGTCAGGCACGTCGGCCAGCAGGGGGCGCAGCATGAGGTAGGCCATGGCGCCGACGATCGGCACGGTGTGCAGCACACCCTGGTCGTGGGCCACGTCGGACAACGCGGTCCAGCCCTGGAACGTGCGAAAGGCCGAGCACATAGTGGTTCCGGGGTACTGGGGGCCGGTGGTGCGGTACGCCGCGTCCCACGGGTCGTACTGCTCGATCGTGCCGTCGAACAGGTGGCGGAAGGCCTGCTGGTAGGCCTCGGTCATCCAGAGGTCGAGGGTGCCCGGGTCGAGGTGGGTGCCCAGGCCGGCCGAGTCGGCGCCCTCCGGGCGACGGCGGATGCGGTCCGGGTACAAGGAGTCCCGGTCCGGGTCGAACCACCGCACACCCTCGGACTCGTGCCGCCACTGGCTGTTGAGGAATCGCTGGACGGACACGAGCCGTCCTATCGTGCTGGCGGGCCTGCATCTGGGCCGGTGACCAGTAGATCGGGTAGATCTCGGGCCTCGACCCGACGCTGCCGAAGAAGTCGTCGCCCGGGCCGCGGTAGTTGTCGAAGAACCTGTTGTGCTCGACGTAGTCGACGATGCCGCGATCCCAGTCCAACGCCTGCCGCCGGTCGAAGGTGCCCGCGCACGACGAGGCAACCCCTGCGCCGCAACAGCGCCACTGTCTCGTCGGACACCGTGCCCGCGGCGATGTCCGAGTAGTCGATGACCGGCCAGATCGCCTCGCCGCGCCCGCGCGCGGCGGCGATCTCCTCGACGTCGGCCTCGATCTGCCGCTCGACGACACCGAAGACCTGCTCCACGGTGCGACCGGATGCGGCGATCCGAGCCCGGAGCGCTGTCTTGATCTGCTTGATCGCGGCGGGGAGATCGGCCGGAGGCGTCTCCCACTGGGGCAACGCGGGAAGCGGGGCGGACGTGACCGCGGTCGAGGCTGGCATCGCACTCCCTTTCCAGTAACGTCTCCTTACTTACAAGGACGCTAGCGTGTCGTCGCGTTCTAGACAAGAGTCCTGCCTAGAATGGCGTGGTGGATCCTGCCAAGCCGTCGCTCGACCTGCTGCGTTCGCTGACCGACGAGCACGTCCTGCGCGCGCTGATGCGCCACCGGCGGCTCACGCGGGCCGAAGTGGCCACCGAGACGGGCATCTCGAAGCCGACCGTGGGCGAGAGTGTCCGCCGGTTGACGGAGGCAGGGCTGGTCGTGGACACCGGTGAACGAACCGCAGGCGGGCGCGGTCGAGGCCGGGTGGGCTCCTACTACGGCCTGGCTGACGACATCGGTGTCGCGCTCGCCGTGAGCATCGCCCCCGAAGGCGTCGTGGTCGAATGCGTCGACGCCTACGGCGACACCGTGTCCCGGGCAGAGCAGGAGATCGACCGGCCAGCACGACCGAACAATGTCGCCACCGCACTGTTGTCCGCGACCGCCACCGCTCGACGTGACGCCGCAACCGTGCGCGTGGCCGTGATCAGCGCCGCAGACCCGGTCGACCGTGGCACCGGCAGGCTGATCCAGCTACAGGACTCACCGTTCCTGCTCGGCGAACTCGATCCCGTCACGATCCTGACACCGCACGTGGACGGCCCGATCACCGTCGACAACGACGTGAACTGGGCCGCGCGGGCCGAGCGCGACAACGGCGGCACCCCCACCGTCGACGACTTCGCCTACCTCTACCTCAGCGAGGGACTGGGCTGCGCGATCGTCAGCGACGGCGAAGTCAGACGCGGCCATCTCGGACTCGCGGGCGAGATCGCGCACCTGATCACCACAGGCCCGCACGGTGAGGCGATCCGCTTCATCGACGTGTTCGAGGAACTCGGCCTGCGGCAACCGGACTCGACGGCCATCGACGTGGACCAACTCCTGGCCGCTAGCAAACGCGCGGCAGCCGTCCGTGACGCCCTCGGACGAGCCGTCAGCGGAGTTCTCGCCGCCATCGTCGCTCTCGCCGATCCGCAGCGCATCGTCATCGGCGGATGGGGCAGCAACCCCGCCATCCTGGACTCCATCAATGCCGCCACAGCGAAACTCCCCCGCCACTCCCCTGTCCAGACCGCCCAACTGACCACCGAACCGTCACTCGCCGGCGCGCGGCTCGAAGCGCTAGACCGTCTCCGCAAGGCGATCCTCGCCACGAGCCGACGCCGACGCGACCACACCAAGCCCAACTAGACGCCGGGAATTTCCTGCTCCGCCTCTCCTCGACAGGGCGAACACCGACGATCCGCCCCAAGACGAACATGCGGCGGGACACCGGCCACCGCTGCGCACCGGCGACCAACATGACAGCTCAGCCGGTCCCACCACTCGCGGCAAATCCACCCCATCGCCGCCCAAGATCAACGCACTTGGGCTCATGATCAACTAACCCGCCGACTCCCGGCCCAGCCGATCCATCGCGGAAACCGTGCCAGAACCTGAAAAATGACCCCTGTCGACGGGTGAGAACGGAACCCCGGCAACCCACCGACGTCGCCGAGGATGCGAGCGGACCCCGGACGATGCCAACGGCGTGCTTACGGCGGGGAGCCGGCTGTTACATCTTGGGTTGCTGTGACGATCAAGTGATAGCGCTGGAATGTGGACGGCGACGACACCGTGAAGCCGAGGATTCGGCCACAGTACCGGGGGTGATCGGTGGCCAGGCACGAACAGCCCACGCGTCCCCCGGAGGAGGTCGTGGTTCGAGGGCGTCATCGGCGGAGGTTGCTGGTCGTTGTGCCGACGGCGGTCATTGCGGGGTTCGCGGTGTTGGAGGGCGGGGCCAGCTTCCTCCAGTACAAATCGCTCTACGGGGTGTGGCCGACGACGGCGGTCTGGGTACTGGTGATCTCGATCGCCTTGTTGATCGGCGCCTTCGGTACGCCGGCTACCCGGGGACGCAACTGGGCGATCGGTGGGTCCGGCGCGGTGGCGGTAGTGACCGCAGCGTGCCTGACCGCCGCCCTTGTCGCGGGTGGGACCGGCCCGACGCATCCCAATGCGGCGCCTCCCCCGGCTAGGTCTGCGGTAACCACGACTGCTGCCGCCAGCTCGTCCGCGCCCTCCGGTGACGGGTTGGTTTCTGCCGGAGACCCGTGTGGGGCGGCCGCGTTGGTCAGTCGGCCATTGCCGGACGTGCAGGTGTGCGTCGTGTACTGGTGCAAGGGCACCGTGTATCGGCCGGACGGCACCGAAGACCACCGACACTTGCAGATCAAGCTGCGCCCCCGGATCACCAACAACTCTGCCCAGCCGGTGCCGATCGGGAACGGGAACCCATCTGCGCTGCGCTTGCTCGTCCGATCGCCACTGCTACCAACAGGTTGGAGCCCACCAACTCGCACGGCGGCTGCCGGAGACCGGCCCGTCCTGGTTCAGTGGAACGGCGAGCAGGTGTGGGCCGTACCCCCGAACGTGAACGGCGACGCCCACCTCACCGCCGGCTCGTACTACACCGGGTTCGCCACCGACTGGCACACCGACACGGTTGCACCCGGGTCCAGCTACTTCAGTCCGCTCACCTACGGACCGGACAAGACGCCCGATGAGACCGGCGACCTGGTGTTCCAACTCCCGGTAGACGCCGCCGGCCAGGTCGACATCGTGGGGTTCGCCGTGGTCACGCCAAGCGCAACACCGGTCGTACTGGCGGTAACGCCGCGAGCGGACTGGCCGCAGCCGTCCGATCCGGGAACGTTCTGAGACGACTTCGTCACCTCGATTGCAACCCCAGTCTGGTCCGGCTGACCCGACCAGCAAGACGGATTCGTCACCACCAACATCGCCTTGATCCGACCGACAGATCCACCACCATCTATACAGAGCGCGTTGGTGCACCTGAAGTCCTAGGCGTTGGACAGGCGGATACGTAAGGAGTCGCCGGTGGCGTCGGAGTGGATCACCATCCGCACGGTCTGGTCAGTGAAGCCGGTGCCGCTGGGCCCTGTGGTGAACGGTTGCTGGACCGCGTTGCGCCACGCGGCGGTCCACGCCCTGTCGGCCGGCGCGGCGGTCACCATCTGCTGACCGGAGCCTGCCGGTAGTTTCGCGGCGAGCGGCGCCACGACCAACAGCCCCGTCACGGCGACGGCTGACGCCCCGACCGCGATCGTCGATCTCCAGAATGTCCTGGTCTTCACACGAGCCTCCTTGCTCACGAGCCGAGAAGGTCTGCAGGTCGATCGCGTCGGCCATCGCCCTGGCAGCCGGCGTCGTTGGGATGCAGGTGATCTCCACTGTCGAACGCCGGGTTGTGGACCTCGGGAGCGCCCGGCTCGGCGGTGATCGCGGCGAAGTCGATGGTGCCGCCGAATGCGCCGCTGGTGAGGATCCACTTGTTCACCGCTTCGCGCGTCTTCTCGCCCTGCGGCGACCAGGAGAACGCGCCCTTGAACGGCGTCAGGGTGGCGCCGAAGATCCGCAGGCCCACGGAGTGCGCCTGCGCGATCAACTGCTGGTACCCGGCGATGACATCGGCGGCAGTGACCAGCGGAATAGTGCCCAGGTCGCTCTGGCCGCGCGAACCGTCATCGACCCGGACAAACCCATACGATCCGCGCACGCACTTACGCTCCTGCGGTGGTTGAAACTAAGCTGTGTAACCTCCTGGTTCGAGTGCTACGAATGGAATATGAGTCGACGGTCTGAATTAATGCGTCAAGATTTTTAAGGGCAGACTTTGCTTGATCGTATTGATCCTGGTAATCACTAGGAAGAGTAACTGCCATGGCTTTTGTCCTGCCCCGACCTCTCTGTCTGGATACGAGTAGTTCAGCGAGTGAAGAATACCGCGCCCGATGACGGGCTCCATCACCTCAGCGCTCTGTCGCTCGACCTGTGAGGACTTTCTGTACGTCTTTCAAGCCCGGCCCTGCCGGGCCGAGACGCGCGGCCGAAGCGGGCAACTCGGCCGTCGCCCTCCGCTGGCGCTCCGGTCGGTGCCTCGCCGTCACCAGCGCCCGCCGGCCGCGCTACCACGAGCAGTGCCGGGGACTTGGCAGAAACTCAACAACGTTCGGCGGGTGCGGTCCGCTGCCATCCCCGCTGGCCGTGTTAGACGAGACCTACGGCGTCAACCACGATCCGGGCCGCGACCCGCAGGTCCAGTCACCTCCGCACTCCGGATCGAAGTTGACTCCTCCGGTCTCGCCCAACAGGCGGCCAGGATCGCGGCGATGGCGAGCTGTGCGTGGCTGGGATGCCGAACAGCGGCCTACAGCCCTTCGGTGATGCTGCCATCCGGGTTCACCCGAGTGAAGAACACTCGTGGTTCTCCTGACGGCTTCGCCTTTTCCGCTTCATACCATGGTACGAGTCGAGCCCATGCCCGGGTCTGCTCCGTCGCCTGCGCCTGCAGCCAGTCGGTGAAGCAGGAGTAGCTCATGACTGGCACGCCCACCATCGAGCCTTCGCAGTACGACCAGACTTCGGGATCCGCCCCCGTGCCTCGGAGGAAGTCGAACTGGTAGCCCTGATGCATCTGGATCACTCGATCCTCGGCGGTCCACACGAACTGGACCCCGTTCTCTTCCAACAACTCACGAGCAGCCCGGCCCAACCCCAGCACTGACGGATAGAACACATCACTGCCCTGCAGGAAGTGTCCAGCGCCGCGACCGGCCAACTCCAAGAATCGCCGGTAGCTTTGCGCGAGCGGCGCCGCCTGGTCCTGTCCGATCTCGTCAATTTCGCCCTGCGTCAAACCCTGCAACTGCTCCGCGGTGGCCGTCACCCCGTCGGCGATCGCCGCCACCATCGCACGGACGCGATCATCAGCCATGTCTCAGCCTAACGCCAGCTCCCATGACGCGATCAGTCCCCGCCCACGCCTTCGCCTCTTCGGGCCCGGCTGAGCCCGGGACCACATTGGGACCACACCGCCCGCACGATCTTGAACAACGCGAGGTCACCCACACCCAGCGCGATACCATGGAACCGCACTTGACCTGCGAAAAGAGTTCCGGAGGCAATCTGGGGGTCAAGGGGTCGCAGGTTCAAATCCTGTCGTCCCGATGGTCGAGAAACAGAATAACAGCAGGTCAACGACTTGCAGAACACCTGAGAAGCTCGGTCCATTCAGGACCGAGCTTCTCACATTTATCACGGATGCTCGTACCATTCTTCTCCATCTTGGGTTGTCGCGACGTTGCCAGTCGGGCTGCACGCACACAGCGGAGTGGGACATGGCCAGGGCTGGATGTGGCGAACCGGCAGGTCAGCGAGCTGCCGACGCCACGATGCTCTCGACATCGAACACACAGGGTGAACGCATGCAACCCACGTTCACTCGGCGCACTTGATGACTTGAACGGGACATCAAGTGCGCCGAGCTCGCCTGCAGCACACCGCCGAACATCACCGCTGCCCCGGGCCCGGCCCACCTGGCCGGGCGGTCAGCGAGCCCGCCAGCTCACCGACCGGGAAGGACATCGCCGGCGGCCGCAGTGCCCCAGTTCGGGTGAGCGTCCCCCGCCTGCGGCCGGCACGGGCGCGATCTGCCGACGTGCGGGTGCGGCGTAGTCGAATGCCATGGCCACCCGGCGGTGGCGCCCACTCCCCCGGTCTATGGCGACGGAGGTCGCTTGACACTCAATGCCATGCCCGTGACGGCGGTGCAGGCGACACGTTTGGTCGGCCAGACTGTCCAGCACGACGTCGAAATGCACAGCACAGTGACGACGGTGGCAGGTCAGAAATAAGGGCAATGCGGTGAGTGGCCACCAGTACGTACACAAGATCAACCAGCTCGAGTTGTGCGCACTGCTCGAGATCGATGAACACGCCCAACCAGGCCTGAACGGTCTTGGCTCAGTCAGCTCCGTCCAGCGAGCCGGCGACGAGCCGATCGACGGCGTCTGGCCTTCCGACCACGCTGCCGTCCTCGCGGATCTCAGAGATCCCCGCAGATCCCACATCAGCACGGTATAGAGGTGGCCGGGGACTGATTGGGTTGCCGCGATTGGTGGGCCGCCGGGACCTCCGCCTGCAGACCACCCGCTGGGCGACCCATGCCCGCAGTTGAAGAAGTGCGTGCCGAGGCTGGCGAGATCGAGGACATCAGCTTGCTGCGATGTCTGGACGTGATCTTATGGATGCGCTGGCGGGACCGCCCAGCCGCCGACGTGACGCCGATGGGGCCAGTCGGCTTCGCCTGCGATGCCCCGCGACCATCGGCCAGACCGGGACTGACCCACCCCGGATCGCCATGATGGGTGCGTGAACCGGCAGCCACCGCCTCCCGACCCGCTCGACCCGCTGGCCCACCGACCTCGCCGCCGATCACGCCACTGGCGTACCGGTCGCCAGCACAGGCGCCCGGGGAGTTGCCGGTGCTGTCCAACCGGGCAGTGGCCTGGGCCGCCGTGGCGCTGATCATCCTGCAGCAAAGTCGCGTGATGTCTGGTTCTGAGAGGATCTTGGCGTGTTCAACTTTGGGATCGAAAGCTACCGGCCTCAATGGCTCAACGGTCGCTCCGCGGTCGTGGCAGGCCACGGCCAGCAGCTGCATGCGCTCATCGGCCGTCCGTTGACCCATGTCTGGCTGGTCTGGGACGTTCAGGACAATGAATGGTTCTCCGACTGCCCCGTCCTGCTGAACTTCACCGGAGAACAGGTTGAGATCAACCACCAAAAGTTCGGCGACCTCTCGATCACCTGGAATACGGTGGACCCCCACCAGCCGGTCCGGTGGCCCGACTTCCATCTCCAGTGGCGCCACGACATGCGCGCCGAACTGCACGCCCTCCAGGGCCAGATCCTTCAGGACGTAGAGCTCCTCGAGTGGACCGGGAGCGACATGGCCAAGGAGACAGTCGCCGTCAGCTTCCGCTTCCCCGATAACCAACTGGCCATCGCCAACGCCCTCGACGAGAACGGGCTGATCTTCGGGCCACCGGAGTCGCGCTACCAGCGTCACTCACTGACCTAAAGCACCCGCCCCGAAGCCGGGCACCCCCACGTGACCTTGCCGAGCCCCTGGAGCCAGCCCCGATCAGCAGATCACGATCTACGGCTGGAGTACTACATGTAGCCGACGCGGAAACATTTAGTCGAGTGCTAGGCTAGGCTTCGCCTAATTGAGGGAATGGCAGTGCAAGCCGAGAAAATACGTCCGACATGGCTAGATTGAGCATGGCCGACGGGTACTCCCTCGCGATCCACTCCATCAGCACTGGGCGGTAAAGCCAGCCGATCTGGAGACCGGTGTCCGAGCGATCAGCAGGATTCCTCGACCGCGACCATCGACGCGCCTGCGTCGTTGCGGAAGCGAAAGACCTCTACGCCTCCGAGAGAGTTCGAGTCACGGCCGCGCAGGTTCAGTTCGATACGCGACCATAGTTCGGCACGAGCAGCCGCGTCACCGACGATCTTCGGGACGACTCCATAGAAATGAACAACAACGTTCTCGCCGTCAGAAAACACGCGTCGAGCAGCTTTCAACGACAAGGCATCCTGCCCGACCCGATGCCACACGTTACCGTCGGTATCGGTCCAGCTCCGGAGCCTTGAAGGCTGCGGCCAGGTCTTCCCATCCATCTGATGATCGCCCTTCTAGATCTTGACGACGAGGTACTCCTTCGCCGCACTGTTCAGCACAAACGTCGCCGCAAGTGCCTCTGCCTCGGCTTGCACAGCGAATCGACGAGCCTGCGAGACGCGCGGACTCCATTGATCCGGTCCGTTGCGCCGACTCTCTGGCGGCGCCAGATACAGCCGCGACCCGTTCGCGAGCCTCACGACGATCGCCCACTCGGCACTGGCTGACACAGCAAAAGGATACTGTCGGTGATCGCTCGAATTCTGGGCAGGCTCCAGTACTGCTCCAGCCCATCCCGGCACTGCGCCCCACCCGGTCAGGGCGTCGTAGTCGGTCTGGGTGGACCCGTATTTCGGCAGATCGACGAGCGTTAACCTACAGGTAGTGATCGAAGGGTGTGCCATTCTGCCAACAGCGCCGCCTGCGGGTGGTGGCAGGGCGGCGTCAAAGTCGTGATATGACGCTGTGACCTGCGGTTCGGCGTGTCGTTGCGAGCGGGCACGACATCTGCGGTAACGATCTTGGTTACCACACCCGATCGTTCCGAAAGCCGATGCCGTGCCCGCGTTGTCATCATCCTGTCGCGTTCGTCCCTGACCATCCGGGCACCTCGCAAGCCGACGCCGGCAATCGTGACGGTGCATCCCCGATACCCGGTGGGTTACTCACCCTGCTGGCGCAGGTGGCCGACCCGCGCAAACGGCGCGGTGTACGGCATACGGCCAGCTCGATCGTGGCGGTCGCGCTCGCCGCGACGGTGGCCGGTGCACGATCGTTCTCCACGATCGCCGAGTGGGCCGCCGATGCCCCGTTCGAGGCGCTGACGCGCCTGGGAGTGCGACGCCGACCACCCTCGGAGGCGACCATTCGCCGGCTGCTGAGCAGGCTGCCCGCCGACACCTTCGACGCACTGGTGGGAGCCTGGATGTGGTTGCGTACCAGCACCACCGGTGGACGAAGAGTGATCGCTTTCGATGGCAAGACCCTGCGTGGGGCCCGCGACGCCGCCGGGAACCTCACCCACCTGCTGGCCGGGCTGTGCCAGCGCACCGGTGTCGTGGTGGGCCAAGTCTCGGTCGGTGCGAAAACGAACGAGATCCCGATGCTGGCTGGCCTACTCAAGATTCTGGACATCACCGATGCCGTCGTCACCGCCGACGCGACGCACTGTCAACGCGACACCGCCCAGACCATCCGGGAGCGTGGTGGCCACTACATCGTCACGGTGAAAGGCAATCAGCCGAACCCGCGTAAGCGCGTGAAATCGTTACCGTGGAAGGACATTCCCACTCTGGTGGTCTCCCGTGAACATGGCCACGGCCGTCAGGACACCCGCACGCTGAAGGCCACCGAACTCTCCCGCGGGATCGGGTTTCCCGGCGCGGCACAGGTACTGCGGCTCACTCGGACCGGCACGAGCAGGACAACCGGCAAGCGCACCCGGGAGACCGTGTACGCGATCACCAGCCTGACCGTCACCGACGCGGGATCCGAACAGATCGCCGCCTGGTTGCGCGGGCACTGGGTGATTGAGAACCGGCTGCACTGGGTCCGCGACGTCGACTACGACGAAGACCGCTCCCAGATCCGTACGGGCTGCGGCCCACAGGTCATGGCCACGCTGCGCAACACCGCTATCGGCTTACTGCGACTGGCCGGCCACACAAACATCGCCGCTGCTCTGCGACATCACATCCGTGACTTCAATCGGCCCGTCGAACTGCTCCTGACATGCTGAATACGAATTTGACGTCACCCTGCCAGGACGCCGCCTAGCCAGCGGTGGACATCACCGGCCGCTACTGTCAGTTGCATGCCCGCTCACAGTGACTGGACACCAGGCGACATCGCCGGCATGATCGCGAACCCGTTCTATGCGATCACCATCGACGAGGGACTCACCCTTCCCCACGAACCCATGATCAGCGAGGAAGACTGGATCAAAGCCAACATCAACCTGATCTCTGAACTCGGCCCCGAGCCTTAACTCCCCAACCTGCTGTCGATGGTCAGAGGCAACTACCCTCGCGGATAGCCCCGCCGAAGCCGAACAGTGCTCGACATAGAGCAGAGGAGTCGTCGTGCCGAAGTCCATCGCCGTGTTCAGCGCCGGTCCCGCCCTGGGCCGGGCTATCGCGCAGCGCTACGCCCGAGAGGGCTATCAGGTCGTGCTAGTAGCCCGCCGTCAGGAGCAGCTGGAAGACGAGGCCGAGGAACTGCGCCGCGTCGGCGCGACCGTGCACGTGGTGACCGCGGATCTCTCCGACATTGCGGCTTTACCGGAGCTGGTTGACAGGATCCGCGCGGTCGTCGGCGACCTCGATGCGTTCTACTACGGCGCGGCACCCAACGGGTTCATCCCGGTGACCGAATTGACGTTGGAGCGCGCCCAAACCCTCCTGCCGCTGGGCTTCTACGCGCTGTTGGTGCTGGTGCGCGAGTTCCTGCCCGCGATGCTGGCGCGTGGTGACGGCGCGATCCTCAGCGCCCAGGGCGCCGCCGCCGTCCAAGGCCTGCCCGATGTCGCAGGCGGGTTCGTGCTGGCGGCGCAGCGCAACTATCTGCAGTCGCTGCATGCTGCGGTGGCCGACCAGGGCGTATACGTGGGCGGGCTCTACATCGGCGCAGCCATCGAACGCAGCCTCTTTCACGCTGAATGGATAGCCGCCAAGGCCGCCGGCGCCGCCGTCCCGGACATACCCACGGTCCACCCCGACCGACTCGCCGATCTGCTGTGGGGCATGCACCACACCAGGAAATCGCCCGATGCGACCTACCCCGAAGGGCTTCTCAGCCACTGAACACTCGGTACTTGTTATATGTCAGCGATAAGCCACGCGCATGCCGACGGGTCATCGGCAACACCGGCCGATATGGACCGGATTGCCGTTCGATCTCCTCCAGTGGCCAACCCTCCAGCAGCCGTCGATCGAGGCGAAACCGCAGGGCCTCGGGCCCGCAGCGGGTAACCACGACATGTCCTGCCAGCCAAGCGTTCCGTTGCTCGATACGAGCTGGTTAGTCTGCGGCTACTGGGCGAGTTCCTGCTGACAGTCGATGATTCCTCCGCAGTCCTGCACGTCAACGACCCTCAGCCGAAACGTCCTGATCTCCGACCGGGCGGCGACAGGCACGTGCCCACCGCCGGCCGGGCCGATCACAGGGTCGGCTTCGGGTCACCGCCGAGTACGGAATGCCGGAGCTGGTCACGCCCACGTGCCGAGAACCGCGATCGTCGGGTGTGCCCAGCGCGATGCGGTCCATCGGCAGCGCCGGTGGCCACGCACCGAGCTGGTGGGCAAGACCAGGGCTGTGGCGCCGCGACCTTCTGTGCGGACGCTGCCAACAGAACCAGTTCATGTGCGCTGTGAGATCGTTCGCTGATGTCGACTGGTATGAGGTCCGCCGCCGCTATCGCAGCGGCGCCGAGCAGGCTGACTGTCCGCGCGTCGTGCATGACACATGCGGTGTCTGTCCATCGTGTCCGGTCAACGTCGTTGACGAATGCAGTGGGACGCGTCCTGTCCTGCCGCAGGCAATGAGATCGCTGGCCGAGCCAGTGGCTACCCGTCGATGAGCGGCACCGTCAGCTGTCGTGACCGCGACCCGGCTTCGGCACGACGCCAGCAGCTCGGCCAGAGGCTGGCCGTCACCGCAACCTTGCTGGCGGCGCTCCACGCATCCGGAGACACAGGCTCACCAATTGTCGGTTCGTCGGTGACCCCGTGGTGTGCGCGGAGGTTATCCGGTACCTGGGCTGTCGAATGGTTGCCGTGGCACCGGTGGCGGCCGAGCGGCCGGATTTGGCCGGGGGGTCACCCGGCGCCCGGCCGCCTGTGCAGGCGGAGGCCGGGCAGGACGATGTCGGTCTCCGCACGTGGTCTCGCATCAGCGGTTTCGCCGGGAAGTCATCGAGGCTTGGTGGATGTTTCGTTCCCAACGCAGCTGTGGACGATACCTACGTTGACCGCCGCTGACCAGGCATCTCCACTTCTGTACACCGATCCTGAGCGGCGGGTGTTCGTCGCGGTGGTCCAACGGATTGGCTGCTACGCAGGCTACGGACGATCAACGCACCCGTGGGCATGGCGGCGCATCGACGCCACCGGTTATCGGATCGCGCATGACCGGCGCCCCGTCGGTGTCGCGCGGAGTGTCGAGGGCGGTGGCCGGCCGCGGCGTGCGCCGCGACCGGCCATTCTTCGTCGCTACGGAACATCCGATCGCTGCGCCGCCTGGATGGTGGCGGTCACGTCCATCGGGATGAGCCAACCTTCCTTGCCGAGCTTTCGTGCGTCCTGTGTCACCTTGCGGACGTAGTCGGCGTGCGTCGGGTACAGCGCCTTGAGCTGCGCGCGCGTGAAGGGCACCACGTGTCCGACGGTGGTGTTGCTGCAGAAGCCACGGTCACCCGGCAGCGGCACGTTGGTGTCGAAGTAGGTGGCCGTCGGCACATCCACCGCCGGCGAACGAACACCGCCGGCGTCGTTGCCGAACCGATCCTTCACGATGGTCCCGTCCGGGTTCGTCTCGATCCGGGCGGCGTGCGGCGGATTCCATGTGTGACCTCGGCCCGACGCCGGCTCCGACGCCCACCGCTCGATCACGTTGATCGCCAGGTTCCACTGGTTCTCGAACGGGAAGTCGTTCATCGCGAACTCGCACGTGAACGGGTACACGTTCGTCTGCGCCCAGGGTGTTCCCGACTCCTGGATGAACGTGGGGAAACTGTAGGGGTTCGTGTAGTCATCCGTGTGTGCCGCACCAGCGGTCTCGAACGTGCGGTACCGGTCGGCGGGGGTATCGCTGTCCGGTCGACGCTGGTTGGCCGGCTCCGGACGGGAGTGCAGCTTGACCACGGGAACACCTGGCGGGATCACGGCTTGCCGGGGGTCGTCCGCAGCGATGGGCGCCGCCTGCGAGTTGATCAGCGGGTAGCCGCTCGGCTCCCCGACCACGTAGCCATCGATGAGGGACTGCCCGTTGGGCTGACGGAGGATGCGCGACATGTCGTTGACCCAGAACTGCACGATCGCACCCGCACCGGAGAACCCCTCCATGAAGATCTGCCGCACGTGGAAGCCCGCCAGTGGGCTGTGGGTGGCGTTCGACCGCAGCATCTCGGCGACCTGGCCGATGATGTCCCAGTTCTGCCCGTCCTCCGGGACGTTGAGCGACGCGTAGCGGGTCGGGTTGTACTGCTTCGCGACGCCGATACTCGACCCGGTCGGGCCGCCTCGACTGGTCGTCACGCGCACCCACGCGTCGCCGTCGGCCATGAACATCTTGTAGTTGTGCGCCCAGACCTGCGTCGTCACCCCGAACTGCGGGTGCGACATCTCCAGCTGAACCCTGCCGCTGAATTTCTTCGGGTCGGCCGGGTGACGCACCAGAATCACCGTCGTGTAAGGCACGTTCGGCGTCTTGACCTCGACGTTCTTGCCGGACGCGTCGTATTGGTACACATTCGCCGTGCCGGACAGGAAGTACTCGTCCTCGACGTAGCCGTAGTCCGCCAGGTTGATCGAACCCGGCGCGCCGGGGAAGGTGGCGGTGCCGATCGGTATCGAGGTCTCCGTCCTCGGTATCGGGCCGGTGACCGTCGGGATCTTGGGTACCGTGAAGTTCGTCGGATTGGTCGGCGCCGACGCGGGCGCCGGAGCGCTGTGTTCGGCCACTGCCGCGGCCACGACGTCACGCTGGGGCGTCGCGGCATAGCTGATGCCGACCCCGGCAGTGGTCGCGATTATCACGGCGGACGCCGTGAGCCAGATGAAACGTCGTCGTCCTCGTTTGTGTTGTTGTCGCATTGCCATCCCTTTATTTCGGTGAGACCGAAGAACCGGTGGGACAGTTCAGCTGGCTGCGGCACCTCCTTCCGGGCCTGGCGGCGACGGCCCCGGTGAGTTGTCCCCCCACCGGGGCCGATGCCTGGCCCTGGCGGCTACGGCACGTCGGTCGTGGCCGGCACGGCGGAGTTCTGCGCCTGTGACGTCAGGACCGCGGCGTCGTAGGGCTCGATGAAGCCACGGGCGACCGACCGTGCGGTCGCCGCGTCGAACGCGGCCACATAGGACCTGTGGGTCGGGTAGAGCGCGGTGATCTGCTGCGGGCTGAACGGCACATACTCGCCGGCCAGCGTGCAGGTTCCCGTTCCCGTATTGCCGATGCCGGACTCCACACCGGTGGGCACCGCGACCTGGGGCAGTTGGATGCCGCCCACAGTGAGACCGAGAGAGTTCTTGACGTATGCGGTGCCGTCCGGCGTGACCCCGACCAGGCCCGGCGTGGGCGGGCTGTAACCCTTGTCCTCGGTCCACTGCGCCAGATCATGGAACGCCGTGTCCACGACGTCACCGAAGTCGAGGCTGTTCATGGCTTCAGGACAACTGTTGAACTGCAGCGGCGGATTGGCGAACGGCGACTCGCGGAACGCCTGGATCCGCATGGTGGCTTCCTCGGCCGCGTTGAAGTGTGATGAGCCGGCCACCTCCCAGAGCCGGAAGTTGTTCGTGTTCTGCTGGGTCGCCGGCAGGAAGCCGTTGGAGCTGCGGATGATGTCGGTCTCGGTTTCGAGGGTGAGCACCTTGGCGGTCAGGTCACCGCGTATCTGGGTCCCGGTCGGCGGGGTGGCGTCCGTGTTGAGTGCGGCACCGTTGCCGAATCGGCTGTTCAGGAAGATTCCGTCGAACACCTGGTCGCGGTTCTGCAGCGCGTCGGCGTAGGTCACCAGCCGGAAGGCGGACTGGGAGTCTCCGTAGGCGATGACCGTCCGGGTCTTCGCCCCCGCGATCGGGTTCACACCTCTGGGATGACGCAGTGCCTGGGCGACCTGCGCGAAGATGTCGTAGGAGTACTGGTCGCCGGGGTGGACCAGCGAGCCGTAGCGGGCCGGGTCCCATGCCTGCAGGCCCTGCGCCGCACCGGTGATCGGCAGCGCCTGCGCGGAGACGCCGACATAGATGTCGTTGTCGTGCAGCAAGCCGTTGCTGCCGAACACCCAACCGACGTCGAGGTCTCGCCCGACAGTCGCATTCATCCATTCAACGACGATGTTGCCGCTGAACTTGGTCATGTCGATCGGCTTGCGAACAATGATGCGAGTCTTGTAGGCGGCCGTGCTCGAGACGCGCACCTGCCACCGGCCGTCGGTCGTCAGGGTGCCGACCGGTTCATAGGCACGGGCCGTGCCGGATAAGAAATACTCCTGCTCGGTGTAGCCATGTGTGGCCAGGTCGACCGCCGAGGAGGTGTACGGAATCCCGCGTGTTCCGTCCAGATCCGGCTGGGTCACCACCGGTCCGGCAATTGTCGGGTCCGGTACCGGCACCGCCTTGGGCGGTGCGGAGACATGCTGTGCCGGCTGCGCGTGCTGCGCCGCGGCCGGTGTGACCACCCCGAGGAGCGCGACCAGAGCGCACCCCACTGCGGCAAGGCCGATACTGACTGGGCGGCCGGTGAACCGCCTGCGATCGGGCATGTGACTTCCCTTCGAGTGCGCAGAAGAATCGACGGAGATCTTCCTGCGACCCCGTCGACGTTGCCTGTCACTGAACGATGTGTTCTGCATTAGCGAACACACGGGAACATAGAGTGCGCTCCACATGGACGTCAACGGCGTCACCCGAAAGCACGCATCCAGGCGCTTCGTCCGATGCGGACGGCAGGCCCCATGGCCTGAAACCGGACCGCAACTCCGACTTCGCTGGACATGGCAGCAGCTCACAGGCTCAGCACCCGCCCCGTCGAAGTCGTCCCGGTCATCGTTGACACTTGGGGACCTGACGGTTACGTTTTCACTTCGAACGTTCACGAATAATAAACGGCCGTTCATCGCGCACACGCCAGTCACGCAGGGGAGCACTCGGACGGCCCGTTCTCTTTCGATCCTGGACGATGACCATGTAGCCGTGACGATCCGTACCCCCGCGGACCGACCTTGACGCCGAGCCACTTCCCGCGACCGACATCGGTTCGTAGTAAGAACATTTCGCGAGCAGGCGCCCCGACGCAGGACGCGCGTGTCAGCCATCCGCACCGAGCCGCCGTGCTGCACACGAGCGGAATCAGGTGTAGGCGGGCGTATGCCGCAACAGACCGCCTGTTCTATATGACTGAACGGCGAGCGACTCCCACTTGGTTTCAGTAGACGCTGGTCAGAGGGTCCCACGCAGCGAGCACGCTGCTCGACGACGGATGGTCACGCCCAGGCCGGATGAGATGCAGCCCGTCGGCGAGTTCGGTGACGCGGCCGAACAGGCGCCCCGCGTCACCTGCCAAGGCGTGCCAGGCACGCCGCGCCGCCAGGTCGGCGGATGTTGACATCCGCTCAACGTAACGGCTATTTTACTTTCAGACGTTCACTACTACTGCACAGTAGTTGTTCAGCGGCCCACAACGCCGCAGTTCGTCAGGGGGCTCCGCCATGGCCGGTTTCCGTCGACCTTCCCGCCCTGACACGCGGGGACTGCCTGGTCGCTGAGCGAACTGGCGCCCCAACCCCCATCCCGCGTTGACAACGCACGTCTCCCATCGCTGTGCCCACGAACAGCCCTCCAGGCGCTGATGGCGGCCTCGGCGGCGACGCGGCGCACCCATCGAAAGGACCAGAACGCATGACATGTCCTACGCCACGACACGGTTTACGGAGGACTGCACGGTGACGAGCTTCGTGCGGGGCAGCATCGCGACGGTCGCCGCTGCCGCTCTCCTGACGGTTGGCGGCCTTGCCGCGGACCATGCCGGCGGCGACTCCGCCGCTGCGGGTGGCTGGCCGTACTGGACACCGCAGGGTTTTCAGCACCAGATCAAGCTGACCGATATCAGCGGCAATACGCCCATGTACAGCTCGGTCTTCCCCCAGGTCGCGGTGAACCCGGCCGACCCGGACGTCGTCGCCGTCGCCTGGCGGCAGTACAGCCTGCCCGTTGACGTCACGGCGGACAAAGGCCAGACCGCGGACTGCCACGTCTCGGTGTCGACCAATGGCGGCAAGACCTACACCGATACAGACCTCATGCAGACCTTCCGCACGAGCCCCGCGGCCGAGGCCGTCGATCTGTGGTACTGCAACGCCCCGTGGGCGACCTTCGGCCCCGACGGGACCCTCTACGCCGGCGGCTCGGTGTACACGCCGGGACCCAACGACCTACCGAAACAGGGCAGGGTCATGGTGACCGCGTCGCACGATGACGGAAAGACATGGGGCACCGGCACCTGGGGAATCGACCTGTCGCGCTTCGCTCCCGGGGAAACCGGGCTCAACGGTGGCACCGCGCCCGAGGACACACCCTGGGACGGCGCGAACGGTTTCGTCGACCAGCAGACCGGCACGCTGTACACCGAGTCGACGAGCAACGGCTCGTACATCGTCGGCTCGGACGACGAGGGCAAGACATTCGGCACCGTCCACCAACCCGCCGCTGCGGGCTGGGTCGCACCGACTCATCAGGCGGTCGGCACCCCCTCCTCGGCGTTCGGCGTGCTCGCCGTACCGGTGGCAGCGAGCCAGACACCCATCGCGAACAAGACCTGTCCGTGCTTGTCCTTGTGGACCAGTACTGACGAGGGCGCGAGCTACGCGGCGCATTTCATCGCACCGGCGTCGGACTTCAACGCGACGGGCACCGTGCGCTACCCCATCTCGGCAGCTGATCCCCGGCACCGGGGGCACTTCGCGATCGCCGTCTACACCCCTGATCACCTGCTGCCGAAGGTCTACTACACGCAAGACTCCGGCCGCACGTGGCGCTCCGGCACACCCGCTGCGCCGAAGACCGGTGGGACGGTCGTCCAGGCGAATCAAGTCGGCATCGCATACTCCACCACCGGCCGGCTGATGGTCACCTGGCGAGGTTTCTACCGTCAAGCCGGCTCGTTCGACACGTTCGCCGCGATGCTCGGCCACGACGGGCACTTCGGCACATCGGTCGTCGTGAGCCCGGAACCCTCGGTGTACCCCGCGCTCACCTACCTCGGCAACTACGGCGTGGGCAACGGCGTCGGTGACTTCACAACCTGGATCACCGGCAACACGAAGTACGCCTTCGTCGCGTTCCCCTACGCGCCGGACGGTCTGGCCGAGGACACCGACGTCGCCCAGATCCCCCTGTCCCTGTTCAACTGAGACACGCGAGCACCCTGACCCCGGCAGTGCGGTCAGGGTGCTCGCGCATACCGGAAAGGACAGTCAGCAACGATGCGACATCCACGAAAAACCCGGTTACGACTGTCGGCGGTCGTTGTCGCGGCTGCCCGCCATCACCGGCCTCGTCGTGCCGGCCGCGGCCGCGGCTCCCGCGTCCAGTCACAACGCACACGGTCAAACCGTGCCGTGCATTCCGACGGTGCGCGGCCCGATCGGCACGAGCAGTTCATCGCGCCCCTACATTCCGACCTCCGTGCAGGGTTCGTGGCCTGTCGCCCCGAAATACGTGGTCCAGGAATTCTTCGTGTCCTGCAACGCCCTGGCCCACTCGTGGGAAGCCCGGATCTTGATCCGCCGGCCCAAGTCACCTGCCCAGTTCTCCGGCACCGTGGTCACGGAGGTGCCGGATGGTTCGATCTGGACCAACAGCTACTACGCAGCCCAGTACGAGATGTCGGCCGGGATCGTCTCCGCGATGGTGGAGTCGGTCCCGTCCTACCTCGATGACTTCGTCAAACCGTCGAACCCAGGCAGATACGCGGCGCTGCACATTCCAGACGTGACCGGCATCAACTATGTCATCGAAGCCGAGGTGGGAGCGTTGCTCAAGAGTGGCGCCCGAGACCACGTGCTGCCCGGCCTGCACGTCAAACACGTGATCTTCTCCGGTTTCTCGGGCAGCGCTGCCGAGGTCCGCGGCTCGAGCAGACGGTCGTAGTCGGCCAGGTCTCGATGCTCGACCGTAGTCTCAGCCGGGCCAGACCTGGCCTGCTGGCGAGCCTGCCGGGCGGCTGCGGCCGCTCGGGCGTGCTCGGGGTTGGTGAGGCTCTCGTGATCGGCCCAGCACCGGGCGTGTCTGGCCACGACCTGTCCGCCGCAGGTCACCCCCGGACCCCGTCAAGGTCCGCGGCGACCTCGACCCGCCAGCCGACCGCGACTGAGTGCACCGAGTAGTCGTTGCAGTCCAGCCGCACGTCGTGATCCCGCGGGAGCCGGGTCGCCAGCCGCTACCTCGCTATCGGGGCGACCGGCGCCAATTTCCAGCACCCGCGCCGGTCGGCGTCCCCGGTCCACCGGCCGGCAGCCCAGCCGGCGATGCCGCCGTTTGGTTGGCCCGCACCAGCCACTGCTCGAGCTGGAGATTGAACTGCGCCGGTGAGGCGAAGCGCTGGCGTGTTCGGTGAGCAGAGTGGGTTAGAAGTCACGGAGATACGGTGGAAGCCGCCGCCGCCGTCAGGTTCGGTGGCGATGAACGCGTCGATGCCCAGTGGCGGGCGAAGGAGGCGACGTGGGGAGTCCAGGCCAGGGACACGATGACCGTGGCGATACCGGCCGCATGCAGCGCCGCGGCGCCCTCGGGGGCCCGAGGGTGCGCGGGATGCCCGCCAGCTGGCCCACGATCTCGTTGCCGCTGCAGTCGGCGGAGGCAACGAGACCGAAACGACTTCGGGGCGATCTACGATCCCGGGATATGGCGGCTCACTCCTTCCAGCGTCGGGAACTCGCCGACGTCCTACACCGTCTTGACAACCCGGACCGTCGGGGCGTCTTCGTGCTGGGCAACCCAGGGACCGGTAAGACGGTGCTGCTCCAGCAGCTCAAAGCGCAACTTGAGCTGGAGGGGAGAGTGGTTTTCCTGCTCAGGCTGGCGCAGGTCTCCGATGGTGATCTCACGGGGTCGATCCTGAGGGAGATCAAGCCGGTCGCGCCTGCTGTCTACGATGTTGAACGGACGATCCGCGGCTCGGGGAGCCGCCTGCCGGTCCGGCAGGGCGCCGCAATTCTGGACCGGATGGCCGAAGGGCCGCGAGCGCCTGTACTGCTGCTTGATGGCATCGATGAGTCCGCCTATCCGCAGCGGATGGCCGCCGCAGTCGAGGAGTTGAGCCGGTTCCTGGATCGCTGGCGGTTCGTGGTGGCGTCACGTCCCGCCTCGGCCATCGAACTCCGGCGGTTCCCTGAGTTCGAGGTCCTCTACCTCGCGCCGCTGACCGAGCTGGACATGATCGCCATACTGCGGGAGTCCGCTCCGGACCTCGCATCGGAGATTGTCCGTGCTGTCATCGAACTGGCGGATGGAAGTCCACTCGTTCTCGGCCTTAAGCGGCATGGGGCCACCGGGACTCGACCTGATCCTGACCGGACGCATCCGGCACCTCCCCGGCTATCAGGCCCGGCAAATCATGGCAATCGAAATCGAATGAGGAATCCCCGGTTCGATTCGGAGCACCGAGCGGTGTGTGTGCCGAAACTAAAGGTTGTCCCGTAATGATCTTGATTCTGGTCAATGGCGGGCCAGCGCCCACCACCTGGTGTGATGTGGGTCGATCAGCCGGTCGTAGCCAGATTGCGCATCAGTGCCACACCGAGCGTGGAATACCAGACTCCCGTACGTTTGCGTCGACAGTTCCGCAGAATGTTCCAGGACTTCATATGCGCCAACGCATGCTCGACCCGAGCACGGATACTCTTGTGCACCGTGTTCAACTCCTCCTTCCATGCCGGAAGATTCTTGCCCTTGCTCGGCTTGCGGTACGGGATGATCACCTTAGGCCTTCAGCTCGAAGTGAATGCCGATCGCCACCTCGGTGAACGTGGACGCCTGGCTGACACCCACCATGTGGGCGACGTCGCCGTGCGTCCCCAGAAGGATCAACAGCCCGGAGCCCCCGCCGTCAGTGATCCTGAATCCGGCAGCGGCAGCGGCAACATGCGCTGGCCCGGCCATGGCCGGGCCAGCGGGGAGCGCAAGCGCGCCGAGCGCAGCGCGGAGGTAGCCCGGGCCAGTTGCTCGGCCGCCGTCGTCTGGAGTTCCTGGTCACCGAGCACATAGGCGGGGATCGACAGTGCCTGCTGGCCGGACACGATCACCCGCAGTCCGGCCGGCGTTTGCGCAGACGCGGACGGCGCCCGTGGACTCAGCCTGGACATGCTGGACCGGTAGCGCGCCTGCACCGCCGCTCCCCTCGGGCCACGGGGCACTATGGCGACAGGAACGACACGCTCGGCGTGAACCCGTCCGAGCCAAAGGTCAGCACTGCCGCGTACATGTCACGCGTGGACGCGCTCGTGTTGGCCTGGGCGGCGGTCGCCGGTTTCGTGGTGCCGGTCTGCACCCAGCCGTGCACGAACAGCCGGTACTGGCCCGCCACCTGTGATGCTCCGACATCGGCGCCACCGGGGCCGCACAGACCGGCGGTATTACTGCTGTCGAGCAGCGTTGTGCCTGCCGTACTCGTCCAGGCCCAGATATTCTGCGACTTGAACCACTCGGTCGAGTAACCACAGGTGCCGAAACTGCCGTGGGCGACGAACAGGATGAAGAACGAGCCGTTCTGGATGAGCGACGGCCCCTCGACGGTCTGCGCGAACGTCGCCGATGTCGACGCGATCAACTGATGGCTGTCGCCGACTACTGTCGTGCCGTCCGCGTCCGCGAGGCGCACCATCCGAATCGTCGACGTGCCACTGGGCGCCTGCGTCTTGTACACCAGGTAGAGCCGCTGCTGGCCGTCGATCGTCACGAAGGTCGGCGATGCGTCGATCGCGCCCTCACCACGCACCCGGTTGCCCGGATCGGCGGTCATGTCGTCACCGGCACCGAAACCGGGCAGGCACACCACCGGGTTCGGCTCGATGGTGAACGGCCCGGTGGGCGAAGTCGACTCTGCGGCCGCGATGCAGCGAGCACCGCCGGCCGGGGCAGCGTCGTTGCCGCTGGGGTTGCTCCCCGTCCCGGGCAGCGCGGTCCCGAAGTACACGACGAACGTGTTCGACGTCGTCTCGATCATGTCCGGTGCCCACACACCGGCGTTGAGGTTCATCCAGGTGGGCACTGTGGTCTTGTCCAGCACGTTCGTCGGTGCCGACCACGGACCTGCCGCGATGCTGGCGGTGGACTCCTGCAGCCCGGCGCCGGTGCCGAAGGCGTAGAAGTGACCGGCATTGAGCAGCACACCGGGATCGGCGATAGGACTCGATGACACGGGCACGGGCTGCGTGACGGCGGCACTCGGCGTGACACCGACGGCCACCCCCATCCCGCACAGTGCCGCGACCACGACGACCGCGCGCCGTTTCATCAGTTTGGCTGACAATATGGACTCCTCAACATTCATTGCTGCGCGCCAGTTGCCATGATTATCTTGGCGATGCTGTCGCCCGCAGTGCCTTCTATGCCTACCATTCCGAGATTCGCCAGCGTGCGAGAAACGTAGACAGGTGGGTTGATCGTCGCGTGGCGGAAATGCGTACCCCAATCCGTGCTGACCGGGTTCTCGGCGAGCAGCAGATCCCGGGGCGCGGTGGGATCTTCGGCGTCGTCACGTCCGGCCAAACGGGCCAACTGACTGCCGATACCCTCGCTTTCCGGCAACAAGCCATCTGCCGCCTTGAGGGTCGAGGCGAGCTTCACCCCGTTGTAGATGGAGCCGACACCGAATCCAACTGCGTCGGTGATCAGTCCATTGGCCAGGTTGGCCGCGTTTTCGCCTCCCCACTGGTGGGTCCCCAACCCCTGCGCCGCATACTGGAGGCCGGACGCGAGCGCACTGGCCAACAGACAACCGAGCGGCGTCGTTGCCAGGCACGCGAAAGTCGTGGCGATGCCGACGAACTGGTTGAAACCCTTGTAATGCTTGCCGAGGCCTGCCAAGCCGGATCCGCCCGACGGCATGTGCGTCCCCGGGCAGGGCGCGAAGCGGATGAGAATACCGCACCCGGGGGTCCGGGTGTCGGCCGCCGCCAGGTGCCGCTTCGGGGCCGGGGCCGGGGAGACCCCGAAGAGATTGTCGAAGATGCCCCCGCGGTCGCCCTTCACGCCGCTCGAAGGGGTGACGTTGCTGGTACCACTGCTGGATTTGTGCCCGCTGCCGCTGGTCTTGGCGACCTGGCGACCGCTTGGCGGGCAGCCGACGCACTGGCCGGTGGGCAGCATCGCGCCGCTGGGGTCGGAGTTGGTGATCGGGTTGTCAGCGCCGTACGAGTAACCGTTGAGCACCTGCGGGTTCGACAGGTCCAGCATCGGGTCGACCGAGATGAACATGCCGATGCTCGGATCGTACTGGCGGGCACCCACGATCGTCAGACCCGTGGTGCTGTCGGTCGGTTTGCCGAGGAACCCGTTCGTGTCCGGCCACGCTGTCGGCGGTGTGCCTCGTGCCGCGCCGTACGGGGTGGACTGGCGCCACGCGGGACCGGTCAGATCGGCGGACAGCGTGAGCACGCCCGTGCCCTGCTGGTCGGTGAGTTCGTAGTCGTAACTGGCTCCGGTGCGGACGACCTCGCCGTTGCCCACCAGCGGGATGAACCGGGTGCCGGTGACCGCGCCGGTGCCGGTGTTCAGGACGATCTGTTCCCCGAACACGTACAGCGTCGTCTGGTGGGTGCCGCTGTCGGCCTGCACCAGGACGTTACCGTCGGCGTCGTAGACATAGCTCGTGGTGCCGTTCGTGGTCGCGTCGCCGGCCAGTGATCCGTCGTCGTTCCAGGTCAGCGTCTGCGCGCCGCCTGGCACGCCTCTGGTCACCGTATTGCCGTCCGGGTCGTAGCTGTACGACGTCGAACTGGCTCCGGCCGGACCGGTGGTGGACGTTCCGGCCAGAGTGTTGGGCTGGCCGGTGTTGTACGCGTACGAAGTGACGGTGTTCGCGCCGCCAGTAGTGGAGTGCTGTGTCTGATTGGTGCGTTCGCCGATCGCGTTGAACGCCCAACTGGTCCAGTAGGCAGAGCCGGGCACAGCGTCCCCGATAGTGGCGCCGCTGTTGGCTGCCGGGTCGGCGGCGCACTGATCAGTGCCGGTCCATGCCTCGGTCAGTTGGTCCAGTGTGTTGAAGCGGTAGCACTGGGCCTCGGACTCTGTGCCACTCCGGTTGTCCACTTCGGACGTGATGTTGCCGAAGGCGTCGTGGATGTAGGACGTGTCGTCCATCGGGGTGGCCGACACTGCGGAGTTCGCGACGGTGGTGTCGCTCAGTGCGCCGGTGTGCTCGTCGTAGGTGTTGGTGACGAGCGCGGTACTGCCGGTGGTGGAGCCCAACTCCTGCACGGCCGGCCTGGACAGCGTGTCGTACGTCGTGCCGACCTGGTAGCTGCCCAGCGTGGACCGGACACCGGAAGGCAGGTCGAAGCCTGGCGTGTAGGTCAGCTGCGCGGTCTCCGCCGGTAGTGCACCGCCGGCCGGTGACGCGGGATAGGACGTGGTCAGCGGCAGGCCGTTGACCGGCGTGTACGTGGCAGCCGAGGTGTACATGCCAGCCAGGGCGCCCTGGGCCGCCGGGATGGTCCACGTCTGGCCAGTCGACTCACCGAACGCGTTGAAACCCTTCTGCTGCGACGTGTAGGCACTGCCGCCGTGGTCGAACGACGTCTCGGTGGTGAGCTGGCCGATCGGATCGGTCATGCCGGCCACCGCGTTGTTCGAGTTGTCGTAGGCGTACGTGTCGATGGGCGGCGATGCGCTGCTCGTACCGTCGAATTCGCCGGTCTTCCTGTTCAGCGCGTCGTAGCTGAAGCTGACCGTGGCTCCCTTGGCGTCGGTCGCCGCGGCCACGTTGCCGTCGTTGTCGTAGGTCTCGCTGGTCGTGCCCGAGTTCGGGTTGCTCGACGAGGTGGTCTCGCCGAGCAGGTTGTAGTTGGTGTGCCAGTCCTCGCCGGCGCTGCGGACGTCGGAGTTCTCGCCTCGGACGTTGTACGCGTCGGTGGTGGCCTGGGTGGCGCCGCCGGTGATGGCCACCGTCGTGGCGCCGTTCGCGACGCCGGTCGTCACGGTCGGCTGGGTGGTGTACTGGTCGGTCTCGGTCGTCCGGCCCAGCGCGTCGGTCACCGTCGACGTCGGCGTGCCGCCGGTCGGTGGCACGGTGGTGACGCGGTCGCCGTAGTAGGCCGTCGCGGTGGTCGATTTGACCAGCGACTTGTCGAGCGAGGTCACCAGGACCTGCCGGTAGAGGCCGTCGTAGGCCGTGACGGTCTGATCGGTCACCTGGTTGTCCGGGACGGTGACGATCGCGTTGCCCGGACCGGCCGACTTGTCCCAGTAGTCGGTGTTGACCTTGACCAGCCAGTTCCGCGAGTCGTAGAAGTTGTCGTCGATCAACCTGCCGTTCTGCGGTGTCGGCTGCTGTTGCTGCCGTTCCCGCAGCAGCGCGTCGTACAGGGTGGTGGTCGTCACGTACCCCAACGCCTCGTCCAGTCGCTGCGTCGTCACAACGGTGGGAGCGCTGTTGGACACGGCGTACGAGTAGATGTAGTTCGCCTGCGTCGACGTGGCCCTGCCGTCCAGCCACATGTCGATGACCCTGCCGAGCCCGTCGTAGTGGGTCATCGTCGCGATCCCGTTGGCATCGGTCGCCACGGTGGGCAGGCCCCGCAGCGGGTCGTAGCCGGTCGTCATGGCCTGGCCGAGCGCGTTGGTGGCGGTCTCGCCGGTCAGGACGCTGTTGGTCATCGTGTAGGACGTGGTCGACCGGTTGCCCTTCGCGTCGTACGCCGTCGTCGGCCTGCCGATCGAGTCGTACGTGGTGGCCGCCGTCGTCAGGTAGGTGAACGCGCCTGCCGTGTAGTCGCTGGCGTGCTGGACGACCGACTCGTCACCGTTGGCCGGTGCGGCCTGCGGCCATGTCGCCACGGTCGGTGCGGGGAGTCCACCGGTGAGCACGGGCGGGTCGTCGTAGTAGGTACGGGTATCGGAGATGACATCGGCCGGCCGGGACACGGTGACCGGCGCCGTCAACGCGTTCAACTGGCCAGTGCCGGGGACGCTGGCGCCACTCGGGTTCGAGCCACCGCACGGCCCGGCGTCCTGCTCGACCTCCGCGGCCAGGCCGACCAGGTTGAGCCTGGTGTTCGCTGCCGCATATGTGGTCGTCGTGCAGGTCTGCTGCGCGGGCACGGACAGGTCGCCGTGGTCGAACACGTACAGCGGCAATCCGAAGTCGGCATCCGTCGGCGTGGCGTCGAGCGTGGTGTCGGTCTCCGTGATGCGCCAGGTCGCAGGGCTGGTGTCGGTGATCGCCTGCCGGTTCCACTCCTCCGTCTGGTCGACGACGTTCGCGGTCAGTGCGGGCAGCCCTGTTCTTGCCCTCGTCGCCACGGCCGGAGACACCCAGTACGAGTCGATGGTCGAGTTGTCGATCGGGCCGCCGGAGTAGTTGTACTGCGTGGTCTCCAGTGGCGCCCCGACCAACTGGAGCAGATCGGCGTGCGCGTTGCCCTGGGAGTCGGTGACGTTGACGGCGACCGTGTTGTTGTCGTTCGACATGCCTTGGTAGTAGGTCGTTTCCGACTCGGTCTTCGTGTCGAGACCGGTGCCGGTGAACGTCTTGACGTCGGCATAGCCACGGAACTGGGCGTACGTGCGGAACTTCGCGCTGACCACGTCGTTGTCGTCGAAGTGCCAGGCGGGCCCGCTGTATACGTACGACGTGTCGACGCCCGGGGAGCCGCCGGTCGGGTCGGTCTGGTCCACTCCAGACACCGCGTACTTGATGAACCAGTCCGGGGTCGGCGGCTGGAACTGCTGCCAGAACACGGGGAAGCACGATGAGGTGTTGGTCGCCGCTGTCGGCAGGGCCGTCGGGCTGCACGCTTTGACCTGGGTGTACGCCGCCTCGATCACCGAGCCGCTCTCCGTGGTCACGTCGGCGATCCGGTAGCGGTCCAGCGCCGGGAAGTTGCCAGGGTTGACGCGGTTGGCCAGGTCGACACCGGTGAAGGTGACCGGGGGCAGCGTCACCGCTGCGCCACCGGCCGTGGTGTCCGATCCGGTGCGGGTGATCGAGTCCAGCCACAGGGTGGGGCTGGTGCCGTCGCCGGTGGTCGGGAAGTGCTGGGCCAGCGCCCAGGAGTCGACCTTGGCGTACGCCGTGCCATTCCACTGCTGCGTCACGATCGACGTCAACCGCACCGTCGACCAGAACGTCGGCCCGGTGACCGTGCAGCTCTTGGCCGCGGCGCAGTTGTCCGCGAACGGGACGTCCATCCAGTTCACCGCGGTCGTCGACCCCAGCGGTCCACAGCCGGTGACGAAGCATCGGTCGCTCGTGCCGAACACGACCTGGTCCGGTGCCTTGGCCGAGTACGCGTTGCCCGCTGTGAAGCCATAGTCGATGTGGTCGATGTGGCTGTCCCTGACATACGACTTGGCGCTCGCGGTGGCGCCGTCCTGCGCGTAGGCGTTGGTGCTCTGGTCGTAGTAGAACGCCATCGCATTGGAGTGCACGTCGGTGACGTAGTCCATGTTCCAGCGGTAGGCCATGGTGCACACCGATGCCGCGAACGACGTCGTGCTGAAGCACGGGTCGCCGGAGTGCGCGCTGAACACCGGCTCCGAGTCCACCGAGTTCGTCGTGGCGTCGCCCGCCGCGAAGCCGGGCAACTGGTTGCGGCCGAAGACGTACGTTGTGCCGTCCCGCTCGGCGACGGTCCAGTAGTCGGTGAACTTCGTGCCCGAACCGTTCGCCGAGCTGACCACGTGCGTCACGACTGCACCGTCGTCATTGGATGGAACACAGGTACTGGTAACTGTGTAACTGAACGGGGACGGGCAGACCAGCGGCGTCGACGCGCCGTTCAACGACAGCGTCAGCACCGGGCCGGAATAGCACCTGTCCGCGGTGGAGGCAGGCGCTGCCGTTCCCTCGGGACTGTCCGAGCACGGCACGAACGACTGCTCGATGAACGCCTCCTGGGTCGACCAGCCGTCACCGATCCAGGACGACTGTGCCTGCGTTGCCGCTGTCTGGCCGTCCACCGATCCCGAGTCGTAGTCCAGCGAGACCGACGGCACCAGCGTCGACGCCGCGGACGGCACCGTGATCGGGTAGCTGTAGGTGAACGCGCCGGACGATCCGCCGCCTGCCCACGTGGCGGACGGTTTGAGCGAGGTCGCCGAGTACGTCCCCGCGGGACCGCCGTCGCTGTCACTCGTCGGCGTCACCGCGAGCACCATGTTGTTCACCAACGGCACTGTCGTGGACACGGTCCTGGTCGACGGATCATTGACCGACGGCAGCGGCGTCCGCTGGCGGCAGGCAGCCACAGCAGGCGTGGTCAGCGCGCAGGCCGGCAGTTCGACCATGCCGAGGCTCTGCGCGTAGTTGCCGCCATAGCTACCGGCGAAACCGCGGTAGTCCACGCCCAGCTGGACCCGCCCTGCATGGTCCTGGGACCTCGCGGTGAACACCACGCCCGGCACGCCGGCAGCGGCCGCCACCCGGTGGCCCAGCACGTGCACGGCGACCCGATCGGCGGCCGAGCCAGTGGCCCGTCGTGCCCAGACCGGCGTTGTGCCGAGCCGAACCCGGCTCCCGGTGAGCGATGCGGTGGCCGACGACGCGGCGGGCCACGTCGTTCCGCTCGGCCGTGCCACGGTCGCCGCCTGGTTGGGCGGATGCGTCACGTGCGTTGCCAGCGTGCCGAGTCCGTGCGCCGCGACCAGGTTGGGCACGGGTGGTGGCGCCGCGGTCGTGCTGACCGTGGACGCGGGCACCGCCGTCCACAGGCCCATGACGAGCGCCGCCGCCGTCACAACGGCACCTGCTCGCCGGGTTCTCAGCCACCGCCGCGCTCCGCGCTCCCAGCCGATCATGTCAACCTCCGTAACGTGCGGGATCTCTGACCGCTGATCACTGGGAGTACGTCACATCCGCTATGTCACCGGCGAAATAGCTCAGGAAGCCGATGCCGCTGGTACTGCTGGCATGTGTCTCGGCAGGCCAGTGGCCGCCGATGTAGCCGACGCCGAGCTCGAAGTTCGGCATGGTGGTCACATTGACGGTGCCGGTCGCCGTGCCCTGGACCACGCCGTCGACGGTCATCGTCTGCGTGGTGCCGCTGGTGCTGAGCACCACGTGGTGCCAGCCGCCGTCGGTCACCGCGTGCGTCGATGTGATGAGCGAAGCCGAAGCGCCCTGGTACCACAGGCCGCGCAGCTTCCCGTCGGTGCCGACGTAGAGGACTGGGTCGAGCGCACCGGTCGTGCTGGCACCGCTGCTCGGCGCACTGGCCTGCACCGAGGCCAGCACACCGTCCTGACCCGGCAGCAGAGAAGTGTTGAACCACAACGAGATCGTCGGGTCGGCGGCGGACACCGTGCCCACGGTCGGGCTGGCGTATCCGCTCGCCCCGTCCAGTGCCAGCACAGTGCCGAAGTAGTCGTCGTCACGCCAACCCGCATTGCCGGTCAGTGCCGCCGTCCGGCCGGTGATCGAGTCGACCGCCGCCGTCGCACCGGCGTTCGCGTCCGTGTTGCCGTCGGTCAGCTGCCAGTCGTCGGTGGGCAGCTTGACGGGTGTCCCCGTGCCTTCCTTCGTCACCGTGGTGCCGCTGACCGTGTACGGCGTGGCGACGGCACTGGCGAGGGTCCACAGTTCGGCGCTGCCCGCCGCATTGACGTCGGCCGACACCAGCTTGGGCGCCGTCGCACCCCACGGCACGGTGAGCCTGCTCCACGTGCCGCTGCCGACGGGCGTCCCGGTCGCCGGTGTCACGGACTGATCGGCGTTCACGTTCGGGTTCGTGCTCAGGTAGAGCGCGCCGGTCGCCTTGTTCAGCGCGAACAGCTCGACGTCGTTCGGGTCGGACGCGGCTCCGGTCGCGCAGCCGGTCCGGTCGGCGCTGTCCGTGGGTTGCGCGGTGGCCAAGGTGTAGTTGTTCCAGTCGGCGGTGCCATCGGGTGCCGTCGTGGCCAGCACCTGGGCGAAGGCGTAACCGCCCGGTGCGTTGAACCCGAACGGCGAACCGGCGGTGAACAGGTCCAGCTCATAGCCGCTGGTGGCGTCACCGACGACGCCGACGAGATCGTCGAGACCGGCGCACAGCTCACTCGCGTCGCCTGCCGCGACCAGCGTCATCGGGTTGTCCGCCGGGTTCGCGAACGTCGGGTCGCTCAGCGTGCCGCCAGGGAAAGCGAACGCGTTCAACCCGGTCGGCAGCAACGGATTCGCCGTGCCGGAACCACCGATCAGCACACCGGCGCCTGCCGCGGGGTAGTAGGCGAGCACGTCCTGCAGGCCTCGGCCGATCAGGTTGCCGTGCAGTACCTGGGCTCCTGCCCAGTCAGCCGGACCGTCGGTGCCGGGGTTGATCATCGTGCCGACGCTGCCGATGTCCACCGGCGCCGCCAGGGTGCCCGCGCCGGTTCCGGTGGACAGCCAGAGACTGGGGTCCTTGCCGGTGCCCTGGCTGAGCAGGCTCGGGAACGCGCCACCGGTGTAGTAGCCGTCCCGGTACGGCGTCGTCGGCGCGGTGCCGGTCAGTTGTTGGCTGGTCGCCGGGCCGATGTTGCCGCCGCTCGTGCTGCCGTAGACGCGCAACTGCTGTGGCCCGAACTGGTTGATGGTGACGTTGCCGGTCCAGTCACCGGCTGCCGGGCTGTTGTTCGGCACCACCGTCACCGCAGCGGCCACGCCGAGTTGGTAGGTGTAGCTGGTCGGGCAGGCGGTTCCGGTGCACCCGGTCGGCGTCGTGAACGTGACCTGCACCGACGAGCCGATCTGGCCGGACGCCGAGAGCAGGCTCACGCCGGGCGATGCCGAGACGGTCGGGTCGTAGGTGAAGAAACAGGTCTCCGATGTGGGGCTGGTCAACACCGGTGTGGCGGTGTCCTGGGTGCTCGCCGACCACGAGTACGTGAACGGGGTCGTGGCTCCGTTGGCGTTGAGCCCCTGCATCGTCGCTCGTGGAATCGTCAGCGACACCGTCTGGCCGCCCGACACGTTGCCCGACGACACGGTCGTGCTGAACGCCGTCGTGCCGGCTGGCTGGTTGCGCAAGGTGAACGTCGTGTTCAGGGTGGCGTCGCCGTTGCCGTCGTCGGTGTCGCCGACCATGGCGGCCAGGGTCACGTCGTTGTCACCGATGGTCGCAGCGCTGGCGGCAGTCGTCGCGCAGGCACCGGCCGGCGAGTTGGTCAGGTTCGCGGGCGTGCTCGGCACGGTGTGGAAACTGGTGGACAGCGTGGTGTTGCCGGTGCCGCTGGCGAACTGCTTCCAGTCCAGCGTCGCCGTCTCACTGCCGGCTCGCAGGCCGAAGGTCTGGCCGACCTTGGTGCCGGCATCCGCCTGGATCGTGCTGGTCACGGTCCACGTGACGTCGTTCTTGAAGGAGCCGCAACTGGCCCCGAAACCGAACGCGAACGACTGCGTCTGCAACTCCGTGTCCCAGGCCGGCTGCACGTTCCACGACGTCGTCGAGCTCAGGCCACCGGTGGTCCACAACTGCACTGGTTCCTTCGTGCACGAGTCCGACCAGACATCGTTCATGGACAGCGTGGCGGAGTCCACCACGGTGGTGCTGGTCAGCTCCGTCGAGATCGGCATACGGACGAACGATCGCGCCACGCCGAGGCCGTTGCAGCCGCCCGCCGAGTCGTCACACTTGCCGACCTGCAGGTCGCTGGTCTCGTTGAGGAAGTTGGTCGTCGGGAAGCCGGAGTCGACCTGTGTCCAGCCGGACACCTTGCCCGCCACCGGGTCGCTGACGAAGTCCGGGTCGATGTAGACCGGGAACCGCAGGCCACGTGCGGAGACCGCGGGCCGGACCGTGATCGTGTCGCCGGACACCGAGACCGGCACCTGGGCGACCTTCGCCGCGGCACCCGGCCCCGCCTGTGACGAGTACGCGGGCGCGCCGCTCGGCGCCGTCGTCATGCCGGGCCGCGGTGGCGCCGAGTCCCACTGCCTGGCGGGTGGCGTCGTGAACACCGGTTCGGCCCGCGTGCTGGTGGCCACCGAGATGTTGCCTGCGGTGTCCTCGCTGACCCGCATGCCGGGGGCGCTGACCCGCAGCCGGATCGACCGCAGCGCCGGGTTCGCCGCCGCGGCGGCGTCCCGCACGACAAGCACATCGGTGAAGCCGCCCTGCGGGGTCACGGTCACGTCGAGGTCGACACCTGCCAGGACGTCCGCGTACGTCGCGGTCGCGCCACGCAGGGTCGGCTCAGGCAGCGGCCGTGGCCAGAACAACGACATCGTCCGGCCCGCAGAGTCCAGCACGACCAGCGGTGCGGATCCGCCGTCGGACAACGTGACCGTGTCGGTCGTTGCTGCCGGGACGATCGTGCCGCGCCCGGTCGCATGCAGGTCCGCGTCCAGCTCGTGCCAGGCGCCGGCCCGCCAGACTCGTGCGGGGCTCAGGGTCTCGGTGTCGGTGAACTCGCCGGACGGATTCACGGTCGTCTCGGAGGTCGGCGTCGTCAGGGTACCGACGACCACCGATCGGTGCGTCGCCTTCGCCTGTGCGGCCGCCTGGTCCGGGGACAGTCGGCTCGGTGCGGTGGCCGGGGCCGGGACTGACACCGCGGACGGTGGCGCGGCCGAAAGGGCACCGGCGACCAGCACCGGCACGACGATGCCGGCGAGCAACGATCGTTTCATCGGACCAGCGCCTCACTGTCCAGGGCAACGTCCCGGATCGGGATCGATCCGGGACGTTGCGAACGGTCTCACCGTGGCAATCCAGGAACCTTGAAGAACCCTTGAAAGCCCTGGTCACCCCGGTCGGCATCTCCAGCGAAGCCCCTCGTCGCGAACCGAGGCGTAGATGTTCACGAGGTTGCCCGGCGAGATCATCTGGGGCGCCGTTGACATCCGATCACGCCACTGCCGGCGGGGCAGCCGGGCGATCCGCACGCGCTCCTACTTGTGGATGGAGGGGTTGCCGCCCTTGCCGTACCGGTTACCGCGGCAACCAACAAGCGATGGCCGAGGCCAACATGGCCGTGTTCATCGCGCATCCTTTGATGACACTTCGTGGCGTTCTCACTGCATTTCCAGAATGGGCCGAGTGAAATCGGGGCGTGGGGCCGACCGGCGATCGGCCCCACGCCCCTCGCCTCGCGTCCGTGCGCCGCCCACCATCTCCCCCGTACAGCGAAGTCGGGCAAACCACGGGTGTCGCGAGCACAAAAAGCTCCTTCGTCGGCCGATCGTCAGCGAGTTGGTTGTGCTCGTCACACACTGCCCGCGTCACCCTCGGAGAACCCGCCACACGCCTTGAATCAGCTGACCAGACCTGTTAAACCGGGACAGGTCCAAGCTGAGGGAGTCGGACCGCGATGCAGTTTCACCTCCTGGGTGTGGTCGACGCTGTCAGTGGCGACCACGAGGTAAGCCTCGGTCACGCCCGTCAGCGGTGCGTACTGGCGGTCTTGTTGGTCGAAGCCAACCGTTTTGTGTCCGTCGACCAACTCATGGACCGTGTCTGGGGTGACACTCCCCCACAACGCGGCCGGGAAGCCTTGTACAGCTACCTGTCGCGGCTCAGAACGGTCTTTTCGACCGAAACCGACGTGACGATCGAGCGGCAATCGCGCGGCTACATGCTCACTGTCGATGCAGCATCCGTGGACCTGCACCAGTTTCGCCACCTGATCGACGATGCGCGCGCGGCGAACGAGGACACTCGCGCACTGACTCTGTTCGATCAAGCCCGACGGTTGTGGCGCGGCACGCCGTTCGCCGATCTGGACACGCCCTGGCTGGCCTCGGTCCGCGCCACGATGGAAATCGAACGGCAGGCGGCCGAACTCGACCGCACCGACGCCGCCCTGCGATGCGGACAGCACGCCCAACTGCTGGCCGAGTTGACCACTCGAGCGGCACAGCTGCCGTTCGACGAGCGGATCGCGGGCCAGCTGATGCTCGCCCTGGCCCGTACCGGCCGCCAAGCCGAAGCCCTCAGTGCCTACCAGCACACCCGCCAGGCACTGCTCGACCACCTTGGCCTCGAACCAGGCCTCGAACTTCGCCACCTACACCAACGCATCCTCACCGGCGACACCCAACTGGTCACCCCGACTCCCACCGAACCAGCACCGCCCGCCGCGCGGCCGGACCTTGTGGTTCCCTTCCAACTACCCGCCGACACCATCCGGTTCACCGGCCGCACCAAGCATCTGGCCGCCCTGCTCGACCTGGACCCCGGCGCCGAGCACCCCGACAACCCGGGCGACCCCGCGACGGTAGTGGTCACCGCAGTGGAGGGAATGGCAGGCATCGGCAAGACCGCGCTGGCCGTGCACGCCGCCCACCGGTTGGCCGACCAGTTTCCCGACGGTGTGCTGTTCACCGACCTGCGCGGTTTCACCCCCGAAGTCGCGCCAACCAAACCCGAGCTCGTCCTGGATCAACTGTTACGCGGACTGGGTGTTCCCGGTCCGCAGATTCCACCCGACCTGGAGGGCCGGATCGGGCTGTATCGCAGCGTGCTGGCCCGCCGCAGGGTGTTGATCGTGCTGGACAACGCCGCCGACGAAACCCAACTCCAGCCACTGCTACCGGCCACCCCCACCTGCCGGGTCATCGTGACCTCCCGCCGACGCTTGGCCGGGTTGGACGACGCAATCCACTTGACCTTGCCCGTGCTGAACCCAGTCGAGGCCGCCGGCCTGTTCCGCAGCCTGGTCGGCAACCTCGCCGGCCCTGCCGACCAGGCCACCATCGACCAGATCGCGGCTCTGTGCGGCCGATTGCCGTTGGCCATCCGCATCGCCGCTGCCCGGCTGCGACTGGCCCCGGCAGGCAGCCCGGCCACCTTGTGCGCCGAACTCAAGGACGCACTGGGCACCGGAGCGGGGCTGGAATGGCTGTCGGACGGGCACCGCGCCATCGGCGCCGCGCTGGCTGTGTCCTACCGAAACCTCACCGCAGACCAACAACACGCATTCCGCCTCGCCGGCCTGCATCCCGGCGCAAGCGTCGAGCCCTACGCCACGGCGGCCCTGGCCGACACCACGGTAGGCCGGCGCCCAGCGACTGCTGGAGGACCTGTATGCGGCCAGCCTGCTCAACCAACCCAGCCACCACCGCTACACCCTGCACGACCTGGTCGCCGTCTATGCCACCAAGCTGGCCGCCGAACTGCCCAAGCCTGATCGGCAGGCCGCCCTGGACCGGCTGTATGACTACTACGCGGCCACAAGTTCACGCGCCATGGACCGCAGTCGACCGTGGGACGCCGATCTGCGACCAGGCGCACCGACCACCCGTACGCCTGTGCCCGCTCTGCCCGATCGTGAGCAGGCCCAGGAGTGGCTGGACACCGAGATCGACAACCTGCTGGCCACCGCGCACCACGCTCCCAGCGACCACCGAACCGACCACACCCTGCACCAATGCGCGACCCTCCGCCGTTACCTGGCAGGCCGTGGGTACCACAGCCAGGGCACCCTCCTGTGCGAACAGGCACTAGCCGAGGCTCGCCGGACCGGCGACCACGACGCCCAGCGGGAGGCGCTCGCCGGTCTGGGCAATGTCCATTACGCGCAGGGCAGATACGGGCAGGCAGCCGAGGCATTCGAGCTGACCCTGACAGGAGCTCGCCGAACCGGGAATGACAAGGTCGGGCAGGAGGCGTTGATCGGCCTCGGCTACATCCACTACGCGCAGGGCAAGTACGAGCAGGCTGTCGAGACCCTGGAGGAGGCGCTGACCGGCACCCGCCAGGCCGGCAATCCCAGTGGCGAAATGGCCGCGTTGAACGGCCTCGGCTATATCCACTACGCGCAGGGCAGATATGAGCAGGCGGCCGACTGCTTCGAGCAGGCCTTGGTCGGCACTCGCCGCACCGGCAACGACAATACCGAGCACAACGCGCTAGTTGGTCTGGGCTACGTCCACTTCGCGCAGGAACGGTACGAACCGGCCGCCAACTGCTTCGAACAAGCACTGGCCAGTGCCGGCAAGGTCGGCAACCGCGGCGCGCAACAGGACGCGCTGATCGGTCTCGGCAACATCTACTACGTGCAAGGCAGGTACAGTCCAGCCGCCAACTGCTTCGAACGGATACTCGCCAACGCCCACCGAACCGCCACCCGCAACGAGCGGTTTGAGGCCCACCAAGGGCTCGGGCGGGTCCGCCGCTCGACCGGCGACCACCACGATGCCCTGCACCAGCACCAGACCGCACTAGAACTGGCGACCCAGCTCGACCAACCCGACGACCAGGCACGAGCCCACGACGGACTCGCCCACACCCACCTTGCCCTGAACAACCCCCGCCAGGCCGACGAACATTGGCGCACCGCCCTACGCCTGCTGACCAGCATCGGCGCCGACCACACGGAGGAGCCCGGCGTCAGCACGACGGCCATTCGCCTCCACCTGCACGGCCTCGGAAGCACGACGTGACGTCCCGGGTGCTCGACACTTCGACGAACCAGTACGTCCGGCCGCGTCCGCGGCATCACCCAGTTCATGTCGGTCGAACCATTCACGACCGGACCAGCCCACGTCAAACTCCGGAATTCTTGGCTGCGAGGCCGCGCGCAGCGCAACCTCAAGCCAGCCTGGTCCTGCGTCGTGCAGGTCGCGCCAGACTGCGGCGCGCCGTTGCCCGTCCTGACTCAACGGCACGATGATCATCTCCCGCAAGCGGAGCGCGTCCAGACGGCGGCACATAGACGTGGATAGTCAGGTAGTCGTTGCCGGCCGGGGTGGTACGCACTCGGCCGGTCTTCCATCGGGCCGTGGACAGCGTTCCGACCAGGGACATCTGCTCGTCGTCCTCCGGGTCGCCGTGTTCGAAGGCCAGGAAGCGGTACCCGGCGGCGGTGAGGACATCAGCTTCCGGGGCGGGCACTGCGTGCTGCGCTACCACAAGAAGTCGCGCGACCAGGGCGATGACTGGGCGATCGTGCCGCCCACCCTGGACGTCCTGGCAGTGCACCGCCGCTACTGGGCCGTGCGCGCCGCGCGGGGAGAGCCGCGAGCAGGGCCGCAGCATCGCGACGGGCGAGCTGAGCGGCCTGCTGTACGTATCCACCCCACTCCCCCACCAACCCGACCGGACCGGCGGCCGCGCCCTCAACCAGAAACACCTCCAGCGCAGACTGCGGACCCTCGCCAGCCGGGCTCGCCGCCTGGCGCACGCTCACTCCCCAGTCCGCCCCGGCCACGGGTGGCTACCCTCGCCCTGGAGGCCGGCGCCACCCTGCGTCAGGTCCAGGACCTACTCGGGCGCCTCGATCGTGACGACGCAGCGTGACGACCACGCCCGGCACAACTTGGAGACCTCGCCGGTGTGGACGCTGGGTGATCCGCTTCGGCAACATCGCCCCGCACGCGCCGCCGACGAGCAGCCCGGCGCGAGCGGTCAGCCACTCGTCGGTGCCGACGCCGCCGGGCCGGGTGCACCGTGAGCGAGCGCCCGCTCCCGGCAGGCCCACCAGCTGGCGGTCGCGTTGGGCGAGCGGTTCGGGGTGCGCGTTGAGCTGATCTACGACAGCGAGCGCGGCCGCGACGGCCAGCACCACGACTTCTGGTCCGTGGCCTGGACCGACGGCCCTACGGTCACGACGATGAGCGCGGAGATCCCCGGCCTCGCGCAGCGGTATCCGGCGGTCGACGTCGCAGGCCTGCGCTGCTCGCGCAGCGGCAGCGAGCAGGCCGAGGCCGCCGCACTGGTGGCCTGGCTGCCCCAGCACCCCGACCGGCTCGACTTCGTGAATACCTTCACGCTCGATCTCGCGTTCGACCAGACCGACCATCCCGGCCAGCTCGATGAGGCAGTGCAGCGGCAGGCCCACCGCGCGGGTGGATGGGGTCGAACCAGACGTTCGGCTGTTGATCGACCACCGCGAGGCCCTCGTGGCCGAACGCTGTGCGTGCCGAAAACCATGTCCACGCAGTTCAAGCGGCATGGTGATACTCGTGGATGACTCCACCGAGACGGTCTTGTCGGCATATGCCGAGGCGTTCGATCTGGTCGGGTTCAAGGGGCCGAGGCCGGTCTCGTAACGGTGTGGCTGCGGTGAGTGATCGGTGGGTTCGATGGAGGTTGTAGTGCCGCCCGTACTCGCCAAGCGCATGCCGGAGGTGGGTCTCGTTCCAGATCAACATGCGATCCAGAAGTTCCGCGCGCAGCGTCTTCACCCAGCGTTCCGCGATCGCGTTCATCCGGGGCATCCGAACGCCGGCCAGCACGGTGGTAATCCCGGCGCTGCTGAGGATCTCGTCGATCAACGCGGGATACTTGGCGTCACGGTCACGGATGAGGTACCTGACCCGCGCCAGGCTTGCGGTGTCCTCTAGATCCATGAGCAGGTTGCGGACGGCCTGCGCAACCCAGGCATGTGTGGGGTGTGCGGTGGTGCCGAGAATGTGGACGAGCCTGTCAGCGTGGTGGATGGCGGCGAGGATGTACGGGCGCTGCCCGGTGAGGGTGACGGTCTCGATGAACTCCATCTCCAGGATCGCCTCGGCCTGGGATCGCAGGAAGTCCGCCCACGTGACGGTTGTCCGTTGTGGGGCCGGGTTAACGGCTGCCAGGCGGAGGACGAGGCGGCGGATCGAAGCGACAGTGCGCGGACGCCCCGGGCCTCGGGGCATGCTCGCGCGGGCGTGACGGTGTTTGACCAGGTCGCGATGCCACCGCAGCACCGTGTCCGGGCTGACCAGCAGCCGTAGCCGGCGTAACGTCGCCGCGGGCGGTGGCACCAGGAGTGCGGCGAGGAATGCCCTGTCCTCGGGTCGCAGTTGTGGGCGTTGATCGCCGAGTTGTCGTTGCAGGATGGTCTGCTGGTGGCGCAGGGCGAGGATCTCGACGTCTTTCTCGCGGTCGGTCATCGGCAACAGTCGCAGCGCGGCGAAGACGTGGGTGACGGCGAGGTAGGTGAAGCAGACCAGCACGAGACTCGATCATGCCGGACGGCGAGCGTCCACGCGCGGACGCTTATTGACCTGCACGGATGCAGTTATCGGCACGCACAGGGTCGTGGAACGGACGCTGGCGTGGATCACCGGACATCGCCGGTGCGTTCGCGACTACGAACGTTTGCCGGAGCATCACGAGGCGATGGTCCGCTGGTCCATGATCCGTATCACCAGTCGACGACTGGCCAAGCCGGTATAGGAACAGACACTGAGGTCCGCGTGAGGGAGGATCGCACCGTTGAGGTCCGCGTTGCTGAGGTCCGCCTGGGCGAGCTCCGCACGGGTACTGCCCATCTGTCGTGCCTCATCTCAGGCACAGATTCCGTCTGGTGACAGATTCACCTCGGCGGTTCGCCGGAAGCACTGTCCGATAACGGCATTCGGGCCGCTGTCCTTGGTGTGCCAGCGAAGGACATGAAACAGGATTAGTTCCAAGATGCGAGCCCGGCCATGGACAGAAGCACAACGTCGGCGCGGTCTTCTGTGCTCGACATGTGGCGATCGACAAAGGAAAATGCTTGGCGCACAATAAACCCCTCCGCGATGACAGTGGAGATCGGCCGGTGTGGACCGTCGGTCAGCCGAGCAGCGCCCTGCTCACGACAGTGCCGGCGACGGCACAGATCACGACCACCAGCAGCGGTGCCCTCAACATCAGGGCGATGGCCGCAACGCCGAGTCCGATCAACCTGACGTCCGGGTGGTAGTGCCGCCCGGTGCTCAACACGCCGACCGCCACGAGTGCGGCAAGTACCACCGGCGACACCAACTCGAGAACGCGCCGCGCCCGTTCGGGTGGCTTCCATCCGCCGAGCAGCACCGGGCCTGCCGCCTTGATCAGGATCGTCACCACGCCCAGGACGGCCACGACAATCCACACGCTCATGCGAGCAGTCCGATCAGACAGGCCAGACTCGCCACGATGACCGGGACACCCGGCGGAGTGATCGGAACGAGGACGAGCGCGATGACGACGGCGCTGCCGGCGGCCAGTTGCGCACGCCGCGTGGTCAGCTGCCGCCACAGCAGGGCGAAGAAAATGGCCGGGCTGACCATGTCGAGCCCCCAACCGGAGATGTCCCCGAACGAGCTGAGCACGATCGCACCAAGGGCACTGCCGCCCAGCCACACCACATAGACCACAGCGCCGGCGGTGAGCAGCAGCCGCGAGTCGTGGCTGCCGTCCGGCCTGCGCGAGATCGCCCAGGTCTCGTCGCCCAGCAGTTGTGCCAGCAGGGCTCGCCGCCACCACGGGCCCTGGTAGGCGTCCGCTGCCGTGATACCCATCGGCAGATAACGAAGATTGAGCAGCGACCCGGTCGCGACGGCGCCCAGCGGGCCACCTCCGGCGCCGATGACGCTGGCCGCACCGACCTGGGCGGCACCACCGAAAGCGGTCGCCGACATCACGACAGCCGCGGCCGCGGAGAAGCCCGCGGCGACGGCGACAACACCGAAGGACACCCCGAAGGCGAACGCAGCCGCCGCGACAGAGCCGACGGCCTGCCATCGCGCTGACGCCCCCATCGGCGTGTAATTAGTGTCTGCCATGATGGGTACTTACCGTATGCTGGGTCATGAAAGGAGTCAAGGTGCGCTTCGGTAATTACACGGATCCGGTCGTGACACTGGCCGAGGACCTGGTCAACAGCTACAGCCACAGCGAGCACACCGACCTGCTCGACGCGGCGACCCTCACCGATGTGGCCGGCCGACGCGGCTGGCGGGGTTCGCCCCCGACGGCCGCTGACCTCGAGCAGGTCCGTGCCCTACGCCCGCTGCTCCGGGCCGTCTTCGAAGCATCCGACGAGCAGCAGGCAGTCGACAGGGCCAACGCCCTCGTCGAACGATCCGGCCTCATGCTGCGACTGACCCGCCACGACAGCGGCCCCTGGCATTTCCACGGCACGACCGCAACCGGGACACTGTTCGACTGGCTCGCCGGGCTATCGGGATTCGCCCTGCTGTCGGTGATCGAACGTGGTGACGGCGACCGCATCCGCCACTGCGCCGGTGTCGACTGCCACGCCGTGTTCGTGGACGTCTCACGCAACAAGTCACGCCGGTACTGCAGCCCGGCAGTGTGCGGCAACCGCGCCCACGTCGCCGCATTTCGGGCTCGGCAAAATCATGCACCGCCGGACGTGAGCTGAGTCGACAGGTCGAGGAATCCGTCCACGGTGACGAGCGAACCTTCGTAGCTCGGGACTCACCACCACTCCTCAACCACCCGCACCGCTGTTCACCATGCTGAACAACATCGCCGACTGACAGGTGATGTATCGGACTTGAGCGGTAACGTCGACCTTCAATGCTCCGATCACCCAGCCAGATCGGCCGGTCAGGCCGTCCGGCGGTGGGGACTACCGGTATGAAACGCGGTTGGTTGATGGCAACCGGTGCGGTCGTGGTACTGGCCGCGGCCGGAATCCTCCTGTCGTCCGGACATGCGTCGTCACACGGCACACCGCTGTAGCGGCCAATCACCTACCACCGGTCGCTGGCCCGGACAATTCTGAAGCAGAGCCCGGTTCCTCAAGGGCGCGGTCATGGCGGAGCCAGTGGAAGACGGTCACCGAGACCCCGACGACGAGCGGCGCGCTGCGGATGGACGGTGTCAGCAGCATGCAGATCGGTATCAATCTGATGGTGCCGAACGCGGCCAGCTATCTCGTCACGGCGATCGTGTACGTCATCCCGCACGCGCTGACCATGGCGATCGGCGCCGAGATCCTGTTCGCCACCACCGACGGGCTGGGCGGCGTGATGTACCAGCAGTCGCAGGTGTTCGACGCGGCAGGCAGCTACGCCACGCTGACCGTGGCAACGGTGGTCGCGGTAGTGCTGATCGTGCTCGCGGGCCAGTTGGAGGCCTGGCTGTCGCCGGACCGCGGGATGACATTGCGTAGGCGAGGCAGAAGCGCGGTGGATGCCCCTGCCAAGTAGGCGACGCGGGTAATGTCAGGAAAGCATCTGCACGCGACGCGATCGGCAAACAAGGGAGCTTCTGATGTTCGGCCTACGCAAGTTCGTCAGGCGGCGGAAGTGGTGGCACGCCGGAAATGCCAAGCCACTGTTGCACGGCATGTCCCGGCCGGTCTGCGAACAGCGAGCCAGCAGTTGGCCGGAGATGCTCCGCGACAACCATCGGTGCTCGGACTGACAGCAGTCGGATGCGGCGCGGGCCAACCCGCACGGCTGGACCCCATCGCCCCAGATCGCATCGCTGAGCCGACGGAGTGGTCGACGTCCACGAGCGACTGCTACAGAGGCTGAATGGCCGGCATTACGGTGATGCCAGGTCGAGCCCGGTGTGAGCGAGGAACGCATCGAGCGGTCCGGGTTGGTACTGGAAGCGTTTGAGCCGGTTCTTCACCACCGCGACCAGTTCATCCACACCCCAGACCAGCAGATTGCCCAGGCCACGTTTGAGCAGTGACCAGACCTGCTCGACCGGGTTCAGATCCAGCGCGTAGGCCGGTAACCGGATCACCCGCAGCCAGTCCCGGGCCGCGATCAACTCCCGCATCGCCGCACTGCGATGCGTGTTCAAATTGTCCCAGATCACCACGATCGGGCCGCCCAACTGCTGGTGCGCGGCATCCAGCAGGGCGGCATACTCGGTCTCGGCGAAGCTGCGTCGTTCGCCCTTGCGGCCTCGATGGACCCGGGTGTGGTAGATCAATCTGCTGCGCTGACCCGGCCGGACACACACCAGTCCGGCGATCGAGACCCGGCCCGAACCCCATCCCTGCGTAGATCATGAATCGGGCAATGCGGTGAGTGGCCACCAGTACGCACACAAGATCCACCAGCCCGAGTCGTGCGCACTGCGCGAGATCGATGAACACGGCCTACGCAGACCGCACCGGCGCGGCCGGCCTGCCCCCCACCCACCGACAGCGACCACGAGGGTGCGCGGTGGTCGATACCGATCATCCGAGACCGGCTCCCCACAGCGCAGTACCGTCCGCGACGAGAACCGTTGCCGGAATGGTGGCCCGACGCAACATCCCCTGCCACCCTCGCCGCGACCCAACTGCTGCGGATATCACCCATCGCCGGCACGCGATCATCGAGACCGTGTTCGCCGACCTGATCGACGGACCCCTGGCGCACATGCCTTCCGGCTCGTTCGGCGCGAATTCCGCCTGGGTGCTCTGCGCGGCGATCGCCCACAACCTGCTCCGCGCCGCCGGCACACTCGCCAGCACGACCCTGCGCAAAGCCCGAGGATCCACCCTGCGCCGCAAGATCATCGCTGTCCCCGCCCGGCTGGCCCGCCCGCAGCGCAAACCCGTACTGCACCTGCCTGATCACTGGCCATGGGCCACGGCCTGGCAACGCCTCTGGCACGCCACCATCACGCCCTTGATCGCCTGAGTACCGGCTCCATCCCTACGACCAGGAACAACAGTGGAAAGGCTGGGCAGACCAGCAGTTACACCACGCCCGAAGCCCGTCGTTCCTGGTCCTCAAGATCACGAACCACTCGAACACCGCATCGGTGGATCGAGGCTTAGGTGTCGAGGTCACTGAGTTCGACATCGCGCAGGAGCACCCTATCCTCTTCCTTCACCAGTGTCGTGCTGGATCTCGGTTGTGAGAGCGCGAGGTCCAGTCCAGCCCTGCACCAGGGCTGGATCCATGGCCGGCGGCGATCAGCCAGGTCTTGTGGCTACGGCGCCTATCGTGGAAGGTCAGCCCGGGCCGGATCCGGGCGGTGCGTACGACCCGGTCGGGGGTGGTCGAGGTCGCCGTCGACCCCGGGTTGAAGACGCGGGTACGCCCAGCTGGGTCGCCAGGGGAATCCGCCCGTATTGTCCTCCGGACACAGGTGCGAGGCCAGCTCCGATCCGTCGATGGATTCCGCACCGTTCACGGCGAACTCACCATCGCCATCACCGACGGGAAACACGCGCGCTGAGGCCTGTATCAATCGAGGGTTAGTGGCCGACCGAGAGCACCGCTGCCAGGTGGTCGGCTGCCCGGCGGGTGTGCGGGTGGTCCGCGCCCAGCGCTCGCCCAAATCGCGCCACGGTGTCCTCGCCCAATGCACGGGCCGCCGTGTGATCACCGAGGCAGGTCAGCACGACGACGAGGGAATCGGCGGTGCCCAGCGTGTATGGGTGGTCGGCGCCCAGCGCTCGCCGGGATCGGTCGAACGTGTCACGCCCCAGCTCGTATGCCGCCTGGTAGTCGCCCGACTCGGTCAGCGCCACGACGAGGTACGTGGCTGTCCCTAGTGCGAGCGGATGGTCGGCACCCAGCGCTCGGCCGAACCGTTCCATCGTGTCCCGGCCGAGCGTACAGGCCGCCTCGAGTTCGCCCATTGCGGTCAGCACCTCGACCAAGTTGGCAGCGGTCGTGAGTGTGGTCGAGTTGCCAGCACCGAGCAGCCGACTTCGACGGTTCAGGGTGTCCTGTTGGAGCAGCCGGGCAGTGGTGTACTCGCCCAACTCGAACAGTGTGACACCGAGATTGTTGGCCGTGCGCAGGGTGTTCGGGTGGTCGACGCCCAGTACCTGTTTACTGCGGTCGAGCGCTTCCTGATAGAGATCGCGGGCTTCGTCGTACTCGCCCAACTCGTGCAACGCGGCAGCGAGGTTACTGATCGAGCGCAGGGTGTTCAGATGGTCGTCACCAAGCAATGCCCGTCTCCTGGGCACCATCACTCGGCCGAGGTCGCGGGCGGCCGCGTACTCGCCGAGGCCGAACAGTGCGACGATCAGATTGCTGGCCGAACGCAGGGTGTACTCGTGATTGGGACCCAGCACTCGCCTGGCGCGCTCGTAGTTGTCCTGATGAAGGTCACGGGCTTCCGCGTACTCCCCCGACTCGAAGACCGCGAGGGCCAGGCTGTTCGCGGCGCCCAGGGTGTCGATATGATCTAGGCCGAGCGTGTCTGCCCACAGTGGGTGGCAGCGCTGCGCCAGGGTCCGCAGATCAGCGTACTGCGCTGAGGCGAACAGGTAGCGCATCAACTCGGTCACCAGGCTGCGGAACGAAGGTGGTTCCTCGGCATCGACAGGGTCGGCGGTCAGCGCCAACGCATGCGGAGTCAAGCTGGCATAGGCAGGCCACGTCGTCGGATCGTTGGGATCGCCGGGTGCTGCGGTGCCCAGGAGTTGTCGCGCGGCGAAGCGGGTTCCTGCCGAGTCGCTGACCCGTGCACGGAGCACCGCGCGGATCAGCCGATGCATCTGGATCGTGGTCGCGGTGGAGCGACGGACCAGGGCCAAGCCGGTCAGGTGCCGTACCACGTCGGCGGTGGCGGCGACGTCCCCGACCCGCACCCCGCTCCGTCTCGGACCCGGTTGTGCCGTCAGCGAAAGCGGTTCCGGAGCCAGAAAGGACATCTGGTCCAGCAATTCGGCAGCTGCCGGGCAGGTCGCGGCTAGGCGGCCGCGTCCGGCCGCGACGACCGTGGCCAGTCCGGAATGGCGCTCGAGTGTCGGGTCTGCCAGTCCGGCGCGGGTGGGTTGACTGGACAGCAGATCCAGATAGTCGGCCACGGTAATGCCGCTGTCCTCGAGGAAGCAGCCTGCCTGCTCGACGGCCAGCGGCAGATCGTCCATGGCCGCGGCGACTAGGTCGGCCTGCGCGGGAGACAAGCTGGGGCAGCGCAGGGTAAGCAGCCGGACGGACTCGGTACGCTGGAACGGTGCCACTTCGAGGACGACCGGGCTGAGCCGGGCGAGGGTGGGACTGCGCCCGGTGATCAGGAACCTGCCGGTATCCGGCGGATGCAGTCGTGCGGCGACGCCTGGGTCGTCCACGTTATCGTAGACCAGCAACCAATCGTCCCGACGTGCCAGCGCTTGCCACAGCCGGGCGATTACCACGTCGGGCAGTCCGTCGGTGGCCAGCCCGAGATCAGCGGCCAGGCCGGCCAATGCGGCGGTGGCCAGGGGCGCGCTGTCCGAGTTGACCCAGCACACCAGGCGGTAGTCGGCGGCATAGCGGTGGACGTATTCCAGTGCCAATTGGGTCTTTCCCACACCAGCCATGCCGTGCAGCGGTACCATGGCCACGGCTCGTGTGTCGGCGCCACGCAGGTGGTTGTGGATTTGTTGCAGGACCGCGTCGCGGCCGATGAAGAACGGGTTGCGGGGCGGTACAGCGTGCAGGAGAACAGGTGGCGATGCCCGATGATGATCGAGGTCGCCGTTGAGGATTCGTTGGTGCAGTTCGCGTAGCGGCGGGCCGGGCTCCGTGCCGAGTTGGTCGATGAGTATTTGGCGCGCCCGTTGATACACGGCGAGCGCCTCGGCCTCCCGGCCGTCCTGGCATAGCGCGCGCATCAGCAACTCGGGTAATCGTTCGCGAAGTGGGTTCGCGTCCACCAGGCCAGCCAGTTCGGCGATCACGTCGATGTCGCTGCCGCAGTGGAGATCGGAGTCGATCCTGGTTTCTACTGCTTGCGCATGCATTTCTGTCAGGCGGGACACTTCCTGCTGGACCAGTGGGGTGGATTCGACATCAAGCAGCGGTCGCCCACGCCACAGCGACAACGCCGCCCGCGCATGTTCGGCGGCGATGTGCCACGAGCCGACACCCGCTGCCGTCTGTGCGGCACGCAACAGCCGCTCGAATCGGGACACATCCAGCTCATCGGCGCGCACGGCGACCAGATATCCGGGTGGCTGGGTCCGGATTCGGCTGTGCTCGTCGTCGCCCAGTGCCTTCCGCAGTCGTTTGACGTAGTTGCGGATAGTCACCACTGCGGACGGCGGCGGCGTTTCACCCCACATCGCGGCGGCAAGTTCGTCCACCGACACCGCCTGGCCTGCGCGCCAGAGCAGCGTAGCCAGCAGGGCGCGCTGGTTTCCCTGGGCTAACGGCACGACGACCCCCGCGCGCCGCACCACTAGCGGTCCCAACAGACAGAACTCCACGGCCACGGCTGCTCCCTCGCCATTGAGCGGGTCCGCGCACTGGGCGGCACGCCCCCCGAGCTTCGTGCTACACAAACGCTACCGGTTCGCTACCGGCGACGGACACAATTGTTGCGCATGCGGGACGGAACATCGTCCATATTGAGACGATATGACATGCTGCCACGGAGAGTGAGGACACGGTTCACGGCCGCAAGGGGGTTGCCGAGCCGCCCGTTCAGCTACCTGTGCGCGAGTAGTGGCGGGTCTGCTCCTCCAGGAGAACGGAAACGTTGAATCCTGGGCGCAGATGACAAAAACGCCCGCTCCTGCGAAACAGCAATGGAAACTGACCGAGCGTGACGTTCAACACCCTTGTACACCCTACTGCTGGCGCCGCATGACTTCCGAATGACGCCGTCGCCCATGCAATCAGAGGCGCGCACTGTCCGCGGGCCTGTTCATTCAGATAATTCGAAGGAGTTGTCATTACTACCATCACTTGCCTGGGCCGATGGGGCCACTACCTGCTGGTCCCCATCGCGGTAGCTTCTCTCGCTTTCGTTGGCAGTGCAATGCCGGCCTCCGCTGCGTCAATCCCCACCATTGTCGGCTCACAGCCCGACACGGCCGTATCGCCGGATTCGAGCAGCGCCTCGTTGGCGTCTGCATTGACGTCAACGGCTCCGGCCCATTCGTCGGATCGGCGACAGTCACCAACGAGAGCGTAACACTCGCATCGGAAAGATCGTCAACAGAGGCGATGGCAAAGCCCACGCCTCGAAGATAAAGCTCATCCAAAATGACAGTCATACCTTCACGTTCAACCGGGAGGTCAGCAACAACGATCTGATCTGTGGCCAGTCGGCAACTCCGCCGAGCCGCCGCACAGTGCGTCGAACCTGGAGACGTCAACCTCACGGGTCAGCGACCTGTATGAGCTAACCAGGGGACCACAGTGGTAATCCTGGAGTCGCCGGTGCTGGCAAGCGTCCTGCGCAGCCGCAGCACATACCGAGTTGCACCGGGTGGTCGGCACCAGCTACGTCAACGACGCCTAGCACGCGGAACTGCATTACCGCTCCCCTGCCTTGAACCTGTCCGGTTTAACACCTCTGGCCAGCTGATTCAAGCCACGCGGCAGGTTTTGGTCGGGTGGCAGGACAAGCGTGTAGGGAGCAAGACCGACTGATAGCCGGATCGCCTGAGGAAGGAAGCGAACATGGCCTCGCCCAGGAGCACGGTCGTCGCCACGTGCGAGCAACGGCCTCCATCGTCGAAAGCCCGGGTCACAGCGCTGGCACGATATTGATCGACGGCGGACCGTGAGCGAATGCTCAAGGTACGTATTACTGACCGACACCCCGATATCGATCGCCCTGATTCCTAGGAACGTCGATTGATTCGATCCTTCGGCCACTGTCACCAGGACCGTTTCACGGAAATTTCACGCACCTGTCACGGTCTCCGGCCACGCTGGCCAGCGCGATCGTGAGTCGATTGTTGACCTTCGCGATAGCAGCCACATTGGTACTCGTTTAAGGAGGCACAGTGCACCCACACTCGTCCCGACGTCGGCGCCGGTATCGAATTCTGGCGGTGACGGCGGCGATGATCTGCGCATCCATTGCCACTCTCTCGGGCACCGCGCAGGCATCAGTCATAAGACCCGCCGTCCAGCCCGGGACCGCGGCAGTCGTCACGCCCGGTGCCGTATCCGCATGTCCCGGTGCCACCCTCTGCATGTGGTTGAACTCCGGCAACAGCGGCACCCAGTGGGAGTGGCCCTTCAGCACAACCGTGCACAACACGTGGGTCTTCGTCGGCTCGGGGCCGAACGACAAGGCAAGCTCGTACTACAACAATCGGACGGACGCGTCACGGATCGGGAGGAACTTCCCCGTCGTGAATGACGACGAAGCGCAACAATGCGTAGCCCCTCAGGCTGTCGTCACGAATCTCACGAGCCACACATGGTTCGGGGGTTCCTCCACCCAGAATGACTCGATCTCCTCAATCGAATTGACCACCGCCACAAGTTGCTAGTGGCGCTACTCGTTTAAGGAGGAACAGTGCACCCACACTCGCCCCGAGGTCCGCGGCGCTATGGTGTCCTCGCGGTGACCGCAGCGATGGCCTGCGCATCTGTTGTCGCCCTGTCGGGCACCGCGCAGGCATCGACCACACAACCCGGTACCCAGTCGGGGACCGCAGCGGCCGCCGTGCCCGCCACGGTGTCCGCATGTCCCGGCTCCACCCTGTGCCTGTGGCTGAGTTCCCAGTACGGCGGCACCCTGTGGGAGTGGTCTTTCGGCACCACTGCGCACAACCGCTTTGTCTCTGTCGGCTCGGGGCCGAACGACAAGGCAAGTTCGTTCTACAACAACCGGACGGACGCGTCAGAGATCGCGAAGGACTCCCCTGTGTCGGAGCCGGATGTGTTCTGCCTGACCTCTCAGGCGGTCAACCCCAACTTCTCCGGCGAATTGTGGCCCGACGGTTCCGGCTTCAACGACTCGGTGTCTTCGATCGATCTGACCACCGTCGCAGCGTGTTAGTAGGCAGTGCGCTCTCGTCGAGGGCGTTGGAAGGTGACCGGTTCCCGGCCATGGTGTTGCGGCATCGATGAGAGGACCACACATGAAGGTGATCGCCGCACTGGTGGTCGTGGGAGTGATCGGCGCGGCGACCGCCGGATGTGGCACCGGCACGACCCGTGAAGTGCCTTCACCCACTATCGGGAGCCTGCATCGTGCCGACGCCACGGCCAGCCCACTGAATCCAGGTGCAGCCCGGGAGTTCGCGCGATCGATCGCCGCGCGGTTGGCGTCGACGGACGAGGCGGCACCGGACACTCAGGTGCGGTTCCGGACGATCGACGCCTTCGCGGTGATCACCAACTCCGGTCGGCCCGGTGCGTACACCGTCTTCGTCACCGTCTCGCGGACGACCACGGTCCAGCCCTCGTCCGCGGCGAGCATCGAGACATTCGACCACAGCGCGCCCAGATTCACCTCGGCGTCGGATCACGCCCTCTGGCGGGCCGCAGGCAGCCCATCGCTGGCGCAGGCCCCGGCCGGCGGCCGAATGCTGTCGCTGTCATCAGGCCAGTTCAGCTTCATACCGCAGGGCACCACCATGACCTATCAACAAGCCAGGTTCCTACCCCAGTCAACTGGCGCGTTCTCAGCGGAACTAGTGAATCATATGCGCCCCTACGCCGGTAGCGATCCGCCGGCCACATTGGAACTCAAACAACTCGGTTTCCTCATCGCCACCGCCCCGTTGAGCTCAGCCACACGAGCGGCGGCCTGGCAGGCTCTGGCATCGCTGCCAGGGCTGCACCTGTGCACTCTCGGATCCAATCTCTCCGGAAGGCGCGGCCAGGGAGTATGCGTGGACAACCGAGAGGACGAGATGGAGATACTGGTCGACAAAGCCACAGGCTCCATACTCGAGGTGCAGGACCGCCTGCTGCAGCCAGAACCTCTGTATCCCATGGTGTCGGCGGGAACCATCATCGAGTCGACTACGTTTGTGACGCAATGAGCGTGGCGTTGACGTGTCATCCTCACCAATCTTGATGTGCCCACACCAGACAAGGCCGCTGCGGTGGAGTAATGGTACCGACACCGCACCAGGCTTGCGAACGCTCTGGGCAGCTTCCGCTTCATGTCGCACCTTTCGTTTGCCGGCCCCGTCGTGTGCCGGCCCTACTGTCAGCGGTATGTCAGCTTCCGCTTGCGGGCGGCGAAAGGCCATGACGGCTAACCCCGGAAATCTGGCCGGCACAGTTGGTCGGCCCATATGCGTGCCGTTGTTCCGGCGACATCACCGCCCCGTACGCAGTCGGGTCGCCCACGCGGCGTGAGCGGAGCAGGTCAACGAGTAGGTCGAACCGTCGCCCGTACACCGGCGAGCACCCCGGTCAGGCAGACAGAGCACCGACAGTTCGACGAGCACCCGCCCGTCCACTAGGGTCTCGCTGGCCACGCCCGCCACCGTGACGACCGCGGTTCCTTCGGCCGGCACCACGACCGGCCTGCCGAACCGTGCGCGGTAGTCGGTGACCGCACCCTCGCCTGCCCACGTCGTCAATACCCGCGCGGCGATGGCCACGATGAGGATGCCGTGTGCGATCACGCCGGAGCGGCCGGCACGCTCGGCTGCGTGTTCGTCCCAGTGAATCGGATTGAAGTCGCCGGACGCTCCCGCGTAACGCACCAGATCCGCTCGCGAGAACTGGGACCCCCGTCACGGGCAATACCGTGCCGATCGCGATCATACCCTTCATGAGACCCTCATCGCCTATGGGCAGAAGGTCTATCGCCTTCGTGCCGGCGACGACTCGATGGTCGTCACCTGGAGCCGCGAACGGACACCTGATCACCGACCGGCCAATACGACGGGCCGACCAGAAGCGCTACCGACCTCTTGCTGGTACGGTTCGTCCGCTTCGGCGTCTTCTAAGAGAAGACTGCCAAAGTGAATATGATCCATCGCGTCTAACATCTGGAGGCACGCGAGCTAACATTCTTTTGCAGCCCCTCCTGCCGTTCACGGATCGACCTTTGCCTTTCAGCCTTTTGCTGTCGCTTGAACTGCCCGGATGCGGACCAAAGGGTCGCTCCCGCACCTATAGCGGCACCGACCAAGCCGGATGCACCACTAATGAGCGCGCTGCGGTGGCCAAAGGTGGCGACGTTGATCTCAAGAACACCGTCGGCGGCGAGCAGGTCTATGCCGTGTTGGACGTCGCTGATCAGTACCGGCACAATAGGGCGCGTTAACTGACCGTGGCCCGGCCGTCGTCGACCTGCCCCACCATCACCTGGTGCCTGTTCCGCTGGGCCTGCGCCGGCCCCGGCCAGTTGCAGTCCACCGTGGATCTCTGCTAACGGGAGTGCCGTTAATCAATGTCCCAGTATGGTCCCGCGTGTACGGTGGCCTCGGCGATGCGACCACCGTCCAGCTGGTAGCGGGTCAGTTCGATGCCAGCTGCCGGCCATTCCACCACCAGGTCGAACATCTGGGCCGGCGGAGCCGGCCACAGCCACAACGGCTGCCACACGTCCAGCATGTCCTTCGAGGCGGTGCTACCACGACCGCCCAGGGCGTGCAGGACCGGCGGTTCGGGCTCTGGCTGCGGCTCACCATACCCAGGCCATCGGCCGATCGTAGTGGCCTTGCGCCCATCGGCGAACTGCACCCCGAACCGCAACAGATACGGCGACAGCGGCTCACCCGGCCGCGATGGGTGAAACAACTGCGCTAGGTCTGCGGTTCTGCTGCCTATCCACTCCCGCTCAGGTTGATCACCGCGGCGGGCTACCGCGTTGACCTCCAGTAGGCACCCCTCGCGGAACGCGCGCAATTCGATCAGCACCACCCGCGCGTTCTCGGCGCTGGCGATGATCTCTTGGACCGGAACCATGCCGCTGAACGTGGCTGTGGGCGGGTGCTCCCAGTCCGGCACCGCGTGCTCGCCTGACGTGACATCGCTGGGGTCAGGGGTAAGCGGCTCGAAGAACACCAACCTAACCTACCGCTCATATTGGCGTCCGCATACGAATTGACGACTTTACGAGCTGCGCACGGGGGCTCGACCCAGTGACATTTCCCCGGAAGAGGATCGGAGACGGCGAGAGTTGACCACGCACATCGGGTGTTCACTTTTGCGAATTTCAGAGGCCACGGATAACATCGACCAACAACGGGCGTCACCCGCATAAGTGGATCATGGAACTGTTGGTTCAGCGGTCGGGTTGAGTCGTGGCGCCCGATGCCGGCAAGGCGACGCGCGAGCCGATCGGCAGATCGACGCGCTGGAGTCGATCCGGGTGGTAGCGGCGGCGGCCGCCCTTGGCCCTGCCGGCAATCCGGTCTGAGTGCGTCAGGACTCGCGTGTCGTGGTCGGGATCGAGGGGTAGTCGTAGATACGGCAACGAGTTCGCGCGTGCGGATAGGCATACTGGCCCCGTCGCCGACCGGTCTCCGGCGAAGCGAGGGCGGGCCACGCCTCACACCGGCGCCGCGGTGCCGTCGGTGACCACCCCGCTGAGCGAGTGGCCCGCCAAGCCGCTGCCGTTGCCACCGGGCTGCCCGATCCGCAACTCCTTGAGCGAGCGGACCATCCCACCGTCGGCGTCCTGCGTGACGGGCCACGATCCGTCCGGCAACAACAAGTCACCGTGCCCGTGAGCTGCCGTTTCGGCTTGAGGTGGCGCCATGTCAGGGCCACGTAGGCACGGTGGCGGTGCGGTGTCAGGACGGCCTTCGATCATAGCTTTCGTCGTAGTTGATCGATCGCACCCACATCCACCCATGGCGTCCCCACCAGCGGGGACGCCTGGGGAACCCTCAGGAGGGCATCACCATGCCAACGTTCAACACCCCCGAGCCGATCTCCGCCGTCCTGGACATCCCCGCGGGGCGCGTCCGGTTCATCGCCGCCGACCGGGCCGACACCGCGGTCGAGATACTGCCCGCGGACGCCTCGAAGAGCCGCGACGCGAAGGTGGCGGAGCAGACCAAGGTCGAATACGGCGACGGAGTCCTGCGGATCGAGGCCTTGGCGAAGAACCAGTACTTCGGCCCCTCCGGATCCATCGAGGTGACGGTCGGACTGCCTGCCGGTTCCCGGATCGAGGTGAAGGCGGCCAGCGTCGAATGCCGGGCCGTCGGACGGTTCGGCGACGTCGCCGTCGAGAGCGTGCAGGGCTCGATCAACCTCGACGAGGCCGCGAGCGCCCGCCTCACCACCGTCGCCGGTGACGTCTCGATCGACCGCCTCGACGGTCCCGCGGAGATCCGCACCAGCAAGGGCGACATCCGCATCGCCGAGGCCGTGCGCGGCATGGTCGTGCTGCGCACCGATGCCGGCGAGGTCGAGGTCGGCGCCGCCGCCGGCGTCTCGGCCTCCCTGGACGCCGCCACCTCCCACGGCCGGATCCACAACTCGCTCAAGAACACCGAGGGCGCGCCGCCCAGCTCACCATCCACGCGACCACCGCCGTCGGCGACATCGTCGCCCGCAGTCTCTGAAGAGGACATCATGACGAACTCGAACCCCTCCTGGACCGGCCTGGTGCCGGTAGAGGACACCGCACTGGCCGTGACCGACACCGGCGGGCCCGGGACTCCCGTGGTCTACCTCAACGGCTCCTACACCAGCCAGCCGGGCTGGCGACCGGTCATCACCGCACTCGGCGGCGACTACCGGCACATCACCTTCGACGAGCGCGCCCGGGGCAGGTCGAAGCGATCCTCGGACTACTCGTTCGAGGCCTGCCTCCGGGATATCGACGCGGTTCTGACGGCGAGGAAGGTGCAGCGGCCGTTGGTGGTGGGCTGGTCTTACGGGGCGGCGCTGGCGTTGCACTGGGGCACCCGCAACCCCGCCCGGGTCGCCGGGGTGGTGATGGTCGACGGAGGCTATCCGTGGGACTACCTGGCCACCGTCGAGGGCGGCCGCGACGCCGCCAAGGAGCACATCCGCAAGTTGTTCCACCGGTACCGGTGGGCGATGCCCATCGCCCGCCTGATGGGCAACGGCGCGCGGATGAGCGCCGCGGACCAGGCCGAGATCAACATCGAGTTGAACGAGATCGTCGCGGCCGGCGATCCCGTGTTCGATCTGGTGAGCTTTCCGATGCGGTTCGTCGTGGGCGAGGGTGGCGCCCTGGGTGCCACCGAGGAAGGACACACCGCGATGCGGGCCACCCTGGATCCGGTGCTGGCCAGGAACCCGAACGTCGAGGTCAGTGCGACGGTCGCGAGCAACCACTCGGCCATCGTGCGCAAGGACTTCCGTGCCATCTCAGCGGCCGTGCACGAATGTGCCGGCACCCGCGCCCCCGCCTCCGGAGCCCACTGACGACAGCACAGACGGAATCACCGATGACGTCGCACTGACCAAATGAGGAGGGCGCCGCCCGACGTGTCCTGCCCGGCCACGCCCCGGACCTGCACGAATCGTCGCCTCGATCACTATCGGGCAAGGTCGGGCCTGAGGCCGGGTCGGGGGTCTCGGGACCGTGGCACGTTCGGAGCTGTGCCGCGAGATCAGTTCGCCATCTCAGCCGACGGCGGCCTTCCCGTCGCGATCGTCGAAGGGAGGGGTTCCGACACAGGGCATATCGGCACGCTGGGCCTTCGGCGCACAGACGGGTGAGGCTCGGCCGGGTGTCAGGTTGGCGTTGCAGGGCGTGAAGGCCAACCTGCAGGAGACGAAGGGTCCGCCGAGCTGACCCGACCGGCTTTTTTGGCCGCGAGCTCCTCGTCATCGACGTATGTGATCATCTCGACGCCGCGGGGACAGAACATGACCACGACGAACCGACTCCAGCTGTCCGCGAGCAGGTTCGCGACCGTGTAGTGGATGACATCGCCACCTGGTTCCCAGAATGCCTCTCCGGCCTTGACCGGATAGGGAGCCTCGCCTTCGAGCTCGAACAGCATCTCCCCTTCGAGCATGAAGCCGAAGACGGGTCCGGAGTGCCGGTGAGGAGCGATGCCGGGGTCCCCTGGCGGCAGGTCGAGGTGTCGGACCATCGCCAACGAACCCTCCGGGATGGACGGCGGCTCGACCTCCAACAGGTCCCTCTGTGTCATGTGGGAGTCAACAACAGGCATACGACCAGGCTAGCTCTGTGCGGCCCGTGCTGCCGGGTCGAGGAGAGGGCCGCCCGCACCGAGCTGCCGGGCGAGGTCGGTTACCTCGGAGTTCTGCGCGTCGGCGAAGCCACGAGGTCGACCTCGTCGGAGCACCGGGCATCCCCCCGTTCGCAGGTTGGGGCCGTGCTGTCGGATCGATGAGGACCCCGCGCGTCCCCGCGCACGCGGGGTTGGTCCCGTCGCAGTGATCGTCACCGGCAGGCAAACGTTCACGTCGCGGATGCGTTGCCGAATGGGTCAGCCGCGCAGAGCCACGATCAGCATGATTGGTCCCATCGCTGGTCGGCCCGTAACCCTTGCGGCACAGCAACGCACGCCAGGAGCAGGGTCTCAGACGGGGTCTCAGTACACGTGCGCCGCTCATTCCTCCACATCTGCACGAGTCACTCTGGCCTGCGTCGTAGCAATCCGAGAGGCAGCCTGAACTGACAAGCCTGGACCTGAAAAGCGGAAGGTCGACAAGTGACCCGATCCCCTGAAAACCCAGTCGGTGGACGATGGAATACGCATGCCAAGTGAATGTACACCGCAATCGACGATCCTATTTAGACTGTGGCTTTCGGAAACACTCTTCGCGTAGCCGGAGGACAGCCAAACCGCGTAGCCAACCGTCGCAGGCACCTGAAGGGTCTGCCGCCAGCAGCCAGCGCGATCTCCTCATAGTCCAAGGCCATGCCAGTATGTGGGTCGAGAATCAGCACGTAGCCGTCTCGGCACTGACAACACCTCCACCGCGATCGCCGCGGCGCCCTCGGTCCGGCTGGCCAGCCATGGTCGAGCACGTCACCATCGAGCACTCCCAGCATGCGTCGCAGGGTGGCTTCGTGGGGACCTGATAGCGACCGCCTCGCCGGTCCATCCGTGCTCCGAAGGCGACCTCCGAGGCTGCTCTCGCGTGGACCATCTGTGGACCACAACATCCGCGCAACCTGTGAAATGAGAGCTGCGAGGAGCCATAGGTCGTCGCAGATCTCGCGGTTGTCGCAGGTGGACGACACACCGTGGTCCTGGGGGTCAAGGGGTCGCAGGTTCAAATCCTGTCGTCCCGACGGTCGATAAACTGAATAACAGCAGGTCAAAGACTTACGGAACACTCGAGAAGCCCGGTCCATTCAGGACCGGGCTTCTCACATTTATCACGAACGCTCGTACGATTCCCCTCCATCTCGGGTCGCCGCGACGTTGCCTCTCGGGCTGCCCTCACACAACGTAGTGGGACACGGCCAGGCATGGATGTGGCGAATCGCAGGTCAGCAAGCTGTCGACGCCACGATGCTCCGAGACATCGAACACACAGGGTGAACGCACGCGGCCCACGCTGACGTCAGGCGCACTTGATGACATGAACGGGGACATCAAGTGCGCCGAGCTCGCCTACAGCACACCATCGAACATCACCGCTGCCGCGTGCCCGGCCCACCTGGCCGGGCGGTCAGCGAGTCAGCCAGCTCACCGACCGAGGTAGGACATCGCCAGCGGCCGCAGTGCCCCAGCTCGGCTGAGCGTCCTCGCCTGCGGCCGGCACGCGCGCGGTCTGCCGACTTGCAGGTGCGCACCACCACGTGGATGCCCGATACTTGTGTGCAACGATCACCGTGGCTTCAGTGGTGTGCCGGTAGTGCTCAGCGAACGCGAACGGCGCGAGTTGAGCTGCTGGAACGGGCGTTCGCCGAGCGAGCCTGCTGATGCCGGCGTGCGTAGCTGGTCGCCGCGAGCCGGATCGTGCAGCGACCGTGGCGAACAATGCATAGGGACATGTTTGTCCTGTGCATTGCTCCGCCCTGCATCTCCAACCCTCCAACCTGGGGGCCTAATGCCCTCCAGGTCAGGCTTTCCCCCTGTGCCAGATGAGGGAAGGCTTGCCATGTTCGATGCAGAATCCGACTTCGAAGACCGCCGCCATGTGGACTGCGCCTCCCCGGTGGACGTGGCCAGCGGTGTCGCCGTTGGCGGCATCAACGTCCATTGTGGGCGTTCACTCGCCGGCGGTGATGACCTATGTGTGAAAGAGGGGCATAGTGCAGTTGAAACGAAGGCTCGGTCTACTACTCGTGGTCGCTCTCCTCGGCGCCACCCTGTCGATCATCTCGGCAGGCTTCGCGTCGGCCAGCCCGGCGTGCGGAGGTTGCGGGAGCAGCGGCGGCGGCGGTAGCAGCGGCGGCGGCGGTGGCGGCGGCACGGCAGTGGCGGCGGCAGCGTGGTGGCGGCAGCGGCAGTGGTGGCGGCAGCGGCAGCACCGGCAGCGGTGGCGGCACCACTGGTGGGGGCGGCAGCGGCAGTGGTGGCGGCAGCGGCGGCGGCGGAACCGGTAGTGGTGGCGGCAGCGGCAGTGGCGGCGGAACCGGCGGCGGAACTGGCGGTGGCGGTGGCGGTGGCACCGTTACCGACCCCACCCTCAGCGTCACTGGCACCTGCGGCGATGTGATGACCCTGGAGGGCGGTCAGCTCAGCGCTCCGATCAACGTGACGATCACCATTCCCGACAGCAACCCGTCGGATGTGTGGACCTTCACGGCCACCGAACAGCAGTACGACGCGGTGACGGGCGCGGCCTTCGGTAGTCCGTTCCCGATGGTCCCCACAGAGCTGGCGCGACTTGCGTTCGATGCCACCGGAAACGACTTCTCGTCTACCGGTGTCGTCCCGAACACATCAGGGCTCACGCATGGGATCACCTACACGGCCACGAGGACATCTCCGACGCCGTTGACCTGCACCAATGTCGGCTTCTGGACCAACCCGGGCACCACGTCCGGCCCGACGGCGGAGAACCCGACCAGTTTCCCCGGGGCTCCGTAGATCATGTTTCCGACTGACCGCGGCCGGGTCCGGCGCACCACGCGGCCCGGCCCGGTCAGCTCGGAAATCCGACGCCGGACACGGCCAGGAGTGCGCCGGCTGCTCCGGCGATCAACAGACTCGTACCGATAAATGACAGGCTCGCTGCAACGGTACGACACGACTGCTGATGTGGTTGGAGACCTGGGCCGGCAGCATTTGGCAGACGCGGTGGGAGGCCAGCGGAGCCGAGACGCACGGCAAAAACAGGCGCGGCTCGGGCATCGAAACACTCGTCGCGACGGCGAGCATGACCCAGCCCAACGCCCGCCGGCACTTCACGCTCGGCATCAGCTGCCTGATCAGCCTGCAAGTATTGCGGCTGCGTTACGACTGGCTGGTCACCAAACCACTACTCCGATACCTGCCGGCACGTCCGGGTCTTGACCGACGCGCAGAGTTGTCCGGTGGGCCTGCGACAGCAGCGCGCAATTATATCAGCGGGGCCGCCCTCGTCGGCATGTAGATCGCCATGCCTGGAGCACCAACCGTATTCTGCGGTGTGAATGGACCCGCTTCGTGAAGCACGCCAGCAGCTGCCAGTGTCTGGCGGGCTGCTGGTCGTGGTTCCGCCAGAGGTCCAAAAGCACCGCGGCCTTGACCTTCCAGTCGAGTCGAGGGTCTACGTTCGAAGGCGTGACGAGCTTGCGGATTTCCGAGTTCGCAGCTCGTACCGGTGTTCCGGCCACGACGCTGCGCTTCTACGAGACGGCGGGTCTCTTGCCGACGGAACGCACCGCCGCCGGGTACCGCATATACGGCGACGATGCGATGGCTCGGCTGTCATTCATTTCGGGAAGACATGACCGATCTGTGACATCGCGGCCGAGGTTCTTACCAGGCGGGTCCGCCTGATTACGATATGGCTCGTGACACCGACGCCTCAGCTGCCGTCAGCGCCTGGCGGGCTGGACGCGGACACGGCGGGCTGGCTGGACGGGCTACGTGCCGCCGACAGCAAGCGGACGCAGGCCCGGCTGCACGAACTGCTGCTGCGGGTCGCCCGATCGGAGGTCTCCCGGCGCGCGGCCAGGCTGCGGCTTGCCGGTCCCGAGCTCGACGACATCCGCCCACCAGGCGGCCGACGACGCCCTGCTCCTGATCCTGCGCAAGCTCGACACCTTCCGGGGTGAGAGCAGATTCACCACCTGGGCGTACACGTTCGCGATCTTCGAGGTGAGCGGCAAGGTCACCAGGCATTTCTGGGCACGTGCGGACGAGGCCATCGAGCCGGAGCAGTGGGAGAGGCTGCCCGACCGGTTCGGGTTCACGCCTGAGGAGGCCATCGAGTCCGCTGATCTGCTGCGCGCCGTGCGGCGGGCGATCGAGCAGGAGCTGACCCCGCGACAGCGAGACGCGTTCGTGGCGGTCGTGCTGGACGGCATACCGCTGGACGTGCTGATCGAGCGATTGGGAACCAATCGCAACGCGATCTACAAGACGGTGTTCGACGCTCGTCGTAAGATCCGGGCCAGTTTGGTGGCCAACGGTTATGTCGACCAGTCGAGGGACAGGTGAGGCTGGCATGATCACGACGGGTGACAACGCCGGCCGCGAGGCGCTGCTGCGGTTTCTGCACACTGACGACGTCGACGCCGGCTGCGAGGAGACGATGCGGCTGCTGCACGTCTACGTCGACCTCGTGGTGAACGGTGAAGACCCGGAACTGACTCATCCCGGGATCGCCGCCCACCTACGCACCTGCCAGCCGTGTATCGACGACTTCGACGGGCTCCTCCAAGCCGTCCTGGCCGCCACCGAGTGACCCGGGGTCAGCCCCACCCACGCATTGTCCGCCGCCATCATCGGCTTCGCCGATCTGGCATCGGATCCGACCGGTGGCGTCGAACTTCGCGCGACGCGGGTGTGCACGGCGGTCGATCTCGTGGTCATCGGTGCCTACATCGTCAATTTCTGCTGGCGGGACGGCATCGTGTACTAACCCACGCCGGTCGCGGTCGGCCCACTGGTCCTGTCCGCGGTCAGCCTGGGCGTGATGGCCGTCGCCGACGTACCCGTCGGGCCGCGGGCGATCAGATCCAGTCCTCGCGCAGTTCGTCGGCCGGGGGCTCGCCGCCCGCCCCTGTCCACCCGGGCCGCGTAGCGGGGCACGGCGGCCGCCGGTGGCGATCCTGCTGACCAGGCTGGATCCCCACCAGCGGTGCCGCGGGAACGGGCCGAACCCGGCACACGATCGACCATGACGGACATCTACGCATGGTTCTCGTGCATCAGGCTGTGGCAGTGCGCCACCTACGGCCCGGTCAAAGTCAACACACCTCGGCAGCCGACGACCGGCTCACCCGAGTCGAGAGCCCTCAGGTCATCACGTGGGGTGTCGCCAGGGCCTGGCCTGGCGTCTGCGCGACGGCCGTGCCGTTGCGCAGCCAGTAGCCTCAAATGGACGTGCGACTGCGTCCGGCACTTCCGCACGTTCCTCAGACATTGCGGGCTTCCTTTCATCGACCTGAGTCGTGCAGCCGATACCTCCCGGCAAATCACTTGTCCAGTGCAATCATATTCCTTGCACTGAACAAGGATCGCGGCTTCCTCCTCGGCCACCACCAAGGGGGTTTGCAGTTCCGGGGAAGCTGTGCTGCGATATGGCGGGCCTCACCGCCAGTGATACGTTCGCCCAACGTCCACAGGGTGGCCTTGGCCAGTATCTCTGCCTGTTCGGGAGAGACGTTCGCCCGCTCGGCCACCAGGTCGACGAACTGGTTGTTATCCATGGGGCCAGCATGGCCGCCGCAACCGGAGGGTGTCTCACGCCTTCGGGATGATTCTGCTCGTCCGATTCCCCCTGTCAGGCCGACCGGTGTGCCGCGGGTCAGCTGAATCACGCCGGTGGCTTCTCGCCGGCCCGGGATGATCGACGCCAGGCCAGGACGGATATCGCCATCGCGAGTATCAGCACCACCAGTACCAGCAGTTCGATGCCCTCCGGGTTCCAGCGGAAGGATATTTCGGTCTGCGCAGTCACGATGAGCACCCGTCGTACGCCGGCGATGAGGCCGACGACGAGAAATGGTTCCGCGTCCAACCGGCCGCGGTGCTGGATGGTGATGCGCACGGTGTGCAGGAACTCCGCCAGGATGAACAGGATGAGCGTCTTGTCCAGAACGGTGAACACTACGCTCAGTGCCACGTTGCCGACCCTGATCGTGCTCGCGACATCACGCGCGGCGTCCCCGATCAGCACGACCGACAGCGCGACGAGAAGAAGGGCGACGAGCACGTGGATGACGTCCTCGGCCACCTCGAACACCCGCAGCAGCCGAGGCACGACCTTGCCAGAGAACACCGGCACAAACCCGATGCTACGACGACGGCGACCACACCGCACTCGGTCGCCGCACTGTCCCGACCCCACGTCGCGGTGGTGGTCGTTCACTCTGGTGTGGCCGAGCGTGCAGCTGTTTTGGCTTCGTGAGATCGAAGCGGGGTAGCTCGTGGTGTGGCAACGTGGCCTTGGATAGCCAACCCCGCCAGTAGGGAGTGCATGCTCCGGCTCAGTACCACCGAGTAGATGGCCAATGCCACAACGGGCATCCCGTTCGCGTTGCGCGTGCCGCACAAACGGTGAGATCGTTGTCGTCTACTTACCGACTCGCGGTTGGCTCGGCCGGTTGAGACTCTCGGATTCGCCCGCACGGGTCGTGCGGGCGACGGGTCGCCTGGATGACACTGGCCGGACTGGATGAGATTTCGGTCGGCGAACGTGCGCTGTTGTCGCGGACTTTCGGCGCTGGCTGGACAGGGACGGATCGACCAGCTGCTGGGCCTGCGCAGGCCCAGCAGCTAAGGAGCCCGCTGCTCAGCATGGCAGTGGAGCGGCTCGGTCGCCGCTCGACGATCTGTACCGGCAGGACGAATTGGGTACCCGATTTCGGCCGGGCGGGTGCAGGCGATCAGCAGTGGGCGGTGGCCATGCTGGAATCGCGACATCGGGATAACTTCGGCAGGAGGCCACGAATGACACTCATGCGGTTCGACCCGTTCCGACAACTGGATCGGCTCAGCGAACAGGTTCTCGGTGGCGCTAGGCCGTATGTGACGATGCCCATCGAGGCTTTCCGTAGGGGCGATGAGTTGTGCGTCGCGATCGACCTGCCCGGCGTCGCGCCCGAGGGCGTCGACGTGACCGTGGAGCGTAACGTGGTCAACATTCGGGCCAGGCGGGAACCGATGCACACCGACCAGGACGAGGTGCTGGTGGACGAGCGACCGCGGGGCGAATTCACCCGCCAACTCTTTCTCGGGGACAACCTGGACTCGGGGACGCTGGCCGCCGACTTCGACCGCGGCGTATTGCGACTGCGCATTCCGGTGGCGGAATCGAGCAAGCCGCGCCGGATCGAGATCAGTTCCGAGTCCGGCGACCCGGAGCGGGTGACCGGCGACACGGCCAAGCGGACGACGAACGCCTGAGCGACGACCACGACGCGTCACCGCGCACCAGCGAGTGACGCGGCAACCGGACGAACATCGACACGGCGAAGGCCGTCGGAATCGCCCTGAGAAAGACCAATCGGTGATCGCCGCATGCCTGCGAACCAACGGTGATCTGTCACGCCTACGACGTGGATCGCCACGGACGGCACCACGATCGTGACGGGCCGCACCACATCGACTGCACCGACGAGTTCGCCTTGAACCCCGTGGCCGGTGGTGAACTGAGAGCGATGGCGGCGACCTCACCAACACGATGGAGAGCTGTTGCTAGATGTGGTGCTGACGATTGCGGAGGCGACGGCGGCAGGGCTGCTGGCCGCGTGGTTGTCCCGTCTGTTGATCACGTTGGCCATGCGGATCAGACGATACCGCCCACTGCTACGCGAGATCGACCGCACGTGCCGGTGGCCGTGGACGGCGGTCCTGCTCGTCACGGCGAACTACGTCGCGTTGTCCACAATGGATTACGGTGTGGCCGCGATCGTGGCGGAGCAGGTCCTGCACATCCTCCTGATCGCAGCTGCGGCCTGGCTCGTGATCCGCATGCTGCTGGTGGCCGAGGGGTTGCTGTTCCAGCGGCTGCCGATCGACGTGCCGAACAATCGCAGGCGACGGCGGGTGCGGACCCAGATCGCCATGCTGCGCAGGCTCACGGCCGTGACGGTCACGCTGCTCGCGGTGGCCACGATGCTGACCACGTTCACGCCGCTGCGCACGCTGGGCGCGTCGCTGTTCGCCTCCGCGGGTGTGGCCGGTGTCGTGGTCGGACTCGCCGCCCAGGCAACGCTGGTCAACGTGCTGGCGGGCCTGCAGTTGGCGTGGACCGACATGCTGCGGTTCGACGACGTCGTGCTCGTAGAGGGACAATGGGGCCGGATCGAGGAGCTGACCTTGACCTTCGTCGTCGTGCGGCTGTGGGACGAGCGGCGGCTGGTGCTGCCGACCACGTACTTCACGAAGACTCCGTTCGAGAACTGGTCGCGCCGCGAGACGCGGGTGCTCGGTTCGGTCGTCCTGCACGTCGATTACCACGCCCCGGTGGCCGAGCTACGCGCGGAGGCGCGCAGGCTGGTGCAGGAGTCGCCGCTGTGGGATGGCCGGGATTGGGTGTTCCAGGTGGTCGACTCGACGCCGTCGACGATGGTGGTACGGCTGCTGGCGTCGTCTGCGGACGCGCCCAGTTCGTGGGACCTGCGGTGCGAACTGCGTGAGGGCCTGATCGGGTTCCTCGCCAGTCGCTATCCCGACGCGCTGCCCAGCGCCCGGTTGGTCGTGTCGATGAACAACGTGGGGCACCGCAGTCACGCCGGCGAGTCGTAGGGTTCGTAGCGGTGCCAGCCGTCGTGGTGGGACCACAGGAACACTGTCCGACCGAACACCGGCGTGACCCACACGTGGGTGATGTCCGGTATCCCGTGCAGCGGACTGCCGGGCGTGTCGGTGGCGCGGACGAGCGCGTCGAACGCGTCGGGTACAAAGCCGGTGTAGTCCACGGTCAGGTACAGGTGCCGCTCGTCGGCCTCGCCGCGGGCCAGCCTCGCCACGGCCCGGATCGCTTGGTCGGTTGCGAACCATGCGTCCAGCGCGGGTACCACGGTGGCCATACCGTCGGCGGAAGGAGCGGTGGACGTGACGGTCACCGTCGCCGGCCGGTCGAGGATGCCGGCGTGGCCGATCAACCGTGCGGGTGCCATGTGCACCAGCCAGTGCAAGTCGGGCACGGCTGCCGTCAGGGCCAGCGGCAGCATGCTCGGCGTGCACACGTCGTGCGCCTCGCACGCTCGTGCCGCCACCGGGAACACCTCGCGGACCCTGCGCAGACACCGGACGTCGTCGACAATGACGTGCCACCACCAGCACGCCGGGGCCGGCCACCGCAGATCGGACTCGCGACGAAGGTGCGGGAGTTGGAGATCGCGCTGTTCGCCGATGGTCACCTCGACGAACGCCGCCCGCCTGCCGTCCGGGTGCACGACAATGATGCGGTCCGGGTCGTCCTGGTCACCTGGCGCCTTGGCGCCGAGCACACGCTCGATCACATCGAGCGCGGCCCTTTCCTGCGGCGACAGACCCGCGACGGGGGCGGTGGCCAGAACGTGATCGTTCACCCGCCGCCGATCGGGTGCGCCGTCAGCGCCGCCTCCGCCACCCCGGCGCGGGCCTGTTCGGCCAGCGCTCCCAGCTCCGGCAGCATCGGGTCCAGTTCTCTGGCTCGCGGGGCGAGCCGCTTCACCATCGTCGCCGCGTCCAGGGCCACGCGCACCGCCTCGTCGACCCTGTCGTTCGCTAGCAGCGACTCAATGTGCCAGGCAAGCGTGCCGAGCGTCTCGTGGTCGGTGTCCGGTGACATGTAGAAACCCAACCCCGGCGGGTCGCCATGGTCGGCACGCAGTTCGGCCAGCGCTGTCACCACACCGGACTCGGCGGTGAACGCATCGAGCAGCTCGCTGATCCCGAATATCCTGGCCAGGATTCTCGGCCGGCCGGGGAAGCGTTCGAGCCACCGCGCCAGTGCTGCGTCACCGCCCAGGTGCTTCGCGATCTTGGCCATCCTCGCCATGATCCCGGTGGGCAGATCGGCGTGGAACGCAATGACGCGGGCCACTTGATCGGCGAGTTCGGCTTGGCCACGCTCGTCGAGCTCATCGGAGACGAACCTCATGACCAGGGCTGGATCCAGGGTGAAGCCCGGCCGGGGCAGTTCCTCGTACTCGGTCATCCGTTCCCCTTCCGCCGCGGCATTGTCCAGGCACGGCAGTGTCCCAAAGACGGCTGTGCCCAAGGACCAACAGTGCATCCGTGCCCGCCCGTAGATATCGGCCCCGCGCTACCAAAATTCGGCGGCGAATGGCGCCGCCGGGCCGCCGCACATCGCGGTCGTGGCCCGCAGATGCCACCGCCCGGACGCGGTCGCGACCCACCCAACGCCTCCATGGCGTCCATCCTCACAAGAGCAGATCGAACAGCCGAAACGCGCGCTCCCACAGCACCGTGTGCACCACAGCACCGTTGGGATCGATCGTCCTGATCGTCCTGGCCAGTGCCAGGCTCAGCCCGCCGGCCAGCATGGGCAGCCGGGCCTGCGTGTCCTCCGACGGCTCGCGGTCAAGGGGTGGCCGGGCGGCGATCTCGGCCAGGATCGGTGCCAGCTCGATCTCGTGGTCCAGTTTCTGGAACTGGTCGATGCTCTCTTGCAGGCCCTTGGTCACCGGCAGGTCCCACGGTTCGATGATGTCGCGGTGGTTCGCCTTCGCGTGAGCCTGTGCGATCAAGAATATGTCGTAGATCTTGTCGTTGACGAAGTCGCTGTAGCGTTTCAGATCGTTGCGGTCGACCTGGAGTTCGGCCGCGACGCGGAACAGCCGCTGGAACTTCGTCACACCCATGACCGGCATGGCTCACCTTCCCGGGTTTCGGTTCATCTCATGCTTCCGGCGCCTGCGAGGTGCTCGGCGACCATCCGGACCGCCATCGCGCCTTCGCCGACCGCCGAGGTGACACGTTTGACCGAGCCGCTGCGGACATCGCCGGCCGCGAACACGCCAGGCATGCTGGTCTCCAGCGTCAGCGGCTGACGGTCCAAGGCTCGCCACGTGCTGTCGGTCGGCGCGTCCTGTCCCACGTCCTGCCCGGAGACGATATAGCCGCGTTCGTCCAGGTGGACGGCGTCGGCCAGCCACGAGGTGCATGGTTCGGCACCGATGAAGACGAACATCATCCGGGTGGGGATTGGCCACTGCTCACCGGTCCGGTTACGACGCACCACGACCGAGGTCAGCTCCTCGTCACCGAGGAGCTCGCACACCTCGGTGTCACACAGCACCGTTATCCGGGGGTTGCGTTCGATCTGGTCGACCAGGTAACGCGACATGTTCTCGCCCAGGTGCGGTGAGCGGCACACCAGGTGCACCTGGGACGAGTGGCCGGACAGGAACAGCGCGGCCTGGCCCGCCGAGTTGCCGCCGCCGATCACGGCAACCGGCTGGCCTGCGCAGTGCTGCGCCTCCCACTGAGTGGCGGCGTAGAAGACGCAACCACTTTCCAACGCGCGCATCCTGGGCAGCCGCAGCTTGCGGTAACGCACACCGGTGGCGATCACCACGGTCTTGGCTACCACCTCGCCGCCGTCCCGTAGGCGCACTCTGTAATAGCCGCCGTCGGCTTCCAGTCCGGCCGCGATGGCTGGAATCTGCAGGGGTGCATCGAATTTCTCGGCCTGGATGACCGCGCGCTCGGCGAACTCCGCGCCCGAGATGCCCGCGGGGAATCCGAGGTAGTTCTCGATCCGCGAGGAAGTGGCCGCCTGGCCGCCCGCCGCGATGGCGTCCAGCAGCCGGGTGCTCAGACCGTCGGACGCGCCGTAGACGGTGGCGGCCAGTCCAGCTGGTCCGGCTCCGACGACCAGCAGGTCGACGACCGACTGCCCGGGCGGCGGCGTGGGCAGGCCGACCAGCCGGGCGAGTTCGGCATTGCTCGGGTTGCGCAGCACGTCGCCGCCGCGCCAGATGACGATCGGGGTGTCGGCGGCGCAGACGTCGAAGCGGCGCAGCAGTTGCTCCGCTTGGGGGTCCTTTTCCACGTCGATGAAGCGGTGCGGCAGTCGGTTGCGCGCCGCGAACTCCCGCAGTCTGCGGGTGTCGGGCGAGTACGCCGAACCGATGATCCGAAACCCGACGCCCTGACCGGCCAGCAGCGAACGGCGGATCAGGTACGCACGCAGGATCAGATCACTCAGTACGGGATCGCGTTCGATGATCTCGCGCACCCGCCGGACCGCCACGGCCAGCACGCTGCCCGGTGACCGGACCTCCATGGTGACGAAGGAGATCTGTCCCTCCAGCAGGCCCAGCTCGCCGAGGAACCGGCGCGGTCCGTGCACACGGATGACCTGTCTGACGTCTTCGCTCTCGTCGATCACGGCTACCTGTCCGCGCAGCACGACGTAGAACATGTCGCTGGGCATGCCCGCCCTGGCGAGCAGGAGGCCGCGGTGCGTCGGCCTGCGGTGACCGGACCTGGCGAGGGTGGTGATCTGTTCGTCCGACAGGCGGGGGAACGCCCCGTACAGGTCCGGTGTCTCGCCGTGCCCTCCGGTCTCCGGAAGTATCGGCTGCTCAGACATACGCCTCGTGGACATAACACCACCTCCAGTTCTCCCCGGGCTCAGCGGAGCGGACGATCGGATGCCCGACCCCGAGGGCGTGCGCCCTGGCGTGCCGCATGGGAGAGGAGTCGCAACAGCCGACCTGCCCACAGGTCAGGCATTGCCGCAGATGCAGCCACGTCGAGCCGGCGCGCAGGCACTCCTCGCAGACCGAGGCAGCCGGCGGCACGGGTCGTGTCATTGCCAGATGCGGGTCCGCCCTCAACATCGTCACGGGTGCTCTCCCCGCAACGGTGAGCCCGCCGGGTTCCAGATGTCGGGGAGGCCCGGCCGGTTCAGGTACATGCCGAACAGGCCGAGCGGGAACACGGCCAGATCGGAGCCCGCGACAATCGCGGGCACCAGCGCGGTGCCCGTGGCGAAGGCGTCGTCGGGCAGCAGGCGCAGGAACCGCGCCGCGTCCAATGTGCCCAGTCGGGGCGCCCGGGAGTTGGCCATCTCGAACCACCCGGCCGTGGTCGGGGCTGTTTGGCCGCTCTCCAGGGGGCCCGAGCCCCGCACGGCCGCGTCGGCGAGTACGTGTACTGGTGGTTGTCCGGTCAGGTAATAGGAATGCATCGTCTCACTCTCCTGTGGATGTTGGGCCTCGGTCACCGCGCGCCCACGCTGGCCGGGTCCGGCTCGTTGGTGACCATGAGCTCGCCGCCCTGGTTGTCCACGCGCACCACGCGGCCCTCGGCCAGGTCGCCACGCAGCAGTGCCCTGGCGATGCGTGTCTCGACCTCGTGGGCGATGAACCGGCGCAGCGGGCGGGCGCCGTAGACGGGGTCGAAGCCACGTTCGGCGACCAGCCTGCGGGCGCGATCGGTGATCTCTACAGTGATGCCACGTTCGGCCAGACGTCTGCGCAGCTCGTCGAACTGCAGGTCAACTATCCGCTCGATCTGCTCGATGCCCAGTGGCTTGAACAGGATGATGTCATCGATCCGGTTGAGGAACTCGGGCCGGAAGCGCAGTCTCAGCTCGCCGAGCACCTGCTCGCGGACGTCGGGTTTGATCTCGCCGGTACCGGTCACGCCCTCCACGAGGTGGTCCGAGCCGATGTTCGACGTCATGATGATCACCGTGTTGCGGAAGTTCACCGTGCGGCCCTTGCCGTCGGTGATGCGGCCGTCGTCCAGCACCTGCAGCAGGGTGTTGAACACGTCGGGATGTGCCTTCTCGATCTCGTCCAGCAGCACCACTGAGTACGGCTTGCGGCGGACCGCCTCGGTCAGCTGGCCGCCCTCCTCGTAACCGATGTAGCCGGGTGGGGCGCCGATCAGCCTGCTGACCGTGTGCCGTTCTTGATACTCGGACATGTCCAGCCGGATCATGTTGTCCTCGGTGTCGAACAGCGCGGCCGTGAGCGTCTTGGCCAGCTCGGTCTTCCCGACACCGGTCGGGCCCAGGAAGATGAACGAGCCGATCGGCCGGCGCGGGTCCTGGATGCCGGACCTGGCGCGCAGGATCGCATCGGCCACCAGACTGGTCGCCTCGTCCTGCCCGATCACACGCTCCCGCAGGATGTCGTCCAGCCGCAACAACTTCTCCCGCTCGCCCTCGGTCAACCTGGCCACCGGGATGCCGGTCCAGGCCGACACGATCGAGGCGACCTCCTGTTCGGTGACGACCTCCCGGAGCAACCGCTGGCCGCCCTGCTTGGCCGCGAGCTGCTCCTCCTCGGCCGCCAGCCGACGTTCCAGCTCGGCGATCCGGCCGTACCGCAGTTCGGCGGCCCGGTTGAGGTCGTAGTCGCGCTCGGCCAGCTCGGCCTCGCGGCGAGCCTGTTCCAGTTCCTCGCGCAGCTCCTGCACCCGGCGGATGGCCTGACGCTCGGACTCCCACTGGGCGCGCTTGGCATCCGCGTCGGCGCGCAGGTCGGCCAGCTCGCGCCGCAGCTGGTCCAACCGGGCCTGGCTGGCCGGGTCGGTCTCCTTGGCCAGTGCGGCTTCCTCGATCTCCAGCCGGGTCACCCTGCGGGTCAGCTCGTCCAGTTCCTCAGGCATCGAGTCGATCTCGGTACGCAGCCGCGCGCACGCCTCGTCGATCAGGTCGATCGCCTTGTCCGGCAGGAACCGGTCGGTGATGTAGCGCTGCGACAGGGTCGCCGCGGCGACCAGCGCGCTGTCCTGGATCTTCACCCCGTGGAACACCTCGAGCCGCTCCCGCAGGCCGCGCAGGATGGAGATCGTGTCGGCGAGATCGGGCTCGTTTACCATGACCTGCTGGAAGCGGCGTTCCAGCGCGGCGTCGGACTCGATCCGTTCCCGGTACTCGTCCAGCGTGGTGGCACCGATCATGTGCAGCTCACCGCGGGCGAGCATCGGCTTGAGCATGTTGCCCGCGTCCATCGCCCCCTCCGCCGCGCCCGCACCGACCACGGTGTGCAACTCGTCGACGAACAGCACGATCCTGCCCTCGGCCGCGCCGACTTCGGCGAGTACGGCCTTGAGCCGCTCCTCGAACTCACCGCGGTATTTCGCCCCGGCCACCAGGGAACTCAGGTCGAGCGCGAAGATCGTCTTGTCCCGCAAGCCTTCCGGCACGTCGCCGCGCACGATCCGCTGCGCGAGACCCTCCACGATGGCGGTCTTGCCGACGCCGGGGTCACCGATCAGCACCGGGTTGTTCTTCGTTCGGCGGCTCAGGATCTGGATCACCCGGCGGATCTCCGCGTCACGCCCGATCACCGGGTCGAGCTTGCCCGCCCGCGCGTCGGCCACCAGGTCCCGGCCGTACTTCTCCAGCGCCTCGTACGTCTGCTCCGGGGTCGCCGACCTGACCCGCTGGTTGCCGCGAACCGAGGTCAGCGCGGCCAGCAGCGCCTCCCGGGTCACCCCGCGGTCGCGCAGGATGCGGCCCGCGGCCGTAGCGCTGCCCTCCTCGGCGATGGCCAGCGCGATGTGCTCCACCGAGACGTACTCGTCCTTGAGCCGCCTGGCTTCCCGGTCCGCCGCGTCGAGCAGCCGGCTCACCCGCTGGGTGAGGAAGACCTCGCCCGGTGCGGCTCCGCGGCCGGTCACCGTCGGCCTGCGGCGCAGTTCGGCCTCCAGGTCGGTGTGCAGCGCGTCGGTGTCGGCGCCGAGCCGTTCCAGCAGCCTGCGCAGCAGACCGTCGTCCTGGTCGAGCAGGGCGAGCAGCAGGTGCTCGCCATCCACCTCGGTGTGGTTGGCGGCCTGCGCCAGGGTCTGCGCCTCGCGTAGCGCCTGCTGGGATCTGGTGGTCAGCCTGTTGATGTCCATGACGTGTCCCTCCTGGTGCGCAGAGCGAGTTCCAGGGCGGTGATCCGGTCCAGCAGGTCCATCACCAGACCGATCGCTGTGTAGTTGAGCGAGAGCCCGGCGCGCAGCCGCAGGATCCGGGCGATCGTCACCGGGGCGTCGGGCCGGAACCACAGGCGGCCTTCGGCATCCCGGTAGGCGTCCAGCAGGCTGAGCGCGACGAACCGGCGGACGAGGTCGGGGTGCAGCCCGGCCCGTGCTGCCACAGCGTCCAACCCGAGCCGGTCGGGCACGACCAGCGGGAACCGTCGTGGCGCTGTCATGATCCGCTCCTCGGGTCGAAGGTCGACACCGCGGCCAGCTCCTCGAACAGCTCGCGTTCCCGCTTGCCGAGCCGGGCGGGCACCTTGACGCTCACCTCGGCATAGAGGTCGCCGGGCTTGCCGCGCCGGCTCGGCATACCCTCACCGGCCACCCGCAGCCGTCGGCCGCTGCTGGTGCCCTTGGGCACCTTGACCTTCACCTCGCCCTGCGGGGTGGCCACCGGGACTGTCGCGCCGAGTGCGGCCTCCCACGGCGTGACCGGCAGCTCGACGTGGATGTCCCGGCCGGCCAGGCGGTATCGCGGATGCGGCATGATCCGCGCCACCAGGTACAGATCACCCGACCGGCCCTCGCCCCGACCGCGGCCACCTTCGCCGGCCAGCCGGATCCGCTGTCCGTCGAGGACGCCCGGCGGGATGGTCACCTCGTATGTCCGCGACCCATCCCCGGACAGCGTGATCCGCTTGCGACCGCCCCGGTAGGCCTCCTCGACGGTCAGCTCCAGCTCTGCTTCCTGGTCGGCACCCGGGATCGGACCGGCCGCGCCGCGCGCACCGAAGAAGCTGCCGAACAGGTCGTCGAACAGGTCGTCGTCGATCCCGCCGCCGGCCCCGCCCGCACCACCGACGTCGCCGCGGTACCGGGTCCGCCCGCCGCCGCGTGTGCCGCCCGCCGCCGCCGCGGCGACCCGTTCGTCGTAGTCGGCCGGGACCTGCCGGAAGTTCTCGCCGAACCGGTCGTAGCGGCGACGCGTGTCCGGGTCGGACAGGACCTGGTATGCCTCGTTGATCTCCTTGAATCGGTCCTCCGCCGCCGGGTCGTGGTTGATGTCCGGGTGATTGCGGCGGGCCAGTTGCCGGTAGGCCTGTTGGATCTCCTCGTGTGTCGCGCTGCGCGGCACGCCGAGCACCTGGTAGAAGTCCGTGGCCACGGCGGCATCACTCCTGTCGCCGGTTGACGGCGACGGCGGCCGGGCGCAGTTGGTGCTCCGGGTCGCCGTATCCGGGGAGCAGCACCTCGACCACGGTGTTCGGCGGCTGCTCCGGATCGTCGACCATGGTCACCACCTCGTGCCGGGCCGGATCGAAGGGCACTCCGACCTCGTCGTGCCTCGGATAGCCCAGCTGCGCGAGCACGTTCACCGCCTGGTCCCGGACCGCCAGGACGCCGGTGAGCAGGGCATCGGCCGGCCCAGTGGCGGAGCCGGCACCGGTGTGCGCCAGCGCCCGCTCCAGGTTGTCCACCACGGGCAGCCAGGCCGCGGCCACGCGGTCGCGCTCGGCCTGGCGTTGCTGGTGCTGGTCCCGTGCGTAGCGCTTGCGCAGGTTGTCCGCGTCCGCCACGGCTCGCAGCAGCCGGTCCTCCAGATCGCGAGCGGCCGGTGCCTGCTGCTCCACCTCGTCGGTGGGCTGCGCTGCTTCCGGGGCCGGGGAGTTGTCCTGCGGCATGCCGCCACCTCAGGTCCGGTCGAACTCGGCGTCGATCACGTCGTCGGCGTCGTCGCCGCCGCGCTCCGCACTGCCCGCCGCGCTACCGGCGGTGCTCTCACCCGAGGACGAAGACCTGGCCAGCAGCGCCTGGTACACCTCGCGCAGCTCGTCGATCAACGGCCGGACCCGGTCGGTCGACGCCTCCTGGCGCACCGCGTCCCGAGCATCGTTGATCAACAGCTCGGCCCGTTGCCGCTCGTGTTCGGGCGCCGCGTCCCCCAGTTCCGCCAGGCGGCGTTCCACCTGGTAGGCGAGCGTGTCCAGCTCGTTGCGGGCGTCCACGGACTGCCGCAGGTCCTGGTCGGTGACCCGGTTGCGTTCGGCCTCCGTGATCATCCTGTCGACCTCGGCGCGGTCCAGGTTCGAGCTCTCACTGATGGTGATGCTCTGTTCGGCGTTCGTGTCCTGATCCCGCGCCCGGATGTTGAGGATGCCGTTCGCGTCGATGTCGAACGTGACTTCGACCTGCGGCTCGCCCCGCGCCGCGGGCCGGATGTCGCGCAGCTGGAACCGGCCGAGCACCCGGTTGTCGGCGGCCCGCTCGCGCTCGCCCTGCAGCACCACGATGTCCACCGCGGGCTGGTTGTCGGCCGCCGTGGAGAACACCTCGGTCCGGCGGGTCGGGATGGTCGTGTTCCGCTCGATGATCCGGGTCATGACCCCGCCCTGCGTTTCGACGCCCAGTGACAGCGGTGTCACGTCCAGCAACAGCATGTCCTGGACGTCACCCTTGAGTACCCCGGCCTGGATGGCCGCGCCCAACGCGACGACCTCGTCCGGGTTGACCGTCATATTCGGGTCCTTGCCGCCGGTCAGCCTGCGGACCAGCGCCTGTACCGCGGGGATCCGGGTCGAACCGCCGACCAGGATGACCTCGTCGATGTCCTGCTCGGACACCTTGCCGTCGCCCATCGCCTGCTGTACGGGCCCGAGGCACCGGTCCACCAGGTCGGCGGTGATCTGCTCGAAGGTCGAGCGCATGACCGTGACGGTCAGGTGCTTGGGGCCGGACGCGTCCGCTGTGACGAAGGGCAGGTTCACCTGGGTCTGACTGACCGAGCTGAGCTCGACCTTGGCCTTCTCCGCCGCCTCGAACAGCCGCTGCAGCGCCTGGGGATCGTTCCGCAGGTCGATGCCGTTGTCGCGCTGGAACTGATCGGCCAGGTGGTCCACGAGCCTGCGGTCGAAGTCGTCGCCGCCCAGGTGGGTGTCGCCCGCGGTGGACCGGACCTCGACGACGCCGTCGCCCACGTCCAGGATGCTCACGTCGAACGTGCCACCGCCCAGGTCGAACACGAGCACTGTCTCGTGGTCCTTCTTGTCCAGCCCGTAGGCCAAGGCGGCCGCAGTCGGCTCGTTGATGATCCGCAGTACTTCCAGCCCGGCGATCCGGCCCGCGTCCCGGGTCGCGGTCCGCTGCGCGTCGTTGAAGTACGCGGGTACCGTGATCACGGCCTCGGTGACACGTTCGCCGAGGAACTTCGTCGCGTCCTCGGCGAGCTTGCGCAACACCAGCGCACTGATCTCCTCCGGCGCGTACAGCTTGTCGCGCACCGTGAAGCGGGCAGCCCCATCCGGCCCCGGCACGACGTCGAACGTGACCGCCTTGGCCTCCTCGGCCACCTCGTCATACTTCCGGCCGATGAATCGTTTGGCGGAGTAGATGGTGCCCTTGGGATTGAGGATCGCCTGCCGGCGAGCGAGCTGGCCCACCAGCCGCTCGCCGGTATCGGCGAACGCGACGACCGACGGAGTCGTCCGTGCGCCCTCGGCATTCGGGATCACCATCGGCTCGCCACCCTCCCACGCGGCGATCACCGAGTTGGTCGTACCCAGATCGATTCCTACTGCCTTCGCCATGTCTATGGTCCCGTCCTGTCGATGCTCACTCCCCGTCTGCCAGCGCGGCGGCGGCCCGCTGGTCGACCTGGGATCTCTCACCAACTCGCGTCCGCAAGGCCGCATTGCTCGCACCCGAGGCAACTTGCGCTTGTCCCGTTTCAGGCACGCTGCGCGACGCGAAGATCCAGCCGATCGCCGCACTCCTCACGGCGTCGGCGGCCGAGAGGCGCAGCACACGTCGGTCGAAGTAGACAGCCAGTTTTTGTGTGTCGAGGCTGTTCATTGAGGAACTGCTGCCGGCTGCACGCGCCGCGTGGCCGCTCGTCCACGATCACCTCGCCTTCGGAGTGCACCGGGAACGCTCAGCGCGGATGTTCACCACGTTGTGGCCGCCCGCGACGTCGACGTCTTCCGATGCGGCACCAGGCCGGTCGTGCGCGACGGCGAACTGGTCGCCGGGCCGGAAGGCCTCCACCGGCATCGCGAGAGATGTCCTGGATCTCCCATGACCGGGTCGCTGAGTCGATCTAGCCGGCGGAACGGATCCAATCGCATCAGCGTCCTGTTCTCTGGCCTCCGTCAAGATTCGTGGCTGACCTTGCGAACCCAGGATGGCGTCGGCGGGCGTGGGCTTCCTGCGCCCACCCGGCCCAAATCCACGAAATGATTCACCACCGCAGGGCACAGGATTGACCAATTGGCGTGGAAAGGGGGCCGCTGCCATGCTGGCCGGGCACCGCGGGCATGGTCCAGCCCAGCCAGGAGGCATCTGATGGACGTCGGTCGGACATCACCCATGAAGTTGCCCCTTGGGGCGGCCCCGCTGCTCGGCCTCTACGTGTTGTCCACGCTCTTGTTGGACTGTTCACATGCGGAAGACATTATGTTGCTGCTCAGCTGCGCCGTGCCCACGTGCGGACCGTGCGATCTGGCGGCAACCTACCTGGTGCGGAACAGAAACCTGGGACGGTCGCCTACCGGCTGGATGTTGGACAGCCGGGCGTTGGACAATCAGGTTGCAGCGTTGGACGGCGCGGACGGCCAGGTGGATCTACCGGGTCGGCCGTGGTCGGGCGCGCTCGCCCTGCGCGGTCCCGGTGGGCTGCTGGGCTACCTGGTGGTCTCGGCGCACGCAATGCCCGCCCCGGACGTGGTGCTGCGGCTGCGACTGTTCGCCCGGCACGCGGGTACCGCCATCGCCGCGATCACGTTGCAGCACAAGGAAGTAGAGCACACCAGGCTGCTGGACACACTCGATAGACAACTCGCCAAGACGAGGGAGCGGCTGACCGCGTCAGCGGCGGCGCTGGAACGGCAGACGACCATCCGGCGCGCCCTCGCCAGCCGCACCGGCGAACAGGCCATCGCCAACGCGGTGCACGACCTGACCGGCCTCGCGGTCGCCGTGCAGGACCCCTTCGGCAACCTGCGCTGCTGGTCGGGCCCAGAGCAGGCAGGCCACCTCCCGAAGCCCGAACCCAACAGACACGAGGACATGCTGCGCCAGGCCGTCCGCCAGGGCCGACCCGTCCGGGACAAGGACACGTTGGTCGCCGTCGCCCGACCACGCCAGGAGGTCCTCGGTGCGTTGGTGCTGATCGGCGAGGAGGACGACGTCGGCCCGCCGGAGCTGTTCGCGCTGGAAGAGGGTGCTGCCGCACTCGGCTGGGAACTGGCCCGTCAGCGGGATCTCGTCGAGGTAGAGGCGCGGCTCCGCGGCGATCTCGTGCACGACCTCGTCACCGGCGCTGACCCAGACGGAACTCTCGCCAGAGCCCAGGCGGCCGGCCATGATCTGGACACGCCGCACCAGGTCATCGTGATCGACTGGCCGGGCGCGGCGCACGCCCATGACACCGTGGCCCGCGCCGCGAAGACGCTGGGCATGCGGTGCCTGTCCGGCAGCCAGGCCGATACTGTCGTGCTGGTCGCCGCCAGCCCGGTGCCCGCCACTGACCTCTACGACCTGTTGTGCCGCGAGCTGGGTGCGGCGGGCGGTGCTGTCGGTGTCGGTGGCCAGGCCGACTCGGTGGCCGAGTTGCCCCGGTCCCTCGGCGAGGCGACACGCGCGCTGGAGTTGCGGCGGGACTCGCGGGCACCGGACGGCCTTTCGATGTTCGACGATCTCGGGCTGTACCGGATCCTGCGCACAGGGCAGAACAGCGCGGAGATCGAGCGCTATGTGCGGGAGTGGCTGGGTCCGCTGCTGGAGTACGACGACCGCCACCACGCCGACCTCACCAACACCCTGTTCCAGTACCTCGAGTGCGGTGGCAACTACACGACCACCTCCAACACGCTTCTGATCCACCGCAGCACCTTGCGTTACCGGCTGCGGCGGATCCGCGACGTGGGCGACATCGACTTCCACGACGTGGACAGCCGCCTCAACCTGCATGTCGCGGCCCGCGCGTGGCACTTGCTCTCCGTTGCCGGCTCGAGCAACCGACCGGTGCCAGTCGACGTGCGTCGCGGAGATTGATGACATCGTGTTGTGAACCATCTGTGGACCAGCGCAACTGCAGAGCGACTGAGATGTTCCTCCACGGACGCGCGGTACACCTGCGGCGACAGGCTCGATCTGCCCGGTACCGCCACGTTGGTAGCCGGTTCCGGGGACCGCGCCGACGAGCAGCGAGACCGACGGGTTCGGCCCGGTTTCGATCCCTGCCTTCTGGTGGCCGCCCCTCCCCCGGGGTCGTCCAGTGCACCGTGCCGGGCGACCCTCGGCCGGTCATCGGCGACCCGATCGGTTCATGAACCACGAGGTCAGGGTCTCACCACTACGGCGGGTGGCGGACTTTCGGCCGACCGCACCGGCTCGTGGCTGTATCTCCGTACACGGCTCGCCTTCCAACCACATGACGACTCCACTGAGCCCGTGATCGCGACCCCACGTGGCGAGCTGTTCCGACATGCCGCCCGATTCGGGCGCCGCGGCCAGCGGCTGTGCCCATGGACCAGCCGACCACGGCGGCAAACGCCAGCACCGCGAGAAACAGGCGTCGTAGAACGCGTTGGCGTAGCGTCCTGGCGACTCGATGGCCTGCATGTCCTCCTATACGAACACACCGCCTCGCGACGCGGTTCTGACCAGCGGGACCAACAAATTCGCGCGCAACGACTTCACCCAGGACGAACACCGGTTCCCAGCCGTGCGCACCCGTGTTGACGACTGGTCTGCCGAGCCCCCGTGACCTACGAAGCAGGTGACCACACCACCCTCATCGGCGAAGTCGACCGCATCCGCCCCCGGTTCGCACCGTCCGGAGGTCTGCCGGGCGGATCCCGCGATCTGTGAGCAGGTGCGGGCCGTGCGGGAAGGGGGACAGCGGCGGCGATCTCACCGTCACCAGTACCAACCGCACTTCTTGCCGACGTGGCCGACGTGGCGTTCGATCAGCTCATGGACCATGCCCCGGCGCTCGTCGACCAGAACGCGGAACTCGGAGCCGTGCTGCGAGATGCGGACTGGTCGACGCCGGTACCGACCTGCCCCGGATGGACGCTGACTCAACTGCTTCGCCATGTCGGCAGAGGTGACCGGTGGGCCGCGCAGATCATCACCGACCGAGCCGACAGCAGCCTGGATCCGCGTCTGGTCAGAGACGGCAAACCTCCCGCGGGTGCCGCTGACGCGATCCACTGGCTGGCCGACGGCCCCCGAACGCTGCTGACCGCGGTGAGCGACATCGGGCCGGACACCACCGTCGCCACGTTTCTGGGCCCTCGTCCAGCGTCGTGGTGGGTCCGCCGTCGGCTGCACGAGGCGACCATCCACCGCGCCGACGCGGCTCTCGCCATGCACACCGAGTACACGCTCACGACCGACCTGGCCACCGACGGCATCTCGGAATGGCTTGACCGCCTGGTCGCCGACCAATCACCCGAACGTCCTGCACCGCTACCCACGGGGGCACGACTTGCCCTGCATGCCGTCGACTCGGCCGACGTCTGGGCCGTGGAAGGCACGGCTGACGGCATGACCTGGACCGAAGCGATGCCGAAAGCAGATGTCCGCCTGGAAGGACCGGCAACGGATCTCCTGCTGGCCCTTGTTCGGCGGAAACCGGTGGCGCAGACGGCGATCCGCTTGGACGACGACCGCCGGCTGTGGCAAGGGTGGCTGGACTCGACTCCACTGTGACTCATCCCGACCGATCGCCATCGGCGACAGAGCAGGACAGGCAGCGGTCGAGTCCAGCAACGAATTGAAGCAGGCATCGCGTTTACACGTCACTGGAGCAGACACTGGCCGGTCGCGGACTCGCTCAACCGCCGGGCCCGGGTGGCTTGGTCGGCAGACGCTGGGCGCTGTCCAGAAACAAGGCGTGAACGAACAGCATCACCGAGTTCGCCGGGGTCGGCTTGTCATAGGGAACCCGTCCCGCAGCGAGCGCGTCGGCGGTGCTGGTCGTGAGCGGCAGAACCTGATCGGTGATCGGGCTGATGATGTCAGCGGGGCGGTCGGCCACGGGACTCCTCCGTCAGTATCGACTACGTGGAACTCTTCCATCTGGAACGGTACGCATGAGATCACCCATCCGCAACACTTCCATCTGGTAGAGTTCCAAGTATGAGCCCAGGACCCCGGCGAGGCGTCATCACACGTGACCTCGTCACAGCAGTCGGGCTGCTCGTCGAGGCGGCCAACTACCTCCAACGTGGTATCGCCGAGGACGTCGAGCGGAAGACGGGCCTGCCCGGCACCTGGTTCGAGACCTTGGTCCGCCTCCATCGCACGCCAGGGCGTGCCACTCGGATGAACGAGATGGCTACCCAGGTCTCCTTCCCGCCCAGTAGCTTCAGCCGGCTCATCGATCGCATGGAGGCAGAGGGCCTTGTTGAGCGGGTGCCCGACCCCACCAACCGGCGGGCAACTCTCCTCCAGGCCACGCCCACCGGCGAAGCCCGTCTCGCCGAGGCCCTGGCGGCACACGAGCAGAGCGCCCAAGTCCACTTCGCGGACTGTCTCACCGACAAAGAGATGGACGCTCTGGAAACAATCACGCGGAAACTTCGCGACGCCAACGCAGCTGCACGCTAGGACCTCACCCAAGATCTCCATCCAACCCACAAGACGTGCCGCGAGCCGACGCTCACTGGTCGCGCAACCCTGCTGGACGAAGGATTGTGCCGGTGGACTGCCCACGGGACTGCGACGCCGGATATTTGGCCTGAGTTCTGTGCTTAGACCACTAAGCGCCGCGACGCGCGCGCTGCAGTCCCCGAGGCCACGCAGGGGAATAGTTCCTCTGCAGAACGCGGAGCGGCATACGTCCGGCGCCCTACTGCCGTGCAGCTCGATACGCCATACCAGCAGCCGGACAACAGGTAACGATCGCTAGTGCGGTGCCTGACCAGCAGTCCAGGATCAAACGATCACGGACGCCAAGCGTTGTGCCCGCACCTGGGCGGCGCGGGCACAACGTCCGTGCCGGCGCTCAGAAGACGATCTCGGCGAGCCGAGCGACCTCGGCCAGATCGTCCGTGCCGGCGTTGAAGATCACCTCGTCGGCACCCAGGTCGGCGTACTGCTGGACGGCCTCCCGCACCTTGTCCGCGGTGTCGGTGACCCCGCTCACCACGACGTCCACGAACTCTGGCGCGACCGAGTAGTAGTCATGCACGTTCGAGCGGCCCAGTTCGGTGTCGCCGAGTGTGAAGTACACCAGGCCGACCAGGCGGGGCGAGCCCTCGCGGCCCGCGTTCTGCCAGGCCGCGCGGGCGGCGTCGAACGGCTGCGCGGCCATCGACGCGGGCACGGACGGGCCGATGTAACCCTCGCCCCAGCGCGCCATCCGCTCCAGGGCGACCGGCGAGGCGGCACCGAACATCAGTGGCACCTCACGGGTGCCCCGCGGCACGGCCGGGTTGAGGTCGCCGCCGACGTTCGCACCGCGCCAGACGTCGCGGTAGGTCTGCAGGTCCCGGTCGAACCGCTTGCCGCGTGCCCGGGGGCCGTGGCCGTCGGCGACGAAGTCGTCCTCACGGATGCCGATGCCGATGCCGAGGGTGAGCCGGCCGCCGGAGACACCGTCGATGCCCGCGACCTCCTTGGCCAGCAGGGTCGCGGGCCACACCGGGCCGAGCAGCACGCCGCTGAGCAGTCCGATGGTGCTCGTCGCGCCTGCCGCCGCTGCCAGTGCGACGGTGTCCATGACACCGGGGTAGGCGATGCGGCCGACGGTGCCCAGTGTGGAGAAGCCGGCCTGCTCGGCCTGCGCGGCCCAGGTGGGAATCACGGAGGGATCGACGTTCCGCACCTGGTTGGGCAAGCCGATACCGATCTTCATTCACAAACTCCTTTGGGGTGGTTGTCCAACACATGCCGCGCTGCAGCCGGTCATCCGCTCAGTCCACTCGGTGGGCGGTCCACCGGGTCTCGCGTGGTCGCTCGCCGGTCCAGCTGGCCAGGAAGTCGAGTTGTTCCTGGCCCGGGCTGTCCAGCGGTGCCGTGTAGGTAGCGAGGACGAGCGCGTCAGCGGGCAGTTCGAGGGTGTCGCTCCTCAGCTCGATGTCGCCGATGAGCGGGTGGTGCAGCGAGCTGGGCAACCTCCGTCCTCCGTAGACCGGGGACTCGGCGTTTCTCGCCGAACGTGGACAGCCCGACCTGCTCCGGCGTGATCCGCGCACGCCGGCCCGTCAGGAAGTCCCGAACCTCGGACCTGTTGTCCACGTCACGACAGTACGGCCGCCCTCCTGCTAGGAGGGAGGTACTGCCGTCACTCCTTATGGTGGAGTCTCCCGCGCGGGCGCGGGCGCGGATCTGATGGGTGGCGAATGACATCGCAGCCCGTCAGGTGAGGTACTCATGTCCGATTCGGTCCTCGTGCGACCCGTCGTGGGCTTCGCACCGGCACATCGTCCGCCCGCGTCGTGGGCCCTCGCCATGCTCGGATTCTTCGTCGTGCCGGCCTCCCAGGTCGTCAACGTCGCGCTGCCCTACATCCGCCGTGACCTGACCAGCGGCCTGACCGGCCTGCAGTGGGTGTGCTGGTCGCGGCCCGGTTCGTCCAGGGCGTTGGCGCCGCGCCGGTGACGCCGACCTCGCTGGCGCTGATCCGCGAGGCGTGCCACGACTCGGCACAGCGCGCGAAGGCCATCGCCTACTGGGCGATGGGCGGAACCGTTGCCGCCGCCGAGACGGCACGACGGCCCGCTGGCCAGATACGGGCGGTGTGCACAGAAATGCGGAGGTGTAACTGATGAACTTCGGGAACACTGACTACGTAGTCGGAGGCGGTACCGCCGGCAGCGTGCTCGCCGCACGGCTGTCCGAGGACAGCACGGTCCGAGTCGTGCTCGTCGAAGCCGGCACGCTGACCGGTCCCGCGGAGGTCGCGCGGCCCGACGCATGGCCGCGGCTGTTGGGCGGCCCGATCGACTGGGCGTTCCGGGCCGCACCGCAATCCGCGTTGTGCGGAAGAACCCTGCCGTACCCAAGGGGCAAGGTGCTCGGCGGGACGAGCGCCATCAACGGCATGATGCACCTGCGGGCCCACCGCGGTCACCACGACGCGTGGGGCGGTGGTATCGGCGGCTGGAGCTACGGCGACCTGCTGCCCTACTTTCGCCGCAGCGAAACTGCCCCCGGCCGTGATGCCAACTACCGGTACCGACGGCCCGATGGTGGTGGCCGTGCCGGAACGAAAGAACGCGTTCGAACTGTCGGTCCTGGAGGCGACCAGCGAACTCGATCTTCCGGTGTCGCTGGATCTCAACGGCGAGCATCAAGAGGGGATCGGCCGGACGGACCAGAACATCGTCGACGGCCGGCGGCAGACGGCGAGCGACGGCTACGTCGGCCCGATCCGTTCGGTGCGCACCAACCTGACCATCGTCGGCGAGGCGACAGCCAGCAGGCTGCTCTTCAACGGAACGACATGCACGGCGTGGAGATCATTGACGCCGTCGTCGACGCGGAACTGCGCGTGCGCGGCGTGTCGGGGCTCCGGGTCGCCGATGCCTCCGTCATGCCCGATCTTGTCGGCGCGAACCCGAACGCGACGATTCTTGCCATCGCAGAACGGGCCGCGGATCTTGTCAAGGCCAGCGTGTAACCGCCACCCCAATTCCAACGACACCAGTGGTCTTGCCGGCGTGGCAAGCACGCGGCTGGCGCTGACGTTCCGATCTACCGATAGGCGCCTTCGCCGGCATTCGCTGGCATCGCATCCACAGTAGATAGGAGCAACTCAATGATCAGTGTCCTGATCGTCGGCGACCACCTGGTGAACCGAACGGGTCTGGCCGACGTCGTCGGTAACAGCGATGATCTCCTGTTGGTGGGGGTAGCGCCGTGCACGTCCGGCGGGGTGGCCGTGGTGAAGGAGCTACAGCCGGACGTGGTGGCAATCGAGTTGTCCTCCGCGGGCACCGAGGGCCTCCGGGAGGCCGCGACAATCGTGGCGGACAACCCGCACGTGCGCCTGCTGGTGTTGACCTCACGCGCGGATCCGCAACTCATCGTGGACTCGCTCGCGGTCGGCGCGGCGGGTTACCTGATCGACGATGGCGATCCGGAAGTCATCGCCGAAGCCATCCGCGATCTGGTGTGGTGTGCATCGCCGCCGGACCCACGGGTGGCACGGGTCCTGCTGGTGCGGCGCTACGTGGAACCCTCCGCCGTACAGCTGACCGGCCGGGAATGGCAGGTGCTTGTCATGGTGGGGGACGGTCGGTCGAACAAGGCCATCGCGCAGGGCCTTGGCATCACCGTGCGCACCGTCAAAGCTCACCTCACCAAGGTGTACCACGAGTTGGGAGTCGCCGACCGCACCCAGGCGGCCCTGTGGACGTTGCGATACGGCTGCGGTGGCCCGCATGCGGTGGGTTGACGCTGCGCGTCGTCCGCCTGCCCGTGGCGATACTTGCCCGGCGTCGAACCAGTCCGTTAGCCATTGTAGTCCACACCAGACAGACCATGAGGTTGTGCCGTGCCCGTTGAACCGACCGCGCCAAGACATCCGCGCCAACGTGCCATCACGCTCGTCCGGACTGCTGTACTGGGATTCGCTGACCACTTCACTGCGGGAGATCCGCGCGAGCCTGTCCATGGTGCTGCTCAACTCGTTGGTCCTGGTGCTGGCCACCGCCGGGGCAGTGGCCGCCGTCGGGCACGTCCGGCCTCGCCCGCGAGCCGCGCCGGGCTCCCGGACGTCATGGGGAGACGCGATCCGCTGATCAGGGACGCGCTGCAGACCGTCCTCGACCGCAACGATTTCGTCCCGTCGCCCCGGACGCGGGTCGCGGAAGGGCCGCCGGCCAGCGGCGCGTCCGCCCCGATCGAGACCGATCCGGCCAGCGTCACCGAGCTGATCGAGCGCAGCCAGGTGTCCCTCGCCGCCCTGGAGCGCGACATCCCGACCAAGACCGGACCGGCGCTGTTGGACTTCCTGCTGGAGGCCTTCGAGGAGCACAAGCGGTCCTCAGTGATCCGCTGAACCTGCAGGCGATCATGGCGGGAATGGAGGCCACGTGGTGGCTCACCGACAAGCTGCAGGAGTGGCTGGGCGAGAAGAACGCGGCTGACATGCTCACGCTGTCCGCCCCCGACAACGTCACGTCGGACATGGGACTGGCGCTGCTCGACGTCGCGGACGTGATCCGCCCGCAGTCGGAGGTCGTGGCGTTCCTGCAGGGCGTCAAGGACGAAGGCTTCCTGGACGAGCTGGCGAAGCTCGCGGGCGGGACCGAAGCGCGCGATGCCATCGAGGCCTACCTCGACCGGTACGGCATGCGCTACGTCGGCAAGATCGACATCACGAGGCCACGTTGGCGCGAGCGCGTCGGTCCGCCGGACGAGGGGATCGGGCGGCGATGTCCTCGCCTCCCGGGACCGGCGACGATGGGCATGAGATGGTCGGCGGTCTCTGGGGCGCGGTGCAACTGGGCCGGTTTGCCACGATGGGCGACCAACGTGTGGCCCTCGATTCCTGTCTTCATCGGTCGCCGATCATCGGATCGCAACGACGGGTCGTCCGCGGAGCCGGAGCCGCGGGATCTCATGCGTGTTCGCGGCCTTGTCGAGCGGGAGCGTCAGCTGCTGCCACGGCCGCCCGTGAGCTCCCTCGAGTTCAAGCAGTGCCCGCTTGCGGGCCAGGCCGCAGGCATAGCCGGTCAGGTCGCCGTCGGCCGCGACTACGCGGTGGCACGGGAGGAGGATGCACAGCGGATTGCGCGCGATCAGCTTTCCGACATCCCGCGCGGGGATCGGCAGGCCGAGTTCGCGAGCCAGCGCACCGTAGGTGGTCGTGTGACCGTAGGGAATACGGGACAACACACGCCATACCGCGACCTGCTCGCTGGTGCCGGCCAGCAGCATCGGCAGCTTGAAGCTCTGCCGCTGACCCGCGAAGTACTCGGCCAGCTGATTGATGACCGCGTCGAAACCGTCATCGAGGCGCGGTCCGAAGCTGGAGGGTGGCGGCCGGTACCAGTGATGCTCGAAGTAGAGGCCGGCGAGCTTTTCGCCCTCGCGGACCAACGTCAACTCGCCCAACGGGCTCTCGACCTTAGTGTGGACCCGACCAGCGCCGAACGATCCAGACATCGTGCCCATCTCCCTTCTTTCTTCATCAGGACGCCCGGCCGGTTGCCGGGACAACTGTGGACCAGCCGGAGCCGAAACTCTAAGCCCCAGGTGGAATCTCCATGACATACATACTTGTCACCGAAATCCGTTGGCGCAATTGGACTTTGGTACTAGACGGAGCTCCGAAGTCCGTAATGGACGTCACGTCCGGAAGAGTGATCCGACGCAGCAGCACGGGATTACGGCCTCGACGCAGGTGCAACGCCATCGCGCGTAGTGGAGCGTTACGTGCTCGTGCGTGTCGCTGTGGCGCGAGAGGGGACAATCGTGCTGGGGTCTGTGCCATCGGAGGCGTCCAAACGAGCGTAAGGACGACCGGCCGCGAAGAAAGGCAGCGGAAACCCCAGGACGGCCGCCAAAGCTGCCGCAGATGATCCGGGCGTGGCGTGGTCACCCAGATTCGTACTGCCCGATCGCCGCGGCAGACACTCACGGGACGTGTGAGATTTCCTACGCCACGGGCCACCCCCTCGGGTCGTTGCCTGTGCGAACCAGCACGATCAGACGGCACAGATCCGGGTCCTCGTCGAGCGACACCGGCGCGGCGACCACCGGTCTCTCGGTATCATCTGCAAGACCGTCGCTCACGCACGAACGCTCTACCATGCTTTGTCAGAGGCCGGTGTCGAGTTGACCTTCCTCGACTACGACAGCACGACCTTCGCCGGCGGTACCGTCGTCACCTCGGCGCACATCGCGAAGGGGTTGGAGTTCGACGACGTGATCGTTCCGCACGTGGACGAGGAGAACTACGCCACCGAGATGGACAAGGGCATGTCTACATCGCTTGTACCAGGGCGATGCATGAGATTCACCTGACCTACGACGGTCACTCTCGCGCTTCCTGGCGCTCATCGAGACCACGAGCCGTTTCGGTGTCGCTGACTCGCCGACGCCGGAGATCCGCGGCGCGCCAGCGGCACGAGTGGGCTGATCCGGCAAGCAGTAGCCACACCGACAGCGCCGGCAACCCCCGACAAGTTAGGATTTGCGATGAGCAGACGTTTTCAGGAACTCGACTGGCGCCCGACCCCGCTGGGCGAGTTGGTCCTGCGTCGCCGATGGGACGGCACGGCCGAGCGGGACGTGCTGGAGATCAAGCTCGGCGACGAGTTCCTGATGTCGAACCTGTTCACCGTCGCCGAGGTGGAACTCGCGCGCCGAGGGCTGGCGGAACTGACCGGCCAGGACCTCGACGTGGCGGTCGGCGGTCTGGGTCTGGGCTATACCGCGCAGACCGTGCTGGCCGACTCGCGGGTGCGATCATTGTCGGTGGTGGAAGCACTCGATGCGGTGGTCGAGTGGCACCGGAGCGGCCTCATTCCCACCGAGCCCGCGTTGACCCTGGACCGTCGGTGCACGTTCGTACACGGTGACTTCTTCGCGCTGCTGCGTTCCCCCGGAGGGCTCGATCCGGCCAGGCCGGGGCGGCGGTTCCACGCCATCCTCGTGGACATCGACCACTCCCCACACCACCTCCTGCACCCGAGTCACGGGTCGTTCTACGAACCAGCGGGGCTACGCCGCCTCGCCGGATGGCTGCACCCCGGCGGCGTCTTCGGGCTCTGGTCCAACGACCCGCCCGACGAGGGGTTCCTCGCCGCACTGGCATCGGCCTTCACCCGGCCACGAGCCGACGTCATCACCTTCACCAACCCCCTGCAGCGCGACGAAGCGACCGCCACGGTCTACCTGGCGTCGGTCGCGGCAGGTTCGCCGAACTCCGGCTGACCGGCAGCCGAGCGACGCTGGTTGATCAGGACGGCGCGGGCAAGGTCGAGATCCATGCCCTCCCAGAACTGCGAGACCGGGTTCGTGGGATCAGGTCCGGGCGCGAGGTGGTCGGCCAGGATGCGCTGGGGGTCAGGCGCACCTCCAGTTGCTCCAGTACGGCAACCTCGCCCTCGCCTGGTGCACCATTCCCGGCCGCGATGTCGTCACTTCTGCTGGTGGCGGAGGCCACCACGCCCGGGCCCGCGTCGGGTGTCGTAGCGGCGCGAGGCTCGGCCATCCCCGTTGGGACGGTGAAGGGCATCCGTAGGAACGCGCACACCACATGGACGATGGTCTGCAGTCGGCCGGGGCTGCTCTGCGCCAGGCGCTCCAGGGCGTAGAGGTCGGCAAGCCGAACCGGTGCTTGGGACGAGCCGAGCTGGTCGGCGGCGCGGGTGTAGAGCTCGGTGATTCGGCGGGCTTCGGCGTCGGTCTCGGCCGCCGCGGCGACTCGTTCCTGGTGCTGGCGGGCGAACTCGGCTTGTTCTTGCTGGAAGCTGAAGGCCCGCTCCACCGCCAATTGGTCACGCAGTTTCTGGTTCACGCTGATTTCGGTGGGTGCGTTGCCGGCGGGCGGTCAGCCATAACGCCGCCGCGCCACAGACGCCGACCACGATCGTACCGGCGGTCTTGATCACATCCAGCTGGCCGGCGTGTTGGCCGTTGCCGAACGCGACCAACAACCCCGTCACCAGACCGCCGCGAGGATCATCAAAGTGCAGCCACCGTGGCGATGGCGAAGTTCGACAGTTCCGGGATCTCGTTCATAGCCTGGACCGGTGTGGATGGTGGGGCGGGATCGGGCGGGTTCTGCGGGCTGGCATAGTCACGTCTACCACGTCGGGCCCGGTCTCGTCGCAGTCGGATGAGGTTCACCCGATTGGTGTCAACGATCGTCGCTACCGTGGCCCAGTGACCGAGTACCTGTCGGGCTACGAGCATCGTGGTGACCCCGTCGCTGAACACCTCCTGACCCGCGCAGACCAGAAGCCGCAGGAGGACAGCGAGCGGATGGCCGAGCACGTTCGCAAGATCGTCGACGCGTGGCCGCCACTGTCCACCGAGCAGGCCGTCAAATTCAGGGCGCTCCTGTTCGGCGCGCCGACGCCGCCCCGAGACCTCATGAGATGGCGGGTCCGGTTGTATCGCGGGCACGTGGTCGAGAGGAGGGCACATCGCACCCATACAACCGTCAGCTCGGCGCTCGACGCTGGCAGCGCGTGCCCAACCTGTGGCCTCGATCCCGCAACCATTGTCGCTGCGGTCCCGCTTGGATTGATATCGGACCCCGCCGACCCACGGCCCGGTCCCGCCGAGTTGGAAGCGGAGCCGGCTAGCGTGAGCCGAAGGGCCGCTGCTGCCGAACGCGATCATCGTGAGCTCAGCGCTCGTGCATCGCGGCTGCGTCAGCAACTGGATGCGACCCGCACCGAGAGCGGTACGGATACCGCCCGGTTTCTCGCCCGCGCCGGAGGCAAGGTTGTTCACGGGCGTGACTGCCACACACTGCGCAGTACCGGTGATCCCGCCGGGCCGGCAATTCGAGCTCAACGACATGCCGCAGGCGTACGAGACGTTCTCCCGGCCGGACAAGACCGGGGCCCTGAAGGTTGCGCTGCGCCGCGACTGACCCTGACACCACACGTCCGCTCTGGAAAGGCAGTCGTGAGGTCGACCCTCTCGGCGCGAGTGGTCGCGTCGAGTTCACCCGGCATACCAGACAGTGCGCCGGTCAACGACCAGCGAGCACCAGAGTGGCCGCCAGAGCCGGATCCAACGTCGGCGCAACGGGTCCGTACGCATTGGATTTCGCCGCGCGTCGGCGCATTCCGGGGATCGCGGTGATCACCTTGAGCAGCGCGGGTGGCGCGATCGGGCGACCGGTCTCGCGGGCACGCGTCGTCCGCTGCTCGATGCGGACTTGCTGAGCCTGCACCTGCCGGATGGCCGGTTCGCGTTCGTCTTGAACGGCCTTGAGCACGTCGTCGGTTACGCCGGCGCCGAGCAGCGGGGGCGCCAGGTGGTTGGCTGCGACGACGGCGTCCTGGACGGCCATCAGGATGCCGTTGCCGCCGACCGGGGAGATCACGTGCGCGGCGTCGCCGATCAGCAGCAACCCTGGCCGCCACCACTGCCGCACGCGAGAGATGTCCACCGACAGCAGCGTGGTCTGGGCGAAGTCGGTGAGCAGGTGGGTGCGGTCGGACAGCCACCGGATCTGCTCGTCGAGGAAGCGCCGGATCGGCTGCACGCCCGCGTCCCGCGCCGCCGAATAGCCGCCCTTGGGCAGGCTGTAGCCGACCTGCCAGCCGCGGGGACCGGCGAGCAGGCCGACGTAGTGGTCGCGTCCGAAGAACAGGTCGACGTCGGCGTCAGGCGGATCGGTGTCGTGGTGGGGCAGCCGGAACCACAGCAGGTCACTGCTCGCACCGAGGGAGTGCGCTGGCAGGTCGGCGAGGCGGCGCAGCTTGGAGAAGCGGCCGTCGCCGGCAACGACCAGGTCGGCGGCCAGGTCATGGGTGCCGTGCTCGTCCCGGTAGCGCACGCCGCTGACGCGGTCACCCTCGCGCAGCAGGTCGGTGACCTTGGCCCCGGTCAGCAGTCGGCAGCCGGGCAGGTCGGTGAATCGCGCGGCTAGGAAATCCAGGAACCGGGCCTGCGGCATGAGGGCGACGTAGTTGAACCGTGTCCGCAGCCGCCCGTAGTCGGCTGTTGTCACGGAGCCGGTTGGCGTGTGGAACCGGAAGTAGCGCGCCTTGTGGTGCGGCAGGGTCAGCAGCTCGTCGGCCAGGCCGAGTTCGTCGAGCAGTTCCAGCGTGTACGGGTGCAGCGAGTCGCCGCGGAAGTCGCGGTCGAAGTCCCGGTGCGCCTCCAGCAGCGTCACCGGGACACCTGCCCTGCCCAGCAGGTACGCCAGCGTGAGCCCGCCCGGCCCGCCGCCGACCACCAGGCATCCGTGGCCGGTAATCGCGCCGATGTCTGCGCTGTCCTGCTCACCACCCATGTCGCTAGAACTTCTAGTCATATTGCCCACGGTACGCCTCGCTAGATCTTCTAGCTACCATGGTGGAGTGGCAGACGATCAGGTGACCGGGCGGGAGATCGGCCTCGCGCTGCGCCGGGTACTGCAAGCGGGCCGCGAGATGCAGGGCGCGCTGGCTCGGCGCCTCGGCGTCCGGTTGACCGACGTGCAGGCCGTGGACCACGTGGTCTCCAGTGCCGAGCCGCTGGGCCCCGTCGAGCTGGGCAACCGGCTGGGCATCCGCTCCGCGTCGGCCACCGCGCTGGTCGACCGCCTGGTCACGGCGGGCCACCTGGAACGCGCGCCCGATCCGCGGGACCGGCGGCGGATCGCACTACGGGCCACCGACCACGCCCGCGACGAGGTGCGGCAGGCGTTGACGCCGTTGGCCGACACCGTGGCGGAGATCGCGGGCCGGCTCGACGACGACCAGGCGCGCACGGTCATCGGCTTCCTGAGTGACGTCACCGACGCGATGCGCGACTATGCGGCACACGGCCGCTCCGCATCGACGCCGGACTGACGGTGACCTGGTGCCACCAGCCGATAGACGAGATGCCGCAAGGCGTAGCGCCACTCGCGCCACACCAGACAAATCAGGACCTGACCCGGCGGACAGGCCCTAGCTTTGCCCTAGCTTGGGTTTTAACGTTCGGGGGGTCGACGAGGCACCCGGATGATCATGGACGAAGCCCCTGGTTGATCATTCTTCATGCTAAGCCATACCGACCGATCCTTTGGTGTCCGGTGGGCCGCACGATTTACAACAGCCACCATGAGGGGCAACCATTCGGCTGGGCGAACCCATCGGACTCGGCGATCCTGACACTGGAACGTTCGGTGCAACTCCCGATCATGGAAGTGACCGACGAGGCCGAGATGCAGCGCGTCATCGAGGCCTACGGCGCCAAGTACGGCTGGCCGCTAACCGCGCGAGAGGACGGGTTCTACGCGCCCTTCGCCGCCCCGGCGGCCGGCCCACCGCCCTACCTGCCCTACGCCGTCACCCCCAAGGTGATCTTCGGCATGGGCACCACGAACGAACTCGCACCCCACTCCACCCGCTACCAGTTCTGATCGACCCGACCACAGGCAGACGCCGCCCTCACGGAGCCCACGGCGAAGCTACTGATGAAGCAAACGGATCAACTAAGAACTGCTAACAATATTGATCTTGGAATAGGTTGATCATCCGGGGTGTTGATCAGGCCGTGAGGAAGGGTCAACAACCGCCGTGGATCGTGTCCGACCAGCTGTGGGCGGCGTGCGGCCTTGCGGCCGGTCCCCGGGCGCGGCGGCGCGGAAGGGATGCTCTCGTCGCCGACGGTCACACCATCGTCTCCGCACCGATCGACGGCCCCTTCGGCCGGACATTCACCTTCGCCGACCCCGACGGCTACCAGGTCACTCTCCACGACCGCGCCTGATCAGCCAAAATGCCACCGGACGATCACCGATCCCCGAAGACCACGGTTGCGCCCGAAGCTCCAGAATCCGGGCGACGTATGTTTACCCAGGGTGATCACCCTTCATACGGCGCACTGTCTCAGCAGGGGGCCGGCGAGTGAGACGGCATCCACAGTCCTGATTGTGGGTGGGTCATGGCCGTCGGGGTTCCTCCGCTTAGCCGGCCTGGTGAGCGGTGTTCTCGACCCAGTGGGTGAACAGGTCCAGGTCGCCTGAAGCTTGCAGGTTGTCGTCCAGCCCGGCAGAGATCGACCGACGCCTGGTCAGCACCAGCAGCAACGTGGTCGCCGGCCCGGTGAGCCTGGCCGGGACGCGGTGCTCGCTTGATCGAGATGCCACTGGGCACTGGAGTGGCGGACCTGCTGGAGATCCTGGTGCACGAGCGGCTCGAGGCCGTGCGCGAGGACCACCCAGCGGCCACCTGCCGCGGCGGCTGAGCGAGGACGCCCCCGGCTGCTCGCCCAGGCCATCGAAGAAATCGACCAGTTCCACCGGGTCTAGCCCGACCGCGGTGGCCCGCGCGGCCGCTCGCACCGTGCGGACCGCCGACGGGGTCACGCGGCTTTGCCGGAGTGCTACCAGCACACGGTGTCGTCCAGTTCAGTGTGGTCGTGAGCAGAGACCACGGCGGTCACACGCCTTCGCCGACGTCAGGGGCGGCAACCCTGCTCGATCCAGCGGTGCAGAAGCTGTGTATTCGCCTCGGGCCATGCTCCGTCACACGGCATCGAACCCTCGGCGATTCTCGCGTAGATGGCCTCGGCGTTGCGGGTGACCTCGTCGAACGACCAGAGATCGAACGCCTGGAGCATCGACGTCCTGTCCTCGTCGCGGAACAACGGTTTGATGTCGGCCTCGAAGCTGGGGGCATCGCCTGTACTCGTCACGCTCGCTCCTTCTCGGAAAGTGGACGCCGGTCGTCACGGCCACTCAGTGTCCGACGAGAATCAGCGGTTCGCACGGTCACGTACCTGTCGACGTGCTCGTGATGTTCGGTTAATGGGCGATCACCGTGAATCACTTATCGCCGAACGCCGCGAGTGATCAACCGTCTGCACTGGCATCTGCATGAACTGGATCCGTCGTGGGACCCGCCTGCCCGCAGTGTGTGTCGACCCAAGCACGGCGCAGGTCGTCGGCGTTGGCCACCACGATCGCGTCCGGATGCGCCGCGATGGCGGCAACGGAGGTCATGCGTGTGCAGCTCCAGGTGCACGACGGGGAGCCCCATGGCTCGTTGCATCTTCCAGCTCCTTGACCTGGATGCGGCCCGATGAACCATCCCTACGCTACGACCGCGACCATCGCCGCCAGCTGCCGCTCCACGGTCTTCGGCGAGGAGTGGAACTGCTCACCGAAGGCCGCGGCGAACGGGTCCGGGAAAATGTCCTCATCGCCGGCCTCGACGCCATCGAGGATCTCCTTCGCCACATTCTGGGGCGGGGTCTTCTCGAACTGGGGCGGGAGGTCCTTCGTCATCTCGGTGTCGACAGGCCCCGGGTAGACGCCGTGCACGGGTCACGCCCCGAGCCGCCAGCAGTGCCCGCGACGCCTGGGTCAGCGAATGTTGCGCGGCCTTCGAGGCGCTGTACGTGGGCTGGAACGGAGTACATCTGCTCGCCAAACGGTCACGCGCGGCAGGCGTCGCGGCGGCCTTGCACGCGCGCCTGCCGGTCATGGCCCGGAACACCGTGGTCAGGATGCTGCCGGACAACACGGTGCTGCGAGGGTTCGACGCTGTCGTCGGGTGGCGCGCCCCCCAACCATCTGGATAGGACGTCACAGGACTCGGCCGAAAAACCGTTCGAGTCGCGGATGGAGCGGTTGGGCGGTCGACGCTGCACCGGCCCGCCGACGTGCCTGCACGACTCGACCTGGCAACGACGTGGCCGGGGGTTCCAGACACCAACGCCGACGCCACCAACTGCGCGAGGCCGCGGCGCGGACCGGGACCAACCCCGCGTGCGCGGGGACGACGGGTACCTGCTCCTGCTCGGCTGTGGCGGCCTGGGACCAACCCCGCGTGCGCGGGGACGACGGAATTACCGACACCGCCGAACGCGCGACAATGGGACCAACCCCGCGTGCGCGGGGACGACGAGTGGACACGTCGAGGCCCTTTCGGTGAGAGGGGACCAACCCCGCGTGCGCGGGGACGACGTGCCCTTCCACGGTTTCAAGTGCTGCCGGTAGGGACCAACCCCGCGTGCGCGGGGACGACAGCCAGGCGCCGGTACAGCGCCACGAGGACCGGGGACCAACCCCGCGTGCGCGGGGACGACTAACGTCTGTCGTAGCGAGCGAACTCATCCGGGACCAACCCCGCGTGCGCGGGGACGACGACACGGCGGCAGCGTGCGAGCGCGTGCAGAGCGGGACCAACCCCGCGTGCGCGGGGACGACACTTGCTGACCAGGTGGTTTACGACGAGCTGTCAAAGTTCTCATTCACTTCGCCGGGGTCAGAACCCGAACAGCTCGATCCAGCGGGACCGCGCAGCCGCCTGCTCTGCGGTTGCGGAACGGGCTGCGCCCGGATCACTCCAGTGCGCAGGCTCATCGTGTCAGCTTCCCGCTAGTCAGAGCGTTGTTCGCGTACGTCGACGGCCGCTACGGGGACGTCAACGGGAGCCCGATCAACAATGCTGCAATACGGTCACTGCACCCCTCGGTCTCCTACCTGCGGCGCTCCGGCCGTTCCTGTAGATGCTCCCGCAACGGCTTGACCGCCACGCCGAGCGAGTCTCGCTGTCCAAAGGTGTCCCCAGTCGTCCCCGCGCACGCGGGGGTGTTACCCAGGAACACTTCACTCTCCCCCGCCTTCACCCCGGCCTGCGCGACGTGGGGGTCCACCTCGGCATGTTCGGCGCGGCGTCCCCTCCGCTAGAGGTGTTGTCGGCGCTCAACTCCTGCTGATGCAGATCCCCGGAGCGCGCTCGCCCTCCGCCCGATCGAGGCTTCGGCCTCGACCCGCTCCAGACGGGAGCCGCCGAGGCGGGGCCGGCGCTCCAGTCGCCGGTGCTCGGATTCCGCGATGCTCGCCAGCTGGACCACGCCTCGGCCTCGCGACCATGCTGACACCGACGGTCGGTTCGGACGGCTCGAGGGACGGTCGGTCGGCGGCGACAGTGGGCCAGTGGCGCTACAGGCTCGAACTGCGATGGCACACGTCCTGCGGGAGCGCGTGTTCGGATCCTCCGCGCTGGCGCCCAGTGGCGCCAGCGCGGAGGATCCGAACACGACACATGAGCTGGATAACTGGAGAGGACCGAATATGAGGAGGGTCAAGAACGATCAGGCCTCCGGTCGCTGGGACGGTCCCGGGGCGGCCGCCAGGCGCCGGCACTTTGATCTGCTTCAGCGGTCGGTGATCAACCCGCTCGACAAGCTTGCCTTCGCGCTGCGTATCCCGCCGCCGGGCGACGCGCTGCTGGAGACGACCGGGCGCACCACCAGGCGCCCGCGCGTCACGCCCGTATGCGACGGCATGGTGGGCGACACGTTCTGGATCGTCGCCCAGCACGGACACGACAGCGACTACGTGCGCAACATCGCGGCCCATCCGCGGGTCCGCGTCAAAGGCAGCCTGGCGCGCACCGGCTGGCGGGCCGGCACGGCGCACATCCTCGATGATGACGATCCGGCCGAACGGGTCCGGATCCTCGGCAGCGACAACCGCTGGCGGCGACTGTGCCTGCGTGCCTCCCAGCGCAACGCAACGCACCCGCTGACCGTGCGGGTCGACCTCGATCCCCGCTGACGCCGGGCCACGGAAGGCCCGTCGGTAATCGCGTTCAGCGGTGGCGCCCATCTGGGCATGTTCGGCATGCGTAGGCGTCGTCTCGTGGATGCGAACGCGACGGTGATCAAGTGGCGGGTTCGATGGGCCGGTGAGGCGTTCCCGTCTTGCGGTGAATAGAGATCAACTACAGCGCCCGTCGCGATCACCGGGATATGACGAAACCGCCTGCCGCGAGGCGGTTTCGGCGAAGTGCGCCCGGACATTCGAACTCCCGACTCAACTGCTGGCCAGGTCCTCGGCGGGACGGTGGCGACGGCGACCCGCCCGGAGCGCAGTTTCACCTCCGTCGAGTCGGACGACACCGAGCTCCTGCCGCCTGGAACTTGGATGCAGTCGCACTCGGACTCCTTCACCCGCCCACCGGCGGCCACCGAGATCGCCCGCAACGCGGGTGGCGCCCAGGGTTTCGCGGCTGGGAACGTGCTCGGGGTCCAGTACCATCCCGAGATCACGCTGAACGCCTTCGACAGCCGGATGGAACGCTGGACCGCCGCTGGTGACCTGCCCGAGATCGGTCCGGACATCGTTGCCCTGCACCGAGACGTGGCGCGAAACGACCCCAGAGCGTCCGTAGCTGTGCGCAACTCGTCGAGACGTTCTGCGTGCGCTCTGACCGTCGCCGCCGCGACGACTAAGGTGACGCGAAGTCGCGGGGTCGATCAGGAGAGGCGTACCACTGATGAGTCCGGTGAACACCGAAAGGGATCTGGTTTTCGCCACGTTCGGTGAGACCCGGCTGGCACTGGATCTGTATCGTGCGGCCGATGCCGATGCGCCGCTGGTGGTGTACGCCCATGGCGGTGGCTGGCGGCACGGCGACAAGGCCGACGACGGCCCGGCGCGGCTGGCCCCGCTGGCGGCTCATGGCGTCTCCGTGGCCGCCGTGAACTACCGGCTGGTGCCCGACGCCGTCTTTCCCGATCAGGTACACGACCTGAATGGCGCGGTCCGCTGGTTGCGGGCCAACGGGCGACGCCTTGGCCTGGCGAGCGAGAAGATCGGCATCTGGGGCGCGTCGGCTGGTGCGTACCTCGGTTCCCTGGTGGCGTTGACCGCCGGGGTGACCGAGTTTGAGGGCACGGTCGGCGGCAACCTCGATCAGTCCAGCGGTGTGCAGGCGGCAGTCCACTGGTTCGGTCAGTCCGATCTCGTGGTGTCTGCGTCCCGCAGCGACATCGAGACCCGCTTGGTGCCGTTCGCCTTCGAAGCCGGGCTGCTCGGCGTTGAGAATGTCGACGACATCGCCGATCGTGCCAGGGAGCTCAGCCTGCTATCCCGGGTTTCACCGCAGGCACCGCCGTTTCTGATCGCGCACGGGGACCGGGACCGGGTGATCCCGTCGTCGGAGAGTGCGGCGCTGCACCACGCGTTGAGCCGAGCCGGAGTGGACACCACTTTCCTGCTGCTCGGCGGTGCCGGGCACGAGGGCGCCGAATTCGACCACCCAGGTTCCCTCGCCATGACCGCCGCGTGGCTGCGCACGGTCCTGCGATAGTGGTGCCGAACATCAGCGGCGCTTGGATGCGATGGGGATGACGAATCACAGGATGAGGTAACCGAGGACCGTGATCGTCGACTTCCCACCGGGGTCGTCGCGTGATCCGTCCCGGGATTCCCTTCGTCGGGTCTCTACTGGTCGACCCTCGCCCGGCCATGATCATCAGGCCGCTGATGCCCAGCGCGGTCATCAGCCTGTCGGGTTCGTCGGCCACCGTGGCCGGCGTACGGAGCCAGGGCGCGGAGTCGCTCCAGACGAAGGCCAAACCTGCATATCCAGCGCGGGCGATGATGTCGTCATCCGCAGACATGACCTCCGCAGCGGCCAGATACTAGACGAACCAGGCCATATCGACTTCATCAACGCACTGTGTGTCCTCGGCGAAGGAATGAAGGTGAACATGAACTTGCCTACTATTTATGTTGCGCCCCAAAGGGAACTACCGACGAGGATCTCATTCGAGTCGCCGGCGCCCGATGAGCGGTCGAAGAGTGTTTCCAGACCGCCAAGAACGAGGTCGGCCTGGATCACTACCAGGTTCGCCGTTATGACGCCTGGTACCGGCACATCACCCTGGCCATGCTCGCCCACACCTACCTCGCCGTCACCGCCGCGATCGCCCCAAAAGCCCTGGCAGCGGCCTCATTCCAATCACGCTTGGCGAGGTCAAGCGTCTCCTGGCACACCTGATCACCACCGTTCCGCAACGCGCCGTGACCCGGGCCTGGTCCCACTGGCGCAGACGCCACCAACACCGCGCCCAGCAAGCCCACTACCAGCGACGATGCACCATAAATCACGAAGTGCTGCTGGAGTATCAGTATTGCAACAGCACTTGGTTGGTGCGCCTTAAGATCATGATGTGGTAGTTGTTGACCTGGTGACGGACGAGTTGGACCGCGTGCACGAACAGATCGCGGGCCGGTTCACCCGGGTCCGACGTACGTGCCGGAGAACGGGCTGAGTGTCGACCGGGACTGGCCGTCCCGCCGACCTCGTAGCAGCGATCTCCTGCGATGGCGCCGACTGCGCCCGCTGCATCAGAGCAACGACCGCTGCGGCGCCACCGGTTGAGACAACGGGCGACAGTTGAGTGTCCAGTCGCTGTGACCAGGGGGCCGCGTCAGGGGCCCGTTACCACTGCCGTCGACCTATCCAACGACAGCGCGGTCAGTCGTCCTTGCTCAGTTGGTTGTTGAGGCGTTGAGCCTCGTGGAGTTGGTCTTCGAGGGTCACGATGCGACAGGCTGACTCCAACCCTGTTCCGTGGTCGACCAGCTCCCTGACGCGGGCGGCCAGACGGAGCTGGAACCGGGAGTAGCGGCGGTGCCCACCGGCGGAACGCGCGGGCTCGATGAGGTTCGCCTCGTCCAGGCTGCGGAGAAACCCTTGGGTAACACCGAGCATTTCCGCAGCTCGGCCCATGGTGTAGGCCGGGTAATGCTCGTCATCGAACTTGTCGGCCGCGGCAGACGCAGCCGCATCACGTGGGTCAGGGATCATCGCACCTCCACATCACGAGGGGCCCCGGCGCATCACGCACCGGGGCCCCAGGGGTTTGGGTTTCATCATCGTCAGCCAGTCGCGAGACCGACCTCAAGTACCCGCATCCGCCACCGAGGCGGTCGACACGGGGATCGCATACCAGTAACCGAGAACCACCTTCCAATCTGATGGGACTTCGGTACCCGCCCGGCGGCAAACAGCCACAGCGGGCGATCCAATGATGTGCCCTTTCCCTTCTCTCCAGTGTTATCCACTTACCGTTACCATGTACTACTGCGATCGTCACGGCTGGAACCCTTTCCCTGACCGATTCCAGCATCCTTGACGTCGCTGGTCACCGCCCGAAGTCCGTTCAAAGATCGACTCCGGTCACCTGACCGTCCTGCCTTAGAACTGCACTTACCGTACGGGTGGCTGGATCTCCACCCGCGTTGTGCGCTATCTCGTCGGGACCTTCACTCACTGTGTTGCGCTGTACAACCCGGTCCCGGTCGTTCCTGGTCACCAGCCGAAGCCCGTCCACTGAATGGCTCCGGCCATCTGACCGCCTTGCCTCACTTCGCGGGTAGTTCCGTCATCTCCCGCGCCTGCTCGATGTTGTCTCTCTTGGTACGAGGAGAACACTACACGCAACCGCCACCGAATGTCTACCCCAGCCACCATAGATTTCCAGCGAGCCGGCTGACCAGCGAATTCAGGCACCCAGGCACCGCGCCCGTCGAGCACCGAGACAACTTGAAGGCTGCGGTCGCCCAAGTGCTCGGCTTCTCCCGCCAGCGGGTGGAAACGGCTCGGTGGACCGCCTTCCGATCTCACTACGGCATCGACGCCTTCTACTACCAGCCAGGACTGCAGGGTGCTCACGAGAAGGGTGGCGTCGAAGGGCAGATCGGCTGGTTCCGCCGCAACCATCTCGTTCCGGTCCGCAAGTGGACTCGTTTGAGCAGCTCAACGCGATGGTCGACGGATGGGATGCTGCTGACGACGCCCGGCGCATCGGCACCCGCCCGCGCACCAGCGGTGAGCACTCCGCCCTTCGAGCAGCCGCAGCTGGCATCGCTGCCGGATGAGTCGTTTGAGACCGGCACCTGGCTGACCCCGCGCGTCGACCGCTTCAGCCAGATCGCTGTCCGCACGAACCGCTACTCAGTGCCGGTTCGCCTGGTCGGCCGGCAGGTCCGGATCCAGCTGCATTACTCTGACCTGGTCGTTCATGACGGCCGCGCCGAGATTGCCCGGCCTGAATGGCTGATGGCCAAGTGCCGATCCCGGCTGGATCTGGACCACTATCTGGAGGCGTTGCTGCGCAAGCCCGGCGCGCTGCCGGGGGCGACCGCGTTGGAGCAGGCGCGGGCGGCGGGGAAGTTCACGTCGGTGCAGGACGCCTGGTGGGAGGCCGTCCGTCGGGTCCACGGTGACGCCGCCGGCACCCGGGCCCTGGTCGGGCTTACGAGATACCCGCGCCGATGCGACTGCTGCTCAGGCCTCAAGACCGCAGTCGCGGTAGGCATGGGACGTTCGGCGGGGCAGCGGCCCCATGGGACTAGCGAGAATGGGATGGGTGCAACGCGGAGCATCCGTAGTGAGACCGGCGTTTCGGCTCAGTGACGCCCACGCCTGCTGGGCGACGTGGCCGATCAGTGGGTATGCCGGGACACGCGGTCGCGGCAGCGTGAGCGTGCACATCAGCACCAACGCCCGCAGCGGTGAACTGGTCGTCATGCCATCGGACTACCCGGCCTCTCATAGCCCATGCGCTCGGGCATTCCATACACCTCATGGAGAATCGGACGGCAGTCCGGCGCGGCGTCGGTAGTCGGCGAGGTACACCGGCAGGTCCGGGCCGCGCGGCCGACGACCGGGCCGGATGTCGCAGGTCGCGGCTTTGGCCTCCTGGATGTGCACGTTCGGATCCAGCACGATCGACAGCAGCTCGTTCGCGGCGTCACCGATGCTCAGGCCGTTCGGGCCCCAGTGGTAGGGCAACCCGACCTGGTGGATGGACCTGCCACGCACCCTCAGCGGCCGCATGCGCTCGGTCACCAGCACCCTGGCCTCGACAGCGGCCCGCGCCGACACGATCGTGGCCCACCCTTGATGCTCCAAGCCGCGCTCGGCCGCCAGTTCGGGCGACACCTCGCAGAAGAACTCCGGCTGCAGCTCCGACAGATACGGCAGCGTGCGGCTCATGCCGCCCGCCGTGTGGTGCTCGGTCAGCCGGTAGGTGGTGAACACGTACGGGAACACCTCGCTGTGCGTCCCGTGGTAGCGGTTGCCCCGCCGGTCGTACATCTCCAGCGTCGGGTTCGACTGCTGGCCGTACAGCGCGTTCTGCACCGGCGACTCGTGCGGCTCGTAGTGGGTGGGCATCGGCCCGTCGGCCAGGCCCGCCGGCGCGTGCAACCATGCCCTGCCATCGGTCTGCATGATGAAGGGGCTCGTGCCGGTCAGCGCCTCCTGTGCCGTGGCACCGGGCGGCGGCAGGTAGTCCGGCGGCTTGGTCGCCTCGAAGTCGGGCACGTCGTGTCCGGTCCATTTGCCTTGCTCGGCATCCCACCACACATAGGACTTGCGTTCGCTCCACGGTCTGCCATCCGGGGCCGCGGACGCCCGGTTGTAGAGGATGCGCCGGTTCGCCGGCCACGCCCACGCCCATTCCGGCGCCACCCAGCTCTGCTCGCGCCCCGGCTTGCGCCGCGCGGCCTGGTTGACGCCGTCGGCGTACACGCCGCAGTAGATCCAGCAGCCGCTGGTCGTCGAACCGTCGTCCTTCAATTGTGTGTACGACGACAACGGGCCATCCGGGCCGAAACCGTTCACCTCGGCCAGCACCGCCTCCGCGCTCGGGTCGGCGGTAGCCCCTTCGGTTGGGTAGTCCCAGGTCAGGTCCAGGATCGGCCGGTCCCGCTCGGCGCGCGACCCGGCCAGCCGCTCCTTGATCATCCGACCGAGGTGGAAGTAGAACCACAGGTCGCTACGCGCGTCGCCGGGCGGCTCGATCGCCTGGTGGTGCCACTGCAGCAGCCGCTGCGTGTTGGTGAAACTGCCGGACTTCTCGGTGTGCGCCGCAGCGGGCAGGAAGAAGACCTCAGTCGCGATCTCCTCGGTCGCCAGCTCGCCGGTCTCGATCTCGGGGCCGTCCTGCCAGAATGTGGCACTCTCGATCATTTGCAGGTCACGCACCACCAGCCAGTCCAGGTTGGCCATACCCAGCCGTTGCAGTTTCGCGTTGGCCGAGCCGACAGCCGGGTTCTCGCCGACCAGGAAATAGCCCTTGCACTCCCCCGCGATCTGGTTGAGCACCGTCCGGTACGTGCCATGGTCGCCGGTGAGCCGCGGCAGGTAGTCGAAGCAGTAGTCGTTCTCCTCGGTGGCCGCATCACCCCAATATGCTTTGAGCAAGCTCACCATGTACGAGCGCATGTTGCCCCAGAAACCGGTTTTGCCCGCGTCGGCGGCGACGAACTCGTCCAGCGACTGGTGCTGGTGGGCATGCGGCATCGGGATGTAACCGGGCAGCAGGTTGAACAGCGTCGGAATGTCGGTGGAGCCCTGGATCGACGCGTGCCCGCGCAGGGCGAGGATGCCGCCGCCGGGCCTGCCCATGTTGCCCAGCAAGGTCTGCAGGATCGACGCTGTCCGGATGTACTGGGCACCCACCGTGTGCTGGGTCCAGCCGACCGAGTAGACGAACGCCGTGGTCCGCTCCACACCGGAGTTCGCGGTGATCGCCTCGGCCACCGCATGGAAATCCTCCGCCGATACACCGCAGACATCGGCCACGACCTCAGGCGTGTAGCGCGCAAAGTGCCGCTTCAGTACCTGGAACACGCACCGCGGATGGCTGAGCGTCTCGTCGATCGTGGGCTTGGTATCGGTGCTGGCGCCACCACTGCCGTAACTCTCGCCACGGCTCGTAGCCTGGTGTTCCTCACTCGCGTGCTGACTGCTCGCGTGCTCCTGCGAGGCGTGCTCGTCCCACGTGTCGGTGGTGCCCGCGGCGGGCGCGGCCTCGCTACCCTCATACATCCACGTCGAGCTGTCGTACTGGCGCTTCTGCGGGTCGAAGCCGGAGAACAGTCCGTCCAGATCCTCCGTGTCCTGGAAGTCCTCGCGCAGGATCGCGCCCGCGTTGGTGTAGGCGACGACGTAGTCACGGAAGTACAGCTCGTTGGTCAGCACATGGTTGACCAGACCGCCCAGGAAGGCGATGTCCGAGCCCGCGCGCAGCGGCACGTGCAGGTCGGCGACGGCGCTGGTGCGGGTGAAGCGGGGGTCGACGTGGATGATCTTCGCGCCGCGGGCCTTCGCCTCCATCACCCACTGGAACCCGACCGGATGACACTCGGCCATGTTCGAACCCTCGATGACGATGCAGTCGGAGTTCTGCAGGTCCTGCTGGAACGTCGTGGCGCCGCCGCGACCGAACGAGGTGCCCAGACCGGGCACTGTGGCGGAGTGTCAAATACGTGCCTGGTTCTCGATCTGGATCGCACCCAGCGCGGTGTAGAGCTTCTTCATCAGGTAGTTCTCTTCATTGTCCAGCGTCGCGCCACCCAAGCTGGCGATCCCCATGTTGCGCTGGACCAGAGCGCCCTCGAAGGTCTGCTGCCACGTCTGCTCCCGCGTCTTCAGCACACGGTCGGCGATCATCTCCATCGCCCGCTCCAGCGACAGCGACTCCCACTCCGTGCCGTAGGGCCTGCGGTAGAGCACCTTGTGGATCCGGCTGGGGCTGGTGACCAGCGACTTGCTCGCCGAACCCTTCGGGCACAACCTGCCGCGGGAGATCGGCGAGTCAGGATCGCCCTCGATCTGGATGACCTGCTCGTCCTTGACGAAGATCCGCTGACCACAGCCCACCGCGCAGTACGGGCACACCGACTGCACGACGCGGTCAGCCTGCTCCGTTCGCGGCGTCAGACCGGCCGACCGGGCCGACTGGGACGCCGCCGCCTTACCGGCCCGATCGCCGCCGCTGACCTGCTTGTACACCGGCCAACCACCGATCCACTGCCGAACGCCCACCCCGACCTCCTACGTGCGTTCACCAGGTCGCCCTCATGGGGCCTGGAGGTGACTTACCCGTACGCCGACACGCTCAATCACCCCGCTCGGGCGAGCTGACCGAGGGCGACCAGGCACGGACCAATGTCGTCGAAGATCTGCTGGGTCAGGGTGATCACGTGCGGGTCGCCGACGCTGTCGGGATGGCGGCGCCCATCGCGGTGCGCGGAGACCACACCGGCAACCCGCCGCTTGCTCAGGTGCTGCTAGGCGGTGGCAGTGCTGAGCCGACTCGGCCCGAGGCCAAAGGGCGGCCGTGCCACCTCCGTGCGCTACGCCAACGGAGTCCGGGGCCGGCTGATGTCAGGCCGGGGAGCCGACCCGGCCAACGGCGTTCTGTTGTGGATCCATGGCGGCAATTTCGTTAGCGGCACGCCGCGTCTGGAACAGCTCCTCGCCGCCGGCTACGCCGCCCAGTGCGGGATACCCAGCCTGCTGTCGCGTTACCGCCGCCCACCCGAGCACGCGTTCCCCGCCGCGGCCGACGACCTGCTGGCCGCCTATCGGCAGCTGCTCGACGAAGGCTTTCCCGCCGACCGGATCCCCATCGGCGGCCTGTCGGCAGGTGGCGCGCCGGCCGTGGGCCTGCTCGGCGACATACGCCGGGCCGACCTACCGATGCCCACCGCCGCGCTGCTGCTCTCGCCCGTGCTTCAGCTCAGCGTCGAGCCGGCCCGCCGGAGCGAGCGCTGCTGCTGCCCACTGGCTCCAATACGTGCTGGTGCGCCGTTGCCGTGCTGACTCAGGTGGATCGCACTCGCACCGGCGCGGCCACTGGTGATCAGGATTCGCCGATGCCCGCGGACCTCTGGCGGAGATCCGGCCGCATCGGGGATGTGGTGGTGGCAGGACTGGCGGGTCCCGGACCGATAATGGCCACGTGACCGCACACGTCGAACTGCGTGAGATCACCGACGACAACCGCGACGCGGTATGCGCCGTGCGTGTCCGGCCGGATCAGAAGAAGTTCGTCGCATCGGTGAAGAAGTCGCTGAAGGAGGCACGCAAGACGCCACAGGCCTAGCCCTGGTACCGCGCCGTGTACGCGGACGACGTGCCCGTCGGTTTCGTCATGCTGAGCTGGGCGGTGCCGCCGGCTACGCGCGGCGCAGTCGGCGCCTACTACCTGTGGCGGCTGCTCGTCGGAGCGCAGTTCCAGGGCCACGGCTACGGGCGCGCCGCGGTGGCCAAGGTGACCGAACTGGTCAGGGCGGACGGTGGCACCGAACTGTTCACCAGTTACCAACCAGGAAAGGGCGAACCGTGGCCGTTCTATCGGGGCTTCGGCTTCCAGCCGACCGGTGAGATCGACGACGGCGAGATCGTCCTGCGGCTCGCGCTGACCTGACCGCCTTCGCGACGACCGGAGAGGCGGCCCGGCGGTCCGTTGCTGACCGCCGGCTACGTGGTTCGCGGGGCCGCGGTCTTCGCGCACTCGACAGGGTGAACTGATCGACCCCGGCCGTACCACGGTCGCACTCTGCCGATGTGGACTGTCCACGATCAAGCCATTCTGTGACGGCATGCACAAGGTCGGCAAATTCCGCGTACCCAGCGGGTAACGACACGTACGCGGCGGGCTTCCGGGTGCCGTTTCCGGACACCGCGATGTGGGCAGTCAACCTGAGTGCGGGTTGTGGTGACAGGAGCCAGCGGCAACGTCGGCACGGCGTTGCTCCGCCGCCTGCACATGGACGGCGGCTGGCAGGTGACCGGGGTCGCGCGGCGACCACCCGACCCAGCTGAGCCCGCCTACCATGTCGACTGGCTGGCCTGCGACATCGGCGGACCCAACGCACCACAGATCCTGGCCGACGCCCTGACCGGCGCGGACGCCCTGGTGCACCTGGCCTGGTCGATCAATCCGACCACCAGCGAACCACCGATGGAAAACACCAACCTGATGGGCAGCGTTCAACTGCTGGACGCGGTCGCCCAGGCCAGGGTCCGGCACGTCGTCTGTGCCTCGTCGTGCGCCGCCTATCAACCCGCACCGCGCTGGTCCGAGGTAACGGAGGACTGGCCTTGCGAAGGAATCCCGGGCAGCGCGTACAGCCAGGACAAGGCCCGGTTCGAGCGACTGCTCGACACCTTCGCCGCCGAGCACCCTGACGTCACTGTCGCGAGGATCCGCCCCTGCTCGATCGCCCAGCGCGACGCGGCGGGCGAGTTCACCCGCTGGCTACTCGGCCCACTGGTGCCTCCCTCGTTGCTGGGCAGGCGCTGGCTCCCGCTGCCGCTGTGGCCGGACCTGCGTGCCCAACTCGTGCACTCCGCCGACGTGGCGGAAGCCATCCTGCTGATCCTTGAGCAGCGCGCGTACGGGCCGTTCAACCTCGCAGGCGAGGGCGTGCTGAAGGTGGCCGAGTTGGCCGCCGGACTCGGCGGCATCGTCGTCTCTGTACCCAGAGACGTCGTGCTTGGCCTGGCCTGGCCCGCGTGGCGGGCCGGGTTGCTCCCGATCCACCCTGGCTGGCTCCGGCTCGCCGATCAGGCTGCGCTGGTCGACACCATGCGGGCGCGCAGCGAACTGGGCTGGCGACCGTCCCGGTCCGCCGCGGCCACGCTGGCCGAACTCGTGGCCGGTCTGCGTGCGGGCGCAGGCACCACGAGTCCGCCGCTGGCACCCCACGACCTGCGCGGACTCGACGATCGGCTGCGCCACGTCCACTGGGGCGTGCCCAGCCATCAAGCCCAGTCCGGCACAGCCCGCCGTACCGGCCGGCGGCTGGTCCTCCGCAGGCTGGGTGGGCAGCTCCCACATTCGTGAGAGCGATCGGGTCCGACACCCGGCCACCGGTCACTCGACAGCCGAGGACGGTTCCTCCCGCTCCTCCTCGGCGGCCCAGGTGTGCTCGCGGCAGGGCCGGTCCTGACGTAGCCGTGAGCATCGTGCTGGCCGTGGCGGCGTCCGCGGCCAACGCCCTCGCGTCCGTCCTGCAATGCAAGGTCGCCCGCGAGCGGCCGGAGTCAGAGGAGTTCGCCCTGCGGCTGCTGTGGCATCTGCTGCACCAGCGGGTCTGGCTGGGCGGTTCCCCGGGCACCCAAGCTGACCTGCGACGCTGCCAGTGAAAGCCGCACTGCCCCAGTGTGGGCGGTGCGCTGATCAGGCCGATGAGCGCCGCTGCGCGCAACGTACCGGCGGCAGGCAACTGCGCCCGCCCCAGGAAAGCGGGCTCATGTGCCGCGGTTCACTCAGACGGGATGAGCCACGCCATGAACACCCTGGTGCCGTGGTCGCCGGACTGGATATCGCTGCGATCGGTCAACTTGTCGATCAACATCAAGCCCAGGCCAGCGACCTGGCGTGCCGCACGCCTTGACAGCGTAGCGGTGGCGAGCCACGATGGGAACTGTGGAAACTAAATCAGTTTCTGGAGTTTCCGAGACGGACACGCAGCGAGCCGACGTGATCGTGGCGGCGGCCGGCCGGCTGTTCTTCGCTCCGGGCTTCGGACGGGTGAGCATGGACGATCTCGCTCGTGAGCTCGGGATGAGCAAGAAGACGATCTACCGCCACTTCCCGGACAAGCACGGCCTGCTCACCGCGGTGCTGGATCGGCAGTTCGCGGCGGTGCAGCGCACGCTGGAGGCGGCGGCCGAGGACGCGGAGGGACAGTCGTTCGGTGTGCGGGTACAGCGGTTCCTGATCGCGGCCGGCAATGAGCTCGGGCGGATCGGCGCGGCTCAGCTCGCCACGGGGCGGGGCGGCGATGCGACGCTGCGCCGGTACGTCGAGGAGCGTGTGGACGCTGTGGTCTACCGGCGGCTCGACGAGTTGTTCCGGGACGGACACCGGCGGGGACTGCTACCGGCGCCGCCTGAGCTACTCAGTGAGATCACTCGAGGCGCGCTGGAGCGGCTACTCGCCTCGCAGCTGCCGAACGAACTCGACTGGACCGCGGCCGATCTGTTGCGGGCGACCGTCGACGTCGTGCTCTACGGAGCGATCGGCCCAGCACACCGCCGCACCGACGACGAACAACGCGGGCCGACGTCCCGAAAGGACAAGTAGGAGGTGGACGTGACTGCAACGACCGGCCGGGTGGCACTGGTGACAGGGGCCAGCAGCGGAATCGGTGCGGCCACCGCGCGGCTGCTGGCCGAGCGAGGGATGCGGGTGGTGGTCAACTACCTCCGCAACACCAGCGCGGCCGAGGAGGTCGTCGCCGGCATCCTGGCCGCGGGCGGCCAGGCCATGGCCGTGCAGGCCGACGTACGCCAGGCAGCGGCGGTCGAGAGCATGATCGAGCGGGTCGAGGCGGCCTGGGGCGGCATCGACGTGCTCGTGCACAACGCGCTCACCCCGTACGTGATCAAGCCGTTCCAGGACATGACGTGGGAAGAACTCGGCGGCAAGCTCGACGACGAGATGCGTGCCGCGTTCGCGGTCACCAAAGCCGTCCTGCCCGCCATGACCGAACAGGGCTGGGGACGCATCGTCTACCTCGGCACCGGCCTCAGCCGCCGGCCGCGGGAGGGCATGATCGCACTGGGCACGGCCAAGGCCGCACTGACGCAGTTCGCCCGATACCTCGCCCAGGAACTGGGCGAGCGGGGCATCACGGTCAACGTCGTCGAGCCCGGCCCGGTGACGGACACCCGCCTCGCGGATGTCTTGGGCGATGAGCACACGCAGCGGCAGGTGGCGATGACGCCCGTGGGCCGCCTGGCACTCCCGGGCGACGTCGCCCAGGCGGTCGCCTTCTACGCCAGCGAGGACAACACCTTCATGACCGGCAGCACAGCCGCGGTCAACGGGGGGATGGCCATGTACTGACGGCCGCTGTCCTCCGTCAACCTCAGCATCATGGGCCGCGGCACGCGCGGGCATGGCATCGACGCGATCAAGGGAAACGCTCATGTACACGATCGATCTCGCCTATGTCGGGCGAGGCCTGCACGAGGAACTGGTCGCCTACATCGCCGACCAGGAGGGCTACTACGCCGACGAGGGCGTACACGTCGCGCTGCGCGACGGCTGCTCCTGGGACGACGAGCGGCTGCGCCACGGCGCCACCATCGGGCTCGGCAGGACGCTGCTGTCCCGACTGACCGATGGCGTTCCCTGGGTCGCGCTCACCGTCAACACCCACCGCCCACTGTTCTGGTTCCTCGCCCGCCCCGGCCTGACCTCCCTGGCCGACCTGGCCGGCAGGCGGCTGGCGGTACACGCTCCGCACACCGCGCCAGGGTGCTTCGCCCGGATCGTGCTGCGCCAGGCCGGCCTCGACCCGGACCGCGACATCGACACCGTCGTTCGCCCGCCCGGCGACTACGGCATGGATCTGCGCAGGCTGCACGACGGCAGGATCGACGCCGCCCTGGTCGGCAGCACCATCGCACCGGAGGCGGTCGCCGCCGAGCACGGGTGGCACGTGCTGGCCTGGGTCGGTGACCACTTCCAGATCCCCACCGTCGGCGTGGCCGTCGACCCCACCCACATCCGGCCGGACGACCCCGCGGTCCAGGCCCTCGTACGAGCCAATCGGCGTGCCCTGCAGGTGATCCACAACGACCCCGACACCACGGTGCGGCACATGCAGACGTTCCTCGGCCGACACACCGCGGACGAGACGCGAGCCCACTACGAGACGTTCATCGCGCCGTACTTCACCACCGACGGCCAGGCCGACCTCACCGTCGGCGCCACCGCGATCACCGCGGTCGCCACCGAACTCGGTGTCCCCGCCACGGTCACCGCGGGCGAGTTCTACCGCACCGCGAACACCACGCGGTAGGAGCCCGGCGATGCCACCGGCAGCCGCGTTCGACAGGCAGACATGCGTTCATGGACGTCTATCAGGCGGTCACCAGCCGGCGGGCGGTGCGCGGATTCACCGACCGGCAGGTCCCATCGACGGCACCACCATGACCGTCGCGGACAGTCCGGCCAACCTGACCGTGTTCACCGAACCCCGCGGCCACAACGGTGGAGCGTCGCATCCAGTACTGCGCTTGCTCGTCCTGGTCTGCCGCGGCACCCGCACGGTGATCGACGCCGTCTTCGGCCCCGCGACCAGCGGCGAGACCACCTACGCGCCGCAACTGCTCGGCAGTATGCGTCAGGGCATGATCGTGCTGGCCGACCGCAACTTCGCCGCCGCAGGCATGATCGCCGGGATCGCTAATACAGGCACGCACGTGTTGTTCCGGGTCAAGGGGTCGCAGGTTCAAATCCTGTCGTCCCGACGGTCGTGATGCTGAATAACAGCAGCTTAGAGACCTGTAAGAGCTGCTAACACAATGGCGTTCGATCAGGGAGCGGCGTCCAGGTGCGCCGGCTGCAAGGCGGAGGAGGTCCCGGTACCGCTGTTGTACCGGGGCCGACGACAACGCCGCAGCTGGCGTGCCTGGGCGACGCGAGCCGAACAGTTATTGCGTTAGCAGCTCTAAGGCATGTGAGAGATCCGGTCCACATCGGACCGGGTCTCTCACGTTCATCACGGATGGTTGTACGGGTTCATCGTCCGCGGGCTTGCTTGGTCGTCGGCGGTGGGCTCATGCGATGCCGCGGCCGGGAGTGAATGTGCAGGTCAGAGTGTTCTGTGCAAGGCCGCGGTGATGTTGGAGCCGCTGTCGAGCCGTGTCCAGGTGTGGTGCTGCGGGCGCGTACTCGATCGCCGTGGAAAACCACTTGATGACCAGGGCTCGTTCACGTGGTCGCTGGCGCCACCGGCGTCGAACGTGACGGGTTCCGAGCTGTCTGGGCTTTCCTGCTCTCCCAGTGGTTCCTCGGTTCGGTGCCCGGTGTGATGGACTTGACCGACCCCCACGGCCGAGCAGGGTGGCCGTGTGAGGCCGTGTCACGACCACCAGGCGATGGATGGGCTTGGCAGGGGAGCGACGAGGGCTGTGTTCGCCTGACGTTGTGGATCACCGGTGGGCACTGGGTGAGTTCGCGGTTTCTCTGGTCGCCATCGACGTCGCTGTCGACCGGCAGGCGTGCTGTTCACGGGCCGAGCTTGGGTGTCGGAGTCTCGTCATACAGGTGTTCGTGGGTGAGTCTCACGCTCAATGCGGCGAGAACGGATGTTCACCAAGTTGCGAACAGAGGGTTATGTCGTCACGAGATTGCTGGCGGAGTGATGAACCCGGCGTCCTCGATCATCCATACGAGCGCATCCGTGACCACCGTGGCGACTTCGGCCGGCGTTAGGCCTAGCGCTGCGGTCACCCCGACCGACATGGTTCGCGGACCGCCCCTCGGGGAGTCCCGAGAGGCGACAGGTGGACCATGTTCATGATGGGGATCGGGACATGTTGGCCGGAATGGCAGATCTGCTCGTTATGGATGTGGAACTCGTCGGCGCGGCGGCAGGAGCCACCGTGTAGCACGCCTGCCGGTCGGCCCGGCCCGGTGCGGGGCCAAGGGCCGGCCGGGAATCTCGGTGGACAGCGCCGCGTCTGGTCAGATATGCACTAGTGCGACGGCCGGGTTGTCGTCAGCGTCGACGCACCACGGAGCCGCTGGACGGCCCCGTTCGCCAGCCGATTCCGTGAGAGGTGCTTGCCATGCCCGCCCCTGTGACCGTCAGGGACGCCGCCGATCACGGGACGCAGCCGAGGTCGGGTCTGCTGATCGGTGTGCTGGTCGTCTCGGCGTTCGTGATGATCCTCAACGAGACCATCCTCAGCGTGGCGTTACGCGCCCTGACCATCGACCTGCACGTCAGCACCACGACGATTCAATGGCTGACCAGTGGATTCCTGCTGACCATGGCCGTGGTCATTCCGGTCACCGGGTTCCTGCTGGAGCGTTTCACGCCGCGTCAGGTCTTCCTGGCCTCGCTGATGACGTTCAGCGCGGGCACCCTGATCAACGCACTGGCCCCCGGCTTCGAGGTGCTGCTGGTCGGGCGGGTCGTGCAGGCCTGTGGCACGGCTGTCATGTTGCCGTTGCTGATGACCACGGTGATGCGGCTGGTGCCACCGCTTCGCCGTGGTGCGACCATGGGCACGATCACCATCGTCATCGCCGTGGCCCCGGCCGTCGGGCCGACGATCGGCGGCGCGGTGCTGTCCTCGCTGGGCTGGCGGTGGATGTTCTGGATCGTGCTTCCGCTGGCGGTGACCGCGCTGCTGGTGGGCGTGTTCTGGTTCCGGCTGACCGGTCGGCCTCGCCCGGTGCCGCTGGACCTGTGGTCGATGCTGCTGTCCGCCATCGGGTTCGGCGGGGTGCTCTATGGCCTGTCCGCTCTCGGTCAGTCGGCTGGCGGGGGCCGGTCGCTGCCATTGTGGATCTCGACCTGCGTGGGTGTCGCCGCGGTCGCCGTGTTCTGCAGGCGGCAGATCCGGCTGCAGCGTGCCGACCGGGCGCTGCTCGACCTGCGCCCGTTCACCTACCGCGACTTCACTGTCGCGCTGGTGGTGAGCGCGCTGCTGTTCGTGTGCCTGCTGGGTGTCGCGGCCATCATGCTGCCGCTGTATCTGCAGGTCGTGCTGCACACCAGTACGTTCGTCACCGGGCTGGCCGTGCTGCCCGGTGGCCTGATGCTCGGACTTCTCGGCCGCCCGGTGGGGACACTGTTCGATCGGTTCGGGGCCCGGCCCCTGGTGATCCCTGGCGCGCTGGCCATGGCCGTGTCGTTGTGGGTGTTCGCCCTGCTCGGCCCCGGCTCGTCGCTGGTCGTGGTGATCGCAGGCCATGTCCTGTTCATGGCCGGCTTCGGCTTCCTGATCACACCCTTGATGACCGCGTCGCTCAGCGTGCTGCCCAACCGATTGCACTCGCATGGCAGCGCGATTCTGTCCACGGTCCAGCAGCTCGCCGGCGCGGTAGGCACCGCTGCCTTCGTCAGCGTCGCGACTATCGCCAGCGTCGACCCGGCCCGGGCCCCCGACGCGCACGGGATGCACATCGCGTTCCTCACCGCCGGGTTCGTCGGGGTGCTGACACTAATCGGGTCGCTGTTCGTCCGCTCGGTACCGGCGACCGGGAACGCTGATTCCTGAGCCCGGTGATCACGCGGTGTCGGCCGAAAGCGCCTTCATGGTGACGAAACTGGTCACCGCGGCGACACCGGGCAGGTCGGCCAGCCGGTTGGCGTGGAAGTCCTTGTCGGCGTCCAGGTCGGCCACCTCGACCTGGAGCAGGTAGTCGTAGTTGCCGGTGACGTGCTGGCCGTGCACACCGCGGGCAGCCGGACGACCGCCTGCTCGAACGCGGCCACATCGGCGCGCGGCCCGCGCAGGTCAATCGCCGGCGGCGGGCGTGGGCCGGCCACTTCGCTGGGCGTCCCCGGCTTGCGGCCGGCACGGGCGCGATCCGCCGACTGGCAGGTGCGGCGTAGCCGAATGCCATGGCCGCCGGGAGGTGGTGCCCACTCCCCCGGGCTCGGTCATCGGCTGAGGGTGTCGACCGCGATGGGGTGGGCTACTGGCGGACCGGCGAGCCAGGGCAAGGCGCTCGCGCAACTCGGCCAGGGCTTCCTCGGCGGCGCGTCGCAGCTCCGCGTCCAGTTCGGGCGCGACCGCTCGAACCAGGCCGAGCACCGGTGGGCGACCAGCGCGCCGTATGCGGCGCCTCGGCGACCTCGCGGTCACGCTGTTCATCGAGGACGGCGCGGGCCCGCGCTGGGCGCGCCGTCGGGTTGTTGCGGGTAGACCTCGCCGGTGTTCGTGTCGACCGTGACGTCGGGATTCCGGTTGCCGCCCAGGCCACGCCAGCCGCCCTGGTTCTTCACGCCGTGGATCGCGTCGTTGATCTGCTTGCGGCTGTAGCCGGTCTTGCGGGCGATCGAGCCGGGATTGGTCTGGTAGTCCGGCGACGCGCCACCGCCACCACCTCCTCCGCCACCGCTGTCCGAGTTCATGATGTTGACCTGGTCGGGACCTGCGGCGTTCCGCAGGATGCCACTGATGCCGACACCGGCCAGGCCGACGCCACCGACCACCCCGGCGGTGGAGACCACGTTCAACGGCACACCTGCGAACGCACCGACGCCGGTGGCGTCCAGCACACCGCCCACGCCATCGCCCAGCCCGCTGATCGCCGTCAACCCCAAAGCTGTTGAAGAACTGGCTGTCCAAATACGACTGATCGGAATCACCAAGCTTGGCAGCTCAGTTCACCGCCACTTTTGCCCGACCTCAGGTCACGAGGCTGGAGGCCCTATCGCGCCGGATGGCGGCTCAGGAGAACCTGGCATCCTCGTGGTGTCCGTCCCGGCCAGTATGGACAGACCTCACAGACCGGGGTTCCTGACCCGTCGCAGGCTGGCCGACGCGGCCAGTCCCCTAATTCATCCCATCCACCTACCGGCCAGTAGTGTGGCCGTGCCATGCTGACCTGCGATGGTCCGGACGGGCGGTGAGAACAGGGCGCGGGCAGCGGAGTCGCTGGCAGCGCGCGTCATGGCGCGGCTGCCGGCGTTGACCGACGCTCTGGTGCGGACGATCCAGGAGCGCAATCCCGGCTACCGCGCGGTGGACCTCGTACCGCAGGACGACCTGTGGCGTTCGTGCCACGACAACCTCTCCCGCGCCCTGGAGATGATCGCCGAGCGCACCGACCACGGGCCTGCCGACACCGACCGCCGCTACGACGCCGCGCGGGCCACCGGCAGGCAGCGGGCCGAGCAGCGGATGCCGCTGGATGACGTGCTGCGGTCGTTCCGGCTGGGCGGCCGGCTGGTGTGGGAGGCGTTGATCGACCGGGCCCATGTGGATCGCGAGGTCGACACGGATGCCCTGCTGGAGCTGGCAACCCGGGTCTGGGAGGTCGTCGACGCCACCTCCGCACAGGTCGCATCGACGTATCACCAGACCGAGAGCGACCTACTGCGTGCCGACGAACAGCGTCGGGCCGCGCTATGGGAGGGCCTGCTGCACGGCAGGGCTACCGACCTGGCGTTCGCCTACGAGGCATCCCGGATCATCGGGGTGCCCGTGGAAGGCGCCTACGCGGTGGTGGTGGCCGATGTGGACACGGCGGCTGACCGCCATGCGACCCTGCTGCGGCGGCAGTTGGCCGCGCGGGAGATCGGCTCGGCGTGGCAGGTGCGGGCCGACACCCTGGTCGGACTCCTGGCGCTGCGCGACGACCCGACAGACGACTCCGCGCTGGACCCTGCGCTGCAGGTCCTCCAGGACGTACTGACCGTGCCGGCCGGTGTGTCCCTGGTGGTACGTGGACTGGCCGAGATCGACACCGCCTACCGACAGGCCGTGCTCGCCCGCCGCACCCTGCCCTCCGGCCACGACGACATCGCTGTGCTCGCCGAGCGGCTACCCGCGGCGCTGCTGCTGTCCGCGCCGGAACTGGCGGGGCACCTGGTGCGCCGCTGGCTGGGCGACCTGCTCACCGTGCCGGCCCCCGAGCGACGACTGCTGCTCGGGACGCTGCAGATCTGGGTGAGCACCGGCGGCTCGATCCGGGACACGGCGGCGGCGGCGTGCTGCCACCGCAACACGGTGATCAACCGGTTGCAGCGGATGCAGGCGATCACCGGCAACGACTTCACCGATCCCGCAGGTCAGGTCGAACTCGCTTTGGCGCTGCGCGCCTCGTCCCTGTTGTCCGGTCAGCACTCCCACTGAACGTGTTGTGCACGGTGCACAGTACGACTGCACCAAACGTAGGCAGCATGACGATGGTCACCAACCGCAGCCGCTGACACACTCTCCGACACACCTTGATCGGGGAGAGGAACCATCGTGGCGGAACAACGCCGTTCGCCGGACAATTCAGACACCCAGGCCCGCGGGCTGCGCCGCCGCCGTTTCCTTGGCTTCCTGCTGGCCGCGCCGACGCTGGCCATCGGCGTGCAGCTGATCGACCCGAAACAGGCCGACGCCGCGATCCCGTCACCGCCGCTGCCCGAGGAGATCTTCGACCTCGGTGACCTGCAGAACCTGGCAGCCGCACCCACCTCCGGTCTGATCTCGGTAGTCGTCAACGCTGATGGCACCGCGTCGTTCGCCGCGCACCGGGCCGAGGTCGGCCAGGGCATGACCACCGCGGTCGCGATGATGATCGCCGAGGAACTGGATCTTCCGCTGGCCAAGGTGCACGTCACTCTGGCCGACGCGCGGCCTGAACTGCTGATGAACCAGCTCACCGGCGGCTCCAACTCGATGCGCAGCATCTACCTGCCCGTCCGTACGGCGGCGGCCATCGCGCGCCAGCAACTGGTCGCGGCCGCGGCGAAGCAGTGGGGTGTCGCGCCTGCCACGCTGAGCACGGCCAACGGTGTGGTCACACACCCGGACGGCCAGAGCATGGGTTACGGAGCGCTGGCCACGCTGGCAGCAGGCACGACGACCACGCAGGTGGCAGTCCCGAAGCTGAAGTCCGCCGCTCAGTTCACCATCCTGGGCACGCCGCAGAACCGGATCGACGCCCACGACATCGTCACCGGACGCAAGACCTTCGGCATGGACATGCAGGTCCCGAACGCGCTGCCGACCATGGTCGCCCGGCCCCCGACGATCAACGGCACCGTCGTCTCGGTACGCAACGCCGACACGATCAAGGCGATGCCCGGTGTCACCGACGTGGCCGCCGTGTCGCACGGCGTCGCCGTTCGGGCTCAGACCTTCGGCCAATGCATCGACGCGATCCAGGCGCTGCAGGTCACGTGGGGACCGGGCACGGTGGACAGCGCAGTCCGACGCCTCCGTGCTCGCCGCACTCAAGAAAGCCGAACTGCCCTTGGTGGTGCCGCCGCTGCTGGCCCAAACGGTGGACGCCGAGTTCGCGTTCGCGTTCGCCAGCAACAGCCCGCTGGAGCCGGACAACGCGATCGCCGATGTGCGGGCCGACAGCGCGGAGATCTGGTCCAGCCTGAAGGTGCCGATCGTCGCCCAGGAGGAGATCGCGGCACAGCTTGGCCTGCCGACGAGCGCGGTCACGGTGCACGTGGCGCAGGGCGGCGGCTCGTTCGGCCGGCACCTGTTCCACGACGTGGCGGCCGAGGCCGCCGAGATTTCGCAACGGATGCGCAAGCCGGTCAAGCTGAGCTGGTCGCGCACCGACGACTTCCGGCAGGGCCGCACCCACCCGATGTGCACGTCCAGGGTGCGCGCGAACATCCTGCTGGGCAACGTGGTCACCTACGAGCAGCGGCACACCAGTGTGCAGACCTCTTTCAGCCACGGTCTCGGCGAGATGATCACGGCGACCGCGGCGAAGCTACCGGTCGCCGGCAACCTCAGTTTCGCCGAGACGATCTTCGAGCTGTCCCAGTCCTCGCCCTACAACTTCGGCGTCACCACGCAACTGCTCAACGAGGTGCCGCTGCAGTTCAACACCGGCAGCATGCGCAACATCTACTCCCCCAACGTGGTGTGCGCGCAGGAACTCGTCGTGGACCGGCTGGCCGCGAAGATGGGCAAGGACCCCGTCGAGTTCCGCCGGGAGTATCTCAAGGACAGTCGCCTGCTCGCGGTGCTGAACAAGGCGGCCGAGGTCGGCAACTGGGGCGCGACACTGCCGGCCGGCATGGCCCAGGGCATCGGGGTGCACGCGGAGTACCAGGGAGCGATCGCATCGCTGGTGGAGATCGACTGCACGCCGGCCACGGTCAACCGGCAGATCCAGGACGGCATCGGCGGACCGAGGGTGACGAAGGCACTGATCGTGGTGGACCCCGGTTTCGCGATCAACCCGAGGGGCCTGGAAGCGCAGATGATCGGCGGCATGAACGACGCCATCGCCCTGGCGTTGACCTCCAGCCTGCACATCGAGGACGGCATCCCGCTGGAAGGCAGTTGGGACAACTACTTCTACACCCGCGAGTGGAACACGCCGCTGGAGATGCAGGTCATCGTCATGCCCTCCACATCGAGCAGCCCGAGCGGCGCGGGTGAACTCGGTGTGGCGCCCTCGTTCGCCGCGATCGCGTGCGCGTATGCCAGGGCCACCGGCACGCTGCCGACGTCGTTCCCGATCAACCACAGCACCCTCGGCTTCACGCCCTATCCGCTGGAACCCTCCACTCCCCAGTCCCCCGTCGACGGTCTGACCAAGACCTTCTGAAGGAGCCCCGCCGTGCCCAGTCACACTTTCCAGCTCAACGGCACCCAGGTCAGCGTCGACGTGGACGACGACGTCCGGCTGCTGTGGGTGTTGCGCGATCTGCTCGGCGTCACCGGACCGAAGTACGGCTGCGGTCTGGACGTCTGCAAGGCGTGTACGTCGCATATCAACGGCAAGGCGTTCAACCCGTGCTCGGTACCGGTGTCGCAGATCAAGCCCACCGACGAGATCACCACGATCGAAGGCTTGCCGGCCAGCGTCGGCCAGGACCTGCACCCGATGCAGGAGGCCTGGCTGGAGCAGGACGTCGCCCAGTGCGGCTACTGCCAGCCCGGCCAGATCATGGCCGCTGTGGCCAAGGTCAAGCAGGTCAAGGCCGAGGGCCGGGAGATCACCGACGACGACCTGGATCAGATCCGCAACATCTGCCGGTGCGGCACCTACTCGCGGATCCGCGCCGCGATCAAGGCAGGCGCCCAGCAGATGTAGCCGACGACGGCTCCCGTCGGCCGGCCACAGCGGCGCAATACAGCCTGGCACCAACACGGTATCCATTTGTCGGACACGCCCCAGGCTGGTGTCGGCCAGGTAGCCGAGCGGGTCCAGCCTGGCCGCCAGGTCAGCCGGGTCGCGTACGTCGAGAGCTTCTACCATGGCCGCCGTCCAGGCGGGAGCGGCCGTACCAGGTCAGGCTTGCCGGGACACAGCGTTGGCGAGTCGGTCTCGACAATTGGTCCAGGAGATCCTCGAGTGCGATGGGGATGCGCCGGACCCGGATACCGGCGGCGTTGGCGACCGCGTTCGCGACCGCCGCAGCCATGCCGACCGTGCCGATCTCGCCCGGCCCCCGCGCGCCGACGGCGTTGTGCAGTGTGTCCGGGTACTCGACGAGGTGGACGTCGACGTCGGCGATGTCGGCGTTCACCGGGAGCAGGTAGTCGGCGAAGTCACCGTTGGCCAGCCGCCCGTTCGCCTCGATCACCAGGCCCTCGTGCAGGGATACCCGAATCGTCGCAGTTGCTGGCACCGACCGGTATTGGTGAAGGTCCCACAGCTGCTTTGCCACCTGCGGAGGTCGCCGCACGGGCGGGCGGCCCTCGTGCGGTCGCGCACCGGGCATGGTCGTCACGGCAACGACGGAGGCCTGGCCGCGCTGCTCTGGCCGACCTGACCTTGCGATGCTCAGGCACGCCCGCTTCTCGACATGAGCGGATGTAGTGCGCCGTCGTACGAGCGCGCAGGTTCGAGTCCAGGTAACTTGCCCACATGAAGTTCTAGATGAACCGCCGCGACACGCGGAAGCCGCAGCTCAGAGGACGCGTAAGGGCTCCGCTGATACAGAGCCGTCTCCTGCCGGGGGCGCACAAAACATGGGCAACATCAACAATCTGCCGGTTGATACTCGAAGACATCCATCAGGTGTGAGTATCAACCGGCCTATTGTCACTGCGCGGGCCTTCGACCAGCGCTTACCGAGTGGCCGAGTCGAACGCTGACTGACTCTCCAGGCGTTGGAGTGTGATTGTCAGGGCGCCGGATGCGGAGCAGTCAGTCGCTCTGGCCCCACCATCAGTGTTGCGGGTGATCACGCTGCACACCGCACCGTCTTCGGATCGACCCTTTGGATCGACCACCTTCACGCAGCCGCGTCGCGGCGAGAGCGGATGTTCGGCTACCGCCGTCGCGCCACACTGGCAACAGACTATTTTTCACTCACGATAGATGGGAGCTGACGGAGTGGCACGTCTTCATGTCGGCTGCGCGATGTGGACCCACAAGGCGTGGTCCGGGCGGTTCCTGCCGCAGTCGCTGCCGGCCAAGGAGCGCCTGCGGGCCTACGCCGGCTGGTGCAACGCGGTCGAGGGCAACACCACCTTCTACGCGACCCCCGCCCGGAGCACCGTCGCGACTTGGGCGCAGCAGACCGACCCCAGCTTCCGGTTCGTGGTCAAGCTGCCCAAGGTCGTCACGCACGAGCGCCGGTTCGTCGGTGTCGAGGCCGAGATGCGGGCGTTCCTGGATTCGATCGAACCCCTCGGCGAGCGGGCGGTCCTGTGGACCCAGTTGCCCGGCTCGTTCGGCCCTTCGGACGTCGATGCCCTCGTCCGCTTCCTGCGCCGGCTCCCCGCCGACCGCCGGCGCGCCGTGGAGGTGCGCCACCCCGGGTTCTTCACCGACGCCGGCCCGACATCGCTGCTGGAGAGGGCGCTCGCCGACGCGGACGCCGAGTGGGTGCCGTTCGACACCACGGTCTTCTTCCAGAGCCCGCCGACCAGCGCGGCCGCGCGGGATGCCTGGGCCAAGAAACCGCGGCTGCCGCGGCGGACGCGGGCACTGACCGACCAGCCGATCGTGCGCTACCTGGGTCGGGACTCGGTCGAGGAGACGGTCGAGGGGTGGCGGCCGTGGACCGCGGTGGTCGCCGGCTGGCTGCGCGAGGGCCGGTCGCCGACGGTTTTCTTGCACACCCCCGACAACGACGACGCGCCGGCGCTCGCCCGGCGGTTCCACGACGACGTGCGAGCGCTGGTGCCCGGCCTCGACGCACTGCCCGAGCCGGGGCCGGTTGAATCCGCGACCCTGTTCTGAGCGATGTCGCGATCGAGCGGGACACTCCATCACCTCGACATGAGCGACATGAGCGACATTGTGATCACCGGATCGACTTGGGTCATCGGGCGGCATGTCATCCTTTGAGTTGCTCGCCGAGGGCCACGTCGTCACCGGCATGGCGCGTTCCGCGCGCGGTTGCGAACGGCTCGTGGGGCCTCGGGGTGGACGCCGTCGAGGCCGACGCGCTCGACGGGGACGGCGCTGATCGTCGGCGGCGGCAGCGTCACGACGACGGCCCTGACTTCAGCGTGTGCCGATGAACCACCGACCAGCGGCATGAGAGTGCGTTCATCCAGGGTTGATCAGTAGCGGGGGTTGGGCTGGTTGCGGATGGCGGTTTCCAGTGCTGTCAGGCTCGTTGGCAGATCTTCCGCCTGGTTGGTTGCGACCCAGTGCCGGATTGTGGCGGGCAGGGACTGGGGCAGCGCGACGTACATCGTGGTGTAGACGCCGTAGACGCGGGCGAGTTGGTCTCGTACCTCTTCCGGGGACACCCCGGCTACTGGCGTACACACGATCCGGCCGTCGGGGGCATGGCGGCTAACTTCATCCACCACTGAGCTGAGGTCCAGGCGGGTCGCGGTGTGGAGTTCGGAGGGTTGGTCAGATGTCTGTGTGGCGCGCCTGCTGATGCTGGCCATCGCGTCATCGGTGCTGATGTTCGGTGGGATGTTCTCGACTACCAGGGCTTCGCGGTCGTCGGCGATGGTGATCTTCGCCTGTAGCCGCAGCTCGGTGGGGTGGCCCGCGGCGAGTGCGGCGAGGTCGCCAGTGACCGTGCAGCCGGTGATGAAGTCGGGCGGGCCGACGATGTCGACGATTTTCTCGCTCGTCGCGTCGGGGTGCGCGATGGCGTGGCGGATCGCCGCTATGACCGCCAGCGGCTGGAAGGGCGGCTGCGTCCCGTCCCGGTAGGTGTTGCCGTTGATCAGCCCGACCGGTACCGGAGCGAGGTCCCGGTGTTCGGCTCCGAGTACCAACCGTCCCGCGTCCGTGAGGCGTGACTCGGTGTACCGGCGGCTCGCCGGAGGGTCGTTCCCACGGCTGCCGTAGTTTCCGTGGCCTTCGATGAGGGTGACGGGCATCTGCCAGGGCAGCGCCAGGTCCACGAGGACCGGGTAGGCGTACCACGGCGCGAGACCTATCCGGTCCTCTGCCTCGTTCAGCAGTTTCCCGTTGGGCTGGAAGCCGCGGCCGGGCTGGGCGGCGAGTGCCTCCAGGATGGCGATCTGGACAGCGCCGATACCGCTGCGCTCGCTCACCGGGTCATGTCCTTGAACCGGTGGCGGAGGGTCCACGCGTCGGAGCCGGCGGCGACCGTCACCTCGGCGCCGGCCACCAGCATGACATCGGAGTTGCCGAGCAGCCGGTGCCAATCGAGCCGGCCACGCCGCAGCAGGCAGTCGATCTTCCCGTACGAGGTCATGATCGTGACGATGTCCAGCACCGCAAGGCGGGCGGGCTGAGGGACGGTGTGCGGCCGGAGGGCCAGACCAGCCAGTGCGGCTCGCGTTCGCCGCATGTTCTGATCGCCGGGTTCGGGCACCACATCCGCATCGCCTACCGGGATCGATTCACCCCGCAGCCACAAGGCACCGCTGCCGATCAGCAGGAATGACACGCCGGTGGTCGCCAGCGTGGCTGCCGCCAGTACTCCAGCCGGATGACCCGAGGGATCGCCGTTCGAGCCATGCTCCACAGGATGTGCTGACACGGCCATGTCATCACGCTAGCAACGTCCGAGCTCTATGGCCCGAGGTGCTACTGGCGGCTGCACTGCACGCTCATCGGGATGAGCGAGTGTTGAGGAGGCACGACCAGGGTCGCACTGTCGGCACCCGGCAGAAGGACAGGCTGATCGAAAGCAGCTTCGGGTCCCTCACTTCATCTTGTTGGTTAGCCTGGTTGGACTGGTGAGCGACTCGGTTGATCATGGATGAAGCCCTTGGTTGATCATTCCTCTTGCGACAGATGGAAGATCACAACCAAGGGCTTCAATTGATCAGTGTGCACGACACCGGCCAGGCCGGTGCACCCCTGGGACCTCTGTGAGTTCCGCGAACGGGCCGACCGCTGCCTAACCGGGCGGGCGGATGCGTTGTTCGACCTGGCCGACGCGGTGCTGTGCGGCGACGGGCCGGTCACCGGCCTGGCCGAACTGTCCCTCGTCCCGCAGCATCGACGCGGCCACGGGGCCGGCTACGACGCGGCGCCACCATCGGACATCGCCGCGGCTTCGCCGGGCTACCACGACGGCTGGGCCGGCGACGACGCGTGGTCAGTCGGCGGCCCGTCGTGGGGTCAGGCGTCGAACGCGGACGTCCCCGCGGCCAGGTTCGGGCCGTAGAGCGCGGCCTTCACCGCGTCGACCAGTTCGTCGAGGCCCATCCAGCCCGGCTCCGTCGCATCGCCGGTCAGGCCCCACCGGCCGTCGGCCCACTCGGCCCGCCGGACCTCCCGCCGGTAGTTCTCGAACTCCACGAACCCGTCCGGGTGGCCCTCCAGCCGCTCCAACAGGGTCACCAGCAAGTCCGGCCCGGTGAAGTCCCGCTCGGGGATGACCCGCGCGTCCGACCTGTACCGCGCCTTCAGGAACGGGCGTGGCTGCCGGTCCAGCGTCGTCGTGGGAACGCCGGGTGCGCGATGGAACAGGAACGAGGCCTCCTCCTCGTCCTCGTCCCCGGCGAACTCGCAGCGGAACGCGGGCTGCACCACCCGGATGGCTTGGTGCACCTCCGGATCCTTGTCCTGGTGCCGGTGCAGCAGCGGGCCGAACGCGACGACGGTGTCGAACTCGAAGCCCTCGTGCGCGAATCCCTCCGCCACCACCAGCGGCCGGTCCGGCGGCGCCAGCAACTCGTCCTCGTGCTGGCGCGCGAAGGCCAGCACCGCGGTGACCAGCCCCTCGTCGTAGGTGCGCAGCGCGAAGCACTGGAACGCGTGCTCGCCGTCCCCGCTCAACGCCGCGGCGAAATCGAGGCCCGGCACCTTCGCCCAGTGCCAGGCCCCGGACAGCCCGGCCAGCGGACTCGCGTTCGGCATGGCCGAGAAGTTGGCCGCCAGGTCCACATCCGCCTCCATCACGTGCACGAGTAGTTCGGGCCGGGCGCCTGGTCGCTGTAGTTCTTGCCCTTCTTGGCGCCGTCGGACGAGTTGTCCGATCTCGACATGGCGGACATGCCGTCGGTCTTGTTATACCAGGCCGCCCGTTGCGCGGCGTTCTGGTTGTGGCCGGTGCTGATCCAGTGCTCCACGACCGCCGGGTCGTGGTCGTAGGTGAGGTTCGTGTGGCCGTTGTCGTCGTAGAACGGGATGCTCTCGCCGTTCTTGTCGAACCAGCTCAACTGGTCGCGCGGGATGGGCACGCCCTTGCTGTCGACCGGGGTACCGGTGCTCTGTGCGACGCCTTCCTCGGTCCAGTTCTTGATCATCGTCTTGTGTGTGGAGTCGAGGTAGGTGTGCGGGTACTCGCTGGCGCGGTTGTGCACGGTGGTGGGCGGGTTGGGGTTCTTGACGAACTTGCCGTTCGGGCCGCGCAGCTGGGGGGCCAGGCCCAGGGGGTCGGCGTAGGCCAGCGGGTTCTCGACGTAGGCGTAGTTGTTCGCCGCCGCGGGCAGGCCGATCGGGTCGGGGGTGAGGTAGCGGGCGGTGTCCGGGTCGTAGTAGCGGTGGACGTTGTAGTGCAGCCCGGTTTCGCGGTCGTGGTACTGGCCCCGGAACCGCAGTGGGCAGTCTGTGCCGTCCGAAGAGGACACCACGAGCTGTTTGCCCCACAGGCTCATCGTCTGCCGCCAGACGATACGGCCGCCCGGGTCGAGGAGTTCGCCGGGGCTGCCGGCCAGGTCGGCCACGATGGCGTGGAACCGGGCGTCGATCACCTCGCCGGGCGCGTCGGCCAGCCAGGACCGGGTCGTCTGGGCCACCGGTTCGTCGCCGGTGTAGTCCCACACGGTGGCGGTCACCCGCGCGCCGTAGCGGTGCTGCTGCTCGACCAGCTGCGTGCCGTCCCAGCTGAACACGGTCTCGTCGATCACCGCGCCGGTGTCGTCCAGGCGCTGCTTGGCCACCCGGCGGCCGAACGGGTCGTAGCGGTAGCGCCAGCGCTGCCCGTCCGGGGTGGTCGTGCCGACCAGCTGGTTGCGGCCGTCCCACTGGAAGGTCCGGACGCGCTGCTGCCCGGACAGTGTCCGCCGTACCTCCCGGACCAGCCGGCCCAGCTCGTCGTGGATGTAGGTGACGCGGCCGGCCCCGCGCAGCAGGAAGCCGTCCAGCACGCGCGGACCGGCGGTGTCAGCTGGCGCGCCCGGCCGGGCCGCGGATAGGTTGCCCAGCTCGTCGTAGGTGTACTCCTCGGTCCAGTTCGCCGCGGCCACCCCGGTGACCCGGCCGGACGCGGTCAGCCGGTAGTGCCGGTCGCCGGCCAGCCGGTCGGTCACCGAGGTGACGAACCCGTCCGGCCGGTAGCGGTAGCCGCGCTGCTGGACCGGCGCGAAACCGTGCGGATCCTGGCCCGGGGCACCGGCCAGGACCTGCTGCCCGGTCAGGCGGCCGTTGCCGTCGTACCCCTGGGTCAGCAGCGCGGCCGGGCCGAGCCGCCGGACGATCTCCTGCCCGGCTACGTCGTACTCGAACGACAGCCGGCCACCCGACCCGGCCAGCCCGGCCGGGTAGCTCAACGGGGTGTAGGACCAGTCGCTGACCACGCCGGACGGCGTCACGCGGCGGATCCGGCGGCCGAGCGCGTCGTACTCGCTGCGGACGGCCCGCCCGTCGATCGACTCGCCCAGCGGCCGGCCCAGCAGATCGCGCTCCCAGCGCACCTCGGTGGCGCCGTCGGCGGCCCGGACCATCCGGCCGGCCGCGTCGTACTCGAACTCGGCGGCCGGCTCGCCGTCGACCGTCCGCCGAACGACCCGGCCCTCGACGTCCCGCTCCAGCACCAGGATCGGCCCGCCCGCCTCGGTGCGGGCCACCACCTGCCCGGCGGCGTCGTACCGGTACTCCATCCGGCGGCCGGCGAAGTCGGTCTCGGCGATCCGGCGGCCGGCCGCGTCGTAGGTGTACTCCCAGGTGCGGCCGGCCGGGTTGGTCACCTTGGTCAGGCGCAGCTCGGTGTCGTAGGCGAAGGTGTGCCGGGTGCCGTCCCGCCCGACCCGGGCGATCGGCAGGTTGAACGGGCCCACCTCGAACCGGGTGGTGCCGCCGGACGCGACGCGGCTGGCCAGGAGGTTGCCCTCCGGGTCGTAGGTCAGTTCCTCGACGTCGCCGCCGGGACCGGCCTGCCAGGCCGGGTTGCCCTCGACGGTCCAGCCGTAGCGGGTCTCGACACCCCGGGCGTCCTGCGCCGAGCGGAGCCGGCCGAACGCGTCGTAGGAGTAGCGGGTGGTGCCGCCGAGCGGGCCGGTGATGGTCAGCGGCCGGCCTGCGCCGTCGCTGGTGTAGGTCCAGCGCTGCCCGCCCGGTCCGGTCGAGGCCACCAGGTGACCCCGGTCGTCGACCTCCTGGGTGCTCACCGCGCCCAGCGGATCGGTGGTGGCCAGGAGGTTCCCGGTGTCGGAGTAGCGGTGCTGCCAGACCGCGCCGTCCGGCTCGGTGACCCGGGTCGGCAGCCGCCACCGGTCGTCGTACTCGACCTCGACCCGGGTCCCGTCCGGCTGTTCGACCGCGACCGGGTCGCCTGCCTCGTTCCGGATGTGGCGGGTGGTCGCGCCGAGCGGGTCGGTGTAGGACAGCAGCCGGTGGTAGCGGTCGAACTCGATGGTCTCGGTGCCACCGAGCGGATCCACCACCCGGGTGATGTGGTTGTGCTCGTCGTAGTGGAACCGGGTGGCGTGGCCGAGGCTGTTGGTGACCGTGGTGACCCGGTTGGCCAGGTCGTAGTCGAACCGGGCGTTGAGGAACCCGCCCAGGCCCTCGCCGCGGACCACCCGGCCGTCGGCGCGGTAGACGTACCGGTACTCGTAACCGTTGCGGTCGGTCCAGGACACGATCCGGTCGGCGTCGTCGTAGGCGTAGCGATGCGGGCGTCCGGTGGAGTTGACGATGCCGGTGAGCCGGCCGCGCTCGTCGTAGTTGTAGGACACGACGGCGACCCGTTGGCCCGCAGCATCCGGGTCGGTCACGAACAGCCCGGTGACGCGGGGGCCCGCCGCGCCGTCGGCCGTCTCGACCTCGACCCGGTAGCCGCCGGAGTGCTCGACCGCGGTCGGCCGCCCGTCCGGGTCGTGCCGGTAGCGGATGCGGTGGCCGTCGCGGTCGGTCTCGGCGGTGATCGGCCGCACCGCCGGATCGGCCGGATTCGGTCCGAAGTGGAGGATCCGGCCGGTCTGCGGGTCCTCGATCCGGTAGGCGCCATCGGCCTGGGTCAGCGGCCACCGAGCGCCGTAGCCGGGCAGCACCGGCGCACCGGACTCGCCCGGGTTCCGGTAGCGCAGCACCTGGCCGTCGTCGCCGACGTACTCGATCCCGTCGTCGGTGATGACGAGCCGCTGGTCGACCGTGGCCGACCAACCCGGGCCGAACAGCCTTCCGGCGGTGAAGCCGGAGGCGTAGGCGCGGCGCAGCGTCAGCGGCAGCAGGCCGGGCAGGTCGAGGTCGGTGCTGGTGGTGATCATCTGGCCGGACACCGCGTCGACCGGGTCACCGCCCTTGCCGTCGCAGCCGCCGTTGCCCTCGGACGGCTGGCCACCGTCCCCGGAACCCGGTTCGGATCCCGGTTTCCCACCGCCACTGCCCGATCCCCCGCCGCCCGGTCCCCCGCCGTCGCCGAGGGTCGGCGGCTTGGCGTCTCCCTCCGAGCTCTCGCCGATCTCGCTGAACGAGCGAGCGTTGCCGGCTTCGGCGTCCAGGGTGCGGGCGAGGTTGCCCTCCTCGATGTCCGCGGTCTTCTCGGTGACCCCGGCGATCGACTTGATGATGTTCCCGGCAGCCTGGTCGGCGTCCCCGGCCAGGCTCTTGAACACCGCCGCGAGTTCGCCGGCCATCAGAAGCCCAGCCCCTGCACGCCCTGCTGGAACGTCTGGCCCTGCTGCCGCAGCGTCGACGCGTGCTGGCGCAGGGCCGCGGTCTGCGTGCGGACCGCGTCCGGCTGCACCGAGAACCCGGTGGACGAACCGGACGCGCCGCCGCCGGCCTGGGACCAGTCCAGCCCGGAGAGCGCCGACTCGACCTTCGCGAACAGCGGTTTCGCGGCCGCCTCCACGACCTTGCCCACGACGTACTGCTGCAGGTCCATCACCAGCGACTTCACCAGCTGCTCGCCTGCCTCGATGATCAGCGGGACCGCTGCCTCGGCCAGGCCGAAGGTGGCGATGGCGGCGGCCTGGTCCGCGATGAAGGCCGCGGCCATGCCGATCAGCGTCGCCACCGCTTCGACCTTCTGGGCCACGATGTAGCCGGCCGCGACGTCCAGCGCGTCGGCCAGGATCCCGCAGCCGGTGACGATCTCCTGCACGTGCTGCTCGGACATGTTGGCCCAGCCCGAACTCATCGTCTGCGTGGACGAGCCCTGGTGCGCCTGCGCGATCCCGGACACGGCCTGCGTCGCGTCCTGGTGCGTGGTCTGCACGGCCTGCCCGAACTGCCGGGCCAGCGACCCGAACTGGGTGACCTGGTCCTCGTTGATGTACGGCCAGGGAACCCCGATGACGTTCAGGAAGTTCACCACCGGACCGGGAAGGTCGTCGATCGCCATCTGGTCAGCACCCCCGCACTCGTCGGACCCGCGCTTCCTCGCTCACTCCGACGCCGCCCGGCGGTCCGCCGTTCCGGCGTCCGCCGGCCGGCTCTCACCAGTCGCGCAGCACCGGGCCGCCGTAGCCGGATTCATCGGCTTCGTCGGCCGGCAGGTCGATCCGCATCTGGTGGTCCTTCGGCACAGGAGCCGTCCAGTCCGGCTCGGGCTCCGGGAACCGGTCCTGGTACACGGTGCGCACCCGGTCACGCAGGCCCGGATCGTCGGCCGCGGTCTCGCGCAGCACCTCGTCCATCCGGCCGGCGATGCGGGACTGCGCCCGGCGCATCGTGGCCAGAACCTGCTCGGCGATTCGCGCACCCGGCTCGCTCGCCGCCCGGTCGGTGATGCGGAGATCGGTGATCACCCCGCCGGTGTTGACCGTGACCGCGATGCCGCCGTCGGCCGAGGTCTCGGTCACCGACACCGTCTCGGCACGGGTGCGCAGCTCCTCCAGCCGGGCGATCGTTCGCCGGGCCGCGGTCAGGCCCTCCTCGAACGACACCGGCGCTCCGGCATCCTCGCCCGCCTCCGCCATGCCGCCCTCCCCAGTCGTGCTCCGCGGCCAGGCTAGAACACCCACTCACCCGGCCGGACCACCTTTCGGCAAATCCCGCCGCGGGCGTTCCCGCGATTGCGCCAATCCGTGTCGTCCGGGTAGGGGAGGTCGGTGCCACAGGCGGCGGGCAGGCCCACCAGGAACTCGACGAACCGGGGCGTGAGGACCGTGCGGCCATGGCGTCGCGGGCCTGCGGCGTGGGCGACATCCGCTCGGATTGCCTCGCGGCGGTGCGCCGTTTGCGTCGTCAGGTCTGCCTGTGACGGGAGCCGGTCGAGCCGATCGAAAGCGCAGACATCGAGATCGAGTGCGCTAGCGTGGGCGCATGGGAGATCGTCGGCAGGACCCCCATTTCGCCGAGTCGATCATTGCTATCGTGATCGAGACTGCCGACGCCGCGTAGGTCAAGAAATCTGTAGCAGAGCGCTTAACTCGGCTTGGACAGCTTGACTGCGGTGGTCTATCCGCTTGACAAGGTGGAGTCTCTGGCGCATGTGGGCTGGCTCCGCGGTGCGTAGTTGAACTGCGGCGAAGGCGAAGTGCGGACGTGTCGCGTGGCTGCGTCATACGACCAGTGGAGCACACATGTGTCACCGCCCAATCGGTCCACATCGTTGCGCGGTAGCCCAGACCCATGTCCCACGGGTCGTTGGTCGCGGGTTGGCTACCGGTTCGTCCGGCGGGTCGAGTGGCGCGGCGAGCACGACGCGGTCGACCTGTGCGGGCAATGGTTCAGTCAGGCAGTCCACCATCGGTTGCTTCGGATCGCCGGTGCCCGGCCAGCGGCCCTCACCTGCCCAGGTTGGCCGGTGATGGCGAGCATCACCGAGCGATGGCTCCGCAAGCACAGCCGTTGTCTGGACCCGTGGTCGCGTATGTCGTGCTGGGGTTCGCCGCTACGGCGTTCCCACAGATCGACCACGCCCGACGGGAGCAGTCGGTGCCGCGCTGACGATGTCCGGACGGACGGCAATTAGGTTGACTGGGGCGCGAACGGCATGAGGTCCGGTGGGCGCGCTGCGACCGAGTGGTCGAGCAAGCACACACGAAGTGTCACCTTCCTCCCTCGGGCAGGTCCCAACCCCGCGGCATCTCCGTGAAATCCCTCTTCCCCCCGGTGCCTCGAGAGTCGTCGAGCCCCCGGCCAGATCACGCTGCCCTCGACGTCGTAACTATCCGCCTGATCGTCGGTCACCACGGTCGCGACGCCGGCGCCGACCGCTCACCAGTCATGCAGGCTCGCGGAACGGCGTTCCGTGCGGCATCTGTCCCATCGTCCTCCCCAACGACGTCGGCCTGCACGCCCGGCCCGCCGCGGCGGTCGCGCCGTCGCTGACCGGCCTGACCGCCGACGTGACCGTGCAGTTCGGTCACCAGGCGGCCGACGGTCGCAGTGCGCTCGCGCTGCTCGGCCTGACGGCCCGCAAGGGCGACACGCTCGTCGTGTCCGCGCGCGGCGCCGATGCCGCGGAAGCCTTGGCGCGCACCAGGGAACTCGCTACCGACAACTTCGCTGAATAGGGAACAATCAAGCTCCGTCAAACCAAACAGCGATGTCGGGGTGCGAGGGGTGTGGGGGATGGCCCGCCAGGGCATGCTCTTGTCCCGGAAGTGGATCACGGGGGCGCTTGTGAGCGCCTCGGCACTGGCTCTGCTGGCCGGGTGCGACGTGATCACGGGTGGTGTCCCGCAGGCGGACCCGGCCGCGTTGCGGCTGGTGAACACGCCGATCGACGGGCAGGTCGCGTTCGGCGACGCCCACACGGTCGACCCGTGCAGCCTCGTCGACATCCGCCACATGGCGGGCGTGAGCCTGGCGAGCGTCCTCGGGCCGGACGCGCTGGACGACTGTGACTTCCGGGTGACCCAGCTGGCCGGCCTCACCGACGAGGTGGTCGTCGGCCCGTTGCTGCAGGACGAGGACACCAGCGACGAGGCGGACGTCCACCGTGTCGCCACGCTGCCCGGCGGGATGTACATCGAGGTGGACCAGCCGGACAGCGACCAGGAGTGCGACGCGACGCTGGTCTTCCCGGACGACTACGAACTGCCGGTCGCCGCAGTGCCGTCCGACACGAGTGCCGGCGACGCGGGCGTGTGCGACACGGCCGTGCTGGTCGCGCGCAACGCCGCCGACCAGGTCGAGAACGCCAAGATCGACCACCTCGTCTATCCGGCCGGTTCGGCGGGTCCGGTGGACCCGTGCCGCCTGATCGACAAGACCACGCTGGCATCCGCGGGGCTGGCCGGGCTGACACCGACCGAGTACCCGGAGCACCACGACTGTCAGTGGACCGGTGACGAGGACGCCCCGCAGCTACATGTCTTCTTCGCCGTGGGCGACCCGCCCACGGTCGAAGGGCCGGAGGACAAGGTCGTCACCATCGCCGGGCGGCACTCCGTGTCCGCCATGGACTCGCCGTCCAGCGGCAAGAGCCTCTGCACGGTGGGTACGGGTCTGCACCACGTCGTCTTCGCCGACGCGCAGTCCGGTAGCGACGTCGTGGAGATCGCCGTGGTCAGCGTCGACGTCCTCGACCAGGACAAGGTGGACGCCTGCCACGCTGCCCAGACGCTGGCCGCCGTTGTCTGGCCGCAGCTGCCGCACTAACCGGTCGACAACGCCACCCGGCTGTCCGCGCTGGCCGAGTGCAACGTGGGTGCGCGCCGGGAAGGCGGCGTGGCCGGTGCGGGGTCTTCGACACAGGAGCGCCGCCCGGCACGAGTTCGTAGCGGGTCCGGTAGATCGGCGGCGGCGGTCGCGGCGGCACGAATCCGCTGGGGAGCCGACCTTCGGCGACGGAGCCGCACCCTGACATGGCCGCCGCCAAATTGCCTGCCAGCCCAGCAGCCCAGATCGTGGCAGCATGCCCGGTTCGCCTGTGCGGCAACCGAGCATGGGTCGCTCGACATCGGCTGCTTACCGCTCCGCGGGAGGCGCACGGTCTCGGTCAGCGCCTGCCACCGTTCGGCGGGGAACTTCGCGGTTCGCTGTCCACGGTTCGCGCTCCGGGTGTGCGTCCAGCAACGAGCGCGTCGCCTCGATCAACGTTTCTTCCCTGACTCCACGTGTACCGACGGCACACCAGCGGATGGCGTGATCATCATCGGTATGCTGTCCGACACGGTCTGGGTAGGAGTGAGCGCGGGCAGCATGGTCATGACGCCCAGGATCGGCACGTCCTTCGTCGAGTGGGCTGCTGCACAGGACGACCGCACCCTGGGAGTCGTCGACTTCTCGATCTTCCCGCACCTGGACCACTTCCCCACGAACACACTGGCCGAGGCGAAGCGGTGGGCCGCCGACATCGGCGTCCCCGCCTACGCGCTTCGACGAACAGACGGCCATCAAGATCGTCGACGGTTCCATCGACGTCATCTCCGAAGGGCAATGGACGAAGTTCGAGGCATAACCGCCCGGCATTCGTCACCTCGCGACCCGTCGGCGTCGCCGCCGGTGCCGCGATTGTCGGTGACGCTGCACGCAAGTCGACGCCGGTGGCACATCTCATGCCGACCAGGGGCGGGAATATTCTGGTCGCGGGACGGACTGTAGGGGTCATGAAGGCTGTCACGTACCGCCGGCTCGGCGGCCCCGAGGTGCTGTCCGTGTCGGAGCGGGAGATCGAGGAGCCGCAGGCCGGTGAGGTGCGGGTGCGGATCGTCGTCTCCGCGGTGAACCCGACCGACTGGAAGCAGCGCAGCGGGTTCGGCGGCGGGGCCGAGGACGTGCCGGTGAGCGTGCCGAACCAGGACGGTGCCGGTGTCGTGGACGCGATCGGGCCGGGTGTCACCGAGTTCGCGGCGGGCGACAGGGTGTGGCTGCTGCTCGCCGCCAACCACGCGCCGACCTCGGGCACCGCGCAGGAGTACACCGTGCTGCCGGTCGAGCGGGTGGTCCCGCTGCCCGACGGTGTCGGCTTCGACGACGGCGCGGCTCTCGCCGTGCCGGGGCTGACCGCGCACCGCGCCCTGACCGTCGCCGAGGACGGTCCGACGCGGCTGGCGCCCGGTGCACTCGCCGGGCGGACGGTCCTGGTCAGTGGTGGTGCCGGCGCGGTCGGCAACGCCACCATCCAACTCGCTCGGTGGGCGGGCGCGACCGTGATCGCCACGGTCAGCACGGACGCCAAGGCCGAACTCGCCAGGGCCGCCGGCGCGGACCACGTGCTCCGCTACACAGCGGGCGACCTGGCAGCGCGGATCAGGGAGATCGCCCCGGACGGTGTCGACGTCATCGTGGAGGTCGCGGCAGGCGCGAACGCAAGCCTGCACCCGGAAGTCCTACGCACCCGTGGCACCGTGGCCGTCTACGGAGACGATCGCGGCTCGGGCACGATCAGCCTGGAGTTCGGCCGGCACCTGTGGCTCAACTCGCGCTACCAGTTCCTCGTGCTCTACACCGTCGGCCTGGACAAGCTGCGCGCGGGCGCCGAGGACATCAACGCCGCCACGCTGGCCGGTGCGTTGGGCATCGGTGCGGACCGGGGCCTGCCGATCCACCGTTATCCGTTGGCGGAGACCGCCGAGGCGCACACCGCCACCGAGAACGGCACTGTGGGCAAGGTGCTCATCGACGTGACGCCCGCCTGACCACCGGCTCGGCCCCGAGGCTTCGCGGCGGCTTAGAGCTACTAACACAATAACTGTTCGGCTCGCGGCGTCCAGGCACGCCATCTGCGGCGTTGTCGTCGGCCCCGGTACAACAGCGGTACCGGGACCTCCTCCGCCTTGCAGCCGGCGCACCTGCACGCCGCTCCCTGATCGAACGCCATCGTGTTAGCAGCTCTAAGCGCGGCCCGGACCGTCGGTTCAGGCATCAGGGGCACCACGGCGTTGCTGCGATCGCTGGGGTGAAGGGACAAATCCTGGTCAAACGCGCGATCGCCACCTAGCTGCTCCATCAAGCCCGTTCCCCTCTGTCACTCCAGGGTCTGGGCTAGACGTGCACTAGCCACGCTCGCCGTCGCGGGCTACACCGGCCTTATCCGCAAGATCACCTAAGCTCCCACGCGCCTGGCCTGCCAGGGTCGGACGTACTGCTGGTGGTGGAGCGGCACGACATGATCGCTGTCCGCCAGATGATCTGCTGCCGAATTTTGGCTCTATGGGATCAAGGCGCGCGCCGCCGTCGGCGGCGCGCAGTCCGGTCGCGTTGGGAGCCGTTCCCGGCCGGCCCGGCACACGGGCCTGCCGCTCCGCTCTCGGCCGGGCGCCGGGCAGCGCTCCGCGCCAATGGTACCTGCGGCGGCGCTGCCTCTCAGTCACGCCGCCGAACGTGATCTATGCCGGTCCCGGTGACTGTTGGTCCCGCGCCTCTCCGTGCCTTCAGTTGAGCAGCAATCGCCGCTGGATTTGTGAACCTGTCTAGCCGAATCGATGGAGCGAGGATCACTTCTGGCGTCGCCGCAGCTCGTAACGGTGACCTTGAAGAAGCCCTCGCTCACGGGGAACGTGCCTTCCGTAGACCGACGATCCGTTCCATCGCTCACAATCGTGTCCCGCGATCTTGCCACCGTTCTATCCGACCGCTACAAGGCGAGCGCTCGACCTCACGGTCGAACAGCTCTTCTGCGACTATGCCACGCGCGTCGCGAAACAAATCGGCGGAGTCCCGCACATCGGACGGGCTCTGCGTCGCGAGCTCGCATGGATCAACAGGGGCCCCATCTCTCGCGGGCGAGACCTACACACCCACAGTGGTCCCACGAGCGGTCTGCCCAAGTCTCCGCCGGACCACCAGGCCGCCTGGGTCGCAACGTAACCGGCGGTACACGCCCCGCAGTCGGGACCGGTGACTGCAGTGCCGGACATGGACCGTGGAGCACATCGAATCCTTCGCTCGTAGCCGAGCCTACGTTCGCCTGCACCTCCGGCTTGCTCAAGCAGTCACCGCAGGTGATGGGTCCTTCCAGCAATCGCCTGAAGAACCTAAGTGGCCCAGACAGTCCTCTTTGGTGCATGATGAGCGCAGCTGAACAAGGTGCGGTCCGGCGAGCTCGGCGACTGCCGGCAAGTTCCTCTTGCACCCATGGCACCGGCTGGGCTCGACGCGATGCCGTTGAGCTGTCCAATCAAGACTATAACCAAACTGGAGTGATCACCATGCCGGCACGTACAGCCCTGATCACCGGCGGTACCAGCGGGATCGGGAAGGCGACCGCCGAGATACTGCACAACCGCGGTTACCGCGTCGCTGTCACCGGACAACGGCCGGAGAGCGTCGCCAGGGCGCGAGAGGAGCTGCCCGAAGATGTCCTGGTCTTGCAGGCGGACGCGCGCTCGCTCGCTGACACCGACAAGGTCGTGTCCGAAGTGGGAGCACGATTCCAGAGTCTGACCACCTTGTTCCTGAACGCTGGCGTCAGCCGTTCGATGACGCTGGATACCTGCGACGAAGCCGCTTACGACGAAGTGTTCGCCGTCAACACCAAAGGGCAGTTCTTCACGTTGGTCAAGGCGCTGCCGCTACTGTCTGACGGCGCTTCGGTCATTGTCACCGTGGGTATCGGAGCGACGCGTAGCCTGACCGCTAACAGCGTCGCGGCCGGGTCACACGGCGCGTTGCTGGCCATGATCCCAACACTTGCCCTCGAGCTCGCCCCGCGCAGCATCCGAGTCAACGCGGTCAGCCCGGGATTCACCGACACCCCCATGACGCGGACCGCGCTCCGCACGGAATCCGATGACGTCGCGGCGACGATGACGGCTATGGCGAAGAAGAACCCGTTCGGCCGCCTCGGCACGCCTGAGGACATCGCCGGGACCGTCGCATTCCTGGCTTCGGACGATGCTGCGTACGTCACCGGGCAAGAGATCGTGGTGGCCGGCGGCGCCGGGTTGGCCATCTGACCGAGCTGACGGCAGCGACGGGCACACGTCGGTCCGTATCTGGTCCCAGGGCTTCGCGTACGAGATGGTCAATTCTCGACGTCGGCAGGATTCTTCGTCCTGCCAGCCCATTGTCCGCACCCATCTCCACGGCCTGTTACCCAGCAATGACCGTCACCGGGGTGAACCGGCACCGGTAAGCCCGCAGTCAGGGACTGTTTCAGGATCCATGGGTTTGGCCCGACACGCCGGGCTGAGATCCGGACGGCCGCGAGCACATCGGCTACGAGCAGGAGCGGGTGTGGCCGAAGGTCCAGGCCGCGCTGAGCGCGGCGAGAAGACTGGCCAAGGCCAAGGAGATGGCACCGACCCGCCCGCACCCGGCCACGCCGAGTGCCGCCGCCGCGCAAAATCCGTCGGCCCGCTCGCCGCGATGGCGGACAAGCTGCGGGACGCGGCCACCGGGCGCGGCCGGCACGAGTGACCGGCGACAGGTGTCGTTGGGTGCTCAGCTACCTCGCGGGCTCGGGATGACGCCGAGCTGGCCGAGCATCCCGGCGACGTCCATGATGATGCGGCTCTCGGCCAGCTGCCCATCGCGGTAGCGGTCGGTAGTCCACGCCTCGACAGTGACCCTGCGTCCGGTGGCCGGGATGCCCATGAACTCGCCGTGGTGGGTGCCAGCCCAGGTGGACACCGTCACGACACGGTCGCCCTCGGCGATGGTGTCAAGCGGCGTCCAGTGCAGGTCGGGGAAGGCGGTGAACATCCTGGCGAGCACGTCGGCGAGGCCGGCCCGGCCCGGGCCCTGGCCCGGCAGGGGGTTCTGCTCGACGAAATCCTCGGCGACCAGATCGATCAGGGCCCCGTCGAGGTCCTGGGCGTTGATGACGTCGTCGATGAAGCGCCGCGCGAGCGTCTTCAGCTCGTGAGGAGAAGTGGTGGAGCTCATGGTGGTGTTCCTTATCAATGGAGTAGCGATCACAAGGGATGTTTGTGGCTTGGGCCGCCCGGGTCTTCGCGCGGGCGGAGAGGATGCGCGCATCCCGTACCCACAGACAAGGTAAGCCCGTCACCAACCGCCTTGCAAAGGCGCGGTGTCGCCACCACCGGCGCCACTTCCCCAGTCCAACGTGACCCAACGCGTGTCTGCCATGCATACGATGACTGCGAGCGACTTTCGCAACCATCATGATTGCGAGAAAGTCCCACGTGGACAAAACTCGCGCCCAGCCGCGAGCGGGGGCGGCCCGTGGAGGTAGCCCGCTGAACGCGACGTCCATACCTGTTCTCTCGCACCGCACCCCGATCCGCAGCCCGCGCAGCGAGGAGCGGCCGCCCCGAGCGCCTGGCGGATGCTCACGCCTGATCGGGCTTGACGCCGCTGCGGTAAGCCCACACGGCCACGGCCGCCGGCCAGAAGGATTGCGCGCCGGCCAGCACCCGCTCCGCCAGGCCGAGCCGGGCACCGCCCTGCAGTTCTACGAGGAACGCGACAAGGAGGACGATCGACACAGCTGTGGCCGCCGCAGCGGTCGGCAACCGCAACGCACCGATTGAACCGTCGGACGTGTGTGCGGCCAGCGGCCAGCACGACAACGCGGCGAACGCCACCCCGGCCGCGACGGTGTGTCCGGGCGAGGAGCCGTGCACCGGCTGCGGCATGCCCGCCACGACGATCGTCGCCACACCACCCAACGCCAGCAATACCCGGCCCACCGCGCGGGCGGATCGCAGGCCGCTTGCGGTGACGACATGACAGACGCCCACCACAGCCAGTCCGGCCGTCATCACCCATCGATCGTGCGCACCCTCAGCGGCCAATGCACTGATCGTCTGCCGAATCGCACTGTAACCGGGCGGTTGGAGAGAGGCAGCGACCAGCCAGCCACCGATCATCGCTATCGGTGCCACGATCGAGGAGGCGACGGCCCACCGTCGCACCGCGGGCAGCGTGGACGCAGCGGGAGTCACCTGATGCCATCCTCGCCCCGACAGCCGGCCTGGGCCGCCAAGCCGGACAGCCCGCTCCGCCCGATCTCATCTGGATTCATCTCAGGGAGCAAGCACCTGCGGTGCTCCGCTTTCCGTGCGGATCGCGGTTGAGTGGCGGCGGGCCAGACGACTCACCGCTCACGCTGTCTCCGACCCGGGGTACGACTAAGAACTCTGTGAGGGTGTGGGCGGCGCAAGCCGATGGGGTTGCTGCCATGATCGGTCCGCTGGCGCTGTGGGTGACCCGTAAGAACTCCGGCCGTTGGACGTGCCTTGGTTAGGACTCGTCCCCACAGCGCCAGCGCCGGCCTGGCTCACCGACTGGCCTGATCAGAAGCCTGTCCGCGTAACCACGCGTGACCCGTCACAGAGTTGCCGCTTGGTGATCCCATCCAGACCGCGCCGATCCTCACACCGCGTCTGAGAAGGAGACGACAGCCACCGTGCCTGTACTGGCAGAGATCGCCGACGCCGTCGTCGGGGTGGACACCCACCGCGACACCCACACGCTGCAGATCGCCCATCCCACCGGCGTTCTTATCGCCGAGTTGGTTATCCACAACGACGCCGCCGGCTATACCCAGGCCATCGCCTGGGCCAGGCACCACAGCCCCGGACCGCAGCTGTTCTTCGCGCTGGAAGGCTCGCGTTCCTACGGCATCGGATTGGCCCGCGCCGTGTCCGCGGCCGGGCTACCCGTGCTGGAGATCGTCCGACTCGCGCGGGACAACCGACGCCGCCGAGGTGGCAAGACCGACCAGATCGACGCCGGGTTGGCGGTCCTGAGTGCGCTGCGCCTGGACATCGCCAGGCTGCCCACGCCTCGGGCCGATGGAGACCGTGAGGCACTGCGCATCCTGCTGGACGCCCGCGATGAGATGACCACGACACGCACCCGTCAGGTCAACCGTCTGCGCGCGCTGCTGCTCACCGGCGACGACCACGATCGGGACCTGGCGCGCGGAGCCATGACGCTGACCCGCCTGCAGACCATCCTCAGCCTCCCCGACCACCCCGACGGTGATCACCAGCAGCACATTCGACGTGCGGAGACACACCGACTGGCTCGCGCTATCCGGCAAGCGGACGTCGAACTGGCCGACAACGCACGTCAGTTGATCAACCTGGTTCGCCGCCACGCCGCCGTGCTGCTGGAACGCCCGGGCATCGGGCCAGTCAGCGCGGCCCAGGCCATCGTGTCGTTCTCCCATCCGGGCCGGTGCCGCAACGATGCCGCCTTCGCCAGTTTGGCCGGTACGAGTCCGATCCCGGCCAGCAGCGGCCAGACCGTCCGGTGGCGACTCAACCGTGGTGGAGACCGCAGTCTCAATCGTGCCGTCCATACCATCGCGCACAGCCGGATGATCAGTTGCTCGCGCACCAGGCAGTACGTTGAACGGCGTCGGGCACAAGGCAAGACCACCGCTGAGATCCGCCGGTGCCTCAAGCGCTACATCACTCGTGAACTCTTCCGCGTGTTGACAGCGTCGATGAGTTGACAACCCATAGAAGCGTCCTAACAGAGTTGCAGGTTGACCATCCTGCGGAAGCAGATGATGGCGCATGCCAGGCGCAGGAATGCTTCGTGGATGTCGTCGCGGATCTCCCAGCGGATGCGCAGTCGCCGGAACCAGTGCAGCAACGCGAAGGTTTGTTCCACGACCCAGCGGTGCACGCCCAGGCCGGAGCCGTGTTCCTCGCCGCGTCGGGCGATGAATGGGGTGATCCCGACTTCGCGGACCAGTCTGCGGTACTTGTCGTGGTCATAGCCCCGGTCGGCGTAGATGGCGTCCGGCCGCTGTCGCGGGCGTCCACGGCGACCCCGTACTGGTGGGATCGTCTGGATCAGGGGCATGAGTTGGGTGACGTCGTTGCGGTTGCCGCCGGTCAGCGACACCTGCAACGGGATACCGTGCGCTTCGGTGATCAGATGGTGTTTCGAGCCAGTTCGCGCACGGTCGACCGGGCTCGGTCCAGTTTTGGGCCGCCTTTCATGGCCCGGATGTGGGAGCCGTCGATCACCGCCCGCGACCAGTCCAGCTCACCAGCGGCGTGCAACTCGGCCAGCAGGTTCTCGTGCAACCGCTGCCAGACTCCGGCCTCGTTCCAGTCGCGCAGCCGTCGCCAGCAGGTCATTCCCGATCCGAAGCCCAGCTCCTGGGGCAGAAACTCCCACGGGATGGCGGTATAGAGGACGAACAAGATCCCGCACAGGGCCTTGCGGTCATCCAGCCGAGGCCGGCCCGGACGGTCGCTGCGCCGCGGGACGACGACCGGCAACAGCGGCTCGATCCGCGCCCACAGCTGGTCGGACACGATCCACGGCGGTTGTTGACCCTTCCTCACAGTCTGATCAACAACCCGGATGATCAACCTATTCCAAGATCAATATTGTTAGGAGTT
>CAWACW010000020.1:0-52222 GCA_963780635.1 Candidatus Melainabacteria bacterium
CAGAACACCGCCAAGCGCTGTACTTACGGCCGAACATCCAGCTTGCCACGGAGCATAACAGGCCAAGTCAAAGGCACGCGGCAAGCGACGCTTGTATCCTCGATAGACTCCATTTGGTCAAGCGTTTTCCTTGCTCAATGCCCATGCTCGCTTCACAGAAGCGGGCAGCGGTCCACAGACCGCTGGGCTGCAACAGAGACAGCTGACACGAGTGTCACCGACGTCGCTGGCGGCGGCTGAGGAGTCCGTTGTCAGGCGGCCTTTGCTGGGTAGGCGATTTCAAATAGTTTCGATGCCGAGAGTTCTGTTGCCCGTTCCACATCTTCCGTCTGTACAGCGCCAGAGGCTAGTCCTCGGTGGAGGAAGCGGGCCAGGGCTCTGGCTGTCGCTGGCTCGTCGAGGACGGTCGAGTTCGCGCCTGCGGTGTAGTCGCGTAGCCGGATCGTCGCGTCGGTGAAACCGTCTTGGAAGAACGCATAGGTGGCCAGGTAGCGGGTTGGCAGTTGCGCCGGATGCAGGTCCCAGCCTTGGTAGAAGCCTCGTTCCAGGGAGCGGCGGATCAAGCGCGCGTGGAGTGCCCAGGCTGTCTCGCGTTGGGTCTTATCTCCGATGGGCAGGAGGTTGGTCGAGCCGTCGGACAGGCGGACTCCGGTTCCGGCGGCAGCGATCTGCATCGTGGCCTTGGCGTGGTCGGCCGCAGGGTGTTCCATCGATTGGTACTGGGCGGCGATCTGGAGCGAGTCGGAATAGTCGTAGGTGCCGTAGTGCAGTCCGCTGACTCGGCCATTGCTGTGGTGGATCATCGCCGGTATCGGGCAACGGCCGTCCGCGCCGAGGATCATCGGCGCGGTTTCCATTTGGACTTCGAATCGCAATTGTCCAGTGCGCAGCCCGATTTTCGCTTCCATGGTTTCGCACGCTTCGACCATGACCGCGACCTGGTCGGGTGTGCTGACCTTGGGCAGGGTCAGCATCAGGCCGTTCGGGAATTCCCCGGATTCGGCGAGAGTGAGCAGGAAAATTTCCAGGGTGCGCAGGGCCGCGTCGGCGGGTGGCCGCTTCGAAGCATTTGAAGCGAATGCCGATGAATGGTGACGCGGCGCCAGCCTGGGTCGCTGTGCGGATGGCGCGTGCTGCCGCTGCGGCGTCGGCGTCCTCGGTCTCGTCGCCTCGGTTGCCGTATCCGTCCTCGAAATCGAGCCGCAGATCCTCGATCGGCTCATTCGCCAGTTTACGGGCGGTTGGCTCGACCACGGCGTCCGATACGCCGACCAGCTTGGCCAGTTGCTCGAGGCCGCCTGCGGATTCCGCCGCTCGGAGTGCCTCGTCGCCCCATTCGTGGACCGTGTTCACGGTGAACCGGTTCGCTGGCAAATAGACCGTGTGGACGGGCTGCCGGGAGCCGTTGTCGCCGGGGTAGGCCGTAGTGAGGAGGCGGTCGGTTCCGGTGAGTCGGCGGTCGGCTTCGTCGGCGAAGATGCCGGTCAGTGGGCCGGTCACGGTGTCCGGACCCCGGCCAGCGCCACACCCGTATCCCAGCCGGGCCGAAGCTTCTCCCGCGGAGCCGCGTACGTGCATGCCTTGCTGGTCCTCAGTCCCAGCCGCACGAGGGCGTCGGCGAGCGCCACGCCCGCGGCGACCGGGTCGATGACGGGCACGCCGAGGTGCTCCGACAGTGCCTGGTCCATGCCGGCCAGGCCCGCGCAGCCGAGGACCAGTGCTTCCGCGCCCTGTGCCATCAGGTTCCGTGACTGGACCACCAGTGGGCTGGTGGGGCCGATCTCGATGGCGCCGACCTTGAGGACCGGGAGGTCGGCTGCCCGCACCCCGACGCAGTTGGCGGCCACACCGGCGGAGTGCAGGCTGTCCTGGATCTGCACGATCGCGCGCGGCAGGCTGGTGACGACCCCGAACCGGGGAGCGAGCATCAGGGCTACCTGCGCTGCCGCGTCGGTGATGTCGACCACGGGGACGTCGAGCAGTTCGCGGAACGCTTCGCGGCCCGGTTCGCCGAAGCCTGCCAGGACTACGGCGTCGTAGGGCTGTTCGTACTGACGGACGGTGTCCAGCATGGCGACCGAGGCCAGGTGACCGTCGAGGTAACCTTCGGCCGACGCGACTCCCCAGGTCGGCGCGATGGTGACGACCTCGGTGGTCGGAGCGGCGGCGGCGCGTGCGGCGGCGTCGATCACCTTCGTGATCGACTCGCTGATGTTGCAGTTGACGATGAGCAGCCTCGATGACATGTCGATGACCTCCTCGAAGGGCGGGGAACGCGGCACCATGAGCCTGCCGGGGCTCAGTCGGTTGCGTGGTCGAGTTTCTGCTGGTAGAGCCGCTCGTCCTTGGCGATGTGCTCGTCCATCAGGTAGCCGGCCTGGATCGGCGAATTGTTGAGGATCGCCGCGGCGATGGCGGCGTGATCGGCCCACGCGGAGTCGATCCGCTCCTCGAGTTCGAGTTCGAATCCCCAGGAGACCCGTTGTAGTACGCGGTCGATGGCGAGTTGGAGCTGGTGGTTGCCCGACGCTTGAGCGACCAGCTCGTGGAACTCCATGATCAGTGGTGGCAGCGCCTTGACCCGGTGGGAATGGGCGGCCTCCCGGCCGCGTCCGACCACTGCGGCCAGCTCGGCGGCCACATCGCCGCCGCGGGCTTCCGCCGCGAGTCGTGCGGCCATCACCTCCAGCGCGCGGCGCACCGCCATGAGCTCCAGGCTGTCGCGTCCGACCCGGTGGAGACGGTCGCGCCGCGATAGGGGGTCAGGACGACGAAGCCCTCGGTCTCCAGCCGGCGCAGTGCCTCCCGGACCGGAACCCGCGAGACTCCGTGTTCCTCGGCGAGAGCGTCCTCGATCAGTCGCTCGCCTGCCTTGAAACGGCCGGAGATGATCGCCTCACGCAACTGGTTGGCGATCACGTCCCGTCTCGGGTCGTTCGCTTTGGGGGTGCCGACCATGCACTGAGCGTACCCCTGGCCCTGTTCGTCCATGATGGACTCAGTCGGTGGGGCTGCGGGTCGCGGCCAGTAGCGCCGTCACGGCGGCGAGGTCCTGGATCGGCAGGCCTACCGAATTGAACAGGGTGATGTCCTCGGGGGAACGCTTGACGGTGTCGTCGAGCAGGACCTGGCCCAGTTCGAGGCGTACGTCGTCGGGGGAGATGGCGTTCTCCTCAATGGCCATGACCACGGCTCCCGACTCGGCGAGCGCGACATCGCGGCAGTCCACGACGAGAATGGCCCGTCGGAGCACGTCGGAGTCGATCTCGCGATGGTCAGGCCGGGGCGGTGAACCGACCGCGTTGACGTGCTGGCCGGGCCGGAGCCAGGAGCCGTGCAGGATCGGTTCCCTGGCTGGTGTCAGGGTGCAGATGATGTCGCTTCGCTCGACGACGTCGCGCACGTCGCCGGCGATCACGCACGGCAGCCCGAGTGTCGCGGCCTCCTCGACGACACGCTGGGCGTTCGCCGGCGTTCGGTTCCATACCACCACTTCACGCAGATCGCGGACGGCGGCGATGGCGTGCAGGTGGCTTCGCGCCTGGGCGCCCGCGCCGATCAGGCCGAGGACCCGCGCGTCGGACCGGGCCAGCGCACGCGTGGCCACGGCGGAGGCCGCCGCGGTGCGCAACTGGGTCACCACGCCGCCCTGCAGGGTCGCGACACACTCGCCGGTGTCGATCCGCATCGCGACGATCGTCGATCGCTGGCGGGCCTGGTCGTTGTCCGGGTTGTCGATCAGCAGTTTGAAGCAGACTATGTCGCTGACCGTCGACGCGGCGATCATGGGGATGATCAGCGCGGGGCTGTCGGGGACAGCCAGGGGATGCCGGGGCGGTTGGACGGCCCGGCCCGTGGCCAGTTCGATGTGCAGTTGCTCGACGGCTTCGATGAGTTTGCCGAGATCGAGCGACTCCCGGACCGTCGCCGCGTCGAACGTGAACGTCACGGAATTCTCCTTTGGCTGGTGGGCCGAACGGTGCCGGGCCAGGGATGCCGGCGTATGGCATCCCCGACCCGTCCGGCCGCGGTGCAGGCGTAGTGTTCCGCCGCGGCGTCCGACGCCCTGGTGTCGGCGATCGATTCGAACTTGACGTGCGACACGGTCAGTCCGGCCGTGTACAGGATCGATGTCCACCGCTCGACAGGGCTCGCGGTCCAGCCGGGCACCGGCCCAGGTGCCGTTCTCGACGAGTTGCCCGGTGACGTCGGCGAGCACGGTCGGGTCGGATTCGGGCCATTCCTTCTCGAACAGCGGCGTGAGGTCACCGACGCTGCCGTCACGTAGTCGCCGCATCGCCTCGTCGATCGAGCGCACGAACGGCACCAGGCGGGGCAGCAGTTCGTCGAGCCGCTCCCGCAGTACGTAGTAGACGCTGTTGGGCATCCGCCCGCCTGACGTCGCGTGGCGGAACGAGATGTGGCCGTGCGCCGAGCGTTCAAGCTCGGTGGCCGTGCCCAGGTCGGTGATGATGGCGTCACCCAGACCGGCCACGAACAATTCGCGGAACATCGGCATCGACAGGTCGTGGATAAACCGGGCCTGGTACGGCTCGCAGTCCGGCCTCCCGCATCAGCCCCCGGGTGAACTCGCCGGGTGCACCGCCGCCCTGCCCGGGTGCCAAAACGGTCTTGCCAAGCAGCCAGGACAAGGTGAAGTCCTCGACCGGGTCACGGGTCACGATAGCCATGGGAAAGCGATCGTTGAGCTGGGCGACCGCGACGAAGTCGCGTCCGTTGCCGGCGTACATAGCGGGCACCCACAGGCCGCCCAGCGCCACATCGGCCGAGCCGTCAGCGAGATCGTGCATGACGCCGTCCCACGGGCTCCGTGGGCAGATAGGGCACGTCGAGATCGTGACTGGCGAAGATGCCGTGCTCACGGGCCACGTATTCCGGCAGGTAGTTCAGCCGTGCGCGGTCGCGCTGATCGCCAGTGTCTTCATAGAGCACCACCCTTTCTCAGCAAATGGTTGAGTTCGGAACGAACGCCAGTCATGCGATAACCGTTCCGGGAACGGAGGCTGCGTTCCAGTGGTCCATCTCCGCCAGTTCGTTGATAGTCTTCCAGCGGTTGGCCCATGGTCTCGGGGGCGAAACGAGCGGAGACCGCCAGGATCGTGTACATCACAGCGATCATCAGGAAGACGCCGGCGATGCCCGCCTGGCCAAAGATGAACACCGCCGCGAATGGCATGACCGCACCGGCGACATTGCCGACGCCGTTGACCGTTGAACAGCCCAGTGCCCGGATCCGGGTCGGGTACAGCTCGGGCGACCAGAGCGCCAGCGTCGAATTCAGGAAAAGCGAGAAGAACTGGAAGATGACGCCGAACATCAGGATGCTCGCGGCGCCGTTCGGCGAGTTCGGCGAACGCGATCGCGGAAAGGCAGCCGAGCAACCGGCGATAGCCACGGTCCGGCGCCGCGGCAGTTTGGCAGCGACGAGCGCTGCTGCCAGCGCGCCGAACATGCTTCCCGGCGTACATGATCAGCGTGAAGATCAGGCTGCTGGAGACCGAGTAGCCCTTGGACACCAGCAAGTGGGCAGCAACACGAGCAGCGTGACCTGCGCGCCGAACGCCATCCACGACGCGATGCTGATCGCCACGGTCCGCCGCAGCAGGTGCTTCTCGAAGATCTCGGTCGGTGAGCACGTGCGGCGTGACCTCGGCCGCGGAATCGGTGTCGAGGAACGGGATGATTTCGGCGTCCGTCGGCCGTTTACGGATGTCGTCCGACGCGAGAATGGTCAGTGCGCGGTTCGCGTCTTTAACCCGCCCCGAGTCGATGAGGTACCGAGGCGACTCCGGAAGGAACCGGCGGTAGAACACGACCAGAACGGCCGGGATGGCGAGGAAGATCAACAGCCACCGCCAGGACGTGAGATCGCCGCCAAGGACATTGTTCAGTGGTCCCAGGACAACACGAACAGTCCATAGGCCACGAAGTTGCCTACGCCGCCGGAGGCGAAAGCCATGATCCGACGGCAGTGCCCCGGCGCTTGGTCGAGACGATCTCGGACACCAGCGTGAGACCGATGGTGAACTCGCCGCCAAGGCCGACACCGACGATGAACCGGCTGATCAGCATGAGGGTGTAGTTCGGCGCGAAGGCGCTGAGCAGGCCGCCGACGGTGTAGATGAGCAGGTTGAAGCTGAGCGAGAAGCGCCTGCCCTTCCGGTCGGCCAGGTAGCCGCCAACCAGCCGGCCGACGATCCCGCCGACCACGGTCAGCGTGTTGATCGTGACGAGGTCGGTATTTCCCATGTGGAGTGCATCCTTCAGCTGCGGGCCGATGGCCCCTGGAGCGTCCTGCTGGAGGGTGTCAAAGAACATGCCCGCCATGACCAGGGCCATGACCCAGAGTTGTGCCCGCGTGAACGGGAGAGAGTCGAGGGCGCCGGCGATGCTTCGGTATCTGCCGCGCTGTTGGACCGGCGGTTGCTGGGTTGGACTCGACACGAGCGTCCTCCTCGGGAGGGGCTGCACGACCCGCGCGCAGTGAGGATGTGATCCATCTCATGAGGCCTTCCACGTTTTGTATACGACTGGCGGCATCGCGTCAATAGGTCAGTTGCCCGGGATGGCCGACGTTCGCGCGGCACCTTCGATCGACGCTGGACGGATGAGTCCGATCGCTACTCCCGGCGAAATCGCGTGCTCACGGGTCTATGAAGTCCTGCAAGGATCGTATACGATCGGACCACGACGACATCCCAGTGAAGGGGCGATCGATGATGCGGTTCCACGTCTCGGCGACATCGCACTGGCCCAACTACCTGCCCGAGTACATCGCGCGGGAACACGGCTACTTCGCCGACGAGGGGTTGGACTTCGACCGCAGTGCCCCGGCGGACTGGACCACGGTGCTCACCGACCTGCACGACGGCACGGCGACCGTGGCGCTGGGCGGAATCTGGGTCCCGGCCATGTACTACGGCCGCGGTCGGCACTACGTGCCGTTCGCCGCGCTCAATGCACGCAACCCCAAGGTCCTGGTGATGCGTGACCCCGTCGACGAGTTCGCCTGGACTCAACTGGAGCACAAGATCGTGCTCGCACCCGGTTCGGGCGGGACCGCGCCGTACGTGCACACCGCAGGCCTGATGCGCGCGGCGGGTGTGGACATGGCCACGGTGCGCTGGGTGCGGGACCTGAGCGGACCGATGATGCTGGACCTGTTCCTCGGCGGGCACGGTGACGCGCTGGTCACCGACGCGGTGAACGGTGCGCTACTGGAGCGTGCGGGTAAGGCGGCGGTCGTCGCCCGGCACGACGTCGACGGCGGGCCGATGCCCAACAGCGTGTACTACACGCTGCCCGAGACCCTGGCGGACAGCGACCTGGTGTGGCGGTTCTGCCGGGCGTTGCAACGGGCCTACGACTGGCTCCGGGAGAATCCCGCGGCCGGCGTCGCCGACCTGCTGGCCCGGGAGTGGCCCGGCCTCGACACTGCCGCCCTGGTCGAGATCGTCGACGACCTGCGCGCCCGTGATATCTGGTCGACGATCGAGATCGAGCGCGACGCCTACGACGAGTGGCTGCGCATCATGGTCGAGGACGGCCTGGTCAGCGCGGACGTGCCCTACGACCGGCTCATCGACCCCCGCCCGGCAGCAGCTGCGGTCCAGCGAGCCGAAGCCCACAGGTAGGAGGACGCGATGAGCCGGCCGAACTACTACCTCCCGCCGGGCGGCCTGCCCGGACAGACCGAGCTGACGACCGACCGCGCCGTGTTCACCGAGGCGTACGCGGTCCTGCCGCGCGGCACGATGCGCGACATCGTGACCAGCGCGCTGCCGTTCTGGGACCGGACGCGACTGTGGGTGATCGCGCGCCCGCTGTCGGGCTTCGCGGAGACCTTCTCGCAGTACATCGTCGAGGTCGGCCCTGGCGGTGGCAGTGACCAGCCGGAGACCGACCCGGCGGCCGAGGGCGTCGTGTTCGTCGTGGACGGTGAACCGACGATCACCATCGACGGTGTCGCACACGAACTGGCACCCGGCGGCTACGCCTACCTGCCCGCCGGTCAGGCCTGGACACTGCACAACCGGGCAGGCACGCCCGCGCGCTTCCACTGGATTCGCAAGGCATACCAGGCAGTCGAGGGCATCGACGCGCCCGAGGCGTTCGTGACCAACGAAACCGAGGTGCCCAGCGGTGACATGCCCGGCACCGATGGCGCCTGGGCCACGCAGCGCTTCGTCGACCCCTCGGACGTTCGGCACGACATGCACGTCAACATCGTCAACTTCCAGCCCGGTGCCTCGATCCCGTTCCCCGAGACGCACGTCATGGAACACGGGCTCTACGTGCTGGAGGGCAAGGCGATCTATCTGCTCAACAAGGACTGGGTCGAGGTGCAGGAGGGCGATTTCATGTGGCTGCGCGCCTTCTGCCCCCAGGCCTGCTACGCGGGCGGGCCGGGCCGGTTCCGCTACCTGCTGTACAAGGACGTCAACCGGCACGCTGTCCTGAGTCGACAGTTCATCTGAGAGCCGAGAACGGAGTCGTCATGCAATCCCCGAGCCCTGGGTACGCGGTCACCCTCCGAGTCCACATCGAACAGGCGTCGCTGACCGGGGACGTGACCCAGGCCGTCATCGGGACCGGTGCCGTCCTCACGGCGCTGGACGTGGTCGAGTCCGGGCCGGCCGGTCTGGTGGTCGACGTGACCTGTGACGCCGTGGACGCCGGGCACTCGACGTCGATCACCGACGCGGTCGACGCGATCGCCGGCGTGTCGGTGGGCAAGACGAGTGACCGGACCTTCCTGTTGCACCTGGGCGGCAAGCTCGAGGTGGTGCCGACGGTGCCGTTGAAACACCGTGACGACCTCTCGCGTGCGTACACACCGGGTGTGGCACGGATCTGCCTGGCCATCGCGGAGAACCCGGCGGACGCCCGGCGGCTGACGATCAAACGCAACACCGTCGCCATCGTCACCGACGGTTCCGCCGTGCTGGGGCTGGGCAACATCGGTCCCGCGGCCGCGCTGCCGGTGATGGAGGGCAAGGCCGCGCTGTTCAAGCAGTTCGCCGGTGTCGACGCGTGGCCGGTCTGCATCGACAGCCAGGACACCGACCAGATCGTCGAGATGGTGCGGGCGCTCTCCTCCACCTACGGCGGGATCAACCTGGAGGACATCTCCGCGCCGCGCTGTTTCGAGATCGAACGGCGACTGCGGGACCTGCTCGACATCCCCGTGTTCCACGACGACCAGCACGGCACCGCCATCGTTGTCCTGGCGGCGCTCACGAACGCGCTGCGCGTGGTCGGCAAGACCCTCGCCGAGGCCCGCATCGTGGTCAGCGGTGTCGGTGCCGCCGGTCACGCGATCGTCCGGCTGCTGCAGGTCCAGGGCGCGAAGGACATCGTCGCGTGCGACCGCAAGGGCACCCTGCACCGGGGCCGCACCTACACCGACGACGCCCGGGCATGGCTCGCCGAGACCACCAACCCCGGTCAGCTGGCCGGTTCGCTGCCCGAGGCGGTATGCGACGCGGACGTGTTCATCGGCGTGTCCGGCCCCGACCTGCTCACCGGCGACGACATCGCCACCATGGCCTCGGACGCGATCGTGTTCGCCCTGGCCAACCCTGATCCCGAGGTCGATCCGACCGCCGCTGCCCGGCACGCGGCCGTGGTCGCCACCGGCCGGTCGGACTACCCGAACCAGATCAACAACGTGCTCGCCTTCCCCGGGTTCTTCCGCGGCATGCTCAACGGCGGTGCCAGCGAGATCACCGACGCGCACCTGCTGGCCGCGGCCGAGGCCATCGCCGCCGTCGTGGGCGACGACGAACTCAACGCGAGCTACATCGTGCCCAGTGTCTTCGACCCTCGCGTCGCCGTCGGGGTCGCCGACGCCGTCGAGGCAGCGATCCACGCCGAGGAGGCCAGCCGATGACCACCCACGTCAGCGCGATCAGTGTCGCGTCGACGGCTGTCGAGGGCGCGGGCGAGGTCCTCACACCGGACGCGCTCGACTTCGTCGCCGCGTTGCACCGTCGATTCGATGCCCGGCGCGGCGAATTGCTGGCCGAGCGCGCGAGCCGCGCCAGGGTGATCGCCGAGTCGGGCACGCTGGAGTTCCTGCCCGAGACCGCCGCCGTCCGCGAGGGCGACTGGGTGGTGGCGCAGGCACCGGCCGATCTGCGCGACCGGCGGGTCGAGATCACCGGCCCGACGGACGCGAAGATGACGATCAACGCCCTCAACTCCGGCGCGAACGTGTGGCTCGCCGACCTGGAGGACGCGAACACGCCGCACTGGTCCAACGTGGTCGGCGGGCAGGTCAATCTCCGGCGGGCGATCCGCGGCGACCTGACCTACGTCAACCCGGCCGGCAAGCGGTACGAGATCAACGGCGGCCAGCAGCCGACCATCGTGTTCCGGCCCCGCGGCTGGCACCTGCCCGAGCGGCACATCAGGGTCGACGGCACGCCGGTGGCCGGTGCCCTGGTCGACTTCGGGCTCTACTTCTTCCACAACGCCCAGGCCCTGCTCGATCGCGGCAGCGGGCCGTACTTCTACCTGCCGAAGCTGGAAAGCCATCGCGAAGCCCGGTTGTGGAACGACGTGTTCGGCCACGCCCAGCAACTGCTGGGCATCCCACACGGCACCATTCGGGCGACCGTGCTCATCGAGACCATCACCGCCGCGTTCGAGATGGACGAGATCCTCTACGAACTGCGCGACCACGCCGCCGGGCTCAACGCCGGCCGCTGGGACTACCTGTTCAGCGTCATCAAGAAGTTCAGCTCGACACCGGAGACGGCCAACCTGCCGGACCGGAACTCGGTCAGCATGACTGCCCCGTTCATGCGGGCCTACGCTCGGCTGCTGGTGCGGACCTGTCATCGGCGAGGTGCCTTCGCGATGGGCGGCATGGCCGCCTTCATCCCCAGCCGCACCGATGCCGAGGTGAACACCGTGGCGCTGGCCAAGGTGCGGGAGGACAAGTCGCGAGAGGCGCGGGACGGCTTCGACGGCTCGTGGGTGGCCCACCCCGACCTCGTCCCGGTGTGCCGGGCCATCTTCGACGAGGTGCTGGCGGGCCGGCCGAACCAGCTGGACGTCACCGGAACGGGCGAGCCGATGACCGCCGAGGACCTGTTGGCGTTCGACGAGACACCCGGCGACGCATCGGAGGCGGGGCTGCGGGGCAGCATCGAGGTCACCCTGCTGTACCTGGAGTCGTGGCTGCGGGGTACCGGAGCGGTGACCATCCACCACCTGATGGAGGACGCCGCGACGGCCGAGATCTCGCGTTCCCAGATCTGGCAGTGGACACGGCGGGCACGGGTGCTGGACAACGGGACGACGGTCACGCGCGCCCTCGTCCAGCAACTGATCGACGAGGAGACACACCGGCTGGAATCGACTGGTGTCAACGCGCGTCGACTCGACGTGGCCCGTCGAATCCTGGAAGAAGTGGCGTTCTCGCCCGACTTCCCGGAATTCCTCACCCTGGCCGCGTCCGTGGCGATCGACTGAAGGGAGGGCACCATGGCGCAACACTCACTGCGCTATCTGGCCAACTGCTCGATGCTGTTCACCGAACTTCCGGTACTGCAGCGTCCGGCCGCGGCGCGGGCAGCCGGGTTCGACGCGATCGAGTACTGGTGGCCCTGGGCCTCGGCGACCCCGACGGACTCGGACGTCACGCGCTTCGTCGCGGCGGTCGAGGACTCCGGCACCCAGCTGGTGGGCCTGAACTTCTTCGCCGGCGACCTGGCCGGCCCGGACTGTGGCGTCCTGTCCATCCCGTCACGGGCAGGCGAGTTCCGGGACAGCGTCGACATCGCGGCCGGCATCGGCGAACAGCTCGGTGTCAGCGCCTTCAACGCGCTCTACGGGGTTCGGGTCGATGAGGCGGGCCAGGACGAGTGCGCCCAGGAACGCCTGGCCTACGCGACAAGGCCGCCGCCGGTATCGGCGCCACCGTGCTGATCGAGGCGGTGAGCGGCCCCAAGCCGTATCCGCTGCGCACGGCCGAGGACGCGGCGGCGATCGTGCGACGCGCACCCCGGCACCGGCATCCTGCTCGACCTGTTCCACCTGGCGAACAACGGCGACGACGTGCCGGCGGCGATCGACCGGCACGTGTCCTCGGTCGCGCACGTGCAGATCGCGGACGCCCCCGGTCGTGGCGAGCCCGGCACCGGCACGCTGCCACTGGATGCCTGGCTCGCCCGCCTGCAGACCGCGGGCTACGACGGGTGGGTCGGCCTGGAGTACAAGCCCAGCACCGGCGACACCCTGGCCGGCGCTCGCCTGGCTGCCGCGCGAACGACGTAGCTCGAACTCGGGAGACACGCGATGACCACTGTCGCCTTCATCGGCCTGGGCATCATGGGCCGCCCCATGGCGCTCAACCTGGTCAAGGCCGGATTCGACGTCGTCGGCCACAACCGGGGACCGGACGCGACCCGGCGGTTCGCCGAGGCGGGCGGCCGGGCTGCCGACTCCGTCGCCGCGGCCGTGGCCGGCGCGGACGTCGTGGCCGTCATGGTGCCGGACACGCCCGACGTGCGCGCGGTCCTCGAAGGCCAGGACGGCGTCTTCGACTCGGCCACCGAGGGCACCCTGGTGATCGACTTCTCCTCGATCCGGCCGGATGCCGCCGCCGAACTGGCCGCTGCGGGCGTCGAGCGCGGCCTGCGGGTCCTCGACGCGCCCGTGTCCGGCGGTGAACAAGGCGCGATCGACGGGACCCTGTCGATCATGGTGGGCGGGCGTGCCGAGGACTTCGACGCTGCCAGGGCGGTGTTCGACGCCGTCGGCTCGACGGTCGTCCACGTCGGGCCGACCGGGTCGGGGCAGACCGTGAAGGCGGCCAACCAGCTCATCGTCGCCAGGCACCATCGAACTGGTCGCCGAGGCGATCGTGTTCCTGGAGGCCCACGGCGTCGACACCACGGCCGCGGTCGAGGTCCTCGCGGGCGGGCTGGCCGGGAACGCGATCCTGCAACGGAAGTCGGCAGGCATGCTGGCCCGCGACTTCCAGCCCGGTTTCCGCATCGCACTGCACGACAAGGACCTGGGCATCGTCACGGCTGCCGCCCGGCAGGCAGGCGTCGCCATCCCGCTCGGTGCGGTCGTCGCCCAGCTCGTCGGGGCACTGAAGGCGCAAGGACACGGGCAACTCGACCACACCGCGCTGCTCAAGCAGGTGGAACAGCTCTCCGGAAGGAGCAACTGATGGCCAGGATGCGAACGGTCGACGCAGCGGTGGAGATCCTGCGTCGTGAAGGGATCACCAACGTCTTCGGCCTGCCCGGTGCGGCCATCAACCCGTTCTACTCGGCGCTGCGCGCCAACGGCGAGATCCAGCACACGCTGGCCCGGCACGTCGAGGGCGCGTCGCACATGGCCGAGGGCTACACCCGCGCCCAGGCCGGCAACATCGGTGTCTGCATCGGCACGTCCGGGCCTGCGGGTACCGACATGATCACCGGCCTGTACTCGGCAGCGGCCGACTCCATCCCGATCCTGTGCATCACCGGGCAGGCACCGGTCGCGCGGCTGCACAAGGAGGACTTCCAGGCGGTCGGGATCTCGGAGATCGCGCGGCCGCTGACGAAGATGGCCATGACCGTACTGGAACCGGCTCAGGTCCCCGGTGCGTTCGCGCAGGCCTTCCATCTCATGCGCTCCGGACGGCCCGGCCCGGTGCTCATCGACCTGCCGTTGGACGTGCAACTGGCCGAGATCGAGTTCGATCCCGAGACTTACCAGCCGCTGCCCGTCTACCGGCCGACCGCGACCCGCGCTCAGGTCGAGCGCGCGCTCGACCTGCTGGCCGAGGCCGAGCGGCCGCTGATCGTGGCAGGCGGGGGAGTCATCAACGCCGACGCGAGCGATCTGCTGGTGCGGTTCGCCGAGCTGACCGGCGTTCCGGTCGTGCCCACGCTGATGGGCTGGGGCGCGATCCCCGATGACCACCCGCTGATGGCAGGCATGGTCGGCCTGCAGACCGCGCACCGCTACGGCAACGCCACGATGCTCGCGTCCGACTTCGTCCTGGGCATCGGCAACCGCTGGGCCAACCGGCACACCGGCAGCGTCGAGCGCTACACGCAGGACCGCAAATTCGTGCACGTCGACATCGAGCCGACGCAGATCGGCCGGGTCTTCGCACCGGACTACAGCATCGTCTCCGACGCCAAGGCCGCGCTGGAACTGTTCGTCGAGGTGGCGGGGGAGCGCAGCCTGCCCGAACGCCGGGCACTGGGCAGGCGAGTGCGCCGACCGCAAGGCGACCATGCTGCGCAAGACCCACTTTGACGACGTGCCGATCAAGCCGCAACGCGTCTACGAGGAGATGAACCGCGCGTTCGGCCCCGAGACCCGGTACGTCACGACCATTGGCCTCTCTCAGATCGCCGCCGCCCAGTTCCTGCACGTGCAGCACCCCCGGCACTGGATCAACGCAGGCCAGGCCGGTCCACTGGGCTGGACCCTGCCCGCAGCGCTCGGTGTCTGTGCGGCCGACCCGTCCGCCCAGGTCGTCGCGTTGTCCGGGGACTACGACTTCCAGTTCATGATCGAGGAGCTGGCGGTCGGGGCACAGTTCCACCTGCCCTATATCCACGTCGTGGTAAATAACGCCTACCTGGGTCTGATCCGCCAGTCGCAGCGCGGTTTCGACATGGACTACTGCGTCCAGCTCTCGTTCGAGAACATCAACGCACCCGAGCTGGACGGCTACGGCGTCGACCACGTCGCGGTGGCCGAAGGCATGGGCTGCAAGGCGATCCGGGTGCACCGGCCAGATGACATCCTGCCTGCGCTGGAGAAGGCTAAGTCACTGATGGCGGAGTACCGGGTGCCGGTCGTCGTCGAGATCGTGCTGGAACGGATCACCAACATCTCGATGGGCACCGAACTGGACAATGTCGCCGAGTTCGAACCGCTCGCCGAACGTCCGGAGGACGCGCCGACGGCGATCGGCGTCGGCGAGCGGGTGTGACGTGCGCGTCCTCGTCGCGCCCGACAAGTTCAAGGGCTCACTCACCGCGGCGGAGGTGGCCGAGCACGTCGCCAGGGGACTGCGGGAACGGCACCGTCGATCGAGACCGGTCTTGCTGCCGGTGGCCGACGGCGGCGACGGGACGCTGGACGCTGCGCTGCGGGCCGGCTTCGAGCGAGTCCGCCTGCGGGCGGCGGGGCCGGACGGAGTGCCCGCCGACACGAGCTATGCCCGCCGCGACGACGAGGCGGTCATCGAACTGGCGGCGATCTGCGGACTGCAACGGCTGCCGCACGGCCGCCCCGACCCGGTGCGTGCCACCAGCTACGGGCTCGGCGAGGCCGTACTGCACGCCGCCATGGCGGGTTGCCGACGCATCGTGCTGGGCATCGGCGGCAGCGCGAGTACCGATGGCGGAGCCGGGAGCTGTGGCCCTCGCCCGCATGCGGGCTCCGGGGCGCGCCGATCACCACCGAACAACCTGGACCTCACCGTGCACCCCGCGTTGGCCCAGGTCGAGATCCTGGTCGCGAGTGACGTCCGGAATCCGCTGTTCGGGCCGGACGGTGCGGCTGCCGTGTACGCACCGCAGAAGGGGGCGACCCCGGCGAGGTCGACCATCTCGACCTGGCGCTGCGGCGCTGGGCGGCCATGGTGGCCCGTGCCACCGGCCGCGACTGGTCGGCGGAAGCCGGTGCCGGCGCGGCGGGCGGTGTCGGCTTCGCCGCCCTTGCCGTACTGGGAGCCCGGCTGCGTCCGGGCATCGACTTGGTGCTGGAACTGGTCGGTTTCGCCGAACAACTGGCCGGCTCGGCCCTGGTCGTCACCGGCGAGGGCTCGCTGGACGCACAGACCCTCGCCGGCAAGGCGCCCGTCGGTGTCGCCCGGGCCGTGCGTGGGTCCGGCGTGCCGGTGGTCGCCGTCGCGGGCCGCTGCACCCTGACCCGGCGGCAACTCGACGAGATCGGCATCAGCGCGGCCTATTCGCTGGCTGATCTCGAACCGGACCAGCGCGTCAGCATCGCCCGGGCCGGGCCGCTGCTGGAGCGGATCGCGTCGTCGATCGCCGACCACTGGCTCCGGCCGACCGAAGGAGTACACGCGTGACGTCCATCCAGCCCTGGACAGCCGGCGGCGGCCTGTCGAATCAGGTCCCCGACCCTGACGCCGACGAGACCGGCGAATGGATCGAGGCACTGGACCACGTCGCCGCCCACGCCGGACCCAACCGCGCCCGCTACCTGATGTTGCGTCTGATCGAGCGCGCCCAGGAACTGGCACTGAACGTGCCACTGCCGCGCAGCACCGACTACGTCAACACCATCCCGACCCGCTTCGAGGCACCGTTCCCCGGTGACGAGGAGATCGAACGCGAGATCCGCCGGGTGATCCGGTGGAACGCGGCCGTCATGGTCACCCGCGCCAACCGGCCCGCGATCGGCGTCGGCGGGCACATCGCGACCTACCAGTCCGCCGCCGCGCTCTACGAGGTCGGCTTCAACCACTTCTTCCGCGGCAAGGACCATCCCGGCGGCGGTGACCAGGTCTTCATCCAAGGCCACGCCGCTCCCGGCATCTACGCCCGCGCCTATCTGGAAGGCCGGCTGACCACTCAGCAACTCGACGGCTTCCGGCAGGAACTCAGCGCCACCGGCGGTGGCCTGCCCGCCTACCCGCACCCGAGGTTGATGCCCGAGTTCTGGGAGTTCCCGACGGTGTCCATGGGCCTGGGCCCGATCAACGCCATCTACCAGGCGCGCTTCAACCGCTACCTCGATGGGCGCGGCATCAAGGACACCAGCCGGCAACGGGTCTTCGCGTTCCTAGGTGACGGCGAGATGGACGAACCGGAGTCCCTGGGACCGATCGGGCTGGCCGCCCGCGAGGGCCTGGACAACCTCGTCTTCGTCATCAACTGCAATCTGCAGCGACTCGATGGACCGGTCCGCGGGAACGGCAAGATCATGCAGGAGCTGGAGTCCTTCTTCGTCGGCGCGGGATGGCACGTCATCAAGGTCGTCTGGGGACGCGAGTGGGACCCGCTGCTCGCGGCCGACCACGACGGCCTCCTGGTCGACGCGATGAACACGACACCGGACGGCCAGTTCCAGACCTATTCCGTCGAAGGCGGCCGGTACACGCGCGAACACTTCTTCGGTCGCGACCCGCGACTGCTGGCCCTCGTCGAGTCGCTCGCCGACGACGAGATCGCCCGACTGCCCCGCGGCGGTCACGACTACCGCAAGGTCTACGCCGCCTTCCACTCAGCCACCGAGCACCCCGGCCGGCCGACCGTGATCCTCGCCCACACCGTCAAGGGCTGGACGCTCCCGACGTCGATGGCCGCGCGCATGTCAAACCACCAGATGAAGAAACTGACCAGCGCCGCCCTGCTGGAGTTCCGCGACCGCCTTCAACTGCCCATCTCCGACGCGGACATCAAGATCGGGATGGCGGACGGCCTGCCGCCCTACCACCACCCCGGCGGGCGGTCACCGATGATCGCCTACCTGCACGAACGCCGCCACGCGCTCGGCGGATACCTCCCACAACGGCGCCCGGCCACGACGGCGCTGCAACTGCCACCGGACACCCCGTACGGCCGGCTTCGCCGCGGCAGCGGCACCCAGGCCATCGCGACCACCATGGCACTCGTGCGACTGATCAAGGACCTGTTGCGGGACAAGAACATCGGCCCCCGCATCGTCCCGATCATCCCGGACGAGGCGCGCACGTTCGGGCTGGACGCGATCTTCCCGACCGCCAAGATCTACTCCCCGCACGGGCAGACCTACGAGTCGGTCGACCGCGACCTCCTCCTGTCCTACCACGAGTCGACCAGCGGGCAGATCCTGCACGAGGGCATCAACGAGGCAGGCTCGATGGCCTCGGTGACAGCTGCCGGAACGTCGTACGCCACCCACGGCGAGCCGATGATCCCGTTCTACATCTTCTACTCGATGTTCGGTTTCCAGCGGACGGGCGACGCCGCCTGGGCGTTCTCCGACCAACTGGGCCGCGGCTTCCTGGCCGGGGCCACCGCGGGACGCACCACCCTCAACGGCGAGGGCCTGCAACACGAGGACGGGCACTCCCTGCTCCTGGCGGCGACCAATCCGGCCTGCGTCGCCTACGACCCGGCGTTCGGCTTCGAGATCGCCCACATCGTCCGGGACGGACTGCACCGCATGTACGGCCCCACGGCCGAGGACATCTGGTACTACCTGACCGTCTACAACGAACCGTACCCACAGCCTGCCGAGCCGAGCGACCTGTCGGTGTCCGATCTGCTGCACGGGATGTACCGGTTCGCCGAAGCACCGGACGCGCCCGCCCGGGTCCGGCTGCTCGCCTCGGGTGTCGCCGTGCCGTGGGCGCTGCGTGCCCAGCGACTGCTCGCCAAGGAATGGTCGGTCGGCGCGGAGGTCTGGAGCGTCCCGTCCTGGACCGAACTGCGCCGCGAGGCGCTCGACTGCGACCGCTGGAATCTCACCCACCCGGCCGAGGAACACCGCAGGCCGTTCGTCACCCGCGTGCTGACCGACGCGCACGGGCCGACCATCGCCGTCAGCGACTGGATGCGAGCCGTCCCCGACCAGATCGTGCCCTGGGTGCCGGGCCGCTGGGCATCCCTGGGCACCGACGGCTTCGGCTGCTCGGACACCCGGTTCGCGCTGCGCCGCCACTTCAAGGTCGACGCGGAGTCGATCGTCGTCGCGGCGCTGAGCGAACTCGCCGCGACGGCCGAGGTGAAACCGGACGTCCCGACCGAGGCCGTTCGCCGGTACCGGATCGACGAGCCAGACTTCTACCCGTTCGGCATCTCGGCAGGAGGCGACACCTGATGGACGCGGACATCGTCTTTCGCGCGGCACGCACGGTGACCCCGGACGGCGAGGCCGCCCGCACCGTGGCCGTGCGCAACGGGTCGATCGTGGCACTGGCCCCACTCGATGCCCGGTTCGACAGCGCCCGCGAGATCGTGCTCGCACCGGACGAGGTGCTGCTGGCCGGCAACGTCGACACCCACGTGCACGTCAACGACCCCGGCCGAACCGAATGGGAAGGTTTCGCGACAGCCACCAGGGCGGCGGCGGCCGGCGGTGTGACCACGCTGGTCGACATGCCCCTCAACAGCATCCCGCCCACCTGCGACCTCGAAGCCCTCGAACTCAAACGCCGGACCGCCGACGGCGCCAGTCACGTCGACGTCGGATTCTGGGGCGGCGCGATCCCACGCAGCCTCGGCAGCCTCCGTGAACTGCACGAGGCAGGGGTGTTCGGCTTCAAGTGCTTCCTGGTCGACTCCGGTGTGACCGAGTTCCCGGCGCTGGACTATCGGCAACTGGACCGGGCGATGCGGGAGATCAGCGAGTTCGACGGTGTCCTGATCGTGCACGCCGAGGACGCGGACACCATCGATCACGCGACACCGCCGCACGGACGCCACTACACCGACTTCCTCGACTCACGCCCGGACGACGCCGAGGTCACCGCGATCGAGCGACTCATCCAGACCAGCCGAACCACTGGCTGCCGTGTCCACGTACTCCACCTGTCCAGCGCGCAGGCTCTGGACGCGCTGACCAAGGCCCGAGCCGATGGGGTCCGGGTCAGCGTGGAAACCTGCCCGCACTACCTGTCCTTCGCGGCCGGCGAGATCCCGACCGGCGCGACCCAGTTCAAGTGCTGCCCACCGATCCGCGGCGAGGACAACCGCGACGCGTTGTGGGCGGGCCTCGCCGCAGGCACCATCGACATCGTCGTCTCCGACCATTCCCCGTGCACGATCGACCTGAAACAACTGGAAGCCGGCGACTTCGGTGCGGCCTGGGGCGGCATCTCCTCCTTGCAACTCGGCTTGTCGGCGATCTGGACACAGGCCGTCAACCGAGGGCACACCCTGTCGGACGTGACGCGATGGATGTCCGCCCGTCCCGCTGAACTCTTCGGCCTGCACGACAAGGGCAGAATCGCGGTGGGCCACGCCGCTGACCTGTGCGTATTCGCACCAGACGAGACGTTCACGGTCCACGCAGCGGCACTGCACCACCGCAACCCCGTCACCGCCTACGAAGGACGAGAACTGCACGGCGTCGTCCGCTCGACGTGGCTGTCCGGCAGACAGATCACAGCGGGGTCGGAATTGGTCGACTCCTCGCCGCACGGCCGGCTTCTCCGGACTGAAGTCCGCGATGACCGGCGATAGGAGTCGAGCAACCCGACATTGGTGCGGCACACCGATCGAGTTTCTGTTCCGGTAGAACGATTTCTAGCCCGGTGACTCGGCGGCCGAATGACCAGGCGGTGACCAGCGGCGGGTATCGTTTCGGCTCCGGTGTCGACTGCAGTCGAGGGTTGCTGCAGTCAACCTCATCCGCGACGACGAACTGTTCTCTTCGATCTCGGGCCCCTCCATGACCACATGATGTGATCAGAGCTGTGGACTGACTGGACCGGTGACATACCTGTGCTCCACTGGTCGTATGGCGCAATCACGCGACACAACCAGCCTTCACCTTGGCCGCACTGCAACCACGCAACGCGAGGCCAACTCGCGCGCGCCAGAGAGCCCACCTAGTCAAATACCTGAGTCGCCGCAGTCAAGGTGTCCAAGCCGAGTTAAGCGCTCTGCTATGGATTTCTTGACCGACTCGGTGTCCATCGAACGCGCAAAAGAGGGCCTTCGCGGTGGTTGAGCTGCGAAGACCCTCTGGCCGTCGGGACGACAGGATTTGAACCTGCGACCCCTTGACCCCCAGCAGAACACTGCCAAGCGCTGTACTCACGGCCGAACATCCAGCTCGCCGACGAGCCTAACAGCCCGAGTTAAAGAGTCCGAGCACCGCCGCTCCAACTACCGGCTAGACCCCATTGAGTCAAACCTGTTTTCGCTGCCCAAACCCATGCTAGCCCCTCGAGGCAACTATGAGGTGGCATGAACTGATGCCCGCCTGCGTGCACGCCTCCAACCTGACGCACAGAGGACAGTCAGGAGTTTTCCCGCCCAGTTGTAATAGATCAATCCCAGACTCAGGCACTAGATCGACATAGAGCCACCAAGTCCAGCGATGCGCCGCCGCCACCACCCCAGGTCGCACGGATCATCGTCGCCATCGACCACGGTGCGCTTCAACAGCTCGAAGCCTGGGCCCTGAGCAGCGCGGTGCCAGATAGGTTCGAATGGCCAACGATGGACCTGTTGCCGCATGCCATCGAGCCACACCGCCCAGGTGGCGTCACTAATCCAACCAGCCTTCCGCAACTCAAGCTCGTACGAAACCGGGCGCGTCCCGTCGTTGGGTGTGCCGATGGTGAAGGTGTCCACTGGTTGGTCGCCGGTGAAGTCGCCCGGGCCCTTCGTTCCTGGCTGGGGCGTGACCTGGTCGCCAGGCGGTCGGCTCTGACCGATCGGGCGGCTGTTGATGGGGTGGTCGTCGATGACGACCGGTGCCGGGTCGTCATTGTCAGGCGGACCGCGGTAAGGATCTCTGTAGCCATAGCCCGATGAGTCGCCGCCAGAGCCGCGGCCAGGGTTACGGCCCGAACCACTGCCATCGACGGCCATGGGTCTACATCGTGCAGCGCCTGCAGGGTGCTGATGGACAGGGTTTCGCAACCAGGCGCCCGGTACTGCGCTATCCAGCAGCTCATGCCAGGGCACAATTGGCCGGTGATCTGGTTGGTCAGCGTGTCGCCACAGCCACAGCGGTTGCTGTTGTTGATTTCCTGCGCGCAGGAACCGAAGAAGCTGAACAAGATCTTCCCACGGCCTACCAGCTAGGTTCGCCAGACATCCCCCTGGATCGACAGACCTATGCCCGCTCGGGTCGTTGTTGGTCACCGGGTCGTCATCGCCGTAGGCATACCTGTTCGCGGCCACGCTGGTCGACGAGTCGTCAGTCAACGTGTCCTGGCTGGTGAATCCCGCAGTGGCCGGGCTGTACCAACGGGCCGGCGTGTTGACGTCACCGGTGGTCGGGTCGGTCCAGTCGCCCTGGTAGCCGATGGCAGCCGCGACACCAGCGTTCGCCGTCGGTTGGCCCCATGGGTCATAGGCGGTCGATCCGGTCAGGGCTGATCCGGTTGCACTGAACTGGCCGATGACGTCGCCGTGCTGATCAGCCAGCGCCAGGCTCGCCGTCCCGTTGACACCGATGGACATCAGGTCATCGTTTAGGCCGCGGCCGAACGTTTGTGTCCCGTCGGACACCGGTGCCGTGTCCAGTCCGTCGTAGCCGAGGTTCGCCGTGCCTGCTGTCGTGAGGCGGCCGAGCCCGTCGTAGGCGTAGTGAGTGGCGCCTGCCGAAGCGAGCTGGTCGAAGGCGTCGGCGGTGTAGGTGGTCGTGGTCGATCCGTCTGTGCGTTCGGCGAGCGTGCCTCGGGCGGTGTAGCCGTAGCTCGTCGTGCCCGAGGTGACTAGCTGATTCCTCGCGTTGTATGTCGCCGCGTCTGAACCGTCCTGGGTGCGGTTGCCGTCGGCGTCGTAGCCGTAGTTTGTCGACTCCTGGGTAGCGAGGTCGCGCCAGAGTGCTGCTGTCGGTGCGCGATGGGAGGCTCGGCCCCATGCCTGAGATTTCCGAATACCGGCAGGGCACACCCTGCTGGGTGGACCTGTGGACGCCCGACCGGCAGCGGTCGATGGACTTCTATGCCGCCGTGTTCGACTGGGAGTACCGGGTCGCTCCCGAGGACCAGCACTCCTTCACCGAGGCGCTGGTCGGGGGCAAGAACGTGGCCGGGATGGTCACCCCCGCCCGGCGCGACGGACATGATCTGGGTGACCTACCTCGCCGCCGACTCGCTCGACCCCGTGCTGGCGGCGGTCGCCGACCACGGTGGCGTGTCGCAGACCGGCGCCATCGAGGTGCCCGGCGCGGGCCTGCGGATCGCGCTGGCCCAGGATCCGACGGGCGGCCAGTTCGGCATCCTCGAGTCGGCCGGGCACGGTGGCGCGGAAGTGGCGAACGAGCCGGGCGCCGTGATCTGGAACGAGCTGGTGACGCCGGATCCGGCGGCCGCGCGGGCCTTCTACTCGGCCGTGTTCGGCCTGGAGATCCGCGCGTCGATCACCGGGGACTCCGACTACACCACGATCCGGGTCGGCGGCCGGGAAGTGGGCGGTATCGGCCAGTCCGAGCAGGGCATGCCCGCGTACTGGCTGAACTACTTCGGCAGCGCGGACACCGATGCGTCGGCGGAGCGGGTGCGCTCGGCGGGCGGTTCGGTGCTCAGTGCCCCGGTGGACACCCCGTTCGGGCGAATGGCCCGGTGTGCCGACCCGCACGGTTCGACGTTCGTCGTGCTCAGCACGTCGGCCTGACCTGGTCAGGAACTGGCGACCAGGCGGCGGAACAGCTGCTCGACGGGATTGGTCCGCCGCTGCGGGCGGTTCGGTGTGCTGCGGACCAGGGCCACGAACGCGGCGCCGATCCTGGCCGCCTCGGCGGGCGGTTCACCCGTGTCGGCCAGGCCCGCGGCCAGCGCCAGTATCCGCTGCTCGGCGCGCACCGCGGCGGTGAACTCGTCGCTCGACGGCACGTGCTCGTCCAGGACGCGGCGCAGCACCGGCTGCCGGTGTGCCGTGGTGCGCCACGCGGTCGCCACGGCGGCCACGTGATCGGTGTCCTGGGCGTGTTGCGCGTCGGTCAGCGCTGCCGCGACCCGGCCGTGCACCTGTTGCGACCACTTGTATTGCAGGGCGAGCGCGAGCTTTGGGAATTCGGCCATGTGTTCGCTCGCTTCCCCCCGCTGGACATGTAGAAGTGCCTGACTGCGTTGGCGCGCATGGACGAAAGCGGCATCCGCCAGGGCGGGTCCTGGCGCGTGAGTTTCAGCGCCGTCGCCAGGTGGCACCAACACTGGCGACCAGCCCGCCAGCCCGATCACCAGCGCTGGCGAGCACACCAGGCTGGTCGGCAGCCCCGGCCACCAGTCCGCCCAGCCCAGTCACCAGCGCCGGCGACTCTGCCAGCCAGATCACCAGCGGCCAGCTCACCAGCCAGCTCACCAGCGTGGTCACCAGCACTGGTGACCCCACACCACCACCCACGCCACGTGGTGGGCGACTGGTGGCGTGGACGGGGCTTTCTCTCTCCCCCCCCCCCTCCTCCCTCCTCCCTCCTGAACCGCCCCGGGTTTGATGGAGGCTCCTCGTGTGAGTGAGGATGTAGATCATGACCCGGAGGACGAAGTACTCGCCTGAGCTGCGGGAACGTGCTGTCGCGTTGGTGTTTGAGCAGGTGGGTGAGTACCGGTCGCAGTGGGAAGCGATCTGTTCGATCGCGGCGAAGGTGAACGTGTCCAGCGAGACCCTGCGCAAGTGGGTGCGCCAGGCCGAGGTCGACGCTGGTGCCCGGGCGGGCACCCGCAGCACCGACACCGAGGAGTTGACGCGGCTGCGTCGCGAGAGTAGCGGAGTTGCGTCGGGCGAATGAGATTCTGAAAGCGGCGTCGGCTTTCTTCGCGAGGGAGCTCGACCCTCGACTGCCGCGCTCGTAACTTTCATCACCGATTATCGGGACCGGTTCGGGGTCGAGCCGATCTGCGCCGTGCTGACCGAGTTCGGCGTCACGATTGCCCCGTCCACCTACTATGCCGCCCGTGGCCGGCCGAGATCGGCGCGGGCGGTGCGCGATGAGGAATTGATGAAAGAAATCAGCCGTGTCTACGAGGGGAACTATCGGGTCTACGGTGCGCAGAAGATCTGGTGGCAGTTGCATCGGGAGGGGGTGCGGGTCGGGCGGTGCCGGGTGGAGCGGCTGATGCGCCGGCTGGGCCTGGTCGGTGCGCTGCGGGGTAAGAGCGTGCGCACCACGATCGGCGACAAGGACGGGGTGCGGGCGGCGGACCTGGTGAACCGCCGGTTCGTCGCGGGTGCCCCGAACCGGCTGTGGGTGGCGGACTTCACCTATGTCGCCACCTGGGCCGGGACGGTGTATGTCGCGTTCGCGGTCGACGTGTTCTCCGCAAGATCGTCGGCTGGCGGGCGAGCGTGTCCAAGGAGACGGATCTGGTCCTCGATGCGATCGATCTGGGTTTAGCGCATCGCGAATACCGGAAAGACAGTCGGGAGAGGCTTGTTCACCATTCCGATGCGGGTAGCCAGTACACGTCTTTCCGGTTCACTCAGCATCTCATTGATGCTGGTATTGATGCGTCGATCGGCACGGTCGGTGACGCGTATGACAATGCTCTCGCCGAATCGATGATAGGATTGTACAAGACTGAGTTGATTAAATCGCAGGGCCCGTGGCACAATAAAACCGAGGTCGAGACCGCTACCGCGGCATGGGTCGAGTGGTACAACGACCGGCGACTTCACGGTGCTTGTGGTGGCAGGCCACCGACTGAGTTCGAGACCCTGTACGAGCTGGGCGACCTGACCAGTCTGGTCGCCTGACCCCAGTAACGAGTCTCTACCGAACCCGGGGCGGTTCACCCCGGCCGCGAGCCCGACCCCAACCCCCACATGCCCAGCAGCCCGACCCCAATGGCACGGACTGCCAGCCCACCAGCCGGCGGACGATTGGTGGCCTGGACCGGCTTCCTCTTCGGCTCGATCACCTCCATCGCCGCCAACGTCCTACACGCCTGGCTACCCGCAGCCCACCAGCCACCAGGGTGGACGCCCGGCCTGGCACCCCAAATCGGTGCCGCAGTCTGGCCAATCGGACTCATGATCGCCGTCGAAGCCCTCACCCGAATCCGCTGGCCAGCCCGGCCTCGGCTGGGCCTGGCCCGCTACGGCGGCGCCGGCACCGTCGCGCTGGGCTCCGCCACCATCTCCTACGGCCATCTCCGGACGTCCTCGAAGCCTGGCAGTACAGCGGCCTGGCGGCCGCAGTCGGACCCTTGGTGTTCGACGGACTCATGGTCGTCTGCGGCTTTTCGCCCTCCTCGCCAACAGCCTCACCACCCCAGGCGACACCCAACGCCAGGTGCACCATCCACCCGCCATGGCTTGGTTGAGCCCAGGCGCCGTCCCCGGAGTCAGACTCCAGCGCGTCACCCGAAGAGCGCCGTTCCTGGCGGTGGTGGCGCACCAGTCCTGGCCACTAGCCCGGATCTTGCAGGTGATGGTCGGCTGCTCCTGATCGGTCCATGGAGTGTGTTATCGGCCCAGGGCATGGTGTCCGGGACAGCCTGATCAGCCCGTTGTCGGCTGGGTGGCCGTCGGGTTTCCACTTCCCGATGGTGGGTAACGCTTGTCGAAGGGACGGATTCGGGCTGGTCAGCCCGGTGATGGCAGCGCGCTCAACCGCTGGTGCGCGGTGAGGACCAGCCCCGCGTAGGGAGCGTGCGCGGCCAGCCGTAGACACGCGCGACGGGCGTGACGAGCGATCCTCCCGGCGATGCTGAACAGGCGTAGCCGCAGGCGTTTGGGCTCCCACCGTCGGGCCGGGTGCCCGGTGAAAGCGAGTAGCTGCATCCACGCGGTCACCTCCAGCGCCAACCCGACGATCGCAACCCAGATCCGGTTGTGGGCGAAGCCGTGCAACGGCAGGTTCGACAGTCCGGTGGCCTTCGCGACGCGGATGCGGTCCTCGGCGCGGGCCCGGCGGCGATGTCGCAACTCCAGATCCGGTAACTGCCCACCGATGGTGTTCGTGGCGAACGCGGTCAACCGCAGACCGTCGGCGTCGGTGAACCGCAGTTGCGCGCCGGGATGAGGACGTTCCTTCCTCACGATGACCCGCATTCCCACCGGCCAGCCCGATAGATCCAGCACCCCGGTGGCCTCGGCGACCCACGCCCCATCCCGTGGTGTCCGCTCGTCATCGTAGGCAGGGGTCCATGCCGTGGCGGGAATGCGCGCCAGACGGGCGACCGCGTCCTCGGGCAGGGTGAACCCCAGCGAGTAGGACAGTTTCCTGGCGTGCAGCCAGTCCACGAACTCGTGGGTGCCGCCGGCGGCGTCGGTGCGGATCAGCACCTTCCGGCCGACGCGGCCGCCTTTCGCGGTGCACGGTAACTGCCGCAACGCATCCCGGGTCACCGTGATGTGATCGGCGGCGGTGTTCGACCCGGCATTACCCGGTCGCAGCAGCATCGCCAATGGTTCACCGGTGCCCGCCGCGCCGTGGTCGGCGAACGCGCACAACGGGTGGAATCCATAGCCTCGTTTGAAGGTGGGTGCTGCGTTCTCCTTGTCCGAGTGCGCGTCCAGCAGGGTCGCGTCCAGATCGATGATCAGTGGGCTGTCCGGACTGATGGCGTGGTCAGGGGCATGGACGCCGCCCAGTGCCCACGTGGTGGCCCGCACCCGGGCGCGGGCGGTGTTCACCGCGGCCAGGACTCGGTCCACATCGCGGGCCAAGGTGTCGATCAGTCGGGAGACCGTCGGATCGGAGGCGACCAGCCCGAACAAGTCGGGTTCGGCGCGCAGGTTGGCGATGTCGGCCAGGCAGTCACCACCCAGGGCCAGCGTGATCGCCAGATCACAGAGGATCTTGGCTGGGTCGTGGATCGCGGTCGGGCGTCGCCACCAGGACAACGCCGCGGATAGTTCCTGTTCCAGGCCGGTCTTACCGATGGTGTCGAGCAGCACTGTCGCACCCGCGTGGGAGACGATTCCAACCCCGGCCGTGTCGAGGTTCAGCGATGGATAGGACCCGGTAGTCTTGCTCACCAGAAAGGTGCTCCTGATCTGGTTGGGACATGACCCTAGACAAGTCACATCCTTCCAGCTCGGAGCACCTTTCTCCTTGATCGACACCCGTCAAGCAGCAGAGCCATGAAAGCGGCGGGCTAGGGCACTCAGCACGCTGCCTGCGCCAAGCATGCTGTCACACAGCCGGGCCAGAGACGAGGTCGGCTGCCGGCGGCCGTTCTTCTCGATCTGGCTGAGGTAACACTTGCTGAAGTGGACTCGGGCCGCCGGCTGAGCCAGCGACAAGCCCGCCTCCATGCGGCAGCGTCGTAGTTCCGCGCCAAACGTCGCAGGCTGATCAGGCATGCCGGATCCGCACTGTGCGGTCACCGACCGTGTCGTTCAGAACTGCCCACCGTTAGCCGCATCGCCCTCATTTCTGACCTGCCACCGTCGTAACTCCGCTGCCCACGTCGACGTCGTGCTCGAACCAGTCTGTTCGGCCGAACGCGTCGCCCGCACCGCCTTTGCTGGCACGGCATCGTGTGCCAAACCGCCTGCGTCGCCACACACCGGGGAGTGGGCGCCACCTCCGGGTGGCTGGCATTCGACTACGCCGCACCCGCATGTCGGCAGATCGTGCCCGTGCCGGCCGCAGGCGGGGACGTTCAGCCGAACTGGCGCACGCCCGTCGCCGGCGATGTCCTTCCCGGTCGGTGAGCTGGCTGACTCGCTGACCGCCAGGGCCAGGTGAGCCGGGCACGGGGCAGCGGTGATGTTCGGCGGTGCGCTGCAGGCGGGCTCGGCGAGCTTGATGTCCCGTTCATGTCATCAAGTGCGCCCGTTCAGCGTGGGCTGCGTGCGTTCACCCTGTGTGTTCGATGTCGAGAGCATCGTGGCGTCGACAACTCGCTGACCTGCGATTCGCCGCATCCAGCCCGGGCCGTGTCCCACTCCGCTGTGTGAGGACAGTCCGACAGGCAACGTCGCGACGACACGAGATGGAGAGGAACCGTACGAGCGTTCGTGATAAATGTGAGAAGCCCGGTCCTGAATGGACCGGGCCTCTCAAGTGTTCCGCAAGTCTTTGACCTGCTGTTATTCAGTTGATCTCGACCGTCGGGACGACAGGATTTGAACCTGCGACCCCTTGACCCCCAGCGGGACAACGGGTGTCCGGGCCAGTCCGTCTCAATCCGTTCCCGCAGCTCAGAGTCCGGAGAAAGTCCGGGTCTGGGGCCTCCCATCCGGCCCTGTCCCACCAGTCCGTGAGACATGCGTGAGACAGGACCCGCCCCTGGAGGTCCACCCATGACGACCAACAACACCGGCCAACCCCGTCCACGCTCCCCTCACTTCACGCCGCTGCAGCACCCGCCGCGCCGCATCAGACCACCCTTCGACATCGCCACCGACGATACGGCAGGACCACCCCAACGGCGAGACCAACGACCAGTGGCGGGCCCGCGGTCACGCCGACCGGGTCACCGCACTGCTCGAACCGCTCGACGGCATCGAACTGGGCGCCCACGACCGCCGCATCCTCGACTGGCTCGCCGACTGGGACACCTCGACCGTCGGCACCATCGCCAGCCTTCTTTACCGCGCCCGCGCCATCGGCCACGGCGAGGCGCCGACGGCGGTGCCCGGGACGGTGCCCGGTGAGCATCGAGGCGATCTCCTGGGCACTGAACACCGCACCCATCCCCACCGATCGCCGTGATGCCTCCACCCTTGCCGCCGTCCTGATCGGCCTGGCCAACCACGCCGACCCTGACGGACGCAACGCGTTTCCCTCCGTCGCGCGGCTGGTGCGCTACACCCGCCTGTCCGAACGTTCCGTGCGCTCGGCCCTGCACGCCCTCGAACAACTCGGACTGATCACCCCATCCGACCCAGGCATTTTGGCCGCCCACATCAGACGCGCTGACCGCCGACCCAACGGCTGGGACCTCGCACTGACCACCCAACCCGCATCCGACCCCTGCCACAACCGGAGCCGATACCGGCGACCGGTCCGAGTTGTCCACACGGGCCCAAACTGTCCACAGCGGCAACAACGGGGTGCAACCACCGCACCCCGCAGACGCCCACGGGGTGCAAACACAGCCCAACGGGGTGCAAACAACGACCCCACGGGGTGCAGCCACTGCACCCGAACCATCCAAGAACCATCCCCTGAACCGTCCCGCGCGCGCTCCCGCACGGGCATCGGCCCGCGAGCCGCGCCCAGCCGTGCCCGCCCCGCCCTCGTCGGTGCTGCCGCCGCGCTGCGGCCGGTGCGATGCCCGTCCCGGCGACCCGGTCAGCGCCCGCATCGAATGGCTCGACACCGACCGCCAACGATCCCGACCCTGCCCCCGCTGCCACCCCACCGCCGTGGCTCGCCAGGCGAGCGGGCATACCGCGCCACTCGACGCCGACACAGCAGCACCACGCCGCGGCGCCGCTGGCGCTGGCGCTGGCGAGCGTGCCGCCACCAGGTCCAGGTCCACCCGATCCCGCCGCCAGCCCGGCCCCGGATCAGTGATGCGAACACCACCCGTTCACCAGCCCACGCCAGCGCCCACCGCGGAGACACCCAGTGACCAGCACCCAGGCCAACGACCTCACCAGCCCGCCAGCAGACCTGGCGACCCAAATCCGCCAGGCCATCCACACCGCCCACCAGAACGGGCGCCCGACACCAGGCCGACCCACCCTGGTGCGCCTGACCGGCGCCACCGACCACGCCGTCAAACGCGTCCTGGCCAACCTGGCGACCGAACGCCACCAGCCAGCCGACCACGGCGGACACCGCCACCAGCCACCAACCCGATCCCACCAGCCGAGCGGCCTGGCGCTGGTCACCACCAACCCTGGCGACACCACCCACCAACCCCCACACGCCGAGCAGCCCGACCCCGACGACACCAGCGGTGCTGGCGATCACCCCGCCAGCACCATCACCAGCCCGGTCACCAGCCCTGGTGGTTCCACCAGCCCGACGACCAGCCTGGTCAAGCCCGACGACCAGCCCGGTCACCAGCCCTGGCGGTGCCACCAGTCCGGTCACCAGCGCTGGTGACCAGCACGCCAGCCATACCGCCAGCCCTGGCGACCCCGACCACCAGCCCACACCAGCCGGTGGACGACTGGTGGCCTGGACCGGGTTCCTCTTCGGGTCCATCACCTCCATCGCCGCCAACGTCCTGCACGCCTGGCTGCCCGCCGCCCACCAGCCACCAGGCTGGACACCAGGACTCGCGCCCCAAATCGGTGCCGCCGTGTGGCCCATCGGACTCATGATCGCCGTCGAAGCCGTCACCCGAATCCGCTGGCCACACGGCACCGGCTGGGCACTGGCCCGCTTCGGCGGCGCCGGCACCGTCGCCCTGGGCTCCGCCGTCATCTCCTACGGCCACCTACGCGACGTCCTCGAAGCCTGGCACTACAGCGGCCTGGCGGCCGCCGTCGGCCCCCTGGTGCTCGACGGACTCATGGTGGTGTGCGGCTTCGCCCTCCTCGCCACCAGCCACACCACCCCAGGCGACACCCACACACCAACCAGACACCAGCCACCCGCCAATGACACCCACACCAGGCCAGGTTGGGCCCGGCACACGCCAGCAAGACTCCCGCGCGTTGCCCGAAGCCCGCCGTTCCTGGCGGTGGTGGCGCACCAGTCCTCGCCAGTAGGCAGGCTGGCGTCACCAGATCCACCACGATCGCCAGCTCACGACACCGCCGGCCGATGCCGCGCCGCCTCTGAGGGAACCAGCACCACCAGCACACCGGCAGCCCGCCCACACTGGCGGCTGCTGGTGTGCTTCATGAACCGCGCCGACCCACACCGCAGAACACGTCTGCTACCAGGCTGTGGTCGCCGCAACCGCCAACGGTGATCCGCTGCGCAGCGGCGGGCACCACACCTTCAACCCGATCAGGGTCGCACAGACCGTCGCCTACCCTGCGGACGCTTCTAACCGTCCCGGCAGGCCGGCGTGCGGTGACTGAGCTGGACCCGCTGTGGACCGAGGTGCCAGGTTTCAGGTCTGGGTCTGCCACCATCGGTGAGTTGTCAGAACCGTGGCCAGACAGTCGTCGACGAACGGCGGCCCGGCCGCCGCCACGAGCAGTGGGACGCCGGCAGCTAGGACACTCAGGCAGTCTTCCAAGCCAGTGGTGTCCAAGCAGCGACGGGCGAGGTCCAGATCGGCGCGGCTCAGGGCTCGACCCTCGGTCAGCCTCGCTGTCTGGTTGAGGATGCCACGCCGGGCCAGTCTGGTCCGGCGGGTCGGACGCAACGCCTCCGCGATGACCTGCTCGGCCAGCGGTGCCGGCAGATGCACGGCCAACGGCCCAAGAGCGGGCGAGTAGTTGTAGTTCAGTGGGGTGCCCCGCACCGAAGCCAACAGCCGAGCGACCAGCCCGCGTGGCAAGCGACGCAGTATCTTGGCGTTGCGGAAAATGACGTCCAGCCTGTGGGCTTCATCGAACGTGAGCGTCGCCTCGCTGACTGTGGCGAGAAGCTGATTCCGGAGACTTTTTGGCATGAACCGGAGGTAACGGGCCAGATGCTGGATGCCGGACATTGGCAGCCGGGCGTCGCCGGACCAGGCGAGTGCCGCTTTGAGGACATCGTTCACGATCTTGTCCCGTTGGTCGCCGGTGAAGTGCGTTGCGAGCATGGCCATGGTGCTGAGTCGCACATAGTCGGTCTCGATGGACCGCACGAGTTCGAAGGCCTCGTCGGCTACTGCGCTTGTGGCATTCCCGGACAGTCCAGCAAAGATTCCGCGCATCGCTTCGACGCGAAACTCTGGATCATCGATCAATCGTGCGGCATCCAGCGCCTCGCCGGAAACTCGTTCCCGGTCCAGGGTTGGCAGGTGCATGGCTACCGAGGCCAGTGCCTCGGCGCGGTTGTCACCGGTCTCCGAACGCGCCGCGGCCAGACCTTCGTCCAGCAGCCGTGCACGGTCCCGGTTGCCGTGTCGCAGTGCGAGTTCGACCAGGGCGTTCGCACGTGAGTAGCCATCGGGACAGGATCGGGCGGCTTCAACTGCGGCTGCGAGAACCGCCGAGCGCCTTGGTTCCGTGAGCCGCACGGCCAGCTCACCCAGTATCTGGGCACGGCCGTAGTCATCGGTGACGATCTGAGTCAGGCTAAGTGCGTCTCCCAGTTGGTCATCGGGCAGGTACGGTGCGAGCACGCCGATGCTCCACAGCCGGTAGAACGCTTCGGAGATCCGGCCTGCGACACCCAGCGCGCCGGGCATCAACCGGTCAGGCAACCGGGACGCCAGATGCTCCAGCGCCTGCGCTCGTTCGTACTCCGAGTCGATGTCGGCGACGAGTGCCAACGCCTCGGCCAACAGCTCCTGTTGTTGGTCCTGTCGGATGGGCAGCTCGGCTATGGAGCACAAAAGTCTCATCCGGGCGGATTCATTTTCGACGCGGCGGGCGGCGGACAACGCCGCCGCCACCAGGTGGGCCTGCAGATCCTCGGGACTGTTGAGGCCGAGCGTGGTTAGGTGAACTGCCTGCTGATGGGGATCCGGCAGGTTGGTGGCCAGGATCGTGGCCTCGGCCAGCAGTTCCCGAGCGGCGGTCGGGGACAAGTGGCGCACGATGGTGATCAACACACACGCACGGTCTGCCAGGTCCGCCTCGGCGCGGGCTGCCAGGAGCGCTTCGTCGAGCACCTCGGTCTGCTGCGGTTGCGTCTGGGTCGATGCGAGGTCGCCCAATACGTATCCGCGGAGGTGGTCCACGGGAATCGCCCGTGCGATCTCGAACGCCTCCGTGAGCAACGGCCCAGTCAACCGCTGCGTCAACGATGTCACGATGGACGCTTGGCTATGCTCGTCGCCAATGTCTCTGGCTAGCACGAGCACAGACGGCAGGAGTCTCTCAGGAACTTTCTCGGCTATCTCCCGGACGAACTCGACGCATTCCTCCTTGTCCTTGATGGCCGCCGCCTCGCGAACGATGTGCTGCCACGTCCCGAATACCAGGTCCGACGGCAGATGATCAACGATCCACCACAGCAACCACGGTCGGTCTTCGACGTACTCGCCGTGCAACGCCGCTGCCAGAACTTCCTTAGCTCTCAGTGGTCTGTCCCGGTCCGGCAACTGGGGCAGCAGACCGGCCAGGATCCACGCGCGGTTGTCCTCGTCGCCGATCTCCTCGATGGCAACCTGACACTCCGCTACCACGGTCTGCTGGTTCTCCTGAGTAAGCGCGGGCAGCAACTTGCCTAGTGCCGTCGCCCGCTGTCGCGGATCCGGTCTCCGTCGCGCATGGCCTAGCGCTCGCTCAGGCTCCCACATACCGGACCTGATGAGTCGGACCAACAGCTCTACCGGCACATTTGTGGTCAGGCTGGCGACGGAGGCCATCATCACGGCGTAACGAATTTCTAGACCCAGCGTCGTGGCTGCACGGCCTCGGTCCAGCAGAACGTTGGAATCATGTTCAGCCAGCCGGCGCGCACGGCGGAGATCGGCAACGTAGTCACCCAGGCTGCCGGCGTGGCTGTGGGCGTCGAACCAGACATTGCCGACCCGCTCACCGACGTGATGTTCGCACGCGAGCAGGTGATGGAGATCGGCGATGCGCCCGGCTTGTTCGAGGTGATAGGCGAGCTGGCGAAGAGGGTAGCCGCCGTCCGTCGTGGCCAGTTCCGGCCTCGCGCCCAGGAGGTCTAGCTCATTGGCCAAGTCGCCGAACAGCCTCAGATAGTCGTCGGCGACGCGATTGTGCGCGTCGCGCGCCGCCGCCACAAGCTCCTCGGACCTCACCTGGACCCCGTCCAACACCGGTTGTGCGGTCACACCGGCTAGGAACTCCCGAAGGCTCACGTGATAGACGCCGTATCGACGTTCAGCCGGCGGATCGCCGGAAGCGGTGAGGAAGGGCCGTAGAGGGCCGAGGCACAAGGCGTGGACACGACCGGCGTCGGACACGTGAGCGAGGCGGGCGAGAACTGTCGACGGCAGTGGCTCCGCGGCTACGGCCAGTGTGGCCAGCAGGGGCAGCCGAATCGCCCGCCAGTGAGGCTCATCGGCCGGCAGGACAAGGCTTTCGAAGTAGTAGCCGGCCAGGTCGGCGGGGAGCACGTCGACGCTCTCCGCATCGCGCATGCCTCGGCGGAACTCGTCGAGCACGTACTTCAGGTATACCCACACCCCGCCACATCGCGCGATCAGCAGTGCCGACATGTCGCTGCTCGCGTCCGGAGTGAGTGCGTCGGTCGCATCCAGATAACCACGCAAGTCATCGATGTTCCGCGCATCCTCGGCCCGGATGCGCAGCGCGGTCCATGGCTGGCGCAGTTGCGGGAGCGGTGTGCCGGTGCGACACGTAGCCACGAAGAAGACGCAGGCGGGCAGCACTGCTGGCAGGCCGAGGGGAAGATCGCCGTCCACATGCTCGGCTTCGTCCAGTCCATCGACGACAATTACGACTTGTTGACCGGCGCCACGCGCGGCATCGGCGGCTGCCCACAACACCTGCTCGAACCAGCCGGGCTCACCAGCGGTTTCCGGGAGCATGCCCGCAGGCGCGAAGTGCTCGTCCAGTTGGAAACGCGCGATCAACTGGGCGGCGAGGCTGCGGAGCGCGACCGCAGCGACACGTCCCTTTCGTCGGCGGGTGAAGTGACAGGGCAGGTCACGAGACCGGGCGAACCATGCCGCGAAGGCAGTCTTCCCGAGGCCCGCAGCGGCCTGGATCACTACGTAGCCGCGATCGTGGTCGGCGATGAACTGGTCGACCTGGTCGCGCAGCCACTCCCGGCCGCTGAATCGGTCGAGGTCAACCTCGTCGAACACGGGCGCCGGGCTCAGCCACGCATCTCGAAGCCGGCTGAACCGGCCGAGGAAGATGTTGCCTGTTACGACATCGCGACCAGCTTGGATCACAGTGGCGCCCGCCTTGGCGGTGGCGTGCTGCTGGTTCACTCGGCCGACCGGGGCTGATCGGCATGCTGTCCCGCTATCCGGACGTCTCGGCCGGCTTGGATCACCGTCGCGCCGCTCCGCGCGGTTGCCCGCTGGCTCGGCCCGCCTGAACTCTCAGGGTTCCGGCGGTCGGCCACCGTCAGCACGATCTGGACAATGGCGCCAAGCACGATAAGCAGGACCAACGCCACGACCGACGCCAGGTTCCACCTGTTGGTCACCAGATTGGTGACCACTCCGGTCGCTGCGGCGACGACCACCGTGAGCCCGGCGGCCACACCACGTAACACCACCATCGGCCATCCATTCTCGGGAGCACCGGACCTGCCTGTCTCATCGCGGTTTCGAATGCTGATGGTACGCAACTGCGTCCGGGGTCGGACCGATAGCGGCTCGCTCATTTATCGCCGGACTATCGGTGGGTCCCGATGATCACCAGCGCGCCGAGCGGTCGTCGCCTGCTGATCCTGGATGTGACAGATCCTCGACGTGCTCTTGCCGGTGCGCTATACGTCGGCGGGGTGAAAGGGCTGCGACACACTGTGCCGCCGCCTGCGCAACTTCGGCCAATGCATGTGCCTCGTCGCCCCGCCGGCCGAGCACGTTCGTGGGTGCGGCGTTGCGTCGCTGGTGCGCGAGTTGATGCCGTGCCCGTCGAGTGCGGATCCGGGGCGCAATGGTCATTGTTCGGGGCGGCGGTGGATTGTGCGGCGGTTCGCGCACCTTGGAAATCGCCGCTTCGATCTTCGACTGGGAGAAGTGGTGGATCCTGTCGACTACCACCAGGGGCGACCTGATCATCACGGAAGGGTTCAATCCGAACTCTTCACCGCCCCTCAACGGTCGACCATCCGTCTATCTGGATCAGAATCGCTGGCGGACTGTCGCTGACGGGCTGCGCGACCGGATCGCGTGGATGGTCTGGGTCTGCTCCCAGAAGTACGAAGAGCTCACCCGAGACAGCGGCTCGCGACGGTGCCGTTCGCGGCTGCTGACCTGCGGTTTGATGCAGTTGAGGTCCGTTGAGCTCACTTGGAAGAGCCCCATAGGTGTGAACCAAGGACGCCATAGTGCGCTGATCTGCGGAAATGCAAGTGGGCAGGTCGGCGCGGGTTCGTTCAGAGCCGTTGAATGCAGTTCAGGACTGTCCAGCGCACATGTTTGCTCCTCATTTGCCCCCCGCCGTGCTCCCCGACAGCGCGGATCGCGATCTGGAACGAGGCCATCTGCGGCGCGCGTTGCGCGAGTTCGAGCAGCATTACAACGCTCACCGACCCCACCAGACTTTGAGCCAAGGGGGCACCGCTACACGAGGTCCCAGAACAGGTCATCACCCGCTTCCCGAATCTTGTCAACGCCGGTCGAAATCTGACCCCCTGGTTCCGCTTGGGTTCTAGGGCGGATTCCAGCGGCTGTCGCAACATTGCAGGTGTTCATAGTGTCAGCGCGGGGGTGAAGATCCCTGCCGGGGTGCGCCAGCCGAGGGTCTTGCGGGGCCTGCTGTTGAGGCGGTGTTCGACCTGGCGCAGGTCATCTTCGGTGCGGATGGACAGGTCGGTGCCCTTCGGGAAGTACTGGCGCAGCAGCCCGTTCGTGTTCTCGTTGGTGCCGCGCATCCACGGCGATCCGGGGTGAGCGAAGAACACACCCTCAGTGAAGTGCCGGGCGATCCGGTCGTGCTGCGCCATCTCCGAGCCCTGATCCCAGGTCAGTGTGAGGCGGACAGCCGACGGCAGCTGATCGAAGGAAGTGGCAGGGCGTCGCTGACCGCGGCGGCTGCGTGGCCGTGGGGCAGGTGCACCAGCCGCAGGTAGCGGCTGGTGCGACAGACCAGCGTGGCGATCGCGGAGCGATTGCCACGGCCGACGATGAGGTCGCCTTCCCAATCTCCGAGCCGGGTCCTGTCCGCAACGACGGCTGGGCGCGGTCGATCGGCGTGCCCGGGATGCGTGAAGCGTGGCTGGCGCCGGTCGAGCCGTCGGCGGCGTTTTCGCAGCGGTCGGCCGGTGCGCAGCCGCTTGGTCAGCTCGCGGGTGAGCCCGCCACGTCCGCCCAGGTAAAGCGCCTGGTAGATGGTCTCGTGGCAGACTTGCCAGGCTCGCCGATCGGGAAACTCGGTGCGCAGCCAGGCCGCGATCTGTTCTGGACTCCATTCGAGTTCGAGCTTGGCCTGCACGTGAGCCCGGAGTTCGGCGTTGGCCAGCAACCTGCCCCGGCGTGGTCGGCGGGCTCGCTCGCGGGCCCTGGCATGGGCCATGTCGCCGTCGTAGGCGCGATCGTAGGAGGCGGTATTGCGCCGCAGTTCTCGGCTGATTGTCGACGGCGAACGGCCCAGCTGTGCCGCGATCGCGCGCACGCCGAGGCCGTCACGGCGCAGGCTAGCGATCCGCTGCCGCTCCAGCAGTGAGAGGTACCTGCCCGAGCGCGCTCGCTCGGGCAGCGTCAACGGCGGCAGCCCGCCGTTCTCCGCGCGCCACCGATAACCGGTTTTGCGGCCGACGCCCAGCTGCCGACACGCCTCGACCGTACCCACGCCGGCGGCCAGCAGCTGCCAGTACTCAGACTCGATCTCCAGCCTGCGCTTACGTCCACGTCTGCCCATCAACACACCCCGCATTCGATCATGGAGTGTTGCGACGACATCTAGAACTCAAGCGGTCAGACGGGGTCAGTTTTCACCCGGCGACGACAAATCTCACGCTCGACGAACAGGCGACATGGCGACCGCAACAACGCAGGCTGCGGCAACTGCAACAGAGCAGCGTGACCGCATACGAAGTCATTCAACTCGTCCGAACTCCCGCTGATCCGCCTGGGGGACTGCCACGGCTCGCACTCGGGAGCGGCACAGTGCCAGGCAGTACCTGGTCTCGGCTCGCATCATTCGTCGAGCGTCGCATCGACCACCTCAGGCTCTAGCGAAGCGACTGGAGATGTGTGACCGCCCGGCTGGACGCGTGACGACCGAAGCCTCCACTGGCGCGCTCGACATGAGCCGCACACCGACGACGGAGCTACTCATTGTCCCCACACCTCCGGCTGCGCAGTGGGTCGCAGGGCGACGTGACCACCTCGAACCTGTGCAGCTTGTCTGGTGGCGGCCCGCGCTCACCCCGTGACCACGTGGTCGACACCTGGCCAGGGGACGCCCACCCCGTTGACGGCGGCACCATCGCGGTGTTGGTACGGCCACCGCGTCGGTCATGGTGACCGTGATGGGGTGGCCGCCTATCTTCGGGTAGGTGTGCGTGCAGGTGCCGAACTGTCCGAAGGCGTAACAGATGGCACCCTGCTCGCGACATCGTCACCGTTGATCGGTGTGGAGGCGATGGTGGGCGATGTCTGGGCGGCGATGGCTGGTCGGGTTGATGGTGGTATCCGCCTTAGTGTCCGGTTGTGGCGCGACGGTGGGCAAGGCGATCCCTGGGTATAGCGACCAAGTCTCGGCGCCAGCATCGCTGGCAGGCACAGTCGGGTTCCTCTACGTGGACTCCGCGACGGTCCTGTATCTGCAATGGCCAACGGATGACAACGGCCTTGTGGTGGGAACGGTCGAGAACGACAGCGTGGTTGGGTCCACGCCGGAGGAGGATGTCTCGGTCAACCACGACAACCTGACCGGGCACATCGACACTACCGGCGCGGTGTCACTGCAGAGCGCGGCGTTGTCATCGACGACGGTATTCGGCACCAGCACGGCCGATCGTCTGGTGCTGAACCTGCCCGAGCAGAGTGGTGGTCTGCAGGCCGTCGTCTTCCGCGCCGCGCCACCATCGAATTCAACGCGGCCTTGGCCGCCCTGCAATCCTCGGTCCGCGACGCGGATCAGCACGCCCAACAGCAGGCAAGCGTCGACCGCGACGAGGCCGCACTGAGCAGTGACGTGACCTCGATCGCTCAGTACGAGCAGACGCTGCGGCACGACGTCGGCGGGATCACCTCGGACGTGTCCGGCCTGGGCGGGGACACCACATCCACCGTGCACGCCGCCGACGATGTCAAGACCGAAGCGGCTCACGCCGGGTCCGGGGACCCATCGACGTGCGGCGATGCCGACTCTGTCGCCGGCGACGCCGACAGTGTTCAGGGCGACGCCGATACCGTCGAGGGCGACCTGGACACGACGACCAGCGCGTTGTCACAGTTGCGTGATCAACTCCAGGCTGTGGGAGGCGACTGAGCAAGGTGCAAGCCGACGTGCCTGGGTACTCGGGCACGGCTGAGAGCCCATCACCCGCAGTGGTACACCAAGCGGTCGGCGATGGCGCGCGTGTGGTCGCTAACGAGGTTGACGCCGTCAACGTCGCGCTGGACAAGGCGAACGGAGACCTCGCCACGGCATTCGGGGCGGCACGTGCAGCGGCCCAGGCCGGCGCGTGTGGTCAAACGGTCGTCTCGGCCTCACCGATTCCGCACATCCGATGAATGCCGCCGCCGTGCCCTCACGGAGGTGGCGCGAAAAGTGCATCGGGACCCCAATCGGCGCGCGCCGCACCTACGCGAACGGCTTCATGGACACCGGGCGCACTCAAATGGGGAAGCGATGACTACACACGCTGACGCGGACGTTGTCGTGCTGGTCGAGGTCGCGAGCAGACTCTCGACATTCGTCCACGAGATCGACGGTGGACCCACTTGCCGGTATGTGTGCTGGACGCGGTCTATTCGATCAACGCGCGGTACACCGGCGTGACACGCGTCTGCGATCGATACGCCGAGCATGAGCACCTCGCGCCGCATCTGCTTCCGACGGTCGAGGCGCACACGGTAATCGGCACCGACGCCGAGCAGCCTGTGGACGCATTGGCACGACTCGGTCACGACCTTGGACCCGCCCGGTTGGCCACGCAAGTGTTCAAGCACCGTGGGCGCACCAGCACACGCGGCGGGGTACTCAAGGCCGAGGCGGCGACGCGGTACGCGGAGATCCTGGCCAACGCGGGCGCCCATCGAATCAGTGATGTGGCGACGCTGCTTGGTGATCGCGATCGGCTCGATGCGGTCGAACGTGATCTCAGGACGGTTCCGGGTAATGGCGCCAATGACGTCCGGCTGGGCTACCTGTGGATGGCGGCCGGGGACGATCAGCGTGTGAAACCCGACCGCATCGTGGTTCGCTGGCTGTCCACGCACCTGCATCGTCCCGTTGACGCGGCCCGCGCTCGGCAACTGCTCGGTGACACTGCCGCGACGGTGGGTTGCACACCCTGGGAGTTGGACCATGCGATCTGGCTGGCGCGCTGAAACATGGTGACGGCTGAGCACGGCGTTGATCGAACCGCGTAGTCGGACGAGAGTGTGCCTCGGTGGTACGTCACTCACGTTCGGCATGACCGAGTTGTCGCGGGGTTGCGCCGCCTCCTTTCCCGCGTTGTCAGGACAGTCGTCGACCAAGCCCAGTATGTTGATCTCCCCACCCAGGCAGAAAGGTTCATACCGTGGCCCTTCGCGACAAATTACGGAAGAACGCGGCACCGCACCTCCAGCCAGACGAAACCATCCAGGCGGTCTTCTGCGCTCAGACGACCAGCGCGTACCTCGCACTGATCTCCTACTGGATTCTCCTGTTCAGCAACGGCTACCGGGTCATCGTGGTCACCGACCGCCGCATCCTGGTCTGCAAATCGGGCCGGACGACGATGACCCCGGTCAAGGAGATCCTGCTCGAACTCCCCGTGCGACGCGGATCGGCCCGCCCAGCGGTGTGTGGTGGCGGTGCGAGACCCTCGGCCAGAAGGTCTACGTGCACCGGCGCTTCCACAAGGACGTGAACGTCGCCGACGCGGCCCTCATGGCCTGACTAACATCCTCCGCGAAGGCGGCCAGCGTGGCGAGTGCATCGCTGGTTCGCCGTCACGATCGGGCAGTCGAGAGTCGGCGGCGCCCAGGGAATGTGCAGGGTGAAGGTGAAGTCCTCAGATACCGCCGTCTTAAGTCGGCGGGTCGAGGTGATCCGCCCTGAGGTGTTCCTGATAGGCGGCGACGAAGTCCAGTGCGCTGGCTGTGCCAATCACGTAGCCCACTGCGTGCTCGCCGTTGTCCAGCACGTAAGCATGCCCCGGTGCATATGTCGAAGCGATTGGGATGCCCGCCAGGAGTTGGGACAGCCCACGCCGAAACGGCTTTCCGGAGCGGCAAACGGCGCAACGGATGTGGCGCGGCCGACACGCCCCGCTCCTTCACCTGAATGAGCATGGCTGCTGTATCGGTACGTGTCGGCAGTGTCCGAAAAGGTCCGGACACATCGATTCGGTTGTGACGGAGGGCCAGCGAGGCCACCCGCTCAGTGGAGAGTCCACAGGTCCCAGTACTCGATGTGGAGTTCCCGAGCGTGGGCGAGGATGCCGTCGCCCACGTCTAGCTGTGTGCAGAAGTGCGGGTGGTTCGGTGGGCTGGGACGAAGCCTTGTCCTTGGCGTGCGATGTCGAGGAAGCGCCCGGCGGCCTCCCTGAATACTCTTTTGCGGTGCTGGTCATGAATGGTGTCTCGGCGTGTAGGTGTTGGTGGAGCCTGTCGCGGTTGTCCCGGTAGTGGCGTTCCGCGTAGTCGATGGCCATCTCATCGGCGTGGTCTACCTCGGGCAGGGTGGCGGTCTGTGGTCGGCCGGGGCTGAGCCGTTGTCGTACTTGCTTCCATCGGGTGCGGGCGAACTGCAAGGTGTGGTGCAGCAGCACCGGGTCGAGTCGGGGCTTGTGGTGCCCGGGGCGTCGCAGGACGGCGGGTGGTTGGCCCGTATCGGCAGCGGCAACGCGCAGCGGATCACCCTCAGAGACCTGAACATTCAGGCGTCGATCGGGTCCACCTCACCCGGCATCACCGTCGGCGGCGCCCAGACCGCGGATGTCACCGTCACACGGAACTGGGTGGTCACGCTGGACAACACGATCACCGTGAACGAGGCGGCCGTAGGCACGGTCCTCAGCGACAACGTGTTCCGGACCGACGCCACCAGCGGAGCCTTCGGGCTCGACGGCGTCCTGCTGAAAGATCCATCGGCACCGTGTTCACCAACAACACCGTCGACAAGCCGTTCCAACTGTGCGGCAGCCTGCTGCGGCTGCAGAGCGGCGCGTCCGCCTTCCGGCAGATCATCCGCCACGCTTCGATCGGGCGCGCCGTGCTGGTGCCTTCGGTGACGAAGTCACACTCTCGGCTGATGCGGCTACAGGGCAGACCACCGCCTGTGTTCGATACCAGCTTGCAGGGCGGTATCTGGCACATCGAGCAGCCTGAGCGCGATCGCCGTGGCCAGAGTGTGAGCGAAGCGCACCACTGCACCAACTTGACGTGCCGAGGGAACCGGGATCCGACCGTGGGTCAGCCGGTTGCGCACGGTCCCCATCGCCTCCCACGGCGTCTGCCGCCCATCCGGCAACGGATCGACCAACCGGGTGAGCACGGTGCGCAGATCGCTGCTCACGTCACACTCGACCAGCGCCTCGAGCCGTTGAGCCAGCTTGTACTCCGACCGCGCCAGCCGCTGCTCCAGGAACGCCAGGTCATCGCGGGTCAGAGGGCCCCGATCCCCGGCGTGCTGGAGCGTCGCGTAGACGCGATTGAGCACCTGGTTGCGGCGCTGCTCGCCGGCACCGGGCGGAGGCGGGCCATGCAGACTGGTCGTGCAACGCCTCCAACGCCGGCACGGCTGCCAACAGCCGGGCGCGCGGGCGGGCCGTGGGCCACACGCCCTGGCCTGCAGTGCGCTCTTGCCAGAACGCGTTCTCGGCGTGGCCTGTGTGGCTAGGCTTGCTCCCTTCCGCGCTGAGGGGCTGGACTGGTTCGCGGACATGGCCGAGTCCTGTGCGGCGGAACTACGCGCTGCCACTGAAGGACGAGCGGCTCTGGAGAACTACATGGCTGCTGCCGTCTTCGACCAGGACATGTTGACCCAGGTAGACCAGGACGCACTGTCGGGGACTCAGTCGTGGCTGGCCACCGTTGCCTGGCAGGCAATAGCGGGCGGCCCGGCCGGCCAGGTCGAGGACAACCTTGCCTATGTGGCCCCATGGGGGTTCGACCCGGCGCGCATGAGCTCACCGATCCTGCTACTGCACGGCGCCCAGGATCGCGTCGTGCCGCGTTCGCACGGTGAATGGCTGGCGCGGTGCTGTCGCGGCGCGGATCTGAGGTCGTACCCCGACGCGGGGCACGTCTCGATACTCGACTCGGCCGCCGATGCGCTTGACTGGATCCTGAAGTGCGCCGAATAGCCGAGCCCAACCGTGGCACGTACGGTCGTCCCGGTAGCGGGCACCATCCCCGGGCACGGCAGGCCTCAGAGATCTGGAAGGGCGCCTTGGATTGATCGTAGGTGATGGTCGAGGGCTTCGGCGGGCGTCTTCCAACCGAGTGTCTTACGGGGTCGCGCGTTGAGAGCGGCGGCGATGTCCTCGGCGCTCCAGCGTCGCCCACCGATCGGTCGACTACCGTTCACCGAGGATTAACCACGGCGCTAGCCACTGCCACGGCCCGTATCCTCGATCTCGTTCCGCGGGTGGTTCGGTGCCTACCAATGCCGAGCAGGTAAGAAACTGGAGGATGATGAGCGGCGAGACAGATCGTGTTATCGGCGTGCTGCGCTCGGGGCACGATGAGCTAATCAGCGTGCTCGATCGGCTGTCACCCGAGGGTGTGACTCAGCCATCCGGGGCCGCGGAGTGGACCGTCGCGCGCGTGCTGGCCCACCTCGGCTCGGACGCGGAAAGCATGCTGACCGCGCTGGACGGTGCGTCCGCGGGCCGCCAGGAAGCCGAATCCAACGCAATGGTGAGGGCACGCTGGGATGAGATGACTCCGGCGGAGCAGGCGGCCAACTTCCGACAGACCGACCAGAAGCTGCTGGCACGCCTGGAGCACCTGAACGCCAGGAACGGAGAGTCTCTGCGGATCGAGGTCGGCTTCGCGCCGCAGCCAATGGATCTGGCCACCCTGGTCGGCGTGCGACTCAATGAGGTCGCCCTGCACCGCTGGGACGTGCGAGTAGCTTTCGACCCGAGGGCACGGATCGCCGCAGACGCCCTACCTCAGCTAGTGGACTCGGTGGCGGCATCGATCGGTTTTCTCGGCCAACCCGACCGGTTGCCCGGTCCTGTGCGATTGGCCGTCCACACCACGGCTCCCGACCGGGCATTCGGGCTACTTCTCGACGGCACCGCCGAACTGTCCGACGAGCCACAACACCCCGACGCGGCACTCCCCCTATCCGCGGAGTTCTGGATCCGTTTGACCACCGGACGACACGCTCCGATCCATACGCCCGCCTCGGTCGGCCTCAGCGGCACCGCGCTTACCCTGGACGACCTGCGGATGGTGTTTCCCGGTTTCTGAGACAGTCCCTTCGTGGGCTGCGACACCCGGCGCTCAGCAGAACGAACCGGCCGGAGGGTGCTTGCGGTGGGCGGGGTCGGATCCCGCCGGCCTGGGCCACCAACTGTTCACCCATCGAGCGGGTCAACCCCGTGCACCGAGCCGCTCGCCGCCGGACATCCCCGCCGCCCGATGCTGCCAGAACGTTTCCGTGCGGACAGGATCGGTAGTAAACCGCCTGCGCTGTGCCATCGCCGCACCACTTCCAGAACGAGATGTCGAAGCTGCAAGTCGCCAGCCACATGCCGCGCGCCGAGCGGATCCATGACTGCGAGTTGAGGTAGCCGGCTACGTTGCCGTCGAAGTCCCAGCCTTCTGGCACCGAGGTTTGCCGAGCATCCGGCGGGTGGCCAAACACCGCGTCAAGCCGCACCCATACGGCAGTGGCGCGTGTCCCGTCGTCACGGTACGTGCTCGGCAGGCCAGGTGGCATCTTCGGCAGACTTCGGCTACGGGCTGGTCAACTCGTCGGCCATGCGCCGACTGTACCGCCTCTATCGAACATGCGTTCGATCGTGGTGCTGGTTCGGGCCTTCAGCCGTTCAGCGGACGATGGCTGACCGCGGCGACACCGATCACCAGGCCGGTGTCGCCGGCGATGGTGGGCAGTGCGGGAGGGGCAGCGGCTGGTGGGGGAGCGGCGCCACGGTGTCGGGCGGGATCAGGGCGCGACGGGGTGCTCGTCCATCAGACGGCGCCCTGCCCAGCGCGATCGGTGGCGCCGCGCGCCTGAAAATACTGGACGTCGGCTGCGGGATCCACAAACAGCCCGGCGCCATCGGCATCGACCGCAATCCCGCCAGCCGCGCCGACGTGCTTGCGATCTGGACCGTCTTCCCTATCCGTTTCGCCGACAGCTCGTTCGACCGGCTGACCGGCGATCCACGTGATCGAGCACGTGGCCGACGTCATCCGCACCATGGAGGAGTTTCACCGCCTGGTGCGCGCCGGCGGCACGGTGCGCATCGAGACGCCGCACTACACCGATTTCAGCTCCTTCTGCGATCCCACCCACCGCAGCCACTTGAACAGCTTCTCCTTCCGCTACTTCGGCGAGGATCACGGCGGCTTCGGCTATTACACCAAGGCGCGGTTTCGCGAGATTTCCGTGCGCGTGAAGCTACTAGCTTTCTGGCGATGGCTGGGCTTCGAGTTCCTGGTGAATCACTTTCCGCGCTACCGGCGGTTCTGGGAGCACTACCTGTGTTACGTGGTGCGGGGCAAAGCGATGGAATTCGAGTTCGAGGTGCTGAAGTGATCTCGGTGTTTTGGCGTGCGGCCGACCGTCTGCGTCGCCGCCGCTCCCGCGGACCACGGGCGCATCGGCGAAGACCTGGCGCACCGCTACCTCCGCAAACACGGTTGCACGGTCGCGGCGCGCAACTACCGCCCGCCCTCCGGGCGCCGGCGAAATCGACCTCGTCATCTGGGAAGGAAAGCGCCTGGCCTTTGTCGAGGTGAAGACCCGTGCCAGCGAAGACTTCGGAGCGCGGATTCCGCGGTCGACACGGAAAAGCGGATGCGGCTGTTGTGGCTGCGGGGGAATATGCCCGCCGCGTTAACGTCCCGCTGGAGCAGGCCCGGTTCGACATCGTCAGCGTGATCTGGGCCACCGACCGGCCATCGAGTGGCAGCGTGGAGCCTTTGGAGTAGAACGCCGCTAGTCGCCCCTGTGTTGCGGTCCGTTCCGGGGGGCCGGCGACAAGTCAGGCCTCCCGCTTGGCGGGATCGAACCGGGAGTGACTCGTTACAGTCGCTCCGGGGGACCGGCAACAAGATTGCCGGCGGTACCGGGGCGCTCACTTCGAGGCAGTCACAGATCAGCGCCGCCACCGGCGTGGCCGGATTGGATCAGCTCTGTGACTACCGTGCTGCGTGAGCGACGAATCCGGCGTGTGGCGGGATCGAACCGGGAGTGACTCGTTACAGTCGCTCCGGGGGACCGGCGACAAGATCGCCGGCGGTACCGGGGCGCTCACTTCGAGGCAGTCACAGATCAGCACCGCCACCGGCTGTGGCCGGATTGAATAGTCTGTGACTACCGGGTGCGTTCTTGGTATCGTAGGCCTCCTGGCCTACGCTTGCTGCGTGAGCGACGAATCCGGCAAGGGTAGGCCGGGAGGCGCCGGGAGGCCTACCCCACGGGTGTCACAGGGCAGGCCTCGCGCCCACTTTCGAGGCAGTTACAGATCAGCAGAGCCTCCGGCTGACGCTGGATTGAATAGTCTTTGACTAGCGAGACGGGACGGACACGGGGCGGTCACTCCGCGGCGGTGCCAGAGGCGCACGTTAAGATGAAAATGTGAAGAAGCTGGTTTGGGCTTTGCTCCTATTGGGGTTGGCCGGGGTGATTGTTTGGGGCGTGTTGCGGAAGAGCGAACCGCCTCGCGTTTAACTTCGCGCGGGCGAAGCGGCAGACCCTGGTGAGCACTTTGCCGACGAATGGCAAGGCCGAGCCGGTGGAGTGGGAGGCGGCACGGGCAGAGACTTCGGCGTGGTCAGCCGCATTCCCGGGGAGGACGTGGCGAGCGAAATCGACGGACTTTTTGCGAGGCACAAGTGACGCAACGCCGTTTCATACCGGGTTTGAAGGATGTCGCGCGCACGGCGGGCGTTTCGATGACGACCGTCTCGCGCTACCTGAATGCCGATCTCGTGCTGCCCGCCGATACCGCGCAGCGGATCGACACGGCGATCCGCCAACTCGGCTACGTGCCTAACCTGCATGCTCGCAGCCTGAGCCGCGGTCGATCCGACACGATCGGTCTTGTCATACCGACCATCGCCAATCCGTTTTTTGCACTGCTTGCGGCGGCTGTCGAGGAGGCGGCTGAAGCGAAGGGACTTGGCGTGCTGCTGAGCACGACGTCGAACAGCGCAAGCCGCGAACTGCAATACGTGACGAGAATGCGGCGCAATCAGGTGAGCGGCCTGCTGTTCGTGAGCGCGCATTACCACACGAGCGAACTGGCGCAGGCGTTGAACGACACCCGCGGTCTCGTGCTGATCGACGAAGACATTCCCGGCGTGCGGAGCTCGAAAGTGCTCTACGACAACTATCACGGCGGCTGGCTGGCGGGGCAGCATCTCACTGAATATGGCCACCGGCGCATTGCGTTCATCGGCGGCCCGTCGGAGCTCGCCAGCACGCGCGATCGCTTCGCGGGCTTGCGCGATGCGGCTGCGCAAGCCGGTGCGGAGGTCATATTCGAAATGTACGGACCTTATTCGGCGGCGCATGGCGAAGATGCGGCGCGAGCGCTGCTGAGCCTCGCGCGTCCGCCGACAGCGGTGTTCGTGTCGAGCGGCGAGATCATGATCGGCCTGCTGGATGCGCTTCATCGCGCCGGCGTCGAGGTGCCGGGCCGTCTGTCACTGATCGTGTTCGACGATGCAGGCCCGCTGCATCTGTTCGATCCGCCGTTGACCGCGATCCGCCAGCCGATCGCCGAAATGGGCGCGCGCGCCGTCGAACTCATGCTGGCCGCTTCGCAGGGCGAAGCGGCCGAAACCGAAATCCGTCTTCCGGTGGAACTCGTGAAGCGGGCTTCCGTGGCTCCGCCGGCATCCGTTTGAAGCTTGCTCAATCTCTGGAGGTTTACATGAACAAGGCACTACGTATTGCGTTTTGTTGTTCCGCTGCGCTAATCGGCCTCGCAGGCTTCAGCGCACCCGCGTCGGCAGCCGGAAGTCCGACTTACGCGCTGATTGTGATCAACCAGCAGGCGGTGTTCTTCAATCAGATGCGGGCCGGCGCGGAAGAGGAGGCGAAGAAGCTCGGCGTGAAGCTCGTCGTGTTCAACGCGAACGACTCGTCGTCTGCGCAAGTGAACGCGATCGACGACTACGTGCAGCAAAAGGTCGATGGCATCGTGGTCGATGCGATCGACGTGAACGCGGTGCGCGGCGCGGTGCGCACCGCAAGCGCGGCGGGTATTCCGGTGATCGGTCTGGACGCGGTGCTCCCGCCGGGACCGCAGAAGGCGCAGGTCGCCGTCGACAGCACCGCCGGCTCGAAGGAGATCGCTGCGCACTATCTCGACTACCTGTCGAAAAACCCGCATGGCAGTGCGCGCATCGGCATCGTCGGCGCGCTCAGCTCGGTGATCCAGAACACGCGCCAGAAGGTTTTCCAGGAGGTCATCACGGCGAGCGGCAAGGCAACGGTGGCGGGTGTCGTCGACGGGCAGAACACGCAGGACGTCGCGCTTTCGGCAGCCGAAAACCTGCTGACGGCCAATCCGGATCTCGACGCGATCTATGCCACCGGCGAGCCGGCGATGCTGGGTGCGATCGCCGCCGTGCAGGCGCAAGGACGCGCCGACAAGGTGAAGCTGATCGGCTGGGACCTCGCGCCCGAAGTGATCCGCGCCATCGACCGCGGCGTGGTGCTCGGCGTGATGCAGCAGGACCCGGCCGCCATGGGCCGTGCTGCGATCGAGGCGGTGCACAACGCGCATCAGCGGCAAGCCGGTGCAGGCCGTGGTGATGCCGCCGATCACCTTCGTGACGAAGGCGAACGTCGGCGCCTATCGCAGCCAGTTTGCAGCGAAATGACAATGCAAACGCTCATGACCATGCAGCCATCCCTATCCGCCACAGGCGCCAAGCCGCGCATGCCTATCCTCGCGATGAAGGGCATCCGCAAATCGTTCGGCTCGTTTCCCGCGTTGCGCGGCATCGATCTCGACCTTTACCCGGGCGAATGCGTCGGCCTGATCGGCGACAACGCGGCGGGCAAATCGACGCTGACCAAAGTCATGGCGGGCACCTACTTGCCCGACGACGGCGCGATTTTCGTCGAAGGCAGCGAAGTGCGCTTCGCCGGGCCAGCCGACGCGCGGGCCCGCCACATCGAAATGGTCTATCAGGATCTGAGCCTGTGCGACACGGTCGACGTGGTCGGCAACCTGTTTCTCGGCCGCGAAATGTGCAAGGGCGGCATGCTGCAGCGCAAGCGCATGCTGGCCGAAGCGCGCACGCTGCTCGACCGGCTGAAGATCCGCATTCCGAACCTGAACGGCACGGTGGAGCAGCTTTCGGGCGGCCAGCGGCAGTCGATCGCCATAGCGCGCGCCGCATCGTTTTCGCCGCGCGTATTGATCATGGACGAGCCGACTTCGGCACTCGCAGTCGCGGAAGTCGACGCGGTGCTCGACCTGATCAATCGCGTCAAGGCGCAGGGCGTGGCAGTCGTGCTGATCACGCACCGGCTGCAGGATCTGTTTCGCGTCTGCGACCGGATCGCCGTCATGTACGAAGGCACCAAGGTCGCCGAGCGCCAGCTCGAGGAGACGAGCCTCGAGGACCTGGTTCAGCTGATCGTCGGAAGGAGGCACGGATGAGCACCACGTCATACACCGAGCGCGAGATCGGCTCGCGTTCCCGCGACTACTTTGCGGCCAATGCGCAGGTGCTGTCGATCGCCGGATTCTTCATCGGCTGCTGCGCCGTCTTTTCGCTCGGCAGCAGCACGTTTCTCACCGCCGGCAATGCGTTGAACGTGCTGCGCCAGCTGGCGCCGATTCTCGTGGTCGCGATCGCGATGACATTCGTCATCACGACGGGTGGCATCGACCTGTCGGTTGGGTCGATGGCGGCGCTCACCAACGCGCTGGTCGCGATCCTGATTCACCACGGCGTGCCATGGCCCGCCGCGGTGGTCGCGATACTCGCGCTGGGCGGCGCTATCGGCTGGCTGCAAGGGTGGATCTCGGCAAGCCAGGCCATTCCGTCGTTCATCGTGACCTTGGCGACGATGTCGACCTTGCGCGGCATCGCCCTCTATTCGACGAAGGGCTTCTCGGTGCCGATCGAGTCGGGCACGGGCTTCGACTTCATCGGTACCGGCACGCTGTTCGGCATTCCGGTGCCGGCGTTGATCGCGGTGATCGTCTCCGCCGTGGGCTATGTGTACCTGAATCGCGGACGCTATGGCAGACGTGTCGTCGCGGTCGGATCGAACGCGGAAGCGGCACGGCGTGCCGGCATGCCGACGCTGCGCATCAAGACCTCGGTGTTTCTGCTGACCGGCCTCGCATCCGCGGCGGCCGGGCTGATACTCGCGTCGCGCCTCGGCTCCGGTTCATCGAACGCGGGGGCGGGCTTCGAACTGGACGTGATCGCGGCCGTCGTGCTCGGCGGCACGTCGCTGATGGGCGGGCGCGCAACGATCACCGGCACGATCCTCGGCTCGCTGACCATCGCGGTGATCGGCAACGGTCTGATCCTGATGCACATTTCGCCGTTCTTCACGCAGATCATCACCGGCTTGATCATCCTCGGCGCCATCTGGCTGAACACGCGTGTGTTCGGTCGCTATAAATCGGCAAAGAAATAACGCACCCGCGACCACATGATGACTTACAGCACACAATCCAACTCGGACCGCCTGCTCACGGCCAACGCAGGGCCGTGGCAGGTCATGCAGGAACACCGGTTCGTCGTCGACATCGAGCAGAACCGCCTGCCGGCAGACGCGTTCGTCCGCTACCTCTCGTACGAAGGGCGCTTCGTCGAGACCGCAATCGCGATCTTCGGCCATGCGCTCGTGAAGGCCACGTCGATCGAACAGAAGCACTGGCTGATCGGCGTGCTCAATGCGCTGTCCACCGAGCAGGTGCCTTACTTCGAGCGAACCTTCGAAGCGCTGGCATTGCCTGAAGTGCGCAGCGACATGCTGTTGCCCCCCGCGGTCGCGGCGTTCGATACGGGCATGCTGGAGATCGCCCGGCAAGGCACGTATGAAGACGTGGTCGTCTCGATGCTGGCCGCGGAATGGATGTACGGCACCTGGTGCGCGCGCGCGAACCAGACGCCGAGCGACAACCCGTACATACGCGAATGGGTGGCGCTGCACGCCGAGCCGACTTTTCGCTCTCAGGTGAAATGGCTCAAAGCGCAGGTGGACGGATGGTCGGCCGAACGGTTCGACTTCGAACGCAGCAGCGCGATCTTTCACAAGGTGCTCGCACTTGAAATCGACTTTCACAGTGCGTGCTACGAAGTTTGATGTCTCTTGCCAACACAATCACATGAGCACACAACCGGTCTTCAAGGAAAAACCCAACGCGATCGAAACCCTGTTCGGCAGACGCCGGGCGGTGATCGGCGTGATCCACTGCCTGCCGCTGCCGGGCGCGCCGCACTACGAGGGCCAGCCGATCGGAGAGATCATCGACGTCGCGATCGCCGAAGCGAAGGCCTATGCGAAGGGGGGGCTCGACGGACTCATCGTCGAGAACCACGGCGACATCCCGTTCGCGAAGCCCGACGATCTCGGGCCCGAAACGCCTGCGGTAATGGCCGTGATCGCCGACGCGGTACGGCGCGCGG
>CAWACW010000021.1:0-19586 GCA_963780635.1 Candidatus Melainabacteria bacterium
GTCGAGCGGATCGGCGCATCGGCGGTGCGGCGACAAAAGGACTCGGTGCGCGAAGCGGGGCATACGGCCCTCCGGCCAGCGGCCGGGGCCCCCTGAATTGGGCGTGCTACTCCCCCCAGCGGTAGTCGTCCGGCACCGGGTTGACAGGTCCCCGGTACTTCTACACACTTGTAGAAGTACCGGCGCCCCAAGCAGCCGGGTCCGGGTCGGGCCGCGCCCCCCAGCCCCCGGCGCGGACCCGGCGTTCCAATTCGAACGTGGAGGTGCATGCCGGCGGGTCCGACCCGGTCCGACGAGCGGCCGACCGTCGATCTCGACGCCCCACAAGCCGTGCGCAGCCGCCGGCCATGGGTGCGCTGGGCCGTCCGGGGCACACTCATCGGCCTGTGCGGGTTCCTCGCCGCGTGCGGCTGGTCGATCGCAGGAGCGCTGACCACGCCCGGGACGGACAGCGCGGCAGCGCGGCTGGCCGAATGGGGCCGTGATCACGGCCTGGGCGGTGCGGTCACCTGGTTGGAACAGCAGCAGTACCAACGGAATCAACCCACCCTCGGTGGCACACCACACGGTGGCATCCCGACTGCGGGAGGCTCGGTCCGCAGTCCCGGCCCGGGCCCGGCCGGACTGCCCGCACCCGCACCGATCCCACCGTTCGCACCAGGGGCGCCGCTGCCCGGCGAAGGACGGTGGCAGACGGTCGTCGTGGTGCACGGCCATCCAGCGGTGAGGGTCGCGTCGCTGCGGCCGGACGCCGAGCACACGTCCTACGTCGCCGCCGTGATGTGGCTGGATCCCACGTTCGTCTCGGGCCGCCTGCAGCCTGGCTACCACGATCCCGGCGGCGACTGGCAGGCACCGACCTCGCTCACGCCATCGCTGCGGCGCACCGTCGTCGCGGCGTTCAACGGCGGGTTCCGACTCAACGGCGACAGCCACGGCGGCTACTACAGCGAGGGCCGCACGGTCTCGCCCCTCGTCCACGGCGCGGCCAGCCTTATCATGCGCACCAATGGAACCGCGACCGTCGGCACCTGGGGCCACGAAGTCGCGATGAGCCGGAACGTGGCCAGCGTGCGGCAGAACCTGGTGCCGCTGGTGGACAACGGCGTGGTGAACCCGACCTGCGGCACCGGCGGCGAGGCCGAATGGGGCAACACCATCGGGCAACGCGCCTTCATCGACCGCTCGGCCTTCGGCGTGACGCCCACCGGTGCCGAGGTCTACGCGGCCGGACCCGCGCTGTCGGTGTGCACCCTCGGCAAGCTGCTACGCGCCGCCGGGGTGGTACGCGGGATGGAACTGGACATCAATCCCGACTGGGTCAGCGGTGCCTACTTCCACGACTCCCCCACCGGAGTGCCACAGGGATACCGGCTCTACCCGGCCCAGCACGTGGCACCCGACCACTACCTGTCGCCATCCAGCCGCGACTGGTACGGCTGGTACGCCCGCTCCTGACCGCGCTCGACTGTTCGTTGTTCCAGGCGGGCCAGCACCAGGGTCGCTACCACCAGCAAGGCGAGGAACGCGATCTCAACGGCTAATGCGAGACCGGAGTCGCGGATGCCCTCGTCGTAGACGACCGCTCCGACCAGGACTCCCAGCACCGGATTGACTGTCGTCACCAACGGCAGACTGGCCGACAACGGACCGGACCGGAAGGCCAGCTGGCTGAACACCACGGCGGCCGAGAGACGCTCCGCGACAGCCTGGCACGCGGGACTGGTCGAACAGAGCCACGATGCCCGCCACATCGTGATCGAGGACGGCTGCCACTGCATCCCGCGCTACCAGCCGGATCTGGTCACCGTCGCCACCGTCGAACTTCTCGACCGCGTCCAGGCCCAGCGGATCAAGAAGTCCGAGGTGGAGAGTCCACCAGCGGGCCATCAGGCAGTGTGACATGACTCAACCGACGGTGAGCCAGATAAGGCTGCCAGCGCCGGCCACCACGCAGTAGATCGCGAACGGCGTCAGCGTCTTGGTCTGGAAGTACCGGGTGAGGAACCGCACGGCGAGGTAGGCACACGGGAACGAGGCCAGGCTCCCGGCCAGCACCTGACCATGGATGCCCGCACCGAGAGGGCCGAACAGATCGGGAATCTTGAGCAGGCCCGCTGCCAGCGATAGCGGGCGCTCTACCCCTGCCAAACAACCACAGTCAATCGCGCACGTGCATCGGTGGTCGTTTGCATGTGCGACACAGGGTCTGCGCGCCGCGGCCGAGCAGGCGGTGGAGGTCGCCGATGTGGAGTCCTCATGTGCCGCGCTGAACTTTCGGTCGACGGGACCGATAATGGCCAGGTGACCGCACACGTCGAACTGCGTGAGATCACCGACGACAACCGCGACGCGGTACGCGCCGTCCGTGTCCGGCCGGACCAGAAGATGTTCGTCGCATCGGTGAAGAAGTCGCTGAAGGACGCACGGAAGACACCACAGGCGTCGCCCTGGTACCGCGCTATATACGCCGACGACGAACCCGTCGGCTTCGTCATGCTCAGCTGGGCGGCGCCGCCAGGAACGCGCGGCGGAGTCGCCTCGTACTACCTGTGGCGGCTGCTCGTCGGAGCGCAGTTCCAGGGCCGCGGCTACGGACGCGCCGCGCTGGCCAAGGTCATCGAACTGGTCAAGGCGGATGGTGGCACCGAACTGGTCACCAGTTACCAACCGGGCAAGGGCGAACCGTGGCCGTTCTATCGGGGCTTCGGCTTCCAGCCGACCGGTGAGATCGACGACGGCGAGATCGTCCTGCGGCTCGCGCTGACCTGATACGCCTTCGCGACCGGAGAGGCGGCCCGGCGGTCCGTTGCTGACCGCCGGCTACCTGGTTGGCGGGGTCGCGGTCTTCGCGCACTCAACACTGGAGACCTGCGACCTGATCGTCGCCGAGGGCATCCGGGGCCAGGCACGGCAGCTCAGTGCTCTGCGGATGACGTACCGGTTCGCCCCGTCTCGGCGGCGCGGTGGTCTGGTGCTGCAGGACGACGCGAGGCTGGTCCCGGCGGGTGTGCCGGTGATCCATCCGGATGCCACTGCTATCGAGGCCGTCTCCGACCTTCGGCGCCACCCGCGGTGCCCCACCGGCGACCTGGCCGGGTGATCTGGGCTACGTCGGCGGCACCCCCGACCCCACCACCCAGCTGGAGAACCTCGGCGCCCGCGAATACGACCCCAACACAGGACGATTCCTCTCCGCCGACCCCGTCTTCGAGGCCAGCGATCCGACCCAGATGGGCGGGTACGACTACTCCGGCAACGACCCAGTCACCGGCTCCGACCCGAGCGGGCTGTTCTTCCTGTCCTGTGGCGGGATCTGTGGCTCCGGCGCCAGCCTCGGCGGAACAACACCAGTCACGCACCCCGCGAAAACCGCCAGCAAGAGCAGTGGCGGTGGAAACCGTGGTCGCGGCGCCGCACTGCCTGGCTGGTTCGGCCAGTTCATCAACACAATCGTGAAGACGCCGACGGTGCATCGTCGGCAAGCGCCGCCCTTGCCACTGCCCTCGGTAGACCTTCCGCTCAAACTGGCGGAAATCGTGAGGACCCTTCGCCAGGAAGCCGCGCTGCAGGTTGCCGCCGCATCCGGCAAAAAGAAGCACCAAGGATTCAGCATCGGGTTGCTCATGGAGAACGGCGCAGCGCTCGGCATGTCCGGAATCGCGCTGGTGACCGAACCCATCCCCGTGCTCGACGTCGTGACCGATGCCGGCGCAGTGGATCTCGACACGGCCGCCGTCGGCGCAGACGCGGAGGCATTCAGCGGCGCCGAGGACAGCGCCGCCGACGACGCCGCAGACGATGCCTCCGACGGGTGCGCGAACAGCTTCACCGCCGCCACACCTGTCCTGATGGCCGACGGTCGCAGTACCCCGATCAGCCAGGTCAAAGTCGGCGACACCGTGGCCAACGCACTACCCGGAGTGGCGGCCGGCACACCGGACCAGCGACATGTCGTGACCGCGGTACACGTCACCTACACCGACCACGACTACACCGACGTCACAGTAGCCACCAGCCACGGCAAGGCCACCATCACCGGCACCGCCCACCACCTATATTGGGACACCACCACCCAACACTGGACCGAAGCCGACCAACTACGCGCCAGTGACCAACTACAGACTGACGATGGTCTGAGGGTGACGATCACGGCACTCCGTGGACCTCACCATCGACAACCTCCACACCTACTATGTTGGAGTCAACAGGGCCCAAGTCCTCGTACATAATTGCGCCGCGAAGAAAACTTCACGATCCACCGGTAAACAACGCGCTAGCGATCTGCCGTCGTGGGTCCATCCCAGTGATGCGCTGCGGCAAGATGGAGAGAGTGCGGCGCAAGCTGCTGACCGAACAATGCGACAAAGATTCCCAGAAGGTAGCTATCCTAGAGGCCCCGGTTCCGAGTACAACCAAATACTGAAGTATGCATCGCGAAATTGATGCGATCTAAATATCGGTAATAATGTAGAAAGGATTCGCCAGTGGGCTCCGTTTTCCTTCTGTGGCACACTCATTATTCATCTGATGAAGCGCACCAAAGCGCGGATGTTGACGCCGGGGATGCCAAGCTTTTGGGGGCGTACTCTACGCGCGAGAATGCAGGGCAAGGCATGGAGCGCGCGAGAACGCGACCAGGGTTTGAGCGAGAGCCAGACTGTTTCCAGATAGATGAATACGTCGTCGACCGCGACTACTGGATCGATGGATTCAAGGTTTCGCCGCCTGAGTGACGTGACCCCGTTGGGTTGGTCCGGGTTGAGTGAGTCCTTGCGGCCCATGGTGTGGGCGGGAAGGCTGCCGGTGCCGGCCGGGATGCTGCGCCAGCACGGATAGTCTTGGACCAGGTCCCCCCGTGCCTCGCCGGTCAGGCGACGGTCGATCACAAGCGACTCGACTAACTTCGTCGACCGGGGTACTCGGCTGGCCTGCAATTTACCTCAGTGGACTGATATCTCATAATGTGAAACTTGTAGTTAGCGTGCAAGATCGTCCTCGAACACACTTTCACGGATACGTCTCCAATATCTCCGAACATCCGCAGGTCCGGCCCGTCGTGGCCGGGCGGTTGCGATCTCTCGAGCCGGACAAATCACGGTTGAGCAGATCGTGGCGCCGATCATCCCCTCCTCACGCAGGCAGGCTCGCGGGACGGTGAAGGCGTCCCGCAGGGTAGGCGACGGTCGGTGCGACCCTGATCGGGTTGAAGGTGTGGCGCCCGCCGCTGCGCAGCGGATCGCCGTTGGCGGGTGCAACGACCACAGCCTGGTAGCAGACGTGTTCTGCGGTGTGGGTCGGCGCGGTTCATGAAGCACACCAGCAGCTGCCAGTGTGGGGCGGGCTGCCGGTGTGCTGGTGGTGCTGGTTCCCTCAGAGGCGGCGGCATCGGCCGGCGGTGTCGCGAGCTGGCGATCGTCGTGGCTGTGGTGACGCCAGCCTGCCTGCTGGCGAGGATTGGTGCGCCACCACCGCCGGGAACGGCAGCTTCGGGTAACTCGCGGGAGTCCGGCTGGCGTGCGTCCGGCCCAACCTGGCCTGATGCGGGTGTCACTGGCGGGTGGCTGGTGTCTGTTTGTGGTGGGTGTCGCCTGGGGTGGTGTGGCTGGTGGCGAGGAGGGCGAAGCCGCACACCACCATGAGTCCGTCGAGCACCAGGGGGCCGACGGCGGCGGCCAGGCCGCTGTAGTGCCAGGCTTCGAGGAGGTCGCGTAGGTGGCCGTAGGAGATGACGGCGGAGCCGAGTGCGACGGTGCCGGCGCCGCCGAAACGGGCCAGTGCCCAGCCGGTGCCGTGTGGCCAGCGGATTCGGGTGACGGCTTCGACGGCGATCATGAGTCCGATGGGCCAGACGGCGGCGCCGAGTTGCGGCGCGAGTCCTGGTGTCCAGCCTGGTGGCTGGTGGGTGGCGGGCAGCCAGGCGTGCAGGACGTTGGCGGCGATCGAGGTGATCGAGCCGAACAGGAAACCGGTCCAGGCCACCAGTCGCCCACGGCTGGTGTGGGCTGGTGGTCGGGGTCGCCAGCGCTGGCGGTATGGCTGGCGTGCTGCTCACCAGCGCTGGTGATCGCACTAGTGGCACCGCCAAGGCTGGTGACCGGGATGGTGGTCGGGCTGGTGCAACCACCAGGGCTGGTGACCGGGCTGGTAATGGTGCTGGCGGGGTGATCGCCAGCATCGCTGGTGTCGTCGGTGTCGCCGTTGGGGCGGCGGTCAGCGCGTCTGATGTGGGCGGCCAGGATGGCGGGGTCGGATGGGGTGATCAGTCCGAGTTCTTCGAGGGCGTGCAGGGCCGAGCGCACGCAACGTTCGGACAGGCGGGTGTAGCGCACCAGCCGCGCGACGGAGGGAAACGCGTTGCGTCCCTCAGGGTCGGCGTGGTTGGCCAGGCCGATCAGGACGGCGGCAAGGGTCGAGGCGTCACGGCGATCGGTGGGGATGGGTGCGGTGTTCAAGTGCCCAGGAGATCGCCTCGATGCTCACCGCGCACCGTCCCGGGCACCGTCCGCCGTGTCGATCGCGCGGGCGCGGTAGAGGAGGCTGGCGATGGTGCCGACGGTCGAGGTGTCCCAGTCGGCGAGCCAGTCGAGGATGCGGCGGTCGTGGGCGCCCAGTTCGATGCCGTCGAGCGGTTCGAGCAGGGCGGTGACCCGGTCGGCGTGTCCTCGGGCCAGTGGGTCGGTGGTCTCGCCGTTGCGGTGGTCGTCTGCCGTATCGTGGCTGGCGATGTCGAAGGGTGGTCTGATGCGGCGCGGCGGGTGCTGCAGCGGTGCGAGATGAGGGGAGCGTGGACGGGGTTGGCCGGTGTTGTTGGTCGTCATGGGCTGGAGCGCCACCACCGGAAGTACGCCTGCCGGAACAATCTTGAAATGAGTTTTCCGCCGGTCACGCGTAGGTTTCGGCGCTCTCCCCGACCTACGAGGCTTCCGACACAACCCCTACCCAGCGACATGTCCGAACCGACTCCCCGCTGCTGTCCTTGCGGACGGCGGTCATCCTCGAGGGTCAGGTGTGCCGCAGCCGCCATATCAAGCATGTCTTGGTCGAGCTGATGCCACTGCGCCGGGTCGAGCCGTTCGGGCAGATCGAGCTCGTCCAGCAGCGCGGGCAGCCCAGAGCTAGCCTCGTCGTATGCCTGTTGTTGACTCCCACATGACACAGAGGGACCTGTTGGAGGTCGAGCCGCCGTCCATCCCGGAGGGTTCGTTGGCGATGGTCCGACACCTCGACCTGCCGCCAGGGGACCCCGGCATCGCTCCTCACCGGCACTCCGGACCCGTCTTCGGCTTCATGCTCGAAGGGGAGATGCTGTTCGAGCTCGAAGGCGAGGCTCCCTATCCGGTCAAGGCCGGAGAGGCATTCTGGGAACCAGGTGGCGATGTCATCCACTACACGGTCGCGAACCTGCTCGCGGACAGCTGGAGCCGGTTCGTCGTGGTCATGTTCTGTCCCCGCGGCGTCGAGATGATCACATACGTCGATGACGAAGAGCTCGCGGCCAAAAAAGCCGGTCGGGTCAGCTCGGCGGACCCTTCGTCTCCTGCAGGTTGGCCTTCACGCCCTGCAACGCCAACCTGACACCCGGCCGAGCCTCACCCGTCTGTGCGCCGAAGGCCCAGCGTGCCGAGATGCCCTGTGTCGGAACCCCTCCCTTCGACGATCGCGACGGGAAGGCCGCCGTCGGCTGAGATGGCGAACTGATCTGGCGGCACGGGCAGTCCCCGATGGGCCAACGCTCGCAGGAGTGGGACCTCGTAGGCTCGCCCACCTCGCCACGTCCAGGGCTGGGGAACTCGCTGGCGATCCGAACAACCCATGCGCCCGACGGGTCATCAACCTGATAGGCCCGCGTGGCGATCCCCTCGCCAACCACCGACGCGCGCTCGACCGCTGTTGACGATCCGTGGCGCGAGCTGACACCGAGATGACTCGGGCCGGCCATCGGTGAGAACCTCAAGATCATCGAGTTGTGACGCAAGAAAACCATGAGGCGGCTGCGGCTGCGATCGTAGAGGGCCGGCGCGCGGTGACGAATCTGGCCGAACTACACCAGCGGCTGCGACCGTGTTTCGCCCGGGTACAACCGTTCACCCAGTCCGGGAAGTACCTCGCGGCCCTGGTCAGCGACCTTCCCCGGAAGAATGGCTGGACCATCGCTGAGCACGCCGGCGACAGCACACCCCACCGCACCCAACGGCTACTCAACCACGCGGTCTGGGACACCAACGCGGCGATGGGGATCGTGCGCGGTTCCGTGGCCGCACATCTGGGTGCCGCGTCGGTGCGGGTCGCGGCGCTGGATGAGTCCGGGCAGGAGAAAACCGGGCAGGAGAAAACCGGGCAGGCGACCGCGGGTGTCCAGCGGCAGTACATGGGCTGCGCCGGGCCGCTCGGGAGAGTTACGCACGTTCCTGCAGGACAACCAGATCGGCTATGTGCTGCGGGTCGGGTGCGCGTTCCGCGTCGAACTGCGGGCCGGGGCCTGCTCGCGCGCCGATGCCGTCGTGACGCGGTATCTGGGCTCGCCGGCAGGTTGGCAGGTTTGCTCGGTGGCCGGGTCGAAGGGGCAGCGTCGTTACGGCTGGGCCTGGATCGCCACGAGCAGCCCCCAGTATTTCTGCTCGTCCGCAAACACCTGATCAGCGGCGAGTTGGCTTATCACTACTGCTGGGTGCCACCCGGCCGGCCGGTCACGTTGATGGTCCTGGTCCTGGTCCTGGTCCGGTCGCGTGTCTGCGCTGGCCCGTCGAGGAGGGTTTCGAGTTCGGAAGGGACCACTTCGGACTCGACCATTCCCAGGTCCGGCTTTATACCGCCCTGCTGCGTCATATCGTGTTGACGATGGCAGCGTTAGCCGTCTGCGCGGTGACCGCGGCCCACGCGAAAACTTCTACACCGGCGCCGATACTGCCGACCCAGCCCGATGACCAGCCACCCGACGATCCCGGTCTGATCGCGTTGACGGTCGCCGAGATCAAACGGCTGTTCGTTCTGGTGACCCGCCGTCCGCACCCCGAGAGCCACCATCTGCACTGGATCTGGTGGCGACGACGTCACCAGGCACGCGCGAAATGGTTCCATCACCGCGCCCGCTTACGCCGCCAAACAGGCACAACATGACCAGATCGCCAAGTGCTGCTGCCCTACTAGATCAGCTGCAAGCTTCGTAGAGGCTGCACGATCTATTCGGAGTCCAGTCATCCACTTAGATGATTACGTCCATGCCTTCCGCCAATCGAGTGTACGCCGCACGCATCATTCCAGCCTCAGCCAATTCGCCGTGAGGTGCGCGGAACCAGGAACGTCGTTGACGTCTCGGAATGCGAAGCCTAGGCGAAGGCGACTGCCATTTATTTAGGTGCGACGTCATCCCAGAAAGACATCGCGTCATTTTACCAGCAGTAGTAGCGCGTCGGACAGCCGCTCTGCTGCTTCCATGTAATCAAGGGCACCTTTTTTGCTAATCTCCATCTGGCTGTGCGTTGAGCGGTTTCGCACTGGCGCGGTGTGCGCGCGGAAGCCGCTGGGCGGTCAACTATGCCCTGCTGCTTAGTGAGACTGCAGACATTGCTCGCAATCCCGCCGAACTCGCCGCCGCAGCCACTTTTTCCGGTCTGCGGATCTGGGCTGCAGAGATCGGTGACCAGGCCAGCGCAGCCAAGGCGGTGGCAAGCCTGGCCGTCACCGAGCGGCACCGTGGCCGGCTCGACTCGGCCATCAGCCTCTCGCGGGGGGACGGCATGCACGACGACCATCGTCGCCCTGAATCCCGCCGATCGCGGGCCGGGGGTCACGGTGCACACTGTCGATTATCCGAGGTCACCGTCATGATGGAGGTGACCCGCTTGGCGTCGGCGCCGGGCCGGAGGGGAGGCGTTGTGGACCAGCCTGACCTGACCGGGGCCGTCGTGGATGCGGAGACCGCCGAGCCACCAGTGGCCAGGGGATGGTGGTGCGTCGTGCCCGGCGACGCCGTGATCTGTGAACGGCGATCTGGTGTATTCGAACCGCCCAGCCTCATCCCGGCGGTCACGCTGCGGACGAGCCCGTCGTGGCGGGCGGACGAATGACCGGCGGCGACAGAGAGATCCCGTCGTGGATCGTGCACGCGACCCGCACGGTGTATGACGGCAGCCCGTTCGTGCGGGTGGAGCTGGCCGACGTCACCGCCCCGGACGGCACCCGCTTCGACTACCACGTCGTGCGCCTGCCGCGGGTGGCGATCGCGCTGGTCGTCGACGAGGACGTGGGCGCGGTCCTCCTGCTGCGCCGGGAGCGGTGGGTCGTGGGCCGGTGGGGTTATGAGCTGTTCGGCGGTCTGGTCGAGGACGGTGAAGCGCCCGCGGCCGCGGCCGAGCGCGAAGCGCTGGAGGAGAGCGGCTGGCGGCCACGGGGGCCGGCCGAGCATCTGTTGGCGGTCGATCCGTTGCCGGGTATCGCGGACGCGACGATGGACATCTACCTGTGGCGCCAGGGTGCGGATCGGGTGGGCGAGCCGACCGATGCACAGGAAGTCGGCGAGGTCGTGTGGATGCCGCTGGATCGGGTGCCCGACCTAGCCGCGCGGGGAGAGCTGCTGGGCGCCGGCACGACGGCGGCGCTGCTGTACTACCTGGTCTGCAACCCGCAGCGGTGAGAACACCGCGATGATGGGCGCGGGAGATGACGTGGGACGGCTTCCGGGGTGTCTGCCGAATCGGCAGCGATCCTGCTCGCCGTACTCGACAGCCGCCTTGGCGCTGTCCTTCTGCCTCTGGGCGTGACCCGTTTTGACGGACATCCGAGATCAGGAGGCGGACGTCAACCCCACCTCCCTTCCTCGACCCGGCCGGGTCTGGCGGAGATCTACAGCTTCTACGGTCACCCGGACAGTTGGGGCAGCGGCGTTCCCCCGCATTGATGACCGAGACGCTGCGCCACCTGCGGGACGACCGATTCGCTCAGATCCATCTGTGGACGCTGCGCGACACCCCACGGTCCCGCCGCTTCTACACCAAGTGCGGCTTCACTGAGACCGGCGCCGCGCGCGCCTTCGACTTCGGCGAACGGCAACCTCCTCGACCAGGTCGAATACGAGCGAGCCTGCTGGCCCTGACCACAGCAGCTTGTCGACGGCACGTGAAACTGGTTCTGGCAAGGTTTCCGTGGTGGACCCCGGTGGCCGGGGAGTCGACCGGATAGTTGATCATGATCCAAGTGTGTTGATCTTGATTTGGTTCGGGTTCTGTGGACGCATATGGCCGATGTGCAGGCGAGGAGATATCGGTGGCGGGCCGTGCAGTCCGGATCGACGCCAGGACCAGCGCGGCGCCGGTGGCGGTGGCGTGCTCAGGCTGCGGGACGATGTCGGGCCGGGTGCACAGTCGCTACGACCGCCGCCTGTCCGACACCGCCGCGGCGGGCCGGGAGGTGCTCGGCTGAGGGTCCGGCGGTTGTTCTGGACAACCCCGGCTGCGCCAGGACGACGTTCGCCGAACAGGCACCCGAGCTGGCCGCTCGTTACGCCCAGCGAACGACGCTCTTGGAACGGACGTTATGCGCGGTCGCGCTGGCGTTGGGCGGCCGGGCTGGGGCCCGGTTGACCCGGCAGTTGGCCGCGTCGGTCAGCCGCATGACGCTGCTGCGCATGGTGCGTGGCCTGCCCGATCCCGACCATCCCACTCCTCGAGTGCTCGGGGTGGACGATTTCGCTCTGCGCCGCGGCCACCACTAGTACTCCAGCAGCACTTTGTGATCATGTCGTGTACGCTGTTGATCTTGTGTTGACCGATGAAGATCTTGCTGCCTGGATCGCTGGTCTGGATGACCTGTTCGCGCGGGTCGCGGGGCGTTTCAGCCGGGTTGAGCCACGACGCCGGGCCCGTGCGTACGTGCGTGGCCTGCTGGCGCCGCTGGCGGGGAAGAATGGCTGGACCTTGGCTGAAGCCGCTGGTGACGCCACCCCTGATGGCATGCAGCGGCTGCTCAACGCTGCCGCCTGGGATGCCGACGGAGTGCGTGATGACGTGCGGGCCTATGCCGCTGAGCACCTGGGTGAACGTGATGGTGTGCTCGTGGTCGACGAGACCGGATTCCTGAAAAAGGGCACCGGCTCCGCCGGTGTGCAGCGCCAGTATTCCGGCACCGCCGGGCGGATCGAGAACTGCCAGCTGGGTGTGTTTCTTGCTTACACGACCAGCAAAGGACGCACCCTGATCGACCGCGAACTCTACTTACCGAAATCCTGGACCGCCGACCGGGAACGATGCCAGGAAGCCGCGGTACCCGACGATGTGGAATTCGCCACCAAGACCGTCCTGGCCCAGAACATGCTCGCACGGGCGCTCGACTCCGGTGTCCCCGCGACCTGGGTGACCGCCGACGAGGCATACGGCAAGGACTACAAGTTCCGAACCTGGCTGGAAACCAGGCGCGTCAGCTACGTCGTCGCGGTGGCCTGCAACCAGACTATCCCAGCCACGGCGGGCACATCACGGGCCGATGTCCTCGCCACCCGCGCCCCTGACGACGCCTGGAAACGCCGCAGCTGCGGCGATGGAGCGAAGGGGCCACGACTGTTCGACTGGGCGGTCGCTTCGTTACCGGTGTACGAGGACACCACACCACCGGGCTGGGCGCGATGGCTACTGGTACGCCGATCCCTGACCCGCAACAGTAAGGGTGAACATGAACTCGCCTACTATTTATGTTGCGCCCCAAAGGGAACTACCGACGAGGATCTCATTCGAGTCGCCGGCGCCCGATGAGCGGTCGAAGAGTGTTTCCAGACCGCGAAGAACGAGGTCGGCCTGGATCACTACCAGGGTCGCCGTTATGACGCCTGGTACCGGCACATCACCCTGGCCATGCTCGCCCACACCTACCTCGCCGTCACCGCCGCGATCACCCCAAAAGCCCTGGCAGCGGCCTCATTCCAATCACGCTTGGCGAGGTCAAGCGTCTCCTGGCACACCTGATCACCACCGTTCCGCAACGCGCCGTGACCTGGGCCTGGTCCCACTGGCGCAGACGCCACCAACACCGCGCCCAGCAAGCCCACTACCAGCGACGATGCACCATAAATCACGAAGTGCTGCTGGAGTACTAGGCCCTCGTCAGCGCCCGCCGCTGGGACTTCCGCGATAGTTCACTCCCACGTCGGCGCCCCGGCAGTCTTCGACGATCCACTCGACCGGCTGGGTCTGGCCCTGGACGATCATGTCCGGCTGCGCGTCTCGACCGAAGGGTCGCTCACCCCCCCGCCTGGACCCGGGCTTCGGCCCTGCTCCCGCGCCTGTCCCCGCACAGGGTGCGGACGCGCTGCAGCGGTAGCATGACCACCTGGACACCACACGCCTACGGGACTGCCTGGACGGGTGGTTGCCGCGCATCGACACCGCCGACGACTACGCGGCCGTGCTCGACCTGGTCGGTATGGCGGTGAGGACGCGCCCCGACGACGTCAATCCGATCGAAAACGTGATCGTTGATCTCGTCGCACGGCGCAGGGACTACGCAGTGCTGCCGGAGCGGGGCGGGTGGCCGGGGAAGAACTCGCCCGTCACCAGATGACCAGTCGAGGCGGGCTGCCTTCAGTTGGCCAGCGGGCGCAACCGGCCGAGCTTGGGCCGCAGTACCTGGTCGGCGCTCCAGGTCGGGCCCGCGGCGCAGCACAACAGTGCGAGCGAAGCGATGATGTAGCCGGCCGAAGGACCGACATCCGTGATGGCGGGCGCGTTCCAGGGCAGGCCGAACGCCTCGGCCGCCGACCAGATGCCGAACGAGTAGATCGCGCTGCCGATGAAGACGGCATTGGAGAAGCTGCCGGTGAGCAGACCGAGGGCGATCAGGCTCTCCACGACCGCGCTGCCAATGGCGAACCCCGACGGGCTCCCGGCGGCCACGTGACTCCAGAGCTGGATCCACTGGTGGATAACAGGTGTCGTGACCTTGTCGTGGATGCCGAACTGATGCGCGAACACCTGTCCGTGCACGAAACCCGGCTGCCATTTGAACGCGGCGTCGACCGCCCACACCAGGCCGAACGCGATCCGCACGATGGCGGCGAAATGTTGCCGTCGCAGGGAGGGACGAGCGGTCGTGACAGGATTGGCGTACTGCTGAGTGTGATACATGAAACCAGTCCAGTGCGATAGGAAACGGCGGCATGGTCGCCGCACTGCGAATCTGCCGTAAGAATCGAACTCAGACCGCCGATGGATTGCCATGAGTGGCCCGACTCGCGACTTCCGGTTCCCTGGTGTCACTGGGTTCGCGTGCATCACGACTGTTCGGAATGGATCACGCGGTGGGTCAAGTGGGTCGTCGAGTGTGGGGACGACCGGCGGTTCAGTGATCACCTGATGAGAGAGAGCCGGAAACCCTCGCCGCTGAGCGGAAGCGGAATGAACGCCCGCCAGACGGAGCGTACCCGATGCCACACGCACCTGCTGGAGAACGCCGCCGCGCTGGACCGCGCCGTGTGGGCCGTCCTCCCCCTCGCTTCGATCCCGGACGCAGGCGGGTGCCCGCGGGCGAGGCCGCCTGACGTCGTGGACAGTCCGGCGCGTCCTGTCAAGCGCGTTGTTGCGCTGCGAAGCCGGATCGCCAGGTCGCGTACTCGGGTTGCCACCCTCGGGAGCGGGCCAGCCGGTTGGACGCTCCCCGTGCCCAGGCCTGCCGTCCTGAGCGGACTTCAGGTGCGGGCACGCCGAGCGCGGCGGCCAGGACCGGCAGCCACTCGCGACCCTGCCGCAGGCTCGTCGTCCACGATGTTGACCGGCCCGGCCGGCCAGTCGAGCGCTGCCACAGAGGCCCTTGCGGCATCGGCAACGTGAACGAACGACGTCACCGAACGATCCGCCTCGATGTACGCCAGGAAAGGCGCGCCCGGATCACCGGCCAGGGCCGCGGCAATGGCGCCGCCTGGCTCATACCACGTGCCAGGGCCGTAGAGGACGCCGAACCGCAGCGACACGGCAGTGTCCAATTCAGCCGCCGTTTCCTCCATCACCCGGATACCGTCGGCCATCCCACCTCGCGGCTGCGCCGCGCCGATGTCCAGCGGTACGGTCTCGTCGGCGGGCTTGTCTCCCGGCACGTACACCCAGGACATCGACTGGACGACGATCCTGCCGACGCCGACGGCCTTGGCCGCGTCCACCAGATTGCGCGTCCCCTCCCGGCGTAGCCGATTGGTCGCCTCGCCGTCCGCGCCCGAGAGGTTAGTGAGCTGGTGGATCACCGCATCGGGTGCGGCCGTCGTGACGACCTGTCGCAGGCCGTCCCGGTCGAATACGTCTGCCTGCACGAACGCCGCACCTTGACGCCGCATGGGCTCCGCTCCCGCAGGCGTGAGCGTGAGATTCCAGTGACCTGGTGTCCTGCGTCCAACAGCAGCGGAACGAGCTGCCGGCCCACCACACCTGTAGCGCCCGCAATCAATACATGCATGGAAGGATCACTCCTTTTCTCGGTCCGGTATCGCCCGTAATGGATACCGGGAGGGTAACAAGACCGGGACGAACTCGCCGAAATAGGACACGGCGGGGAGGCAGCCGGCCACGGACGGTGGCCTCGCCTGTCAGCTGTCTCAGGCGGGCTGGCGTTCCGGCGACGGGGCCGGTGTGGGACGGGTAGGCAGTGTGGGATGGCAAGGCACTCGGCGTAGGACGACGAGGACGGCGGCTGGAGTCGACGACTCGTCGCTGGTCACCGGGACATTCTGGTCCAAGGGCCGTCGCGGGCGGGCGGGCCGGACGACTAGCCGGTAGATCGCTGCCGCGAGAGCCGCTCCCAGGATCGGTGCGATCAGATAGATCCGAGGAATTTGCGTCAACCGCCCGACGGAATGTGAGTGGCTCGGGAAGCGTTGACCAGACATGGACGAGGAAACTGTGGAGTTCAGCCCGACGAGTTGGGTGCAGGACCAAACCAAGACGATCCTGGAGACCGGGACTACCGATGGTATCGAGGTCCTCGGATCGCCGGTCGTTCTTCTGACGCTGCGGGGCGCGAAGAGCGGCATCCTGCGGTACACCCCAGTGATGCGCGTGGAGCACGCCGGAAGCTACGCGGTCGTGGCTTCCAAGAACGGCGCCCCTGAGCACCCTGTTTGGTATTACAACATCAAGGCGCACCCCGAGTTCCCCCTCCAGGACGGGACTGTGACGAAGGACTACGTCGCCCGCGAGGTCCAGGGCGCTGAACGGGCCGAGTGGTGGAAGCGGGCCGTCGCGGCCTACCCGTCCTACGCCGAGTACCAGACGAAGACCGACAGGCAGATCCCGGTGTTCGTGCTCGACCCGAAATGACGGACACTCCGGCTAAATGTATGAGGCCACGACGTTGGTGACGCCGGTGTGGAGTCGGTTGGCGGGCGGTTGGTTTCCCGCGGCAGTGTGGGGTCGATGATAGTTGTAGTGCACGTTCCACACGTGTAGGGCCTGGTCGCGTTGGTGGTCGCTGGTCCATTCCCGGGCGTAAAGGAACTCCTCGGCCAGAATCCGGTTATAACGCTCGATGCTCCTATGTTTGTCAAGCAGCTGTTCGGGAGGGCCGGTTGCGGCTGGCGGCGTCGTCGACCGGGGAAGGTTGGCGTAGATCTCGCGGGCGATGTAGCGCTTCAGGCAGCGGATGATCTCGCGTTTGCTAGCCCTTCGGCGGTGCGCCGCTCGACGTAGTCGCGGGTGGGCTGGTGACGGCGCATCCGAACGATGGTGACGATGTAGAGCGCGCTGTTCGCGGCTCGGTCGCCGCCGCGGCTGAGCCGGTGGCGGCCGGTGGTGCGGCCGCTGCTGGCGGTTGCGGCGCGACGCCACACAGTTTGGCGAAGGCGGCCTCGCTGCGGATGCGCTCGGCGTTGTCGCCGGCGGTGACGAGGAACTGCCCGGCGATCTCGATGCCGACGCCGTGCAGTTCGACGAGTCGGGCGCGGCGGCGCGGACGAGGCCTCGATCTGCTTGTTGAGGGTCTTGATCTCTTCGTCGAGTGCCTTCCAGCGGCGGGCCAGATCGCGCAGTGCGGTCTTGACTCCGGCGAGTGAGCAGCCGGTTCGGGTCGGTCCAGGCCGAGGAGTCCTCGGTCTCGGGCCGCAGCCGCAGGCACCGGTTGACCAGGGTCCTCTTGGTCAGCACGACGAGCTCGTCGCGCAGCGGCGAGGGTGCGCCGATCATGACGCCCCACAGGGTGTTGAACGTCTGGTGCGGGCCTTGACCGCACTGGACCGGGTCACCGGAGGGTGCGGATCACCTCGACGATGCCGGACTTGGCCTTCGGGATCGCGGTCGATGTTTGCCCGAGGACGGCTCGAGCGATCTGTTCGGCATCGAGCCGGTCGGACTTGCCGTCCATCCGTCGGGCCAGCCGGTTTGGCCGGTTGACCTCGATGACTCGAATGTCGGCGCGGTGAGGAACCGGGTCAGGGCTGCCCCGAATGATCCTGTGCTTTCGACGCCGATCGCCGCGACCTCGCCGTGGCTTGCGATCCACCCAGCAGCTGTGCATAGCCGCGTCGGTGGCCGGGAACTCGTGGTGGCCCAGGTAGCCGGCCGTGGTCGTCGACCACGGCGGCGTAGTGGGTGTACTTATGGGTGTCGACGCCGCCGATCACGGTGACGGGTTCTGCTTGGCGTTGGTTGTCATGCTGGAACTCGCTCCTCCGTTAGGCTGCCCTCGACGGATGGAGCGAACCGGCCGGGCGGGCGACAGGTCTGTGACGGGGCTTCTAGTCCAAGCTCCTATCAGGTCAGTTCCGCCTGGCCGGTGCGCACCACGGCGCTGCACCAGAGCCGGCCGACAAATCGAACGCAGCACGTGGGCGAACCGTGCGCGCGGTAGCAGGTGCCGTTGTCGGTGACGATGTGATGGACGTGGCTGATGCCGTGCGCGGCGAAGAACGCCGTGGCGCGGACGTGCAGTCGCGAGTGCGGGGCGGGCCGTTGCCACTCGATCAGGTGCTGCGGATCGGCGGTGCGTCTTGCCGACGCGCTCGCGCACGCCCACGACCGTGGCGTTGTGCACCGTGATGTGAAACCGTCGAACATCATCCTCGATCGGGAGGGCCTGCCCCATCTGACCGATTTCGGGATCGCGTTGCTGGCCGACACTCCTCGACTCACCGGCGCGAACGAGATCCTCGGGACACCGGCCTATCTGGCACCGGAACAGTTGTCGGATGCCGCGGTCGGTCCGCCCGCGGACGTGTACGCACTGGGGTTGGTGCTGCTGGAATGTCTGTCTGGTGAGCTGGAGTATGCCTTGGGCAGCAGCCTGGACGTGGCGCTCGCCCGGCTGAACCGGCCGCCCCGCACACCGACGGGCGTGCCGCCCGAAGTCGCCGACCTGCTGACCGTGATGACCGCAACCGAGGCCCTCGATCGGCCGACCGCGGAGGCATGCGCGCTACGACTGCAGGCCGCAGCGGATGACACCAGGCACGATGTGGCGCCGCCGAAACCAGTGTCGTTGTCAGCTGTGGCCGCCGAACCGGTCGTCTGCCGGGCTGACGAGGACAGCACCGCGCATATTCCAGCTGAGCAGGCCACCTCCACTCACAGCAGGCGCCGACGGCGGCTGCAGGCTGCTTCGGTTGCCGGGATCGCCGCCATGGTCGCCGTCGGGCTGATCTTCCTGCTGAACACTCCGCAGCCATTAGCAGGTGGGTCGCAGGCCACTGCCACCGGCCACGCATCGAGCGGGCCAAGCGCAGCCGACAGCACCAACCGGGCGAGAGCGACTGGCGGCGCCGGAACACCCGGCTCGGTGTCCAGCGTGGGGATGCTCGTCGTCAACGACGATCAGGCACCGGCCACCACTCCGCCTGCGCCGGCGTCATCTACCGCCAGGACGTCCAGGACATCGCACCCAACACCGACCACGACACCGCCGCCGACAACGCCCCGGCAGACCACGGTCTCGACGCAACCGCCGCCGTCGACATCGTCCGAGCCGCCAGCTGCGACGTCGACCTCGACGGAACCGCCAAGCACAACCGGTAACGAGACCAGTGGCGTGTCCGGCCACTGAATACGCCTCACCCTCAGCTAGGGTCGCGTTGCTCCACACCGGACGTTATCTCGATCATCGGTGTCACCTCCAAGATCGGAATCGTTGCACCGAACTCATTGCTAAAGGTCGTCCCGTAAAACGACTGACGTCGTTGCTCCAACTGTGAACCTCGTGCGGGCCTGGCTGCCTGCGGAACGGGGGCGACACACCTATCCGTTGTGCCGGCTACCTTCGCGTGAGCATCGACGCGCACCCGGCGAACAACTCGCCGTCCAGCTGGCAGCGGGAAGACTGCCGGCAAATCGCTGAGCGGCGTGGCTGGCGCATCATCGCCGAGTACGTCGACAACTCAGTTTCTGCCTCCAACAAGGGCAAGTACGCCCCGGCTACGACCAGCTGGTAGCAGCTTGAAGCCAGCGAAATCGACGCGCTGCTCTGTTTGGGACCTCGACCGACTCACCCGCTCAGCTCGAAGACTGGATCGAGTCAACATCGCCGAGGCACAAGCACGCCGGATCCGGCTGCGACTCGGCATGGTCGACATGGGCGACGGGGAACCAGGTGCTGAACCGACCGACAAACTTTGCGGCCCGCCTCCA
>CAWACW010000022.1:0-172210 GCA_963780635.1 Candidatus Melainabacteria bacterium
GGGTGTCAAGAACAAGATCGATGTCTGGCACTGCGCTCCGTGACGACACGATTGGAGCCTCTGTGACATGGACAAGGTGAAGGGGAGCACCGTGGCTTGGGTTAGGCCGCCTGACTGCTGGCGCAAGACGATCAAGGCGAAGGCGCCCGCGCATACGGAGCGTGGCCATCCTGACACGATCGGTAGATGGTCCCGTTGGCTAGCTAACCAGGCGACGACCGCGAGCCACGCGAAGTCCGGCCCACCACATCGACGCCACAGGCGCGGCCAACGGCGCACAATGACCGCAACCTGCGAATCTTCTTCGCTTGGCCGGGTCAAACGAAGAAGATCCTCTCAGGCGAGAGCCCGATAGATGAGACCGAGCCGCCCGCGGCGCAGGAGATGGTCACGCCTGCGCTCACCGATGGCGAGCACACACGACTGCTCGAAGTCTGCCCTGGCCGAGACTTCTTCGCGGTCCAGGACACACCCGATCCTGCTCCTTTCGCATCACCGACTACCCAGTGCCCGATGGCCCGGCCAGGCACGACATGATCATCGCCTTGGGCCGCGTCACCGGAGAGATCACCGCATATTTCCGCCATCGCGCGGAATTGTTCGACCCGGCGTCGATACAACGCCTGTGCGCCGACCTGATAGCACGGCTCAACCGGGCGACCCTCGACCCCGTGATGCGGGCTGTCGACCTCTCTATCCGGTGCGTCCCGCGACCAGCCCAGGACACCGAATGTCCATGCACGTCTTCTCCAGTGCACGCCGGGCCTTGACCACTGATTCTCGCCAGGGCACAGAGCAGCCAGGGTGGACCTGACAGGCGCGAATCGGCGGATCAGCTGGGTAGCCTCGCACGCTTGACTGGTGGGCGTCTAACGATCGTCCCGGATCCGCGCCAGTAGAGTCCGTAACGCGTTACTGGAAATGTCCAGATTTTGTCCTGGATTCTTCGTGTCGCGAATGCGGAAGTCATGCTCGCCGGATCCGACTTCAACGCAGTTAATCGATTCACACCGGGTACTCCGACGCCAAACAAGACCAGCCTCTTCCATGGGGACTCCTCATCCAACACGTCCAACCAGGCTCGTGAGAATTATCGCGCGTCTTTTGAACGAACAAAGCCACCGACCGAGTGCGGCGCTTGCGGCGATAGGCCCACAGCGCAGCGTTACCTATCGATCCCCGATCCGGGGTCGCTCAACAGTGGACTCGAAGTATGGCGACACACCGCTCGCAGTGTCCGCGGGCGGTCCCTAACCGCCCGCCGACCAGCCGCGATGCCCCTCTGATGCGAGCATGATCGGCTAATCAGCCACGTGGCTCTCCGACACCAGGCCGAACACGCTAGGATGAAGCTTGCCGCCGGCGCTTGACCGGCCACCCGAAGGAGTGCTCATGGCTCGGCGCCCTGACCCGCAGTTCCTGCGCGGCCAGGTCAGCCGTCGCCTCCGGCAACTCCGCGAGCCACAGGGCCTCACGCAGGGTCAGGTGGCGCATCAAATGGACTGGGGCCTGTCCAAAGTCGTTCGGATCGAGAACGCGAACGTGAGCATCTCCACGAGTGACCTGCGAGGGCTCCTCAGGCTGTATGGGGTCGACGAACAGGCCTCAGGGGACCTGATCGCCCGGGCCAAGGACAGCAAGCGACTGCCGTGGCATAGCGCATATGCGTCGGTGCTCAATCCGTCATTCCGCCGACTGCTCGCCTACGAGAGCTACGCCTCCTGCATCCAGCACGTCCACTCGTCCGTGATCCCGGGTCTCCTGCAGACCGAGGGCTACGCCCGCGCGGTGCTCGCACTGGCCCGCGACGGCCAGGACCTAGAGCAGGTCCTCGCCGCGAGAAAGGACAGGCTGGATCAGTTGACGGTCGATCCCCCCGAACTGCACTTCGTCCTGGACGAAGGGGTCATCCGCAGGGAGGTCGGCGGTCGGTCGGCCATGCGCGAGCAGTTGAAGGCCCTTATCGTCGCGGCGGAACGCCCGACAACGACGATCCAACTGGTGCCCTACGACAGGGGTGTCTATCCGGGACTCGCCCAGCCCTTCTTGATCCTCCAGCTCACTGACGACCTTGACACCGGCATCGACCATGTCGTGTTCCTGGAGAACGTGCGCTCGGACCACCTCATCGACGACGATCTCGCGGAGATCGACGGCTATCGGAGAAAATGGGATGGCGCACGACGTCATGCTCTCTCGCCATCGGATTCGCTGAAACTCATCCAGCAGCAGATCGACCAACTGGGTCGTCCCGAGGGATGAGTGGCATTCAGTCGTCCAGCGCGATCCGAAACGTGACACTTGGCCTGTTCAGGAGTAGGTCTCATGAGCGAGAACGCGGGCTCCCAGTCCGCCGCCCCGGATAAGGATCCGACCGGCCCGTCGGCCGAACTTCCTACAACACCGGAACTCCGGGTTTCCGAGGGCAACGGCGTCGTGCAGCAGCTCCTGACCTTCGTAACGGTGATGAGCGCAGGCAACCGAACCCAGAAGACCATCGCCGTCAGCATTGTCGTGTTCGCGTTCGCGATCGTCGTCGTGGTGACTACCCACGGCGCCCTACCATGGTTGGGCGGCGCCACGGGCATCGCCGGAGCTGCTGTCGGTACCACGAAGACGGTCAAGCGTCTTCGCCAATCGAAGTCCGGAGAATAGTCGCGGCACCAGAAGGGCCACGGCCAGTCCACCACCTGCGGCCACCACTCCGACCACGACCGCCTGCACGATTGCGTGGTAGCCGTCGTCCGGGCTCGCGGCATCTGCCACCAGTATCCCTGCGGCGACCGCGACGAACCCGACGGCCACACACGCCAGGCTATATACCACCAGTTTCAGACCGATCGGCCGAGGATTCATGCGGTCACGCCCCGCACCCCGGAAGGGTCGGATTCGAACGCGATCGTGATGGACAGGCGAATGAGGGCCCAGCGTCGGAGTCAGAGATGTTCAACCAGGGCAACCCGGAATCGGAGCCGGTTAAGCCATCCATCAGATGGAACACCCCTCGCGTCGCGGAACCAGTCATGATCATGCCATGCCGTGCCGCCGAGCTCAAGATCCGGCGCGTCACAATGTGCGAGACTGCTGCGTCCACTGGAACTGCCGAATCCGTCACAAGCAAGTGCGCTGTGAGTGCACACCTTCCCACAGGATCGCAGCCCGGCGTGCGTGCCCCGGCATCTGTCAACTATTTGTCAAGTTCTTCTGGGTTGAACGATACACCTCAAAGACCATCACGCAGCTCTTACCTGCACCGATATTCGGCCACAGTGGACTGTTGATGCCGGGCCTGATATCGGTTGCGCACCAACCCACATTGGGGATTGCGCATCTGTCCACGTCACGTTCCCGGCGGTGCGCACAATGCTGCCACTTTGAACGCGGGCTCGTGTCGGCGAACTTCTGGTCGTCTCAGGTGGAATCAGATGACATTGACGCACTACTGGCGCATGCGGGGTTCTGGGTACCGCCGCGTTGGTGACGTCGGCATGCAAGGTCGCGGTCCACCTGCATGCCGGTGGCGGGATGCGAGTCGGCCTGTCCCGTTGAAGTGCTGCATCTGTCGAGCGGTCGGAACGGCAAGCAGGAGGACCTTGTATACCGATATGCCAGTTGGGCGAGCGAAGGCCCGTAGGTCGGGCAGCGTCCGCGCGGCCGGACTTTCCAGCAGGCACATATTGATGTGGTGGATCGGATGGCGGTAGCGGACCTCGTCGGGACATGCTTGTCTGGCGGCCAGGAGGGCGCGGTAGCAGTGTTCTTGTTTGCCCCATGAGTGAACGAGCGGGCGACGTCGGCCCAGGAGCGGGTGTTGCGTTGGGTGACCCGAATCGCGGCTGGGGTGATCTGGCGGGCGGTTTCGATGACTGTATCCGAGTCGCCGAACACTCTGGCGATGCCGATAAGAGCCCGACTCCGGTCGGACCGCATGCGTGAATGGATGGTTGGCATCGGTGCCCAGTCGGTGTGCAGCGCCGACCACTTCGCCGATCAGTGTGTAGGCCATGTTGATGACCAGGCGCTCGGCGCGGCCGGCACGGCGCAGCACGATCGCCCAGGCGCGCCGCGTGGCTGCTGAGCGGGGTGTTCGAATATGTTGATCTGTGCCTTATCGCCGAACCGGAATGTGCCTGGAATGCACGGGCCGTCTTCTGGATCGTGACTTCCAATTAGTATGCCAAGGATACTCGGCATCGAGGATTTGTTGGACAAATGGGCGGTCACGTTCAACAGGTACGACGACTACTCTGCTTTCCGGAGGCCCATGACTGTGCTGGTTGACCTACTAGCTCGCCAGGGGTGAGGTGGAGGCCGGACGCGGTCGGGCGGTTCGTCCGGCGATTCGCCGCCGGTACGGCACCGCGGGACGCCGCCGCGAGCGACGAATCACCTTGCGGGGCAACAGGCATGGCACGACCGCGCGGGCCGCGGCCCACCGACCTACCAGCCGCGCGACGGGAGCGGGCGGCGCAGGCCGTCCGGCGGCGGTGCGCTCAGCGCGGCCAGGATCTCCGGGTGCATCGGCGCCGCGCCGACCACGCCCGCGACGAACGCGCGCACCAAGCCGGTCCAGTCCGCGGACCGGCGCAGCATCGGGTGACCGGCGCCGTGCACCTCGAACCGGCACACCGCGGGACTCACCTCTCGGGCGCGGACCGCGTAGTCGTAGGACCGGGCAGGGCTGGTCCACCTGTCCCGGTCGCCGTGCGCGATCAGCACCCGCCGCCCGGCCAGCTGCCCGACCGGATCGTCGCGCTCCAGCCAGGGCGCCAGCGCGCACACCGCGTGGACGCCCTCGGTCCCCGCGCTCAGCAGCGCGGCACGCCCACCCATCGAGTGGCCGACGAGCACGACGACGGCCTGCGGGTGCCGGGTGCGTATCTCCTGCAGCGCCCACCGGGCGTCCCGGAGCGGGTCCCGTGCCGGTTCGTTCCAGCCACGGACCCGGTTGCGCAGCAGCCACACCGCCGTCCGCGCCCCGAGTGCGCCGTGCACGTTGCGGGCGATCGGCACCATCCGCTGGTAGGCGAGCTGCCGGGCGCTGGTCGGCTGCGTACTGCGCGATCTGCCACCGTGCAGCACGAGCACCACGGCATCCGTCTCGCCGACGGCCGGCCACACCCGCGGGCTCGGCCGCTGCCCGGTCGCCGAGCGGTCGAGGCGGGACGAGTCGCCGGTGCGATGGGTGTCCACACCAGGTGTTCGTGCCAGGTACCCCGTTCGGCTGGCGTTGTGCGACGCGCATCACAGCCACGCGCACTACTCTGACGCGACTGTAACCGTCAGTGACATCGAAACGAGGACGGCATGCACGACGTCGCACACCGGGCGGAATGGGCGGTGCACCAACGTGCGCGGTCGGCCTGCGCGGCCGCGACGCGAGCCGGCGTGGCCGGTCGGTTCCGGGCGTGGGACCAGGACGGTGTGCTGGCCGTGTCGGCCACGGAGCCCGCGCTGGGTCACCTCTCGGTGGTGACCGGCGTGACGCCCGCGACCCTGCCCGCGGCGATCGACCTGATCCGCGGGTCCGCGCTGGACGGCACGCTGATCATCTCGGCCGACCTGGGTGAGCCGGCGGGTCTGGTGCGCGGCGGCGAACGCCCGCTGGCGGTCGCGGATCTCCCGTCGTCTGCGGCACGGCGGCACCCGGACGTCGTGGCGGCCGACGACTCCTTCGTCGACATTCTGCTGGCCGGTTACGAATCGGCCGGGCCCGTCGCCGACTTCATCGCGGCCGAGCACCGGCAACCCGAGGTGCGCCGGTTCGTCGTGCTGGACGGCGCGACGCCGATCGCGGCCGCCGCCATGACCGTGCACGACGGCATCGCCGTGATGGGCGGTGCCTCGACCCTGCCGGACCATCGCGGGCGGGGCGCGCAGTCCCGGTTGCTCGCGCACCGACTGTGGCTGGCCGCCGAGGCCGGGTGCACGCTGGCCGTCGGCACTGCCAGAGCCGACTCCGTCAGCCTGGCCAACCTGCGCCGGGCCGGCTTCGAAATCCACCGGCGGATCGCCTGGACACCTGCCTAGGATCGCCGGCGTGACCGAGCCCGAGGTGTTCGCCGACTTCCAGCCCGCGCCGAACATCGCCGGGCATCCGGAGGTCTACGAGCGGGAGAACGCGGCCATCGACCCGACCGGCGTGCTGTGGCAGGCGCTGCGCGACGAGGCCGACTGGGCCGGGCGGACCTTGGTGGATCTGGGCTGTGGCACCGGTTTCTGGCTGCCGCGTTACGCGGCGGGCCCGGGTGCGGCTGCCCGGGTGGCCGGTGTCGAGCCGGATCCCGCGCTGCGCGCGAGGGCAGCGCGGCACGACGGCGTCGAGGTCCTGGCCGGGTCTGCCGAGCGGTTGCCGTTCGCGGACGCCTCGGTGGACGTGATCCACGCCCGGTTCGCCTACTTCTTCCCGCCGCACTGCGCACCCGGTCTGCGCGAGGCGATGCGGGTGCTGCGGCCCGGCGGTGCGCTCGTGGTGATCGACAACGACTGGCGGCACGGCGAGTTCGCCGAGTTGCTGCGAGCCTCGTTCTGGGCGCGGGCCCAGGGGAGCGCCGACACCACCGACGCCTGGTGGGCCGAGCACGGTGCCCGGCGGACCGAGGTGATGTCCGCGTGGCGCTGCGCCGACCCGGCGGAGCTGGAGTCCGTGCTGCGTATCGAGTTCCCGGCCGACATGGTCGACGCGTGGGTCCGCGATCATCCGGATCGCGCGGACCTCGGCTACGGCTACGCACTGTTCACCCGCACGCGGGACTGATCGAGCAGGTCCGGCGTTACGGTCCCGTCGAGGGGGACACCTGCGGCGACCGGACCCGTGGCTGACCCGCACGTCGAGCACGGCCGGGCCGGTTCGTTCGGTTTGCCCGGCCTCGGCCTAATCGCTACGTTCAGCGACCACCTACGGCTCGCGCCCCACCGGCTGGGTGAACTGCGGCAGGCACTGCGCGTCGCGATCGGCACCCTCGCGGGACCGTGCCCGCGCGCTGCGCCAGCTACGCGGTACCCGCCCGGCGATCCCGACCGCTCAGGCGGCGCGCCATCGGCCCGCCACCGTCGCGACCTGCGCGGGCAGTGCCGTCTCCGGCGGCACCGGGTAGCCGATCGTCTGCTTCGCGTACCAGTGCTGCTGGCAGACGTCGGAGCAGAAGTAGTCCGACGGGGAAGCCGCGTTCAAGCGGCCACACTCACTACACGGCGTGCTCATCGTCCGCCTCCGTCTTGTCGCCCCTGCTTGCGACGGTAGGAAGCCCACGCGACGACGGTGTTTCGATCGCGTGTCGACCGTGCGTCAGTGCTCCGGGCGGCCGGCCCGCTACACTGTGCGTGGACCTCGTGCGGCGTTCATCTCGTGAACCTCCCCAGGGCCGGAAGGCAGCAAGGATAAGCGGGCTCTAGCGGGTGCGCGGGGTCCCCTACTTCGGGGACCGGCCCCGGTTCGTCGATACCGACGAGCCGGGGCCGTTTCTGTTCGGCGATAGTGTGCCGACCTGGGGGGATACGCAGGTGATGACCGCCGCGGTGGTCGCCGGCGGGCTCGGTGTCGAGGTGGGGGACAGCCGGCTGTTCGCCGATCCCGACCTGAACCTGGACGCGGGCCTCACGCTGACCGGGGGCGACGGCACCGGCCGGTCCACGCTGCCGCACTGCCCGTACGGCCTGCGGCCGCCGACCGGGGGCGGGATCAGGATCCTTGGTGCCCGGCCCGACGAGCGGTCGGTGCCGCTGGTGATCGGGCTGCCGGTCGTCGCGCCGGTCGCCGCGATACCGATCGTGCTCGGCCTGGCGGCCTACGGCGTCGCGCGCTGACGCCCGGTCGGGGCTGACCTGTAACCTCGCGACGTGGCGCTCGCTCTCTATCGCAAGTACCGTCCGGCGACCTTCGCCGAGGTGGTCGGCCAGGAGCACGTCACCGAACCGTTGTGCATCGCTCTGGCGGCCAAGCGGATCAACCACGCGTACCTGTTCTCCGGGCCGCGCGGCTGTGGCAAGACGTCCAGCGCGCGCATCCTGGCCCGGTCGCTCAACTGCGTCGAAGGTCCCACCCCGACCCCGTGCGGTGTCTGCAACTCGTGCGTCGGGCTGGCCCCCGAAGGCCCGGGCACCGTCGACGTCGTGGAACTGGACGCGGCCAGCCACGGTGGCGTCGACGATGCCCGCGACCTGCGCGACAAGGCGTTCTACGCGCCCGCCGAGTCGCGCTACCGGGTGTTCATCATCGACGAGGCGCACATGGTCACCACACAGGGCTTCAACGCCCTGCTCAAGATCGTCGAGGAACCACCCGAGCACCTTGTCTTCATCTTCGCCACGACCGAGCCGGAGAAGGTGCTGCCGACCATCCGGTCGCGCACCCACCACTACCCGTTCCGGCTGATCCCGCCCGGCGCGATGCGCGCACTGCTGGAGCGCAACTGTGCCGACGAGGGCGTGCAGGTCGAGCCCGCGGTGTTCCCGCTGTTGATTCGTGCGGGCGGCGGCTCGGCCAGGGACACGCAGTCCGTGCTGGACCAGTTGCTCGCCGGGGCGGGCCCGGGTGGCGTGACCTACGAGCGGGCCGTCGCGCTGCTGGGCGTGACCGACGTCGGCCTGATCGACGACATCGTGGACGGTCTGGCCGCGGGCGACGGACCCGCCGTGTTCGGCACCATCGACCGGGTCGTCGAGGCGGGCCACGACCCGCGGCGGTTCACCACCGACCTGCTGGAGCGGCTGCGCGACCTGGTGCTGCTGCGAGCGGTGCCGGACGCGGCCGACAAGGGCCTGGTCGCGATGCCCGAGGACGAGCTGAACCGGATGCGCGCGCAGGCCGAGCGGCTCGGGCCGGCCACGCTGACCCGCTACGCCGAGATCCTGCACGCGGGTCTGGTCGAGATGCGTGGCGCGACGGCACCGCGGCTGCTGGTGGAACTGTTGTGCGCCAGGATGTTGCTGCCCGCGGCGTCGGCCACCGACGGAGCCGTGCTGCAGCGGTTGGAGGGCCTGGAGCGGCGGCTGACGCTGGCTCCGGTGGAGGCGGCCGCCCCCGATGGCGATGGCCAGACTCCCCGGCCCACCTTCCAGCGACCCGGGAAGCAGGCCGAGTCCGCGCCGCCACCGGCCGCTGCCCCCACACCCACGCCCACACCGCAACCGCGACCCGAACCGGTGGCCGTCGCCACCGCAGCCGAGCCCGCCGCACCGTCCGGTATGGACAGTACGGCGATCCGGCAGATCTGGCCCGAGCTGCTGCGCAAGGTGGGCGAGCGCAGCAAGCCGACGCTGGTGCTGCTGCAGAACGCGACGGTGAAATCGGTCGAGGGCAACACATTGGTGCTCGCGATGCCGACCGCGGGCCTGGCCCGGCAGCTCGGCCAGGAGTCGCGGGCCGAGGTGATCCGTTCGACCCTGCACGATCTGGTCGCCGGCGACTGGCAGATCCGCTGCGTGCACGGCGACGGCAGCGCACCCGACGGCCCTGGCGCCGCGCGTCGACCGGCGACGGCCACCCGGACGCGGCCGGTAGCCGAGGCCCGCATCGCCGAACCGGCGCCACGGCAGGCCCCACCGCCGCCCGCGACCGAGCCGCCACCGGTCCCGCGACGCGAACCCGTAGTGGCGCAACGGGAACCGGACGTGCCCCCACCGCCGGAGCCGCCCGCCGACCCGATGGACGACGACATGCCGCCCGACCCCAGGGACGAGGACGGCGGTGCCCCCGCGGTCGTGTCGCGGGACCCGGACGCGCTCGCGGTGGACATGCTCACCGAGCACCTGCGAGCCCGCCGCCTGAGCTGAGGCCGGTAGTCGCTGTGGCGGGGATCGCCGAGCCCGTGCGGTCGGCCTGCGGCAGCCGTGGACAGGCCTACCGGGCGACGCACCGCGCTCAGCGGGTCACGTATGCCTCGATGCCGGCCGCGATCGCATTGGCGATGCGCTGGCGGCCGCCGGCCGAGGTGAGCAGTGCCGCGTCGTTCGCGTCGCGCATGTTGCCGCACTCGATCAGCACGGTCGGCCGGTCCGACAGGTTGAGCCCGCCGAGGTCGGCGCGGCCGAACAGGCCGTCGTGGCCCAGGTAGTTGGCGGTCGGGAAACCGGCCGATCGCACGGTGTCGCGCAACGTTTCGGCCAGGTCCACGGACGGCGCGCCCTGCTCGGCGTTCACCGGCGGGTTCGAGTACTCGACGTGGAAACCGTGCGCACCGGCCACAGTGGACCCATCGGCGTGGATGGACACCACGGCCGCCGCGTCCGCCTCGTTGCCGATCCGCGCGCGGACGTCCACGCACGGTCCGACGCCGGTGTCGTCGGGCCGGGTGAGGATCACGTGGTAGCCCTTCGCCGTCAGGTCGGCGCGCACCCGGCCCGCGACGTCCCAGTTGAACGCGTGCTCGGCGTACCCCGCGTTGGTGGCCGTGCCTGTGGTGTTGCAGGCCTTCTCCTGCCCACGCCCCGCGGGCACCAGCTTGTTGATCTCGCTCGGGTGGCTCGCGTTGCCGCCGTTGTGGCCGGGGTCGAGCACGATCACCTGACCGTGGCCGGCCGGTGCGGCCGTGGTCGTCGGAGCCGTGGTGCGGGTCGTGGTCGTTGGCGTCGCCAGTGGCGTTGTCGTGGGCGTGGCGGCCGCCGGGGTGGTCGTCGACGTCACGAGTTGGCGGACGGGGGCCGCGGTGCCCGACGTGCCCGTCTGGCAGCCGGCCAGCAGGAGGGTGGTGGCGGCGGCGAACAGGACCACGGGCAGGCGGCGCGCGAACACGGCACGCACGCTAGCAGCGCGGTCGAGGCTAGGCTGGTGGCGACGCGGACCTCACAGGATTCCGACCAACGAGAGGAGCTGCGGTGCAGCCCGGTGGCATGCCCGACATGCAGGCGATCCTGCAGCAGGCGCAGCAGATGCAGCAGCAGCTCATGACCGCCCAGCAGGAGCTGGCGGCGGCCGAGGTGACGGGTACGGCAGGCGGCGGCCTGGTATCCGCCACGGTGTCCGGTGCCGGTGAGCTCAAGGGCCTGGAGATCGACCCCAAGGTGGTCGACCCGGACGACACGGAGACCCTGGCCGACCTCGTGGTCGCCGCGGTGCGCGACGCGAACAGCAAGGCCCAGGAGTTGGCGGCCACCAAGATGGGGCCGCTGGCCGGTGGCCTCGGCGGCGGTGACCTCGGCGGTCTGGGCAACCTCGGTCTGCCGGGCTTCTAGGCGCGCCACCGTGTACGAGGGACCGGTCCAGGACCTGATCGACGAGCTCGGCCGGTTGCCCGGCGTCGGGCCGAAGAGTGCCCAGCGCATCGCGTTCCACCTGCTGGCCGCCGACCCGGCGGACATCACCCGGATGCAGGACGCGCTGCAGCGGGTCAAGGAGGGCGTCGTCTTCTGCGAGGTCTGCGGCAACGTGTCCGCCGCGAACCTGTGCCGGATCTGCGCCGACCCGCGCCGGGACCTGACCGTGGTGTGCGTGGTGGAGGAGCCCAAGGACGTGGTCGCCGTCGAGCGCACCGGCGAGTTCAAGGGCCGCTACCACGTGCTGGGCGGCGCGCTGGATCCGTTGTCCGGCATCGGTCCGGACCAGCTGCGCATTCGTGAGCTGCTCACCCGGATGGGCACCGGCGAGCACGGCGCGTCCATCAACGAGCTGATCATCGCCACCGACCCGAACACCGAAGGGGAGGCGACCGCGACCTACCTGGTCCGGATGCTGCGCGACTTCCCCGACCTGACCGTCACCCGGCTGGCGTCCGGCCTGCCGATGGGCGGTGACCTCGAGTTCGCCGACGAGCTGACACTGGGCCGGGCACTGTCCGGCAGGCGAGCGATCTGAGTCCTGCCGAGTCCGTGCGCAGGTTGCTGACCGGTCCGCCGCGACTGGGGCCGGTGCGGCTGCTGGCCGTCGACGGCCCGTCGGGTGCCGGCAAGACGACCGTCGCCGCCGATCTCGTCGGCAGGCTGCGGGCCGAGGGCGTAGCCGTCGCCGAAGTACCGACAGACCACTTCGCGACCTGGGCCGATCCCGTGGCGTGGTGGCCGCGGCTGGTGTCCGGGGTGCTGGAGCCGCTGCGGGCGGGGCGGCCGGGTGCCTACCGGCGGACCGACTGGTCGACCGGGGTGCCGACGCCTGGCGGGTCGGTCGACGTGCCGGTGCCGGACGTGCTGGTCGTGGAGGGCGTGTCCGCGGGGCGGGTGTCGGTCCGGCCGTGGCTCACGCTGCTGGCCTGGGTCGACCTGCCGGACGCCGCGGCGCGGCTCGCGCGGGTGGTGGCCAGGGACGGCGCGGCCAGTGCGGCCGACCTGGCGGCGTGGCAGCGGTTCGAGCGTGGCTGGTTCGCGGTGGACGGCACCCACGCGGCCGCGGACCTGGTGCTGTCCTCGACCGGGCGAGACAGGGGCGAGCCATGTCAAAGTTGAGTGAAGGCAGCGTTAAGTGAAGGCAGCAGGAAAGCATGATGGGCGACGGACAATGCCCGCCACCCATCATGCCCACCGCCCCCCGGCGGTAGTCCGGTTACCCCCCGAGAAATCTCGTGAGATCCATCATTGGTCCTGTTCTCCGCATCGGATTGCGTCGTTTGCCGCGAGCGAACTTCACTCGAATGGAGGATGATCGTTCACATGGTCCACGGCCGTGACTTGAGCACCTGCCGGCTGTTCACCGGGTACCTGCCCGGCTACCGCACGTGCACGACCCAGGTCGAACTCGACGCGTCGCACGAGCGGCTGTGGATCCACCTGGCTTCGGTCTCCCGGTTCTCGGTCGCCCTGGTCGCCGGCGCTGTGGACGAACTGGCCGCGACGCTGGCGCAGGCCGCGGTGTGCGCTGTGGCCTGCCGCCACGAACGGCACGGGCAGGTGCTGCTCGGCGCCCAGCCGCACACCGAGCCCGGCGTGGTGCCCTACGGCGAACGTGGTTTCGACACCTTGCTGGACAGCGGCCCGATGCGCCTCTATCTGCACCTGGACGACACGGAGTCGAATCGCATCGCGATCACCTTCACCGCGGTGGTCACGTCCGCACTGGTAGCCCATCTTCGCGCCTGCCGTAGCGACATGTCCGAGTAATCGGTAAGACCCCTTGTCCACGCGATCACCCGTTCGTGTGATGCAGGGCAGCGATCGTGCGCCTTGTCCCTCCAATGGGGCTACTGTCGGCACAGTTTGCGCTGGGGAGTGCACATAGGGCGGTCTTTTTTGTGCTGATCGAACTCACTTGTGCCGAGTTGAGCGCCGCTTGGCTGGCTGCCGACCTGGGATCGTTACCGCTCGTGTTCGCGGCCCGTGGTCCGTTGCCGGCTGCCGGTGACTCGGTTCGGGGTCGCCTTGCCGCACTGGGATTAATCGATCCGTGCGGCGAGATCCACCCCGTACTGCGGGCCGCGATGGTCGCTTTCACCAGTGCCCCGGTCGAACTGGAATTGCGGCACGCCACGCGGCGCGGTGCCTGCCGGGCCGCGGTCGCGGTGGCCGGCGACGGCGCCGTGCTCGCCGTGGTCACCGGCGACCACGTCCGGTTCAGCCGGCTGCCCGCCGAGGCCGCGGTCGCCGGACTCGTCGGCGTGCTGCCCGCCGAGCCACCCGCTCGGGGCACGCAGGTCACGCTGCCGCTGGCCGAGGTCGACGCCGCGATCATCCACGCGCTGGACCCGGACGCGGACCGACTGGACCCGGACGACGCGCTGGTCGCCGAGCTGAGCCGCCGGGGCGTCGCCGCGCCGGACGCCCGGCTGTTCGCCGCACTCGCCGGTGGCAAACGCTTGCGCACCGCCGAGTTCGGCATCAGCTGCCGGGACAGGGCCGGCGTGCGGCGCCGCAGTCCGGACACGATCCAGGTCATCGACACCCGGCACGGCCGCACGCTGCTGCACCTGCGCGGCGATTACCTCGTCGCCACGCCTGCCGACGGCGCCGTGATCATCCGCGCACTGGCCGGGCTGCGGGCCGCGGGCCTGGACCGGCTGGGCGGCAACCGGCTCGGCTGAGCCGATCGTGTGATCCCCGGTTTATCCGGGATTCGGCCAGGGAACGCTACTGACGGCAGTAACCACAGTGTGCCGAACCAGCCGCGAGGAACGTGCCCGGGACGTGGTCGACCGGGACATGGCCCGGCGGATTCGCAGCTGTGGTGACCGCGGCCAGGCCGGCGGTCGCATGGTGTCGCTCGGGCGACTCGGCGACCCCGGCTGACCCGCGGTGACGATCACCCGATCGGCTGCTCTCTCAGGTAGGTTCGGGCACACTGGAGCCCAACGGACCGGAGGGGGCCCCGTGCACGTCAGTCAGTGGCTGGAAGCCGTTCCGCCGCTCGTCGTCTATCTTCTGGTGGCCGGCTTCGTCGGCATCGAGAGCCTCGGCATCCCCATTCCCGGCGAGATCGTGCTGATCTCCGCCGTCCTGGTCGCCTCCCAGCACGTCATCCCGGTCTCGCCGCTGTGGATCGGCGTCGTCGCCAGCGCGGCCGCGATCATCGGTGACTCCATCGGCTTCCTCATCGGCCGAAAATGGGGCCACGACCTGTTCGACTGGCTGGGCCGCAAGTTCCCCAAGCACTTCGGGCCGGCCCACGTGGCCTACGCCGAGAAGGTGTTCGGCCGCTGGGGTGTGTTCGCGGTGTTCTTCGGCCGGTTCATCGCCCTGCTGCGCATTTTCGCGGGCCCGCTGTCCGGTGCTCTGGAGATGCCCTACCCCCGGTTCCTGATCGCCAACGCCCTGGGCGGCATCTGCTGGGCCGGTGGCATGACCGCGGCCGTCTACTACCTCGGCGAGGTCGCCGACACGTGGTTCAGCCGTTTCTCCTGGATCGCGCTGGTGGTCGCCATCGTGATCGGCCTCGTGGTCGGCCTGGTCATCAAGCGCCGCACGTCGCGGGCCGCCGAGCGCGACCACGCCGAGCGCACCGCCGGGACGGCAGCACCGTCCCGGCAGTAGTGCCTCAGCGGTTCGCCCGGTTCACCGCGGACGCGACGGCCCGCAGGGACGCCGTGACGATGGACGCGTCGATCCCGACGCCCCAGTAGACGCGGTCGCCGATGGAGCACTCGATGTACGCGGCGGCGCGGGCGTCGTCACCCGCGGACAGCGCGTGCTCGGCGTAGTCGAGGAGCCGGACGTCGTAGCCGATCGCGGCCAGCGCGTCGAAGAACGCGGCGATCGGGCCGTTGCCCCGGCCGACCAGTTCGCGCTCCGCGTCCTCGACCCGGACCACCGCGTGGATCTCGTAGTCGCCGCCGGGCTCCGCGTCGTCCCGGCCGGCGAGCCAGCTGCGCACCACCCGCAGCGGAGTGACCCCGTCGAGGTACTCGGCGGCGAACGCCTGCCACATCTGGGCAGGCGAGACCTCGCCGCCCTCGCTGTCGGTGCGCGCCTGGATCACCTTGGAGAACTCGATCTGCAGCCGGCGCGGCAGGTCGAGCTGGTGCTCGGACTTCATGACGTAAGCCACGCCGCCCTTGCCGGACTGCGAGTTGACCCGGATGACGGCCTCGTACGTGCGGCCGACGTCCTTCGGGTCGATCGGCAGGTACGGCACCTCCCACGGGTGGTCCTCGACCGCGTGCCCCGCCCGGTCGGCCGCGTCCTTCAGCGCGTCCAGGCCCTTGTTGATGGCGTCCTGGTGGCTGCCGGAGAACGCCGTGAACACCAGGTCACCGCCGTAGGGGTGGCGCTCGGGCACGGGCAGCTGGTTGCAGTACTCGACCGTCCGGCGGATCTCGTCGATATCGGAGAAGTCGATCTGCGGGTCGACACCCTGGCTGAACATGTTCATCCCCAGCGTGACCAGGCAGACGTTCCCGGTGCGCTCACCGTTGCCGAACAGGCAGCCCTCGATCCGGTCGGCACCGGCCTGGTAGCCCAGCTCGGCAGCCGCGACACCGGTACCCCGGTCGTTGTGCGGGTGCAGCGACAGGATCACCGCGTCCCGGTTCGCCAGGTTGCGGCCCATCCACTCGATCGAGTCCGCATAGACGTTCGGTGTCGCCATCTCCACGGTCGCGGGCAGGTTCATGATCACCGGCCGCTCCGGGGTCGGCCGCCAGATCTCGCTGACCGCGTTGCAGACCTCGACCGCGTAGGACAGCTCGGTCCCGGTGTAGGACTCGGGGGAGTACTCGAACCGGAAGTCGGTGTCCGGCTGCTTGGCCGCGAACTCGACCACCATCTCGGCGGCCGACGTGGCGATCTTCTTGATGCCCTCGCGCTCCTCGCGGAACACCACCCGCCGCTGCAGGATCGACGTGGAGTTGTAGATGTGCATGATCACCTTGGCGGCGCCGCGGACCGCCTCGAAGGTGCGCTCGATCAGTTCGGGCCTGCACTGTGACAGCACCTGGATGCGGACGTCGTCCGGGACGGCGCCCTCGTCGATGATCTCGCGGACGAAGTCGAAGTCGGTCTGGCTCGCGGCCGGGAAGCCGACCTCGATCTCCTTGTAGCCCATGCGTACCAGCAGGTCGAACATCCGGCGCTTGCGCGCGGGCGACATCGGGTCGATCAGGGCCTGGTTGCCGTCGCGCAGGTCCACGGCGCACCACAGCGGTGCCGTGGTGATGTGGCGGTCGGGCCAGGTGCGGTCGGCCAGCGGGATCGGCTCGACCAGCTGCTCGAACGGGCGGTAGCGGTGGATCGGCATCGAGCTGCCGCGCTGCGCGTTCCAGGTGGGCTGGCCCGCCGCTGCCGGGCCCTCGGGCGTGCGCAGCGAGCGGATGGCGTCGTAATCAGTGGAGGTGGTCATGTCGGGAGTACTCCTGCGGGCCGGGGACGGTCGACCGGCGGGCGCGCCGCACTCCGCGACGGGGGGCCGGTCTGGTCAGACCCCGTCGCGGCGGCGAAGCAGGAGGCCACGTGCCACGACGACCACACTAGCCGCGGGCGCGCCCAGGAGCCAAAACCGGTCGTCCACATCGTGGACGACCGGTGGCCACGCTGCACCTGAGGATTACGCCGTTCGCAGCAGTGTGCGACGCCTCGAACAGGGAATCTCCTGACCATGACTACTCGACGCACGTACGCGGGGCGCTACAGTGCGGCCCGCGTTATCACTGGTATCGGTGCCCTGTTCGCAGTCATCGAGGTCGTCTTCATTCTGTTGATCTTGTTCGGTGCGAACGCCGGCAATGCCTTCTACCGGTTCGTCCAGAGCATCGCCGTGCCGTTGGCGCTGTTCTTCCCCGGGCTGTTCACGGTGCACAACCACGACTGGGAAGTGATCCTGACCTACGGGCTCGCCGCGGTGTTCTGGCTGGTCGTGACCGGCATCATCGCCAGGTTCGTCGCGCACTGACGCCCCTGTGCCACCGATCGATCCGCTTGCTCCGATTGTTGTTACTTGCGGGTAGCGTGCCGGTGACCGACCGTGCGAGACTCCGGACATGGCCGAGCAAGCTCAGCAGGAAAGTCCGGCCCGGCGTACCACTGCCGAGGTCAGGGCGACCGCCCTCGGCGCCCTGGCGTCGCTGGTGCGCTGGGTCGGACTCGTTGTGGCGGTGATCCTCGTGGTGCGCGTGCTGCTCACCGTCGGCGGAGCCAACCCGCACAACGGGATCACCAGCTTCTTCACCACGTGGTCCGATCCACTCGCGTGGCGGTTCAAGGACCTGTTCACGCCCGCCGACGCCAAGCTGCGCATCCTGGTGAACTACGGCCTCGCCGCCGTCTGCTGGCTCATCGTCAGCTCGGTCCTGGCGAGGATCATCCGCAGGTGCGCCTGATCCCCAACTGATTCCCAGCTGATCCCGAACACCAGAACGGCCCGGTGGGGAATGAATCCCCACCGGGCCGTTCTGTCAGCGTGTCGCTGTGGTGTTGGTGCGTCAGGCGGTCTTGCGGCGCGAGCTGTAGCGCAGCCAGAACAGGATGCCGCCACCGATGACGACCAGGCCACCGGCGATGCCCAGCGGCAGGCCGGCGTTCACACCGGTGTTGGGCAGCGGGGCCGCACCTGCCGGACCAGCGGGGGTCGTGGTCGCAGCGGCGACAACGGCTTCCGAGGTCGTGGTCGGCGGAGCCGGCGTGCTGCTGCTGGCCGGCGGCGGCGGCGGGGTCGACGAGGACGACGCGGGCGGCGGCGGGGGCGGCGGGGTCTCGCAGACCGGCGAAGTCTGGGTGTCGACGAAGCTGAAGCCGGCGGGGCCGTTGCCGTCGGGGCCGGGCGTGTCGTCACCGGCGACCACAGTGATCTTGAAGACGTGCTCGACGGTGGCGTCGTCGTCCTTGATCGTCTTGTTGTAGCTGCCGTGGAAGGTGTCGTCGACCACGGTCTTGCCCTGATCGGTGATGGTCACGGTGTTGTTGCGCGCGGTGTAGTTGGCCAGGTTGACCTGGAACTGGGCCGTGGTGTTGTAGCACGAGGCCGAGTCGCTGTGGTTGTGCGCGCTGGCCGGCAGCGCCAGCACCATGGCCGCACCAAGGGCAACCGCGGCTGCTCCACCGATACCCACCGTGCGCCGCATTGCTAAACGCATTCCTGCTCCCGTTCTGAAGTTCTGCGTCCCCCGGTCCGCGCACGGCGATCCGGCCTGAGCACCCAGCCCCGACTCATCAGCGCAGCCAGGGGTGCAAGCACCCACAGTTGCGCCTCTGGCAAAACAACACCGCTATGGGTGACACTGACGGCTGAGATCCGTCCTACTAAGACAGGACTCGCAGACTGTATGTGGTCGGCTCGTCGCAAGTCACGCCGGGGGTCCCCTAATTGCGTCTCAACTTGGTGAAGGCTCACCAGGGACCCGATATGTCGGCCTTCTGCCCTCGCGTACTAGTCCGGTCGGCGCAACGATCAGGTGACTGTGGACTTTGTGGAGTGGCGCTCCGCCAGGTACTCGCGGGTATCCACAACCTGTGCGATGTGTTCGACCGCGTCCCACACATCGACGAAGCGCGTATAAATCGGTGCGAAACCGAAACGTGCGATGTCCGGGGCCCGGAAGTCGCCGATGACATTCCGGTCGATCAGTGCGTGGACCAGTTCGTAGGCGTGCTCGAACCGCAGGGACACCTGGCTTCCGCGCTGGTCGGCGTCCTGGGGGGACGCCACAATCAACGTGGAGCACCGTTCCGCTATGAGTTCGACGAACAACGACGTCAAGGATTTACCCTTGGTTCGCAGTTCTGTTGTGGACACCGGCGACAACACGCCGACGGCGTCTTCCAGGGCGGCCAGCGACAGGATCGGCGGCGTCCCGTTGGCCAACTGGCCGATGCCGCTCGCGGGCAGGTAATCGGGGCTCATCGCGAACGGGTCGGCGTGGCCATGCCAACCGGGCAGCGGAGTGTGCAAATCGGAGTGGTGCTCCGCCGCGACGAAAACGTAGGACGGCGCACCCGGGCCGCCATTGAGGTATTTGTATCCACAACCAACAGCCAGGTCTGCTTTCCACTCTCGCAATCGCACGTCGAGCGTGCCCGCGGAATGGCACAGATCCCACAGCATCAGTGCGCCGGCCGCGTGCACTCGCGCGGTCGTCTCGGGTGCGGGCCACAGCGCGCCGGTCCGGAAGTCCACGTGGGACAGGCACACCACGGCGACCCGGTCGTCCAGTGCGGCGGGCAGGTCGGCGGGACCGTCGATCAGCCGCAGTTCGCCGCCGGTCAGTTCGGCGACCGACCGGGCGATGTAGACGTCGGTCGGGAACGCGTGCCGCTCCACGACCAGCACCGGCCTGCCCGGCCGCATCCGGGCGGCGGTGACGAGCAGCTTGAACAGGTTCACGCTCGTCGAGTCGGCGACCGCGATCTCCTCGGCCGACGCGCCCAGCAGCGGCGCGAGCAGCGCGGCGACCCGCCGGGACGCCGTCCACCAGCCCGCTTCGTTCCAGGACCGGATCAGCCGCTCGCCCCATTCGTGCCGGATGACCTCGGCCAGCCGGTCCGGTGTGGACGCGGGCAGCGCGCCGAGGCTGTTCCCGTCCAGGTAGATCAGGCCCTCGGGCAGCGCGAACGAGTCCCGGAGGCCGGCCAGCGGGTCGGCGGCGTCGAGTGCCGCTGCGTCGGTTCTGGAGGCGACCATGCCGGCATCCTCGCAGTCAGAACAGCGGATTGCCCCACTCGCCGGTGAACGCGATCCGATCCAGGTCCAGTCGCGTGCGTTCGGCCAACTCCTGCGCCCGGCGCCGGTCGACCAGTACCGCGGGGTCGCCGAGGCCGCCCACGGCGATGGCGATGATCGGCCGCGTGTCCGGCGGCAGCGCGAACTCGGTGCGGGCCCCGGCCGCGTCGAAGCCGGCCATCTGATGCGCGACCAGGCCCTCGGCCACGGCCTGCAGCACCAGGTTCTGGGTGGCCAGGCCGACGCCGTACTCGGCGAAGGGGATCTCGCCCTTCTCGTTGCGCGTCACGGCGACGCCGATCATCAGCACCGCGGCCGCGTGCGCCCAGGACTGGTTGCCGTCGTTGAGCAGGTCGTGGATCCGGCGGAACGTGTCGTCGCCACGGCAGCCGACCAGGTACCGCGCGGGCTGCGTGTTGCCGAAGGACGCGGCCCAGCGGGCCGCTTCCAGCAGCGAGCGCAGCTGCGGCTCGGTCACCTTCGCGTCCGGGTCCAGTGCCCTCGGGCTCCACCGGTCGGCGATCAACGGGTGCAGCGGGGCACTGGCGCGGGCCCGCTTGTCCGTCTGCGTCAACTCCTCATTCGACACGCGTGCCAGGTTAGTAGCCCCGGCACGCTCAGATCGCGTAGTGCCAGCCGGTGAGCGAGTAGGCGCCGAACCACGCGCTCGCCACCACGACCCCGGCCAGCACCGTGACCACCGTGCCCGGTTTGCGCTTGGCCAGCGCCACGGCGGGCGGGATCAGCAGCGTGAACGCGGGCAGCAGCAGTCGCGCCTTGGAGTTCATCAGGCCGTTGGCGCCCAGGTCCATCACCAGCACGAGCGTCCCGTAGAGCACCAGCGGCCATGCGACCCGCTGCCGGATGCTGATCACCACCAGCGCGATCGCCACCACCAGGATCGCGACCGTGCCGACCTCCAGCACCGAACGCCCGCTGGCCAGCACGTCCAGGCCGAACCTCACGGTCGCCACGCCGCCGTCGAAGGCCGAGTTCCAGCCGTCCCGCTGCAACTGGAACCAGCCGGTCAGCTGCCCGGTGCGGTGCGCGACGAACAGCAGGTAGCCGACCAGGCCCGCAGGCGCGAGCACCAGGCCCAGCACCGGCCGCCAGCCGTCCCGCCGCCGCGCCAGCGCCACGATCGCGACCACGCAGACCGTCGCCACGATGGCCGCCGCGGTCGGCCGCACCAGCCCGGCCCCGGCCGCCGCCAACCCGGCGAGCAGCCAGTTCCGCTCCACGACACCCACCAGCGCCCACGCCACCAGCGCGCAGAACAGCGCCTCCGAGTACGCCATCGACAGCGTGATCGCCATCGGCGAGGCCGCGAACAGCACGACCAGGATCAGGCCGGTCCGCCGCTGGTCGCCGGGCAGGTGCCGGGCCAGCCGGGCCAGCGCGTAGGCACAGGCCACCCCGCAGACCAGGCTGACCGTGAACGCGGCCGCCACCAGGCCGACCCCGGGCAGCGCGGCCGCCAGGCGGACCAGCCACGGGTAGCCGGGGAAGAACGCCAGCGCGGTGTCCGGCGTGTGCCTGCCGAACGCGTCGGTCAGCCCGGCAGGCACCCGGTCGTAACCGTCGCCCGCGATGGCCAGGTACCACTGGCCGTCCCAGGACGTGAGCGCGCTCGACGTCGAGGTGCCGTTGCGGGCGGTCAGCCACGTGAGGACGAGCACGCCGAACTCGCGCACGGCCAGAAAGAGCAGCCCGGGTGCCACGATGTGCAGCAGCGCAGGGCCTGTGCGCGATCGCACATCGGCGGGTGGCACGGCCGCGACGGTGGCGCCGTCCGGTACCGCCGCGGTGTGTTCCGGCAGGTCCACGTCGCCTCTCGGCTCGACTGGCTGCTGGTCGACCTCGGTTGTCGACACGCCTTGTCCCTCCACAGCTCACGTCGGACGACTGGGCGTACAGGGTAAGGGGTCGCCGCCGCCGGTAGGCTGCTGGCCAGGTATGTAGCGGTCGCTCCTGAGGAGGTTCGATACCGGTGGCGCTCGTCGTCCAGAAGTACGGCGGTTCATCACTGGAAAGTGCCGACCGGATCAAGCGCGTCGCGGAGCGCATCGTCGCCACCCGCAAGGCGGGCAACGACGTGGTAGTGGTCTGCTCGGCGATGGGTGACACCACCGACGAACTGCTCGAACTCGCGCAGCAGGTCAACCCGGTCCCGCCCGGCCGTGAGATGGACATGCTGCTGACCGCGGGGGAACGCATCTCCAACGCGCTGGTGGCGATGGCGATCAGCGCCCTGGGTGCCGACGCCCGGTCGTTCACCGGGTCGCAGGCCGGCGTGCTCACCGATTCCACGCACGGCCGCGCCCGGATCATCGACGTCACGCCCGGCAGGCTGCGTGAGGCGCTGGACGAGGGCCACATCGTGCTCGTGGCCGGATTCCAGGGCGTCAGCCAGGACACCAAGGACATCACGACCCTGGGCCGCGGCGGCTCGGACACCACGGCGGTCGCGCTGGCCGCCGCGCTCGGCGCCGACGTGTGCGAGATCTACACCGACGTCGAGGGCGTCTACACCGCTGACCCGCGGATCGTGCCCCAGGCCCGCCGCCTGGACACGGTCACCTACGAGGAGATGCTGGAGATGGCGGCGGCGGGCGCGAAGGTGCTGATGCTGCGCTGCGTCGAGTACGCCCGGCGGTACGGCGTACCGATCCGCGTCCGCTCGTCCTACGGCAACAAGCCGGGCACGCTGGTGTCCGGATCGATGGAGGACCTCACCGTGGAACAGGCGATGATCACCGGCGTCGCGCACGACCGGTCCGAGGCCAAGGTGACCGTGACCGGGGTGCCCGATCGCACCGGTGTCGCCGCCCGGATCTTCCGCGTGATCGCGGACGCCGAGATCGACATCGACATGGTGCTGCAGAACGTGTCTGCGGCCACCTCCGGCCGCACGGACATCACGTTCACGCTGTCCAAGACCAACGGCCCGGTGGCCGTGTCGGCGCTGGAGAAGGTCAAGGCCGAACTGGGCTTCGAGCAAGTGCTCTACGACGACCACGTGGGCAAGGTGTCCCTGGTCGGCGCGGGCATGCGCTCGCATCCCGGTGTCACGGCCGGGTTCTGCGAGGCACTGGCCAAGGCGGGCGTGAACATCGAGATCATCAACACCTCGGAGATCCGGATCTCGGTGCTGATCCGCGATCTGCAGGTGGACGAGGCGGTGCGCGCCATCCACGACGCGTTCGGTCTGGGCGGCGACGAGGAAGCCGTCGTCTACGCGGGCAGCGGGCGGTGAGCGATGAGTGACCACGGCCGCAACGCCGTCAACGGGCCGGTACTGGCCCTGGTCGGCGCCACCGGCGCCGTCGGTGGCGTCATGATCGACATTCTGAACGGCCGCGAGTCGGTGCCGTGGGGCGAGATCCGGCTCATCGCGTCGGCCCGCTCGGCGGGGCGCCGGATCACCGTGCGCGGCGCGGAGCTGACCGTGCTGGCGCTGGCGCCCGAGGTGTTCGACGGCGTCGACGTGGCCATGTTCGACGTGCCCGACGAGCTGTCCGCGCAGTGGGCCCCGGTGGCCGCGGCGCGCGGTGCCGTCGCGGTCGACAACTCCGGTGCCTTCCGGATGGACCCCGAGGTGCCGCTGGTGGTACCCGAGGTCAACGTCGAGGCCGCCGCCGAGCCGCCCGAAGGGCATCATCGCCAACCCCAACTGCACGACGCTGTCGATGATGGCCGCGATCGGCGCGCTGCACCACGAGTTCGGCCTGCGCGAGCTGGTCGTGGCCTCCTACCAGGCGGCGTCCGGCGCCGGCCAGGCCGGGATCGACCGGCTGTACGCGGAGGCGGCGGCGGTCGGCGGCAAGCAGGTCGGCGTGCGTGCCGGCGACGTGCGCGAGGCGCTGACCGCGGCCGGACTGTCCGAAACGGACTCGCCGTTTCCGGCGCCGCTGGCGTTCAACGTGGTGCCGTGGGCCGGGTCGGCCAAGGACGGCGGCTGGTCCAGCGAGGAACTCAAGGTACGCAACGAGTCCCGCAAGATCCTCGGCATTCCCGACCTCAAGGTGTCCGCGACCTGCGTGCGGGTGCCGGTCGTCACGACACACGCGCTGGCCGTGCACGCGACCTTCGCGCAACCCGTCACGGTCGCGCGGGCGCACGAGATCTTCGTGGCTCACCCGACGGTCGAGCTGCTGGACGACCCGGCGGCGGGCGTGTTCCCGACACCGGCCGACGTGGTCGGCGGCGACCCCACCTACGTGGGCCGGATCCGCCAGGCGCTGGACTTCCCGAACACACTGGACTTCTTCGTGTGCGGCGACAACCTGCGCAAGGGCGCCGCGCTGAACACGTACCAGATCGCCGAGTCGCTGGTCTGATCGTGCCGGGACCGGTGGTGCTGGGGATCGACCTCGGCACGACCGCGACCAAGGTGGTCGCGGCGGGCATCGACGGCCGTCAGCACGCCCTGGCGGAACGCGCGTACCCGCTGACCACCGGCCCGCACGGCGAGGCCACCCAGGACGCCGACCAGGTGCTGGCGGCCGCCCGCGAGGCGCTCGCCGAGTGCGCGCGGGCGTGCGACGGCCGCCCGATCGCGGGCATCTCGTTCAGTGCCGCCATGCACACACTGCTGCCGCTGGACTGCCACGGCCGCCCGCTCGGGCCCGCGCTGAGCTGGGCCGACCACCGGGCCGCCGGGGTGGCGAAGCAGTTGCGCGCGCACGCCGACGAGGCAGGCGCGCTGCACCGCGCGACCGGCACCCCGGTGCACCCGATGAGCCCGCTGGTGAAGCTGGCCTGGTTCGCCGAGCACGACCCGGAGCTCCACGCGGCCGCGCGGCACTGGGTGGGCGTCAAGGACTACGTGCTGTACCGGCTCACCGGACGGCTGGCCACCGAGCACTCGTGCGCGTCGGGTACCGGGCTGATGAACATCCACCGGCTCGCCTGGCATCAGCCGTCGCTCGACGTGGCCAGGGTGACCGCCGACCAGTTGCCGGACCTGCTCGCCCCGACCGACTCGCTGCCGCTGGCCCAGGCCGAGGGCGCCCTGCCCGCCGGGCTGCCGGTGGTCGCAGGCGGCGGTGACGGGCCGCTGGCCAACCTGGGCACGGGCGCGACCCGGCCGGGCATGGCCGCGCTGTCGCTGGGCACCAGCGGGGCGTTGCGCGGTATCCGGGACACCCCCGGCGTGGACGAGCGCCTGCGGTTGTTCTGCTACGCCCTGGCCGACGGCCTCTGGGTGACGGGCGGGGCGATCAGCAACGGCGGCGTCGTCGGCGCCTGGGCGGCGGACACGTTCGGCGTGCCCGTGCACGACCTGCTGGCCGAGGCGGACGCGGCCGACCCGGCAGGCCTGATCGCGCTGCCCTACCTGCTGGGCGAGCGGGCCCCCTGGTGGGACCCGGACCCGAGGGCTGTGCTGCTGGGCCTGCGCCGCGAACACGGCCGCGCACAGATCACCAGGGCCATGATCGAGGGTGTCGGCCAGCAGCTGGCCCTGGTCGCCGAGGCGATGGAGCACCTGACCGAGATCCGGGCGACCGGCGGCGCGTTCCGGTCGCCGGTGTGGGGCCACGTGATCTCCTCGGCGCTGAACCGCGACCTGGCCGTCACCACCGGCGAAGGCGGCTCCGGTCTCGGCGCGGTGCTGCTCGGGTGGCGGGGCATCGGCGAACTGGACTCGCTGAGCGGTGTCGCCGACCTGATCACCCCGAGCGGCACCATCCACCCGGACCCCGAACTGGCCCAACGCCTGGCGGGCAGCCGGGAACTGGTCGTCCGCGCGCACGACGCGCTGCTCAGCCTGGCGAACTGACCGCGGGCAGCGCCTCGACCACGTCCGGCATCCGGGGTGGCGTGCGCTTGCGGGCCAGCGGCGCGGCGATCAGCGCGATCAGCGCCCCGCCCAGGCCCGCCGCGGCGAACCCGCCGGTCGCGCCGAAATGGTCGACCACGGTGCCCACGATCGGCGAGCCGAACGCTCCGCCCAAGGTCAGCGCCGAGCTGTGCAGCCCCATCGCCTCGCCGCGCACCGAAGCGGGCGCCAGCCTGCTCACACCGTCCCCGGTGGCGGCCAGCGTCGGCGCGCACAGCAGGTTGCTCGGGATCAGCACCAGGCACAGCACCCACCACTGCCCACCGAACAGCCCGACCGGCACCACGAGCAGCCCGAGCACGCCCATCAGCACGAGCGGGCCGGGGCTGCGGCGCAGCACGCCGTAGACGATGCCGCCGAGCACCGAGGCAAGGCACATCGCGATGGTGACCACACCGGTCAAGCTCAGCTCACCGACACCGCGCAGCGCGGCGACGATCGCGACCTCGGTGCCCGCCAGCGCGAACACCGCACCGCACCCGGCCGCCAGCATCGCGAGCAGCTGCGGGCGCAGCCACTGCCTGCGTGGCGGGCGCGGCGCCTCCGGCTCGTGCTTGTCGTGCTCGCCACGCACGACCGGGTTGACCGCGAACAGCGCGATCCCGGCGATGATCAGCAGGCACCCCAGGCCGATCACCGCGACCGTCGTCGAGACGTTGGTGGCCACCAGCACGGCGACCGCGGGTCCGACCATGAACGACAGCTCGACCGAGATCGAGTCCAGCGAGAACGCGGCCCGCCGATGCTCCTCGGGCACCAGCGCGGCCAGCGCCTGGCGGCCGACCGACATCACCGGCAGCGCGAGCAGGCCACCGAAGAAGGACACCACGAGCAGCGCGGCATAGGGCAACGACCAGGCAACGAGCCAGTAGGCGCCTTCGCCGATCGTGGTGATCACGACCATGCCGCGCAGACCCCAGCCGTCCACCAGCCGACCGCTCAGCGGCGCGCCGATGGCGATGCCGACGGTGCCCGCGGCACCGACCAGGCCGGCCGCGCCGTAGTTGTGGTGCAGTGTGAGCACGACGTGCAGGGTGAGAACCATCGAGGTGGCCGCGACCGGGATCCGCGCCACCAGCATCAACACCAGCAGCGTGCGGACCCCGGGCAGCTTGATCACCTGCCAGTACTTGCCCAGTGCCACAGCCATAATCTGATCCTGCCTCCACGGTCTGACAAGCGGATTTCCGCATCGACCGGGGGCCGTGTCACCCGGGCGCGGGGCTAATCCTGACTCATTCCAAAAAAATGGAGGCCATCGGGTGCGCCGTAGACGCCCTGATGGCCCAGACCCGGCTCCTTCGTTCGGGTGGGATTCCGGGGTGTACCGCGTGTCGGCGGCACCATCGGCGCTCTGCTCCGGATGAGGTACCGGACTGACTCCGTCGTGAGCGGTCGTGCATTTCTTTTCACCTTTCCGCGCGCAGCGTGTTTGATTCCTACTGAGTTGTGTGAAATTTGCTCGGGTCGTTTCCGTAAACGGTTACGGAGCGCGTTCGGCGAGCGTGACAGTCCGCCGTCCACCCTGGTAGCGGGCATGTCGATCGGTGGTAACGATGGAGCAGCGGAACGGGGTCGGCACGGTGCTGGTCCCAGCGCTTTCCATCCGGGAATGACGGCCTGCTAGGAGGACAAATTGCGAAGGATCGTAGTTGGTGTCGTCGCGGTAGTCGTCGCGACCAGTGTTTTCACCTTGACCGGACTGGGCCTGGCCGAGGCCGCGTCGATGATCCCGAACACCCACGCCGCGGCCGCCGGCTTCTCGCCGACGGCCGAAGCCGCCGCGCTGAGCACCCTGCATGACTCGATGGAGTCGCAGTGGCACGCCAGGGACGCGGGTGGCCTGCGGACCACCCAGGCCGCGCTCGCCACAGAGCTGGCGAAACTCCGGGCGCCGCAAGGCAAAGCGGCGATGACGCCGAACGCGATCAACGCCACGGGCGAGGCACGACGGCAGAACTCGCAACTGGGCGCGGCGCTCGCCGCGCTGCCGGGCCACGGCGAGTCGGCCAGTGACCTGCCCGCGCCGCCGGTCGGCTCGCTGGCCTCGCTGGTGCAGTCGCTGCTCGCGGCGGTGCTGTCGGTGATCACGGGCCTGCTCGGCGGCTTGCCGATCCCGCCGCCGCCCGCGGCCCCGGTCACCACTCCGGTCACCGTGCCGGTGACCACTCCGGCCGCCGCGCCCGCGACGGGCTGACCGGCCGCGGCCAGGGATCGGCACAGGGCCGCGGCAGCGGTCCCGACAGCGTCGTGGCCCGTCGGGACTGCTGTCGTCGGCTGGCGTGGTCGGTTGCCGGCGTGTTCGTTGGTGTGGTGGTCGGGTGGGGACTGCTGTCGTTGGCTGGGCTGGTCGGTTGCCGGCGTGTTCGTTGGTGTGGTGGTCGGGTGGGGACTGCTGTCGTCGGCTGGCGTGGTCGGTTGCCGGCGTGTTCGGCCGTGTGCTGGCCGGTGGGGACTGCTGCTGTCAGCTGGCCTGGTCGGCTGCCGGCGCGTTCGCCGCCGCGGCCATCGCGAGGCCGGTGCGCAGCGCGCCGACAGCTTCCGCCGTCGCCTCGCGTGCCCTCGGGACCAGGCCGAGGAAGCCGTTGAAGCCGTGGATCAGATCCGGATGCGTGCGGGTCACCACCGGGACCCCGGCCTCGGTCAGCGCGGCACCGAAGTCGATCACCTCGTCGCGCAACGGGTCGAAACCGCCGACCGTGAGGTACGTGGGCGGGAAGTCGGCCAGGTGCTCGGACAGCAGCACCGACAGCCGCGGGTCCGGATAGTCCTTCGGGTCGCGCGTGTAGTGGTCGCGGAACCAGTGGATGTCCTCGTCGGTCAGGAAGAAGCCCTCCCCGAACAGGTCCCGGGACCGACGCCGGGTCGTCGCGTCCACCGCCGGGTAGAACAGCAGCGCGAACGCGGGCCGCTCGGTCCGCTCCTGGGCCGTGACATGGCACACCGCCGCCGCCAGGTTGCCGCCCGCGCTGTCGCCGGACACCGCGACCAGCGCGGGATCGGCGCCCAGTTCGGCCGCGTGCGCGAGGGCGTAGCGGAAGGCTGCCACCGAGTCGTCCACGGCCGCGGGGAACGGGTCCTCCGGGGCCAGCCGGTAGTCCACCGACAGCACGCGCACCCCGCCCTCGCCCGCGAGGAACCGGCAGGTGCTGTCGTGCGAGGCGATGCTGCCGATCACCCAGCCGCCGCCGTGGAAGTAGACGACCAGGCCGGAGCCGGGGGCCAGGCCCGATGGTGTGTAGAGGCGGGCCCGGATGTCCCCGGCCGGACCGGGGATGCGCACCTCGCTGGTCCGCATCGGGCCGCCGGGGGAGCCCCCTGCCAGGCTCGCGCCGCCCTCCAGGTTCGCCCTGGCGGCCGCGGGCGTCCTCGCGCTGAGCGACAGGTCCTGCAGCGCGGTGAGCTTGATCAGCAGCTGGGTGTCCAGATCCAGCCGCTGGCCGTCGACGTCGACCGGTTTGCCCGCCACCGCCCTGCGCAGCGGCGTCGGCAGCGCGTAGAGCGCTCGCACCACGGCTGCCTGCCAGGATGCCGGAATCCGACTGACGATGCTGGCCATCGCACCTCCCGCGAGTCGTTACCCGCGGGTAACGATAGCGGCCCGGCGTGGTCTGCGGCACGTCCCCTGGATCTCCAGCTTGCTGGAGGTCATACCGTCATGCGGACCACTCGCCCACAGGAGGCGTCCGATGGAAGGATGGTCGGACATGACCGTGCACGTGGTGGGCATCGGTGGTTCGATCCGCGCGGACTCGCAGTCCGAGCGGGCACTGCTGATCGCTCTGGCCGGGGCCGAGGACGCTGGCGCCAAGACGACCATGATCAGCGGCTCGCAACTGGTCCTGCCCTTTTACGACCCGAGCGTGCCCGACCGGCCCGCCGAGGCGATCCGGCTGGTCGAGGAACTGCGCACCGCCGACGGCGTGCTGCTGGTCTCGCCGGGCTACCACGGCACGGTGTCCGGGCTGGTGAAGAACGCCCTGGACTATGTCGAGGATCTGCGCGACAACGATCCGCCCTACCTCGACGGCCGGGCTGTCGGGTGCGTCGCCGCGGCATTCGGGTGGCAGGCGGCTGTGACGACGCTCACTGCCCTGCGGTCGATCGTGCACGCGCTGCGCGGCTGGCCGACGCCACTGGGTGCCGCGGTCAACTCGGCCCAGGTGACGTTCGGCGAGGATGGCTGCTCCGACCCCCGCGTCGAGGAGACATTGCGCACGATCGGCCACCAGGTGGTGGATTTCGCCCTGCACCAGCGCGCAGGCGCGCAGTAGCGGGAAGATCGGCGGCCCCGGAACGTTCTGGTAGTAGCAAGCCGTTTTACGGACCAGCACTGCTTACCGAACGGAGTTCAGCATGGTCGACGTTCTCTACACCGCCGAGGCCACCGCGATCGGCGACGGGCGCAACGGGGAAGTGCACTCGTCCGACGGCGTGATCGACGAGAAGCTCGCTGTGCCGACGGAGATGGGCGGCCCTGGTGGCCTGCACACCAATCCCGAGCAGCTGTTCGCCTCGGGCTACGCGGCCTGCTTCCACGGCGCGCTGCGCGCGGTCGCCGGTGCGCAGCACATCAAGCTGGGCGAGGACACCCAGGTCGACACCAAGGTCGGCATCGGCTCCGACAGCGACGGCGGCTTCGGCCTGACCGTGCAGATCGTCGCGACGCTGCCCGGCATCGACCCGGCCAAGGCCGACGAGCTCGTCGCGGCGGCCCACCAGTTCTGCCCCTACTCGAAGGCCACCAGGGGCAACATCGACGTCTCGGTGACCGCCGCACACTGACGTCATGACATCGGTGGGGGCGGGGGCCTGACAATCGTCATGCCGAGCACCTGATGTTCGGCATCGGTGGGTAGGTCCCCTGCTCCCTAACGTCGTACTCGTCGGGAACGGGACGGTACGACGTCAGGGAGGCGGGGCAATGCCCACCATCGGCAGGCGGCGCGGCGGGAACCATCGGGGACCCGCGACCGGGAACCCGTTCCTGCCGCTGATCCTGGACGTGGCCGTCCCGCTCGGCTCGTACTACCTGATGCGGCACTTCGGGGTGCCGCTGGTCACCGCGCTGGCGATCTCCGGCCTGCTGCCCGCCGTCCGGGTGCTGTGCGGCCTGGTCCGCGAGCGCACCGCGGACGGCCTTGCCGTCGCGGTACTCGTGCTCACCGCGGTCAGCATCCCGGTCGCGTTCCTGACCGGCTCGGCGAAGCTGCTGCTGGCCAAGGAGTCGGTCGGCACAGGGTCGCTGGGCGTGTGGCTCATCATCTCCGCGCTGATGGCGAAGCCCGCGATGGCGGGCGGGATGCGGGCGTTCCTGGCCAGGACCGAGGGCAGCGCGCTGGCCTGGGAGCAACTGGCCGCCGAGTCGACCCGGTTCCAGCGGTGCCTGAAGGCGGCGACGCTGGTGTGGGGCATCGGCTTCGTCGTCGAGTGCGTGGCCAGGATCGCGGTCGTCGTGGCGCTGCCGGTGCACACCGCGGTCTGGGCGACCAACATCCCGGTTGCCGTCGTCATCACCGGGTGCATCTTCGTGCAGGGTCCGTGGGCGGCCAGGGCCGCGCACCTGATCCGCACGCGGGTCACCGAGAACGACGAGGTGGCCGCCGCGAGACCGGTGGCGCTGGTCGCCTGACCAGCACACCGAGGGGGGAACGACCGACCCGGAGCAGGGGGAGCTCCGGGTCGGTCCCTGTTCAGGCCCTGCCGAGTCCGACGGCGCGCCGGGCGTACTCGACCGCCATCGCGGTCTGCTTGATCGTCTCGGCCACCACCAGTGAGCCGTGGCCCGCGTCGTAGCGGTAGACGGAGTGCTCGGCGCCGCGCTTCGCGAGCCGGTCCAGGTAGTTGTCGATCTGCTGGATCGGGCAGCGCGGGTCGTTCTCGCCCGCCACCACCAGGACCGGCACCCGCACGTCGTCCACGTACGTGATCGGCGAGCTGACCCGGTAGCGCTCGGGCACTTCCTCCGGCGAACCACCGAACAGCGCCCGGTCGAAGTCGCGCAGCGGCTCCATCTCGTCGGCGTACGCGACCACGTAGTCGGCCACCGGCACCACCGCGAGACCGGCCGCCCAGCGCTGCGGCTGCGTGCCCAGCGCGAGCAGGGTCAGGTAGCCGCCCCAGGAAGCGCCCTCCACGATGATCCGTTCGGGGTCGCTGAAGCCCTCGCGCACCGCCCAGTCGTGCACGGCGGCGATGTCCTCGAGCTCGGTGAGGCCCGGCCTGCCCTCGATCGCGTCCCGCCACGCCGAGCCGTAGCCGGTCGAACCGCGGTAGTTGACCTCGACCACGGCGAATCCGGCGTCCAGCCAGACGGCGCGGTAGGCGGAGAACCGGTCCTCGTCGGCCGCGTGCGGGCCGCCGTGGATGCTGAACAACGTGGGCAGCGGCCCGTCCGGGGCGCCATCGGGCCGGGCGACCAGTGCGTGCACCTGACCGCCGGGCCCGTCGACGAACACGTCCGTGACGGCGGTCGCGTCCGGCGCGGCGGGCCCCGGCGGCGTGAGCAGCACGCGGTCGACCCCGTCGGAGCCCAGCGCGCGCACCTTCGGTGGCGACGCCGCCGACGACCACGAGTACTCGATGGTGCCGTCGTCGCGCACGCCGGCCGAACCGATCGAACCGGGCGCGCTGTCCACTGCGGACAGTTCGCCGATGGCGAGGTCGAGGCGGTGCAGGGTGTCGCGGGACCGGTAGGTGTGCACGATGAGCAGGGCAGTGCCGTCCGGGTACCAGTCGGCGGTGATCTCACCGGGCAGGTCGACGTCCAGCACGGTCTCGGTGTCCGCGGCGACGTCCCAGATCAGCAGTTCTTCCTTGCCGCGGCGCTCGTGCGTGGCCAGCAGCCTGCTGTCCCCGGCGATCGGCGAGAACTCCAGCGCCTCAAGGCCCTTGCCCGGCCCGTCCCATTTCTCGGCAACCGTGTGACCGTCTGAAGTGGACAGGATGCGCAGGGCGGGGTGCCTGCTGTCGCCGTGCTCGGAGTGGCCGATCGCGAGCAGCCGCTCGTCCCGGGACAGCGCCGCGACACCCGCGCTGTGCTCGCTGGTGTAGGTCACCTCGCCGGGGCCGCCGTCGCGGGCCAGCCAGATCGTGGTGCCGTCGTCGGTGTCCGCGCCGACCGCGATCACACTACGGCCGATCGCCAGCCCGGACGGGTAACCGGCGTGCGTCCCGGGCACGGCGGGCCGGATGGTGTCGCCCTCACCGGCGCCGGCGAACGGCTCGCTCACCCACACGCCGAACTCGTCGCCCGCGGTGTCGTCGAACCACCACAGGCGCTTGCCGTCCGGGGTGACCACGGTGTGCGAGGTGCCCTGCGGCCGGTCGGTGACCCGGCGGTGCGTGTCGGTGGCCCGGTCCCACGCGTAGACCTCCCAGACGCCGCTGGCGTTGGAGATGTAGACGTTGCGGTCCCCGGCGTCGCGAGCCCACTGCGGCAGTGACACGCGGGCAGCGGTGAACCGGGCCCGCCAGCGGGCCTCCCGCTCGGGGTCGTCGAACAGGGTCGCAGGTATTTCGACGTCAGTCACACCGAGATAGTGCCACTAAACCGGGACGCCGTGACAAAGCCACGGCTGGATGAAACCGGGCTGGGGCAACCGGATCGGGTCAGGTCCGGACGTAGGCCGCGAGGTGCTCGCCGGTCAGGGTGGAGCGGGCGGCGACGAGGTCGGCGGGGGTGCCCTCGAAGACGACCCGGCCGCCGTCGTGGCCGGCGCCGGGGCCGAGGTCGATGATCCAGTCGGCGTGCGCCATGACCGCCTGGTGGTGCTCGATGACGATGACCGACTTGCCCGCGTCGACGAGCCGGTCGAGCAGGCCGAGCAGCCGTTCGACGTCGTCGAGGTGCAGGCCGGTGGTCGGCTCGTCGAGGACGTAGACGCCGCTCTTCTCGCCGAGGTGGGTGGCCAGCTTGAGCCGCTGCCGCTCGCCGCCGGACAGCGTGGGCAGCGGCTGACCGATCCTGAGGTAGCCCAGGCCGACGTCGGCGAGCCGGTCGAGGATGGCGTGCGCGGCGGGTGTGTGCGCCTCGCCCGCGCCGAAGAACTCCCGGGCCTCGCCCACCGACATCGCCAGCACCTCGCTGATGTCGCGGCCGCCGAGGTGGTAGTCCAGCACCGAGGCCAGGAACCGCTTGCCGTCGCACACCTCGCAGACTGTGGCGACGCCGGCCATCATCGCCAGGTCGGTGTAGATGACTCCCGCGCCGTTGCAGTTCGGGCACGCGCCCTCGGAGTTGGCGCTGAACAGCGCGGGCTTCACGCCGTTGGCCTTCGCGAACGCCTTGCGGATCGGGTCGAGCAGTCCGGTGTACGTCGCCGGATTGCTCCGTCGCGAGCCGCGGATCGCGGTCTGGTCGACCGCCACCACCCCGTCCCGCCCGGCCACCGAGCCGTGGATCAGCGAACTCTTGCCCGAGCCTGCCACCCCGGTCAGGACGGTGAGCACGCCGAGCGGGATGTCGACGTCGACGTCCCGCAGGTTGTTGGTGTCGGCACCGCGCACCTCCAGCGCTCCCGACGGCGTCCGCACCCGCGGCTTCAGGGCCGCGCGGTCGTCCAGGTGCCGCCCGGTGATCGTGCCGCCTGCCCGCAGCCCCTCGACGGTGCCCTCGAACACCACCTGACCGCCGTCGGTGCCCGCGCGCGGACCGAGGTCGACGACGTGGTCGGCGATCGCGATCACCTCCGGCTTGTGCTCCACGACCAGCACCGTGTTGCCCTTGTCCCGCAGCCGCAGCAGCAGGTCGTTCATCCGCTGGATGTCGTGCGGGTGCAGCCCGATCGTCGGCTCGTCGAACACGTAGGTGACGTCGGTCAGCGGCGACCCGAGGTGGCGGATCATCTTGGTGCGCTGCGCCTCGCCGCCCGACAGCGTGCCCGACGTGCGGTCCAGGCTGAGGTAGCCGAGCCCGATCTCCACGAAGGAGTCGAGACTGTCCCCCAGCGACGCCAGCAGCGGCGCCACGGACGGTTCGGCCAGACCCCGCACCCACTCGGCGAGATCGCTGATCTGCATCGCGCAGGCATCGGCGATGCTGATCCCCTCGATCTTCGATGACCGGGCCGTCTCGCTGAGGCGGGTGCCGGCGCACTCGGGGCAGACCGTGAACGTCACGGCCCGCTCCACGAACGCGCGGACGTGCGGCTGCAGCGAGTCGATGTCCTTGGACAGCATCGACTTCTGGATCTTCGGGATCAGGCCCTCGTACGTCAGGTTGACGTTGTCGACCTTGATCCTGGTCGCCTCCTTGTAGAGGAGGTTGTGGAGTTCCTTCTTGGTGTACTTGCGAATCGGCTTGTCCGGGTCGATGAAGCCGGAGCCGCCGAAGATGCGGCCGAACCAGCCGTCGACGCTGTAGCCGGGGATGCTGAGCGCGCCCTCGTTGATCGACTTGCTGTCGTCGTAGAGCGCGGACAGGTCGAAGTCGGTGACCGAACCCCGGCCCTCGCAACGCGGACACATGCCACCGGTGATGGTGAAGCTGCGCCGTTCCTTCACGGTCCGCCCGGCGCGCTCCAGCGTGACGGCGCCGGCTCCGCTGATCGAGGCGACGTTGAAGGAGAACGCCTGGGGCGAGCCGATGTGCGGCTTTCCCAGCCGGCTGAAGAGGATGCGCAGCATCGCGTTGGCATCGGTCGCGGTGCCGACCGTCGAGCGGGCGTCGGCACCCAGCCGCTCCTGGCCGACGATGATCGCGGTCGTCAGCCCTTCCAGAACGTCGACATCGGGCCGCGCGAGCGTCGGCATGAAGCCCTGCACGAAGGTGCTGTAGGTCTCGTTGATCATCCGCTGCGACTCCGCGGCGATCGTGCCGAACACCAGCGAACTCTTGCCCGAGCCGGAGACCCCGGTGAACACGGTCAGCCTGCGCTTCGGGATCTCGACGCTGACGTCCTTGAGGTTGTTCACGCGCGCGCCGTGCACGCGGATCAGATCGTGACTGTCGGCGTCGTGCGGCGCAGGCGAGCGCGTGGTGGTCCTCGGGGCCCTGCTCATCACGTCTCCATCTGTCGGGCGGGCCGCGTTCGCGGTCTCCGTCGCCTGGCTCGACGAGTATGTCTGGTTGGCTTCCGCGTCGGCCCGCTGAGCCGTCAGACCAACCAGCGACCGTCGCGCATCAGCTCGCGGTCGGGCAGCTCGTTCACCTCGCGCCAGGCCTGGATCCGGCGTGGTGAGATGCGGAACCAGCGGTACGGGGTGGTCAGCGCGCACGGGTCGAACTCGGTATTCGCGACGAACAGATCGACACGCTCCCGCGGCAGCGCGTCCAGCTCGATGACCTCGACGTCACCCTCGATCATGGTCACGTCCCGGGTGTCGCCCAGGCCCAGCCGCACGGTTCGGCCGGCGGCCAGGTTCCTGCCGGTCACACTGTCCGCGGGCGTGGCCATCAGCAGTGCCTCGCCGTCCCAGTCGAAGGACAACGGCACCAGGTACGGCGCACCGTCGGCCGAGGCACTGGCCACCCAGACGTCGATGTCGTGGGTGAGCCGGTGCTCGGTGTCGCGACGCCGCTGAGCGCGGGAGCGCGGGTCGGCCGTCACGAGTCCTGCAGCAGGCCGAGGACGTTGCCATCGGTGTCGGTGAAGGTCGCCACGAGCCTGCCGCCACCGACGTCGTGCGCGGCCTCCTGGACGGTGGCGCCGGCGGCGGTCACCTCGGCCAGCTTCGCCTCGATGTCCGGCACGTGCCAGTAGGCCACCGGTGAGGTCATGTTCGGTGAGCCGGGCACCAGCCCGATGTGCTGGCCGGCGACGTCGAAGCCGACGTAGTACGACGAGTCCGCTTGCGGCGCGACGCCGAGCAGGGCGGCGTACACCGCCTTGGCCTTCGCCAGGTCGGAAACGGGATGCAGCACGGTCTTGATCCCCTGCGTGGCAGAGCTGGTCATGGTCACTCCTGTGTTCGTGGTCGGGATTGGCTGGCTCACGGACGAACGGGAATCGACAGTCCGATCACCTGGCCTGCGATTTCCCCGGTCCCGATGTCCATGGCCGTCACGCTAGCCGCGGCCCGATGACCGGCGCTTCTCGATTCCTGACCGGTCCGGCCGCCCCCTGCACCACGACGGATCCCGCGCGATCCGCTGTGTCATCCGTATTCGAGGTCATCCGTATTCGAGGCCAGCCGCTGTCCGCTCTGCGGGAACGGCGAAGGGGCCGCCCACGCGTACGTGGACGGCCCCTGATCAGTCGGGGTGACAGGATTTGAACCTGCGACCTCTTCGACCCGAACGAAGCGCGCTCCCAAGCTGCGCCACACCCCGGCTGTCGTGCCGAAGCGAGTCTAGCGGACGTCCGCGCCGGCTCCGAACCGGGCCGACGCGGCTGCCTGTTCGTCGGGTGCCGCCGTGGTCACCGGCCTCGGGACCAGCGTCAACAGGCTCGCTTCGGGTGGGCAGGCGAACCTGACCGGGGCGTACGGGGACGTGCCGAGGCCGGCCGAGACGTGCAGCCACGCGTGGCTGCCCCAGCGGGACACGCCGCGCGCCCGGGACCTGTCCAGCTCGCAGTTGGTGACGATCGCGCCGTAGCCGGGCAGCCTGAGCTGGCCGCCGTGGGTGTGGCCGGCGAGCACCAGGTCGTAGCCGTCCTGGGTGAACGCGTCGAGCACCCTGGGCTCGGGGGAGTGCGTGACGCCCAGCCGCAGCGTCGCGCCCGGGTCGGGCTGGCCCGCGATCTCGGCGTAGCGGTCGCGGCGCAGGTGCGGGTCGTCGACGCCAGCGGCGACGATGGCCTGGCCGGCGACCATGAAGCCGCGGCGGACGTGGGTCAGGTTCAGCCATCCGTGTTCGACGAACGCGGCCCGCAGGTCCTGCCACGGCAGCGGGACGCCGCGGATGCGCTTGCGGCTGCGGGTCAGGTACCGCACCGGGTTCTTCGGCTTGGGCGCGTAGTAGTCGTTGCTGCCGAAGACGAACACGCCCGGCTTGTCCAGCAGCGGCCCGAGCGCGCGCAACACGGACGGCACCGCGTGCTGGTGGGCGAGGTTGTCGCCGGTGTTCACCACGAGATCGGGATTCAGGTCGGCGAGCCCATTGACCCACCGCTGTTTGGCCGTCTGGCCGGGCATCATGTGCAGATCGGACAGGTGCAGCACGCGGAGCGGCTTCGCGCCGGGGGCCAGGACCGGCAGGGTGGCGGTGCGCAACGTCCAGTGTCGACGTTCGATCAGCGCCGCGTACGCGACCGTGGCGGCACCGGCGGCCACCGTGCCGGCCGTGACCCGAGCAATCGTGTTCACGGGTTCGAGCCTACGGCGGCACGCTCCGGCACCGCAGGGGTGCCGGTCGACGGGGAAACAGCCGGTAACGTCTGCCGGCATGGCGGAACTGAAGGCGCGGCTGCGCGCCGACCTGACCACGGCGATGAAGGCGCGGGACACCCTCACCACGGGCGTGCTGCGGATGACGCTGGCCGCGGTGGGTACCGAGGAGGTCGCGGGCACCGAGGCCCGTGAGCTGTCCGACGACGAGGTCATGCGTGTGCTGACCCGCGAGGTCCGCAAGCGCAAGGAGGCCGCTGAGGCGTTCGCCGGTGCGGGCCGCCCCGAGCAGGCCGCCGGTGAGCTCGCCGAGGCCGACGTGATCTCCGCCTACCTGCCGTCCCAGCTCGCCGACGCCGAGCTGGCCGAGATCGTGGACCGCGCGGTGGCGACCGTGACCGCACAGCTGGGTGAAGCGCCGGGGCCCCGTCAGATGGGCCAGGTGATGAAGGTCGCCAACGCCGAGATTTCGGGCCGCGCCGAGGGCGGCCGGGTCGCGGCGCTCGTCAAGGCCCGCCTGCAGCGCTGAGGACGCGGAACCGACAGCGGGGGCCGGCCACGAATGGCCGGCCCCGGAATCTGTCAGCCGCCGCTGATCGCGCCCGGCGCGATCGACGGGGGCGCCACCGAGCCCTGCGGCGGCGGCAGCGAACCCGTGCTCACGTACAGCGTGATCGGCTGGCTGGTCGGCACCTGGTTGCCCTGCGGCGTCTGCCCGATGACCTCGCCCTTGGGCTCCTTCGAGTTGAACGGCACGATGATCGCCCGGTAGCCCGCGTGCTGCAGCGCGGCGACAGCGGCGTTGCTCTGCTTCAGCATCACGAACGGCACCGTCGGGCCGCGGTTGCCCGTCTCCATGTATGCGGGCGAGGGTGCGGGCATCTGCACCACCGGCTGGCCGGCCAGGATCTTCTCGAACGCCTTGAAGAACGTCGGCGCGGAGATCGGACCACCGAAGCCCTGCGCGCAGCCCGACGAGATGCGGGGCGTGCCGGACTCGTCGCAGATCTGCTCGGGGTGCGACCCGTCGGCGAAGAAGATCGACGAGCCGGCGTAGCCACCGGTCAGGCCGACGAACGCCAGCGACTCGGACTCCTGCGTGGTACCGGTCTTACCGGCCAGCGGCAGCGTCCAGCCGGTCTGCTGGGCCGGCACCACCGAGGTGCCCGGCGACACGGTGTCGTGGCTCAGGCCGTTCAGCTCGGTGTCCGCGAGCCCGGTCGGCACGACGCGCTCGCATGGCTGCTGCTGGAACGGCACGTTCTTCCCGTACCGGTCCGTCACGGACAGGATCGGCGTCGGCGGGCACCACACGCCGCCACTGCCCAGCGTGGCGACCATGTTGGCCAGTTCCAGCGGGGACAGGGCCGCGTCACCGAGGGTGAACGACGCCTTGTCCTGGAACGACTCGAGCTGGGACTCCCGGACCAGCTGGTTGCCCGCCTTGGGATCCGGCTGCTGGCCGTACGAGTTGTTCTCCAGGGTGTTGCGCAGGCCGAGCCGGTAGGCCATGTCCAGCACGGTCGGGATGCCGGTCTTCAGTTCCAGGCCGACGAAGTAGGTGTTCGGCGAGATGGCCAGCGCCTGCGGCAGCGGCAGTTGCGCGGCAGCGTGCTCCGCGTTGTGCACCGGGTAGCAGTTGTTGTAGCGCGGGTCCTGGTACTGGAAGCACGCGGTCTGCGGATTGGGCAGGACCGTGTTCAGCCCGACCTTGCCCGCTTCCAGCGCCGCCGCCGTGGTGGTGATCTTGAACGTCGAACCGGCGCCGAACGGGTCGCTGGTGTCGGCGGGCAGGTTGGACAGCGTCTCGCCCGCGGTGGCGTCGTTGCCGTAGTTGCGGTTGGACACCAGCGCGAGGACCTGATGCGAGGTGGCCCCGGGTTTGACGATGTCGAACGTGTGGGCCAGCCCGTCCGCGTTGGTCGGGATGCGCGTCAGCACGGTCTGCTTGGCGATCTGGCTGATGTGCGGGTCGAGCGTGGTCTTGATCGTGTAGCCGCCCTCGTTGATCTGGGCGGCGGTGAACCCGGAGTCCTCCAGATACTGCACGGCGTACTGGCAGAAGAAGCCGGCGTCGGCCGGGGCGCCGATGCACGTGGACGACGGGATGACCGGGCCACCCTGCTGCACGCCCAGCGGTGCTTTCTTGTCCAGGGCGGCGGCGGCGGGTGTCAGCGCGCGGTTCTCGACCATCTTGTCGATGACCAGGTTGCGCCGGGCCAGCGCCTGCTGCGGGTGGCGGTACGGGTCGTAGAAGACCGGGTTGTTCACCATGCCTGCCAGCAGGGCCGACTGCGCGACCGTGAGCTTGTCCGGCGAGGTGCCGAAGAATGCGGCCGCGGCAGCGCCGATGCCGTACGGGCCGATACCGGTGTGACCGAACTGAACGACATTCAAGTAGCCGGTCAGAATGTTGCTCTTCGACCATTCCTGGTCCAGCGTCATGGCCATCTTCGCTTCGCGAAGTTTGCGGACCACGGTCTGTGCCTGGTCCTCTGCCTGAGCTGTCTTGTCGTTCCGGTCGACGACGTTGATCAGAAAGTTCTTCACGTATTGCTGGGTGATCGTCGACGCACCCTGCGTGCTGCCGCCGGAGCTGTTGCTCAGCGCGGCACGCAGCGCGCCCTTCAGGTCGACGCCCGCGTGCTGATAGAACCGTTTGTCCTCGATCGCGATGATCGCGTTCGTCATGTTCGGCGAGATCTGGTTGAACGAGACCGGCAGCCGGTACTGGTCGAACAGGTACGCGATCGGATTGTTGTCCCGGTCGGTCACGGTCGTGACCAGCGGGAACTCCGCGCTCGCCAGGTCGGAGGAGATGCTGTCCACCGAGTCGGACAACTGGTTGGACCCTTCGCCCAGACCGATGGCCACCGGGGCCAGCACGCCGGCGAACAGCACGCCCGCGAGCGCACAGAGAACGAGGAACCTGAGCAGACCACCGGGTACACGCACGCACCCAGAGTACCGATCACTCCGTGTGCCCCGCGTTCTCACACCCGGCGCGTGACAGTAGTCGGTTCACTACGGGCACATGCGCGGTTCAGGTAACGGGTCGATATCACGGTGTTGGCAGCGGAACCGACTGCCTCTATCGTCCGTCAACGTCCTACGACAGGGTAATCGGATAGGCCAGTCAGGTGGCCGGTCCATACCGTTCGCCGCTAGGGGGCGGCGAATCGGAGTCGGGACGACGCTAGGAGCTGGGGGAAGATGATTTTCGACCAGTCGGACTGGCGGGTGAGCGCGTCCTGTCGCGACGAGGACCCGGACGGATTGTTCGTCCGGGGCGCCGAGCAGCGACGTGCGAAGCTGGTCTGTCTTAACTGTCCGGTACGTACCGAATGTCTAGCCGAAGCGCTGGACAACCGAATCGAGTTCGGCGTGTGGGGCGGCATGACCGAACGCGAGCGCAGAGCATTACTCCGCCGCAGACCTGACGTCGAGTCCTGGCAGGAGCTGCTGGCCGAGGCCAAACGCCGCTACGGGACCGACTACGCGACCGACTACGCCGTCGGCTGACGCTATTCGCCGGCCAGCCGCATCGAGATCTCGCGCAGGCCGGCGAGATCGTGGACGTCGGCGGGCAGCGCGGGCACACCGACCACCGCGACCGCGGGATGGGCTTTGGTGAACCGGGCCAGCAATCGCTTCTCCCGGCCCGCCACTGCCACGCGGTCCGCGTGCACGCGCAGCACCGCCGACGCCACCGGCGCCGTGCCGGTGCGTTCGAGCTCGTCCGCGGTGCCCTGCGCCCTGCCCGCAGGCAGTTCGGCGAGGACCGGGTGGGTCCGGTTGACCACCAGGCCGGCCAGCGGCATGTCTTCGGCGGCAAGGCGTTCCACGAAGTACGAGGCCTCGCGCAACGCGTCCGCCTCCGGGGTCGCGACGACGAGGAACGCGGTCCCGGGGGAGCGCAGCAGCGTGTAGGTCGCGGTGGCGCGCTCGCGGAATCCGCCGAACATGCTGTCGAACGCCTGCACGAAGGCGGAGGCGTCCTGCAGCAGCTGACCGCCGATGATCGTGGACACGGCCTTGGCGAACAGGCCGAACCCGGCGCCGACCAGCTTGCGGATACCGAGCCCGCCCGCCCGCGCCGGCGCGGAGAGCATCCGGATGATCCGGCCGTCCAGCACCGTGGACAGCCGCTGTGGCGCGTCCAGGAAGTCCAGTGCCGACCTGCTGGGCGGGGTGTCCACCACGATCAGGTCCCAGTCGCCGGTCGCGGCCAGCTGCCCCAGCTTCTCCATCGCCATGTACTCCTGCGTGCCGGAGAACGACGTGGAAATTGTGCGGTAGAAGGGATTCGCCAGAATCTGCTCGGCCCGGCCCGGTCCGGCGGTGTTCATCACCATGTCGTCGAAGGTGCGCCGCATGTCCAGCATCATCGCGGACAGCTCACCCTTGGGCTCGAAGCCGGCGACCCGCACCGGCCGCGGCTGGTTGCCCAGCTCGCGCAGGCCGAGCGACTGGGCGAGCCGCCGCGCCGGGTCGATGGTCAGGACCACTGTCCGCCTGCCGCGTTCCGCGGCGCGCACCGCGAGTGCCGCCGCGGTCGTGGTCTTGCCCACGCCACCGGAGCCGCAGCACATGATCACGCGCGTGTCCGGGTTGTCCAGCAGCGCGTCGACGTCGACCATGGGCGGGCGGTAGGTCCCGGTCACCGCACACCCTGCTCGATCATCGTCTCGGCCAGTTCGTACAGCGCCGCCACGTCCACCCCGTCGGTCAGCTCGGGCAGGTCGACCGACGGCAGGTCCACCGCCGCCAGTTGCTTGCGTGACCGCCGCTCGGCGCGTACCCGCGTCGCGTGCTCGCCGGTCTCGGCGACGAGATCGGCCAGCACGTCCTCGGTCAGCGTGAGGCCCGCCTTCTTCAGTTCGACACCGATCTCGGCCTGGTCGATCCGCCCGGCGGCCGCGCTGTCCACTGTGGATGCGGGCAGTCGTGCGGGCTGGATGCGGTTCACGAACACGGTGCCCGGCCGCAGATCCGCGGTGTCCAGCTCGGTGACCGCGTCCAGGGTCTCGCGCACCGGCATCTCCTCCAGCAGGGTGACCAGGTGCACGGCCGTGTCGCCGGAGTGCAGCAGCCGCGCCACACCCTCGCTCTGGCCCTTGATCGGGCCGACCTTCGCCAGATCGACCATGGCCTTGGTCACGTCGAGGAACTTCACGATCCGGCCGGTCGGCGGGGCGTCCAGCACGACGGCGTCGTAGCGGTGCCGCCCGTTGTCCTCGGTGCGCCCGACGGTTTCCTTGATCTTGCCGGTGAACAGCACGTCCCGCAGGCCCGGCGCGAGGGTGGTCGCGAACTCCACCGCGCCCATCCGGCGCAGCGTGCGGCCGGCGAAGCCCAGGTTGTAGAACATCGCCAGGTACTCCAGCAGCGCGGCCTCCGCGTCCACCGCGAGTGCGAACACCTCACCGTCACCGGGCACGGACGCGATCCGCTGCTCGGCGTAGGGCAGTGGCGCGCTGTCCCACAGCTGCGCGATGCCCTGCCTGCCCTCGACCTCGATGAGCAGCACCCGGTGCCCCGGTCGCTTGGTGGCCAGCGCGACGGCGAGCGCGGCGGCCGTGGTGGTCTTACCGGTGCCGCCCTTGCCGGTCACGATGTGCAGGCGGGCGCGGGTGAGCTGGTCGGACCAGCCGTGCGTCCCGGATGCCGTGGATTTCGCGGCCGTCGATGTCACACTGCCAGCGTAAACGCTAGTTCGTGTGCAACAGCACGAGCAGCGTCATGGCCAGCACGAATGCCAGGCCCCACCCGACCAGAACGGGCAACAGGCCGACGATCGCCAGCGTCAGCCCGGCCGCCACGATGAGCGCGGCCAGTCCGGTGCCGACCACGGTCAGATGGGTCGCACCCCTGCGGTCGCGGGCCTGGGCCATCGCCACCAGGACGAGCACCAGTCCCTCGGCGCCGAACACGGCGCCCGGAATCACGTGCCACACGTCCACATGGCCACGGTAGCGCCGCTGCTCACCCCGGCTAGGGTGACGGCCATGACGAAGTGGGAGTACGCCACGATCCCCCTGCTGATCCACGCCACGAAGCAGATCCTCGACCAGTGGGGCGAGGACGGCTGGGAGCTGGTCACCGTGCTGGCCGGCCCGTCCGGCGACCAGCTCGTCGCCTACCTCAAGCGCCCGAAGGGCCAGTGATGGCGGCCTCCTGGAGCGAGCGGCTCGTCGAGCTGGGCATCGAACTGCCCGAGGTCGCCAAGCCGGTGGCCGCGTACGTGCCCGCGGTGCGCTCCGGATCCTTCGTCTACACCTCCGGCCAGCTGCCGTTCGTGGCGGGCACGCTCGCCGCGACCGGCAAGGTCGGCGCCGAGCTGAGCCCGGAGGAGGCCAAGCGGCAGGCCCGCACCTGCGCACTGAACGCGCTCGCCGCCGTGCACGCGCTGGTGGGCATCGACGCGGTGGTCCGGATCGTCAAGGTGGTCGGCTTCGTGGCCTCGGCCGAGGGTTTCACCGGGCAGCCGGCCGTGGTCAACGGCGCGTCCGAGCTGTTCGGGGAGATCTTCGGCGAGGCAGGGCAACACGCCCGGTCCGCCGTCGGCGTGGCGGAACTACCGCTCAGCGCTCCGGTCGAGGTCGAACTGATAATCGAGGTCGGCTAGTTAGCCGGACCAGCTCCATCACGTTTGGTGAGCGTGGCACACTCGGGTCACCCATTCGAGGGACGGTGATCACCTATGGGTGAGGCTGCCGAGTCGGCCTGCCACGAGTTGTTGCTCCGCCTAGCCGGACGCCTGCCGGATCGCCAGCTCTGGCGCTTCCGTGACTGGCTGGCCGTCGGCGCACTCCCGGAGCTCAGCCACGTGCTGCCGCTGACCCTGCTGCGCGAGCGGGTCGGCCTGATGGACGACGAGTTCCGCTTGATGGACATCGCGCTGCGCGCGCACAGCCTCGACCTCGGTCTGCTCAGCTCGGTCCGCGAGCTGTACGAGCTGCCCGAGCTCGAGTACTCGTTCGCCGAGCACGACCCCGAGGCATCCACCCGGCACAGCCTGGGCGACCAGCTGGCCGTGCTGCTCGCCGCGTTGCTGCGCGGCCGGTCGTCGGTCGGCGAGGTTCGCGCCACCTGGCGCCGCCCCCGGCACCCCGCCGCGCACTCCGGCCCGATCGAGATCCGGCGCGTGCTGCTGGTCACCGCGTCCGGCGACCACGCCGCGCTCACCGGTGAGCTGCAGCGCGTGCAGCGGGCCGTCGGCGAACCCGATCCGTGTGTCGAGGTACTGCCCGAGGGCATCGCCACGCCGCTGTACCACCGGGCCGCGCTGGCGGCCAGCGAACTGCTGTGTGTCGGTGCGGACGATCCGTACGGCCAGCTGGCGCACAGCGGTCGCTGAACGACTTGAGCCGAGAACCACTCACGCCAATCGGAAGGAGACCTGGCGTGGCTGACTCGCCCGACCGAATAGCACTGCCGATCCGGGTACACGACTTCCTGCTCGCCTGTGCGGGCAGGATCGACGACGACGCGCTGACCGACGCCCGTGAGCTGCTCGCCATGGCGGAACTGGACCGCGCGGTGGAACTGGTCACCGCCAGCCTCGTCGCGGGCCGCATCCCGCTGTCCGCCGACGAACGCGACGAACTGCTCGACCTGATCGATACCGTGCGCAGCACACCGGCGCTGGCGGACCGGGTCGTGGTGGACGACAGTGCCACGACGCCCCGCCACCGCTTCACCACCGGCGCCATGGACGACCCGTCGCCGGAGACCGGCGTCCTGGAGGCGGCGTCGCGAGTGGTCGAGGTGCTGCCCGACATCCGCTCGCTGTCCTGCGTGTGGCGCACCACGCCCGCCGGGTCGCCTGCCGGACCGGTGCCGCAGCGGCTGGTGCTGGTCGAGACCGGCCCGGAGGGTTTCGCGCCGTCCACCGCGTACCGGGTGGAGCACGCGCTGCGCCGGGCGGGCATCAGGGCCGCCGTCGAGGTGGTCCAGGCCGGTTCAGACCTGTCCGACTACCACGGTGATGCGCTCGCCGTCGGTCGCCGGCTCTCGTTACGGTCGGTGCGCGCCGGCGAAGCGCACGAGGCCGAGTCGGGCTCGGTGTTCGCCGACGCGCCATCGCCGCGACCGGTGACCACCACCCGCCGCCGCGCCACCTCGGGCGCGCACGCGGACCGACGCCCGACAGCCGACCACTCGGCCGTCCGCTGGCAGCCGCGGTCCCCCGAGGAGGTGCCGGCTCCCGAGCCGGAACCCGAGCCGGTCGACACCTACGTCGAGCGACCGCGGTACGAGCCGGTGGAGATCGTGGACACCGAACCGTTCGAGGACGGCGTGCGGCCCATCCACCCGGACGTCGTGCCCGTCGAGCCGGTCCCGATGGACCGCGTCACCGAACCGGTCACCGAACCGGTCGCCGAGCCGATGCCACTCGCCGAGCCCACGGCCGGGCCGACCATGGTCGCCGGGCAGGCGCCCTTGGGCGGCACCGACCCGGCCGCCGACGCCGACCTGAGTAACCGGGAACGCGAGCTGCTCCGCCAGCTGCACGAGGAACTGGCCAAACGCGAGCAGTCCGAACCGCCACCCGAGCAGGCAGGCTGGCAGCAGGAGCGGCACCCCGAGCCGCTGGGCACCGAGTTCGACCCGAGCGACTACCGGCCGCCCGAGTTCAACCCCAACGAGTTCGGTGGCCCTGCCTGGCGGCAGGCACCGGGGATGGACTCGGTGGCCGCCGACCAGACCGCGGTCAACGGGATCCCGCCCTACGGCAGCACAGCGGGCTGACCCGGCAGCCTGCGCAGCAGCGCGAGCAGCTCGGCCCGCTCCACTGTGGACAACGGGCGGTAGGCGCGTGCCGCGATCCGGTTCGTCGCCGTCTCCACGTCCCGGCGCATCGGGTCGGTCAGCGGCACGGTGGCCACCGACGTCGCGGTCAGCCCGACGGCGCGCCACACGGTGGCGTGCGCGTCGGCGCGGTGGTGGCGTAACGCGGTGCAGCGCTCGAACAACCGCAGCGCCGGTGCGCCATCGGTGTCCACAGTGGCCAGTGAGTCGAACACGGGTCCTGTCGACGTGCCGATCGCACGGCGCACCACAGCGTCCACCCGCGCGAGTTCGTCCTCCGGCCAGCCCCACAGCTCGACCAGCGCGGTGCCCGCCGCGGACATGAACGCGTACAGCACGGCCAGGCTCCTCGGGGTCGCCGCGATCGCGTGCGCCGAGCGGACCAGCCAACCCTCGGCGACCAGATCGCCGACGGTGTCGTCGATCCGTGGCTCGTACCGGAACAGCCCCGCCACCACGGACAGCGGCACCGGACCGGCCAGCAGCAGCCCGCGCAGTTCGACCAGCGCGCCGAAATGCGGCGGCCGCTGCGGCAACCGGTCGCCGTCGAAGAGCAGGTCCCGGATCTTGCGGTGCGCCGCGGGCACCAGCCGGTCCAGCTCGGCGGCGGCCGCGATCGCCGTGCGGCACGCGTCCGCCGCGTCCAATGCCAGCCGGGACGACCGCACCGCCGACGGTTCGGCCCCCGCGGCCGCCCGCAGCCGCAGCGCGGCCTGGAAATGCGCCGCCGCGCGGTCCGGGTCGCCCGAGTCGTAGGCGCACTTGCCGGCGTGCTGGTGGGCGAAGGCGCGGTCCACCGGCGTCGCCGCGTCGGCGCAGCACGCGTCCAGCTCGGCGGACGCCTCGGCGTAGCGACCCTGCCACTGCCACACGTGGGCCAACCTGATCCTGGCCCGCAGCGCGATCGCGGGCGACTCCAGCGCGGCCAGCCGTGCGGCCACGGTCAGCTCCTGCTCGGCCAGTTCCAACTGGCCGGCCATCCGCGCCGCGACACCGATCTCGGTGCGGTGGCGGCGCTGCGCGACGAGGTCGGTGGGCACGCCGACGGTGCGCGCGGTCGTCAGCCACGTGGCCAGCTCACCGGGCCGCGTCGGCAGTTCGCGCAGGGTCTCGGGGTCGATGACGTGCTCGCGCGCTGTGCCCACCAGGTACGCCACGGCCCGGCTCATGTCAGGGCCAGCCGTTCCACCCTGTCGATCAGCCGCTGCAGATGCAGGCCGTGCCGGACGCCCAGCGGGTGCTCGGTGCGGCCGGTCCGGACCATCGCCAGCAGCTCGTCCAGCAGCGTCGCGTAGCTCTGTCTCGCCGGCGTGGTCCGCGTCGGCAGGGACAGCCGGCCCGCCTGCCCGTACAGCGTCACGTCGACCATGCCCGGCTCGACCGGCAACCCGATGGACAGCGTCGCCGTGCTGCGCGCGCCGCTGTCGTGCTCGAACAGCACCTGCCACACGTCGTGCTCGCCGTGCGTCGCGCCGAGTACGTCCACGACCGGCCCGAGCCCGGCCTCCAGCAGATCGAAGGTGTGCGGGCCGACGTCCACCAGGGCACCACGCTGGTGCCGCCACGGCGAGTGCGAGTACGGGCCGGACAGCAGCGCACCGCCCACCCAGGTCCCGGTACCGGCCGCCCAGCCGCCGGCTGCCTGTGCCGCTGTCACCCAGTCGACGACCTCCGGCGCGTACCGCAGCGTCAGCAGCACGAGTGCCGCCACGCCCGCCGAGCCGACCGCGTCGGCCACCCACTCGGCCTCCGCGGGCGAGCCACCGATGGGCTTGTCCAGCACCAGATGCCTGCCCGCGGCGGCCGCGCGCACGGCGAGATCGGCCTGCACGTCCGGCGGCACGGCGAACGCCACCGCGTCCACCTGCGCGAACATCGACTCCGGATCGGCCGCGACCGTGGCGCCGTGCAGTCGGGCCAGTTCCCGGGCCGCGTCCGGGCGGCGGGCCCACACCGCGACCAGCTCGGTGTCCGGGTGGGCGGCGATCGCGGGTGCGTGCACCTGGGTCGCCCATGGCCCCGCGCCGACGAGGCCGAAACGCAGTGGTGTGTCGGATTGCCCGGTCGGCACGTGATCCATGCCGTCCATCCTGCCCGGTTCGCGTCGTAGGCTCGCCTTCGTGCGCGAACTCCCCGAGGAGATGGTTCTGCCCGAGGCCGTCGTACTGCGCAGGCTCAGCGAGCCGGACGTCGTACCGCGCCACGCGGCGACGGTGATCCTGGCCCGCGACAGTGCAACCGGCGTCGAACTGTTCCTGCTCCGCCGCGTCGCCGGCATGGCGTTCGCAGGCGGCATGACGGTGTTCCCGGGCGGCGGTGTGGACCAGCGCGACGCCGACTCGTCCGTCGCCTGGACCGGCCCGCCGCCGCAGTGGTGGGCGGAGCGGTTCGCCTGCGACGCCGGTCTGGCCAGGGCACTGGTGTGCGCGGCGGTGCGGGAGACGTTCGAGGAGGCGGGTGTGTTGCTCGCCGGCCCCGACCCGGACACCGTCGTCGCCGACACGGCCGCCTACGCGCGGGACCGCCAGGCCCTGGTGGACCGCGAGCTGTCGCTGGCCGAGTTCCTCACCGCCAACGGCCTGGTACTGCGTGCGGACCTGCTGCGGCCCTGGTCGAACTGGCTCACCCCGGTCGGCGAGGCGCGCCGCTACGACACCGCGTTCTTCCTCGCCGAGCTACCCGCCGGCCAGCGCGCCGACGGCTTCACCACCGAGGCCGACCGGGCGGGCTGGCGACGGCCCGAGGACACGCTGGCGGACTGGCGGGCCAAACGCGCAGGCCTGATGGTGCCGACCTGGGTGAGCCTGACCGAGGTCGGCGAGTTCGGCACGGTGGCCGGCCTGATGGCGCAGGACCGGCGGCCGATCGAGAAGATCATGCCCAAGCTGGTCAAGGATGGCAGCGTGTACCGGCCCGTGCTGCCCGGCGACCCGCGTTACCCGGCGGACGCGTGATGGCCGAGCACCCCGCGTACGGCATGCTGCGACCGGTCACGGCGAGCGCTGCCGTGCTGCTCGCGCAGAACCCGTCGATCATGACGCTGGAGGGCACCAACACCTGGCTGCTGCGCGCGCCGGACGCGAGCGCGAGCGTCGTCGTCGACCCCGGCCCGGACGACGAGACGCACCTGCGCCGGGTACTGGACTGCGGTCCGGTGGCCGAGGTGCTGCTCACCCACCGGCACCTGGACCACTCGGCGGGCGCCCGCCGGTTCGCCGAGCTGGCCGGTGGCGTGCCCGTGCACGCGCTGGACCCGGAGTTCCGCCTCGGCTCGGAAGGACTGGCAGGCGGTGACGTCGTGCGCGCGGCCGGGCTGGACATCCGGGTGCTGGCCACACCGGGCCACACCTCGGACTCGCTGAGCTTCCTCATCGCCGACGACTCCGGCACGGCCGTACTCACCGGCGACACCGTGCTGGGCAGGGGCACGACCGTCGTCGCGCACCCGGACGGGCGGCTGGGCGACTACCTGACGTCACTGCACTCGCTGGCCGAGCTGGCCCCCGGCACCGTCGTGTTGCCCGGCCACGGCCCCGAGCTGCCCGACGCCGGGGAAGTGGCCCGCGCGTACCTCGCGCACCGCGAGCAACGGCTCGACCAGGTCAGGGCGGCCCTGGCCGACCTGGGCCCGGCCGCGTCGCCCCGGCAGGTCGTGGAGCGCGTCTACGCCGACGTCGACCAGGCACTGTGGCCCGCGGCCGAGCTGTCCGTGCGCGCCCAGCTGGAGTACCTGCGTACGTGACCGGCACCGTGCTCGTGCTCACCGGCCCACCCGGCATCGGCGCGACGACTACCGCCCGCCTGCCTGCCTGCCCGGGTCCGACCGGCAGAACCGCCGTGACCGGCACGGTGCTCGTGCTCACCGGCCCACCCGGCATCGGCGCGACGACTACCGCCCGCCTGCCTGCCTGCCCGGGTCCGACCGGCAGAACCGCCGTGACCGGCACGGTGCTCGTGCTCACCGGCCCACCCGGCATCGGCGCGACGATGACCGCCTGCCCGCCCGGGTCCGACCGGCAGAACCGCGTTCTGCTGCCGCTGCCTTAGAGCTGCTAACGCAATAACTGTTCGGCTCGCGGCGTCCAGGCACGCCATCTGCGGCGTTGTCGTCGGCCCCGGTACAACAGCGGTACCGGGGCCTCCTCCGCCTTGCAGCCGGCGCACCTGGACGCCGCTCCCTGATCGAACGCCATTGTGTTAGCAGCTCTTAGCCGGGCAGGATCGGCATCACCACGTACGTGAGGGCAGGCGCGTCCGCGTCCGGCTCGATCGCGGTCAACACGGTCGAGCGCAGCCCGGTCTTGACCGCCAGCCGCACGGTCTCGCCGGCGAACACGCGCAGCGCGTCGGTCAGGTACCGGACCCGGTAGCTCTGCGTCAGCCTGCCGATCACGGCTGCCTTCACGGACTCGTCGGCCTCGCCCAGATCCGCGCCGCCCGCCCGCACCCGGACCTCGCCGTCGGCCAGGTCGATGCCCACAGCGCCGCGACCGTCCGCGTACAGCCCCACCCGGCGAACGGCGCCGAGCAACGCGTCCGCGTCCACTTCGGCGCTGGCGTCCGGGGTGGTGCCCAGGTAGCGCGTCTCGTCAGGGAACGGTGTGGCGAGCAGCGCCGTGCCGATCTCGGCACCCGCCCACACCACGGCGGCCCGGTCCGGATCGGCGTGCAGAGTGACCTCGGTCGCGCCCGCCGCCTGCCGGGCGATCTCCGCGGCCAGCGTGCCCGGCACCAGCACGTCGACGTCGCCGACCGGATGCCACGGCAACTCGGCCACGGCGAGCCGATAACGGTCGGTCGCGACCAGTCGCAACGTCTCGCCGACCGACCGCACCCGCACTCCACTGAACATCGGCAGCGCGTCATCCTTCGAAGCGGCGCCCGCCACGGCGACCAGAGCACGCAGCAGGGTCCGCCCGGCGGCCCGGCCCGTCAGCGTGGGCGGCTTCGGGACACCGGGATGCAGCGTGAGATCCAACACCGGCAACGCGAACCGGCCACGTGGCGTACGCACGGCCAACCGCGCGTTCTCCACGGTCAACCGCACCTCCGGCACGTCCAGCGCACGCAACGTCTCCGCCAGCGGCCGCCCCGGCACGAGCACGCTGCCATCGACATGCGTGCTGGCCGACCGGTGCAGGCGCACAGTGCGCTCCCGATCCGTCGCCGCCAACTCGACACCATGCGGACCGGCGGTCAGCAGAATCCCGGACAGCACCGGGTCGAATGAGCGGGAAGGCAACAGGCGCGCGACATCCGCCGCGGCGGCGGCCAGTTCCGAAGTGGTTGCGGTGAGGTCCATCCCAGGGACGGTAACCAGGCCTGCCGACAACACCAGCCACACCGACCACTTCGGACTCCAGCAGCACTGTCTCGGTTGGGTAACAGGACGGCTATCGTCCGGTGAAAAAGCTGGCAATTACCTGCTGTTCCCACGCGTCTGGGTGAAAACCCTGAACCTAGTGCGGTCCGGCGTGTCATCGTGGTTCCAGCACCACCACGATGCTCCCTCTGGCGAAGGGTCGGGGCCCGAGCGCCGGAGGGGTGGGGAGCGCGGTTTTTCACTCGGGGATTTGCCGCGCTACGGGGTAAGAGCCGGTGCGCCACGTCGGGGGTGGCGCCCGGCTCTCACCTCCGAGTGGGACCGGTACTCGCCTTTCCGATCGAAACGGCAGTCACCGGAACCACAACGAGCAACGTGAGACTCCCCGGCACCAAAACCCACCCCGCGAACCGCCGGCCGCCGAGCCCACCGCGCCAACCACGCGACCCGTAGCGGTTCGGAGGCACCCGCTCCCGTGCCCAAGGCCGATCTTGACGTCGGGTTGTCGAGGTCAAGGGTGCGGCGAAGCGGAATCGCGCAGCGACGGCGAAGCCGCCCTGACGTCGCCGACCCGACGCCGAACTCTCGACGGCGATGGAGCGGACGGCCCGCTTCGTCGGGGCTTCCGGCACCGAGTCCCGGCAAAACTCCGAGCCGTGATCGACGCTTCGCGCGAGTCCGGGCTGACCGCACCGCAGTGGCTTCTCCCCGGTCCCTCGTCTTGACGAGTGTTCGACGCCGAAGTGGCGGGGTCATCGGTCGGCGGAGCCCATCGCGAAGCGAGGCGCAGGCCGATTGAGGCCGTCGCTACGGCGTGGCGCGGCCGTTGTGGCCGTCGCTACGGCGCGTGGCGCGGCCATTGAGGCCGTCGCTACCGCGAGGCGCGACCATTGTGGCCGTCGCTACGGCGAGGCGCAGCCGTTGAGGCCGTCGCTACGGCATCCAGCGTGGCCTGGACCGGGGAACGGGGAGAACGCAATCCCTGGCCTCCGCTGCCCGGGATGCCCGCAGGCGTCGGGCTTGTCCGGGCTCAAACGGGCAGCCGGCACCACGATCCTCCCGAGCCACCTCGGCCCCGGCTTGGGCCACCCGCCACAACGCCGGCGCCCCGCGAGCCTGGGCTCGCGGGGCGCCGGGTGCGACCTTGCCTGGGTTACCTGGCTCGGCGGGCCAGGCGTTCCGGGTCGAGGATCAGGACGCTCTTGCCCTCCAGGCGCAGCCAGCCTCGGTGGGCGAAGTCGGCCAGGGCCTTGTTGACCGTCTCCCGGGAGGCGCCGACGAACTGGGCGATCTCCTCCTGGGTGAGGTCGTGGGTGACCCTGAGCAGGCCCGCCTCCTGGCTGCCGAACCGCTGCGCGAATTGGAGCAGCGCCCTGGCCACGCGGCCGGGGACATCCGTGAAGATCAACTCCGCGAGCATGTTGTTGGTTCGGCGCAGGCGCCTGGCCAGCACGCGCAACAGCTGCTCGGCGATCTCCGGGCGCTTGCTGATCCACTCGCGCAGCGCGGCCCTGTCCATCGCCAATGCCCTGACCTCGGTCACGGTGGTGGCGCTGGACGTGCGCGGGCCGGGGTCGAAGATGGACAGTTCGCCGAACATGTCGGCCGGTCCCATGATGGCCAGCAGGTTCTCCCTGCCGTCCGGGGACTTCCGGCCCAGCTTCACCTTGCCGGACTGGATGATGTAGAGCCGGTCGCCGGGCTCGCCCTCTGCGAAGATCACATGACCCCGGGGGAAGTCGACCGGATCCAGCGACTGGGCGAGTGCCTCCGCTGAAGCGGGCTCAACTCCCTGAAAGATGCCGGCGCGCGCCAACGTCTCGTCCACGTCGTCCCTCCTGTCTGACCGCGGCGGGCTGGACAGCTCCGCCAGCGCGGACTCGGGGCGTCCTGCCGCCGATCACTGCCGTGCAGTTTAGAGCGTGTTACGTCGCGGTACGCACGGCCGGTGTCCGAAACGCCGGGAGGGCTCGTCCACGATCCGGGAAAAGATCAGACCCGGGACCTGGGTTGACGCGCCTTAGACCTCGGTTGGCGGCGCAGCCGGAACAGCTCCAGGGCACGGCCGATGCCATGGCCGTACAGCGCCTCGACCTCGTCGGGTTGAGCTTGCTCGAGGAATTCCTCGACCTCGTTCTCCCGGATCGTCAGGTTCTTCAGGCGCGCTTCGACCCGCTCCATGAACAACGCGAACAGCATGATCACCAGCGGGATGAGCAACACGAACCAGTAAGTCATGGTGTCCCAAGTCTCGCGTACTTCCTTCGAGGACGCTCGTCCGGGTACCCGGTGGGCGACGATCCCACCAACCACCCCGTCCAGTGACATGCCACACCCGTACGCTGGACGCGTGTCACGCGCTGTAGGTTCTGTCACCCCGACGTCGAGTACGACACCCGAGACGCCGCTCGCCCTGGTGCGCCGCGCTCGTCGGATGAGCAAGCTGCTCGCGCTGGAGTTCCCGGAACCGCGCACCGAGCTGGACTTCACCACGCCGCTGGAACTGCTCGTCGCCGTCGTGCTGTCCGCCCAGACCACCGACGTCCGGGTCAACCTGACCACGCCCGCGCTGTTCGTCCGCTACCCCACCGCGGCCGACTACGCCGGTGCCGACCGGACCGAGCTGGAGGAGTTCATCCGGGCGACCGGCTTCTACCACAACAAGGCCACCTCGCTGATGGGCTTGGGCGCCGCCCTCGTGGAGCGGTTCGACGGCGAGGTGCCGGGCAACCAGGCCGACCTCGTGACCCTGCCCGGCGTGGGCCGCAAGACGGCCAACGTGGTGCTCGGCGACGCCTTCGGCGTTCCCGGGCTCACCGTGGACACCCACTTCGGCCGCCTGGTCCGCCGCTTCGGCTGGACCGGGGAGCAGGACCCGGTCAAGGTCGAGCAGGCCATCGGCGAGCTGATCCCGCGCAAGGAGTGGACACTGCTCTCGCACCGGGTGATCTTCCATGGCAGACGGGTCTGCCACGCGAAGAAGCCCGCCTGCGGCGTCTGCCTGCTGGCCGCCGAGTGTCCCTCGTTCGGCATCGGTCCGATCGAGCAGGAACAGGCCGCCAAGCTGGTCAAGGGTCCGGAGACCGAGCACCTGCTGGCCCTGGCCCGCGAGCGGCGCACCGTCCCCAAGCGGCGCCCGCCGGCGGCGACGTGACCAGCGGGATCAGCCGGATCAGCAGGCCCGTCCGGTGGTTGGTGGCCGGGATCGTGGTGGTGGCGGCAGTGGTCGTCGCCGTCTGGCCGCGCGCCGACGCAGGCTCGCCCGCCGTGGCCCGGCCCTCCGCGCAGCCGAACCTGACCGCCGCTCGCGCCAAGGCGGACCTCCCGCGCTGCACGCCCGCCGTCCCCGGGCCGGCCACGCACGCGCTGGCCGGCGTGCACGTCACCTGCCTGGCCTCCGGCTCCGGTGTCGACCTCGGCACCCTGCTCGCCGGCCGGTCCGCCCTGGTCAACGTGTGGGCGAGCTGGTGCGTGCCGTGCCAGCAGGAACTGCCCGCTTTGGACGCCTACGCGGCTCAGACCGGGTCGATCCCGGTGGTCGGGGTCCAGGTGCAGAGCGACCAGTCCGACGGCCTCAGCCTGCTGACCAGCCTGCGGGTGCACCACCTGCCGATGGTCTTCGACACCGGCGCGGCCGCGAAGGCGCTGCGGCTGCCGGTCGGCCTGCCCGTGTCCTACCTGGTCCACCCGGACGGCACGGCGACCGTGATCACCCGGCCCTCCCGCGTGCTGGACACCGCTGACCAGGTAAAACAGGCGGTAGCGACCTACCTGGGTGCCAGTCGATGAGCGAGAGCGCGGGGCCGGGCCCACTCGTCGACCCGGCCTCGGTGCCGGCCTGGCTGGCCCCACTGGTCGCCGGCGCCGACACCATCGACGCGTCCTCGTTCCCGCAGCGCGACTTCCCGGTGGTACGGACCCGCGAGGCTGCCGTGCTGGCGCTGTTCGGCGAGGACGGCACGGGTCCGGGTACCGGTCCGGACGTGCTGCTGCTGCGCCGGGCGGACACCCTCGGTGCGCATCCCGGCCAGGTCGCGTTCCCCGGTGGCGGCGCCGAGCCGGGCGACGACGGCCCGGTGGCCACCGCGCTGCGCGAGGCCGTCGAGGAGGTCGGGGTCGACCCGGCGGGCGTCCGGCCGGTCGCGCTGCTGCCCAGATTGCTGGTGCCGGTGTCCGGTTTCCAGGTGACGCCGGTGGTGGCCCACTGGACGACACCGTCGGCCGTCCGGGCCGTCGACCCCGGCGAGACGGCGGCCGTCGCGCGGGTGCCCGTAACTCGGCTGCTCGACCCGGCCAACCGCCTCATCGTGCGCGGTCCGACCGGCTTCACGTCCCGCGCGTTCCTCGCGCCGGGCATGCTGATCTGGGGTTTCACCGCGGGCGTGCTCGCCGTGCTGCTCGACGTGGGCGGCTGGCGCGGCCCGTGGGACAACCTGCCGGAGTACGACCTGGCAGCCGCATGGGAGCTCGCCATCGCCCGGCGGGAGCCCACCGACGGTAACCTCCCGGCTGCGGACGCGGAGGTGCAGCGGTGAACTGGGTCGACATCGTGGTGGTGATCATCGCCGTGGCTGCTGCCGTGTCCGGGGCCCGCCAAGGTCTGGTCATCGCGCTGCCCGCGTTCGCGGGGGTGCTGCTCGGGGCCGTGGTCGGCGTCCGGCTGGCGCCGCTGCTGATCAAGAACTTCGTCAACCCGGCCACCCGGGTGGCGTTCGCGGTGGCGATCCTGGTGTTGCTGGTCGCACTCGGCGAGACGTTCGGCGTGTGGTGCGGCCGGATGCTCAAGCAGCGCATCCGCAACCCGAAGCTGGCCGGGGTGGACAACGCGCTGGGCGCGATCCTGCAGGGCGTTGTCGTGTTCGTGGTCGCGTGGATGATCGCGCTGCCGCTGACCTCGTTCTCCGGGCTGCCGCAGCTCAGCTCGGCCCTGCAGCGGTCCACGGTGCTCGGCGCCGTCAACTCGATCATGCCCAACGCGGCCCGCCAACTGCCCGCCGACCTGCGCAAACTGTTCGACGTGCCGGACCTGCCGGACGTCACCAACCCGTTCTCGCGGACACCGATCCAGAGCGTCGGGCCACCCGACACGGCCCTGCAGAGCAGCGCGATCGTGCAGGACGTCCGGCCCAGTGTGGTGAAGATCCACGCCGAGGCCCCGCAGTGCTCCCGCGCCCTGGAGGGCAGCGGTTTCGTGATCGCGCCGAACCGGGTGCTGACCAACGCGCACGTCGTCGCCGGCGCCAACGAGTTCGGCGTCGAGGCGGGCTCCGGCGACCTGGACGCCCACGTCGTGTACTACAACTCCGACGTCGACCTGGCGATCCTCGCCGTGCCCTCGCTGACGGCCCCACCGCTGCACTTCGACTCCTCGCCTGCCGCCGAGGGCCAGAACGCGATCGTGCTGGGCTACCCGCTCGACGGGGGCTACACGGCGTCCGCCGCCCGCATCCGCAGCCGGATCAACCTGCCCGGCCCGAACATCTACAACGACCGCAACGAGAACCGGGACGTGTACACGATCTACGCGCAGGTCCGCAGTGGAAACTCCGGCGGCCCGTTGATCGACCCCAAGGGCGGGGTACTCGGTGTGGTGTTCGGGGCCGCCGTGGACGATCCGAACACCGGCTTCGCGTTGACCGCACAGCAGGTGACCAGCGTGTTGCCGCACAATCCGGCAGCGTTGTTCACCGATGTGTCCACGGATCAGTGCGCGTCCTGAACAGGGGCAACCACCGGGTGTGTCGGCGCGTCCTACCCACTGGGGGGATAGGCGCGACCGAGACTGGACGCTGATGGATCTCGACGGTCGGGAGAGGACACGTGGACGACTGGCCACCGCGATCGTCCGGGCAGCTCGGCGGCTCGTCGGGACGGCGGGGTCAGCAGTCCCGCCGCAGCCCGTCGGCACGAAGCTCGACGGGCCGGTCCCAGGGCTCCCGGCAGGGCGGCGAGTACAGCGGCCGGCCGGCGCGCCGCAGGCCGCCGCCCTACAGCGAGGAGCCGCCCACCGTCCGGCGCAGGCCCGCCGCGGGTAGGCAGCAGCCCGACCCCGCCCGCACCGCCCGGCGAACAGGTCGCACGATCCTGGCTTTGCTGGCCGCGGTGGTGCTCGGCGGCACCGGCTACGGCTGGGCGACCGTGACAGGTCTCACGTCCGGTCTGGCCACCACGGACGTCATCGATCCGGCGGCCCAGGGCACCACCGGGCCGCAGAACATCCTGCTGGTCGGTGTGGACAACCGAACCGACGCGCGGGGCAACCCACTGCCCGGTGCCGAGTTGGCCGCGCTGCACGCCGGCCCGTCGGACCAGGGCGAGGACGGCACCGACTCGATCATCCTGATCCACATCCCGGCGGGCGGCAAGGGTGCCGTCGGGTTCTCCATCCCGCGCGACTCCTACGTCGAACTCGCGGGCGGCTTCGGCGAACACAAGATCAACTCGGCGTACTCGCGCGGCGCGGCGGCGGCGCGGCACGTCCTGGTGGCCAAGGGCGTGTCCGGTGCGCAGCTCGTGCTGCAGTCGGCACAGGCAGGCGCGCGCAACTCCATCCAGACCATCGAGCAGCTCACCGGGCTGAAGATCAACCATTACGCCTCGGTCAACCTGCTCGGCTTCTACGACATCAGCAACGCCATCGGTGGTGTCCAGGTCTGCGTCCGGCAGGCCACCCACGACAAGAACTCCGGCGCGAACTTCGCCGCGGGCCCGCAGACCGTCGAGGGATCGCGCGCGCTGGCGTACGTCCGGCAGCGCGACAACCTGCCCGGCGGCGACCTCGACCGCGTCAAGCGGCAACAGGCGTTCCTGGCCTCGATGGCGCACAAGGTGCTGTCCGCGGGCGTGCTGGCCAACCCGTCGAAGCTCAGCGGCCTCATCGACGCCGTCCAGAAGTCGGTCACCCTGGACAAGGGCTGGGACATCCTCAGCTTCGCCCAGCAACTGCAGGGCATCACCGCGGGCTCGATCAAGTTCTTCACGATCCCCACCGGCAACCCGGCGCTCGAAACGCCCGACGACGGCCAGGCCGTCGAGGTCGACCCGAGCCAGGTCAGTTCGTTCGTGCAGACCCAGGTCGGCCTCGCGGACAACCCGAAGCCGCCCGCGCCTGCCACGACGGCCAAGCCGAAGCCGGCCACGCCCACCGTCAGCAATGCCTCGATCGTGACGCAGGTCTACAACGCCACCGGGGTCCAGGGCCTGGCGGCGCAGGTGCAGGAGCACCTGACCAGCAAGGGCTTCAAGGCGGGCAGTACGGGCAACTCGTCGTCGCGCAGCACCACCGTGATCGACTACGCGCCCGGCGGGCAGGCCGGCGCCCAGCAGGTCGTGACCGCCCTCGGTGGCGGCATCGAGACCGCGTCCAGCACGCTGCTGCCCGCTGGCACCGTCCGGGTGTACCTGGGCAGCACCTACTCGGGCCCGAAGGGCGCCACGAGCCCGGAGACGCCCAACCCGGCCGACGCGGCAGCGGCCCCGCCGCCGATCACCGGCGGGAACGCCAACTGCATCTACTGATCGGCCAGGAACTCGATGAGGAGCTCGTTGAGCGTGGCGGGCGCCTCGTGGTGCGGGAAATGGCCGACGTCGGCCAGCGACCGGTAGCGCACACCCGGCGGCAGCCACTCGCGCGACGCCCGGGCCGTCGACTCCAGCAGGTACGGGTCGAGCGTGCCGTGCACCTGCAGCGCGGGCATGGTCAGCCTGCGGTCCAGCTCGTCGGCGAACCGGTGGCCGTCACCGCGCAGCTGCGACCGGATCGCCCAGCGGAAGTACTCCAGCGAACTGTGTGCCACGCCCGGCACCCGCATCGCCGCGCGGTCCGTGGCGGCGACCTCCGCGAACTCGTCGCCCACCGTCCACCGTGGACCACCCCACTGGCGCAGCAGCCGCTCCACGACCGCGGCGTCGTCGGCAACGAGATCGCGTTCGGGCAGCCACGGCAGCTGCGCGCGGAACACGCGGGCGATCGCGGCCGCCTGATTGTCCCGGCGCCGGAACATCCCGCGTCGCACGGCGGAGCGCAGCGCGAGCGGATGTGGCGCGGCCACGGCGGCCACGGAAGCCACCAGGCGCGGGTGCAGCGCGGCCACCGTCCACGCGATCATGCCGCCCCACGCGTGGCCGACCAGGTGCGCCCGCGTCTCGCCGAGCGCCTTGATCAGCCCGGCGACGTCACCGGCCAGCGTCCAGCCGTCGTAGCCGCGCGGCGGCTTGTCCGAGTCGCCGTAGCCGCGCAGATCCACGGCAACCGCCCGGTAGCCCGCGTCGCGCAACGCGGTCAACTGGTGGCGCCACGCCCACCAGAACTCGGGAAAGCCGTGCAGCAGCAACACGAGGGGCCCGGAGCCCGCCTCGGCGACGTGGATCCGGATGCCATTGGCCGACACGTCGCGGTGCGCCCACGGGCCAGGAAGGCGGACCGTGGACGGATCGGGGGCCTGCGGCACGGCGGCCCGGAGCTCGGCGCTACGACTGGTCAGACTCACCATGACGTTTCAGGGCTGCTGCGGTGTCGCGCACCGAGCTGATGGTCCGGCGCGGCCCGCGCAGCTTGCGCACCCGGCGCCAGCCCAGGAAGGCGCAGGCGATCGCGACGAGCAGCATCAGACCGGTGATGATGGCGAAGCCCGCCCACTCCGGCAGCCAGAGTGCGATCACCAGCGCCAGCGTGGTCAGCAGGAACGGCATCAGCAGCAGCACCAGTGTCAGCGCGATGATGAAGAACAGGCTGCCGCGCACGCCCTGCTTGACCTCGGCGGTGATCTCCGACCGCGCGAGTTCCACCTCGGCCCTGATCAGCGTGGACAGGTGGGTGGTGGCGTCCCGCACGAGCCCGCCGAGCGACTGCCCGTTGGTGGTGTGCGCCGGGTCGTCCTCCGTCAGCGGGATGGACGCGACGGGGGGCAGCCCGTTGCCGGAGCCGGTGCCATTGCGGTGGTGTGGGGCGCTGGTCACGGTGGTCATCGTGCCACGAGCACCGCCCCGTGGCGCGCGTGGCGTCAGGCGCGTCGGCGGGCGCGGCGCGGCATCAGGGCAGCGGCGACCAGCGCGCTGACCACGGAAGCCAGTAGTACAGCCGCTTTCGCCTGATCAGCCGCACCGGCCGGCGACGCCGACCCGGCCGGCAACACGCTCACGGTGCACCCGGCGCCACCGAGTGTCGCGACGCCGGTGCTGTCGCCCCACGACAGCTCAGGCGGCCGGCTCGCGACACCGGCGCCCACGACGAGCGCCGACGCGCCGAGGATCCCCACCACCTTGCCGACCACCAGTTCCACGATGATCGCGATGGCGATCCCGCTCGCGCACGAGAGCGGCCGACGCGGCGCCCGACACCGGCACACCGGCCGCGAACAGCGCGAACACTGGTACGACCAATCCCGGCGACCACGGTTGCAGCCGATCCGCCAGCAGTCCGTCGGCCGCCCATGACCCGATGGTCAGGTCGAGGTGCAGGGCGTGCGGACCGAGGTGGCAGTCGCGGCCGGACTCGTGGTGGTGCGCGGGAGGGTTCTCCAGCAGGAGAGCGACGGCAGCAGCGGCAAGCAGGACCAGACCACCCACGTTCCCGGCACGCGGAAGACGGCTGAGCGCGGTCCCACTGCTGGTCACGAACGCCCCTCGCGGTGTTGGACAGAGTTGGCCGACCGGCGCGGTGAGCGGGGCTCGTCCCGCGGCCAGTCGGGCCCCGGAGATCGTCCGACACCTGCGGGCATCCCGAGATACGGAGCCAAGATCCAGTTCTCCCCGTGCCGTCGTCCGGGCCGCACGTGACGCCGCGACTCCGGTGCCGAACCGCAACAGCCGAGGGGAGCGCGGCGAAGCCGCCGCGGTGCGGGCAGCCCGGACTCTGGCAGTCACCGGTCCTGCCGGGCGCTGCCATCAACGCGCCGGAGCCCCGCACCTGATCAGGTGCGGGGCTCCAGGATGGTGGTGCGACCGGGTCAGTCGTCCAGCTCTGCCAAGGCCTGCTTGACCTTGTTGAGCTCGGCCTCCAGCTCCTCCATCCGCGCCTTGTGCTGGTCGCGCGCGGCGTTGAGCACCGTCTCGATGCCGCCGGAGATCTCCGGGTGCAGCTCCTTGGCTGCCCTGGAGACCGCCGCGGCGGCGATCGACAGGCCCTGCACGACTCGCTTGCCGCCGTGCGTCAACTCGGCCTGCCACTCGCCTTCCGCGGTGCCGGTGACGGTGAGGATCAGTTCCACCGTCCTGGTCTTGCGCGCGGTGCTCTGCTTGCGCGGCCTGCCCCGCTTGGGGGTCTCGTCCTGCTCGACGTCCTCCGTCGGCGTGCTCGTCGACGCATCCACGCCGGCCGCCTCCGTTGCTTCGGTCGTCGGGTCGATCACGGTGTCCGTAGCGGTATCCACTGCACTCCCGTCCGGTTCGGAAAGAGTCGCTGGCGATCGTACTAGTGTTCGATACCGCGCCTGACGGTCACTCCTCGCCGCTGCCCTTGTTCAGGCCCTCGGAGATCATCTCCATCACCGACGAGTCCGCGAGCGTGGTCACGTCACCGATCTCCCGGTGCTCCGCGACGTCCCGCAGCAGCCTGCGCATGATCTTGCCGGACCTGGTCTTGGGCAGTTCCGGGACGACCATGATCTGCCTCGGCTTGGCGATCGGGCCGATCTCGTGCGCCACGTGATCGCGCAGCGCCTGGATGGCCTGCTCGCCCTTCGCCTCGTCCTGCGCGACGTTGCCGCGCAGGATCACGAACGCGACGATGCCCTGACCGGTGGTGGCATCCGTAGCGCCCACGACGGCCGCCTCGGCCACGGTCGGGTGACTCACCAGCGCCGACTCGACCTCGGTGGTGGAGATCCGGTGGCCGGACACGTTCATCACGTCGTCCACCCGGCCGAGCAACCACATGTCGCCGTCGTCGTCGTACTTGGCGCCGTCGCCCGCGAAGTAGTAGCCGCGGTCGCCGAAGCGCGACCAGTACGTCTCCTGGTACCGCTCCGGGTCACCCCAGATCGTGCGCAGCATGCCCGGCCACGGCTGGTCCAGCACCAGGTACCCGCCACCGCCGAACGGCACGTCCTCGCCCGCGTCGTCCACGATCTTGGCCGAGATGCCGGGCAGCGGCCGCTGTGCGGAACCCGGCTTGGTCGAGGTGACACCGGGCAGCGGCGAGATCATGATGCCGCCGGTCTCGGTCTGCCACCACGTGTCCACGACGGGGGTCCGGTTGCCGCCGATGGTCTCCCGGTACCAGATCCACGCCTCGGGGTTGATCGGCTCGCCGACGCTGCCCAGCAGGCGCAGCGACGAGAGGTCGTGCTGGGCCGGGATCTCCGCGCCCCACTTCATGAACGTCCGGATCGTGGTGGGCGCGGTGTAGAGGATCGAGACCTGGTAGCGCTCGACGATGTCCCACCAGCGGCCCTGGTTCGGCGTGTCCGGCGTGCCCTCGTACATCACCGACGTGGCGCCGTTGGACAGCGGCCCGTAGACGATGTAGCTGTGCCCGGTCACCCAGCCCACGTCCGCCGCGCACCAGTAGACGTCGTTCTCCGGCTTGATGTCGAAGACGTTGCGGTGCGTGTAGCCGGCCTGGGTGAGGTATCCGCCGGTGGTGTGCAGGATGCCCTTCGGCTTCCCGGTGGTGCCCGACGTGTAGAGGATGAACAGCGGGTGCTCGGCGTCGAACGCCTCCGGGGTGTGGTCGGCGGACTGCACGTCCACCAACTCGTGCCACCACACGTCCTTGCTGTCGTCCCAGGCCACGTCGCCACCGGTGCGCTTGACCACCAGCACGTGCTCGATGCTCGGCGTCTTGGCCACGGCCTCGTCGACCGATGCCTTGAGCGGCAACGCCTTGCCCCGCCGGTTCTGGCCGTCGGCGGTGATGACCAGCTTCGCCTCGGCGTCGTCGATCCTGGCCCGCAGTGCCTCCGCGGAGAAGCCGCCGAACACGACGCTGTGGGTGAGCCCGACCCGCGCGCAGGCCAGCATGGCCACCACGGTCTCCGGGATCATCGGCATGTAGATGGCCACCCGGTCACCGGCCACCAGACCGAGCGAGGTCAGTGCGTTGGCGGCCTTGCTGACCTCGGTCTTCAGGTCGTTGTACGTGATGGTCCGCGTGTCGCCCGGCTCGCCCTCCCAGTGGAACGCGACGCGATCGCCGTTGCCCGCCTCGACGTGCCGGTCGACGCAGTTGTAGGCGACGTTGAGCTTGCCGCCGATGAACCACTTCGCGAAGGGCGCCTTCGACCAGTCGAGGACCTGGTTCCACCTGGTGTCCCAGCTCAGGTGCTCGGCCTGCTTGGCCCAGAAGCCTTCCCGGTCGGCGTCGGCGTCCGCGTACAGCTGGGCTGTGGCGTTGGCCTGGGCGGCGAATTCCGGGCTCGGCGGGAACGTCCTGCTCTCGGTCAGCAGGTTGTCCAGAGCGGGGCTCTGGCCCGACGATTCGGTCATGGTGCGTGACCTCCTGACTCGTGACGACCGCTGACCTGAGTTGGTGCCACGCGGCTGCCTGCGACGTTAGTGCGAACGGGGGCCCTCCGACAGTGGCCGAGGCCTCCGTGGTGGTCCAGACCAATAACGACCCAGCGGGCCGCCGCCGGGATGGCGACGGCCCTACTGGTCGAACCTGTCTAGCTGATCAGAACCTTAGAACGGGAAGATCGGCAGCACCGGCCGCCGCCATGTGGCGTTCGTAACCACCGCGGCCGAGGTGTAGAACGCTGCCACCGCGGTCACGATGCCGACCACACCGCCGACCCTCGTGATCCCGGTGGTACCGCTGAACGCACCGATGGACAGCAGCAGGAAGGTCAGCGTCAGCAGGATGAACACGACCAATAGCGCACCGTTGAGGCGCAGGGTGGAGATCGTCAGGAAGGCGGTGACGATGGCGAACACCAACAGGAACAGGCCCACCGTCGCGGGCGGATCGGTCGGCTTGGCCAGGAACCATGCATAGAACGCGTATGCCAGCCAGAAGCCGCCATACGTGCAGAATGCGGTCACACCGAACGTGTTGCCCCTGCGGTACTCGAGCAGGCCGGCGATGAGCTGGCCGAGTCCACCGTAGAACAGCGCGAGGGCGATGACGCCATGGACGACACCGTCGCCGACGATGCCGGCGTTCACGAAACTGAGGACCATGGTGGTGGCGGCGAAGCCCGCGAGACCCAGCGGTCCTGGGTCGGCGAGTGCCACATCCACTGCTGCGCGGTCGCCGACCGACGCTGGGGTCTCGGTACTGGCCATGACGTGCCTCCTCATTGTGGCGGCCGTCCTGTGCCCAGGCAGGCTCGGACGGCGTCGTCCGCAACGTCGTAAAAAGTTGAACCGACAACCCATTAGGTACGCCCATGTGGTGCGGAACACAACGGGACCGATCCCCGCTGTCGACCAGCGTTCAGTTAGACGCGCCGAGTGGATCACTCGTTTGGGGGAACGGTGGTTCACCGCTGGTCAAGGGCATGCTCTCCGTAGTTGTTCGTAGCCGAGCGCACCCCATACGAGCCCTGTAGTTACCGTTTACTTGTGACTGACCCGCTGGTGCCGCTGCTCGACCTACCCGGTGTCGAAACTGCCGTCGACGCGGCCCGGGACGCGGTCGCCGATGTCCACCGGCACCCCGCCAACCGCCGGGGCTGGCCCGCCACCGCGGCCGAGGCGTCGGTCCGTGCCGCCCGTTCGTCGGCCGCGATCGACGGTGGCTCGACGGAGATCCCGCCGGACGGCACGGTGACCGATCCGGTGCTGGCCGGTGCGCTGCGGGTGGCCGAATCCGTCGGCCTGCTGCTGGGCACCTGGCAGCGCGCGCCGCTGCAGTGCCTCGCCAGGCTGCACGTGCTGGCGGCCGCCGACCTCGTCGAGCCGGGCGCCGATGACCTGCTGGGCAGGCCGCGGCAGGCGCCGGGCGTGTCCGCGCGGCTGGAGCTGCTGGCCCGCCTGCTCTCCGGCGGTACCGACGTGCCCGCTCCCGTGCTGGCCGCCGTCGTGCACGGCGAGCTGCTCACCCTGGCCCCGTTCGGCGTCGCGGACGGCATCGTCGCCAGGGCCGCCGCCCGGCTGACCCTGATCTCCACCGGCATGGACCCGAAGGGACTCGTCGTCCCCGAGGTCGCCTACCTGCGCCAGGCCGACCGCTACCGGGCCGCGGCGGCCGGCTTCGGCACCGGCGAACCCGGCGCGGTGGGCGAGTGGCTGGTGTTCAGCTGCGAGGCGATCACCGCCGGCGCCCGGGAGGCCACCGGTATCGCGGACGCGGCCGTCGTGGGCTGACATGGCCGACGATCTGGAGGTCACGCCGTCGCTGGTGATCCCGGCGGGTGAGCTGCACGAGCGGTTCTCCCGGTCGTCCGGGCCCGGCGGTCAGGGCGTCAACACCGCGGACTCGCGGGTCGAGCTGTCCTTCGACGTGACAAGGTCGCCATCGCTGTCGGCCGCGCAGCGGGCCAGGGCGCTCGAACGGCTCGGCAGCCGGCTCGCGGGCGGGGTGCTGACAGTGGCGGCCAGCGAGCAGCGAAATCAGCTGGCCAACCGGCGGGCGGCCCGGGACCGGCTCACGGCCCTGCTGCGCTGGGCGCTGCGGCCGCCGCCGCCCAGGCGCAGACCGACGAAGCCGACCAAGGGCTCGGTGGAGCGCCGTCTGGACGCCAAGCGCCGCCGGAGCACCACCAAACGACACCGACGGGGGAATCCGGACGAGTGATCCGCGCGGTGGGCGGCAGAGGAGTAGCGCAGACCGCCGCCAACCAGCCGAAACCGGCGGGCAACCGGGGTCGACCGCTGGTCGCCGGGTCGTACGGATCGGTAGCCGCCCTGCCGTGGTCGGCCTACTGCTCGACCGGCAGTGGGAGCTGCGAGCCGTGCTCGGACGAGTGACGCACTCTGCGCCCATCGGCGGGTGCCGTCAGGGTGAAGGCGAAGATCCGGTTCGTCTCGGCTGGAGGATCGCGTGCGGAAGTCCTGGCTCGTCGGAGTGCTCGGTGCGGTGACCCATGCCGGCCGGCGTGGGTACGACACAAGCCCGACACGTGTGTGACGCGGCGTCGCCGATGGTGGAGAGGCCTGCCGCTACAGCGGACCGCTCCTCACCGGACGTGAGTTCGACCTCGGCGTGCCCATGGGCCAGCTGCTGCCGGTGCCCACCGACGGCGGTCGCGTCGATCTGCCCGGCGGCTTCGGCCTGGCCGGCTCGGCCACGCACAACAGCGCGGACACGTGGTACGTGTTCGCGGCGGGTTGTCCGGACTCACGGCCCGCGACCTGGCCAGCCGGTGCCGTCGTGCCACGCCACAGCGGCAACCTGGCACCGGGTGTGGGTTAGGAGGCACGCACGACTATCCGCTCTGTGCGGCTGTGCGGTCCCGGCCTAGCCCTCGACCCGGTTGCCCTGACCTGCGCGTACTTGCGTCAGGTCGGTTGCATGCGGACGTAGTTGAAGGGCTGTGCCGCCCGGTAGGCCGGCGCAACCCTTCAACGCAGCACGTCAGCGGCTGTATTCGCCGTAGTCGTCGTTGTCCGAGTCATCCGGCAGGTCATGGTCGGACCTGCCGTTCCTGGAGTCGCCGCTCGACAGCTCACGCCGCAGAGCGTCGACGTCCATGTTGGGAGTGTGGTACTTGAGATCCCTGGCCACCTTCGTCTGCTTGGCCTTAGCACGGCCGCGCCCCATGGCTCGACCCCCTCATACGCGGAGGCGGGGCGGCCGGGGGAACGGCGGCCCCGCAATCTCGACAACTGTTTCCTGGTAACTACCGTACCGTGCCGATGGGGTTCGGTGCGATGTGGCACGGCGGTATCCCACGTGACGTACGCATCGCTGCCCGACATGACACGATGCCTGGGTGCCTCGTCCGTTCGTCGGCTACCTGCGGGTGTACGAACCGCTGTCGGCTTTTGACGCTCCGTTGGCCGCCCGACTCCGCGAACGTGTGGATTCGCACGCCCTGAGTCGTTCCGCTGTGGGCGAACGCGAGCAGGAGCTGTGGCTTAGGTCACAGGTCGCCCGGCCTGCCCGGCTGCTGCCGGGCGAACTAGCCGACGGCAGGGCCGCGCCCGCCCTCGACGTGCTGGTCCTGCAGACCGCCGAGGTGCCCGCGAGCGACACAGCCACGGTAGGCCCGGGACCACTGGTCTGCCCGCTGGACCTCCGGCCGCGGGCCGCCGCGGCGCTGGTCGGCTTCCTGGCCACCACGCCGGTCGTGCTGCGCAGCGCCGTCCTGCAGGTGGACGAGGATCGCGCGCGCGGCCACGCGACCGAGGTGATGTCCGCCGAGGGCGCGACCGCCGTGCACGTCATCTCGGCCACCTGGACCATCCCGCTGCCCTGGTTCGCCATCGTCGACCCCGACGACCGGCACGTCCTGCTGTCCACGGGGGAGCGGCCGGTGCGCGAGGTGTACTGGCGGTGCGCGATGGCCGACGCCCGCCGCAGGCTGGCCAGGGCGTACGCGGTGACCAAGGAGGCCATCGGCGAGGACGGGCCCGCTGCCGTGCTGCGCGACACCGGGCGGTGGCTGGAGCGGTTCCACCCGCACTCGGCCGTCGAGCTGGACTACGGCGGCCTCGTGCAGCTGATGACCGACGAGGAGCTGCTGGAGGACACGTCCGCTCAGGACGTGTGGGCCATCCTGACCGCGATGGAGAACGGCGACGGCGACGAGCTGAGCGCCCGGTTCGACCACGTGCGGGAGTTCTGGGCACACCTGGCGGCCAGAGAACGGTTCAACTGAGGGTCAGTGCTGTGCCGGCGGGGTGCGCTGGGCGGCGAGCAACTCGTCCACGGACGCCGTGCCCTGCCGGTAGCGGCCGGCGATCTCCTCGTTGAGCAGGTCCATCACCTGCTGTACCTGCCTGCGCCGCGCGGACACCGACTGCTCCTCGTTGAGGTACGTCGTCAGCGCGTGGTCGAGCAGCCGGTCGCTGAGGCTGCCGACGTCGGACAGGTCCACGTCCGACACCAGGGCCTCGACGTGCCTGCGGTGCGCCTCGGCCCGCGAGGGCTCCAGGGTGCTGTGCCTGCCCGAACCGGTGGCCGGGCCCAGCGCGTTCGCGGAGAGGATCGCCGCCAGCCGCTCGACGACGGCGGAACCACCGGTCGTCCGGCGCTCCTGCTCGGCGCGCACGATGTCGATACGGCCGTGCAGCAGCCTGCGGGTAAAGGACAGATCGGTCTCCTCCTGAGCCGTCTCGTCCCGCAGTTGCCGCACTTCGGCCAGGGGTCGGCTGCCGACTCCCTCGGTGTACGCCGGGTCGAGCACGCGGTCGATGCGACGGCGGCCACCCGGACGAACCTCGATCACGTCACCATCCTGCGGTACCCGACCGTCTCCCGCCAACACCTGGGCGGTGACTGGCATCGGTTCTCATCCATTGGGTGCAGTCGGGACGCCGACACCGAGCAGGGTGCGCACCTCGGCAGGCGCCAGCGGCGGCCGTTGTGCGATCCGCGCCACACCCGCGGCGCGAGCCACCAGCTGTGCGTTGTCCTTCACCCGCTGGCCGCGTGCGTAGGTGACGGTGTCCTCCATGCCGACCCGCAGGTGCCCGCCCGCGGACAGCGCGGCCAGCAGTACGGGCAGCGTGGACCGGCCGATGCCGGTCGCGGCGAAGGTGGCGCCCTCCGGCAGCAGCCGCAGGGCCGCCACCAGCGTCTCGGTGTCGCCTGGCATCCCGCCGGGCACGCCCATCACCAGGTCGACGTGCACATGCCCGCCCGCCGGCAGCCCGTGCTGGTCCAGCAGCCGGTGCAGGGTGGCGAGCTGGCCGAGGTCGAAGATCTCGTACTCGGGCACGATGCCGCGTTCCTGCATCCGGCGGTGCAGCTCGACGATGAACTCCCAGCGGTTGAGGAACACGTCGTCACCGAAGTTGACGGTGCCCATCGTGCAGGAGGCGGAGTCGGGCAGGGCGTCCAGCACGCGCAGCCGGTCCGCCTCGGGATCGGTCACCGCGCCGCCGGTGGACAGCTGCACGATCAGGCCGGTGCGCTCCCGCAGGGCCGTGACGGTGTCCCGCAGCAGGCCCAGGTCCAGTGTCGGCTTCGTGTCGGCACCCCGGATGTGCACGTGGATCATGGCCGCGCCGACCCGTTCACAGTCCTCGGCCGTGCTGACCAGCTCGGCCAGCGTCACCGGCAGGTTCGGCACGTCGGTCTTGGCCAGTTCGGCGCCGGTGGGGGCGACGGTGATGAGGGTGCCGTGCGATGCGGGTCCCGGGGTCAGCGCTGACATGCCCGCGATCCTGGCACAAGCGGCCGCCGAACTGGGTCGCGCAGCTCAGCCACGCAGTCTGGCGATCGCGTCCCGGCCGGGTGCCGCCTTCTCGGGGGCGATCGAGTCCGGGTCGACGGCCGCCTGCACCACGTGGTCGCCCTCGCCTGCCAGCAGTTCGGCGTCGGTCGGGGCCGAGCGCTTGAGCAGGGCCAGCGCGATCGGGCCCAGTTCGTGATGGCGGGCCACCGAGCCGACCCGGCCGACCACGCGGTCGCCCAGCCGGACCGGTTCGCCGGTCTCCGGCAGCATCTCCAGCGAGCCGTCCAGGTGCAGCAGCACCATCCGGCGCGGCGGCCTGCCGATGTTCGCGACCTTCGCCACGGTCTCCTGGCCGCGGTAGCAGCCCTTGTCCAGGTGCACGGCGGGAGCGAGCCAGTTGACCTCGTGCGGGATGGTCCGCTCGTCGGTGTCCAGGCCCAGCCGGGGGCGCAGCGCCTCGACGCGCAGTGCCTCGAACGCCCAGCTGCCCGCGGGACGTGCTCCCGCGTCGGTGAGCCGCTGCCAGTAGTCGGTCAGCCGGTCGCGCGGCACCAGCAGGTCCACGGCGTGCCTGCCCGGCCACGGCATCCGCCGGGCGAACCCGCCGCCGGGCAGCGCGGTGAGCTGGTAGGCGGCGGTCGGCACGTCGACGCCCAGGCCGGTCAGCAACCGGTCGGCGTCCGGGCCGAGCACGGTCAGCAGCGCGAGTTCGCTCGTCGCGTCCCTCGGCTCGACCTTCGACCAGAAGACCATCTTGCCGAGGTAGTCCAGCAGGCCGGCGGTCCGGTCGGGCTCGCCGTCCAGCCACACCGTGCCGTCGGCGTGGCCGACCACGACGTGGTGCTCGACGTGCCCCTGCGCGTCCAGCACGAGCGCCTCGGTGCCTGCCAGCTCGGGCAGCTCGGTGAAGTGCTGCGAGGTCAGGGCGTGCAGCCAGGGCAGCCGCTCGTCACCGGGTACGGCGATGACACCCCGGTTGGACCGGTCGACCACCACCACCGAGCGGACCGCGGACCGCTGCTCGGCGAACGGGTCGCCGTAGTGCCACGCGGTGCCCGCGTCGGGTGAGCCTGCCTCCAGCTCGGCGACGGCTCCCGGGGTGGCGAGCAACGGTGACTCGGTCATACGTCCTCCTCGGACTGACACTGTCCACAGGTTCCGGACAGCGCGAGATGGGTGGCGTCCAGCTCGAACCCGCACTCCACACGCAGGCGCGTGGCCACGTCCGCCAGCAACCCGGTGGGCTGCTCGATCACCCGGCCGCAGCTGTGGCAGACCAGGTGCAGGTGCTCGTGCGCCTCGGCGGAGTAGACCGGCGCTCCGTGCCCGAGATGCGTGTGCCGCACCAGGCCCAGTCCTTCGAGCAGGTCCAGCGCGCGGTAGATCGTGGTGATGTTCACCGTCGGCGTGGTCTGCTGCACGCGCTGGCACACCTGCTCCGGGGTGGCGTGGCGCAGACCGCGGACGGCGTCCAGCACGAGCTGCCGCTGCGGTGTCATCCGCAGCCCGCGCTCGTGGAGGGTTCTGCGCAACGCGAGCTGCTCGCCCGCGGCGCTCTCGTCGGCCACGATTCGAGTCTAGGCGCGGCGCAGTACTCTCGGCCGCATGCGCGTACTGGCCATGCTCGACGGCACTCTCGCCGATCCGGACCAGCCGCGGCTGCGAGTGGACGATCTCGGCCTGCTGCGCGGCGACGGCATCTTCGAGACCGTCCTGGTGGTCGACGGCAAGCCGAGGGAACTGGGCCCGCATCTGGCGCGGCTCAAGCGCTCCGCCGTCATGCTGGAGCTGCCCGAACCGGACCTGGACGTGTGGCGCGCGCGGGTGGCCCAGGTGATCGAGAACTGGTCCGGACCCGCCGAGATGGCGCTGAAACTCGTCTACACCAGGGGAATCGACGGCGGCGACGGCACGCCGACCGGATTCGCGCTGGGCATGGAGATCGCGCCGGGCGCGCAGCGTGCTCGCGCCACCGGCGTCACCGCGATCACCCTGGACCGCGGCATCGAGCCAGGTGCCGCCGATCGCGCGCCGTGGCTGCTGCTGGGCGCGAAGTCGTTGTCCTACGCGGTGAACATGGCCGCCGGCCGCGAGGCGGCCCGCCGTGGCGCGGACGAGGTGATCTTCACCCAGTCCGGTGGTCACGTGCTGGAAGGCCCGACCTCGACGCTCGTCGTCGTCGACGGGCACACCCTGCGGACCCCGCCCGCGCAGCTGGGCATCCTGCCCGGCACCACTCAGGCCGCGCTGTTCCGGGCCGCGGAGCGGGCAGGCTGGTCGGTCAAGGTCGAGCCGGTCGCGGTCGCCGATCTGGCCACCGCGGACGCCGTGCTGTTCGCGTCCTCGGTGCGCAAGATCACTCGCGCGCACACGCTGGACGGCGCCACGCTGCCCGACTCCACCGCGGTGCACGCCGAGCTGGCCGCGCTCTACGAGTCCGAGTACTGAACCCGGAACATCACGGCCGACCCCGGCCTGGCCTGCGCGAGCGCGGGTAGCGCTGCCGCGGGCACGACACCGATCACCGGGTAGCCACCGGTCGTCGGATGGTCGGCGAGGAACAGCACCGGCCGCCCGCTGGCAGGTACCTGCACGGCCCCGGTGACCACGGGCTCGCTCGGCAGCTCGACACCCGCGTACTCGGCCGCCCGTCGCAGCGCGGGGCCCGCTGTCCGCACGCCGATCCGGTTGCTGTCCGGCGACACCTGCCACCGGCCCGCCGCCAGCTGCGCGGCCGGCTCGGAGAACCAGTCGTCCCTCGGCCCGAGCAGCACCGGCAGCAGGAGCTCGTCGGGTACCGGGGTCGGCCCCAGCTCGTCCGCACCGCCCGGCAGACCGCCCGGGGTGCCCAGCGGCAGCGTGTCACCCGCGTGCAGCCGGGCCGGGCCGATGCCGGACAGCAGATCCGTCGACCGGCTGCCCAGCTCGGCGGGCACCGCCAGGCCGCCGTCGATGCCGACGTAGCTGCGCAGCCCCGACCCGGGCACGCCCAGTTCCAGCAGCTCGCCCGCCGCCAGCGGGATCGGCGTGTGCGAGTCGCGGCCCCGGCCGGCCACGGTGACCGGCACGGCCGGCCCGGTCACGGCGACCGTGCACGAGCACTCGGCCCGCAGCCGCAGCCCACCGAGCAGCACCTCGATCCCGGCCGCCGACTCGGCATTGCCGACCAGCCGGTTCGCCAGCCGCAACGCGGGCACGTCCAGCGCACCCGACGGCGGCACGCCCAGGTGCGCGTTGCCCGCGCGGCCGAGGTCCTCGACGAGCGCCAGGGGACCGGTCGCCAGCACGGTGATCTTCCTGCTCACGTCAGCACCTCGAACCGCACCCGGTCGCCGGGCACCAGCAACGCGGGCGGCTCGCGGTTCGGGTCGAACAACTCCAGGTCGGTGCGGCCCAGCAGCCGCCAGCCACCCGGCGACGACCGCGGGTAGACGCCGGTGAACTCGCCGGCGATGGCGACAGAGCCGGCGGGCACCGCGGTGCGCGGATGGTCCAGCCGGGCCTGCACGAGCTGTGACGGCAGACCGACGAGATAGCCGAAGCCGGGCGCGAAACCGGTGAACGCGACCGTGTACTCGGTGCCGCTGTGCAGTTCGACCAGGTCCGGCACGCTCAGCCCGGCGGTGTCGGCTGCCAGTGCCAGGTCGGGGCCGTCGTAGTGCACCGGGATGCGGACCTCGCGCCTGCCGCGCCGCGGCGGCCGCTCCAGGTCGGCGGTGGCGAGCACCTGACGCAACCGGGCAAGACCATTGCCTCCTGGTTGGACGGACACCAGCACGGTCCGCGCTGCCGGGACCAGTTCGACCAGTCCGGGCAGGTCACCGCGCTCGGCGGCCGAACCCACGGCGGCCCGGACAGCGTCCACCTGGTCCAGCGAGTCGACCTCGACCAGCACCGCATCGGTTCCGCACCGCCGTAGCCGCACGTGACGCAGTCTAGGTTCGCCCGTTGCCCAGCGCGGCGAGGGCGTGCCGGACGTGGCCCTGCGCCTGTGCCAGGGCGGCCTCGGCGGCGGGCGTGTCCACACCGGACAGCAGGTGCACCAGGGCGACCTTCAGGTCGCCGCCTGCCGCCGTGAGCGCGTACGCGCACTCGTCGACCGGTGCCCCGGTGGCCTCGCGCAGGATGCGCAGCGTGCGGCCGCGCAGCTTCGCGTTGGTCGCCCGCATGCTGACCATCAGGTTCGAGTACGTGCGGCCGAACCGGATCATCACGGCCGTGGAGAACGACGTGAGCACCAGCTTCTGCGCGGTGCCCGCCTTCATCCTGGTGGACCCGGCGATGGCCTCGGGTCCGGTGTGCACGGCGACCGGCACGTCCACGTCGGAGTTGGCAGCGGCACCGGGGTTGGCCGACACCAGAGCCGTGTACGCACCCGCGTCGGTGGCCGCGCGCAGCGCACCCAGCACGAACGGCGTGCGGCCGGACGCGGCCAGGCCGATCACCACGTCGCCTGCGTGCACGTGCTGCCGCAGCTCGGTCGCGCCCGCCCGCTCGTCGTCCTCGACGTTCTCCACGGCGTTGATCAGCGCGGCCGGGCCACCCGCGTGGTGCGCGACGAACCAGTCGTCCGGGATGTTGAACGTCGGCACCAGCTCCGCCGCGTCCAGCACGGCGAGCCTGCCGGACGTGCCCGCCCCCACGTAGTGCACCCGCCGCCCGGCGCGCAGCGCGTCCACGGCGTGGTCCACCAGCGTCGCCAGCTCGGGCAGCACCGCGGCCACCGCGAAGGGCACTGTCGCGTCCTCGCTGTTGATCTCGCGCAGGATCTCCAGCGTGGAGAGCTGATCGATGTCCGTCGTGTCCGGGTTGCGGGATTCGGTCGGCGAGTCGACCTGCACGGAGTCCGTCACGACTCGCCGCCTTCCCTCGTTTTTCGCCTGCCGTCCGGCCGGACGTCCAGCCGGTGCGAGCTGACCGCCGAGTAGGTGGTGTCCAGCGCGGCCAGCACGTTGTCCCGGTGCCGCTGCGCCACCCCGATGAACACGCAGTCGATCACCGTGAGCTGCGCGATCCGGCTCGCCGTCGCGCCCGAGCGGAACGTCGTCTCCCTGGCGGCCGTGGTGAGCACGTGGTCGGCGACCTCGGCGATGGGCGAGCGCGGGAAGTTCGTCACCGCGACCGTGGTCGCGCCGCGCTCGCGGGCCTGGCGCAGCGCCTCCACGGTGTCCGTGGTGGCGCCCGTGTGCGAGATGCCGACGGCGACATCACCGGGCTCCAGCACCGCGGCCGAGGTCAGCATGATGTGCGTGTCGTTCCAGGCGAAGCACACCCGGCCGATCCGGTGCAGCTTCTGCTGCAGGTCCAGGGCCACGAACGCGCTGGCACCGACGCCGTAGACGTCCACCCTGCCCGCCCCGGCGATGGCCTCGACCACCTGCCGCAGGGCGCCGATGTCCAGTTGCTCGGCCGTCTCCTCGACCGCGCGCGCGTCGGCGAACGCGACCTTGCCCACCACCTGGGTCAGGTCGTCACTCGGGTCGATGTCGCCGCCCATGTCCCGATCGGTGCGGGCGGCGGCGCGCGCGGTGTCCGCGGCCAGCGCGATCCGCAGTTCCGGGTAGCCGCTGACGCCGACTGCCTTGCAGAAACGGGTCACCGTCGTCTCACTGGTGCCTGCCGAATCGGCGACCTCGGTGATGCTGCGGCGAGCCACGCCGCCCGGGTCCTCGAGAACCACGTGGGCGACACGCTGCTCGGCCTTGGCCAGACCGGGCAGCAGGGAGCGAATGCGAACCAGCGGACTCGGTTCGACCGGGGTGTGGATGGTGGACACGTGGGAAACTTACTAACCGTCCCTCCGCTGGTCAACGTGCGGTTGTGGGCCGACACGCAACCGTGTCCCGGTGGCCTGCGACAACGTCGGACGTGAGCTGGGTCTACAACCCTCCTGGCATAATCAGGACGGATCAGTCAATGGTTGGTAAAGGCCCAATTCGTCCCGGTGAACTCGCGCAGGTCACGGTCGTCCAGCACCACCCCACGAGCGTCGGACAGCCGCACCCCGGTCACGTTCACGCCCCGGCCGGTGTAGTTGGAGTCCGTCACGTACCGCCAGCGCACCTGCAACGGCCCGCTCGCGGCCGGCAGGGCTGCCCGCACGTGCCACCACGACCGCGTGCCACCGGACAGCGTCGCCACGGCACCCTGCGGCGCGCCCGGCCCCGTCGCCGTCACCGGCACGTCGGTCCACACCGTTCCGTCGGTGCTGGCCTGCAGCGTCACCGCGTCGAACGTCGGCTCGGTGTCCACGAACGTGTCGTAGGACAGCGACACCGGGCCGCCGCGCGTGGTGACCACCGGGGTGGTCAGGGTCGCGGTCGTGGCGTTGGCGATCCCGGAGTACCAGGACACGCCGCCCGGTGCCCGGACCGCCATCGCGTTGGCCAGCCCGTCGGCCACCGCCTCGCGGGCCGGGTTCGTGGAACCCCAGTTCCGGGTCGGGTGCACGCGGTTGCTGAACTGCAGCGCGATCGACCGGGACACCGGGTCGATCACGATCGTGGTGCCGGTGAACCCGGTGTGGCCCGCGGTGCGCGCGCTGTCCAGCCTGCCCATGTACCAGCGCTGGTCGAGTTCGAAGCCCAGCCCGTGCGAGTCGCCGGGGAAGGCCTGGTTGTAGTTGGTCAGCATCTGCGTGACCGACTGCTCGGACAGGATCCGGTGCCCCCCGTACGTGCCGCCGTTGAGAACCGCCTGGGCGAGCACCGCGATGTCGTCCACAGTGGAGAAGACGCCCGCGTGGCCGGCCACCCCGCCCAGCGCCCACGCGTTCTCGTCGTGCACCTGGCCCCACACCAGCCCGCGCTGCGGCTCGCCAGGTCCCGACTCGTACTCCTCGGCCGCGATCCTCGGCTGCAGCGAGGCGGGCGGGTTGTACATGGTGTCGTGCATGCCCAGCGGCCTCGTGATGCCGTCGCGGACCAGCACGTCCAGCGTCTTGCCGGTGATGTGCTGCAACACCAGTTGCAGGGTGATCATGTTGATGTCCGAGTACAGGTACGTCGTGCCCGCCGGGTACTGCGGCGTGGTGTCCAGGATCGACGTCATGCGCGCGGCCATCGTCGGGTCCTGCCACAGCGGCGGCGTCGGATCCGCGGGCAGCCCGGACGTGTGCGTCATGAGCTGCTTGATCGTGATGCCCGCCTTGCCGTTGGTCGCGAACTCGGGCAGATAGCTCGCCACCGTCGCGTCCACGTCCAGCCTGCCCGACTGGATCTGCTGCATCGCGACGACGCAGGTGAACAGCTTCGACAGCGACGCCAGATCGAAGATCGTGTTGGTACGCATGGGAATCTGCTCGGCCGTCGGCAGCAGGTCACCATGCTGGTCGGAGTACCGCAGCGCGTAGCCCGCCGCTTCCTTCGTCACGATCACGCCGTCGTGCGCGAGCAGCGTGACCTGCCCGGAGTACATCGGGTGGCCCGTCGCCGGGTCGTTCCGGGTCCACGCATCGACCTGGTCGACAGCTTTCCGCAGCGCCACCGGATCCAGCCCCGCCTGCCGCGGAGTGCCCGGACGCAGCGTCATCCAGGCGGGCGCGTAACCCTGCTGCGGCTGGTCGAACCGCCCGGTCGGCGGCACCGGGCCGGCTGGTGCGGCGCCCGCGGTGCCCGTGCTCACGACCACGGCCGCGACCAGGATTGTGCTGGTGACGGCGATCCTGCGAATGGACATGGCCACCTCATCGTCATCATGGATACAGCAGGAACGGGCGTCGCCGCCGCCGGAACGCGGCCAGTTCGTCGGCCCAGGCGCCGATCACGTCGCCGGCCGGCGCCCCGGCGTCGACCATCGTGCGGAGCCGGTTCGAGCCGGTCAGGGCGTCGATCCAGTTGTCCGGCCGCCAGCCGAACACGCCCGGGTAGAGCTTCTTCGCGGTGACGATCATCGCCACGGCTGTCCGGATCGCGTCGACCCGGGTGCGGTCGGTCAGGTGCACCTGCACGCCGCCGCACGTCCGGTCGGTGAACTTGCCGAACGTGGGCACCGTGTAGTTCTCCCGGAACCGCACCCCCGGCAGGTCCATCGCGTTGAGCGCGTCCGCCCACCGCCGGTCGATCCCCGGTGCGCTGATCAGCTCGAACGGCCGGGTCGTGCCGCGACCCTCGGACAGCAGCGTGCCCTCGAACATGCAGGTGCCCGGGTAGAGCAGCGCGGTGTCCTGCGTCGGCATGTTCGGACTCGGCAGCACCCACGGCAGGCCGGTGCTCAGTTCGTCCCGCTGCCAGCCGCGCACCCGGATCACGTCCAGGCGCGACAGCCGGCGGCCGTCGTTGTCGGCGGGCAGGAACAGCGCGTCGAACAGCCGGGCCAGCTCCCCGGCCGTCATGCCGGGCTGCTGCACGATCGGCTTGAGACCGACCAGCGTGGCGTAGGCGGGATCGAGCTGCGGCCCGAAGGCCTGCCCGCCGATCGGGTTGGGCCGGTCCAGCACGACGAAGGCCGCCCCGGTGCGCACGGCGGCGGACATCGCGACGTACATGGTCCACGTGTAGGTGTAGAACCGGGCGCCGACACCGGCGATGTCGAACAGCACCGTGTCGATACCGGCTTTCCGGTACATCGCGGCAAGCTGGTCGGCGGTGACGTTGTAGGCGTCGTAGACGGGGATGCCGGTGCGCGGATCGCTGTAGTCGCCCTCGGACCCGCCTGCCTGGGACGTGCCCCGGAAGCCGTGCTCGGGCCCGAACGCGGCGAGCGGGCGGACACCGGCGTCGACGAGCGAGTCCACGATGTGCGTGAGATCGCGCAGCACGCCGGTGGGATTGGTCAGCACACCCAGTTTGCGGCCGCCGAGCGAACGCCAGCCCTGCCCGGCGAGCACGTCGGCGCCGGTCAGGACGGTGGGCTCGCGGGTGGCCGCCTTGGCGGGCCTGGCGAGGGCGGCTGACAGGGCGGCTGATCCGGCGGCGGTGGCGCTGGCCAGAAACCCGCGCCGGGACAGCCGTGCCATCGTCCACTCCTCGCGCCCGTGGGAGCTTCACCAATGACCGTGAAGTATTGGTAAGTTACTCACGGATGCCGGAGTGGGTCAACGGCCCCGCACGCGTAACGGGCGGCGCCCACCGACCCGAAGGCCAGTGAGCGCCGCCCGCAGCGCGGACTTTCCCTGGTTACCAAGCTGCAACTGTGTCGTATGGCTGGGGTCTCGGCGTTCGGCGTCCCGATACGCAGTCCCTCAACGACAAGCCTCCCGCGGCGTGCTGCGCGTGGGTGCCTGGAGTCCGCGCACGGATCTCCGGTGGGGTGAGCCCGACTTCTCTTCGTCGGGTTCCTGGCCAACCAGGTTTCCGCACCTCCCTTTCTACGCCACTGACCTGCGGGAACTCAAGCTCCCGGACGGGTGCACCGGTCAAGCAACGAACAGTGACCGCTACCACTCGGTAACCCCAGCGCTACCTATCGGCCACCTGTTCGGTACCGCCGCCCGGGTTGCGAGACGGTCACCCGACCGAGGCCCGTCAGCGATTCCGCCGCCACAGCCACGTGACGGCGACGGCACCGATGCCGACGGCTGCCGCGGCGACCACCACGCCGCCGGAAGGTGTCGCGATCTTGGCGCGCAGCGGCACCGGAGCCTCGAACGTGAGCACCGGCCACTCGCGCTGCACGGCGATCTTGCGCAACGCCCGGTTCGGGTTGACGGCGGCAGGGTGCCCGACGGCTTCGAGCATCGGCAGATCGGTGATCGAGTCGGAGTAGGCGAAGCTGGCGGCGAGGTCGTAACCGTTGGCAGCGGCCAGTTCCCGCATGGCCTCGGCCTTGCGCTCGCCGTAGCAGTAGAAGTCGATCTCCCCGGTGTAGCGCCCGTCCACGACCGCCATCCGGGTACCGACGCTGTGCGTGGCACCGACCAGGGTCGCGATGGGCGCCACCATCTCTTCCCCGGACGCCGACACGACGACCACGTCATGCCCCTGCTCCCGGTGCTCCCGGATGAGATCGGCGGCCTCGGCGAAGACGAGCGGATCGACGATGTCGTGCAACGTCTCGTCCACGATCGCCCGCACCTGCGCCACGTCCCACCCCTGGCAGAGCGAGGTCAGATGCGCGCGCAACCGCTCCACCTGCTCCGCATCGGTGCTGGCCTGCAGAAACATCAACCGCGCGTAGGCAGAGCGCAACGCGGCCCGCCGATTGATCAAACCACCTTGGTAGAACGGCCGGCTGAACGCCAGCGTGCTCGACGAAGCGATGATCGTCTTGTCCAGGTCGAAGAACGCGGCCACCCGCCCACCACCGCTACCCGCGACATCACCGCTACCGCCAACGGCGCCGCTCACCGCCGGCCCGGCCGGCATCCTCGTCGTTGCCGAGCCGCGTCTGTCGTTGCCGAGCTCGTCGTTGGCGAGGCCTGCCATTGTTGCCGAGCCTGTCGTTGCCGAGCCCGTTGTTGCCGAGCCCGCCGCTGCCAGCACCCGCGCTCGCATCACCCGCTACGCCTTGGGCCCCACGAGCCGCACTGTCATCGGCGGCGGCGCTGCCGACCGCACTCTTTGCCCCACGTCGCTTGTCGCGCCGTGCGGCGTTGCCGCTCGGATGCTCGCCACCGCTCGGACGCTCGCCACCGGTCGGCCCGCCGTCGCCGGTCGCGCCCACGCGCCCGGCACTCCGCCCATCCCCGCTCGCCGCATCGCCGCCGTCACCAGGTGCGTCCGGTCTCGCGCCATCGGCTGCCCCTGAGCCCTCGCGCTCCGCACTGCCAGGTCCGCTCACCGCACTCTCCCCCCGCCCATCGCGCGCAGCGTCATCACCGGCCACGTCACCCGTGCCCGAAATGCCCTCGAATCCACTCATGTCGCCGCTCACCGAACCCAGCCTAGGAGCACCCGTCCGGGCGGTTGTTCGTCGGCGCCCCGGCGACGCTCGTGCCAACGTCGCAGTTGGGCGGGTTCTCCGCGATGTGGCAGCGGTTCTCTTGCGCTGACTGTATGCAAGCGGCCGCGCAAGAGGGCTACAGTGAGCAGGTCCGGCTTGCCGGACAGGTTCAGTCCGACCCCCCGGGGCTGAACCGATGACGACCCCCGTCCCTCCCCCCTGGCGGGGGTCGTCCCATCTTCGCTCCCGTCACGGCGAGCGCTTCCCGATCATGGCAGCGAGGTCTGACAAACCCGCGCCCGGTGATCCACCCGATGTTGCGATTGCGCGCCACCGCAGGATATCCGCGCACGTCAGGGGCCTACGTCCGGTCGGAAGTCGGCTGGCTGGCGGCGAGTTGTCCACATCGCACCCGGCTATCCACAGATTCATCAACAGCGGTGGCATCGTCTGGCGGATCTCGGGACCGTGTCACTCATGGAGATCGAACGCCCACTCGCCGTGTTGACCGACGAGCCTCTGCTCGACCAAGCCCTGCAACTCGCCGCCGTTGCCGGCTCCGACATCGACCGCGTGCCGGATGTGACGGCCGCGCGTCGGCGCTGGAGTGACGCTCCGCTGATCCTGCTGGACGGTTCGGCTGTGCTGGCGTGCACCGAAGCGCGCCTGCCCCGCCGTCCGGGCATCGTCGTGCTCTGCTCCGGCGATCCGCCGCCCGACGTGTGGCAGCAAGCGCTCGCACTCGGCGTCGAGAAGGTACTTTCGTTGCCAGCCGGTGAATCGTGGCTGCTCAGCGCCTTCGCCGACGCCGCCGATCGCCCGGCCGCCACCGTGGGCCGCGTCGTCGTGGTCATCGGAGGGCGCGGTGGCGCCGGCGCATCCGTACTCGCTGCCGCGGTTGCCCTGACGGCGTTGCGGTCCGGCAGCGGCGCCCTCCTCGTCGACGGCGACCCACTCGGCGGGGGACTCGACCTCGTGCTCGGCGCCGAGTCCGACGCCGGCCTGCGCTGGCCGGACCTGCGCATCCAGGGGGGCCGAGTCCCGGTGTCCGCGCTCAGGTCCGCGCTTCCCGGCCGGTCCGCGGGCCCGGCCCGGCTCGCCGTCGTCTCGTGCGATCGCGACGGTCCTGGTCCCGAACCCGACGCGATGGCCGCCGTCGTCGACGCCGGTCGGCGCGGGGGTGACACGGTCGTGTGCGATCTGCCCCGGCATCTCCCGCCCTCGGCCGGTGCCGCCCTGGACCGGGCCGATCTCGCCGTCCTCGTCGTGCCTGCCGAGGTCCGGGCCTGCGCCGCCGCCCGCCGGATCGCCGCGACAGTCCAGGAACGCGGTGTTTGCCTGCGCGTGGTGGTGCGCGGCCCGGCTCCCGGCGGCCTGCCCGCCGACGACGTGGCCCGCGCTGTGGGGGCCCCGCTGCTGACCGCCGTGCGTGCGGAGCCAGGCCTGTCCGGTGCCCTGGAACGCGGCGGCCTGCGGCTACGCGCTCGCGGCCCGCTCGCCGCCGCCGCGCAGGCCGTGCTGGCCGCATTGCCTGCCACGACCAGTAAAGCGTTCGTCTCATGACCACCGATCTCGTCGAACGTGTCCGGCAACGCCTGGCCACCGGCGGCACCACGCCCACCCCTGCGCTTGTCGCCGCCGCGGTGCGTACGGAGGCGGGCGGCGTCGTCGGCGAGTCCGACCTGCTCGCCGCCCTGCGCTCACTCGGCGACGAGTTCGCCGGTGCCGGTGCGCTGGAACCGTTGCTCCGTGATCCCGACACCACCGACGTACTGGTCACCGGCCCGGCGGAAGTCTGGCTGGACGGCGGCTCCGGCCTGCGCCGCACCGACATCCGGTTCCCCGGTGAGGACGCGGTCCGCCGCCTGGCCCAACGCCTCGCCCTGGCAGCGGGTCGCCGCCTGGACGACGCACAGCCCTATGTGGACGCGTGGCTGCCGGGAATGGGGCCACACGGCCGAGTCCGGCTGCACGCGGTCCTGCCGCCCCTGGCGCCCGACGGCACCTGCCTGTCGCTGCGCGTCCTTCGTCCCGCCACCCACGACCTGGCCGCCCTGGGCTCCCTCGGCACGTTCGACACCCGCACCGCCGCCTTGCTCACCGCCATCGTCCGCGCTCGCCTCGCTTTTCTGGTGGTCGGAGGCACAGGTACCGGCAAGACGACATTGCTGGCCGCCCTGTTGGGCAGGGTTCCGGCGACCGAACGCATCATCTGCGTGGAAGATGCGGGTGAGCTGCAGCCGAGCCATCCCCAAGTGGTCCGGCTGGTAGCGCGGCCCGCGAACGTCGAGGGCGCTGGTGAGATCACCGTCCGGGACCTGGTCCGCCAGGCGCTCCGGATGCGCCCGGACCGGTTGATCGTCGGCGAGGTCCGGGGCGCCGAGGTCTGCGAGCTGCTGGCAGCGCTGAACACCGGCCACGACGGCGGGGCGGGCACGCTGCACGCCAACTCGCCTGCCGACGTCCCGGCCCGGCTGGAAGCCCTGGCAGCACTGGGCGGCATGTCCCGCCCGGCCCTGCACAGCCAACTCGCGTCCGCGCTGCAAGTGGTGCTGCACGTCCGAAGAACCGCCGCAGGCCGCCGAGTGCTGGCCGAAATCGGCGTCATAGCCCGAACCGACAACGGCGTCCGCGTCCTCCCTGCGTGGCGCGCCGAAGGTCGCCAGATCGGCTGGCCGACCCTGACCGGCCTGCTCAACCAGCGAAACGGAGTCCCACCATGCTGACCGAACCCACCCCCGACCGCCCCATCTACCGAGCCCCGGTCATGTTCGGCACCCACCACCACCTCACCCCGGCAGTCACGTGTCCAGCCCCGACAACGGAACCCGAGCCCACCGGCGCGCCGCCCGAGCAGGCCGCGGCGGCCCGCCCTGCCAACGACACGCACATCGAGCAGCCGCTCACCGAGCCTTCGTATGGGGCACTGGGCGACGGCGGCCAGGCTGGCAGCCCGGAGCAAGGCGAGCTTCCGCTCGATCCCGGGCCTGACGCGGGGCTGGTACCCGGCGTCGCGGAGAGCGGACCGCCGCCTGCGATCGAGTCGGCGCCGGTCGCCGATGCCTGTCCGCCACACAGTGATCCGCCATCAGCCGGGTGGGACCTGTTCGCGATCCGATCGGGCAGCGAGCCGTTGTCTGCGCTGGAGCCCGAGGCCGGTAGCGGGCGTGAGTCGGGTAGCGGTGTCCTGTCCGTGTTCGAGCCAGGTCCGCCGGTCCTGGCTGGCCACGTCACGTCCGCGACGTGCCACTGCATCCCGCTCGGTTCGAGCATTGAGCCGCTTCCTGTGATCGAGTCTGGTATGGACAGCGGGCGTGAGCCGAGCAGCGGTGCCTTGTCCGTGTTCGAGCGAGGTCCGCGAGTCCTGGCCGGCGACGTCACGTCCGCGACGTGCCACTGCACCCCGCTCGGTTCCAGCGTCGAGCCGCTTCCGTGATCGAGTCTGGGACGGACAGCGGGCGTGAGCCGAGCAGTGGTGTCCTGTCCGTGTTCGAGCGAGGTCCGCGGGTCCTGGCTGGCGACGTCACGTCCGTGACGTGCCGCTGCTCTTCAGTCGGCGCGAGCGTCGAGCCGCGCTCCGTGATCGAGTCTGGGACGGCAAGCGGGCGTGAGTCGGGTGGCGGTGTCCTGTCGGTGTTCGAGCGAGGTCCGCGGGTCCTGGCTGGCGACGTCACGTCCGTGACGTGCCGCTGCTCTTCAGTCGGCGCGAGCGTCGAGCCGCGCTCCGTGATCGAGTCTGGGACGGCAAGCGGGCGTGAGTCGGGTGGCGGTGCCTTGTCCGTGTTCGAGCGAGGTCCGCGAATCCTGACCGACCACGACATACCCGCGATGTGCGGGTGCGCCACACAACACGGCACCGCCGACCGCACGCCATCACCGAACGCGGAGGCCGAAAGTCCGCCACCAAACCCACGGGTCCCGGCTCCCGCGCGACAACCGTCACCGGCAGGCGTCGCGAGGTTCGTCACCCCTTCCGCGATTCTGGCCCTGGCCGGAGTCCTGCCGTGTCCCACCATGGTCAGGCGCGCGGTCCACCGGCTCGGCGGTCCGCCATGGTGAGCGCGCTCGTGGCCACGGCGGCCGCGCTGCTCTGCTGGCCGCCGCGCAGAGCAGCAGACCGCCTCCGCCACCTGACCACTCCACCGACACACCAACGCGACCACCGGATCCGGTGGCGCCCAGGCCTCCCGATCCTGATCGCCGCCGCAGCGTTGTCGGCACTACTGGTGTTCGGCATCGGTGTGGCGATCAGTGTCTGCGTCGCCGGGATGACCGCCCGCTGGTTGTGGCGGTCACGGCGGCAGCTCAACGGTGAGTTGTCCTCGGCGGAGGCGATGGCCGACGCCGTGCACGGCCTGGTCGCCGAGCTGCGGTCGGGCGCGCATCCGGTGCTGGCAGCGGAGTCGGCGGCCAAGGACGCCCGGGAGCCTGCCCGGGCGGTGCTCGCCGCCGTGTCCGCGACCGCGCGGCTCGGTGGCGACCTCGCCCCTGCCCTGCAACGGTTCGCCACGGAGAACCCGACGCTGGCACCGGTCCTGCGGCCGCTGCGGCACGCCTGGTCGCTGGCTCACCGCCACGGGTTGCCACTGGCCGACGTGCTCGACGCCGTGGGCAGGGACGTGACCGGCCGGGTGCGGTTCGCCCAACGCGTGCGGGCGCGAATGGCGGGGCCGCGGGCCAGCGGCGCGGTGCTCGCCGTACTGCCGGGCCTGGGCGTGTTGCTCGGTAGCGGGATGGGTGCGAACCCGCTGCGGGTCCTGGTCACGGGTTCGCTCGGGCAACTGTTGCTGGCAATCGGCGTGACGCTGATCTGCGTCGGCCTGATCTGGATCACCAAGCTGACGTCGCGGGCGGTGTGGTGATGACAGCACCGTCGATCGCCGCGCTGGCACTGGCCTGCGCTGTTCTGGTCCGTCCGGGGTCTGCCCTGGTCACGGCGCGGCTGGCCGGTCTCGGACCTTCGGCCGGCCCGCCGAAGGCCGGCATCCGGCTCGGCCCACCGTTACCGCTGCTCGCCGCGGCGGGAACGGCGCTGCTGCCGGTCGCACTCGGCGGTGGGGTCGCGGGAACCCTGCTCGGCTTACCCATCGGGCTTGCCGTGCTCATGGGCGGGCGCTGGTTGGTGCGCCGGACACCCCGGCGCCGAGCCACGGCACCGGATCCGTTGCGGCTGGCCAGTTGCTGGGACCTGCTGGCCGCGTGTCTGCGCGGTGGGCTGCCGGTATCGGTTGCGGTGCAGGCGATCGCGGCCGAGCTGCCCGGCGAGGCCGCGGCAGCGCTGCGCCGCAGTGCCGAGCTGCTGGCGCTCGGTGCCGACCCGGTGTCGGCGTGGGCGCCGGCGCTGGCGGAACCGCTCACGGCCGACCTCGCTCGGGGTGCCCGGCGCAGTGCGCGGTCCGGCGCCGCGCTCGCGTCGGTGGCCGAAGGGCTGGCGGCCGACGTCCGTGCCGGTGCCGACGACGTCGCCGAGGCGCGTGCCCAACGTGCCGCGGTGGCTGTCACCGGGCCGCTCGGGCTGTGCTTCCTGCCCGCCTTCCTGTGCATCGGTGTGGTGCCGGTGGTGGTCGGGCTGGCCACCCGGCTGATGGCGTCGTGGTGATCACGACAAGAGGACGTCCACAGTGGACAACCGGGTTGATCCCGGCGATCGCGTCGGCGACGGCGTGGAAGGAGAACCAACAATGATGGTCCAACAGTGGCGGCAGGGCCTGACCCGGCGGCTGGTCCGGGTCGTGGCGCTCGGCTCGGACTCGGGCATGTCGACCGCCGAGTACGCGGTCGGCACCATCGCGGCCGCGGCGTTCGCGGCGGTGCTGTACACGGTGGTGACGGGATCGTCCGTCGTGTCCGCGCTGGGCGCACTGGTGAGCAGGGCACTGTCGGTGAAGCTCTGATGACCGCGACCAGCCGGGCGAGCCCGACCGTGCCGGACAGCGGCGTGCGCGGCGGCGGCGGGGCGGACAGCGGGATGGTCACGGTCGAGGCCGCGATCGCGCTGTGTGCCTTCGTCACCGTGGTGGCGCTGGTGCTGGCAGGCATGTCGATGGTGCTCGACCAGATCCGGTGCACCGACGCCGCCCGGGAGGCCGCCCGGCTGGTCGCGATGGGCGAGCAGGACGCCGTTGCCGACACCGTGCACCGGATCGCGCCCAGCGGCGCCACGATCGCGGTCACCGCTCAGGGCGACGGCGTCGTGGTGACCGTGCGAGATCCGGCGGCGGGTGGGCTGCTGCCGGGAGTGCACGTCTCCGCTGATGCCTACGCGGTCCCGGAACCGGCCGCCCTCGACGCGGGCACCGCCACCGCGGGTGCCGGCGAAGCCAACGCGACCGGCAGTCCTGGTGCGAGCGGGGCCGATCGGCTGTCGCGTTCAGCGGGAGGTGGCGGGCGATGAACGGTCAGTGGCGGCGAAGACCGTGCCACCGCGACGATCACGGCGACGACCGGGGTAACGCGACGCTCTGGGCGGTGGGAGCGATCGCGGCGTTGTGCCTGCTCGCGGTGGCAGTACTGACGTACGGCAGCGCGGTGCAGACGCGGCATCGAGCGGTCGCCGCGGCGGATCTGGCTGCGCTCGCGGCCGCGGCGTACGTGCCGGACGGTGAGGCGGCCGCGTGCGATCGGGCGCGGTGGGTGGCGACCGGGATGCGGGTGACCGTCACGAGCTGCCGGATCTCGAATTGGGATGCGTTCGTCCAGGTCAGAGCGGCGCTGCCAGTCGGGCTGGCCGGGTTCGGGCCGGTCGTCGCGCACAGTCGCGCGGGGCCGGCGCCTCGGCGAGCGGCCGCGGCCGGGTGGTCACCGATCGGTTGAAGCACCTGTACCGGTCGGTGACCAGCGATGAAAGGCGGACGACTGGCGACAAGTGAACAGCCGCCTGCCCAATGTGTGCTCGCTCACCGTGCTCCACCGACCGGTTGTCGACTGCGGGTTACGGGAGACGGGTCACATGACGTTGTCTCAATGTGGGCAGCACCGAGCCGGCGTCAGGTACCCACCCGGTGAGCCACCGAAACCAGACCACCACATCAGATCAAAGAGGAGCTGAACCGAGATGGATTGGTCGGATAGCTGGCGCGGAGCCTTCCGCATCGAGCTACGCGCACAGGCCATCGGCCTCGCGTACCGCGGATGGCCCGTCATGCCAGGTACCTATCCGGCGGGCTCGGCCTGGGTCGGTGGTGGCACGTCGCATCCGACCGGTCCGAATCCGGTGCACGAGGACTGGGCCTCGCGGGTCGGCGCCTCCGCCGAGGAAGTCGCGGAGTGGTGGAACGGCGAGGCGTTCAGCCTGCTGGTCGCCACCGGCACCACCCTCGACGTCATCGAGTGCGGCACGGATCTCGGCCGGCGTACCGCGGCCGTGCTGCGCGCCGCGGGCCGGCCTGTGCCGATCGCGGCCACGCCTGCCGGGCGTTGGCTGTTCCTCGTCACCCCGGGCCAGGCATTGCCCCGCGCGCTGGCCGAGCACGACGACGTAGTACTGCACGGTGCCGGTAGCTGGATTCCGCTGCCGCCCACGGCCTTCGAACACGGCATCGTCCACTGGCGGGTGCGTCCCGAGGTCTGCGGCTGGGAGCTGCCGACCGCGGACACTGTCCAGGACGCGATGGTGCAGGCGGTCACCGAGGTGCACGAGCCGACCCCCGCAGCTCAGCTCGTGGCCGTGGACCGCGCGTTCGCCTGATCGCGAACGCCACCGTGCCGGACGTCGCCGTCGCGCCCCGCATCGATCGCGGCGAGCACGACGTCCAGCACGGCGACCGCACCGGCCTTGTCCAGCGGTTCGTTGCCATTCCCGCACTTCGGTGACTGAACGCAGGACGGGCACCCTGCCGAGCACTCGCACGAGAAGATCGCCTCCCGCGTAGCGGCCAACCAGGGAATCAGCGCGGCAAAGCCCCGTTCGGCGAAGCCAGCGCCACCCGGGTGACCATCGTGCACGAACACCGTCGCCTCCCCGGTGTCCGTGTGCATGGCGGTGGAGACACCGCCGATATCCCAACGGTCACAGGTCGCGAAGAGCGGTAGCAGGCCGATCGCCGCGTGCTCGGCGGCATGCAGTGCGCCGGGGATGCGCGTCGGTGTCACGCCGACGCCCCCCGGCGCGCTGCGGTCCTCGGCGTCCGGCAGCGCCAGCGCGGAGCGCAGCAGATCGTCGGTGATCGTGTACCAGACCGCGCGGGTCCGCAGGGTCTGCGCCGGCAGGTCCAGCGGCACCTGATCCAGCACCTCGCCGCTGGGCAGCCTGCGCAGGTAGCCGACCACCTGGGACGTCACCTCCACGTCACCCAGCACCGTGCTCACGCCGGGGTAGTCGCACCGGGACAGTTCCCGCACCACCGAGATGTCGACGATGTCCCGGGGCGAGGTCGTCCAATCGGGGTCCTCCGCATGCACCAACGCCAGACCCTCGGCCAGGTCCAGCTCGTCCACCACGTACGACGCGCCCTGGTGCAGATGCACCGCCCCCGGATGCAGCGACCAGCACGCCGAACCCGGGTCGACCGTGCCCAGCAACCGGCCCGAATCCGCCTCCACCACGGCCACCTGCACGCCGCCCGAGCCGCGGATGTCGACCGAGGCGTGCGGCCGTTCCCTCGACGTCCAGTACCAGCCGGTCGGGCGCCTGCGCAGCGAACGGTTCGCCACCAGCTCGTCCACCTGCTCCTGCGCGGCCGCGCCGCCGAAGTCGGGCAGGCAGTCCGGGGTCAGGGGCAGTTCCGCCGCGGCGCATGCCAGGTGCGGCGCGAGTACGTACGGATTCGTCGGGTCGAGGACGGTCGCCTCGACCGGGCGTTCCAGCATCGCTTTCGGGTTGTGCACGAGGTACGTGTCCAGCGGGTCCTCACGCGCCACGAACACCACCAGCGCACCGGCGCCGGACCGCCCGGCGCGCCCGGCCTGCTGCCAGAACGACGCCAGCGTGCCCGGATAACCGGCCACCACCACCGCGTCCAGTCCGGCGATGTCCACGCCCAGTTCCAGCGCGTTCGTACTGGCCACCCCGAGCAGGTCGCCGGTGTCCAGCGCCTTCTCCAACGCTCTGCGGTCCTCGGCCAGATAACCCGCGCGGTACGCCGCGACCCGCCCCGGCAGCTCGTCGGACACCTCGGCCAGCGTGCGTTTGGCCGCCAGCGCTGTCAGTTCCGCGCCCCGCCGGGATCGCACGAAGGCCAGTGTCCGGGCTCCCTCGATGACCAGATCGGCCATGATCCGGGCCGCTTCGGTGCCTGCCTGGCGGCGCACCGGCGACCCGTTCTCGCCCGTGACGTTCGGCAGCAGCGGCGGTTCCCACAACGCGATGGTGCGGCCGCCGCGCGGCGAGTCGTCGTCGGTGACAGCCGCGCAGTCGACACCGGTCAGCCGGGACGCGGACGACGCCGGATCGGCCACCGTCGCCGACGCGAGCACGAACACCGGATTCGCCCCGTAGCTGGCAGCGACCCGCCGCAGCCGCCGTAACAGCAGTGCCACGTGCGACCCGAACACGCCCCGGTAGGCGTGGCACTCGTCGATCACCACGTACGACAGGCGGCGCCACAGCCGCGCCCAGCGGCCGTGCTGCGGCAGGATCCCGCGATGCAGCATGTCCGGGTTGGTGAACACCCACCGGGCGTGCGCGCGCACCCAGTCCCGCTCGACCATCGGCGTGTCGCCGTCGTACCCGGCGGCGCGCAGATCGGGCAGGTCCAGCGTGTGCAGCGACCGCAGCTGATCGGCACCCAGCGCTTTGGTGGGGGACAGGTAGAGCGCGGTCGCCTTGGGGTCGGCGCGCAGGGCGGAGAGCACCGGCAGCTGGTAGGCCAACGACTTGCCCGAGCCGGTACCTGTCGCGACCACCACGTGGTGGCCCTCGTGCGCCAACGTCGCGGCCAGTGCCTGATGGCGCCAGGGCTGCGGGACGCCGATATCCCGCAGCGCCGCCACCACGGTCGGATCGACCCACGAGGGCCACTCGACGTGGTGTGCGGGATTGCCCGGCAGGTCAGCGACGTGCGTCAGCGGCGACTCTCCGTGCGGCACACCGGCCAGCACCCTGGCGAGCAGCTGCCGGCCGATCGTGCCGTCACCGCCCGCAAGTTCGTCCCGCACCCGTCGAGTCTGACACTCGCCCCCGACGGCGACCGCTGGTGGCGCGTCCAGCAACCCTCACCGGGTCATTCCGGCATGGTTACCGGACACGGCTAGCTGGTGGCGGGTGCGAGCGTCTGCTGCAGAATCCTGCTGGCCCGGTTGACGTTCGCCCGGCCCTGCGGGTAGCCGATACTCGCCGACTGCTTGGTCAGGATCGCCACCAGGTACTGGTTGTCCGTGCCGAGAACGCCGGTGGTGTTCAGGATCATCTCCGAACCGGCGATCATCCAGCCCTGCTTGGCTTTCACTGTCGACGCGCGCGGCGGTTCGAGCAGGCCGAACGCCTGGTCGAAGCCGTCAGCGCCGTTGTTCGCCGCGCTGTGCGTGTCGCTGACGACCAGGGCCGTGTCCGCGGGCGTGAGCTTGGTCAGGGCGTACTGCCAGACGCCGAGCACGTCCCGCGCGGAGATCTTGGTCTCGCCCCATTCACCGGTGTCCGCCTCGTCCAGCACGGTGTCGTGCAGGCCCGCGAGCTCGCTGATCTCGGTGACCAGCGCCGGGCCGTCGTACTTGACCCAGATGTTGTCCATCGCGTTGTCGTCGGACAGTTCCAGCATCCGGCGGATGTCGTACTGGTCGGTGGAACTGAGCGTGACCTCGCCCTTTTCCGCGCGGTGCAGCAGGTCGACGACGACGAACAGCTTCACCACCGACGCCGAGTAGAAGCCGACGGCACCCTCGGCACCGAGGGTTTCCTTGCCGGTCCGGCGATCCAGCACGGCCACCCCGTACTGCACCCCGCTGACGTCCAGCGCGTCGATCGCGTGGACGGCCTTCTGGGCCAGCGCCGGGTTGTCCGGCGGTGTGGTCGGCGTCGGCGTCGTGGTCGTCGGTGGCGTCGTGGTCTCCGCGTGCCCCGTGATCGTCGTCTCACCGAACGCCGCGGATCTCGGGTTCGCCGGGCCGGACTGCTGCAGGTTGTGTACCAGGACGGCGGCCATCGCCACGACGATCAGCACAGTGGCCACGATCGGCGTGACGGTGAACAGCAGGCTCCGGCGTCGGCCATGATCGCGCCGTCGGCGGGGTCCACTCGGTGCTGGATTCATGTCAGTTCTTACGTATCGGGGTCATGGTGTGTCGCGCACAATCGCGGGTTCGATCATCGCAGTTCGATCATGGCAGGGCCGATACCGGTCTCCGCACAATAGCGGCCCCGGCTCCGGCCTCCGTCGGTCACCGGGTGCGTGCGGCGGGCAGAGCGACGCAATCGGTGTGACCACTCTCACGTCTGTGTTTCCGCTTGATGAACCCGTCCAGCTAGGGACGTTTCAGGGTCGGACCTGGTTGTTCGTCCGTTGCCGGATCGATCAAGTCCGGCGGGCGAAGGTAACGGAACGTAGACGGAACGGGACGGGTCGCGTTAGCACTTCAGGCGACCAATAGACTCCGCCTCCATCGCACCCTCACGTGGTGAGGGACACACACTGCGTCGGACCCGGTTCGCATTGCCGGTCGGACGTGCTAACTGGCAATAGTCTTCAGGAGGACGGATGTCCCGGCACTCCCTCGCGGCCGGCCTCGTGCTGACCGGAGGCGATCGCGGCGTGGTGGCCGTAGTCGCCGTCATCGCCCTCGCCGCCCTGGTCGTCGGCTACATCCTGCTCAAGGAGGTACTGGCCGCGGGCCAGGGCACCGCCAAGATGCAGGAGATCGCCAAGGCCGTCCAGGAAGGCGCTTCGGCCTACCTCAACCGGCAGTTCCGCACGCTCGCGGTCTTCGTGGTGATCGTGTTCGCGCTGCTGTTCGCACTGCCCGCCGACTCGATCGGCGAGCGCATCGGCCGCTCGGCCTTCTTCTTGGTCGGCGCGGCGTTCTCGGCCGCCATCGGCTACCTCGGTATGTGGCTGTCCACCCGGGCGAACGTGCGGGTCGCTGCCGCCGCGAACACCGAGGGCCGGGAGCGGGCCATCCGGATCGGCTTCCGCACCGGCGGTGTGGTCGGCATGATGACCGTCGGTCTCGGCCTGTTCGGTGCCGCGATCGTCGTCATCTCGTTCGCCGACCAGGCCCCGAAGGTGCTGGAGGGCTTCGGCTTCGGCGCCGCCCTGCTGGCCATGTTCATGAGGGTCGGCGGCGGCATCTTCACCAAGGCCGCCGACGTCGGCGCCGACCTGGTCGGCAAGGTCGAACAGGGCATCCCCGAGGACGACCCGCGCAACGCCGCCACCATCGCGGACAACGTGGGCGACAACGTGGGTGACTGCGCCGGTATGGCCGCCGACCTGTTCGAGTCCTACGCGGTCACGCTGGTCGCGTCGCTGATCCTGGGTTCGGCCGCGTTCGGCGCGCAGGGCCTGCTCTACCCGCTGATCGTGCCGGGCATCGGTGTCGTCACCGCGGCCATCGGCGTCTACATCACCAACGCCCGGGCAGGCGAGAACGGCCTGGCCGCGATCAACCGCTCGTTCTACATCTCGGCGATCATCTCGGCCGTGCTGTGCACCGTGGCGGCGTTCGTCTACCTGCCCGGCACGTTCAGCCAGCTCTCCGGCTCGAACCAGGGCACGACAGCCGGCAGCCCGGCCGTGATCGCCGCCATCGCGGTGCTCATCGGTATCGCGCTGGCCTGCGTGATCCTCAAGCTCACCGGTTACTTCACCGGCACCGAGTACAAGCCGGTCAAGGACGTCGGCAAGGCGTCGCTGACCGGTGCCGCGACGGTCATCCTGTCCGGCATCTCGGTCGGCTTCGAGTCGGCCGTCTACACCGCCATCGTCATCGGTGCCGCGGTGTACGGCGCGTTCCTGCTGTCCGGCTCCATCACGGTCGCGCTGTTCGCGGTCGCGCTGGCCGGTTGCGGTCTGCTCACCACGGTCGGCGTCATCGTCGCGATGGACACGTTCGGCCCGGTCAGCGACAACGCACAGGGCATCGCGGAGATGTCCGGCGAGGTCAGCGAAGAGGGCGCCAAGATCCTCACCGACCTCGACGCCGTCGGCAACACCACGAAGGCCATCACCAAGGGCATCGCGATCGCGACCGCCGTGCTCGCCGCGACGGCACTGTTCGGCTCGTACATCGACTCGGTCACCGGATCGCTGGCCGGCAAGGTCAGTGCGGGCACCGCGGTGTTCTTCAGCAACTTCACGACGGGCCAGTACCGCAACTTCGCGGCGCTGGTGTTCAGCCCGAACACGCTGGTCGGCATCGTCATCGGTGCGGCCGTCGTGTTCATGTTCTCCGGGCTGGCGGTCAACGCGGTCGCCAGGGCGGCCGGTGCCGTGGTGTACGAGGTGCGCCGGCAGTTCCGGCAGTTCCCGGGCATCATGGACGGCACGCAGCGGCCGGAGTACGGCCGGGTCGTGGACATCTGCACGCGGGACGCGCTGCGGGAACTGGCCACGCCGGGTCTGCTCGCGGTGTTCGCCCCGATCGCCGTGGGCTTCGGTCTGGGTATCGGCCCGCTGGCCGGCTACCTGGCCGGTGCGATCGCCACCGGCACGCTGATGGCGGTCTTCCTGGCCAACTCCGGTGGTGCCTGGGACAACGCCAAGAAGCTGGTCGAGGACGGCAACCACGGTGGCAAGGGCTCCGCGGCCCACGAGGCCACGATCGTCGGTGACACCGTCGGTGACCCGTTCAAGGACACCGCAGGCCCGGCCATCAACCCGCTGATCAAGGTGATGAACCTGGTGTCGGTGCTGATCGCGCCGGCCGTCGTCGCCTTCTCGGTGGGGACGTCCGCGTCCGCCACGTGGCGCATCGTGATCGCACTGGTCGCGCTGGCCATCATCGTGGTCGCGGTCGTGGTCTCCAAGCGCCGCAGCTCGGCGCTGAACGACAACCCGGACGACGTGCCGCCGCCCACCGGTGGCGACCCGACCGAGATCGACGCCAAGGTCACCAACGGCGCTTCCTGAGCCGGCCTGTCGTGAGTCGGAACTGACCGGCGCTGGACCCGATCCGCACGGATCGGGTCCAGCGCCGTCTCGGTCGGATCTTGTGGGCCGACCGAACATATGTTCTATTGGCTGGCGTGGGCCAGCTGTCCTTCTATTCGGCCGAGGCGAGCGCGCCCCGGCTCACCGACCTGGCAGGCGTGCTCTGCGGACCCGGTCAGGCCACCGGCTTCGGTGTCCGCACCGCTGCCCGGCTCACGGTGGCCACCGGGTCGAGATGGCGTGCGGTGGCGCTGCTGGCCGCGTGCGCGGAGCGGGGCGTCGCGGCCACGCTGACCAGCACACCGACGAGCATCGACGACGGCGGCCACGTCGTGCGGACGGCGTTTCGGGCCGACCTGGTCGGGCTCGCGGGAGCGTGGACCGGACCCGCCGGCAAGTCGGTGCCCGAAGGGTTCACCATCGACGGCGTTACCCTGCGTCTGTGGGCGGTGGTCGCCGGGCAGTGGTGCGAGTCCGGTTACCTGCTGGGTCTCGACCCGGCCGGCCCGCAGACCCACCTGCCCCTGGTGGTGGCACTGTTGCGGGCCGGGCTGCCGGTCGCGTTGGTCGACGACGATGCCGGCGGACGTGCGGTCCGGGTGTCCGGGGTGCGGCGGCTTGCCAGGCTGGTTGAGCTGGTGGGTGCACCGCCGCCCGGGGTGCCAGGGCATGATTGGCCGGCCGTGTCGGGGAGCAGGGGGACGAATACGGCCGTTAGGGTGAAAAAGTCCGTCGACGGTGTGACGTAGCGCCCATCGGCGAATCACTCGGGCGTTCGTCCCGATGGGTTAGGAGCGGGTCAGCGACCTGCCCCCATGCGGCCCTCCTGGCCACCGGTCGGTGGCAAGAGGGTGCACACTGGCGAGTCGGAGCATTGGCAGGAAAGGGCAGGACCTGGTGGCAGCGGCACGGACGCAGAGCAACGGCGGCGGAGCGAACGGCTCCGGGCGCCGTCGACTGGTGATCGTGGAATCACCCACGAAGGCCAAAAAGATCGCGTCCTACCTCGGCAAGGACTACGTCGTGCAGTCCTCCAGGGGACACATCCGCGACCTGCCGCGCAAGGCCGCCGAGGTACCGGCGAAGTACAAGGGCGAGTCGTGGGGCAACCTCGGCGTGAACGTCGACAACGACTTCGAGCCCATCTACATCGTCACGCCGGACAAGCGCGCGACCGTCGCGGAGCTGAAGGAAGCCCTCAAGGGCGTCGACGAGCTCTACCTCGCGACGGACGGTGACCGCGAGGGCGAGGCCATCGCGTGGCACCTGCTGGAGACGCTCAAGCCCACGGTGCCGGTCCGCCGGATGGTCTTCCACGAGATCACCGAGCCCGCGATCCTGGCCGCCGCCGAGAACCCCAGGGACCTGGACACCGACCTGGTCGAGGCCTACGAGACCCGGCGCATCCTGGACCGGCTCTACGGCTACGAGGTCTCGCCGGTGCTGTGGAAGAAGGTCATGCCGAAGCTCTCGGCGGGCCGCGTGCAGTCGGTGGAGACCCGGATCGTGGTCGAGCGTGAGCGGGAGCGGATGCGCTTCGTCACGGCGTCCTACTGGGACATCGCGGCCACGATGGACACTGGTCCCGACGCCGGGGCGAGCCCCAGGACGTTCGGTGCCCGCCTGAGCGCGATCGACGGCACCCGTGTGGCGGCGGGCCGCGATTTCGGCTCCGACGGCAACGTCAAGGCCAGTGCCGACGTGCGTGCGCTGGCCGAGCCCGACGCGCGGCGGCTGGTCGAGGCCCTGGCCGACACCGAGTTCAGGGTGGCCAGCGTCGAGGAGAAGCCCTACTCGCGCCGCCCGTACCCGCCGTTCATGACCTCGACGCTGCAGCAGGAGGCAGGCCGCAAGCTGCGGTTCTCCTCCAGCCGCGCGATGAGCGTCGCCCAGCGGCTGTACGAGAACGGCTACATCACCTATATGCGTACCGACTCGACCACGCTGTCCGAGACGGCGCTGACCGCGGCCCGGACGCAGGCCACCGAGCTGTACGGCAGCGAGTACGTGCCTGCCCAGCCGCGCCGCTACGACCGCAAGGTGAAGAACGCGCAGGAGGCCCACGAGGCCATCCGCCCCGCGGGTGAGGTGTTCCGCACCCCCGGCGAGGTAGCCCCCGAACTGGAGACCGACGAGTTCCGGCTCTACGAGCTGATCTGGCAGCGCACCATCGCCTCCCAGATGGCCGACGCGCGCGGCACCACGATGAGCGTGCGGATCGCGGGCACCGCGAGCAGCGGCGAGGAGGTCACGTTCTCCTCGTCCGGCCGCACGATCACGTTCGCCGGCTTCCTGAAGGCCTACGTCGAGACCGTCGACGCCGAGGCGGGCGGCGAGGCCGACAACGCCGAGAGCAGGCTGCCGCAGCTGGTCAAGGACCAGAGCCTCACCGCCGACGCGCTGAGCGCGGACGGCCACAGCACCAGCCCGCCGCCGCGCTACACCGAGCCGAGCCTGGTCAAGACGCTGGAGGAGCTGGGCATCGGCCGCCCGTCCACCTACGCGTCCACGATCAACACCATCCAGGACCGCGGCTACGTGTGGAAGAAGGGTTCCGCGCTGGTCCCGTCGTGGGTGGCGTTCTCCGTGGTCGGCCTGCTCGAACAACACTTCGGCCGGCTGGTGGACTACGACTTCACCGCCGCGATGGAGGACGAGCTGGAGCGCATCGCCGCAGGCGACGCACAGCGCAGCCACTGGCTGACCGGCTTCTACTTCGGCGACGACGGCAGCGCTGCCGACTCGATCGGCGCCGCGGGCGGGTTGAAGAAGCTCGTCGGCTCCGGTGTGGACGACATCGACGCGCGTGAGGTCAACTCGATCCCGCTGTTCGCCGACGACGAGGGCAGGCAGATCGTGGTCCGCGTGGGTCGTTACGGCCCGTATCTGGAGCGCGAGGTCGACGGTGCGCCGCAACGCGCCAACCTGCCCGACGACCTGCCGCCGGACGAGCTGACGCTGGAGATCGCGGAGAAGCTGTTCGCCACCCCGCAGGAGGGCCGCTCGCTGGGCACCGACCCGGTCAGCGGGCACGAGGTGGTGGCCAAGGAGGGCCGGTTCGGGCCTTACGTGACCGAGGTGCTGCCGGAGCCGGAGACCCCGGTCAAGGGCGCGAAGAAGGTCAAGCCGCGCACTGGTTCGCTGATGCGCTCGATGTCGCTGGACACGGTCACCCTGGAGGACGCGCTCAAGCTGCTGTCCCTGCCCAGGACGGTTGGCGTCGACCCGGCCAACGGCGAGGAGATCACCGCGCAGAACGGCCGCTACGGCCCGTACCTCAAGCGCGGCACCGACTCCCGGTCGCTGCCCGACGAGGATTCGATCTTCAGTGTCACGCTGGAAGAGGCGCTGAAGATCTACGCGGAGCCCAAGAAGCGCGGCAGGCAGTCGGCCGCGGCCGCCCCGCCGCTGCGCGAGATGGGCAACGACCCGGGCACGGGCAAGCCGATGGTGGTCAAGGACGGCCGGTTCGGGCCCTACGTGACGGACGGTGAGACGAACGCCTCGCTGCGCAAGGCGGACGACGTCGAGACGCTGACCGTCGACCGGGCCGCCGAGTTGCTCGCCGAGCGGCGGGCCAGGGGGCCGGCCCCGAAGAAGCGCACCACCACGACCACCACGCGCCGCAAGGCACCGGCGAAGTCGAAGTCCTCGGCCAAGTAGGCCAGGTCGCGATTTCGCCCGGCTGCCCCCAACGGCGCCGAACCCGCGCACAATGGGGTGAGCGGAACCGTTCGGGCGAGCTGGTCGCGAGGTGGTCACGGTGGCTGACGACGAGATGTTCGGCGCGGACGGCACGCAACCCCTGCCCGCGTCGCCACCCTTGCCCGATCCGCTCGGTGGCCTGGTGACGGGCTATTTATTCAGTGACAACACGGCGGGTCCGCTGGATCCGGTGGCCGAGCAGCAGAGCGCCCAGGCAACCGCCGCTTCGGCAGCGGTCCGCAGGCGTACCGCTGCCGGCGCGCCCCGCCGGTCGAGTGCGCCCGGTGCCGTGACGCCGGACGCGATCCCCGTTGCCGAAGCCCTGCCGAGCAGGCAACGAGAGGTCCGCAGACCCACAGCGGCCCGGCCGACGGCCGTCCCCGTGGCACCGACGGTGAACCGCCGCAACGTGGCTCCCCGGCCGCAGTCGGCACCGGCGTCGACTGCCCGGGCCGCGGGCCGCGACCCGGCGATGAGCAGACCGGTGCCCGGTATGCGGCAGCGGCGGACCGCGGGTGCGGGCTGTGCGCTGTTCGTGATCGTCATCGTGCTGCTGATCCTCGTGTTCGTGGTGCTCGGGGCTGTACTGGGCCACGGCGGCAGCGGGTTCTTCGGCGGCTGATCGGACCCGGTCGGCGACTCTCAGGTGCCCGAACGGATGATGTGGCTAGGCTTGCCGCAACCGGCGGTGGGTGGGGGCAAGGAGTGAGCGGCATCGGTGGGAAGCTCGATTCGCAGGGCGGGCCAGGTCCGGTAGGCCCCGCCGGTTCGGACGCGTCCACAGCCCACCGCATCCGCAGTGTGCTGGCCATCCGGGCGTTCCGCAGGTTGTGGGGCGTCACCTTTTTGCTCAGCATGGCCGACTGGCTGTCCCTGTTCGCGCTGTCCAGCCTGGCCGACAAGCTGATCGCCGGTTACTTCGCGCAGAGCTTCGCGTTCAGCGCCGTCGTGCTCACCCAGCTGCTGCCCGGCCTGCTGTTCGCGCCGCTGGGCGGGGTGCTCGCGGACAAGTTCGACCGGCGCAAGGTCATGGTCACCGTGGACCTGCTGCGGTGCGGGCTGTTCCTGTCCATCGCCCTGGTCGGGACCTGGTGGTGGCTGCTGGCAGCCAACTTCCTCATCGGCAGCACCGCGATGATGTGGATCCCGGCGAAGGACTCGGCGATCCCGAACCTGCTCCGCCGCAAGGACCAGGTGGAGACCGCCAACCAGCTGGGCCTGGTGATGACCTACGGGGTCGCCGTGGTCAGCGCCGCGGGCCTGTTCTCCGTGGTCACCGGCCTGGGCTCCACGCTGCACCTGTGGGACGGCGCGGGCGCGCAACTGGGCGTGGCCAAGGTCATCGTCATCATCAACGGCCTGCTCTACCTCGCCGCCGCCATCATCGTCACCACGCGCATCCCGGAGCTGTCCGGCCGTGCGCGCAGCCGGGACACCCATCCGGCCGCCACCGGCGAGCAGGAGAAGCAGAGCTGGCTGCGGATGTTCTCCGAAGGCCTGGGCTTCGCCCGCAAGACGCCGCTGATCCGCGGCCTGATGTACGGGCTGGTCGGCGCGTTCGCCGCGGGCGGTGCGGTGATCGGTACCGCGCAGCGCTACGCGACGAGCCTGCTCGGCGGTGACTCGGCGTTCAGCATGCTGTTCGTGGCGCTGTTCGTCGGCCTGGGCGCCGGCATGGCCACGGCGCCGCGGCTGGCCCGCCGGATGTCGCACAACCGGCTGTTCGGCATCGCCATCGTGTGCGCGGGCATCGCGCTGATGCTGGTCGCGCTGTCGCCGCACCTGGCCATCTCGCTGATCACCGTGGCCATCGTCGGCGCGTGCGCCGGGGTGGCGTTCCTGACCGGTATCACGATCATCGGTTCGCAGGTCGAGGACGCCATCCGCGGCCGGATCAACGCGCTGTACCAGTCGTTGATGAAGGTCGTGCTGTTCGTGTCGGCGCTGGCCGTGCCCGCGCTGGTCGGCCTGCTGCGCCCGCACACGATCTCCCTGTTCGGCGACAGCATCCAGGTGGACGGCACCCGGCCCGTGATGCTCGGCGCCGGCGTGCTGGCCGCGTTGGCCGGGGTGATCGCGTACCGGCAGATGGACGACCGCAGGCCGGAACCGATCGTGGCGAACCTGGTGGCCGCGTTGCGCCGCCGCCCGCAGCGGCTGCACGGGATGCTGATCGCGGTCGAGGGCGACACCCGCGAGGACACCGAGTCGCAGTCGCGGCACCTGGCCGACTGGCTGCGCGCCGGTGGCCACCGCGTGCAGCTGGCCAACGACCCGGCCCTGGACGAACGCAAGCTCGCCGCCGTGCTCGCGGGCACCAACCTGTCCGGCGCCAGGGCCCACGTGCTGGTCGCCGCCGCCGTCCGCGCCGATGTCGTGGAGCGCCGGGTGCTGCCCGCGCTGGAGGCGGGCGAGCTGGTGGTGATGGAGCGGTACGTGGACAGCCCGCTCGCGCATCTGGGCGCGCTCGGCGGTCTGGACCCGAAGGAACTGGACGGGCTCGCCGACTGGGCCACCGGGCGGCTGCGGCCGGACGTGACCGTGCTGCTGGACCGCGACCCGGCCACGCTGCCCCCGATCGGCGGCGCCCCCGACGGCATCAACAGCCCCGAGCACCACTGGCGGGTGCAGCAGCTGCTCACCGAGATGGCGGCCGCCGATCCCGGCCGGTACGTCGTGGTCGACGGCGACGGCAGCGAGGCCTCGGTCGCCGAGCGCGTACGGACCGCGATGACGGCGGCCCTGTCCGAACGCGGCGTGCCCGTCGAACTGCCGGTGAACGGCGCCGCCGCACGCCCCGCCGCACTGGAACCCGCGGCCGACGACCTGACGGGTGCCGGGCGGGACCAGGCGTGAGCACGCCGGACGTGTGGGCAGGCGTAGTCGGCCAGCCCGAGGCGGTGGCCGTCCTGCGCAATGCCGCTGCCGCTGCCGCCGACATCGTCGAGGGGCGGCCCGTCGCCTCAGGCAACTCCGCCGCGATGACGCACGCGTGGCTGTTCACCGGGCCACCCGGCTCGGGCCGGTCGGTGGCCGCACGGGCGTTCGCCGCGTCGCTGGAATGCCTGGTCGGCGTCGGCTGCGGGCAGTGTCCCGGCTGCCGGACCACGATGGCGGGCACGAACGCCGACGTGCGGCTCGTGGTGCCCGAGGGCCTGTCCATCTCGGTCGCCGAGATGCGGGCGCTGGTCCAGGCCGCCGCGCGCAGGCCAACCGGCGGCCGCTGGCAGGTGGTCGTCATCGAGGATGCCGACCGGCTCACCGAAGGTGCCGCGAACGCGCTGCTCAAGGCCGTCGAGGAGCCGCCGGAGCGGACGGTGTTCCTGCTGTGCGCGCCGTCCGACCACCCCGAGGACGTGTCCGTCACGATCCGGTCCCGCTGCCGGTTCGTCGCGCTGCGCACCCCGCCTGCGCCCGCGATCGCCGAGGTACTCGTGGCGCGCGACGGTGTGCCCGAGGACATCGCGTTGTGGGCCGCGTCGGTGTGCGGCGGCCACGTCGGACGGGCCCGCAGGCTCGCCACCGACCCAGCGGCCCGCGACCGGCGGGAGTCCGTCCTGCGGATCCCGCTGGGCCTGCGCAACTTCGGCGACGTGTTCGCCCGCGCCGACGACCTGGTGCAGGCGGCCGAGTCGGAGGCGTCGACGCTCAGCGAGGCCCGTGACACCCCCGAACGGGAGGCGCTGGAGACCGCGATGGGCTCGGGCGGCACCGGTAAGGGCACGGCAGCGGCGACCAGGGGAGCGCGGGGTGCGCTCAAGGAGCTGGAGAAGCGGCAGAAGTCGCGCGCGACCAGAACCCAGCGCGACTCGCTGGACCTGGCCCTGATCGACCTGGCCGGGTTCTATCGGGACGTGCTGGTCACCGCGGTCGGCTCCGACGCGACGCGCTACCACCCGGACCGGGCGGACGAGCTGGACTCGGCCGCGAGCGCGTGGAGCCAGGAGTCCACGCTGCGCAGGCTGGAGGCCGTGCTGACATGCCGGCAGGCCATCGACGAGAACGTGAAGCCGCGCATCGCGGTCGAGGCGATGCTCACCGCCCTGTACGCGGGCTAGTTGCGGCAGGGCCGGCCGCCTGCGCCGCGGCAGTGAGGCCACGACGACCACCCCCGCCATCAGCAGGCCTGTACCTACCCAGAACAGCTGGACCGAGTCGTAGGCCCCGTTGGTGAACGCCAGCGTCCTGGGCGCGCCGGGTGGGGGCGCGGCGGCAGGCGCCGGGCCGCTCACCGCGGTCGCCGTGCCGCAGCGGACACCGCCGGCAGGCGCGTATGCCCTGGCCACCTGCTCGCCCAGCGACACCTCGGCCAGCGCGGCGGGCAGGTTCGGGATGCCCAGCGCGGCCGTCGGCAGCACCTGCACGTCCAGCATCCGGGCGGTCCCGCCGAGCTGGAAACCGGTGAACGGGGCGCCGTCGCTGCCTCCGGTCAGCGCCTGCGACGACTTGGCCAGCTCGGCCACGGACAGCCGCAGCACGCCGATGTCGATCACCGGCAGGCCCGGGGTGAGCTGCCGGCCGTCGGGCAGCAGGTCACCGACGACCGGCAGCTTCGGCAGGCCGGGCACGCTCAGCGGGATACCGATCGGCACGTCCGCGGTCGGCGTGGTGGCGTCCAGCGTGTAGACCACCGTGCCGTGCTGCACGACCCGGATGACGGGCGCGTGGTAGGTGATCGTGGACGTGCCGGCGCTGCCGGTGGAGGTCGTGGTCAGCGTGGGCTGGCTGACCACATCGAGGTCCGTCTCCAGCGGGGTGCCGGCGAACAGCTTCAGGCCGGCGACCCGCATGGTCGAGATCGACTGGACGGCCTTGTTGGGTGAGCCGGGGATGTCGACGAGCCGCACGGTCGAGCGGCTGCTCAGCGTGTCGGGCAGGCTGAGCACGGCGGCGCCGTTGTTCAGCAGACCGCCCAGGTTGGACAGCGGCCCGGCGAGCCGGCTGATGCTGTCCACCAGGCTCTGTTTCTGCTGCGCGGGCAGGTCCGATCTGGTCATCAGGGCGGTGAGCTCGCCGATGTCGGTCGTGGTCGGCAGCGACGGGATCAGGTTCAGCGCGGAAATGCCGGCCAGCGACGTGCTCGCCTCGGCAATCGTGCCGACGCACGGGCCCAGGCTCGGGCTCCAGCGGGCGTGCACCTGGCCGTTGAGGACGCCGACTTTGAGCAGCGCGTCCAGCGGGGTGCTCGGCGGGTGGAGACCACCGGCGAGCGGCTGTGGGTTGTCCGGCATCGCGGTCTGCGACAGCGCACCGGGCACCTGCGGCGAGTCGCCCTCGATGGCGATACCGGCGGGCGAGGACTGCGCGACGGCCCGCTCGTAGTTCAGGAAGGACTCGGAGTTCGCCTGCGCGCTGGACAGGCCCATACCCAGCTCGGCGGCCGACTGGCGAGGCAGCTGGTTGGCCGCCCCGGGCAGGATCGCGGTCGTGGGCACGGCCCCCGGCAGCAGCCGGAGCACGGCCAGCCCGGTCGCGGCGTCCCCGACCGCGTGCCCCACCGGTGGTGGCCCACTGGACGCGGAGGCGGGCGGCTGGCCGGTCACCGGCGAGGGCACCGGCGTCGTCGGAAACCCAGGCGAAGCGGCCAGCGCGGGCGCTGCCGCCATCGCCACCAGAGCGGCAGCCGCCGGTAGCGCCAAGTAGACGGGCCGGCGCCTGCGCATCGAACGTCCTCCCGAGTCCGCGGACGCCAATGCGACGAGCGTCACACCGCACCCAACGACCAGAGCCCTTCGCGGTGACGCCCCGCCGACCGCTACACTTGGCCGCGCATCGCCGCCTTAGCTCAGTCGGCCAGAGCGACGCACTCGTAATGCGTAGGTCAAGGGTTCGATTCCCTTAGGCGGCTCCATGCCTGACCAGGCCCTTTCCAGTAACTCGGGAGGGGCCTGAGTCGTTTTCGTTGCAGTAGTCGTTGCAGTAGGTCATAGAGAGGCTGGTGCCTTGACTGGCATCGCAGAACGCAAGGCTGATCGCCTCCGCGTCATGAACGAGATCTACAGCGCGCCGCCGTCGGCGGCGCGCGGTCCGGTCACGTTGGCAGCCGTTCCCGACCGGCCCGGCGCACCGGCCTGCCGCTCCGCTCTCGGCCGGGCGCCAGGCAGCGCTTCGCGCCCATGCCGGGGCGCCGCCGACGACGGCGGGCACGACCAGGGAGCCGACTCGGCGATGAGCACCAGGCCGTGACGATCGCCGAGGTGGCCGGCCTGATCGAGCTGGGCGTGGCGATTGACGCCCGTCAACGCTCCGCGCCACCGGCCACTGAGCCGTGCGCCGCTGTACTTCGTCGCATACGGCCGCCACGCTGTACCCGTGACCGAGGCCCACCAACGCACCGAGCAGGACGCCCGTTTTCCGGACGGTCTGGGCGCGGTTGTGCAATGGACGGTCGCCCGTGAGGAGCTACCGGCCCTCATCGTCATCCACGACAGCGACGGTGACTGGCTGATCGGTGACGGCGTCAATGACCCCAATGAGGCCGGTGCGTGCGGCATCGTCCACATCCGGCAGGTGGCCAACGTTGATCCCACCGTCGAACAGACCGCGACACTTCCGCCCGGCCACTACGCTCACCGACCAGCCGGTGACCAACCCTGGACCATCTCGCCGTGGCGCTACCCGAGCGAGTCCGCCGCAGACCTGGCCAGCCACCCCGACGCCCGAGCGTGACACCGGCCGGCAGCGCCGCGTCAAGGCGGGAGAGCGTGCCTTGACCCGTCGCCACCGGCCGTGTTCGAGGCTTCGTGTCGGGATGGCGGGGGAGGACTGGGTGGAGCTGATCAAGCCGCCGATCGTTGCGGTTTTCGTTGCAGTTCACCCCCGTACGCGGCCGTTCGCACCGGAGTCGCACACGCCCTCTGACCTGCGGCGCGAACGATCAACGGACCTCGCCGAACGACTCAGGGTAAAACTCGTAATGCGTAGGTCAAGGGTTCGATTCCCTTAGGCGGCTCCATGCCTGACCAGGCCCTTTCCGATTATTCGGAAGGGGCCTGAGTCGTCAGGGGAGCATTTGGGGTAGCAGTTGCTACTCGTCCCACAGCGCGCCGCCGATCTGCCGGGCGGCCTCGCGGACCATCGTGGCCCAAGGATGAGTTGGATCGTCCGCACGTGGACGCCTTGCTCCGCGAGCAGGGTTCTGGCGGCCGCGATCCGCTCGGCATCCTGCCCGATCTTGTGTCGCCGAAGTGCTGCCACCTGCTGCGCCGGCAGTGTGACCGTCCGCTTGTCGTGACCTTGAGCTTGCGGAACCAGACCACCGCCTGTCCGATCCGCCCGCAGGCATGGTGGTCGTCGCACCCGTGGCCCCACTGGTTGCACTGAAGCTGCCACCAGACGCGAACATCACCCGTGTCCAGGTTGACGTGGTCCCAACGCAGCCCCAGAGCCTCGCCCTGCCGCACACCGGAGGCCAGGCCCACGGACCACGCGTTCACGCGGGACGGCGTATCGCGGTACCGGCGATCCGTATCCTCGGGGTATGTCGAGCCCGGTCACCTTCACCGCCGCCGTCACCCGTGACGATGGGTGGTACGTGTCCCGTTGCCTGGAAGTCGAGGTAGTCAGTCAAGGCGAGACGGTCGAGGAGGCCCTGGCCAACCTGCGCGAGGCGCTGGAGTTGTACTTCGAGGATGAGCCGGCTCCGACCGTGCTCGTTCGCCCGTTGGTGACCTCCGTTGACGTACGGATCTCCGCCGCGTGAGTCCAGCACCGTCACAACTGTCCGGCAAGCAGGTCGTCGCTGCGATGGAGCGCGCCGGATTCGAGTACGTGCCGACCAAGGGCAGCCACGTGAAGTTCCGACCAGGACGGCTGGCGGACGATCGTTCCGATGCACCGGACCGTGGCACGCGGCACGCTGGCGTCGATCCTGTTGCAGCTCAGCGGAGAGGGGACCGAGAACGCTCACGAAAGCTAGGGGTGCGGGCCGACCGTGACGATCGTGATCTCGTCAGGCGCTGGCCCGTAGATCCACCAGATGCGCCATGCTGACGGCGTCTTGTTCGCTACGTACGACTCCCAAAGAGTTGCGCCACCAGGCCCCGGGATCGACTGGTATGGGTGACTATTCAGTCCGGGATGCCTAGGGCCTGGATCACGCAGCAACCTCAGAGCCTTACGCACTTTCTTCAGTTTGACGGCGTGCTGAGGTTTACGAAGATCGTCAATGATCGACTCGGCCTCGTCGGTGTATTGAAGCTCGTAGGGTGGCGCACTCACTCGTCATCGTCGCTGTCATCGCCGTCAGTCAGCCAGTCCAGCCGCCTGATCTTGCCCTCGGCGGCGTCCGCGAGACCACGGAACAGGGATGCTTTGAGCTGGTCGTTCTCCCAAACGACCAGCTCCCGCTTTGGAATGCTTGCCACTGGCGTTAGCAAGATCAAGCCGTCATCGTTGACTGAAACCGCGTAGCGGTCATCCTTGTGCGCTCCTGCCCGGCCAACGGGGATGCGCGCACGCTCGTCTGCCGTCACTTCTGCGACTGGGTGAAATCCCTCAAGCGTGGTCATTTATGGCACCTCCTTGGTCGCCTGACGGCCGTATGGCCATCGTGGCTCGTTGGGTGGACAACAGAAGAGTAGCCCCTGTGGGGCATGTGGGCAATGCCCCATGGGGGCACATCGCTTCACCTGACCGGTATGGGCGATTGGCGACGGTAAGGACATGCCGGGTCCGCGATCAAGGTCGGGTCGATGCCACCATCCCGACGGCCGAGCATGACGATGACCTGCGGCTCCGCTCAAGGCGGAAAAGCGTGCCTTCACCCAGCACCGCAGGCCCAGGTGATCGGCTTCGTGTCGGGATGAGGGCAGGGAGTGGGTGGACGCAGGTCAGCGCCTGTGTGTGGGGGGATCCAGATCTCGGTTTTAGCGCGCGAACGGTATTCCGACGCGCTGACCACAAAGCATCGTCGCTGGGTCAAGCAGCGATCGCGAGCACGCTTAGGAGACCTCGGCTGTGACCGGCCACAGGTTCACCTGGTGGTCCTCGACCTGAGCCCTGATCCGGTCCACGGCCAGAACCACCGGCAGGGCGTCGAGGCGGGTGCCGTCGCGCAGGCGGAGCGCGACCTCGTCGGCCGCCGCCTCCCGTGCGCCGATCACCGCTTGGTACGGGACCAGCCGGGCCGCTCGGATGCGCGCGCCGAGGCTGCCGTCGTCGATCAACTCCGCACGCAGGCCGCGCTCCAGGCACCGACAGGAACGCTTGTGCGGCAGGCATTTCCGCGTCCGAGACGGGCAGGGCCACGGCCTCGGCGCCGCAGGTAGACCGCAGGCGCGGATGGACTGTCAGATCACTGTGCGGGCCGCAGGTAACTGCCCCAAATCTGCGCCTTGCGATACGGCCCATCCCCGCTGCTGTCGTACTGCGGCAAGTCAAACCGCACCCAATAAGCGAGCTCTCCGTCACCCGCCAGAGGATTGCTGACAGCCTCGGGCGCCGCCATATCGTCGATAGTCGCGGAGAACTCCTGCTGCCAGGGACCACCCCGGTCAGGATCGCGGATCACGGTTACTTTGCTTCCTGGACTGAGAGCGTCCGGCGGCCACTCCTGTGGCAGCGCTCTGCCGATGATGTGCTCGATCGCAGCGCGATCTCGACCATTCGCCGACGGCGACTTCGAGTCTGTCACCCCGGCATCCTGCTTCATCCTGTAGCGCCAGTCATCCCAAATCGGGTGGCCGCCTTGATCGCACTCGATCACTGGTGGACGCCGCACTGAGTTGTACCTGATCTGTACCCGACGAGGCCGCGTCCTGATCAGCCGCAGGTTGGATAGGGTTGATGGGTCGCGACTGGCGTGTTCGGGTGGAAACGACCACCGGGGAGCAGCAACGGCGGGCACCGCGCGCCTGGGTGTCCACGCCGGCGGAGTCGAGCCCAGGAGGCACATCGATGCACCAACCAGCAACCCCACACCTTGCCGCTGTCGACCCCGAGGTCGAACGGCTGGTCGAGGCCGAGACCCAGCGCCAGTTCGAGAAGATCCGGCTGATCGCGTCCGAGAACTACGTGTCCGCCGCTGTGCTGGAGGCGACCGGCACGGTACTGACCAACAAGTACTCCGAGGGCTACTCGGGCCGCCGCTACTACGAGGGCCAGCAGATCATCGACCAGCTGGAGACCCTCGCGATCGAGCGGGCCAAGGCGCTGTTCGGAGTCGACCACGCGAACGTCCAGCCGTACTCCGGCTCGCCGGCGAACCTCGCGGTCTACCTCGCGTTCGCCCAGCCCGGCGACACCGTGATGGGCATGGGGCTGCCGCACGGTGGTCACCTCACGCACGGCTGGTCGGTGTCGGCCACCGGCGCGTGGTTCCGCAGCGTCCAGTACGGCGTCCGCAAGGACACCGGTCGGGTCGACATGGACGAGGTGCGTGACCTGGCACTGGCCGAACGGCCGAAGCTGATCTTCTGTGGTGGCACGGCGATCCCGAGGACCATCGACTTCCCCGCGTTCGCCGAGATCGCCCGCGAGGCCGGTTCGGTGCTGGTGGCCGACATCGCGCACATCGCCGGGCTCGTCGCGGGTGGCGCCCACCCGTCACCGGTCGGCCACGCCCAGGTGATCACCACCACCACTCACAAGACACTGCGTGGCCCCCGCGGCGCGATGATCATGTCCGACGCCGAGCACGCCAAGGCCCTGAACAAGGCAGTGTTCCCCGGTCTGCAGGGCGGCCCGCACAACCACACGACGGCCGCCATCGCCGTCGCACTGCACGAGGCAGCGGCACCGTCGTTCACCGAGTACGCGCACGCCATCGTCGCCAACGCGAAGGCACTGGCCGCCGCACTCACCGAGCGCGGTTTCGACCTGGTGTCCGGCGGCACCGACAACCACCTGATCCTGGCCGACCTGACCAGCAAGGGGATCGGCGGCAAGCCGGCCGCCAAGGCGCTGGACCGGGCCGGGATCGAGCTGAACTACAACACCGTGCCGTTCGACCCGCGCAAGCCGTTCGACCCGTCCGGCATCCGGATCGGCACCCCGGCCGTCACCACGCGCGGCCTGGGCGTCGAGCAGATGCCGCAGGTCGCCGACTGGATCGACCGGGCCGTCACCGCCGCCGACGACGAGGCCGCGATCGACAAGATCGCCGGCGAGGTGCGCGAGCTGCTGCGCGCCTACCCGATGCCCGGCTGGGCCTAGCCACGACGAGACGAGCGGGTCGGTGCGTCGTGCACCGGCCCGCTCGTCGTGGGTCTACCCGTCAGTGCTCGTGGTCGTGGTCGGCGTCCCGCTCACGTTCATACGACCGGGTGATCTCCGCCTCGGCTTCCGTCCGGCCTGCCCACGTCGCGCCCTCCACACTCTTGCCCGGCTCCAGGTCCTTGTAGACCTCGAAGAAGTGCTGGATCTCCAGCCGGTAGAACTCGTTGAGGTGATGGATGTCGCGCAGGTGCTCCTGCCGGGGGTCGTCGGAGGGCACCGCGATGACCTTGTCGTCGGGGCCCTTCTCGTCGGTCATCCGGAACATGCCGATCGCCCGGCAGCGGATCAGGCAGCCGGGGAACGTGGGCTCCTGAACCAGGACCATGCAGTCCAGCGGGTCGCCGTCCTGCCCCAACGTGTCATCGATGAACCCGTAGTCGGCGGGGTACTGCGTGGCCGTGAACAGGGTGCGGTCCAGCCGGATCCGGCCTGTCTTGTGGTCCACCTCGTACTTGTTGCGCTGTCCCTTGGGGATTTCGATGGTGACGTCGAAGTCCACGTCGTCGTCCTCGCTCGTTTCGGTACTGGGAGCGGCGGCATGGCCGCCTTCGATACGCCACTAGTGTGGACCACGCACCGTGCCGGGACAGTGCCGCCAACTGTGGAACATGGTGTGACCTTGCCCCCTATGTCACCACGGAGCCCCGCGTGCAGGACGGAGCCGAGCCGAAGGAGCCCGCCGCCCACGGTCGGTCGGCCTGGCCGGACGAGGACAGCGACACCTCGGCCAAACCCGCGGACAAGCCTGCGGAGAAGCCTGCCGACAAGCCGGTGGACGAGGCCGCGGCCAAGCCTGCCGACAAACCTGGCGAGACCGCCGACACCGCCGAGCGTGATGCAGCCGACAAGGCGGCGCCCGAACCCGGCGCGGACGAGCCCGAGGACGAGCCGGAGTCCGAATCGGAGCCCATAGGCACCGCGGAACCGAAGGCCGCACCGGAGCCCGAGCCGTCACCCGCACCGGCGGCCGAGGCCGCGAAGCCCGAGCAGGCGCCCGATCCCGCCGCCAAGGCTGAGCCGGCCTGGCCCGACGCGGCCGACGAGCCGGAACCCGAACCCGAGCCCACAGCGCCCGCCAGGCAGTACGCCTGGCCGGGCCAGGAGCCCGCGCCGGAACCCAAGCCGGAGCCCAAGTCCGAACCGGAGCCCGAGCCGGAACCGGCCGCCATGGCCGAGCCGGAACCAGCCGCCAAGCCCGAGCCCGAACCGGCCGCCAGGCCCGAGCTTGAGCCCGAGAGCGAACCGGCCGCCAAGGCCGAACCAGAGCCTGAGCCCGAACCAGCCGCCGAACCCGAGCCCGAATCGGCTGCGGAGGCCGAACCCGTGCCGGCACCGGAACCCGAGCCTGAGCCGGTCGCGCAGGCTGAGCCTGCGCCCGAGCCTGAGCCGGCACCCGAGCCTGAGCCGGAACCGAAGCTAGCGCCGAGGCCGGAACCCGAACCGGAGCCGAGGCCCGAACAGCGGCCCGCCCCCAGGCAGGAGCCCCGGCCCGAACCCCGGCCTGAGCCCCGGCCCGAACAGAGGTCCGAACCCCGGCCCGAACCCCGGCCCGAACCCCGGCCCGAACAGAGGTCCGAACCCAGGCCCGAACAGAGGTCCGAACCCAGGCCCGAACAGCGACCTGAGCCTCGGCCCGAACCTAGGCAGGAACCCCGACTCGAACCCAGGCCGCCGTGGCGGCCGGCGCCGCCTCCGCCGCCGTCCGCGCGTCCGCCGCTGCCCCGGCGCGAGCCCGAGTCGCCGCCGACCACGCGCGTGCGGCCGGTCGAGGACGTCGGGACCACGCAGTTCCTGCCCCGCATCGAATCGCCGGCGCCAACCCGACGGCCGACCCCGCAGCCAGCGCCGCCACCGGTGGAGTCCACGCAGGTCATCCCGGTCGTCAAGGACGAACCGCCGACCGAGCGCGGCCTGAGCCCGGCGCCCAAGCCCGAGCGGGACGTCGAGTCCACCCAGCTGATACCGCGCCTGGACGACGGCCGCGAACCCGATATCGAACCCGACACGGAGACCGGGCTCGAACCGGAAGAGCGGCCCAGCCATCGGGTGCGCAACCGGGTGCTGATCAGTGTCGGAGCTCTCGTGGTGGTGATCGCGGTCGGCGTGGCCGTGGTGTTCACGTCGCCGACGGTCGCGCAGCGCCTCGGCCTGTCGAAGGTGGCCGGGCCGACCACACAGGCCCCGCCGTCGCCGGTGCTCTACCAGGCCCAGCTCAAGCCGCCGGACGATGCGGGCCCCGCGCCCACCGCGGCCGGTGTCGGTGCCGCGCTGGCGGGCCCGGCGGGCAACCCGGTGCTCGGCACGTTGCGCGGGACAGTGATCGACGCGGCGACCGGTTCGGTGTTGTGGAGTCAGGAGCCGTCGACGCCCGTGACGCCCGCGTCCACCAACAAGGTGCTCACCTCGGCCGCCGCGCTGCTGATCCTCGGGCCGCAGGCCACGCTGGACACCAAGGTCGTGGCGGGCAGCACGCCCGGCACGGTGGTGCTGGTCGGGGGCGGTGACCCGACGCTCTCGTCGTTCGCGGCGCCGAAGCAGACGGTCTATCCGAACGCGCCCCGCATCACCGACCTCGCCGCCCAGGTCAAGGCGCACGCCCAGGGCACGATCAGCAAGGTCGTGGTCGACGTCGGCCTGTTCTCCGGGCCGACGACGGGCGACGGCTGGGACCCGTGCCCGAACCAGGACAACTTCACCCCGATCCAGGCCGCGATGATGGACGGCGGCCGGCTCGACCCGACCGTGGCGGACACCACCCGCACCTGCACCCCGGCGCAGGCGGCGGGCGCCGAGCTGGCCAAGGATCTCGGCCTGCCGAGCTCGGCCGTGTCCACGACGAACACTCCGACGCCCGCGGGTGCGCAACTGCTCGGCGAGGTGCACTCGGTGCCGGTGCCGGACCTGGTGACCAACCTGTTGCAGATCTCCGACAACGTGCTCGCCGAGGCGATGGGCCGCCAGGTCGCGATCGCCGACCACAAGCCGGCGACGTTCGAGGGTGCCACCGAGGCTGTGATGGATGTGTTGCAGCGCAACGGTTTCAGTACTACTGGTGCGCGGCTGTACGACAGCAGTGGACTGTCCCCTTCGGACTTGCTGCCGACCAGTCTGCTGGCTCAGGTGCTGCGCGTCGCGGCCGAACCGAACGCGTCCGATCCGCGGGTCGCCAAACTGCGGCCGCTGCTCTACGGGCTGCCGATCGCGGGCAGCGCCTTGGGCAACGGCACCCTGGAGGGCCGCTTCCAGAGTGGGCCGTCGGCCGCCGCGAAGGGCTGGGTCCGGGCGAAGACGGGGACGCTGTCGGAGGAGGGCGTGAACGCGCTCGCCGGGGTCGTGCTCGACCGGAGCGGCCGGGTACTGGTGTTCGCGTTGAACGCGGGCAACTCGGCCGGGGCTGCCGCGACGGCGATCGACGACGTGACGGCCGCGTTGCGTGGCTGCGGCTGCGGTTAGCGCGGACCCCGGCCGACCGGTCCGGCGTCGGGTACCGTCGAGAACGTGAACGTGGCCACGGATCGGCACCCCACCAAGGCCCCCCCGGTCGACTGGTCGGTGGCGATCGGCACCGGCCGGGTGCTGGCCCGCGGCGGACCGGCCGTCGAGCCGGCCGAAGCCCGAGAGGCCGTCCGCGAACTGCGGGGCATCACGGCCACCGCGGAACAGCACGTCCGCGAGCTGACCGGACTCGGCCAGGGCCTGCCGCTGCGTGAGGGTGAGGTCGTCGACCGGCCGGGCTGGGTGAAGGCGGCCGCCGAGGGCATCTCGACGATGACCGACGGCGTGCTCCCGGGCACCTACGGCGGTGCGGTCGGCAACGTACTCGCGGGCACGGCGGGCGTACAGGCGGGCATGGTGCTGGCGTTCCTGAGCTCCCGGGTACTCGGTCAGTACGACCCGTTCGGCGGCGAGCCGGGCGCCGGCCGGCTGCTGCTGGTCGCCCCGAACATCGTGGCGGCGCAGCGCGCGCTGTCCGTGTCGGCGGAGGATTTCCGGCTGTGGGTGTGCCTGCACGAGTGCACTCACCGGCTGCAGTTCACGGCCGTGCCGTGGCTGCGCGACTACTTCGCCTCGCAGGTCGGCAAGCTGCTGGCCAGCATCGACGACAGCGCGCTGGACGCCGTGGGCAGGCTGCCCGAGGTGATCCGGACCGCGAAGGAGCGGCTGCGCAACGGCTCCCAGGCACTCGGCCCGCTGGGCATGATCGAACTGTTCCAGACCCCCGAGCAGCGCGAACTGCTGGACCGGCTGCTGGCGCTGTCCACGCTGCTGGAGGGCCACGCCGACCACGTGATGGACGCGGTCGGCCCGCAGGTCGTGCCGTCCGTCGCGGAGATCCGGTCCCGGTTCGCGGAGCGCCGCAAGGGCGGTGGGCTGCTGGACCGCCTGCTGCGCAGCGTGCTGGGCGTCGAGGCCAAGGTCCGCCAGTACGCGGAGGGTTCCGCGTTCACCGGGCAGGTCGTCGACGCCGTCGGCATGACCGGGTTCAACGCCGTCTGGTCCGCGCCGGAGGCGCTGCCGACCAGGGCGGAGATCCGGGATCCGGCGCTGTGGCTGCACCGCGTGCACGGCTGACACCACACCTGGCGATGGACGACTCGGTACCCGCGGTCCGGACGGCCGTGCGTGCCCTGCTGACCGCTGCCCGCACGGCGGGCCGGCTCGCGTCGGGCGAGGTCGCTGTCGCCGTGTCCGGTGGGCCGGACTCGCTCGCCCTGGCGGCCGCGACCGCGTACCTGGCTCCGAAGCTGGGCCTGCGCACGCACGGGCTGATCGTGGACCACGGCCTGCAGGCGGGCTCCGCCGATGTGGCGCAGCGGGCCGCCAAGACCCTGGCGGACCTCGGGCTCACCGAGGTCAGGGTGCTGCCCGTCACGGTCGACGGCCCCGGTGGCGTCGAGGCCGCGGCCCGGCGGGCCCGCTATGCCGCGCTGCGGGCCGCTCTGCCCGCGCCGGACGCGCTGGTACTGCTCGGCCACACCCGCGACGACCAGGCCGAGACCGTCCTGCTGGGCCTGGGCCGTGGGTCAGGGCCGCGGTCGATCGCCGGTATGCGGCCGCTGGATCCGCCGTGGGCACGACCGCTGCTGGGCGTGCCCAGGACGGTCACCGTGGCCGCGTGCGCCCGCCTGGGCCTGACCACCTGGGCGGACCCGCACAACGTCGATCCCCGGTTCACCCGCGTGCGGCTGCGCACCGAGGTGCTGCCGCTGCTGGAGGACGTACTGGCCGGTGGTGTCGCGGAGGCGCTGGTGCGGACCGCGGCCCAGCTGCGCGACGACTCCGCGGCGCTGGACGGCTGGGCGGCAGGGGTGGTGGTCGAGGGCACCGAGGTGGCCGTCGACGTGCTGGCGGAGCTGCCTGCCGCGGTGCGCAGGCGGGTGCTGCGCCGGTGGCTGCTGGCCCGCGGAGTGGCCGAACTCACCGACGCACACCTGCGCGCGGCCGACGATCTGGTCGGTTGCTGGCATGGTCAGGGTGGTGTGTGGGTGCCCGGCGGGTTGGTCGTGCGCAGAGCACATGGCAGGCTGCTGCTCGACCGGACGGACGCCGGATAGGTCCACCACCTGGCAGAGAGGGGACGCCCCGTCGTGTACGACGACGACATCGCTTCCGTGCTCATCACCGAGCAGGACATCCACGCCAAGGTGGACGAGCTGGCCAAGCAGATCGCCACCGACCGGCCCCAGGGCGGTCAGGATCTGCTGCTGGTCTGCGTGCTCAAGGGCGCGATCATGTTCCTGACCGACCTCGCGCGCACGCTGCCGGTGCCGGTGCAGCTGGAGTTCATGGCGATCAGCTCCTACGGCTCGGGATCGACGTCCTCGGGCGTGGTCCGCATCCTCAAGGACCTCGACCGCGACATCGCGGGCCGGGACGTGCTGATCGTCGAGGACATCATCGACTCGGGGCTCACGCTGTCCTGGCTGTGCAAGAACCTGACCGCCCGCAACCCGTCGTCGCTGCAGGTCTGCACGCTGCTGCGCAAGCCCGACGCCATCAAGGTGGACGTGCCGGTCCGCTACGTGGGCTTCGACATCCCGAACGAGTTCGTCGTCGGCTACGGGCTGGACTTCGCCGAGCGGTACCGGGACCTGCCCTACATCGGCACCCTGAAACCCGAGGTCTACGCGTAACACCGTCCACAACTAACACCGTGGTGTTGCGTGTACGCGCTGGGCGAACGGGGCAACCCGCGCAACGGCAGGGAACTCGGGAACGCATCCGGTCGGTGCGCCGTTGCAGCTAGAGATGGGCTGGATCGGCGGCGGGCCGCTCCTGCTGGGCATTTCCCAGCGGGCGGTACCCTGGACCGGTCCGGGGTGTCCCGTCCGGCTGGGTGGTGGGCTACCCCTGGTCGAGCGCGAGTTTGGGAGGGTCGAGGCCGTCGGCCGTAAGTGAATGGACCGTAAGCGCCTGCTACGAAACCCGCTGCTGTGGGTAGTCGCGTTGTTGCTCGTGTACTACGCCTTCAGCACGTTGTTCGATGACACCCGTGGATACACGCAGGTGCCCACGTCCGAAGCGCTGTCCCAGGTCAGCGCCGGCAACGTATCGGACGCCACCATCGGGGACAAGGAACAGCAACTCCGGCTCGACCTCAAGAAGCCCGATCCGGCCAACGGCGCGACGAAGCTCATCACGTCTTACCCGGCGAACTCCGAACAAGCCGTCTTCAGCCAGCTGACGGCGAAGAATGTGAAGTTCGACACCAAGGTGACCCAGAGTTCGTTCTGGAGCCAGTTGCTGATCTACCTGATCCCGCTCGGCGTGCTCGTGCTGCTGATGTGGGTCATGATCAACAACGTCCAGGGCGGCGGCAACCGGGTGATGAACTTCGGCAAGTCCCGGGCCAAGCAGCTCAACAAGGACATGCCCAAGACCACCTTCGGTGACGTGGCCGGTGCGGACGAGGCCGTCGAGGAACTCGAGGAGATCAAGGATTTCCTGCAGAGTCCCGGCCGCTACCAGGCACTCGGCGCGAAGATCCCGAAGGGCGTGCTGCTCTACGGCCCGCCCGGTACCGGTAAGACGCTGCTCGCCAGGGCCGTCGCCGGTGAGGCAGGCGTGCCGTTCTACTCGATCTCCGGTTCCGACTTCGTCGAGATGTTCGTCGGTGTCGGTGCCTCCCGTGTGCGTGACCTGTTCGAGCAGGCCAAGCAGAGCGCGCCGTGCATCATCTTCGTGGACGAGATCGACGCGGTCGGCCGCCAGCGTGGCGCCGGCCTGGGTGGCGGCCACGACGAGCGCGAGCAGACGCTGAACCAGCTGCTGGTCGAGATGGACGGCTTCGACGCCCGCGGCGGGATCATCCTGATCGCGGCCACCAACCGGCCCGACATCCTGGACCCGGCGCTGCTGCGCCCCGGCCGGTTCGACCGGCAGATCCCGGTGTCCGCACCCGACATGCGTGGTCGCCGCGCGATCCTGGCGGTGCACTCGAAGGGCAAGCCGCTGGCCGCCGACGCCGACCTGGACGGGCTGGCCAAGCGCACCGTGGGCATGTCCGGCGCCGACCTGGCCAACGTGATCAACGAGGCCGCACTGCTCACCGCCCGCAAGAACGGGCACGTGATCGCGGGTGCCGCGCTCGAAGAAGCGGTGGACCGCGTGATCGGCGGCCCGGCCCGCAAGAGCCGGATCATCTCCGACAAGGAGAAGAAGATCACCGCCTACCACGAGGGCGGGCACGCGCTGGCCGCGTGGGCGATGCCGGACCTGGAGCCGGTCTACAAGCTCACGATCCTGCCGCGTGGCCGTACCGGTGGGCACGCACTGGTCGTCCCCGAGGACGACAAGGAGCTGATGACCCGCTCCGAGATGATCGCGCGGCTGGTGTTCGCGCTGGGCGGCCGGGCGGCCGAGGAACTGGTGTTCCACGAGCCCACCACCGGTGCGTCGGCCGATATCGACCAGGCCACCAAGATCGCCAAGGCGATGGTCACCGAGTACGGCATGAGCGCCCGGCTGGGTGCGGTGAAGTACGGCCAGGACCAGGGCGACCCGTTCCTGGGCCGGTCGATGGGCCACCAGCCGGACTACTCGCTGGAGGTCGCGCACGAGATCGACGAGGAGGTGCGCGCGCTGATCGAGGCAGCGCACACCGAGGCGTGGGGCGTGCTCAACCAGTACCGCGACGTCCTGGACGACCTGGTCGTCGAGCTGCTGGACCGCGAGACCCTGCAGCGCAAGGACCTGGAGCGGATCTTCAACCGGGTGCAGAAGCGGCCGCGGATCACCGAGTTCAACGACTTCGGCGGCCGTACGCCGTCGGACAAGCCGCCGGTGAAGACGCGGCGCGAGCTGGCCATCGACCGCGGCGAGCCGTGGCCCGTCGAGGACGCGCTCAGCCCGGTGGGCACGGTGCCCGCACCGGTGCCCGGCCAACTGGACCTGGGCGCCAACAACGGTGGCCCGAACGGCATGCACACCGGCAACGGGCAGCCCAACGGTCAGCCCGGCAACAGTCAGCCCGGCAACAGTCAGCCCGGCAACAGTCAGCCCGGCAATGGTGGTCAGCCTGGTTACGGGGCACAGCCCGGTTACGGGGCACAGCCCGGCTACCAGCAGCCGGGGTACAACCCGGCGGGCGGGCAGCCGTACGGCAACCAGGCAGGCGACGGATCGCCCACCTCGGGTCCGCCGTACTACGGTGCCCCGCCCGGGTGGACCCCGGCGACGACGCCGCCGGGCCAGACCTGGACGCCCGCGTGGGAGCGCCCGAACAACGGTCCGCAGGACGCCGTGCCCAGCGATGGCGAACAGCGTGACGGCGGTCAGCCCCGCCACACGGTGGACACCGATGACCGGGACTCGGGTCGTTGAGCTGAGTCCGCGATCGGTCCGGTGCCGGTCGGCCAGTCGGTGGAGGTGTCGTGGTGTCGAGTAGTACCGATGGTGCCGCGCGCGTCCAGGCGCTGCCTGGTCGAACGGTGTTCGACCAGCCGAGGGCCGAGGCCGCCGTCCGCGAGCTGCTGCTGGCCTGCGGCGAGGACCCGGACCGGGAGGGCCTCAAGGACACTCCGGCCCGGGTCGCCAAGGCCTACCGGGAGCTGTTCGCGGGCCTGTTCACCGATCCGGACTCGGTACTGGCCAAGACGTTCGACGAGAGCCACGAGGAACTCGTCCTGGTCACCGACATCCCCACGTACAGCTTCTGCGAGCACCACCTGCTGCCCTTCCACGGCGTGGCGCACATCGGCTACATCCCCAACGAGCAGGGCCGGGTGACGGGCCTGTCGAAGCTGGCCCGGCTGGTCGACCTGTACGCGCGGCGGCCGCAGGTCCAGGAGCGGCTGACCTCGCAGGTGGCCGACGCGATCGTGCGCAGGCTGGACCCGCGCGGCGTGATCGTGGTGATCGAGGCGGAGCACCTGTGCATGGCGATGCGCGGAGTCCGCAAGCCGGGCGCCCGCACCACCACGTCGGCCGTCCGCGGGCTGCTGCGTGACGCCCCGTCGTCCCGCGCCGAGGCGCTCGACCTGATCAAGGCACGAGTGCGGTGACCACGCCGCCGGCCGGTCTGCCGCGCCCGGGTCGTTGTGTCGTGATGGGCGTCCTGAACGTCACCCCCGACTCGTTCTCCGACGGTGGCCGCTTCTTCGATCCCGGCGACGCGGTCGCGCACGGCCTGGCCATGCGTGAGCGCGGTGCGGACCTGATCGACGTGGGCGGCGAGTCGACCCGGCCGGGTGCCGGGCGGGTGGACGCTGACATCGAGTCGGCCAGGGTCGTACCGGTGATCCGTGAGCTGGCCGCGGCGGGCGTGCCGGTGAGCGTGGACACCACGCGGGCGCGGGTCGCCGAGAACGCGCTGGCCGCGGGCGCGCGGATCGTGAACGACGTGTCCGGCGGTCTTGCCGATCCGGACATGGCCAGGGTCGTCGTCGAGCACGGCGTGCCGTGGATCCTGATGCACTGGCGCGGCCACAGCAAGGACATGAACTCGCTGGCCACCTACACCGACGTGGTCGCCGAGGTGATCGCCGAACTGTCCGCGCGGGTGGACGCGGCGCTGGCGGCCGGGGCCGCCCCCGAGTCGCTCGTGCTGGACCCCGGTCTGGGTTTCGCCAAGCACGCCGCGCACGACTGGGCGCTGCTGCACGCGCTGCCGTCGTTGATCGAGCTGGGTTTCCCGGTGCTGGTCGGGGCGTCCCGCAAGCGTTTCCTCGGCGGGTTGCTCGCCGGTGCGGACGGCAAGCCGCGCTCGCCCGACGGCCGGGAGGACGCGACGGCCGCCGTGTCCGCGCTGGCCGCGGCCGCCGGTGCCTGGGGTGTGCGGGTGCACAACGTGGACAAGTCGCTGGACGCCGTCGCCGTCGCGGCGGCGTGGCGGGAAGGCAGGCCGCGATGACCGACCGCATCACCCTGACCGGCCTGCGGGTGCAGGGCCGGCACGGCGTCTTCGAGCACGAGCGGCGCGACGGCCAGGACTTCCTGGTGGACATCACGGTGTGGCTCGACCTGGACCGGGCCGCCGCCACCGACGACCTCGCCGACACCCTGGACTACGGCGACCTGGCGAAGCGGGCGGCCGCGATCGTCGGCGGCCCACCGTGCGACCTCATCGAGAGCGTCGCCGCGCGGGTGGCCGACGAGGTGATGACCGACGACCGGGCGCACGCCGTCGAGGTCACCATCCACAAGCCGTCCGCGCCGATCCCGCTGGCGTTCGCCGACGTGTCCGTCACCGCGCGCCGCTCGCGCCGGGGCAGCAGGGACATGCCATGACCAGGGCCGTGCTGTCGCTCGGCGCCAACCTGGGGGACAGGTTCGCGCACCTCACCTCGGCCGTGCGTGGGCTGGGTCCTGCCGTCGTCGCCGTGTCACCGGTGTACGAGACCGCGCCGTGGGGCGGGGTCGAGCAACCGGACTTCCTCAACGCCGTGCTGATCGTGGCGGAGCCGGGCGTCGACGAGTGGGGCTGGCTGACCAGGGCGCGCCGGCTGGAGAACGAGGCCGGGCGGGTGCGCACCGTCCGCTGGGGTCCGCGCACGCTGGACGTCGACATCGTCACGGTGGACGGCGTCACGTCCGCCGACCCCGAACTGCTGCTCCCGCACCCCGGCACACCGGAGCGGGCCACTGTGCTGATCCCGTGGCTGGACATCGAACCGGACGCGGTGCTGCCGGGGCACGGCCGGGTGGCCGGCCTGCTGGCGGCGCTCGACCCGGCGGAACTGGCAGGCGTGACCCGGCGCGACGACCTCACGTTGGCGGTCGGGGGTGGCGCGCGGTGAAGTTCACCCGGACCAGGGACCTCGTGATCACCGGCGTCGTGATCGCCATCGTGGTCAACCTGCTTGCCCTGCTCGACTACGACGCGCTGCCACCGCTGCCCCTGGCCGCAGGCGTCACGCTGCTGGTGCTGGCCGTGGTGGAACTGGTGTTCACGCAGTCGCTGCGCGCTCGGCTGGCCGGCAAGCAGGGCACCAAGCCGGTGCCCGCGCTGGTCGCGGCAAGGGCGGTCGCGCTGGCCAAGGCGTCGTCGCTGCTGGGCGCGATCATGGCGGGCGCGTGGCTGGGCATTCTGGTGTACGTCCTGCCGAAACGGGCCACGCTGGTCACCGGCGCAGGCGATACGAACAGCGCCGTTGTCGGGCTGGTGAGTGCCGGGGCCCTGATCGCGGCCGCCCTGTGGCTGGAGAACAGCTGCCGCACACCGGAGGATCGGGACGACGCGGACGATTATCGGGACCGGATCTAGCGGCGACTTAGCCGCGACCGATATTCGATCATCCACTCGGCGCACGGTTCGTATGCGGCCGGCCACGGAGGGATCTCAAGTCGATAACCGACCGGTACGGTATTCGCCATGACCGGCGGCCGTGACTCCGACGACGAGGAGCCGACCGACAACTCTCGGTCAGCCAGGCTACTGATGGTAGCGGTCCTGGCACTCGCTGTCGCCGCGACCATGGTGCTCGTGTTGACCGACAGCGCTCGCTGGTTGCGGCTGGGTGTGCTCGCCGCGCTGTGGGCCGCGTTACTGGGCGTTTTCCTGGCCAGCCGGTTCCGCAAGTCGGCGACGGAGCGTGAGAGCGAGGTCGCCGACCTGCGCTCGTCCTACGAGCTGGAGCTCGAACGCGAGGTCGCCGCCCGGCGCGAGTACGAGCTGGAGGTCGAGGCCGCGGCCCGCAAGCGGGTCGACGAGGCAAGCCGCGAGGACCTCGCCGAGTTGCGCGCGGAGTTGCGTCACCTGCGGGAGAGCCTGGAACGGCTGACCGGCGGCGAGGTGCTGGTCGAGCGGTTCGCGCTCCAGGCCCAGTCGACGAGGATGCGGTCGCTGTCGGACGGACAGCGCCGGGTGGTCCCGGCGGGCGAGGACAGTGGGCGGTTGCGGCGCAGCATCGTCGCGGGTTCGTCAGCACGAGAGTCCGACCCGGCCGCGGCGACCGAGCTGATCCAGCGCCCGCAGCCGCCCGCCCCGGTCGCGCCGGTCCGCCGGGAACCACAGCGCAGGGAGGCACCTCGGCCGGTCGGCTACCGCCCGGAACCCAGCCGCCCGCAGACGTCGAGGGACGGGACCGACGACGGCGACCGGCAACGCCGCGACTCCGCGCCCGCCGCGCAACCGACCCGGGTGGCCCGCCCGGCACAACCCCGTCAGCAGCCGGTGCGCAGGCCGGCGCCGGCGCCGGAAGCCCAGCAGCAGCAACAGGTGTGGCCCGGCCAGGCACCGCAGGCACAGCCACAGCGACCGGCAGCGCAACGCCCGCCGCAGGCACCGCAGCCGCCGCGCAGGCCGGTACGGCAGTACGTGCGCCACGAGCCGGCACCCGATGATCTCGAGCTGTCCACCCGCCTGACCCCACCGGTCGAGCCGCCCCCCGCGCACCCGCAACCACCGAGGCCCGTGCCGACGAGGGTGGCAGCGCCCGTGCCGCCCCCGGAGCCGGCCCGCTCAGAACCGATGCGCCCGGAACCGATGCGCCCGGAACCGATGCGCCCGGAACCGATGCGCCCTGAACCGGCCCGGCCCGACCCGATCCGCGTCGAGTCGCCCGGCGGTCACCGACGACCTGCCGAGCCGGCCGAGCAGGCGGAACCGGCCGGCGAGCGGTCCCGGCATTCCGCCGATCCGGACGTGCCGAAGGACTACCAGTCCTATCGGGAATGGCGCCAGACCGGGGAATCCGACGCCGAGACCACCGGAGCGCACGCCGCGGGCAAGTCGGTGACGGAGTTGCTGGCGGCCCACGCCCCGGCCGACGAGTCGCCGCGCCGCCACCGCCGCCGCGTCGACTGACAGCGGCGACACCGTCACCGTCGCCGCGTCGACTGACAACGGCCACACCGCTGGGTGAAGCTCATCACCTGCCCGAAGCGGGCTGGATTCGTGGCGGTTACGCTCGCGTCGTCGTCCGGTACCCGAGTAGCACGGGACTGGAACGAGTGAGGGAGATGCTCGTGATGAGGCGTGGCCGAGGACCGGGAGCGGCGCGGTGACCCGACCCGCCCGGCTCGCCGTCGGAGTGGTCTCGGCAGGCAGAGTGGGTGCTGTGCTGGGCGCGGCACTCGCGGCCGCGGGACACACGGTGGTCGCGGCGAGCGGTGTGTCGAAGGAGTCCGTGCGCAGGGCCGAGGAATTGCTGCCCGGCGTGCCGATCCTGCCGCCCGACGAGGTGGCCCGGCTGGCCGATCTGGTGCTGCTGGCCATCCCGGACGACGTGCTCGAAGGCACGGTCCGCGGCCTCGCCGCCGTCGACGCGCTGCGGCCAGGGCAGATCGTGGTGCACACGTCCGGCGCGCACGGCGTCGACGTGCTGCGGCCTGCCGCCGAGATCGGCGCGCTGCCACTCGCGTTGCATCCGGCGATGACGTTCGGTGGCCGCCCAGAAGACCTGCAACGCATCCCAGCATGCTGTTTCGCCGTCACCGCGGACCCGGCCGACGAGGTCGCCTGGCACGTCGGCGAAGCGCTCGTGGTGGAGATGGGCGCCGAGCCGGTGCGCGTCCCGCAGGCAGCCCGGCCGCTGTACCACGCGGCTCTCGCGCACGGCGCCAACCATCTGATCACGCTCGTCGCCGAGTCGGCGGATCTGCTGCGCTCCGCGGGCATCGAACCGGCCGAACGCCTGCTCGGCCCGCTGCTGTCCGCCGCACTCGACAACGCCCTGCGGCACGGGGATCGCGCGCTCACCGGCCCGGTCGTCCGCGGCGACGTCGGCACCCTGCGCACGCACCTGCGGGTGCTCGGCGACACCGATCCCACCGCGCTGCCCGCCTATCGAGCGCTCGCGCTGCGCACCGCGCAACGCGCCGAGGCCGCCGGTCTGCTGTCCGAAGCGACCGCCGCCGAGGTGGCCGCCGTGATCGAGGAGGAACCGCCGTCGTGACCCTCAGCTATCGCCAGGGTGAGGTCACCGTGCACGAGCGGCCAGCCGAACTGGCGAAGGTCACCAGGGCGCTGCGCGCGTCCGGCCGCCGGATCGCGCTGGTGCCCACGATGGGCGCGCTGCACGAGGGCCACCGCGCGTTGATCCGCGCCGCGCGCCGCACTCCCGGTGCCGTCGTGTGCGTGTCGGTGTTCGTGAATCCGTTGCAGTTCGGGCCGAACGAGGACCTCACCCGCTATCCGCGGCCATTCGAGTCCGATGTGGACATCTGCCGCGACGAGGGTGTCGAGCTGATCTTCCACCCCGGCGTCGAGGACATGTACCCGGACGGCGGCGCGATGGTCACGGTCGATCCCGGCCCGCTCGGCGGCGAGTTGGAAGGGGCGTCCCGGCCGGGGCACTTCAGTGGGGTGCTCACCGTGGTCGCGAAGCTGTTCAACGTGGTCCGGCCCGATCACGCCTACTTCGGCCAGAAGGACTACCAGCAGCTGGTGCTGGTCCGGCGGATGGTCGCCGACCTGGACCTGGACGTGCGTGTGGTCGGCGTGCCGACCGTGCGCGAGGCGGACGGCCTGGCGCTGTCCTCGCGCAACGTCTACCTCGACGCCGAGCAGCGGGACGCCGCCCTGGCCCTGTCGGCGGCGCTGTCCGCAGGCGCGCACGCGGGGTCCGACGGCGGCCCCGCGGTGCTGGCCGCCGCCCGCGCGGTGCTGGACACGCAGCCCGGTGTCGCCGTGGACTACCTGTCGCTGCGCTCGGAGGATCTCGGTCCGGCACCGGCAGCCGGTCCGGCGCGGTTGCTCGTCGCGGCAAGGGTCGGCACCACGCGGTTGATCGACAATGTTTCGGTCGTCCTCGTCGCGCAGGCCTGACGGGAGCCCATCATGTTGCGCACCATGCTCAAATCGAAGATCCACCGGGCCACGGTGACCACGGCCGACCTGAACTACGTCGGCTCGGTGACCGTGGACGAGGACCTCATGGACGCGGCGGATCTGCTGCCCGGCGAGCAGGTCGCGATCGTCGACGTGACCAATGGTGCCCGCCTGGAGACGTACGTGATCGCGGGCGAGCGCGGTAGTGGCGTGCTCGGCATCAACGGTGCGGCAGCGCATCTGGTGCACCCGGGCGACATCGTGATCCTGATCGCGTACGGCCTGATGGACAGCCAGGAGGCGACGGCGTACCGGCCGAAGGTCGTGTTCGTGGACGGCCGCAACCGGGTGCTGGACTCCGGCGCCGACCCGGGTTTCGCGCCACCCGGCTCGGGCCTGGCCGGCAGCGGCCCACCGGGTGCCGTCGAGTTGGACGCGGCCGCCGCCCTGGACGCGTTGCTGCGGGCCGGGGGCTGAGGCCGCCGTGCTGCTGTGCGTGGACGTCGGCAACACCAACATCGTGCTGGGCCTGTACGAGGGCTGGGGCGAGGACGCGAAACTGCTGCGGGACTGGCGGATGCGCACCGACGCGCGGATGACCGCCGACGAGCTGGCGCTGACCGTGCGCGGACTGCTCGGCGAGCACGCCGACGAGGTGACCGGAGTGTCCGCCCTGTCCACGGTGCCCGCGGTGCTGCGCGAGCTGCGGGTGATGATCGGCCGGTACTACGCGCACGCGCGGACGGTGATCGTGGAACCGGGCGTGAAGACCGGGGTGCCGCTGCTCATCGACAGTCCACGCGAGGTCGGCGGCGACCGGGTGATCAACACCCTCGCCGCGCACCACCTGCACAGCACCGCGTGCATCGTGGTCGACTTCGGCACCTCCACGAACATCGACGTGATCTCCTCGAAGGGCGAGTTCCTCGGCGGCGTGTTCGCGCCGGGCATCGAGATCTCCATCGACGCCCTGGCCGCGCGGGCCGCCCAGCTGCGCAAGGTCGAGGTCGTGCGGCCGAGGTCGGTGATCGGCAAGAACACCGTGGAGTGCCTCCAGTCGGGCATCCTCTACGGCTTCACCGGGCAGGTCGACGGTCTGGTCCGGCGGATCGTCACCGAGCTGCGGCACACCGAGGCGGGTCCGGTCGCGGTGATCGCCACCGGCGGACTGGCCCCGCTGGTGCTCGCGGAGTCGGAGACGATCGAGCACCACGTGCCGGACCTGACCCTGCTGGGCCTGCGCCTGGTCTACGAGCGGAACGTGCCCCGCCCCGCCGTCACGGGGTGATCCGCACGCCCACGGTGATCATCGGCACCGCGAACTCGCCGTTGGCCGTCGCCCGGTCGCTTTCCAGGACCGCGCGGACCTCGGCCAGTACCCGGTCGCGGTCCTCGGGCTCGCGCACGAGCATGCCGGACTGCGTGGCCACGGTGGCCAGCATCGTGTCGACCGTGCGGATCACCCAGTTCGGGAACTCGCGCCGCTCGACCGTGCCGAAGTCGACCAGCCGCGGGTCGAGTCGCTGCGTGTCGCTGTCGGTGCCGTAGGTGACCGTCTCGGAGAGCTCGTGCAGCCTGTCCAGGTACGGCATCCGCTCGTCGTAGGTGTTCCACGCCGCGACCAGTGACCCACCGGGCACCAGCACCCGAGCGATCTCGGGCAGCGCGCGGGCCAGGTCGAACCAGTGCAGTGCCTGCCCGGCGAACACCGCGGCGACGGACGAGTCGGGCAGCGGGATCGCTTCGGCGGTGCCCGATTTCGCGGTCACGGCCGGGAATCTGGCGGTCAGCTCGGCCAGCATCGCCGGGTCCGGTTCCACCGCCGTCACCGTCGCGCCCTGCGCGAGCAGGCCCTCGGTCAGCTTCCCGGTGCCCGCGGCCAGGTCCAGTACCGCGCTACCGCCCGCGGCCGGCACCGGCGCGAGAGCCCACTGCAGGAAAGCGACCGGATAGTGCGGCCGGTAGGCCGCGTACGCGCCCGCCTGGGTACCGAACGAGGAGGCGCGGCGACTGAACTCATCCGGATCGGTCATGTCAGCCACGTTATCGGGCAGGCCCAGCGGAAACGCGCCGACAGTGGTTACGTACCATTTTTCAGTGTGAATGCGGCTGTGAATCCGGAAGACCCTGACGCGCCCGTCGACGGCGACGACCTGCCCGAGCAGATGCGTATCCGCCGGGACAAGCGGGCTGACCTGCTCGCCAAGGGCATCGACCCGTACCCGGTGCAGGTGCCGCGCACGCACACTCTGCGGCAGATCCGGGACGAGTACCCGGACCTGCCGTCGGACACGTCGACCGGCCAGGTGGTCGGCGTCACGGGCCGGGTGATGTTCATCCGCAACACCGGCAAGCTCTGCTTCGCCACGCTGCGCGAGGGTGACGGTACCGAACTGCAGGCGATGCTCAGCCTGGCCGCCGTCGGCGAGGAGGCGCTGGCCGACTGGAAGGCCGGGGCCGACCTGGGCGACCACGTGTACGTGCACGGCGAGGTCATCACGTCCAAGCGCGGCGAGCTGTCCGTGCTGGCCGACTCGTGGCGACTCACCTCGAAGTCGCTGCGCCCGCTGCCGGTCGCGCACAAGCAGCTGTCCGAGGAGACCCGGATCCGGCAGCGCTACGTCGACCTGATCCTGCGGCCCGCCGCCCGGCAGACCGTGCGGACCAGGGCGAGCGTGGTGCGCTCGCTGCGCGACTCGTTCCACCGGCGCGGGTACATCGAGGTCGAGACGCCGATGCTGCAGACGCTGCACGGCGGTGCCGCCGCGCGGCCGTTCGTGACGCACTCCAACGCGTTCGACCTGGACCTGTACCTGCGCATCGCGCCCGAGCTGTATCTGAAGCGGGCCGTGGTGGGCGGACTGGAGAACGTCTTCGAGATCAACCGGAACTTCCGCAACGAGGGCAGTGACTCCAGCCACTCGCCGGAGTTCGCGATGCTGGAGTTCTACGGCGCCTACGAAACGTACGACACGATGGCGGTACTGACCCGGGAGCTGATCCAGGAGGCCGCGCAGGCCGCGTTCGGCACCCAGGTCGTCACGCTCGCCGACGGCACCGAGTACGACCTGTCCGGCGACTGGACCAGCCTGGGCATGTACGAGTCGCTGTCCGGGCGGCTGGGCACCGAGATCACCCCGGAGACCTCCGTCGAGCTGCTGCGCAAGCACGCCGAGGCGCAGGGCCTGCGAGTCGACCCGAAGCACGGGCACGGCAAGCTGGTCGAGGAACTCTGGGAGCACCTGATCGGTGACCATCTGTTCGCCCCCACATTTGTGCGCGATTTCCCCGTCGAGACGTCACCACTGACGCGAGAGCACCGCAGCCGGCCGGGTGTGGTGGAAAAGTGGGACCTGTACGTGCGCGGATTCGAGTTGGCGACTGGTTACTCCGAGTTGGTCGATCCGGTCGTGGAACGTGCCCGACTGGAGGCGCAGGCTCGATTGGCGGCCGCCGGTGACGACGAAGCGATGGCGGTCGACGAGGACTTCTTGCGCGCGTTGGAGTACGGAATGCCACCGAGCGGTGGTGTGGGAATGGGTATCGACAGGTTGCTGATGGCACTCACCGGCCTCGGTATCCGCGAGACCATCATGTTCCCGCTCGTCCGCCCCGAATGAGCGACAATCCGAGGATGTAGTTGCGTAACCCCGGGTATATTGCGCTAACCTGTGCGCGGGTTCGTTCCTGTGTGTTTCAGGTCATTCGGTGTCAGGAGGAAGCATATGGCTCAGAAGGTTACCGTCTCACTGGTCGACGACCTCGACGGTTCCGAGGCCGAGGAGACAGTGGAGTTCGGTCTCGACGGCGCCACCTACACCATTGACCTGTCGAATGACAATGCCGGCCGCCTGCGCGAAGCCCTCGACGAGTACGTGGAACACGCGCGTCGCGCCGGTGGTCGTAAGCGCGCCGCAGGCAGGCCGGTCGCCGGTCGCGCGCCGCGGCCCGCGTCGGCGGATCGGGAACAGAATCAGGCAATCCGTGAATGGGCGAGGAAGCAGGGCATGAAGGTGTCCGATCGCGGTCGTATCCCGGCCGAGGTGCTCGAGGCGTACCACCAGACGAACTGACAGTTTCTCTCGTTCCGGCCCCGAAGCGGACCCACTCGGAGTCGAGTCGAGCCAGTCGCTCACTTCGAAACTTGCGCTGAATTTGTTCGTGGCTTTACCGGTCGCATACCCGGGGACACGTAGCGCACGTCCCCATTCCGGCTCGCAGTACATAGTGAAAGCAGCAACTGTCCCGCCGTCGTGTCCACCCGCCACCAACCGAATCCGGTCGCAACGTGGACGCGGATGTGAACGGCGGCACAACGGCGGGCAACACAAGTGCGGCATCGGCCACTCCGGCGCCTTCCGCCCCCAATGCCTGCCCGACCCGCCAGCAGGCGCCGTCCAATGCGTCGGTCGCCGTTGCCCACAGCGTGTGCCTGCCCAGTCGCAATCCCCGCACGGCTGCGGCGAGTTCGGCCAGCAACCGCGACACGTGCGTCGCATAGCGCTCGCGCAGCACCGCGGCCAGTGTCGCGTCGTCCGGCACCGCGTTCGCCTCGGGCAGCGCGCCACCCGGGTCGCCGGCCAGGCAGGCGAACCGATCGGACAGCAGAGCCACGCCGATCGGGTAGGGCTGGTCGCCGAACCGGACCGCCAGGTCGTCGGGCCCGAGGTCGGGCACCCGGCGGGCGGTGTGGAACAGCAGTGCGCCGACCTTCGCCGGCACGGTCAGGTACCAGCTGAGCAGACTCGCGGCCACGACTCGATCGGGCGCCTCGCCGTACTCGGCCGTGTGCCACCGGGCGATCCGCGCGGCCCAGTCGGGCAGGTCGGCCAGCAGGTCCGCACAGCGCACCCAGTCACCGGCGGGCAGTCCGAGCCGCAGCCGCAGGTCCGCCTGTGCCGCGTCCGCATCGTGGACAGAACGGGCGAGGCCGACGGGGGTGGTCGAGGCTGTCGTCACCGGGTGGTTCACCTCTCAGCCGCGGGCGTCGGGGCAAGGATTGCCTTACCTTAGTCCAGCGAGTTCCACCCGATCGGCCCAACCCGGCCGGGTACAGACCGGTCGTAACGCCGCTACCGGTGTGTTCGCGGTCAGCGGACAATGGGGGGTGGCTGGAATTGTCACCGCGACCCGTTGCGTTTGACCTGGTGTCACGGTTTCCTCGGTCTCAGTCCGATCCACTGGGTTGCCTACATCGAACTGAGAGCGACAGGGCCTGCGACTACAGTGGTCGTAAGGTGCTGATCCCGCCGCTGGTGGGCGCAGTTAGCAGTTAGGCCCACACAGCAGGGGACGCCGACGCAGCAGTCAGGGAGTGCGAATGTTCGAGAGGTTCACCGACCGCGCGAGGCGGGTGGTCGTCCTGGCCCAAGAAGAGGCCCGGATGCTCAACCACAACTACATCGGCACCGAACACATCCTCCTGGGTCTCATCCACGAGGGTGAGGGTGTCGCGGCCAAGGCCCTCGAGTCCTTGGGTATCGCCCTCGAAGGCGTCCGGCAGCAGGTCGAGGAGATCATCGGCCAGGGCCAGCAGGCGCCGAGTGGGCACATCCCGTTCACGCCGCGGGCGAAGAAGGTGCTGGAGCTGTCGCTGCGCGAAGCGCTGCAGCTCGGCCACAACTACATCGGCACGGAGCACATCCTGCTCGGCCTGATCCGTGAGGGCGAGGGCGTGGCGGCCCAGGTCCTGGTCAAGCTGGGTGCGGACCTGAACAGGGTCCGTCAGCAGGTGCTCCAGTTGCTGTCCGGCTACCAGGGCAAGGAGCCGGCGGAGGCCGCGGGCCGCGGCGAGGGCACCCCGTCCTCGTCCCTGGTCCTCGACCAGTTCGGGCGCAACCTCACCGCCAGTGCGCGGGAGGGCAAGCTCGACCCGGTCATCGGCCGGGAGAAGGAAATCGAGCGGGTCATGCAGGTGCTGTCCCGCCGTACCAAGAACAACCCGGTGCTGATCGGCGAGCCCGGCGTCGGCAAGACCGCCGTCGTCGAGGGGCTCGCGCAGAAGGTCGTCAAGGGTGAGGTCCCGGAGACGCTGAAGGACAAGCAGCTCTACACGCTTGACCTCGGCTCCCTGGTGGCCGGCTCGCGCTACCGCGGTGACTTCGAGGAGCGCCTGAAGAAGGTGCTCAAGGAGATCCGCACGCGCGGCGACATCATCCTGTTCATCGACGAGCTGCACACGCTGGTCGGTGCCGGTGCCGCCGAGGGAGCGATCGACGCTGCCTCGATCCTGAAGCCGATGCTGGCCAGGGGCGAGCTGCAGACCGTCGGCGCCACCACGCTGGACGAGTACCGCAAGTACGTGGAGAAGGACCCGGCCCTCGAGCGCCGGTTCCAGCCCATCCAGGTCGGTGAGCCCTCGCTGGAGCACACCATCGAGATCCTGAAGGGCCTGCGCGACCGGTACGAGGCACACCACCGCGTCTCGATCACCGACTCGGCGCTGGTGGCCGCGGCCACGCTGGCCGACCGGTACATCAACGACCGGTTCCTGCCGGACAAGGCGATCGACCTGATCGACGAGGCCGGTGCCCGGATGCGCATCCGCCGGATGACCGCACCGCCGGACCTGCGTGAGTTCGACGAGAAGATCGCGAACGTGCGCCGGGACAAGGAGTCCGCGATCGACGCGCAGGACTTCGAGCGGGCCGCCAAGCTCCGCGACGCGGAGAAGCAGCTGCTCGCGCAGAAGTCCGAGCGGGAGAAGCAGTGGAAGGACGGCGACCTGGACGTCGTCGCCGAGGTGGACGACGAGCAGATCGCGGAGGTCCTGGCCAACTGGACAGGCATCCCGGTGTTCAAGCTCACCGAGGAGGAGACCACCAGGCTGCTGCGCATGGAGGACGAGCTGCACAAGCGGATCATCGGCCAGGAGCAGGCGGTCAAGGCCGTCTCCCAGGCGATCCGCAGGACGCGGGCAGGTCTGAAGGACCCGAAGCGCCCGTCCGGTTCGTTCATCTTCGCGGGCCCGTCCGGTGTCGGTAAGACGGAGCTGTCGAAGGCGCTGGCGAACTTCCTGTTCGGCGACGACGACGCGCTGATCCAGATCGACATGGGTGAGTTCCACGACCGCTACACCGCCTCCAGGCTGTTCGGTGCCCCGCCCGGGTACGTCGGCTACGAGGAGGGTGGCCAGCTGACCGAGAAGGTCCGGCGCAAGCCGTTCTCGGTGGTCCTGTTCGACGAGATCGAGAAGGCCCACCAGGAGGTCTACAACACGCTGCTGCAGGTGTTGGAGGACGGCCGGTTGACGGATGGCCAGGGTCGCACGGTGGACTTCAAGAACACCGTGATCATCTTCACGTCGAACCTGGGCACGTCGGACATCTCCAAGGCGGTCGGCCTGGGCTTCGCGAGGGGTGACACCGACGGCTCGAACTACGACCGGATGAAGCAGAAGGTCAACGACGAGCTGAAGAAGCACTTCCGCCCGGAGTTCCTCAACCGTATCGACGACATCATCGTCTTCAACCAGCTCACTCAGGACCAGATCATCATGATGGTCGACCTGATGGCGATGCGCGTGGAGACGCAGCTCAAGAGCAAGGACATGGGCCTGGAGCTCACGCCGCTGGCCAAGAAGCTGCTGGCCAAGCGTGGCTTCGACCCGGTGCTCGGTGCCCGGCCGCTGCGCCGGACCATCCAGCGCGAGATCGAGGACCAGCTGTCGGAGAAGATCCTGTTCGGGGAGCTGCAGCCCGGCCAGATCATCGTCACCGACGTCGAAGGCTGGGACGGCGAAGGCTCCGACGACAAGGCGCACTTCGTCTTCCGGGGCGTCCCGAAGCCGGCCAGCGTCCCCGACGCCCCGCCGGTGGACCTGGCAGCCTCGGGCGGCGTCAGCGACGCGGTCGAAGGCGAGTCCGAGTAACGAGCTAGCAGCACCGAAGCCGGCCGTCCGCACCAGCGGACGGCCGGTTTTGCGTGGGTAGGAGGCACGGACGCGCGAGTGTGCGACGCCCCCCGACCAGCCCAACCACCGGCCGGAAGCAGCACCAAGCGAGCGCCCAACGACCCCCAGCGGACGCCGACCGTCGGCCGGCAACCCACGGACCCGACCGTCGGCCGGCAACCCACGGACCCGACCGTCGGCCGGCGACCCACGGGCCCGACCGTCGGCCGGCGACCCACGGGCCCGACCGTCGGCCGGCGACCCACGGGCCCGACCGTCGGCCGGCGACCCACGGGCCCGACCGTCGGCCGGCGACCCACGGGCCCGACCGTCGGCCGGCGACCCACGGGCCCGACCGTCGGCCGGCGACCCACGGACTCGTCCGCCGGCAACCCACGGACCCGACCGTCGGCCCGCAACCAACGGACCGACCGTTGGCCCGCGACCAACGGACCCGACCGTCGGCCCGCAACCCAACGGAAGTCAGGGCGAACGGGACGGTTCAGGGTCCGCGCTCCCTCGCACAGAGCCGATCTCGACGCTGGAGTGCCCGGGGTCGGGAGTGGAGCGCAGCGTAATCGCGAAGCGACCTCGGAGCCACCAGCACGGCCCGCCGAACACTCGCGGCCCGAACCCGACCCCTGCCCTGCACCGAGCCGACCCCCCGGGAGCCGCGACCCCGCCGGCGAGCAGTGGATTGCGGACGGGGCGACCGGCGGCGGCGCGCTGCCGCCGGCACTCGCGCTGACCGGGTTGTGACGATATGACCAGCGGACGAATGAGCACGTCGCTGCGGCACGAGCCGCTCGTCTGCCACAGTAGATGTGTGCGAGTCGCACTTCTGGGGCCTATGCGGTTGGACACCGACGAAGGACGTTCCGTGCCTGTCGGTGGTGTCCGGCTGCGCATGTTGCTGGCCCGGCTGGCGCTGGACCCCGGCCGGTTCGTGCCGGTGGACACGCTGGTGGACGGGCTGTGGGGCGAATGGCCGCCCGCGGACGCCGGGAACGCCCTGCAATCACTGGTCTCCCGGCTGCGCAGGACGATCCGGGACGCCACCGGCACGGTCGACATCGTGCTGTCCGGACCTGCCGGTTACCAGCTCGCCGTGGCCGATGACGACGTCGACGTGGTGCGGTTCGACAGGCTGACCGGCGAGGGCCGCTCCCACCTGCGTGCGGGCCGCCCGGTGCAGGCCGAGGTGTCGTTCGCCGAGGCTCTGCGACTGTGGCAGGGCACCGCGCTGGCCGAGGTGGCGGACGCCCCGTTCGCGGCCCCGGTGGCCGCGCGGCTCGGCGAGGCGTGGCTGGCCGCCGCGGAGGACTGGTGTGAGGCGGTGCTGACCCTGGGCCGGCCCGAGGACGCCCTGGCCCAGCTCGACCGGCTGGTGGCGGGCCGGCCGTTACGTGAACGCCTGGTGGCGTTGCGGATGCGGGCACTGGCGTCGGTCGGGCGCACCGTGGACGCGCTGGCCGACTTCGAGCAGGTCCGCCGGGCGCTGGCCACCGAACTGGGCATCGATCCGTCCACCGAGCTGCGCGATGCCCACCTCGCGGTGCTGCGCGGGCAGCAGAAACCGCAGACCCGCGGCCGCGCCGAGCTGCCCGCTCCGCTGACCAGCTTCGTCGGCCGGGACGCCGAACTGGCCGACGCCAGGGCTCTGCTGGCCGCCAACCGGCTGGTGTCGCTCGTCGGTGCGGGCGGGGCGGGCAAGACGCGGCTCGCCGTCGAACTGGCTGCCCGCGCGAGCGACGAACTGGGCAGCCGCGTGTGGTTCGTGGAGCTGGCCCCGGTGCGCTCGGATGCCGGCCTGACCGACCTGGCCACCGCTGTGCTTTCCGCACTGGACCTGCGCGAGGTGCGGATCATGGACATTCAGCCCGGTCCGGTGAAGTCCGCCCTGGACCGGCTCGTCGAGCACTTCGGCGGCGCGCGTGGCCTGCTGGTGCTGGACAACTGCGAGCACCTGATCGGCGGTGCCGCCGAACTGGCCGACGTACTGCTCCGCAAGTGCCCCACGCTGTCCGTGCTGGCCACGACCCGGGAGCCGTTGGCGATCACCGGCGAGGCGGGCTTCCGGGTGGGTCCGCTGGACCTGCCCGCCGACCGGGCGTCGCTGGCCGAGGCGGCGACGAGTCCCGCGGTGCGGTTGTTCGTGGAGCGGGCCGCGGCCGCGTTACCGGGGTTCGTGCTGGACGAGCGGAACCTGAGTCCGATCATCGAGATCTGCCGGCGGCTCGACGGCATGCCGCTGGCCCTGGAACTGGCCGCGGCCCGGCTGCGCGCGATGACCCCGCATCAGGTCGCCGACCTGCTGGACGACCGGTTCCGGCTGCTCACGGGCGGCAGCCGCACCTCGCTGCCGCGGCACCGCACGCTGCGGGGCGTGGTCGAGTGGAGCTGGGAGCTGCTCACCAAACAGGAACGCATGCTGGCCAGGCGGCTCGCGGTGCTCGCCGGTGGTGCCGACGCGGAGTCCGCCGCGGGTGTGTGTGCCGACGAGGACCTGCCGGTGGGTGACGTGCCCTACCTGCTCGCGTCGCTGGTGGAGAAGTCGCTGCTCACCGTCGTCAGTGGCTCGGACGGGCGGCCGCGCTACCGGATGCTGGAGACGGTCCGCGCGTACGGCCTTGCCGAGCTGGCCGACTGCGGCGAGGCAGAGCGGATCGACGACGCGTTCGTGCGCTACTTCCTGGGCCTGGTGACCCGGATCGAGCCGGCCTTGCGTACCCGGGACCAGTTGCACGGTCTCGCCCAGCTGAACACCGAGCACGACAACGTGATCGCGGCGCTGGGCAAGGCGGTGGCGGCGGGCGACGCCCGGCTCGCCGCCGATCTGATGGCCGGCCTCGTCTGGTACTGGGTGTTGACCGGCAGCCAGACCGAGACAGTGACCTGGTCGAAGGCCGTCAACGCGATGGACGTGCGCGGCGAGCCGACGCCTGCCATCGTCGGCATGCGGCTGGCCATGCTGATCGCCGACCACGAGGGCGATGCGCCCGCCGGCGAGTACGACCGGCTGTGGGCCGAGGGGGAACGGGTCGGGCTGCGGCAGCGGTTCCCGATGCTCGGCGTGATGGACGCGATCGTGCGGCTGCGCCAGGGCGACGCCGAGCGGGCCCGGGCAGCCGCGGTGCGGTTGGCGGACTCCGCGGATGCGTGGACGGTCGCCGCGGGGCGGCTCGTGCTGTGTTTCGTCTCGGTGCACCAGGCCGATGCCGAGTTGGCCGAGGCGGAACTGGTGGCCGCTCTGGACGGGTTCCGGGCGCTGGGGGAGCGCTGGGGCACCGCGTTCACGCTGGGCCTGATCGGCCAGAACCGGATGATGCGCGGTGATCGGGCGGGTGCCGTGCGGGCATTCGAGGAGGCCGTGCGGATCGCCGATGAAGTGGGCGAGCCCAACAACCTGCCGCCCATGCAGCTCATGCAGCTGGCGGGTGCGCGGGGCATGGCGGGCGATCTTGACGGTGCCGAGCGGGACGTGCGGACCGCGCTGGCGAACGTCGCCGCGCAGGACGTCGACCTGCACCTGATGGGCCTGTGCGTGCTGATCCACATCCACGTGGCCCGCCAGGATCTGCCCGCCGCCCGCGTCCTGGCCACCGAGGCGGCCGGGCTGCTCGACGACACCCATCGCAACCCGTCGGCCCGAGGGGCGCTGGCCATCGCCGAGTCGAGGATCGCCTTGGCGGCGGGCGAGCTGGCCGCCGCGGCCGACCACCTGGCCGCCGCGCTGGCGATGTCGCTACCGGGCGCCGACATGTCCACGGTCGCGGGCATCGGTGAGCGGATCGCGGTGCTCGTCGGCGCGTACGGCGACGACCTGCGGGCCGCCGAACTGCTCGGTGCCGCGGCGGGCATCCGCGGCCTGCTGGACCAGGGCGAGCCGACCGTCCGGGAACTGGTCGCCGCGTTGACCGGGCGAATGGGCGAGGACGGCTACCGCACGGCGTTCGCGCGGGGGTTCGACCACGACCGGCAGGCCGCGATCGAACTCCTGCGCGCCGCCGTGCGGAGCGAGGTACCTACCGACTAGGGCGCGTCCAGTACCCCTCAGCTGGTCATTCCGGCACGGTGACCGGACACACCGCTAGGCCATCCGGCGGCGGTAGAACACCATCGCCAGCGGGAAGAACACCGCGACGATGCCGACCAGCCACGCGATCGAGGCGAGCAGCGGTCCGGCGACCGGGCCACCGATCAACAGGCCGCGGGCCAGGTCGGCGACCTTGCTCACCGGGCTGATGTCCGCCCACGTGTGCAGGAACCCGGGCAGCGTCGCCGCGGGCACGAACACGTTGCTGCCGAAGGACAACGGCAGCAGCACCGCGATCAGCACGCCCTGCGCGGTCTGCGGACTGCGCACCAGCATGCACACGAACACGCCCACCCAGCACAGTGCGAGCCCGGCCAGCAGCATGATCACGATCGCGACCACCAGCGCCACGGGCGAGGTGTGGATCCGGAAACCGAGGATGGTCGCGAAGATCAGCGTCACCGAGGTCGCCGTCAGGAACCGCACCGAGTCCCCGATGACGGCCCCGATCAGCGGTGCCGAGCGCGCGATCGGCAAACTGCGGAACCGGTCGAACACGCCCTTGGTGATGTCGGTGCCCAGCGCGATGCCGGTGCCGACGCTGGCCATGATCGTGCCCTGCGCCATGACGCCCGGCACCAGCGTCTCCAGGTACGTGTGCCAGTTGCCGCTGATCGCGCCGCCGAACAGGAACACGAACAGCACCAGGAACAGGATCGGCTGCAGTGTCACGTCGATCAGCACTTCGGGATTCTTCTTGATCTTGACGATGCTCCGGCCCGCGAGCGTCAGCCCGTGCCGGATGGTCCGCCCCGGCGAGATGTAGCGGCCGGTCGTCGGCGGGTCGATGGCGAGCGTGCTCATGCCCTGCTCCCTTCCGCGACCGGCTCCCGCCACTCGCCGTCAGTGTCGTTCCCGGTGTCGTTCCCGGTGTCGTTCTGGTCGGCCGCGTGTCCGGTCAGGGACAGGAACACCTCGTCCAGGCTGGGCAGCCGGATCGCCAGTTCGTCGGCGGTGATGGCGGCGTCGTCCAGCCTGCGCACCAGTGCGGACAGCAGCACCGGGTCGCCGACGCGTGCGGTCAGCAGGCCGGTCGCGTCGTCCCGGTTCGGCTGCGTACCGGTGAGGTCGGCCAGCATCAGCTCGACCCGGTCCAGATCGGCGAGCCGCGTCGGCCGCACCTGGAGGGTCTGGCCGCCGATGCGCCGCTTCAGCTCGTCCGGCCTGCCGTCGGCGACGACCGTGCCGCGGTCGATCACCGTGATCTGGTCGGCGAGCTGGTCGGCCTCGTCCAGGTACTGCGTGGTGAGCAGCACGGTGACGCCGTCGGTGGCCAGCGCACGCACCATGCGCCACACGTCGGCGCGAGCGTGCGGGTCAAGGCCGGTGGTCGGCTCGTCCAGGAAGAGCACCCTGGGCCGCCCGACCAGGCTGGCCGCCAGGTCGAGCTTGCGGCGCATGCCGCCGGAGTAGGTCTTGGCGGCCCGGCCCGCCGCGTCGGCCAGCTCGAACCGGGTGAGCAGCTCCGCGGCTCGGGCCCTGGCCTCCTGCTTCGGCATTTCGAGCAGTCGCCCGATCAGCGTCAGGTTCTCGGCGCCGGTGAGGTCCTCGTCCACCGACGCGTACTGGCCGGTGAGCCCGATGAGGCCGCGCACGGCCACCGCGTCGCGCTGCACGTCGTGGCCACCGACGGTGGCGTGGCCGCCGTCCGCGCGCAGCAGCGTGGCCAGGATGCGCACAGCCGTCGTCTTGCCCGCGCCGTTCGGGCCGAGCATGCCGACGATGGCACCGGCCGGTACCGCGAAGGACACGCCGGCCAGTGCGGTCGTCGACCCGAACCGTTTGGTCAGGCCCTCCGCCGTGATCGCAGATGTCGTCATGCCGCCACAGTCGACGGCCGCGCTGCCAGCACGCGCACAGCGCGCTGGCAGCCGCTGTCAAGCGCTGTCAGGCGCGGTCCGCGTTACCTGCCCCGTCGACGGACAGCACGACCTCGAACTCCAGCAGGCTCGCCCCGCTGGACACCGGGTTGGCCCGCACACCCGCGTGCGCCTCGATCGCCGGGCCGCTCGCCCACGCCTGGTAGTCCGCCTCGGTCTCCCAGCGCGTGTAGACGAAGTACCGGGTGTCGCCGCTCACCGGGCGCAGCAGCTCGAAACCGAGGAACCCGGACGCCGAGTCGACCGAGTGCATCCGATGTGCGAACCGCTTCTCCAGTTCCTCGTGCTTGTCCTCGGGAACCTCGATCGCGTTGATCTTCACCACAGCCATGACTCCAGCCTAGGTGGTACACAACGACGGTGGTCGTGACACCGGGTGTGGTCGAGTTCGGCGGCACGGGTCCAGGGATCGTGCTGCTGCACGGTCTGATGGGCCGCGCCACCACGTGGTGGCGCACCGCGCGCTGGCTGGCCGAGTACGGGCGGGTGGTCGGCCTGGACGCCCGCGCGCACGGCCGCAATCCGCACCGGCAGGCCGTGCCCACCGAGCGGTTCGCACAGGACGTCGCCGAGCGGATCATCGAGCTGGACCTCGGCCCCGCCGTGGTGATCGGTCACTCGATGGGGGGATTGCACGCGATCGCGCTGGCCGCCGCGCACCCGGAGCTGGTGCGGGCGGTCGTGGTCGAGGACATGGCCCCGGACCACCGGGGCCGCACGGTGGACCCATGGCGGCCGTACTTCGAGTCGTGGCCCACGTTCACCTCGCTCTGGCACGTCCGTGAGTTCTTCGGTGCCGCGGGTGACTACTTCGTGGAGTGCGTCGAGGAACGCGCCGACGGCTATCACCTGATCGCCGACCTGGACCAGCTCTACCAGATCGCGGCCGAATGGGGCAGGCGCGACTACTGGGACCTGGTCCAGCGGGTGAGCGCACCGCTGCTGGTGGTCGAGGCGGGTGCCGGGCCGATGCCACCGGGCCAGCAGGCCGAACTGGCCGAGCGGACGGCGGGGCAGGCGTGGCACGTGCTGGTCGAGGGCGCGGGTCACGTCGTGCACGACACCGCGCCCGAGGAGTTCCGCGGAGCTGTGGAGGCGTTCCTGTCCCGGGTGCTGGAGCGCTGATCCCAGTGCTGCGTAGTCGAGGATCCGGTGGCGATGTCATGGGGCCTCGGCGAACGCTTCGACATCACCGGGTGTCGATCACCGTCCGGCAATCGACACCCGGAGTGATCGTCGGCAGCTTGCCCGGGCGTCTGCGACCTGCTTGACCACGAACCCCAGCCCTTGACCACGCGGCATTGGCGCTAGTCCTTGCGCACCAGCACGTCGATCTCGCCGGTCCGGGTGTCCGCGATGCCGACCTCGGCGATTCGCGCCCGGATCGGCTCGACCGGGTGCAGCGCGGCGAAACCGGCGGTCAGCTGGGCGGGCGTGACGTCCTGGGCGAGCGTGCAGTGCGGCACCCACGCGCCCGGCAGGTAGGACGCCCACGGGTCACGCACCCGGCCCGCCAGCGTGTCGTGCACGGCAACGTGCACCGCGAGCAGCTCGGTATCGGTCACCGCGCCGAGGAACAGTCCGTTCGCCGAGGTCGGGAACGTGCCCAGCGTGTAGAGCCACAGGCTGGGCAGCGCCAGCCGGGTCAGGTCGGTGATCAGGTCGCGGCGCGCCGCGGGCGGGATCGTGCCCGCGACCGCGAAGGTCACGTGCGGCCGGTGGTGGCCGTGCGTGCCGGTCGCCGGACTCGGCACTCCGGTCCGGTCCAACCGCTGCCAGAGCCGCCGGACCGCGGTTTCCGCCGCGTCGTCGAAGTAGCACTCAAGCGCCTGGGCCATGAACGCTCCCCACCTCGCCCGGCAGCGCGAACCGGCCGTCGTCGGTCTGCTCCACCAGGCCGTCCACCAGCAGCGAGTCCAGGCAGCGGTCGCGCTGGGCGGCGTCCGACCAGACCGCGTCCAGCGCGGGCCGCGTGACCGGCACCGGTGAACCGCGCAGCACGTCCAGCAGCTTGCCCCGGACCTGCCGGTCGGTGCCCGCGAACTTCTGCACGGGCTTGGCCGGACCGGAGTAGGCGGGCCTGCCCGCGTGCTGCCACGCGCACCCCGCCACGATCGGGCAGTCGGCACAGCGCGGCGAGCGGACCGTGCAGATCATCTGGCCCAGTTCCATCAAGCCGGCCGACACGGCGGCGGCGCGCTCGTCGTCGGCGGGCAGCAGCGCATCGACGTCCGCCAGGTCCCTGGTCGTCGACGGCGGCCCCGCGTCGCCGGCGCCGTGCACCGCCCGTGCGACCACCCGGCGCACGTTGGTGTCCACCACCGCGGCGCGCTTGCGGTAGGCGAACGCGGCCACCGCGCGAGCCGTGTAGGCCCCGATGCCGGGCAAGTCCAGCAGAGTGTCCACATCGGACGGCACGATGTCACCGTGGTCGGCGGCGATCGCGGCGGCAGCGGCGTGCAGGCGGAGCGCGCGGCGCGGGTAGCCGAGCTTTCCCCAGGCGCGCAACACTTCGCCCTGGCTCGCGGCCGCCATCGCGGCGGGCGTCGGCCAGCGCGTCAGCCACTCGTGCCAGATCGGTTCGACCCTGGCCACCGGCGTCTGCTGCAGCATGATCTCGCTGACCAGCACACCCCATGCCGTGCAGTCCGGCCTGCGCCACGGCAGATCCCGGGCGTTCGCGGCGAACCAGTCGGCGACCGCGGCGGTGTCCATGCGCGCGATTCTGTCAGTCCACCTCGGTGATACCGCCGGTGGCCACGTCGTAGACGAAACCGCGCACCTGGTCGGTGTACGGCAGAAACGGGCTGCGCCGGATCCGTTGCACGGACTGCCGCACGCTGTCCTCGACGTTGCGGAAGGCCTCCACCGCCCACGTCGGCCGCAGGCCCGTGTCCTGCTCCAGTTCGTCCTTGAAACCGTCCTCGGTGACCGTGCCCATGCCGCACGACGTGTGCTGCATGACGATCACCTCACGGGTGCCCAGTTTGCGCTGGCTGACCGCGAGCGAGCGCAGCACGTCATCGGTCGCGACACCGCCCGCGTTGCGCAGGATGTGCGCCTCGCCGTGCCGCAGCCCGAATACGTCGAACACCTTGATCCGAGCGTCCATGCAGGTCAGCACCGCCAGGTGCAGTGCCGGCACCGGAGTCGGCACGGTGGGCGCACCGTGGTCGATGTCCTCGTCGGCGTGCCGGGCGAGCAGTTCGTCGATCGCGGTCATGGCTGCTCCTGCGCTGTTGGTGGTGACCGAATGACAACCCGTGGCGGGGCTGTGGGCAAGCGCAACCGGACGAACATCACGCTCGACATGCCCACGATCGGGTGGCACGTCCCGAGTTGCCCGGTTCGGGGTTAGTTTCCGCTGGTGACCGAGCCACGAGAACCGCTCTCATCGTCGGTGTACCGGCGGCGGCGCGCGATGGGCCTGGCCGGGCTCAGTGTCGGGGCGGTGCTGTTCGTCTGGGCCGTCGGAGCGCTGCTCGGCGGCGGGGACACACCTGCCGTGCAAGGCGCGGCGAACGTCCGGCCGGCCGCGGTGCCACTGCTTGAGACATCGGCACCGTCGAGCAACCCGCCGGTCAGCGGCCCGCTGGCCGGGTCGGGTGACCCGTCCGGTTCCAGTTCCGCGTCCGCCTCCGTACTCGCGACCGCGACCACCACCACCACACCCACGCCGACCACCACCACCACCACGCCGACCACCACCACGCCCGCCGCGCCGACCGCGTGCCCGGATTCGGTGATTCGGCTGACCATGACCACGGACAAGCCCAGCTACCACGTCGGCTCCCAGCCGATGCTGACGCTGCACGTCGGGAACACGGGTTCGGTGGCGTGCATCCGGGACGTCAGCCACCAGTTGCGGGTGATCGAGGTACTGCCCGCGAGCGGCGGGAAACCGGTGTGGGCCAGCGACGACTGCTACACGCTGCACACCGACGACCTGGACACACTGCAGCCCGGCCGGTCACTGGCGTTCAGCGTGCGGTGGGCGGGCCGCACGGCCGCACCGGGCTGCCCGACCAACCGCACCGTGGTGCCCGCGGGCGGTTACCAGGTGATCGGCAAGCTGGGCAAGCTGACCAGCCGGCCCGCACCGCTGCTGCTGACCTCTAACTGAGAGTCACGGACCGAACCAGCGCTCCTCGGCACTGTGCGGGCGGGCGGTGGTCTTGCCCAGCATCATCTCGGTGCTCAAGGTGACGGTCCTCGGCCTGGTGGGCTCCGAGCTGTCCAGCAGCAGCCGGCCCGCGGCCCTGCCCTTCTCCAGCATCGGCTGCCGGACGGTCGTCAACCCGGCCTGCTCGGCCTCGTCGATGCCGTCGAACCCGGTGACGGACAGGTCCTGCGGCACCCGCAGGCCACGCCGGGCGGCCTCTTCGAGCGTGCCCATCGCGAGGATGTCCGAGGTGCAGACGATCGCGGTCAGCCGAGGGTCGCGGTCCAGCAGCTGCGCGGCCGCCGACTGGCCGCTGGCGATGTTGTGGTCGAAGCGCTCGACGACGGGCACGTTCGCCCAGTCGACCCCGGCCGTCTCGAAGCCCTCGGCCAGGCCGGCCAGGCGGGCGCGCTGCACGTGGAAGTGGGCGCCGCGCTGCCGTTCCACCGTCGCGAAGTCGTCGTTGCGGTTGCGGCCCAGCCGCATGCAGATCACGCCGATCCGCCGGTGGCCGAGCGTGATCAGGTGGTTGGCGAGCTCGTTCATCGCCGAGCGGTCGTCGATCCCGACGCGGTCGACGTTCCCGATGTGAGGCTGGTCACACACCACGGTGGGCACCGGGCGCTCCAGCACGGCGGCCAGGTGCGGATCGTCGTCGGGCACCGAGTAGACGACGAAGCCGTCGACACCGGCGCGGTGCACGGCGGCCACGTCCTCGCGTTCCGGGTTCGCGGGCACGAGGTGCAGGCCCTGCCCGGCGTCCTCGCACGCGAGCGCGAGGCCCTCCAGGAACCCGACCGCGGCCGGGTCGCGGAAGGCGTAGGCGAGGTTCTCGGTCAACAGGACGCCGACGGCGCCCGCCTTCCGCGTCCGCAGCGACCGGGCGACCGGGTCGGGACCCGGGTAGCCCAACCGGCGCGCGGTCTCCAGTACCCTGCGCCGCAGTTCTGGCGAGAGCTGGTCCGGCCGGTTGTACGCGTTGGACACCGTCGTGCGCGAGACGCCCAGTTCCGCGGCGAGCGACGCGAGTGTCGCCGGGCGTCGGGAATGCAGTGACCGCACCATGCAGTGACCGTAACGTTTCAGAACCAATTGTAGAAGCGCGGGTGACGAGCGTCCCGCTGTCGGACGAACGCCGCAGGTGGGGGATAGGTCCCCTGGCTCTGGTCTAGACCACGGTCCGGAGACGCCGGACTGTTCCCGCGGATGTCAAGACCGCCGCACCAAGGGTTCATACCAATTCGGTATGTGCAGCGACCACATCGCCGGGTACGGTGAGGCGATCGTCCAAAGGTGAAGGGTTTTGTCACATGGCCGAAGTCGCCTACGCCGGAGCGTCGAGGGTTTTCGCTGGCTCTCCGCCCGTGCGCGCCGTGGACTCGCTGGATCTCGATGTCGAGGACGGCGAGTTCCTGGTCCTCGTCGGGCCGTCCGGGTCGGGCAAGTCGACCGCGCTGCGGATGCTGGCCGGGCTGGAGGACGTGGACGAGGGTTCGATCGCCATCGGCGGCCGGGACGTGACGAACGTGCAGCCCAAGGACAGGGACATCGCCATGGTGTTCCAGTCCTACGCCCTCTACCCGCACATGACGGTCGCGGAGAACATGGGCTTCGCGCTGAAGCTGCGCGGCATGCCCAAGGCGAAGATCAAGGAGAAGGTCGGCGAGGCGGCTGAGATGCTCGACCTGAGCCGCTATCTCGACCGCAAGCCCAAGGCGCTGTCCGGCGGCCAGCGGCAGCGCGTCGCGATGGGCAGGGCGATCGTCCGCGAGCCCAGCGTCTTCCTGATGGACGAGCCGCTGTCCAACCTGGACGCCAAGCTGCGCGTCGAGACCAGGGCCAACATCGCCGCGCTGCAGCACCGCCTCGGCACCACCACGATCTACGTGACGCACGACCAGGTCGAGGCCATGACCATGGGCCACCGTGTCGCCGTGCTCAAGGACGGCATGCTCCAGCAGTGCGACACCCCGCGCGCCCTGTACGACCGCCCGGCCAACGCCTTCGTCGCCGGCTTCATCGGCTCACCCGCGATGAACCTCAAGACGTTGCCCCTGCACTCCGACGGTGCCGAGCTGGACGGCATCCACGTGCCGCTGTCTCGTTCGGCGATGTCCGCGGTCTCCGCCCAGGGCCTGACCGAGATCGTGTTCGGCGTCCGCCCCGAGTCGCTGCGCCTGGCCGACAGCGCGGAGAGCGGCTTCGACATGATCGTCGAACTGGTCGAGGAACTCGGCGCCGACGCCTACGTCCACGGCGCGGTCCGCTTGGGCGACACCAGTGAACGCTTCGTCGTCCGAGTCGACGGCCGCACCCCACCCGCACTCGGCCAGGAGGTCAAGGTCGCGATCCGGGACGCCGACGAGATCCACCTGTTCCACCCCGAGACCGGCCTGCGCCTGGAGGCCTGACGACCCTCACCACCGCCCGGCTGCCCGGTCGCAGCGGCGGCCGTCGGCTCGGCGGCACCTGGAGCGCACGTGCGCACGGCCCGTTTCAGAACTGGAAGTACAGGAACGGGCTGAACGTGCCGGATGCGATCAGGATGGCCGAGTAGGCGAGGCCGGCCGTCATCACGCCGATCCGCAGTACCGTCGCCGTGCGCGTGCGGGACGACTCCAGCATCGGACCCGTGACCGGGTGCGTCGGCAACAGCACCACGAGCAGGGCCACCAGCAGGATGACCAGGCGCTGATTGGTCAGCGCAGCGTCGACCAGTTCCGTCAATCCGTGCCCGTCCGGCACGAACATGTGGCCCAGCATGGTGAACGCCTGCGGCAGCCCGGCCGAGCGGAAGAACACCCAGCCGATCACGACCAGCACCAGCGTCAGCACCCGGCGGCCGATCCTGGCCCACCGCGCGTCCGGTGAGTCGCCGAGGCCGAACGCGCGCTCGATCACGAGCATCGCGCCGTGGTAGAGCCCCCACACCAGGAACGTCCAGTTCGCGCCGTGCCAGAAGCCGACCAGCACGAACACGACGACCAGGTTCCGGTATGTGCGTGTCACGCCGTACCTGTTGCCGCCCAACGGGATGTAGACGTAGTCGCGGAACCAGCGGGACAGCGACATGTGCCACCGGCGCCAGAACTCGGTGACCGTCACCGACGAGTACGGCCGCGCGAAGTTCTCCGGCAGCCGGAAACCGAGCATCCGGCCCAGTCCGATGGCCATGTCCGAGTAGCCGGAGAAGTCGAAGAACAGCTGCAGCGTGTACCCGACCGCGCCCAGCCACGCGACGCCGAACGTCATCCGGGCATCGGGGGTGGCGAAGCACGCGTTCACCAGCGGGGCCAGCGAGTCGGCGATCACCACCTTCTTCGTCAGGCCCAGCGCGAACCGGGGGAAGCCCGCCGCGATGTCGTCCAGCCGGTGCGTGCGCAGCTGCGGCAACTGGTCGGCGATCTCCCGATAGCGCACGATCGGGCCCGCGATCAGCTGCGGGAACATCGCGATGTAGGTCACGAACGACACCGGGTCGCGCAGCGCGCGCCGCTCACCCCGGTAGACGTCCACCACGTAGGAGATGTGGTGGAACGTGTAGAACGAGATGCCCAGCGGCAGCAGCACGTGCACGGTGGGGAGGTCGCCGCCGAACAGCCGCGCGAATCCGGCCAGCTGCGCGGTCACGAAACCCGCGTACTTCCACACGAACAGCACGCCGAGGTCGACGATCACGGCCACGGTCAGCAGCGCCTTGCGCACGTCCGCGGACAGGCCCCAGCCGTCCGGCTCCAGGTACAACCCGATCGTGAAGTTCACGACGATGCACGCGAGCAGCAGGAACGTCGTCGCCCCGCCACCGACCGCGTAGAACACCAGGCTGGCCACCGCGACCACGCCATTGCGCCACGCAGGCGGTGCCACCAGCACGGCGGCGAGCACCGCCGGCAGGAAGTACCACAGGAACAGCGGGGTGGCGAACGACATCCTCTGGCCTTCTGGTCACGGGCAATCCCCGGTGACCCTAACCGAGCGGCCCGCTGTCCCAGGTGAATTCGGTCAGACGCGACCCGCGGCCCGGCGCCGCCGGGCCACCTCCGCCAGCACCACACCCGCGGCCACCGACGCGTTCAACGACTCGACGCCAGCCGCCATCGGGATGGACACCGTCGCGTCGCACGTCTCGCGCACCAGCCGGGACAGGCCACGGCCCTCGGAGCCGACGACGACCACCAGCGGGCCAGTGGCCAGTTCCAGGTCGTCCAGCTCCATCGTGCCGTCCGCGTCGAGCCCGACGATCATCAGCCCGCGCTGCGCCCAGTCACGCAGCGTCCGGGTCAGGTTCGTGGCCATCGCGACCGGCAACTTGGCCGCCGTGCCGGCGCTGGTCCGCCACGCCACAGCCGTCACGCCCGCACTGCGCCGCTGCGGCACCAGCACGCCACCCGCGCCGAACGCGGCCGCCGACCGGATCACGGCACCCAGGTTGCGCGGGTCCGTCACGCCGTCCAGCGCCACCAGCAGCGGCGGCTCACCGGTGTCGAGCGTGGCGGCCACCAGGTCGTCCGGGTGTGCGTACTCGAACGGCGGCATCTGCAGCGCGATGCCCTGGTGCACGGCGCCGTTGGTGAGCCGGTCGATCTCGCCGCGCTGTACCTCCAGCACGGAGATGCCCCGGTTGGCAGCCAGCCGCACAGCCTCGGCCACGCGGTCGTCCGGCTCGACGCCCAGCGCCACGTACAGCGCGGTGGCAGGCACACCGGCGCGCAGGCACTCGGCGACCGGGTTGCGACCGGCGACCAGCTCGGTGCTCTCGGCCGCCGCCTTGCGCCGCTGCCGGGCGGCCTCGTTCTTCGCCCGCGTCGCCGCGAGCCGTGCCGCCGGGTGGTTCACCCGCTCCTCGGCCTTGGGCGTCGGGCCCTTGCCGCGCAGCGACTTCGCCCTCTGGCCACCGGTGCCCTTGACGGCACCCTTCTTCGAGCCCGGGTTGCGCATCGCGCCTCGCCGCTGCGAATTCCCTGCCACGTCACGCTTCCTTGATCGTCCATTGCGGACCGTCTGGGGTGTCCTCGACGGCTATCCCGGCGGCCAGCAGACGGTCGCGCAGCTCGTCGGCCGCTGCGAAGTCCTTGGCCGCCCTGGCCTGCTGCCGTTGCTGGAGCAGGTGTTCCACGAGCGCACCCAACGCCGTCTCCAGGCCGATGTTCGCGCCCGCGCTGCCTGTCCACCGCTCGTCCAGCGGGTCGAGGCCGAGCACTCCGGTCATCGCCCGCACCGCCGCGGCCGCACCGCGCGCGGCTTCGTCGTCACCGGAGTCCAGCGCGGTGTTGCCCTCACGCACGGTGTTGTGCACCGCGGCCAGCGCGGCCGGCGTACCGAGGTCGTCATCCATCGCGGCGACGAACTCGGCGCAGAGCACACCGGGTTGCACCGCACCCGTGCGTTGCACGACACGCTGCACGAACGACTCGATCCGATGGTACGCGGCGACGGCGTCGTCCAACGCGGCCCGCGAGTACTCGATGTTGGACCGGTAGTGCGGCACCACCAGGTAGTAGCGCAGCTCAACGGGCCGGACCAGCTTCAGCATCTCCGGAATGGACACCACATTGCCCAGCGACTTGGACATCTTCGTCGCCGGACATGGTGACCCACGCGTTGTGCAGCCAGTACCGGGCGAACGGGTCGCCCACCGCGTTGGACTGCGCCCGCTCGTTCTCGTGGTGCGGGAACACCAGGTCGAGGCCGCCACCGTGGATGTCGAACTCCGGGCCGAGGTAGAACGTCGACATCGCGGAGCACTCCAGGTGCCAGCCCGGCCGACCGGGACCCCACGGCGTCGGCCACGAGGGCTCGCCGGGCTTGGCCGCCTTCCACAGCGTGAAGTCGCTCTGGTCGCGCTTGTGCTCGGCCGTGTTCTCGCCCTGCTCCAGACCGTCGAGCCGCTGCCCGCTCAGCTCCCCGTAACCGGGGAACGTGCGCACGGCGAAGTACACGTCGCCGCCCGCCGCGTAGGCGTGGCCGCTGTCGATCAGCCGCCGCATCAGCTCGACCATCTGCGTGACGTGCCCGGTGGCACGCGGCGTGATGGACGGCGGCAGGCAGCCCAGCACGTCGTAGGCCCACTCGAACTCGCGCTCGTGCGTCGAGGCCCACTCCCACCACGGCCTGCCCGCGGCCGATGCCTTGGTGAGGATCTTGTCGTCGATGTCGGTGACGTTGCGAACCAGGGACACGTCCAGGCCGCCGTGCATGAGCCAGCGGCGCAGCACGTCGAAGTTCAGGCCGCTGCGCACATGCCCGATATGTGGCACGCCCTGCACGGTCGCCCCACACACGTAGATGGACGCCGTTCCGCTGCGTACGGGATGAAACTCCCGCTGGCTCCGGGTCGCGGTGTCGAACAGGTGTAGGGCCACGCTGAAATGGTACGGCCCGCCCGCTACAGCCCGTGCTTGGCCAATGCGTCCAGCAACGCGTGCGGACGCTGCGTGGTCGGCAGGCCGGTGACGATCTCGACGGCACAGCCCAGCGCGGCCGCTCCACCGTCGGCCTCGATGCTGTCGCCGATCATCAGCGCGTCCGCCGGGTCCACGCCGAGCCGGTCGCAGGCGATCCGGAACAGCTTCTCGTCCGGCTTGATCGCGCCCTCCTCGAACGACAGCACGTACTCGTCGACGAGGTCGGCGACACCGGCCCGCTCGAAGACCGGCCGGATGTCCCAGGCGATGTTGCTCACCACGGCGACCGGGATGCGCTGCTCGCGCAACCGCTCCAGCGCCGGTCGCACGTCCGGGTAACCGGCCCAGCCCGCCGGGTCGAGCATCCGCTCGTAGCCGATCCGGGCCAGGTCGTCGGGCAGCCCGGCCTCACGCAGCGACTCGACGTACACGCGGCGGTGGATCGCCGGGTCGAGATCGCGCAGCTGCCAGTCGTCGGTGAGGTGCACCGGCAGCTTGGTGCTCGGCCCGACCGGTGCCGTCATCACCTGCATGAGGTGCTGGGCGCGCTCGGCGTCCTCGTGGTCGGGGAGCCAGCCCTCGGTGATCTCCAGGCGGAACAGGGTGCCCGAGAAGTCGATCAGAACGCCGCGGATGCTCACTCAGTCACCGTACGCAGGTCAGTCGGTCGGGACGAGCAGCGCCGTGGCGATCGCGGCCACACCCTCGCCTCGGCCGGTCAGCCCGAGCCCGTCGGTGGTGGTGCCGGAAACCGTGACGGGTGCGCCGACCGCGGCCGACAGCACCTGCTGGGCCTCGTCCCGGCGCTTGCCGATCCGGGGTGCGTTGCCGATGACCTGCACGGCGGCGTTGCCCACGGCGAAGCCCGCGGCCGTCAGCCGGCTCCTGACCTCGGCGAGCAGCGCGACACCGTGCGCCCCCGACCAGCGCGGATCGCCGGTGCCGAACACCGCGCCGAGATCGCCGAGACCGGCCGCGGACAGCAGGGCGTCGCACAGCGCGTGGGCGGCGACGTCGCCGTCGGAGTGGCCTGCGCAGCCGTCGACACCGTCCCACCGCAGGCCGGCCATCCAGCACTCGCGGCCGGCTTCGACCGGGTGCACGTCGGTGCCCAGCCCCACCCTCGGGATCACTCGTGGCCTCCGTCCATCATCGCGATGTCCACCGCGGTGGACAGCCGGCGAGCCCGGGGGTCGCCGAGGACCGTGCGCGTCCGAATCGGCACCGTACCTGCGACGACGGAACCGGACACGATCAGCTCGGCCGGATAGCCGATGGGCGATTGCAGCACACGCAATGCGGTCCGATCCGGTGTGTCGATCACCACACCGGATCGGTCGAGGCGTTTGACGGTGTCACTGCACGGCAGCACGGGCACCACGGGCAGGCCGCTGCGGACGACTTCGTCGACGACGCGGGCCACGACATCGGCGGGGGTGTAAGCGCGCAAGGGGTCGTGTACGAGCACGACCCGGACTCCGGGCTGCGAGGCGACGGTGATCGCGTGGGCGGCGACGGAAACGCCGGACACCACGCTCGCGACATCGGCTGGGGTATCGATGTCACCCAGCACAACGACCTGCCCGACCGACCTGGCCAGCCGCCGAACGGCGGCAGCCACCAGTGGGGCAGTCTGTTCGTCCTGACCAGCACGCCCGGCGACCGGTACAAGGGCGACGACAGCTACGTCACTCATACCGGCAACCGGACGCGACATCGATCAGGGTTGTGGCGAAACGCTCAGGACGCGGTTGCCAGGACCTCGTCGAGCAGGAGTTCCGCCTTGTCCTCGTCGGTGCCCTCTGCCAATGCGAGCTCGCTGACCAGTATCTGCCTTGCCTTGGCCAGCATCCGCTTCTCGCCCGCGGACAAGCCGCGGTCCTTCTCGCGTCGCCAGAGGTCGCGCACCACTTCGGCTACCTTGTTCACGTCGCCGGAGGCGAGCTTCTCGAGGTTGGCCTTGTATCGCCGAGACCAGTTGGTCGGCTCTTCGGTGTGGGGAGCTCGCAACACATCGAAGACCCGGTTCAGGCCCTCCTGGCCGACAACGTCCCGCACGCCCACGATCTCGGCATTGTCGGCGGGCACGCGTACAGTCAGATCACCTTGCGCAACCTTGAGGACCAGGTACTTCTTTTCCTCGCCCTTGATCACGCGGGTCTCGATTGCTTCGATGAGAGCGGCACCGTGGTGCGGGTAGACGACGGTCTCTCCGACCTTGAAAACCATGTGTCCTCTGCCCCTTTCGCTAACTCCATACTAACACGCGCTGCAATCCCCGCGCAGCGTCCGGGACGTTCGTAATCGCAGGTCAGCGTGCCATTCAGGGGTTGACAAACGGGCGAGTGCCGTGCTGGGCCGGCCTGTGGACACCATTGTGGACGCCGGCTGGGGTACCACGTGCCAGACGGGTGAACGGTCCCGGATACGCTGCTCGTGCAGATCGCCGGGAACCAGGAGGGACGCCGAACCGTGAGCCGTGCGGAGCACCAGACCACGACGCGAAGGCGAGTCCTGTCCGGGATCGTCCCGTCGGTCCTCGGTATCGGTCTTGCCGGAGTGCTGCTGGCCGGCTGTGGTTCCGGCCAGATCACGCAGACCGAGTCCCAGCAGTCCGAGGTCAACGGCGCCAGCGGCAACGTCGGCTCCATCGCGATCCGCAACGCGCAGCTGGCGTACCCCGCCAACCTGCAGGGCGCCTATGCGCCCGGCTCGACAGCGCGGCTGATCGTGACGATCGTCAACGCGGGCACGACCGACGACACCCTCGTCAAGGTGACGACCCCGGGCGCGGTGCAGGTGGAGATCGACGGCTCGCCCACCGGCTCGAAGCTCATCCCGGCCGACTTCGCGGTGGCCTCCGGCACCGACCCGGACGACGAGTCGGTCGCCAACACCCCCAGCGCCCTGCCGAGCATCCCGGCCGCGCCCGCGACGACGACCCCGGTCGCGCCGCCCAGCGGCTCGGTCAGCCCGTCGAGTGGCGCGGCGAGCCCGTCCAGCGGTGCGGTCTTCCCGATCATCCCCACCGGTTCCGTCCCGCCGACCGCCCCGAGCAGCCAGCTCCCGAACGTGCCCGGCAAGGTGACGATCGACATCGTCCAGATCAAGTCGATCAACGGTGGGTCGCTGATCGCGGGCCTGACGATCCCGATGACGTTCTACTTCGCCCACGCGGGCCAGGTCACCCTGGCGCAGGTCCCGATCGCCGCACCGGCGGACAACGCCGCCAACTGAGGTCGCCGGGAGCGCGTCCCGACGCGCGCTCCCGATCGACCACGGCTTCGATCTGCGCTCCCGATCCAGGTTTCGATCGTGCGCTCCCGATCGCCACGTTTCGATCGCGCGCTCCCGATCGCCACGTTTCGATCGCGCGCTCCCGATCACCACAGTGTGCACCCGCTCCACCACCGCGACGGCTTCAAGCACGCGCCTCCGACGCCGTCGCTCCGGCCTCGCTCCACCGCCGCGACAGCTTCGATCGCGACGGCGCCGATCGCCGAGGCGTCCCCGTCACCCATGGTGATTCGTCGTCGGCGACTCGACCATCGACCGGTCGACACGCCACCCAACCCGAGGCTCAGCGCCAGCTCGGGGTCAGTCGGCCGCTGAGCGGTCGCCTCGCCACACCCCCAGATGTCCTGCCCGCCAAGCGGTCGCGTCACCGAACGGGGGTCAGCGCCCCGGTTGCTGACGTCGCATTGGACCGTGCGTGTCGACCGTTGCGCGGTCGTCTCATGGCATCGCGCGTACCGACCGCCGAGTGGTCGCCTGCCGAGATCGCACTCGTGTTGACCGCTGAGCCGGTCGCCTCGCCACACCCCTGTCCTGCCCGCCATGCGGTCGCGTCACCGAAGCGTCAGCGGCCTGGTTGCTGACGTCTCATTGGACCCTGCGTGTCGACCGTTGCGCGGTCGCCTTATGGCATCGTGCGTACTGACCGCCGAGTGGTCGCCTGCCGAGATCGCACTCGTGTTGACCGCCGAGTGGTCGCCTCGCCGGATGGGGCGCGGGCCGGCCACTGAGTGGTCGCCTGACCAGACTTGGTGTGGATAGGCCGTTGAGTGGTCGACTCACCGCACCTGCATGTGATGGCGGTCGAGTGGCCGTCTCGCAGTGCCGGGCCGCGTTGCCGACCGTTGAGCGGTCGAATGATCAATTCAGCTGGCGCGTGTCGACCCTTCGATGGACGACGCGCCCTTCCTGTCACCGGAGGCAGGGCCTGGCAACCCGTACTTGGTGTGGTTGGGCCCGCTGGGCGGACTACTCGCTGCTGCGCGGCATCAGCAGCCCAAAATCGGCGTGTGTGGCCCGTTGAGCGGTCTCGCCCAGCGGCCAACACAGGACACCACCCACATGCGTCGCTCACTCGACGGTCAGCTCGCCCGGAGGTGCTCGCAGCGAACGTCACGTCCGCGTGTGTCGACGGTTCGACGGTCGGCTCGCCCGGAGGTGCTCGCAGCGAATGTCACGTCCGCGTGTGTCGACGGTTCGACGGTCGACTCGCCCGGAGGTGCCCGCAGCGAATCCCACCTGCACGCGTGTCGACCGTTCGACGGTCGACTCGCCGCCGGCCACCGGTCCCGTCCCCTGTCGGATCGTCCGGCTACCTTCGGCCCGTGACATCCACCAAGACCCGCGCCGCTCGCCCCGCCTACCGCTGCGCCGACTGCGGTCACGAGGTGGCCAAGTGGGTCGGCCGGTGCCCGGAATGCCAGGCATGGGGCACCGTCGAGGAGATCGCCGCCGCTCGGCCGGCTCTGGCCCGCGCCGGGGCGCTCGCCGGTTCGCCGCGCATCCCGGCCATGCCCATCGGCCAGGTCAACCTGGAGGTCGCCCGAGCACGCACCACCGGTGTCGACGAACTGGACCGGGTCCTCGGCGGCGGCATCGTCCCCGGCGCCGTCGTCCTGCTCGCCGGCGAGCCGGGCGTCGGCAAATCGACGCTTCTGCTGGAAGTCGCCCATCAGTGGGCCGCCAATTCCGACCGTCCCTCGCTCTACATCACCGGCGAGGAGTCCGCCGGCCAGGTCCGCCTGCGCGCCGAGCGCACCGGCAATCTGCACGACCGCCTCTATCTCGCCGCCGAGAGCGAACTGTCCGCCCTGCTCGGCCACGTCGACGCCGTCCAACCGGGTCTCCTCATCATCGACTCGATCCAGACGATCTCCTCGGCCACGATCGACGGCGCCGCGGGCGGCGTCACGCAGGTCCGGGCGATGGCCGCCGCGCTCGTCGCCCTCGCCAAGGAGCGCGACCTGCCCGTCGTGCTCGTCGGCCACGTCACCAAGGACGGTTCCGTCGCCGGGCCACGCCTGCTCGAACACCTCGTCGACGTCGTCCTGCACTTCGAGGGCGACCGCCACTCCACGCTCCGCCTCGTCCGCGGCGTCAAGAACCGCTTCGGGCCCGCCGACGAGGTCGGCTGCTTCGAGCTGCGCGAGGACGGCATCGTCGGCGTGCCCGACCCGAGCGGGCTGTTCCTCAACCGCCGCGTCGCCGACGTTCCCGGTACCGCTGTGACCGTGGTTCTGGAAGGCAAACGCCCGCTGCTCTCCGAGGTCCAGGCGCTCGTCTCCAAGTCCTACCTGCCCGCCCCGCGCCGCGCCGTCAGTGGCCTGGACTCCGCGCGCGTCGCGATGGTCCTCGCCGTGCTGGAGAAGCGCGGCAGGCTACGGCTTGGCGAGCAGGACGTCTACGCCGCCACGGTCGGCGGGATGCGCGTCGTCGAACCGGCCGCCGATCTCGCGCTGGCCCTCGCGATCGCCTCCGCACACCAGGACCGGCCGATCCCCGCCGATCTCGTGGTGATCGGGGAGGTCGGACTCGCGGGCGAGGTGCGCCGCGTGCCGAACGTCGCCCGCAGGCTCGCCGAGGCCGCCCGGCTCGGCTTCAACAAGGCCCTCGTCCCACCGGACTCGGGCAAGCTCCCGCCCGAGGTCAAGGCCGTCGTCGTGCCCGACCTCGGGTCCGCCCTCGCCGCCCTACCGTCCTAGCGCCCGGCGTCCAGCAACTGCGCGCACCGGATCAAGCCCAGGTGCGAGTACGCCTGCGGGTGGTTGCCCAGCGACCGCTCCGCGATCGGGTCGTACTCCTCGGGCAGCAACCCGGTCGGCCCGGCCGCGTCCATCAGCTGCTCGAACAGCTCCTCGGCCTCCGTGCGCTGTCCGACCAGCAGGTACGCCTCCACCATCCACGCGGCGCACAGGTGGAACCCGCCCTCGCTGCCCGGCAGCCCGTCATCGCGGTGGTACCGGTAGACCGTCGAACCCGACCGCAGCTCGGCCTCCACCGCCGTCACCGTCGCCACGAACCGGGGATCCGCCGGGTCCACCAGGCCGGACAGCCCGACGTGCAGCGACGCCGCGTCCAGGTCCAGCCCGTCGTACGCGGTCGTGTACGCGCCGATCCCGCCGCCCGCCTCCGCGTGCCAGCCGTTGGTCAGCACGTCGTCCGCGATCTCCTCGCGCAGCTTCGCCCACGTCGAGTCCACCGGGCGGCCCCACCGCTCGGCGAGCTTGAGCGCACGGTCGATCGTCACCCAGCACTGCACCTTCGAGTACACGTGGTGCCGCGGCGCGTGCCGCTCCTCCCAGATGCCGTGGTCCGGTTCCATCCAGCGCGCCGCGACCGCGTGCGCCATGGCCTCGACCATCGCCCACTCCGAGTCGTCCAGCTTGCCGCGCTCGGTGCTCAGCGCCTCGATGAGGTCGACGACCGGCCCGAACACGTCCAGCTGGACCTGCTGGTTGGCCAGGTTGCCGACGCGCACCGGCCGTGAACCGGCATATCCCGGCAGGGTGTCGATCACGGCTTCCGGGCCCAGCGTCGTGCCCGTCAGCGTGTACAGCGGGTGCAGGTACTCCGGCCCTGGCAGCCCCGCGACCACACCGTGCAGCCATCGCACGTAACCCTCGGCCTCGTTGGTGGAACCCAGTGACACCAACGCATGCGCGGACAGGGCGCCGTCCCGCAGCCAGCAGTACCGGTAGTCCCAGTTGCGCACGCCGCCGATCTCCTCGGGCAGCGACGTGGTGGCGGCGGCCATGATGCCGCCGGACTCCTCGTGGTACAGACCACGCAGAGTCAACGCCGAACGGGCCACCATCTCCTTGGCCCTGCCGGGCAGGCGCAGCCCGGCCGCCCAGGTCGACCAGTAACTGTCCGCACTGGACCGCCACGCGGCCTGGTCGCCGTCACGCGCGTCGAGATCCGTTGTGCCGCAACGCAACTCCAGCACCACGGGCGAGTCGGGGAAGACCTGCACGGTCGCGTGCGCGGTCTCGTGCGCGCCGTCCGACGAGATCTCCCACTCGACGCCGGGGGAGCGCAGCACGATCGGGTCACCGGTGCCCATCACGCGCAGGCCCTCGGGTTCGACCTGCAGCCGGACCTGCACCTGCCCGAACTCCGGCCGCGGCGCGAACGTCAGGCTGGCCCGGGTGGACCCGCTGATGACCCGCACCACGTCGGTGCGGTGCGCGGGCAGGCCGTGCACCAGGTAGTCGGTGACGAGCAGCTGTGACCAGCGCGTCTCCACGGTCATCGTGCCGGGCACGTAGCGCTGGCCCAGCGGCAGCCCGTTGCGTTCCGGCCGCACGCTGAAGTGACCGGCACCAGAACCGCCGACGAGGTCGGCGAACAACGCCGACGAGTCGGGACTGGGGTGGCACAGCCAGGAGAGCCGGGCATCCGGGGTGACCAGCGCGACGGAAGTCTCGTTCGCGAGCATCGACAGGCGCTCGATCGGCGGCGCCGATTCGCCGTACAGCCACGCCCGCCGCTCCTCGACCAGGAACGCCAGCACGGTGGCCACGGCAGCGGGGTCCGCGACCCGGAAAGCTGCTTCGGACTCGCCGGTGCCGACCTTGATCCCGACGTCCGGGCCGGCCAGGCGTGCGAACGCCCGCTCGTCGGTCACGTCGTCGCCGACGAACACCGCGGCCGACGCACCCGCCTCGTGCCGCAGTACGTCCAGGGCCTGGCCCTTGTCCGTGGCGATGACCGCCAGCTCGATGACCGCCTTGCCCTCGGTCACCGACACGCCGGGCCACGCCGCCGGACCCGACCGGACGATGTCCAGCAGGCGCTGGCCGTCCTCGGGTTCCGCGCGTCGCACGTGCACCGCGATCGAGGCCGGCTTGACCTCCAGCCCGACCCCGGCGAAGCCCTCGACGAGGCCCTCCAGCTCGCCCGCGAGCCGCCGGTGCAGCGCCCGTGCCTGCTCGTTGAGCGCGTGCACGAACCCGATGTCGAACTCCGAGCCGTGCGAGCCGACCAGGTGCACCTCGGCGGGCAGCCGGGACAGTGTCGCCAGGTCCCGCAGGGCCCGTCCGGAGATCACCGCCGCGGTCGTCTCGTGCAGCCCGGCCAGCACCCGCAGCGCGCCGACGGACTCCGGCAGCGCACGGGCCGTTTCCGGGTCCGGCACGATCGGTGCGAGGGTCCCGTCGTAGTCACTGGCGACCAGTAGCCGAGGTACCCGGGCGACCCGAACCAGCGCGCGACGCAATTCGGGAGATAGAGATTCGGCGGTCACGGTCATCAGCTTTCTGCGACTGCGGCAACGGGGACGTCCCAGGCCGGGTGGGGGTTACCGAACCAGCCTGGGACGGTGGCACTGTATCCGACGAATGGCCCGAACTCAGGGTGCTGTTGTCCGGCAGGCAACCCATCGGATGCGGTCGGACAGCGACGTCCCGTGGTCGCGCCCTGGTGCGGCTGACCTGACGACGGCATCGACGTCCACCTGATCGTGCTAGTGATGCGTATCTGTATCAGTACGCGGGTTCGTGTTGATCAACAGGGTTCAGGGCGGCGAGGAACGACCGTGCCCAACGGTCCACGTCATGCGTCAGAACCTGTCTGCGCAGGGCGCGCATCCGGCGCCTGCCCTCGCCGGGATCCATGGTCAGCGCCGTCATCAAGGCGTTCTTCACGCCATCGAGATCGTGCGGGTTGACCAGTAGGGCGCTGGTGAGTTCGGCCGCCGCGCCGGCGAACTCGGAGAGCACCAGGGAGCCGCCCAGGTCGTGCCTGCTGGCCACGTACTCCTTGCAGACGAGGTTCATCCCGTCACGCACGGGGGTCACGACCATGACGTCGGCCGCGGAGAAGAACGCGACAAGTTCGTCACGGTCCACGGACTGGTGCAGGTAGTGGATCACCGGGTGGCCGACGCGCGCGAACTCGCCGTTGATGCGGCCGACCTGGCCCTCGATGCTGCCGCGCATCTGGCGGTAGTGCTCGACGCGTTCCCGGCTCGGCGTGGCCAGCTGGATCATCACCACGTCGGCCGGGTCGATCCGGTTCTCCTCGAGCAGTTCCTCCAGCGCGCGCAACCGGACGTCGATGCCCTTGGTGTAGTCGAGCCGGTCGACGCCCAGCATGATCTTCTTGGGGTTGCCCAGGTCGGCCCGGATCTGGCGGGCCCTCGCCATGACGTCGCGACGGCGGGACAGCGTGTCCAGCCCGGCAGCGTCGATGGAGATGGGGAAGGCGCCGACGCGGACCGTCCGGTCACCGAACTGGACGAGACCGGGCCGGGTGCGGACACCGACGGCGGCCCGGCTGGGTTCCAGCCCGACCAGCCGCCGGGCCAGCCACAGGAAGTTCTGCGCGCCGCCTGGCAGGTGGAAGCCGACCAGGTCGGCACCGAGCAGGCCACGGATGATCTCGGTCCGCCACGGCAGCTGCATGAACAGCTCGACCGGCGGGAACGGGATGTGCAGGAAGAACCCGATCCGCAGGTCGGGCCGCTGCTCGCGGAGCATCGCGGGGACCAGTTGCAGCTGGTAGTCCTGCACCCACACAGTGGCGCCCTCGGCCGCGATCTTCGCGCAGGCGTCCGCGAACCGCTGGTTCACCTGTACGTAGCTGTCCCACCACGCACGGTCGAAGACCGGCGGCGCGACGACGTCGTGGTACAGCGGCCACAGCGTGGCGTTGGAGAAACCCTCGTAGTAGTCGCGGACCTCGTCGGAGGTCAGCGTCACGGGGTGCAGCAGCATGCCCTCGTCGGCAAACTGGTCCACGTCGACGTCCGGCACACCCGGCCAGCCCACCCACGCGCCGTGCCGGGAGCGCAGGAACGGCTCCAGGGCGGTGACCAGGCCACCTGGGCTGTGTCGCCACTTCTCCGAGCCGTCCGCCTGCCGCTCCAGGTCAACAGGCAAGCGGTTGGCGACGACCACGAAGTTCGCCTCGTCGGAACCCGTGCCTCTGCTCACCTGGATGGCCTCCTGTCTGCTGACGGCGCGCGGCGGGGATGTCGCCGCGCGGCGGAGCGCACCAGTGCGCACCCCGAGGTTAATGAGATATGCCGCGACTCGCGTCCCCACGATGGCGCCACCGGCACGTGGGCCCGATCACCCTCAGTCCAGTCTGCGCCGCGACGGACGCAGCGGACCGGCCATTCTGGGCCCGGACAGGCGTCGTTCCAGGCGGCCCAAACCGGTGCGGACGGGTTGCGCGAAGAACTCGCCGAGCACCACGCCCGCGGCCAGTGCGAGGGCGGTGGCGATGGCCAGCGCCGCCGTGGGCAGCCCGGCCGGTGTGCGTTGCACGGCCAGCTCGAACATCGCCCGATAGGTGGTCAGACCGGGGAGCAGCGGTGTCAGCCCGGACACGGCGATGACCAGCGGGGGCAGCCGGAACCGGCGGGACACCGTGCCGCCGCAGAAGCCGATCAGCACCGCGGCGCCCGCCGTCGCGGCGATCTGGTTGAGCCCGCCGAGGGCCAGGGCGCCATGCGCGGCGGCCCCGAGCGCACCCGCACCCGCCGAGGCGGGCAGCGCACCACGGGGTGCGTAGCTGGCCAGGGCGAAACAGCCTGCGGCGGCGGCCCCGGCGAGGATCTGGACGGGTAGCCGCAGGGCGGTCTGCGGCAGCGTGTCGGCCACCGGTGTGCCCGGCAGGCCGAGGTGGACGGCGATCCCCAGCGCGATGACGACGCCGGCGATCAGGCCCGCGGACATCATCGTGGTCTCGATCGTGCGGCCGGCCGCGGTCACGTTGAAGCCGGAGATCGCGTCCTGCACGGCGCCGACCACGGACAGCCCGGACAGCAGGACCGTGATGGCCGCGGCGACGACCAGCGACGGCGCCACCCCGGTCGGGAGCAGCCCGAACTTCATCGTGATGAGCGTCGCGCCGGTCGCCAGCGCGCCGCCGACGAGTTGCTGGAAGAAGAACGGCAACCCGCGCCGGTTGAGCAGCCGGCCGACCCGGTCGATCACGGCGGTCGTGATCCCGGCGAGGATCGCGACCTTGACGCCACCGCCGAGCAGCACGGAGATGGACGCGGCCATCAGCGCCCAGGCCAGCGTGGCGACCCAGCGCGGGTAGGGGTGTGGTGCGTCGGTGATCTCACGCAGCCGTGCGGCGGCGTCCTCAAGGGTGATCTTGCCGGACGTGATGTCCCGGACGAGGTCCTCGACGTCGGACAGCCGCGTGTAGTCCATCGCCCGCCCGCGCACGACCCGGTGCGTGGTGACCGGCGCGATGTCGGAGCCGCGCTGGCAGCAGATGCTGATCGACGTGAAGATCACGTCGACCTCGCAGTGCGGCAGCCCGTACGCGGAGGTCACGGCGATCACGGTCGCGGTGACGTCGGATGCGCCTGCCCCGCTGGCCATCTGCACCTCGCCGATGCGCAGCGCCAGATCCAGCACGAGGTTGACCGTGGCGTCGCTGGGCAGGGCAGGCCCCACGGGTTGTGGTTGGGGCGCGAGCCGGGGCCGGGTCGTCGCCGCCCACCGCTGCCGCAGCACCCCCTTGCGGTCGAGTCGGTCGAGCCGCACGGAACGAACTCCCTCCTGCATCCAAGATCTCCGGCGTGGCGTGCGCCACGTTCCCCCGGCTCGTTCGCCCGATCGTGGAGCACGACATCGAGCGACCGCGGCGCGGCGGACCCCCACCATGCTGCGACAATCCCGCAACACCATGCCAACGCGCGCCACCGATCACCCACTCGGATGGCCACACCGACACCGGATGCCGACGCGCTCGCACCCCGAGTAGCGCGATAGCCGCAGGTGGTCAACGTCGGCGGCGTTTACGATGTTCCAGGGCCACACGGCCCACGCCGGCGTAGCTCAATTGGCAGAGCACCCGCCTTGTAAGCGGAAGGTTAGGGGTTCAAGTCCCCTCGCCGGCTCCACCTCCCACCAGCGTAGATGGCCTGGTCGGGATCACCACAGATGATCACTGTCGGTCATTGTGTCTGCGAGTAGCCTTGTGGGCGTGGCGCCGAAGATCAAGGTCAAGCGCGCACGGGGGTCGATCCGCCGGCGGGGCAACTCCTACTTGGTCGAGGTCTACGGCGGCATTGATCCGCTGACCGGCAAGCGGATCTATCTCAATGGCTCGACCACTGATCCGAACGAGGCCGAGAGGATCAAGACCCGGCTGCTCGCTGAGGTCGACGGGCAGCGCCACGCGCGCACTGAAGGCCACCCTCCGCAATACGATCGAAGCATGGCTCCGCACGCACGAGGTTGAGGATTCGACCAAGCAGGGCTATGAGGCCTACCTGCGGTTGCACATTGGGCCGGCCGTCGGGGATGAGCCGATCGGCAAGATCTCCGCACGGCTGCTCGAAGAGTTTTACGCAGAGCTGCGGCGGTGCAGTGCACGGTGCGATGGCACGCCAAGCATCGACCACCGGGTCGACGGCACGCACGAGTGCCGCGCAGTCCGCCACCGCCGGCCACCAGGACGGCCGCCAGCCGGCGGCTACCCGAGCCACGACTGCGCCAAGGCTGGATGCACGGTGGTCGAGTGCCAGCCGCACAAGTGCAGGCCGATGTCGAACTCGACCATATTGAAGATCCACTACGTGATCAGTGGTGCTCTGTCGGCCGCACAACGGTGGGAGTGGATCACCAAGAACCCGGCGGAGTTCACCAAGAAGCCTCGCCAGCCCACACCGGATCCCCGTCCGCCGACATCGGAGCAGGCCGCCCGGATCGTGACCGCGGCTTGGGCTGAGGACGAGGCTTGGGGGACGCTCGTGTGGCTGGTCATGGTCACCGGCCTGCGGCGAGCTGAGTTACTGGCGCTGCGCTGGTCTGACATCGACCTGAAGGCCGGCACGATCACCATCCGCCGCAACTACGTTCGGGCGCTGGGACGGGTGTACGAGAAGGACACCAAGACACACCGAATGCGCCGGATCTCCGTCGATCCGGCAACTGTGGACGTGCTTACCGAGCATCGCGAACGGTACGACGAAGACATGCAACAACTCGACCTCGACCCCAGCGACGAGGCGTTCCTGTTCTCGTACGAAGCCACTCGTGACCGGCCGTACGACCCGAGCGGCATCACTCACCGATACGCGCGCATGTGCGTCCGACTCGGCATAGACAGCCACCTGCACGCACTCCGCCACTACTCGGCAACCGAGCTCCTCACCGCGGGCGTCGACCTGCGGACCGTTGCAGGCCGTCTCGGCCACGCGGGCGGCGGTGCCACGACTCTTCGGGTGTACGCGGCGTGGGTTGGTGAGTCCGACCGACGGGCAGCTGAGATCCTGGGTGGCCAGTTTCAGCGACCACCGCGGAATCCTGATGGCCAGCACACTGCGAAATCTGGATCCGATGACAGTCCGTGATCGACGGCGGCTCCGCATGACGCTGGGGCCTGACTTGACGCGGTAGTAGTCGATTGGTTTCGTAGCCGTTTGTAGTGCTCTGCGGGTCGGAGAGCTACGGCTGCGGCCTCAGTTGAACCATGTTGTCGATGATCGAATCGACTCCGCGAGTGCGGAATGCGGCCGCCTTTCCCTCTTTATTGGCGTAAGCGATCACCGCAGTGCCGGCCGCGTGGGCGGCGTCCACGTCGGCGAGCGAGTCACTTCGTCGGCGCCTACCGCCGCTGGAGCGGCTAAGCCCGCCGCATCGCCACCGCCGCAGACATGCACGCGGAACTGGCAGACGTGGTCATCACCGCCTACGTCGCCGCCCACGAACTCGACTTCGACCCGGACGCCGCGATCACCGCCAAGCTGGACGTCGTGTTCACCCGCGGCCGGCGGGCACCTACCGACCACGTGGCAGCGGGCGATGAGAAGCAGGAGACCGGTAGTGGCTGACCAATCCTCGATGGAGTGTGGACCCAGCCATCACGAACTCGATCACCGGGTGCAACCGCTCGGAATCCGCGGTACCTGCGATATTCCAGCGCCGTGTCGGCGCTGCTCTGGATCATCGATGACTTGGAGAAGGAGGGCCCGGGTGGCTGAACTTCTAGCTTGCGCCGCGGGTTGTAGTCGCCGCAGAACGGTTGGGCCGGCTGGAGGTATTGGCTCGGTGGTCAAGGCGACCCGCTGGCGCGGCCGCTCAGCCCGCTGTGCCCATCGACCGCTGGCCAGCGTCGACGCTCGGCCTCCGGCCCGCGCCGGCGCGAAGGCGGGCGAGGACCACGACCAAGCCGCAGACGGACGAGGTCACGGCGGAACGCCGTCGGGAGGGAAGAACGCCACCGTCGACCTGGGCGTGTGGCTGGGTGTGCGCTCGACTGCCGCGCCCGTGGACAGCTGATTCGCGGGCGCGTCGACCAGCCCACAGCCTCGACGATGGTGCAGGATCGAGAGCATGGATAGTGACCTGCGGTTGCGCGGCCGTTAGGTCGTCCGGGGGCCAGATACGGTTCGAGCACGCCAGCCGACTTGACCGCGCTGACAGCATCTGGACGGTGGAGTTGACAACTACCTGCGTGCGTCGAGGGAGAATGGTGTCGAAGCTGGTCTGTGACTCCCGAATGCCGAGTCGAAAGGTTGGGTTGCAGTGAGCTTCGAGGCCTGCATAGTGCCTGACCAGGTCGCGCGGCGGAGGCCAGTGTGACGCAGCCAGGTTTCTATGGAGTCAAGCTCACGCGCTCCGCTCCGCTCGTTCTGGAGCGTCACCTTGACGCACCCCGTCGCCGGCCGTGGCGCATGTGGGCCGAGGAGCAGGCGACGCGGGGACCGATCGCAATCGATCTGTTCTGCGGGGCGGGCGGCCTGAGCCTGGGCCTGGAACAGGCTGGCTACACAGTCGTGCTCGCGGCCGACCACGATGAGGCCGCCGTCCAGACTCACATGAGCAACTTCGCAGGCCCGTGTTTCGATCTGGATCTGTCCGACCCGGAGCGCGTCGAGGATCTGCTCGGGTTGCTCGATGGTCTCGAAATCGACCTCGTTGCCGGCGGACCACCGTGCCAGCCGTTCTCCCGAGCTGGCCGATCGAAAATTCGCGATCTCGTCGAAAAGGGCCTACGTGCAGCGCTCGACCCCCAGCGAGATCTGTGGCGTGTGTTCCTGCACGTCGTCGAGCAGATTCGTCCGCGCGCCCTCCTGATGGAGAACGTTCCTGACATGGCGTTGGGCGACGACATGCGAACTGTCCGCTACATGGCCGACAGGCTTGAAGCCATCGGCTATGAGACGGACATGCGAATCGTCGAGGCATGGCGATACGGTGTACCACAACACCGGCAGCGGCTACTGTTCGTGGGAATGCGCGAGGGCGTTTTCGAGTGGCCGAAGGATTCCGAGGAGGTGAATCTCCGTGACGCCATCGGCGATCTACCGAAGCTCCGTGAGACCAGCGGCGTTCGTGAGATGCCTTACCGCGGACCGAAGACGGACTTCCAGCGTCGTGCGAGACTTGGTATCGATCCGTCGGTGACGGAGAAGATTCACGACCACATCACGCGCCCGGTCCGTGAGGACGACCGCGAGGCCTTCGAACTCATGGGAAAGGGATTGAGCTACCCGCGAACTTCCGGAGAGACTCAAGCGCTATCGCGACGACATCTTCGACGACAAGTACAATCGGCTGAGTTGGAACGAGCTGTGTCGCCGATCACAGCACATATCGCGAAGGACGGGTACTGGTACATCCATCCGTCCGAGCACCGAACACTGACGGTGCGCGAGGCTGCCCGGATCCAGACTTTCCCGACAGGTTTCGATTCTGGGGGATCCCGCAGCGATGCATTCCGTCTGATCGGAAACGCAGTGCCACCACGTCTAGGGGAGATTGTCGGTACGGCGATTCTGGGGGCCGTCCAGCGGAAGCGCTCGGGCGACGAGCTTCAGCCAGCGGGAGGCGGAAAATCGTCCGCGAACGACTTCTGGAATGGGTGTCGGCAGCCCAGGTCCCAGCTTGGAGACGCGTATCAGAACCGTGGGCCGTACTGGTCGGAACCATGGCCGGTCGTCTACGACCCGACTTAGCCGACCGGATCTTGGCAGCGTTCCCCACGCCAGAGGGGGACACGGCACCAGTGTGGTAAAGATGATGGCAACCACGAATGATGATCGTGAGCAACGCGTGTTCCATCGCCTCCGAGCCGTCGTGGCGGCTCTCAAGGTGAAGCGGTTGGGATGGGACCGGGTGGGCACCGCCGCCCACCTGGGGCCGATCCGACCGGTTGTGGGTTGAGGCTGTGGGGATCGGAATCAAGCACATCGCATCGACAGCCGGCACGGTGCGCGTCGCGGGTCGCGTCATGGGCGAACCCGAGGCCGACGGTGTCTATGGGCGCATGCTCCTCGGCCAGGTGGTGGGTCACTCCGATCGCGCGTCGGCTGTGACAGCAGCGATCGCTGGGCTGGCTCTGCAGATCTGTCAGCCGGTGGCATCCTGCGGGGCATGTCCGCTCGCCGACGTATGTCTCTCGGCAAACAGCCCGGCTGTCTCCAAATGACAACCATCGACCAGCGCTCTTATCAGCCGACTGTCACCAACGGCCTGCAGTCGCGCGGGCTGTCGTGGTGACAGCCGCGTGTTCCCACACGCGAAGACGTGCCCAGTCGAGCTCAAGCTCGGAACGTCTGCGCCCTGGCCCGATCAGTGGCGGTCGAGCCATGACCGTACGCCATTCGGTTTCGACTTCGGCGAATATGTTGGACCGGGCTGCGATCTCACAAGCACCCGTCGACAAAGTGGCTGGCCTTGCTCTGACCGCGATGTCGCGAGTCGTCCTGGCTGAAGGCGACAGAGCCGAAATCGGAGGGCCCTTTGACGCGGTGCCGACCAGTCGCCACCTCGAGCTTCGTGTCCGTGGCGCGCCGGCTTCAATGAGGCGACGCGAATGTCTCCGGCGAAGCAGTGGGACGGTACGCATTCGAATTACTCACGGCAGGGACAAATGATGACAAAACGACCGGAGACCGTTGAGGTCCTGCCCTCCCCGAAGACGGCTGGTCGAAACCCTCCGTGACGTCGGATACGACTTCGTCGGAGCCGTCGCTGACCTCGTTGACAACAGCATCGCCGCCAACGCCACGAGGTCGACATCGACGTCGCAGTGGGACGGAGCCGACACATGGCTTCGGATCGCCGACAACGGACCGGCATGGACTCCCCGACGATAACCGAGGCGCTCCGGTTCGGCTCGGAGCGGTCCTAAAGGCCGGACGACCTGGGCAAGTTCGGGCTCGGGTCTGAAGACGGCGAGCCTGTCGCAGTGCCGGCAGATCTACGTCGCATCTCGGCATGAGCAAGCAGATCGCCCGCATGGAGGCCCGACGGTTCGATCTCGACTGGATCATCGAGAATGACCGTTGGGAGGTCGAGATGCTCCGCCGGAGCGACCGGCCCGAGAAGCTGGTCAGCCCGCTACAGGACTCACCCAGGAACGGTCGTGCTGTGGCGCGGGCTCGACCGGATGTTCGGTCACGGGTTCCCAAGGGTGAAGGCGCCGAGAGTGCGCTCTGGTCGGGCGTCGACCGCCTCGAACAACACCTCGGCATGGTGTTCCACCGCTTCATCGAGGGCGACCTGGCCGGTAGCCGACGCAAGCCGCTGATGATCACGCTCAACGGCAACTCGTGCAGCCGTGGAATCCGTTTGCCACCGAGCGAGCCGAAGCACGGCGCGGCTCACGCAGCGTGACTTCGATATCGCTTCCTCGCGGCGTGGCCGGCGTCGTGGCTACGAACCATTCGTTCTCCCGACCTAGGCGAAGTTCTCCTCCGACGCGGAGTTCAAGCAGCCTGGCCGGACCCAACAAGTGGAACCAACAGCAGGGCTTCTACATCTATCGGGCAAACCGGATGATCCAGTCAGGTGGCTGGTCTCGGATGCGGGCACCAGACGAGCACACGAAGTTCGCCCGTGTAGCGCTCGACTTCTTCCCGGAGCTGGATGCGGCGTTCGGTATCAACATCGCCAAGATGCGGGTCAACTTCCCGCAGCCACTACAGCCCGGCTGAAGGAACCGGTCGAGGAACTGATTCGTGCCGCGAAACGGGCCTACTGCGCGAAACGAGCCCGGTCGCTGGGCATTGTGCCCAAGGCCATACCACCGCGCGCCCCGATTGCGCCTGCCCCGAAGCCGGCTCCGCGGCCAGTACCGCCGCCTGCCACATCCACAGTGCCGTCGGCGAGCCGCGGCCCTAGCGGCGCAGCTGCGCCTATCGCATGGCCTCCGCCACCACTAAGGCGCAAGACGCCCAAGGAAGTCCTAACGGTTGCAGCCGAGGCTACCGGTGACGTCGAGGCGCTGAACCGAATCGTCGCACAACTGCGGGAACTGGACCCCGAGGTGGCCGATGAACTCGGATGGTGAACGGCGACAGGCGCTCGAGGGGCATCGACGAGTGCTCGGGGTTCGTATGGAGGCCTTGGGCGAGGACTTGGAGACGGCTCTTGCTGCCGTTCCGGAGGAGTTCCGTGCGGACCTACGCGCACTGATCGAGGCCGACGAGCAAGCGGTTCGGATGTTCTATCGCGGCGGCGCTTCAGTCGTGGATGGCGGTCCTCGGCCGTGGTTCGACAGTTGGGACTCGAACGCCGGCTACTACTGGCGGCGGCTTCGCGAGTACCTGATCGATCGAAAGGGTTGGTCGCAGCGCGACGTCGACGATCTGAACGCCTCGTCGGACAATGTACTGCGACACATCGAGGACCCGCGAACCGACGGGCCATACTCGAAAGGTAGCTTTCGCGTCCAAGGGCTCGTCTTGGGTTACGTCCAGTCCGGAAAGACAGCGAACTTCACGTCGCTGATCGCCAAGGCAGCAGACCGCGGCTACCGGCTGATCATCGTGCTGTCCGGCATGCACAACAGCCTGCGCGCCCAGACCCAACGCCGTCTTGACTTGGAACTCGGTCTGGTAGCTGACCCGAAGGGCGTCGGCAGGCCGGACCGGGACCATATGCTGGTGGGCGATCACCAAGGCGGACCTCAAAGGTGACTTCTCGCCCGGCACCGACGCGGGCCCAATCGCAACAGGGGAGCCGTGGCATCATGGTCGTCAAGAAGAACGCGACCGTCCTCCGCCGTCTTGTGAAATGGCTCGAGGATCGATGTTCCGCGGATCTCGCCGTCCTGATCATCGATGACGAGGCTGACCAAGCTTCGATCAACACAGTCCCTGAACCGGAGGAGGTCGACCTCGGCGACGACACGAGGGCTCACGCTGGAGCAAGGAACTCGATCCGTCGACGATAAACGGACTGATCCGTCGACTGATCGAGCAGTTCCGGCGCGTCTCGTACGTTGCCTACACGGCGACGCCATTCGCCAACGTGCTGATCAACCCCGACTCGGAGAGCGACGACTGCGGCAGCGACCTGTTCCCGAAGGACTTCATCATCAGCCTGCCGAGGCCGGCGGCCTACGTCGGGGCGGAGCGCATCTTCGGACGGCCCGCGCTGGAGGGCGAGGACGACGAAATCACTGGTCTCGACGTTATCAGGATCGTGCCGGATGCGGAGCTGGCCGAGCTTGTGCCCAGAGGGCGAGCCGCGACCGCAGTCTGGGAGCCTGTGGTCACCGAAAGTCTGCGGTCCGCAATTCTCGACTGGATTCTCGCCACAGCCGGGAAAGTGCAGCGACTCGGCGACGGAATTTCAAGCATGCTTGTTCACACCACGCAGCGGATCGGCCAACAGAACGAACTCGTCGGAAGTCATTCGCGGTGAAGTGAACCTGATCCGAAGCCGCTGGCGACATGACAGAGACAGTATCCGGCCGAAACTGATCGAGCGGTGGAACTACTGAATTCCGTCCGGTTACGGCCAGTCTGGACGCCACTCTGGACGTCCCGTTCTCGGCCATCGAACCTACATCGATGACCTCCTCGGTCAGCCGGACGTGCTGCGACTCCTGGTACTGAACAGCGAGAGTCCCGATCTTCTCGACTACGAGTCCAACGCCCAATCAAGGTTCTGCTCATCGGCGGTAACCGGCTCAGCCGGGGCCTTACGCTCGAGGACCTGACGGTCTCCTTCTATGTCCGCGAGGCAGCCACCTACGACACCCTGCTACAGATGGGCCGATGGTTCGGGTACCGGGGCAAGTTCGTTGACCTCACCCGGCTCTGGACAACTGAGGTGCTTATCTCGCGATTCCGTCACCTCGCTCTCGTGGAGGAGGACCTGCGCGACCAGATCAAGATCTATGAGCGTGAGAACCTGACGCCGCTGCAGGTGGCGCCAAGATCCGCGCCCACCCGGACATGCTCGTCGTCGCGAAGAACCGTATGGGCAGCGCAAAGTCTGTTCGTCAGTCCTACGCCGGTCAGCTCATACAGATGATTCGATTCAAACTTGTCGACGATGAATGGCTCCAAGACAATCTCGGGACAACACGGGATCTCTTGAGAGCACTCGGCAGGCCAACTGGCGCCCCGAATGGTAGGGACAGCCGACCAGCGTGGACAAACATTCCATGGGAGTATGTGGAGGGTTTTCTTCAGAGGTTTCACACTGCGCAGGACGCCATGTCATTTGACGCGGCAACTGCAGCTCGATATATTCGAGTCCAAGCCGAACGTCACAGTGAGTTGGTAAGGTGGACTGTGTCCGTTCAATGTGCCCTGCTGACTCGAGTCCGAAGCTGGGAAGCTGTGATCTCGGTATAGTTGGCACAGGCCCGGTCCCAGCGATAAACCAAAGCCTTTTGGTCAAGACAGGGCAGTCAATCGGAGCGCTAGTCAGTCCTGCACGCGACGACAATCTTGGTGCTGCAGACGAGGCAGTTGATCTAACCAAGGAACAGATCGTACGTGCAACCGAAACTGCGAATACCTTCCCGAACAACGGGCACGCACTTCGCGCTCAGCGGCCGAAGACCAATGGGCTTCTGATGATCTATCCGATCAGTCCTTGCTCCACGCCAGGTATCAATGTGCGCGGAGATCATCGTAAGTCATTGTTTGACTCGCCCGACGGTCGGCCATGCGTAATTGGCATCGCTCTGTCCTTTCCGCCTTCAACCACAGGAGCCACCGTCGAATACCTAGCTGGCCGACCGAGCATCCACTGCCCTCAGGTTGACTGAGGATATCGGATGAGCGAGCCGCTTGAGTCCGTGTGGTCTGCACTGAGGCGACCCGTCCGTGGCCTCAGTGCCCAGTTGCATCCCGAGAGCACACAGGTATGGCTCGCGGTGGACTCCTCCGGCCGTCGTCATCTGTTGGTCCGTGCATCGGCACATAAACCGGGGACGTTCTTATGGTTACCAGGGGTTGCGCGCTGAGACTGCGCAGATCGCAGTCGAGTCCGGCCCCCTTGACGTGTGGGCGGATATCGCTTGCACTGACCGCTCGCTGAACAGGACCTTCTTGGCGGTGGCGGGCGACCTCGTCCTGGACACAGCCCGATCTGCCGACCCGCTCGCAGCCGTTCGGCAAACGCTGCGGACTTGGCAGTGGTTCTGGGGAGTCAACAGCGACGTCCTGTCCGAGGAAGGCGCATTGGGCCTGTTCGGCGAGATATGGTTTCTTGATCGCTGGGCCCCCTTCCCCAACGCGATCAACGCTTGGCACGGTCCCAGTGCCGATCGACACGACTTCTCCACTTCTCGTATGGCAGTGGAGGTCAAGACAACTCGATCGCATTCAGTGGGCGCACCGCGACACCGCGTCGCGACACTTGATCAATTGGACGAGCCATCCCAGGGACCGCTCTTTCTGTTCAGCGTCCAAGCCGTACCGGAACCCAATGCCGGCAACTCCCTTCCGACGCTTGTCAACCGTCTCCGGACTCGTCTGGGCGATCGAGGTGACCTAGTCGCGAAGCTGGATCAAGGTCTCGCACTCATGGGCTGGGCCGCCAGCCGTCGCCGATCTGCACCAGACGACTTACCGAGTGGCGGCCGAGCGCCTCTACCGCGTAGCCGACGGGTTTCCCCGTCTGACCCGCGCCAGCTTCATCAACGGCGGCCTTCCCAACGGTGTCGATGACGTCAGCTACAGCGTCGACCTGGCCGCCTGCGGCCAATGGCTTGTCGCCTCGACACCATCTGAGGCTGTATCGATGGTGGCAGATCTCTCGTGACACTTAACGCTCGCTCGATCAACGCGATCACGTTGGCTCGAGCGGCC
>CAWACW010000023.1:0-6601 GCA_963780635.1 Candidatus Melainabacteria bacterium
CACGATTCCGGCCGGCGTCGCCACGTCTGGACCATTACGCGTCCTGCGCGAGAACCCGACTGCATCGATCTTGATCTGCTCGTGGTGACGATTCCAAATACGGGGGTTTTCCGTGAAGGTCATGCACGCTCTCGCCGCGCTCGGCGTCGCCGCCGTCGCCGCCATCGGCTTCGCCGCATCTGCCGGCGCGACCACGACCGGAACCGAGACATTCACCGGGCTCAGCACCGACCCCAGCGACAACGCCCAACCGATCATCATCGCTAACGGCCCAGTGCACGCGCGCGGCACCGACGTCCAGGTCAGCCCCAGCATCGACCGGTTCGGCGTTCCCGAACGGCAACCTGAAGATCCACCACAAGACCACCGCCGGCACCAGCCGCGATTCCTTCGACCCGGTCACCTGCTACGGCACCCACACCAAAAACGGCACCTTCACCGTGACCAAAGGCACCGGCGCCTACAAGAACGCCACCGGCTCGGGCAACTACACGCCTAAACTCACTTTCATCGGATGCGACCAGACCGCACAACCCGACTACTTCTCACTCGAGATCGACGCGATCGGCACAGTCACCGTATAGGCGCGGTTACAGACCCGCATAGTCTGACCAAGAGCTGGGTCCGGTCACCGGCCCGACCGGGCCCAGCTGCGTAGCTTTCCCACCACGGCCAGGTCGGACGGACCATCGTGGCGCCCCATGGCTAAGGGCACACGCGGCTGCCGTGCAGCGGGCCCAAACTCAGCGGACCGTCTTCACACCGACGATGGAGCACGACCTATAGAAGCGTCGGGCGCTGTGGTTGTTGCGAACGCGACCTTGCCGGGTCACTGGTTGGCGTCCTGCAGCTGCAGGGTGCCCTGGGCCGTGGAGATCTTGAGGTTCTCGGGGAGGTCGACGTTCTTGGTGGTGACCGCCTGGGCACCTCTGTGGGTGCCATCAGCTAGCCAGCCGAGCGTCTCGTCGAAGGAGCCGACGGCGTGGCCGTTCGAGGTGAAGACTGCGTAGCGGACAACGCCGTGGGCAACGGTCTGTCCGGTCGTGTCGAGGTCGAAGAAGAGCAGCTATTCGCACCCGAAAGGGTTTCGGGCGTCGCAGGCGGGTTCACGAACACACTCGCGTCCGGGTAGGACTCGACCACCAGCCGGTAGGAGTCTGCTGGCTGACCTGCGCGAGGGCGAGATCATGATGGAGGTTTGGCGTAGTCGGCGAAGCCCTGCCAGTCGATGACCACGCAGGGCTCGTCGCCGATGATCCACGCGTCGTGACCGGGTGCCATGATCGCGAAGTCGCCTGGGCCGTACTCGATCTCTTCGCCGCTGTCGGTCATGACGACCTTCATCCGGCCGGAGACGAAGTAGCCGGTGTGCGCGGCCTGGCAGGACTCGGTACCGGCGATCGGCTTGACGTGGGTCGACCAGCGCCAGCCGGGCTGGAAGGTGGCCCGGCCGACCGGTGCGGCGTCCAGGTTGACCAGTTCGAGCTGGCCGCTGCCGTCGGTGAACGGGCGGACCTCCTCCGGGGCGTTCAGGCTCTTGCGAATCAGTGCGGGCATCATGGCATCGGTACCTCCTGGTGGTTGGGATGGTCGGACTGAACTGGGTTGTCGGGCTGTCGGCCCCACTCGGCCCACGAGCCGTCGTAGACACGCACGTGGTCGCGGCCGAGCAGGTAGGTGAGGACGAACCAGGCAGTGGCGGCGCGGCCGCCGATGGTGCAGTAGGTGATCAACTCGGCGTCGCCGTCGAGGTCGGCCGGGGCGAAGATCCGTCGAAGTTCCGCGCTGGACGCAACGCCCCGTGCGCGTCGTAGAGGTCGTCGCAAGGGCAGGTGGATCGCGGTCGGAACGTGAGCCGGCCCGGCCGGCTGGTTCCATTCCACCGGAGGGCCAGAACCGGTCACCGGCGTACTCGGCGGCCGAGCGGACATCGAGCAGGGTGACCCTCGGGTCGGTGATCGCGGCGCGACCGCGTCCCGGTCGGCCCGGAGCCGCGACATCCTGATCGCCGAGCTGGTAACGCCCGTCCGCCGCGTCGGCGTCCGCCGCTGCTCCACGGATGGCCGGCCGCGCGCCACGTCTCGCGGGAGCAGTCGAGGATGCGGACATCGTCGTGGCCGTAAGCGTCAGCAGCCAGAACCCCAGCGCCGGGCCGTACCCGTAGAACACCACCGTCGTGTCGGCCGTGATGCCCGAGCGGGCCAGCAGCGCCTCCAGCGCCGCAGTGTCGACCAGCTGGTAGTCGGGTCCTTCAGATCGGTGTAGATGTTCCACAACACGGCGCCGTCGATGTGCCCGTCCTGGTAGGCCGTCGGGCTGACGTCCACCTCCACCACCCGCAGCAGCGGATCGGAAAGGTGCTCGGCCAGCCAGCCGGCGTCCACCAGCACGGCGTGGTCGATGGTCGAAGTCGTGGTCGTCATGAGTTGCCTCCCGCAGTAGCGCGATGCGTGCTGGGGAAGTTCTACGGCTGGTCCATTGCCGGGAGGTTGGCGAAACCTTGGCGGCGCCGCGCCGGAGCGTGGTTACTCGACTTGGATCCAGCCGAGCAGGTCCTCGCGGCTCACCGACGCGAGCACCGCCGGATGGTCGGTCGCCATATGGGCCCGAATCTCGGTGATCACGTCATCATCGCTGTCACCGCGGGCCATGAACCCGCACTCGCACCGGATCAGCTTCGCCATCGGACGCTCCTCATCTCCGCACAGCGACACCGTGTCGGCCAGATTATTGCGAAGATGGTTGGCGTGACCTTGGCGTCGCGCCGCATCCGGATCCAGATCTGCGGGCCGCTGGCCGTCGAACTGCGACGACCAGCGCCTCGACACCGGCCTGCCCGGCCGCCAAGGACGACTGCTGTTCACCTACCTCGTCGTCAACCGGCACCGCCAGATCTCCCGCGACGAACTCGCCGAAGCCCTGTGGCGCGAACCAGACCCGGCCGCCATCGACGCCCGAATCAACCCGCTGCTGTCCAAGCTGCGACGCGTATTCGGTCCGAACACCATCGAGGGCCGCTCACTGCTACGACTAAACCTCCCGAACGCGTGGGTCGATCTCGAGGCCGCCGTCGAGGCCGTCCACCGCGCCGAGTCCGCCGTCGCCCAACGCGACTGGACCCGCGCCTGGGGACCGGTCCTGCTCGCCCTGTTCGTCGCCCAACGCGGCTTCCTGCCCGGCGAGGAAGCCCCCTGGATCACCGAGATCCGTGACCAGCTCACCCTGCTCCACCTACGGGCCCTGGAGTGCTACGCCGCTACCGAACTCGGCCTCGGGGGTGCCGAGCTGGCCGGCGCCGAACGCGCCGGCCGCCAACTCATCCAGCTCGCCCCGCTGCGTGAAAGTGGCTACCGCTACCTCATGCAAGCCCTGGCCGCGCAGGACAACGTCGCCGAAGCCCTCGCCGTCTACGCCAGCTCAGCAACTGCCTGCGCGACCAACTCGGCGTCTCCCCCAGCCCCGCCACCCGCGCTCTCTATCAACAACTGCTCGCCACGACCTGACACCACCCCCGGCCGCCCGCGGGTATGCCCTCTCAGGCCCCAGAAGGCGGTAACCGCGTCACGGGTCGCCGACGACCTGATCCACCGCGCCGACTCGACCGGCGATCAGGGTGAACAGCAGGATCTGCGTGTCGACGCACCATCCCCCCGCGGCGGCCGCTGATCCGAGTGGAACCTGGAACGTGTCCGGCGCCGTCGGGCACGAAGACCTCAGGGACTATCGACGATCTCATCCGATTGTTCTAGCTGGCGGTCTTCGCCGCGTTGGTGATTATGGCGGTGACTGCGCCAGGGTGCGTGATCATCGCGACGTGTGAGGAGTCGATCTCGGTGGTGTGGGCGTGCATGCGTTCGGCCATGAAGCGCTCTGACACTGGTGGGATCGCGTGATCTTGTCGGCGACCAGGTACCAGGAGGGAATCGTCTTCCAGGCGGGGACGCGCGGGAGCTGACGGTCGAACACATCGGCCGCCTGGTACCGCTGCGCCCAACGTGCGGACGCGCGTCGACCGAACCGGTACGCCAACGGCTGCGCCTGCCTCATTTGGTGTCGACCGCTGGATTCAGGCGACGGTCAGCTTCGCCCATGCGCCCACCATCGGCGGCCCGATGACGCAGCCGTCGCAGCCGAGCGTGTCGGCCAGTAGCCGGTCGGCCAGCGTGGCTGGCGCCACCTCCACGCGAGTGGCCACGCCCAGCCGCTCCATCAGCGGGACGGCTGCGGATATCACGTTGGCCCAGGCCCAGGCGGGTGCGCGTGGACCGCCCTCGGCGAAGGCCTCGATCAACAGATGTGGTCGTGGCAGCCCAGCGGCGCGGAATGTGGTGAACAGCGCGGGACCCATGCGCTGCTCGATCCCAGCCTTGGCCAAGGCATCGTTGAACCAACCGTGTACCTGTGCCCATAGCGGTGTCTGTGGGTTGGCGGAGGATAGGTGAGGTCGGCTTCGTGCATGCAAATCAGCCCGGCCGGCCGCAGCCGTGTGGCCGCCTCGCGCAACGCCGCCGCCGCATCGGTCAAGTACATCAGCACCAGCCGGCCCACGACGACGTCGAAGTGTCCCTCGACGCCGGCCAACGTCTGCACATCACCCACGCGGAATTCGACGTTGTCCACGTGCGTGCGCCGCCGGGCAAGGTCAACCGCGGCGGGGTCCGCTTCAATCCCGACCACCGCACCGGTCGGGCCGACGAATTCAGCGGCAAGCCTGGCGACATTTCCAGCGCCGCTACCAAGGTCGAGCACACGCATGCCCGGTGCCAGGCCGGCCTGCTCAAATAGCCGACGAGTGAGCGGATCGAACAGTTCCCCCTGGCTCACCAGACGCTCGTCCTCAGCGACTCGATCGGAAAACGGGTAACTCACCGCAACTCCCCTGTCTGTTCGACGTACTGCGGCGGTAAGCCTGGGCGAGTAGCTCGCGGATGTCGTTAGGTCAGAGCGCAGAGTGCTTCACAACTCGCGCAGATCTGCGGTACTCACCGGGTGGCAACCCGTGTGCGCTACGGAAAGCGCGGCTGAAATCCGCTGCGCTCGCGAAACCCCACCGCGCCGCGACGGCGGCAACCGGGCGGTGCGCCAGCGCCGGATCGGCAAGGTCGCGTCGGCAGCGTTCCAGACGCCGCCGCCGGATCCAGCCAGCCACCGTCAGGCCTTCGTCGTGAAAGAGCTGCTGCAACGACCGCAACGAGATGTGATGCGCCGCCGCGATCGAGGCCGGGCACAACTGCGGATCGCCCAGGTGCTGGTTGATGAACGCCTGAATCGTGGTCAGCTGAGCATGCCGTTGCGCCTCGGGCGTCGTCCAGTCTTGAGCGTCCAGTTCGTGCGCGAGTCGTGTCGCGAGTACCTCAAGCGCGGCGCTGGACAGGCGCGCCGCTTCTGCCGGGGTGTAGCAATCAACATTGCGCGCCAGTTGCAGCAGGAACTGCGAGGTCAGGTCGCCGAGGCCAACGTCGGCCGGAATGCGCGTGGCGCTCAACCACCTGAGACCGCTGCGCGATACCGGCAACAGTGACGGCGGGAACATGAAGTCATCATCTGCAACCGGCGCTGGCCGGCCACCCCGCAATCGACCTGATATGGACGGCGGGTGTCGTAAATCGCGAACTCGCCCGCCGACAGGTAAGCCTGCTTGCCATCCTGCTCGACCACGCAGGGGTTGGCGCCGCACACCAGCACCATCTTCAGCAGGTCCGGATCGGCTTGAGAGATCAGTTGCGGAGTGCGTCGCACGGTGATCGGCAGGATGTCCATCACCACCACCTGCATCGGGCCGAGACCGGTGGCCCGGAACTGCCCGGCATAATCCCGGCGGTTCTCGGCACGGCACTCCATCGGCACCCACGTGCGACTCGTCATGTCCTGGACGAAGTCAAGCCGGTCGGCCGCCGCTACGGCGTCGACCCGGATCAACGTGCTCATCATTTCCTCACCCGCGTGAGACCGACAAGAGCGTACGCGGCGAGTCACCAAGCAGCTACGGACAAAGCGGGCGGCGTCGGGCGGCACGCAGGTGATATGCCGCCGACCACTGTCAAAGACGGGACCATGCTGTGGATCACGAACGGGGCTGTCATGAGCGCGGCCGCCGGTCAGAGTCCTTCCTGTGCCGGGGTGCGGCCAGTGTCGATGGCGGTGCGAAGTGCTGCGTGGTCGCGCTCGTTTGGTCGGCGTAGGCGGCCAAGAAGTCGGCGATGGCCTGGTCGAAGGTGTCGCTGCGGCCCAGATAGGCGGCGATCGCGACCCGGTCCCCGGAGCGGGCGTGTGCACGGGCCAGGGTCCAGCCGCGGGCGGTGCCCACACGGTCTCCAGGAGTGGGTCAGCCTATGGGGCGTGCAGAAGAGTTCTGGCGATCTGGGGGTGACTGATCAGCGCGGCCGTGCGCCGATATAGCGGTGCCCTTCGGTTGCCGACCCCACCATCTGAACCACGACGAGATGCCCAGCACCACGGAACGACCTGGGTCTCTCACACCGGCGACATTGGGCTCCCAGCAACGTCCGCGGGGAACGTCGGGCCAGCGTCCCCCACCCGATAGCGATCGATATGCGAACGTCAGCCGACGATTCTCGGTGTGGAGAAGCGCGCAGATCGA
>CAWACW010000024.1:0-263827 GCA_963780635.1 Candidatus Melainabacteria bacterium
CATCGCTGTCCGGGATGCAGTCCTTCACGGTGTTCGGGTACGACTGCGTGTCGCAGATCGCCATCCCGGACCGGATGGTTCGGGAAGAGCTCGAAGTCGTACGTGTGCTTGCCCGGCACGTTGGTCGCGGTCGGCTCCTTCGGGAGGATACCGGCGTACTGCATCTGGTTGCCCGACCCGGGCTGGCTGGAGTTGAACAGCAGGGACGGCTCGTCGTGACCCACGTAGTGGCCGAAGACTTCGTCCGAGTCGGACACTTCCACGCACAGGTACCGCGAGCTGGCGCAGTTGATGGCCGGCCCGGTGCGGGACGGACTCGACTGGCTGGCCGCTGGGGTGGCTGCGCCTGCCGTCACCGGGTAGGCCATCACCCCCAGCGATGCCGCCGCAATGACGGCGAGAACGAGATTCGGCTTCCTCATCGCGACCACCCCCTTGTTAGGGTCCCCGAGGTGCCTGGGCCCGTTGCCCGGGCGAACCTCACCATAGAACTGCGTGGTCGGCCCGTCGAGGCCCTAAATTCCTTCGATCACAGCAGGGGCGGGAGCCGCGTCGTCAGCGCCCCCGGGTCAACGCCTGAGCCGACGACTCGCTCACGGCGTCGCCGGCCGACGGTGAGCGGCGCAGCCAACCCCAGGCGAGCAGCGCTGCGATCAAGCCGTTGACGATCGCCACGGACACGTCGCTGAGGTGGTGCATCCCGCGGTAGAGCCGGGCGGAGGCGACCAGGAGCGGGACCAGGAGACAGACCGTGACCGTGACCGCGCGCAGCGCCGGCCGCCGGATCCGCAGCGCCAGGAGCGCGAGCGTGACGTAAAGCCCGGTGGCGGCGCCGCTGTGGCCGCTCGGGTAGCTGGAGGTGGGCGGCGAGTGGTCGAGCTTCACGACGTCCGGACGCGGCCGGTCGATGAGCAGGGTGGTGAAGAAGAAGACCAGAGCCTGCAGGGTGATGGCGATCAGCGGCACGACGGCGAACCACCAGTGCCGGGTCCGCCACCAGACGATGGCGACGACGACCAGGCAGACCCCGATGATGCTGACGGTCGCGCCGGTCCAGGAGAAGAACAACGTGACGTCGTTCAGGGCCGAGGTGCGATGGGAGGCCAGCGTCTTGTTGAGCCTCTCCTCGGACGTGCCGAGGTGCTTCAGCGGGCCCGTCGGTGAGGGCCCAGCCGATCGCGAGCACGATGAGCCACCACACGGCCATCGGGGCCAAGGCCCGCACCGCGAGGTCGCGGGCCGCCTCGCGGGCGGAGGGGCGTGACTGGTCGTCCTGCCATCGGGTCGAGGAACGCCATCAGGCGAGCCCTTTCGTGATGTCGGTCGGGGTCGGGTGGACTCCAGCCCGTATAGCCGGCGTACGACGCGCGTGCAGACGCCGCAGCCCGAGCAGCACGCCCGCGGCCACGTCGGAGGGGAAGTGGGCGCCCATGAAGACGCGGTCGGCGCAGGTGATGAGCACCCAGATCGCGCCGACGCCGAGCAGCGCGCGTCGGGCTCCGACCCCCAGGACGGGGTGCAGCAGCATCAGGACGAGCGTGACCACGATCGCGTTGTTCGTGGCGTGCCCCGAGGGGAAGGAGTAGCCGGCGTGGACGGCGAACGGGTCCTCGACCACTGGCCGAGCCCGCTGCACCACGAGCTTCAGCGCCGTGGCGATCGCCCAGCCGGTGGCCATGGTGGCCAGCGCCCACAGCGGCGCGGGTCCGCAGGTGGAGGCGGAACCAGGCGAACGCGCAGGCGGGCACACCGACCAGCGCGTAGACCACCCACGGCTGGCTGATCGTCTCCCAGGCCGTCGCGACCGAGCGGAACCGGGAGTGCGACCGCGTGAAGTCGGTGGCCGACGTGATGACGTGCTGGTCGAAGCCGCACCAGCGGGCCGAACTTGGTGCGGACCAGGAAGGCGAGCAGGGCGATCGGAATCGCCACGACCACGGCGTAGACGACGGCGCGGGTCAGGCGGCGTAGCACGCGACCGCTGACCCTGCTGTCATGCAGGCATCCTGGCAGCGGGGCGCCGATCTGACGCGCTGGCGCAAAGACGCCGATGACGTCACTACGGCTCGATGGTGCCGATCGTGATGACCACCTTGCCGCGGGCTCGTCCGTCGAGCATCCGGCGGATGGCGGCCGGAACCTCGGCCAGCGGGTAGACCGGTCGACGGCCGGCGTCACCTGGTCCGACTCGACGAGACCGCGCAGCACATCGAGGTCCGCTGCGTTCTCGGAGGCGACGAAGGTGCGCAGGCGTCTGGCCTGACGAAAGGCGACAGCAGGCGCGCGTGGACCAGCCGTCCCACGCCGCCGGCCCAGCGCCCGTTGGACTCGCCTCCGACGAGCACCAGGACGCCCCGCGGGGTGAGGACGCGACGCAGGTCGGAGAGGCGACGGTTGCCCGCGATGTCGAGGATCACGTCGTACCGCTGCTCGCCGGTGGTGAAGTCCTCGGTTGCGTAGTCGATGACGTGGTCGGCGCCCAGCGCGCGGACCAGGTCGGCCTTGGCGGCGCTGCAGACCGCGGTGACCTCGGCGCCGAACGCCTTGGCGATCTGTACGGCGAAGGTGCCGACGCCGCCGGACGCACCGGTGACGAGCACGCGCTGACCGGCCTGGACCCGGCCGTGGTCACGGACGGCCTGGAGGGCGGTCACGGCCGAGACGGGCAGCGCGGCGGCCTGTTCGAAGGACAGGTTCGCGGGCTTGGCCGCCAGCTTCGCCGGGCTGGACCGCGCAGTACTCCGCGAACGAGCCCGACGCTCGGTGCCGTACACCTCGTCGCCGACCGCGAAACCGGTGACCGCCGAGCCCATCCGCTCGACGGTTCCGGCCAGGCACCGGCCGGGGTTGAGCGCCTTGGGTGCGCGCAGGCCGAACCCGGCGATGCGCATCAGGTAGGGCTGGCCGGACATGACGTGCCAGGTCCCTCGGTCGACGCTGGCGGCATGGACCCGCACCAGCACCTCGTCGGCGGCGACCGTGGGCCGGGCGTTTCGCCGACGCGGAGGGTGGGCTCAGGGTCGACGCCGTAGGCGTCCTGGACGACGGCGGTCATGGTGTCCGCGGCTCCGTCGCCGGCGCTGGACCGCTCTGGTGGTGGATCGATCGGTGCGTTCATGGATCTCGACTCCTTCGTCTCGTGGGTGGCGGATGGTCAGCCGGCGAGCGGGGTTCCGGTGCGGACGGCGTTCACCACGTCGGTGATGGCTTGGGCGGAGATCGCGGCCTGGCCGCGGTCCTCGGTCATGGATGCGTGGGTTCCGTTCGGAGCGAACCGATGCACGCTGTTGGTCGACAGGCTGAGCATCTGGTCCTGCAGCGGCAGCCAGCCCTTCTGCATGTCCTTGAGCGCGGTGAGGACGATCAGCGGCTTGTCGCCGATCGAGGTCAGCGCCTGCGACTGGGTCAGGACGGTCCGCAGCTCGGCGAACTCGTCGCGGACGCTGCGGTTGTGCCGGGCGGTCGACCAGTCCGCGCGCTCTTCGGCCCGCGCGGCCGGCGGCAGGTCCGCGACCTGCGACGGTGTACGATGAGCCGCATCACGCCGAGCCGAGCCAGCGACGGCGCCAGTCCCGCTGTAGCGCCGGAACAGCTGGTGGAAGGTCGACCAGCCCGGCAGGTCGGCGTACGCGTTGCTCGGCTGCGGGTCGAGCAGCACCATGCCGGCCACGTCCTCGGGGTACTGGTGCGCGAAGACCTTCACGTACGGCGCGCCCGGAGGAGTGGCCGACCAGCACGTAGGGGCCGGGGACGTGGGCGTTGGCCAGCAGGGTGTGCAGGTCGGCGGCCATGGCCGGGCCGTCCTGCGGGCCCGAGGCCGGCTCGCTGTCGCCGCGGCCGGCCCGGTCGTAGACGCAGACCCGCGTGGTCGTCGCCACGGCGGGCTGGATCCAGCCGGCCATCATCACGGCCGGCTCGCCGAGCCCGGGCTCGAGGACGACGGTCGGCGCACCGGTGCCCGTGCAGCTGATGTGCAGCTTGTGGTCGCCGACGCTGACCAGCTCGCCCGGTCATGGTGTGGGCGGCGGAGTCCGTCGCCTCGCGGACGTTCTCGTAGCCACCGCCGACGCGCGGACAGCAGCCATGACGCGCAGCGATCGGGTAGACGACCAGGCGGCGCGACCAGCTGACCAGCTCCTGCCGGGACCGGGTGACGACCCAGCCGGCGACGCCGAGCAGCACGACCGGCCAGGCCCAGGCGGAGGCGTTCATCACGCCGGCGCCGGGCCGGACAGCCAGGTAGGTCAGGCCGATCGCACCGAACACGCCCGCGGGCAGCCAGGCCCAGCGCTGCGGCTGGTCGGTGCGAGCCGCGGACGCCCAGGCGAGCGCCGCCCAGCCGGCCGCGAAGCCGACCAGCACGGCTCCGGCCACGACCGGCTCGGTGGCTCCGCCGAAGACGACGACGGACAGGACGACGGCGAGCACGGCGCCGCCCAGCAGGCTGGTGGCGACGATCCGGCCGATGTGGCCCGGCGCGGCGGGCGCGTCGGGCGAAGAGCTGGCGGTCGAGCGGGACGGGGTGCCGTGAGTCGGTGATGTTCATGGGACCGAGGCTGGCCCGGTCGCCGATCTGCGTCACCCCCGTAGAACCACGGGGTTTCGGCGGCCGTCTGCCCCGTGCCGGTCGCGAGTAGCGTGCGTTCGTGCTCCACGGACGCGCGGCCGAGAGCGCCCGCCTGCACGAGCTCGATCGAGCGCCGCCGCGCGTCGCACGGTGGCGCCCTCGTGGTGCGCGGTGAGCCCGGCGCGGGCAAGACCGCCCTGCTCACCGACGCTCGTCGAGAGCTCCGGCGACGCGCTGGTGCTGTGGACCCAGGGCATCGAGTCCGAGTCGCCGCTCCCCTTCGCCGCCCTGACCCGGCTGCTGCGGCCGGTGCTCGACCACCTCGACAGCGTCCCGGAGACCCAGGCCCACGCGCTGCGGGTGGCGCTGGCCGGCTGCCACTGCCCCCGGGCGAGGCCGACCGCGGGCCGACGCCGGCGGACGACCGCCTGCTCGTCTTCATGGCCGTGCTCTCGCTGCTGGCCGAGGCGGCCGAGAGCCGGCCGCTGCTCTGTGTCGTCGGACGACGCGCAGTGGCTCGACTCGGCGTCGAGCGAGGCGCTGCTGTTCGTCGGCCCGTCGGCTCGGCTCCGACCGGATCGCGCTGCGTCTTCGCGGCGCGCGAGGGCGATGTGCGGCGGTTCGACGGCACCGGCATACCCGAGCTGGTGCTGCGCGGTCTGGACGGTCCCGCGGCGCTGGCGGTGCTGAGCGAGCGCGCCGGGCGGCCGGTCGCCGCGCAGGTGCGCGACGAGCTGGTGCGGCGGACCAGCGGCAACCCGCTCGCGCTGGTGGAGCTGCCCGGGTGCTGACCGATGAGCAGCTGTCCGGCCAGGTCGCGGCTCCCGCCGCAGCTGCCGTTGACCGAAGGGGTCGAGACGGCGTTCCTGGATCGGGCCCGGCGGCTGCCGGAGGACGCGCAGCTGCTGCTGCTCGTGGCCGCAGCCGACGACTCCGGCCGGCTGGACACCGTCGTCGCGGCCGCCGCGCTCCTCGGTGCCGGACGACGCGGCACTCGATGCCGCCGAACGGTCGGGGCTGATCCGTGCCGCGGGTGCCGAGCTGACCTTGCGGCATCCGCTGGTGCGGTCGGCTGTCTACGGCGCAGCGACCTCGACGCAGCGCCGGGCGGCCCACCGCGCCCTGGCCGAGGTGCTCGACCGCGGCCGGGGACGTCGACCGGCGGACCTGGCATCTGTCGCTGGCCGCGTCCGGCGCCGACGAGTCACTCGCCGCCGCCCTGGACGCGGTCGCCGACCGGGCCGGCCGACGGGCGGGACATGAAGCCGCCAGCGCCGCCTCCGAACGGGCGGCGGAGCTCACCGCCGGAGCCCGACGCGCGCGCCCAGCGGCTGTTCGCCGCCGCGACCAGCTCCTGGGCGGCCGGTGACAGCGGTCGGGCGCGGGCGCTGGCCGACGAGGGCCGCGGCCAGGCCACCGACGCCGATCCTGCGCGCGGACCTCGACCGGCTCCGCGGCCGGCTGGAGTGGAACGTCGGGTCACCGCAGGCCGGCCACGCGATCATCATGAGCGCCGCCCGGTCGGTGGCCGCGACCGACGCCACCCGCGCCTACGAGATGGCAATGCTCGCCACGACACTGGCGACGTTCGGCGCCAAGGCAGCGAGCGAGACCGCCGACGACACGTCGTTCCTGCCGCCGCTCGCCGGCGACCGCCCCGGCGCGGCTGCACTGCCTGGACGCGCTGATCGCCGGGCATCGGCACGTCCTCGGCCAACGACTACGGCGCCGCGGCCGCGGCCCTTCGTCGCGCCCTCTCGATCGCGCACGAGCTGCCCCCGACGGTCGACATCCTGGCCAACGTCGGCCTCGCGGCCTTCCATCTGGGCGACGACGAGGAGACGACGCGCGCGTTCACGGGACTCTTGACCCTCGGCCGCGAGGCCGGCGCGATGTCGACGGTCGTCACCGCCCTGACCCGGCTCCCCTGCGGACAGCTGCCGGCCGGGCAGTGGCGGGCGGCCACCGCGAGCGCCGACGAGGCGGTCGCGGTCGGGCGCGCCATGGGCTCGCCCGCACTGATCGTCCTCCCGCTGGCCTGGCTGGCGGTGTTGGGCGGCCTACCAGGGACAAGCGGCCACGGCACCGGCCTGCTGTCGCGAGATCGCCGACATCCGTGGTCACCACCCGACCGGCATCGTCACCACTGCCGTCGACAACATCGTGGAGTGGGTCAAGGGCGTGCTCGCGACCAACGACCGCGACGACAGCAAGGCCGTGCACCACCTGAGCCGCGTCACGCACCCGACCTTCGCTCGGCTGGCCGCCATCGATCGCGCTCGAGGCCGCCGTCCGCGCGCTGCGACTCGACCTCGCCGAACCAGTGGTGCGCCGAGCTCGAGTCCTTCGGCGACGCAGTCGGGGGCGCGCTGGGCGCCAGGCGGCCGCCGCGCACGGCCGAGGCGCTGCTCGCCGACGGCGACGCCGCGGTCGGCCATTTCGAGCGAGCGCTCGCCCTCCACGAGGGCGCCGGTCGGCCCGTCGACCGGGCCAGGACCCAGCTGGCGTACGGCGAGTTCCTCCGCCGCGCCGGCCGCCGCGTGGACGCTCGCGGCCACCTGCGCCGGGCCCTCGACGTGTTCGAGGACCTCGGCGCGGAGCCGTGGGCCGAACGCACCCGGCAGGAGATGCGGGCCACCGGCGAGACCGCTCGCAAGCGGGACGTGACGACGACCGAGGACCTGACCCCCCAGGAGCGGCAGACCGCCCTCCTGGTCAGCCAAGGGCTGACCAACCGAGAGGTCGCCGCTCGCCTGTTCCTGAGCCCGCGGACGATCGAGTACCACCTGAGCCACGCCTACCAGAAGCTCGGCGTCCGCTCGCGCAGCGAGCTCGCGCGCCTGCAGCTCGACTAGCGCCGATCCCCGTGGTTCCACGGGGGCGAACGGCGGCCCGGCCGGGCGAGCGTGGCGGTTGTCACAACGCCACCGCCACCTCGCAGGAGCCCCCCATGAGCCACACCGCTCCACCACGACCGACACCACCCGAGCGGCCGCGACCGTCTCGGCGCACCCGACTACAGCCGACGAGCGCCGATCGTGGTCCGTCCTGGCCATCGCGCTCGCCGCTCAGCTGCTCGTCGTACTCGACATCAGCGTCGTCAACACCGCCCTGCCGTCGATCGGCACCGCGCTGTCCCTGCGGAGCAGCCACCTGCAGTGGATCGTGACCGCCTACCTGCTGCTCAGCGGCGGCGGCCTGCTGCTCGGTGGCCGCATCGCCGACCTGCTGCCCGCGCCGGCGGGTCTTCCTGTCCGGCCTGAGCATCTTCACGACCGCATCGCTCTGTCAGCGGTCTCGCCACGAGCGCCGGCATGCTCATCGCCAGCCGCGCCGCCCAGGGCCTCGGCGCCGCTCTGATGACCCCCGCCGCGCTCAGCCTGATCATGACCACCTACGCCGGTGCGCAGCGGGCCAAGGGCCTGGCCCTGTGGGGCGCCCTGGGCAGCATGGGCGTCGCCGCGGGCGTCGTCTTCGGTGGAGCGCTGACGACCTGGGCCGGCTGGCAGATGATCTTCTGGGTCAACGTCCCGGTCGGCGTCGCCGCTTTCGTCGCCGGCCGAGTGGTCATCCCGAAGGACCCCGCGACGACCGGCGGCCTGCGCGAGCTCGACCTGCCCGGCGCCGCCGCGGCGGTCAGCGGACTCGGCTGCATTGCTGCTGGCCATCCAGGGTGCCGGTGACCACGGCTGGACCTCGGCCCGCACGCTCGGTCTCGTCGGCGCTCGCCGTCGTCCTGCTGGGCGCGTTCACCCGCATCGAGCGCCGCGTGCGCCGGCCGCTGGTGCCCCCGCACACCTGGAAGGTCAAGACCCTCGTGTCCGGGACCGACTGTCATGTTCTGCGTCACCGGCGTCCTGGTCGGCACGATCTTCCTCACGTCGGTGTTCGTCCAGACCGTGCTCGCGCTACAGCGCCCTGCAGGACCGGGCTGGCCGTCCTGCCGCTCGCGGTCGTGATGACGCTGTCGGCCCACGCCGCCAGCCATCTGCTTGGCCGGCACGCGCCGCGCTCGGTCGCGGCGGCCGGACTGGTCGCGGCCGCCGCCGGCGCGGCCCTGCTGTCGCGCGCGACGGCCACCTCGTCGTACCTGACCGGCCTGCTGCCCGGGCTCGTCATCCTGGGCCTCGGCACCGGCGCTGGTCTTCGTGGCCGTGTCGGTGTCGGCCATGGCCGGCATCCCCGCCCAGCACGCCGGCATGGCGTCCGGCTTCCTGATGACCGGACACGAGGTCGGCGCCGCCGTCGGCGTTGCCGTCGTCTCCGCCGTTGCCACGACCGCAGGCAGCCTGACGACGCGTCCAGCGGCGCGGCGGACGGCTTCGGCCGAGGCCTGCTCGCGCGTCGCCGTGATCTGCGCTCGCCTCCGCCGTCGTCGGCTTCGTGACGATGCCCAAGGCGCGGCTGGGCGGCGGCGCCGCGATGCACATGCACCACTGAGAGCGGCGAGCGAGGCTGCCGCGTCAGCGCGGCGGCCTCGTGGCCCGCGGATCGGCCGGCCTTTTGCCGGTCAACGGTTGTCCGGCGTCGAGTCGCTCACGATGTGCAGCGCGAGCAGGGTGGCGCCGATGTCCCGAACGCGGGTCAGCAGGCCGTGCAGCTGGGCTTGATCAGTGACGCGTGCGGTGAGCGTCGTCGTTCCGTCGTCGCGCCGCGTCGAGGACCAGGTCGCTCGAGCCACGACGACCAGTGGTCGTCCAGGTGACTGTCGACGCGGATCTGGTACGTCCGCGCCTCCCCGCCGACGGCGCCCGTGGTCATGAGCGCACCTTCGTTCGGTTCCGGCGGATGGTCCACTCCGCGACGGCCAGGTTGATGACCCACGCGGCGCCCTTGGCCAGGTCGCCCCGGACCTCGCCGTTGCCGAACAGCGCCCCTCCGATGCCGATGGTGAACACCTGCGTGCCGGCCCCCAGGCCGAGGGCATAGGCGCGGATCATCCAGGCCCGGTGGGCCGCGATGTCACGGCGCTTGATGGCGCTGAACCCGAGGACCAGGCAACCGGCCATGGCCGAGGCGAACAGCAGGCGGAGGACGTACAGGAGATCACCGGTGCCGGGCTGGGCTTGGTAGAAGAGCGTCAGCCAGAGGGCCGAGCCGGCGACGACCAGGCCCGCGACGGTGAGGACGCGGCCCGTGCGGCGGTGCCAGGCTCGGTGGTTCCGTCGGAACCGGGGTGCGAACTGGAAGGCACCCACCAGGGCGTAGACCGCAGCTCCCAGGATGTGCAGGACCAGCGGCACCGGGAAGCCCACGAACCGGTGGTCGGCGGGGATGACGGCAGGCCCACCGGCGAGCTGGACCAGGCGCAGGCTGCCGGCGGCGAGGGGTATCAGGGACAGCGCGACGAGGGCGGCCGGGACCGGCCCGTTGCGGGGCCGGTCCCGGCGTGCCCTTCGACCCGCGGACCGGCGTACCGGTCGCGTCGAGTCGTCGGCTGGGTGGTCATCGGACGGCGAGCTGCTCGCGGGAGGCCGGCTGGGCGGCAGGTGCGGAGGCGGTGCGCTGGTCGCGCCACAGCGAGACGCCCAGGCCGATCAGGGCGACGCCGGTCGGGACGGCGAAGGGGCGGCTGAAGGACTCCGGCAGCGACGGCCAGCGCCAGGACGGAGATGGTGCCGTAGGCGAGCAGCAACGAGGCCCACCGGGACAGGATTCGCGCGCGGAACAGCGCGATGCCGAACAGCAGGCCACCGATCGCGTAGCCCACCGCCATGGCGAGGAGCACGTAGTGCATGCGGCCGATGCCGCCGTCGGAGGTGCGACCCATGGCCTCGTCGATGAAGCCCTGGACGTAGGCCGGACTGGTGCGCGCCACGGCCGGCAGGACGAACCCGACGATGCTCTCGACGGCGAACATCGCGAAGTAGCCGATGGACAGGAGCACATAGCCGACCAGTCCGACGATCCCGAACCGGCGGTGGTTACGGACGAACATGCCGGCGATGCCGACCAACGCCAGCACGGCCATCACGGCCTTCGCGGTCTCGCGGACGGCCATGTCGGTGGTGACCAGGCTGGTCGATGTCGGCGTGCGGGTGGTTGATCTGGACGGCGACGAAGATGGCGCCGGCGGTGGCGGCGCAGGCGCCGGTGGCCTGGAACAGGGTCTTGGCGGTGATCGTCATGTCTGGCTCCTGGTACGTGGTGCCGAGGCGGGGTGCCTGGCGACGAACCGGAAGTTAGGAGCCGACGTGGTGACGCCACATCACCACATGATGTGATCCGCTGGGTGATCGCCGACCGCGTGCCTTCCTGATCAGGGGCACTGCGATCAGAGGAGGCCGAGCTCCTGGCCGCGGAGCACGGCGGCCCGCCGGGTCCTCACGTCCAGCTTGGTGAAGATGTGCTTCGTGTGCGTGCGCAGCGTGTTGACCGAGACGAACAGCCTGCGGGCGATCTCCGGACCGGTCAGCTCGGTCGCCAGCAGCCGGAGCACCTCGAGCTCGCGGTCACTGAGCTGGTCGTCGTCGGCCGACTGCCGGGCGGTTCGCGCGGCTCACGTCCCGCGGCCTGCAGAGCTCTCGGCGGCCGCTCGCTCCCGACGGCGGCCCCTGGTCGACCGACGGCGCGCAGCAGCTCTTCGAGTGGCCGGCCCTTCGTCCAGGAACAGCCGGACATAGCCGGCCGGCACCCCTGCCTCGACGCGGCCGCTACGTCTCTCGAGGGCCTGAGCGCGCGCTCCCCCGGGCGATCGGAGCGAGGGCCCGCAGCATGAGCGCCTCGATCGAGGCTGCCGCCCCGGTCAGCGGCCCGAGCACGCAGCCACGGATGCGGTCGAGCAGCCTCTGCCTCCGGACAGGCGCGTCGGGGCTCGGCCCGGTGCGGTGCTGGGCGATCAGCAGCCGGACCAGGGTCAGCTGGTCGAACTCGGCCAGGTAGGCTCGGCGGGTCGTCGACGTGTGACTGATGCTCCCGAGCCCAGTCGCGCGGCCTCCGGCAGCCGACCCTGCGCGACGCGGACTCGGGCCCGCATCGCCGGGATCGGCCGGACATCGGGAAAGAAGCCAGGCAGGAACAGGCGGCTCGGCCCGGTCGAGCATGGCGACCGCACCCTCCGAGATCACCCGTGCCCGCAGCAGCCGGCTCATCGCGACGTACCAGCGGTGCTCGTTCTCCACAACGACGCATGTACGCCGAGGGCTCGCGGGCGGCCTGGAGGTGCTCGCTCAGCCTGCCCGAGCTCGTTCTCTCGACACAGGATGTCGGCCAGGCCCGCGTGGAGGTCGCCGAGCACCGAGATGACGGCATCGCCGGCGCCGTGCTCGCGACGGCCAGCGCACCCTCGTAGAGGCGACGGGCCTCTCGAGGACGGCCACGAGCGAGCCACATGCCGGCTACGACGACGGTCGTTCCGAGCTCATCGGCGAGGAAGCCCAGCCGCGTGCAGGCTGCGCACCGTCTCACCGAACGTCTCGATCGCAGCCGGGAGGTCACCCGCGGCCCATAGCGCCAGACGCGAGGAAGCCGGCCCCGCCGACCGCGCCAATGGTCCGCCGGGCCGAGCCAGCTCCAAGGCCTCCTTCGCGTGGCGCGACGGTGCCGTCGCAGTGTCGCCGCGTGCCTGGGCCAGCGATGCGCGGTAGACGGCGATCGTGGCGGGCAGCACCTCCAGCTCATCGGCCACGCAGTCGCGACGCCGTCCGCCGGAACGCAGCTCACGATCCGGTGCTCGCGGGACCGAAGCGCCACGCACTGGAGGGCGAGCTCAGCGTCGTCGAGCCACGCTTCCGCCGCGTCCAGGTCGCCCTCGGAGAGCCGCGTCCAGCCCCGGAGACGCCGCCAGAAGCGGCCGGCTGCGGATCACGCGGGTCCGGAAGAAGCGTGCAGCCAGACCCGCATCAGTCCGGTTCGCTGCGCGTTCTGGCGGATCCGGGCGCCGCGAGCTCCACAGGTCAGCCGCGCGTTCCAGGTCCGAGCCGGCGGCAGACCGCGTGGATCGATGGCGTCCGAGAACGGCCCCGGTCGGCGTACCAGTCGCTGGCGGCCCGATGAAGCTCGGCAGAGCCGGTCCGGGCTCTCCGCGCTGGAGGCGCACGCGCAAGGCGTCTGCGAACAGGTGGTGGTAGCGGAACCATCGGCGCTCGTCGTCGAGGGGGACGACGAAGAGGTTGGCCCGGTCGAGGTTCTCGAGCATGTGCTGACCGTCGGACCGGCCGGTGAGGGCGTCGCACAGCGCTCCCGTCATCTGGTCCAGGACCGAGGTCTGGAGCAGGAAGGACCGAACGTCCTCCGGTTGCTTGGCCAGGACCTCCTCGACCAGATAGTCCAGGACGAACCGGTGACTGCCACTGAACGCCTCCACGAAAGCGTCCACGGCGGCGTCGGCCTGCGGCTGGTTCGCGCGATGGACCGCGCGCGGAGAGCGCCGCGAGCTGAAGGCCGGCCGCCCAGCCCTCCGTGCGCGCCTCGAGGGCGGAGACATGCGCCCGGTCCAGGGACAGGCCCATCACCTCGTTGAGGAAGACCTCGGCCTCCTCGACGGTGAACCGCAGATCGCGGGCGCGCAGCTCGAACAGCTCGCCCCGCGCGCGGAGTCGCGCCAGCGGGCAGCGGCGGGTCGACGCGGGTGGTCATGGCGATGCTGGTCTGTGGTGGCAGCTGGTCCACCAGGTAGCTGACGGCCTCGTGGACGGCCGCAGCTCGTTGATCAGGTGATAGTCGTCGAGCGCCACAACCGTCGGACCGGCGAAGGGGTCCAGGTCGTTGATGAGGCTGACCAGGACGGCATCGGTCGGGAGACCGCGATCTCCCTCCATCAAGCGCGGCGGCATCAACGCCCGACCTCGGGCCGGACGGTCTGTAGGGCCGCCACGAGGTTGGTCAGGAACTGGCGTGGGTCGTTGTCCTTGTCGTCCAGGGACAGCCAGGCCACCCGTCGGAGCGCGGCATCGTCGGCGTCCAACCCCTGGCGAGCCCGTCCGAGGCCAGCGCCTGCGCCAGCAACGTGGTCTTGCCGAAGCCCGCCGGCGCCGACACGCAGGATGAGCCGGGGCAGCGAGCCCTCCGACAGCCGATCCGTCAGCCGCGGGCGGGCGACCAACTGGCGACGCGGCGTCGGCGCGCGCAGCTTGGTGCCCAGCACAGGCATTGGACGGCCACGGCGTACGGGGTCGGACGACCAGCACCACTCGAGGCTGGCACCACTCGGCCGGTCGGTCGTGAGCCTGCGGTGACACTCGCCGGTCAGAGCAGCCGGCCGGCCTCCGTGCCGATGACGGCCGGAGGTGGCGATGCCGACGCAGACGTCAGCGGGGGCCGACATCAGGCCACTCCGGCGGCTCTGCCGGTCTCTCGTACGTTCATCGCGCTCTACGCTCTGGCCTTCATCAGCACGAGCCTGCTCTTCATCGCTCCCCTGTTGGTCACGCTGGCGTTGAAGCTGAACTCCCTGGTCGGCGCCGACCGTGCACCGGACCGGCTCTCGCTCGTCGCGAGCGTCGGCGCCTTCGTCGCCATGGTGGGCAACCCGGTGTTCGGCAAGCTGAGCGACCGGACGGTGTCGCGATTCGGCATGCGGCGACCGTGGATGATGCTCGGCCTGCTGGCGGGGACGGCCGGAATACTCGTCGTCGCAGCTGCGCCATCCGTCCTCGTCGTCCTCCTCGGCTGGAGCATCGCGCAGCTCTCGTTCAACGCACTTCTCGCCGCCCTGGTCGCGGTCCTGCCCGACCAGGTTCCGCCCGAGCAACGCGGCCGCGTCGCGGGCGTGCTGGGCATCTGTACGCCGATCGCGTCCGTGGGCGGCACCTACCTGGTCAAGGTGTTCTCGCCCAACGAGATGGCCATGTTCCTCGCGCCGTGCCTGATCGGTGGCGCGTTCGTCGTTCTCTTCGCCGTCACGCTCCAGGACCGTCACCTGAGCCCGGCTGACCGGCCGCCCTGGTCCGCACGCGAGCTCGTCAGCACCTTCTACATCGATCCTCGTCGCTGCCCCGACTTCGCCTGGGCCTTCGCCAGCCGGTTCCTGTTCGTGATGGCCTACGCCTTCCTGGCGACCTATCAGGCCTACTACCTCCTGCACCGGATCGGCACTCCCGAGGCCAAGGTCCCGGACCAGGTCTTCCTTGCCACGCTCGTGCAGTCAGCGGTGGTCGTGACCGCATCGCTCGTCGGGGGCGCCCTGTCCGACCGGAGCGGCCGTCGGAAGGTCTTCGTCCTCACGGCATCCGGCGTCTACGGCGTGGCGATGTTCGTCATCGCCGTCGCCAGCAGCTTCAACGGCTTCCTGGTCGGGATGGCGATCGGCGGCTTGGGCTTCGGGGCCTATGTCTGCGTCGATCTCGCCCTGGCCGCGGACGTCCTTCCCGACCGGGCCAGCGCCGCCAAGGACCTCGGCGTCTTCAACATCGCCGGCGCGCTGCCGTTCTCCATCGCCCCGGCGATCGCCCCGGCAGTTCTGGCGATCGCCGGCGGCAGCTACAGCGTGCTGTACGCGGTCGCTGGGCTCAGCGCGGTTCTCGGCGCGGCCGCCGTACTCCCCATCCGAGGCGTGCGGTGATGAACAGCCGTCACCAGACCTGCTGAGATGCCGGCGTATGTCCTCGGGAAATCATCGCTCGTCGTCGCGCCGGCCGAGGAGGTCCAGCTCGTGAGCGCGGCTGACCGCTGCCCGTCGCCCGTTGACGCCGAGCTTCATGTAGACGTTCCGGGTGTGGGTCCGCACCGTGTTGAGCGACACCGTCAGATGCCGGGAGAGCTCGGGACCGGTCATGTCTGTGGCCAGCAGACGGAGGACCTCGAGCTCACGGCGACTCAGGGGGTCGACGAGGGCTTCGTGCCTCACCATCGGCGCCGCCCGGGCAAGTGGCTCTTCCTCCGGAGTGCACGCCGCGATGATGGCGCGGACGTACGGGGTGTCCGAGACCTCGGGGGGAAGTAGCTGCAGGACCGGTGCGAGAGCAGGCCCGTGCCGGGTGAACGCACCGACGTACCGTTCCGGCCGGCCGAGTGACAGCGCCTCCCCTAGTTGCGCCGCTGCAGTCTCAGAGTCGCCGGCTGCGAACGAGGTTCGGGACTGCAGGATCAGCACCTCGATCAGGGTGCCGAGCCGACCGCCCTGCTGGGTCGCGCCGTGCAGCCGCCGGAGCAGCGCGGACAGCTCGTCCAAGCTCCCCTGTCCAGGCGCCGCCAGGTGCTCGGCGAGCAGGAGCGTCACCAGGGTCACCTGCTCGTACTCGCGCAGGTAGGACAGCTGATCCGTGGGCGACAGCTCGTGCTGCAGTGCCCAGGCGCGGGCACCTGCGAGTCGGCCGTCCGCGATGAGCAAGCGCGCCCGCGTGGCGTGCACCGGGCGTACGTTCGGCATGAAGTCGGAGACGTAGACCAGCGCAGCCTCCTCCACGAGAGAGATCGCCTCGTCGGCGTCGCCGCGGGCCTGCCGCACCAAGGCCATCGTGACGCGAAGCCGGTACGGGTGCTGGGCATGCCGGCTCGTTCACCCAGCTCCTGCGCCCGGGCCAGGTGTGACTCGGCCGCTGCGATGTCGTTGCGTTCCAGCGAGATCCTCGGCCAGACCGCGATGCATGTCCGCCGTCCCGCGGATCACGCCGGACTCGCTGCCCACGAGCCCCAAGGCGTGCTCGAACGTCTCCTGCGCATCTCCGAGGCGCCCTTGCGTGACCCGCAGGTCGGCCAACGTGGTCGAGCAGCCCAGGATGTCGCGGACGTGTCCGGCCTCTCTCAGCTCGTCGATGTAACGGGAGTAACACCCGTGGGTCTCCTCGAGCTCTCCTTCGCACCAATAGGCCAACCCGGACAGCGCCCAGGCGCCTGCACGGGTGAGATGGTCGTCGAGTGCCGCCAGCTGGGCGACCCGGTCGACGTGGCGGTGAGTGCCGTGAAGATCACCGGCCACCAGCGCGAGTCCGGCCCGGTACAGCCCGGCCTGACCGGCCAGCCGCGGCAGCTCCGACGGGATCTGGGGCTCCAGCCGGTCCAGACGGGCGGCAGCGCTCTCGAACTCGTCTGCACGACATCAGCGCGGCAACGAAACCCATGGCGAGTGCCGGTCGGTCGCGGATGAGATCCTCGGGCAGCGTGGTGATCCACCCGGCCACCGTCGCCTCCTCGCGGAGGCGGAGCAGATCCGGTATGGCGACCTCCATCAGGGCGGCCGCCCGCGCCTGGTCCCCGGCCGCCAGCGCGTGCCCGCCAGGTGTCGGCGAGGTCGGTGTCCGGGACACCCGCGCGGAGCAGGCCGCGCAGGTCGGTCTCGGTCTGGCTGAACAGGCAGTTTCGCAGCTGCCCGTCCGCGGTCAGTCTGGTCCGGTCGCAGTCGGCACAGAACGGCCGGGTCACCGAACCGATCACACCGACCTCGGCGGGGCCGCCGTCCACCTGCCACCGTTCGGCCGGTGCGGAGCCGCGTGGCGTCTCACTTGGCCGCAGGTCGAACTCCTTCTGCAGCAAGACAAGGATCTCGTCGGCGGTGACCAGGCTGGTGCGGCTCCAGCCATGCTGCGGGTCGAGCGGCATCTGCTCGATGAAGCGCAGCTGGTAGCCGTGCTCGACGCAGTGGCGCAACAGGTCGGGGGCCTCGTCGTCATTGATCCCGCGCAGCAGCACGGCATTCACCTTCACCGGCACGAGGCCGGCGTCCCGGGCTGCGGCCAGGCCGTCGAGCACGTCGGACAGCCGGTGGCGGCGGGTGATGGTGGCGAACCGGTCCGGGCGCAGCGTGTCCAGTGAGACGTTCACCCGGTCCAATCCGGCGGCTGCCAACGAACTCGCGCGCCGGGCCAACCCGATTCCATTGGTGGTCATCGAAATCCGCGGCCGCGGGTCGAGTTCCGCGGTGGCCGCGATCACGTCCTCGAGGCCGCGCCGCAGCAGCGGTTCACCACCGGTGAACCGGACATTGGTCACGCCCAGTTCGGTGACCGCGATCCGGAGGAGCCGGGCCAGCTCGTCGTCGGTGAGCACATCGGGGGCCGGCAGCCAATCGAGGCCGTCGGCAGGCATGCAATAGGTACACCGCAAGTTGCATCGGTCGGTGAGCGAGACGCGGAGATCGCGCGCGACGCGGCCGAACTGGTCGATCAACAAGGGCGACTCGGGTCGCGGCACGGCGTTGTTCGCCGTCGCCGCGTCGGGAACTGTCGGCAGTCCTAGGTCAACCAGTGTCACAGGATCGAGGGTAATCGCGGTCACGGCGTTGGCTACTGATTGCGTTACTACGGAAAAATCAGATCGCAACTTCTAGTCCGCGCGTGCGTTTCCATCATCCGAAAGATTCCGCATTCGCGGAGTTGTGGACGGAGCGTGCTCGAAGGTGTGCGCTGCGCACGAGTCCTGCTCCAGGGCCCGGCGGGTGGCCGCTACGCTACTTCCATGGCGAAGCGAATCAGCCAATAAGCCTCTTAGTTGGTAAGATGGTGTCCAGGCTAAGAGAGTAGGTGTGATCATGTCGGGTCCCGAGACGAACCAGCCGGCAGACGCGCGGCGGGACGTCGTGATCGAGAGGTTCGCCGCGCTGGGCAGGCAGCTGAGCCAGGCCACGGTGTTGTTCCACGAGCAGATCGCCGAGCACGTGGGCCTCTCGGCGACCGATCACAAGTGCCTGGACCTGGCAGTCCAGGCGGAGCGCCCGCTCACGGCCGGTCAGATAGCCGAGTTGTCCGGCCTGTCGACGGGCGCCGTCACGGGAGTGATCGACCGCTTGGAGCGAGCGGGTTTCGTCCGCCGGGTGCGTGACCCGCACGACCGCAGAAAGGTCCTGGTCGAGGTCTCCCGCGGCAGCCTGGCCAGGTACGGCAAGGCGTACGACGGCCTGTGGTCGGCACTGGACAGCGCACTGACGGGCTACACCGAGGACGAGTTGAAGGCGATAGAGCGCTTCGTCCTCACGATGGTGCAAACCCTCCGCACCGAGGCGGAAAAGCTGGCCACGGCCAGAACCACCCACTGACTCCAGCCCAGCTCCCCGGCGCACGACCAGGCATCGCCGGGATCACCACTCGCCCGGCGCACCCACCCACCGCCGGCGACCAGCCCGCCTGCCGCCGACGGTGACCGCATCACCAGGTGTGGTGACCGCATTACCAGGTGTACTGCCCCGTGATTACCAGGTGTACTGCCCCGTGAGGTTGGGGACGCGGCTGGCGGGTGGTCGGCCCCTCAGCGCGGTGTGGCCGCCTCCGCGACCCGCGGCCGTTGGCAGGCCGCCTCGCGGTCGCCGTCACCTTCTCACCCGGCCCCGATACCCGCTCAGTCCCACCCCTTGGTCGGTGGCCGGGCTCGGCCGACTGTGGGCATCGCCACCGCGATCGCGGGGTTTGGTCGATTGGTCGGCCAGCGGAAACGCGCCCTGGTGACAATCCACTTACTTCGTTACGCCCTGCGCTGACAGCGCCGCAGCTGCGGAGCTATGGTCCTGCCTGTGCCGCAATTTCGCTTCTCTGAAGCGGCCCGGCTGCTGGGCGTGAGCGACGACACCGTGCGTCGCTGGGTGGACGCGGGACTGCTGTCCGCCGGTGTGGACAACACCGGACGGAAGGCTGTCGAGGGTGCGGAGCTGGCTCGGTTCGCCAAGGCGCAGGCAGTGGAGGTCGCCGATCCGTCCGACGTGGGGCGGTCCGCGCGCAACCAGTTCGTCGGCCTCGTGACAGAGGTCGTGACGGACCGGGTGATGGCGCAGGTGGAGTTGCAGTCCGGCCCGCACCGGGTCGTGTCGCTGATGAGCAGTGAGGCCGTGCGCGAGCTAGGTCTTGCGCCCGGCGTGCTTGCGGTCGCAGTCGTCAAATCCACTCATGTCGTAGTGGAGATTCCAGGAGGACGTACGTGAAGAAACTGGTTGTGGGTCTCGCAGCGGGTGCGCTGCTCCTCGCCGGATGTGGCAGTGGTGGATCGACAGCGGGGTCCGCACCGTCGTCGGCACCCGCGGCGGCGACCTCCTCCTCGTCCGCCCCGAAGATCACGGCGAGCGGCAAGGTGCAGGTGCTGTACGCCGGTTCGCTGGCCAACCTCATGGAGCAGGGCATCGGCCCGGCCTTCGACAGCGCGACCGGCGGTGAGTTCCAGGGCACCGGCGCCGGCTCGACCGCGCTCGTCAGCGACATCAAGGGCAAGGTCAAGCAGGGCGATGTCTTCATCAGCGCCTCCACCAGTGCCAACGACCCGCTGATGGGCACGGCGAACGGTGACTGGGAGGACTGGTACGCGACGTTCGGCACCGCGCCGCTGGTCATCGGCTACAACCCGAAGAGCAAGTTCGTGAACGACCTGAAGACCAAGCCGTGGCAGCAGGTCATCACCGAGCCGGGCTTCCTGATGGGCAGCACCGACCCGAAGCTGGACCCGAAGGGCAAGCTGGCCGCACAGGCGCTGCAGATGGCCGGTGTGCCCGCCAGCGTGGTGAAGGTCTTCCCGGAGGAGCAGCTGGTCGGCCGCCTGCAGGCCGGTCAGTTGGATGCGGGCTTCTTCTACACCAGCGAAGCCGCTGACGGGAAGATCCCGACCGTCGGCCTGGGCAGCATCAAGCTCAAGGCCACCTACACGGCCACCGTGCTGAACAACGCCCCCAACGCGGCGGGCGGCGCGGCGTTCCTGCAGTACCTGTTCAGCCCGGCCGGCCTCGCCGCGATGAAGCAGCACGGCATCCAGTTGCAGCCGATCACCGTCACCGGCGACAAGACGAAGGTCCCCGCGAGCCTGCAAACGGTTCTCGGCGGCTGACCCGACTCGCGGCCGGGGATCGGGAGGCGATCCCCGGCCGCGCTTTCGATGGACAAGATCCAGATCGCGACCCACAGGTCGGTGTACCGGCGGCAATCCGAGACACCGCCCAACGGCACGCCTGCACACCGGCTCAAGCCGGGTACCTGCACACCGGCCCAAGCCGGGTACCTGCAAACCGGTCCACGCCAGGTAACTGCAAACCGCCCACGCCGGGTACCTGCCGGGCGTTGCAGCCCACGCCCGCGAACCCGGCCGACCGCACTGCGCTGTCCCGACCCCTTCGCGCGCATCAACCCGGCCGACCGCGCGGTGGATGCGCTGTCCCGGCGCTTCGCGCGTATCAACCCGGCCGATCGCACGGTGGATGCGCTGTCCTGGCCCCTTCGCGCATCCACCGTGCGGCACTGCCGGACCCAGGCCCCTGTGCGTGCGTCCGCGCTGCGGCCAACGGACCGGACCGCCGACCGAACGGGATCGAGCCGTCGCCGTGTGGTGCTGTCGCCGTGTGGTGCTGTCGTGGCTCGGCAGCGGGCCGGGTCGCGAGGGGCGACGGCGGCGCCTCATCCAGACAGGTCCGGGCTACCTCACAGCCGGTCGCGCGGCGTCGGAGTGGGATGGCGGATAGTGGTCGACGTGCGTAGGCGGCGGGCTGTGGGGTTGGCATGGCTCTAGGTCGGCCGGGCAGCGGCGCGCTGCGCACGCCGTTGCCGTGGCTCGCGGCGTTGCTCGTGCTGTACCTCGTGGTGCCGCTGGTCGCCTTCCTGTTCCGCATCCCCGGTACCAGCGCGGCCGACATGGCCGCACCCGGTGTCGGTAGCGCGCTGTGGGTATCGGTGATCACCGCGTGCATCTCGACCGCGATCGTGACCGTCGTCGGCGTGCCGCTGGGCTATCTGCTCGCCCAGTGGCGTAGCCGTACCAGCGTCGTGATCGGCGTGCTCGTGCAACTGCCGCTCGCGCTCCCGCCGCTGATCAGTGGCATCCTCCTCATCTACCTCGTCGGTCCGTACGGGCCTATCGGCCAGTTGTTCAGCGGTGCCCTCACCGACAACCTCGTCGGCATCGTGCTGGCACAGATGTTCGTCGCCGCACCGTTCCTCGTCGTGTCGGCTCGGGCCGCGTTCGCGGCGGTCGATCCGGCGTTGGAGGACGTGTCGGCCACGCTGGGGCATGGGCCGATGTCGCGTGCGATCCGGGTCGCGTTCCCGGCGGCGTTCGGTGGCATCCGGGCCGGCATGTTGCTGGCCTGGCTGCGGGCGTTCGGCGAATTCGGTGCCACCGTCGTCCTGGCGTATCACCCCTATTCGTTGCCGGTCTTCGTCTACGTGCAGTTCAGCAGCACCGGTCTGGACAGCACCACGATCCCGGTGGCCGTGACGCTCGCGGCCGCCCTGGTCGTGCTGTTGCTCGCCGACCGTTTGCCGAGCCGTCGCCGGAGCCGTCGGACCGTGCGCGAGCTACCGGCACCGCGGCCGCCTGCCGCCGCCGTCAGTCCCCGGTTGGACTTCCGGCTGCGGGCCACGCTGGGCGACTTCCGGATCGACGTCGCCCACTCCGGCGCCGGCCGCCACCTGGCCATCCTCGGCCCGTCCGGTGCGGGCAAGTCGGCCACGCTGCGGATGCTGGCCGGCCTGCTGCGCGCCGAGTCGGGCTACGTCCGGCTGGACGGTGAGGACGTGCTCGGCCTGCCCGCCGAGCGCCGGGGCGTCGGTTACCTGCCCCAGGACTCCACGCTCGTGCCACACCTGCGGGTCTGGCAGCAGGTCACGTTCGGCGTCGGGGCGGATCCCGCGCTGGGTGCGTACTGGCTGGAGCGGCTGAAGCTGGACGGCCTCGCCGACCGGTACCCCGACCAGATCTCCGGCGGCCAGGGGCGCCGCGTGGCGATGGCCCGGGCGCTGGTCCGCGAGCCGCACCTGCTCCTGGCCGACGAACCGTTCACCGGTCTGGACACCCCGGTGCGCGACGAGCTGCGCCGGGTGCTCCGGGCCATGCAACGGGAAACGGCCCTGACAACCGTGCTCGTGACGCACGACCCGCAGGAGGCAGCCCTGCTGTCCGACGAGGTCGTGCTGTTCGTGGACGGCCAGGTGCTCCAGTCCGGCCCGACCAATCAGGTGTTGGCCCACCCCGAATCGCCGGTCGCGGCCAGCCTGCTGGGCATCCGTAACATCGGCCCCGGCGTGATCGAGGAGCCCGGTGTGCTGCGGGCGGGGGGGCTGCGGGTGGCGCTCGCCGACTCGGTCGGGCCTTCGGGGACGCCGGTGACGTGGTGTGTGCCGCCCGAGGACGTGAGCCTCTCCGATCCGGACGGCCATCCCGCCGTGGTGCTCGACGTCATCCAGCTCGGCCCGCTGGTGGAACTGGTAGTGGCGCTGGAAGGCGGTGGCCAGCTCACCGTGCTCACGCCGGCCGGCCCGACACCGGGGATCGGTGAGCCGTGCCGGGTGTCCCTGCCGCCCGAGTCGGTCACGGTGTGGCCGGTCGAGCTGTAGTCGGCTGTGCCATCGGTCACGATGTGGCCGAACAGCCGATATCCCTGGACCATGGAGGGAGGCCGGGTCCGCGAAGCGGCGACCGATCCGGCTGCCGCCGTGGCGGTGATGGGCCAGGACGCCGCTTCCGTGGCGCTCGGTCGTGACATCGTCTCGACGGCCGAACCGAACGCCGTCTCAGTGGCGGACAATCCAGACACAGCGCCGCCGGTCACCGAATCGGTGGCGAGCAAGGAGACCCAGTGGCCGAAGACCGCCAGCCCGCGCGGTGGAACTACCTGATGGACATGGACGGTGTCCTCATCCACGAGGAGCACCTGATTCCCGGGGCTGACAAGTTCCTGGCCCAGTTGCGGACTCGGGACATCCCGTACCTGGTCCTCACGAACAACTCCATCTACACGGCGCGGGACCTCCGCGCCCGGCTGGCCCGTACCGGCCTGGACATCCCCGAACAGTCGATCTGGACGTCGGCGCTGGCCACCGCGAACTTCCTGGACTCGCAACGGCCTGCCGGTTCGGCCTATGTGATCGGCGAGGCCGGCCTGACGACAGCACTGCACGACATCGGTTACGTGCTCACCGATGTGGATCCGGATTACGTGGTGCTCGGCGAGACGCGGACCTACAGCTTCGAGTCGATCACCAAGGCCATCCGGCTCGTCGACGCGGGCGCCCGCTTCATCGCGACCAACCCGGACGAGACGGGTCCTAGTCGTGAGGGCGTGCTGCCCGCCACCGGGGCGGTGGCGGCCCTCATCGAGCGCGCCACCGGGCGGCTGGCCTACAACGTCGGCAAGCCCAACCCGCTGATGATGCGCTCCGCCCTGCGCGCGCTCGGTGCGCACTCCGAGAACACGCTGATGGTCGGCGACCGCATGGACACGGACGTGCGGAGCGGTCTGGAAGCCGGGCTGCGCACGATCCTGGTGCTGTCCGGGATTTCCGACGCGGGTACGGCGGAACGCTTCCCCTATCGACCGTCGCGGGTGATCGACTCGATCGCCGACCTCACCGAACGGGTGGAAAACCCCTTCGACGACTGAGGTCGCGACCACGGCACTGGCCAGCCCGCGTCGCGGGCCGACCGCGACGGCCGCGACCTCGACGCGGGCCCTGGTGACGGAGCCACGCGCATGGGTCCTGGCGCGGGAGTCGCCCGGCCTGCTCGACGGCGGCCCGGAGCGCGCGGGGGCCGTGCCCGACCGCGCTCGGTGACGCCCTGGACCTCGGCTCACCGGCGGCTGCCCGTGCTCCGCGAGCAGCTCGTGGATCCGATGCGTGATGCAGGCGAGCCGCCTATGTCGTCGGCGCCGGATGCGGGCGTACTCCACACATCGGAGCACGCCGGACGCGAGACCGTAGAGCACGCCGAACGTGCCCGCCACCATTGCTGTGCCGAACCAGATGATGTCCATGCCCCGATAGTGCCCAAGCGGAACCGGACATCGCCACATATTCAGCACTAGATCATTACAAAGTGTCACGCAGGGCTGTAAGTTCACCCAAGCGGACAAACATGAGACGTTTTTCGCGCCGGTCCGTAGTCAGTGTTGTGTGGATCGGATGTGAACAACGTCACGATAAAATAATTGATTACTGCAACAGCGGTGTACGCATGGGCCGCCTCACCACGTCACCGGCAGTGCGTGCACTCCGTAGATCACCGAGTCGTCCTTGAACGGCACCTCCGCCATCGGCACCGCCATGCGCAGCCCGGGAATCCGCCGGAACAGCGTGCGGAACACGATGTCCAGCTCCATCCGCGCCAGGTTCTGGCCAAGGCACTGGTGGATGCCGTAACCGAAGGACACGTGGTGCCGGGCGGGACGGGCGATGTCCAGTTCGTCGGGCTGCTCGAACGCCGCCTGGTCCCGGTTGGCCGAACCGGCCAGCGCGATCACGCCGTCGCCCGCCTTGATCACCGTGCCCTCGATCTCGATGTCCTCGGTGGCGGACCGGAAACCGGCCTCGACGATGCTGACGTAGCGCAGCAGCTCCTCGACCGCGTTCGGCACCAGCGACTCGTCGCCCCGCAGCGCAGCCAGCTGTTCTGGGTGCTGGAGCAGGGCGAGCGTGCCCAGCGAGATCACGTTCGACGTCGTCTCGTGGCCCGCGATCAACAGCAGGGTGGCCAGGCCGACGAGCAGTCGGTGCGAGAACACCTCGGTCTCCCGGTTGTGCTCGATCAGCCTGCCGAGCAGATCGTCCGTGGGGTAGGCCTGCTTGGCCGACACGAGCTGGTCGAAGTACTGGGCCAGTTCACCGTTCACCGCGCGCCGCTCGACCGGTGGTGTCTCGTGGGACAGCAGTTTCTTCGTCCGCGTCTGGAAGAAACCACGGTCCTCATAGGGCACGCCGAGCAGTTCGCAGATCACCAGCGACGGCACCGGCAGGGCCAGCTCGGCGAACAGGTCGGTCGGCCGGTCGCCGGCGAGCATCGCGTCGATCCTGCCGTCGACGATCTCCTGGATCCGTGGCCGCAGCGCCTGCACGCGTCGTACGGTGAATTCGGTGATGAGCATCCGGCGGCGGTCGGTGTGTTCCGGCGGGTCGGAGTTGAGCAGCGACTCCCCGAAACTCGCCTGCGCTGCACGCATCTCGGCGGTGAGTTCGGTGAAGGCCGGGTAGCCGGGCCGGCGCTGGCTGGAGCTGATCCTCGGATCGGCGAGGATCCGGCGCACGTACTCGTGCCCGGTGATGAGCCAGATCGGCTGGCCGATGGGTGTCACGCCACGGCTGACCGGGCCGTCCGCGGCCAGTGTCGCGAACTGGGCGGGCGGATCGAACGGCGTGGTCCTGGCCATCGGGAAGACGGGCAGGCCGGAGACCGCCGAATCGTCGATCGTCACCACGTGCTCCTCAATGTTGACAGTCAATGGCATTAGAGCGCGACATCCAATCGATACTAATCATCGAAACGTTGGGGCCGTCAAGACGCTGCTGCGATCAGGCGAATGCGGCAAAACCAGGTGGCGTCTTGACAAGACCCAGACCTCGTGTGAGCCGGTTGGGGCTTGCGCCTATGGTTTTCATGTGGATGAGTCGGGGAGGAGGTCGTCCCCGTCGCCCGCCTACGTGATAGGCGACGTGCACGGCCACCGCGCTGAGTTGGTCGACGCGCTGCGCGCCGCCGGCCTGGTCGACGAGGATGCGAACTGGTGCGCGGGTGCCGCTCGGCTGTGGTTCCTCGGCGACTTCTTCGACCGCGGGCCGGATGGCGTCGCCGTCGTGGACCTCGTGATGAGCCTGGGCGAGCAGGCCGATGCCGCGGGCGGCTCGGCGCGTGCGCTGCTGGGCAACCACGAGATCCTCACGCTGGGCATGCACCGGTTCGGCGACACCGAGGTGCCGTCCGACTTCGGTGTCCGCAGCTTCGAGCGCAGCTGGCGGCTCAACGGCGGCCAGCAGGCCGATCAGAGCGCGCTGACCGATCGGCAGCTGGACTGGTTGACCGGCCTCCCGGTGCTCGCGCGCGCCGACGACTACCTGTTGATGCACTCCGACACCACGGAGTACCTCGGCTGGGGCGACACGGTCGACGAGATCAACAGCGCCGTCAGCGCAGTGCTCGCCGGTGACGACATCGAGCAGTGGTGGGATTGCTGGCGCCGGATGACCACGCGCTACGCGTTCCGCGGCCCGGACGGCCCGGAGACCGCCGACAAGCTCCTGGCCGCCTTCGGTGGCACGCGGATCGTGCACGGCCACAGCGTGATCGCCGACCAGCTCGGCGTGCCGCCCGCACTGATCGAAGGTCCGTGCCTCTACGCGGACGGCAAGGTGCTCGGTGTGGACGGCGGCGTGTTCGTCGGTGGGCCGTGCCTGGTCGTGCCGCTGACCGACGGCAACGACGTGGAGCCGCCGGTCGCCGAGGAGGAGCCGTCGGGCGACGTCACCGGCGACACCGACGTGATCGCCGAACCCGCCGACGACTGAGGACTTGCCTCCGGCCTGCCGATGCGCTCGACTGAGCATGTTCAACCCCCGGTGAGGGAGGTAGGTCGATGACGACCCCGGTACGGCCCAGCTATGCGTCCGGCACGTCCCAGGTGCCCCTGCTCGGCGACACGATCGGTACCAACTTCGACCGCACGGTGGCCGCGTTCGGCGATCGTGAAGCGATGGTGGACTGTGCCGCCGGCCGGCGATGGACCTACCGGGAGCTGTCCGACGACGTCACGGCCGTCGCCCTCGGGCTGGCCGCCGCGGGTGTGCGCAAGGGCGACCGGGTCGGCATCTGGTCGCCCAACCGTGCCGAGTGGACGCTCGTGCAGTATGCGACCGCCAAGCTCGGCGCGATCCTAGTCAACATCAACCCCGCGTACCGGGTGCACGAACTGCAGTACGTGCTCAACCAGGCCGGTGTCTCGGTGCTGGTGTCGGCGCGCGAGTTCAAGACCTCGAAGTACGCCGAGATGGTCGGCGAGGTCCGGCCGAACTGCCCCGCGCTGCGTGATGTGGTGGTGCTGGACACCGCCGACTGGACCGAGCTGGTGACCGCGGGCCGAGCCGGTGATCCCACGCTGCTCACCGAGATCGCCGTCATGCTCACCGCGGACGACCCGATCAACATCCAGTACACGTCCGGCACCACGGGCTTCCCCAAGGGCGCCACGCTGTCCCACCACAACATCCTGAACAACGGGTACTTCGTCGGCGAGCTGTGCGGCTACACCGAGGTCGACCGGATCTGCATCCCGGTGCCCTTCTACCACTGCTTCGGCATGGTCATGGGCAACCTGGCGGCGACGTCGCACGGGTCCTGCATGGTGATCCCGGCGCCCGCGTTCGACCCGGCGGCGACCCTGCGCGCGACCGCCGACGAGCGGTGCACCTCGCTGTACGGCGTGCCGACCATGTTCATCGCGGAACTCGCCGAACCGAACATCGGCGACTACGACTTCGCCGCCCTGCGTACCGGCATCATGGCGGGCTCGCCGTGCCCGGTCGAGGTGATGAAGCAGGTGATCGACCGGATGGGCATGACCGAGGTGTCCATTTGCTACGGCATGACCGAGACATCGCCCGTGTCGACGCAGACCCGCCGGGACGACTCACTGGACCGGCGGGTGTCCACCGTCGGCCGGGTCGGGCCGCACCTCGAGGTGAAGATCGTCGACCCGGAGACCGGCTACACCGTGGGGCACGGCGAACCGGGGGAGCTGTGCACGCGCGGCTACTCGGTGATGCTCGGCTACTGGGAACAGCCCGACAAGACAGCCGAGGCGATCGACACGGCGCGGTGGATGCACACCGGCGACCTCGCGGTGATGGACGAGGACGGCTACGTCAGCATCACCGGGCGCATCAAGGACATGGTCATCCGCGGCGGCGAGAACATCTATCCGCGCGAGATCGAGGAGTTCCTCTACACCCACCCGGACATCCTGGACGCGCAGGTGATCGGCGTGCCGGACCGGCGGTACGGCGAGGAGCTGATGGCCTGGGTGCGGTTGCGGCAGGGGGCTGCCCCGCTGACCGTCGACGCGTTGCGAGAGTTCTGCGCGGGCAAGCTCGCGCACTACAAGATTCCGCGCTACCTGCACTTGGTGGACGAGTTCCCGATGACCGTCACGGGCAAGATCCGCAAGGTCGAGATGCGGGAGCGCGCAGGCGACATCATTCGATCGGGTGGTAGTTGATCAAAGTCATGGCTTGAGCGACCTTCGCTCAACTATTCTGATCTCGCACGGGCAGATCAGGAGGATCCATGGACGAATCGATCAGTACTTGAAGGTGTCGCTGGGGACTATTTCCTTGCCCAGCGGCATCAGTGAGATCGGCACCATCTTGAAGTGGGCGAGCCCGAGCGGGATGCCGATGATCGAGATGCAGAGGGCGACACCGGCGGCGATGTGCCCGATGCAGATCCAGAGGCCCGCGAAGATGACCCAGATGACGTTGCCGACGAGGGAGCCCGCCCCAGCGTCGGGTCGGTCCACAACGGTCCGACCGAATGGCCATAGCGCGTATCCGGCGATGCGGAACGCCGCGATACCGAAGGGAATGGTGATCACCAGGATGCAGCAGATGATGCCGGCGACCAGATAGCCCAACGCCATCACCAGGCCGCCGAACACCAACCACACGATGTTCAGTAGCAACCTCACGACGACAACGGTGCCTGACATTCGAGGATCGCGCATCCGGGATGCCCCGGAGGTCCTGTCAGGGTGTTTGGTCAATCGCGTCAGGTAGTCGGCCGTGCTGGGGTTGGTTGCTGCTGCGGTGGATTGCTGCTGGGGTTGGTCGTTTGCTCGGTGGATTGCTGCTGCGGGGGGCTGTTGTGGCGGCGGTGAGTTTCGGGTGGCGCGCTGGTCGGCGTCTCGCCACTGGCCGATCCGGCTGAGGACGCCGTGCCGGGGACGGCTCGCTCGCAAGTGACGGTGCCGATGGCTGGCTGCGTGGTTGACCATGTCTTCAATGGTCATGCCCGTGGCCTGTCCGGCTTGCCGATGGCTGGCTGCGTGGCTGACCACCTCCCCGATGGTCATGCGCGTGGCCTGACCGGCTTGCCGATGGCTGGCTCGTCGCCGACCACCTCCCCAACGGTCATGCGCGTGGCCTGACCGGCTTGCCGATGGCTGGCTGCGTGGCTGACCACCTCCCCGATGGTCATGCCAGTGGTCCGACCGGCTCGCGGACAGCGGCGTTGGCGACCGGTTCGTCGACAACCGGATCGTGGGCGGTGGGCCGCGGGCAACTGCTTCGGCGATGGAGGCTGGGCGTGCGTTGCCTCGTGGGCGAGCAGTTCGCCTGCTCGGACCACACCCGCGCTGGCCAGCGCTCGCGATGCCGGTCTCGGGGACGGCCGAGCTCGGGCGTCCGCGGGGTTGGGCGATGCCGGGTCGCGTCGGCCCGGGGTGGGCTGGGTTGCGCTGGCGGCCTGGGGTTGGCCGGGTTGCGCTGGCGGCCCGGGTGTTGGCCGGTCTGCGTTGGCGGGTCGGGCTTGGCTGGTGGCGTTGGCGGGTCAGCTGTTGGCGAGGTCGGGTGGGGCGGGGCGTCGGGCGGTGTCAGCGGATCGCGACCAGGACGAAGTCGTCGCCGGATTGCCAGGCCGTGCCTGTGCTGGTGAAGCCGGCGGCGCGGAGTAGGGCCTCGTGCTCGCTGACCGGCAGTTTGTTGCTGCCATGGTGGGCGATGGCGCGCTCGGAGCGTTGGCCGATCAGGTCGGACAGGGCCGGGTCCTCACCGGCGGCGTCCCACCAGGTCGTCCAGTCCTCGTGGACCGCAAGGCCAAGGCCGCCCGCACGAGTGGCCCTGGCCTTGCGGACCTCGATGAGCAGCTCGTCCATGGCCGGGTCGCCGTGGGTGAAGTGGTCGCCGTCGACGAAGACGCCGCCGGGGCGGAGCCTGCCCGCGAGGCCCCGGTAGACCTCGGCCAGCGCCTCGGGGTCCAGCCAGTGCAGCGCTGTCGTCGACACGGCCGCGTCCAGCACGTCGGGGACGTGGTCCAGCCAGGCCCCGGTCAGGTCGGCGTCCACGAACTCCACCGTGTCGCCGTACCTGGCCTTGGCCAGCGCCAGCAGCAACGGGTCGCTGTCCACGCCGACGATCCGCGTGCCGGGCAGCCTCGCCGCCAGCCTGCCGGCGAGGGAGCCCGGGCCGCAGCCAAGGTCGAGCACCGTTGCGGTGGCGCCACCCAGCGCGTGCTCGACGACGTCGCCGATCACCGCGAACCGCTCCTCGCGGTCGGCCACGTACAGCTCCTGCTGGGCGTCCCATCGGCGTACCCAGGTGCCTGCGGTCTGGCTGTCGAGGACCGTCATGCGTTCCCTCCCGCGTCACTGTCTATATGCTTGTTGGCAGTGATGACGCTAGGCGAGAGGGTGTGACTGGTCAAGTGGAGTTCGACAGTCATACGAGCAACGTGGTCACGGCGACCGTGGCAGCCGTGAACGTTGTCACGCCCGGCGACGCCCGCGGTCGGGCGTACGTGCCGCCGACCGGTGATGCGTTGGCCGACGCACTGGCCGAGGCGCTGGGGCCGGCCAGGCGGCCGCACGGGCATGCGTCCGCCGCGGACGTCGCCGAACTGGCCGGTTACCTCGGCTCGCTACGCGATGTCTTCGAACTGCTCGCCGCCGACAAGCTGGACGACGCTTGCGAGCTGGTCAACGACCTGGTGTCCGCGACCGGCGCGATGCCGGTGCTGTCGCGGCACGACGGCGAGCGCTGGCACCTGCACTTCCACCCGCCGGACGCGTCGTGGGCGGTGGGCTGGGCCGGTGCGATGGTGACGTCGCTGGCGATCGTCCTGGGCGGCCCGTCCTACGACCGGCTCGGCGTGTGTGAGGCGTCGGTGTGCGACCGGGTCTACGTCGATACGTCCCGCAACGGCACGCGGCGGTTCTGCTCGACCGCCTGCCAGAACCGGGTGAAAGCAGCCGCATTCCGGGAACGGAACAAAACGTAGGGTGGAGCGCGTGCCGCCGATCGTGGGTTTCGACCTGGACATGACGCTCATCGATCCGCGCCCCGGCATGGTCGCGGCGATGGACGCCCTGGCCGGCGAGAGCGGGCTGCCGCTGGACGGCGAGTTCTTCGCGGCGAACCTCGGTCCGCCGCTGGATGACGTGCTGCGCGGTTTCGGCGTGCCCGAACCTCTCCTGCCAGACCTGGTCACACGCTTCCGCGAGTTGTACCCGGGCATCGTGGTGCCCGCGACCGTCGCACTGCCGGGCGCTGCCGACGCACTGGCCGCCGTGCGGGCCGCCGGTGGGCGCACGCTCGTGGTCACCGGGAAGTACGCGCCCAACGCCGCGAAACACCTCGCCGCGCTGGGCTGGGAAGTGGACTGGCTGGTCGGCGAACTGTGGGCGGGCGGCAAGGCCGAAGCGCTGCGCGAGCACGGCGCGAGCATCTACGTCGGCGACCACATCGGCGACATGATCGGCGCGGTCGCGGCCGGTGTCTATCCGGTCGGCGTGCTCACCGGACCTTGCGACGAGACCCAACTGCGCGACGCGGGCGCGAAACTGGTCCTGCCCGACCTGACCGGCTTCGCCGACTGGCTCGCCGCCGTGCCGCACTGACCACTCGCACAGCGGTAGCGCAGGCCGGGACTCGGCAGCAGGCGTGACTGTTCGCGGGCGACCAGGCGAGCGGGTTGTGGGGATGTGCGGCGGAGTCGTGGTAAGCCGCGGCGGCCGGGCGCAGGGTCGAGTGGGACGGGTCAGCGCTGGGTGCGGGCCTCGCGGATCAAGCCGACCAGTGCCAGTCCGAGGCCCAGCGGGACCAGGACGCCTGCCGAACTGTTCAGCCACAGCGGCAGGTCCTTGTGGCCACTGAGGTACAGCACGAACACCGCCGCCAACGCGATCAAGCCGATGGCGAAGATCGCCACGGCGACCGGCACCAGTTTCGACGAGCGGACGGATGTCGTTGCCACGGCACACAGCGTAACCCGGCTCGTCCGGCGGGGCCGCCGCACCGGCGGCCGGCTGGTCCGATCCGTGCGGGTGCGCACAAGCGGCGTGTTTTCGTCGTGTTAAGTCGGTAGGCTGGTCGATACGCGTCCTGGGCACGCCTCAGGGCGCGTTCGTTGTGCCGGGGAAGGGAGCCCGCTCCTGCGGGTGCCGGCGTGATGAGCGTGAACCACGGAGAGAGAACGGTGAGAGCGGTGCCGACCGGCAGGGTCAAGTGGTACGACTCCGAGAAGGGCTTTGGCTTCGTCACCCAGGAAGGTGGCGAGGACGTCTACGTGCGCGCCTCGGCGCTGCCCGCGGGTGTCCAGACGCTGAAGGCCGGTCAACGCATCGAGTTCGGCATGGCGGATGGCCGGCGTGGCCCGCAGGCGCTCTCGGTGAAGCTGCTCGACCCCCCGCCCTCCGTGGTCGAGGCCCGCAGGCGGCCGGCTGAGGAGCTGCACGGTCTGATCGAGGACATGATCAAGCTGCTCGAAGGCACGATCCAGCCCGACCTGCGTCGCGGCCGCTACCCCGATCGCAAGGCGACCAAGCGCATCGGCGAGGTCGTGCGCGCCGTCGCGAAGGAACTCGACCCGTAGGCCACGCGAGCATCGGCAGACCCGCCGTCGCCAGCGGATCGGCGAATCCGTTACTGGGTGCAGAGGTTGTCGCCTGGTTTGGGGAGTACCGCCTTGATCGGGCTGCCCGGCGTGTTCGCCGTGAGAACCCACGTGCCGCGGATGGGGGTGGCGATGTCGCCGTCCGGTAGCTGCACGATGGTCGCGCTGGCCTGGTAGACCTCGATCAACACCAACTGGTCACCGGCGTGCGGCGCGTGCACCGTGTAGGCGAACTGGTTGCCCGCCACGAACAGTGGGCTGCACGCGACATACTGCGACCCGCTCGAATCCTGGTACCTCGCCGCGACCTGCCATGGCGTGTCGGCCACCTCGGCGGGCGCCGACACCTGGACCGGCTGACCCGAGATCACCTGGAGCGACACGGGTGCTTTGCCGTTCGCCGCGCAGTGCTGCTCCTGGACGTCGCAGTACTGGATCGGCAGGGCGGTCACGGCCTTGCCTGAGGAGAAGAAGGTGATGTTCGGGTTCGGCACCGAGCATGCGGACAGCCCGATCAGGCCGCCTACCGCCACCAGCGCCAACAGCACACGTCGCACGCCCACAAACTACGTCGTGCGTCCACCGCTGGATGCCGGTGGGCCGTACGGGCTCTCGGTGCGCTCCGTCGGCATCACCCTGGTCGCGGTCTTGGTCGGCGCGTCGCCCGGGTCGACCGGCGGCTCGTCGCGGCCCCTTCCCGTGCCGAACATCACCTTTCCGCGCAGGTGCACACCGGGCACCAGCGTCCGCCCACGCCGCAGGAACGCCGTCTGCACCGTGCCGACCGCCATCAGCGCCGTCACCACGAGGAAGCCGACCCCGAACTTCGTCGGCAGCAGCACGCCGAGCGCACCACCCACCACCCACGCCAACTGCAGGATCGTCTCCGACCTGCCGAACGCGGACGCTCGCGACGCCTCGGGTAGCTCGTTCTGGATGGTCGCGTCCAGGCTGATCTTGGCCAGCGCGCTGGCCACCGACGCGATGAGCGCCACGATCGCCGCGGTCGTCACGCTGCCCGCCACTGTGGCCAGCACACCGCCCGCGACGCAGCCGATCAGACAGCCGAGGATCACCTGGTCGGACTTGCCGAACGCCATCCGCGCGCCGATGGCGTTGCCCGCGAAGCTGCCGATGCCGGCCGCGGCGCCGACCAGACCGAGCAGCAACAACTGCCTGGTCGGGGAGTGTTCTTCCATCGTCTTGATCACGAACGCCGGGAACAGCAGCAGGAACCCGGTCATCAACCGGATGGTTCCGTTGCCCCACAGGCCGATCACCACGTTGCGGCCCATCGGTTGCCGCTTCTTCTGCCGTGGTTCGAATCGCAGTGACGCCGGGACCTCGCCCTCGGTAACCTCGACCCAGGCCGGGATTCCCATACACAGCACGGCATCCGCGATGCACAGCACCGCCGTGAACCACAGCGCGCCCGGCGAGCCGAACACCTTCGCGAACCCGCCCGCGATCCCACCGAACACGATGCCCGCCGCGAGGCCGAACACGGTCAGCCGCGCGTTGGTCTTGGACAGCGTCATGCCGTCGGGCAGCACGCGCGGTGTCATCGCGGCTTTCAGCACGTCGAACGACTTGGACAGCACCAGCGTGCCGAGCGCGGCCGGGTACAGAATCCAGTCGTTGAGGTGCAATGCCATCACGACAGCCAGCAGGCCCTGCCCGACGCACGACACCGCCAGCGCGATCCGCCTGCCGCGCTGGATCCGGTCCAGCATCGGGCCGACGACCGGGGCGATCAAGGCGAACGGCGCGATGGTGATCAGCAGATAGAGCGCGACCTTCGTCTTGCTCTCCGCTGTCGCCGCGGAGAAGAACAGGGTGTTGGCCAGACCGACGGCCATCGCGGCGGACGACGCGTAGTTCAGCATCACCGCGTACGTGAGCGACGTGAGGCCGGACTCGTGCGCTCCGTCGGCGTGTGCGGCTCGGCGGAACGCGTTCACCGCCTGCTGGGACAGCTGACGGCCCCGGTACGCGGCCACCCGCGTCACGGTCAGCTTCCTCGGCGTCCGCGGCGTGGCGCCCCGGGGCGGCGGGCCGCCTGCCGCGTCGGCGGCGACGGACTCGTTGCGGTGCGGCGGGCGTGCCGAGTCCTCCGGTGGATAGCCGTCCGGCCGGTACGTGGTGTGCTGCGGTCGACGCGGCGGGGCCTGCCACTGCGGCGGCTCCCGGTGCGGAGGTGGGCCCTGATGTGGCGGCGGGCCTTGTGGTGCGTCCGCTCGGCGCGGCGGCGGCTGTCGCCGGGGCGGGTTCGGCGCGGGGACCGTGTCCTGCTGGTCTGGACCTGGACCCGGCCGTGGCTGCCTGCGGCCACCCGCGCTCCAGCCAGGGCGGCCCCTGCGAGGGTCGTCGGGCTGGTTCTCGCGGATCACGGCTCCATCCTGCCTCAACAGGCCGCGCTGGGCTCCCATTTGGCCCGGTGGATCGCGTGCCTGATTCAGATTCACCCGACTACACACGGTAGGCCACCGGCCAGGTTCGCCCCGCACCGAAGGCGTGCGGCACAATTGATAGCTGTGACACCCTCTCCGAACTGCGCGGTTCCCGGTATCGAGGCACCCGGCCAGGCCGACCCGGTGCTGGCCGCGGCCGTGGACACCGCCCGGGCCGCGGTGGCGGACGAGGCAGGCGGTGACCAGGTAGGTCGACACGTCGGTGTCGACCCCGAGCCCGGCGGTGCCGCGACGCACCTGTTCGAGGCCGAACAGCCTGGTTATCGCGGGTGGCGCTGGGCCGTGACCGTCGCCTCCGCCGGCCCCGACACGTCCGTGACGATCAGTGAGGTCGTCCTGCTGCCCGGCCCGGACGCGTTGGTCGCGCCCGAGTGGGTGCCGTGGCACGAGCGGATCAAGGCGGGGGACCTCGGCGTCGGGGACCTGATGCCGACCGAGGCGGACGACCCGCGGCTGGTGCCCGCTTACGTCGAGTCGGACGACCCGGCGGTCGAGGAGGTGCAGCAGGAACTCGGCCTCGGCCGGGTGCGTGTGCTGTCCCGGTTCGGCCGGGTGGACGCCGCCGACCGCTGGCAGACCGGTGACTTCGGCCCGACCAGCGAGATGGCCCGCAGCGCGCCGGATCGCTGTGGCCGGTGCGGTTTCTACCTGCCGCTGGACGGCTCGCTGCGCGCCGCGTTCGGGGTGTGCGGCAACGAGATGGCGCCCGCGGACGGTCGCGTGGTGCACGTCGAATACGGCTGCGGCGCGCATTCCGAGGTGGAGCTGGAGGTCACCTCGCCGGTGCCGGTGGCCGACCTCGTCTACGACGACACCACGATGGATGTCGAGCCGCCCCTGTCCAGCGGGACCGACAGCGGTACCGAGGACAACGACGACCACAACGACGAAGCCAGAACCGACGCGGCCGAAGCCACGATCGACGCCGCCGAAACCACGATCGAGGCCGCACCCGAGCCGGCAGCCGCTGAGGCCGCACCAGAGCCCGCGGTCGCTGAGGCCGCACCCGAGCCCGCGGTCGCCGGAGCCACGATCGAGGTCGCGCCCGAGCCGGCAGTCGCTGAGGCCGCACCCGAGGCCGAGGCCGTCGGAGCCACGATCGAGATCGCAGTCGAACCCGAGATCGCACCTGAGGCTGAGGTCTCGGCCACGTCCGCGGCCGAGACCGCCCCGGAGATCGACATCACGGCAGAGGCCACTCCTGAGACGGCGGCGGAGCAGCCGGTCGAGGAACCGGGCACCGCGGAGTGACGCCGTCCGGCGATCCGTTCGGTACCGCCCGACTGCGTGACTCGGTCCTGACGGCGTGGCGCGACTCGCCGACGCGCTTCCGCGAGGACGCCAACTCCGAGGACGACCTGCGGGTCGGCGGCTACCGGGACCGTCTGCTGATCGAGCTGGCCCAGAACGCGGCCGACGCCGCCGTGGCCGGTCACGTGCCCGGCGTGCTGTGGTTGCGGGCCGTCGGTCAGGAACTGCGTGCCGCCAACACCGGCGCACCACTGGACGCCGAGGGTGTCGCCGCGCTGGCGTCGCTGCGGGCGTCGGCGAAACGGGCGGGCAACCAGGTCGGCCGGTTCGGTGTCGGCTTCGCGGCGGTGCTCGCCGTGTCGGAGGCGCCGAGGATGGTGTCGGCTTCCGGTGGTGTCGGGTTCTCCGCGGACCGCACGCGGGACGCGGTCGCCGGGCACGAGCGGCTGGCCACTCTGCTGGCCGAGCGCGAGGCGGAAGTGCCTGTGCTGCGGCTGGTCTGGCCGCTGGAGGCCGACGAGGACCTGGTACCGGACGGCTTCACCACCGACGTCCGCCTGCCGCTGCGACCCAGCGTCGATGGGCCCGCCCTGCTGGCCAGGGCCGAGGACCAGGCCGCTGATCTCCTGCTCGCACTGCCCGGCCTGCACACCCTGCGGGTCGGCGACCGCGAGTGGTACCGCGACGACCTGCCGGAAGGCGTCGTCGCGCTGCACGGCCCGGATGGTGTGCGGACGTGGTGGACGCGGCGGGCCGCCGGTCTCCTCGACGCCGACTCGCTCGGCGGGCTCGGGACCGAGGCGCGCGCCCGGCCGGAGTGGTCGGTCTGCTGGGCCGTACCGCTGGACGCGGACGGCACACCCGTGCCGATGACCGCCGACGTGCTGCACGCGCCGACGCCGACCGACGAGCGTCTGTCGTTGCCCGCCAGGCTGTTCGCGACGCTGCCGGTCGAGCCGAACCGGCGCAGGCTGCTGCCCGGTCCGGCCACGGACGCCGTGCTGGCGGCGGCCGCCACGGAGTACGTGGCCCTGCTGCGCAGCCTGCCCGCCGAGCACCGCACCACGCTCGTGCCGCTGCCGGGCTTCCCGTTGTCCGAAGTGGACGAGCAGTTGCGGGAGGCCGTGTCCGGCCTGCTCGCCACCACTGCCTGGTTGCCGGCGCAGCGGTCCGGCGACGACGAACTGACTCCCGCCGCGGCGGCCCTGCTCGACCAGCCCGATCGCGAACTGGCCGAGCTGCTGGTGGACATCGTGCCCGGCCTGGCCGCCTGGTGGCTGGCTGAACCGGGCCACTCGCGCGCACTCGCCGCGCTGGGTGTGCGCAGGTTGCGCCCTGCCGACATGGTCGCCGCCGTGTCCGGAATGGACAGATCACCGAGCTGGTGGGCCGCGCTCTACGCCGCCCTGAGCAGGTTGCCCGATCCGGGCAGCGCGCTGGCCGACGAGCTGGGCGGGTTGCCCGTGCCGCTACTGGACGGCCGCACCGCGATCGGGCCGAGGGACGTGCTGCTCCCGTCCGACGAGCTGGGCGAGCTGATGGCCGGTGTCGACGTGGCCGGCCTGCGGATCGCCCATCCGGCTGCCGTGCACCCACTGCTGGAACGACTCGGTGCCCGTCCGGCCGATCCGGCCGACCTGCTGGCCGCACCGGCCGTGCGGGACGCGGTCGACCGGAGCCTGGCCGACGCCCGAGCCGGCCTGCCCGCGGACGAACTCGCCGATGCCGTGCTGCGGCTGGTCGCGGCCGCCGGGATCGGGCCGGGGGAGCAGGCCTGGCTCGGTGCGCTGGCGTTGCCGGACTCGACCGGCGAGTACCGCAGGGCTGACGAGCTGGTGCTGCCCGGTGCGCCGCTGCTGGACGTACTCGCCGCCGACGCTGTCGGCCCGGACGAGCCGTTGTCCGTGCTGGCCGAAGGGATCGCCGACGAGTGGCCGGCGGAGGTGCTCGCCGCGATCGGCGTGCTGGATTCGTTCGCCGTGGTGGTGGACGAGTCGCCCACCGGACCCGACCACGATCTCGCGGCCGAGGACGGCTGGTGGGCGTGGGTCGGCGGTGACGGCGACGCGCTCCCTCCGGCCATGCTGGTCGGCATCCGCGATCTCGACCTCGTCGACGCCGACCGGTGGCCGGACGCGCTGCGGCTGCTCGCCGCGACCCCCGCTACCCGCCGGGCGCTGGCCGTGCCGCGTGGCTATCCGGCGTGGTGGCTGGCCAGGTTCGCCGAGATCGACGGCGTCCCGCTGCGCGAGTGGCGGCTGCCGGACGCGGACGAGCTGGCCGGGTTGTACGACCCGCTGCCCGGACTCGACGGTGTGCCGACGGACCTCTTGCTGACGCTCGGCGTGCGGGACCGGCTCGCGGTGACCGACGCCGACCAGGCCGCTGAGCTGCTGGACCGGCTCGGCGACCCGGACCGCTCGGTCACGCCGGGCCTGGCGTTCGCCGCACACCGCGTGCTCGCCCGGGCCGCACTGACCGAGGTGTTCGACCCGGCCGACGTCGACCCGCCGGACCGCGTGCGCACGCTGTCCGGTGACGCGGCACTCGCGGACGACGCCGTCGTGGTGGACCGGCCGTGGCTCGCGCAGGTACTCGACGCGCGGCAGCTCGTGGCCGTGCGCGGGCCGGACGCGGAACTCGACGACGCACTGGCCGATCTGCTCAGTGTGTCGGCGGCCAGTGACGTGGTGACCGCCGAACCGGCGTCCGCCGCCGAGGCGGTCGCGTGGGACGACCTGGGTGCGGTGCGGTTGGCGTGCGCGCTGCTCGGGGTCGCGGTGCCGGACGGTGACGTGTGGATGCACGACGAGCTGACGGTCGCCGACCGGCGGGTCGCGTGGTGGGTGGCTGGCGATGACGTGCACACCGAGGACAGCCCGGAAGGGCTGGGCCGCGCGCTCGCGTGGGCGCTGGACAGGTGGGCCGACCGGTTCCAGCTCGCCGCGTTGCTCGCGGACCCGACGCCCGAGACCGCGCTCTGGTAGCCGGTTCCGGGTTGCTCAGCGCACCCGTTGCGCGCTGCGCGAGCCGCGGCGCGCGGCGGCCTGCTGCCAGTACATGATCCCGGTGCCGATCAGGCCGAGGATCCAGCCGGCCAGGCAGGTGGTCAGCCAGATTCCGGTGTCGACGTGGCGGGCGTAGCGCTCGACCAACAGGACGCAGTACGCGACGAACCACAGGCCGGTGCCCAGGGCCAACACCGGTCGCATGTCGACCCAGCGCGCCGGTAGCGGTGGCGGGGTCTTCGGCTCCGCGGTCACGCCTGGGAGGATACGGGACGTCGGCTGCGCGAAAGTAGTTCGTGAGCTATACTAACTAGGTGTCGGAGGTCGCGCCGATGGACCAGCCGGTGGAACGGACGCTGGCCAGCCGGTTAAGGCTGTCCGTGGTGCGCCTGAACCGGCGGCTTCGGTCGCAGCGAACCAGGTCGACCGTGTCGCTGACCCAGATGGCCGCGATGTCCACGCTCTACAAGCGTGGGCCGCTGACGCCGGGTGAGCTGGCCGCCGCGGAAGGCGTGCAGCCGCCGTCGATGACCAGGGTGATCGCGGCGCTGGAGGACTTCGGGTACGTGTCCCGGAAGCCGCATCCGACCGATGGCAGGCAGGCCATCGTGGCCCTGACCGAGGCAGGCCTGACCTACCACGACGCCGAGGTGTCGATCCGGGAGGCGTGGCTGGACCGGCGGTTGGCCGAGTTGGACGACGAGGAACGCGAGCTGCTCAGCAGGGCAGCCGAGATCATCGAGAGAATGGCGGGCAGTACCGAGTGAGCACGGCGGCGGACGGGACAGTCGAGGCATACGAACCGACATCGAACCGAACGCCACCACCGGTACACCGAACCGCCACCCGCCCCCGCCTGGACCCTGTTTCGCCCGACGCCACGCGTCCCGGCGGCCGGCCGGGCTCGGCGAAGGACACCACGCGACGAGCCCGGTCTACCGCCGGACGTGCCGAAATTCGCGCCGGGGGGACCGCCCAGCGCGCCGATCCGGCCACCGGCATCGCTGTCGAGCGAGTGGACCTGGCCGAGGACATGGTGGCGCCGCGGGTCGGCGCGGCCCCGGTGGCCGAGGATTCGTCGCAGGCGCGGACGGTCGAGCCGCCCGCTGTCGAGCACCGAGAGGTGCCCCGTCGGGCAAGCAGGTTCGCGCCGCAGCGGATGGCTATGTTCAGTTCGCTGGCCGAGCGCAACTACCGGCTGTTCGCGGGTGGCCAGGTCGTGTCCAACGTCGGCACCTGGATGCAGCGGGTCGCGCAGGACTGGCTGGTCCTGGAACTGTCCGGGCGCAGTCCGGTGGCGCTGGGCATCGCGGCGGGGCTGCAGTTCCTGCCGACGCTGGGGCTGTCCATGTGGGCCGGGATGCTGGCCGACCGGCTGGACAAGCGGAAGCTGCTGACGGTCGTCCAGGTCGGGATGGGCCTGACCGGCCTCGTCCTGGGTGTGCTGGACCTGACCGGCGTGGTGGCCCTCTGGCACGTTTACCTGCTCTGCTTGCTGCTGGGCGTCTTCTCCTCCATCGACTCGCCGGTGCGGCAGGCGTTCGTCAGCGAGATGGTCGGGCCGAAACATCTGACCAACGCGATCGCGCTGAACTCACTGACCTTCAACCTGGCCCGGATCGTCGGCCCGGCGGTGGCGGGTGTGCTGATCACCTGGATCGGCACCGGCTGGGTGTTCCTGGTCAACGCGGCCAGCTTCGGGGCGGTGATCGCCGGGCTGGCCGCGATGAGCCCGGCGTTGCTGCACGTCGTACCGAAGGTGCCCAGGCAGCGTGGCCAACTCGGCGAGGCGGTCCGCTACGTGCGGGGTCGCGCCGACCTGGTCGTGCTCCTGGCGCTGGTGTTCTGCGTGAGCACGTTCGGCATGACGTTCTTCGCCACCTTGGCCAACGTGGCCGCGAACGTGTTCCACCGCAGCGCCAGTGGCTACGGGCTGCTGTCCACGCTGATGGCGATCGGCACGCTGTCGGGTTCCGTGCTGGCCGCCCGGCGGTCGGCCGGCGGCCGGGTGGGGTTGCGGCTGGTGGTGATCTCCGCGCTGGCGTTCGGGGTGCTGGAGGTCGTGCTCGGGTTCATGCCGACCTACCTGCTGTTCGGCCTGGTGCTGATCCCGCTGGGCGCGGCGGTGATCACGTTCATCACGGCCGCGAACAGCACCATGCAGCTGTCCATCGTGCCGGAGATGCGTGGCCGGGTGATGGGCCTCTACATGCTGGTCTTCCTGGGCGGCAACCCCGTGGGCGGCCCGATGACGGGCTGGCTGGCCGAGGAGTTCGGCGGCCGGGCTCCGTTCCTGGTCGGCGGCGTGATCTCGGTGCTCGCGGCTGTCGTCTGTGCCGCGGTCTTGCGTGCGAGGCGAAGTTAGCCTAACCTAATCTTTGCCGGCTTCGTGGTGGGAGCGGCAAGTCAGTTCGGGTCGTGTGGGGGTCTCCTCGGAGACCCCCACACGTGCGTCAGCCCACCGGCCAGGTGTGCACTGGATCGCCGGACCGCATCAGCTCCAGGTAGCTGCGCAGCATCCCGGCGAGCGCGCTGTCCCGGCTCACCCCGCGCTGTTCCAGTTGCCGCACGGTCTCCCGCTGCCAGGTCGACCCGGTCTGCCGGGCCAGGCACCGCTGCTCGATGACACCGAGGTAGCGCTCTCGCGCGCTGTCGGCCATGCCCTGTTCCCGCAGACCTTCGTGGGCGAGCGGCAACAGCTTGCGCAGCACCAGTTCGGCGGGCGAGATCCAGCCGACCTCCGGCCAGTACAGCTGCGTACCCATACCGTCCCGCGCACCCGCGCGGAAGTTCTCCTCGGCGGCCTGGAACGACATCTGACTCCAGAGTGGACGGTCCTGGGTGGCCAGCGCGCGCTGGGCACCGTAGAACAGGGCCGCGTTCGCCACCAGGTCCACGACCGTCGGACCGGCGGGCAGCACGCGGTTCTCCACCCGCAGGTGCGGTACGCCGTCGGCCAGGTCGTACACCGGCCGGTTCCACCGCCACACCGTGCCGTTGTGCAGGCGCAGCTCGGACAGCTTCGGCGCGATGCCGGCGGCGAGTGCGTCCAGCGGGTCCTCGTCGTCGGTTTCCGGTAGCAGACTGGGGAAGTAGCGCGTGTTCTCCTCGAACAAGTCGAAAATCGAGGTAATCCAGCGCTCGCCGAACCACACCCTCGGCCGGACACCCTGGTTGCGCAGTTCCTCGGTGCGCGTGTCGGTCGCCTGCTGGAACAACGGAATCCGGGTTTCGTGCCACAACGCTCGGCCGAGCAGGAACGGCGAGTTGGCCGCCAGCGCGACCTGCACGCCCGCCAGGCACTGGGCCGCGTTCCAATAAGCGGCGAAGTCGTCCGGCGCCACCTGCAAGTGCAGTTGCGCCGACGTGCATGCCGCCTCGCCGAGGATCGACGAGCAATGCGCGTGCACCCGTTCCGCCGGGCCATCGCCCATCGGCGTGCCCTCGATGTCCAGCAACATGTCCTCACCGCGAGCGGCGAAGATCTCATTGTTGAGCACCTTGTACCGCGCTCCGGTGGACAACCAGCGCGCGTCGAAGTGCTCTGGCCGCAACGTGGGCAGCATGCCGATCAGCACCAGCGACGCACCCGCGTCGTTGGCCTTCGCGTCGGCTTCGTCCAGCGAGCGGCGCAGATCTTGTTCCAGTGCCACGGCCTCGTTGCCGGACAACGGCCGCGGTGGCACGTTGAGTTCCAGGTTCTGCTGGCCGAGTTCGGTGGTGAAGCGTGGATCCCGGATTTTCTCCAGCACCACGGTGTTCGCCATCGCCGGCTGAAGCTGGGAGTCGACCAGGTTCAGCTCGATCTCCAAGCCCATGTGCCGCTGTGGGAACGAGAAGTGGTCATCCCGCAGCATCACAGCCAATGCGTCCAGACAACGCCGGACCTTCTCTCGATACAGTCGGCGGTCGGCGCCCGCGCGCCCCGACACCTGCTGCCCCATTGGTCGCCTTCCCTCGCGCTCCGTGCTTTCGAGCCCCACGGTCGTTCGGCGCCGAAACCCACCGTGACACGTGGAGTTGACCGCGGGCTAGCGGCCAAACCGGTGCCGTGCGCCCGCATCGATCGCACCGTGCGTGGCGTGCCACACTTCGGTGATGCCGCAGGTGATCGACGTCGACGACCCCGGCGACCCCCGGCTGGACGACTTCCGCGATCTCACCACCGCCGACCGGCGCCCGGACCGGCCAGGCGGTCGTGGCCTGGTCATCGCCGAGGGCGTCGTCGTCGTGCAGCGCATGTTGCGGTCGCCGTATCCGGTCCGGTCCCTGCTGGGGGTCCGCAGACGGATCGAGGCGCTCGCCCCGGAACTGTCCGCCTACCACCGGCAGGACCTGCCATGCTACGTGACATCGGCCGAGGTCATGGCCGATGTCGTGGGCTTCCATCTCAATCGCGGAGTCCTCGCCGTCGCCGACCGGGCGCCAGAGCCCGCTCTGGGGCGGCTGATCACGGATGCCCGGCTGCTGTGCGTGCTGGAAGGCGTCGGCGATCACGAGAACCTCGGATCGATCTTCCGGAACGCGGCCGGTCTCGGCGTGGACGGCGTACTGCTCGGCCCGGGCTGCTCTGAGCCCCTGTATCGGCGGGCGGTCCGGGTGTCGATGGGCCACGTGCTGCGGATGCCGTTCACTCGGACGACTGATTGGCCGGGCGGATTGCGGACGCTGCAAGAAGCCGGTTTCCGGGTGCTCGCGCTGACGCCGGGCCTGGACGCGGTGCCCTTGCACGAGGCCGTCGAGTACGGCGATCGGACCGCGATCCTGCTCGGCGCAGAAGGTCCCGGCCTCACCGCCGAGGCGCTGGCCGCAGCCGACGAGCGAGTGTGCATCCCGATGGCCGACGACGTCGACTCGCTGAACGTGGCCACCGCGGCCGCGATCGCGCTCTACAGCGCCAGGCTTTCGGCCGTTTCGTTGCACGGTCCGCACACATCCTGAGTAACTTCGTCGCTGGACGCAGGAGAGGGGACGTACGTGCAGCTACGCGCCCGGGACGGTCGAGCACTGCTGGCCGGTCGGCCGGTGGGCCAGGACGGCGGCGAGACCGAGGTCGACCCGCACAGCCTGGCCCTGGGTGCCGACCTCACGGACGCGTTGCACGAGTGGGCCCGGGTCGCCGACGCCGTGTACCGCAATGGGCAGGACGGCACTTCGGTGGCCGCCCGGCTGATCTCCCGGCGGGGACAGCACCTGGCCGGTCAGCTGGCCGCCGTGATGGGCAGGCCCATCAGTTATGCCGACCCGCTGACCGGTGAGGTCGCCGAGATCGGCGTGCCTGACGACGTGCCCGCGGAGCAGGCTTCGGTGGCGAGCTGGTGGGCCAAGCAGGGTGCGTCCAAGCACCAGGCCCACGAGGAACCGCCGCCGTGGGCCACGGGCCTGACCGTCTCGGTGGTCACCGCGATCCTGCTGATGATCGTCGTTGTGACGCTCTCCCTGGCGCTGGGCCAAGCCAACCGGTGGTTGCCGCTGATCGCGAACATCGTGATCGCGGTCGGGCTCGCGCCTTCGGTGTGGCTGGCCCGGCACGCGAGGGTATGGCGATGGGTCGCGTTGGGTGTGGTCGGCGGGATCGTGGTCGCCTGGGTGGCCCTGCTGTTCACGGCCGCGTAGGCGCTGCGCACCAGCAGCCGACGTGCTGACCATCGAACGGTCAACTCGCGCAGCACCGCTCACCGAGTCGACCGCCGAGCGGCCGGTTCATTCCGGGAGCGGGCGTGTCGTCCACCGAGTGGCGTGTTCATTCCGCGAGCGGGTGTAGTCCACCGAGTGGCGTGTTCATTCCGCGAGCGGGGGTGTAGTCCACCGAGTGGCGTGTTCATTCGCGAGCGGGTAGTCCACCGAGTGGCGTGTTCATTCGCGAGCGGGGGTGTAGTCCACCGAGTGGCGTGTTCATTCCGCGAGCGGGGTGTAGTCCACCGAGTGGCGTGTTCATTCCGCGAGCGGGGGTGTAGTCCACCGAGCGGCCAACTCATCCACGCCCGTTCGCCGAGCCGTCCTCCGGCCGGCGTTGTGTCGACCATCGAATGCGGTACTCACAGATCACTTGCCTACCGACCATGGAATGGGCGACTCGCCTCACTTACCTGGCGACCATCGGGCGGTCATCTCGCGAATCACGGCAGGCCACCTTGCCCATTCGATGGTCAACTAGCGCGCGGCAAGTGTGTCGACCGCTGGATGGCCGGCTCGCCGGTCATGGCCAGACGTGTTGGCCGCTGGCTGGTCGACTCGCCCACGGTGGGATGTGTTTTCCGCTGGCTGGCCGACTCGCCGATCATGACTGGGGCTTGTCGGCCGCCGGGCGGTCAACTCACGGATGGCAGGGCGTGTTGTCCATTGGATGGTCGACTCGCCGGTCCCGACTGGGCTTGTTGACCGCCGGGCGGTCATCTTGTGCACGGCGGATGTATCGACCATTGGATGGTCGGCTGGCTTGTCGCGGCTGGCCGTGTTGACCACTGGGTGGTCGATTTGCGCGCAGCCGGGCGAGTTGACCATTGGGTGGCCGGCTCGCAGGTCGTGGTTGGGCTTGTTGGCCGCCGGGTGGTCGGTTCGTGCGGGGTAGGGCGAGTTGACCGTGGGGGTGGTTGGCTCGCTGGTCGTGGCTGGGCATGTTGGGCACCGAGTGGTCGGTTCGTGCAGGCAAGGCGAGTTGGGCACCGGGTGGTCGGCTCGTGCAGGGCGACGCACGTCGGCCGTGGGGCGGTTGGCTCGCCGGTCGTGGCTGGATGTGTCGACCAGTGAGTGGTCGCCTGGCTGGTCGCGGCTGGGGCGTTGGCGTTGGGTGGTCGGCTGGGTGTGTTGACCGTCCGGTGGTCGACACACCACCGGACAGCCGTGAGTTGACCGCTGGGTGGTCAACTCACGGACTGTCAGGCGGATGTGGCGGCCATTGAGGGCGACCGGCAGGCTGGCGACCAGGAGGCTGGCGACCGGCAGGCTGGCGACCAGGAGGCTGGCGACCGGCAGGCTGGCGACCAGGAGGCTGGCGACCGGCAGGCTGGCGACCAGGAGGCTGGCGACCGGCAGGCTGGCGACCAGGAGGCTGGCGACCAGGAGGCTGGCAACCGGCCAGGCTGCGGCCTGGCCAGGTCGCCAGCCAGCTCGGCGACGGCTTTCTCAGGCCAGGGACTCTTCCCAGGCCTTGTGCAGGTCGGCGAACCGGCCCGTGCCTGCGATCAGGTCGGCGGGTGTGCCGTCCTCGACGATCCGGCCCGCGTCGACCACCAGCACCCGGTCGGCGATCAGCACTGTCGAGAGCCGGTGCGCGATGATCAATGCCGTCCGGTCGGTGAGCACGGTCTCCAACGCCTGCTGCACGGCCCGCTCAGTCGGCACATCCAGGCTGGACGTGGCCTCATCCAGCACGAGCACCGCCGGGTCCGCCAGCAACGCCCTGGTGAACGCGACCAACTGCCGCTGGCCTGCGGACAACCGGCCGCCGCGCTTGCGCACGTCGGTGTCGTAGCCCTCGGGCAGCGCCATGATGAACTCGTCCGCACCCACTGCCGACGCGGCGGCTCGGACCTCGGCTCTGGTCGCGTCCGGGCGGCCGAGTGCGATGTTGTCGGCCACCGAGCCGGAGAACAGGAAGCTCTCCTGGGTGACCATCGCGACGGCATGGCGCAACTGCTCGTCCGACACGTTCCGCAGGTCGACGCCGTCCAGTTCGACGGCACCCGATGCCGGGTCGTAGAACCGGGCCACCAGCTTCGCCAGCGTGGACTTGCCGGCACCGGTCTGGCCGACCACCGCGACAGTCTGGCCCGGCGGGATCCGCAGGTCGAACCTGGGCAGCACGATCGGCGTGCCCGGGCCGTAGCGGAACTCGACGTCGGCGAACCGGACGTCGCCGCGCGGGTGATCGATCGCCACCGGGCCCGCCGGCTCCGGCACTCCCGGCTGCTCCTCCAGCACGCCGGAGATCTTCTCCAGTGCCGCGCTCGCCGCCGTGTAGGCGTTGGCGAACATCGCCAGGTCGTCCAGCGGGTCGTAGAACCGGCGCAGGTACAGCGTGAACGCCGCCAGCACACCGATCTCCAGGCCACCGTGTGCCACCCGGATCGCGCCGATGGTCAGCACCAGCGCGAGCGAGATGTTGCCGACCAGCCGCACCGCCGAGGTGAATGTCGCGACCACGGTCAGCGCCTTGCGGTTGGCCTCCTGGAACCGGCCGTTGAGCGTGCCCATGATGGCCTCGTTGCGGCGCTCCCGGCGGAACGCCTGCACTGCCCGCATGCCGTTCATGGTCTCCACGAACTGCACGATGATCTTCGCGATGGCGCCGCGGGTCTCGCGGTACGCGTGCTGCGAGCTGCGGTAGAACCACCGCGTCACGAACACCAGCGGCACGAATCCGGCCAGCACCAGCAGGCCCAGCGGCCAGTCCAGCACCAGCATCACGATGCCGACGCCGACCACCGTGAAGAACGCCGACAGCAGGCTGTCCAGGCCCTGGTCGAGCAACTGGTCGATGGAGTCCATGTCACTGGTCAGCCGCGAGATGATCTTGCCGGACGTGTACGACTCGTGGAACGACAGCGACAACTTCTGCGCGTGCCCGAAGATGCGCCGCCGCAGGTCCAGCAGGATGTCCTGGCCGATCCGCCCGGACAGCCGCAGGAACCCGTACCGCAGACCCGCGCTGGCCACACCGCACGCCAGGTAGCCCACGGCGCAGGCGACCAGCGGCAGCGGGTTGCCCTGTCGTACCTGGGGCACGCCGCTGTCCAGCGCGGTCGCGATCAGGATGGGGCCCAGCAGCGCTGCCGCGTTCTCGCCCAGCACCAGCAGCAGCGCGAGCGCGGCCGACCGCTTGTGCGGGGCGAGCAGCGAGCGCAGCAGGCGCCGGGACCGGGCCTGCAGCTTGAGGCTGACCGCAACGGTCACCTCGTCCAGGTCCTCGGCGGCGACGCCCCGCCAGGACTCCTCCTCGTCGGGGATGTCCAGCTGCCGAACTTCCGCTTCCGTACTCACGCCAACTCCTCCGACGGCTCGCGGTCCTCCAAAGTGGACAGCAGGAACCGGTACTCCGGGTTCTCCGCCAGCAGTTCGTGGTGCGTGCCGACCGCGGTGATCCGGCCGCCGGCCAGCAGCGCCACCCGGTCGGCCAGTTGCACCGTGCTCGGCCGGTGCGCCACGACCAGGGCCGTGACACCGCGCAGCACCGTGCGCAGCGCGCGTTCGACCTCGGCCTCGGTGTGCACGTCCAGCGCGGACAGCGGGTCGTCCAGCACGAGCACCGCCGGCCGTCCGACGACCGCTCTGGCCAGCGCCAACCGCTGCCGCTGACCGCCCGACAGGGACAGCCCCTGCTCGCCGATGCGAGTGTCCAGGCCCCACGGCAGCTCGGCCACGAAGCCGTCGGCCTTGGCTACCCGCAGCGCCTGGTTGACGTCATCGTCGGTCGCGTCCGGGAAACCCAGCGCGATGTTCTCCCGCACGCTCGCGGAGAACAGCACCGGCTCCTCGAACGCGGTGGCCACCGCGGCGCGCAGGTCGGTCAGCGACAGATCCCGCACGTCGACGCCGTCGACCGTGATCCGGCCACCGGTCACGTCGGCGAGCCGCGCGACCAGCATGGTCAGCGTGGTCTTGCCCGAACCCGTGCCGCCGACCAGCGCGATCGTCTCGCCCGGTCGCACGTCCAGGTCGATGCCGGACAGCGTCTCCCGCTCGGCACCGGGGTAGCGGAACCGCACGTTCTCCAGGCGCAGGTGCCCGTCCGCCCCGGCGGGCAGCGTTCTCGGCTGCTCCGGGTCGGTGATGGTGACCGGGGCGTCCATGACCTCCCAGTACCGCTCGCACGCGGACGCGGCCTGGTTGGTCTCCGACAGCAGCCAGCCGATCGAGTCGGTCGGCCAGCGCAGGTAGGTGGCGACGGTGACGGCCGCGACCAGGGTGCCCAGCGTCATCGTGCCGTGCGCGATGGACAGGCCGCCGACCAGCAGTTGCAGGCCGATGCCGATCTCGGGCAGCGCGATGATGACCGCCCACAGCACCGCCAGGATGTGGATCTTGCGCAGCTGTGTGCCGCGCAGCAGTCCGGCCTGCGCGCTGAACTTGCCCAGCAGCGTCCGGCCGCGGCCGAACGCCTTCAGCACGCGGATGCCCAGCACCGACTCCTCGACGGTGGTGGCCAGGTCGCCGTCCTGGTCCTGGGCCAGCCGGGACACCACCCGGTACTTCGACTCGAACAGCGTCGACACCACGATCAGCGGCAGGCTGGCGCAGGCCACGATCAGGCCCAGCACGGGTGCCAGCAGGAACAGCACGACCAGTCCGAGGATCAGGCTCAGCGTGTTCACCACCAGGAAGATCAGGGCGAACGCGAAGAACCGGCGCAGCGTGGACAGGTCGGACACCGCACGCGAGAGCAGCTGACCGGACTGCCACTGGTCATGGAAGGCGATGGGCAGCCGCTGCAGGTGCCGGTACAGGTCGGCACGCATCGTGGCCTCGATGCGCGTGGTCGGCCGGGCCACCATCCGGCGGCGCGCGAAGAACGCCGCCGCCTCGATCAGGCCCAGCGCGAGCACGATGCCGATCAGCAGCGGCAGCTCGGACAGCCGGTGGGTGGCCACCGGGCCGTCCAGGATGCGCTGCATGACCAGCGGGATCACCAGGCCGCAGAGCATCGCGAGCATGGTCGTGGCCGCTGCTCCGTACAGCGGCCAGCGGACCGGTCGCACGTAGGGCGCCAGCCGGAACAGGACCTTGAACGTCGAAGCGGATTTCGTGGTGGACGGATCGGGATTCGGGTCGGGTGCCGTGGTCATGCATCTCCCCAGGGGCACAGTGTCGGGGTTTCCGGCAGGCCGAACTCGCCCAGGCCGTGTGTGGGCTGTGGGCGTACTCGACAGATGACAGGGCGGCGAAGGCCGCACTGTGACAGTAGGTGGCCGACCCGTTCGGGTCATCTGATTTTCGCTATCGGCCGATCATGCGACTTCGACCTGGGTGGAGGTCAAGCCGGGTGACGGGCATCATGTGCGCATGACGCGTCCACAGGCCGTCAGGTTCCTGCGCACCGAGGCCTCGATGGCGTACCCGCAGGGCCGCCTGCTCGCGGTGCGGAACTCGACGGGCTACATCCTCACGCCGGACGACTGGTCGCGGCTGTCCGCCGCCCTCCCGGTCGACGCCGAGGCGTTGACCAGGGAGGACGCCGAGGACTGGTGTGCGCGGCAGGGCTGGGACCTGGAGTTGCTGGACGCCGTGCCGCTGGGTGCCGCTTAGAGCTGCTAAGACAATGGCGTTCGATCAGGGAGCGGCATCCAGGTGCGCCGGCTGCAAGGCGGAGGAGGCCCCGGTACCGCTGTTGTACCGGGGCCGACGACAACGCCGCAGCTGGCGCACCTGGACGACGCGAACCGAACAGTTATTGTGTTAGCTCTTAGCCGCGCTGGGTGCGCACGCCGAGCAGCACGTCCTCCCAGGACGGCACGATCGGGTGGTTCTTCTTGCCGCGCTTGGTGCTCGGTTCGGTCTTGCGCTGCGGGTTCGGCGGCGGCGTCGACGGTGGGGTCGGCGGCGGGGTCGACGCGGCCGGCTCCTCGGGCTTGGGCTCTGGCTCGGCGGCCGGTGCCGGCTCGGGCGCCGGTTCCGGTTCGACCAGGACGGGCTGCGGTTCCGGCTCGGCAGGCACGGGTTCGACCAGGTCGACCGGCTCGGGCGTGACCTCCTCGGCCACGGGCTCAGGCCGTTCGGGCCTGCTCTGCACCACGGGTTCAGGTACGACGGGCTCTGGCTCGGGGCTGCTTTGCACCACGGGCTCAGGTACGACGGGCTCAGGCTCGGGCCTGGTCTGCACCACGGGCTCGGGTACGACCGGCTCCGGTTCGGGCCTGCGTCGTGCCACGGGCTCAGGTTCGGGCCTGCGCTGCGCGACGGGCTCAGCTACGACGGGCTCAGCTACGACGGGCTCAGCTACGACGGGCTCAGCTACGACGGGCTCAGGTCTACGACGGGCTCAGCTACGACGGGCTCAGCTACGACGGGCTCAGCTACGACGGGCTCAGCTACGACGGGCTCAGCTACGACGGGCTCTGGTTCGGGCCTGCGTCGCACCACGGGTTCAGGTACGACGGGCTCCGGCTCGGGCCTGCGTCGCACCACAGGCTCAGGTACGACGGGCTCCCGCAACGGTTCCCGTTCCCGGACGGACTCCCTGGCCACGGGCTCCCGCCGAACAGGTTCCCGCTCCCGGACGGGCTCCCGGTCGCGAACCGGTTCCCGCTCCCGAACGGACTCCCGAACCACGGGCTCCCGCTCCCGAGCGGATTCCCGCTCCCGAACCGGCTCGCGCTCGCGGACGGATTCCCGCTCCCGAGCGGATTCCCACTCCCGAACCGGCTCCCGCTCGCGAACGGATTCCCGCTCCCGGACGTGCTCCCGAACCGGCTCCCGGCGGACCGGCTCGCGCTCCCAGACCGGCTCCGGCGCCTGCTCGCGCAGGGGCTCGCGGTCGCGGTCGCGGTCGCGCACGGGCTCCCGGACCGGCTCGCGGTCGCGCATCGGCTCGAAGTAGTCGTAGTCCTGGTAGGGCGGCTCCTCCTCGCGGAGTGGCTGCGCCTCCAGGGCCTGCCGGGCCAGCTCGGTGACCGGCCGCACCGTGCGCAGCGGCCGGTTCGCGGCGTTCGGGTCCATCAGGTCGTGCGCGTGCTCGTCCAGCGGGATGACCGTGCCGCCGTGCGCGCCCGGGTGGAACGCCCAGTGCGCGCGGTTGTCCGAGCGGCCGGTGTTCCACAGCAGCTGGACGACCCACTTGCCGTCCTCGCCGCGCCACGAGTCCCAGGCGGCCGTCGCGTAGTCCTGGCCACGCAGCCCGAACGCGTGCGCCGCCACCTCCGCGAGGGTCTGCACGTCCGGGCCGTCCTCGCGCACCGGGTGGGCGCGCTGGGCCAGTTCGGCCGTGCGGGATCGTTCGAGCAGCACCGGGTAGGCGAACCGCTCCACCCGCTGCGCCGGGACGCCCGCAGCGGCGGCGACCTGGTCGACTGACTCGCCCGCACGGATACGGGCCTGGATTTCTCGGGGACGCATCTGGCTCTCCAGCTCGATCTCGATCTGGCCGAGTCGGGTGACGTCCCCACGAGCGGCCGCACGTAGCCGTTCGTCGGCGGGAACCGTGAAGCGCTCACTGCGCGCGACGTCCTCGCAAATGACGGACTTGCCGTCTTCGCTGAGGCCGACCACTCGCAGCGCCCGCATCACGTCCTCCAGATGACTTCACCTCGCCGGGTACGACGTTAGGTCGGCGTGCCTGCTTGACGCCGCAGGCGCGCCGTGCCCGACGATATCCAGGTGTGATCCTGCCTGATACGAGTGTGATTCCGCATCCGAGAAGCCCGCTTCGGGATCGGATATCGGTTTCGATCCGACCATTCAGCCCAACATCTCAACCCAGGCGAGCCACGACCCAGTCGACGCATTCGGTCAGTGCCGACACGTCTTCCGGCTCGATCGCCGGGAACATTCCGATCCGCAGTTGGTTGCGGCCCAGCTTCCGGTACGGCTCGACGTCCACGACACCGTTGGCCCGCAACACCTTCGCCACGGTGGCCGCGTCCACCTCGTCGGTGAAGTCGATAGTGCCCACGACCTGCGAACGGTGCTCGGGGCCGGCCACGAACGGCGTGGTGTACGAGGTGTTCTCGGCCCACGAGTACAGCCGCGACGAGGAGTCCGAGGTGCGCTTGACGGCCCAGTCCAGGCCGCCGTTGCTCAAGATCCAGTCGATCTGCTCGGCCATCAGGAACAGCGTGGCCACGGCGGGCGTGTTGTACGTCTGGTCCTTCGTCGAGTTGTCCAGCGCGATGGGCAGCGACAGGAACTCGGGCACCCACCGATCCGACGAGCCGATCTCATTCACCCGATCGAGAGCGGCCGGGCTCATCAGCGCCAGCCAGAGGCCGCCGTCGGAGGCGAAGCCCTTCTGCGGCGCGAAGTAGTAGACGTCGAACTCCTCGGCCCGCACGGGCAGGCCTGCGGCGGCGGAGGTCCCGTCGATCAGCACCAGCGCGTCGGCCGAGCCGGCGGGCCGGGTCACCGGCACCATCACGCCGGTGGACGTCTCGTTGTGCGCCCACGCGATCGCGTCCACGCCCTCGGCGGACGTCGGGTCGGGGGCGTCGCCCGGCTCGGCCTGCACGACCACCGAGTCACCGAGGAACGGCGCGCCCTGCGTGACCTTGGCGAACTTGCTGCTGAACTCGCCGTAGCTCAGGTGCAGCGCGCGGTTGCGCACCAGGCCGAACGCGGCCGCGTCCCAGAACGCCGTGGTGCCGCCGTTGCCGAGCACGACCTCGTAGCCATCAGGCAGGCTGAACAGCTCGCGCAGCCCGGACCGCACCCGGCCCACCAGGGACTTCACCGGCTTCTGCCGATGGGAGGTACCCAGTAGCTCGGCTCCGACCTTGGCCAGCGCTTCGACCTGCGCCGGTCGCACCTTGGACGGACCGCAACCGAAACGGCCGTCGGACGGCAGGAGCTCGCTGGGCAGTTTGAGGGTGGTCGGGTCCGCGGCGTTGGTCATGTTCGGCGCCCTTCGAACGCTGGGGATGAGGTCACAATCGTCCGGCGCCGTTGCCGGAACTCCAGTGTCGCAGGCGGACGGTGACACGAGTGTGGGGGATCACCCGGCCGCCCGAAAACAGCTCGTCCGGGCAGGTCAGCGGCCTGCCCGGACGAGTGGTGAAGATCACTCCGTCGTGGAGCTCAGCCGTGGTCGACCTCGGCCCAGCCCTCGACGTCCTCGGGCTGGCGCGGCGCGGGGCCGATGTAGCGGGCGGACGGCCGCACGAGCCTGCCGGTCCGCTTCTGCTCCATGATGTGCGCGGCCCAGCCCGCGGTCCGGGCACAGGTGAACATGGCGGGCATGATGGCGGTCGGCACCTGGGCGAAGTCCAGGATCACCGCGGCCCAGAACTCGACGTTGGTCTCGATCGGGCGGTCCGGCCTGCGCTCGCGCAGCTCGGTCAGCGCTGCCTGCTCCAGCGCGGCGGCCACCTCGTAGCGCTCGGCGCCCAGCTCCTTGCAGGTCCGCCGCAGCACCCGGGCCCGCGGGTCCTCGGCCCGGTAGACGCGGTGGCCGAAGCCCATCAGCCGGTCGTGCCGGTCCAGGATCGAGCTGACCACCTTGTGCGCGTCGCCGATCCGCTCGACCTCTTCGATCATCGGCAGCACGCGGGCCGGCGCACCACCGTGCAGCGGGCCGGACATCGCGCCGATACCACCGGACATCGCGGCGGCCACGTCGGCACCGGTGGACGCGATCACGCGCGCGGTGAACGTGGAGGCGTTCATGCCGTGCTCGGCGGCGGACACCCAGTAGGCGTCCACGGCCCGCACGTGGTCGGGGTCGGGCTCGCCGCGCCAGCGGACCATGAAGCGCTCGGTGATCGTCGACGCCTCGTCGACCCTCGACTGGGGGATGGCCGGGAAGCCGGTGCCGCGGGCGGACTGGGCGACGTAGGACAGGGCCATCACGGCGGTCCGGGCGACCTGGTCGCGGGCCTGCTCGTCGGTGACGTCGAGCAGCGGCTGGAAACCCCAGATCGGGGCCAGCATGGCCAGCGCGGCCTGGACGTCGACGCGGACGTTGCCGGTGTGCACGGGCAGCGGGAACGGTTCGGCGGCGGGCATCCCGCGACCGAACTTCCCGTCCACCAGGAGGGCGAAGACATCGCCGAAGGTGATCTTGCCGACGAGATCCTCGATGTTGACCCCGCGATAACGCAGCGCCCCGCCGTCCTTGTCCGGTTCGGCGATCTCGGACTCGAATGCGACAACGCCCTCGAGCCCCGGGACGAAGCCGGGCTCCGGCGCGTTCTGTTGTGTCTGCACCACGGTGTGCACGTCCCTTCGCGAGGATTTCCCGTCGGTGACGCACGGCATCGGGCTCGGCAGGGTGAACACCGCCCGGAGTTAGCCATGCTTACGACGGAACACTGCACCCGAAAGAGTGGCTCCGCAATGTGTCCGCCCGGTGTCGTCTGTCACGAATCAGGGCACGATTCAGTGAACTAAAATCGACCGGTTGGCCCAATCCGTCGACGACAACCGTCATCAGAACTCTCACCGGCGTGAACGCGCAGTTCACCCGCGTGTCGTTTGTTGCCTCGGCAAACACCGATGTGACGCGGCGTTTCGGGATCGATCAACCGACTCGATCCAGAAGATCGCCGCGGTGGTCCGGATCACCGCCGCAGCGGTTCCGCGTTCGTGCCCGAACCCGTAGCGTGCTCCGACACGGCAACGATGCCGAACACCCCCCACACACTGTCCGTACAACGGATCAGGCCGGAAGGTGGTCGCGGATGTCCCAGACCGGAATCGCCGTCGAACTACCCGCGATGCGCGTGTCCTATGAACAGGGCGCACTGGACGAAACCCAACTGGCCGGCACCTGGTACGAACAACTGGAGTCGTGGTTGGACCAAGCGAAACGCGCCGGCCTCGCCGAGCCCAACGCGATGGTCCTCGCGACGGCTGATCCGCACGGGCGCCCGTCCTCGCGAACGGTGCTGTGTAAGGGAATTGACGAGCGTGGGGTCGTCTTCTACACGAACTACACCTCCGCCAAGAGCCACGACCTGGACGCCACCCGGTACGCGTCGGCCACCTTCCCGTGGTTCGGCATGCAGCGGCAGGCGCACGTGCGCGGCACGGTGGACAAGGTCAGCTCCGCCGAGACGGCCGCCTACTGGGCGAGCCGGCCGCGCGGGTCGCAGCTGAGCGCCTGGGCATCGCCACAGTCGAGGTCGGTGCAGGGCCGCGGCACGCTGGACAGCGCCCTGGCCAACATCGAACGGCAGTTCGCCGACACCGAGCGTGTCCCCGTGCCGCCGCACTGGGGTGGCTGGCGGATCCAGCCGGAGGCCGTGGAGTTCTGGCAGGGCAGGCAGGACCGGATGCACGACCGGCTGGTCTACGAGCAGCGCGGTTACTCCTGGCGGGTGCACCGTCTCGGCCCATGAGACCAGCGGGCACACATCGTTGTTTAGCTAGACTAAACTAAATTCTCGTGCCCCCGGAGCCTGACACAGCCACGCCCAGCGCGTCCGCGACTACCGCGCGTCGCCGCCTCGGCGGGTTCGTACTGGACACCCGGCCACTCAAGATCGTCCCGTTCCGCAGGTTGTGGGTATCCACGGCGATCACCGCGATCGGCAGCCAGCTGACCGCGGTCGCCGTGCCCAAACAGGTCTACGACATCACCAACTCGTCCGGCTGGGTCGGCATCGCGGGCGCGGTCGCCCTGGTGCCGCTACTCGTGTTCGGCCTGTGGGGCGGCGCGATCGCCGACACCGTCGACCGCCGGAAGTTGTTGCTGTGGAGCAACTCCGGTATCGCGCTGACTTCGCTGCTGCTGTGGGTGCAGGCCGCGCTGCACCTGAACTCGGTATTGATCGTGCTGGTGCTGCTCGCCGTGCAGCAAGGCCTGTTCGCCATCAACCAGCCCGCGCGCTCCGCGTCGGTCGCCCGGCTGGTGCCGCCCGCACTGCTGCCCGCCGCGAACGCCGTCTACACCACTGTCTTCAACTTCGGCGCCGTGCTCGGCCCGTTGCTGGCGGGCGCCTTCATCCCGGTGGTCGGCCTGCCCACGCTGTACCTGATCGACACGGTCGGCCTGTGCGTCACCATGTGGGCGGTCTGGAGGCTGCCCGCGCTGCCGCCGCTGGCCGGGCCCTCTCGACGTGCCGGACTGCGGGACGTGCTGGACGGCATGCGGTACCTCAGTGTGCGGCCCGTGCTGCTGGCGTCGTTCGTGGTGGACATCATCGCGATGGTGGCCGGCATGCCCCGGGCGCTGTTCCCGGAGATGGCGGAGCGGACTTTCGGTGATCCACCCGGTGGTGGTGTCGCGCTGGGCTGGCTGTTCGCGGCGATTCCGATCGGGGCCGTGATCTGCGGGCTGCTGTCCGGCTGGCTGTCGCGGATCAGCAGGCAAGGCGTCGCGGTCGTGATCGCGGTGTGCGCGTGGGGTGTGGCGATCGCCGGGTTCGGTCTGTCGCACTCGTTGTTGGTGGCCGCGCTGTTCCTGGGGCTCGCGGGCGCTGCCGACATGGTCAGCTCGGTGTTCCGGAACTCGATCCTGCAGACCGCCGCCACGGACGAGATGCGCGGGCGGATGCAGGGCGTGTTCACGATCGTGGTCACGGGCGGCCCGCGCATCGCCGACACAGTGCACGGCGTGCTGGGCGCCGCCGTCGGCACCACGGTGACCGTGGCGGGCGGCGGGATCATGGTGATCGTGCTGGTGATCATCGCGGCAGCGTTGTTGCCCGCCTTCCGGGCCTACCGGGCACCGAGAGCGGGCGAGCCCGCTGTGGTCGACACCCCCGCGAAGGCCCCCGACCAGGCCGACCTGGTCAGCGAGTAGCGCTCAGCCGGCGACGGGCAGCCACTCGATCGTGGCTGGACGTCGTCCTGTGCGCACGAACTCGGCCGCGGCTGTCAGCACGTCGGGCAGCGGGAGTTCGGCGTGCGGCGGCATAGCGTTGTCGTGCAGGTCGACCGTGTAGTAGCCGACCCAGTCGGCGTTCAGTCCGCGGGCCGGGACACATCGCTGTCCGCTATCCACTCCAGCGCACCGACCGTCCCGCGCACGCCGACCGCAAGGCGGGCATCGTCGTCGGCAGTGCCTGCGAACAGGAACCAGACCCGGCCGGACCGCGACGGTCGAGCGCCATTCGCCTCGCCGAGCGTGAGGGTGAGGGTGAGGTCTTCAGGCCCGATGTCGTGGATGTCGATCTCCACCTGATCGCGCGGTGAGGTCATAGCCACCATCGTGGGTGCGTGCACCGACAGCGAGCAGCGGTACTTGCCCTGGTGGCAAGCGTTTGCGCATCGCTGCCTGATCGGGTGGACGTCCTTGCCCGGTGGGCAATGAGGGGATCGGCCTAGGGTGGTTGGCGTAGTCGGCACGAGGGGGTGCGGTGCGCGGCGCGATGGCTCGGTGGGGTGCGCTCGGGGTCGCTCTCGCCCTGGGGGTTGCCGGGTGCGCGCACGCCGTGCCTGGCCAGGCCCTCCCGGCGGGGACGTCCAACGCCCAGCAACTCGCCCGTGGTGCCTGCGCCGAACTGCCCACGAAGTGCGTTCACGACGGCCTTCGGCGTCTCGAACGTGACGGTCACCGGCGCGAGCGGCATCATGCTTCGGGGCAACGTCCTGCAGGTCACCTGTTCGGCCAAAGCCGACGGCGGTTTCCTCGCGAACGTCGTCCTGCAGACCTACCCGAGTTCCGTGCTCGACTCCCCGCAGCGTTATGTCGCCCTGCTACGCCAACGGTTCCCGAACCTGCACACGGCCACCGTGCCCGGCGCCGACGCGGCCGGGACCTTCCAGCAGGCGGACACCTCCGGCCTGGTCGACGAAGCCTTCACCGCGACCGTGGACGACTCCGCCGACACGCTGAACGTCCTGCTCGCCGGCGTCACCGACCACCCCGGCGTCCCGGCCAAGCTGGTCGCCTTCGTCACTGCTCTGACAAGGGACTGAGTTCCTGCGGCGGCTCGTCGTCCACGAACTCGTCGTCGACCGGGTCGCTGAACTCGAACCGGACCAGTTTCAGGTCCAGGTGGCCACGCGTGATCCGGCTGTTCAGCCGGTATGCGGCATCGGCGTCGGTGTGCACGCCGAAGTCCGTCCGATCGGTCGCCGGATCACGCCGGAACGTGATCGCCTCCTCGCCGGTGTCGATGCCGAACGCGAAGATCTGCCGTTCGTCCGCCGCGTTGACGAGGACGAACATCTGTGGATCGATCACCCGTCGACTCCTTCCGAGTTGGCCATGCACCGAGTTTCCCGATCGGGAAACCACTGCTGGGAGCCCACTTCGCGCGGGATCCCACGTTCGGGAACCCAGCTGTCATGATCGGGGCCGGTCACTGAAAGGAGTCACATGGGCACGGAGAGCAGTCCGACGCTGCACCGCCGCCGCTTGGCCCGCCGGCTGCGTCGACTGCGCGAATCGGCCGGTCTGACGCTCACCGAAGCGGCACCGAAGCTGGACAAGACGAAGAGCGCACTCGGCCGGATCGAGACCGGCGAGACCACCGCCGACACGCACCTGGTCCGCACGATGATGGACGTGTACGACCGCTACGACGAACACCTCGTGGACCTCGCCCGCGAAGCCATGCGCCCCGGCTGGTGGACGCCCTACGGCATCCGGGATCGCGGCTTTCTGGGCCTGGAAACCGATGCCGACGAGGAGTGGGACTTCTCGCTGTCGTACGTTCCCGGCCTGCTGCAGACCGAGGCCTACATGCGGGCGGTCTTCAACAATGGCCGCCTGAAATGGACCAAGAAACAGCTCGACAACCAGGTCGCGGCACGTTTGGTGCGCCAGCAGCGGCTCACGAACGACGAGCCCATCCAGCTCACCGCGATCATCGACGAGAGCGCCATCCGCAAGCCGACTGGCAGCGCCGACGTGATGCGCGCTCAACTAAAGCACCTGATCGAGGTCGCCCAGTTGGACGCAGTGACGCTCCAGGTGATCCCCGATGTGTTCGGCAGTCATCCGGGCATGGATGGCGCCTTCACGGTATTGGAGTTCCAGGATCCGGAAGATCCCAGCATGCTCTATGTCGAGTACCCCACCGGAGCCATTCACGTCGAGAAAATCGAGGAGGTGACAGACGCTAAACTGTTGTTCGGCAAGCTCCGCTCGATCGCACTGAACCCGGCCGAGTCGGTGGAGTTCATCCAGCAGGCGGCCGAGCACCGGTATCCATTGTGAGAGAGGCGATCCACTGTGGACTTAACTAACGTCGCGTGGCGGAAGAGCAGCCACAGTGGGAACGGCGGCAACGGCAACTGTGTCGAGGTCGGCTGGCTGAAGAGCAGCCGCAGCGGGCAGGGCGACAACGGCAACTGCGTCGAGGTCGCCTTCGTCGGGCCGGGTGTGGCCGTGCGGGACTCCAAGAGCCCTGCCGCCGGCGCGCTCGTGGTGCCGGAGACGGGCTGGCAGGCGTTGCTGACCGCACTCCACCAGGACTGACCCTCTACGCTGCCCGCATGTCAGCGACCGGCGAGCAGTTCGAGATCAGGTCCGACGCGGGCCGGGCAGTCGTCACGGAGATCGGCGCCGGTCTGCGCGCCTTCGAGTGGCACGGCGTGCCCTACCTGGAGACCTACGACGACAAGCCGCCGCTGGGCTCCGGCGCCGTGCTCGTCCCGTGGCCGAACCGGGTGGCAGGCGCGCGCTGGATGTTCAAGGAGCAGTTGCAGCAGCTGGACGTGACCGAGCCGGACAAGGGCAATGCCATCCACGGGCTGACCCGCCACCAGCCGTGGCGCGCGGTCGTCCGTGAGGCGTCGTCGATCACGCTGGCCACCGACATCCCCGAGCAGCCGGGCTGGCCGGTGCCGCTGCACACCGCGATCACGTACTCGCTGGACGACCGTGGCCTGACCATCGAGCACACCATCGCCAACGTCGGCGACCAGCCGGTCCCGTTCGGCGTGGGCTGCCACCCGTACCCGCGCGCCGGGCTGTCACCGCGCGATGAGTGCCGACTCCAGCTCGCGGCGAAGACGGTGCTGCCGCTGGATCCGGAAACGATGATCCCGAGCGGCCCCCCGACCGACGTGACGGGCACGGTGGCCGACTTCCGGGAGCCGAAGGCGCTGGCCGGGATCGCGCTGGACACGCCGTTCGGCGGCTGCCGCCCCGAGGCGGACGGCCTGGTGCACCACCGGCTGACCGGACCGGATGGTGGCGTCGAGCTGTGGGCAGAGCCGGTGTTCCGGTGGGTGCAGGTGTTCACGCCGGACACGTTCCCCGGCACGGGTGCCGCCATCGCGATCGAACCGATGACGTGCCCGCCGGACGCGCTCAATTCGGGTGTCGACCTGCTGACCCTCCAGCCTGGGAAGACGTGGTCGGGGCGTTGGGGGATCGCTGCACTGGCCTAGGGCAGCGCAGACCCGTTAGCCTGGCTAACCATGGATGTGGCGATCACGGGCGGGTATGTCGTGCCGGTCGACGGCGAGCCTGTCGACGGTGGCACGGTATTGGTCAGGGACGGCAAGATCGTGGCGGTCGGTGCCGCGGCTGACGTCGAGGTGGCGGACGGTGTGACCGAGGTCGACGCCTCGGGCTGCTGGGTGCTGCCGGGGTTCATCGAGTCGCACGCGCACGTCGGTGTGCACGAGGACGGCGAGGCGTGGGCCGGTAACGACACCAACGAGATGACCGATCCGAACGGCGCCCGGTTCCGCGCGCTGGACGGCATCAACCCGGCGGACGTCGGTTTCGTGGACGCGCTGTCCGGCGGCGTCACGTCGTCGGTCGTGAAGCCGGGCTCCGGGAACCCCATCGGCGGCCAGACCGTCGCCATCAAGAACTGGGGCCGGACCGTCGACGAGATGATCTTCCGCGAGTCGGTCAGCGTGAAGAGCGCGCTCGGCGAGAACCCGAAGCGGGTCTACGGCGACAAGGGCAAGACGCCCTCCACCCGGCTCGGCGTCGCGGCCGTGCTGCGCGAGGCGTTCGTGGCCGCCGCCAACTACCGCACCAAACGGGCCGAGTCGGTGGAGAAGGGCGACCTGTTCGCCCGGGACCTGGGCCTGGAGACGCTCGTCCGGGTGCTGGAGGGCGAACTGCTCTGGGACCAGCACACGCACCGCGCCGACGACATCGCGACCGCGATCCGGCTGTCCGAGGAGTTCGGCTACCGCCTGGTCATCAACCATGGCACCGAGGGCCACCTGATCGCGGACCTGTTGGCGGAGAAGAACATTCCGGTGATCTTCGGCCCGATGTTCACGTCCCGCGTCAAGGTCGAGCTGCGCAACCGCACGATGCGCGCGGCCGGGATCATGGCGAAGGCCGGCGTGAAGATCGCGATCACCACCGACCACCCGGTGGTGCCGATCCACTTCCTGGTGCACCAGGCCACGCTGGCCGTGAAGGAAGGCCTGGACCGGGCCACCGCGTTGCGCGCCCTGACCGTGAACCCGGCCGAGATCCTGCGGCTGGACGACCAGGTCGGCTCGCTGAAGCCGGGCCTGGACGGGGACGTGGTCATCTGGTCGGGCGACCCGCTCGACGTGATGAGCCGCGCGCTGCGGGTGTTCATCCAGGGGCGCGAGGTCTACTCCTACGACGAGGACACCAGCCACGCGACCGTGGCGAACCCGTATTACGTCTGAAGTTCCGTGCGCAGGAAGTCGATCAGTTCGGCGTTCACCTCGGCGGGCCGTTCCTGCTGCGTCCAGTGGCCGCAGCCCGGTAGCAGGACGGTCCGCCGCAGGTTGGGCACGTGGTCGGTCATGTGGGGCAGGTAGTCGCGGGTGCCGGGCATGTCGAGCACGAGATCGCGCTCGCCCGCGAGGTAGAGCGCGGGCGGCCGGACCGGAGCTCTGTGCCAGGCGGCGGTCAGCTCCCAGCTCCGGTCGAGGTTGCGGTACCAGTTGAGGCCGCCGGTGAAGCCGGTCCTGGCGTAGTCCTCGACGTAGGCGTCCAGATCGGCGTCGGTCAGCCAGGTGGACGGGGTGGTCGGTTCGACCAGGAAGTCCAGGAAACCGCCGCCTGCCGGGACGATCGGCGGTTTCCGTGGCGCGTCGCCGGATGCCGAGTGCAGGAGCATCCGGAGCGTGCGGCGGGGGTCGCGGTCGAGTTCGGCGTCCGCGACGCCGGGTTCCTGGAAGTAGACGAAGTAGTGGCCCTCGCCGATCCCCGCGCGCAGGGACACCGTCGGCGGGCGGTTGCCGCGCGGCTGGAACGGCACGCTCAGCCCGGCGACAGCGGTGATCCGGTCCGGCCGCAGGAGCGCGGAGTGCCAGGCGACGGGTGCGCCCCAGTCGTGACCGACGACGGCCGCCGTGGGCTCGCCGAGCGCGTCGATCAGAGCCATGACGTCGCCGACGAGGTGCAGCATCGAGTACTCGGCGGGATCGTCGGGGGCGTCGGTGCGGCCGTAACCGCGCTGGTCGGGCGCCACGGCGTGAAACCCGGCGTCCGCGAGCGCGGTCAGCTGGTGCCGCCACGAGTACCACGACTCGGGAAACCCGTGCAGCAGCAGGACGAGCGGCCCGGTCCCGGCTTCCGCGATGTGCATGGACAGGCCACGAAGGTCCAGCGTCCGATGCGTAGGTTCGGTCACGAGGCCATTATCGGCCGAGTTCGCGTGCTCGGACGGCCTCGCGTGCGGCCGCGGCACCGTCCGCCGTCCGCCGCCCGCGCAGTTGCCGCCGATCGGTGTGCTCAGCCGTCGCGGTCACCGTAGCGATCGGTCACCGTTGCGACCGGTCGCTAGCTGCGCAGTTCGCGGGCGATGACCATGCGTTGGACCTGGTTGGTGCCCTCGAAGATCTGCGGGACCTTGGCCTCGCGCATGTACCGCTCCACCGGGAAGTCCCGCGTGTAACCGGCCCCACCGAGCACCTGCACGGCATCCGTGGTGACCTTCATGGCCGCGTCCGTGGCGATCAGCTTCGCGATGGACGCCTGCCGCCGGAACGGCAGACCCCGATCCCGCCGCCGAGCGGCCTCCAAATAAGTGGCGCGCGCCGACTCCACAGCGGCGGCCATGTCGGCGAGCAGGAACTCCAGGCCCTGGAACTCGATGATCTTGCGGCCGAACTGCGTGCGCTGGTTGGCATACGCGACGGCCTCGTCCAGCGCACCCTGCGCCAACCCGACGGCACAGGCCGCGATGCCCAAGCGACCCGAGTTCAGTGCGTCCAGCGCGATCTTCAGGCCCTGACCCTCGTCACCCATTCGGCGCGCCACCGGAATCCGCGCGCCCGCCAGCCGCAGACCCGTGGTGGGCGAGCCGGTCAGGCCCATCTTGTGCTCGGGCGGGTCAGCCGAGAGGCCGGCCGTGTCCGCGTCGGCCAGCAGGCAGGTGACGCCGTGGCTACCGTCGTCGGACGTGCGGACCATCAGCGTGTAGTAGTCCGCGATGCCGCCGTGCGTGATCCATGCCTTGGTGCCGGTCACGACGTAGTCGTCGCCCTCGCGCCTCGCCCTGGTGGACAGCGCTGCCGCATCCGAGCCGGCGTGTGATTCGGAGAGTGCGTAGGCGCCGAGCAGGTCACCGGCCAGCATGTCGGGCAGCCATTCGTCGCGCTGCCCGTCGGTGGCGAACGTGGCCAGCGGGTAGGCCGACATCGTGTGCACGGACAGGCCGACGCCCACGGTCATCCACACCGCGGCCAGCTCCTCCAGCACCTGCAGGTACACCTCGTAGGGCTGGGCGCCCCCGCCCCAGCGCTCCGGATAGGGCAGTCCGAGCAGGCCACTGGCACCCATCAGCCGGAACTGCTCGCGCGGGAACCGGTCGGCGGCTTCGTATTCGGCGGCGAGCGGCGCGAGTTCGTCGGTGGCGATCTCGCGCACCAGTTTGAGCAGGTCCTCGGCCTCCGAGGTCGGCAGCATCCGCTCGGCCGGCATGGCTCCTCCTTCACGCAGTGCTCGGAACACAAACGGTCGGACGTCCTACCATAAATCCGGACGTCAAGCTGTGTACCGTCCTGCGCTGTGATTCACAACCGCGACGGGATGCCCCGATGATCGTGGTCGGTGGCGAGGCCCTGGTGGACCTGGTGCCTGCCGCCTCGACCGTGCCCGGCCAGCTCGGCCCGCTGCTGCCCCGCCTGGGTGGCGGCCCGTACAACACGGCCGTGGCCCTGGGCCGGCTCGGCGCGCCCACGTCGTTTCTGTCCCGGATCTCCGCCGACAGCTTCGGCGATGCGCTGGTGGACCGGTTGCGGGCCGCCGGCGTGCGGACCGACCTGGTGCAACGCGGGCCGGAGCCGACCACGCTGGCCGTGGTCACGCTCGCCGACGACGGCTCGGCCCGCTACTCGTTCCACGTGCGGGGCACCGCCGATCGCCTGGTCACCGACCCCGGCCCGCTGCCCGACGACGTGACGGCGGTGTCACTGGGCACGCTGTCGCTGCTGCTGGAACCGGGCGCGAGCGTGTACGAGGCGGTGCTGCGCCGCGAGGCCGCGCGTGGCCGGCTGACCATGCTGGACCCGAACATCCGGCCCGGCCTGGTCGCGGATCCGGCCGGGTACCGGCAGCGGTTCACCTCCTGGCTGCCCGATATCGGCGTGCTCAAGGTGTCCGAGGACGACGCGCGCTGGCTGGGCGAGCTGCCCGGCGACGGGGACGTCGACCCGCTGCTGCGCGACTGGCTCGCGGCAGGCGTGACGGCCGTGGCGCTGACCAGGGGATCCGCCGGGTTGACGCTGGTCACCGAGGCCCTTCGGGTGGACATGCCCGCTGCCGCGGCGAAGGTCGTGGACACCATCGGCGCCGGCGACACCGTGCACGCGGCGCTGCTCGCGTGGCTGTACCGGCAGGGCGTCGCATCGACGGCCGACGTGAGCGGACTGGACGGGCAGGCGTGGCTGGCGGCGCTGGACTTCGCGGCCAGGGCGGCTGCCGTCACCGTGAGCCGCAGTGGCGCCGAACCACCATATTCGGCGGAACTGAATTAAAACGAGCAGTGGCAGTGGTGACGGTGATGGTGGCAGAACGGAACGAGCCAGAGCCCGAGGTGTACATCAATCACGTGGTGCCTCTGGATACCGGGCCGTTAATCCTGGCCGCGGCCGCGGAAATGAATGTGACCGCGATTGTGGAAACTGTCGTTCCCTGAAGCGGGTCGAGGACGCTCACGATGGGTCACACTCGCCCGGTGTGCCGCGGGGGCCGGATCGCGGAGATCGCCCAGCGGCTGACTCGATCAGGTGGGTCCTGCACGCGAACGGCCCCATGCCGGTGAGATCCTCACCGGATTGGACCGTGGTCCGATTAGGTGTGGTGAGGATCATCTTCGGAACCGGCGAATCGCGCGGCGCAGCTCGGGGCCCGTCCACTGTGGCCGTGATCGATGTGACAGCCGTCCCATGTGGGCGACTTGGCAGGCTTCCTGGCTGTCCGGAAGCCGAACAGGGCACTAGCGTGGTCATTGACTGAACACCCCAACGGGGCGGTACCGCGGTCGGTCAATCCGGCCGTGTGGTCAGAGCTGATCGCCAGTCGTGGTAGCACCTGTTTGGTGCGCCGCGCTGGTGTATGTCGGGACCGGCCACGGGTAGGCGCCCTGTCCAAGCGTGAGAGGGACTCGTATGCCCGACGCGACCTCCGGCACCAGTACCGTCGCGCTGCGTCATGAAGGCGGTGAACTCGAACTGCCGGTGATTCCGGCGACCGAGGGCGCTGCCGGAATCGGCGTCGCCAAGCTTTTGTCCAGCACCGGCCTCGTCACGCTGGATCCTGGTTTCGTGAACACAGCCGCATGCTCTTCGGAGATCACCTATATCGACGGTGACGCGGGAATCCTGCGGTACCGGGGATATCCGATCGAACAGTTGGCGGAACGTTCCAATTTCATCGAGGTCAGTTATCTGCTGATCTACGGTCAGCTGCCCACCCAGGCGCAGTTGGAGGACTTCACCGACAAGATCAAGCGGCACACGCTGCTGCACGAAGAGCTGCGGCAGTTCTTCAGCGGCTTCCCCCGCGACGCCCACCCGATGCCGGTGCTGTCCTCCGCGGTGTCCGCGCTGTCCACCTTCTACCAGGACAGCCTGAACCCGTTCGACGAGCCGAACGTGGAGCTGTCCACGGTCCGCCTGCTGGCCAAGGTGCCGACCCTGGCCGCGTACGCCTTCAAGAAGTCCGTCGGCCAGCCGTTCCTGTACCCGGACAACTCGCTGGGCCTGGTGGAGAACTTCCTGCGGATGACCTTCGGACTGCCCGCCGAGCCGTACTCGGTCGACCCGACCATCGCCAAGGCGCTGGACCTGCTGTTCATCCTGCACGCCGACCACGAGCAGAACTGCTCCACGTCGACCGTGCGACTGGTCGGCTCGTCCGAGGCCAACCTGTTCGCCAGCATCTCCGCGGGCATCAACGCCCTGTTCGGCCCGTTGCACGGCGGTGCGAACGCGGCGGTACTGGAGATGCTGGAAGGCATCCGGGACAGCGGTGGCGACGTCGCCTCGTTCGTCAGGAAGGTGAAGAACAAAGAAGAGGGCGTGAAGCTGATGGGCTTCGGGCACCGGGTCTACAAGAACTACGATCCGCGCGCGAAGATCGTCAAGGCCACCGCCGACGAGATCCTCGCCAAGCTCGGCGTCCAGGACCACCTGCTCGACCTCGCCAAGCAGCTCGAAGAGGTCGCACTGTCCGACGACTACTTCGTCTCGCGCAAGCTCTACCCGAACGTGGACTTCTACACGGGCCTGATCTACCGCGCGATGGGCTTCCCGACGCGCATGTTCACCGTGCTGTTCGCGATCGGCAGGCTGCCCGGCTGGATCGCGCACTGGCGCGAGATGGTCAAGGACCCGGCCACCAAGATCGGCCGCCCCCGGCAGGTCTACACGGGGCCTGTGGAGCGCGACTTCGTCGGCATCGGCGAACGCTGAATCGAACTCCGGATCGAATCAGAACGGCGGCCCACTCGGGCCGCCGTTCTCGTTTCTCAGGCGGCTCGCAGCAGGGAACGCGGGTAGACGCGGCCCGCGAACCAGGCCAGCCCGCCGATGGCGAGCAGGGTCAGCACCGCGCCCAGCAGCACCTGCCAGCCGACCGCCACACCCACCGCGAGCCGCGCGGGCAGCAGCAACGGGGCGAACGGCGGCAGCACGGACAGCACCGCCGTCGCCGGCGAACCGGGGGCGACGCCGATGAGCACCGCGCTGACCACGCCGACGACCGCGACCAGCCCGACGGCCCCGCGCCTGCCCAGCGAGGTGACGGCCGCGGTGGTCGTGCCGTACACGCCGAAGCCGAGCACGAACCCCACCAGCCCGCTGCCGAGCGCGACGAGCACCGGGGCCGCGTTCGCGGCGCCGGTCGCGAGCGCCATGATCAGGCCGACCACGCCGAGAGCGGCCGTGTGCAGCAGGCCGGTCAGCCCGATGCCGCCGAGGTTCCCGGTCAGCAACCGACGCGGCCGCAGCACCGGCAGCAACGCCTCCGCGGTGCCGTTCGCGGTGTCCTGCGCGGTCCGGTGTGCGGTCAGCCGGGCGAACGCGAACAGCGACCAGCCCAGCAGCAACACGGTCAGCACGCCCAGCGCCGTGCGCCTGCCCAGGTCCGGATCGGTCACCCGCAGCCGCGACACGCTGATCTGCGCCTGGTCGACCTTCGCCAGGATCTCGTCCGGCCTGGCACCCAGCTGCGCGATCTGCGCCTCCAGGATCTGTTGCCGCACCTGGGAGTTCAGCGTCGCGCGCAACCGGGGGTCGAGATCACCGGCGTTGTCCACGGTGACGTGCAGCGCCGAGCGGGCCCCGTAGACGATCACGTCGAGTTGGCCCCCGCGGACCTGCCGGATCCCGTCGGCGACGCTGTCGAGCTGCCGGACCGTGATCGGCACACCGAGCGACGCCATCTCCTGCGGCAGGACCTGCTGCAGGCCGATCGCCTGCCCGGCCAGCCCGATCCGGACCGTGCGCTGCCCGTGCAACGCGAACATCTGCAACAGGAGGAACGCCACCAGTAGCAGCGCGACCGACACCGTGCCCACCACGACCCGGTAGGACCGGGCGCGGCAGTTGAACTCGCGCGCGGCCACCAACCAGACCGTGCGCGTCGCGGGCGGGGTGTCGGCCATCAAGTCCGTCCGGTCGAGTCGTACAGCTCCGCGAGCGTGCGCCGCACGCGGGTGAACTCGCGCACCGGCCCGCAGGCCAGGGCAGCGTTGAGCACGTCCTGGTCGTCGGCGTCGTCGGTGAGCTCCAGCAGCATCCGTGATCCGTCCACGTCGACCGTGTGGCAACCGGGTACGCCGTTGCCCCAACCGGGGGTGGCGTCCGGTGCGTCGACCCGGAACAGGCGAGGGCCGGCGGCCACCAACTCGCCGATTGTGCCACTGGCCACAAGCTGTCCACTGCGGAGGATGGCGACGCTGTCGCAGTACCGTTCGAGGTGATCAAGATCGTTGCTGGACAACAGAACCGGCACGTCGGCCGCGGTCTGCTGGCGCAGCAGTTCGACGAGCGTGTCGACGCCCGTCCGGGTGGCCCCGGCGAACGGCTCGTCCAGCAGCAACAGCTCCGGGCCGGGCAGCAACGTGGCGACCAGGCCGACGAGTCGCTGGTGATCAGTGTCCAGGCGTCCGGTCGGTATCCGGCGCAGCGCGCGCAAGTTGCACCGGTCCAGCCACGCCTGGGTGAGCCGGCGCGCGTCATCGGCGGTGAACCCGTGCAGTTCGGCTCGGTGGACCAACTGATCGTGCACTGTCAGTTCCGGATAGAGCCCACCGCTGGCCGGCAGGTAGCCGATCCGCCTGCGCGTGGCCGGGTCGATAGGGGCCGACCGCCAGCGCACCCGGCCCGCGTCCGCGGCCAGCACGCCCGCGCCGATCCGCAGGGTCGTGGTCCGGCCGGAGCCCAGGTGACCGCCGATGCCGACCAGTTCGCCACCGCGGGCGGTGAGGCTGACGTCGTGCAACGCCTGCGTCGCGCCGAAGCGCTTGGAGATCCGATCGATCTCCAGGACCGCGTCCGTCACGCCGCCTCCTCACGTCAGCCCACAATTGCGCCAACGGCGTCGAGTCCCGGTGTTGTCACCACCGGATCGAGCCAACTCTAAGCGTTCAGCTGCCGGGTAGCCCAGCCAGTGACCTACTGACGAGATCGGACACCACCGGCCGGGCCCGGTCCCTGTCGCCGGCCACCAGGCCGATTCTGGTCCTGCGGTCAAGTACGTCGTCGGCAGACAGCGCGCCCTCGTGTCGCACGGCCCAGACGACCTCGGCGGCGGTCACCCCGGCGGCGACGGGTTCGGCGAGGTCCACGTCCAGCTCGCCCAGTGCGACCACGCGACCGGCCTCCATGCCGTAGCGCGATACCAGCCGCGCCGGGGCGTCCACTGCGGACAGTGCTTTGCGATTCGCGGCGCCCACCAACGGAATGTGCCGTGTGCGTGCCGGTCCGGCGGCCAGGCCACGGGCGGCCACCACTGCGTCGACGGCGTCCTCGGCCATCCGCCGGTAGGTCGTCAGCTTGCCCCCGACGATCGTCACCACGCCCTGCGGAGAGGTCAGCACCGCGTGGTGCCGGGACAGGTCGGCGCTGCGGCCGTCACCCGGCCGGTCCACCAGCGGACGTAGTCCGGCGAACGCGCCGAGCACGTCGGCCCGCGTGGGCTTGCGGTCCAACACCGTGGCGGCAATGGACAGTAGGAAGTCCACATCGGACTCGGGGACTTCGGGGACGTCGGGCAGCGGGCCGCTGACGGGCTCGTCGGTCAGGCCGAGGTAGAGGCGCCCGTCGTCCTGGGGGAGCAGCAGCGCGAACCGGTTGGTCTCACCCGGGATCGGCACGGTCACAGCGGTGTCCCGGATGCCCAGCGGTTCGGCAGCGAGCACGAGATGGGTGCCGCGGGAGGGTCGCAGGTGCACGTCGGCGACGAGTTGGCCTGCCCAGACGCCGGTCGCGTTGAGGACGGCACGGGCGCGGACGGGGAACTCGGCACCGGTCAGCTCGTCGCGCGCGTCGGCGCCGTTGCGGTGCAGGGCGACAGCGCGGACCTTGGTGAGGATCTTGGCGCCGAAACCGGCGGCGGTCCGGGCCAGGCCGACGACGAGGCGGGCGTCGTCGGTGAGTTGACCATCGAAGGACAACAAGCCGCCTCGCAGGCCTTGGCGGCGGAGTCCGGGGGCCAGTGCGAGCGCTTCCGGAGTGCTGATCCGGCGGGGTGCGGGGAGTAATTTCGTGGGGGTGGTCGCAGCGCGGCGGAGCACGTCACCGGCGAACAGCCCGGCCAGCGCGATACCGGCATTGCGACCGGAAACCTTGCTGTGCAAGGGGATCAGCTGGGGAAGTGCGCGGGTGAGGTGGGGTGCGACGGCGGACATCAGGATGCCGCGCTCGGCCGCGCTCTCGTAGGCGAGGCCGACGTCGCCTCTGGCCAGGTAGCGCAGGCCGCCGTGCACGAGCTTGCTGGACCAGCGGGAGGTGCCGAAGGCGAGATCGTGCGCCTCGATGAGGCAGACGGACAGGCCGCGACTCGCCGCGTCGAGAGCCGCGCCCGCGCCGGTGACGCCGCCACCGACGACGAGCAGGTCCACCTGCTCGCCGCCCGCGATCCGGTCGAGTTCCTCGGCCCGGCGCTCGGCGTTGAGTGAGGTTTTCATGTTGTCTCCGGTCGAGGTTCCCGGTTGATAGTGACGGCGGGGTCGGGTGTCTCGGTGCGGCCGGCAGTGTCGGTTTTCATGTCGCCTCCGGTCGTAGGCCGTGGTCGAGACTGGTGGCGAGTTCGGTGAGCAGGTCGTCGTCGGCCACGTCCTGGGCGGCGGGCCGGTGCGAGATCACGAAGGCCTGCACGGTGAGAAAGAACAGCCTGCCCTGTGCGGCCACCGGGGCTTCGCGGATCGAGCCGTCCGCGTGGCCCGCGGTCAGCTGTTCGGTGATGAACTTCTCGGCGAGGCGTTGCGTGGAACCGATGCGCTGCACGAGGTAGGGCAGGAGCAGTTCGGCGTCGCGGTCCAGGACGCTCCGCAGGAGCGGGTCGGCGATGAGCAGCTTCGCGGCGAGTGCCGCGGCGTCGACGAGCCGTCGCCGGGCGTGGCCGTCATTCGGCTCGATGCGGCCGAGGAGGTCGCCGAACTCCCTGGTCATCAGGGCTGCGACGACACTGGTGACGCCGGGAAAGCGGCGGTAGACGGTCATCCGGCTGGTGCCGGCGCGCTTGGCGATGTCGGTCAGCGTGGTTCGGCGCACGCCCACGGACAGCACGCACTCACGGGCCGCATCCAGCAGCACGTCATCATCCACCCTCGTGGGTGACCCGCTGTTACGTTGGGACGTCACGTGTAACACTGTACCCATGATTTCCCACACGCTGCGCGGTGGCTGGACCGACGACCCCCACCCACTGCCCGCCGGTGCGCTGCGCACACTGCACGCGACGCTCGACCTGGCTTCGGTTCAGACGCCCGGGGTGCCGTCGTCGGAACTGGTCGTACCGGCGTCCGCGCTGCCTGCGGCGACCTTCGACGCGCTGGCGGCGATCGTCGGCGCGTCGAACATCAAGGTGGACAGGGAATCCAGGCTGGGTAGGACAGGCGGACTGTCCTACCTGGACCTGATCCGGCGGCGGGCAGGAGTCGAGGTGGCCGTGCCGGATGCCGTGGTACTGCCGGGATCGCCCGAGGAAGCGGCGGCGGTGGTCGAGGCGTGTGGGCGGCTGGCGGTGGCGGTGGTGCCGTTCGGCGGGGGTACGTCGGTGGTCGGCGGGGTGGCGGCGCTGCGGGGGGACAAGCCGGCCGTCGTCGCGGTCGACCTGATGCGGCTGGACCAACTGGTCTCGGTCGACCCGGTATCGAGGCTGGCGGTGTTGCAGGCCGGAGTGCGTGGCCCGGACGCGGAGAGCTTGCTGGCGGCGCAAGGCTTCACGCTCGGTCACTTCCCCCAGTCGTTCGAGCGAGCCACGATAGGGGGATTCGCGGCGACGAGATCGGCAGGCCAGGCATCGTCCGGGTACGGCCGGTTCGACGACATGGTCGTCGCGTTGCGGGTGGCGACGCCGAGGGGCGAGTGGCGGCTGGGAGCTGGCGCCCGCTTCGGCGGCGGGGCCGGACTTGCGGGCGTTGGTGGTGGGGAGTGAGGGTGCGTTCGGGATCATCACGGAGGTGACGGTCCGGGTGCGGCCGGCAGCTCTCGTCCGCCGGTACGAGGCCTATGCGTTCGACGGATGGGAGCGCGGGGTCACGGCGGTGCGTGCGCTGGCACAACATGACGGGCTGGCCACGGTGACCCGGCTGTCCGATGTAGACGAGACGAAGGTGGCGCTGGCGTCGTCGAGCGGGTTCGGGGCGCGTGCGTTGCGTGGATATCTGGCGGCGCGGGGGGTGCGGTCGCCGTGCCTGCTGGTGGTCGGGTGGGAGGCCGGTGATGCGCGGTCGCTGGGCCGCGCGCAGGCGGCGACCCGGCGGGCGTTGCGGGGGCACAAGCGGGTGGCGTTGGGGAAGGCGCCGGGAGAGGCGTGGCTGCGCGGGCGGTTCGGTGGGCCGCGGCAGCGGGATGCGTTGCTGGACATCGGGGTGTGTGTGGAGACGTTGGAGACGGCGGGGTACTGGTCGTCGCTGGACGCCCTGCGTTCGGCGGTTCGGTCGGCGGTGCAGGGGGCGTTGGCGGGCCGGGCGGTGGTGATGTGCCACGTGTCGCATGCGTACGAGACGGGTGCGTCGCTGTATTTCACGGTGCTGACGGCTCGGGCGGCGTCGGATCCGGAGGGCCAGTGGCAGCGAGCGAAGCGGGCGGCGTCGGAGGCGATGGCGGGCCTGGGCACGATCACGCACCACCATGCGGTGGGTGTGGACCATGCGCCGTATCTGGAGGGTGAGATCGGTGCGCTGGGGGTCGAGGTGCTGGCGGCGGTGAAGCGGACGGTCGACCCGATGGGCGTGCTGAATCCTGGCAAACTGCTCGGATGAAGTACGGGCTGGACCAGGTAGTGATCGACTGTGAGTCGGCCCAGCGGCTGGCGCGCTTCTGGTCGACGGTGCTGGGTGGGTCGGCGGTGGACAGGCACAACGGTTGGTGGCACGTCGAGGCACCGGGCTTCCCGAAGTTGGCGTTCCAGCCGGTTCCGGAGTCGAAGTCGGTGAAGAACCGTCTGCACCTGGATATCGAGGTCGAGTCGATGACAGAGGCCGTCCACCTGGCCACAGCCGCGGGCGCCCGCCAGATCGGCGAGGTGGTCCACGACGAGTCGGGCGCGTTCCAGGTCATGCTCGACCCGGAAGGCAACGAGTTCTGCTTCGTCCACGACTGAGACCCACCTGGGGGATTACGGGTACCGGGCGTCCAGGGTCGTAGTGACCCTTCCGGTGGCGATGTCGTACACGTGGCCGGACACGCTCACTTTCGCGGACAGCGAGGGTGCGGTGAGCAGGCACTCGACGTCGGCCTTGACGGTCGTGTGAGGATCGGCGACGGCGGAGGCTGCCAGCGTCGCCTCGGCCAGGCCGGTCGCCTCGGCGGCCTCCTGCCGGAAGCGGGAGTCGGCGAGCAACGCGGTGCCGCACTGGGTGTGGTGGACGACCGCGACTTCGAACAGTGTCTCGGCCTCACCTTCCTGAGCGAGCACCCGCTCGACGAGGAAGGCGAGAAAGGCGATGTCGTCGATGACGGCCTGGGTGACGCGTCCCCCCGCGTTGCGGATGACAGGAGCATCGCCGAGTTGGAGTCCGAGGACGATCGCTGGGTCGACTCGATGATCGAGGCAGGTGACGACGAGCAATCGCGCGGCGGGCAGGCCCAGTGCCGCGGGGCTGTATGCCTGGGCGAACTGCTCGTTGCGCGTGAGCAGTGAGGTCATCCTGGTCATGATGTTCCCTTTCCGTTGCACGGAGTGCGTGTCATCGAGCGGGCGCGGGCGCTTGCTGGTGGGGTGGCCGCGAGGAGAGGTCAGGACTTCGGCCCCGGCACGCGCTCGCGGGGTGCCGGGATCTGCAGGTGCTCAGCGGGAGCCGCCCTGACCGTAAGTGGACGCTGTCCACATTAGGCCGCGTTTGTGGACGCTGTCCACTTCGTTATCCTGTCGTTGTGACGGCAGGCGGATCAGCAGGGGAGACGCGGCATTCGGAGCGTCGACGCCGCCCGCGAGGCGCCGTCCGCGACGGCCTGGTCGCCGCGGGGCTGGAGCTGGCACGGACAGGGGGGCCGGACGCCGTGGTGCTCCGGGAGGCGACCCGGATGGTGGGCGTGGTGCCCAATGCCGCGTACCGGCACTTCGCCGACCGGGACGAACTGCTCGCCGCGGTGTGCGCGGCGGCAATGCGCGAGCTCGCCGACCGCATGGCCGCCGGTGTCGCCCGCGTGCGCGGCAAGCACGGCGATCCCGTCGCGTCCCGGCGTCGGCTGCGCGCGGTCGGTGCGGCCTACCTGGAGTTCGCGCGCGAGGAACCCGGTCTGTTCGCCACCGCGTTCGCCCTGCCGCAGCAGCACGCCTACGGCGTCTCCGACGACGAGACCGGAGCGGAGCCGACGCCCCTAGGTCAGCTCCGCGCCAGGCTCGACGAACTGGTCGACGCCGGCGTGCTCGACCCGCGGCGCCGCGACGGTATCGAGTACCCGATCTGGTCCGCGGTACACGGACTGGCAGTGCTTGCCGGACAAGGGCCGCTGCGCGACGTCCCCACCGCCAGCCAGGCGTCGCCTGGAGGAACTCACCTTCCGCTTCATCGACGGGGGCCTGGCCTGAGCCGGCACTCCGCCGCTGTCGAACCTGTTCGCGGATCCATTGCTGAGGAATTCGCGGCGGCCGGCAGGCAGCTCCATCGGCCTCGCTCGAAGCCGGCAAGTGTGTTGTCCTTTGGGTGGGCGACATGCGGGATCGAGTGTTTGGCCCGGCGGTGGTGATGCGTGTTGTCCTTTGGGTGGGCGACATGCGGGATCGAGTGTTTGGCCCGGCGGTGGTGATGCGTGTTGTCCCTTGGGTGGGCGACATGCAGGTTTCGGTTGGTTGTGGTCGTCGGCGGGTTGCGCCGGGTCCATGGGGTGATCGGCACGCGTGGGTTCGGCTGGTTCTGGTCGTCGGCCGGGCGCATCACGTCCACTGAGTGGTCGACACGCGCGGCTCGGTTCGGTTGGGTCGCTGATCGTTGCGTGTCGTCCATTCAGTGGTCTGTTGGCTGGCGCGGGTGTGGCCTGCCGTGTCGCCGGTCGGGCGCGTGTCGTCCCTTGAGGGGGCGGTACTCCGGTCTTGGCCGACTTTCGCTGTGATCTCAGGGCGTGTCGTCCATTGAGCGGGCGTTATCCGCTTGGCCCGAGTTCTGCGATCCGGCCCGCTGCCGACTGGCACCCGGCGGCAGTCTTCCTCGCGGAGGTGGGTCTCGGTGCGTGTCGTCCAGTGAGGGGTCGACTGATGTGGGCATGGCCTGTTCGCTTGGCCGGTTGGGCGCGTGTCGTCCATTGAGCGGGCGATGCCCACTTGGCCGAGTGTGGCGTGGTCTTACCGGTGTCGTCCGTCGACGGGGTGACTCGTCCGGGTCGGGCCGAGGGCGGATGCTTCTCGGGCCTGCCGCTGCCGTCCGTTGACCGGCCGGTCAACGACCTCCTCGCGAGTTGGCCGTCGGGTGGGTGGTTGGCTCGCGAGTGGTCCGCTCAATGGCCGACTCGTGCGGAGTCGGCTCTGGGGGAGACCGTTACGGCTCCGGGCACGTGACCAGCATTTTGCCGGTGTTCTCGCCTCGCATCATGGCCAGGAAGGCTGCCGGCGCGTTCGACAGACCCTCTACCACCGTTTCCCGGTAGCGGATCTTGCCCTCGCGCAGCCACCCGCTCATCTCGGCCACGAACCGCGGCTGCAGGTCCCCGTGATCACGCACCAGCAAACCGCGCAGCGTCAACCGCTTCCGCACGATCTCACCCAGATTCCGAGGAGCCACCGGCGGTTCCGTCGCGTTGTACGCCGAGATCATCCCGCACACCGCCACCCGGCCGTGCACGTTCAACGCCCCCAACGCGGCCTCAAGGTGCTCACCGCCGACGTTGTCGAAGTACACCTCGATCCCATCCGGCGCCGCCTCCGCCAGCTGCCCGAACACCGGCCCGTCCTTGTAGTTGAACGCCGCGTCGAACCCCAGATCGTCCACCAGATGCGCCACCTTGGCGGCCGAGCCGGCACTCCCGATCACCCGGCGTGCACCCTTCAACCGCGCGATCTGTCCCGCCAGCGACCCCACGGCACCAGCCGCGCCCGACACGAACACCGTGTCGCCAGGCTGCAAGGCAGCGACCGAGACCAGGCCCGCATACGCCGTGAGCCCAGGCATCCCGAGCACGCCGAGGTACGCCCCAGCGGGCGCCAACGTCAGGTCGATCTTCGTCGCATGACGTGCCGGCACGACCGCATGCGAACGCCACCCGAGCCCGTGCAGCACCACGTCCCCGACCTGGAACGCGTCCGAATTCGACGAGACGACCTCGCCGACCGCACCGCCCTCCAGCGGACGCCCGACCTCGTACGGCGGGACGTAGGACTTGATGTCGTTCATCCGGCCGCGCATGTACGGGTCGACACTCATCACGAGGTTGCGCACCACGACCTCTTCGGCACCCGGCGCCGGCACGTCCACCTCGACGTGCTCGAAACACGACGCCGTCGGCCATCCGTGCGGCCTCGATGCCAGCCGGATCTCGACACCCATGCCAACCTCCAACTATGTGCGCCGCCGCGGCAGCAGGCCGGCCTTCCGCAGCGCGTCCCGCAGTGCATCGTAGGTACGCCCGACCTCCGCGTCAGCCCTGTCGGCCGCTTCCTGCGTCACATCGACGGGCACACTCGGCGCCGGTTGCTCGCCCACCTCGACCCACCGCTCGGCCCACAGCAGCTCCTGGGCCGACTCCCAGTGCAGCCGCACACTCAGCCTCGACACCCGCTCCCGCTCGACCGCAGCCGCCAGTGCCTTGTCCGCGTCCGCGAGATTGGCCTTCAACGCCTCGGACGCCGCCTTGTCGTGCTCACGGATCCGCGCCACGGCCTCCGTGTTGCCGTCGGCCAGTTCCTTGTACCGCCGCGCCGCATCGCCGTTCACGGACGATCACCGGAGGCCAGTGAGAACGGGATGATCACCTGCGGCCGCGTGTGCTCGAACCGGTCGAAGTACAGGCCGCGCCGCGCGCGCGGCGACCAGGACACGGTCTGGCCCTGCGCCAGCGTCATCTGCAGCTCCTGGCCCTGCACGTCGAACGCCACCCACGGCCCGATGTCGTCCAGTTGGCCGATCGGCAGCATCGCCTTCAACCGGCCGACGCCACGCCACCACCCCAGCACGTGCGTCCGGTGCTCCGGGCCGTGGCGCAGCACCGCCCGCAACGCGTCGAGGCCTGAGGTGAAGGTCGCCGGGTCCTTGATCTCCAGTGTCGCCTGTGCCGCGTCGACGCCGTACCAGAACACGTACCGCGGCCGGTCCGTCCCGCCGGCGCCCAACTCGGCCGCCACCTCGGTCAGCCACGGCCGGAAGTCCGCCCGGTCCACCACGGTGACCTCGTGCCCGTCGGCCGCCAGCTGCGCCACCAGCCAGTCGATCGGCTCCTTCGCGTCCTCCACCAGGCGGCACAGCGTGAACTCCGCCGTGCCCGGTTCGTGCTGCCGCGCCACGGACAGCGCCGCGGCGCCGAGCACGCTCGCCGCGTCCAGCACCGACGACCCGATCACCGCGAGATTGCGGCCCGGCGCGCCCGGCAGGGACGTCACCGCCGCGCTGCCCGCCACGTCGATGATCTGGCCCAGCACCGCCGACACCGGCCCGGCACCCGGCCGCAACTGCTGGAAGTCGGCCGCCGACGCGAGCGGTGGCACATGGCTGCCGTCGAACAGGCGCGGTACCGGCTTGGTCTCGTCGCGCTTGTCCCACAGCGCGAGCTGCAGCTTGTCGAACGTGCCCCGGCTGGTCGAGTCCGGGATCCGGGCCTGCTGGTTGCCCTGCGCCACACCGGATTCGTGGTTGACGATCGCGTGCCACCTGGGCAGTTCCAGGGCCGCGTTGTTCTGGTCGGCCAGCACCCTGCGGGCCTTGGGCAGCGCGATCCGCAGGATGAACTGCTCGAAGATCGCCGGTTTGCCCCAGAACGCCTCGATGCTGGACACGTCCTGGCTGGCCAGCACCAGGTGGATGCCCTGCGACCGGCCGCGTCGCGCCACGTCCTCCAGCAGCCCGGTGGCAGCCACGGCCACCGGGTCGCGTTCGGCGAACAGGTACTGGAACTCGTCGATCACCGCGACGATCCGGGGCCAGCGGCCGTCCGGGTTCTCTTCGCGCAGTTCTTCGAGTTTGGTCACCTCGTGCTGTTTCGCGACGTCCGCCCGGTAGCGCATGGTGTCCGCGAGGAACTTCAGCAGTGCGACGCCGAACTCGCGGTCGGCGTTCACGTTCACGCCGACCAGTTGCGCGTGCGGCAGCCACGTCGGGTCCCGCCTGCCCGGGGTGAACTGGGCGAACGACACGCCTTCCTTGAAGTCCAGCAGGTACAGCTCCAGCTCGTCCGGCGAGTACCGCGCGGTGAGGCCGCCGAGCATCGCGTACAGGAAGTTCGTCTTGCCCGATCCACTGGGCCCGCCGATCAGCGCGTGCGGCGAGGAGTCGCCCAGCACGAGGTCGACGGGGGTGCCGTCGATCATCCCGACGGGCGTGAGCAGGCCCGCCGCCGAGCGCTCCCGCCAGTGCTCGGCGGGCAGCAGGTCCTCGAACGTGCACAGCCTGGCCCGGCGGAACTCCAGTTCCGCCGCGATCTCCGCGCACACCCTGGGCACGTCGGCCCTGGGCAGCGGCGGATCGGGCGTGACGGTGGCGTGCGGGCCGGTCATGCTGCACCGGGCCGTGCGCTCGTCGATGAAGTCGATCATCTCCATCGGACTGTTCACGGTGACGGGCAGGTCGACCACGATCAGCTGGATCCCGGACGCCAGCCCGTTGCGTGCGACCCGCAGCAGTTGCTGCTGCTGCTCGTCGGGCAGGGCCTGCCGGTTGCCGAACAGCACCGCGACCCGCCACGGCTCGGTCCGCCTGCCCGCGCGGCCGCTGATCGACGTCAGCGACGTGTCACCGCCGGCCAGCACACCGGTGTGCACGCGGCGGATGTGGTCGGACAGCTCGTCCAGCAGTTCCTTGGGCCGTGCCGGGTCGTGCACGGTGAGCAGGCCGGCCCTGGTCAACGGGTACAGGCCGGGCAGTGAACCGGTGAGCTGCCCGGTGTCCCACACGTGCACGTGCACCAGGCCGGGTTGCAGGTAGCTCAGCACGCGCAGCAGCAGCGTCTCCACGAGCGCCTCGGCGGTGCTCCGGCTGTCCGGCGTGGTGGCGATGTGCAGGTGTGCGGTGTCCAGCAGCGGCACGGCGACCGGGAACGGGATCTGCTCCGGCGCCTCGTCCGCGACCGCGCTGCCGATCCGCCACAGTTCGGGCAGCTCACCCATGCCGTCCGCGGTGCCGATCGTGCCCAGCCAGGTCTGCCACGGCTCGCCCGCAGCACCGGGTGCGGCCCTGGTGACCAGCTCGGTCAACGCCAGCGGGCCCCGATCGGCCCACTCGCCGAACTGCGAGCGTCGGTCCGCGGCGACCTTCTCGATGACGTCGGCCAGCCGCGGATTGCCCAGCGCGATGGTGGGGTCGACGGAGGTCTCCGAGCGCAGCCACAGCTCCACCATGACCCGGGCGTGTTCCTCGGCGATCATGTCCTGCTGCCGGCTCGCGATGCCCAGGGCTGTGCCCACGGCCGTGCGGAACTCCGCGAGCGCGAGCTTGATCTTGTCGCGCCGTTCAGTGCGCCTGTTCAACCCAAACCCCTCGGTGCCCGTCGGCCCCTCCCCGCGGGCGTGATCAACCTACCGAACGCCCTCACAGCCCGGCGACGAAGCGGTCGAGGCAGGCGAGGCTACCTGCCAGGCTGCCGAGGCATTCGGCCAGTTGCTCGTCCGCCCTGCGCAGCTCCGGCGGCACCAGCGAGGTGGAGTGGTTGCGGCTGAGGTCGGTGAGCGTGCGCAGCGCCTCGCCCAGCCGTTCGCGCGCGACGAAGACCTGCTGGTGCGTGCTGACCGCCTGGTCGTGCACCTGTGCCGTGACCGCCCTGATCGCCTCGATCGACACGTCGCGCCCTACAACCGGGCCGCGTAGCCCTCGGCGGTGGACATCCCCGCGCTCACGCTCTGCGCGGCCTCGGTGATCGACCGGGCCGCCTGGGCGAACAGCCCGTTGGCCTGTTCCGCGTCGGGTTGCGCGCTGCCCTGGGTGACCATCGCGAGCGCACTCTGGGCCTGTTCGAGCGCCGTGCCTGCCTGACGCAGTGCCGCGACACTCTCCGTCGCCTGCCGGTTCGCCAGTGCGATGCCGGCCCGGACTTCCTCGACGCTTGCCATCTGCGGTTGGTCTCCTGCTGTGCTGGTGTGCGGATGTCTGGCGTAGTTGATGTTGACGGATGCATGGAAAGTAGTGGGCGGCCTGGACCGACGCGCAAGCGCGGTGGCCAGGTTGGGTGGCGTTGCGCACCCGAATGGATAGCGTTGCTGCGGGACGAACGAGAACGAACCAGGCCGAACGAATCAGCGCGGGACCGACGCCCGCGGCAGATAGGTGTCCACTCACCCTCGGTGTCGCCGGGCGTCCGGGCTCGACGACAGCTCCAGTTCCGTAATACCTGTTTGCGGCCGCGGTTTCGCCGTCCAAGTGGTGATAGCTGTTTCGCCCTCCCAGCGCAGCGCGGACCACCCCGGTCGGTCCAGCGCCGCGGCCGCGGTCAGCACGGTCTGCGGTGGCGGGGTGGGCGCGGTGCCGAGATCGACCAGCACAGTGCACACACCCTCGTGCTCGCTGATCCCGGTCAGGGTCGCGTCACGGGAGATACGGCTGGCCAGCGCACGTGCCTGCCATTCGGCGCCCGCCGATCGGGAGGTTGCCACATCGACGCGCAAGCTCAGGCGGCACCCCATCCCGTCGGTGACCGGTGACCGCCTGCGCGCCTCGGTGGTCGCCGGTTGGGCCGACTGCACGGGTTCGGGTGTGGGTTGCGCAGCGGTTTCGTCGGCCGGGTACGGGTCGTCGCCGGACCAGGCCTCGACCAGGATCCGTTCACCGCCCTCGACCAAGGTCGCGACGGCATCCGGGTCGTCCAGCACGGTCCACGCCGTGGGTGGCTCGCAGGACACGCGTGGCACCACGAAGTCCGGGCCCAGCCCTCGGACGAACTGCCGGACCGCCCTGGCCAGCGGCGCCGCGATGTTGTGCGTCGCGCGTTCCTCGCTGGGCACCCGCATGGTCACCGACCAGCAGCCCGGTTCCTCGGCCGAACAGTCGGCCGTCGCCACGATCCGGCCGTCGACCTGCCACTTCACGGGCCCGCACGCGGACCTGGCCGCCTGGTCGGTCTCGGCCACGAGGACCACCGTGACGAGTAGTTCGACGTGGTCGTCCATAGTGTTCGTCATTGTCTCCCAGACAGCGGCACGAGCAAGGAGCTGGTATGGATCTCGGACTGGCCGACCGGGTCTACCTGGTCACCGGTGGCAGTAAGGGCCTCGGCTTCGCGACGGCGAAGGCGCTGGTCGGCGACGGCGCCCGGGTCGTGCTCTCGTCGCGCTCGCAGGGCAACGTGGACTCGGCCGTGGCCGGGCTGGGTGAGCGGGCCGTCGGTGTGGCCGGCGACAACGCCGACCCGGAGTTGCCCGCGCGGCTGGTGGCCACGGCGAAGGAGAAGTTCGGCCGGGTGGACGGGCTGCTGGTGAGCGTCGGCGGGCCGCCGTTCGGCGGTGCGCTGGACACCGACCTGGCCGACTGGTCCCGGGCCTACGAGTCGGTGTTCCTGGGCACACTGCGGCTGGTCCGCACGGTCGTACCGGAACTCGGCGACGGCGGGGCGGTCGCGCTGGTGCTGTCCACGTCGGTGCGCGAGCCGCTGTCCGGGCTGGCGATCTCCAACGGATTGCGGCCGGGCCTGGCGATGGTGGCCAAGACGCTGGCCGACGAGGTCGGCCCGCGCGGCATCCGGGTGGTCAGCCTGATGCCCGGCGCGATCGCGACCGAACGGCTGGCCGGCCTGCTCGCCAATCCGGACGCGCTGGCCCAACGGGCGGCGGGCATCCCGCTGCGCCGGGTCGGGGAGCCGGACGAGTTCGGCAGGGTCGCCGCATTCGTGCTCTCGCCCGCCGCGTCCTACCTGACGGGCACCGTGATCGGTGTCGACGGCGGGGCGGTCCGCGGCCTGTAGATATCGCGATATCCTGTGGGATATCGCGGAGGTGGGTCATGGCCGAGGAACGCACACCGGAGCAACTGCTCGCGACGGCGCTGGAGAGTCTGCCGTCGGAGCAGCGGCAACAGGTCACGGCGTGGCTGCTGACCCGCGGGTCGCGGAGCCTGTCACCGGGCTGGCTGGGCAAGCCGCAGCGAGACGATCTGGTCCGGACGTCGTTGCCGGGCACCAGGAGCCTGCGCGAGGTGTTCGGGCAGGCGCCGACCATCGCGGGCGAGGGCTACCAGGTGGTGCCGGTGCGGCTGCCCGTCGAGTTGCACGCGCGGCTGCGCGACTGGTCGGCCGAGCACGGCTTCTCGATGGCGACCGTGGTGCGCGGCCTGGTGTCCCGGTTCCTGGACAGCCAGGACTAGAGCACCCGCGCCGCGAACTCCGCGATATCGCTCGCGGCATCGCTCGGCAGCTCGTGGCCGACGCCCGGGTAGATGCGTTCGGCGAACTTCAGGCCGCGGATCCGGTCCATACCCGCGCGGGTGTCGGAGATCGGGACGAGTTGGTCGTCGTCGCCGTGCAGCCACAGCGCGGGCAGGTCGTCGCCCAGCGGGTGGTCGAAGTCGATCGTGGTCAGGCACTCGTCGATGGCCCGCAGTGTGCCCTGGTCGAGGTGCCCGTACGGGCCGTCGACGGGAATGTCCTGGTCCGACAACAGATCCAGCGCCTGCCACGGGCCGAGTACCGGCGCCACCAGCACGAGCGCGGCCACCAGCCCGGGGTACCGCTGCGCGTAGCGGACCGCGATCATGCCGCCGAGACCGTGCCCGACCGGCACGATCGGCACGCCCGGGTGCTCGGCCGCCGCCTTCGTCACGGTCGCCGCGAGGTCGTCGACCACGGTCTCGAAGTCAGCCACACCGCCGGGCCAGCCGAAGCCGATCGGCGTGCCGTCGACCAGGGCGGCGACCTGATCGACAGGTTCACCGAGATCGGGCACCAGTACCGCGAGCCATGTCATGGTGTCGAGTCTGCCGCACGCCAGCCGTCCGCCAACCGGACGAACCCGTGCGTGGGCGCGGTCCACAGGTACGTCCAGCACAACCGGCCGTCGGCGTCGACCACCCGCGCCCGCCGGTAGTCGCCGCCCTCGTAGGCGTCCAGCGCGGCCAGCGCTTCGGTGGGGGAGCGCAGTGTCAGCGTCCAGCCGGGCACGCTGCCCTCGGTGCCGGGCAACAGGGCGGGGTAGCCCTGGCCGGTGTCGTAGAGGGTGCCGGACAGGGCCGTGGCGACGGGCTCGCCGGCGACGTACCGGCTGATCCGGGGCCAGGCCACGTCGCCGGGCCGCAACGTGCCGTAGACGAACACCCGGTCCGGCCAGTCGTCCGGGCTGGGCGCGGCCGGAATCGGGACCACGTCCAGCCCGTCCGCACCCGGCTCGCCGGTCAGCGACACCGCCGCTGCCTGCGTGAGTTCGGCGCACCGCACCGGTTTCCCGTGGACCAGCAGCGGAGCCCGCAGCTCGCCGGCCGCGGTGTAGGCCAGCACGGGGTCCAGATCCGTGCCGTCCTCGGCGGTCACCGTGCCGGTGCCCAACCGCACCAGGCGATACCGCTCGCCGCGCCCCTCACACAGGTCCAGCGACCGGACCTGGTCGGGCGTGGCCAGCAGCACCGAGTGCCACTCGACGCGGCCCGGATCGGCCATCAGTGTCGCCGGGCGCTGGCTGTCCCTGACCCGCAGGTGCGTCGCCCAGACCGCGGTCAACCCGGTGCAACGCACACGCAGCACGGCCGCGGGGCCGGTGAGGCCGTGGACCCTGCGCAGCCAGGTGAGCTTCGAGGGGTTCGCGTTCGACCCGTAGCCCAGCACCGGCACCCGGGCGGCCAGCGGTGCGGCGCCCCGGACCGCGAGCCACTCGTCGACGTCGGTGCCCTCGACCGTCCACCGCCACGGCGAGCCGGAGTCGGCCAGCAGCGGCCAACCCAGACCGTCGTCGTGCACGAACGAGTGCGCCGGGCGCGTGCCCGGGTACGGATCGGCGGGGAACTCGGCGTCGGTGAACGGCATCACCGGCAATCTAGCTAGTGGTGTGTCCGGTAACCATGCCGGTGGAATTCCGGTTCCAGGTGGGCGCATCGCAGGACGACAACGCCGCGAGGTGTCCGTGAGGCTTTATGGACGCGCCACCAGCGTGGACGCAGCCGTGGCGGCGGCATCCCGTGTGGCGTGCTGCTGAGGTAGGCCACTCCGCCGGAACCGCCGGCCATCGTGCCGTCGGACAGACGCCGTTGCGTGCGCAGCCACACCATTTCGAACTGGTGGCGGTGGTGGACCACCATCTCGGTGGAGGTCGGGCTGCGCCACGCTCGCCGCTGCCGTCCCTCGTCGTGCCATGACGGCGACATTCACATCGTGCGAGCTTCTGGTGGACCGCTGTCAGTCGGCTGGAGCCAGCACCGCCTGGGTCTGCGTCACCTTGGCCGCCAGTCGACCCGAATCGTCGTGGATCTCCGTCTCCACCACGATCACTCGCCTGCCCGTGTGCAGTGGGCGCGCTGTCGCCACGACCGCACCGCCGCGCACCGCGCGCAGGAAGTTGGTCTTGGACTCGATGGTGCTCGTCCCCGCGCCGTCGGGCAGGTTGAGGAACGCGCACAGCCCGCCGGTCGCGTCGGCCAGCGCCATCAACGCGCCGCCGTGCAGGAGTCCGCCACTCGTCGTCAGTGACTCATGCCACAGCAGTCGAGACTGGACTTTTTCCCTCGCACCGTGCAATACCTCGATGCCCAGTGTTGCCGTGAAAGGCATTGCCGTGCGCATCATCGAGGTCGCCTGCTGATCGACTAGGGGATCGGTCACGGATTCACTCCCTAGGGGATGGACCCTATCTCGGTCGGATAACTAGGGTTGTTTACGATCTTTTACCTGCGGTGATTGCGCAGGGTATCCGGGTTTCGGCCGGTCGGGCGTTAACTGTGACAGTTGTGTCAATCGATTGGATCATCGGGGGTGCCGTCAGGCGCTGGTACGGTCCGATCACTTCAGCCAGCAAGGGGAATTCGGCACTACCGACCGTCGGGGGTCTGCGTGCGCACTTGTGAGGAAACGCATGCGTGACGATGTCCAGGAGACGTCCGCGATTCTCGACCACCCACCGAGCGAGGTATGGCGGGTGCTCGGGTCGCCCGAGCTGTACTCCCGGTTCGTGCCGGAGGTCAGCTGGTGCGAGATGACGGAACCAGGTGATGTGGGCCGTGGCCCGCGGTGCCTCGTGCGCGTGTGTCCCAACCATGACACCGTGCTGACCGATCACATCGACGCCATCGTGTACCGGCCCCGCGAGCACATCGTGTGGTGCGTCGGGGGCGACCAGAGCAAGTGGGTGTCCATCGAGCTGCGACCGGTCGGTCGCGAGCGCACCGAGCTGGTCGTGCAGGTCATGTTGCCGCACATCGACTCGACGTTGGCGCACAAGCGGATCGGTGAGGTGGCAGGCCAGATCAGCCGCTACCTCGCCGGACGGCCGGCCCGGTCGGCCGATGTCGCCCGGCACCTCGACCCGGGTTCGACGTCGCTGGGTGTCGCCAGCACGCTGATCCGGGCCGGTGTGGTCAAGGCGGGCAGACCCGACCGGGTGGCCCGCCAGCTCAGCACCCTGGCCCGCTGGGGTGCGACCGTGCCCGGTGGCTACCAGGCCGCCGCGGCGCGCGGCGAGGACGTGCCCGCGCTGCAGGACGAGCGCGGCATCCGCAGCTACGGCACCGCGGTGGCCCGCGGCAAGCGGTTGGCCAGCGGCCTCGCGGCCAACGGCGTCGAAGCCGGGCAACCGGTCGCCCTGATGTGCCGCAACCACGCGGCGATGGCGGAGTCGATCATCGCCTGTGGGCTGATCGGCGCGGACGCCGTGCTGCTCAACACCGGCCTGTCGGCCTCGTCCATCGGCGAGGTGATCGGCCTGCACCGGCCGGTCGCCGTGCTCGCCGACGACGAGTTCGCGACCGCGATCCGTGACGTGCCCGGCGACTTCCTGCGCATCAGCACCTGGGCGGACAGCGAGGTCGGGTACCCCACCGTCGACGATCTCATCGACGCGGCCCCCGACATCCGGATGCGGCCATCGGAGCGGCCCGGCCGGATCGTGGTGCTCACGTCCGGCACCACCGGGGTGCCCAAGGGCGCCCGCAGGCCCACCCCGCGTGGCCTGTCGACGGCCGCCGCGATGCTCGCCAGGATTCCGTTGCGGGCCGGGGAGCGGATGTTCGTCGCCGCTCCGCTGTTCCACACGTGGGGTCTCGCGGCCATGCAGATCAGCATGCCGCTGCGGGCGACCCTGGTGCTGCAACGGCGGTTCGACGCCGAACGGACGCTCGCGGCCATCGCCGAGCACCAGTGCAGCGCACTGTTCGCGGTGCCGATCATGTTGCAGCGGATTCTCGATCTGCCGGACCGGGTGCGCAACCGCTACGACCTGTCCAGCCTGCGGATCGTGGCCAGCAGCGGGTCGGCGCTGCCCGGGTCGTTCGTCACCGACTTCATGGACACGTTCGGGGACATCCTCTACAACCTGTACGGGTCCACCGAGGTGTCCTGGGCCTCCATCGCCGATCCCACCGACCTTCGGGCGGCTCCCACCACCGCCGGTCGGTGCCCTCCCGGGACCCGCGTCGGCGTCTTCGACGACAAGCTGCGCCCGGTGCCGCCCGGTGCCGAGGGCCAGCTGTTCGTCGGGAACGAGATGCTGTTCGAGGGGTACACCGAGGGTGGCAGCCTGCCGATGGCCCACCAGATGATGTCCACCGGGGATCGTGGGTATCTCGATGCCGACGGCCGGTTGTTCATCACCGGGCGGGCCGACGAGATGATCGTCTCCGGTGGGGAGAACGTGTTTCCTCGCCCGGTCGAGGAAGTCCTCATCTCGTTGCCCGAGGTCCAGGATGTCGCTGTTGTCGGCGTTCCCGACAACAAATGGGGGCAGCGGCTGGCCGCTTATATCGTGTTGCGGCATGGGTGCCGTATGGATGCGGATGCCGTCCGGGAGATTGTTCATCAGCGGCTCGCCCGGTTCGCTGTGCCGCGGGATGTCTACTTTGTTCCCGAATTGCCGCGTAATGCCACGGGAAAGGTTTTGAAGCGGCTGCTCAATGACGATACCTGGCCGATGGCTTCTCGTTACTAGAGTTCCGCTCGCCGGCCCGCCGTTGGCCGCACGGAAAAGGAACGGCCGGGCTCGCTCGAGCCCGGCCGTTCGTGCACCTGTGCTGCTCAGACCAGCCGCCGGACGTCCAGTTGGCCGTCCGCGTGCTGGCTGCGCAGGCGCTTCTTGTCGAACTTGCCCACGCTGGTCTTCGGGACTTCCTCGATGAAGGCCCAGTTCTCGGGGAGCTGCCACTTGGCCACGCGGCCCTCCAGGAACTCGCGCAACTCCTCCGGGCTGACCTGCATGCCTTCCTTCAGCACTACCGCGACCAGTGGGCGCTCGTCCCACTTCTCGTCCGGTACGCCGATGACGGCCGCTTCCGCGACCGAAGGGTGGGCCATTACCTGGTTCTCCAGGTCCACCGACGAGATCCACTCGCCGCCGGACTTGATGACGTCCTTGGACCTGTCGGTCAACCGCAGGAAACCGTCCTTGGACAGCGTGCCCACGTCACCGGTGCGAAGCCATTCACCGTCGAACTTCTCCGGGTCGTCGACCTTGTGGTACCTCGACGTCACCCACGGACCCCGGACCTCGACCTCACCGACGCTCTCGCTGTCCCACGGCACTTCCTCGCCGTCCGGCCCGACCAGCCTGCCCTGCACGCTCGCCACGAGCCTGCCCTGCGTGTACCTGTACTCCCACGCTTCGTCCTCGCTCACACCGCCCGGCGGGTTCGCCAGGCTGGCCAGCGGGCTCGTCTCCGTCATGCCCCACGCGTGCGTGACGTGCACGCCGTACCGGTCGTTGAACGCCCTCATCAACGACGGCGGGCACGCCGAGCCGCCGACCACGACGTTGCGCAGGCTGGACAGGTCCTGCGGGTGGGCGTCCAGATGCGACAGCAGGCCCTGCCAGATCGTCGGCACCGCGCCCGCCATCGTGGGCTGCTCGGCCGCGATCATGTCGGCGATCGGAGCAGGCTGCAGGAACCTGTCCGGCATGATCAGCGACGCGCCCACCATCATCGACGCGTACGGCAGGCCCCACGCCATCGCGTGGAACATCGGCACGATCACCAGCATCCGGTCGGACTGGGCCATGCCCATGCCGTCGGTCATGCAGACCTGCATCGAGTGCAGCCAGATCGACCGGTGCGAGTAGACGACGCCCTTCGGGTTGCCGGTGGTGCCGCTCGTGTAGCACATCGCGGCCGCCGAGCGCTCGTCCACCTCGACCCAGTCGAAGGTGTCCTGCTGGCCGGCCAGCAGCTCGTCGAAACTGTGCACGTTGACCCCGGACGGTGCCTCGATGGCGGCCGCCTCGCCACCGACGACGACCACGTGCTTGACCGTCTCCAAGGTCGGCAGCAGCGGGTTGAACAGGGGCGCCAGGCTGGCGTCGACCAGTACCACCCCGTCCTCGGCGTGGTTGGCGACGTAGGTCAGCTGGTCGGGGAACAGCCGGATGTTCAGCGGGTGCAGGACCGCGCCCATCGCGGGCACGGCCAGGTAGGTCGCCAGGTGCTCGTCGTTGTTCCACATGAACGTGCCCACCCGGTCGTCCCCGGACACACCCAGCTCGCGCAGTGCCCCGGCCAGCCTGGCCGTCCGGACCCCCAGCTCGCGATACGTCGAGCGCCGGCCCGCCTCGCCCGTCCATGTCACGACCTGGCTGTCGCCGTGCACCGTGGTGCCGTAGCGCACCAGCTGGGCCAGCGACAACGGTCCGTCCTGCATCGTGCTCAACATGGCATCGGGCTCCTTCGCGCGTCACCATCCGGGGTTACCGGCCAGTTTGGCCCGTGTCCCGGCAAATCGCGAGTCCCTCCGCCGATTCTGCTGTCCGCGGCCTAGGAGCTGCTAACCCAATAACTGTTCGGCTCGCGGCGTCCAGGCACGCCATCTGCGGCGTTGTCGTCGGCCCGGTACAACAGCGGTACCGGGACCTCCTCCGCCTTGCAGCCGGCGCACCTGGACGCCGCTGCCTGATCGAACGCCATTGTGTCAGCAGCTCTAACCCACCAGGTTGTTGCGCATCTCGTTGAGCTTGGCCAGCAACAACTGGCGGCCGGCCGGGGCCGACACGATCCATCGCTCGCCCACCGCACCGCTGGACAGCTGCGTCATCCACCTGCCGTGCTGCGTGTCCACGTAGATCATCGGGTTCTCGCACCGGCGCCGGTCACCGTTGCGGGTCCTCGCCGCGACGTACAGCTCGCCGCCACCGGTCCTCGGCTGGTCCATCGCCGTCATCAGGTCGCGTGCGTCCTCGGCCATCGACGCCCTCGGGAAGATGTTGAACGCCTCGGCGGGCAACGGCTTCATCGAGCCCGGCGCCGCGTGCATCCGGTCCGCCACCAGTTGCCTGACCTCGGCTTCGGGCAGGTTCACCGAACGTCCCCTGGCGGCGGGCACCGCGGGCAGGTGCCCGACCAGCGTCTCCGCCATGCCGTCCGCCCTCGCCGGGCCCAGGTGCACGGTGTCACCGTCGCGCACCACCAGTGCCGCGTCCTGACCGACGGCCGCGACCAGCACGCCGATGTTCACGTCGTGCTCCGGGTCGGTGTAGGCGATCCAGCCGTAGTACTCCATGTTCGGGCGCGCGATCACCTGCAGCGTCGTCCGCAGGTCCGGGTGCAGGTCGCGGCCGGCCAGCAGGCCTCGCTGGGCCAGTTCGCCCGTGGCGGCGGCCAGTGCGGCCCGCTGGTCCTCCTCGTCGCGCCACACCGGCACGTCCACCAGGACGTTGTGCAGTTCGCCGAGGTTCTCCCGCTGCCACACCGTGGTCAGCGTCTCCAGCGACAGCGACACCTGTTGATAGAGCACTGCCTACCCCACTCATGAGTGCTGGCCGCGGGCGCATGCCACGCGGCCAGCTCTGAACTCGGTTGTGCTGTGATCAGGCTTGGAGCTGCTGACACAATGGCGTTCGATCAGGGAGCGGCGCACCTGGGCGACGCGAGCCGAACAGTTGTTGTGTTAGCAGCTCTTAGTCGGCGCCGATCACCGGCGGGACCGTCAGCTGGTCCGAACCGAACAGCGCGTCCGGGTCGGCCTCCTGCAGGTACTCCGCTGTCTTGTGTTCCTTGTCCTCTTCGCCCTTGTGGCCGCCACCGGCACCCATCGGGCCCATGCCGCCTGGCTCGCCGGGTGCGCCGAGCAAACCACCACCGCCGCGCATCGCGATCTCTTCGGCACCGGGTGCACCACTCACGCCGGACGCGCTGCCGGGGCCACCCGCGCTCGCGCTGCCGGTACCCGGAGCACCGGCGCCGCCGCCCGCGCCGCCGAAGCCGCCCGAGCCGGGACCGCCCGCGCCACCGGCACCACCCGCGCCACCGAAGCCGCTACCCGCGCCGCCGAAACCACCGCTACCTGGGCCGCCGAAACCACCACCGGCACCGCCGAACCCACCCATGCCACCAGGTCCGCCGAACTGACCGGGCGCGAAGCCCTCCTCGCCGGGGAAACCGCCCGCACCGCCCGGGAAGCCCTGACCGCCGGGGAAACCCTCCTCGCCGGGGAAGCCGGCACCGCCACCGGGCAGGAAGCCCTCCTCGCCGGGCGGGAACCCGCCGGGACCGCCGGGCATGCCGGGCTCGAGGAAGCCGGGACCGGTACCACCGGTGCCGCCCATGCCCGGATTGACTCCGGGCGGGAATCCCGTGCCGGGACCTGTCGGCGTCTCCCAGGACAGTCCGGTCGAGCCGGTCGGTCCGACCCGCGGCGGCGGGGTCGTCGACCCACCGCCCGGGGTGAAGCCCGTCGGCACGTAGCCGCCGCCACCGGGGGACCTCGGCAGGCTCACGTTGCCGCCACCGGTACTGCCACCACCAGCCGGGCCGGCCGCGCCGCTGAACGTGGGGCCACCGACGCTGCCGCCGTTCGCGCCGATCACGGCGACCGACGGGTGCGCGGTCGGCAGGCTGCCGAAGTCCGTCGGCATCTCGGCCGCGTTCGCGCTGCTCTCACCGGAGTAGTTGTTGTAGACGGTCACGTTGTGCTGGCCGTCTGCCTTGTAATCGCTGATCTGCTGGTCCAGCGGCGTGTTCACGCCGAACGCCGACACGATCTCGTTGCCGACGTTGTTCTGCGGCGCTGCCGTCGGCATCTCCACGACACTGTTGTAGGCGCTGTGGAACGCGCTCACCTGGTTGTTCATCGCGCCGGACGCCTGGTTCAGCGACGTGCTCGCCGAGTCGGACGCGGTAGCCAGCGGTGCGGCACCGGCGACGGCCTGATCGGCCGCCGTGCCCTGCCAGGCGGCGTTCATCTTCCCGTTCAGGGACACCACTTGCGTGTTGATGCTCTCCTGCAGTTCGGACTGGCTCTCCGCCACCGAACTGCTGGTGGCGAAGCCCGTCGAGCCGCGGCCACCCCTGATCCGGTGGTAGATGTCCGGAGCCGAATAACTGGTACCCATCACCGTTCCTTTTCCCAGGCGGTCGAGCACAGTGCGGTTGTCACTGCCGATCGTCAGGCCTGCAGGTGGCTATGGGCGCTCGCCGCGAGAGCCGAGTTGTTGTCCTCGGTCGTGCCGTAGTTCTGCAGCGCTCGCGTCAATGTGTTCACGTACTGCTGGACGTACGTCCGCATGCTGGCCAGATAATCCTGGTACGCCACGTTGCTGGTGTGCGCGGCATTGGCCACGACATCGCTGGCGTTCTCGTTGCCCGGCGCCATGACCGGCCCGCTACTGGGCACGCGGCTGTGCACGTGCGTCTGCGCCGACTCGATCGTGCTCCCGAGGTCCTGCCACTGCTTCAACACCGACTGCAGCTCGGACACCGTGAACTGGTACTTACCACCGCCCGCGGCCGCCGCCTCCTGGGCCACGAGTGCCGCGGCCTCCTCGGCGATGAGTGCGATACCCGCGATGCCGGAAACGGCGCCCAACTCGTTCAGGCCCTGGAACTGCGGCAGCTGATCAGCCATCGCTGGCTCTCCTCGTTCCTAGTCTTGACGTATGCAAAGTGCTCCCCTGGTGTGCGGGCCAGGCGTCTAGGACAAACCGGCCCGCGTTCGGAGTCAGAGTAGCGCGTCGGTCTGCCACTGAGGAGTGAGATGGCGACATCCGGTAGCTGGTTCCACCACTCGCCAAAACTTTCCGCGCGAATCCAGGACCAGCACGTTGTCGGCCCGTCTTGCAGCGCTGGTGCGGAAACCGCAGCGCCGACGCGGAGTACGCGTCGGCGCTGTATATCTACGATCCGCCGGCCCTCGATCGGATGACCTGGTGACCGTCCGTGCATCGTCAACGAGCGAAGCACGCCGCTGGATCGATCAACGGTCGGCGAAGTCGGCGAGCAGCCGGGCCAACGCCTGCTGGTGGACGCCCCACAACGACCCGCCGACGGACACCCTGGCGACGCCGGTCTCGGCCAGCACCTTCGGGGCCGTTCCGCCGGGTGTGGTCATCACGTTCACCGGCGCGGAGTCGACCGCGATCACGATGTCGCGTAGGACGTCCCGGTCACCCAGCATGATCGGGTAGACGCAGTCGGCGCCCGCCGCGAGGTACGCCCGCGCCCTCGCCACGGCCTCATCGCGCAGGCTCGCCGGTGCGGTGCCCTTGTCCGCGCGGACGAACACGTCCACCCGCGCGTTGACCACCAGCGGCACGCCTGCCTGGTCCGCGGCCGCGCGGACCGACGCCAGCCAGTCCGCCTGCGCCGCGGTGTCCGTCAGTCCGCCGGTCGCGTAGTCGCTGTCCTCCAGGTTGCAGCCCACCGCACCGGCAGCGAGCAACCGCTCGACCAGTTCGGTCGCGGTCAGCCCGTAGCCCGCCTCGGCGTCCACCGTCACGGGGACGTCGACCGCGCGGGCGATGCGTGCCGCCGCGGCGAACATCTCGTCGGCGGGCGCGTCCTGATGGTCCCGGTAGCCGAGCGAGCCGGCGACCGCGGCGCTGCTCGTGGCCACCGCGGGAAAACCGGCGGCCACGGCCAGGCGTGCGGAGGCCGCGTCCCAACTGTTGGCCAGCACCAACGGTTTCCCGGGCACGTGCAGCTCGCGCAGGATGGTCGCGGCGGACGTCAGGTCGGCCATCAACGCTCCTCCGGCAGCGGGGTCCGGCCCGTCACGCCGAACCGGTTGAACGCGTTGATCACCGTAATGGCCCAGACCAGCACAGTCACCTGCCGCTCGGTGAACTCGTCGACTGCCCGGTCGTACACGTCGTCGGGCACGTCGCGGGTCTCCGAGAGCCGGGTCATCGACTCGGTGAGGGCCAGCGCGGCCCGCTCCTGGTCGGTGAACAGGTTCGTCTCGCGCCACGCGGACAGCACGTGCAGCCTGCGCTCACTCTCGCCGTTGCCGCGAGCGGCGTGCGAGTGCATGTCCAGGCAGTAGGCGCAGCCGTTGAGGTCCGACGCCCGGATCCTGACCAGCTCGACGAGCCGCGGGTCCAGGCCGGCCTCGGTCGCGGCGTCCTCGACGAGCTTGTGCAGGCCGAGCAACTGCTCGAAGGCCTCGGGGAACCGGGGGCTCACCGCCAGGTCGCGGCTGGGGTTCCGGTGATCGTTCATGGCTCCACCCTAGGTGCGGACTGGTCCACGGTATGGTCCAGTGGCATGGCAATCGAGTGGTCCAGTTCTGGGCTGGACCTCCACCTCGACTGGACCGGCGCCCGCGGCCAGGGATTGGCGGACGCGCTGCGCCAGGCGATCCGGGACGGCCGCCTGCCCGCGGCCACCCGGATGCCGTCGACCAGGGCGTTGGCCGCCGACCTCGGCGTCGCGCGGGGCACCGTCACGCGGGCGTACGCGGAGTTGGCCGCCGAGGGCTACCTGCGCAGCCGCCAGGGCGCGCCGACGGTCGTGGCGGCGCTGTCCAAGCCAGTGGTGCGGCCCGCGAAGCCACCGTCGGTCGCACCCCGGTGGCGGTGGAACCTGATGCCCGGCCGACCGGACCTGACGCTGTTCCCGCGCGGCGACTGGCTGGCCGCGACCCGGCGGGCACTGGCCGGGCTGGCCGCCGACGACCTCGGCTACGGCGACGAACTGGGCCACCGCACGCTGCGCACGGCGCTCGCCGAGTACGTCGGGCGGGTCAGGGGCGTGGTGGCCGACCCGGAGCGGGTCGCGGTGTGCAGCGGGTACGCGCAGGCGTTGTCGCTGGTGGCGAAGGCCCTGCGAGCGCAGGGCGCCCGCTCGATCGCGTTCGAGGACCCGTCGCTGCCGGAATGCAGGCACGTGGTCGCGGAGGCGGGCCTGGACGTCGTCGGCGTGCCGGTGGACGAGCACGGCATCCGCGTCGACGTGCTCGCCGACCTGCTCGCCGGGCCGGACCGGCCCGCGGCCGTCGTCGTCACGCCCGCGCACCAGTACCCGCTGGGCGCGACGCTGCACCCGCACCGGCGGGCCGAGCTGGTCGAACTGGCGCGGGCGACCGGGACGCTGGTGATCGAGGACGACTACGACGGCGAGTTCCGGTTCGACCGGCAGCCCGTCGGGGCGTTGCAGGCCCTCGCGCCGGACCTCGTCGTCTACGCGGGCACGGCCAGCAAGACGCTGGCGCCCGGCCTGCGGCTGTCCTGGCTGGTGCTGCCCGAGCGGCTGATCGCGCCGGTGCGGCGGGCCAAGTTCTTCACCGACCGGCACAACGCCGTCCTCGACCAGCTGACCTTCGCCGAACTGCTCACCGCCGGCCACTACGACCAGCACGTCCGCAGATGCCGGACGCACTACCGCAAGCGGCGGGACACCGTGGTCGAGTTGCTCGGCGGCGACCTGCTGACCCCGGCGGGCATCGCGGCCGGGCTGCACGTGGTGGTCCTGGTCGGCGACCAGGCCAGGGAAGCCGAGGTGCTCCGGCGGGCGGCGGCCGCGTCGGTGCTCGTGGAGGGGCTGGGCCGGTGCTGGCTGGCGCCCGGGCCGCATCCCGGTGGCGTCGTCGTCGGCTACGCGGCACCACCCGAACACGCGTTCGGTTCGGCGTTGCGCGCGCTGGCCGAGAGTGTTACCCACTGACGACCGGCCCGCACGGATGTGCGACGCTGGCCACGTCAGGCTGGTTACTCATCGGTAACGTGGCGTAAGCTGCCCGAATCCACACCGCGGCGGACCGGAGGACTCGTGACACTTCGACTAGTGCTCGGGCTGCTGCTGACCGTCGTCGGGCTGGCCATCGCCGGTCGGCGCGTCGTGTGGCTCTACCGGCTGATCTCGTCCGGTCAGCCGACGAGCGGCCGGATCAAGGACGTCGGGCGCGCCTGGAGACCGAGATCACCGAGGTCGCCGGGCAGCGCAAGCTGCTCAAGTGGGCGGGGCCGGGCCTCGCGCACTTCTTCACCATGTGGGGCTTCTTCATCCTCACGTTCACCATCATCGAGACGTGGGGCGCGCTGTTCGAGCGTGACTTCGCGTTCTGGTGGTTCGGGCACGCCCGCTGGCTCGGGTTCGTCGAGGACTTCTTCATCGTCGCGGTGATCGTGGCGGTGTGCACGTTCGGGGTGATGCGCATCCGCCAGGCGCCGGAGCGGCGGCAGCGCAAGTCCCGGTTCTACGGCTCGCACACCGGTGCCGCGTGGGTGGTGCTGTGGCATGATCTTCGCGCGTGATGGTGACGCTGCTGTCTGGCGCGCCGGCGCCAGTTCGCGACCGGCCACTTCCCGTACGGGCGCAGCGGATGGGCGCTTCGCGTCCTGGCTGGTCGGGCACGCGCTGCTGCCCCTGGGCAGCGAGTGTCAACTGCGGTGATCGAGACGCTGTTCCTGCTGCTGAACGTCGGCCGTCATCATGGCGTTCCTGGTGATCGTCGTGCACTCCAAGCACCTGCACATCGCGCTGGCGCCGGTCAACGTCGGCGCCAAGCGGCTGCCCGACGCACTGGGCCCGCTGCTGCCGATGGAGTCCGGCGGCAAGCCGATCGACTTCGAGGATCCGGGCGAGGACGACGTCTTCGGCCGCGGCAAGATCGAGGACTTCACCTGGAAGGGCATGCTCGACTTCGCCACGTGCACCGAGTGCGGGCGTTGCCAGAGCCAGTGCCCGGCGTGGAACACCGAGAAGCCGCTGTCGCCGAAGCTGCTCATCATGGACCTGCGCGACCACCTGTTCGCCAAGGCGCCGTACATCATCGGCGGCCAGGAAGCCCCCGAGGACGGCGACGATCGAGGCGGCGATCGCCGGCCACGGCGTGCCCGAGTCCGGTTTCGCGACGGGTGCCCGGGTCCGGCCCGGAGCAGGCGCTGCGGCCGCTGGTCGGGACGGCCGGGGAGTTCGGTGTCATCGATCCGGACGTGCTGTGGTCGTGCACCACGTGCGGCGCGTGCGTCGAACAGTGCCCGGTGGACATCGAGCACGTCGACCACATCGTGGACATGCGCCGCTACCAGATGATGATCGAGTCGAGCTTCCCGAGTGAGCTGGGCGGGATGTTCAAGAACCTGGAGACCAAGGGCAACCCGTGGGGCCAGAACTCCCGCGACCGTCTGCAGTGGACGCAAGGGTTGGACTTCGAGGTGCCGGTCTTCGAGGGTTCGCTCGATGACGACGTCGAGTACCTGTTCTGGGTCGGGTGCGCGGGTGCGTTCGAGGACAAGGCGAAGAAGACGACACAGGCCGTGGCCGAGCTGCTGCACCTGGCGGACGTGAAGTTCACGGTGCTGGGCCCCGAGGAAACGTGCACCGGTGACCCGGCGCGGCGGGCGGGCAACGAGTTCCTGTTCCAGATGCTGGGGCAGCAGAACGTCGAGGTGCTCAACGCGCTGTTCGAGGGCCGTGAGCCGATGCGTCGGAAGATCGTCGTGACGTGCCCGCACTGCTTCAACACGTTGGGCAACGAGTACCCGCAGCTGGGCGGCGAGTACGAGGTGGTGCACCACACGCAGCTGTTGAACCGGTTGGTCCGCGACAAGAAGCTGGTCCCGGTCGCGCCGGTGACCGAGGACGTCACGTACCACGACCCGTGCTATCTGGGTCGCCACAACAAGGTCTACGAGGCGCCGCGCGAGCTGGTCGGCGCGTCGGGTGCTGCGCTTCGCGAGATGCCTCGGCACGCGGATCGGTCGTTCTGCTGTGGTGCCGGTGGGGCGCGGATGTGGATGGAGGAGCGGATCGGGAAGCAGATCAACCTGGAGCGGACCGATGAGGCGATCGGGACGGAGACCAGCAAGATCGCGACCGGGTGCCCGTTCTGCCGGGTGATGCTGACGGATGGCGTGACGCAGCGGCAGAACGAGGGTGCGGCGAAGGAAACCCTGCAGGTGGTGGACGTGGCGCAACTGCTGCTGACAGCGGTGAAGCGGGAGACGACGGCAACCGGACCAACAGCCGACTGAAGCCGATGGCCGGCACGAGCGTGCCCGGGTCCGATGGGATCCGGGCACGCTCGTCTCATCAGCGGCCCGCACACCGCCAGGACAAGCCCAGCAGCCTGACCTGCGTGAATTGACCGCTGAATGGTCGAGATCGCTGGTCGTCCCGTCGGAACTGCCCTCTCAACGGCCAGCCAGTGGCTGCCTGCGTGAGCTGACCATTCGATGGTCAACCGTGTGGCTGCCTGCGTGAGTTGACCATTCAATGGTCAACCGTGTGGCTGCCTGCGTGAGTTGACCATTCAATGGTCAACCGTGTGGCTGCCTGCGTGAGTTGACCACTCGATGGTCAACCGTGTGGCTGCCTGCGTGAGTTGACCACTCGATGGTCAACCGTGTGGCTGCCTGCGTGAGTTCTGACCGCCGGCTGGCCGAGATCCGCTGACCGTCTCGTCCAAGCTGACCGTTCAATGGCCAATCCGGCGGCTGAGGTTGCGGCTGGTGTGCATGTGTTGGCCGCTGGACGGTCAACCGGGCCGCTGGACGGTCAACCGGGCGGCTGGTCGTGCGAGTCGACCACCTGGTGGCCGGGATTCGCCGGCCGTCCCGCTGGAGTTGGGCCCTCAACGGGCAACCAGCCGCCGGGTCTGCCCGAGTTGGCCTCCGAGCGGTCAACTCGCCGACCGAGTCGGCGCAGTGGCCGGCCGCCGGCGTCGGCTACACGATCCGCGCTTACGCCGATGGCCAGTTTCGGAGGACGACGTCCAGGGCATCAAGGGCTCTGGCCCATGAGGCGTCCGCCTCGCGGGGATGATGGCGGAATCCGCCCGCCGTCTCCAGGCTCACGTACCCGTGGAAAGTGCTGCCCAACAGCCGTACCGCATCCGTCTGGTCGGGTTCCGACAGCTCGTAGCCGCGCAGTATCGCTCGCGTCATCGCAGCGTGCCGGCCTGCGGCGCTGACAGCCGCCGTCTCCGGGTCGAGTTCGGTCTGCGCCGCGGCGTACCTCCCCGGATATTCCTTCGCGTAGTCCCGATAGGCGTTCGCGAAGGCCACCAGCGCATCCTTGCCGGCCCGGCCGGCCAGCGCGGCGGCGACTTTGTCGGCGAGTTCCGCCAGGGCCAGCACCGCAATCCTCACCCGCAGGTCCTGCGCGTTCTTGATGTGCGAGTACAGGCTCGCGTCCTTGACACCGAATCGGCGCGCGAGCGCCGACACCGTCACGTTGACGAAGCCGACCTCGTCGGCCAAGTCCGCCGCCGCCTGCGTCAGCCGCTCAGCGGTCACCCCCGCGCGTGCCACGTGCCTCCCTCGCGCCTAGCTAGGTGGCTTAAGAATTTGCCTAATCATCCTAGGCTATCTAACGTCCCTACCGTGAGACCGCTGACCGAGCGCGAGATCCGCGCGTCATTCGTCAACTGCACCAAGGGCGAGGCGAAGCGTCTGGCCGTGCCCAAGGATCTGGCCACGCGACCATGGGATGACCTGGACTTCCTCGGCTGGCAGGACCCGGCTTCGCCGGAGCGGACCTACCTGGTCGTCGAGTCGGGCGACAGATTGGTGGGGCTGGCACTACGCCGGGCCGCCCAGCACACAGGGCAGGTACGGCGCAGCATGTGCTCGTTGTGCCTGACCACGCACACCGCAGGCGGCGTCTCGCTGATGACTGCTCGCAAAGCGGGACGGGGCGGGCAGCAGGGCAACTCCGTGGGCTCCTACATGTGCACCGATCTCGCCTGCTCGCTGTACCTGCGTGACAAGAAGGATGCCGGGCTTGGCGCGCGATTTCACGAATCGCTCACGCTGGCGGAGAAGATCGAAAGGACCATGGCCAACGTGGCCGCCTTCCTGGCCAACGTAGTCGCGTGACCACACCGACAGTCCGCCAGACGTGACTGGGGCAGCCGACCGCTCAGCGGCCAGCTCGTCGCCGCCAGGTTCATGTGTCGGCCGTTCGGCGGTCTGTTCATCGCGACCGCGTTCGGCCGGGTAGTGACCGTCGCGTTCGGCCGGGTAGTGACCAATGAACGGCCGACTCGATTGTCGAGTCGGCGAGCCGACGCGCGTCGACCGCACAGTGGTCAACACGCCTGCTCGGCGCTGGTGTGTCGACCGTTGCGCGGTCGACTGCGCAACGGGTCGACTCGGAGGCCGGCGTGGGCGGTGTGTTGGCCGCTGAAAGGAAGATTGACCGGGCCTGGGTGAGTTGACCGCTCGGTGATCGACTGGTGGGGCGGAGATGTGTTGACCGTTCGGTGGACGGCTGGGCGGAGATGTGTGTTGACCGTTCGGTGGTGGGCTGGCGGGGCGCGGGTGTGTCGGCCGTTCGGTGGTGGGCTGGCGGGGCGCGGGTGTGTCGGCCGTTCGGTGGTGGGCTGGCGGGGCGCGGGTGTGTCGGCCGTTCGGTGGTGGGCTGGCGGGGCGCGGGTGTGTCGGCCGTTCGGTGGTGGGCTGGCGGGGCGCGGGTGTGTCGACCGTTCGGTGGTCGGCTCGCCGAGGCCGAGATGTGTCGACCGTTCGGTGGTCGTCCCGGTGGTGTTGGCCGTTCGGTGGTCGTCTGGCGGGTGTCCTGAGCGTGTTGGCCGTTCGGTGGTTGGTGGGGGTGGGGTGGGCTGGACGAAATGACCGCTGGGCGGTCGACTGGTGGGCATAGGTGTGTTGGCCGCTGAATGGTCGGCGCGGGTATGGCGTGTTGGACAGACAGCACGCGTTGGGATCATGCCGGATTACGCCCTTTGCGAATCCGCTGTGCCGGGCCGACCGGATCATGACAACGTACCGTTGTGACCGGTTTTCGTTTCTCCTACAACGTCTTCGGCATCGACTCTGTCGACGACTTCGTGGCGACCTGCCGTCGTGGCGAGGACTACGGCTACGACACCGTCTTCGCCGCCGACCACCTTGGCATCGCCTCGCCGTTCCCCACCCTGGTCGCGGCCGCCGCCGCTACCGAGCGGTTGCGGGTCGGCACCCTCGTGCTCAACGCACCTTTCTGGAACCCCGCCCTGCTCGCCCGCGACATCGCCACCACCGATGTCCTCACCGGCGGCCGCCTCGAGGTCGGGCTCGGCGCCGGTCACATGAAATGGGAGTTCGACGCCGCCCACGTCCCCTGGGAACCGTTCGGCGCCCGCGCCGACCGCCTTCGCGCGACCATCGACGAACTCGGCCGCCTGTTCACCCAGGACGGTTTCGACCAGCAGGCCCCGATGCGCGACGCGTTCGGCATCCCGGTCCTGCGCCCCGTCCAGCGACACGGCTTCGGCGGCGAAGGGCCACCCCTGATCGTCGGCGGCACCGGCGACCGGATCCTGCGCATCGCCGCCGAAACAGCCGACATCGTCGGCGTCGCCGGTCTGTTTCAAGTCCCCGGCCGGCCGCCCGGCACGATGCGCGTCGGCACCGCGGCCGAGGCCGACGAGCGCGTCCGCTTCACCCGCGACCATGCGGGCGACCGGGCCGACCGCCTGGAGTGGCACGCGTTGCTGCAACTGGTCCTGGTGACCGACGACCGCCGCGCTGCCGCCGCCGACCTCGCCGAGCGCTACGGCCAGCCCGCCGACGTCATCCTGGAGACCCCGTTTCTCCTGATCGGCACCGTCGAGGAGATGGCCGACCAGCTCCGCCGCAACCGCGACCGCTACGGATTCACCTACTACACGGTCCACGGGCCGTTCATGGAGACGTTCGCCCCGGTCGTCGAGATACTGGGTTAGGACGGTCGCGGACCCCACGGGTCAGCCGGCGAGCAAGTAGGCGGGGTCAGGAAGCCACGAGTGGCGCCAAGTATCGCCGGGCCGTCGCTCTGGCCTCGTCGTCCGTGTGCAGGGGGAGGCAGGTGTCCGGGGTGAGGACCAGCGAGAAACACAATCGGACCAGGATCTCGGCGACCTCTTCCGCCTTGGTGTCCGACTCTTCCGTCTCCACGCAGTCCAGGTACTGGCGCACCAGGAACTCGCGCATCACGGCTATCGGGGGCCCGCCGCGAGTGGTCAGGAACGGAATGGACACGTCGGGTTCGCTGGTCAGGATCTGCTGCAGCAGCGAGTGCTCGCGGGCGTTGCGCAGGCCGACGACGAAACCCTCGACCAGGCGGTCGGCCAGCTTGGGCAGCTGTTTGGTGGCGTCGGCGATGTCGGCGAAGAACCGTCGCGTCTCGCGCACGAGCACTGCCTGCACGATCTCGTCCCGCGCGGCGAACCGGCGGTAGACGGTGGCCCTGCCGATGCCTGCCCGCCGGGCGACGTCGTCCACGCTGGTCCGGCGGAACCCGTGCGCCAGATACTCGGCCAGCGCGGCGTCGAGGATGCGGACACCGACCTCGTCGGTGTCCGGCTCGTCCAGGATCGTGCTCAGCAGGGTCGCCGGGCTGATCGTCGCCGCTGTCATGGCCATCGCTCAGCCAGATTAGCAAGTTGAAGGCGCGAACCGGCCCGCGTGAACGCCGAATCCCCGCCGGCGGTCACCCGAACATCGTGCCGTGGACCTGCGTGATGATCGTGACCTGCGTCCGGCACAGCAGCGTGTGCACCTGCTCGCGGGTGAGCGTCTTGCTGACCAGCCACTCCCGGGTCGCTGCCTTCGCCATCCCGCTGAACGACCGGATCATCGCCCGCAACTCCTCGCGACCTGCGGTGATGCCCTGCAGGCCGACGGTCTCCAGCATCCGGTCGGCCGCGATCTCGTCGGCCTCCTGCATGATCCGCTCGACGTCGGGGTCCCGGCCGTAGCCACCGGTGCCGATCGCGGCCAGCCACATCGTGCTGTTGCGCTCGATGACCGTCAGGAACCGCTCCATGCTCGCCGCGACCCGCTCCTCCAGCCCGCCGTGCGCCAGCCGCTCGACGGCGTACTCGGGAATGAACATCAGGTCCCGCACGACCTCCAGGTAGAGGCCCCTCTTGGTGCCGAAGTAGTGGTTGATCAGGCCACGCGCGACACCGCTCTCCCGCGCCAGCTCGGTCGTGGACACGGCCTCGTAGTGCCGCTCGCCGAACAGCCGGCGCGCGCACGCCAGGATCTGGGCCCGCCGCTCGTCCGGTTCGAGCCGTCGCCAGCGCGGGGCCGACTCGGTGCTCACGGGGTCCGCCACGGCAGGTAGTCGGGCAGGTCCTTGCTCACCCGACCGGGGAACGACGGCGGCTCCTTGCGCAGGAACGACGTCACGCCCTCGATCACGTCCGGGTTGGCGGGCGCGTCCGCGATCAGCCGGGAATCCAGGTCCCTGGCCGGGAACGGCGAGTCCAACGGTGACATCCGGAACAGCATCTGCCGGGTCTCGGCGACGGCGACCGGCGACGTGGTGGCGATCAGTTCGGCCGCAAGCGTTTGCGCGGCGGGTAACACCTCGTCCGGCTCATACAGCCGGGTGATCAGTCCGGCGGCCAGGGCCTCCTGGGCGTCGAACACCCGGCCGCTGATCATCCAGTCCAGCGCCCGGCCCAGCCCGACCAGCCGGGGCAGGAACCACGTCGACGCGCCTTCCGGCACCAGCCCCCGCCGGGTGAACACATAGCCGAATCGGCTGTCGGTGGCCGCCAGCCGGAAGTCGGCGGGCAGGATGATCGTCGACCCGGCGCCGACGGCCGCGCCGCGGATCGCCGCGATGACGGGCTTGTTCGACGCGTAGATCGCCAGCGACGCCCGACCGGCCGGTTCGTGGTAGTCCTCGGTCGTGTCGAGCACGTCCAGCCCGCCCTCGGACAGGTCCGCACCCACACAGAAGTCGTTGCCGTGCCCGGTGAGGATGACCACGCGGACGTCGTCGTCGGCGTCGGCGCGGCCGAATGCGTCGGCGAGTTCGTCGGCCATCCGGATCGTGTAGCCGTTGCGGCGCGCGGGGCGGTCGAGTGCCACCGTCGCCACGTGGTCCGCGACGTCGTAGGTGATGTCCTGGTAGTCGGCCACAGCGACCCCTCCATCCGTGATCGGCGTCATGCTAGGGCGGTTCGCGCGCTATTGACAACCCGCCAACAGGCGAGACAATACTGACGAGTACGCAGCCGTACACGCGGGAGGACCGGCATGACCGACGACGCATTCATCTACGAGGCGATCCGGACCCCGCGCGGTCGGGGCAAGCAGACCGGTTCGCTGCACGGCACGAAGCCCATCTCCCTGGTGGTCGGCCTGATCGACGAGATCCGCCGCCGCCACCCCGGCCTCGACCCGCAGACCATCGACGACATCGTGCTCGGCGTCGTCTCGCCCGTGGGCGAACAGGGCGCCGACATCGCGCGCACCGCGGCCCTCGTGGCAGGCCTGCCGGAGACCGTCGCCGGCGTGCAGCTCAACAGGTTCTGCGCGTCCGGCCTGGAAGCGGTGAACACGGCCGCGGTGAAGGTCCGCTCCGGCTGGGACCACCTGGTGCTCGCCGGTGGCGTCGAGTCGATGTCCCGGGTGCCGATGGGTTCGGACGGCGGCGCGTGGATGTCCGACCCGGAGACCGGCTACGAGACCTACTTCGTGCCGCAGGGCATCGGTGCCGACCTGATCGCCACCATCGAGGGCTTCTCCCGCACCGACGTCGACGCCTACGCGGTGCAGTCGCAGGAGCGGGCCGCGCAGGCGTGGTCCGGCGGCCACTTCGCGAAGTCGGTCGTGCCGGTGACCGACCGCAACGGCCTGCCGTTGCTCGACCATGACGAGCACATGCGCCCGCAGTCCACTGTGGAGAGTCTCGCCGCGCTCAAGCCGTCGTTCGCGGGCATCGGTGAGATGGGCGGTTTCGACGCAGTGGCACTGCAGAAGTACCACTGGGTGGAGAAGATCGACCATGTGCACCACGCGGGCAACTCGTCGGGCATCGTCGACGGCGCCGCGCTGGTCCTGGTCGGCAGCCAGGAAGCGGGCCACGCGGCGGGCCTGAGGCCGAGGGCGCGCATCGTCGCGACCGCGACCACCGGCTCCGACCCGACGATCATGCTCACCGGCCCGATCCCGGCCACCCGGAAGGTGCTCGCCTCCGCCGGCCTGACCACGGCCGACATCGACATCTTCGAGATCAACGAGGCGTTCGCCTCGGTGGTGCTCAAGTACATGAAGGACCTGGAACTCAAGCCGGACCAGGTCAACGTCAACGGCGGTGCCATCGCCATGGGCCACCCGCTCGGCGCGACCGGCGCGATGCTCGTGGGCACCGTGGTGGACGAGCTGGAGCGCAGGGACGCCCACCGGGCACTGGTCACCCTGTGCATCGGCGGCGGCATGGGCGTGGCGACCATCATCGAGCGGGTCTGAGAGGGACACGAATGACGGACAACATGATCCGCTGGGACGTCGACGCGGACGGCATCGTCGTGCTCACCATGGACGACCCCACCCAGTCGGCCAACACGATGAACCAGCGGTTCCAGGAGTCGTTCGACGCCACCGTGGACCGGTTGGTGGCCGAGCGGGACGACATCACGGGCGTGGTGTTCACCTCCGCCAAGAAGACGTTCTTCGCGGGCGGCGACCTGAACCTGCTGCTGGCCGCGAAGCGCGAGGACGCGGCCCGGCTGGCCGCGTCGCTGGACGGGATGAAGGCGCAGTTCCGCAGGCTGGAGCTACTCGGCCGCCCGGTCGTCGCCGCGATCAACGGTGCCGCGATGGGCGGCGGGTACGAGCTGGCCCTGGCCTGCCACCACCGGATCGCGCTGGACGCGCGGGGCAGCCAGATCGGGCTGCCCGAGGTCACGCTGGGCCTGCTGCCCGGCGGCGGCGGCGTCACGCGCACGGTCCGGATGTTCGGCATCCAGAACGCGTTGCTGAACATCCTGCTGCAGGGCCAGCGCCGCAAGCCGCGGGAAGCCCTGGAACTGGGCATGGTCGACGAGGTCGTGGACACGCCCGAGGAACTGCTGGCCAAGGCCAAGGAATGGATCAAGGCCAACCCGGACGCCGTGCAGCCCTGGGACGTGAAGGGCTACAAGATCCCCGGCGGCTCGCCGTCGAACCCATCGTTCGCCGCGAACCTGCCTGCGTTCCCGGCCAACCTGCGCAAGCAACTCAAGGGCGCGCCGATGCCCGCCCCGCGCAACATCCTGGCGGCCGCGATCGAGGGCGCGCAGGTGGACATCGACACCGCGAGCAAGGTCGAGACGCAGTACGTCGTCGAACTGGCCATCGGTCAGACCGCGAAGAACATGATCACGGCGTTCTTCTTCGACCTGCAGCACATCAACTCCGGCGGCTCCCGCCCGGAGGGCCACCCGAAGCACACCGCGCAGCGCGTCGCCGTGCTCGGCGCCGGGATGATGGGGGCCGCGATCGCCTACGTGTGCGCCCGCGCGGGTCTGGAGGTCGTGCTCAAGGACGTGTCCGAGGAGGCCGCGACCAAGGGCAAGGCCTACTCGGCGAAGCTGCTCACCAAGGCCGTGTCGCGTGGCAAGCTGGCGCAGGACAAGGCAGACGAGGTGCTCACCCGGATCACGCCGACCGGTGAGGCAGCCGACCTGGCCGGCGTCGACCTCGTGATCGAGGCCGTCTTCGAGAGCCCGGAGCTGAAGAAGAAGGTCTTCGCCGAGATCGACCAGTACGTGGCGCCGGATGCCGTGCTGGCGTCGAACACGTCCACGCTGCCGATCACCGGCCTCGCCGAGGGCATCAGCAGGCCGGCCGACTTCATCGGCATGCACTTCTTCTCGCCGGTGGACAAGATGCCGCTGCTGGAGATCGTCGTCGGCGAGCAGACCAGCGACGCGACCATCGCCAAGGCACTGGACATCGCACAGCAGATCCACAAGACGCCGATCGTGGTCAACGACAGCCGCGGCTTCTTCACCAGCCGCGTGATCGGCACGTTCCTCAACGAGGCCGTCGCGATGGTCGGCGAGGGCGTGCCCGCCCCGTCCATCGAGCAGGCGGGCAGCCAGGCCGGGTATCCGGCGCCGCCGCTGCAGCTGATGGACGAGCTGACGCTGACGCTGCCCCGCAAGATCCGCGAGGAGACCAGGGCGGGCGTCGAGGCCGCGGGCGGCACCTGGCAGGCGCACCCGGCCGACGACGTGATCGACCGGATGGTGCTGGAGTACGACCACAAGGGCCGCTCCACCGGGGCCGGCTTCTACGCGTACGACGAGAACGGCAAGCGCGCCGGCCTGTGGCCGGGGCTGGCCGAGCACTTCGGCGGCGACAACGTGGACACCCCGTTCGTCGACCTGCAGGAGCGGATGCTGTTCGCGGAGGCGCTGGAAACCGTGAAGTGCTTCGACGAGGGCGTGTTGCGCTCGGTGCCGGACGCCAACATCGGCTCCATCTTCGGCATCGGCTTCCCGGCGTGGACCGGTGGCGTGGCACAGTACGTCGATCAGTACCCGGGCGGTGTGGCCGGATTCGTGGCCAGGGCCAACGAGCTGGCCGACCGCTACGGCGACCGGTTCCGGCCACCGGCATCGCTCGTGGAGAAGGCTCGTTCGTGACCGCGCCACTGGCCGGCCGGACGATGCTGATGTCCGGTGGCAGCAGGGGGATCGGGCTGGCCATCGCGGTGCGCGCGGCGGCGGACGGCGCGAACGTCACGCTGATCGCCAAGACCGACCAGCCCGACCCGCGGCTGCCCGGCACGATCCACACCGCCGCGCGGGAGATCGAGGCGGCGGGCGGCACGGTGCTGCCGATCGTCGGCGACGTCCGCGACGACGACCAGGTCGCCGCCGCGGTGGCGGCGACCGTGGCGCGGTTCGGCGGTATCGACGTGGTGGTCAACAACGCCTCCGCGATCAACCTGGCCAACATCGGTGAACTGCCCGCCAAGCGCTACGACCTGATGCTGGACATCAACGCGCGCGGCACGTTCCTGCTCACCTCGCTGGCCCTGCCACACCTGCTGGACTCGGCGAACCCGCACGTGCTCACGCTGTCGCCGCCGCTGGACCTGGACCGGCGCTGGCTACGCGACCACGCTCCCTACACGGTCAGCAAGTACGCGATGACCATGCTCACGCTCGGCGTTGCCGAGAAGTACCGGGAACAGGGCGTCGCGGCGAACTGCCTGTGGCCCAGAACGACGATCGCGACGGCCGCGATCCAGAACCTGGTCGGCGGCGAGGCGGCGATGGCCGTGTCCAGGCGGCCGGAGATCATGGCCGACGCCGCATACCAGGTGCTGGTGCAGAAGGCCGTTGACTACACCGGTCAGACCCTGATCGACGAGGACGTGCTGACCGCGGCGGGCATCACCGACTTCGGGCCGTATCGGTACCCTGGAGCCACGGAAGAACAGCTCCAATCGGACATTTTCCTCAACTGACCGGGGCCTGCCGGGAATCCGTGGTACTTACTCAGGTCTGGCACGGTGCCTGGCAAGGAAACTCTCAGGAAGCAGGAGTGTTCTAGAGACATCAACCTCTGGACATACGGGCGATCTGGGAGCAGGGACATGAGCGAGTTCGATCCGCGGTGGTCGGCAGGCGGCGAGGGTGACCCCGGCCGTCAGGACCAGCCTGCCGAGCCCGGCCACCAGGGCAGCTCGAGCCCGCAGGCCGGCGATGCGGGCCAGGGTCAGCCGAACCCCGGCCAGCCGAACCCCGGCCAGCCGGGTCAGCCCACCCCGGGCTACCCGACGTACCCGGGTTTCTACGGCCAGGCAGGCCAGCAGGGTCAACCCGGCCAGCCCGGTCAGGAGTACCGGCCCGGCCTCGGTGACCCGTCCCGGACCGACGCGGGTGCCTGGACCGGCTACACCTACCCGGGTGGCTACCCCGGCCAGGGCCCGCAGGGTGACTTCCGTCACACGGCTCAGTTCGGCCAGCCCGGCTGGTCGCAGCAGCAGAACGGCCAGTGGACCCAGCAGTACCCGCAGTACCAGCCGCACAAGCAGTCCACCCGGCACCCGGTGCGCTCGGCCGCGATCGCGGTCGGGGCGGTCGGCCTGTCCGTGCTGATCGGCCTGGGCATCGGCCGTCTCGCGTGGCCGTCCGACTCGAACAGCACGGCGTTGTCCGGTGGCAACCAGAACTTCGGGTCAGCGCAGGCGCCGGGCGGCGGTACGTCCAGCACGTCGATCAACCCGTCGGCCATCGCGGCCAAGGTGAATCCGGGCCTGGTGGACGTCAACACCGTGCTGGGCTACCAGAACGCGGAGGCCGCGGGCACCGGCATCGTGCTGACCGCCAACGGCGAGATCCTCACCAACAACCACGTCGTCGAGGGCGCGACCCAGATCAAGGTCACCGACATCGGCAACAAGAAGACCTACAACGCGCACGTGGTCGGCTACGACCGCACCCAGGACATCGCGGTGCTGCAGTTGGAGAACGCGTCCGGCCTGCAGACCGAGGCGCTGGGCGACTCGTCCAAGCTCTCGGTGGGCGACGCGGTCGTGGGCATCGGCAACGCGGGCGGCGCCGGTGGCACGCCCAGTGCAGCGGCGGGCACGGTGACCGCGCTGAACCAGTCCATCACCGCGTCCGACGACTCCAGTGGCGCGTCCGAGAAGTTGACCGGCCTGATCCAGACCGACGCCAACATCCAGTCCGGTGACTCCGGCGGTTCGCTGGTGAACAGCACGGGCCAGGTCATCGGCGTCGACACGGCGGCGGCCAGCGGCTTCCAGTTCGGCGGCGGCCAGGGCGGCTCCGGCTCCGACGGGCAGGGCGACGGCGGTGGCTTCGGTGGCTTCGGCCAGGGTGGCTTCGGTGGCGGCGGCCAGGACGGCAGCGGTGACCAGGGCGGCAGCGGTGACCAGGGCGGCAGTGGCGACCAGGGCAGCAGCCAGCACCAGGGCTTCGCCATCCCGATCAACCACGCGATCACCATCGCGCACCAGATCATCGCGGGTTCGGGGTCCTCGACCGTGCACATCGGCCAGACCGCGTTCCTCGGTGTCGGCGTCAACGACCCGAGCCAGAGCAACGGTGCCGCAGGCCAGGGCCAGAGCCAGGGCAACGGCAGCAGCGCCACGGGTGCGAACGTCGCGAACGTGGTGCCCGCCGGCCCGGCCGAGAAGGCGGGCATCGAGCAGGGTGACGTGATCACCTCGGTGAACGGTCAGGACACCGGGTCCGCGACCGCGCTCACCAACCTGATGGACACCCACAAGCCCGGCGACAAGCTCTCGGTGGGCTTCACCGACAGCACCGGCCAGACCCACACCGTGACGATCGTCCCGATCGCGGGCCCGGTCGGCTGACCCCAGACCACCCTCCAGGAGAAGGCCCCTGCCGCCGAACGGCAGGGGCTTCCTCGCATCCGGGGTCAGTAGTCCTTGAGGATGATGTCGGAGGCGAGGTCGTCGGCCATCCTGAGCATCAGCTTCAGCATGAACCGCGACCGGAACATCGCGTTGCGCAACCACATCCGGGTCCGGCTGCCCGGTGCCAGGAACGGGCCCGCGTTGCCCTTCTCGGACACCTTCGCGTAGGCGCGGAACTGATCCTCGTACGCCTGGAAGCCCACCCGGTGGTCGCCGTTCGCGGCCATCAGTTCGCCCGCCAGGACGTACGCGCCGACGATCGCCAACCCGGTGCCGAAGCCGCCCAGCGTGTTGCCGTACGCGGCATCGCCCAGCAGCACGACCCGGCCGTCGGAGTACCGGTCCACCCGGACACGGCTGATCGAGTCCAGGTAGAACTCCGTCGCGTCGGGTACCTGCGCGAGCAGTTCCGGTAGCCGCCAGCCGCCGTCCTGGTAGTGCGCCAGCAGTTGCTTCTTCTGCTGGTCGGTGTCGTAGCGGTCGTAGTCCAGCGGCGGCGACGCGAACACGAAGAACGCCTGCGCTTTGCGGCCGCCCACCGTGACCATCCGGCCGGGCTCGTTGTACATCACGGCGTCGCCGTCCGACGCGCCCAGCTCGGCCAGCGCGTAGTAGTAGCCGTTGTGGTGCACGTAGTCCGACTCGGGGCCGAACGCCAGCCGCCGCACGTTCGAGTGGATGCCGTCGGCCCCGACGACGATGTCGAACGTCCGCGGCGCACCGCGTTCGAAGGTCACGTGCACGCCGTTCGCGGTCTCGGTCAGGGCCGTGATCGACTCGCCGAACAGGTACTCGCAGTCGTCCCTGGTCCGCTCGTACAGCAGCGCGGCGAGGTCGCCACGGCGGATCTCCATCTCGCCACCGGTGAACTCGCCGGGGATCACGGTGAGCCGCTTGCCGTCCGCGTCGACCACGACCGTGTCGCGGCCACCGGTCTGCCTGCGCCGGACCTCGTCCAGGATGCCCATCCGCTCCAGCACGGTCCGGTGTGTGTCGCCCTTGAAGTCGACGGCCTGACCGCCGGAGCGCAGCGCGGCGGTCTTCTCCACGACGCTGACGGTGCAGCCGTAGCGGTTGAGCCAGTAGGCGAGCGCCGGGCCCGCGATGCTCGCGCCGGAGATGAGGACTGTCAGGTTTCGCATGTCCGGCAGCGTCGGGCCGGAGGCTGACCGACCACCGACAGTCCGCTGACAGTCAGCCCTCGATGCCGTCCAGTGCTGTCAGCGCCTCGTCCCTGGACATCGCGACACCCCGCGCGTAGGCGTCGGCGAACGCGCCCGGACCGATGAGCTCGCCGGCCCGGGCGGCCGTCGTGGCCACGTCCGGATCGCCCGCGACGGCCGTACCGCGCAGCGCGACCGCGATCCCGAGCAGCAGCGCGGCCCGCTCACCGGACACGGCACCGGCGAGCCCCTCGACGGCGGCCGCGAGATCCGGTGCCACGAAAGACTTCCGCGCCACCGTGACGGCTTCGCGATGCCAGTCCAGCGACGGCTCTGCGCCTGCCTCGGCCAACCGTCCCGATGCGGTGCACGCGTGCGACCGCGTGGACACGCTGGTGTAGTCGACGGCGTCCGTGCCGGCCAGTGTCCGTCCCACCAGCTCAGCGGCCTCGGCGTGGTCGCCGCGCAGCCGCGCGATCTCGGCCAGCCCCAGGTCGATCTCGGGCGTCGCGGCCAGCCCGGCCTTCGCGCTCAGCTCGGCCGCGCGCCGGTAGTCGGCCGCGGCGGCGTCCGGTTCGCCCTGCCGGACCAGTGCGGAGGCCCGATGAACCAGCAGGTCGGCGCACTCCTCCAGCGCACCCAGTCGCTCCTCCAGCGCGAGCGCCTCGGTCCACAGGTCGTGCGCGCGCCGCCACTCGCCGCGCCAGCCGGCCACCAGGGCGAGACCGTCGAGCGCCTGCGCGATGCCCCACCGCTCGCCGGCCCCGCGGAACGCCGCCAGCACGGCCTCCAGCTCCCGCTCACCGTCGGCGGTCCGACCGCCCAGCACAGCGATCAGGCCGACGCCGAGCCGTTCGAGCGCTACGTTCCACGGATCGGCAGCCAGCAGCCAACCGGCCTCGGCGGCATCGTCCGGCGGCCCCACTGTCATCGCCCAGAGGGCGAGGCCGAACGGGTACCGCAGCGGACCCCGCGCTGCCTTGATGATCCGGTCGGCCCGCTCCCAGTGCTCCGCAGCGGCCCTCGGCACGGCGTGCACCACACACGCGACGTACTCCTCGTCCAATCCGGCGGGCACGTCGTCCAACAGGGCGGCCGCGGCAGGGCCTGCCTGGCTGCGGCGCCCACTGAGCCACCAGTAGGCGGCCAGCGCGGCGACCAGTTCGGCCCCGGTCGCGTGGTCGCCGGTGACGGACCAGTCCAGCGCTGCCATCAGGTTGCCGTGCTCCGCGGACAGCGTGGCCAGCCAGTCGAGCTGCTCCGCGCGGCGCAGGTGTGGATCGGCGCGGCGGGCGAGGTCGAGGTGGTAGCGGGCGTGGGCACGGTACAGCGACTGCTGCTCGTCGGGCGGCAGCTGTTGCAGGCAGTGCAGCCGGATCGTCTCCAGCATCCGGTAGCGGGTGCCGTCGGTGGCCACCAGCGACTGGTCGACCAGGTCGGCGAGCAGGTCGTCGGCGTCCTTGACACCGCACACGGCCTCGACGGCGGCCAGCGGGGCGCCACCGGTGAACACGGCGAACCGCCGGGCCAGCAGTTGCTCAGCGGGTGTCAGCAGCTCCCAGCTCCACTCCACGACGGCCCGCAGCGTGCGGTGCCGTTCGGCGGCGGTCCGATCGCCCCGGGACAGCAGCCGGAAGCGGCCGTGCTCGGCGAGCCGGGTGCTGATCTCGGCGACGCCGAACTGCCGCAACCGGGCCGCGGCCAGCTCGATGGCCAGCGGCAGCCCGTCGAGCGCGGCGCAGATCTCGGCGACGGTCGCGCGATTGTCGTCGGTCACCGCGAACCCGGGCCGGACGGCGGCGGCCCGCTCGGCGAACAGCCGGACCGAGTCGCCGTCGACGTCCAGCGGGGCAAGGGGGAGCAGCGTCTCACCGGTCAGCCCCAGCGGCGCGCGGCTGGTCGCGAGCACGGTCAGGTCAGGGCAGTCGGCGAGCAGGGTGCGCACGAGGGGTGCGACGTCGTCGATCAGGTGCTCGCAGTTGTCCAGGACGAGCGTCTCGGCGTCGAGCGCGGCGACAAGTCGCTGCACCGGATTGGTCGAGGTGGCCTGGAAACCGGACTCGCGCACGCCCAGCGCGGCCAGCACGGCCTGCGGCACCTGACCGTGCACCGTGGACAGATCCACGAAGCAGGCGGTCCGATCGCGCCGGCGCACCCACTCGACCGCCAACCGGGTCTTGCCAGTGCCACCTGGCCCGAGGATCGTGACGAGTCTGTTGCCCCGCAACAGATCCAGCCGTTCGAGTTCGGCACCACGACCGACGAAACCGGTCAACGTAGCGGGCACGCCGCGACGCACGGGCTGCTCGGCGCGCAGGATGGCCAGGTGTACGGCGGCCAGTTCGGGCGACGGATCGGCGCCCAGCTCGCCGGCCAGGAGACCGCGGACGTCCTCGTACTCGGCGAGGGCCTCGGCCTGTCGGCCCGCAGCGGTGAGGGCGCGCATGAGCTGGCCGCGCAGCCGTTCCCGCAGCGGGTGGGCGGTGACGAGGGCACGGAGTTCGGCGATCTGGGCGCCGTCGGGCAGCGCCAGCTCGGCCTCGACGAGATCCTCGGTCGCGGCCAGCCGTAACTCGTCCCACCGGGTGGTGTCGGCGTGTGGGAGGTCGACCAGGGCGGTGCCGCGCCACAACCCGAGCGCGTCCCGCAGGATGGTCGCGGCACGACCGTGGTCGTCGGCGGCGAGCAACCGGCGCCCGTCCCGAGCCCACTGCTCGAACTGGTGCAGGTCCACGTCTTCGGGGGCCACGGCGAGCCGGTAACCACCGGCGTCGAGCTCGATGAGGTCGGCACCCAGGCTGCGCCGCAACCGGGAAACCTGTGCCTGTACGGCGTTCGCGGCCCCGGCGGGCGGGTCGTCACCGTACTGGGCGACGATCAGCCGCTCGACACTCACCGGCCGCCCGGCGTGCACCAAGAGAAGGACGAGCAGCGCGCGCGGCCGGGGTCCACCCACGGCGACGGGGGTGCCGTCGGGTGACGACACCTCCAGTGGTCCGAGGATCCGAAAACGCATGATTCGTCGGACAGTAGTCGGTTTGGCCGGTCAGCGGGTGGGGGGCTGAAGTCCCTCGATGATCCGCCGGACGCCGGCCATGATGTCGGTGGCGACGTCGTCCAGTCGATGGTTCGTCGAATCAATTCGCTCAAGGTGATCGTTGATCTGCCGCAGCTCGTTCTCGATCACGGTGAGCCTGCCGGGCACGTCCTTTTCGGAGGTGACGACGGGATCACCGACGCGCGGCGGCGGGTATCCCTTGAGGATCGCGTCGAGATGGTTCGAGTGCCAGCCGAGGGCCTGCGAGAGTGCGACGAGGGTGCGTTCGCTGCGGTGGCGTTGCACCGTGTTGTGCTGGATCTCGCCGACGATGGCCTTGGACACGCGGGAGCGCTCGATGAGTTGGCGCTGGCTCAGCGAGAGTTCCACCATCCGGTCGGTGATCGCCCGCGAGACCGCTGCCCAGTCGTCCGTCACCCATTCCTCCGCGCTCCGCGTTGCAGCAGAGAGTAGCGCGAAAGCAATGCGTATGAAATTATCCGAATAACCAGGATGAAATTAGACGAGCCAATATCGACCCCTGTTGGATCGATATTAACCGACCATTGTTTGCCTATCCGGGAACTGCGCTACACAAATGTGTGAAGAGTTCTCTCCGTGCTGATCGAATCAGCCCAGGAATAAGCGCCCGCGCTGCCCGATGTCCGGATTCGGCGGCCCTTGTCGCGGCGGTGGAGGCGTGCTCTACTGCCGCGGCTCAAGGCGCTCATAGGGTTGATCCGAACAGGTGAGGAATTGCGACAATGGCAACGTACGTGATCAGGACGTGGCTGCGGTGGCTCGCGGCATTCGTGCTTGCGGTGGCGGGGGAGCGATTGTTGCTGGGGATGACGTGGTCATTCTTCGCGGCCGGCGTACTGACGTCGGTGACGTTCACGGCACTGACCGCGATGCTGTACTCGGATTGGCGAGCGACCCGAGTGCACTGCCCGCGCTGTGCCAGCCGACGGCGCGACTACTGGCCCGGTGGCAGGTGATAGACGGAGACGTGCGACGTCGACTCGGCGGTGAATTCGGCTCCGGTCCAGTCAGCGTGCCGGGTCTCGAGTTCGAAGCCGGCCAGCTGGGCCATGAGGTCGAGTTCGGCGGGCCAGACGTAGCGATGCGGGCTGCGAAACACGCGGGCCCGGGTGGACTCGTCGAACGTGAAATGATGCGACACGAGGTGCTGGTGCAGGACGTCGTAGGTGTCCAGGCCGAGATAACCGGGCGTCGACCGGAAGACGACGGCGTCCTGGCCCGGCGGGAGCCTGCGCAGGTCGGGCACCTCAAGCTCGATCACGAACCGGCCACCCGGGGTGAGGTGGCGAGCGGCATTGCGGAAGCAGGCGACCTGCTCGGCCTGGGTGAGCAAGTTGGAGATCGTGTTGTAGACGAGGTAGACGAGCGTGTACGTCCCGGGCGCGGTGGCGGTGGCCATGTCGCCGACGACGACCGGGATGGTCGCCTCGTCCGCCTTGGTACGCAGCCGATCGAGCATCGGCCGAGACATCTCGATCCCGCTGACGGACACACCACGCTCCGCCAGCGGCACAGCAACGCGCCCGGTGCCAACGGCGAACTCAAGCGCCCGTCCACCGCCAGCGAGTCCGGCGAGGCGATCCACGGTCGGCCCGAGCACGTCGGAAGCGAACATCCCAGTACCCGGCGTGTCATAACCCTGCGCAGCGTCAGCGTCCCAGATCTCCTCTTGGCGCATGCCGCTCACCATCGCCGTGGACCCTCGCACTGTCCACCGATTTGCCGCCGCGAGCCGCCGCCGCGAGTGCCACCATCGGCCCAGGCGCTGACGGGAACGCCTTCGGCGGTGGCGATGCCTGGCGGAGCCGGGCCCGCTATGTGAAGGCTGCACGGAGGCCGTGACGGGTGTCAGCCATACACAACGGCTCTGACCGGTATTGCTGGTGGTCAGAGCCGTTGTTCACCCGGTGAAAGGTGGTGCCCCCGGCAGGAATCGAACCTGCGACCTGCGGTTTAGGAAACCGTCGCTCTATCCCCTGAGCTACGGGGGCCTTCCGTCAACGTTCGCCCAGCTTAGCGGGCGTATGTAGTTGGTTGGGCGCCGGGCTGAACGAGCTGGTTGGCGAGATCGTCCCGTGGGGGGGGGGGGGGGGGGGGGGATCGTCCCGTGGCCCGTGGCCCGTGACCTGCGGCCCGGCGGGCCAGCGAGTCGATTGTACGGTCGTCGGCCTACGTGGCGTCCTGGTCGTACACCCCGCAAGGTGCACACTGACCTGCAGCTCCGCGCTCGAATTTTGGCGCCCAACGACGGTTGCGAGCACGACCACAGAGCCGACTTGGCACGGTCACCAGGCGGTGACGATCGCCGACACGGTGGGCCGGCTGAGCCGGGCGGGCGATCGACGCACGTCGACGCTCCGCCCAAGGGTGATCGCGCCACGACCGTGCGCGATGCGCAGGCCAGCGGGATCCTGAGGCATGTCAGAAACCGACGCATCGCCTACCGGCCGCGGGCGATTGGCCCGATTCCGTGCGGCGGAAGTAAATGACACGTTCACTCGATGGACCGAATTGCCAATGCTGATCCTGTCCATCCTATTTCTCGCAGTGCTGGTCATCCCGGTGTTGGATCGGCAGTTGTCGCCGGCCGGGAACAAGGCGATCGCTGTGGTCGGGGACGTGATCTGGGTCATTTTTGTGATCGAGTACCTGATTCGGTTCGCCATCGCGCAGCGACGTGGTGCGTTCGTCTTGCACAACATCCCTGACTTGCTGGCGGTGGCTGTTCCGGTTCTCCGGCCTGTCCGGCTGGTGCGGCTGGCCCGGCTCGCCCGGTTCACCCGCTCCGGTGCGCTGGTCGCACGAACTGCCCGTTTCGGGCGTGGTCGACTCGACCGTCAGATCGCAATCCAGACCACGATGACCGCTATTCTTGTCCTCTTCGTGGCCGCCGTCGGCGTCTTCGACGTTGAGCGGGACGCACCCGATGGCAACATCCACACCCTTGGCGACGCGGCTTGGTGGGCGATCACGACCGTGACGACGGTCGGCTACGGCGACCGCTATCCGGTCACCAATGAAGGCCGGCTGATCGCGGTCGGCCTCATGTTGACCGGCATCGCCGTCCTCGGGGTGATCACGGCATCCATCGCCAGTTGGTTCGTCGGTAGTCTCCAAGCTGTCGAGCGGGCGGATACCGAACAAGCTGCCCGACAGCAACGGCTCGAAGTGGCGTTGACCGAAGCGCTCGACCGCCTCGCTCGCGTGGAGGCGCATCTCGGGACCGACCCCGGTCTGCCGATAGATCACCCGCCAGCACCTGGCGGTCCAGCCTGATAACGACTGGCAGAAGATGAACGGCCGGGCCCTGACGGAACACTGGTTCGCGCTGGTCAGGTTGTTGGCGGGTGGATGGTTCGGGTGGTTCGGCGTTCTATCAGGATGACGTCTCGCCATTGGCCTTGGTGGTGGCCAAGGCGCTCCCGTCGGCCTACGTCTCGGAAGCCCGCTCGGCGGTGCAGTGCCAGGCTCGCCTGGTTCTCCGGGAAGATGCCGCTCTGCAGCGTCCACACCCCGGCCGCTTCCGTCGACTCGATGTATACCGCCAGCAGTGCCCGGCCCACGCCTCTGCCCTGCTGGTCCGGCCGGATGTACACACTGTGCTCCAGCACTCCGGCGTACACCCGCCTGCTGGACACCGGTGACGCCGCGATCCAGCCGATGATCTCATCTCGATCGTCGACGGCCACGAACCTGTGTGCTGCCAGGTGATTGGCGTCCCAACGCGGCCACGTGGGCGCGGCGGTCTCGAAGCTGGCGTTGCCGCTGTCCAGGCCCTGCTGATACACCGCCAGCACCCCGCTCGCGTGCTCCTCGGTCATCGGCAGGACACGAGCCTGGTTCTCGGTGGCCGGCCGCTGGGGGCCCAGGACGGCGTCGAGCGCAGCCGGGAAGCGGGTCGCGCATCGCTCGTCCAACCGGTACCGGCTCTGTTCGGCCAGCACGAAGTGCAGCTCCACCAACACTTTCAGGTGCGCCGATACCGTGGACTGTCCAACTGGGACACGCTGCACGATCTGGCCCACGCTCAGCGGGCCGTCCTGCTCGGCCAGCAGGCTCAGGATCTGCGCGCGGGTCGCGTCCGCCAGCGCACGGAACCAGCCCGCGTACGTCTCCGCCTGCTCACGGTCCAGCATCGCCACTCCGATCATCGCTCATCGACGATAGACGATGAGCCGTCACCCGGGACTCGTCTCGCGGATCTCCGCCGGCCCGGCCCGTCCATCACGTGACCGCTCGGTGGGATAGTGCTCGGATGCAGGCCCTCGGATTCGTGGCCGGGCTTCTCGCCGTGCTCGCACTGGTCGCGTTGATCAAGCCGGACACGTTCCTGCCTGCGGTGGTGCGGACCCGCATACCGGACCGGCCGTTCGGCCTGCCGTACCGGGCGGTGGTGAGGGTGTCCTGCCTGATCGTGCTGGCCGTCATCGCTGCCGTGCTGCACCTCGCCGGCTTCTACTGATCGATCACGGCAGTCTACAAAGGAGCAGGGGCGCTATCGCGAACTGATCTCATGTTTACTGTCCGCCGATCGGCCTAATACCGCCCGTGTGCGCTGGTCGCGATACGTAATGAGATGATTTCGAAGGCAGCAGCGCCCATCGGGGAGGCGTCCGTGATCAAAGTTGTACTTGCCGACGACGAGGACCTCGTTCGTTCCGGGCTGCGCATGATCCTGGGCAGCGCAGGCGACATCGAGGTGGTCGGCGAGTGCGACGACGGTGGTCAGGTCGCTGAGCTCGTCCGATTGCACCGTCCGCACGTGGTGCTGCTGGACATCCGGATGCGCACCACCGACGGCCTCGCCGCACTGCGCAAGCTGGTCGCGCTCGCGGAGCCGCCCGCGGTCGCCATGCTCACCACGTTCGACGTCGACGACTACGTCAGCGAGGCGCTTCGCTTGGGGGCCAACGGATTCCTGCTCAAGGACACCGAGCCGGCGCAACTGGTGAAGGCCGTCCGGGACCTCGCCAGGGGCGGTGCCGTGCTCGACCCCGGCGTCGCGGCGCGCGTGCTCGCGGCCGTGGCCAACGGCGAACGGGCCGCCGAGCCCGCGCGCAAGCTGCTCACCGTGCTGTCCGACCGGGAGCGTGAGGTGCTGTCGCTGATCGGGCGGGGCCTGTCCAACGCCGAGATCGGCGGCTCGCTGCACCTGTCCGAGGCGACCGTGAAGGGCTACGTGTCCGCGGTGCTGGGCAAGATCGGCGCCGCGAACCGGGTGCAGGCCGCGCTCGTCGCCTACCGGGGCGGTCTGATCGCCTAGTGCTCGCCGGCCAGCTGGGAGATGTCGTCCAGCTGGGGCTGGTAGATCACGACGCGGTTCCGGCCGTGCCGCTTCGCCTGGTAGAGCACGATGTCCGCGACGGCGAACAGATCGTCGAGCCCACCGCTGCCGCTGGCCACGCCGATGCTGACCGTCGGCCGCCGGGCCGAACCGAGCACCATGGTCCAGTCGTGGTCGGCGACCGACGCCCGGATCCGCTCGGCCACCACCGGGCCCGCCTCCCGGTCACCGCTGGCGTCGCCGAGCAGCACCACGAACTCGTCGCCCGCCCATCGCGCCACGATGTCGTCGCTGCGGCACTCGTGCCGGATCAGCAGGGCGATCTCGCGCAGGGCAGCGTCACCAGCGGCGTGCCCGGCGTCGTCGTTGACGCCCTTGAACCAGTCGACGTCGATCAGCACCAGCCACGGCGTCCGGCCACTCTCGACGGCCTGCGCGAGCATCGCGGGCGCGGTGCGTTCCAGCCCGAGTCGATTGGCCAGGCCGGTCAACGGATCGCGGGCCGCCGCCTCCTGCGCGGCCGTCGCCAGCCGCTGTGCCAGCGCCGCGAGCCTGCGCTGCTCCATCGCCTGGCCGAGTCCTTCGCGCAGGGTCTCGGCGGCCTTACGCGCTGCCGCGACGCTGCGCCGCAGCGCCACCGCCTCGCCGACCGGATCGTCCAACTCGGCGCAGATGTCCGCGAGATCCGTGGAGAAGCGCAGCAGCAGCGACGTGTCGGCGATCAGTTCCGCGTTGGTCACCGACCGGGCCGCCATCGTCCTGGCCTCGGTCAGTTCGCCGCGCGACTGGTGCACCACCGCCAGCACCCACTGCCCGACCGCGATCGCCCAGACGTCGTCGGCCTGCATGCCCAGCCGCAGCACCTGCCGCCCCGCCTCGGCGGCCGCCGCCAGCTCACCGAGCCCGGCCAGCGAACGGCCGTACGCGCCGAGCAACGCGCGGTGGGTGCGTTCGTCCGCCCCCAGGCCGAGGCCCTCGGCGAGCACGGTCCTGGCTTCCTCGAACGCGGCGTCGGCGTCGACGCCCTCGGCGGCCCGGAAGTTCAGCGTGCCGCCCAGGCGCTGCAGGTTGCTCGCGAGCAGCTGGGGGTCGTCGGTTTCGCGCGCGCAGCGCACCGACAGCCGCAGCGTGTCCAGCGCGGCCCGGCGGTTGCCGAGGCCCTCCAGCAGGTAGCCCAGCTGGCCGAGGGTGCGTGCCGCAGCGGGCCCGGTGGACTTGGTCGCGTCGAAGTCCGTCCAGCCCTCGGCCGCCAGTTCCAGCGCGAGCGGGATCCGGCCCAGCCGCCATGCCATGACGGCGCGGTGCACGAACAGGGAGGCACGGGTGCCCTCGTCGGCGACGCGGTCGTTGCGGGCGAGGATGCGGTCGAGCAGGGCGTTCGCTTCGTCGAGGTGGCCGGCCGTGACTAGTTGGCGCACCTCGATATCGGCGTCCGGCAGTTCATCAGGACTGCGCGGTTGGTCCCGCTCCACCTCTGTCTCGACGCTCCCTGACCGGCGGTCGTAGCCACTACGAACGGTCTTGTCGCCGGTGTGCTCCGGAGGTTACCGGTGACCGTCGCGCCTTGTACTGTCAGTCGCGGCGAATGTCGCCGGATCGGACTAATGAGCGGACCGTTACCGGTACCGGCCGTGTCGAGTCGTTGACAGGAACGATGTGTCCCCGCCGCCATCCGGGTTGGCTGACTAGGGTCGACCCATGCTGAAGTTCATCGCCTTGTACCAGAAGCCGGCCGACCCGGAAGCCTTCGAGGAGCGGTACTTCGGTTCGCACATGCCCCTGGTGGACCGCACGCCCGGGCTGGTGCGGGCCGAGGTGGCGCGGGTCGCGCGGGTGCTGATGCCCGGTTTCCTCGGCGAGACCGAGCCGTACCTGATGACGGAGCTGTACTTCGAGTCCGCCGAGTCCGCGAAGGCGGCCTTCGGGTCGGCGGAATGGCAGGTGGCCGGTGCGAACCTGACCGAGATCGGCGGCATGCCGCTGGTCGCCATGTTCACCGCGGACGTCCTGGACTCCTGAACCACGCGAATCGCCTGCCCTGAACCGGGCATGGCCATTGACATACAGACTGTATGTATGTTTCCGTTGACGCATGACGACGAGCGGACCTCTGGGCACCGAACGCACCGTCGACCTGGCGAGCGGCCGGGTGCGCTACTACGAGCGCGGCACCGGGGCTCCGGTCGTGTTCGTGCACGGCGTGCTGGTCAACTCAGGCCTGTGGCGCAAGGTCGTGCCGGACATCGCCGAAGCCGGTTTCCGTTGCCTGACACCGGACTGGCCCCTCGGCGGGCACCGCACGCCGATGCCGCCCAACGCCGACCTGAGCCCGCCGGGGGTCGCCGGATTGATCGCCGAGTTCCTCGACGAGCTGGACCTGACGGATGTCACGATCGTCGCCAACGACACCGGCTGCGCGATCACCCAACTGCTGATGACCGAGCATCCGCGGCGGCTGGGCCGGATCGTGCTCACCCCCGGCGACGCGCTGGACTACTTCTTCCCGCCGATGCTCTCCCCGTTGCCGAAGGTGGTGGCCATACCCGGCATGACCTGGCTGATGGCCAAGGCGATCCAGGTGCCGTTCATCCGGAACTCGCCGACGGTGTTCGGGAGCGTGGCGAAGAAACCGATCCCGAACGACGTCTGGCGCTCCTACACCGGACCCTGCGGCGAGAGCCCCGAGATCCGGCGGGATCTGCGGAAGTTCCTGCGTGGCGTGCACAAGCGCTACACGCTGGCCGCGGCCGACCGGTTCGGCGACTGCAAGCAGCCGGTGCTGCTGATCGGCGCCGCCGAGGACAAGTTCTTCCCGCCCCGGCTGTGGGAGCGGTTGGCGCAGCTGCTGCCCGACGCCCGCCGGGTCGTCATCGAGGACTCGCGTACCTTCGTGTCCGAGGATCAGCCTGCCGAAGTGGTCAGGCTGGTGGTGGACTTCCTGCGCTCGCACTGACGGTCGCGGGACGAGCGGTTCGGCGGGACGGGTTGGCACGGCAGGGTAGTGGTCGAGACAGGCAGAGCCAGCAGGACAGGTCGCGGGCGACCAGGGCCGCTCTGGTCTCGACGGCGCGTCGGCTGTTCGCCGAGCGCGGCTACGCGGACGTCGCAGCGGCGGAGATCGTGTCCGCCGCGGGGTTGACCAGGGGAGCGCTCTACCACCACTACAGCGACAAACGGGACCTCTTCCGTGCGGTGTTCGTCGAGCTGGAAGCTGAGATGACCGCGGAGATCGAGGTCGCCGCGGGCACGGCGGCACGCGGCGATCTGGGCGCCGCGATGACCGCCGCGCTGGACGCCTACCTCGCCCAGTGCGAGCGGGACGAGGTCGTGCGGATCATGCTCACGGACGCGCCGCTGCGTGCTGGGCTGGCGGCTGTGGCGGGATCTGGAGACCAAGCACGGACTGGGCATGATCGCGACCATGCTGGAGGTCGCGATGGATGCCGGACTGTTGCCACGGCAATCCGTCCAGATACTCGGGCAGCTCGTGCTCTCCGCGTTGAACGAGGGCGCGCTGCTGGTCGCCGACGCGCGGGACGCCGCGGCGCGGGCCACCGTGCGCGTCGAGGTCCGGCAGGCCCTGCTCACGCTGTTCAGCGGGCTGGGCCTGTCGACAGGGACCTGACCCAGGGCACGTGGTCGGATGGCGCGGTGCTGCTCACCGTGTTGCAATTGGTCGGAATCGGGGTGTTCGCCGCATCCGGTGCGCTGGCTGCCGTGCGGGCGCGGCTGGACGTGTTCGGTGTCGCGGTCGTCGGTATGACCACGGCGTTGGGCGGCGGGCTGATCCGGGACGTACTGCTGGGAGTGCACCCACCGACCGCGCTGGAGCACTGGCCGTTCCTGCTGGTGCCGCTCGTCGTGTCGCTGGTCGTGTTCCGGTTTCATCCGCAGGTGGTGCGGCTGCGGCGGGCCATGCTGCTCGCGGACGCCGTCGGGCTGGGCCTGTTCGTCACGTCCAGCACCCAGACCGCGCTGGACCTGGGCGTGCCGCGGTACGACGCGTGGCTGGTCGGTATGACTGCCGCGATCGGCGGCGGCGTGCTGCGCGACCTGCTGCTGCGGGAGATCCCCGTGGTGCTGCGCCGGGAGATCTACGCACTCGCCGCGCTGGCAGGCGGGGTGCTGGTGGTGCTCGGCGACTGGCTGGGGCTGCCGTCCGGCCCGGTCGCCGTGGTCGGCTCGGCGCTCGTCGTGCTGATCAGGGTGCTCGCGCTGTGGCGGCGGTGGAACGCGCCCACGGCGCCCGGAGCGGCCTGACGTTCGCGCGGACCGGTGAAATCGCCGACAAGCCACCTCCTTGCACAGGTGTCTCTCAGGCGGTTCTCAGGACGGGTCGGGAAACTGTCCACATGCGCATCCTCGTTGTCGACGACGACCGCGCCGTGCGCGAGTCGCTGCGGCGGTCGTTGCAGTTCAACGGCTACCAGGTCGATCTCGCCGGCGACGGCCAGCAGGCCCTGGACTCCGTGACCCAGCAGCGGCCCGACGCGATGGTGCTGGACGTGATGATGCCCAGGCTGGACGGGCTCGAGGTGTGCAGGCGGCTGCGCGGCACCGGCGACGACCTGCCGATCCTGGTGCTCACCGCGCGCGACGCCGTGTCCGACCGGGTCGCCGGCCTGGACGCCGGTGCCGACGACTACCTGCCCAAGCCGTTCGCGCTGGAGGAGTTGCTCGCCCGGCTGCGGGCACTGCTGCGGCGGGCGATCGCCGAGACCGACGCGCTCAATTCGGACGGACCGCCCGCGATGCGGTTCGCCGACCTGGAGCTGGACCCCGGCACCCGGGACGTGCACCGCGGCGAGCGGTCGATCAGCCTGACCAGGACCGAGTTCGCCCTGCTGGAGCTGTTCATGGCCCACCCGAAGCAGGTGTTGACGCGGGGTCGCATCCTGGAGGACGTGTGGGGTTACGACTTCCCGACCTCCGGCAACGCGCTGGAGGTCTACGTCGGCTACCTGCGGCGCAAGACCGAGGCCGACGGTGAGCCGAGACTGATCCATACCGTGCGCGGCGTGGGCTACGTGCTGCGGGAGACCCCGCCGTGACCCATACCGAGGTCCGCTCGACCCCGCCGGACGGCGAGCCGCCCACCACGCGGCCGGCCACCACACCCTCCGGCGACGGCAAGGCGACCCACTCGCAGCGGATGTCGTTGCGGGCGAGGGTGACCATCCTCGCGGCGGCCTGCGTGGCCGTCGCGGTCGCGCTGGTGTCGCTGGGCGCGTACCTGACCGTGCGGAACAACCTGTACAGCCAGCTGCAGAGCCAGCTGACCGAGAAGGTCATCGACATCGCCAATGACCAGTACCACGGCGGTGTGTCGATCACGCTGAGCCCGTTCGAGTTCGCCGACACCAAGTTCGACCTGGTGAACGCCCAGGGCCAGACCCTGGTGACCATCACGCCCGGGACGCAGCGGCTGCCGCACGACCTGATCGGCGCCCCCGAACGGGCAGTGGCCGCGGGCTCGTCGGCGCTGTCGGTGCGTACCGAGGGCGACTACGTCGTGGCGGCCACACCGTTCCCGAAGATCCCCGGCTCCGCGCTGGTCGCGGGTGAACCGCTGACCACCGACCAGAACATTCTGCGATCGCTGAGTCTGGTGCTGTTCCTGATCAGCGGTGCGGGCATCCTGGTGGCCGCGGTCGCGGGTACGGCCGTGGCCCGAGGTGGTCTGCGCCCGGTGCTCCGCCTGACCCGGGCCACCGAACGGGTCGCGAACACGGGCGACCTGCGCCCGATCCCGGTCAGCGGGGACGACGAGCTGGCGCGGTTGACGCAGAGCTTCAACGTGATGCTGGGCGCGCTGGCCGAGTCGCAGGAGCAGCAACGCAGGCTGGTCGCGGACGCGGGCCACGAGCTGCGCACCCCGCTGACGTCCTTGCGCACCAACCTGGAACTGCTGATCGAGGCCAGCAAACCGGGCGCGCCGACGTTGTCCGACGAGGACACCACGGAGCTGTACACCGACGTGCACAGCCAGCTCGACGAGCTGACCACGCTGATCGGCGACCTGGTCGAACTCGCCCGCCAGGACGCCCCGGAGGTCGTGCACGAGCCGGTGGAGCTGGTCGAGGTCGTCGAGCGGGCACTGGACCGGGCCCGGCGACGGGCCGCCACGGTCACCTTCGACGTCACGTTGCAGCCGTGGACCCTGCTCGGGGACGCCAGCTCGCTGGAGCGGGCCGTGCTCAACCTGCTGGACAACGCCGTGAAGTTCAGCCCGGCGGGAGGAGTGATTGGTGTCACACTGCGACCGCTCGGCGACGGTACGGCCGTGATCGAGGTGACCGACCAGGGCCCGGGTATCGACGAGGCGGACCTGCCGCGCGTGTTCGACCGGTTCTACCGGTCGGAGGAGGCCAGAACGCTGCCCGGTTCCGGGCTCGGCCTGTCCATCGTGATGCAGACGGCGCAGCGGCTCGGCGGCATGGCGTACGCGGGCAAGGTGCCCGACGGCGGTGCCCTGATGGCGATCCGGCTGCCCGGCCGGCCGGGCTGATGGGTGCCGTCGTCCGCAAGTCGGTCCGGCGGCTGGCCGACGACCGCGAAATCATCTACTACGACGACACCCCGGGCACGCCGGACCGCGCAGCGCGCGACACCCGTGATCTGCCCGCGCAGGCCCCGCGCTCGGAGATCCGGCGGGACCCGCTCACCGGGGACTGGGTCGTGCTCGCCACGCACCGGCAGACCCGCACGTACCACCCGCCCGCCGACCTGTGCCCGCTGTGCCCGAGCACGCCCGAGCGGCCGACCGAGATCCCCGAGGCCGGCTACGACGTGGTCGTGTTCGAGAACCGGTTCCCGTCGTTCGCCCGGCAGGTGCCGGACACCCCGCCTACCGTCGAGGGCATGCCGATGGTGCAGGTCGCGCCCGCTCGGGGGCGTACCGAGGTGGTCTGCTTCACGCAGGACCACGACAGCTCGTTCGGGCAGCTACGGCCGGAACGGGTGCGCACCGTGCTGGACGTGTGGGCCGATCGGACCGTCGAGCTGGGCAAGCAGCCGGGCGTCGTGCAGGTGTACCCGTTCGAGAACCGCGGTACCGAGATCGGCGTGACGCTCAGTCACCCGCACGGCCAGATCTACGCCTACCCGTTCGTCACGCCCCGCACCGAGCTGATGCTCGCGACAGCGGCCGAGTATCAGGCCCGGCACGGCAGGCCGGTGCTCGGTGACGTACTCGCGAGCGAACTGGCCACCGGCCGTCGGGTGCTGGCCACCAACGAACAGTGGACGGCCTACGTGCCCGCCGCGGCGCGCTGGCCCGTCGAGGTGCACGTGGTGCCGCACCGGCAGGTGCCCGATCTGCCCTCGCTCGACGACGCGGCCCGGGACGCCTTCGCGGACGTGTACCTGCGTGTACTGCACATGCTGGACGCGCTCTACGACCGCCCGTTGCCCTACGTCGCCGGGTGGCACCAGGCGCCGGTCCGGGTCGGGCGGGACCTGGCGTGGCTGCGGCTGGAGTTGTTCTCGGTGCTGCGTGCGGCCGACCGGCTGAAGTACCTGGCCGGTTCCGAGTCCGGCATGGCAGTGTGGATCAACGATGTGCGGCCGGAGGAGCTGGCGGATCGGCTGCGGGCCAACGATCCGGCCTCCGCCTACTGACATCTTGTTACGGAGCATCACCACCGGAGGTCTCAGCGTGTTCTCAGGCACAGGGCGCAAAGTGGTCGTATGACGGAGAACTTCCCGGGTGCGGGGGACGGCACGGGACCGGCCGGCGCGACGCCGCCGGAGCACGACGCGACGCCCGAACCGGCGGCGCGGCAGGCCGACGACGCGCCGCGCCAAGGGTTAGCCGACGACCTCCTCGGTGCACCTGCAGAGCCTGCCTCGGCCGCGGCCGAGGAACCGGGCGAGCGCACTCAGACGGTGTCGGGCGCGTTCCAGGCGCAGCCCGCTCCCTCGGCTCCGCCTTCGCCTTCGTCTGAGTCGGCTTCGCCAGGGTGGGCGCAGGAATCGCCGGTGCCGGACTCGGCTGCCCAGACCTGGGCACCGCAGGAGTCGGCTGCTCGGCACGGGTCGGCCCAGCACGATTGGGCACCGCAGGAGTCGGCCGCGCAGGGGTCCGCGCCGCAATCAGGTTCGTCGTGGCAACCCGTCTATCCCGCGTACACCCCGCCCGGCCAGCCGCAGTCCGGCGCCAACCCGGTGCAGCCCAACCCGTGGTCACAGGCAGGCGCGTACCACCAGCAATACGGGCAGCAGCCTGGTGTCCCGCAGCACACCGGCGGCTTCGGTGGCTACGGCCCGCCGAACAACCCGCCCACCGGCCCGCTCACCGCCGGTTACCCGATCGGCGGCCTGCCGCCGGAGCCGCCGAGGGCCAGGCGATCCACCGGCCTGGTCGTCGGGATCGCCGTGCTGGCACTGGTGATCGGTGGTGCGGCCGGCGGTCTCGGCGGCTACCTGGTGTCCAACAGCAACAAGGCGGACGTGGTCAGCTCGCTGTCGCAGTCCGAACCGGCCAGCCATCCGACGAGCGCGCCCGCCGGCAGCGTGCAGGCCGTGGCGAACAACGTGCTGCCCGAGGTCGTCACCATCGCCGCCGAGTTCCAGGACCAGGGCAACCTCTCCGGCGACACCGGGTCCGGCATCATCATCAGCTCCAACGGCGAGATCCTCACCAACAACCACGTGATCGCCGACGCCGTCGCCAACGGCCGGATCCAGGTGATCTTCGCCAACGGCAAGACCGTGTCCGCGACCGTCGTCGGGCGCGACCCGACAAGCGACATCGCGGTGATCAAGGCGGACAACGTGACCGGGCTGCCGGTCGCGCGGCTGGGTCAGTCCGACGCCCTGAACGTGGGGCAGGACGTGATCGCCATCGGGGCGCCGTTCGAGCTGTCCGGCACGGTCACCGCTGGCATCATCAGCTCGCTGCACCGGCCCACCGAGGCGGGCGACGGCGGCAACAGCCAGACCACGGTGCTGGACGCGATCCAGACCGACGCCGCGATCAACCCGGGCAACTCGGGTGGTCCGCTGGTGGACATGCAGGGCAGCGTGATCGGCATCAACTCGGCCATCTACTCGCCCAACGGTGGTGGGGTGCCGGGTGACCAGTCACAGGGCGGCAACGTCGGCATCGGCTTCGCCATCCCGATCGACCAGGCCAAGCGGATCGCGAACGAGATCGTGTCGACGGGCAAAGCGATCCAGACCGTGCTCGGCGTGTCGGTCTCCGACAGCACGCCGACCCAGAACGGGCAGCAGAGCATCCTGCCCACGGGTGCGTTGATCGGCAAGGTCACGGCAGGCGGTCCGGCGGACAAGGCAGGCCTGAAGGCGGGCTCGGTGGTGGTCAAGGTCGACGGCCGGGCGGTCAGCAGCTCCGACGGCCTCGTCGCGGCGGTGCACGCGGCGGCGCCCGGCGACAAGATGACGCTCACGCTCAGCAACGGCGGTTCGGTCACCGCGACCCTGGCCGGCCAGACCGTCAACCCGAAGTAGTCCACAGTGGAGGTCCCCTGCGCTGTGTCAATTCTTACGAAGGGCTGACGGATCGCCGCGTACCGGGCGACCGTGGTACAGCGTCACTACGGTGGTCTGGTGATCCCGGTGAGCTGGTGAAGCTGCGATGAGTCGGGCGAAGCGGGTGCTCGTCGTCGACGACGACGACAACGTGCGCGATGTCGTGCGCCGGTACCTGGAACACGCGGGCTATGACGTGACCCTGGCCGGGACCGGTGAGCAGGCCCTGCACCTGGCCGGGGAGAGCGAGCACGACCTCGTCGTGCTCGACCTGATGCTGCCCGGTATCGACGGGTTCGAGGTGTGCAGGCGGTTGCGCCAGCACAGTGAGGTGCCGGTCGTGATGCTGACCGCGCGCGGCGAGGAGGACGACCGGATCGCCGGGCTGCAACTGGGCGCCGACGACTACGTCGCGAAGCCGTTCAGCCCGCGCGAGTTGGTGCTGCGGGTGACGTCGGTGCTGCGCCGCACGGCCACCGAGCCGGCGCACGGGCACGACGAACTGGTCGACGGTGCCCTGATCATCGACGTGACCGCACGGCGGGCCCGGCTGCACGGGGCGCCGCTGGCGCTGACCACGCGCGAGTTCGACCTGCTGGAGTTCCTCATCACCCACGCCGGCACCGCGTTCACCAGGGCTGAGCTGCTGTCCCGGGTATGGGGGTGGGACTTCGGCGACCAGTCCACGGTGACCGTGCACGTGCGGCGGCTGCGGGAGAAGGTCGAGCAGGACCCGGCCCGCCCGGACCGGATCGCGACCGTGTGGGGCGTCGGCTATCGGTACGACCGGTTGGGTGGCTGACATGTGGCGGGACCTGCTGCACATCGCGCCGTTCGTGCTCGCGTTCACGCTGCCGGTCGCGCTGCTGGGCGTACTCGTGCTGCGGATACTGGGCGAGCGGTCCCTGGTCGCGACGATGACCGTGCTCGTGCTGGTGCCGCTGTTCGCGGAACTGTCCGGCGTGCTCGGCGCGAGCCGGTTCATGTTCAACCCCGCCCTCTACACGGCGCTGCTGGTCAGCATGACGACGGCCGTGATCACGGTGCCGATCGCGGTGCTGCTGGGCAGAGCGATCGCGCGGCGCAGCGTGTGGGAGCGGCAGGCACGCGACCGGGAGCGCTCGGCCGAGGCGGCGCGGCGGGAGCTGGTGGCGTGGATCAGCCACGACCTGCGGACACCGCTGGCCGGCATCCGGGCGATGGCGGAGGCGCTGGCCGACGGTCTCGTCGTGGCGCCGACCGAGGTGGCCGGGTACGCGGGCCGGATCAGCGACGAGGCCACCCGGCTGTCCGGCATGGTGGACGATTTGTTCGAGCTGTCCAAGATCACCGCGGGGGCCCTGCGGCTGACCCTGTCAGCGGTGCCGCTGCGGGACGTGGTGTCGGACTCGGTCGCGGCGGCCCTGCCGGTGGCGCTGCGGAAGCGTGTCACCGTGTCGGCGGAGGTCGAGGCCTGGCCCGTGGTGCTGGGCAGCGACCCGGAACTGGCCAGGATCGTACGGAACCTGCTGTCCAACGCCATCCGGCACACGCCGCCCGACGGGTCGGTCATGGTCGGCCTTGGCGTGGACGGCGAGGAGGCGTGGCTGCACGTGGACGACGGCTGCGGCGGCATCCCGGAACACGAGCTGGCGAGGGTCTTCGACGTCGCGTTCCGGGGTTCGGCGGCCCGGATGCCCGGCGGCGAGCCGGAGGACCCGGCGGGCGCGGGTATGGGCCTGGCGATCGCGCGCGGGTTGGTCGAGGCGCACCGGGGCCGGATCGATGCGCACAACCACGGCTCGGGATGCCGTTTCGAGGTACGTCTGCCGCTCGCGTCGGCCCACTGAGTTCGGGGCGGTGTGGCCGGCCCGAGGGTCCACGTGGACGTGACGGATGCCGGGGTTCGCGCGACCGCTACCGTGACCGCATGGAGCGCAGCACACAGCGGCTCGGCCGGGCACTCGTCGTGATCGTCGATGACCGGGTCGTGCACGGAGAACACGATGACAAGACCGGGCCGCTGGTGACGGAGTTGCTGGAGGAGACCGGGTTCATCGTGGACGGCACGGTCGCCGTCGCGGGCGAGACGGTGGACATCCGCAACGCCCTGAACACCGCCGTGATCGGGGGAGTCGACCTTGTCGTCACGGTCGGCGGCACGGGAGTGTCACCGAGGGACGTGACGCCGGACGCGACCCTGGGCGTGCTCGATCGGCCCATCCCGGGCATCGCCGAGGCACTGCGCGCGTCCGGCCTGGCAGCCGGCGCCGTCGACGCCGGCATCTCCCGCGGCCTGGTCGGCGTTTCGGGCAGCACCCTCGTGGTCAACCTGGCAGGCTCCCGCGCCGCGGTCCGCGATGGCATGGCGACGCTCTCCGCCCTGGTACCGCACGTCATCGAGGAACTGTCCGGCTTGGACGAAGCCTGACGGGCACCCTCGGGTCGCACAGCGGCGCAGCCTGAGCCGCCGCCCACAGCGCGGCCCGTGGTGTCGTGCGCGGTCGGGCGGGTTTGGTTCGCCCGGCCGCGACGTCATGTCGGCTTGTTCTCGCGCGGCTCTTGTTGCCCGTTTTACGGTGCACTCTTGGTTGCCGCGCGGTTCGTGGTGTCGTGGTGTCGTGCGCGGTCAGTCGGGTTTGGTTCGCCCGGCCGCGACGTCATGTCGGCTTGTTCTCGCGCGGCTCGCGTTGCCCGTTTCACGGGTGCACCCTTGGCTGCCGCGCGGCTCGTGGCTGGCCCGGCCGCGATGCGATCCTGGCTTGTCCCGGCCGCTCGCGTAGTGGGGTGGCGGGTCCACTACGGCGTGGCCGGTATCGCGCCGGGTCTGGTGGCGGTCAGGAACCCTGTGTCAGCAACCCCGGGTCAGGACTTGCCGCCGGTCTCCGGCCCGGTGCTGCCGGGAGCGTCGTGCCCGTGCTTGCCGTCGCGGTGGAGGGCTCCGCCGAGCTTGTCGCCGATCTTGCCACTGACGTCCCCGACTTTGCCGTGCACGTGCTCGATCTTGTCGTGGTACTTGCCGCCGGTCGCTTTGTCCACATGGGACGCAGCGCTCGACACGCCCTTGGCGGCGAGGTTCGTGGCCTTGTGGGCGTAAGGCTTGGCCTTCTCGGCATAGGGCTTGGCCTTCTCGGCGTACGGCTTGGCGCGCGATGCCAGGTCTTTAGCCTTGTCAAGGAAACTCATGTGTCGGTGCCCCTGTTCTTGTCTGGTTCGACCCGGGTTACCTCCATGTTGCCATCATCCGGTGGCCACGGCCGGGTGTGATGATGGTGGGGTGACCGAGTCAGCCGACCCACCTGCTGCGCCGCGCCGGAAACGTCTCTCGATCGACGACGTCTTCGGCGAGGTCCTGCCCGAGACCTCCCAGGACGAGCGCACGCCCGAACCCGGCGAGACCCGCGAGGACACGTGGTACCAGGACAATCGCCCCCCACACCACGACCGCGACTGACCCAGCCGTGCCCCGGCTACCGCCGAGTTCCGGCTAGTCACCCTCGGCCCGCGCCGACCGTGGCGTGATGATGACCCCCGACCAGTCCCGATCCACTCGGGGCGGGCGAGCGCCATGGCTTTGATCGACTCGCCTTGCGGTGCGGCTATCTCGCTTGAGGTGCGGCCGTCTCGCCTTGAGGTGCGGCCGTCTCGCTTGAGGTGTGGCCGTCTCGGGCGTGCCCGACCGGTCTTCGGTGCGGCGCGCCTTGGGTGGTGATCCACCGGCTTTGGCTTGTGACCGACCGGCGCTGGATGCGGCTGGTGGCGAGGCGTGCCCGGCCGGGCCGTGATCCGGACGGCCTGTGCGGTGGCCGCGGCCCGGGGTTATGCCTGGTTGGTACCTCCTCGCAGACCCTGTTCGCGGCCGCGCTGGTAGGCGTCGCCCGCGCCCGCGCCCTGGGCCCGTGCCGGCGTTGGCAGGCTGGGAGGTCCGGCCGTTGGTCTGGGCCCGGAGCAGGTCGCGGATCTCCACCAGCACCTCGACGTCCGTGGGTTCGGGCAGCGTCTCCTCCAGCGGCTGGTTGCGCTTGCGCAGGTTCATGATCTTCTGCATCGGCATGACGAAGATGAAGTAGACGACCGCCGCGATGATGACGAAGTTGATGATCGCGGTGATCACCGTGTCGAAGTGCAGGATCGTCTTGGTGTTGCCGTTGACGATCTGGACGCTCAGCCCGTTCACGCTGTGGCCACCGATGGCCGCGATGACCGGGTTGATGAGGTTGGTCACCACTGCCGTCACCACCGCGGTGAACGCCGTGCCGATCACGACCGCGACGGCCAGTTCGAAGATGTTGCCGCGGAAGATGAACTCCCGGAAGCCCTTGAGCATGCTCGCCCCTGTTCTTTCGTGAACGTCGGTGGCCCGATTTTCAGCGGAGGGTAACGGTCACGGGTTGCCTCAGTGAGGCGGCCGCCAACCTTGTCGCGAGTTGCCGGGGAAGGGCGACCAGCACCAGTCGACCGGGTTGGCCTTGAGTCGCCTCCGTGTCCCGAATCGTCACCACGGTGGCGTTCTCGGCCAGGACGGGATCGGTCTGCTCGTCCGGGTCGAGGGTGACCACGTCGACGCGGATGCCGGGGCGGAGCAGGTCGGCGACGTCGGGGTCGGCCAGTCGTACCGGGACCGTGGCGGCCGACGGGTTGCCGGTGGTCAGGGCGGTGTCGGCCGCACCGACCAGGCGGACGTCGGTCAACGGCTCGCCCGCTCGGACCGCACTCGCCACCACCCGGCCGACGGTGGTCGCGCGATGGGTCAGCGCGCCGGTGGGTACCGCGTCCGCCGGGAGTTGGCGGAGGCCGAGGTCAGGTGCGGTGAGCGTGCTGCCAGGTGCCAGGTCGTGCGCGGCGACGAGCACGGCCACAGAGGTGATCTCCCGGGCGCCCGCGGGCCGGAAGGCGAGCGCGCCTGCGACCAGGACGAGGGCCACGGCGACGAGTCGGCGCAGTGCCATGGTGCGGGGCCAGCCTCTGCCGCGCAGCAGGCTGCGCAGGCGGTCGGTGGCCAGGGGGTTCAGTGAGCGGGTAGCTGATCGCACGGTGCCTCCTTCGTCGGACGGCGGAGCGGATCGCTCGGCCAAGATCGACGTTAGGCAGTTGTGCTACTCGATGTGACAGACGCACGTCGAGCTGTGGATAACTGACCCGCTTGTGGATAACTCGCGCTGAAGCCCGGCTGATTCACGGGCGCGCAACGCGCAGTACTGGACAACTGCGCTACCGGGCGAGGCAGCGGGCAATGGACTGTCGCCAGGCGGGCAGTGGATAACTCGACTGCCGGGGTGGCGGGACGGACGTGATGCCGCGCAGACGGCACGGGTTGCGCAGTGTGGCCGCTCGGTCGCTCCCGATCGAGCGGCGACTGCTGGATAACAACTGGTCGACCCCGGCGCAGCGGCTCAGGACGCCTTGGCGGCAGACGTACTCGAGCCCTTGGTGGCCGACGACGAAGAAGAAGACGACGAGGTGGACGAAGACGAGGTGGACGACGACTTGGTCGACGAGCTCTCGCTGACCTTCGGCGTCGGATCCTTCTTCGGCTCGGCAGCCTTCTCCGACTTCTTGGTGCTCTCGGCCCGGCTGTCGTTGCGATAGAAGCCGCTGCCCTTGAACACCACGCCCACGGACCCGAACAACTTGCGCAGCTTGCCCGAGCACTCGGGGCACTCGCTCAGCGACGCATCCGAGAATGACTGCACAGCCTCGAAGCGGTGCCCACAGGACGTGCAGGCGTACTGGTAGGTAGGCAAGTTCGGCTCCCTTTGCGGACTACCACGAACCCTCATTGGCACTCGACACTCGAGAGTGCCAATACGATGATGCGCCCGCCACCGTACCGGGTGCAAACGACCCGGTACAGGTCACATCACCAACGGTCGCAATCCCCCGATCGGTGTGAGTACTGCCGTCATCGGCACGTCGTGTGGCTCCGCGGGCAGGGCCTCGACCAGCTCCTCGTCCCGCACCACGGCCACCAGCGGCACCCCCGGCCGGACCAGCGGCAGGGACCGGTCGTAGTGCCCGCCGCCCTTGCCGAGCCGGTGACCAGCCAGGTCCACCGCCAGCGCGGGCACCAGCACGAGCGCTGCCTCACCGATCGCCGACGGCCCCAGCCGGGGTCCGCCCGGTTCGCGCAGGCCGTACGGGCCTGGGACCAATGTGCCGTCGAACCACGCCCAGTCCAGCGGCTGCGCACCCACCACGACCGGCAGCAGCACCCGCCGACCCCGCGCGACCAGCGCGGTCAACAGGGCCGCTGAGCCGGGCTCGGTGCCGATCGGCACGTAGGCGCACACCGGGTCACCGGGCAGTGACGACACCGCATCGGCCAGCGCCGCGGCCTCGATGTCGTGCTGGGCGGGGCTCACCTCACGGCGGGCGGCGTTCAGCCTGGTCCGCCACGCGCCTTTGGAGTAGCGATCTTCTCCCGGGCCGCTCACAGCATGAGGTTAGGCTCGCTGACCATGAGCCCGACGCGCGCCTTCCAGACCGCCATCGTGCCCGCCGCCGGCCTCGGCACCCGGTTCCTGCCCACCACCAAGACCGTGCCCAAGGAACTGCTGCCGGTGGTCGACACGCCGGGCATCGAGCTGGTCGCGACCGAGGCCGCGGCGGCGGGCGCCAGCAGGCTGGTGATCGTGACGTCGCCGGGCAAGTCGGCCGTGATCGACTACTTCCGGCCGCAGCCCGAGCTGGAGCGCACCCTTGAGGAGCGCGGCAAGCCCGAGCTGGCCGCGAAGGTGCGCCGGGCCGCCGAGCTGATCGAGGTCGTCGAGGCCATCCAGGACACGCCGCTGGGCCTGGGCCACGCGGTGGGCTGTGCCGAGCCGGCACTGCTGCCCGAGGACGACGCCGTGGCCGTGCTGCTGCCCGACGACCTCGTGCTGCCCAACGGCGTGCTGACCCGGATGGCCGAGGTCAGGGCCCGGTACGGCGGCAGCGTGCTGTGCGCGTTCGACATCCCGCGCGAGCAGATCTCCGCCTACGGGGTGTTCGACGTGGCCGACACGGATGCCGGCGACGTCAAGCGGGTACACGCCATGGTGGAGAAGCCGGCGCCCGAGGACGCGCCATCCACGTTCGCCGCCGCCGGTCGCTACCTACTCGATCGGGCGATCTTCGACGCTTTGCATCGAATCACTCCCGGTGCGGGTGGCGAGCTGCAATTGACCGACGCGGTTGCTTTACTGATCGACGAGGGCCATCCGGTGCACGTCGTCGTCCATTCGGGCGGGCGACACGACCTCGGTAATCCCGGGGGATTCATCCGTGCCGCTGTTGACTTCGCACTGGAGCATCCGGATTACGGCCCAGCGCTGCGCGAGTGGCTGCGGGAGCGACTCGATAACGCCTGACGGTGTGCCCGGCACGGCGCCGGGGCACCGCCGAACTGCGAGGACGAGCCGATGAGATCAGTAGACGAGCAGCTAGCCAGGGTGCTGGCCGGCGCGGTGCGTCCCGCGCCGGTCCGGGTGGCGATCTCCGAGGCCCAGGGCCTGTTGTGCGCGGAGGAGGTCGTGGCCGAGCGCGCGCTGCCCGGTTTCGACCAGGCCGCCGTCGACGGCTACGCGGTGCGCAGCGTGGACGTCCAGTCGGCCGGTACCGAACCGGTCACGCTGCCCGTGGTCGGCGAGATCCCGACCGGCTCCCGGCAGCCTCGCCGACTGCAGCCCGGCCAGGCCGTGCGGGTGGCCACCGGTGCACCGCTGCCGACCCTGGCCGACGCCGTCGTGCCCACCGACTACACCGACGGCCACGACGCGCGCGTCACGATCCAGCAGCCGGTGCCGTCGGCCGCGTTCGTCCGGCGCACCGGTGAGGACGTGCAGCCCGGGGACGTGGCCGTCCGGCGCGGGTCCGCGATCGGCTCCGCCCAGGTCGGCCTGCTGGCCGCGGTCGGCAGGGACAAGGTGCTGGTGAACCCGCGCCCCAGGGTGTCGGTGATCTCGGTCGGCGACGAGCTGGTCGACATCGGCCGCACGCCGGGCCCGGGTCAGGTGTACGACGTGAACTCCTACGCGCTGGCCGCCGCTGGCCGGGACGCGGGCGCCGAGGTGACGCGGGTCGGGATCGTGCCCGGGGATGCCAAACGGCTGCGGGACGTGGTCGAGGGGCGGCTGCTGCTGTCCGAGGTGGTCGTCGTCGCGGGCGGTGTCGGCGGTGCCAGTGGCGAGGAGATCCACGAGGCGCTGTCCGAGCTGGGCAACATCGACGTGACGCGGGTGGGCATGCATCCGGGCTCGGTGCAGGGCTTCGGCCGGCTCGGGCCGGATCTGGTGCCGACGTACCTGCTGCCCAGCAATCCGATGAGCGCGCTGGTCGTGTTCGAGGTGCTGGTCCGGCCGCTGATCCGGGTCGCGCTGGGCAAGCGCAGCCCGCACCGGCGGCTGGTCAGTGCGCGACTGCTGTCGCCGGTCGCGTCCAGCAAGGGCAGGAAGGGCTTCCTGCGTGGTCAGTTGCTGCGGGACACGACCACGGAGGAGTACCTGGTGCAGCCGCTGGGTACGTCCGGAGCACACCTGCTGGCGTCCCTGGCCGAGGCCAACTGCCTGATCCTGGTCGACGAGGAGATCACCGAGATCGCGGTCGGTGACGATGTTCAGGTGACATTCCTCGCGCAGCGTGCGTGACGCCAGGCTGCCGACACGCCGACTGCGCCTGCGGATATGTTCGTGACTGCTGACGACTGTCATGCGATCCCGGAGTGAGGAGTCGAGGCGCTGTGCCCGCCGATCGTGGACTACCCACCGGAGTCGGTGACGCCGGTTGGTCGACCGGTGGCGGTCGGCACCCCGGCTGGCCGACGCGCCTGGGTCCACTCGCGGTGCCGGCGGGCCTGGTCGAACTACGGCCGCCGCACCTGGCCGACGGCCCCACCTGGAGCCGGATCCGGCTGCGCGACCGGTCGCACCTGGAGAACTGGGAACCCAGCGGCGTGGGGCGCTGGGAGGATCGCAACTCGTCGCTGGCCTGGCCATCGCAGTGGTGGGCACTGCGCGCGCTGGCCCGCAGCGGCCAGTCACTGCCGTGCGTGATCACAGTGGACGGCGAGCTGGCCGGGCAGATCACCGTGGGCAACGTGGTGCGGGGTGCGCTGTGCTCCGCGTGGATCGGTTACTGGGTGGCCAGCCACCTGGTCCGCGGCGGCGTGGCGACGGCCGCGGTCGCGATGCTGGTCGACCACTGCTTCGCCGAGGCCGGGCTGCACCGCCTGGAGGCGACCGTCCGGCCGGAGAACGCGCCGAGCATCCGGGTGCTGACCAAACTGGGCTTCCAGCAGGAGGGGCTGTTCCGCCGGTACCTGGACGTGGCGGGCGGCTGGCGGGACCACTACTGCTTCGCGCTGACCACAGAGGACGCCACGGCCGGCCTGGTGAACCGGTTGGTGGGCCAGGGACGCGCCCGATTCCCGTGATCGAGTCGCCCGTTCGGGCGATTATCACCTGTGGTAAGGCCGGCTGCGGATCTTCCGGCGTGGCTCCGACACCAATGTGACTGTTGTGACTAGCGTGGCGACGGCACTAACCATGCCAAGGCGTGAACAGGGGGAGGTGACGGGGGCATGCCCAGCTCGTTGATGATCGTCGCGCTGGTCGGCGCGTGGCTGCTCGTCCTCGTCCCGATCGTCGCCCGCAGGCGCCAGGAGGTGGCCAGGACCGCGGACTCGACACTCGCGGCGAGGGTCGTTCGCAGCGGGGGCGTGCACGGCACGGCGGAGAGGGAGGCCAGCATGGCCGACACCGGAGAGGTCGACACAGAACGCGACACCGACGAGTTCGAATCCGACTTCGACGAAGCCGAGTTCGACGAGCGGGACGACGCGGATCTGGACGCCGAACTGGACGAGGACTTCGAGGACGGGGATTTCGAAGAAGGGGACTTCGCGGACGAGGACTACTCGGCGCGCGGATACCACCGCTACCAGCGTGGACGGTCCCGGCCGTTCCGTCCCGGCAGGGGTGGCTTCGACGCCGAGGCGGCCGCGATGACCGCACGGGCGCGCTACACGTTCCGGCAGCGCGTGGTCGTGCTGACGCTGCTCGCCGCGGTGGTGGTCGGCCTGCTGGCGGTCACGCTGTCGCCGCTGCTGTGGTGGATACAAGCGGCCATCGACATCGGTCTCGTCGGCTACCTCGGGTACCTGCGTCGTCAGGTGCGGATCGAGGAGGAGATCCGGCAGCGCCGGATGTCCCGGCTGAGCCCGCAGCGCAGGGTCGCCACCCCGGCGGCCCGCCCGGAGCACGACGCGCACGGCCCGGCCGAGGAGTACGAGGACCGGGAAACCCAGCCACAGTCGACGCTGCCCCAGCGGAAGCCGTTGACCAGGCAGGTCCACCCGGGCACGGTCGTCGTGGACACCGACGACGACGATCCGCTGTTCGCCGAGCTCGACGAGCCCGGTGAGATGCCGTACCGCCGAGCGGTCGGCGAGTAGGGGGTCAGCGGAAGCATCGCAGCCGACTGCTATGCTTCCGCTGCACTTCCGAGGGGCTGTAGCGCAGTTGGTAGCGCGTCTCGTTCGCATCGAGAAGGTCCGGGGTTCGATTCCCCGCAGCTCCACGTCCTCAGGCTGACCCTGCTTGACGCTTTGCGTCTTCGCCGGGTCGTCCGTCCTTGTTCTGGGGGCCGAGCCCCCAGACCCCCACGGTGCGTGCTTCTGGCGTTGGCGACGTGGCTGGGTTGGTTGATTACCAGCGGCGGTTCTTGGTTGGTGTTGTGGTGCGTTTGGCTCGGACCGTCGCTTGGAGTTTGTCCTCAGGCTGACTTGCTTGACGCTTTGCGTCTTTGTCGGGTCGGCTGTTCTTGTTTTGGGGCGCAGGCCCTCAGGGCTCTGTGGTGCGAGGCCTTGGAGGTTGGCTACGTGGGTGGGTTGATTGATTACCGGCGGTGGTTCTTGGTTGGTGTTGTGGTGCGTTTGGCTCGGACCGTCGCTTGGAGTTTGTTCTCAGGCTGACCTTGCTTGACGCTTTGCGTCTTTGTCGGGTCGGCTGTTCTTGTTGCTGGGGGCCTCAGGGCTCTGTGGTGCGAGGTCTTGGCGTTTGCTGCCCACCTCGCGGCAGCCTGGGCCGGGCGAGTGACCGGCGTCACTGACGACCATGACGCCGGCCGGGGTGTTGGTTGCCCGGATGGGGTGGTCGCCTGGGCCACCGACACCTCCGGTAGCGCCGCCGTCACCGGCCTCGAAGCCGCTCTGTGCCGATGGACCGGCGCGCCGTCGTCCACACCTGAGCGCGAGCCGGTGTGCTGACCCCTTGTCGTGGTAAGGCCGCTGCGGCAACGTTTCCCTCGGCCTCCGGCCGGGCGGGCGTCGCGGGTGGACCGGTGGGATGCTGAGGTTCCGGCGCGTCAACACTCCGCCGGATCAACCGCGCCGGGTCCTTCCGCGTCCTAGAGTTGAGTGGAACGACGCGACGGCAGAGGGAGCGGACGGTGAACGGACTCGCTCAGCTGATCGGTTCGGTGCTGTCCTGGCTACACCGGTACCCGCCGAACGTCTGTCCCGGCGCGTGGCCGTGGACGATCACGCTCGCCGGTGCGCTGCTGGGACTGTTGCCGTTGATCGGTGCTGTCCTGGTGGCGCTGGTCCGCAAGGGCACCGGCAACACCTACAACGGGCCGGTCCTCGCCGTGTTCGGGCTGTTCGGGGGCGTGTTCGGCTTCCTGCTGCCCTGGTTGGGCGCCACGATCGTGTCGAATGTGGTGCATGACGCCGTCGGCGACGGGGCCACGTCCGGGCTGAGCAGGGCCGCGCTCACCGGGCTGGGCAAGCCGGCCTGCGCGGTAGGCCCCTTCGCCACCGAATCCCAGGGCAACTACCTGGGCCACGGGCACACCGTGTTCGAGGCGTTGATGCCCGCCAGCGGTGGCACGTTCGGCTTCGTCGTCTACCTGGTCACGCTCGTGGGCCTGCCGATCCTGTGCCTGTTCGCGGTGATGATGCAGCAGCGCGTCGCCACCCGCCGTGGGCCGCACTGGCCCGGCCGGTTGATGTGGCTGGCGTTCCTCGCGTTCGCCGTCGCCACCATCCCGCTGCAAGCCAACCTGATGGCCCACCTCTGGCTGGGCTTCCTCGTGGTGAGCGCGCTGGGCATCATCGTCGTGGCGCTCCTCGGCCCGCCGAGTCGCTCGGTGCTCAACCGGCCGGACAAGCCCCCGATGGCCGGTGGCTACCAGCCGCAGGCCACGAGCTACCCCCCGCCGCCGCCGTCCGTCGAGCCGCACCGCCAGCCGCTCCCGGCCGAGCCGTACCGCCCGCAGCACAACACCCCGCTGTCGCCCGCGGTGCTCGACGCACCCAAACCCGGCCGCCTGGCCGACACCCCCGGCCCGCTGCCGTTCCTGACCCGCGACACCACGAGCGTGCTGTGGAACTCCGCGGGTGGCCGGTTCCAGCGGGGCCGCCAGCTCGGGCACGGCGGTTTCGGCACCGTGTGGCTGGCCAGGGACACCCAGCTGGACCGCACGGTGGCGCTGAAGTTCGCGCATGCCCCGGACGCGGACACGCAGGCCAGGATGATGCGCGAGGCCAGGGCCTTGGCCGCCGTGCACCACCCGAACTGCGTGCGCGTCTACGACATCATCGAGGACGTCGACGGGCTCGGGATCGTCATGGAGTTCATCGACGGCCAACCGCTGCACGAGGCCGTCGCGGCGAACGGGCCGCTGGACGACGTGTCCGCCGCCCGGCTGTGGGCCACCATGGCCGGCGCGCTGGCCGCCGCGCACGCCCAGGGCGTGCTGCACCGCGACGTCAAGCCCGCGAACATCCTGGTCGACCACGACGGCCTGCCACACCTGATCGACTTCGGCATCGCCAGGACCAAGGGCGACGCCACGCTCACCGCGACCGGCATGATGATGGGCACCCCGGACTTCCTGGCCCCGGAGACCGCCGCCAACGGTCTGGCCACGCCCGCGTCCGACGCCTGGCAGGTCGCCGCGACCGTGAGCTACGCGCTGACCGGCCAGCCCCCGCGCGGCCACCGGTCCAACCCGATGTCCGCGCTGATGGCCGCGGCCCAGCGCCTGCCCAACACACACCTGCCCGACCGCAGCGGGCACCTGCCGCTGCTGTCCATGGCCCTGGACGCCGACCCGTCCCGCAGGCCGACGCTGACCAGCGTGCACCGCGAGCTGACCGCGTGGCTGGCCGGTGCCGGGCACGCCGAGGACGGTCCGGTCACCAAGGTCGCGCCGGTCCGGCTAACGCCAGGACGGTAGCCAGAGTTCGGCCTGCCAGTGGGCGGCCGAGATCGCGTCGCCGTTGAGGATCGGCCACAGCCAGACGAAGTTGGCCACCACGAGCCCGACGTAGAGAGCGACCACGAGCACCCCCGTCTGCCGTCGCTCGTAGCCCGCTCTGGACCGGCCGAGGATCTCGCCGAGCGGCAGCACCAGCATCAGCACCAGGAACGGTGCCAGTGGCGTCATGTAGAAGAAGTACATCTGCCGGTTGATGTTGAGGAACCACGGCAGCATGCCGGCCAGGTACGTGGCCAGCACCGCGATGTAGCGCCAGTCGAACCGGCCGATCGCGCGCCACAGCGCCCAGCCCATGGCACGGGAACGCCAGCCACCACATCGCCGGGGTACCGACCAGCATCGTCGCGCTCACGCAGTCCGGCGAACCGCACGCGGCCGTGCCCGACTCGTAGTAATAGAGCATCGGGCGCAGGCCCATCGGCCACGTCCACGGCTTCGACTCCCACGGGTGCGGGTTGCCGGCGGGCGTCACCAGGTGTTCGTGGAAATAGAGCACGTTCTGGCTGTAGTGCAGCAGCAGCCGCAACGCCTGCGGCACCCAGCTCAGCTCCCACGGCCAGGCGTCACCCGGCTGGTACGGGTAGTTGCCGCCCACGGCGTGCCGGTCGACGCCGGTCTCGCTGGACAGCCAGGCCCACCAGCCGGCCAGGTAGACGAGTACCGGCACCAGGATCAGGGCAAAGATCGCGGGCAGCACGTCCCGCACGATCGTGCCGACCCACGGGCGGGCGACCCCGGCGGCCTTGCGTGCCGAGACGTCCCAGAACACGGTGAGCAGGCCGAACGCGGCGATCCAGTAGAGGCCGTCCCACTTGGTGACCAGCGTCAACCCGAGACACAGGCCGCACGCGAAGCGCCACCAGCGGAACCCGAGCCGCGGCCCGTACGGCGACTCGGTCGCGAACCCCTCGCGCACGGCCGCCGCGAGTCTGGTGCGCACCTGGTCCCGGTCGCACAGCAGGCACGCGAACGCGGCCAGGATCCACAGGGCGGTGAAGATGTCCAGCATGCCCATCCTGGCCTGCAGGTGGCTGACGCCGTCGCAGATCAGCAGGATGCCGGCGATACCGCCGAGCAGGGTGGACCGCGTCATCCGGCGGGCGATCCGGATGATCAGCAGGATCATGATCGTGCCGGCGAGCGCGGAGGAGAACCGCCAGCCGACGCCGTTGTAGCCGAACAGCCACTCGCCGATCGCGATCAGGTACTTGCCCAGCGGCGGGTGCACGGTCAGCTCGTAGCCGGGGTTGTCCTCGAAGCCACCGTTGCGCAGCATCTGCAACGCCTGCGGCACGTAGTGCTTCTCGTCGAAGATCGGGGTGCCGTTGTCGGTGGGGAAGCCCAGGTTCTGGAACCGCAGCACCGCGCCGATCGCGACCAGGGTGAGCGTGACGATCCAGCCGCGCAGCCGGTCGGTCGGCATCGGCTTGCCGAGCCGGTCGGCGGCGTCGGGGAGCAGGGCGTCCGGTGGTGGACCGATGGGCGGCAGGTCGCCGTACGACACCAGCTCGTCGTCATCGTCGACCAGATCGTCCGGGTCGTCCTCGACCAGGTAGTCCTCGTCGACGGCCGATTCCTCGGTCTCCGTCGTGCTCACCGGCCCGATCGTAGGGTGAGCGGCGTGAAGCAGGAATCTGGACCGGGCCGTCTGGTGCTGGCGGGCACGCCGCTGGGCGATGCGACGGACGCGTCACCGAAGCTGGTCGAAGCGCTGGGCACGGCGGACGTCATCGCGGCCGAGGACACCCGCAGACTCCGGTCGCTGGCCGCCGCACTGGGCGTCACCCCCGCCGGGCGGGTGGTCAGCTTCTACGACGCTGTGGAGACGGCCCGGCTGCCGGGCCTGGTCGCGGCCGTCGCCGACGGTGGCACGGTGCTGCTGGTCACCGATGCCGGCATGCCCAGCGTGTCCGATCCCGGCTACCGGTTGGTGGACGCCTGTGTCGCGGCCGGGCTGCCGGTGACGTGCGTGCCGGGGCCGTCGGCGGTGACCACCGCGCTGGCCCTGTCCGGGCTGCCCAGCGACCGGTTCTGCTTCGAGGGGTTCGCGCCACGCAAACCGGGGGAGCGGCGCCGCTGGCTGGCCCAGTTCGTGGCCGAGCCGCGGACGTGTGTGTTCTTCGAGTCGCCGCACCGGCTCGCGGTGACACTCGCGACCGCGGCCGAGGTGCTCGGCGCCGATCGGCGGGCCGCGGTGTGCCGGGAACTGACCAAGCGCTACGAGGAGATCCGCCGCGGCGGCCTGGCCGAACTGGCGGCGTGGGCCGAGGAGGGGGTGCGCGGCGAGGTGACGGTGGTGCTGGCCGGTGCCGAGCCCGCCACCGCGGCCGCCGAGGACCTGACAGCCCAGGTGGAGTCGCTGGTGGCGGGCGGGCAGCGGCTCAAGGACGCCGTCGCCGACGTGGCCGAGGGCGCGGGCGTCGGGCGCAAGGCCCTCTACGACGCGGTCCTGGCTGGCCGCGTCACACCACCTGCCGGCGGAACGACCTGACGCCCCACGCGAGGCACGCGATCGCGTACATCCCGACCAGGCCCAGCACCAACAACCGCGTCGCCGACAACGCGTCCGCCATCCCCACCTGGTCGCGCACAGGCCGGGCGGGCACGACGGGCAGGGCGGCACAGGCCGGTGGTGCCGTCATCCGTAGGCTTGACACATGAGCACTCCCGTGTTGACGGCGGTGGCCTGGCCTTACGCGAATGGGCCTCGCCACATCGGCCACGTATCCGGCATCGGCGTCCCTTCGGACCTGTTCGCCCGGTACATGCGCATGACCGGCAACGACGTGCTCATGGTGTCCGGCAGCGACGAGCACGGCACGCCGATCCTGGTCCAGGCCGACAAGGAAGGCCTCACGCCGCAGCAGACCGCCGACAAGTACCACCGGGTCATCGCCGAGGACATGCGCGACCTCGGCGTCACCTACGACCTCTACACCCGCACGACCGCGGCCAACCACTACGAGGTCACGCAGCAGATCTTCCTGGCACTCAACCGCAACGGCTACATCCTGCCGAAGACGACGAAGGGCGCGATCAGCCCGAGCACCGGCCGCACGCTGCCCGACCGCTACATCGAGGGCACCTGCCCTATCTGCGGCTACGACGGCGCGCGCGGCGACCAGTGCGACAACTGCGGCAACCAGCTCGACGCGATCGACCTGATCAACCCGAAGTCGCGGATCAACGGCGAGACGCCGAAGTTCATCGACACCGAGCACCTGTTCCTCGACCTGCCCGCGTTCACCGAGAGCCTGGGCAAGTGGCTGGCCACGAAGACCGACTGGCGGCCCAACGTCCTCAAGTTCACCCAGAACCTGCTGGACGACATGCGGCCCCGCCCGATCACCCGGGACCTCGACTGGGGGGTGCCGATCCCGCTGGACGGCTGGCGCGACCAACCGCTCAAGCGCTTCTACGTCTGGTTCGACGCGGTGATCGGCTACTTCTCGGCCACCGTCGAGTGGGCCCGCCGGTCCGGTGACAAGGACGCGTGGCAGAAGTGGTGGCACGACCCGCAGGCCCGGATCGTGAACTTCATGGGCAAGGACAACATCACCTTCCACGCCCAGATCTGGCCCGCCCTGCTGCTCGGCCACAACGGCGCCGGCGACCACGGCGGTGAGCCCGGGCCGTACGGGACCCTGAACCTGCCCACGGAGATCGCGTCCAGCGAGTTCCTGACCATGAGCGGGTCGAAGTTCTCCACCTCCCGCGGCACCGTGATCTACCTGCGTGACTTCCTGGCGGAGTTCGGCCCGGACAGCCTGCGCTACTTCATCGCCGCGGCCGGCCCGGAGACCCAGGACGTCGACTTCACGTGGGACGAGTTCGTCCGCCGCGTCAACTTCGAGCTGGCCAACGAGTGGGGCAACCTGATCAACCGGTCGATCTCGATGGCGCACAAGAACGTGGGCGCGATCCCGGCGCCGACGCGGCCGGAGCAGGCCGACGTGCTGCTCACCGAGCAGGCCCGCAAGGCGTTCGGTGTCGTCGGGGACCACCTGCGGCGCAACAGGTTCCGTGCCGCGATCGCGGAGACCATGCGGGTCGCGCAGGCCGCCAACAAGTACCTGTCCGACCAGGAGCCGTGGAAGCGCAAGGACGACCCGCAGCGGCGGGACACGATCCTGCACACCGCGCTGCAGGTCGTGTCCGACGTGAACACCATGTTCACGCCGTTCCTGCCGCACTCGGCGCAGAAGGTGCACGAAGCGTTGGGCGGTACGGGTATCTGGGCTGCGCAGCCGGAGGTGCGGGAGGTCGAGGACCTCGACATCGCGGGCCGGATGTACCCGATCATCACCGGCGACTACCAGCGGGAACAGGCCCGCTGGGAGTCGACGCCGATCGAGGTGGGCCGCCCGCTGGAGAAGCCGACGCCGCTGTTCACCAAGCTGGACCCGGAACTCGGCGAGAACGGCCCGGAGTTCGCGCCCATCGCCAAGTGAGCAAGCGATCCGGGGAACTTCCGCCGGTACCCGAGCGGCTGGCGGAGCCCGTCGTGGACGCGCACACGCACCTCGACGCGTGCGGGGCAGGTGACGCCGCCGAGGTGCGGGCGATGGTGGACAGGGCCGAGTCGGCCGGGGTCGCCCGCGTGGTGACCGTGGCCGACGACCTGCCGTCCGCGAGCTGGGCGGTGCAGGCGGCCGGGTGGGACGAGCGCGTGTTCGCCGCGGTCGCGATTCACCCGACGCGCACGGCCCTGTTCGGTGACCGGGAACGCTCGGTGATCAAGGCCCTGGCGGCGGAGCCGAGAGTCGTCGCGGTCGGCGAGACCGGTTTGGACTACTACTGGGACTACTCGCCGCCGGACGCGCAGCGAGCCGCTTTCCGTTGGCACATAGGGCTTGCCAAGCAACTGGGCAAGCCGCTGATGATCCACGACCGGGACGCGCACGACGACGTGCTGTCCATTCTGGAGGATGAGGGTCCACCCGACACGGTCGTGTTCCACAGCTACTCGGGCGATCCGGCGATGACCGAGCGGTGCGTCGCGGCCGGGTACGTGTTGTCGTTCTCGGGCACCGTGACGTTCCGGAACGCCCCGGCACTGCGGGAATCCGCGGTGCTCGTGCCCGAGAGTCAACTGTTGGTGGAGACCGATGCGCCGTTCCTGACGCCGCATCCGTTCCGTGGTCGGCCGAACGAGCCTTTCTGCACCGCATACACCGTTCGTGGTCTCGCTGAGATACGCGCAGTGAGCGAGGCGAAAATGGGAGTAGTACTCCGGGAGAACGCTGAACGGGTGTTCGGATTGGACCGTTAGGCCTAGTGATCACCAGGCGTACGGCTGCCGAACCACTCCGTGGTGTGATCAAGGGCACGTATTTTCCTCGGAGTGTTTGCGCAACCCGCCGGAACCCGTTACGGTCCCGTGACCGATGCCCCTAACGGACCAAGGCACCCGCTGAGGTCCTGGGGCGGCCCGCAGCCGAGCCGGCGTTGTGTCGGGGCCGGAACCGTCCACCAGGACGCTACGGAACACGCGCTTGCTACGGGAGCTGAAGCACCACCGAGTACCGCACGGACGAGAGGACGGGCCCGAGCACATCGACGCAGATGGATTCGACCCGACCACGTGCGGAACGCGTATGGAGGTAACGGCCCTGTGATCGCGAGCGGTGACTATCGCAGCCGGACGATGTCCGGAGTGCGAAGTGGCACGGCAACAGACATGGACTGGTTCGGGGGCGGTTACCCGCCCGGCTACCAGTCCGGCAGCGGCTACTTCGCCCCACCGGGAACGGATTCCGGTTACTACAGCCAACCCGGCACCGACTCGGGTTATTTCCAGCAGCCGGGCACGAACTCCGGCTACTTCGCCCAGCCCTACGGTGCGGGCGAGCAGACGATCACGCACCGCCAGGCGGTCGGGCTCCGGGAACGTTCCGTCGAGACCAGCGCCATCACCTCTTCCTTCACGGTGACCACCGAGGACGTCATGGACGTGCTCGGCCCGGACGCCGATGATCTGTTGGCCACCGCGAACCTCGACGTCGACGGCCTGATCTCGATGATCAACGCCGAGACGATGCTGCTGCCGCGCATCGACGAGGAACTCGAGGCGATGTTCGCCGCCGAGTCCGCGGAGGAGCCGGACTACTTCGCGAAGTCGCAGCCGGAGGAACCGCAGCAGGAGAGCATCGGCAAACGCTGGAAGCGGCGGTTCCTCAAGGCCACCATCCTGGCCATCCTGATGTCCGCCACCGGTGGCGCCGCGATGGCCGTCGCGATGGACAAGGACGTCACGGTCGACGTCGACGGCCACGACGCGCACATCCGCACGTACGACTCGACCATCGGTGCCGTCCTGAAGGACGAGGGCTACCAGATCGGCCCGCACGACGCGCTGAGCCCGTCGCCCAACGCGCCGGTGTCCGACGGCGGCAAGATCATGCTGCAGCGCGGCAGGCTGCTGAAGCTGACCGTGGACGGCGTCGAGCAGGCGCAGTGGACGCGGGCGCTGACCATCGGCGACGCGCTGCGCGAGCTGAACGTCAACACGCAGAACGCCTGGGTGTCCACCGGTCCGGGCAGCCAGATCCCGCTCAACGGCATGGCCGTGCAGATCCGCACGCCGAAGCAGATCGTCCTGATGGACGGCGCCGGCGTGCCGCGCACGCTGACCACCACCGACGCGACCGTCGGCGACCTGCTGCGCGGCGAGAAGATCACGCTCGGCCCGCACGACACCGTGAGCCAGAGCCTGAGCCTGCCGATCAAGGCCGGCATGCAGATCTCGATCAGCCGCAACGGCACGTCGATCGTCACGGTGACCCAGCCCATCACGCCGCCGGTCCAGAAGATCCAGGACTCGACGATGAACGAGGGCACGTCGAAGGTCACCACGAAGGGCGTCGCCGGCTCGGAGATCGTCACCTTCCGGGTGACCAAGCACAACGGCAGGGAGACCGGCCGCAGCCAGCTCTCCGTGCAGGTCACCAAGAAGCCGGTCACCGAGGTCATCCACGAGGGCACCAAGGCGCTGCCCGGCGACGCGATCTGGGACGAGATCGCGCAGTGTGAGTCGGGTGGCGACTGGAGCATCAACACCGGCAACGGCTACTACGGCGGCCTGCAGTTCAACTCGCCGACCTGGTTGTCCAACGGCGGCGGGCAGTACGCCCCGCGCGCCGACCTGGCCACCAAGTCCCAGCAGATCGCCATCGCCGACAAGGTCCGCGCGGCCCGTGGCTACGAGCCCTGGCAGTGCGCCGGCGAGCTCGGCATCAGCTGAGCGCTAACCTCCCCGGGTGGACGTAGCCCTGCTCGGTCCCGCTGACGTCCGCTCACTCGCGGCGACGCTGGACGTCCGGCCGACCAAACGGCTCGGTCAGAACTTCGTGCACGACGCCAACACCGTGCGGCGGATCGTCGCGGCAGCAGGTCTGTCGCCGGACGACGTGGTACTGGAGGTCGGTCCCGGTCTCGGCTCGCTGACGCTGGGTCTGCTGCCCGCGGTGCGCGCCGTGGTGGCCGTCGAGATCGACCCCACGCTGGCGGCCCGGCTGCCGACGACCGTGGCCGAACGGGCACCCACTGTGGCCGAGCGCCTGCACGTGGTCACCGCGGACGCGCTGACGATTCCGGTCGCGGACCTGCCCGTGGCGCCGACGGCACTGGTCGCGAACCTGCCGTACAACGTGGCGGTGCCCGTGGTGCTGCGGCTGCTGGCTGATGTGCCCGGCCTCGCGCGTGGCCTGGTGATGGTGCAGGCCGAGGTGGCCGACCGGCTGGCGGCGGGGCCCGGCAGTCGAACATACGGTGTGCCCAGCGTGAAGGCGGCCTGGTACGCGGACGTCCGCCGGGCGGGTGCGGTGCCCCGGTCGGTGTTCTGGCCGGTGCCCAACGTGGACTCGGCGCTGGTGTCGTTCGTCCGCAGGCCGGCTCCGTCGACGGTGTCCCGGAAGTTGCTGTTCTCCCTGGTCGACGCCGCTTTCGCGCAGCGGCGCAAGACCCTGCGGGCGGCGTTGGCGGGTTGGGCGGGTTCGGCCGACACGGCAGGTGGACTGCTGGTCGACGCAGGCCTGCCGCCGACCGCGCGGGGCGAGCAGTTGGGCGTCGGCGACTTCGCACGCCTGGCCGAAGCAGCGGTGGCGGCCGGCGTAAGGCAGTGAGTAGGGACTCACGTAAGGGTGTGACGTAGCTCTTTACACCCGGTTGTCTACTTGCCAGCAGGCTATTCGATCGGTTGTACTGGAGGTACCCATCCAGAGCGGCTGAGGGACCTGGCCCGCAGAAGCCGCAGCAACCACCCGTCACCGGGCAGGTGCTAACGCCAGGACCGATGGAGGACTCGTGGACCTCACCCGCCGCCGGACGGTCGACAATTGCCGACGGACAGCAACGGGCTGTCGAAGCTGACGCGGAACACCACCTCGCGCGAGCACCAGCCCTAGTCACACCACAACCCGATGACGCCGAGGACCCGGCGCGTTGAGTGCTGCCCAGGAGTAGCCATGATCACTGTCGAGAACGTCACCAAGTCATTCACGGGCCATACCGGCCCGGTCGTCGCGTTGGACGACATCACCCTGGACGTGCCCGAAGGCGCGCTGTACGGCGTGCTCGGCCCGACGGGTGCCGGCAAGTCGACGCTGGCCAAGTGCCTGGCGCTGCAGGAGCGGCCGGACCGTGGCTCGATCCGGATCGATGGCACCAACCTGATGGCGCTGGGCAACACGCAGCTGCGGCAGGCACGCAGGCAGATCGCGTTGTTGCCGCCGGAGCAGAGCCTGCTCGGGCAGCGCACGGCAGCGGGCAACATCGCCGTACCGATGGAGCAGGCAGGCGTGGCCGGGCCGAACCGCAAGGCGCGGGTCACGGAACTGCTCGACCTCGTCGGCCTGACCGACCGGGCAGGCAATCAGCTCGACGAGCTGACGGCAGGTCAGCGGCGCCGGGTCGGCGTGGCGCGGGCGCTGGCCAGCGGCGCGACCGTGCTGCTCGCCGACGAGCCGACCGACTCACTGGACACGACCGACGCGGCGGCGATGCTCACGGTTCTGGACCGGGCGCGGGCCGAGCTGGGCGTGACGGTGCTCGTGGTCACGCGCGACGCCGGAGTGGTGCGTCGGGTGTGCGACGACGTGGCCGTGCTGGACGGCGGCCGGTTGGTGGAGCAGGGCCGGTTGCTGGAACTGGCGACGGACCTGGAGAGCTGGACGGCGGCCGCGGTGCTGCCGGCCGTGCACGCGGATCTGTGCCCGAGCGCGGTGGCGGCGTTGGCCGCGAACTACGACCGGGTGGCGGACGTGGTGCTGATCGGGTTCGCGACGGTCGGTGCGCTGCTGCCGGAGGCGGCCGGCCGGTTCGGGACCGACATCTCGGTCATCGGAGGCGGACTCACCCGGCTGGGTGACACGCCCGTCGCGCGGTTCCAGATCGGGGTGCGAGGCGAGCGAGCGGACAGCGCGCTGGCGTGGATCGCGGACCGTGGTGCGGTCGTCCACAGGGCACCGGCAGGCCCGCAAGGGGTCGCCGCGTAGCCAGCCCAGCGCCAGATCGATCCGGCGAGTCGACCCGCAAACGGTCGCGTGTGGTGGCAGACCGCTGCTGAGTTGGCCATTCGATGGCCGGCTCGGCCGTCGGAGCGCCGGGAGTGTTGGCCGTTGGATGGTCGAGGCGTTCGTCCACTGCCCTGGGTCGTTGGCGAGTTGGCCGTTCGATGTGCGGCTCATGGGAGACGTGGGCGTCGAGTGCGTTGGCCGGTGGATGGTCGACTCGGCTGGCTCGGCGCGTGAGTTGGGCGGTGGACGGTCGCCTCGTCTGGTGAGGGCGTGTCGTCCGTTCGGTGATCGGTTCGCGCTGCATGCGGGTTGGTTGTTGGTGTGTTGGACATTGAATGGGCGGCGCGGGGGTGTCGAGTTGGGCCTGGCGAGTTGACCATTCGATGTCGGTTCGTCCATTGGTCGGCCGGGATGGCCCGATGTTGGTCGGCTCGTCCCTTGACCGGGTGGGGCAGCTGCGTGTTGGGCGTTGGAAGGCCGAGTCGTGCCGGGTGGCAGCCGCGCGCGAGCTGGGTGAGCTGGGCTTGTTGGTGATTGCTCCGTTCAGAGGCCGAGTCGTGCCGGGTGGCAGCCGCGCGCGAGCTGGGTGAGCTGGGCTTGTTGGTGATTGCTCCGTTCAGAGGCCGAGTCGTGCCGGGTGGCAGCCGCGCGCGAGCTGGGTGAGCTGGGCTTGTTGGTGATTGCTCCGTTCAGAGGCCGAGTCGTGCCGGGTGGCAGCCGCGCGCGAGCTGGGTGAGCTGGGCTTGTTGGTGATTGCTCCGTTCAGAGGCCGAGTCGTGCCGGGTGGCAGCCGCGCGCGAGCTGGGTGAGCTGGGCTTGTTGGTGATTGCTCCGTTCAGAGGCCGAGTCGTGCCGGGTGGCAGCCGCGCGCGAGCTGGGTGAGCTGGGCTTGTTGGTGATTGCTCCGTTCAGAGGCCGAGTCGTGCCGGGTGGCAGCCGCGCGCGAGCTGGGTGAGCTGGGCTTGTTGGTGATTGCTCCGTTCAGAGGCCGAGTCGTGCCGGGTGGCAGCCACGCGCGAGCCGGATGAGCTGGGCTTTTTGGTGATCGGCTGCCGTTCAGAGGATGGGCACTGTGTTGGTCCCGCCTGACTGGTCGGCGAGCTGACCGTTCGTCGGGCAACGTGATGCTTGCCACCTGCTTTGTCGCCTTGTCGACCTTTGAGTGGTCGGCTGGGCGGGTGGCACTACCTGGCTTCGTGCCGGTACGTAGGCTCAGAGTGTGCTTGCTGTCGTCCCACCTCCCGTCACGGTCCGCGTGCCTGCCAAGATCAACCTGCATCTCGCGGTCGGCGATCGGCGGCCGGACGGCTATCACGAGCTGACCACCGTGTTCCAGGCGCTCTCACTCACCGACGAGGTCGTCGTGGCAGCCGCCGAGGAACCCGGCGTCGAGGTCACCGGTGAGGGCGCCGCCTCGGTCCCCGCGGGCACCGACAACTTGGCCTGGCGCGCCATCGCCGCCCTCGCCGAGCACGTCGGCCGCGATCTGGCCGACGGACCCGTCAAGGTCCTCATCCGCAAGACGATCCCCGTCGCAGGCGGCATGGCGGGCGGCAGCGCCGACGCCGCCGCCGCGCTCGTCGGCGCTGCCGCCCTCTGGAAGCTCGACATCGCCCGGGACGAGCTCTCCGTCGTCGCCGCCACGCTCGGCAGCGACGTCCCCTTCGCCCTGCACGGCGGCACCGCGCTGGGCACCGGCCGCGGCGAACGACTCGTCCCCGTTCTCGCTCGCCACACCTTCCACTGGGTGATCGCCCTGGACCGCCAGGGCCTGCGCACGCCCGATGTCTTCGGCGAACTCGACCGCCTGCGCGCCGACGGGCGCCCGGTGCGCACCGCCGATGTCGAGCCCGTGCTGGAAGCACTCGCGTCCGGCGACCCCCGCCAACTCGCCCTCCTGCTCGGCAACGACCTGCAGGCCGCAGCCGTCTCCCTGCGCCCGGCACTGCGCCGCACCCTCCGCGCCGGCGTCGCCGCGGGAGCGCTCGCCGGCCTCGTCAGCGGCTCCGGCCCTACCTGCGCATTCCTCTGCTCGGACGCCGATTCCTCGGTCCGCGTCGCCGCCGAACTGGCAGGCGCCGGCGTCTGCCGCACCGTCCGGGTCGCCCAGGGCCCCGTCCCGGGCGCCCGCGTCGTCACTGGCGACGACACCCAGCGGCCCGTGCCGCCCGAGGTGCACGCCTGATGGCGAACCTCGTCAACCTCGAGTCCGTACACAAGAGCTTCGGTGTCCAGCCGCTGCTCGACGGCGTGTCGCTGGGCGTCGCCGAGGGCGACCGGATCGGCGTCGTCGGCCTCAACGGCGGCGGCAAGACCACGCTGCTCGAAGTGCTCGCGGGCATCGAACCGCCGGACGAGGGCCGAGTCAGCCAGACCCGCGGCCTTCGCTTCGCCGTCGTCACCCAGCGGTCCGAATTGGACGATGCCGTTACCGTGCGGCAGGCCGTCATCGACCCGCTCGACACGTCCGCCGAGCACGAGTGGGCTGCCGATCCGCGCGTTCGGGGCGTGCTCAACGGGCTCGGTATCGGCGACCTCGGGCTGGAGACCGCCGTCGGGTCGTTGTCCGGTGGCGAACGACGCCGGGTCGCGCTGGCCGCCGCGCTCGTCCAGGAACTCGACCTGCTGGTGCTGGACGAGCCCACCAACCACCTCGACGTCGAGGGCGTGCGCTGGCTGGCCGATCATCTGCTCGCCCACCGCTGCGCACTCGTCGTCGTCACCCACGACCGCTGGTTCCTCGACACCGTCTGCACCCGCACCTGGGAGGTCTCGGGCGGCCAGGTCGAGCAGTACGAGGGCGGCTACGCGGACTGGATCTTCGCCCGCGCCGAACGGGCCCGGCTGGCCGACACCACCGAGGAACGCCGCCGCAACCTCGCGCGCAAGGAACTCGCCTGGCTGCAGCGCGGCGCGAAGGCCCGCACCTCCAAGCCGCGCTACCGCGTGCAGGCCGCCGAGGACCTGATCGCCGACGTGCCGGCGCCCCGCGACACCGTCGAACTCGTGTCGTTCGCCAAGCGCAGGCTCGGCCGGGTCGTCCTCGAACTGGAGGACGTGACCCTCAACGCGGGCGACCGCACGCTGCTGTCCGACGTGACGTGGCGGATCGGCCCCGGCGACCGGATCGGCCTGGTCGGCATCAACGGTTCCGGCAAGACGACGCTGCTGCGGCTGCTGGCCGGCGAACTCGCACCGGAGCGCGGCAGGCGGATCCAGGGTCAGACCGTGCGGCTGGCCCACCTCACCCAGGAACTGCACGACCTGCCGGGCCGGCTGCGCGTGCTGGAGGCCGTCGAGCAGATCGCCGGCCGCGTGACGCTGGGCAAGCAGGATCTGTCCGCGTCCCAGCTGGCCGAGCGGTTCGGTTTCCCGCCGTCCCGCCAGTGGACGCCGGTCGCCGACCTGTCCGGTGGCGAGCGCCGGCGGCTGCAGCTGACCAGGCTGCTGATGGCCGAGCCGAACGTGCTGCTGCTCGACGAGCCCACCAACGACCTGGACATCGACACCCTGCAACAGCTCGAAGACCTGCTCGACTCGTGGGCGGGCACGATGGTCGTGGTGTCGCACGACCGCTACCTCGTCGAACGAGTCTGCGACACGGTCGTGGCGCTGCTGGGCGAGGGTGGGATCACCCATCTGCCCGGTGGGATCGACGAGTACCTCGGCAAGCTCGACGCGGCGCCCGCCCCGAGCCGGCCGGCGACCACGGCGACCGCGCCGCCGTCCAACTCCGCCGAGCGACGCACCGCGCAGAAGGCATTGGCCCGCCTGGAACGCCGGATGGCGACTCTGGCAGCCCGGATCCTGGAGCTGAACGAGCAGATGGCCGACGCGGGGTCCGACGCCGATCGGCTGACCGAGCTGGACGGCCGGCTGCGCACCGTGCGGGCCGAGCAGTCGGCCGCCGAGGACGAATGGCTGGCCATGGCCGAACAGGCGGGCGTCTGACCGGACGCGGCAGGGTGGTTAAGCTCCGAGCCATGAGTCGGTTCGTTGACATGCTGCGCAGCAGCGCCGAGACGTCGGACAGGGGGATCGTCACCGGCGAGCCGAAGCAGCCGCTGCGCCGCGGGTGGGGCGAGATCAACCAGGTGGCGCGGCGGATCGCGGGTGCGCTGGTGAGCGGCACCGATTCGGTGCCGGGCCTGCGGCCGGGCACCGCCGTCGCACTGCTGGCCGCCGATCCGGCCATGATCGCACCCGCCGCGCAAGGCGTCTGGCTGGCAGGCGGCAGCATCACGATGCTGCACCAGCCCACTCCGCGCACCGACCTGGCCGAGTGGTCACGGGACACCGTGAAGGTGCTCGGCATGATCGAGTCCGAGCTGGTGCTGCTCGGTGCGCCGTTCGACGCGCTGGCGCCGCTGCTGGACGAGCACGGTGTCGCCCACCGGCCGCTGCCCGACCTGCTCGACGGCCAACCGCTGGCCGAGCCCGTCCCGACTCCCGAGGACGCGACCGCGCTGCTGCAGCTGACCAGCGGCTCGACGGCCGACCCGAAGGCCGTGCGGATCACGCACGGCAACCTGTTCGCGAACATCACGTCGATGACCGAGGCCGCCGCGCTGAACCGCGACACCGACGTGATGCTGTCCTGGCTGCCGCTGTTCCACGACATGGGCATGATCGGTTTCCTCACGCTGCCGATGGCGCTCGGCGTGGAGCTGGTCAAGACCACGCCGACGGACTTCCTGTCCGGCCCGCTGTTGTGGCCCGCGTTGATGTCCAAGTACGGCGCGACCGTGACCGCCGCCCCGAACTTCGCCTACGCCATGGTCGGCAGGCGGATGGCGAAGGTGGACGACGCCGACGCCTACGACCTGTCGAAGCTGCGGATCGCGCTGAACGGCGCCGAGCCGATCGACGAGCCCGCCGTGGCCGGTTTCGTCGAGGCGGGTGCCCGGTTCAAGATGCCCGCCGAGTGCATCCTGGCCGCGTACGGCATGGCCGAGGCGACGCTCGCCGTGTCGTTCGCGCCGCTGTTCACCGGTCTGGCCGTGGACGTGGTCGACGCGGACCGGCTGGAGGCCGACGACAAGGCCGTCCCGGCGAAGGCAGGCGAGGGCAACACGCGCGCGTTCTCCCGGCTGGGCCCGCCGCTGCCTGGCCTGGAGGTGTCCGTCGTCGACGGTGACGGGCACCGGCTGGGCGAGCGCGAGGTCGGTGAGCTGCGGGTGCGCGGTGCCGCCGTCACCCCCGGCTACCTCACCGTCAACGGCCCGCTGGCCACGCAGGACGCCGACGGCTGGCTGGCCACCGGCGACCTCGGCTACGTCGCGGACAGCCAGGTCGTGGTCTGCGGGCGGATCAAGGACGTCATCATCATGGGCGGCCGCAACATCTACCCCACCGACATCGAACGCGCCGCCCAGTCCGTGCCGGGCGTGCGCCCGGGCAACGCGGTGGCCGTGCGGCTGGACGCGGGTAGCAGGCGAGAACGATTCGCGGTCGCCGTCGAGTCCACAGTGGCCGGTGACGAGGCGGCGGAACACGATCTGGGCAAGGAGATCACGGCCAGGGTGGTGGACGCGGTCGGCGTGCGACCGGTCGGTGTGTTCGTACTCGGCGCGGGCACGCTGCCCAAGACCCCGTCGGGCAAGCTGCGCCGCTCGGCGGCCGCCGAACTGGTGGCGGGACGGGTCTAGCTGTGGAAGGCGGTGGCCCGCCGCGCCTCTTCCAGCAAGCGCGCCAATTCGTCGACGGCGTCCGACGACGGCTTTGTCAACGGTGCGTGCCGCGATTGCTCGGTGTAGGAGGTCCACCACTCGCGCCAATCCTGCCGGGATGCTCGACCGGTGATTCGGCGAATCGCTGCGCGAGGAACTCGAGGAATTCGGCGATCTTCGGGTCGCGGTGCAGTTCGCGACGGCGAAGGACGTCGAACACCGGGCGCGTGCCACGGATGCGGTGGAGATCGGCCAGCACCTCCTGCAGGGCAGGCACATCGATGGCGTCGAGCAGGGCGAACGCCTTGATCAGGCGCCTGTCCTGGCGTGCGTCTCGACGCACGGTGACCAGCACGAAGAGGATTATGCCACAGAATGCCACGCCGAATAACGCACTGAGACCTACCGCGATATCAAGGGCCAGCACATTTCCGGACAGCAGCGCGAGAATGAGGGTAGCGGGTACGGCAAAACCAATGCATAGCGCGACGAAGGCTCTGACTGGTCGCCGGAGAAGCCTGCTGACGACCGTGACCGTGTTCCGAGGAAGGGGCGCCAGCAGATACGCCGGCAAGAAAGGCAGCAGCCAAGTGGATCGCCATGTGTCGTGCGCGGCGGACCGCAATGCTCCATAGGACCAGAGGATCACATAGCCGACCACTGCGACGCTCAGCAGGTGAGGTGAATTCCCCCGAGTCAGAAAGACGACGGTCACCAGCTGTGTTCCGGCCAAGTAGAGGCTGAGCAGGTTCGCCATGGTCTTGTCGCCGACGGACCAGCCGGTCACTCGAAACGCATGGTGAGCTACTTTCGCGTCGCTTGCCAGGCTGAGCCTGATAAAGGTCACGGCCGCGCCGCTCAGCAACGCGACGAAAGTGAACGGCCATCGGGTGAGGACCGCGGCGACCGTCAGTGCCGCCGTCGCGATCACGCTGACCACCGGGGCGATCAGCAGGAGGTTGGTGGTGCGGCGCAGTGATCGTGGGTCGGCGAGGCGGTGCAACTGGGCGGACACTGATCGCCTCTCCCGCCGCAGTTCGCCATCGACGCTCATGTCCACCAGCGCTTGCCTGATCTGCGGCTCCAGCCTGCTCGCCGCAGGCCCGACCCGGCGGACCTGTGCGTAGGCCTCGTCGCGCAGCAGCAGACTGCCCGAGTCGAAAGCCAGCGTCAGATAGCCGATCGCGCGTTCGAGCCCGGCCGCCGCGCAGAGTTCGACGACCCATTTGCGGTCCAGTCGGGTGCCCTGCGTCCACCCGCGGGCCAGCAGCACGTCGGCGGCGAGGTTGACCGGCAACTCGACACCGGGCTCCAGCCGCAGCCCGTTGGCCAGGATGTCCAGCAGGTGCAGCGAACCAGGCGGCCATTCGCTCTCGCCGGGCACAGCAGCCTGCAACAACGCGTCGATCTCGGCGACCAGTTCGCCCGAGTCGGCCGCGGTCTGCAGCATCGCGACGGCGGTCTCCCGCCACCGGCCGTTGGTGAGCAGTTCGGCCAGCGAGATCCGGTCACGCGAGCGGATGGCGACGCAGGTGGCGAAATACTCCTGGATCCGCCGGTGGGCGAAGGTCACCGGAGCGTCTTCGGTCGAGCCGGGTGCGTCGTCGTCGGAGAACTTGACCAGCTTGCTGTAGATCAGCGCATCGACCGCCGCTACCACCTCGTCCGGATCGTGCGCCAGCTGCGCGGCGACGAGTCCGGCGATCTCCAGTCTGCCTGCGGACAGTCCCGCCTCGGGTGAGGAGAGCATCTGGAAGGCCATCTCCTCGGCGACGGTCCTGGTCACGTCGATGGTGACCGCGAACCGGTGCTCGATGCGATCGCGGTCCCTGGCCAGCCGCGAACCCAGATAGCTCTCCATGACGGCGTGGGTGCTGGTCGGCAGCGCGTGGCGCTCCCGGACGTACTCGCACAGTAGACTGAGGAACAGCGGGTTGTCGGCGAGTTGCTGGACGGTCGGCTCCATCTCGCCGAGCCCGTTGAGCAGCAATGTCTCATCCGCGTCGTCGAGGTCCGCCCGGCGGATCAACAGCGTCCGGCGCTTGGTGGACAGCGGCATCACCCGGAAACGTGGCCAGCCCGTTCTGCCCGGTCCGCGGAACTCCCGGCTGGCGATGATGCCGCGGCTGCGTCCCATGCCGATGAAGCCGGAGATGGCGTCGCCGTAGCCGTCGATGATCGGGCCTGCTTCGACCGCGCTCAGGATCGCCGGGATCTCGTCGAACGAGTCGAAGAGGAACAGCAGCAGGCCGTTCTCCCGGCTCGGGTCGAACTCGTCGTCCAGGAAGCGGTCGATGTCCCTGCTCTGCGCCGGGTTCATGCTGGCCAGAACGTACTCACGCACGTCCTCGGCGGTGGGGGCACCACTAGGCCGGAAGGTCTTGAGATTGACGTAGATCGGCAGGATCGAGCGCTCGCTGCGACTGGTACTGGCTGCCGCGGCCATCGTCTGCGCGAGATGCCGTAGCGCCACGCTCTTCCCTGCCCCGGGATCACCTTCCAGCACCACCAGGCGTTCCGGGCTTTCCCGCAGCGCCGCCGTGAGCGAGGGCAGGCGACGAATCCGGGTGCGGCCGGCGCCGAATCGCTTGCGCAGGCGGTCGAGGGACGACCGGCGCTCGACCTCGACCTCGGCCTCCAGCTCGGCGAACCGGCTGTCGCGCCACTCCTCCTTCTCGGCGAGCCGCCGCATGGCGCTTTCCAGGTGATCGGCGAACATGGCCCGCCGGTTCGCCCGTTTCGACGCGGTACGCAGCGAGTTGTGCACCTTCGCCGCGAGCCGGGCGATCTTGCCGAGGAACTCGCCCAGTGGCTTGTAGAGCACCACCAATGCCGTCAGGACGGCGAGCACGATCAGTACCGCGTAGATCAGATGCGGGAGCGTGAAACCGAACTGGTGCTCGATGTCCTGAATGGGATTGGTCGACGGTGGCCCGGACGCTGCCGTCATGCCGCGCATCTCGTCCACCCTTGGCCGATCGCCCACCTGTCAACTCGGTGTCGCCGAGAGGGCGAGCGCTGTTACTCAGCCCGCGTGGAAGGTGTTCTGGGCGGCTTCCAGGCCGTGGGAGAGCAGGGCTTCGGTGGCGTCGGCGGCCTTGTCGAAGACGAAGGCGAGTTCCTTGCGTTCGGTGCCGGAGAAGTCGTGCAGCACGAAGTCGGCTGGATCCATCCGGCCGGGTGGCCTGCCGATGCCGACGCGCACCCGGTAGTAGTCCTTGGTGCCCAAAGACTTCGTGATCGAGCGGAGTCCGTTGTGGCCGTTGTCGCCGCCGCCGAGCTTGAGCCGGACGGCGTCGAACGGGATGTCCAGCTCGTCGTGGATGACGACGAGGGACTCGGGGGAGACCTTGAAGAACCGGGCCAGCCCGGCCACCGGGCCGCCGGAGAGGTTCATGAACGAGCGGGGCTTCGCGAGGACCACCCGCCGGCCGGCGAGCCTGCCCTCAAGCACGTCGGCGCCCGCCTTGTGCGACTTGAACCGGCCACCGATGCGGCCGGCCAGCTCGTCGGCCACCAGGAAGCCGACGTTGTGCCGGTTCCCGACATAGGCAGGACCGGGGTTGCCGAGCCCGACGACGAGCGCTGTCGCGTCGCTGTCCATGGCCCGTGCACTCCCGGTCCTGTCCGAGTCGGTGACTCAGCCTTCGGTGGACTCCTGCTCGGCGTCCTCGTCGGTCTCGCCCTCGGCGCTCTCACCCTCCATGTCGGCCTGGGTGGGTGCGACGACGACGTTCACCGCCAGCGCGTCCGGGTCGGTGACCAGGGACACGCCTTGCGGCAGCGTCAGCTGGCCCGCGGTGATCTGCGTGCCCGCGGGGACGCCCTCGACGGAGAGGTCGACCTGCTCGGGAATGTGCAGAGCCTCGGCCTCCACCAGGAGGGTGCTCAGTTCGACGTTGACCAGCGCGCCCGAAGCGGCGTCACCGGTGACGACGATCGGGATCTCCACGGAGATCCGCTCGCCGCTGCGGACCAGCAGCAGGTCGACGTGCTCGATGTAGTTCTTGATCGGGTGGGTGGTGACCGTCTTGGTCAGCGCCAGTTCGGTGCCGGACGAGTCGATATCGAGCGTCAGGACGGCGTTCTGGCCGTGCTCACGGACTACACGGGCGAACTCGAGCGCCGGCAGAGCCAGGTGCTTCGGGTCGGAACCGTGGCCGTAGAGCACCGCGGGGATCTTGCCGGCGCGGCGGGTACGGCGAGCGGCGCCCTTGCCGAACTCGGTACGCGGCTCGGCGGCGAGACGGACCTCGGACACGGTGGTGCACTCCTTGCAACGACGATGGATGGGGCAGGCGGTGAAGCGGGGGCGGTCACCTCGGGCGGCGGATGCGCGCGACCATAACGGCATGCGGCATCTCAGCCGCCGCGTCGATCACGCCGGGCACCAGGCCCGTCCTCGCCGAGGCAACCCGACCAGTGTAGGCCGGTTCGTTGACCAATGAGTGACTGGGTCGGCCGAGTCCTGCCCGGCCGAACTCCCAACCATGCCAACCATAGCGATGCACCAGACGAAAACACGACAGCGAAACCCGCGCTCGGGACAGCACCACGGCTTCCCCGGCTCACGGTGCGACTCAGGCGTTGCCGTCGAACAGGCTCGTCACCGAGCCGTCTTCGAAGACTTCCTCGATCGCCCTGGCCAGCAGCGGTGCGATGGACAGCACGGTCATGCCGGGAAAGTGCTTCTCGTCCGGGATCGGCAGCGTGTTGGTGAAGATCACCTCGTGCGCACCGCACGCGGCGAGCACCTCCGACGCCGACCCCGACAGCACCCCGTGCGTCGCGGCCAGCACGACGTCGGACGCGCCCTCGTCGAGTAATTGGCGGACCGCCTTGGAGATCGTGCCGCCGGTGTCCACCATGTCGTCCACGACGACGCACAGCCTGCCCTTGATCTCGCCGACCACGCGGTTGGCGACGACCTCGTTGGGCTTGAGCGGGTCACGGGTCTTGTGGATGAACGCGATCGGCACGCCGCCGAGCTGGTCGGCCCACTTCTCGGCGAGCTTCGTGCGACCCGAGTCCGGTGACACGACGGTCATGTTCTTGTTGGAGTACGTGGCGGCGACGTGCTGGGCCAGCAGGTTCTGTGCGAACAGGTGGTCCACCGGGCCGTCGAAGAAGCCCTGGATCTGGGCGGTGTGCAGGTCGACGGCCATGATCCGGTCCGCGCCCGCGGTCTTGAACAGGTCGGCGATCAGCCGCGCGGAGATCGGTTCGCGGCCCTTGTGCTTCTTGTCCTGCCGCGCGTACGGGTAGAACGGCATGATCGCGGTGATCCGCTTGGCGCTCGCGCGCTTGAGGGCGTCCACCATGATCAGCTGTTCCATCACCCACTTGTTGATGGGCTCGGCGTGGCTCTGGATGACGAACGCGTCACTGCCCCGCACGGACTCGTCGAACCGCACGAAGATCTCACCGTTGGCGAAGTCGTACGCCGACTGCGGGGTGATCGTGACATTGAGGTGCTTGGCAACCTCCTCGGCCAGGTCCGAGTGCGCCCGGCCGGAGAAGAACATCATGTGTTTCTTCGGTGTGGTTGTCTTGGGACTCATCGAGCGGCATCCTCTACGTCCTCGTGCGTCTCGGTCGCGGCCAACGCCCGCTGGGCGGCCTCCGCCGCCGAAGTGCCCGGTCGGTGATGGAGTACCCATTCCGCGATGTTGCGCTGCGGACCACCTGAGACCGCGAGCGCACCCGGGGGTACGTCCCGCCGGAGGATGGTCCCGGCGCCGCTGTAGGCGCCGTCGCCGATGTTCACCGGAGCGACGTACATGTTGTCCGACCCCATCTTCACATGGGAACCGACCACACTTCGATGCTTGTTCACCCCGTCATAGTTGACGAATACGCTGGCAGCGCCGATATTGCTGTGCTCACCGATGGTGGCGTCCCCCACATAACTGAGGTGGGGCACCTTGCTGCCCGCCCCGATGTCGGAGTTCTTCACCTCGACGAACGTGCCGATCTTGCCGCCGTCACCCAGCCGCGCGCCCGGCCGCAGATAGGCGAACGGGCCGACGCTCGCACCGGGCCCGATCCACGCACCCGAGCCGTGCGTGCGCACCACGGAAGCGCCCTCGCCGATGGTGACGTCCGTCAGCGTGGTGTCCGGCCCGACCTGGGCACCTTCACCGACCGTGGTCGCGCCGTGCAGCTGCACACCGGGGGCCAGCGTGACGTCCCTGGCGAGCGTGACGTCCACGTCCAGCCACGTGGTGGCCGGGTCGACCACGGTCACACCGGCCCGCATCCAGCGCCGCACCACCCGGCGATTCAGCTCGGTACCGAGCCCGGCGAGCTGGACGCGGTCGTTGACGCCCTCCACCTGCCACACGTCCGCGCACACCTGTGCACCGGCCACGTGGCCAGCCGCACGGGCGATGGCCAGCACGTCGGTGAGATACAACTCACCCTGCGCGTTGTCGGTGGACAGCTGGGCGAGCGCGTCGGTCAGCACCCGCGCGTCGAACGCGTAGACGCCGGAGTTGATCTCGGTCACGGCAAGCTGCTCGGGCGTGCCGTCGGCCTGCTCGACGATGCCGGTGACTGTGCCCGCCGCGTCCCGGATGATCCGGCCGTAGCCGGTCGGGTCGGCGAACACCGAGGTCAGCAACGTCACACCGTGGCCGCCGGCCGTGTGCGCGGCCAGCAGCGAGCGCAGGGTCTCGGTCTCCAGCAGCGGCACGTCGCCGTAGGTGACCAGCACGGTCCCGGTCAGGTCGGCGGGCAGCTCGGCCAGCCCGCAGGACACGGCGTGGCCCGTGCCGTGCTGCTGCTCCTGGACCGCCACGGTGACCGGCCTGTCAATGCTCTTGGCGACCTCACCGAGATGGTCGGCGACCCGCTGCCTGCCGTGGCCGACGACCACCACCAGGTGGTCGGGCTCCACACCGGCCACGGCACGCACGCAGTGGCCGAGCAGAGTGCGCCCGGCGATGCTGTGCAGCACCTTCGGTGTCGCCGAGCGCATCCGGGTGCCTTCGCCCGCTGCCAGGATGATCGTGGTCAGGGGACCGCTGGTCGCGTCTTGCGACATCGAGGAACTCCCTCGTGATCGACGCCCCACCGCCGCGGGCGCCGCGCACGGTCGCACCGGCGATGTGGGGTTGCTGGGGTGTGCGTCGATCCTACGGGGCGTCCGGCAGCGCCCAAGCCGGACCGGTGGCGGTGCCGATCGGTCCGGTGTGGCCGCCCTCGCGTCGCCCGCCGATCGGGCCGGGGGCGATCGACGGTTCCGCGGTCACCGAGTTGCCACCGGACCGCTTGGCCAGGTACATCGCGGCGTCCGCGCGGGCCAGCACGTCCTGCGCCGACTCGTTGGGCCGCAACGCGACCACGCCGACCGACAACGTCACGCCCCGGGACAGGTCGGCGGGCAGTTCGGCCACGGCGCGCACCGCGCGGTTCATCGCGGCTTCGGCCGCCGTGAGCGGAGCACCGGGCAGCAGGGCGACGAACTCGTCGCCGCCGTAGCGGGCCACCAGGTCGTCGCCGCGCAGCGTGCCCTTCAGCGTGCCGGCCACCACGCGCAGCACGTCGTCACCCTCGGCGTGCGACGCGCGGTCGTTGACGCCCTTGAACCCGTCCAGGTCGACCAGCGCCACGGCCACCGGCTGCGTGGCGGGCGGGCCGAGCAGTTCTTCCAGCCGCTCGTCCAGCTTGCGGCGGTTGGGCAGGCCGGTCAGCGCGTCCTGCATGGCCTGCACGGCGATCGTGCCGTGCACCCGGCTCAGCCGTTCGTGCTCGCGCCGGGTGCGCAACGTGACCATTCGCGCGTTGCGCATGGTCCACAGCCCGCCTTCGAGTTCGGCGGCGTAGTCCTCCAGCGCACTGGTGGTCTGCTCGCCGCCGTCCGGCCCGGACAGCCGGGCGAACTCCCGCACCAGGGACGGCTTGAGCACCTGCTCGGTGGGGTCGTCGGCGACGTTCTGGCGCACGTCGACGAGCACGGACAGCGCGTCGTCGACCTGGCCGGACGCGGCCAGCGATCGGGCCAGCGCCACGGTCAGGATGATGACCTCGTGCGGCCGGGTCGCGTTGTCCAGCAGCTCGTAGAGCCGGTCCACATGTTCCGGCCCGGGTTCGGCCAGCGCGTGGGCGGCACCCGCGACGGCGATCTGGTCCGCGGCAAGCCTGGTGGTGTCGCGCGGGAACAGCGACCGCTGGAACGGGCCTTCAGCGGCGGTGGCCATCGCGGACGCCGTGGAGATCCGCTCCCGCGCGGCGGCGTCGTCGCCGATCCGCTCCAGCCGCAGCGCCCAGCCCAACTGCAGCCGGATCCGGTTGAACAGGTGGATCGCGATCTCGTGCGGGCTGGCGCCCTCGCGGACCACCTGGTCGGCGCGCACCATCACCTGCTCGGCGACCTCGTAGAGACCCAGCTGGGTCAGCGCCCGCGCGATGTCCAGCAACACTGCGGAGAAGACCCGCCGGGTGTCCCGCTCGCCCGCCAGGCGCCCGCCTATGGTCTCGTCGTCCAGCATCGCCAGGGCCCGCGCGACCTCGGTGATCGCGGTGTCCTCGTCGGCGCCGTCGGGCTTGTGCAGGTGGCGGTGGCCGCGCAGCACGTGGGCCGCGGCTTCCATGATCGCCAGGTTGTGCCGGTGCGAATGCGCGAGCAGTTCGTCCAGCAGTGGGTCCAGATCCTCGCCGGGCAGCTGTGCGGACAGGCGGGCCAGCAGCGCGCTGCGCAACACCTGGGCGACGGTCATCGGTTCGGCGCGCCGCCGTGTCTCCACGAGCAGCTCGTCCAGTTCCTCGACGATCTCCTGCTGGGTCTCGTGGTCGCTGCGCTGGGTGACCGCCACCAGCTCGCGCGCCCTGCCGAGTAGCCAGGCCTCCGAGATCTCACCGTATGACGGCGCCGCCGGTGCCGACGGGTCGGCCGGGGTGCCCTCCACCTCGTTCGTCAGTGCGGCACCCCCGTCCTGTCTTCCTGGCGGCGTCATGTCGAGGTGGTACTGATCTGCGGTACTGATCCGCTCCGCCGCCAGGATTCGAACCTGGACCATCGGAACCAAAATCCGAGGTGCTGCCTTTACACTACGGCGGATCGCAGGGCCGGCCAGGATCGCTGGCGAACAGTGCGGTCTTCATGGTGGCAGGTCCGCATCCGACGGCGACCGCCGGGCGGTCCCACCAATCCGAAGTGCCGAACCGTACGAATACCACACGTTGCTGCGTCACACCAGGTGAGCAATGACCGCAGTGATCTGTGGTCCCGAGGGGTACCCAAGTGCTGGGATCCTCGGTTACGGTGACGTAGGTTAGGTTCCCCTAAGACGGTGAGGTAGCAGATGACGAGCACCCTCGACAGGGCGGATCAGGCCGCCTCCCAGGGCCCGAAGCCGGTGATCAGCGGCCGACGGCAGGTCTGGGCACAGGTGGCGGTCTACGCGTTCGTCGCGGTGCCGATGGTGGCGCTGATCGCGGCGATACCGGTCGCCTGGGGATGGGGCCTGTCCTGGACGGACGTGGTGCTGGCCGTGGTGTTCTTCTACCTGTCCGGCCTGGGCGTCACGATCGGTTACCACCGTCACTTCACGCACAGCTCGTTCAAGGCCAAGCGCTGGCTGCGCGTCACGCTGGCGGTCTGCGGCGGGATGGCCGTGCAGGGTCCGGTGATCATCTGGGTCGCCGACCACCGCCGTCACCACGCGTTCTCCGACCGCGACGGCGACCCGCACTCGCCGTGGCTGTTCGGCACCTCGCCGGTCGCCATCGCGAAGGGCTTCTGGCACGCCCACATGGGCTGGCTGTTCGACCGCGACCAGACCAACAAGCAGCGCTTCGCCCCCGACCTGCTCGCCGACCAGGACATCGTCCGGGTGAGCAAGCTGTTCTGGCTGACCACCATCGCCTCGCTCACGCTGCCCGCGGTGCTCGGCGGCCTCATCACGTGGTCCTGGTGGGGCGCGCTGACCGGCTTCTTCTGGGCAGGCCTGGTCCGGACCGCCGTGCTGCACCACGTGACCTGGTCCACGAACTCGATCTGCCATCTGATCGGCGAGCGGCCGTTCGCGGCGCGCGACCGCTCGGCCAACTTCTGGCCGCTGGCGATCCTGTCGTTCGGCGAATCGTGGCACAACCTGCACCACGCCGACCCGACCTGCGCCCGGCACGGCGTCAAGCGTGGCCAGATCGACACGTCGGCGCGGCTGATCTGGCTGTTCGAGAAGGCAGGCTGGGCGCACGACGTGCGCTGGCCGACGCCGCAGCGGTTGGCGAGGATCGCCAGCTCGAAGTAGGGCGACCGAAGGAGGGGCTCTGAGCACTCCGAAGCCGGTCGTCCGCATTCGGATGACCGGCACCCAACGTCGGCGGCAACTGCTGGACGTGGCGAGGGAACTGCTGGCCGAACGCGGCTACGAGGCCGCGTCGGTGGAGGAGATCGCCCACCGGGCCTCGGTCACCAGACCGGTCGTCTACCAGCACTTCGGCGGTAAGGAAGGCATCTACGCGGTGGTCGTGGACCGCGAGATGCGATGGGTGCTCGAGCGCATCGAGTCGGCCCTTGCCGAGCCTGCCCACCCTCGGGACCTGCTGGAACGGGTGGTGCGGGCATTTTTCGGGTACGTCGAGGAGTGCCCCGACGGGTTCCGCATCCTCGTTCGCGACTCGCCCGTGGTCGCCGCCGGACGCACGTTCTCCAGCCTGCTCAGCGACATCGCCAGCCAGGTCGAGTACATCCTCGCCGGCCAGTTCGAGCACTACGGCTACGACCCGAAGCTGGCCTCGGTGTACGCGCAGGCCCTGGTCGGCATGGTCGGGCAGACCAGCCGGTGGTGGCTGGACGTGCGGTCGCCCTCGCTGGACGAGGTGGTCGCGCACGTGGTCAACCTGGCCTGGCACGGACTGTCGGACCTGGACCGCCTGTAGTCCCGGCATCCGGCATCCTCGAACGCATGAGTACAGCGCAGCCGGATAGTCCCGGATCCCTGCTCTGGCAGGTCACGCTGGCCTGGCAGCGGGCGATGCGCGCGACCCTCGAACCGCACGACCTCACGCATGTCCAGTTCGAGCTGCTCGCGTCCGCGTGCTGGCTGGCCGAGCACGAGGGCACACCGACCCAGCACCGCATCGCCGAGCATTCCGGCACGGACGGCCTGATGGCGGGCCAGGTGCTGCGCAGGCTCGCCGCCCGGCAACTGGTCACCCGCGAACTGGACGACGAGGACCCCAAGGCCAGGCGCATCGTGCTCACCGACACCGGCCGGACCGTGCTCGCCGACGCGGCGGCCGACGTGGAGATCACCGACGCCGAGTTCTTCGCCATGCTCGGCCCGGATGTGGCGCTGTTCACGCGCTGCCTCAGCACGTTGCGCGCTGGCTAGAGTTCGCCGGGTGGACGAACTGCGCCTGACGATCGACGACCGCATCGCGACGTTGACCATCGACCGACCTGCTCGCCGCAACGCGATGAGCTACGACATGTGGTCCGCCCTGCCCGGCCTGATGGCCTCGGTCACCGAGTCCGGCGCGCGGGTGCTGGTGCTGCGCGGCGGCGAGCACTTCTGCGCGGGTGCCGACATCAGCGAGTTCGCGACGCTGCGCAGTGGTGCCGACGGTGCCCGCCGCTACGGCGACGCGGTACACGCGGGGGAGCGCGCCATCGCGGGGCTGCCCGTGCCGTCGATCGCCGCCGTCGCAGGTTTCTGCATCGGCGGCGGGTGCGAGCTGGCGCTGGCCTGTGATCTGCGGATCGCCGCCGACGACGCCCGGTTCGGCATCACCCCCGCCAAGCTCGGGCTCGTCTACAACTTCACGTCCACCCGGCAGTTGGTCGCGGCGGTCGGACCGGCGTGGGCGAAGCAGATCCTGGTCTCGGCCGATCTGATCGACGCGGCAACGGCATTGCGGATCGGCCTGGTCAACGAACTGTCCTCGGCACTCGACGACCGGGTCGCCGAGTTGGCCGGCACCATCGCCTCGCGGGCGCGGACCAGCGTGCGGGGTGCGAAGGAGATCGTGCACCGGATCGTGGCCGGGCAGGTCGACGAGGACGAGGCCGTGCACGCGCTCTACGACGAGGCGGTGCTCAGCGCGGACTACGCCGAGGGCGTCGCCGCGTTCTTGGGTAAGCGGGCACCGCGCTTCTGATCCTGGCAAGAGCTAATCCTGGTAGAGCAACGGAGTTCGCACTTTCGGGGGTCGATCACCGGCTGGGAACGGCAACGTGGGATTTCAGGTGGAAGGTGGATCGGTCCAGCTTCGCCGGGGAGGCCCACGTTGCATGCTCACGTCAGTCCTGTGCTGTTGCGTCACGAGATCGGCCGCAGGTTGCGAGCGGCGCGGGAGTCGGCGGGGCTGGCGTTGGAGACGGCGGCTCCGCTGTTGGAGACCTCGACCAGCACGTTGAGCCGCATCGAGAAGGGCATCTCCAGCGTCTCGGTGCATCTGGTGCGCAGCATGTCGGATCTCTACGACCAACGGCTGGACGACCTCGTCGACCTGGTTCGCGACGCCCGCCGTCCCGGCTGGTGGAAGGCCTACGGCATTTCGGATACCGACTTCGTCGCGATAGAGACCGGCGCCAGCCTGATGTCGACCTTTCAACCCAGCTTTGTCCCAGGTCTGCTCCAGACCACCGGTTACACCAGAGCCTTGTTCGAGTCGGTACGCAGACGGCCCGATGAGGATTGGGTCATCAATCAGCTCACTGTCCGCGCGCTTCGCCAAGATCGCCTGAGCGATGAAGCGCGGCCGTTGTCGATCGATGCAGTGGTTCAAGAGTTCGCGCTGCGCTGTCCGGTTGGCGGCATTGCTGTCATGCGTGCCCAGTTGCGCCATCTGGCGCTGGTCACGGATCTGCCGACTGTGCGGCTTCGAGTACTGCCGGTTCCCGTGATCGCCAACGAGGCGATGGAAGGCGGTTTCATCGTGCTCGACTTCCCCTGGCCCGAACAGCCCAGCATCGTGCACTTGGAGCACGCGCTCGGCGCTGAGCGAAAGGAGAAGGCAGAGCAGGTCCAGGTCGCTAGACTTCGTTTTGAGCACCTGCGATCGCTTGCGCTGGAGCCGGACGACTCGCGCGCGCTGATCGAGCGGGTGGCCGAGGAGCTATGACCCGGAATGAGGCGGTGCGCAATGTCCACTGTGGACCTGGCCGGTGTGCGGTGGCGCAAGAGTAGCTACAGCAGCGGGAGCGGCGGCGGCAACTCCGACTGCGTGGAGGTCGCGTTCGCCGGACCGGCGACTGCCATTCGTGATTCCAAGAACGCCACTGGACCGGTCCTCGCGGTGCCCGCCAATTCGTGGAGCGCGTTCCTGCGCCTCTCGCGGACCGCGTGACAAAAAGCCAAGGCCCCGGTGATCTGTCGCTACCAGGGCGACAGGGAACCGTCCGGGGCTCTCATGGATCACGATAGCAGCCTTGACCTGCGGTTCAACCGTTAGTCGGTGGCACGCCGTATCCTGGTAATCGAGAACCCCTACCGGCGGCTCGTCCCGGGCAGGGGTCTGTTCGCGTGCCGGTGTGCCCGGCCGACGATCGTCTGCGAGGAGTTGCTGTCGTGCCCACACCTGGTCCGCTCTCCGGCCTGCTGCGTGCCCTGCTGCCCGACGCCGGCCTGCGCGCCGTGGTCGAGCACGCGGGCACCGGGCTGCTCGAACTGGAAGGGCCGCCCGCCACCCGGCCGCTGGTCACGGCCGCCCTCGCCGCGCCGCAGCAGATCGGTGGCGCCGACGTCCCCGTCCTGATGGTCACCGCGACCGGCCGGGAGACCGAGGAACTGAGCGCGGTACTCAGTGACCTGCTCGGCCCGGACGTCGTCGCCACGTTCCCGAGTTGGGAGACCCTGCCGCACGAGCGGCTCTCGCCGCGCGCCGACACCGTCGGTGAACGGCTGGCCATCCTGCGCAGGCTGGCCCACCCCGAGGAGCACGGCCGGCTCGCGGTGGTCGTCACGACCGTCCGCAGCCTGATCCAGCCGCTCGCGCCGAACCTCGGCGAACTCGTGCCCGTCGATCTGCGCGTCGGTGAGGAACAGGACTTCGAGCAGGTCGTCGCGCGGCTCACCGAGCTGGCCTACGCGCGTGTCGACATGGTGGAGAAGCGCGGCGAGTTCGCGGTGCGCGGCGGCATCCTGGACGTGTTCCCGCCGACCGCCGAGCACCCCGTCCGCGTCGAGTTCTGGGGCGACGAGGTCAGCGAGATCCGTGCGTTCGCCGTGGCCGACCAGCGTTCGCTGCCCGGGGAGATCGCCGAGGTCGTCGCGTCGCCGTGCCGGGAGCTGCTGCTCACCGACGCCGTCAAGGCCAGGGCTGCCGCCCTCGCTGCCGAGCACGCGGCCGACGCGCAGCTCGCCGAGATGCTCACCAAGCTGTCCGAAGGCATCCCCAGTGAGGGCATGGAAGCCCTGATCCCGGCATTGCTGCCAGGTGAGATGCAGCTGCTCACCGACGCCATGCCCGAGGGCACCCATGTCATCGTGACCGACCCGGAGAAGGTCCGCGCCCGCGCGCACGACCTGGTCCGGACGGGCCTGGAATTCCTTGAGGCGTCGTGGATGGCGGCCGGGGGCGGTGGCACGGCCCCGATCGACCTGGGTGCCTCGTCCTACCACTCGCTGGCCGACGTGTCGACGCACGCCCGGGAGACCAACCGCTCCTGGTGGACGCTGTCGCAGCTGACCAGTGAGACCGAGGGCGTGCTGCGGCTGGACCTGCGGCCGGTCGAGGCCTACCGGGGCGAGCTGGCGCGCGCGTTCGCGGACCTGCGGGCCCACGTGGTCACCGGCGGTACGGCCGTGCTCATCGTGCCCGGCTCGGGTACCGCGCAACGGGCCGTCGAGCAGCTGCGCGAGGCCGACGTGCCTGCCCACCTGGCCGAGGACGGCCTGACCGAACCGGCGCCCGAGGCGATGGTCACGGTGGTCCGCGGCCAGTTGGAGGACGGTTTCGCCGCGCCGGAACTGCGGTACGTCGTGCTCACCGAGACCGACCTGACCGGCGGCCGCGGCGGCACGTCGACGCGGGACATGCGCCGCAGTCTGCCGAGCAAGCGCCGCAACGCCGTCGACCCGCTCGCGTTGCGGCCCGGCGACCACGTGGTGCACGAGCAGCACGGCATCGGCCGGTACGTGGAGATGGTGCAGCGCACGGTCGCCGGTGCCACCCGCGAGTATCTGGTCCTCGACTACGCGCCGAGCAAGCGCGGCCAGCCCGGTGACCGGCTGTTCGTGCCGACCGACCAACTGGACGAGATCTCCCGCTACGTCGGCGGCGAGCTGCCCACGCTGAACAAGCTCGGCGGCTCGGACTGGAAGAACACCAAGGCGCGGGCCAAGAAGGCGGTCAAGCAGATCGCCGCCGAGCTGGTGCAGCTGTACGCGGCACGGCAGGCGGCGCCGGGGCACGCGTTCGGGCCGGACACGCCGTGGCAGCGCGAACTGGAGGACGCGTTCCCGTTCACCGAGACGCCCGACCAGCTGGCCGCCATCGACGAGGTCAAGCGGGACATGGAGAAGGGCTCGCCGATGGACCGAGTGATCTGCGGTGACGTCGGCTACGGCAAGACCGAGATCGCCGTGCGGGCCGCGTTCAAGGCCGCGCAGGACGGCAAGCAGGTCGCCGTGCTCGTACCCACGACGCTGCTCGCGCAGCAGCACCTGAACACGTTCGCCGAACGCATGCAGTCGTTCCCGGTGACCATCAAGGGCCTCTCCCGGTTCACCGGGCCGATGGATTCCGAGACCACCATCGCGGGTCTGGCGGACGGCACCGTCGACATCGTGATCGGTACGCACCGGCTGCTGCAGACCGGCATCCGCTGGAAGGACCTCGGCCTGGTGATCGTGGACGAGGAGCAGCGCTTCGGTGTGGAGCACAAGGAGCACATCAAGGCGCTGCGTACCCACGTCGACGTGCTGACCATGTCGGCGACGCCGATTCCGCGAACGCTGGAGATGAGCCTGGCGGGCATCCGCGAGATGTCCACGATCCTCACCCCGCCCGAGGAGCGGCACCCGATCCTGACCTACGTCGGCGGCTACGAGGACAAGCAGGTCGGCGCCGCGATCCGCCGCGAGCTGCTGCGCGACGGCCAGGTCTTCTACGTGCACAACAGGGTCTCCTCGATCGAGAAGGCGGCCCGGCGGCTGCGTGAGCTGGTACCCGAGGCGCGGATCGTGACCGCGCACGGCCAGATGAACGAGGACCGGCTGGAGAAGATCATCCAGGGGTTCTGGGAGCGCGAGCACGACGTGCTGGTGTGCACCACGATCGTCGAGACGGGCCTGGACATCTCCAACGCGAACACGCTCGTCGTGGAACGCGGCGACCTGCTGGGCCTGGCGCAGCTGCACCAGTTGCGCGGCCGGGTCGGTCGTGGCCGCGAACGCGGCTACTCGTACTTCCTGTACCCGCAGGACACTCCGCTGACCGAGACCGCGCACGACCGGCTGGCCACGATCGCGCAGAACACCGAGCTGGGTGCCGGCATGGCCGTGGCGATGAAGGACCTGGAGATCCGCGGCGCGGGCAACATCCTCGGGGCCGAGCAGTCCGGGCACATCGCGGGCGTCGGGTTCGACCTGTACGTGCGGCTGGTCGGTGAGGCCGTCGAGGCATTCCGCAGGCACGCCGGGGCCGACGTCGCCGAGGGCGACGAGGAACTCGCCGAGGTCCGGGTCGACCTGCCGGTGGACGCGCACATCCCGCACGACTACGTGCCTGGCGAGCGGCTGCGCCTGGAGGCTTACCGCAAGATCGCCGCGGCTTCGGACGCGGCCGGACTGGACGCGGTGCGCGACGAACTGGTCGACCGCTACGGCCCGACCCCGACCCCGGTGGAGAACCTGCTCGCGGTCGCCACGTTCCGGCAGGCCTGCCGGGTGCACGGCGTCACCGAGGTGGCCACCCAGGGCAGCAACATCCGGTTCGCCCCGCTGCCGCTGCGTGACTCGCAGCTCGTGCGGCTCAACCGGCTCTACCCGAAGGCGCTCTACAAGGCGGTGGCGAACACCGTGTCCGTGCCGCGGCCGACCGAGGGCCCCGCGGGTGGCCGGCTCGGCGCGCCACCGCTGCGTGACCAGGCGTTGCTGGACTGGTCGGCGAAGTTCCTGCAGTCGCTGGTCGGTGTGCCCGCCACGGTTGGTTGACCCGGCCGGTAGTCGCTCCCGTTGGACCGATCAGGTGAATGGTTGGTCCAACGGGTGGCAACGGCTGTGGCTCGCTGATCCGGCGCACTAACCTCCTCTGGGGCTCGGCGCGGGGTCCGAGTCGGAGCCAGAACCTCTCCGAGCACCGAGCATGCGGACCAGATGAGCACGACGGCAGCACAGGACCCTCACCCGCCACCGGCCAGGGCGCAGCTCGTGGCCGACTGGCTGCGCGCGCTCGCGCCGACGGGTTTCACCGCCCTGCCCAGGTCCGAGTTCGAGCAGCTCGTGACCTTGCTGGTCACCGACATGACCGACGCCATGGCCGCGTCACCGCCGGACATCGACGCCGGGCAGCGAGCGGGCGGTGCGCTCGTCGCGACCCGGCTGTCGGGCTCGGAGAGCCTGCGGGCCAGCCTGCACGTGCTCGGTCCCGGGTTGCTGGCCGTCGCCGAGCAGGACGGCTTACCCGACCCGATGGGCAGGGCGTTCGCGATGCTGGGCGCGTTCGGCGCCGGCTACGCGTCGTCACTGCGGGACTGGCTGTTCGCCCAGCAGGATGAGGTCAAGGTCGCGCTGCGGCGGGCCAACGGCGAGGCCGAACGAAAACTGCGGCGTAGCGAGGCATGGTTCCGCGAGGTGTTCGTGCGCGCCGCCGTCGGCATCGCGATCAGTGACTCCGGCGGCAAGCTGGCCCAGGCCAACCCGGCACTCGCCGAGATCCTGGGCGTCGATCCCGGGGAACTGGTCGGTCGCAGCGTCGAGGAGTTCTTCCACCCGCAGGACGCGGCGGACCTGCGCAGCGACTACCACGAGCTGTCCGGCGTCGGCGGCAAACCGCTGCGCAGGCGCAGGCGGCTGGTCCGCTCCGACGGCCAGCTCGTGTGGGTCCATCTGACGGTGTCGGTGCTGCGGGACGTGGACGAAGTGCCCGCGCTGCACCTGACGATGGTGGAAAACGTCAGCGACCTGCACCTGCTGCAGGACCTGACCAGCCACCAGACGCTGCACGACGTGCTGACCGGCCTCCCGAACAGGACCTACCTGCAATCCCAGCTGCAGAGCCAGCTCGGCGGGCAGGTCGCCGGGCAGCAGGTCACGCTCTTCCAGCTGGACCTGGACGGTTTCGGTGCGATCAACCACGGCCTGGGCACCGAGCACGGCGACCGGCTGCTGGCCATCGTGGCCCGGCGACTGGAAATCCTGTTCGCCGGCCGGCGTGTGCTGGTCGCCCGGCTCGCCGGCGACGAGTTCGCGGTGCTGTTCGCCAGCGGGTGCACTCCCGGCCAGGTGATCGACACCGTCAACCAGATCAACGACCAGCTCGCCGAGGTCGTGCACCTGCCGGCGGGCGGCATCGGGCTGTCCGTGTCCATCGGCGTCGCGCACGGCCCCGTCGGCGACATCGAGCCCGCCGAGCTGTTGCGCCGGGCGGACGTGGCGCTGCGGCGCGCCCAGGCCACCGGCAACCGGCAGTGGGCGGAGTTCGACCGGCACGCCGACGTCGACGAACGCCGCCGCGCCCGGCTGGCCGCGACCCTGGCCGGGGCGCTGGAGTTCGGCGAGCTGACCGCCGCGTGGCAGCCGTGGGTGTCGTTCGACGGCGGCAGCTACGTCGGGATCGCGGCGCGGTCCTCGTGGGACCACCCCGAGTACGGCCGGATCGAGCACGCGGAATGCCTGGCGCTGGCCGAGCTGACCGGCGCGTCGGTGCCGTTCGCCGCCTGGCTGATCGACGAGTGCGCCGACAAGGCCAGGTCGTGGTGGTCACGGTTCGGCGACCGCACGCCGGTGGTCGGCGTCAGCCTGACCGGCAGCCAGGTCGCCGACCCGGACCTGGTGGCCACGGTCGGCGCGGCAGTGGAGCGCACCGGCATCCGGCCTGCGGCGTTATGCCTGGCCGTGCCGGTGGACGCGGTCGCCAACCGGCACGGCGAGGCCAGGGACAACGTGGGCGTGCTGGCCGGGATGGGTGTGCGGCTGCTGCTCGGCGACGCCGGTGTGGCCCCGGTGGAGATGATGCTGCTGGACGAGTGGCCGATCCGGACCGTGCAACTGGCCGAGTCGCTGGTGGTGTCGCTGGCCGACGCCGGTCCCGAGTCGCGGCTCGCCCAGGCCGGTGGCGGACTCGTGCGTGGCCTGGCCGAGGCCGGGATCCGGGTGGTCGTGCCGGGCCTGCGGACCGCGGTCGAGGCGGCCTGGTGGCGTTCGGTCGGTGCGCGGGCGGCCACCGGCCCGTACTACGGCCCGCCGCTGACACCCGAGCAGATGGCCGTCCGGCTGGCCGAGCGAGTGGGGCCGCCGAAGGTGGGCTGAGCAGGGTTGTCGGTCACATCACCGGTAGGCGCGGGCTCGCCACCCAATCGGGTGTGAGAAGGTAAGCCACTGTGACGATCGTCATCCGCCGCCAGATCGGCATACTCGCAGGTCTGGCCGCAGCAGCAGCATTGCTCACCGCGTGTTCGTCCGGACCGAGTCAGGTCGGCAGCGCGCTCATCGTGGGCGACAACTCCGTCTCGGTGAATCAGGTACAGCAGGAGCTGAACGCGCTGCTGGCCAGCCAGCCCGCTGTCCAGCAGGCGCAGAAGCAGGGGCAGTTGGGCCTGTACTCCCGCAACATCGTGACCACGAACGCCCGCCACGACCTGGTGGGCAAGGTGGCGGCGGCGAACCAGGTGAGCGTCACCGACGAAGAGGTCGAGCAGTTGATCGCGGGGTCGGGCGGCGCGGCGAAACTCGCGCCCGCGCTGGCCACCACTCCCGCGAACCTGCACGGGGTCGTCAAGGACCTGCTGCTGGAAGTCGGTCTGGCGCGCAAGAACGCCGACGGCCTGACCGTTCAGGCGGCTGTTCTCGACGAGAAGAACCGGGCGACCGCGGTGACCACGGCACAGCAGCTCGCGGCGAACCCGGCGTCGCTGCCCGCCTTGGTGAAGGCTGCCGACGCGGCCGCCGGTGGTCAGCAGGCGGCCATCGCGGACCAGACGTTCAGCGTGGCGGGGTACCTGCAGAGCGTGCAGCAGGCGCAGCAGACGGCGCAGCAGCAGGGCCAGCAGGCCCCGGTGCAGAACGAGGGCCCGCTGTTCGGCACGCCCGTCAACACGGTGGTGATCTTCCAGATCAGCACGCAGGCCCCGGACTGGTTCGTGGCCCTGATCAAGGCGCGGCACCCCAACGGCAACGCGACCAAGCCGGTCACCGGCTCGGTCGCCGACAACTCCGATCTGATGACGCTGCAGCAGTTGGGCGTGAGTCTCATGCAGCCGGACGCCAGTCAGGCAGGTGTCCGGGTGAGTCCGCGCTACGGCGTGTGGGACCCGGTGGGCGTGCAGGTCGCCGCCAACCAGAACCAGGCCGGTCAGCTGTTCCCGGTCGCGAACAAGCCATGACCGGGCGGGCCGCGGCAGGAAGCGCGGTCGTGCTGGTCGACCCGAGACTGGGCGCGGTACTGCCCGCCGCGGCGCTGAGTGTGCTGCGCGCTGCCGCACAGGTCTACGCGGGCAGCGACCTGCCGCCCGCTTACGTGGATATCCCACCGGCGCCGGCCTCGCTGCCACTGGATCGTGCTGTCGTGGTCGTCGCGGTTGACGTCGCCGAGCCGGCGGCCGCGGCGTTGCTCGCGGCCGGTGCGACGGTGGTCGGTACGTCGGCGCCCGAGGGTGCGGAGCTGTTGGCGGCCGTTGCGGTGATGGACCGGTTGCGTTCGCCGGGCGGGTGCCCGTGGGACGCGGAACAGACGCACGAGTCGTTGCGGCAGTACCTCGTCGAGGAGACCTTCGAGCTGGTGGAGGCCATCGAGGACGGGGACCGGCCCGCGTTGCGCGAGGAACTGGGCGACGTGCTGCTGCAGGTCCTGTTCCATGCGCGAGTGGCCGCCGAGGATCCCGCTGCTCCGTTCACCGTCGACGACGTAGCGGCGGAGTTGGTCGGGAAGCTCGTCGGGCGGCACCCGCATGTGTTCGCCGGCGGTGATCCGGCCGTGCGCGATGCGGTGACGCAGGAACACCGGTGGGAACAGCTGAAGCAGGCGGAGAAACAACGCCAGTCTAGTGTGGACGGTGTGGCGCTGGGTCAGCCCGCGGTGAGCCTGGCGGCGAAGCTGACGCAGCGGACCACCAGGGCCGGTCTGCCAGTGGAGTTGTTGCCCAGCAACGGAAGCGACGCTGACGCGTTGTTCGCGCTGGCGGCGTCGATCAAGCTGGCCGGGGTGGATCCGGAGGGTGAGCTGCGGGCGGCGGGGCGGCGGTTCGCCAGGCGGGTCCGCCTTGCGGAGGGGAATGCGCGGGCGGCGGGCGTCGATCCGTTGGGGATGTCCGCGGCCGACTGGCGTCGCTTCTGGCCGGATGGGGACTGAGGACCGCTCCCGGGGTCGCGTCGTGTTCGACCGGGTCGCGGAGCTGTACGACCGCGCCAGGCCGGGCTACCCCGCGGCGATGTTCGACGCGCTTCCGCTGTCCGGTAGTCGGGTGCTGGAGATCGGGTGCGGCACGGGCCAGGCGAGTGTGTCGCTGGCGGCGCGGGGTTGTGTGTTGACGGCGGTGGAGTTGGGTCCGCGTCTGGCGGCGATGGCCGCGGCGCGGTTGGCCGCGTTCGGCTCGGCGCGGGTGGTGGTAGCGGACTTCGACAGGTGGACGCCGCCGGATGCCGGGTTCGACGTGGTGTTCTGTGCGACGGCATTCCACTGGCTGGACCCGGCGACGAGGGCGGACAGGGTCGCGGACGTGCTGCGGCCTGGCGGGACGTTGGCGACGGTGGCGACGCATCACGTCGCAGGTGGGACGAAGCGCTTCTTCGAGGACGTGCAGGCGTGCTACCGCCGCTTCGACCCTCGAACGGCCGACTCGGTATTGCGTCCCGCTGCGGCCATCCCGTTCGACGGCGGTCTCGGCAGGCGCTTCCGAGCGGCGGAGTTCCACCGGTACGAGTGGTCGGTCGAGTATTCGACGGCGGAGTACCTGGACCTGCTGCGCACGTACTCGACGACGCTGACGTTGCCGGCCGTCGCGGCGGAAGGCTTGCTGCGGTCGATCGGGAGCCTGATCGATGGCCGATACGGCGGCCGAATCACCAAGCGGTACCTGACAGAACTAAGACGAGCCACGACCCGCTGACCCCAAGCCGACAGCCACGAGCCCACACCCACCAGGCCGGCGACCCCCACGACACCTGGCCGCGCCACCCAGCCGCCCACTGAACGGTCAACACGCAGCACCCGAACGCAGCGAGCCGCTCGTCCATGGCCCATGTCCGTAGTTCCGCAATCCGGCCGCGCACTGAGTGGTCGACATGCCGTGGCGGCGCGTGGTGTGGCGCCCATTCACCGCCCATGACGAGTGGTTGTGTCACGTGGCTGCCGCTGAGCGGTCAACATGTAGTGGCGGCGCGCGGTGTACCCATTCGCCGCCCATGCCGAGGGGTGTCGTCACCCAACCGCCCGCTGAATGGTCAACATGCGGTACCGGATCGCGACGAGCTGCCCATCCACTGCCCATCCACTGCCCATCCCACGTGAGCTGTTCCTGCCGCCCACAGGTCCGTCAGCTACCTGACCGCAGAACGGTCGACATGCGGCCCGCACGACCGCCAGTCGACCACCGGCCGCCGATCTCGCATGGCTCCGCTCCCGGCCGCCCACGTTCCGCCGCCGATTGGGTGTTGAGCGGTCAACACGACTGCTGATCGCGGCGTGTCGACCATCCACCGCCCATCTCGCACGGCCGGTGCTCGGCCGTTCGCATTCCCGGGCCTGGCTGACCATCGAATGGTCGACATGCCATACCCGGACGGCGAGTCGACCATCCACTGCCGAACTCGATCACCATCTGTGCCCAGCCAGCTGAGTTGACCACCGAACGGCCAACGCACTCCACGCCAGCGACCGGCCGCGATGACTCGTCCGCCGAAGGGGCAACTCGCCACCGCCCATCAGCTGTGGTGAGGGCGCGCCGGTGACCGATGCGCTGGGGCAGTGCGCGGCTGCGGCGGCCCGGGGGTGATTACCGCGTTCACACGAGGCGACCCCGTAGCCTGGGCTGGTGTCAGGCCCGATGTCGACCTCCACGCCCCCGTACCCGTTGCCGCCCAGGCCTCCGCGCCGTCGGCGCAGGTGGTTGGTGGCGTTGGCGTTTACGGTGCCGATCATCGTCGTGGTGGTCGTGATCGTGGTGTGGGTGGCGAGTGGGCCGCTCAAGACATTGGGCGCGGCGCCGCCCGAGGAGCCGCTGTTCACGATCCCGCAACTGGACGTGGCGGCGGGGAGTGCCGTTCCGATGGTGCCGCCGGCACTGCCCGCGGTGAAGTCCGGCCCGAACGACCCAAGGGCGCGCTGGATGTCGAGCGTGTCGTCGCACACGGACATTCCGCAGCGGGTGCTGCAGGCGTACGTCAACGCGGCGACGGTGACGGCGAAGCGCGACCCGGCCTGTCACCTGACATGGACGACGCTGGCGGGCATCGGCCGGATCGAGTCCGACCATGGCCAGCACCATGGCGACGAGGTCAACGCGAACGGCACTGAGCAGTACCCGATCGTCGGACCTGCGCTGGACGGATCGCCGGGCGTGCGACCGATCCGCGACACGGACCACGGGAAGCTGGACGGCGACCCGGTCTGGGACCACGCCGTCGGCCCGATGCAGTTCCTGCCGTCCAGGTGGATGTCGATGGGTGAGCGTGCCAGCGGCGATGGCAACGCGCCCGACCCGCAGAACATCGACGACGCCACGCTCACCGCGGCCACGTACCTGTGCGACTCGGGCAACCTGGCGGTCCCATCCCACTGGTGGGCGGCGACGTTCCACTACAACAACTCGGTCGCGTACGGCCGGGCCGTGTTCAGCGCGGCGGTCGCCTACGCGAAAGCAAGCCTCCCGACGAAGTAAGCCCGGCTCGGTGGCGGCCAAGCGAGCTGGGCTGGCTTGGTCGTGACGCTCGGTGTGTCGCCCCTTCGACGGTGAACATGCGGACTCGCCGGGCTCCTCGCGCTCGCTGCATCCAGCGGTTTCCCGTTCGCCGTGCGATCGAGACGCCGACACGGGGTCTCGCCCCGTGCCCTCGCTGTGATCGACGGCGTGTCGTCCGTCGAGCGGTCGGCACGGGAGTTGCCACGCCCGCTGCGTGTGTCCGGGCGTGTGGTCGGTCGGATGGTCGACTCGCGGAGTTGCCGGGTCTGCCTCCGCTAGCCGTGTCCGGGGACGTGGTGTCCATCGAGTGGTCGACTCGCGGAGTCGCGGCGCCCGCTGGCGGGATCCGGGCGTGTTGGCAGTCGAGCGGTCGACTCGCGTTGGCGCTGTGCTCGTTGGCGGTGTCCCGGGTGTGGTGTCGGTGGAGGGTGTCGGCTCGCGGAGTTGCGCCGTCGTTTGGGTCGGCTGGGCGTGTGCCGCTGGTGTCCGTCGAGCGGTCGACTCCCGGAGTCGGCGCCCGCTGGCGGGATCCGGGCATGTTGGCAGTCGAGCGGTCGACTCGCGTTGGCGCTGTGCTCGCTGGCGGTGTCCCGGGTGTGGTGTCGGTGGAGGGTGTCGGCTCGCGGAGTTGCCGTTTGGTCGGCTGGGCGTGCGCCGCTGGTGTCCGTCGAGCGGTCGACACGCCGGGTCGGTGGCTACTCAGGCTCGTTCTGGCGTTCCAGGCGCTCGTTGACCCTTCGAAGGCCGACACGTCCCGCCAGGCCTGGTCACGGAACGTGACGTCCGGTTGTTGGGTTCGTGTGTGTTGGCCTTGGAATGGGCGGCAGGCCGGCGGAGTGCGTTGCTGCTTTTGACCGATGCGTGTCGTCCGTTGGGTGGCCGATTAGCGATGTGTTCGTGTGGTGTTCTCTGGCGTGTCGACCATTCGATGGCCGGTAGATCCACACTTTCTATTGAATCCCTCAATTTGATGAGGAACGTGTCGACATTTCAAGGGTCGACACGCGCGAATCTCCGATGGATTAATGGTTGGGTCGGCGTGTCGTCGGTCCAGGGGTCGACACGCCACGTGATCGGCGTGGCATGGGCGTGCGCGTGTCGTCCGTTGGAAGGTCGGCACGCCAGCCTGCCCGGCGCCCGGTGTGCTCGGGCGGCCCGCGGTCTGTGCCGGCACCCCGTCTGACGAAGGGTCCGCGGCTCAGGCCGAACCCGCCGGCGAAGCCGCGGGTCCCGTCTTGCACATGATCCTTCTCGGCTGCGCCGAGCCGGGCCACGAGACCAGCCCGCTGGTCTCGGCCAGGCAGGGCCACCCGAGGGCGACCCCAGGGCGTCCGCGACCCAGGTCGCGCCCGGCGAAACGGCCGGGCTCAGTCCTTCGGGGGCTCTTCCCGGCTCGCCCGGACGGCCAGCCTGGCGCTGACTTCGCCCAGCGCCTCCTGGTACTCGGGCACCGGATTCATCGCCGCCGCCAGCCGCAACTGCGTCTTGGCCTCGGTCAACCGCCCCTGCCGCTGCAACGTCCGCCCCAGCGCGAAGTGCGCGTAATGATCGGACGGATCCAGCTCCAACACCCGCTGAAACGCCCGCTCCGCCCTCGTCAGCTGCGCGGAACCCAAATACGCGCGCCCAGCGAGCAGATGCACACTGGGCGTGTCGGGGGCCGCTTCGACGACGGCCGCCAGCTCCTGCAGCGCCTCCAGCGGTCGGCGCTGGGCCAGCAGCGTCTCCGCCTTGCGGAACGATTCGAATGTGCCGTCAGTCATGGTTTCGCCAACGCTACTGGGCCCCCGAGTGTTCCTCGACCGCCGACCGGATGGTGATCGCCGGGTGAGCGCGCCGTGGCTGAACGCGACACCGCCATCTGAATCGTGGCCAGCGGCGGGGTTTCGTCCCCGCCTCCGTCAGCCGCACCACGTGCCCCGCTAGGCTCGGAACAACACGAACCAGTGAGGGACGAGGAGCGCAGGTGGCGGTCATCGAGCAGGTCGGCGCGCGGGAGATCCTGGACTCGCGGGGCAACCCGACCGTGGAGGTCGAGGTAGCGCTGGACGACGGCACCCTGGCCAGGGCGGCTGTGCCGTCCGGTGCGTCCACCGGCGAGCACGAGGCGGTCGAGCTGCGTGACGGCGACCCTTCGCGCTACGGCGGCAAGGGTGTGGAGAAGGCCGTCAACGCGGTCCTCGACGAGATCGGGCCCGAGCTGACCGGGACTGACGCCGTCGACCAGCGGATCGTCGATCAGAAGCTGGTGGACCTGGACGGCACGCCGGACAAGTCCCGCCTCGGCGCGAACTCCATCCTGGGCGTCTCGCTGGCGGTGGCCAAGGCTGCCGCCGAATCCTCTGGCCTGGAACTGTTCCGCTATCTGGGCGGCCCCAACGCGCACGTCCTGCCGGTGCCGATGCTCAACATCCTCAACGGTGGCGCGCACGCCGACACGGACGTCGACATCCAGGAGTTCATGATCGCGCCGATCGGCGCCGAGACCTTCCGCGAGGCCCTGCGCTGGGGCGCCGAGGTCTACCACTCGCTCAAGTCGGTCCTCAAGTCCCGCGGTCTGGGCACGGGCCTGGGCGACGAGGGCGGCTTCGCGCCGAACCTGCCCAGCAACCGCGAGGCACTGGACCTGATCGCGACCGCCATCGAGAAGGCCGGCTACCAGCTCGGCCGGGACGTGGCGCTCGCCCTCGACGTGGCCGCCACCGAGTTCTTCGCCGACGGCGCCTACACGTTCGAGGGCACCAAGCGCAGCGCCGAGCAGCTCACCGCCTACTACACCGAGCTGGTCAGCGACTACCCGCTCGTCTCCATCGAGGACCCGCTGGCCGAGGACGACTGGGACGGCTGGGTGCAGCTGACCAACGCCCTGGGCGAGCGCGTGCAGATCGTCGGCGACGACCTGTTCGTGACCAACCCGGAGCGGCTTGAGGAGGGCATCGCCCGCCGGGCCGCGAACGCGCTGCTGGTCAAGGTCAACCAGATCGGCACGCTGTCCGAGACGCTCGACGCGGTCACCCTCGCGCACACCTGCGGCTACCGGTGCATGATCAGCCACCGCTCCGGCGAGACCGAGGACACCACGATCGCCGATCTGGTCGTCGCGACCGGTGCCGGCCAGATCAAGACCGGTGCCCCGGCCCGCAGCGAGCGGGTCGCGAAGTACAACCAGCTGCTGCGCATCGAGGAGGCACTGGGCGACGCCGCCCGGTACGCCGGTGACCTGGCGTTTCCCCGTTACACGGCGGAGGACTGACCGTACGCGATGACCGGGCGTGAACAGGATCGGCGACGCCGCCGGGGGGAACCCTCCGGCGGTTCGCCGAGCCGTCGCACCGACCGGGTCCGCAGGTCGGTGGGCCGGGCAGCCGCCGCGGTGGGAGTCGCCGACGACCCTGCCGGGTCCGACGAGCCGACCACCGCCGGTTACCACGCTGCCGCCCGTCGCGCTCGCCGCGGTCGCGGGTCCCGGTCGGTTCGTGGCCGGCCCGTGAGCAGGGCGGTCGGGCAGGTGCTCGGCCGCCTGACCACCCGCCGGGCCGCGCTGCTCGCCCTCGTTGTCTGCGGCCTCGCCCTGAGCATCGCGGTGCCGCTGCGCACCTATTTCTCCCAGCGCGACGATCTGGCCGCCCAGCAGCAACAGCAGCAGGTGTTGCGCGCCCAGGAACGGCAGCTGCAGCAGCGCGAGCAGCAGTTGTCCGATCCCGCGCAGATCGAGGCCGAGGCCCGCACCCGCCTGCACTACGTCCTGCCTGGTGAGACGCCCTACGTGGTGCAACTCCCCGGAGGCACGACGGTGCCCGGCACCACTCAGTCCGGCAAGCAGACCGCGCCGCCGCCGAGTTGGTACGACCAGCTGTGGAACTCGATCGTGGGCTCCCCGGGATGATCGCGTCGCACCCACCAGCCACCGACGCGGACCGGGCCGACGTGGCCGCACAGCTCGGCAGGGCGCCGCGCGGCCTGCTCGCCGTGGTCGCGCGCTGCCCGAGCGGGCACCCGGCCGTCGTCGCGACCAGCCCTCGGCTGCCCGACGGCAGCCCGTTCCCCACGCTGTACTACCTGACCTGCCCGCGCCTGTCCTCGTTGGCGAGCCGGCTGGAGGCGGGTGGCGTCATGCGCGAGATGACCGACCGCCTGGCGACCGACCCCGAGGTGGCCGCCGCGTACCGGCGGGCGCACGAGTCCTACCTCGCCGAGCGGGACGCGCTGGACCCGCTGGGCACCACCGTGACCGCGGGTGGGATGCCCGAACGAGTGAAGTGCCTGCATGCCCTGCTGGCCCATTCGCTCGCGGCTGGTCCCGGCGTGAATCCGTTCGGCGACGAGGCCCTGACCCTGCTCGGCGAGTGGTGGCCCGCGGGCGACTGCCTCGGGGGATAGCGAGTCCCCTGTAACGCGGAGCGGTCCGTCAACAGTTGAATCGTTCGTACTTTTCCGGCAGGCCATAGGTAATTCGGTGGCAAGAACTGCTGCGTAAGGATGAGCAGCAGGTAGACATTTGTGAACCAAGACGGTTGAGGGCATGACTTTGGCGGCTGGAGAGGGCAAGCTGGGAAATCCGGGAGCACGGTGAGGCAACGGGGAGGGTGGTTTCGTAGTGGGACCGACCAGGAGGCGGCGTGCCGACAAGTTCAGGCCGCAGGCGAGTCGCCGCCGACGTCGGACCGTAGCCGCCGCTCTGGCGTGTGCGGTCGTGACATTACCGGTCGCACTGTCCGCTGACGTCGCCTCCGGCTTCGTGAACGCCGCCGACCAGGGCCCCCTCGGTAACCCGGCCGCTGCCCAAGGTCAGTCGTCGGTGCCCAGCGCGCTCGGTGCGACCGGCCAGACCCCGCACGACACCCAGCTCTCGCCCCAGGTGGTCCACGACGCGGGCAACCAGACCGCACTGGCCAATGGCCTGTCCACCGGTGCCAACGGCCAGGCGGCCGACCTGCCCAGCGGCCCGCTGGGCATTCCCGGCGTGGTGCTGGACGCCTACCTGCACGCGCAGAACGTGATGAGCGCGCAGGACCCGGGTTGTCACCTGCCGTGGTGGCTGCTGGCCGGTATCGGCAAGATCGAGTCCAGCCAGGCCGAGCACGGCGAGGTGGACTCCAACGGCACCACGTTCCGCCCGATCCTCGGCCCCGAGCTCAACGGCTCGAACGGCTTCGCCGCGCTCCCCGCGATCAACGGCGGCCAGTGGACCGGCGACCCGGTGTGGCAGCGCGCGGTCGGCCCGATGCAGTTCCTGCCTTCGACGTGGCTGCAATGGGGCAACGGCGGCAATCCGAACAATGTGTACGACGCCGCCCTGGCCGCTGGCCGGTACCTGTGCGCGGGCGGCGGTGACCTGTCCCAGCCTGCGGCCCAGGCAGCGGCGGTGTTCAGCTACAACCACTCCGACTCCTATGTCCAGATCGTGCTGGTCTGGGCGAACGCCTACCGCAACGGCGTGACGCCGCTGCCCGAGACGGTCGTCTCGCCCGAAGGCCCGATGCCCCCCAACCACCCCGTCGGCCCGCCCACCGGTGGCAACGGCGGTGGCGGCAGCATCCTGGCCGACGGTGGCAGCGGCACGAAGCCCGGTGGCGCCGGCACCAAGCCCGCCGGTGGCGGTGGCGGCGCTGTGTCCGCGCCGACCGGCTCCTCGCCCACGCTGACGTCGACCCCGGGTACGCCGAGCCCGACGTTCACGGTCCGGCCCTCGCCGCCTCGCTCCACCCCGCCGAGCACGCCGACGTCGACGACCACGTCCACGTCCACGACCACGTCGACGACCACCTCGCCGACCTGTCCGACGCCGACCACCGACGCGGCCGCCCCGACGAGCACGCCGCCGACGTCGACCCCGCCGCCGCCGTCGGGCTGCCCGACGCCGACGACGACCTCCACCCCGCCCCCACCCGCGCCGGCCTCGTAACCTGGTGCGCGGATACGTAGCCGCGCACTGAGGAGGGTGGATGGGCCGGGTTGCCGCCATCGACTGTGGGACGAATTCGATCCGCCTGCTCGTGGCCGACGTGACCGTGCGCGAGGATGGCACGGCCTGGCTGCGCGACGTGCACCGCGAGATGCGCATCGTGCGGCTCGGCCAGGGTGTCGACGCCACCGGCAGGCTCGCCCCCGACGCTCTGGCCCGGACCAGGGCGGCGCTGGTGGACTACACGCGGATCGCGGCCCGCAAGGGCGTCGAACGCGCCCGGATGGTGGCCACGTCGGCGACCAGGGACGCGAGCAACCGGGACGAGTTCTTCGGCATGACCGCCGAGATACTCGGCGCGCCCGCCGAGGTGATCAGCGGCGAGGAGGAGGCCCGGCTGTCCTTCACCGGCGCGGTCGGTGACCTCGACCCGGCGGACGGCCCGTTCCTGGTGATGGACGTCGGCGGCGGTTCCACCGAACTGGTGCTGGGCACCTGGGACGGCGGCAAGGCCGATGTCCAGACCACCCGGTCGGTGGACGTGGGCTGCGTGCGGCTGACCGAACGGTGCCTGCACAGCGACCCGCCCACCCCGGCCGAGGTCGAGGACGCCGTGCGGACCGCGTCCGACACGCTGGCACCGGCGTTCGCGGCGGTGCCACTGGAGGAGGCCAGGACGTTCATCGGCGTGGCAGGCACGGTCACCACGATGTCGGCGGTGCACCAGGACCTGACCGAGTACGACCCGGACCTGCTGCACCTGTCCCGGCTGCCGATGCCGGCGATCGCCGCCGTGACCGAGCGGCTGGTCGCGATGACGCGGGCGGAGCGGGCCGCGCTCGGGCCGATGCACCCCGGCCGGGTGGACGTGATCGGGGCGGGCACGATCATCGTGCGGACCGTGGCCGAGCAGGTGGCGGCCAGGGCCGGGCTCGCCGACCTGGTGGTCAGCGAGCACGACATCCTGGACGGCATAGCCCTGGCGCTGGCCTAGCTAGTGGTGCGTCCGGTAACCCTCACCGGGCGATTCCGGCCCCGGGCGGACACCTCGCGGCGTTGTCGTCGCCCAGGTACGACACAGGTACCTGGGCCTTCTCCGTCTTGCGATGCGCCCAGCTGGAACCGGAATTCCACCGGCATGGTCACCGGACGCACACCACTAGTCGCCGCCACCCGCGACGAACGCCGCCAGGTCGGCGGACTGCTGCAGCCTGCTGGGTTCGTGCACGTACATCATGTGGCCGGCCTCGTAGTACTCGACCGTGATGTTGTCGCGCAGGTCGGTCGGGATCTGCAGGTGCGCCAGCACGTGCTCGGCCGCGTAGTACGGGGTACCGCCGTCGTAGTAGCCGCACGCGACGTACACGCGCAGGTCCGGGTTGGACCGCATGGCCGACGCCAGCCTGCCGCTCACCGTCACCGGCGCGCCCTCGAACTCCTTGAACGACCACGGCTGCACCCGCGAGGTGAGGATCTCGTAGGGCAGGTCGTTGGAGTACTGGAGTTCGGTGCGGATGTAGTGGTTGAAGGCAGCCGCGTACGGGCCGAGGATCGCCGAGTACGAGGCGTCCTCGACGAACCGTTCCCGGCCCGAGTCGGGGTCCCACCCGGTGAACCGCGCGTCCAGCCGCCCGGTCACCTGGCGGCGGTCGCGCAGCAGTTCGGTGTAGAAGCGCACGTGTTCCAGCCGGAGGTTCACCGCGTCCACGTAGTCGGTGGACAGCCCGGTCAGCGACGCGAGCCTGCTGACGGCGTCGGCGCGCTGCTCGTCGGAGAGCCTGCTGCCCCTGGCCAGGGCCCACGGGTAGTCGCGCTCGGCGAACTCCTCGGCCTCGTCCAGCACCTCGCGCAGCGGCCGGTCACCGTGCTTGCCGTGGTAGTGCGCGACGGCCGCGTAGGTCGGCAGGTACAGCGGGTAGGACAGGTCGTTGCCCTCGTTGAAGCGGACCGTGCCCATGTCCAGTACGGACGAGATGAGCATGATTCCGTTGAGGTACATGCCATGCCGGTCCTGCAGGTGGTCGGCGAGCGCGGCCGCCCGCAGCGTGCCGTAGGACTCGCCACACAGGAACTTCGGCGACATCCACCGGCCGTTGCGCGACGTCCACAGCCGGATCACCTCGCCGACGGACTCCAGATCGCCGGTGAAACCGTGGTAGTCAGCGGGCTTCTCGCCCTTCGCTGCCCGGGAGTAGCCCGTGGTCACCGGGTCGATGAACACCAGATCCGTTTGTGCCAGCAGGGTTTCCGGGTTGTCGGCCACCCCGTACGGCGGGGGAGTGCGGTCGCCGACGTCACCGGACAGGACGCGGCGCGGACCGAGCAGTCCCATGTGCAGCCACACGCTGGACGAGCCGGGGCCGCCGTTGAACGCGAACGTGACCGGCCGGGTGCCCGGGTCTGCGCCCGCCAGCACGTAGGCGGTCACGAAGATCTCCGCCTTGGGCAGATGCCCGTCGAACGCCCCGTCGGTCACCGTCTCCTGGCGCAGCACCACCCGGCCGGTCGTGGCCGTGTAGCTCAGCGTCCGCCCGCCCACCTCGACCTCGTGGATCGTGGTCACCAGATCGTCGGTGGGTTCGGGCCGCTCGTCCTTGGCTCCGCTGTCCTTGTCGCTGCCGTCCTTGGCCTGCTCGTCCGTCATGGCCACACCCTAAGGTGTGACTGCGTACCGCGATCAAGCCCGATCAGCTGGGGAGACGAGTGACGAATCCCGCTGCCCTCGCCGGTTCGGCGGCCGATCTGGTCGAACTCGATCAACTGGTCGCCGACTGCCGCGCGTGCCCCCGCCTGGTCGCGTGGCGCGAGCAGGCCGCCCGGGAGAAGCGGGCCGCCTACGCCGACGAGGACTACTGGGGTCGCCCGGTGCCCGGGTTCGGGCCCGCGGCCGCGCGGCTGGGCATCGTCGGGCTCGCCCCCGCCGCGCACGGCGGCAACCGGACCGGCCGGATGTTCACCGGCGACCGGTCCGGCGACGTGCTGTTCGCCGCCCTGTACGCGGCCGGGCTGGCGTCGCAACCGGACTCGACCCGCCGCGGCGACGGGATGGAGCTGTACGGCACCCGGATGCTCTCGCCGGTGCGCTGCGCGCCGCCCGAGAACAAGCCGTCCCCGGCCGAGCGGGACACGTGCCGCGCGTGGCTGGTCAGGGAGCTCACGCTGCTCGCGCCGACCCTGCGGGCGATCGTGGTGCTGGGCGCGTTCGGCTGGCACGCACTGCTGCCCGCGGTGGCCGAGGCGGGCTGGACCGTGCCGAAACCGCGCCCGGTGTTCGGTCACGGCGCCCACGTCGTGCTGCCTGGTCCGACCGACCTGCACCTGCTCGGCTGCTACCACGTCAGCCCGCACAACACGTTCACCGGCAGGCTCACGCCCGCGATGATCGGCGAGGTGCTGGGCTCGGCGAAGCGGCTGGCCGGGCTGGCGTAACCGATATCAATCCAGTGTCCATCGCCTCGCCCGGCCGGGTCGATGAGGCATCGTGTCAGCTGTGCCGCCACCCATGCGGGTCACACTGCCGCTGCTCGCGTCGCTCGGCGCGCTGCTCCTGCTGGCCGTCCTGGCCGCGAGGGGCCGCTCCGACGTGCCGCGCGGCGCCGGGCTGGTGCTCGGCCCTGTTACCGCGACGCCCAAGCCGTTGAGGATCCAGGAGCCGCTCGATGGCGGCCAACTGCACACCGTGCTCGGCCTCGGCGCGAGCACGATCTTCGTGGTCGCGCTGGTCGCGTTGTTGTTCGGCCTCGCGACGGCGTTCGTGCTGCTGGGCTCGATCCGCTGGCGGCGCAGGCTCACCCTGGCCCGGCGGCCGTCAGCCGGGAACGTCGTGGCAGGCGAGGATGGCGACGGCGAGCTGACGCTGAGCCTGTTGCGCGGCACCAGATCCGCGCTGGCACTGCTGCGGCAGCGGGCGGGCGGACCACCGGCCGACGCCGTGCAGGAGGCCTGGCTGGCCCTGGAGGGCGCCGCCGCCGAGCACGGCACCGCCCGGCGGCCCGAGCAGACGTCCACCGAGTTCACCGAGGCCGTGCTCGCCGCGCACGCCGTCGACCCGGCCGCGCTGACCACGCTGCGCGGTCTGTACCAGCGGGCGAGGTTCGGCCAACCGGACACCGTGACCGAAGCGGACGCCGAGGCCGCGATCGCCGCGCTGGACCGCATCGCGGCGACCCTGGCGGGCGAGCCGGCCGAGGCGGCCCCGTGATCGGCCTGCGCGGTGTGCTGACGACCGTCGCCGTCGGGGTGCTGCTGACGTACGCGCTGACCAAGCTCGTGGGCACGCCCGTGGTCTGGTCCGCGCTGATCGCGCTGCCCCTGGCCATCCTGCTGCTGCTGGTGCTCGTGTCCCCGCCCGGCATCGAACCGGTGTGGGCACCGCCACCGGAACTGCCCGCCGTGGCCGCGCACCTGGACGCCAGCATGCTGGCGGGCAGGCTGGAGGACGCCGTCGACGACCAGGGCCGGTACCGCACCCGCGTGCAGCCCCGGCTGGCCGCTCTCGCGCTCACCGCGTTGCGCCGCTCCGGCCTGACCGACCTGGTGGACCTCACCGATCCACGAGCCGCCACCGCGCTCGGCCCGCGCTGGCACGCGGTGCTCACCGACCCGTCCGCCACGCTGCCGTCGTCCGACGAACTGCTGGTCCTATTGGCACTACTGGAGGAACAGTGACGCGCGAGTCCACTGTGGAGGAACTGGTACCGGTCGACATGATCGCCCGCGAGTGCGGCGCGGTGCTCGGGTCGGTCGGCACCGCGGTCGTCGGCCGGACAGCGACGCTCCGGCTCGCGCTGGCAGCGGTGCTCGCAGGTGGGCATGTGCTGTTCGAGGACGTGCCGGGCCTTGGCAAGACGCTGATGGCCCGCAGCATGGCGCAGGCCCTTGGCCTGGACTTCAAGCGGTTGCAGTGCACCCCGGACCTGCTGCCCGCGGACGTCACCGGCTCGTTCCTCTACGACCCGGGCAGCCGGGAGTTCGTGTTCCGCTCCGGTCCCGTGTTCGCCGGGCTGCTGCTGGCCGACGAGATCAACCGGACCACCCCGAAGACCCAGTCCGCGTTGCTGGAGGCCATGCAGGAACGGCAGGTCACCGTCGAGGGCCGCACGTTCCCGCTGCCCCGCCCGTTCCACGTGCTCGCCACCGCGAACCCCATCGAGTACGAGGGCACCTATCCGCTGCCCGAGGCGCAGCTGGACCGGTTCCTGGTCCGGCTGGACGTCGGCTACCCACCCGCCGACGAGGAGGTCGAGGTGCTGCGGCGCAGGCTGGTCCGGCAGCGTGAGGAGACCTCCGTCGAGCCGGTGCTGGACTCCCGCCGGTTCGCCGAGCTGCAGGCGGGCGTCGAGCGGGTCACCGTCGACGAGGACGTGCTGCGCTACTGCGTCGACCTGACCATGGCCACCCGGTCGCACCCGTCGGTCGAGGTGGGTGCGTCGCCACGCGGTGCGCAGGCGTTGGTGCTGGTGGCCAGAGCCCTCGCGGTGCTGGCCGGGCGGGACTTCGTGCTGCCCGAGGACGTGAAGACGTGCGCGGTCGCCGCGCTCGCGCACCGGCTCACGCTGCGCGCGGAGACCTGGACGTCCGGGCTCACCGACGTGCAGGTGATCGCCGAACTGCTCGGCAAGGTCCCGGGGCCGGCCACGACCCGCGGACCCGCATGACCTCGCCCCATCGCCGGTTGCGGGTCTGGCAGGAGCGCCGGACCCGGCAGGCCGCGCGGCACTGGCGGGCCACCGACGCACTGCGCCGGGGTCTGGTGCTGGGCGTCGCGATGGTCGTCGTCGGGGCGGTCCTGCACGAACTGGTGTTCGTGCTGCTCGGGGCGCCGCTGCTGATCAGCGCCGCGGTCGCGATGGCGTCACCGGTCGGCGGGAAGCCGTCGATCCGGGTCCGGCCGCTGCCGCGGACCGTGGAGAGCGGTGCGCGGGCCCGGCTGCTGGTCGACGTCGACCCGGGTGACGGGGCTGAACTGATCGCGATCCGGCTGCCCAGACCGACCCGAACGGGCCCGGGGCCGGTCTACCTGCTGCCCGCGTCGGCCGGCACGCTCGCCACCCGGCTGCGCTGGGACGCGTGGGGCGACCGCGTGGACGTGCGGCCCGACCACCTGGTGGCAGGCGCGGACGGGCTGTTCACGTACGGGCCGGAACTGGGCGACGAGGGCAGGCGCGCGGTGCTCCCGCCGGTGCTGCCGATGCCCGGCGGACCGCTCCCGCCCCGGTCCACCGGCCTGGTCGGCGCGCACCGGTCCCGGCGCCCCGGCGACGGCATCGAACTGCGGGACGTGCGGGCGTACCAGCCGGGGGACCGGCTGCGCGGTGTCGACTGGCGGACCACGCTGCGGGCAGGCGCGGGGGTCACCGACGACGGGCTGGACACGCTGTACGTGCGGGAACGGCACGCCGAGGCCGACGCGGACGTCGTGCTCGCGGTGGACACCCGGGTCGACGTCGACGCCGAGCTGGGCCAGTGGGCACGCGGTGAGGACGGCTCGTTCGTCCGGCCCGGCGGCACGCTGGACACCATGGCCGTCGCGGCCGCCACGATGGCCGCGAGCTACCTGCACCAGGGCGACCGGGTGAGCCTGGTCGATCTCGGCAGGCCACAGTTCAGCCTGCGTGCCGGCACCGGGAAGCGGCACCTGCTGCTGCTGCGGCACCGGTTGCTCGCGTGCGTGCGGGCCGCGGGCTGGGTGAGCAGGCCCGTGCTGCGCACCGAGCGGGTACCGCCTGGCGCGCTCGTCGTGGTGCTGTCGCCGTTCCTGGACGACGCCGTCGTCGAGCAGACCCTGCTCGCGGCCCGGCGCGGCAGCCTCGTCGTCGCGGTCGACGTGCTGCCCGGTCCACTCCGGCCGGACCCGGAGCACCGCTGGGGCGCGGTTGTGGCGAAGGTCATCGCGGCCGAACACGCCAACCGGCTGGCCGCGTTGCGGGCCCGCGGTGTGCCCGTCGTGTCCTGGGTGGACGGCAGCGAGATCATGGCGCTCCTGCGCAAGGCCGCCGCCCCGGGCCGCAGACCGGTGGGCCGCCGATGAGCGCCGGGGAACCGGGTGCGCCTGCCGCGCCGAGGATCGTCGAGCTCGGGTCGGGCTTGCCGGGCTGGACGTTGCGGTTGGCGTTGCTGCTGGCCGGGTGCGGCGCGACCGTGGCCGAGATGCACGACGGGGCCGTCGTCACGGTGTCGGTCGTGCTGTTCGTGCTGGCGGCCGTGACCACGCTCGCACCCGCGTCGCCCGCGCCTGCCATGTTCATCGTGGCCGCCGCGGTCGCGGTCGCCGTGGGGGGCAGCGACCCGCTTCGGCTCGTGGTGCTGCTGGAGATCCCGCTGCTGCACCTGCTGCACGTGCTCGCATCCCTTTCGGCACTCGTTCCGTTGCGGAGCGTGATCACCCCCTCGGCACTGCTGCGGCCCGCCCGCCGGTTCGTGGCCGTCCAGATCGGAGTGTTCGCGGTCGTCGGCATCGCTGAGATATTGCCCACTGGCCGAAACACCACATTCGTCGAAGTCGTGGGTCTCGTCGCGGCCACCGGACTCGTGCTGATTGCCATCAAGCTGCTGACCAGGGCGAAATAGAAGATCATTTCCAATGAGTGAGTGGCCTGCGTCACGGCGTCGATCTAGCTGGACAGTTCGATTCAGTTACCGCAGTCACACCGGCGCCGGGTGCCTCCCAAACCACTTCACAGCAGTGGGACCATGGAGTCATGGCCGCAGGAAAGTCACCAGCAACCCGGATTCTCATCCTGGGTGGCGGATACGTCGGGATGTACACCGCGTTGGGTTTGCAGAAGAAGCTGCGACTCAACGAGGCGTCCGTCACCGTGGTCGACCCGCAGCCGCACATGACCTACCAGCCGTTCCTGCCGGAGGCGGCAGCCGGCTCTATTGATCCACGGAGCGTAGTCGTCCCCCTGCGGACCACGCTTCGTCACTGCCACGTCGTCACGGCCCGTGTGCAGAAGATCGAGCACGCCCGCCGCCTGGTGACCGTCGAGGCGATCGACGGCCACATCGAGGAGATCGGCTACGACGTACTCGTCGTGGCGCTCGGCTCCGTCGCCCGGCTGCTGCCGATCCCGGGTCTGGCCGAGAACGGCATCTCCTTCAAGACCATTGGTGAGGCCATCTTCCTGCGCAACCAGGTGCTGTCCAGGATGGACCTGGCCGCCAGCACGCTCGATCCCGAACTGCGCAAGCGCCTGCTCACGTTCACCTTCGTGGGTGGCGGCTTCGCCGGTATCGAGTCGCTGGCCGAGGTCGAGGACATGGCCCGCTACGCCTCGCGCTACTTCGAGAACATCGAGCCGGACGACATGCGCTGGGTGCTCATCGAGGCCGCCGGCCGGGTGCTGCCCGAGGTGCGCGACAGTCTCGGCGTGTGGACGGTGGAGCAGCTGGAGAAGCGCGGCATCGAGATCTACCTGTCCACCACGGCGAAGTCCTTCGAGAACGGCCACGTCGTCCTGTCCGACGGCACCGAGTTCGACAGCGACACGATCGTCTGGAACGCCGGTGTGAAGGCGAATCCCGTGCTCGGCACCTCCGATCTGCCGCTGGACCAGCGCGGCCGGGTGATCTGCACGCCCGCGATGCAGGTCGAGGGCATGCCCGAGGTCTGGGCGGCGGGCGACTGCGCCGCGGTGCCCGACCTCTCGCGCATCGACGAGGACCCGAACGCGACGTGCGCGCCCAACGCGCAGCACGCCGTGCGCCAGTCCAAGCAGCTGTCGAAGAACATCATGGCGGCGATCCGCGGCGGCAAGCCGAAGAACTACTTCCACAAGAACGTGGGTTCGGTGGCCAGCCTCGGTGTCGGCAAGGGCGTGGCCGACACCTACAACATCAAGGTCAAGGGCTACCCGGCGTGGCTGATGCACCGCGCCTACCACGTGAGCCGCATGCCCACCTTCAACCGCAAGGTCCGCATCCAGCTCGACTGGCTGGTCAGCGGCCTGTTCAAGCGCGAAGTCGTGTCACTGGGCCAGATCAACGATCCGAAGGCCGACTTCGACCGCGCCTCCAGGACCTGATCCGTCGTGTTCACGGGCACCCTCACCGACCGGCACCGCGTGCCGGTCGGTGAGGCTGCTCTGTGCCGTGTGTGTCGCCCTCAGTCGCCGTGGTCGGTGCCGCTACCCGACCCGGATCGCTTAACCCCGTAGTGCGTACGGCCGGGCGTGGGTACGCCTGCGCCCGAATAGCCGTAACGCAACGCGTTCTCCGGCGATCAATTACGTAGTCGGTGTCGTCAGGACGGCATCGGCTGCCGTAGTGACTTGACAGTACGTAACGTGAACCAGAGACTACTCGTCGTAAGTCACCCGAAAGGGTGACTGGTGCGGACGAGGAACGAGGTGTCATGTCGATCGAGGAACTGGCTGCGCAGCTGCGTAGCGGCGACATCTCCGACGACGCCTTCGCCGAGTACGCCGCCGAGTACGCCCAGGCTGAGCAGGTCTTCCAGAACAAGAAGGACGACTGAGCTGACCGATAATCAGCCCGTTTCGGCCCGACCGGACTCCATCGTGGAGCCCGGTGGTGGTGACCTGTCCGACGAGGGGCTGACCCGAACGCGGACCGTGACCGCCGCACCCACCGCGCGGCCGAAGCCGCTGCTGCTGCGGGGCCAGGACTACGTCTTCCGCGCCCCGATCGCCGCGCTGGACTTCCAGGAGCGCGTGCACCGGCTCGGCCTGGTCGACGACGGTGACGGCGCACCCGAGCCGTGCGTGCTGGTACTCGCGCGGTCGGCGGACATGGAGATGAACGAGCTGTCCATCGCACTGGCCGAACGCGGCGTGCGGATGGCCAGGATCGACGTCGACCGCTGCCTGGACGTGTCGCTCACCGTCTACCCCGACCAGCCGCTGGTCGAGCTGGACCAGTGGATGCTGCGGCCGCTTCTGGTGTGGCGCAGGCATTTCGAGCTCGCCGCGCTGCCCGTGGACCCGGGCACACTGTACGGCGCGTACATCGTCGACCAGTGGCGCTCGGTCGCCGACTGGGTCACCAACCGGACCGACTGGTCGGGCGTGAACACGGCAGGCGGCCACCAACTGGACCGGCTGACCCAGCTCACCGACGCGGCGGCCTTCGGGCTCGCCGTGCCCAGGACCGTCGTCAGCACCCGGCCCGCCCGGCAGCGGCCCGGCGGTGGCAGCTGCATCGTGAAGTCCGCAGGTCGGCACCTCGTGGAACCGTCGTCCGGCGTGCAGCACGGACTGTTCCCGCAGCCGCTGGACCCGAGGCTGGGCGGCGGCCAGCCGGAGCCGGCCCCGGTGATCGTGCAGCAGTACCTGCCGTCGGATCACGAACTGCGCGTGTTCGTGGTGGGCGATCAGGTGATCGCCTATCGCGTCGACAAACGGAATCCGGCCCAACTGTGGGTTGATCCGGACGCGGTCGAGGTACGCCAGGTGGCAGTGACGACCGCGCTGACAGACACGCTTCGTGCGCTGACCCGGTACTGGCGCCTGGACGTTGTGGCGTTCGATCTGTTGGTGCGTAGCGGTGCACCGGTGTTCCTGGAGGCGAACGTGAACTGCGACTGGCGGTGGTTCGAGCGCCGAGCCGGCAGGCCCGCGGTGTCCGCGGCCGTGGCGTCCTGGGTGGCGTCGCGGTTCGAGGAGTTACTCGGTTCGGCCGCCAGGCCCATCGCGCGGAGCCGCTGACCCACTCAGCGGCTGACCGGACGCAACCGATTGCGCCGTGCGCGCGTGGGCATGCTCGGCCGCCCGGATGACTTCACCCATATCTACACACGATCGGGTGACAAACCCATAAGCTGCGCCTGCCCCCGTAGCCCAACAGGCAGAGGCATTCCCCTTAAAAGGGAAAGAGTGCCGGTTCAAATCCGGTCGGGGGCACTCTGTGTAACCACAACGCTCACACAACTCACACGTCACGTAATACATCTGAAACCGAATCCGGAACAGTGTTCGGATTCGTCTGGTGCCGCGCGCCTACGACGAGCTGAGCACCGAGGCGTTGACCATCCCGTTCCGCGGCCGGTGCACCGAGCACCGCGACGAGCTGCCGTGGAGCTACCGGCAGTGGTCACCGAACGGCTGCCGCACGCGGAGTCGCTGCTGGACCTGGGCACCGGCGGCGATGAAATGCTGCGCCCCGCAGCCCCGCAGCCCCCGCAGCCCCGCTGGCCACCCAGACTGCGGCCACCGAGGGCTACCCCGCCGAACGTGCCGGTCGCGCGGGACCGTCTGACCCCCTGGGCATCAAGGTCGCGGACATCACCGACGATCCGACGCTCCCGTGCCCGGCCGCCTCGTTCCAACTGGTCACCAGCAGACACCAGGCCGATGACCAGGCGGAAGTGCGCCGAGCACTCGCGTAGGGCGGGCCGTTCGTGACGCAGCAGGTCGGCGGCCGGGACCTCGCCGGGATCAACGAGGCACTGGGCGCGCTGGTCCTGTGCCTGCGCATCACGCCGTGGCAGGTGCCGGATTCGCAGTCGAGCGCTACGGCGAGCGACTATGCGCACTCGGCGCCGACCTGCAAGGGGGCAGGTCGCCGCGGGTGACCGCGGATCGAATCGCTCTGGTGGCATGACCACGTTGACCAGGCACTTTGTCAAATGAATGCGAACTACCCGCGCGTTACGCTGTTCAGTAGTGACCTTTACGTGTCATCCTCGAGTATGGCGGTCGTTGGTGACCGCGGTGGCCGAGAGGGGGCACCATGAGCGTCGAGGCGGTGGTGGACCAGCGCACCGAGGTCAGCCTGCGGGCGAGACTCACGTTCACGGCAGCCAGATTGATGCTGCGGCCCCTGCTCGCTCACTGGCCGCTGAACATCTGGGGACTGCTCCCGTTGCCGCTGATCGAGGCGGCCGCGAGTCTGTTGCCGACGCCCAGCCAGGTGGAATACGAGCACGTGGAGTTCGCCGGGTTCACCGGCGAATGGGTGCGGCCGGCCGACGCCGGCGACGGTGTCGTTCTGTACTTCCACGGCGGGGCGTTCGTCACCTGCGGTGTGGCCACCCATCGGCACGCGGTGTCGCGGATCGCCCAGGCGTGCGGGCTGCCAGTGCTGTCCGTCGCCTATCGGCAGTTGCCGATCGTTCGGTTGACCGGTTCCGTCGAGGACTGTGTGAGCGTGTACCGGGCGCTGCTGGAGTCGGGCGTCGACGCGGAGCGAATCGTGCTGGCGGGCGACTCGGCAGGCGGATACCTGGCGTTCGCGACGGCGCTGGCAGCGGCGGCGGAGGGCCTGCCGACGCCGTCGGGCATCGTGGCGCTGTCGCCATGGCTGGACTTCGACTGCGCAGCCAAGCTCGCCCACCCCAACGCCGAGCGCGACGCCTATGCCCCCGCGAGCCGGTTGCCCGCGCTGGCGAGGCTGCTCGGCGTCGACCCCGCCGCGGATCCGAGGATGTCGGTGGTGAACGGCGACCTGCGCGACCTGCCACCCGTGCTGCTGATCGCCGCGGAGAGCGAGATGCTGCGCTGCGACGCCGAACTCATGGCCGAACGCCTGGCCGAGGCGGATGTCCCAGTCACGCTGCAGATCTGGACCGGCCAGGTGCACGCGTTCCCCGTGCTGGGCGACCTGCTCCCGGAGAGCACGGCGGCGATACGGGAAATAGGCGATTTCGTTCGCACCCTGCCCAGCAGGGCAGCCCGAGCAACCAGAGAGATTTCGGTCCTGGCAGCCGGCTGAGTGCCGCCTTCCGATAGATCGGACCCCGCGCGACCACGTCCCGGCCCTGCCCCCGCCGACTTGACCATCGAGCGGTCCTGTCGCGCGGACGTGCGATCGAGCCGACCGCCGGGTGGTCGCCTGCCGAGGTTCTGCCGCTTGGTTTGACCGCTGGGTGGTCGTCCGGCGAGGTTGCGCGTGAGTTGACCGTCGAGTGGTGGCCTGGTGGGGTTGGGCGCTTGATTGAGTTGACCGTTGGGTGGTCGTCCGGCGAGGTTGGGCCTGAGTTGACCATCAAGCTGTCGCCCGGCGGGCTGGGCGGCTGAGTTGACCGCCAAGTGGTCGCCCGGCGAGCTTGGTGCCTGAGTTGACCGCCGAGTCGTGGCCTGGCGGGATTGAGGGCTTGAGTTGACCGTCGAGCGGTCGCTTCGTCGGCAGGGGACTTGAGTCGGCCGTGCGGTAGTCGCTTGGCGCCCGGCCCTCGCCGACTTCGCCATTGAGCGGTCATGTGGCGTGGCTGGGACTGAGTTCGTCATCGAGCGGTCGCCTGGATGGGGTGAGACCCGGGGTCCTGCTGACTTGACCACCGAGTGGTCGTCTGGCGAAGTGCAGGACTCGAGTTGCACTGCGGCACTGCGGCACTGCGGCACTGCACGGGTCACGACGGAACGACGGCCGAGCCTGGTCGCACGGAACGGCGGCCGGGTGTGGGTCGGCCGCCGGCGCCGTCAGCTCTTTCGGCCTTTCTGGCCTGCCGCGGCGGGTTGTTGGGCTCGTTGTGCCGGTACACCCGAATTGTTGGTGGCGCCGTTGTTGGTGGCGGCCCCGGCGGCGGCAGGTGGGGCCGCGCGGTTCTCCTCCTCCGTCGGCTCCAGCAGGGGAGCGGCGTCGCGCATCAGACTGTGGGCCGCGCTGAGTTGCTCGGTGATCCGCTTGCGCAGCGACTGCAGGTCCTGGACCTGCCGCGTCGCGTCGGACACCCGGCGCGTGCACTCGTCGCCAGTGTCGCGGAGCTTGCGCTCAGCCCGGTCGCTGGCATCGCGGACACGGCGCTCAGCCTGCTCCGACGCTTCGCGTACCCGGCGCTCCGCCTCGGCCCGGCTCTCCGCGCGCTGCTGCTCGATCTCCTTGGCCAGCGCCTGCCGCTTGCTGGCCATCGACCGCTCGAACTCGTCCTCGATCTGCAGTCGGCGCTGTTCGGACTGCTTGTCCAGTTCGTGCCGCCGGTTCGTCGCGACCGTGGTCATCTCGACGACCTGGGTCCGCGCCTGGTCGACCACCTTGCTGTGCTGGGCGCGCACGTCCTGGCGCTGCTTGTCCAGTTCGGTGATGAGTTTCTCGTAACCGCCACGCAGTTTGCTCGCCGCGTCCTCGGCCCCGGACCACGAATGGGTGGCCGCCGCCTGCGCCCGCGCGGTGATCTCGGCCGCCTGGTGGTGCGCCAGTTGGACCATGCGTTTGCAGCGGTCGTCGAGATCGTCGGGGTTCTTGGGCAACTCGACGAGTTCCGTCACCTGCTTACCGAGCTCGGTGATCCGCCCGTGGGCCGCCCGGAGCTGCTCCGTCAGATCGGCCACTTGGGACAGTGCCGCGTTCCGGTCGGCGGAGATCAACTTGATTTCGTCTTCGAGATCTTCCAGGTACTGCTTGACCTGGGCACGGTCGAATCCGTGCCACACCACGTCGAAACCGGGCTTGAGGGGTACCAGTTCACGGTCCTCGGGGCGCGCCATGCCTTGACGTTACGCGATTCCGGTATGGCTGTGGTAAGCGGCACACCGGATTTCCGCCGTCCGTGGCACCCCCGCCGTATCGGGCCAGGTGGGTGCGCGGGCTCACGATCACCCGTTGTGGGCACCGGCTCGGTAACCTGACTGGATGCCAGTTCGATCACTGCTTGCGACCAGCGATCTCCATGTCACCCACCGGGGTAACAGGGACATCGTCGAGCACATTCATCCGCGCCACGACGATGACTGGCTGATCGTCGCGGGCGACGTCGCCGAGTCGAACGAGGGCATCGAGTGGGCCCTGGACCTGCTGGTGAGCCGGTTCGCCAAGGTGATCTGGACGCCCGGCAACCATGAACTGTGGACGGTCGGCCGGGAGCCGGACGCTCGCCGCGGCGTCGCGCGCTACGAGGAGTTGGTCGCGTTGTGCCGGCGGCTGGGCGTCGTCACCCCGGAGGACGAGTACCCGGTATGGGAGACGGACACGGAGTCGTTCGTCGTCGCACCGTTGTTCTTACTGTACGACTACAGTTTCCGCGCTCCGGGCACGTCGCTGGACGACGCGATGGCACACGCCTACTCGGTCGGCCTCGTGTTCAACGACGAGCATGTGCTGCACCCCGACCCGTTCGCCAGCAGGCAGGAGTGGTGCGCCCACCGCGTCGAGCTGACCGAGCGACGACTGGCCGCGATCCCGGCCGACCGCCGCACGGTGCTCGTCTCACACTTCCCGCTGCACCGCGGCCCGACGACCATGTTGCGTCACCAGCATCTCGCCATGTGGTGCGGCACCGAGCTGACCGCTGACTGGCACATCCGGTTCCGCGCGGCCGCCGCCGTGTACGGGCACCTGCACATACCCGTGACGCTGGAGTACGACGGCGTGCGCTTCGAGGAGGTGTCGCTGGGCTACCCGCGCGAGTGGCGCGGCCGGGCGATCCAGCCACCGCAGCCGTTGCGCTCGATTTTGCCCGCCGATCCCGGCCGCGTGCCGTGGAACAAGCGGGGCGAACGCTGATGCTGGCCGAACTGCTGCCCGCCGAGGTGGTCGCGGTCGAGACCGTCGGTGACGACGACCCGGCGGCCTACCTCCTGCCCGCCGAGGAGTCCCTGGTCGCCAAGTCGGTGGCGAAGCGGACTCGCGAGGTCACCAACGCACGGAGCTGCGCACGCCGGGCACTGGCCGGGCTGGGCCGGCCAGAGCAGCCGATCCTTCGTGGTGGCAAAGGGGAACCGCTCTGGCCCGCCGGCGTGGTCGGCAGCATCACGCACACCACCGGTTACTACGCGGCCGCCGTCGCCGACGCCGGCAAGATTCGCTCGATCGGGGTGGATGCCGAGGTGCACGGCGCACTGCCGGACGGTGTGTTGGAGCACGTCGCGTTCGGGCAGGAGCTGACGCGGTTGGCCGCGCTGCGGGCGCGGGACCGTGAGATCTGGTGGGACCGGCTGCTGTTCAGCGCCAAGGAGAGCGTCTACAAGGCATGGTTTCCGCTCACCGGCCGGTGGCTCGGCTTCGAGGACGCCGACCTCACGCTCGACCCGACCGGCACGTTCCACGCCCGCATCGTGATCGATGGCACCACAACCGACCCCGGCCCGCCCCTGACGGAACTCCATGGTCGCTGGCTCACCAGAGCGGGCCTCGTGCTGACCGCCATCGCCCTACCCCCGAGCTGACCGGCTCGACCACCGTCCGAGGCGGTAGTTCTCTGTCCCGGGCGGCTGGTTGCTTGCTGCCGCAGTGGATGATCCGCTTGTCATCGAGTTCGACCGCCGCTCGCTCATCAGAGGTGGCCTCGTCGGTGGCGTGCCGGCCTTCGCCGTGACCGTGACCGATCCGCTCGACCGCTGCCCGAGTCCGTGGCTCTCGCACCAGCCGCGATGGCTGGTTGCGGCGCCGGCTGATGGCCGGCCATCGGTCACCCTGCCGGCCGTCGTAGACCGCGGCTGCCGCGTGATCCCGGTGGTGCGACGCACCGGTCCAGCTGGGCTTGGTGGATAGCAGTGGACCAGACCACTGGATCGATTCATCGTGGTCAGTCCTTGACTCAGCGTCGCGGTAAGCGCTTACATTGAATCGGCTGGCCGGCCCTCTCCCCATCGTCGAGGAGGAATCCGCCATGTCCGAGTACCACTTATCTCACTTACCCTGCTTACCGAGTCGGCGTCGCGGTCTGCGCGCCGGGCTGGCCGCTGTCGGCGCGCTCGCGCTGGTCACAGCCCTTGCCACCGTCATCCAGACCGGTCAGGTCGCCGCGGCCGCCACTCCCGCCGCCGTGCCCGCACCGCCCGCCGGCTGGTCCACCGTCTTCTCCGATGACTTCACCGGCGCCGCAGGCACCGGCCTGGACACCTCGAAATGGCTCTACGACCTGGGCACCAGCTATCCGGGCGGCGCGGGTAACTGGGGCACCGGCGAAGTCGAGTCCGAGACGAACAGCACGAACAACGTGTTCCAGGACGGCGGCGGCCACCTGGTCATCAAACCGATCAAGAACGCGTCGGGCGCGTGGACGTCCGGCCGTGTGGAGACGCAGTCGACCAGCTTCGCCGCTCCGGTGGGCGGCGAAATGGAGATCAGCGCGTCCATCGAGCAGCCCAATCCGGCCTCCGGCCTGGGCTACTGGCCCGCGTTCTGGGCGATGGGTGCCGCCGCGCGGCCCGTCGGCGCGACCAACTGGCCGAGCATCGGCGAGCTGGACATCCTGGAGGACGTCAACGCGATGTCCGACGTCTCGCACACGTTCCACTGTGGTGTCGACCCTGGCGGACCGTGCAACGAGACGACCGGTCTCGGCAGCGGACTGCTGCCCGTCGCCGGCTCGCAGACCGGATTCCACACCTATTCGGTGATCGTCGACCGCACCAATCCGGCCGCCGAGCAACTGCGCTTCCTCACTGACGGCGTCGTGCAGTTCACCGTCAACCAGAACCAGGTCGACGCCACCACCTGGACCAACGCGGTGGACCACGGCTTCTTCGTGATCCTCGATGTCGCGATCGGCGGCGCGTTCCCGAACGCCATCTGCGGGTGCGCCTCGCCCAGTGCGTCGACCAGTTCCGGTGCCGGCATGACCGTGGACTACGTCGCGGTCTACCAGACGAACACCGGGACGACGCCACCGCCGACCACGCCGCCCCCGACGACGCCGCCGCCCACCGCGCCGCCGACCACGCCGCCCGCCGGTGGTTCGGTGAACGCGTTCGCCCAGATCAACGCGACGAGCGCTTCGGCAACGCACAACGCGGCATCGGAGGTCAGCGCCGACACCGGCGGTGGCACCGATCTCGCGCAGCTCGCCAACGGAGCGTGGGCCGAATACCCGAACGTCAACTTCGGCACCACCGGGGCCACACAGTTCGTCGGCCGCGTCGCGTCCGGAGCGGCCGCCGGGGTCAGCGGGCTGGTGGACGTGCGGCTGGACAGCGTGACCAGCCCACCGATCGGCAGTTTCGCGGTCGCCAACACCGGTGGTTGGCAGTCGTGGCGAACCGTCCCCGCCAATATCAGCCGGGTGACCGGCACGCACACGGTGTTCCTCACCTTCGACAGCGGGCAACCGGCGCCGTTCGTGTCACTCCATTGGTTTGACTTCGGGCCGTAGTCACTCCGCTGTCGATTCACGCAGTAGTTTCACGCAGCGTGAGTGCGAGACGGAATTCCCGTGCCCTGCCCAGGCCGCGGTCGGTCATCGTGACGGCCGCGGCCTTCGCGTGTGCCCTCCTGGTGGCGCTGCTGCTGCCCGGCTGGGCGAGCGCCGACACGACGCTGCCCATGGCGCGGACCGCGCTGGCCGTCATCGACGCACTGCCGCCCACCCCGAACACCGCGTGGGGCATCGACCCGGCCACCGGGCAGCTCGCGGTGACCCTGTCCACGGCGGCTCCGGCTGCGGGTGTGGCGCGGTTGGCGGCACTCGCTCAGCGGTTCGGGGACGTCGTCCGGATCGACCGCACCGCGGCGCCGATCACCGAGCAGGGCCTGCTGTCCGCGCCAGACCTGAGTGGCCCGCTGCTCGCCGGCGACGTCATCAACGACGGCAAGATCGTCTGCTCGGCCGGGTTCAACGTGGTCCGCAACGGCCGCCCGTACGTGCTGACGGCCGGCCACTGCACCGCGGGGCTGCCCGAATGGCAGGGCATCGGCCCGTCATCCGTGTCCGTGTTCCCGAAATCCGACTACGGCCTGATCTCCGACAACCAGGCACAGCCCAGCGGGGACGTCGACCTGTATGACGGCACCGTCCAGCCGATCACGGCGGCCGGCACCCCGCAGGTCGGTGAGCAAGTCTGCGCGAGCGGCGAGACGACCCAGCTGACCTGCGGCAAGGTGCTCGCCGTCGACCAGACCGTGGACTACGGCGACGGTGACGTCGTCCACGGCCTGATCAAGACCAACGTGCACACCGATCACGGCGACAGCGGCGGTCCGCTGTTCCACGGGTCGACCGGCTTGGGCACGGTATCCGGTGGCGACGGCACCATCGACTACTTCCAGCCGCTCGCGGCCGCCCTCACCGCGTACGACCTGCAGCTGGCGACGCCCTAGCAGTCGCGCAGCTCCGGGCTCTGGTTGAGCAGTTGCCCGCGCGCCGACACGAACGCCCGGTATGCGGCACTGTCCACGGCGGACGGACGGAACGCGGCGACGCGGTGACAGTTCTGGAACGCCAGCCGCACGCCGAAGTGCCGTTCCAGCCCGCCGCGGATGGCATCCGACGCGAGCGCGCGCAGCAACTGGCCGCGGTCTGCCTCGCTCGGCGGCGGGACGGCGTGCTCGGTGAACTCCACGCCGCCGTCCTGCTCGCCCGCCACCTCGCTGATGACCTGCCACGCGTAGGGCAGCGAGGCACGAACGACGGCCACGAACTCGTCGTCGGCCACCTCGCCCGCCTCGGCGCGGGCCAGCACGGCCTCGGGTACGTCCAGGGACATCGGTTTCTCCTTACTGTCGCGGTACGAACTCATGCGGGACGAACTTGGGGTCGACCTGGCCGGCCAGGTCGCGACCGGTGCGGGCGTCGGCCCAGGCTGCCGCGTTGCGCAGGTGGAACTCGACGCCCTGACGGTGGTAGCGCAGCGGATCACGTGGCACGCCGGACGCGGCTTCGTGCAACGCGGCCAGCGTGGCGCGGTTGGCCGGTTCCAACTCGTCGATATGCCGGTGGCGACCGCGTTCGGCCGCCCGCACGTGTGCCGACCGGCCGAACCAGCCGAGCAGGTCGTCGCCCACCTGCTCGCGCAGGAAAGCCAGGTCGTCGGCGTCGGTGACCTTGTTGCCCACGACGGCCAGCCGGACGTCGAACTCGGCCGCGTAGCCGGCGTACTGGCGGTAGACGCCGACGCTGCGCAGGGTCGGCTCGCAGACCAGGAACGTGAGGTCGAAGCGGGTGAACAGGCCGGAGGCGAAGGCGTCCGCACCCGCAGTCATGTCGACCACCACGTACTCGTCGGGGCCGTCGATCAGGTGGTTGAGCAGCAGCTCGACCGCGCCGACCTTCGAGTGGAAGCACGCGACGCCGAGATCGTCGTCGGCGAACCGACCGGTCACGGCGAGGGGGACGCCGCCGACCGTCCGGACACAGGCTGAGTGCACGGGACTGTCCTCGGCGACGCGCAACAGTCGCGACCCGGTGCCGGGCGGGGTGGTCTTGACCATGGCGTCGGCGGACGGGATGCGCGGGTTGTCGCCGCGGAGGTGGTCCTTGATCAGCGGCAGGTCGTCGGCGAGCGTGGGCAGCGCGGCGGCTTCGGACTCGGTGGCGCCCAGCGCGGTGGCGAGGTGCTGGTTGATGTCGGCGTCGATGGCCAGTACCGGCTGGTCAGCGGCGGCCAGATGGGCGGCGAACAGCGACGCGAGCGTCGTCTTGCCGCTGCCACCCTTGCCGGCGAAGGCGATCTTCATGCACTAGTGATATCGGTTTTCGTTTTCATTAGCAAGGCAAGTGCCGCGATCGAGTGACCGGGATGGCGTGGGGGAGCCGGTGTTGGGCGTCGCCGGGGAGATCCGGCCTGCTCGGTCGCCGTCGCGGTGGCGAGCACGGGACGGTCGACACGACGACCCGGCCGTTGGGTGGCCGACACGACCCAACCGACCATTGGGTGGTCGACACGACGAGCTGACCCTTGGATGTGCGACACGACTGAGGCGGCCACTGGGTGGTCGACACGCCCAGCCCGCTATTGGGTGAGCGTCATCATGATCTGACCGTTGGGTGGCTAATCTGACCGTTGCGTGGCTAATACGAACAAGCGGCCGCTGAGTGGTCGACGAGCGATCTGACCATTGAATGGGCGAATCGGCGAATCGGCTGAATGGGCGACGCGGCGAGTCGGCCTTGGGGCGGTGGACACGATGATCTGACCATTGGGTGGCCGACCACGACCCATCGGCCACGGGTGGTCGACAGGCGACTCGACCGTTGGGTGGCCGACTCGGCTACACCTGTGCGTAAACCTGCCATCGGGGGTCGCCAGATGATCTGACTGTGTGGATGGCCGATGACCAGGCGGCCGTTGGGTGGTCGATACACCGGCGCGTTGCTCCCGCGCCGACTTGCTGCTGTCAGGTGATGGGGACGGCGACGATGACTCGGTTGTCGGCGTAGCCGAGGGCTCCGCCTATCCATTCGCCACCGCACGTGGCCAGCACGATCCGGTGAGGGCCGTCGGCGGAGAACAACGCCGGGGCCTGCTCGGGCAGCGTCTTCTTGTTCAGCGTCATCAACCGCGTGACGCGGAAAAGCCACTGCTTGCCCGCGTTGTCCCTGATCGTCACGACCGCCCCGATCTTGTCCTGCCACAACTCGGCGAACGGACCCGTCGCGCCCGCCCAGTTCACATGCCCGGCGAACACGGTCGCCCCGGCCGTCGCGTTCAGCCCCGTGCCCCACCACACCGCCTGGTCCACACCGGACGGAATGGGCAGCGAACCGTCATCGGCGACCTGCACGTGTACCAAGTACGCGGTCCCGCCGCGCGGCAGCTTGATCGTGTTCGGCAACTGGTCGCCCTGCGCGGGCCGAACCGCTGCCGCGGCAGGGTTCGGGGTCGGCGCGACGCTGGTGGTGGACGGGGTGGTCGGCGGGACGGGGACCACCGGCGGCTGGTGTAGCCGAACCACGCTGCCCGGCCCCGGTGCCTGGTGGGCCGCGATCACCGCCGGGCCGGGCAACGGCGCAGGCAGCCCGGTCAGCTGGTCACGCTGCACCACCTGAGTGGCCCCCGTGACCAGCAGCGCCGCACCGACCAGCGCTGCCGTCGCCGTGCCCGCGACCACGAGCGGGTGACCACCCCGCCGACGCGGTGAGGGCGGCGGTGCCACGATCGGGTCCACGCCGTAGCGCGGCCCGGCCTCCAGGTCGAAGCCGCCGCCGTAACCAGCCGCGTCGAACACAGGCAGGCCCAGATCGGAAGCACGGTGTCGCACCGCCTCACCCCCGCCGGCGCGAGGCCCTGCGCGCGGTCACCAGTCCGGTGCCGCCCGCCGCGATCACCAGCAGCCCGCCGAATCCGACCAGCGCGGCCGGCGCCGGCTGGGACAGCACGGTCGTCATCGCGGTCATCGTCGGTGGCCCGCCCGCATTGATCGCGACCGGCACTCTGTTGGGCACGTTGGTCAGCGCGAGTTTCAGCGTGCCGCCTGCCACCAGCGCACCGCAGACCGTCGGTGGTGAGGCCGGATCGAAGGCCTGGTCGTAGCCCGGCGGTGGCGTCGTCTCGATCAGACACACCTGCTGCGGAGTGCTCAGACCGTCCGCGGTCGCCGTGCCGTCGGCCCCGGTGGTCAGCACCAGGGGCGTGCCGTCCGAGCCGGTGAGCGGCTTGCCGTCCGCGCGCAGCGCTGCCGACTTGTGGTCGGCGCCGGTCAACTCCAGTTGCGCTCCGGCAATCGGCTTCCTGGTCGTGGCGTCGGTCTTGGTGATCGTCACGTTGCCCGGCGGCGTCTGAGCCGTCGTCGTGGTGGTCGTGGTGAGCGTCTTGGTGCCGCCCGTCGTCACGACCTTCTGCATGTTCGGGTCGGCGGGTACCTTCACCTTGGGCGTCGCAGCCGGACTGTCCACTGTGGCCACCAGCTTCGGGTGGTCACCCGTCGGTGTCACGTCCACGCTCAGCGGACTGCCGTCCTCCGGCGTGCTGACCTGCTCGGTCCTGCCGCCGCCGGGCAGCGTCGCGTCGGTCGCCGTGATCGTCACCGGCACGCCCGCCAGGCCCTTGCCCGCCGCGTTCAGCACGTTGACCGTCCAGCCGTCCGGCGTGCCGATCACCTGCCTGGTCGTCGGTGCCGTCATCGACGACGTCCACGGGCCGTGGTTGGCCGCCGCGTCCGCCTGCAGCGAGGCCACGGCTTCCTGCGCACTCGCGGGCAGCGCCTTCAAGTGTGCGGGCGCGTCGTAGGCGATGTGCGCGAAGTCGTTGGTGGGGGCCAGTTGTGCGGGGTTCTCCGGTGCCGCGGTCCACATGTGCAGCAGGTGTGCCATGGCCGCCGCGTCGTCGGCGGACTTCGTGTCGCCGAAGCGCAGCAACAGGTACGAGATCTCGGCCGCGATCGTCGGGTCCAGCGGCTTGCCGAACTTCGTCAGCAGTGTGTCGCCGTCGGCGTACTTCTCCGCCGAGTCCGGTGCCTTGAGCGCGAAGTCGACGCACCAGACCTGCTGCCCGTTGACGATGAACGAGCCGAGCCAGTCCTGGCTGTCCGGATTGTGCAGGTATGGCTGGGCGGGCACGTTGAAGCCGATGCCCTCCTGCGTGGCCGCCGCCGCGACACCAGGACCGGCCATGCCGATCGCACCAGCCAGTAGCAGGGTGCCGGCGACTCCGACTGCGACTCTTCGCAGGACCATGAAAGTCCGCTCCTCACAGGGTCTGCTGTGCTGCTGCGACGGCAGGCGGCCGCCCGGACGAACCCATCGGTGAGCCTTGTGTCACTGGACGAACCTGACAAGCCGCCGACGGATGGACCCGGAACGGACGCTGTGCAGCGGAATGCTCGCTTCAGGTAATCGTGCTTGCGCCAACGGCATGACCCGGATCCGCACCGCGACCTGGGAACGTTCACGGAAAGTAACGGGCCGTCCGTCTGGGTGAACGCTTGCCGGGCGGCTACGCTGACGACTCGGAGTCCCGCGGTGTGCCGTGGAACCCTTCGGCGCGCCAGAGCGTTATGTCATGTAGTCAGGCTTCGTCGGGTGGAGCCGATGCCAGGAGGATCAGGTGCGAGCGACCAGCAACCCAGCCTTCCGTAACCTGCCGCGCAACGGCTACGGGGACTACGCGGGCTTCAATCAGGCTCGGGCCGCAGGGCAGCCGGCCGCGCCCTTCTCGGGTGCGGGCGACCGTCCCATGACCATCGACGACGTGGTGATCAAGACCGGCATCACGCTCGCCGTCGCAGTGCTGACCGGCATACTGACGGTCGTCTTCCACGCGCAGATACTCGCGCTGCCCGCGCTGATCGTCGGCCTCGTGATCTCGTTGGTCATCATCTTCAAGCGCAAGCCGAGTGCGCCACTGGTGCTGACCTACGCGGCGGCCGAGGGCATCCTGCTGGGCGCGATCACCGGGCTGTTCGAGAGCATCTACCCGGGTATCGCGTTCCAGGCGATCATCGGCACGGTCGGTGTGTTCGCCGCGATGCTGATCGTCTACAAGACCGGTGCGGTGCGCGTCACCCCGAGGACGACCCGGTTCATCATCGGCGCGACCGTGGGTGCCGTGTTCGTCATGCTGGCGGACCTGGTGGTGCACCTGTTCGGCGGTGACATCGGCATCCGCGACGGCGGCCCGCTGGCCATCGTCTTCAGCCTGCTGGTGATCGGCATCGCCGCGTTCAACCTGCTGCTGGACTTCGACCAGGCCGACCGGATGATCCGCGGCGGCTACCCGGCCAAGTGGGCGTGGTACGCGGCCTTCGGTCTGATGACCACCCTGGTCTGGCTGTACCTGGAAATCCTGCGGCTGCTGTCCTACCTGCAGCGCAGCTGACGCAACAGTTGCCGGCCCGCGATCAGGGCCGGCGTCGCACGAACAGCGCCGTCCGCCGCGAGGTGGACGGCGCTGTCGTCGCTGCCGAGGTCTCCGTCCAGCGGCAAGGCGGCCCTGATCCGGAGATCGCCTCGGTGACAGGCGCGCCGCTCGGTCATCCGACCGGCAGCGGGTAGCGGACCCCGGTGAGCCCTTCGGACAGTTCCCACAGCCGACGCTGAGCCGTCTCGTCATGCGACAGCGAGGTCGACTCGACCCGCACCGGCGCACCGGTCGCCTCGAACCAACCGTTCGGTCCGAAGTAGTCCGAACCGTGCGCGTCCGGATCGGTGGCGGCCCGCAAGGTCGGCAGGGCACCGGCGGCCGAGTCCTGCGCGAACCAGAAGTTCAACGCACGCAACCGTTTGCTGACCATGACTCGTGCCATCGCGCTCGACGTCCGCCACAGCGAGCTGCCGACGATGCCCGGATGCGCTGCCAGCGCGTGGATTCCGCTACCGGCCAGCCGCCGGTCCAGTTCGTAGGTGAACAGCAGGTTCGCCAGTTTCGACTGCTCGTAGGCATCCCCGGACCGGTAGGAATCCGCGTCGGGCTCGGTGAAATCGGCTGTGCCGCGCCGGTGGGCGACGCTGCTCACCGTCACGATCCGCCCGCCTTCGACCATGGTGTCCAGCAGTAGCCCGGTGAGTGCGAAGTGGCCGACGTGGTTGGTCGCGAATGTCAGCTCGATGCCGTCCTCGGTGCGCTGGAAGGGAACATCCATCACACCGGCGTTGTTGACCAGCAGGTCGAGCCGGGGCACGGCGGTCCGAATCTCCTCGGCCGCAGCGCGCACCGACGCCAGCGACGCCAGGTCCAGCCGCACCGCGGTGACATCCCCGGCGATCCGGGGTACCCGCCGGGGGTCGCGGCACGCCAGCACCACCCGCGCACCCCGCTCGGCCAGCACGCGGGCCGTCTCCAACCCGATGCCGGCGGCCCCACCGGTCACCACCACGGTCCTACCGGACTGGTCGGGCACGTCCTGGGCCGTCCAACGCATGGCCATCCCCCGCCGATCGGCTGAGCCTCGTTCGGATAATGACAGATCGACTACAGCAGCACGAGATCGCTGATCAGCCAGCGGTTGCCCGGACCGGGCCAGGGTGATGCGCAGGGCACTGCGCTGGATCTTCGGTGTCGGCGTTGTCGTGTTCGTGATCGACTGGTTGACCAGCACCAACACGGTCGCGCTCCGGCTCGGCGTCTCGGTCTCGATGCCCGCCGCGACGACCGTGCCGTTGGACGTCGAGTGCTGGGCCCGCAACTGGCCTGCCGAGCCCTCGCTCGCCGAGCGGTACCGGGTGCCGTACGCGGGCGTCGAGTCGGCCGCGACCGAAGCGAACGCGGCCGCCAGGTTGCGATAGTCGTAGGTGGTCAGGTCCGCCGCGTCGCGGGACGCCTCGGACAGCGCCTGCGCCCGCTCGTTGTCCTGGGTGGTCGCCTGTCCGCTGAGCGTCACAGCGCGCACACCCAGGTACACCGCGGCCGCCGCCAGCAGCAGGACCAGCAGGAACACGCTGAACCGCCCCGGCCCGAGCAGCCTGCGCCACCAGCCCGGCTCGGGCTGTTCGTCGATCAAGGGCTCTTCGGTCGACTCGCTCACGCGACCTCCTCGCTGGCGCTCGTCGGACGCATTCGCGGACGCGCTGTGCCGATTTGTTCGCTCGCGGGCTCGCTCACCCGACCTCCTCGCCGGCGCTGGTCGGACGCATTCGCGGACGCGCTGTGCCGATTTGTTCGCTGGCGGGCTCGCTCACGCGGCCTCCTCGCTGGCGCTGGTCGGACGCGTTCGCGAACGCGCTGTGCTGATTTTGTTCGCTGGCGGGCTCGCTCACGCGGGCTCCTCGCTGGCGCTGGTCGGACGCATTCGCGGACGCGCTGTGCCGGTTTGTTCGCTCCCGAACTCGCGCTGTGCCGGTTTGTTCGCTTTTGAACTCGCTCACGCGGACATCTTGCAGCACCATCTTGCCCGACAGCCGTCGGAGAACACCGGCGCCGAACGATGGGTGGATGTGGAACCAAGGCCGGGCGTCCGTCGGGACCCGGGGCTGACGCTGCTGCAGGTGTACGACGCGGCGTTGCCCCAGGTCTACGGCTACCTGCTGTCCCGGTGTGGGCAGCGACCGCTGGCCGAGGACCTGACCGAGGAGACGTTCCTGGCAGCGCTGACCGCGTGTCACAAGCAGGCTCCGCCGGAGCTGTCGGTGGCGTGGTTGATCGGCGTGGCGCGGCACAAGCTGGTCGACCACTGGCGCAAGGTCGCCCGCGAGGAGCGGGGGCTGCGCGTGGTGGCCGGTGAGCGGACCGAGCCGGACGACCCCTGGGACGAACGGCTGGACGCGATGGCGGCCAGGGATGTGCTGGCGACGCTCGGCCCGCACCATCAGGCCGTGCTGACCCTGCGCTACCTGGACGGGCTGCCGGTGGCCGACGTCGCGCACTACCTCGATCGCACGCTGCACGCGACGGAGGCGTTGCTGGTGCGAGCCAGGTCCGCGTTCCGCAAGTCCTATCTGGAGCGTCACGACGAGTCGGGATCGGAGGGCCGGTCATGACCGAACACCGTGATCCGCTGGACGTTCTCCGGGCCGACATCGTGCCGACCGAGCCGGACGCGGCCTTCGCGGCGCGCCTGCGCGCTCGGCTCGAGTCGGAGGTGCTCAACCCGAAGGGAGTCACCATGAGCAGCAACATCGAGACCACACCCGTGACCGTCGAGGAGCATGCCACGAGCGAGGGCGATCTGGCCTACTCGTCGCTGTGGGTGCCGGACGTGGCCCGCGCCGAGGCGTTCTACACGGCCGTACTGGGCTGGCAGGTGGAGACCATCGCGCCGAACCGCAGGCGGATCGTCGGGGTCGGCCTGCCGATGGGCATGGCCGGCGACGTGGCCGACGGCACCTTGTTCCTGTGTCACGCGGTGGACGACGTGCTCGCGACCGTCGAGCGGGTGCGGGCGGCGGGTGGTACGGCCACCGAGCCACAGGAGGAGCCGTACGGGCTGGTCACCGACTGCACCGACAACCAGGGCATGCGGTTCGCCGCGGTGCGGTCGCCGCGCGGGCAGCGGCAGCCACTCGGGCCGCCCGGTGTGGGGGACCTGTACTACCTGACCGTCGGCGTGCCGAGTTCGGCGCTGTTCCGCGAGTTCTACGCCGCCGTGTTCGGCTGGACGTTCACCGGCGGTCGCGTCAACGACGGCTGGAACGTCACCGGGATCACGCCGATGATGGGCATCCGCGGCAACGCCGAACGCCCGTCCGTGGTGCCGATGTACGGCGTGGCGGACATCGCCGCGGCGGTGGCCGCCGTCCGCGCGGCGGGCGGGACGGCGACCGAGCCGGAGCGGATGCCCTACGGCACCACGTCCGACTGCGTCGACGACCAGGGCCTGTCGTTCTACCTCGCCCAGGCGTAACCACGACACGGGCCGGGCGAAGCCGCCCGGCCCGTGTCGATGCGCGATGTGACCGGTGGTCACGCCACTGACTAGCTCAGGCGCTCCAGCACCATGGCCATGCCCTGGCCGCCGCCGACGCACATCGTCTCCAGGCCGAACTGCTTGTCGTGGAACTGCAGCGAGTTGATCAGCGTGGTGGCGATGCGGGCACCCGTCATGCCGAACGGGTGGCCGACGGCGATCGCGCCACCGTTCACGTTCAGCTTGTCGATGTCGATGCCGAGGTCCTGGTAGGACGGGATCACCTGGGCGGCGAACGCCTCGTTGATCTCCACCAGGTCGATGTCGTCGATGGTCATGCCCGCCTTGGCCAGCGCCTTCTTCGACGCCTCGACCGGGCCGAGGCCCATGATCTCCGGCGACAGGCCGGACACGCCCGTGGACACGATCCGGGCCAGCGGCGTGATGCCCAGTTCCTTGGCCTTCGTGTCGGACATGATGACCAGCGCGGCGGCACCGTCGTTGAGCGGGCAGCAGTTGCCCGCCGTGACGCGGCCGTCCGGCCGGAACACCGGCTTGAGGGTCGCGGTCTTCTCGTAGGTCACGCCGGCACGCGGGCCGTCGTCCGTCGAGACCACGGTGCCGTCGGGCAGGATGACGGGCGTGATCTCGCGGGCCCAGAAGCCGGCCGCGATCGCCTTCTCCGCGAGGTTCTGCGACCGCACGCCGAACTCGTCCATCTCCTGGCGGGAGATGTCCTTGACCCGGGCCAGGTTCTCCGCGGTCTGGCCCATCGCGATGTAGACGTCCGGGATGTCGTTGTCCCCGCGCGGGTCGTACCACGAGTCGGCGCCCTTGGCCGTCTCCACGGTCCGTGCCTCGGCGTCGCCGAACACCGAGTTGTGCGTGTTGGGCCACGAGTCGGAGCTACCGTTGGCGAACCGGGACACCGTCTCGACGCCCGCGCTGATGAACACGTCACCCTCGCCCGCCTTGATGGCGTGCATCGCCATCCGGCTGGTCTGCAGGCTCGACGAGCAGTAGCGGGTGATCGTGCAGCCCGGAATGTGGTCGTAGCCCAGCATCACCGAGACCACGCGGCCCATGTTGAAGCCCTGCTCACCGCCCGGCAGGCCGCAGCCCAGCATCAGGTCGTCGATGTCGGCCGGGTCCAGTTCGGGCACCTTGTCCAGCGCCGCCCGCACGATCTGGACCGTCAGGTCGTCCGGCCGGATGCTCACCATCGAACCCTTGCCGGCCCGACCGATCGGCGACCGGGCGGCGGCGACGATCACTGCCTCTGGCATAACGGCACTCCCTCGTGTCGGTACGGATCTCACCCGACCATAGTGTCGCCGTGCGCCGCCCGGTATGTGATGTCAACCGAATCTGATTCGGTACATGTCACCCGGTCGCGAGTGAGTGCCCCGCTACCGGCAGCGTCGCGGGAAGCACGCCCGCACTTTCGGGTGTGGCCTGTTCCTCGGCCGCGATGGCCGCCTGCGTCAACCGGTCGGCCTGCTCCTGCTGCGACCGGGCAGCCCGCTCCGCGCTCCAGACGCCCGCCGCCGTGCACACCGGGGCCAGCAGCACCGCGGCCGCCGCCTCGTAGCCTGCCGCGTTCGGGTGGAACCTGTCCGGGCTGAACAGGTCGTTCGGGCGGGCGAAGAACTCCGGCGACAGCAGCGCTGCCAGCGACACCGGCACGCAGCCCGCCCGCTCCACCACCATGCGCTGCTCCCTGGCCAGCAGCAGGCTCCATCCGCTGGCGACGGCCCGCAGCGGCTGCGGGATCGGCCGGATCGCGCCCAGGTCCGGGCACGTGCCGACGACGACGTGCACGCCGGCGGCCCGCAGCCTGCCGAGTTGCCTGCCCAGCAGCCGCGCCGAGTTGCGCACGGACAGCCGCTCCGTCACGTCGTTGCCGCCGATGATGACCAGCGCGACCGTGGGTGGGTCGGCCAGTGCACGGTCCACCTGGTCGGGCAGGTCGCGTGTCGTCGAGCCGCTGATCGCGTACGTGGTGAGCAGAACGGGCCGGTTCGCCTCGGCGGCCAGACCGCAAGCCAGAAGAGTGCCGGGCAGCTGACTGGGCAGATCAACACCGAGTCCGGCGGCCGACGAGTCGCCGATGACGCCGAAGCGCAGCGGGTCCGGACCGGTGCCGAACGGATGCGGGCCGGTGTGGTCCGGCAGGTAGACGCCGTCGGCGTTGAGCGGGGGATACTCCGGCGTGCCGATCACGGTTCTGGCACGTTTCGCCTGCTCGGAGAACAGCCCGTAGGCCGCCCCGGACAGCCCGCCTATCGCCCCGGCCACCACGGCCGCGGTGCGAAACCCGCGATACCCGATCACCCGACCCACCTCCCCAGGCAACCCACGCCCCACGCCTCACAGGTACAACCAGGCGAACGGCCTGTACCTTCCCATGATCCCGCACAACGCGCTCCTACACAGTTGATCGCTTGCCGACCGCAGCCAGTTACCCCGTCGACCTGCGAGTACGCTCCGGCACACCACTGCCTCCCCGGAAGGACACCGAGGTGGAGTACGCCGAACACCTGGCCGACCTGGTGGGCAACACCCCACTGGTGCGGCTGAACTCGGTCAGCAAGGGCCTGGCACCGCTGGTGCTGGCCAAGGTCGAGTACCTCAACCCGGGCGGTAGCGTGAAGGACCGCATCGCGCTGCGCATGGTCGAGGCCGCCGAACGGTCCGGCGAGCTGCGGCCCGGCGGCACGATCGTCGAGCCCACCTCCGGCAACACCGGGGTCGGCCTGGCCATCGTCGCCCAGCGCAAGGGCTACCAGTGCGTCTTCGTCTGCCCGGACAAGGTCTCCGAGGACAAGCGCAACGTGCTCAAGGCCTACGGCGCCGAGGTCGTGGTGTGCCCGACGGCCGTGCCGCCGGAGCACCCGGACTCCTACTACAACGTGTCCGACCGGCTGGTCACCGAGATCGACGGTGCCTGGAAGCCCGACCAGTATGCGAACCCGGAGAACCCGGCCAGTCACTACCACACGACCGGCCCGGAACTGTGGCGGCAGACCGACGGCCGCATCACGCACTTCGTGGCGGGCGTCGGCACCGGCGGCACCATCAGCGGCACCGGCCGCTACCTCAAGGAGGCCAGCGACGGCCGCGTGCGGGTCATCGGCGCGGACCCCGAGGGCTCCGTGTACTCCGGCGGCACCGGCAGGCCGTACCTGGTGGAGGGCGTCGGCGAGGACTTCTGGCCGACCACGTACGACAAGAGCGTGTGCGACGAGATCATCGCCGTGTCCGACGCCGACTCGTTCCACATGACGCGGCGGCTGGCCCGCGAGGAAGCGTTGCTGGTCGGCGGTTCCTGTGGCATGGCGGCCGCCGCGGCGCTGCGGCTGGCCGAACGGCTCGGCCCGGACGACGTGGTCGTCGTGCTGCTGCCCGACGGTGGCCGCGGCTACCTGTCCAAGGTGTTCAACGACCAGTGGATGTCCGCGTTCGGCTTCCTGCCGCCCGACTCCACCGGTGCCACCGTCGGCGACGTGTTGCGGCGCAAGGACGGCACGTTGCCCGACCTGGTGCACACGCACCCGAACGAGACCGTCGGCGAGGTCGTCACGATCCTGCGCGAGTTCGGCGTGTCCCAGATGCCGGTGGTCAACGCCGAGCCGCCGGTGATGGCGGCCGAGGTGGCAGGTGCCGTCGTCGAGCGGGACCTGCTGGAGGCGCTGTTCACCGGCCAGGCGGAACTGACCGACCGGGTGGAGCGGCACATGTCCCGGCCGCTGCCGACGATCGGTGCGAACGAGCCGGTCAGCGCGGTGATGACGGCCCTCACCGGGGCGGACGGCGCCATGGTGCTGGTGGACGGCAAACCCGCGGGTGTGGTCACCCGGCACGACGTGCTGGGCTTCCTCGCCGGCCGTTGACCGACTCGGGTGAACCTGCGATCCGGCATACAGGAGCAGGATCGATGCACTAGCGTTGGTGACCACCTGTATGCCGGTATTGCGCTGAACATCAGCCTAGGGAGTTGGACACCCGATGAGTTCTCCACAGCCGCCCGAGAACCAGCCAGAGCAGGGCGGTGGCCAGTTCCCGACCAGTGGTGACCCGGCCCTTGCCAGCTCCGGGCCGACCCAGGCCGTGCAGCCCGGTACCGGCGGTAACCCTGTTCCCGACGCCACCCAGGTGGTCCGGCCCGGTCAGCAGCAGTCGGGCGCGAACCCCGACGCCACGCAGGTCGTGTCGTCCGGCCAGGCTTCGCCGAACTACGGCCAGCACCTCACGGGAGCGCAACCCGCCCAGGCACAGCAGCAGACCTGGGGTGCCCCCGGCCAGCAGCAGGCGTGGGCCGCCCCGGGCGCCCAGCCCGGTTACCCACAGCAACAGCAGCAACAGCAGCAGGCCGCTCCCGGTTACGGCGCCCCCGGCTACGGCCAGCCCGTGCCCGGCCAGCAGCAGCCCTACGGTCAGCAGCAGCCATATGGCCAGCAGCAGGCCTACGGCGCTCCGGGGTACGGCCAGCCCGCGTACCCCGGTTACGCACCGCAGGCCGCGGCGGGCCCGGGCACCACGCAGATGGTCAACTGGGTGATCATCGGATTGATCGGCGTGCTCAGCCTGGTCGCGGTGATCCTGGCGATCGTCGGCCTGGTGCGCCTGGGCGGCACGACCGGCGGTGGCGGGGACATCGGCCTCAGCGGTGCCCAGCTCGAGCAGGCCCAGCAGTTCTGCGCGTCCAATCCGGATGAGCAGGCCTGCCAGTCGCTGGCCGCGGCCCAGGCACAGGTGGCGGGTGCCGAGACGCTGGCCTGGATCTCGATCATCCTCGTGCTGATCGGCGGCCTGGCCGCCGCTGCCGGTGCCGTGCTGCTGTACCTCAAGCGCAACTTCGCGCACTTCCTGGTGCTCGGCGGCGGCGGCGTGATGCTGATCTTCGCCATCGTCTTCGGCGCCAAGTACGCCTTCCAGGGCTCGATCGTCTACTACCTGATCGCCGGACTCGTGCTGGTCGGCGCCGGGGTGCTGGCGTTCTTCCCGCAGACCCGCGAGTACCTGGGCCTGCCGCCGGTCGCGGTCACCGGCTACGGCCAGGCCGCCGGTTTCGGGCAGGTGTACGCGGCGCAGCAGCCCAACCCGTACGGCCAGCAGCAGCCCTACGGTGCTCAGCCGGGCGCGTACCCGCAGCAGCAACAACAACAGCAGCCTGGCGGCTACCCGCAGCAGCAACAGCAGCCCGGCCAGTACCCGCAGCAGCAGCCCGGCTACCCGCAGGCACCCAACACCGGCGGCTTCCCGCAGCAGGCCCCGCCCGGGGCCGGTTACCCCCAGTCCGGTGGCTTCCCGCAGCAGCCCGGTTACCCGCAGCAGCAGCCGCCGCAACAGCAGCAGCCGCCGAATCCGTGGTGATCGGTGCCGCCAAGTAGGCTGGCGGTATGACGCAAGGCATTACCCCGCACGGCGGTTTCGCGACCAGGGCGATCCACGCCGGACAGGACCCGGACCCGACCACCGGCTCGGTGATCGTGCCCATCCACGCGACCTCCACCTACGCCCAGGACGGCGTGGGCGGTACGCGATCGGGGTACGAGTACTCGCGGACCGGCAATCCGACCCGGACTGCCCTTGAGGAATGCCTTGCCGCGCTGGAGAACGGCCGGTTCGCCCGGTCGTTCGCGTCCGGAATGGCCGCGACCGACGTGCTGCTGCGCGCGATCTGCCGCCCGGGCGACCACGTGGTCATCCCGGACGACGCCTACGGCGGCACGTTCCGGCTGCTGGACAAGGTGCTGGCGCAGTGGGGCATCGAGTACACGCCCGTTTCGGTGTCCGATGTGGACGCCGTCAGGGCGGCGTGCCGGCCGAACACCAAAGTGGTCTGGTGCGAGACGCCGACCAACCCGCTGCTCAACATCGCCGACATCGCGGCACTCGCCGGCGTCGCGCATGACGCGGGCGCGCGGTTGGTCGTGGACAACACGTTCGCCTCGCCGTACCTGCAGGTGCCGCTCGACCTGGGTGCCGACGTGGTCGTCCACTCGACCACCAAGTACCTCGGCGGCCACTCCGACGTGGTCGGCGGCGCGCTCGTCACGTCCGAGCAGGCGCTGATCGAGCAGGTGGCGTTCCTGCAGAACTCGGCGGGCGCGGTCCCCGGCCCGTTCGACGCGTGGCTGACGCTGCGCGGCATCAAGACGCTCGCACTGCGGATGGAACAGCACAGCGACAACGCCGAGCGCGTGGTCGAGTTCCTTTCCGGACACCCGAAGGTGACCGGCGTGCGCTACCCGGGTCTGCCCACGCACCCCGGCCACGAGGTCGCGGCCAAGCAGATGCGCCGGTTCGGCGGCATGGTGTCGTTCACCGTGGCGGGTGGCGAGCAGGCCGCGCTGGACGTGTGCGCGCGGACGAAGCTGTTCACGCTCGCCGAGTCGCTGGGCGGTGTGGAGTCGCTGATCGAGCACCCGGGCCGGATGACGCACGCGAGCACCGCGGATTCCGTGCTGGAGGTGCCGTCCGACCTGATCCGGCTGTCCGTCGGCATCGAGGACGCCGCTGACCTGGTCGAGGACCTGCGGGTGGCCCTGGGCTGAGGCTGCCGTTACGAGTGGCCGTTATGGGCGGTTCTGCGACGCTTCGCCGTTGTGCGTCACGCCGCCGATGGGCGCCGCGCTGTTGGCGGGGCCTGCCGGGCTGGCCGTGTCGGGCAGGTCGGCCCGGGTGAGACAGCCGCCGACGATCTGGACCGTGCCGCCGCTCTGGACGTAGTGACCGGGGTTCGGGCAGGCGGCCTGGCTCACGGTGAACACAGCAGCGCCGGCGAGGGCAGCAGCCGTGACGACGGCCCCGAGCAGGGGGAGCACTCCGGCGACGCGCGACACGTGCGCCATGCCGACAACCTCCCGACAAGTCATGACTGTGCAGGGCATCCGCCCCCACGAGGGTTGATCAACCGCGGTTGATCACCGCGCCCTGTGGACAGCGGCGTCCACCCGAACACGGACTGCGGCACCGAGACTACTCTCCCCACCCGCCGCCCGGCGCGCTATCGGGGCAGGCTGGCAGTATCGCCACATGGAACTGGTCTCCGTGGACCGGATCCACGCCGCGCGCGCACTGCTGACCGGCGTGGTCCGGGAAACGCCGATGGAACACTCGCGGATGCTCGCCGCCGAGCACGGCGGCGAGGTGTATCTCAAGTGCGAGAACCTGCAGCGCACCGGCTCGTTCAAGATCCGGGGCGCCTACGTCCGCATCCACGGCCTGTCCCCGGCCGACCGGGCGCGGGGCGTGGTCGCCGCCAGCGCGGGCAACCACGCGCAGGGCGTCGCGCTCGCCGCGTCCCTGCTGGGGATGCGGGCCACGGTGTTCATGCCGGTCCAGGTGCCGCTGCCCAAGCTGGCCGCCACCCGCGCGTACGGCGCGACAGTGCACCTGCACGGCACCGTCATCGAGGAGACGCTCGCCGAGGCCCAGGCGTACGCGGACCGCACCGGCGCGGTGTTCATCCACCCGTTCGACCACCCGGACGTCATCGCCGGCCAGGGCACGCTCGGCCTGGAGATCATCGAGCAGTTGCCATCGGCGGCCACCGTCGTCGTGCCGACGGGTGGCGGCGGGCTGGCAGGCGGGGTGGCGGCCGCGATCAAGGCCGAGCGGCCGGACATCATGGTCGTCGGCGTGCAGGCCGAACAGGCCGCCGCCTACCCGCCCTCGCTCGCCGCGGGTAGTCCGGTCCGGCTGGCCGAGATGCAGACGATGGCCGACGGCATCGCGGTCGGCCGGCCCGGCCAGGTGAGCTACGGCCACGTCGCCAAGCTCGTGGACGAGATGGTCACCGTCACCGAGGAGTCGCTGTCCCGCGCGGTGTTGCTGTGCCTGGAGCGCGCCAAGCTGGTGGTCGAACCAGCGGGTGCTGCCGCGGTCGCGGCGCTGTTGCAGTACCCGGGGCGGTTCGCAGCGCCGGTGGTCGCCGTACTGTCCGGCGGCAACGTGGATCCGTTGCTGCTACTGCAGATCATCCAACACGGCATGACAGCGGGCGGGCGCTATCTCGCGCTGCGGCTGCGTGTGCCCGACCGCCCGGGCTCGCTCGCGACGCTGCTGAAACTGGTCGGCGAGCTGGGCGCGAACGTGGTGGACGTCGAGCACTCCCGGGTCTCCGGAGCGCTGCGACTGGGCGAGGTGGACGTCGCGCTGGACCTCGAGACCCGGGGACCTGAGCACTGTGCCCAGGTCACCGAGGCCCTGCATGCGGCCGGTTACACCGTGCTGGAACGCCGATAGCGGCCGCGGTCCAGGATCGCGGCGATCGACCAGGCTGACTTCGAGGTGCTGGTGCGGCTCGGCCTGGTCCCGGCTGCCGGCTGCCGCTCGTGCTCGACCGGCGACGGTCCTCAGAGGTTGCCGCGACGCTCCTGCTCGCGCTCGATGGCCTCGAACAGGGCCTTGAAGTTGCCCTTGCCGAAGCCCAGCGAGCCGTGCCGCTCGATCAGCTCGTAGAACACCGTCGGCCGGTCGCCGATCGGCCGCGTGAACAGTTGCAGCAGGTACCCGTCCTCGTCCCGGTCGACGAGGATCCCACGCCGCTGCAGTTGCTCGATCGGTACCCGCACCTCACCGATCCGGGCGCGCAGTTCCGGGTCCTCGTAGTACGAGTCCGGTGTGGCCAGGAACTCCACGCCGGCGGCCCGCATCCGGTCCACGGTGCCGAGAATGTCGTTGGTGGCCAACGCGATGTGCTGCACACCGGCACCCGCGTAGAACTCCAGGTACTCGTCGATCTGCGACTTGCGCTTGCTCACGGCCGGCTCGTTGAGCGGGAACTTCACGTGGTGGTTGCCGCACGCGACCACCTTGCTCATCAGCGCCGAGTAGTCCGTCGCGATGTCGTCGCCGACGAACTCCGCCATGTTCGTGAAGCCCATGACGCGGTGGTACCAGTCCACCCAGTGGTCCATCCTGCCCAGCTCGACGTTGCCGACGCAGTGGTCGACAGCCTCGAACAACCGGGGTGCCGTGCGCTCGCTGTCGCGCGGCTCGTACCCGGGCAGATACGGACCGGCATAACCGCTGCGGTCGAGCAGGGTGTGCAGCGTGTCGCCGTAGGCCGCGATCGCGGCGGTCCGGACCGTGCCGTACTCGTCGCTGACGTCGTGCGGCTCGGTCACGACGGTCGCGCCCTGCGCCCGCGCGTGCGCGACGCACTTGTCCACGTCCTCGACCTCCAGTGGCAGGTCGACGACACCGTCACCGTGCCGCCGGTGGTGGTCGGACAGCGGGCTGTCCGGCGTGACACCGCCGTTGACCACGAACCGGGCAGCGCCGGAGGTCAGCACGTACGACTTGTGGTCGCGGTTGCCGTTCTCCGGGCCGGAGTACGCCACCAGCCGCATACCGAACACGTGCTGGTAGTACCAGGCGGTCTGCGTCGCGTTGCCCACCGCGAACACCACCGCGTCGAGGGCGCGGACGGGGAACGGGTCGAGTGAGGAGTCGTAGTCGACCAGGCCGACGAGTTGCCGCAGCTGGTCGAAGCTCACCTCGTCCAGTCCGTCGAGCGGGTGCAGTGTCTCGGTCATGGGCACAGCATGTGCTCGCCCCGCAAACTGAGCAACAGTCTGGATTTTCACTGCGCACAATGCCTAGCCTGACTCGGAGACCACTCGACACGGTGGACAGTTTGCCCAGAGGAGTCGCCATGACCGAGCCCGAGTCGTTGGACGCGCTCGACGCGCGGCTGCTGTTGCTGCTCACCGACGAGCCACGGCTGGGTGTGCTGGAGTGCTCCCGCCGGCTGGGCGTCGCGCGCGGCACCGTGCAGGCGCGGCTGGACAAGCTGCTGGCCAGGGGAGTGCTCCGCGGGTTCCCGCCGGCGCTGGATCTCGGCGCGATGGGCTACGGGCTGACCGCGTTCGCGGTGGTGGAGATCGCGCAAGGCTTCCGCGGCGAGGTCGCCGAGCAGTTGGCGGCGATCGCGGAGGTGTGCGAGGTGCACGCGACGACCGGGCAGGGCGACCTGCTGGTGCGCATGGTGGCCCGGTCCAACGCGGATCTGCAGCGCGTCATCGACGAGGTGGTCGACGTGCCGGGGGTGCACCGGCTCGCGTCCTCGATCGCGCTGTCCACACCGGTGCCGCTGCGGGTACGGCCATTGCTGGAGAAGGTGTTGCGGTCAGGCCAGAACGGCGGCGTCGAAGCACCACCGTCCTGACCCGCGATGGCACTCAGCCGTGGTACGGAATCGCCTTGACCAGGGTGACCTTCATGGTGTTGCCGTTGGGCAGGGAGTACTGCCGGGCTTCACCGTCCTTGGCGCCGAGCAGAGCCTGCCCCAGCGGAGAACTGGGCGAGTACACCTCGAGGGAGCCGTGTGCGCCTTCCTCACGAGTGGCCAGCAGGAATTCTTCGGTCTCGTTGTCGCCGTCGTACTTGACCGTCAGGACCATGCCCGGCGCGGCTACGCCATGTGTGGTGGGGGCCTCCCCTACCTTGGCCGCGCGCAGCAGTTCCTGTAGCTGACGGATCCGGGCCTCCTGCTTGCCCTGCTCCTCCCGCGCGGCCATGTAGCCGCCGTTCTCCTTCAGGTCACCTTCCTCGCGGCGGGCATTGATTTCCGCCGCCATGACCGGGCGATTCGCGATCAGCTCGTCGAGTTCCTGCTTGAGCCGGTCGTAGGCCTCCTGGGTCAGCCAGGTCACCTGGGTGTCGCTCACGGTCACCAACTCCTCGTCCCGATCCAAGCCCGAGGGTTACGGGCTGGCTGTTCCGAACCGTGGGCAGCCCGGAACGGCAAAAACACGGCTCCCCGGGAGCCGTGCTGCCTGTCGAGGATAGCACGCACAGAAGTGCCGGGAGGAAAGTTTTTCGTTAGCCGCGGGGCACGTATCCGCAGATCACCCGCTTGGCGGCATGGATTTGGTCAGGTAAGCCGGAACCTGGTAGGAGCACCCGTAGAACTCGACGGTGGTCGCCCGTTCAACAGTTCGCAATGTTACGGACAATTGAATTGTGCTCTCACTGGGTGGGACATAGACCTCGCCGCGAGCGACCTCGGACCCGTCCGTCGCCAGTGCGTACACGATGCAGTCGGCCGCTTGGTCCGGATGATTGCGATCCACCGTGAACGTCGACGTCACGCTGCTGTCGTCGATCACGTGGTACGTGCTCACCTCGGGGTCGATCGGGGTGGCGCCGAGGTTCTCGTACGCCACGTACGCCACGACCAGACCGGCCACCATGAACAGCGCCAGGATCGCCCAGTACCACCAGCGCCTGCTCCGCTTGCTCTTCGGCGTCCCGTAACGACCAGCCGGGAGTTGACGCACAGCCATGTCGCTACCTCCTCCGCTGCGGGATCCTGCGTGGTCATCGGGTACCCGAGGCACCGGAGTTGTCGGTCCGGCGGGAACAATGGGGTACGCGCTTCGCGTTGAGTATCGCGGACAGCGCGGGGCGGCGGACGACTGCCCCCGTGTAACCGACCAGGAGGAACTCGCCGACCATGGCCGAGAAGCTGCGCTTGATGACTGTGCACGCGCACCCCGACGACGAGTCGAGCAAGGGCGCGGCCACGCTGGCCAAGTACGTCGCCGAGGGTGCCGAGGTCGTGGTGGTCACCTGTACCGGCGGCGAGCGGGGGAGCATCCTCAACCCCGCGATGGACAAGCCGGGCGTGCTGGAACACATGAGCGAGATCCGGCTGGCCGAGATGGCCGAGGCCGCGAAGGTCCTCGGTGTGCAGCACCGGTGGCTCGGTTTCGTCGACTCCGGCCTGCCCGAGGGTGACCCGAAGCCGCCGCTGCCCGATGGCTGCTTCGCGGCCGAGCCGATCGAGGTCGAGACCGAGGCCCTGGTCAAGCTCGTCCGCGAGTTCCGCCCGCACGTGCTCGTCACCTACGACGAGAACGGCGGCTACCCGCACCCCGACCACATCCGCTGCCACGAGATCTCCATCGCCGCGTTCGACGCCGCCGCCGATCCCGACCGGTTCCCCGAGGCCGGTGCCCCCTGGCAGGTCTCGAAGGTGTACTACACGCACGGTTTCTCCCGGGCCCGGATGGTGGCCTTCCACGACGCCCTGCTCGCCCGCGGCATGGAGTCGCCGTACGACGAGTGGCTGAAGCAGTGGGACAAGAACCGCCCCGACGTGATGGACCGCGTCACCACCAGGGTCGAGTGCGGCGAGTACTTCGAGATCCGCGACCGCGCCCTGCTCGCCCACGCCACCCAGATCGACCCGAACAGCCGGTTCTTCTTCATCAGCACCGACATGCAGCGGGAGATCTGGCCGACCGAGGAGTACGAGCTGGCCCGCTCGCTGGTGGACACCACGCTGCCCGAGGACGACCTGTTCGAGGGCGTGCGTGAGAAGGTAGTCGTATGACTTCGGTACTGGCGGCCCAGCTGTGGCTGGCCGCGGGGCCCGGCGTGAACACGCCGAGCGGTGAGGGTCAGGAGTTCGGCTCGTCCGGACCGGTCGCGCTGATCCTCATCATCGTCCTGTTCGTCGCTGTCGCCTTCCTCATCCGGTCGATGGCCAAGCACCTCAAGCGGGTGCCTGCCAGCTTCGACCCGGAGGAGCAGGCGGCCGCTGCCGAGACGACCGAGCCCGTCGACCAGCAGGCTAGACAGGATCGCTGAGCATCCGCCTGCGTACCGACCGTAGCCAACTGCGCGCGGCCGGCAGGTTCGGCACGGCCGGTAACGGCGACCGCAGCACGGCCTCGGCGCTGCGATCGCGCAGTGACTCGACCCATGCCTGGGTCTGTAGCCAGGGCAGTTCGCCATCGGCCACCGCTGTCAGCTGCTCCCGGTCGGCCGACAGGTCCAGGTCCAGCTCGCCCGTGCGCAGGGCGCGCTCGGCGACCGTGAGCCGGCCGATCACGTCGGCCACCTGCCGCCAGCGGGGGGTGCCGCCCGCGGCCATCGCGGCCGCCGCCCGCGCGTAGTCGGTCGCGGTCGCCCTGCGGTACGAGTCGGCGATCCGCTGGGACAGGAAGGCCACGGTCAGTTCGCGCAGTTCGGCACCGATGTGCGTGCACACCTCGACCACCGGCGACCCCAGCACCTCGAATGCTTCCGGGTCGGCCGTCAGGGCGTTCGCGCAGAACCGCTCCAGCTCCCACGCCTGCCGGTCCAGCCCCGGCCCGGCCACGGTCTGCGGTGGCTTGTCGAACTCCCAGAACAGCTCCGTCGGCGGCACGAACACGGCGCGGCGGCGTATCTCGTCGGCAGGCACGTCGGCCACGTCCGCCAGGTGGTGGGCAGGCGCTCCGACCACCACGGCCAGCACGGTGTGGGTGCTCGCGAACCGTGCCGCGTCGGCGAACTCGGCTGCCTCGAATGGACCGGGTTCCGTCACGGTGTCGAGTTTCCTGGACACTGGTGGACATGACGAACAGGCTCGCCGGATCGACAAGCCCGTACCTGCTGCAGCACGCGGAGAACCCGGTCGACTGGTGGCCGTGGAGTGACGAGGCCTTCGCCGCCGCGCGCAGCCGGGACGTGCCGATCCTGCTGTCCATCGGCTACGCGGCCTGCCACTGGTGTCACGTGATGGCCCACGAATCGTTCGAGGATCCGGATATCGCCGCGTTCATGAACGAGTACTTCGTGAGCATCAAGGTGGACCGCGAGGAACGGCCGGACGTCGACGCGGTCTACATGGAGGCCACCCAGGCGATGTCGGGTCAGGGTGGCTGGCCGATGACGTGCTTCCTCACGCCCACGGGTGAACCGTTCCACTGCGGCACCTACTACCCGCCCCGGCCCGTGCACGGACTGCCGTCCTTCCCGCAGTTGCTCGACGGTGTGCGCCGCGCGTGGACGGAGCGGCGGGACGAGGTCGCCGAAGCGGGCGCTGAGGTGGTGCGTGCGCTCGGCGAACGGCAGCAGCCGTTCCCCGCCGAAACCGTCGACGCGGACGCACTGGACGGTGCGGCTGTGTCGCTGCTCGGCGACTTCGACCGCAGGCACGGCGGATTCGGTGGTGCGCCGAAGTTCCCGCCGTCGATGGTGCTGGAGTTCCTGCTGCGCCACCACGAACGCACAGATTCTCCCGATGCACTGTCGCTTGTGGACGCCACGGCTGAGGGCATGGCCCGCGGTGGTATCTACGACCAGCTCGCAGGCGGCTTCGCCCGCTACAGCGTGGACGACGCCTGGGTGGTGCCGCACTTCGAGAAGATGCTGTACGACAACGCTTTGCTGCTGCGTGTGTATGCCCATCTGCACCGGCGGACCGGCTCCGCGCTGGCCGGCCGGGTGACCGCGGAGACCGCGCGTTTCCTGGTCGCGGGCCTCGGCACGCCCGAGGGCGCGTTCGCTGCCGCGCTGGACGCGGACACCGACGGCGTCGAGGGCCTCACCTACGTGTGGACCCCTGAGCAGTTGGCCGACGTGCTCGGCGACGACGACGGCACGTGGGCCGCGGGCGTGTTCAGCGTGACGGCGGCAGGCACGTTCGAGCACGGCGCGTCGACGTTGCAGCTGCTGGCCGACCCGGACGACGAGGGCCGCTGGGCGGCCGTCCGCGACCGCCTGCTCACGGCCAGGTCGGCCCGGCCGCAGCCGGCGCGCGACGACAAGGTCGTCACCGCGTGGAACGGGCTGGCGATCGGGGCGCTGGCCGAGGCGGGCGTCGCGCTGGGCCGGCCCGACTGGGTGGCCGCGGCGAGCAGGGCGGCGGAGTTCCTGGTCGGCAGCCACGTGGTGGACGGCCGCCTGCGGCGCACGTCCCGGGGCGGGGTGGTCGGCACGTCGGCCGCCGTACTGGAGGACTACGCACTGCTGGCCGACGGGTTGCTGGCCCTGCACCAGGCCACCGGCGACCAGCGCTGGCTGACCACCGCCGTCGACCTGTTGACCACGGCCGTGGACCACTTCGCCGATCCCGAAGCGGCAGGCGCGTTCTTCGACACGGCCGACGACGCGGAGAGCCTGATCCGCAGGCCTTCCGACCCGGCCGACAACGCGAGCCCGTCGGGTGCCTCCGCGCTGGCGGGTGCGCTGCTCACGGCATCCGCGCTGGCCGAGCCGGCTGTGTCGACCCGGTTCCGTGAGGTCGCGGAGGCAGCGTTGGTGAGGGCCGGGCTGCTGATCGGCAGAACGCCTCGGTTCGCGGGCAACTGGGCGGCGGTGGCCGAGGCGTCGGTGTCCGGTCCGGTGCAGGTGGCCGTGGTCGGCTCGGGTACCGCCGCGGACGAACTGCGCGCGGCGGCCGTCGCCGGGGTCGCGGGTGGCGCGGTCGTGGTGGCGGGCGAACCAGGCCAGACCCCGCTGCTGGCCGACCGGCCGCTGGTCGACGGGTCCCCCGCCGCGTACGTGTGCCGGGGCTTCGTGTGCGACCGGCCGGTGACGACCGTGGCGGAGCTGGCCGCTGCCCTCTGACGTTCCCCCGGCAGCGAACAGCCTGTCGGGGTACCACCTGCGCGGGTAACGTCAGTAATGACGTAATCATGTAATCAGGAGGTGCGTCATGTACGGCAGATATGGAGGCGGTCGGATGCGGCACGGTTGGGGTCCTGGTGGCGGGCGTGGGCGTGGTGCTCAGCCGGAGCCGCCGGAGGCCGACGACGTGACCGCGTGGTTCACCGGCAGGCTGCCCGACGGTTGGTTCACGGGCGCCCCGGAGATCACGGTCGACCGCGAGGAGATCGTGGTGCTCGGCGAACTGCCCGCACCCGCGGAGGAGTTCACCGACGAGGCAGCGGCAGCCGCCGCGGCGGCGGGCCGGATCAGCCGCTACCGCGAGGAAACCAGGGACGAGCGGATCGAGATCGCCCGCCAGGCGGAGCACCGCTACGGCCGCAAGGTCGCGTGGGGCGCTCGGATCGGGTCGACCGAGGAACTGTTCACCACCCTGGCGGTGCCGGTGATGACCAGGCTGCGGCAGCCCGAGCGGCTCGTGCTGGACACGCTGGTCCGGGCCGGGGTGGCGAGGTCGCGTTCGGAGGCGCTGGCGTGGGCGGTACGCCTGGTCGGCGAGCACGCCGACTCGTGGCTGGCCGAGCTGCGCAACGCGATGACCAAGGTCGACGACCTGCGTCGCGAGGGTCCCGACCTCGGCACCGAGTAACGGGAGCCGACGCACCTCTGCCGCGCGCCCACCTGCCTACGAGTGCAGGTGGGCGCGTTCCCCGTCGTGGTCGAGGATGACGAGGATCTCCGCCGGACCGCCGTGGGCGCCGATGGCGTGCGGCACCATCGTGGAGAACTCGGCAGCGTGACCCACCTCGACCAGGATGGTCCGTTCCCCCAGCCGCAGGTGGGCGGTGCCGGACAGCACGGTGAACCAGTCCCAGCCCGGGTGCACGCCCAGTTGGTCGGCCGGTCCGGTCGTCATCCGGATCTTGGCCACGGTCAGGCCGTGTGGTCCCTGTTTCCCGGTGAGCAGCCAGGTCGTCCGCCCGTGCGTGTGATCGCGTTGCGGCCGGATCACCACGTCGTCGTCCGCCGCGGACTCGACCAGCTCGTCGAGGCTGGTGCCCAGGGCGCGGGCGATCGGCACCAGTTGGTCGAGGGCGATCCGACGATGGCCGGTCTCGATCCGGGACAGTGTGGACGGGCTCAGGAAGCAGCGGGCGGCGAGCGTGTCCAGCGACCAGCCCTTGGCCAGGCGCAGTCCTCGAATCCGTTGGCGGATGAGGCCGTCCAGATCGGTTTCTTGCGTCATAGGCAAGATGGTATGTCAGTCGCGCAAGCCGGTCGTAGAGTCGAGGCATGACACACGACCACACGGTGGACCTGGACGAACTGCTGGAACTGGATGGCATCGTCCTGGGCGAGTACCTGTCCGAACTGACGACCTGGGTGTCCGGACATGTGCCGGGTACCGCCCGGGTCCTGGACCTGGGGGCGGGCACCGGCACCGGCACGGTCGCCCTGGCGCGGCGTTTCGCATCGGTGGTGGCGGTCGACAGGTCCGCGGAGCGACTGGCCAGGATCCGGGCCAAGGCCCTGGACCAAGGGCTGGCCGTGACCACGGTCGAGGCGGACGTGGACGACCAGTGGCCCGCCCTCGACCAGGTCGACCTGGTGTGGGCGGCCAACTGCGTGCACGAGTTCGCCGACCCCGACCGGGTGCTCAAGGACGTGTACGCGACGGTTCGCCCCGGCGGCCTGCTGGCGGTGACCGAAATGGACGCCATGCCCCGGTTCCTGCCCGACGACCTCGAAGCACAGTGGCACCAGGTATTGGGCCACGACTTCGGCCAGGACTGGGCACCGCGCCTGGCACAGGCAGGGTTCACGATCAGCGAGGTGCGGACGTTTCCCATCGAGGCTCCGTCGACCGGACCCTATGCCCAGGCATACCTGCGCCTGATCCGGCACGGGTTGGCGGACCGACTGAGCGAGTCGTCGCTGGCCGAACTCGACGGGATCATCGACGGCATCCTGGACCGGGACGACCTGGTGGTCCGAGGCAGCAGAACGACGTGGCTGGCCCGTCGCCCTGCTCAGGAATACAGCACGAACCAGATCGCGATGTAGTGGCAGAGCGCGGCCAGGACGGTGGCGGCGTGGAAGAACTCGTGGTGGCCGAAGGTCTTGGGCCACGGGTTGGGCCAGCGGGTGGCGTAGAAGATCGCGCCGAGCGTGTAGAGGAGCCCGCCCGCCAGGAGCAGCACGAAGGCGGCGACGCCCGCGTGGTGGAGTAGCTGGGGGAACACGAAGACCGCGACCCAGCCGACCACGATGTAGATCGGCACGCCGAGCCAGCGGGGAGCCTGCGGCCAGAGCAGTTTGAGGCCCACGCCCAGCAGCGCACCGCCCCAGACCACGCCCAGCACGACGTAACCGGTGGTGCGGTCCATGGCGAGCAGCGAGAACGGCGTGTAGGTGCCCGCGATGAACACGAAGATCATCGAGTGGTCGAGCCGCTTCATCCGGATCCGGGCGCGCGGGCTCTGCCAGGTGTGCCGGTGATACAGCGCGCTGACCCCGAACAACCCGAGCACGGTCGCGGCGTAGACGGAGGTCGCGAGCGCGGCCAGCCCGGACACGGTGGCGCCGGCGAGCGCGATCAGCGCGGCACCGGTCGCGATCGAGACGAAGAACGACCACTGGTGCAACACGCCACGCATCCGGGGACGCGTAGCCGGGCCCGGTGGCCTGGACGAGGTCACAACGGTCACGGCCGCCAGGTTACGGCACCGTAGGTACCGAGGCATCGACTGTGACCGACGGCGCTCACTGCTGCTCGCTTGCGGTCGGTGCCCTACCAGCCACGATCGACGCCCAGCGCCCCTCGCCATCGGAGCTTGGGACGGTGGCGGCGGGCCGTGGTCGCAGCGCGCAGTGGTCGGGGCGTAGCCCGATCGGGGCTCGCCCCATCCCCGCCGCCGGGCGTGTCGACCGTTGGGGGTGGGTCGTCTGTTCGGTTGCGGCCGATTGGGTCTGCGTGTCTTGACCGTCCGCCGGTCGACACGCGCTTGTGGAGGATGTCGGCGGTTCGCTCCGGGCGTGTCGACCGTTGGGAGGGTGGGTCGTCTGTTCGGTTGCGGCTGCCCGGGTCAGGGTGTCTTGACCGTCCGGCGGTCGGCACACGCTTGTGGAGGGTGTCGGCGGTTCGCTCTGGGCGTGTTGACCGTTGGGAGGGTGGGTCGTCTGTTCGGTTGCTGCTGCCTGGGTCTGCGTGTCTCGACCGTCCAACGGTCGACGCAGTCATGTGTTGTGCGCGTCCGCGGTCCGGTCCGGGCGTGTCGACCGTTAAGAGGGCGGGTCGTCCGTTTAAGTGCCACCGCTTGAGGCCGCGTGTGTTGACCGTCTGGTGGTCGATGCAGGTTTGCGTGGTGGGTTTGGCGGTGGGGTTTTGGCGTGTCGACCGTTGGGAGGGGGTCGTGTCCACTGAGGTGGTGTACGACGTTTCCGCTGATAAGCGGCGTGGCGTCTCCATAAAGAACGGCCACCGCTTGAGGCAGCGTGTTGACCGTTTGGCGGTGGCACAGGTTTGTGTTGTGGTGTTGGCGGTTCGGTTCTGGCATGTCGACCGTTCGGGGGGCGAGTCGGCACGGCGGGCCTGGCGGCCCGTCTTGCGTTCGTTCGCTTGTGGCACCCCGACTCTGAGTGGTGGCACGGAGGTCAGTGCCGCGTCAAGGCCGGCTTCGCCGTGCCTTCGCCGTCGCTTGGCCGTCGCTTCGCGATTTCGCCCCTGGCGCATCTCACTCTGGACCCGGTACAGACCTCCGCGCGATCTGCTTCGTGCCGGGGTTGGGGGGAGCGGTGTGGTTGCCGTTCTTGTTGTCTCGTTGCCGGGCGGCGGTTGGGGCGTTGCCGGACTGGTCTCGCGCTGAGTTCGGGGTGGCTCGCCGGGCTGGCGGTCGTCCGGGTCATCGGGCTGCTCGGGTTGTGTTGGGCCGGCATGCCGGCTGGCTGTCGGCTCGTTCGGGTGTGCCTGCTGGCGGTGTCGTGCTTCGGATGGCGGTCCCCGCTTGCCGCCGTCGCGCCTAGCCCGGCATCAGGCGGCGGCGTTCTATCGCCAGGCACTTGTCCATGATCACGTCCAAGCCGGCGGCATCCGCCAGCTCCGCAGCCTGGACGTCGATCACGCCCAGCTGTAGCCACAGTGCCCCCGCCCCCGCCCGCACGGCCTGTTCCGCTATCTCGCGCACGAACCGCGGTCGCCGGAACACGTCGACCACGTCCACCTGCTCGGGCACGTCCGCCAGGCTCGGGTACACCCGCAGACCGAACAACTCTGTGATCTCCGGATTCACCGGGAACACGCGCAGCCCACTCCGGTGCAGGTACGCCGCTACTCCGTGACTCGGCCGGCCTGGGCTCGGGCTGGCGCCGATGACGGCTACGGTCCGTGCGCCGGTCACGACCCTGTTGATCACTTCAGGGTCATGCCAGCGGGTCGGCACGTGCTCGGTGGTCACCGGATCGAGTCTGCCTGTTCATCTGGCATCCCGCTGCCGGGGAAGTAGCGACTCTCGAACGGCGTACGCTCTCAGAACGTGGGTCCTCGCGCCTTGCTGAAGGAGATCGTCTATAGCTGCTACGAGTCTCTGTTGACTCGACAGCTTGTTGGCGCTCAACGGCCGAGACACGTCGGGATCATGCTGGACGGCAACCGTCGCTGGGCCCGTGAAGCCGGGTTCACCGATGTCAGTGCCGGACATCGCGCGGGTGCCGCCAAGATCGCTGATCTGCTGAGCTGGTGCCTTGAGGCCAACGTCCAGGTCGTGACGATGTGGCTGCTGTCCACCGACAACCTCAACCGGCCGGACAGCGAGATCGGTCCGCTCCTGGAGATCATCACCGAGGTCGTCGACGAGCTCGCGGCCCCCGGCGCACCCTGGCAGGTGCGCATCGTCGGCACGCTCGACGTCCTGCCAGTCGAAACAGCGACCCGCCTGTCCGCCGCCGCCGGGCGCACCGCGGGCCGGTCGGGCATGGAGGTCAACGTCGCCGTCGGCTACGGCGGTCGGCAGGAGATCGCGGACGCGGTCCGCAAGCTCCTGCAACAACACGCGGAAGTGGGTACCTCGATCGAGGAACTCGCCGAAGTGCTGGATGTCGACCACATTGCCGAGCATTTGTACACGTCTGGTCAACCTGACCCCGATCTGGTCATCCGCACATCGGGTGAACAACGGATGTCGGGATTTCTGTTGTGGCAGTCGGCGCATTCCGAGTTCTGGTTCTGCGAAGCCTACTGGCCCGATTTCCGCCGTGTCGACTTTCTACGCGCATTACGCGACTACGCGATTCGTCACCGCCGGTTCGGCTCCTGAACCGATAACCGCGCACGACGTCGGGCAGGCTGTGATCGCGGTTGGGCCCATGTCCGAGCCCCGCCGCGGCACGGAGGTCGCGGTCAACGTGGGCGCCGCGACGAGCGACAGGGTGATGGCTGTCGCGGTGACAATGCCACCCTTCGTCGAGCACTTGCGCACTGGTTCAATGCCGGGCTATCACGTTGACCGGACACTGTGTGACGCTGTGGCCTCGGCAGCGAGATTACCGGCGTCCCGTTCGTTGTGACATGTCAGCTGTCCCATTGTGTGACGCATTGGCGTGCAATGTCGCTCGTTCCAGTGTCGTTGTGCTACCCGATCTGCGAGCACGCTCCGCCAATGGTATGAATCGCGCCCCGATATCCGGGTGGCGGCTGCCGTGTCCACGGTGGCAGCCGGGCACACGGGACAGGGCTAAATTGTGACCTGGCCCACAGTAAATTTCTCATCTGCCTCTGACCAGGGGTTTCACCTCGGTGAACATGGTGAACTGACCGTGTGCGACCAGCCGCTACGGCGAACGGTGGGCGAATCACCTGTGTGGCTGCCTGCAGAGGTGGCCGAATCGCAGGTAGCTTGCGGACGACGGCTCACATCCTGTGCACCGTCCCGGGAGGCCCTGGTCGTGGCACGAAGCGCGAGGGGGCCGGCATCCGGCCCTCGTGGTCGGCAAGCCTGACGCCGGGAGGCGGAGGGAACCAACCAGCCAGGGTGATGCTCGGCCCAGCGAGGAGCGGGCGTGGTAGCCGCGTCCGCGAGGGAGTTGCCGTGACTGCACAGCGCCCTTCTCGGGGAACCGCCAGCCGTACCTCCGGCTCGGCACCAGGCGCCACCACGCGATCGACGGAAGTCGACAGGGAAAGCGAGGCCGCGCCACAGCCCACCGTCCCGCCACAGCGCACCTACGTGCTGGACACGTCCGTGCTGCTGTCCGATCCCTGGGCGGTCAACAGGTTCGCCGAACATTCCGTGGTGCTGCCACTCGTGGTGATCAGCGAATTGGAGGCCAAGCGCAACCACCCCGAACTCGGCTGGTTCGCCCGGGAAGCCCTGCGGCTACTGGACGACCTGCGCCTGCAGCACGGCAGGCTGGACATACCGATTCCGATAGGCGACGCCGGTGGCACCCTGCACGTCGAGCTGAACCACTCCGACCAGCAGGTATTGCCCGCCGGCTTCCGCGCCGAGGCGAACGACGCCCGCATCCTCGCGTGCTCCCTCAACCTGGCCGCGGAGGGTCCTGACGTGACGCTGGTCACGAAGGACATTCCGCTGCGGGTCAAGGCGGCCGCGGTCGGCCTGGCCGCGGACGAGTACCGCGCCCAGGACGTCGTGCCCTCGGGCTGGACCGGCATGGCGGATGTGGAGATGTCGCAGTCCGCGGTGGACCAGCTCTACAAGGACGGCGGGATCGACCCGATCGCCTTCGAGCTGGACCACGTCGCCGAGATGCCCTGCCACACCGGTCTGCGGATGCTCGCAGGCACCGCGAGCGCGCTGGGCCGGGTCACCACGGACAAGCAGGTCAAGCTGGTCCGCGGCGACCGCGAGGCGTTCGGGCTGCGCGGCCGGTCGGCCGAGCAGCGCATCGCCCTGGACGTCCTCCTGGACCCCGAGATCGGCATCGTGTCCCTGGGTGGCCGGGCCGGTACCGGCAAGTCCGCCCTGGCCCTGTGCGCGGGCCTGGAGGCCGTCCTGGAACGCGGCCAGCACCGGAAGGTCGTGGTCTTCCGGCCGGTGTACGCGGTCGGCGGCCAGGAACTGGGCTACCTGCCCGGTTCGGAGTCCGAGAAGATGCAGCCGTGGGCCCAGGCCGTCTTCGACACGCTGGGCGCGCTGGTGAGCGAGAGCGTGCTGGACGAGGTCACCAGCCGGGGCATGCTGGAAGTCCTGCCGCTCACGCACATCCGTGGCCGGTCGCTGCACGACTCCTACGTGATCGTGGACGAGGCGCAGTCGCTGGAGCGCAACGTCCTGCTCACGGTGCTGTCGCGGCTGGGCACCGGTTCGCGCGTCGTGCTCACGCACGACGTGGCACAGCGGGACAACCTGCGGGTCGGCCGGCACGACGGTGTGGCGGCCGTGATCGAGAAGCTCAAGGGCCACCCGCTGTTCGCGCACATCACGCTGACCCGCTCCGAGCGCTCGCCGATCGCGGCGCTGGTCACCGAGGTGTTGGAGGACTACGCGCAGTAGTGCGGACGACCTCGCGGAGGGCGCCTCGTGCGCCCTCCGCGGTTCGTCAGTCGACGGCCCGCCGCATGAAGCCCCAGATGCCGATGCCGCCGAAGATCAGCAACGCCAGGAAACCGGCCGGAATGTCGATCCACAGCGGAATCGAGGGCACCCCCGGCACCAGCACCGCCCGCATCGCCTCGCTGGTGTAGGTCAGCGGGTTGAACGCGCAGAACACCTGGAACCAGCGCAGCGTGCTCAGGCCGCGCCACGGGAACTGCGTGCAGCCGGTGAACATCAGCGGCGTGAGGATCACCGCGAACATGATGTTGATCCGGCGCGGCGTCACGAGGGTGCCGATCGTCATGCCGATCGCGGCGCCGACCAGTGAACCCAGCACGATGATGCCGAACACCGCGGGCAGCTTGCTGGCCGGCCAGGACACGGTCGGCAGCAGCGCGAGGCCCACCGGCACCATCAGCACCGCCGCGATGATGCCGCGCAGCGCGCCGAACACCATCTTCTCCACCGCGACCCACGGCACCGGCATCGGCGCGAGCAGCCGGTCCTCGATCTCGCGGGTGAACGAGAAGTCCATGATCAGCGGCATCGTGGTGTTCTGCAGGCCGCCGAGGAAGCCGTTCAGGGCCACGATGCCCGCCATCAGGATCGGCGCGAACGCGGCGCTGTTCACGTAGCCGAGGCCGCCCAGCACCTTGCCGAAGATGAACAGCATGAAGAACGGCTGGATGACGACCTGCGCCAGGAACGGCAGCAGCTCGCGGCCGGTGACGAAGACGTCCCGCCACAGCACGGAACCGAACGTCCGCAGCGAGACGAACATCCCCGAGGACGGCAGGGCGTCGATGTCCGGCCCGGTGCCCGGCGAGCTCGGCGCTCGGGTGGTGGTGGCGGTCATCGCAACTCCCGTCCGGTCAGGTGGATGAAGACGTCCTCAAGGCTGGGCGTGCCGATGGACAGATCCCGCACCGCGCAACCGAGGTCGCCCAGCGCGGTCAGGACCGGCGGCAGGGCCACCGCCGGCTCGGCGGAGGTGTAGAGGCGGAAGCTGCCGGTGCCCGCCGGCGGCGCACCCCCGGGTGGCATACCGCCGGGTGGCATACCGGGCATCCCGGGCGGCATGCCCGGTGGCATGCCTGCGGGTGGGCCGCCCGCGGTGAGCCGTTCGACCCGCTCGATGCCGTCGATCCGGGACAGCCGCTCGGTGACCAGGTCCGCGGCGATGTCACCGAGGTCGACGGAGACCGTGAGCGTCGTGCTGCCTGGCAGGCCCTTGGTCAGCGCCTCCGGTGTGTCCAGCGCGAGCAGCTTGCCGTGGTCCACGATGCCGACGCGGTCGCACAGTTTGGCGGCCTCGTCCATGTCGTGCGTGGTCAGCACGACCGTCACGCCGTCCTCGTGCAGCTCGGCGACCCGCTCGTGCACGAACAGCCGGGCCTGTGGGTCCAGGCCGGTGGACGGCTCGTCCAGGAACATCACCTTCGGCTTGTGCATCAGCGCGCGGGCGATCATCACCCGCTGCGCCTGCCCACCGGACACGAAGTCGACCCGGGCGGTCGCCTGCTTGGCCAGACCCATCCGCTCCAGGATCTCGTCCGCCAGCCGGTTGCGTTCCGCCCGGCCCACACCGTGGTAGGCAGCGTGGAACAGCAGGTTCTGCCGAATGTTGAGCGACCGGTCGAGGTTGTTGCGCTGCGGCACCACGGCCAGCAGCTGCCGGGCCCGCTTCGCGTCCGACCGGACGTCGACACCACACACCGTCGCCTTGCCCGACGTGGCTCGGACCCGCGTGGTCAGCACGCCGACCGTGGTGGTCTTCCCGGCACCGTTGGGACCGAGCAGGCCGAACACTTCGCCGGACCGCACGCTGAAACTGAGCTCGTCCACGGCGGCGGGCGCTCCCCGCCGGTACCGCTTCACCAGGTCCGATACGACAACTGTGTCCTTCACGCGCACAGCCTAATTGTCGACCCCCACCTTTCCGCAGGTCTTTGTCACCATCCGCCGGGCAGCGGTCTGCCCTCAGCGAACCCCGCCGCCGACTGCACGCCCAGCACAGCGCGCTCATGGAACGACTCCAGGTCCGGCGCCCCCGCGTAGGTGCAGGCAGACCGGACGCCCGAGCAGATCTCGTCCAGCAGATCCTCGACGCCCGGCCGGGCCGGGTCCAGCCGCATCCGTGAGGACGAGATGCCCTCCTCGAACAGCGCCTTGCGGGCCCGGTCGAACGCGCTGTCGCCGCGGGTCCGCGCGGTCACGGCCCGCTTGGACGCCATGCCGAACGACTCCTTGTAGAGGTTGCCGTGCTCGTCGCGGTGCAGGTCGCCGGGCGACTCGTAGGTGCCCGCGAACCACGAGCCGACCATCGCGGCCGACGCCCCCGCGGCCAGTGCCAGCGCCACGTCCCTCGGGTGCCGGACACCGCCGTCGGCCCAGACGTGTCTGCCCAGCCGGCGAGCCTCGGCCGCACACTCGGCGACCGCCGAGAACTGCGGCCTGCCGACGCCGGTCATCATCCGCGTGGTGCACATCGCGCCAGGGCCGACACCGACCTTGACCACGTCCGCACCGGCCTCGACCAGGTCCCGCACACCCTCGGCGGTCACCACGTTGCCCGCCACCAGCGGCACGCCCGGCGCGTGCTCGCGAACCGATCGCAGCGTGGTCAGCATCTTCTCCTGGTGGCCGTGCGCTGTGTCCACCACGAGCACGTCCACCCCGGCCTCGACCAGGTCCTTCGCCTTCGCGTCCACGTCACCGTTCACGCCGATCGCGGCGGCCACCCGCAGCCTGCCCCGTGCGTCCACCGCCGGCCGGTACAGCTCGGCCCGCAGCGCTCCCAGCTCGGTGAGCACGCCGGCCAGCGTGCCGTCGGGGGCGACGCCGAGCACGATCTGTTCCGGCCTGCCGTGCAGCGCGTCGAACACGGCCCGGGGCGCGGTGTCCAGCGGCAGCATCGGCACATCCGTCCGCAGCACGTCGCTGACCCGCGTGAACCGGTCGACGCCCGCGCAGTCCGCCTCGTCCACGACACCGACCGGGCGGCCCGCGTCGTCCACCACCGCGACCGCGCCGTGCGCCCGCTTGGGCAGCAGGTTCAGCACATCGGCCACGGAACCGGCAGGTGTCAGTACCAGCGGGGTGTCCCAGACGGTGTGCCGTTGCTTGACCCAGGTGACGATCTCGGTCACCGCGGCCGTGTCCACGTCCTGCGGCAGGACCACCAGGCCACCACGCCGGGCCACGGTCTCGGCCATCCGCCGGCCGGCGACGGCGGTCATGTTCGCCACCACCACCGGGATCGTCGCACCGGTGCCGTCTGCGGTCGTCAGGTCGACGCCGAACCTCGACTCGACGGCGGACCGCCGAGGTACGAGGAACACGTCGTCATAGGTCAGGTCGTAGCCGGGCCGATCGCCCTCGATGAAGCGCACGGCTCACCAGACTACCTGGCCGGAGGCGGTGTCGGTGGGCGTCTCGCTGGACTGTCCTGTCAGGACGCCTGACCGGGCAGCATGCCGCGCACGGTGTCGATGGTGTCGGCGTCGGCCGCCTCCTTGTCCGGCCGGTACCGGACCACCCGGGCGAACCGCAGGGCGACCCCGCCCGGGTAACGCGTGCTGCCCTGCACGCCGTCCAGCGCGATCTCCACGACGAGTTCCGGGTGCAGATACACGGTCCAGTCGGTGCGGTGCGACTCGTGCTGGGGGAACTGCGCGGTCTGCCAGGCGAGCAGCTCGTCGGTCAGGCCCTTGAACGTCTTACCCACCATCACCGGCGGGCCGCCGTCCGGGTCGCGGGCGCCCAGGTGCAGGTTCGACAGGTAGCCGGTGCGCCTGCCGTGGCCCCACTCGGCGGCGAGCACGACCAGATCCAGCGTGTGCACCGGTTTGACCTTCTGCCAGGCCTTGCCGCGCCTGCCCGCCGCGTAGGGCGACGCCAGCGACTTCACGACGACGCCCTCGTGACCCGCGGCCAGTGCGTTCTCGAGGATCTCGGCCGCCTCTGTCGCGTTAGGACCGTGCCGGCCAGGGACGAGGTAGCCGCTCGCCGCCGTGTGCAGTGCGGTGGACCGTTCGCGCAATGGCGCATCCAGCAGGTCGACGCCATCCAGGTGCAGGCAGTCGAAGAAGTACGGGCGCAGCAACTCCTCGCGGGGCGCCGTCGCACCGAAGCGGCTCATCGTCTCCTGGAACGGGCGCGGCCTGCCGTCCGGGTCGAGCGCGAGCGTCTCACCGTCCAGCACGACGGACCGCACCGGCAGGTCCTCGATCATCGCGACCAGCTCCGGCACGCTCGCGGTGATCTCGCGCAGCGTGCGGGTGTAGACGTGGATGTCCTTGCCGTCCTTGTGTACCTGGATCCGGGCACCGTCCAGTTTGTACTCGACGGACACGTCCCCCAGCTCGCCGACGGCGGCGGCGACCGACTCGGCGGGGGAGGCCAGCATCGGCCGGACCGGGGTGCCCAGCGTCAGCCGGAACCGGCGCAGCCCCTCGATTCCCGTGGTGAGCGCTGTGCTCGCGGTGGCGGTCAGCGACCCGGACAGCATGAACGCGCGCCGGACGTCCTCGCCGGGCACGCCGGCGGCGCGGGCCACGGCGTCCACCATCACGCCTTCCAGCGCGCCCTGGCGCAGTTCGCCGGTGAGCAGCCGGAACAGGAAGTCGTGCTCCGCCTTGGTGGCCCGGCCCAGCAGCCCGGACAGCACCTCGGTGCGGGCGGCGATCGATCCGGCACCGCTCTGTTGGGCCAATGCGGTGAGCGTGCCGTCCACCTCGGCCACCGTCAGGCCGGGCGTCGCGGCGGGCGTGACCTCGATCTTGACCAGGGTGCGCCAGCTGGTCCCGATCCGGCCCTGCCGGGGCTGGCCGACCAGGAAGCCGACCAGCGCGGGCACCTCGCTGACCACATCGGCAGCCCGCAGCGCGCCGGCCAGGGCGTCGATCTTGGCCAGCCGGGACCGGGTGGCCGCCACGGTGGCGGACGCGGTGACGACGTCCGAGAAGAGCACGTCACTCATGGTGCCGCAGGTTGCCGAAAGTTCGCGCGATCTCGGCGACCGCGGAGCGTAACCGGTCCGGGCTCAGCAGCGCGTAACCCAGCACCAATCCGGGATAGGGCGGGGTCGTGCCGGGGTGGCTGTAGCCGGACAGGGCGATGGCGTTGATGTTCGCCCTGGCGAGGCGGGCCTGCAATGCCTGGTCGTCGGTGCCGCTGGGCAGGCGTAGCACCACGTGCAGCCCGGCCGCGACGCCGACCGGCTGCCAATCGGGCAGGTGCTCGGCCAGGGCCGTGAGCAGGGCGTCCCGGCGGCGGCGATACTGCTGGCGGGTGCTGCGCAGGTGCCGGTCGTAGCCGCCGGTGCGCAGCAGGTGGGCCATCGCGGCGTGGGTGAGTGGACTGCCGCCGAGGTCGTGCAGACGCTTGCGCGTGGTCAGCTGGGCGCGCAGCGGTGCGGGCGCGACGACCCAGCCCAGGCGCAGCGCCGGGGCAAGCGTCTTGCTGGCGCTGCCCTGGTAGACGACCCGTGCCGGATCGAGTGCCTGCAGCGCGGACAGCGGGGCGGTGTCGTAGCGGTGCTCGGCGTCGTAGTCGTCCTCGATGATCAGGCCGTCGACATCCTTCGCCCAGCTCAGCAAGGCCATCCGGCGGCGTGGGTGCAGCGGGACGCCGAGCGGGAACTGGTGCGCGGTGGTGGCGCAGACGACGCGGGCACCGGTGGCGGCGAGGGCGGCCACGACCAGGCCGTCCTCGTCGACGGGGACCGGGATCGGAGTGAGGCCGTGGTGGGCGAACAGCTCGGCCTGGCCGGGGTGCCGCGGGTTCTCCACGGCGATCCGGTCGTGGCCGGCGGCGTGCAGGGCCTGCGTGAGCAGCGCGAGCCCTTCGGCGGCGCCGTTGGTGACGACGATGTTGGCGGGAGTGCAGGAGACCGCGCGGACACGGCCGAGGTAGGCGGCGAGTTCGGTGCGCAGCGCGGGCAGGCCCGCCGGATCGGGGTAGCCGAGGCCCGCGGTGGCGAGGGTGTCCAGGCCTGCCTTGGTCGCGGCGAGCCAGGCCGAGCGGGGGAAGGCGGACAGCGCGGGGAGCCCCGGGCGCAGGTCGTAACGCCAGGCGGGCTCCGGGTCGTCGCCGGTGCCCGTGGCCGGATCGGTGCCGGTGACCGAGTCGGAGACGGCGGTCCCGGAGCCGCGGTGGGCGACCAGGTAGCCCTCGGCGACGAGCTGCGTGTAGGCGAGCGTGACGGTGCCGCGCGCCACACCGAGCTGGGCGGCGAGGTCGCGGCTGGACGGCAGCCGAGCGCCCGCGGCGAGTCGACCGGTCCGGATCGCTTCGCGCAGCCCGGCCTCCACGGCCCGGCCACGAGTACCCGGCGTGATCAACAGCTCCCGGAAAGTGGACCAGTTAACGCCCATCAGAGTGGACCTTACGTCTGTACCAACGGGTTGGCAGGCTCGAGCAGGTGACAGTCGGTGGGCGGCGGGTGCCGGTGGCGCTGGGCGCGTCGGCCGCGGTGATCGTGGGCGGATCGGTGCCGGTGACGGGGCTGCTGGCGGGGTATCCGGTGCTGTCCGGGCAGGCCATCCGGTATGCGATCGGGGCGGTGGCGCTGTACGCGTGGCTGCGGGGGAGCGGTCGGCGGCTGCCGAGACTCACGCGGCGCGACCTCGTCGGGCTGACGGGCATGATCGCGCTGGGCATGCTGGGATTCAACGCGGTGGTGCTGGCGGCGCAGCGGTATGCGGAGCCGGGTTTCGTGGCGGCGATGATCGGGGGCACGCCGCTGTTCCTGGCGTTGCTGGTGCCCGCGGCGCGGGGCCGTCGTCCGTCGTTGCTCGCGCTGATCGGGGCCGTGGTCGTGGTGGCCGGGGTGGTGGTGCTGTCCGGCGGCGGGTCGTGGCATGGGCCGGGATTGCTGCTGTCGGCGGCGGCGCTGGCGGGCGAGGTGATGTTCACGGTGTCCGGCGCGGGGGTGACGCGGCGGCTCGGCGTCGTCGAGGCGAGTACGTGGGCCAGCGCAGTGGCGGCCGTGGTCGGGGCGGCGGTGAGTTCGGTGGTCGACGGCGGGTCGGCGTGGCCGATGCCGACGCGGACCCAGGTGATCGCGCTGGTGGTGCTGGGCGTGGTCGTGACGGCGGTGGCTTTCGGGGCGTGGTACACGTGCGTGAGGGCGCTTGGTGCGGACAGAGCGGGAGTGTTGATCGGCCTGATGCCGGTGGCCGGGCTGGTGATGTCAGTGGCGCTGGGCGCCCAGCACGTGACGGTCACGGCGGTGGCTGGCGCGCTCCTCGTGGGAGTGGGCTGCGCAACGGGCCTGGCCAGAGCACCAGCGCAGGCTCCAGCACCAGCCGCTCCAGCAGCTGCGATGCCAGCATCGGCACTGGACCAAGTAGACCGAGATCGCTGAGCCCGCTCGCCGATCCCACGCTGAGCCCGCTCTCGCCGATGCCCATCGCTGAGCCCGCTCTCGCCGATGCCGGATCGCTGAGCCCGCTCTCGCCGATGCCCGATCGCTGAGCCCGCTCTCGCCGATGCCGGATCGCTGAGCCCGGTCGCCGACCCCGGTCAGTGCCTGGCCGGACCCCGTTCGGCCGAGACCCTTGAGGCAGCACCCTGTTCGTGCAGCCGGGCCGCCGCGAGTTGCCCGCTGACGGGTCAGTTCACCCGTAGTGAAGCCGGTTGGGGCAACTGCTGAGCCAGTGCCCGACCGACGATGGGCCGTCCGGTGAGGGGTCAGTTCGCCGGTGGTGCATCCGGTTGAGGCCGGTTTTGGTCTCGGGTAGCCACCGCGAGTCGTCCGGTGAGGGGTCGGCTTGTTTGTGGTGGTGGCTCGTTGGGACCGTTGTTGGCGTTGGGTGGTCGGGTCGTGGTGTGTTGGCTGGTGAGGGGTCAGTTCGTCAGTGGTGGGATCCGGTTGAGGCCGCTACTGGTCCAGGGCGGGAGGGTGACCGCGAGTTGGTCGGCGAATGGTCGGCTTGCCGCTTTGCCGCAGCTGGATGTGGCCCCCACTGCCGCGAGTTGGCCGGTGAGGGGTCAGTTCGCGTGTAGGGGGATCGCGTTGGGGCGTCTTTGGTCCTGAGCGGCGGGTCGTGGCGTGCTGGCCGGTGAGAGGTCGGCTCGCGTGCAGCGGCATCGAGTTGAGGGCATTGTCTGTCGTGCGCCGTCGAGCCGCTGCGAGTCGGCCGGCGAATGGTCGGTTCGCCGGTCGTGGCATCCGGCGTGGTGTCAGCGGCCGCCCTTGGCCATGCGCAGCACGTCGAGGGCGGTGTCGAGCTGCTCGACGGTCAGCTTGCCTGCCTCGATGTAGCCGCGCTCCATAACGACCTCGCGGATCGTCTTGCGCTCCTTCAACGCCTGCTTGGCGACCGCGGCGGCCTCTTCGTAGCCGATGTAGCGATTGAGCGGAGTGACGATCGACGGCGAACCTTCCGCATGCTCGCGTGCTTGCTCCACGTTGACCGTCACGCCCGCGAAAACCTTGTCGGCCAGCAGTCGCGACACGGCCGCGATCAACTTCGCGGACTCGAGTACGTTGCGCGCGATCACCGGCAGGTTCACGTTGAGCTGGAAGTTGCCCTGCGACCCGGCGAAGGCCACGGCGGCGTCGTTGCCGATCACCTGGGCGACCACCTGCAGGGTTGCCTCGCAGATCACCGGGTTCACCTTGCCGGGCATGATCGACGACCCCGGCTGCAGATCGGGCAGAGCCAGCTCGGCCAATCCGGTGCGGGGCCCGGAGCCGAGCCACCGCACGTCGTTGGCGATCTTGCTCAGGCTGACGGCGACAGTCCGCAGGTTGCCCGAGGTCTCGACGACACTGTCCTGCGACGCCTGAGCCTCGAAATGGTTCCTGGCCTCGACGAGCGGCAACCCGGTGGTGGTGGCCAGCTCCCCAGCGACAGCAGCGCCGAACTCGGCCGGTGCGTTGAGCCCCGAACCTACCGCGGTACCACCGATCGGCAGCTCGGCCAGCCGCCCGACCCCGGATTCGAGTCGCTCGATGCCGTAGCGGATCTGCGCTGCCCACGCGCCGGCTTCCTGCCCGAACGTCACGGGGACGGCGTCCATCAGGTGTGTGCGGCCGGACTTCACCACGTCGACCCATTCCTCGGCGCGGCGCTCGATGGTCTCGGCGAGGTGCGTGAGTGCGGGAACGACGTCGGTCACGACGGCCTCGGTCGCGGCGACGTGGATCGTGGTCGGGAACGTGTCGTTGGACGATTGCGACGCGTTGACGTCGTCATTCGGGTGCACATCGCGGCCGAGCGCGCGGGTGGCCAGCGTTGCGATGACCTCGTTGGCGTTCATGTTGGACGACGTGCCCGAGCCGGTCTGGAAGACGTCCAGCGGGAACTGGTCGTCGTACTTGCCCGCGGCCACGTCGTCGGCGGCAGTCGCGATCGCGTCGGCCACGTCGGCGTCGAGGACGCCCAGCTTCGCGTTCACGCGGGCGGCGGCGGCCTTGAGCAGACCGAGTGCCCGGATCTGGGCCCGCTCCAGCGGGCGACCGGAGATCGGGAAATTCTCGACGGCGCGCTGAGTCTGTGCTCGCCACAGGGCCTGCGCCGGGACTCGGACCTCGCCCATCGTGTCGTGCTCGATGCGAAACTCCTGATCACCCATGCCTTCAAGTTTGGACCCGAATGTGGTCGACTGCAGTCGTTGTGGCGAGTTCCACGTCCGACGTACTCACGGGGGATCTAGGCTCGGGGGTGCTCCCACCACGAGCGAAAGGTGGTCACCCGATGGCCCAGCCGGCAGACGACTACGACGTCGACCTGTTGATCGTCGGGGCGGGGCCATCGGGCCTGTTCGCGGCGTACTACGCGGGCTTCCGCGAACTCACGGTCGCCATAGTCGATTCACTGCCCGAGCCCGGTGGCCAGATCACCGCGATGTACCCGGAGAAGATGATCTTCGACGTCGCGGGCTTCCCGGCCATCCGCGGCCGTGACCTGGTCACGGCACTGGTCGAACAGGCTGCCCAGGCCAAGCCCCTGTATTTGTTGGGCAGGCAGGCCAGGGACCTGACCGAGTCGGGCGACCGGCTCGTGGTGACGCTGGCCGACGGGAGTTCCGTCCGGGCGGGCGCCATCCTGATCACCGCGGGCATCGGCGAGTTCCGTCCGCGTCCCCTGCCTGCGGGCGACGGCTGGCTGGGCCGAGGCATGGTCCACTTCGTGCCCGCGCTGGCCGCACACGAAGGTCAGCACGTGGTGGTCGTCGGCGGTGGCGACTCCGCCCTGGACTGGGCCCTCGCGCTGCACCCGATCGCGGAATCCGTCACCCTCGTGCACCGCCGAGCCCAGTTCCGCGGGCTGCCCGGCACGGTCCGGCAGGTCCGTGAACTCGGCGTGCCGATGATCGTGGACGCCGAGGTGGCCGAACTGCGTGGCGACGACGGCGGCCTGCGCGAGGTCGACGTACTGATCAAGAACGGCGACCGCATGACGTTGCCCGCTCACACGGTGGTGGCAGCCCTGGGCTTCCTGGCCGACCTGGGCCCGATCGAGTCCTGGGGCCTGGATCTCGACCACCGGGCGGTCCGCGTGGACCCGACGATGCGCACGGCGCGCGACCGGATCTACGCGGCCGGGGACGTCGCTACCTACGACGGCAAGGTCAAGCTGATCGCCACCGGTTTCGGCGAAGCGGCCACTGCGGTGAACAACATCGCCGTGGCACTCAACCCAGACGCACACCTGTTCCCAGGCCACTCGTCCAACGCCGGCTGACCGCCGGCCGGCGGCCGAGGGCGGGCCTGTGCCGCAGCCGACCCGAGCAGGCTGACCGGGGCTGACCACTCGACGGCCCGAGATCCAGTCATCCCGGGCGCCAGCCGGCAGCAGACCCAGCCAAACACCGAGCACCGAGCGCCAAAGCACCAGTTGCCGGTCATCGCGAGCCCGTCCCGTCAGGCGAACCTGTCCCATCGGGCAACCCGAGTTGTCGGGCGAGCCTGTCCTGTCGGGCGAACTCGTGCTGTCGGGCCAGCCTGTCCTGTCGGGCGAACTCGTGCTGTCCGGCCAGCCCGTGCTGTCGGGCGAGCCTGTCCCGTCGGGCAACCCGAGTTGTCCGGCCAGCCCGTGCTGTCGGGTGAACCCGTGCTGTCCGGCCAGCCCGTGCTGCGGGCGAACCTGTGCTGTCCGGCGAACCCGTGCCGTCCGCCGAACCCGTGCTGTCCGGCCAGCCCGTGCCGTCGCCGACCCCATGCCGTCCGGCGAACCCGTGCTGTCCGGCCGGCCCGTGCCGTCGCCGAACCCATGCCGTCCGGCTGAACCCGTCCGTCCGGCCGGCCCGTCAGCTCACTCGGCTGACGCTCGGTCGCCGCATACGGCGGTCACCTTGCCGCCGCTCAGGCCGGGACTCAACCCGGCCACCCCCATCGGGGCTGCTGTTGTGCGCTGCTGTCACATCGGAGCCACTCCGCTCGTCCATTTCCCGTCAGTAGTAAGAACCCCAATGCGGACGAAAAGGTTGCACCTATGAACATCGGGTTGTGGATCTGTCAGAGCCTGCTGGCCGTGCTCTTCCTGGTCTCCGGCACAGCCAAGATCAGCATGTCCAAGGAGCGCTTACTGGAGACCGGTCAGAGCGGCGTCGCGCCCTTCCCGCTGCCGGTGATTCGGCTCGCCGCGGCCTGCGAGCTACTGGCCGTGATCGGCCTGCTGGTACCGAGGGCGACCGGCGTCCTGCCGGCACTGACCGGGGGCGCCGCCATCGGCCTGGGCATCGTCATGATCGGTGCGATCGCGTCGCACACCAGCCTGCGCGAGCCCGGCCCGGTCGCCGTGAACATCGTGGTGCTGGGCACCTGTTGCTTCGTCGCCGTCGGCACGCTCTGAGCGGTGGACGGAACACAGACGACTGATGCCCGACACCGAAAGGTGCCGGGCATCAGCTCACCCTGAATCAACCCCTGCGTGCATCCCGCTCGAACGGTACCGACGCGGTCCGACAGTCAGCGCACGACCTGCACCTCGTCGCCGGACGTCAGGCTGTGGAAGAACGTGGACGCGGACGTCCGCGACAGGTGGATGCAGCCGTGCGAGTGCTCGTACAGGCTGCCCACGTGGAACGCGATGCCCGGGTAGAAGAACACCGCGTCGGGCATCGGGACCTTGAACTCGTGGCTGAAGTAGTCGGCGTCCTTGAATGTGACGTGGAACGTTCCCACCGGAGTCGGCCAGCCAGTCCGGCCGGACATGATCGACACCGGCCCGTAGACGATCTTGCCGTCATCCACCAGCCACGCCTTGCGGGCCGACAGGTCGACGCACGCCTTGGCCGCGGCCGAGCACGGCACGCTGGCAACCGCGGCCTTCGCCGGCTTCGTCGTGACCGGCACGGGCTTCGTCGTGACCGGCGGTGTCGTGGTCGGCAGGGTGGTGGTCGTGGTCGGCGGCGCTGTGGTGACCGGGTCCGAAGTGGACGGTGCGGCGGGCTTTGTGGTCTGTGTCGACAGGTCCGCCGCGACCGCGATGTGTTGCGACGCCGCCGAGTCACCGGTGCCGGACGAGCAGGCCGCGATTCCGCCGCCCACCGCGATCACCGCGAACAGGCCCACAACGATCTTGTTGATGCGCACGAGTTCCCCCTCGGGCCCAACCGTCGACGGTCGGTCGGCGACGGCGTCCGGTTATCGGTGGCTTCTGTTGATCTAGACGCCATCACGACACCACACGTTGCCTTGGGGAAAGCTGAGAATTGATCACGATCGGATCTCCGGTGCGCGACGACTCCGGCCGGGGCCTACGCCCGGCCGGAGTCCCGATGACCGAAAACCGTTACGGCAGCGGCCGATGCGCGTCCGATTCGCCCGCATCTGCCCGATCCAGGGCCACCTGCGAGTACCCGCGCAGCTTCGTCAGCCGGTGGAAGCCCTCGATCATCCGTACCGTGCCCGACCGCGACCGCATGACGATCGAGTGCGTCGTGCAACCGCCGGCGCGGTAGCGCACGCCGCGCAACAGATCGCCGTCGGTGATACCGGTCGCGCAGAAGAACGCGTTGTCACCGCGCACGAGGTCGTCGGTGCTCAACACGCGGGTCAGGTCGTGGCCGGCGTCCAGTGCCTTGCGCCGTTCGTCCTCGTCCTTGGGCCACAGCCGAGCCTGGATCACGCCGCCCATGCACTTCAGCGCGCACGCCGCGATGATGCCCTCCGGGGTGCCGCCGATCCCGACGAGCATGTCGACGCCGGTGTCCGGGCGGGCCGCGGAGATCGCGCCCGCCACGTCTCCGTCCGAGATGAACCGGATGCGTGCCCCGGCCGCCCGGACGTCCTGCACCAACTGCTCGTGCCGGGGCCGGTCCAGGATGCAGACGGTCACGTCCGAGGGGTCACTGTTCTTGGCCTTCGCGACCCTGCGGATGTTCTCGCCCACCGGAGCGGTCAGGTCGACAACGTCCGCCGCCTCGGGGCCAACCGCGATCTTCTCCATGTAGAACACGGCGGACGGGTCGAACATCGCACCCCGCTCCGTCACGGCGAGCACCGCGATGGCGTTGGGCATGCCCTTGGCCATCAGCGTGGTGCCGTCGATCGGGTCCACCGCGACGTCACAGTCCGGGCCGTCCCCGTCGCCGACGCGCTCGCCGTTGTAGAGCATCGGCGCTTTGTCCTTCTCGCCCTCGCCGATCACCACGACGCCGTTCATCGACACGGTGCCGATCAGCATCCGCATCGCGTCCACGGCGGCGCCGTCGCCGCCGATCTTGTCGCCACGGCCGACCCACCGGCCTGCCGACATCGCGGCGGCCTCCGTGACCCGCACCAGCTCCAGCGCGAGGTTCCGGTCCGGCGTTCCCGGTCGCCTTGCGTCGCCCGATGTCGTGGTTCCAGTCGGTTCCGAGGTGCTCATGGTGCCTCCCACGTCGGTGCGTTCAGGCAACAATTCTCCCAGATCGGAAACCGTCCGGTCGCCGAAGTACGCACCGCCCGGCCGGACGTGACCTGAGCCACCTGGGACGATGGGGGAGTGGCGGACAACGTGAACGAGACCGCGACCGGCCCGGAGCAGGACACGGCCGGTGCTGACTCCACGCCTCCCGAGCAGAAACCCGCTGGTGGACGCGGGTCCGGCCGCGGCAGGTCCGGTATGCGGGACATGTTTCTGTCCATGATCGTGCTGGCCATCGGTGTCCTCGTGCTGGCCGGCATCACGAAGGGTTGCTCGTTCAGCCCCGGCGGTCCGTCCACCGATGCCTCGGCCTTGCCGACCGTCGACGCCACCGCCGAACTGCAGGCGGCCGCCGGCCAGATCAAGTTCCCCCTCCGCCAGCCTCAGTTGCCTGCCGGGTGGCGGACCAACTCGGACTCTGTCGACTCACTCGGACCCAACGGCAGCGACCAGGCCGTGCGGATCGGCTGGATCACGCCCTCGGGTAGTTACCTGCAGGTTTCGCAGTCCAACGCGAGCGCTGCGGACCTCGTCCGGGCCGCGTCCGGGGCCGACAGCAACACCCCGCTGCGACCGACCGGCAGCCAGGTGGTCAACAGCGCTGAGTGGACGGTCTACCCAGGGATCCGTGCCGAGTCGTCCTGGGTGCTCGACCTCGGCCCGGAACGGCTGTTCATCACCGGCAACGGCACCACGGCCGAATTCCGCACGCTCGCCGTCGCCACGATGACCGGACCGAAGGTGGCCGCGGAGGGCGGACCGTGACCGGTCACTGACCGTTGCCGGACCCCCCGGCCTCCGCCGACTCGACGCGCGCGAGGGCCGACTCGACCCGCTCCCGGGCACCGGCCAGGTGGCGTTCACACACCGTGGCCAGGGCTTCGCCGCGTTCCCAGAGCCCCAGCGAGTCCTCCAGCGAGAGGCCGCCTGCCTCAAGCCTGCGGACGACCTCGACCAGTTCGTCCCTGGCCGCCTCGTAGCCCAACTCGGCCACGCCGGCGAACCTGCCGCTGTCCGACAACCGTCCTCCCACCTGACTGAAATTCGTGTGTCGCTCGACCGCGACTATGCCGGACTGCTGGTCCGGCTTCGCAGGCTGGCCACCGCGGTGGCCACAGCCTGGTCGTAGCCGGCGCACGCCTCCGCGAACTCGGCGCCGTCGCCTTCCCGGACCGCGTCGGTGATGCGAGCCTCGGCGTCGGTCACGCGTCCGCGGTGCGGTGATTGCGGCCCGTACCAGCAGCGGGTCCCCAGATACAGCGACGTCGCCTCTGTCAGCTCGTGCAGCTTGGCCGGCAGTACCCGCCGTGCCGAGGTCTGGCACCCGGCCAGCAACGCCGTCCAGCAATCCGCGGCGGCGGCATCAGCGGCCTCGGCATGCCTGCGGACGACCTGCGCGCGGGCAACCACCGGTGGCTCGACCGGTGCTGTCACCGCGGTGCGGGCTGCGGTGACGGCCATCGGCAGGAACGTGGGTTCACCGACCGGGTGCACCGGCGTGTGCCTCGTCATGTCCCACTCCCGCTCTCCGTCGCAGGCCCGTCAGCGGCCGGCCGGGTGGCGTCGGTCGCCACGTCGGACACGACCGCGTGCGCCGCGCCATCCGCTACCCGCAGGCGGACTTTCGTCCCGGGGCTCAGCTGGCTCACCGACCGCACGATCCGGTCACCGCCCTGTCCTGACTCGTCCGGTTGCCCGGCGTCGTCCTCGCCGAGTACCTGTAGGACGGCATACCCCCTGGCAAGGGTTGCCGCCGGACCCAACGTCGTCAGCCTGGACCTGGTGGCGTTCAGCGCCGTGTGCTCGCTGGTGAGGACGGACAGCATCGCACGACGGGAGCGTTCCCGCAGCGTATTGATGTCGTCGGCCCGCCGAGCCAACGGTGTCAGCGGATCGGCGAGCACCGGCCGGCTGCGCAGCGACGTCAGGAGTTGACGCTCCCGGTCCACCCAGCCATGCAGTGCGCGCCGAGCGCGGTCACGCATCGTGGCGATTCGCGTGGCCTCCTCGGCGACGTCCGGGACGACGCGCTTACCGGCATCCGTGGGCGTCGAACACCGCAGGTCGGCGACGTGGTCGACCAGGGGAGTGTCCGGTTCGTGGCCGATCGCGCTGACCACCGGCGTCCGGCACGCGGCGACCGCCCGGCACAGCGCCTCGTCGGAGAACGGCAACAGGTCCTCGACGCTGCCACCGCCCCTGGCCAGCACGATGACGTCGACGTTCGGGTCGCGGTCGAGGATGCCGAGCCCGTCCATGATCTCCGGCACGGCGAGCACCCCCTGCACGGCCACGTTGATCACACGGAATCGCACGGCAGGCCAGCGAGCCGTGGCGTTGGTGATGACGTCGTGCTCGGCTGCGGACGCGCGGCCGGTGACGAGGCCGACCGTGCGCGGCAGGAACGGCAGCGGGCGCTTGCGGGCGGGGTCGAACATGCCTTCGGCGGACAGTAGCCGACGCAACCGCTCGATCCGGGCCAGCAACTGCCCGATGCCGACCGCGCGGATCTCGTCCACCCGCAGGCTCAGGGTGCCGCGGCTGAGATAGAACGTGGGGCGGCCGTGCACGATCACCCGGCTGCCCTCGGTGAGCGGCGGATCGGTGGCGCGCAGCATCGTGGTCGGACACGTGAGGGTGATCGACACTTCGGCGGCCGGGTCGCGGAGAGTGACGAAAGCCGTGGACGTGCCGGGTCGCGCCGAGATCTGGGTGATCTGGCCCTCTACCCAGACGGCGCCGAGCTTGCTGATCCACTCGGCGATCTTGCGGGCGACGGTGCGAACCGGCCACGGGTTCTCCGCGGTGGTCGGTCCGGCGGTGACCGATCCGCCGTCACCGGGTTCCGGGGTGGCGGGGCCAGCGGTCACTGCTGTTCGCGCAGGGTGGTGATGCGCCGGGTGAGCATGCTGACGAACGAGGGCCGGTCCTCGTGTGCCTGCTCGAACTCGACCAGCTCCGTGAGCTGATCGATCGTCAGGCGACGCATCCGGGCCCTGACCTGCGGCAGTGTCAGCTCGGCGTAGTTGGGCAGCGCGCTCGGCTCGACGTCGTCCTCGGCGGTGTCGTCGGGCACTGCAATGTCGTCGGGCACGGCGGTCTCGTCGGGCACGGTGTTGTCCAGCTCGTGCAGCATGGCCCGCTCCTCAGCGGCCCAAGGGTCGGCACCGGCGACGGGCTCACCGTTGGCGACCAGGTCCTCCTCGTCGTCCGCGGCGGCGTCGAAGGCCGAGCGCCGGACGGAACCGGTGCCGTTCGTCGAGCCGTCCTCGTCGAAGGTCGCCCACGACGGCGACTCCTCGGCGGGCCGCAGCGTGGACAGCGCATCGTCGCCCTTGATCGCCAACTCTGTCACCTGCTGCTGCACGCGCATCGACAGCTGCAGGGCTTGGCTCACCATCGTGACCGGTAGCCCGGCCAGCTTTTCCGGCAGGTGACGGGCCCGGTCGACGGCGGTGACCGCGAGGCCGGCCGCGACCCGAACCGGCAGCGGTAGTGGCTTCATGTGCACAGACTGCCGCAGACCAGCCCTCCTGCACAGCGGGACCCTCGGACGGGTAGGGGAGGTGACGCGGGACACCCGTGGGGCCGCTGCGAGGAGAGGCGTCGCCCGTAGGCTGGGGGCCATGACCGCTTCGACCCCGGTGACCGAGCACGGCGACAACGGGCAGGCAGACGGGAACCGGCCCCGGCGGGTGCTGGTGGCCAAACCCCGTGGCTACTGCGCTGGTGTGGACCGTGCCGTCGTGACTGTGGAGAAGGCCCTGGAGAAGTACGGGGCGCCGGTGTACGTGCGCAAGGAGATCGTGCACAACCGGTACGTCGTGGACCGGCTGTCCGAGCGTGGCGCGATCTTCGTCGACGAGACCGACGAGGTGCCCGAGGGCGCGCTCGTGGTGTTCTCGGCGCACGGCATCTCACCGGAGGTGCGCGACCAGGCGGTCGACCGCCAGCTGCGCACGATCGACGCGACCTGCCCCCTGGTGACCAAGGTCCACCAGGAAGTGAAGCGGTTCGCCCGCGAGGACTACGACATCCTGCTGATCGGCCACGCGGGCCACGAGGAGGTCGACGGCACCACCGGCGAGGCCCCCGAGCGGGTCCAGCTGGTCGACAAGGCCGAGGACGTGGCGCAGGTCGAGGTGCGCGACCCGTCGAAGGTCGTCTGGCTGTCCCAGACCACCCTGTCGGTCGACGAGACCATGGAGCGGGTGAACCAGCTGCGCGAGAAGTTCCCCACGCTGCAGAGCCCGCCCAGCGACGACATCTGCTACGCCACCCAGAACCGCCAGGTCGCGGTCAAGGCGATGGCCCCGGAGTGCGACCTGGTGCTGGTCGTCGGCTCGCAGAACTCGTCCAACTCGAAGCGGCTGGTCGAGGTGGCTCTGCAGAGCGGTGCCAGGAGTTCCTACCTGATCGACTACGCGACGGGACCGCTCGAACCGGGCCCGGTCCAACGATCCGGCCTCGTCCAATCCCGTGTAGTTGTCGGTGGTGAGCAGGCCGGCCTGCCCGACCCGCCGGCGCAGCCGATCGGAGAGCCGGTTGACCCCGAACCCGATCGGCAGTGTGCGCTGGCTCCTCGGAGTTCGCACGGCCCTGATGTCGTGCTGCCCGGCCAGCTCGACCAGGATCCGGCCAACCGCCGGCCAGAGGTGGGTGTGCTGATGGGTATCCAGATGCGAGACGGTGATGCCGGCGGACCGGATCCGCTCCAGCTGGGCGGCGAACTCCCGTCGAACGTCGTCCGGATCCAACCGGCCGAGCAGGCCGCGCAGGATCACGCGTCCGATAGGACAGCGGCAGCGCGCCGCGGGCGTCCACCAGGGTGGGGATCTCGCGGGCGGTCAGCAGCGGTGGATCCTCCCCGACGATGGCCAGATGCGCACCGACGTCGAGGCCGGGGTTGTCCAGCAGCATCCGCACGGCATCGTCGAAGGACCGGCCGACCGCCAGCAGCGACGTCGAGGTGACGATGCCCTGCCGATGGCCGCGCAACACCGCGCGGTTCACCCCGTCCGTCAGCCCGAGATCGTCGGCCGAGACGATCAGCAGACCCGTCCCGGCTTGCCCGGTACGGTCCGGTGGCTGGTCCCGTCACGGTTGCGGAGCCGCCGGCAGCGACTTCAGGTCGCCGCGCAACCGGGTCATCTCGCCGAGCATTTTCCTGATCACCGCGGGCGAGGACAGGGTGGACACGCCCCGGGTGCGGGGGAAGTAGTCGACGCCGATCTGCACGATCGAGAAGCCCGCCTTCTGCGCCCTGATCACCAGTTCGGCGTCGATGAACGACCCCTCGCTGGACAGCTGCACCTGATCGAGCACCGAGCGCCGGCAGAGTTTGAACGCGAAGTTGATGTCCCGCAGCCGCGTCCCGAAGGCCAGCTGGATGAGCCAGTTGTAGACCCAGGAGTAGATCGCCCGGCGCGGCCCCTCGCCCGTCCGGTCGAACCGGTAGGCGCTGACGATGTCCGCCTCGTAGGTCCGCATCACCCGAACCGCCCGGACCAACTCGATCATCTCGAACGGCAGGTCGGCATCGGTGTACAGCACGAGATCGCCGGTGGCGGCGGCGAAACCGCTCTTGATGCTGCCGCCGAGCTTCCGGTTCCTCTCATGCGTGACGACCCTGACGTGGCTGTCGGAATCGGCCAGCTCCGCCGCGTATTCGCCGGTTCGGTCGGTCGATGCGTCATTGATGATGATCAGCTCGTAGTCGCCGATTTCCTTGTCCTCGACCAGCTGCTCGCAGATCTCGGTGGCCGCCCGGACCGCCCGATGGATGTACAGCTCCTCGTTCCACATCGGGAAGAAGATCGACAACTTCTCGAACCGTTCGGGCTTCATCATTCGTTCCGCACGCCGTGCCGCCTTGTCCTGTCAGCTCGGTCATGACACCGCCACCCCCATCGAGAAGGCCAGCGTGGCGACCAGCAACCCCACGCCCGAGGAGCGAAAGTACAAGGGGGCGCAACCACTTCTGCCGGCGGGTGGCCAGGAACTCACCGGCCGCGGCGATCACCGGGAAGGCGGCCAGGACATACCGTCCGGTGCCCATGAAATCCTTGGTCCCGATGATCGGAATCGCCAGCACCACAATCGAGTAGGCAAGGTAGCCCCAGCCGAACAGCCGGAACACCCGCGGCAGCAGCAGCACCGCGAACAGGCACATGATCGCCTGCGCGGTCAGCCTGATCGCGACGTCGACCGGCCCGAACAGCACCGTGCCGATGTAGACGATCTTGAACCAGGTGTGCGGCCCGCCCCGTTGGTACCAGCCGGGCGCCTCCTGCACGGTGGCGAAGGCGAACGGATCGCCGAATTGCACCCACAGGTAGATGCACCAGGCGGCCAGGCCGAGTCCGGACACCAGCACGCCGGCCTCGCGCCAGCGAACGGCCGGTACCGCCCTGAGCAGATCCCGCCAGCCCGGCCGAGTGGTCAGCGGTAAATCGTCATTCGGTTGACCGTGATCGATCGTGTCGACCGGGATGGGCGGTCCGGCGACGGCCGATCCCGACGGTTCGATGTGCGCCGGAAGGGCCGGGCTGTTCAACCGGGCCTCCGCCCGCATCTCCAGCATCCGCACCACCAGCCCGACGGCCACCGCGACGCCGACCGGCCGACCGGCGGTCGCCAGCGCACCGACCAGGCCGGCCAGCCAGTAGTAGCGCCGCTCCAGCAGCACGAAGGACCCGATGGCGGTCAGGACGAACATCGAATCGGAGTACATGGCGCCGTACAGGAAGAACGCGTACGGGTACAGCAGCAGGATCGCGATGGCGGTGAGCGCACCGCCCCGCGGCAACCTGCGCCAGACCCAGTGCGCGAACAGCACCGCCGCGCCCGCGCCGAACAGCACGCCGAGCAGCGAGCCGGCGATCTGGTAATCGCCCCCGATCAGATCGCCGAACCCGCGCACGGTCAGCGGGTAGCTCGGAAAGAACGCGATCGAGGACTGCTGGCCGGGGTTGTAGAAGTAGCCGTAGGTGGCGATGCCGTAGTACCAGCCCGAATCACCTTCGGACCAGCCGTCGAGCCAGATCGGGCCGTCCAGATAGGGCAGCGACGGGCCGGCAATCTCCGACCCGATGGTGACGATGCCGGTCAGGATTGCGGCTATCCCGGCGAAGGCGCCGAGCACCCACCAGAGCGGCGCCCGACCGGACGGCTGACGCCGTGGGCACGCACGTCGGGGACGGCTGCGCGCACGGCTAGCCTCCTGCTGCGTACCTCGGACGGGTGAGTTGCGGGGTTAGCCTACCGATGAATTCCCCGGCTAACCCCGCCGCCGCGCGACCCCAGGAAGGAGCCTGCAGATGAACCTGGCACTGCTGGCGGTGGCAGCGGCGGCGCTCTGCTCGGGCAGCGCGGCCGTGCTGCAGGCCTCCGCGGTCAGTCGGCTGCCGACCGCCGACTCGGTCAACGCGGGATTCGTGGTCCGGCTCGCCCGCAGCCCGCGCTATCTGCTCGCCCTGGTGTTGGTCGCCTGCGGTTTCGGGTTGTCGATCCTGGCTCTGCGGACGCTGCCGTTGTTCGTCGTGCAGGCCGGGCGCGCCTCCAGCCTCGGCATCACGGCCGTGTTGTCGGTGCTGCTGCTGCGGGTCAGGTTGCGGTGGCCCGAGGTGGTCGCGGTGGTCGCGATCGGGGCCGGTCTGGTGGTGGTTGCACTGACCGCCGGCCCGCAGGCGACGCGCCGACGTCGGGCCGGCCGCCCGGTTCGCCCTGCTCGGCGCCGTCGTGCTGGTGGCGCTGTGCGCCGCCGCGGCGCTGAAGATTCCGCAACCCGGCACGGTCCGGACTGGTTGCTGGCCGTGCTGGCCGGCTGCTGCTTCGGGCTGCTCGCCGTGGGCGCCCGGCTGCTGCGGAGCTTCTCCCCGACGGTGCTGATCGCCGACCCGTCGGCCTGGGCGATGGGCGGTGCCGGCGTGCTCGGCCTGCTGCTCGGTGCCCTGGCCCTGCAGCGTGCCTCGGTGGTGTCGGTGACGTCGGCGACTGGTGGCCACCGAGACCGTCCTCGGCGCGGTCCTCGGGATGATCGTCTGCGGTGACCGGCCGGCGGACTGGTCTGGCTCGTGCCCGCCGTCGGCGGGTTCCTGCTGGTGCTGGCCGGCGCATTGGCGCTGGCCCGATTCGGCGCACCGGAGAAGGACGCCGACGGGCACGAAGAAACGGCCACCCTGCCGATCGGCTGATCAGCGCGATCGACAGCAGGGTGGCCGTTCGCTCGCTGGTGCGACGGATTACGGCAGGTCGGGCAGCTCCAGCATCTCGGTGACCAGCGCCGCGATCGGCGACCGCTCGGACCGGGTGAGCGTGACGTGCGCGAACAGCGGGTGCCCCTTGAGGGTCTCGATCACCGCCGCGATGCCGTCATGCCGGCCGACCCGCAGGTTGTCCCGCTGGGCGACGTCATGGGTGAGCACCACCCGGGAGTTGGTGCCCAGCCGGGACAGCACGGTCAGCAGCACGTTGCGTTCCAGCGACTGCGCCTCGTCGACGATGACGAAGGAGTCGTGCAACGAGCGCCCGCGGATGTGCGTGAGCGGCAGCACCTCGAGCATCCCGCGGGCGATGACCTCCTCGATGACGGCCGGCGACGCGACCGCCGACAGGGTGTCGAACACCGCCTGCGCCCAGGGCTGCATCTTGTCGTTCTCGCTGCCGGGCAGGTAGCCGAGCTCCTGCCCGCCGACCGCGTACAGCGGCCGGAAGACGACGACCTTGCGATGCGCCCGGCGTTCCATCACCAGTTCGAGCCCGGCGCACAGCGCCATCGCCGACTTGCCGGTGCCGGCCCGGCCGCCGAGGGAGACGATGCCGATCTCGTCGTCCATCAGCAGGTCGAGGGCGATCCGCTGTTCGGCGGACCGGCCGCGCAGCCCGAAGGCCTCCCGCTCGCCGCGAACCAGCCTGATCTGCTTGCCCGGGGTGACCCGGCCCAGCGCCGAGCTCGACGGGGTGACCAGCTTGACGCCGGTGTGGCAGGGCAGCTCCCTGGCCTCATCGGAGTCGATCAGCCCGGCGTGGAACAGCGTGTCCACCTGCTCGGCGGGCACCTGCAGTTCGGCCATCCCGGTCCAGCCGGACGGCACGATGTCCTGCGCCCGGTATTCGTCGGCGGCCAACCCGACCGCCGACGCCTTGACCCGCAGCGGCATGTCCTTGGTGACCAGGGTGACCCGGCCTTCTGGGCGTTCCAGGGCGAGGTTCAGCGCGCAGGCAAGAATTCGAGAATCGTTGCTGTCATTGCGGAATCCGGCCGGCAGCACGGTCGAGTCGGTGTGGTTCAGCTCGACGTGCAGGGTTCCGCCGGGCGCGCCGACCGGGACCGGGGCGTCCAGCCGGCCGTGTTCGACCCGGAGTTCATCGAGGATGCGCAGCGCCTGCCGGGCGAAGTAGCCGAGCTCCGGATGGTGCCGCTTGGCCTCGAGTTCACCGATCACGACCAGCGGCAGGATGACCTCGTGCTCGTCGAACCGGTTCAGCGCCCAGGGATCGGACAGCAGGACCGAGGTGTCGATGACGTAGGTCAGCCGGTCGCGTTCCGCGGACTTGCCGGGCGGCGCATCGGGAATGGCGCTCGGGCGGCGTGCTGCCCGCCGCGGCCGGGGATATGGGTGCTGGATCGGTTGCTGTCGCGCTGACTGCGTTGATTGCTGCGGCGGGGTCGGGAACTGCCGGGCTGAACTGCGGTATTCGTACCTAGTGAGACGGAACTGCGTGTGACCACGAGCGCTCCCAGGCGGACGAGAACCACCACGTCCGGTTCTACGAGAAGGGCCGGCGGTGTCCCTGTGGCCCATACCGACAGATTGTCGGTGGGCACGGGGGCCCGGTGCCGGCCCCCTCGTGCTCGGTGCTGCGCTAGCGGCACGCACGATCGGGGCCTCCCGTATGGCCGCGTCTGGTGCGGCTCACGTATCGGACGCTACCTCGCGGGAAATCGCCGGACTGGCCAAACACGCGAACAACCCGGTGAACATCAGGTTTCCGGATGTCACGCCGTCCGCACCGGGGTCCTCGCGCTGGTTGACGGGCCTGGCGTCCACCGGTTGGACGAGGCTCGGTTCCGGGCCGGCCTGGGATCCGACGGTGCGGGACCGGGCGGCGGGATCCACCGGGGTGCCGATGGGACGGCGCCGGGCGGCGGGACCGCACCGGCGGCCGACGGTGACGGCGCCGCGGTGGCGGAACGGCGCCGGGCGGCGGAACCGCGGCGGTTCCGGTCGGCCGCGGCAGCACCACCGTCATGGTCAGGCCACCGCCCGGGGTGTGCGACGCCAGGATCTGGCCGCCGTGCGAGCGCACGATCGCCGCGACGATCGAGAGCCCGAGGCCGGTGCCGCCGTTCTCCCGGCTGCGGGACGGGTCGACCCGGTAGAACCGATCGAACAGCCGATGCAGCGCCTCGTCGGAGACGCCCGGCCCGTTGTCACTGACGCTGATCGCGATCTCGTCCAGCCCGGTCAACATGGCGACGGTGGCGACGGTTCCGGTCGGGGTGTGGGTGCGGATATTGGCCAGCAGGTTGGCGAACAGCTGATGCAGCCGTAGCCGGTCGCCGAGGACGACCGCCGGCGCGTAGCTGCCGGCGAGCCGCCAGGTGCGGGTCGGGTCGATGACGGCCGCGTCATCGATGACGCCCGTCAGCAGATCCGCGAGATCGACCCGCTCGTGCGTCAGGGTGCGTTCGGCATCGGCCTGGATCAGCGTCAGCAGGTCGTCGACCAGCGCGCCCATCCGCCGTGGACTCGAACCCCATCCGCTGCATCGCCCGGTCGACGGCGGCCTCGTCCGGCAGCGCGCCGGCCGCGTAGAGGTCGGTGTAGCCGCGGACGGCGGCCACCGGGGTGCGCAATTCGTGCGAGGCGTCCGCGACGAACTGCCGCAACCGGTGCTCGCTGCGGCGCCGCTCGTCCAGCAGGGTGGAGATGCCGTCGAGCATGTCGTTGAAGGCGACACCCAGCCGGCCGATCTCGGTGCTGGGGTCGGATTCGTCCACCCGGCGTTTCAGGTCGCCCCTGGCGATGTCGTCGGCCGCCGTCGCCATCGATTCCAGCGGGCGCAGCTC
>CAWACW010000025.1:0-32272 GCA_963780635.1 Candidatus Melainabacteria bacterium
TCGCTCGTTGAGCGCATCGGTCAGCAACCGCTTGAGCCGGAGGCGCCGGCACCTCCGACTTCGGCCGCGACGTCCTCGGGGAGCGCTCGAGGCACAGGGCCGCGAGCAGCACGAGGTTCGAAACCTCGGGACGGCGGTCCGGCTCGTAGGTGATCTGGCGCTCGGTGTCGGTCCTGGCGCGTTCGGATCAGCCGGGCCGTCTCATCCTCGCTTGCCGCCAGCGCGATCGCGTTGGCGCGGCTCTTGCTCATCTTGGCCCCGTCCATGCCGAGGATCAGCGGCGCGTCGCTCAGCAGGCCGTCCGGCTCGGGGAAGTACGGCCGTCCCGGCGAATAGCGGTCGTTGAAGCGCCGCGCGATCGTCCTGGTCAGCTCGATGTGAGGAAGCTGGTCTGAGCCGACCGGGACGAGGTTGGCGTGACAGAACAGGATGTCGGCCGCTTGGTGGACCGGGTAGGTGAACATCAGCGCGCTCATCGCCTCCCCGCCGGCCGATGCGAACTCGTCCTTGACCGTCGGATTGCGAGCGACCTCGGCCACGCTCACGAGGCTGAGGAACGGCAGCATCAGCTGGTTGAGCGCCTCGACCTGGCTATGGGCGAAGATCGTCGCTCGATCAGGGTCGATCCCCACCGCCAGATAGTCGGCGATGAGGCCGAGGACGTCAGCCGGCAGGCTCGCCGGCGACTCGCGATCGGTGATCGTCTGGTAGTCGGCGACCAGCACCATCACGTCGACGCCAAGGTCCTGCAGCCGAACCCGCCGTTGGCGCTGATGGTGCGATCGTCCCAGATCATGAAGCAGGGCACGTGCCGGTCGGCTGGATCGAGCGCCCGCTTGACGATGTCGATGTAGTAGGAGTCGTCGCAGAACCGCCGGCCCGAGCTGTCGACCGTGAACGCGTGCGGGAGGGCGTACTCGGGGCCGTACTTGAATCCGGGGTCCTCCTCGACCGGCCAGCCCGGCAGCAGCGGGACGTGGTTGGCGGGCATCCGTACGATCTCGCCGCCGACCGAGCTGGCCAGCCGCAGCCCGTCGCCGCTCACCGACGGCGGAGCGGCGCTGCCGAAGTCATCCGGACCGAGCGTCAGGTACTCCTGCACAAGATCGCCGGATCCCAGTCGTAGCTGCTCGTCGCCAGCACGACGGTGCCGCGCCGCTGCACCGAGCCCGCGTCACCCTCGGCGCGGACGCCGCAGACGCGGCCGTCCTCGCTCAGCAACTCCGTCACGCGCTGCTCCAGCCGGATCTCGATCCCCGGCTCGGCCACGGCGCGCGCGAGGAAGGCGGCGACGATGCCAGTGCCGAAGGTCAGCGGGTCGGCCGTTGATCCGGGGTCGAGTCCAGCTGGCGCCGCGGCGGCCGGCGGCGAAGATCTCCTCGTAGGTCGCGCCCTTGGGGAAGTGCGGGCTCACCCGCTAGCCGCTCTCGCCAGCCACCAAGCCGCCGCCCGTCGAACCGCCGCCCGGTGAGGTAGCGGCCCTCGAGTCGAGCCCCGGGGGCGTCCTGGTGGTAGTCCGGGAAGCCGGGGATCAGCTCCCATTGGATCGCGCCGATGTCCTCCCAGTACTTCATGGCGGCTGGTCCAGACTCGAGCCATCGCATCATTGCGTGTTCGTCCAGGAGCGACGGATCGTCTCCGGCGATCGCGCGGACGTAGGCGGCGCCGTCGGCGACCGTGTCCTCGATGCCGAGCCGCTCCGCCACGTGATTGGCCGCGACCCACACCTGACCACCGGAGTAGGCGGCCGCGCCCCCGACCTTGTCGGCCCGCTGAACACGGTGACCTGATGGCCGCGCAGCGCGGCGCCGAGCGCGCAGGCCAGTCCCGAAAGGCCGGCGCCGACCACGATCAGGTGCGGCGGCGCGTCAGGCTCCATGCCCGCAGATTATTAGCTATCGCGCAAGAATAATAGAAACGTCTGGATGGGCGGCGCGGCACCTCGGGGCTCGTCGAACAGGAACAGGTGACCGGCGCCCTCCAGCACGTGCAGACGCGCGTCGGGATCATCGCGGCCACAGGCGCGCGTTGATCAGCGGAACCAGCGGGTCCTCGTCGCCGTGCACACCAGGGTCGGGTGCGGAGCGGCGCAGCCACGGGTGGCTGCTCCAGCCCGTCACGCGTAGAGCTGGTGCGATAGCCGAGCAGGTCGGAGGGTTGGCGAGCCGCTGGTCGAGGCCGCGTCCAGCACGGCGGGGTCTCGGGCGGTGCGCCACCGGCGACGTCGGCACGATGATCCGCGGCCAGCCGGCGGCTGTAGTAGCGGGCCGGGGTCAGCATCATCGCGCACGCCAGCGGTCGGGCGGCACGCTCGGGACGCCGGCGGTGGTCGCGCAGAGCACCAGCCGGCCGACGCGGTCAGGCGCGGTAGGCGAGCTCCTGGGCGACCGCTCCGCCGAACGAGTAGCCGAGCACGTCGATCCGGGCGATGCCGAGCTGTCGAGCAGACCGCGACGAGGTCCCGGCCAGCGCGCGCATCCGCATCGGCCAGCCGCGGCGTGGCCGAGCGACCGGCGCCGGGCAGGTCGAAGGCGATCAGCTCGCGTCCGTGCAGCTCGCCGCGAACGGCGCCCACATCTCGAGGCTGCGCCGAGCCCGTTGATCAGCAGCAGCGGGGGCCCGTCGCCCGTGCGAGCGACCCGCAGCCGCGCGACACCGACGCGAACGTACTCCTGCGTCCGCCACCGCTCACGGCCGCCGCCACCGCGCTGCGCGAACCGCGCGAACCAATCGAGACGCCTCGGGATGGTCGACCGACCCCGCGGCCGCGGCTCGACCAGGGCATGCCCTGAAGGATGCGCTTGACCGGCACCTCGAGCTTCTTGCCGGTCAGCGTGCGCGGGATCGCGGGGGCCGCGACGATCTCGTCGGGCACGTGGCGCGGCGAGAGCTGCGGCGCGGATCGCCGCGCAGATCCGCTCGCGCAGCCGGTCGTCGAGCTCGCGCCGTCGGCAGGACGACGAACAGCGGCATCTAGTACTCGCCGTCGGGCAGCTCGACCCCGACGACGAGGCAGTCGGCGACCTCGGCAGCCGCTCGACCGACCGCGTAGATCTCGGCCGAGCCCATCCGCACGCCGCCGCGGTTGAGCGTCGCGTCCGAGCGGCCGAGGATCCGCGACCGAGCCGCGCGGCGAGATCGTCGCCCAGTCGCCCTGCCGCCACACGCCCGGGAACACGTCGAAGTAGGTCTCGCGGTAGCGCTCGCCGTCCGCGTCGTCCCACAGGCCGACGGCATCGACGGCATCGGCTCGGTCACGCACGAACTCGCCGACCGCTCGCCGACCGGCTCCGTCCGTCCGGGTCGAAGGCGTCGGCGCCGACCCCCAGCCAGCGGCACGAGACTCCCCGCCGATGCGACGGGCAGCAGCGGGCTGCCGCCGAAGAACGCCGTGCAGACGTCGGTGCCGCCGGCAGATCGGAGTCGATCCGCACCTGCGGCCCGAGCTGCTCGTGCAGCCACCGCCAGCCGCGCCGGCGGCAGCGGCGAGCCGGTCGGGATCACCGTGCGCAGCGCGCCGAGGTCCAGTGCGTCCGGGCGACAGCCCGGCCTTGCTGCGCAGGCGGCAGCGTAGGCCGAGCCCATCCCGAGCACGGTCGCGCCGGTGGCTGCGCGGCGACGCGCCAGCTCGCGGCCGGGTCGCGGGTAGGCCGGGACTGCCGTCGTACAGCACGATCGTCGTGCCGTGCAGCAGGCCGCCGACCAGGTAGTTCCAGGCCATCCAGCTCGTCGAGCTGTAGAAGAAGTAGCGGTCGCCGGGCCGCAGGTCCATGCACAGGCCGAGCGACTTCAGGTGCTCGAGCAGGATCCCGCCGTGGCCCTGGACGATGCCCTTGGGCAGGCCGGTGGTGCCCGACGAGAACAGGATCCACAGCGGGTGGTCGAACGTCGACCGTGGCGAACTCCGGCTCGCGCCGGGCGCGCAGGCCTGCGAAGCAGTCCAGCACGCCCGAGATGCGGGCAGCGCCCGGTCGGGATCGCAGGCGAGCGCGAGACGATCGTCGCCGCGCAGCGAGGGCAGGCCGGCCTGCAGCTCGGCGATCGCCTCGCGGCGGTCGTGCTCGCGGCCGCCGAACCGGTAGCCGTCGACCGCGATCAGCACCGTGGGCTCGACCTGGGCGAAGCGGTCGAGCACGCTGCGCGCTCCGAAGTCCGGCGCGCAGGCCGTCCAGACCGCGCCGAGGCTCGCCGTCGCCAGCATCGCGACGACCGCCTCGGGGACGTTCGGCAGGTAGGCGGCGACACGGTCGCCGGGGCCGACCCCCAGCTCGCGCAGCGTCGGCGGCCAGCGCTCCGACCTGGCCGCGCAGCTCGGCCGATCGTCAGCTCCGATGCGACGCCGTCCTCGCCGACGTGGACGATCGACGCGCCGGGCGCTCGGTGCGCCCGCGCGAGGACGTGCTCGGCATAGTTCAGCTGCGCGCCCTCAAACCAGCGGGCTCCCGGCATCGCCGGCCTCGGCCAGCGCCGCCTCGTGGGGCGTCGGGGACTGCGACCCCGTAGAAGTCCCAGACCGACTCCCAGAAGGCCTCCGAGGTCGCTCCACCGACCACCGCCACAGCTGCTCGTAGCCGTCGAAGCGCAGATGCCGCGCTCGGTCGGCCAGCCAGCCCAGGTAGCGCGGTGACGTTGGCACGCTCGCGGCGGCTCGGGCGTGGGCGACCACACCGCTCCGTCGTCGCTCATGCAGCGCTGGCACGCTGATTGCGGACGTAGGAGCCCGGCGCGGGCTCGACGTCGGGATGCGCCGGCTGCCCGAGCTTGCTCGGCGCGTCGGCGCTCCGGGCCCGAGCGTCGCTCGACCCAGTCGGCCCAGTGCTCCCACCACGTGCCCGGCTGCCGCTCGGCGGCCGCGAGCCAGCTCGTCGGGATCGCCGCCCGGCTCGGGACCGGCGAAGTAATGCGCCTTGGGGTTGCCGGGCGGGTTGACCAGGCTGGCGATGTGACCGGCGTTGCAGAGCACGAACGTGCTCGTGCCCGCCGAGCAGCTGCGTGGTCCGATAGCAGCCCCGCCACGGCGTCAGGTGGTCGGTGGTCGCGCCGGTCACGTAGGTGTCGACGGTGATCCGGCTGAGGTCGACCGGCGTGCCGAGGACCGTCATCTGCCCCGGCGTGGACGAGCGCGTTGTCGCGAGAAGATGTCGAGGAACTGGCGGTGCAGCGCCGGCCGGCAGGTTCGTGCTGTCGGCGTTCCAGGCGAGGATGTCGAAGCGCCGGCGGGTCCTTGCCGAGCAGGTAGTTGTTGACCCAGTAGTTCCAGACCAGGTCGTTGGGCCGCAGCCAGGTGAAGACCGCGCCGAGCGCTCGCCCGTCGAGCACGCCCGCGCGCGCGAGCGACCGCCGCGCGCCAGCGACAGCAGCGGCGGCGCGTCGAACATGCCGATCGGCGCCGGGACGTCGAAGTCGAGCAGCGTCACGCCGAAGCTGGCCGACCTGCACGCGCTCGTCGCCGTCGGCCGCCAGGTGGTTGAGCACGGTGCGTGGTGAGATCCCGCCGGCGCACAGCGACAGCAGGTTGACGTCGTCGCTGCGCGTGATCTCGCGCGCGACGTCGATCACCCGCAGCACCGCGTCGGCGTAGGTGTCGAGGTCCCAGTCGCGCTGCTCGGCGCCGGGGTTGCGCCAGCTGATCACGAAGAACTGCAGTCCCTGCGGCCGACCGCGTGCTCGATGAAGCTGCGCCCGGGCGCCAGGTCCATGAAGTAGTACTTGTTGATCTGCGGCGGCGACCATCAGCACCGGCGCGCGTGCACCTGGGGCGTCGACGGCGCGTACTGGATGACCTCGCAGACCTCGTCGCGGTACACGACGGCGCCGGGCGTGGCGGCCAGGTTCTCGCCGACCGTGAAGCGCCGCGCGATCGACCGGCGCGGGCATGCCGCCGTTGTGGCGCATGTCGCGACAGCAGTTGCGCGCGCCGCCAGACGAGGCTGGCGCCGCCGGTCTCGAGCACGCGCTTGAGCGCCGCGGGATTGCCGAGCAGCGTGTTGGTCGGCGCCATCGCGCTGGTGAGGATCGTGAGCAGGAAGGAGGCCCGTCGCCGGCGAAGGCATGTCCGTGTTCGTCAACTCGTTCGAGCCGCCGCCCCGGATGCTGGTGTTCGGCGCCATCGACTTCGCCGCCGCGATGGCCCGCCTCGGCGCCTACCTGGGCTACCAGGTGACGGTCTGCGACGCGCGTGCCGTGTTCGCCACCGCGACCCGGTTCCCGTACGCCGACGAGGTCGTCGTCGACTGGCCGCACCGGTACCTGCAACGCGGAGGCCGAAGCGGGCCGGATCGACAGCCGTACCGTGATCACCGTCCTCACCCACGACCCCAAGTTCGACGTGCCACTGCTGGAGGTCGCACTGCGCCTCGACCTCGGGTACGTCGGCGCGATGGGCTCCCGGCGCACCCACGACGACCGCCTGGCGCGGTTGCGCGAGGTAGGCGTCACCGAGGACCAGCTGGCGAAACTCGCGTCACCCATCGGGCTGGACCTCGGCGCGCGCACACCGGAGGAGACGGCCGTGTCGATCGCGGCCGAGATGATCGCGCTGCGCTGGGGCGGCGAGGGTTCGCGGCTGGCGGACACCTCCGGCCGCATCCACCGCGAACCGGGTATCCCGGTCGATCAGACTCGTCGCTGAACCCCACCCCGCTCCGCGTTTGCGGATCAATCGGGTCGATCTCTCCGCTCCTGCGGTGACCTGCGCAAATGCTGAGTGAGTGGGCTTGTGAGCCCCCCGGTGAGGGAGCAGGGTAAGGGCAGTGAAACGGATCACCGTGGCCGTCCGGCACGGATGTGATCCCGCCATTCACGCCCCGTGCCGGTCGAGGAGGACCCATGCGAATCACCGTCATCGTTGACGGAACCACGTACACCGACGATGTCGAACCCCGCCAGCTGCTCGTGCACTACCTGCGCGAACGGCTCGGCAAGGTCGGCACGGTCATCGGCTGCGACACCAGCAACTGCGGTGCCTGCACGGTGCACCTCAACGGCCAGAGCGTGAAGTCCTGCTCGGTACTCGCCGTGCAGGCCGACGGAGCCGAGGTCACCACCATCGAGGGCATCGGCCGCAGACGGCACGCTGCACCCCGTGCAGCAGGCATTCCACGACAATCACGCCCTCCAGTGCGGGTTCTGCACGCCCGGCATGATCATGCAGTCGATCGACCTGCTCGCCGACCATCCCGATCCGGACGAGGACGAGATCCGGCATGGCCTGGAGGGCAACCTCTGCCGCTGCACCGGCTACCAGAACATCGTCCGCGCGGTCCGTCAGGCCGCCGACTCGCTGGGGGCGAAGCAGTGACCGCCACGATGCCCGAACACGAGATCGGCAAGGCCCGGCTCCGCAAGGAGGACGCGCGGCTGATCACCGGCCGCACCCGGTGGACCGACAACATGTCCATGAACCGGCTTGCTGCACCTGGCGATCCTGCGCAGCCCGGCCGCGCACGCGCGGATCACCTCGATCGACACGTCCGCCGCGAAGGCGATGCCCGGCGTGATCGCCGTCTACACCGGCGCCGACTTCGCCGACGAGCAGGGCAGCCTGCCGTGCGCGTGGCCGATCACGCCCGACATGAAGGCACCCGCTGCCCCGTCGCTGGCCGTCGACACGGTGAACTTCGCCGGTGAGGCCGTCGCCGTGGTCGCTGCGCGCAGCGCCGTACGAGGCAGCCGACGCGATCAACGCGATCGACGTCGACTACGAGGATCTGCCCGTGGTGCTGGACATGCGGGTCGCCATCGAGGACGGCGCCGACCTCGTGCACGCCGACCTCGGCACGAACAAGTCGGCCACGTGGATCTTCGACTCCGGCGAGGCGGGCACCGGCGGCGACGTCGAACAGGCCATCGCCGACAGCGAGATCGTCATCGAACGCACCTTCCGCCAGCAGCGGCTGATCCCGGCGTTCATGGAACCCCGGTCGATCCTCGTCGATCCCACCGGTCCGCAGTTCACCATGTGGTCGGCCACCCAGATCCCGCACATCCTGCGGCTGATGCTGGCCATGACCCTCGGCGTGCCCGAACACAAGGTCCGGGTGATCGCGCCGGACGTCGGCGGCGGCTTCGGCGGCAAGCTCCAGGTCACGCCCGAGGAGATCATCACGTTCCTGGTGGCCCGCAGGCTCGGCCGTCCGGCCAAGTACACCGAGTCGCGCACCGACAGCGTGCAGGCAGCGCACCACGGTCGCGACCAGATCCAGAAGCTGACCCTCTCCGCCCGCAAGGACGGCACGGTCACCGGGCTCAAGGTCGAACTGCTCGCCGACATGGGCGCGTACCTGCGGCTGGTCACCCCGGGCGTGCCGATCCTGGGCGCGTTCATGTTCAACGCGATCTACAAGTTCCCCGCGTACCGCTTCGTGTGCACCAACGTGTTCACGAACAAGACGCCCACCGACGCCTACCGGGGCGCCGGCAGGCCCGAGGCCACCTTCGGCATCGAGCGGATGATGGACGAACTGGCCGCGGAACTGGGCGTCGACCCGATGCGGGTGCGGCAGCAGAACTGGATCAAGCACGAGGAATTCCCGTTCACCACGGTCTGCGGCCTCACCTACGACAGTGGCAACTACGAAGCCGCGACCGCGAAGGCCGTGGAGCTGTTCGACTACGACGGGCTGCGCGCCGAGCAGGCCCGCAGGCGCGAGTCGAACGACCCGATCCAACTGGGCATCGGCATCTCCACGTTCACCGAGATGTGCGGGCTCGCACCGTCGCGTGTGCTGGGCTCGCTCAGCTACGGCGCCGGCGGCTGGGAAAGCGCGTCGATCCGGATGCTGCCCACCGGCAAGGTCGAGGTCGTCACGGGATCCTCCGGGCACGGCCAAGGCCACGAGACGGCGTGGAGCCAGATCGTCGCCGACCAGCTCGGCGTGCCGTTCGACGACATCGAAGTCATCCACGGCGACACCATGTCCTCGCCGAAAGGCATGGACACCTACGGTTCCCGGTCGCTGACGGTCGGCGGCATCGCGGTCGTCAAGGCCGCCGACAAGGTGATCGAGAAGGCGAGGCTGATCGCGGCGCACCTGTTGGAGTGCGCGGAGAGCGACCTCGACTTCGCGGACGGCAAGTTCACCGTGCGCGGCACCGAATCGTCCACCGCCATCCAGGACATCGCGCTCGCGGTGTTCGCGGCGCACAACCTGCCCGACGGCGTCGAACCGTCCCTCGACTCCGAAGCCACCTACGACCCGGAGAACTTCTCGTTCCCGCACGGCACCCACCTCTGCGCCACCGAGGTGGACACCGAGACGGGCGCGGTGCGGATCCGGTCCTACGTCTGCGTGGACGACGTCGGGATCGTGGTGAACCCGCTCATCGTGGACGGCCAGGTGCACGGCGGGCTCGCGCAGGGCATCGCGCAGGCCCTCTACGAAGAGGCCATCCACGACGAGGCGGGCACGCTCACCACGGCCACGTTCGCCGACTACCTGCTGCCGTCGGCGGTGGATCTGCCGACGTTCACCACCGACCGCACGGAGACCCCGTCGACAACGAACCCGTTGGGCGTCAAGGGAGTCGGCGAGGCGGGCACGATCGCCTCCACGCCTGCCGTGGTCAACTCGGTCGTCGACGCGATCCGGCACCTCGGTGTCGACGACGTCGAGATGCCCTGCACGCCGATGCGTGTGTGGCAGGCGATCAACGGTCTGTCCGACGACGGCACCGATCCGTCCACCAGCGCCGCGGGTGGCGGTCTGGGTTCCATCGACTCGACCGGAGGTGCCCGATGATCCCAGCGGCTTTCGACTACGTCGCTCCGGCCACTGTGGATGAAGCGGTGAGCGCGCTCGCGGCGGCGGGCGAGGACGCCAAGGTGCTCGGCGGAGGGCAGAGCCTGCTGCCGGTGCTGCGAATGCGGCTGGCCGGTCCCACCACAGTGGTCGACCTGGGCAAGATCGCCGAACTGCGCGGCATCCGGGAGGACGGCGACGCCTTGGTGATCGGTGCCATGACGACGCACTACGACGTCCAGCGCGACGAGTCGGTGCGCAGGCACGCGGCCCTGATCGCCGTGGCGACGGACACGGTGGCGGACCCGCAGATCCGCCACCGCGGCACCTTCGGTGGTGCGCTTGCTCACGCCGACCCGGCGGGCGACCTGCTCGCCCCGGCGCTGGCGCTGGACGCCGAGTTCGTCATCGCGGGCCCGAACGGTAGGCGAACCGTCCCCGCGGCGGACTTTTTCGTGGACTACTTCACCACCGCCCTTGCGCCGGACGAGATCCTCGTCGAGGTGCGGGTGCCCAAGCACACCGGTTGGGGAGCCCACTACGAGAAGTTCAACCGGGTAGCGCAGGCGTGGTCCATCGTCGCGGTAGCGGCCGCGGTGCGCGTCGAGGGTGGCGCGTTTGCCGAGGCCAAGGTGGCCCTGACCAACATGGCGGCCACGCCGGTCCGGGCCCACGCGGTCGAGCAGGCCCTGGTCGGCCAACCGGCGACGGCAGAGTCGATCCGCGCGGCGGCGGCACATGCGGCTGAGGGCACGCACCCGACGAGCGACACCAACTCGGACGCACGGTTCCGCAGGCATCTGGCCACGGTCCTCACGTCCAGAGCGGTGCTCGCGGCCGTGGGATGACGTACACCGCGTAACGTGCGCGCGGAGTTGACCGGTGGTCAACTCCGCGCGCACGACTATGTTGAGGGGTACGAACGAGCGAGGAGGCCAGCCGTGCGGTTGGAACACGAGTTCTCGGTCCCGGCACCGCCTGACGTGGTCTGGGCGGCCGTGATCGATCCGGAGCGTGTCGCGCCGTGTATGCCCGGCGCGTCGTTGACCTCCGTGGACGGTCCGAAGTTCGCCGGGGGAGTGAAGGTCAAGCTGGGTCCGGTTTCCCTGACGTACAAGGGGAACGGTGAGTTCCTGGAGACCGACGAGCAGGCGAAGCGGGTGGTCATCAAGGCGTCCGGGAAGGATGCCAGGGGGAACGGCACGGCTGCCGCCACGGTCACGGTGACGCTGAGCGAGGAAGGCAGCGGCACCAAGGGCACTGTGGTGACGGACTTGACGGTCACCGGCAAGCCCGCCCAGTTCGGCCGAGGCATGATCGTCGAGGTGAGCGGCAAGATCCTGGACAGCTTCGCCACTTGCCTGGCGACGAAGCTGGACGCGAACGGCGGTGCAGCCGCGGAGTCCCCGGCCGCAGCTGCACCGGCCGCAGCTGAGGCGGCGCCCGCTGCGGCCGCGGCTGCCGAGGCCCCGGCTGCTGCTGCCCCGGCTGCCGCGGAGGCAGAGGAACCTCCGCCACCGGCCAAACCCAAGCCGGCCACCCGCCGCCGCACGACCGCGAAGGCCGCGGTAGCGGAGGAGAAGGTGACAGTGCCAGTACCCGCCGAGCCCCCCGTCGAGGCCCCCGCCGAACCGAGGCTCCAGTTGGTCGCCGAGGAAGAGCACAAGCCCGCCGCCACACCGGCCCCGGCGCCGCCGTCGGCACCCCGCCAGGTCAACGTCACGTCGGAAGCCGAGGCGATCGATCTCCTGGACTACGCAGGCCCATCCATAGTCAAGCGCCTGGTCCCAGCACTGGCCGGCGTCCTGGGCCTGGTCCTGCTGATCTGGTTCGTCCGCCGCCGCAGCTCCTGACCCGACAAGGCCCCTGACGGGTCTCCTGACCTGACGCGGCCCTGACGGGTCTCCTGACCTGATGCGGCTTTGAGCCGACACACGCCAGCCGCCCGAGCCGTGCGAGAAGCCTCGCGCGACTCGGGCGGCTGTGTTGTGCCGCGCGGCGCGGCTCCCAGCGCCGGACTCCCAGCGCCGGACTCCGGCTCGATCAGTCAGCGGCCCGGTACCGGCAAGCGAGTCAGCGGCCCGGTAACCGGCAAGCCAGTCAGCGGCCAGGTACCGGCAAGCGTGGGTCGCTCGGCCTGGAATCACCCGGCGGGTCGCCGGTGCCCGCTCATCGGGCCCGGCCGGCCCGGGGCCGCGAATGATGCTCGTCCTCGGCAGGTATAGCGCCGACGGGTGCGTCGGTTGGTGGCGCGGCTTGCTCTGGGGACGATGGGTGCTCGAGTGCCACGGCGCGCCTCCATTCTTTCACCGCAACGTTTGAAAAGTTGAGTTGGTTCCGCTCAACTCTAGCAAACGATCAATCCCACCCGATCGGGTGGTCGGCTAGTGGAACCGGTACCTGAGCAGCACGTTTCCCGATTCGAACGGCCGTGCCTCGATCAACTTCACCTGCGTCCGTGAGCCCAGCGTGTCCACGAGAGACGTGCCACCGCCGAGCACCACCGGCATCACCATCACCCGCAACTCGGTCAGCAAGCCCTCCTCGATCAGGCTCGCCGTCAGCGTCGAACTGCCGAGCACCAGGTGGTTCCGCGAGTCCAGCTCCGCCACCTTCCTGACCAGCCGGCCCGGCTCCCAGTCCGCACTCGGCAGCGTCGACGACACGACCACCTTCGGCATGTCGTTCATCCGCCGCGCGATCGGCGAATCCGGTGCCGTCGGCCAGAACTGCGCCATGCCCAAGTACGTCGCCCGGCCGAAGAGCAGCGCATCGGCAGCGTCCAACTGCTCCGTGGCGAACGCGTCGAACTCCCCATCGACGACGTGCCAGTCGAAGCCGTGGTCGGTGCTGTCGTGGTAACCATCGACGCTGGTCACCAGGAACGCGACGATCGAACTCATGAGGGGCTCCTTCGACGGTTGACGTGAACGCCCTCCGGTCGGCACGGCCGCCGAGTTCTCTACAACTCCCGCCAGGAATCTCGCAGCCGCTGCTGCCACCGCTCTGCGGTCGACGACGAGGCCGCACCGGCGATCGGCACCGGAGCAACCACCGGCACCGGCAGAAACCCGTCCACCGGTCGCAACGGCTCGGCCACCACGTCGGCCGCGAGCAGCGACACCGTGCCCAGCCCGCACGCGAACTCCAGCGACGGCAGCGCGCCCGCCAGCGCCAGCCCGGCGGCGAGCCCGACACTCGTCTCCACGGCCGACGACACCACACACGGCAGCCCGCACGCCTCCGCCACCGCCAGCGCCCGCCGCACCCCACCCAGCGGCGCCACCTTGATCACCGCGATGTCCGCCGCCCCCGCGACCGCGACCCGCATCGGGTCCTCCGCCCGCCGGATCGACTCGTCGGCGGCGATGCGCACCGAGACCTTCCGGCGCACCTCGGCCAGCTCGTCCAGCGACGCGCACGGCTGCTCGACGTACTCCAAGCCACCCGCGGCGCGGTCCAGCTCCCGGATCGCCAGGACGGCCTCGTCGACGGTCCACACCGCGTTCGCGTCCACCCGGATCCGCCCCGCCGGGCCCAGCGCGTCCCGCACCGCCGCTACTCGTTCCAGGTCGGCCGCCGGTGGTACTCCGGGATCGGCCACCTTCACCTTCGCCGTGCGGCAGCCGGACTCCTCGACGAGCTGCCGTGCGCGGTCGGGATCGACAACGGGCACTGTGCAGTTGATCGGGATCCGGTCTCGCACCGGTGCCGGCCAGCCCTCGCTCGCCGACTCGACGGCCGACGCCAGCCAGGGCGCGCTCTCCCGCGCGTCGTAGTCCAGGAACGGGCTGAACTCGCCCCACCCGGCGGGCCCGTGCAGCAGCATGCCCTCACGCACCGTGATGCCGCGAAACCTGTCGCGCATCGGGATCGAGTACACGATCGTCTGCCAGCTCAGGGGATCGTCCACGCGGCCATCTTCGCACCCGAATGGAAAACGAACCGAAATGGGTGTGGAAACCTGGCCGGTGCACCGGATCGCGGCACACCGGCCAGGTGGAATAGTGTGTCAGGAAACCGGCGGAGTGGTGAGCGGCAATTTCCGCACCGGCAGGCTGACGGGCAGGCACTCGTCCGTGTTGATGGCCGTGCCGACGGTCGTGAGATTCGTCGCGGCGGCCGCCATCGTGGTCGGGTCGGGGTTGGCCGCCGCGCCCGCGGTGATCTGGCCGAGCGTCGCGGACAGCAGCGCCACTGTGTCCGCGATGCAGGCCGATCCGGCCCGCGGGCGCGACGGCGGGGCAGTGGGCGGCTGTGCAGCCGCCGGCAAACCAGGCAGGCAGCCAGCCGTCTGAGCTGCGGTGACGGCGTTGAACACGTCGCCTGCCGCGTCGGTCGCCAGCGTCGGATGGGGAGCGATGGCCCGCAGCGCCGTGCCAGGGCCGGTGACCGCGGTGGTCGGACCGGTCACTTCCTGGGTGTCCTGGGTACCTGCGGCGGCGATCGGCCGGTCGTCGCGGGAGGCAGCCGAGGCGGTCGCGCGAAGTACCGCCGAACCGGCGAGTGCCAGTACGAACGGTATACCGGCGAGCCACCTGCGGGTCATGAAGAATCCTCCTTTATCGCGTGCAATTCCGTCCGAAAGAATTGCGATGTGATGGTAGGCACAATGTTCCTGTCGATGGCGTGATCGAATGGCTGATTCACTCGTTGGAAATGCAGTACTCGACGGTGCGTCAAGCGATTTCCGGCCTTACCTCACCGCCGTGTGACCTCGGAAGGGTCCAGTGGTCACCCTTGGTCGTCGCTGCCCGCGTGGGTCTCGTAACGTCATGGGCATGGACAGTGTGCGGGTGGTCGAGGACTGGCCGGTGGATCGGGCGGTCACCGCCGTGGTCGACGCGGACGGCAGCGTGCTGGGCGCGCACGGGCCGCAGGACGCCGCGTTCCCCCTGGCCTCGGTGACCAAGCTGCTCACCGCCTACGCGACGCTGATCGCGGTCGAGGAGGGCGCCGTCGAGTGGGACCAGCCCGCCGGGCCGCCCGGCGCGACCGTCCGGCACCTGATCGCGCACGCGGCCGGGCTGGCGTTCGGCGAGCACAAGGTGGTCGCACCGCCCGGCGAGCGCAGGCTCTACTCGAACGCGGGCTTCGAGGTGCTCGGCGAGACCGTGGCGCAGGCCTGCGGTATCCCGTTCGCCGAGTACCTGGCCGACGCGGTGCTGCGCCCGCTGGGCATGACGGCGACCCGGCTGGCCGGCTCACCCGCCGCTGACGCCGAGTCGACGTGCGCCGACCTGGTGCGGTTCGCGGCGGAACTGCAGGCACCGAAACTCCTCGACCCGGCGACGCTGGCCGAGGCGACCACGGTGGTGTTCCCCGGCCTGAACGGCGTCCTGCCCGGTCTGGGTTACCAGCGACCCAACGACTGGGGCCTGGGCTTCGAGCTACGCGACCACAAGCACCCGCACTGGACCGGCGAGCGGAACTCGCCGGCCACGTTCGGCCATTTCGGCCGGTCGGGCACGTTCCTGTGGGTCGACCCGGTGGCGGGTGTGGCCACGATCGCGCTCACCGACCGGACGTTCGGCGACTGGGCGAAGCAGGCATGGCCCGCGTTCGCCGACGCCGTGCTGGCCGAACTGGGCCGCACGCTCCAGTAGGGCGTTCGACCTCGGGCAGCGTCGACCTCGGGCCGTGCTGGCCGAGTTGGGCCGCACGTTCCGGTAGGGCGTTCAGTGCATCTCGGGCTGCGTCGGCCTGAGCGGGCTGGCCGAACTGGGCCGCACGCTCCAGTAGGGCGTTCGACCTCGGGCAGCGTCGACCTCGGGCCGTGCTGGCCGAGTTGGGCCGCACGTTCTAGTAGGGCGTTCAGTGCATCTCGGGCTGCGTCGGCCTGAGCGGGCTGGCCGAACTGGGCCGCACGCTCCAGTAGGGCGTTCGACCTCGGGCAGCGTCGACCTCGGGCCGTGCTGGCCGAGTTGGGCCGCACGTTCTAGTAGGGCGTTCAGTGCATCTCGGGCTGCGCCGGTCCGAGCGGGGTTGGCTGAGTTGGGCCGCACGTTCCGGTAGGGCGTTCAGTCGACCTCGGGCAGCGCCGGTCCGAGCAGGTCGTCGGCGTCCATGATCGTGTAGGCGTAGCCCTGCTCGGCGAGGAACCGCTGCCGGTGCGCCGCGTAGTCGGTGTCCAGCGTGTCGCGGGACACGACCGAGTAGAAGTGCGCCTGCCTGCCGTCGCCCTTGGGCCGCAACAGCCTGCCCAGCCGCTGCGCCTCCTCCTGCCGGGAGCCGAACGTGCCGGACACCTGGATCGCCACGGACGCCTCGGGCAGGTCGATGGAGAAGTTCGCGACCTTGGACACCACCAGCGTGCGCAGCTCGCCGCGGCGGAACTGGTCGAACAGCTTCTCCCGCTCGGTGTTGCGGGTGGAGCCCTGGATGATCGGTGCGTCGAGCTCGGCGCCCAGCTCGTCCAGTTGGTCCAGGTACGCGCCGATCACCAGCGTCGGCTCACCGGGGTGGCGGTCGAGGATCTTGCGCACCACCGGCATCTTGGTCCGGGCGGTCGCGCAGATCTTGTAGCGCTCGTCGGGTTCCGCGACGGCGTACCCGAGCCGTTCGGCCTCGGTCATGGTGACCCGGACCTCGGTGCACTCGGCGGGCGCGATCCAGCCCTGGGCCTCGATGTCGCGCCACGGCACGTCGTAGCGCTTCGGGCCGATCAGCGAGAACACGTCGCCCTCCTGGCCGTCCTCGCGCACGAGAGTGGCGGTCAGCCCCAGCCTGCGGCGGGACTGCAGGTCGGCGGTCATCCGGAACACGGGTGCGGGCAGCAGGTGCACCTCGTCGTAGATGATCAGGCCCCAGTCACGGGAGTCGAACAGTTCCAGGTGCCGGTACTCGCCCTTGGTCTTGCGGGTGATGACCTGGTAGGTGGCGATGGTGACCGGGCGGATCTCCTTGCGTTCGCCCGAGTACTCGCCGATCTCGTCCTCGGTCAGCGATGTGCGGGCGACCAGCTCGCGCTTCCACTGCCTGCCGGCGACGGTGTTCGTGACCAGGATCAGCGTGGTCGCCTCCGCCCTGGCCATCGCGGCCGCGCCGACCAGCGTCTTACCGGCGCCGCAGGGCAGCACGACGACACCCGAGCCGCCCGCCCAGAACGTCTCGGCCGCGTTGCGCTGGTAGTCGCGCAGCTTCCATTCGTCCTCGACCAGGGAGATGTCGTGGTGCTCGCCGTCGACGTAGCCGGCCATGTCCTCGGCGGGCCAGCCGACCTTGAGCAGTATCTGCTTGAGCCTGCCGCGCTCGCTGGGGTGCACGACCACGCTGTCGTCGTCGATCCGGTCGCCCAGCATCGGCGCGATCTTCTTGTTGCGCATGACCTCTTCGAGGACCGCGCGGTCGGTCGTGGTCATCACCAGGCCGTGCGCCGGGTCGTTGGCCAGCGTCAACCTGCCGAACCGGGCCATCGTGTCCACGACGTCGACCAGCAGCGGCTGCGGCACCGGGTAGCGCGAGTACGTGACCAGGGCGTCGACCACCTGCTCGGCGTCGTGCCCGGCGGCCCGCGCGTTCCACAGGGCCAGCGGTGTCACGCGATAGGTGTGCACGTGTTCCGGGGCGCGCTCCAGCTCGGCGAACGGCGCGATCGCGGTGCGCGTCTCGTCCGCGAGTGGGTGATCGACCTCCAGCAACAGTGTCTTGTCGGACTGGACGATCAACGGTCCGTCGGCCACGTGTTCTCCCTCCGGTGACGGCTCACCCCAACCAGTGTGCCAACGCCCCCGGACGGCGCCGTGTTCCGGGCTCAGTGCTTGAGCAGCCGCGCGACCTCGCTGCGCAGCTTGACGAACTCGGCGGACGCCCTGGTGGTGATCTGGTCGCGCTCCCGGGGCAGCTCCACCTTCAGCGTGTCCACCACCTCCGTCGGCGCGCCGGACAGCACCAGCACCCGGTCTGCAAGGTAGACGCTCTCGTCGATGTCGTGGGTGACCAGGAGCACGGTCATGTCGTAGTCGGCGCGCACCCGCAGCACCAGGTCCTCCAGCTCGGCCCTGGTCTGGGCGTCCACCGAGGCGAACGGCTCGTCCATCAGCATCAGCGCGGGCCGGTAGGCCAGGGCGCGGGCGATGGACACGCGCTGCTGCATGCCGCCGGAGAGCTGCCACGGGAACTTGCGCTCCGCGCCCGCCAGACCCACCCAGGTCAGCGCCTCCTGGACCCGCTCCCGGCGTTCCTGCTTGCCCACCGACGTGTTGTGCAGCGGGAACTCGACGTTGCGTTCGACGTTGAGCCACGGGAACAGCGAGCGGCTGTAGTCCTGGAACACGACGGCGAGGTCGCCGGGCACCCCGTTGATCTTGACGCCCTTGAGCTGGACGTCGCCCCTGGTCGGCTTGTGCAGCCCGGCGATGGCCTTGAGCAGGGTGGACTTGCCGCAGCCGGACGGCCCGACGACGCAGACGATCTCGCCCGCGTCCACCCGGAAGGAGACGTCGGCGATGGCCGTGTGCGCGCGCGCCCCGGTCCCGTAGGTGTGGCCCAGTTCGGTCACTTCCAGCATGGCTGGTCGATCCTTCCCACAAGGGAGCCGTCAGGTGGAGTGGAGCCGGTGGGCGGACGGAACACCGGGCCGTGGCGCAGGACGCCGACCATACCCGGGACCTGGCCCGCGGTGGCCCGCGCGGCGATCACCGGGCGCCGGCCGAGGTCGGCAGGCCACGGAATTCGGTAGGTGCGAGACCGCCGCGCACCGCATTGTGTGCCCCATCGGGGAACGTGAAAGCCAGTACACATTCGGTCCGAAAGTGCATGCCGAAAGGCTGAGTGACCGCGATCACAGCAACCATCCGGCGGTGTTGCCCGTGTCGTTCGTGCGCCATCCGGGTGATTGGTCGGGCTGAGGGCGCAGCGGCGTTCGGGCGATCGCACCGCTGCGCGGTCGCACGCGCCGCCGACCGGCGGTGAGCACGCCGATCGATGCTGGCGGGCAACATGCCCGCGCATGAACGTGCGATCGGTGAATTAGCCGGCGATACCGTCCGCATATCGCCCGTCGATCGTGGAGCTGTTTCGTGGCGTGGGCCGGTTCGAATGGCTTCAATCGGCCGGGCCGGTACGGGAATCATGCATGCGGATATGGGTCGCCCACGTGTGATCCGCTTGTGAACGTTTCGTGAACCACAAACGACGATATCAATTCCAGTGACGGGAAACGCGATTCGACGGGTGTCCCGGATCAGCGTGAATGGCCGGGTCCGGTGGCTTTCCGTGCTGTGGACGCGACCAGTACGGCTGCTCGCGACAGCCCTCGCGGCCCCTGCTCGGGGTCGATTCCTGGGGTAATGCCGCACCCGCACTGCCATGCCGTGGATCCTCGTCGGTGGGTCCGTCGACGGTGCCTCACCTGATCGGCTCGCGGACAGCGAACGCCCTGGTGGTGACACCCAACGGACTGCAGAGCCTACCACCGTGCCGTAGTGGTCCGATCGGTCGGGAACGCTGCGCCGAATGGTCTAACAATGGACAGCATACCGGTAGTGTCGACACTTTCCGGGCATAGTCCGTAACTCGTTAACATTCTTTTCACTTGAAACGATGGAAACGACGAGGAAGCCGTGCCGGTGGCGCGGCCGGGCGATCTGGTGGCCGCCGAACGGCGGCTGATCCACCTCTCCCGGCGGGGCCGGTGAGTCGGTGTGGAGCCCCGTCGTATCCGCTGAGTGGTCGGTCGTGCACCCAGAGTTCAGGGTTCCCGGTAATCCGCCGCCGCTGCCATGTCACTTCGCGAGTCAATCGATCCCCTGCAACCGGGGGAGTGGCATTTCGCGGTCCGAGGTGCCATGCTCTTGCGGTCGACTGACACGGAGCGTGTCTACTCGCGTGGTAATAGCCCCGAAAGGGCTGACATTCTCGGTGTCATTGGATACCTTCTTGTGCGCGCGAGTGGGGCAGCGGAGCTACCCGGGCTACGACAGTCGTCGCGATGAGGTGAACAGGCGAAGGAGTGACCAGATGAGTGGGGCCGCTCGCGTGTGGCCTGCCGGGCAGACACTCGGCACCCGGCGCGGCACACGTGACTATCTGGCTGTGGCCACCCCTCATCGTGGGCCCCGCGCCATACACCCATCCATCGCCGCCAGTCGCGCGTCAGTTTCCCTGGCGATGCCGACCGCCGCCACGGTCGGCCAGGCCGGCTCAGCAGATGCGGGAGAGTGCTAGGGGTGCCAGGACGTACGCGGCAGGGCGCGCCCAGCGCGCTCGGACAGGCTGCTCGCAGTAGGCAACGCCCGGGTGAGGGGGTGACCCCGGCCGGCATGTCGCAGGTTCCGCCCATACCGCCGAACCAGCCGACGGGTCGCCGGACCGCCCGGTGGCGCCTGAGCAACTGGCGACTGCGCTGGAAGCTGCTCATCGTGTTGCTGGTGCCGTTGATCACCGCGGTCGCCTTGGGCGCGCTGCGGGTCAGCAGCCAGTTGCAGAACGCCCGCGTCTACGACCAGATCAGCGAGCAGGTCGCGCTGGCCGGCTCGCTGGACGAGGTCATCGACTCGGTCCAGAAGGAACGCGAGCAGGTCACCCTGTACGTCACCTCCGGTGGCAACCCGGGCAGCCCGCCCGGTGGTGCGGCCACCGCGCAGTCCGACGCCGAGGTGCTGTCGTTCCGCCAGCTGGCCGCCACCGACGACGACCTGGACGCGACCACCGAGACCGCGGTGACCAACGCGATGAACGCGGTCGCCAGCCTCAACTCGCTGCGCGCGTTCGCGAAGTCGTCGAAGTTCCCCGACGTCGACGTCCTCGCCGGCTACAACCAGATCCTCTCGACGCTGCTGCAGAGCACACAGCTGGTCAGCGCGGGCGCGCCCGACCAGCGCATCAGCCAGCTGGCGTCGAACCTGTTCGACCTGCGTACCGCCAAGGAGCAGTACACCCGGGCCAACGCCATCCTGATGATGACGGTGACCCCGGTGGCCCTGCCCGACGGCACGCACACCAGCGGCTGGCAGTTCCTGCCCGGCACCGAGACGCAGCTCGACTCGGCCGAGGCCGAGTTCGAGGCATCGGTCGACCGGTTCAGCACCAACGCCTCGCCCGCCGACCTGCAGATGTACCAGGACACGGTGACCGGTCCGGACGTGGACAACCGCGCCCAGCTGCTCACCCTGATCCAGACCCGTGCGGACGAGAACCTCGGTGCGCCGCAGGCGAACCTGGCCAGCGTCCAGCCGACCACCGTGCAGTCGGCCGGTGACGGTGCCGGCGCCAGGCTGGAGGACGCCGAGGAGAAGCTCGACGCCGAGCTGCGGGGGACCACCGACACGCTGGCCTCGCAGGCGAAGGACCAGGCCATCCGGGACGGGGCCATCCTGGCCGGTGCCCTGCTGCTGGCCTTCCTGATCACCCTGTTCGTCGCCCGGTCGCTGGTGCAGTCGCTGCGCCGGCTGCGGTCGGGTGCCCTGGAGGTCGCGCGCACCAAGCTGCCCCAGTCGGTGCAGCGGATCCTGGCCGACCCGGACCCCATCAGGGCGTCCAACGCGGCGGTCGAACCCGTCCCGGTGTTCACCGCCGACGAGATCGGCGAGGTCGCGCGGTCCTTCGACGTGGTCCACGGCCAGGCCGTCCGGCTGGCCGCCGAACAGGCCGTCCTGCGCGACAACGTCAACGCGATCTTCATCAACCTCTCCCGCCGCAGCCAGGCGCTGGTGGAACGCCAGCTGGCCCTGATCGACCGGCTGGAGAAGGACGAGCAGGACCCCGACCAGCTGGCCAACCTGTTCGAGCTGGACCACCTGGCCACCCGTATGCGGCGCAACAGTGAGTCGCTGCTGGTGCTCTCCGGTAGCGGTCTGGCCAAGCGGATGAGCCGGCCGGTGCCGATCGGTGAGCTCGTGGGTGCCGCCGTGTCCGAGGTCGAGCAGTACGCCCGCGTCGACGTGGGCGCACCGCCCGCGGCGTCGGTGCTCGGCCGCGTGGTCAACGACTTGATCCACTTGATCGCCGAGCTGCTGGACAACGCCACCTCCTACTCCGAGCCCAACACCAGGGTCAGCGTGCGGATCGCCAGGACCCGGTCGCGGGAGCTGGCCATCCAGGTCACCGACCGTGGTGTGGGGATGAGCGAGGACGACGTCCGGCTGGCCAACGAACGGCTGGCCAACCCGCCGGACATCGACGTCGGCGTGACCCGGCGGATGGGTCTGTACGTGGTGGCGCGGCTGGCCCGCAGGCACAACATCCGGGTCAAGCTGCGCGCCAACGAGGACATCGACGGCGGCACCGTCGCGCTGATCGTCATCCCGGAGGACCTCGTCCACCGGCCCGGCGATGAGCAGCCCAGCCCGCTGGGCGCGGTCGACCTGGCACCGGCCGGTCAGCTGGGCATGAGCGACACGTTCCCGCCGCCCGCAGCGGCACCGGAGAACGACATGGCCGGTGCGGCCAGCGCCGCCGCCGGTATCGCGGGCGCGTTCGGCCTGGCGTCCGCCCGCCGCGACGACGGTGGCCGCGGCGCGGGCACCGTCCGGGTACCGCCGCAGGCCACGACCGAATCGGACGCCGAACCGGCGACCGCGTTCTGGGCCAGCGACTTCGAACCCTCCGGCAGCCTGGAGCCCGACGCGCTGGTGGAGCACGGCGCACCAGCCGGCGGCAACGGCTCGTTGATCGACAGCTCCACCTCGCTGTGGGAGGCGTACACCGCCGCCGACGCGAGCCCGGTCGACCCGGAGGAGCGCAGCTGGCAGCCACAGGCACAGCCGGCCAACGGCACGGCCCGGCCGGAGGTGGACGCGCCGACCGAACGGCTGCCCATCTACGAGGCCGTGCTCTCGCAGTGGTTCCGGGCCGACGAGGGCGCCGACCAGGACGCCGCCGCAGCGGCGGCGGCCCCGATGGCCGCTGCCCCCGCGCAGCAACAACAGCTCCAGCAGGCCGCGCCACAGCAGGCCGCGCCCGCCAACGCCGGCGAGATGGGCGGGTTGCCCACCCGGGTGCCCGGTCGTGCCGGTGCCGCCGCCGGGTTCGGCGGCGGCAGGGCGAGCCGGCTGGCGGGCCTGGACAGTGGGAACGGGAACGGCAATGGACACACCAATGGCAACGGCAATGGCAATGGCATTGGCCACGGCAGCACGACCGGCAACGGACTCACGCCGGCCGCCGCGGGCGACACCGACGAGGCCGACAGCCTCTCGAGCTGGCAGACTCCGGCCGACGAGGGCTGGTCACGGGCTCAGGCCCTGCTCACGTCGGTGTCCGACGTGACGACCGCGGGCCTGCCCAAGCGGGTGCCCAAGGCACACCTGGTTCCGGGTTCGGCGGCGCCGCGCCCGGAGTCCACAGGGACCGCTCAGGGAGCCGGCGGCGGTGGCACCGCGCAGGCCACCATGGCCCCGCCAGCACTGCCACCACGCACCGCCGATGCGGTTCGGGGCCGCATGTCGAGCTTCCAACAGGGCATACGTCGCGGTCGCCACTCGCGGATCGAGGCATATTCTGGCGAGGCTTCCCATCCATCCGCGCACCGTGCCGACGAGGAGCAGGAGTGACAGCGTCCGTTCAGCAGCCAGGTAGTTTCGGCTGGCTCATTACCGACTTCGTTCGCCGAGTACCAGGCGTTGCCCACGCCGTGGTGGTCTCGGCCGACGGTCTGCTGCTCGCCGGCTCGCAAGGCCTGCCACGCGACCGTGCCGAGCAGTTGTCCGCAGTGGCCTCCGGGCTGGTGAGTCTCACCCAGGGTGCGGCTCGCTGCTTCGAGGCAGGCGCGGTCAACCAGACCGTCGTCGAAATGGACAGGGGCTATCTGTTCCTGATGTCGATCAGCGACGGGTCGTGCCTGGGCGTGCTGGCCGCGCCCAACTGCGACATCGGGCTGGTCGCCTACGAGATGACGTTGCTGGTCGAACGCGTCGGCCAGCAGATGACCCCCGAACTGCGCGCTCAGCTGCAAGGTGCCGTGCGTAGATGAGCGGGTCGGGGCGACGCGTGTGACGGGCCGGCGGTGAGACGAGATGAGCCCTGAACGTGGCCGGCGTGGTGAACGGGTCGGTGACCGGTTCGACTACCGGCGTTGGGCCGCAGACGGGTTTCAGCTGTATGACGACGGGTACGACGACGGCCGCGACGAGCGCGACGAGTACCTACCGAATGTAGTGACGGGCGACTCCGATCCGGTGTTGGATAGGTCGAGCGGAGATCAACCACCGAACGCTGGGGAGCGAGGACACAGCGAGATGGCGGACGGCGAGTTTTACGAACCCGCTGACCACGCCGGATCGGATATCCCGAACCGATTCGACATCAGCGGTTACCGGAACGGTCTGTTCGGCGGTCCCGGTGCCGACCTGTTCGGTGAACCGGGGCTGGTGGCCAGTGACAGGGCCAGCTCGGCCTGGCAGCGACCTGCGGTACCGCCGCAGCAACCGCAGCCCGACCCGGTCACCGAGACCGGGTCACTGGTCCGCCCGTACACACGGACGGGTGGCCGAACACGCTCGGAATACGATCTGGCGATCGAGGCGCTGGTCTCCACCAGCGATCGCGGTTGGGAGATGGAAGAAGCCCTGCTGCCCGAGCACCGCTCGATCTGCGAGCTGTGCATGGACACCAGGTCGGTCGCCGAGGTGGCCGCCCATCTTCGGCTGCCACTCGGTGTGGTGCGGGTACTGATCGGTGACATGGCCGGCATGGGGCTGGTCGTCATCCACTCCAGCGGGATAGTCGTGGGTGACCGGCCGTCCATGGACTTCCTGGAAAGGGTGCTCAGTGGTCTTCGGAGGCTCTAGTTCGCGCGGGGTGCCGCAACCACCACCTGCGGGCCGCAAGGCGACGACCTCGGCGAAGATCGTCGTGGCCGGCGGCTTCGGGGTGGGCAAGACGACACTGGTCGGTTCGGTGTCGGAGATCGTGCCGCTGACCACCGAAGCGGTCATGACGGACGCCAGCATCGGCCACGACGACCTGTCGGCGACGCCCAACAAGACGACGACGACCGTCGCCATGGACTTCGGCCGGCTGTCGCTGGACTCGGATCTGATCCTGTACCTGTTCGGTACACCGGGCCAGCACAGGTTCTGGTTCATGTGGGACGACCTGGTCCGCGGCGCGATCGGTGCCGTGGTGCTGGTCGACACCCGCAGGCTGGCCGACGCGTTCGCCGCGATCGACTTCTTCGACGACCGCAGGCTGCCCTACATCGTGGCGATCAACCGCTTCGAGGGCGTCCTGCACCACCGCGTCAACGACGTCCGCGAGGCGCTCACCATCGACCAGTCGGTCCCGGTGGTCACCTGCGACGCCCGCAACCGCGAGTCGACGAAGCAGATCCTCATCACCCTGGTCGAGCACGCGATGCGCCAACAGCGCACCACGGTCCGGGTCTGAACCCCACGTACTAACTCGGTGGTTGCTGGTCGGGCGCGGACTCGACCAGCGCGACCGAGGTGATGCGGTGCAGCGTGAAGCGGCGGATCTCGCCGTGCGCGCGGTCCAGGCCCTCCAGCACGCCGCCGCCCACGGCGACCGGCGCGACGAACAGCCTGCTGGCCACGCCCTGTGCGTCCACGTAGCCCAGCCAGATGTCCCGCCGTTCCCGTACCGCCTCCTGCAGCGCGCCCAGCGTCGCGGCCATGTCCGTCATGCCGCCGCCCGGTCGTGGTGACACGGCACGGCCACGCCGCGACGTGCCCGCCTGGTCGCCGATCCGCAGCTGCCGTATGACGGCGGCGAGCTGGGCATCGCTGGGGGTCGGCGGCACCACGGGATGCCGCTCCGGTCGTGGGCGTGCCGCGACCCGTCTGCCCGAGGGCCGCAGGTCCAGCACCCGCCCGTCCGGGCCCTCCGCGGCCGGCGTGAAGCCGGCCGACCGCAGGCCGTCCAGCACGTCGATCAGCGGCAGTGGGCTGACCAGCACGGTCGGCGCGATCCGCCGCAACTCCAGCCGCCCTGCCTCCGGGTTGGCCAGCACCTCGGCCAGCAGGGCCTCATCGTCGCAGCGCAGGAACGAGCCCGCGGCACCGCCGCGCAGCCTGCCGTGCCGCCGGGCCACGTCGTCGATCAGGTACTCCAGCGCCTGAGGCACCGGGGTACTGGACCGGGTGCGGAACAGCTCGTGCAGTTCGGTCGCGGTCCGTCCGGCGTCCAGTGCCCGCCGCACGGTGGTCTCGGCGACCCGGTAGACGGTCGCCCCGCCGGCCGACTCGACGTCCGCGACCAGCGCCAGTTCTTCGGCCAGGTCCGGTTCCAGCGGTCCCGGTGCCACGACGGTCAGGTCGGCCTGCACCAGGACGTGGTCCACCGGTTCGGGCAGCGCGGCACCCAGCTGCTTCGCGGCCGCGGCGGGGCCTTCGGCGAGCAGCGCCCGCCCTGCCGACGTGACACCGCCCAGCGCCACCACGCCCAGCGTCGCCGCCTCGCGCAGCGTCCAGCGCACGAGGTCGTCGCGCATCCGGCCACCGCGGCGCGGTGCCCGCCAGCTCAGCAGGCCCAGCAGCTCCTCGGGTCTGGTGATCCCGGCGCCCGGCGGCAGCTCGGCCAGCGCGCGCAGGATCCATCGGCGGTCCCTCGGGGCCAGCGGCCTGCGCAGCTCGTCCGACAGCGGGGCGAGCAGGCGGTCCCGGTCGTCGCGCAGGCCGGCCAGACCCGGTAGCCGAGGCAGGTTCAGCCAGGCCGCGGCCAGCGTCGCCCAGCGCTGTTCGGTGTTCGCGGCCAGCCAGGTGTCGGCCTGCGTGGTCGGCACCCACTCCGGTGCCGTGCCGTCCGTGGCGGTCACCAGGTCCGCGCCGACCGTCACCTCTACCAGCAGCACAGTCAGCTGCTCGGACAAGTCGACCTGCCGGGCGAGCCTGCGCTGCTCCCGGACACCGAGCCCACCGGCCCGCAGGACCGGCGGCGGCTCCTTCGACCACGCGGCCAGCAACGCCGTCACGTGCCGGACCAGCTCGACGGCCTCGCCCGCCCCGGTGCCGTCCACTGTCGTGCCGCCCCGGTCCTTCGTGGCGGGCAGCGGCGGATCCGGCTGCAGGCGGCCCATCGGGTGCGTGCCCCGCACGGCGAGTGCGACCTGGCGGGGCAGTTCCACCGTCTCGCCGTCGCGGCGCACCAGCAGCCCACTGGCCAGCAACCGGCGGACCGGCGTGTTCACGTCACCGTTGCCCTCGGCCGCGTCCCGGGTCCGGCCGACCGGTGGACCGGCCGCGAGCGCGGCGAGCAGCCGCCGGTCACCCTCACCCAGTCCGGCCAGCAGCGCGGGGACGTCCACGTCGGCGAGTGCGGCGGACGGCTGCGCCAGACCGCCGGGATACGGGCCGCTGGCCTCCCGGGCCGCGGGCACGATCGCGAGCGCGTCGTCGGACGGCCACACGATGGCCAGTTCGGTGAGTCGTGCCACAGCCGCGTTCGCCTGTGCCCGGCGCACGTCGGTACCGAGCAGCCGGTACAGCTCGGCGGCCGGCACCGGGGTGGTGTCCGCGCCCGCGACGACGAGTGCGTCCAGCACGGCCAGCGTGAACGAGTCGAGGTCCTCGCTCGCGCGAGCCACGGACGCCCTGGTCGCGGCCCTGCTGGCCAGCACCGACGTGTCGGCGGGCGGTGGTGTGGCCAGGTCGGGGCGGGCACGCAGCAGCGCGGACAACGTTGCGTCGTCCCGCGCGCGCAGCCACTCGGCCAACGAGGTACCCGGCATTGTGTGACCACGGTATACGGCGCGGGGGAGGGATCACCGCACCGAGTCGCGGTACGGCAGACTGTCCACATCCCCGACGGACGAGGAGGAACCGTGGCGAGGGCCGAGAAGAAGAAGAAGAGCACCGACGGCTTCGACCCGAGGTGGCCTGCCGAGAGCTATGACGGCGGTCACCCGGTCAGCGAGCTGGCCTCGGACCGGCAGGGTTCGCTGTCCCCGTTCGGCGAGGACGAGTTCCCCGTGCCGGCCGAGACGCTGCCCTACGTGCACCCGGTCACCGTCGTCAACCGTTGAGCGGATTAGTGTTCTACCACCGGATTGATTGACCTCGGAGGCTGTGTCATGCCCGTTCCAGGCCCTGGATACTCCATCACCATCAGGGTCGAGGCGCCGCCGTCGGCGAGCGCCGCGGGCGACTTGGCCTCCTCGATCGGCCGCGTCGGTGGTGTCATCACGGCGTTCGACGTCGTCGACTCGCACGGTGACCGGATCCTCGTCGACATCACGTGCAACGCCACGTCGGCCGGGCACGCCAAGGACATCGAGGAGGCGCTGGCCGCGCTGCCCGGCGTCGAGGTGCGCAAGGTCTCCGACCGCACGTTCCTGATCCACCTCGGCGGCAAGATCGAGGTCAACTCCAAGGTGCAGTTGCGCAACCGCGACGACCTCTCCCGCGCCTACACGCCAGGGGTGGCCCGCGTCTGCCAGGCGATCGCCGCGAACCCGGACGACGCCCGCCGCCTGACCATCAAGCGCAACACCATCGCCGTGGTCACCGACGGCTCGGCCGTGCTGGGCCTGGGCAACATCGGGCCCGCCGCCGCGCTGCCGGTGATGGAGGGCAAGGCCGCGCTGTTCAAGCGGTTCGGCGAGGTCAATGCCTGGCCGGTGTGCCTGGACACGCAGGACACCGAGGAGATCATCCGCACGGTCGAGCTGATCGCTCCCGTGTACGCGGGCATCAACCTCGAGGACATCGCGGCCCCGCGTTGCTTCGAGATCGAGGCGCGGCTGCGCGAGAAGCTGGACATCCCGGTCTTCCACGACGACCAGCACGGCACGGCGATCGTCGTCGTCGGCGCGCTGCGCAACGCACTTCGCGTCGTGGACAAGAACATCCGCGACTGCAAGGTCGTGGTCTGCGGGGCGGGCGCCGCCGGTTCGGCGATCATCCGGCTGCTGCTGCACACGCCGCCTGCCGACATCCTGGCCGTGGACATCAACGGCATCGTGCACCCCGACCGCGACGACCTGGACAGCAATCTGGCCTGGCTGGCCGAGCACACGAACGCGCAGCGGCAGTCCGGCAGCCTGCACGACGCCCTCGTCGACGCCGACGTCTTCATCGGCGTGTCCGCACCGAACCTGTTCGGCGCCGAGCAGGTCGCCACCATGAACAAGGACGCCATCGTGTTCGCGCTGGCCAACCCCGACCCCGAGGTCGACCCGCTCGACGCGCAGAAGTACGCGGCCGTCGTCGCGACCGGCCGCAGCGACTACCCGAACCAGATCAACAACGTGCTGGCGTTCCCGGGCGTCTTCCGCGGCCTGCTGGACGCGCAGGCGCGCACCATCGACGACTCGATGCTGCTGGCCGCCGCCGAGGCCATCGCCGACGGCGTGTCGCCCGACCAGCTCAACGCTTCGTTCATCGTGCCCAGCGTGTTCGATTCACAGGTCGCGCCCGCCGTGGCCGACGCGGTGCGCAAGGCCGCCGTAACATCGGTACGTGACTGAGCTGAACCACCTGGACGCCACGGGAGCGGCCAGGATGGTCGATGTGTCCGCGAAAGAGGCCACCGCCCGCACCGCGGTCGCCAGTGGCGTTGTGCGTACCACCGCCGAGGTGATCGGCCTGCTCCGGACCGACGGGCTGCCCAAGGGCGACGCCCTGGCCACGGCCCGGATCGCCGGCATCATGGCCGCCAAGCGCACGCCGGACCTGATCCCGCTGTGCCATCCGATCGCGATCACCGGTGTCACCGTCGACCTCGCGGTCGGCGAGACCGAGGTGGAGATCACCGCGACCGTGCGCACCACCGACCGCACCGGCGTCGAGATGGAGGCGCTGACCGCCGTCGCCGGGGCCGGGCTCGCCCTGCACGACATGATCAAGGCGGTCGACCCGGCCGCCGTGCTGGACGCGGTTCGGGTGCGCAGCAAGGAAGGCGGCAAGACGGGCCGCTGGACCAGACCGGAGGACCGATGACAATCCCCGCACGCACCGCCAGGGTGATCGCCGCCTCCAACCGCGCGGCCGCGGGAGTGTACGAGGACCGCACCGGCCCGGTGATCGTGGCGTGGCTGCGCGAGCGCGGCTACCACGTGCCCGAGCCGATCGTCGTGCCCGACGGCGACCCGGTGGCCACCGCGCTGGCCGACGCGGTCGCCGCGGGCATGCACGTCGTGGTCACCACGGGTGGCACCGGCATCAGCCCCACCGACCGGACGCCGGAGGCGACGAGGTCGGTACTGGACTACGAGGTCCCGGGTGTCGCCGACGCGATCCGAGCTGCCGGGCTGCCGAAGGTACCCACGGCCGTGCTGTCCCGCGGTGTCGCGGGTGTGGCGGGCCGGACGTTCGTGGTCAACCTGCCCGGTTCCACCGGCGGCGTCCACGATGGCCTGAGCGTGCTGGCCGAGCTGCTGGACCACGCGGTGGACCAGCTCGCCGGCGGCGACCACCAGCGGCCGGCGCACGGCCAGGGTCACGGCCACGGTCACACCGAGGCCCCAGTCGTCGCCACACCGGCCCGGGTGGTGCGTGCGGACGTCACCGAGGACCTGGTGTCCGTGGACGAGCACGCCGCTCTGGTGGGGGATGCGGCCGCGGGTGCCGTGGTCACGTTCGCCGGTGTGGTGCGCGACCACGACCACGGCCGCGGCGTGCGCGAGCTGGAGTACGTGGGCCACCCGACCGCGAAGGACGTGGTGGCCGAGGTGGTCGCCGACCTGGCGGCCCGGCACGGTTCGGCGGGTGTCCGGGCGATCGCGGTCAGCCACCGGATCGGCCCGCTGGCCGTCGGTGACGTGGCGCTCGCGGTCGCCGTGGCCGCTGAGCATCGCAGGGAGGCGTTCGCCGCCTGCGCCGACCTGGTGGACGAGGTGAAGCGCAGGCTTCCGGTGTGGAAGCGGCAGAGCTTCACCGACGGGACCGAGGAGTGGGTCAACTGCCCCTAGCGGGCCGCGACCCCTGGACGCCGGTGTGCGGCCCGAGCCACTGATGGCTCGGGCCGCACACGGTTCAGCGACGGGGAGCAGTCGCCAGTCTCACTCGGGGATTCTCACTTGATGGCGAGCTTCTGACCAGGGAAGATCAGATTCGCGTCGGGCACGTAGCTCTTGTTCTGGTTCCACAGGGCCGTCCAGCCGCCCGAGACGCCTTCCTTCGTGGCGATCTTGGACAGGGTGTCGCCCGACACCACGGTGTAGTCACCACTCGGGTTGCTCTTCGGGGTGGCGCTCACGCTGGAGTGGTGCGTGGTGTGGTGGGTCGACGTGCTGGGGGTCGCGTCGACGACGACGTGGTGCCGCGTGGTGTGGTGCCGCGTGCTGTGGTGCGTCGTGCTGTGGTGAGTGGTGCTGTGCGTCGTCGTGCTGCGGTGCGTCGCCTCGGTGTGGCTCGAAGAGAACGAGCCCGAGGAACCGGCCTGCTTGCCGCACACCGGCCACGCGCCGATGCCCTGGGTCTGGAGAACGCGCTCAGCGACCGCGATCTGCTGCGAGCGGGACGCGTTCTGCGGAGAGCCCGTGCCGCCGTTGGCGTGCCACGTGCTTTGGGTGAACTGCAGGCCGCCATAAAAGCCGTTGCCGGTGTTGGTGGCCCAGTTGCCGCTGCTCTCGCAATGCGCGATGGCGTCCCAGTTCACGCTGGAAGCGTTGGCCGGGGTAGCGGCGATCGTCAGCGGGACGCCGATGACGGCTCCTGCGAGCGCGACCTTCGCCACGCCACGGACGACTCGGGACTGCCTGCGGTGCTTGCCTTGGATGGAAGCCATGTGCCTCTCGCCCACCGCGCCTACTGGCCTGACCGGCACAAACCGGCAAGCCTCAAGCGGAGTGGCCTGCGCACCACTGCGGTGCGATGTGACCACGCCAGGACCGCTTCGGGGGCGGCCCTGTCGACGTCGCCGGGCGCAGTAATCACCCAGCGACGTTCCCTGTGTCCCTGTCCGGCGGTTTCTCACTCGGGGGTTTTTGGTCCGGGTGGCCGTCGGACAGGGTTTGGCGCACGGTCACCCGGGTTCACTGCGGATGTTGCTTCGACTGGTTCGGGGCCAGCCGAGAAGCGACCGTACGTAAACAAATCCTAGATCGGAAATTAATCGAGCTGTGATCGTCGTCACGTTGACTCATTGCGACCTACTCGAAAAGCCGCGTTCTATCAGGTCAGGGCATTGTTATCAGCTCGAAATCAACCTGACTTCGATCACGGAACGTGTCGGCTTTTTGAGGCCTGGGTCACTCGATTGACCGGTACAGAAGCAAGAGGCCCACTGCCTGAGATGTCCGTTTGGGGCACAGTGTCACCCGCCGGCGAACGGAGGCAATATGTCTAGTTCGCCCCCGTCTGGGATGAAAATTCCTTGATCGTGCACGGCCACGCCGTTGACCAAGAAGCTGCACGAAGGGAGCACTCTGTCCAGTTCGGGACCCCGCCGGGCGAGCGCCGCGGCCAGTGCGTCCCCGACAGTGCTGTCACCGTCCGTGAGCACGATCCGTTCCTCGGCGACGCCCGCGGCGGCCCGCGCGCCGGCGAAATAGCGCACCAGAACGGTCGTCGTGCGCGTTTCCTGCACGGTCTCGCTCACCGGTCACCCTCCGATCGCGCTCATCGGCCGGATCGGCTGGGCGAACCCAGCCTCGTTGATCCGGTGCCCGGCGAGCTTGGTCCACATCCCGGCCC